>CAWCMN010000001.1:0-145712 GCA_963796715.1 uncultured Chloroflexia bacterium
GCCGTCATCGAGGAGCGTGCCTTCGCGCCGGTGTTCCAGCCGATCGTCGACCTGCGGAACGGCCGGACGATCGGCTACGAGGCCCTCACCAGGTTCGCCGACGGCGCAGCACCCGACCGCCGCTTCGGCGATGCGGCCGCGATCGGCCTTGAACGCGAGCTCGAGCTGGCGACACTCAAAGCCGCCATCGGCGCGGCGCGGGAAGGCGTCTCCCGGAGCAGGTTCCTCCACCTCAACGTCTCGCCCGAGCTCGTATTGCAAGGGGCCGAGCTTAGGGAGCTTCCTCGTGACGTGCCGCACCGACTCGTGCTCGAGATCACGGAGCATGCCGTCGTCCGGGACTATGCGGCGTTTCGCAGTGGCATCGCGACGCTTGGCCGCCCGCTGCGCCTGGCCGTCGACGATGCCGGCGCTGGCTTCGCCAGCCTGCGGCACATCCTTGAGCTTGATCCGGCATTCGTGAAGCTCGACATCTCCCTGATTCGGGGCATCGACCGCGATCCCGCGAAGCAGGCGCTCGTGGCAGGGATGCGGCATTTCGCCCGGACCACGAAGCGCCGGCTCATCGCCGAGGGTGTCGAGACGGAGGCCGAGGCCCGGACCATGGCCGAGCTCGACGTCCGCCTCGTCCAGGGCTACCGGTTCGGCCGACCGGCGCCGCTGCCTCCGCAGACGACCGAGAGGCGCAGGCACAGCGGTCACTAGCCGCGCCACAGTCGATCCGAAAAGGATCAGCCCTCGACCATGACGCGCCCCATGGCGTCGAGCTTGGCGGGCGAGCCCTTCTCGATCGAGTCAACTTATCCGCCGCGTGAACCGCCAGCGGCGGCCCCAACGGCATTTGCGCCTGGAGCAGAACTCCCCCTCTCAAACGCCCGCGCCTGGGGGCGGACTTTCCATCCGACAGACCGTTTCCTGCCCGGTCAGCTTGCTCCAGCAGCCTGAATCGCGGCGGTAAGGGTGAATGCGCCCTCATAGAGCGCGCGGCCGACGATGACGGCGTCGCAGCCGAGATCGGTTAGCAGCCTGAGATCGGCCAGCGAAGCGACGCCGCCGGAAGCGACGAGATAGGCACCGCGCAGCCGCCCACGGACCCATTCGATCAAGCGGAGGTCAGGGCCGGTGAGCGTTCCGTCGCGGTCGACTGCCGTCACGGCGAACCGGGACACCCCGAGCTCGACCACTCGATCGAGCGCCACCTTGAACGTCTCACTGCTGTCACGATTCCGCCATCCGTCCCTCATGGCGCGTCCGTCACGGACGTCGAGGGCGGCGATCACGGTGTCCGCACCCAGACCTGCGATGAGCGCCGCGGCGCGATCGCGGCCGTCGAGCAGTGCCGTGCCCAGGACAACCCGATCGGCTCCCGCAGTGAGTGCGGCGCGTGCCGCCTCGAGGTCACGCATACCGCCGCCCACCTGGCAGGGCACGCCGGCCGCCGCGATGACGCGCGAGATGAGGTCGAGCTGGACGGGATGCCCTGCCACAGCTCCGTCGAGATCGACGATGTGGAGGCGCCCGGACCCTTGGGCGGCCCAATCGCGGGCTACCTGCGCCGGGTCATCGCCGTACGTGTGTTGCCGCTCGAAGTCTCCTTGGCGCAGCCGCACCACCCGCCCGCGTCGCAAGTCGATGGCCGGTATCACTTGCACGGCAGGACCAGGGCATGGTATCGTGGCAGCACGTTACTACGATAGCATGACGATACCCGCCCCGACCCAGGTGGACCGCTCGAATGCTCAACGAACCAGAGGGCTGGCAAAGCCCAGCGACCGACGATCTCTTCGACACAGTTCTGACCCTGCGGACGCGGGCGGAGGCGGAGGCGTTCTTCCGCGATCTGTGCACCCTCGGTGAGCTTCGCGACCTGACACAGCGCTGGCAGGTCGTGCGCCTACTCGAGCAGGGCCGCCACTACGCCGAGATCTCGCGCCAGACGGGAGCCAGTACCGCGACCATCACGCGCATCTCCGCCTGGCTGCGCCATGGCGCGGGCGGGTACCGCCTCGCGCTGTCGCGCCGACCGACCGCCGAGCCGCAGTCCCCCTAGGGACGAGCAGGTGACCCGCGAGCGGTTGCGCCTAGCCGTGCCCAACAAGGGGCGCCTGCTCGAGCCGACCACCGCCCTCCTCCGTGATGCCGGCCTCGTGTTCGAGGATCAGGCACGAGCGCTCGTCAGCCACGCCCAGAACGTCGCGGTGGACATCCTCTCCGTCCGGACCGAGGACGTCGTCGAGTTCGTGGGCGACGGGGCGGCCGACCTGGGCGTGACCGGCGCCAACCTGCTGGCCGAGTCCGGCGCCGAGCTGCCGGTGCTGCTGGAGCTGGGCTACGGCCGCTGCGCCCTCGAGGCGGCCGTGCCGGCCGACGCCCCCGCGACGACCCTCGCCGAGCTGGCGGGCATGCGTCTGGCGACGACCCACCCCAACCTGACCCGACGGCTGTTCGGCGACCGCGGCATCCCCGTCGAGGTGGTCCAGGTGCGCGGGGCGGTCGAGGTCGCGCCGCGGATGGGGCTCGCCGACGGGATCGTCGACCTCGTGTCGACCGGCTCGACGCTCGTGATGAACGGGCTGCGCTCGGTGGGGCGGCTCCTGCCCAGCCAGGCCATCCTCGTCGGCGCGCCGCGCGCGACCGCTGCCGCAGATCCGCGGATCGATGAGGTCGTGACGATGCTCGGCGCGGTCATCGCCGGACGCGGCCGCAAGTACCTGATGATGAACGCACCTACGGAGTCGCTCGAGGCGATCGAGGCGCTCCTCCCCGGCCTCGCGTCGCCGACCATCATGCCCCTGGCCCACGCCGGGATGGCGGCGGTCCACGCGGTCGTGGGGGCCGACGAAGTGTGGGGTCTGCTCGGCCGTCTGCGCGGCGCCGGGGCGACCGGCATCCTTGTCGTGCCGATCGAGAAGCTCGTGCCGTGACGGCCTCGATGCGACGCGTTCGCCTCGCCGACCTCACCGTGACCGAACGGCAGGTCCTGCTCGATCGGGCACCGGTGGCGGGGGCCGTCCGAGACGGCGCGCGCGCGAACGTGGAGGCCGTGCGGACCGGCGGTGACGCCGCGCTGCGCGAGGCCAACGCGCGGTTCGGCGGCAGTCTTCCCGGGGCCCCGGATCGCCCCGCACCGTTGCGCCTTGACCGGCGCGAGCTCGAGAAGGCGTGTGATCGCCTGCCGCCCGACCTCCGCGCGGCGCTGGACACGATGATCGCCAACGTCGGCTCCTTCCATCGCGTCCAGGTACCGCCGGCCGAGCAGTGGGTGACGGTGGCCCCCGGTGTCGAGGTCGGCCGCGTCTGGCGACCCATCCGGCGGGTGGCTGCGTATGTCCCGGGCGGAGCGGCGGCGTATCCCTCGTCCCTCGTCATGGCCGCCGTGCCGGCCCGCCTGGCCGGCGTCCCTGAGCTGGTCGTGGCCAGTCCCGCAGATGGCGACGGTCGCGTCTCGGCGGCCCTTGCGGGCACCGCCGGCCTGCTCGGCGTGGACGAGTTCCTGGTCATGGGCGGGGCGCAGGCCATCGCCGCGCTGGCCTACGGCACCGAATCGATCCGGTCCGTGGACAAGATCGTGGGACCGGGCAACGCCTGGGTCACGGCGGCCAAGCTCGAGGTCGTCGGTCGGGTCGGCATCGACCTGCCGGCGGGTCCATCCGAGGTCATGATCCTGGCCGACGGCACGGCCGACCCGCGCTACGTTGCCGCCGACCTGCTCTCGCAGGCCGAACACGGGCCGGACTCGGCCGCGGTGCTGGTCACGACCGATCCACGCCTGGCGGATGCCGTCGCCCAGCAGGTCGAGCGTCAGCTGCCGACCCTCCCCCGCCAGGAGTACCTCCGGACCTCGCTCGCCTCGGCCGGCTTGATCGTCGAGGCGCCCGACCTGGCCGACGCCCTTGCCTTCATCAACGCCTACGCGCCCGAGCACCTCTCGATCGTGACTGCCGACGACGAGGTCGTCCTGGCCGGAACCGAGCATGCCGGCTCGGTCTTCCTTGGCCCGTTCGCGCCCGAATCGGCCGGCGACTACGCGTCCGGCTCCAACCACATCCTGCCGACCGGCGGCCTGGCCCGGGCCTACGGAGCGCTGAGCGTGGAGGCGTTCGGCACCTGGGTCCAGGTCCAGCGGGTGAGCCGCGAGGGCCTGGCGAGCTTGCGCGAGACGGTCGGCGTCCTCGCCCGAGCGGAGGGCCTGGAGGCGCACCGCCGGGCGGTGGAGATCCGCTTCGAGGCGGCCCCGTGAGCGGGCGCACTGCGACCCGACACCGCACGACCGCTGAGACCGACGTCACGGTCGCGCTGGACCTCGACGGCAGCGGCGAGGCGGCCATCAGCACGGGCGTCGGGTTCTACGACCACCTGCTCACATCGCTGGCCCACCACGCGCTGCTGGACCTCACGATCCAGGCGACCGGCGACCTCGACGTGGACGAGCACCACACGGTGGAGGACGTGGCGCTCGTGCTTGGCGAGGCCATCGCCGCGGCCCTCCGCGACCGGGCCGGCATCCGTCGCTTCGGCCAGGCAGCGGTGCCCATGGACGAAGCCCTGGCCACGTGTGCCCTGGACCTCTCGGGGCGGCCGTACGCCATGCTGGACCTGGCCTTCACCGGGGAGCGGATCGGAGCGTTGTCGACGCAGCTGATCCCGCACGCCCTGGAGTCGTTCGCGCGTGCCGCGGGCCTGACGATCCACCTGCGCGCGACGGGTCGCAACGACCACCACGTGGCGGAGGCCGCCTTCAAGGCCCTGGCCGTGGCGCTGCGCGCGGCTGTGGAACCGGACCCCCGCCGCGCCGGCGTGCCCTCCACCAAAGGCCATCTGGCGTGACCGAGAGGGTCCTGCCGCGGATCGCGGTGATCGACCATGGGGCAGGCAACCTGCGCAGCGTGATGGAGGCCCTGCGGGCCGTCGGCGCGCGGCCGGTCGTGGTCGACCGGGGGACGGACCGGCGTATCGGCGGCGCAGTCGGGCTCGTCGTGCCGGGGGTCGGGGCCAGCGGTCCGGCGATGCGCCGCCTGCGCCGCCACGGCCTCGATACGGCGATCCGCGATGCGGTCGCGGGCGGCGGCTGGTACCTGGGCATCTGCCTCGGGCTGCAGTTGCTGTTCGATGCATCGCTGGAGGACGACACCCGGCTGCTGGGCCTCCTCCCCGGTCTGGTCGAGCCGATTCCCGATGCGCCGCGCCTGCCCCACATCGGCTGGAACCAGGTCGAGCTGCGGCGTCCTCATCCCCTGGTCGCCCATTTCCTGGACGGCACACCGGCCTACTTCGTGCACTCGTTCGCCGGGCGACCCGCATCGCCGGAGGTCGTGGTGGCCGAGACGACCCACGGGGGCCGGTTCGCAAGCATCGTGGCCAGCGGCCGGCTCCTCGGCACCCAGTTCCACCCCGAGCGATCCGGCGCCGACGGCCTGCGGCTCCTGGCCGACTTCGTCGGGCTGGCGTCACGGGGGTCCGGCGCCGTCGCGGTCGGTGCCCCGGACTCGACCCCGGTCGCCGCGTGATGCTGCTGCGACGGGTCATCCCCTGTCTCGACGTGGCCGGCGGGCGGGTCGTGAAGGGCACCCGCTTCGTCGACCTGCTCGACCAGGGCGACCCGGCCGAGCTGGCCGCCCGGTACGCGGCCGAGGGTGCGGATGAGCTCGTGTTCCTCGACATCGACGCGGCGCCCGAGGCTCGCGGCACGCTCTTGGCCGCGATCCGTCGCACATCGCATCGCCTCTTCGTGCCTCTGACCGTGGGCGGCGGGGTGCGCAGCACGGCCGAGATGCGGGCAGTCCTGCGCGCTGGGGCCGACAAGGTGGCCCTCAACACGGCGGCGGTCGCCGATCCGGACCTGATCATGCGATGCGCGTGGCGCTTCGGACGGCAGTGCGTCGTGGTCGCCATCGACGCGCGGGCGCGGGCCGAGGGTCCGGCGGGTCCCGCTGCCTGGGAGGTCATTGTCCGTGGCGGCCGGACGGGTACCGGCCGCGATGTCATCGAGTGGGCCAGGCGAGCGGTCGAGCGGGGTGCCGGCGAGTTGCTGCTCACCTCCATCGACCGGGACGGGACACGTGCCGGGTTCGACCTGCCGCTGCTCCGCGCGGTCACCGCCGCGGTGGATGTGCCGGTCGTCGCGTCGGGTGGTGCCGGTAGCGTCGACGACATGGTCGCCGCTATCACGGAGGGTGGGGCGGATGCGGTGCTGGCCGCCTCGGTCTTCCATCGCGGCCTCATGTCGATCGGCCAGGTCAAGGCCGGGCTGGCAGCCGCCGGCGTGCCGGTGCGGCAGACGGGCCTCGCCGCGTGAACGAGCCACGCCCCGCCTGGGGTCCCGATGGCCTCGTGCCGGGCATCGTCCAGGACGCCGGCGACGGGCGGGTGCTGATGCTTGGCTGGCTGGACGCGGAGGCGCTGGCTGCCACCGTCACGACGGGGCTCGTGCACTTCCACTCACGGTCGCGCGGTCGCCTGTGGCGCAAGGGCGAGACGTCCGGCCATGAGCTGCGGCTGCGGGACCTGTCGCTCGACTGCGACGGCGATGCCTTACTCCTGACGGTCGACGCGGTGGGCCCGACCTGCCATACCGGCGCCCGCTCGTGCTTCGACGCCGGTCGGGGCGATGGGCCCGACGTGCCGGACGTCCGGCCTGCCGATCCCATCGACCCGCCCGCCGGCCGAGTCGGCGCGGCAGGGCTTCGACTGGCTCGAGACGCTATGGGTGACCATCTCGAGTCGAGCGGCGAGTCGTCCCGCCGGCTCCTACACGGCGCGCCTGCTGGACGGCGGCGTGGATGCCGTCGGTCGCAAGGTCGTCGAGGAGGCCACCGAAGTCCTCATGGCAGCGAAGGACGACGCCACGGGCCAACGGCTAGGCGAGGATCGAACGGTGTCGCGTGCTGCCCTGTCGGGCGAGCTGGCCGACCTCGCGTACCACGCCCTCGTGCTGTGCGCCGAGCGGTCCCTGGCTCCGGCCGATGTCATCGCCGTGCTGCGCGAGCGCGGGCGGTAGGGGGCCCACGGCTCGGCTTCGGCGCGCGCCCCGGGTGCCCGGCGCGAGCGGTCCGGTCAGGCTTCCAGCTTGGTGCGGATGCAGTCGAAGGTCTGGCGGATCATCTTCTCCGCCGTGCCCTGGATGAGGCGCGCGCCGACGCTGGCCAGCGTGCCGCTGATGTTCACGTCGGCCGCCCAGGCGAGCGTCGTGGCGTCCGCGCCGTCCGGCGTGAGCTGCATCGTGGCCGTGGCGTCGACGGCGCTGCCGGGCGCCTGGCCGTGGGCCTTCATCGTGGCCGCGTCGGGCTCGTGCAGGTCGGCCATCTCCATGTCGACCACGAAGCGGGCCTTGATGAAGCCCACCCCGACCGTCGCGCGCGCCTTGAAGTGGGTGGCGTCGACCGGCTCGACGCTCTCCACCCCGGGGCCGCAGCTCGCCGACCTGCTGCGGATCCATGAGGAAGGCCCACACCTTGGGCTGGCTGGCGGCGACGCGCTCGGTGCCCTCGAATTGCATGGTCACTCCGATCTGGCTTTGGGTTTGCATGAGCCCAACAAGGTTTCGGCAAGTTGGAGTCGCCACTCGGTTTGGCTAGTCGGCTTCACCGCCTGCCGCGGGCCGGTCGCGGGCGGGACCCGTCCAGCGCGGAGATAGTGGTTCGTCCAGGGTCAGGCCGATCACGTCGATGAGACGGGCCACGGTGTGATCGATGAGCTCCTGAAGTGTGGACGGTCGCGTGTAGAAGCCCGGAGACGGCGGGCAGATGATGGCCCCCATCTCCGTCGCCTGGACCATGAGCCGCAGGTGCCCGAGGTGCAACGGCGCCTCGCGTGGCGCCAGAATGAGACGGCGGCGCTCCTTGAGCGTCACGTCCGCCGCGCGCTCGAGGAGGTTGTCGCTGCTGGAGAGGGCGATCGCCGACAGCGTGCCCATGGAACAGGGCACCACGGCCATAGCGTCGATGGGATACGACCCGCTGGACAGGGCGGCGGCGACGTCGCCGTAACGGTAACGGTGGGTCGCCAGGCGCTCTACGGCCGCCGGGTCGTGCTCCGTTTCGAGCTGGATGGTCTGCCTCGCGGCGGGGCTCACGATGAGGTGTGTCTCGACGTCGCGCTGGCGCGCAAGGACCTCCAGGAGGCGGATCCCGTAGATCACGCCGCTGGCCCCGGACAGGCCGACGATCAGACGGAAGGGCGCCATCACGGCAATCATATCTGCTGCTGGTCGCATCAGGCTCCTCGTTCTCGTATGCTGAGAACCGTTTCCATATCAAGGTTCTCTCAGCTGAGGAGTGCGATGGCCGTAGCGTCTGCGCCTTCCCTTGCACCCACCATCGAGAGTCAGCTCTGGCCGACCCTGCGGACTTTTTGGCAGCCGGTGGCCGTGGCCGCTTCGATCGCGGATACGCCGGTGCCGGCCCGCCTGTTGGGTGTCCCGCTCGTGCTTGTGCGACTCGAGGGCCGGATCCGATGCTTCAGGGATCTGTGCATCCACCGCGGAACGCCGCTCTCGCTGGGCTGGATCGATGGGCCTGAACTCGTATGTGCGTACCACGGTTGGCGGTACGGGGCCGACGGCCGCTGCACGCTGATCCCGGCCCTCGGCGAAGGCCATTCCATCCCCCGCAAGGCTCGGGTGGACACCTATGCCGCCGAGGAGCGATACGGACTGGTGTGGGTCTGCCTCGAGGATACCGGTCGCCCCATTCCTGCCTTCCCGGAGTTCGACGACCCCACCTACGAGACCTATCTGGGCCCGCCCATGGAGCGGGCCTGCAGCGCCGCCCGCCAGGTCGAGAACTTCATCGACGAGTCCCACTTCGCCTGGGTCCATGAGGGGATCCTGGGCGACCGGGCGCATGCAGCAGCGCCCCACTTCGAAGTCGAGCGCCACGAAGAGGAACTGCGTTTCGGCTGGTGGGAACGGCCGAACGCCATCCACCCCGAGGGCCATCACCGCACGTACCGTGTGCAGCGCCCGTTCACCGTGCACCTGCGCCAGGTCCGCGAGGGCGGGGTCGACTGCGAGAGCCTCTTCTTCGTGGTCAGCCCGGTCTCCCAAGCGGAGAGCTTGGGCTTCTTGTTCACGGCGCGCAACTACGCCGTGCCCCCAGAGGACGCGGCGCGCCGGCGCGAGTTGGCGGCCGTGGTGGGGCAGCAGGACAAGCGCATCATCGAGAGCCAGCGGCCGGATGAGCTACCGCTGGATCTATCGGCCGAGCTGCATCTGAAGGGCCCGGACGCGGCAGCTGTGGCATACCGGCGGTTCATGGCGGAACTGGGGGTCCTGGTGGATGCCCCGCCGCCGCGCGCCTCCATCGGATGACGGGCGAACCCGCTGCGCTCGCCGTGCCACAAGAGGCCGTGACCACGGCCGGCGGCCTCCGACTGCACTACCTGCGGTTCCGGTCGGCGGGGCGCCCCGTCCTGTGCTTGCACGGCGTCACCAGCCACGCCTGGAGCTGGCAGGAGTTCGCCACGGCCATCGGCGGAGGGACGAGCGTCGTCGCGCCTGACCTCCGCGGCCACGGTGACAGCCAGTGGTCGGCCGCCGGCGCATATGGCACGGCCGACCAGGTCGGCGACCTTGAAGGGCTATGCGACGGATCTGGCTGGCGCCAGATGGACGTCATAGGCGCCTCGTGGGGCGGTCTGATCGGTCTGAGCCTCGCCGACCGCCGGCCCGACCTCGTGCGCCGCCTGGTGCTGGTGGACATCCCGCCGGCTTTCGACCCGGCGGCGCCCCTGCCTGCGCCACCGCCCGAGTCCTATGCGGCAGACGAGCTCGAGTCGACCGAACAGGCGGTCAATGAGCGAGCCAGCGCCGCGATGGTGGCGACGATGGCCCTCCATGGGTACCGGCCGGTCGCCGGCGGGCGCTACGTGCGCAAACACGACCCGTACTTCAGAGCCCGCTGGCCGTTCCGCGAGGAGGACCACTGGGCTGAGCTCGGACGGGTCCGGCAGCCAATCCTCATCGTCCGCGCTGGGAGGAGCACGATGCTCGACGATGCCATGAGCCGCCGGATGGCAGCGGTGGCGGCAGCGGCCCATGTGGCGGTCCTGCCGAACAGCGGCCACCAGGCCCAGGTGGACGGGGCCGCGGACCTGGCGGCGATCGTGCATCCGTTCATCGACGGGGAGACGGAACGTGAGTAGTCTCGACGGCCGGGTGGCGATCGTCACGGGCGGGGCACGTGGGATCGGCAGGGCCTACTGCCTGGGGTTGGCTCGTGAGGGTTGCACCGTCGTCGTCGCCGACCTGCAGCCCGCCGACCAGGTCGCGGCCGAGGTGGCAGCGCTAGGTGCGCCGTCGATGGCCATCGCAGTGGACGTGGCCGATCCCGAGTCGACCCAGGCGATGGCCACCGATACCGTCGACCGCTTCGGCCGGATCGACATCCTGGTCAACAACGCCGGCTACTTCCGCTACGCCCAGCAGGGCCCGTTCACGGCCATCGGGGTGGAAGAGTGGGACCGGGCCTTCGCCGTGAACGTCCGCGGTAGCTGGCTGTGTGCGCGCGCGGTCTATCCGGCCATGCGTGAGCAGGCCCACGGTCGGATCATCAATATCTCATCGATGACCGCCTGGAAAGGTACGGTCGGCTTCCTGCACTACGTGACATCGAAAGCGGCGATCGTGGGCCTCACGCGCGGCCTCGCCCGAGAGATCGGGGGCGACGGCATCGCGGTCAACACGGTCGTGCCCGAGTTCATCCCTCACGACCTCGAGTACGCCCAGGGGAACCCGACGATCGACGAGCGCGTCATCGGCCAGCGTGTCTTCCAGCGGACCCAGGTGCCGGACGACATGGTCGGCATCGTCGTGTTCCTGGCTGGCCCTGGGGCCGACTTCATCACGGGCCAGAGCTTCCTGGTGAACGGTGGCACGCAGTTCCAGTGAGGCCGGCCGTCAGCTCCACACCTCGATGCGCAGGGGCTTGGGCCGTCCGGCGTTGTAGGCCGCGTCGTCGGGACAGGCCGAGACGGCCATGACGGCATCCATCTCGGCGCGCATCGCGAAGTAATCGCCCGGAGCCACCGGCGAGGGCAGGAACCGGTAGGTCCCGTCGGGATGGAGTTCGGGGTTCATGAACACGTTCAGGACCTCCGGCACGGCGTACGCATCCAGCCCGAGCGGGGCGATGGTCGCCGCCAGGATGTCTTGGCAGTTGGGGTGGGCCGGATCGCCGTACTTGAGCCGGTTGCAGCGGCCCGGTGAGAGCCACAGGAGCCCCGGCCGGTCCGTCAGCACGGTGAACATCACCCGGGCGGCGGGGAGCTTGGTGTAGACCTGGGTGGCTCGACCGAAATTGCCGCTCACGTGGCGGGTCAGCCACGAGCTGAGACTCTCACGCGGATCATCGGGGTTCCACGCGACGAGGTCAGCCGCCTGGGGGCCTTCCACGGCGACCACGCGCACCTCTTGGCCCGCTCGTACCCGCCAGGCACGGCCCGTGCCCGCGGGGACGTCGATGGCCTGCACGAGCCGCTCCACGCCGGCCTCAGGCTCGCGATTCGTGCCAGTACAGGAAGCGCGACTCGACCAGCACCACGGCTCCGAACATGGCGATGCCCAGCAACCCGGACGCGACGACGGCGAGGAAGATGAGGTCCGTTTCGAGGTAACCCTTGGCGAAGAGGATGACGTAGCCGAGGCCGGAGTCGGCCCCCACGAACTCGGCCACGATGGCCCCGATCACCGTCGTCGGCGCGGCGATGCGGCAGGCGGCGAACAGGAGCGGCAGCGCGTACGGCAGGCGCACCTTGCGGAAGGTGTCCCGTTCGCGCGCGTTCATGCTGCGCATCAGCATCAGCATCCCCCGGTCCGGCGAGCGCAGGCCCAGGACCAGGTTCACCACGATGGGGAAGAAGGCGATCAGGAAAGCCACCACGATCCGGGGGGCGATCCCGAAGCCGAACCAGATGGCCAGCACCGGCGCAACGGCCACGATGGGCACGACCTTGGTGATGATCAGATACGGGTAGACGGCCCGCTCCAGGGTGCGCGAGTAGGTGATCAGGACCGCCAGCACGCCGCCGATGGAGAGCGCCAGGAAGAAGCCGATCACGGCCGACACGCCCGTGGCGGCAGTGTTCCTCAGGATGTACCCCGGATCCTTGATGAACACGGCCCACACGGCGCTGGGGGCCGCCAGCAGGTAGCTCGGGACCTGGAAGTAGTCGACGGCACCCTCCCACACGGCCAGCAGCAGCACGAGGGCCGCCAGGGGAAAGAAGATGCTCGAGAGCCGCCGTCGCAGTACGTAGCGCACGCGCGGCGATCCCGGGCTGCCGGCCTGTTCCAGTGTGCTCACATCACGCTCCCAGGGCGTCCCGGACCTCGTTCTCGAACCGCAGGAAGGTCTCCGTTCGCTTCACCTCCCGATCCCTCGGCCGGGGCAGGTCGATGTGGATGAGCGCCTGCAACCGGCCCGGCCGGTTGGTCATGACGGCCACGATATCCGAGAGGAAGACGGCCTCGGGGATGCTGTGCGTGACGAAGACGACCGCCGCATCGGTCGCCTGCCAGATACGCATCAGCTCCAGGTTCATCCGCTCGCGGGTGATCTCGTCGAGTGCCCCGAACGGCTCGTCCATCAGCAGGATCGACGGGTTCATGGTTAGCGCCCGGGCGATGGCGACCCGCTGGCGCATGCCGCCGGACAGCTCGCGTGGCAGGGCGTGCTCGAAGCCCTTGAGGCCGACCAGCTCGATGAGTTCCTGGGGGGACCGTCCCGCGGCGGACAGGCCACCGGGCTTGCGGACCACCTCGAGGGGCAGGTTCACGTTGTCGATGACACGCCGCCACGGCAGCAGGACGGGGTCCTGGAAGACCATAGCGAAGTCGTTGTTGCGGCGGGCCTCGGCCGGCGAAACGCCGTTGACCAGGAGCTGCCCGGTAACGGTGGCTCCCTCGCCGAGATCGGCGATGCTGCGCAGGAACGTCGACTTGCCGCAGCCCGACGGTCCGATGATCGACACGAACGAACGCCTCGGCACCGTCATCGTGAGGGCCTCGACGGCCACCACGGAGGTGCCCTGGCGCTCGTTCGTGTACCGGATCATCACGTCGGAAGCAACGACAGCCTCCGAGCGGTCACTGGTGGCCAAGAGTCGGACGACGGTCCGGGCTTAAGACGACGGAGACGGTTGAGCCGCCGGAGTTGCCATGATCGGCGTGGCCGGCTGGTAGCTATTGGTCATGATCTGATCGGCTGTGAGACTGGATTTGATGAGGTTGATCTGGAGCGCCAAGGCGATCTCCGACGTCCAACGGGTGGCATCCTGGTGTCCGACGCCATTGGCGGCCGTGTCCTGGTTGATCAGAAGCGGCAGGGTGGCCGGGATGCGCTGTGCGAGCACGTCCGCCGGCGCGTCCGAATACACCTTCTGCATCATGGCGAGGGCAGCAGCCGGGTTTGCCTCGGCCCACTGGATGCCTTCCTCGTACGCCTTCACGAAACCCTTGACCGCATCGGGATGTGCCTGGGCGAACGACTTGTTGGCGAAGAGGACGTTGCCATAGGCATCCACGCCCCAATTCGCGAGTTGCTCATAGACCGCGGGTTGCTTGAGGGCGTCGCTGACCTGGATGACCTCACCATCGATGAAGTCGATCAGCCCGTCGCACTGCTTCTGGACCAGCGGGGCGACATCGAAGCCGATGGGGACCTCCGTGATCTTGGAACGATCGAGGTTGTTGACGGCGACCACGGCCTGATAGTAGAGGAGGCTACTGCCCTGCTGGACGCAGTACTTCTTGCCGTAGAGGTCGGTCGGCTGCTTGATGGGATCGTCGGGGCGGCTGATCATGGCGTTGGGGTTTACTTGGTATTCGGCGGCCACAGCCACCACCGGTACGCCCGCGCCGATGCCGGTGATCACGGCGAGCGAGTCGCCCTGGCCCATGTCGAACTGACCGGCGCCGGTCAGCGTCACCGCATCGGTGCTGCCCGTGCCCACCGTCGTGGTGACGTTGAGGCCCTCGGCCGTGAAGAACCCCTGGTCGATCGCCGAGCGGACGGCGATGTCTCCCGGGGTCTCGATCCAGTCAAAGCGGAAGTTGACGGCCACGGGCGCTGTTGACGCGCCCACCGTGGCGGTCGCAGCCGGCGTGGCTCCGGGTGTCGCCGTTGCGCCGGTGGCCGGGGTTCCGGTCGGCGGGGCGGTCGTCGCGCTGGACGCGCATGCCGACAGCAGCAAGACCAGTGAAACGCTCAAGGCCAGCAGGTTCCTGACGCGCACGCCATCCTCCTCTTGCTCGGATTACGCCGACGCCGATCGGCGGAGGTACCCGAGAGGGCCTCATTCCACATCGTGGTGAGCACTCCCACAATGATGCAGGAGACTAGCATGCCCGGGACCAGTGTCAAGGACGTGTGCGGGGGTCGGCTCGCGACGCCCATCACCTCTCGTAGAATGTGTGAAATGGTAGTCGACTCTGCATCCCGGAAACGCGGCGCGATGGTTTCTATCGACGCGCGGGTGCTGCCGCGGAGCGGGACGCCGGCGTGATCGGCGAGCGCCTGCCGATGGTCGATGCGGTCCCACGGGTGACCGGGGCCATCGACTACGTCCAGAACCTGCGGCGCCCGGGCATGCTGCACGCAAGCCTCCTGCGGTCTCCTTATGCCCATGCACGGATCCTGTCCGTGGACCTTGAGGCGGCGCGCGCCATCCCGGGGGTCGTGACCGTGATCGGTCCCGATGAGGTCCGGCGGGATACGTCGCTCGACCCCTGGTTCGGACCGTTCCTGGCCGACCAGCCGGTCCTGCCGCTTGATCGGGTGCGCTACGCCGGCGAGCCGGTGGTGGCCGTGGCGGCCATCGATGAGCAGACAGCCCAGGCGGCCCTGGATGCCGTCGTGGTGCGCTACGAGGCGCTGCCAGCGGTGCTGGACATCGACGCCGCCCTGGCTCCCGGAGCGCCGGTCGTGCACGCTGGCGCGCGCCGCCTCGCCAGCCACCGGGCCGATATCGTGGCCCGCCAGCCCGGACTAGCTGACACCAACGTGATCCACTCCTACCGGCTGCGGCGCGGCGACATCCACGCCGGCTTCGCCGCCGCGGACGTCGTCGTGGAGCGGACGTATCGCAGCCCAGCCGTGCAGCATGTCCCCCTGGAGAGCCACGTGGCGGTCGCCGAGTTCACGGCCGGGACCCTGACGATGTGGGCATCCAGCCAGGCGCCGTCGATGCTCGCCGCCATGCTGGCGGGGATCTTCCGCCTGCCGTCGTCCGACGTGCGGGTCATCGTCTCGACCCTAGGTGGCGGCTACGGGGCCAAGGTGGACCCCACCATCGAGCCGATCGTCGCCCTGCTCGCCCGGGAGGCCCACCGGCCGGTCCGCTTGAGCCTGGAGCGCAACGAGGAGTTCCTCACCGCCACCAAGCATGCCGCCAAGGTCTCCATCCGGACCGGCGCCCGGCGCGACGGCACGCTCGTGGGCCATCAGGCCACCTGCTGGTATGACGGCGGCGCGTACGCGAAGGACACGCCCGAGAAGCTGCTGCGCGGCTACGCCAGCACCGGTCCGTACCGCGTGCCGAACATCCATGTCGACTCGTTCGGCGTCTACACCAACCGCGTCCCGTCGTGCGCGTTCCGCGGCTTCGGCATACCGCAGGTGGCGTGGGCTCACGAGGCCCAGATGGACCTGCTGGCGGACGCTCTGGGGCGCGATCCACTGGACCTGCGACGGCAGAACATCCTGGTGCAGGGCGATCCGTTCTCCACGGGCGAGCTCCTGGAGGAGGACCCTCACTACCTCGAGCTGCTCGACGACGTGGCGCGACGCATCGGCTGGACGTGGCCAGCCGCTCCCGTGCGTGATGGTCCGCGGGTTCGGGCCACCGGTATCTCGGCCATCATCAAGGGCTCCTCGGCCTTCCCGGCCAACAGTACGGTCAAGCTCAACCCGGACGGCAGCCTCAACGTTCTGACCAGTAGCGTGGAGATGGGCCAGGGGTCGCTGACCGCCTTGGCGCAGATCGCGGCCGACGAGGCGACGCTGCCGATCTCCGCGGTGCGTGTCTCGCTGCCCGACACCTCCACCACCCCGTTCGACCACATGACCGCCGCCAGTCGCACCACGAATTTCGGCGGCCGGGCCATCCGCGGGGCGGTGCGCGACATCAAGACCCAGCTGCTTGAGCTGGCGGCCGAGGAGCTGGAGATCGATCCGCGCGACCTGCGGATCGACGACGGGCACGTCGTGGCCGTGGGCTCTCCCGAGCGGCGGATCAGTTTCCGGGACCTGCTGGCGCGGACGCGCGTCGGTGATGTGCATGGTCGCGGCCGCTACCTCTTCCGCGCGCACCTGGATGTCGAGACCGGCCAGGGCGTCGCGTCCTCCCAGTGGCACCCGGCCGTCTGCGGTGTGGAGGTGGAAGTCGACGAGGAAACGGGCAAGGTGGCCGTGCGTCGGCTGCATCTAGGCCTGTACGTAGGCCGCATGATCAACCCCCTGCTCAGCGAGCTGCAGGTGCAGGGCGCGGCGCTGTTCGGCGTGGGTCAGGCTCTCTTCGAGGAGATGCTGTGGGACGAGTCGGGCACCCTGACGAACGGCAACCTGTCGGACTACATGATCCCGTCCTTCATCGACGTGCCGCCCGAACTAGGCCAGACCATCCTCGAGACGCCCGGCTCGATCGACGTCCACGGCCTGGGCGAGACGGCGCTTCCCGGCGTCGCTCCGGCCATCGCCAACGCCGTCAGCCGCGCCATCGGGGTCCGCGTGGACAGCTTGCCCATCACGCCGGAAAAGGTGCTGCGCCTCATCCGCGAGCGCGACGGCGCGCTGGCGGCCTCATGATCGAGCTCACGGTCAATGGGGAGCGGCGCGCGGTGTCCACCGACGACTGCGTGACCTTGCTGGACCTCCTGCGTGCTCGCTTCGACACCTTCGGGGTCCGCGAGGCATGCGGCATCGGCGTCTGCGGGGCTTGCACCGTAGTGGCGGACGGCCGCCCGCTCAGCTCCTGCCTCGTCCTGGCCGCGATGGCCGACGGATGGATCGTCGAGACCGTGGAGGGCCTGGCGCACGACGGCGAGCTGGACCCGCTGCAGCAGGCCTTCGTGGAACACAACGCCTTCCAGTGCTCGTACTGCACGCCCGGCTTCCTGCTGATGACCCGGGCTCTCTTGGCCGAGACGCCCCACCCCACCGCGGATCAGGTTCGCGAGTACCTGGCCGGCAACCTGTGCCGCTGCGGCAGCTACACGAAGATCCTCGACGCGGTGCTCGACGCCGCAGCCCGCGGATGAGCCCCCCGACGATCCACCATCCCACGACCCTGGCCGAGGCGGTCGAGCTGCTGCAGCGCTATGAGGGCGAGGCCCGCGTCGTGGCCGGCTCGACGGCCCTCACCCTCATGATCCACCAGCGCCTGATCGATCCGCCGGCCCTGATCGCGCTTGGCCGCGTGCCCGGCCTGGACTCCGTGGCGAGCGGGCCGGACGGGCTGGCCCTCGGAGCCCTGGTGACCCATCGGCGGGTGGAGCAGAGCGACGCCGTCCGGGCGACGGCACCGGTGCTGACCGAGGCCTTCGGGGTCGTTGCCAACGTCCGCGTCCGCAACGCTGCGACGGTCGGTGGAGTCCTCGCGGAGGCCGACTACGCCTCCGATCCGCCGACAGCCTTCCGCGCCCTCGACGCCACCGTCTACGCCACCGGACCAGCGGGCGAACGGGCCATCCCGATCGTCGACTTCTTCCGCGGCTACTATGAGACGGCACTCGCGCCCGACGAGATCCTCGTCCGCGTCACTGTGCCGCGGCCGGTGGCTGGCACCTCCAGCGCCTACCGGCGATACACCACGCGCTCGTCGGAGGATCGACCGTGCGTGGGCGTGGCTGCGCTGCTCCGCTTCGACGGCGACGGTGCCTGCGCCGAGCTGCGCGTGGCCGTCGGTGCGGCGACGGAGACACCGGCCCGGTTCCCCGAGCTGGAGGCCGCAGCGTGCGGCCGGCCGCTCGCGGAAGCGGCACGGCTCCTGGCTGACGGCTATGCGTCGCAGATCGAGCCGCTCGACGACCTTCGGGGCTCGAGCTGGTACCGCACGGAGATGATCCGCGTCTGGGTCCGGCGCACCGTGGTCGCCGCGGCCGAGGCCGGCGCCGCGGCCGCCTAGCGCGCCTGGTCCGTGATCGGTCCTGCCAGCTCGGCGCCCACCCCGCTGCGCTCGAGCGCGTCCCGCGCAACCGCCTCCGCCTCCCCCAGCAGACGAGCGGCGTCGACCCGCACGAGGCGACCGTCCCGGACCAGGACTTCGCCGGCGGCCACCACGTGGGCGACGTTGTCCCGGTCGGCCGCGTACACCAGGGTGTCCACCACGTCTGCTGTGGGCCATGTACCGATGCGTCGCAGGTCCACGACCGTGACGTCGGCCCGGAGACCGGCCTGCAGTCGCCCGGTCTCGATACCGAGCGCGCGCGCACCGTTGACCGTCGCCATCGCCAGCACGTCCTCGGGAGTCAGGGCGCGGGCGTCGCGACGGACCGCTTTCTGGAGGAGCGCCGCGAGGCGCATCTCGCGGAACATGTCGTACGTGTCGTTGCAGACCGCACCATCCGTGCCCAGGGCGACGTTCACGCCCGCCTCCAGCGCATCCACGATGGGGGCGACCCCCGATCCCAGCTTGGCGTTCGACGAGGGGCAGTGGGCGATCGAGGCATCGTGCGTGGCAACGATCGTGAGGTCGGCGGGCGTCACGTGCAGGCAGTGGGTCAGGACCGAACCAGACGCCAGGAGACCGACGCGTCGCGCGAACTCGACCGGCGACCCGCCTCCTCGTGCGGCGCTGTCCTCGAGGTCTTCGGTCACCTCGGCGCAGTGGTAGGCGATGTGGATGCCGCGCTCGTCGGCGGTTCGCCGGACTGCTGCGGCCAGCTCCGGACTGATGGCAGCAAGGACGCTCGGGCCCACCCAGGGCGTGACGTGCCCAGAGGCCTGCCAGGCGGTGATGAGGTCGGACTCGGCCGCCGTAAGGGCTGGCGTGGGGCGTTCCGACCAGCTGTGATAGCCCAGGCGATCTTCGATGAGCAGCGTGACGCCGGCCGAGATGCCCGACGCCTCGAGCGCGCCGGCCATGCCTCCGAACCGGCTATCGGTCGGGACCTCCGGATCCAGGTAGGTGGTGATGCCGCCGCGCAGCATCTCGGCCGCGGCGAGCTGGGCCGCGACCCTGGCGCCCTCCGCATCGAGCATGTCCATCAGCGCATGGGTCCGGCGGATCCACGGCACCAGGGCCAGCTCGCCGCCACAGCCGCGGAAGAGGCCCTCGAGCGCGTGGGCGTGGGCATCGATGAGGCCCGGCAGGACCACCAACCCACGGCAGTCGATCGTCTCCCCGCGGTGCACGTAGCCGTCCGTGACGTCCACGATGCGGCCGTCCTCGATGACGACCGAACCCCCGACCACCAGGCGGCGCTCAGGGTCCATCGTCACGAGGTAGCCGCCCGCGAGGGTCAGGCGCGTCATCGCCAGGGGTCCGGGCCACGCCGGGCGGCGGGCGCGTCGTGAGCGCGGCGCCCATGTCGAGCGACCGCGTGGCGCAGGAAGGTGACCAGGGTCACGCCGCGCCCCGTGTCCGGGTGGCCCTCATGATCGGGCTGGTCGTGGCGGCGATCGGGCTGCGCCCGCAGCTCATCGCGATCGGGCCGCTGGTGCCCAGCATCGAACGCGACCTCGGCCTCGCCAATGCCGCCGCCGGCCTGCTGACGACGATCCCCCTCATCGGGATGGGCCTGTGCACGCTGGCCGCGCCGCGACTCGTCCGGCGCATCGGCGCGGGACGCGCCGTGAGCCTGAGCTTGGCCGCTCTGGCCGTGGCCGGCTTCCTGCGGGCCCTGGCCCCCGACCTCGCCACGCTCATCGCCCTGACCGTCGTGGTCGGCCTGGGGACCGGCCTGGCGGGCGCGATGCTGCCCGTCTTCGTGAAGGAACACTTCCCGACCGCGGGCGCGCTCGCCACGGGCATCTACACCACGGCGATCCAAGTGGGAGCAACGGTCGCCGCGGCGGCCGCGGCGCCCCTGGCGATCCTCACCGGCAGCTGGCGCGGGGCCCTGGCCGGGATGAGCCTCGCGGGCGGCGTGGCCCTCGCGGTCTGGATGCTGCTGACCCGCTGGCACGGCGAAGCTGGGGCGCCATCGGCCGCCCCGCCGGCCCTGCGCTGGCGGTCGCCCATGGCGTGGTGGCTGGCCCTGATCTTCTGGCTGACCGCCCTGCCGTTCTATGGCCTCACCTCGTGGCTCGCGGCGGCATACGTCGGACGAGGATGGTCTGCCGTCGAGGCGGGCAGCTTGGTGGCCGTTATGGGCCTCGCCGGGGTGCCGGGCACCCTGCTGGTGGCGATGCTGGCGGATCGCGTTGGTAGCCGGCGCGGCTTCCTCGTGGGGTCCGCGGCCTTGTTCATCGCCGCGGCGACCGCGCTGATCGTGTCGCCCGGGTTGGCGTGGGTGGCCGCGGCCGTGGCGGGGGCGACCCTCGGCGGCCAGTTCACCCTATCGCTGACCCTGCCCCTCGACGTAAGCCATGACCCGGCCGAGGCGAGCGGCACCATCGGGCTCGTGCTGTTCGTGGGGTACTTGCTGACGGCCGCGACGCCGGTCGGGCTGGGCTGGATCGCCGACGCGCTGCGAGATCTCTCTGCCAGCCTATGGGTGGTGGTCATCGCGGAGATCGCCCTCATCGCTGTGTGCATCCCACTCAGCACGGCACGCCTGGCCGCCGCACGACGGACCCCCGGCGCCGCGTCATGACCGAGGGGCGGCGCCGCGAGGATGCCGGATGAGGGTCCGGGGATCGGGGATGCCCTCCACGCCCGGGATGCGGACGACCTCGGGGAACGGCTCGCCAAACGGGCGGGTCGCATCGATGCCGAGCAGCGAGCTGACGAAGGGGGCGGGCGCGGACGGGTCCAGCTGACCGCCGGCCGCGCGGGGCACCAGGAGCAGATCGCGGTCGGGCTGGGCCCGGGTGAGGATGGCCCACCAGACCTGGGCCATGTCGTAGATATCGACGTCGTCGTCCACCACGACCACCAGCTTGGGGTGCCCGGCGCTGCCCATCGCCGCCAGGATGACGTTGCGCGCCTCGTAGGCGTAGCGCTGCTGGAGGCCGATCACGGCCAGGAACTCGGCGCCGCCCTCGGGCGAGTAGGAGACACCGGTCACGTCCGGGTACGTGGCCCGCAGCTGGACGAGCAGCTGCGCCTCCATGGGCAGGCCCTTCATGACATGGTTCTCGGTGACGGGTACCCCGGTCAGGCCGGCCTGGTAGATCGGATCGCGGCGCGTGGTGATGGCCGAGACCTCGAAGACCGGCTCGTCCTTTCCGGCGCCGACGTAGCCCGAGAACTCCCCGAACGGCCCCTCCGGCAGGCGCACGCCGGGTCGGAACTGGCCCTCCAGGACGATCTCGCTCGTGGCGGGCACGCAAAGGTCGACCGTGCGGCAGCGGACCAGCTGGACCGCCTCGCCGCGCAGGCCCCCCGCCACGGCGAACTCGTCGACACCGAACGGTACCCGGGCCTGGGTGGCCAGGTGGATCGCCGGGTCCACGCCGATGGCCACGGCGAAGGGCATGGCCTCACCGGCCGCCTCCCGCCCCACGCGGATGGCGTCGAAGTCCGTGTACGGGCTGGCCGCCAGGCCGAGTCGCCGCCGATCGTGCAGCTGCATCCGGTACACGCCCGCGTTCTGGGTGCCGTTGGGGGTCCGCGACACGCCGACCCCCACGGTGACGAACGCTCCGCCATCCTGTTCGCTGTAGGTCGGGATGGGCAGCTGGCCCAGGTCCACGTCCTCGCCCGTGAAGACGATCTCCTGGCACGGCCCATCCTCGACGATGACCGGCGGGATCGGGTGGTCCAAGCCATGGATGAACCGCTCGACGGCTGTGGCGTGATCCGTTGTGCCGAGTGCCAGCAGGGCCTTGATGGGGTTGGCGAACACGCCCCCCGCGACGCGCATCGACGAGCCCGTCACGTGCTCGAACAGGAGGGCCGGGCCGCCCAGGTCGGACGTCCGGCGGATCCAGCCGGAGATGCCGAACCGCGGGTCGACCGGTTCGGTCACCCGTGCCAGCTCGCCGACCTCTTCAAGGTGGTCCAGGAACGACCGGAGATCGGGGAACGGCATGGTGATCCTCACGAGGCTGTGGGCGGGCTGGAAGTGGTGGCCCGACGGCGGGCGGACCGGATGGCACGCCAGACGCGAGCCGGCGTGAGCGGCAGTTCATCGAGCCGTAGCTCGAGCTCGGGGAAGGCGTCCTCCACGGCCGACGCGATGGCGGCCGGGGCGCTCGACAGGCCGGACTCACCCACGCCTTTGGTTCCGAGCGGCGTGAATGGCGAGGGGGTCTCATGATGCGAGATCTCGAAGCGCGGCAACTCGACGGCGGTCGGGATGGTGTAGTCCATCAGCGTGGCGGTCTGGAGCTGGCCCGTCTCGTCGTAATGGATGCCCTCGTACAGCGCCCCGCCGATGCCCTGGGCGACACCGCCGTGCAGGTTCGCATCGGCCAGCAACGGGTTGATGATCCGCCCGGCATCCTCGACCAGGACATAACGCAGGAGGCGGACCACGCCGGTGTCCTCGTCCACCTCGACGACGCAGGCTGCGGCCCCATTGGGCCACGTGGGATATGTGCTGAAGCGGCCCTGCGTCTCGGGCTGGTGGTAGATGTTGCCGATGCGGTAGTAGCGCGTCGCCTCGAGCCCGGGTTCCACGTCGGAGGCGTGCCGGCCGAACGTGTGGCGATACACCTCGTCGACAACGCGGCCGAAGGGGATCGCAGGACCCGTGACCCCGGCCACGTGATAGGCGCCACCCGAAGCGACCACGTCGCTCGGGGCCGCCTCCAGGACGCTGGCCGCGACCTGATCCAATTTTCGCCGCAGGTCGCCCGCCGCGAGGGCCACCGCTGAGCCCCCGATCATGACGCTGCGTGACGAGAAGTTGCCCAGCCCATACGGGCAGAGGTCCGTGTCACCCTGCACGACCCGCACCGCGGAGAGCCCGCAGCCCAGCGTGTCGGCCGCGATCTGGGCCAGGGCGGTCTCGTTGCCCGAGCCGGGCGACGTGACGCCGGTCAGGACGGTGACCTCGCCGCTTGGGGCGATTCGTACTGTCGCTCCGTCATACGCCGAGTTCATCAGGGACCCGGGGATGGCCACGCCTTCGGGTGTCAACTCCTGGGCGAGGCCCAGGCCGATGCGACGGCCGGCCTGCCTCGCTGCCGCTCGCAGCGCCGGGAAGCCTGCGTAATCGACCGCGTCCAGCAGGCGCCGCAGCACGGCCGGGTAGTCGCCGCTGTCGAGGATCGCGCCGCCCGGGCGCGCGTATGGAAAAGCCTCGGGCGGCACGAAGTTCCGTTCGCGGACAGCGGCCCGGTCCAGGCCGGTCTCCGCCGCCACGCGGTCCATCACCCGCTCCATCAGGAGGCATGCCGCATCCTTGCCGAACCCACGGTACGGCGCCCACGGACAGCTGTTGGTGACGACCGCGAGCAGTTCCACCTCGATGTTCGGGACGATGTACGCGGACGGCAGGTGGTAGGCAGTGACGAAGGCCATGGTCCAGCCAAGGAGTGAGGTCGGGGCTCCCACGTCGGCCAGGACGCGCACCCGCAGCGCCTCGACACGCCCGTCGGGCTGGCACGCCACCTCGTATTCGAAGGCGGTGTCGCGGGCGTGGCCGCCCGCCAGGAAGCTCTCCGTGCGCTCCTCGATCCACTTGACCGGCCGGGCGACCACGCGTGCCGCGTGCGCCACCACCGCCTGCTCCTGGTACAGCGGCTGCTTGAGACCGAAGGCCCCGCCGACCGTGGGGACCTTGACCGTGATGCCGCCCTCCGGCATGCGGAGCGTCTCGGCCAGGAACGTCCGCAGCACGTGTGGCTGCTGGGTCGCGTCCCAATACGTGAGGTGCCCGGTGAACGGCTCGTATTCGGCCACGCAGCCCCGGGGCTCGATGGGTGTCCCGGCGAGCCGCGCGGTCCGCACGCGGCCGGTGAGGACGCGGCTGGCACTCGCGAGGACGCCGGGTGCATCACCCGAGGCGAACGTGCGCCGCAGTCGGACGTTGTCACCCCAGGTCGGCTCCACGAGCGGGCTGTCGGGTTGCAGCGCCGTCCGGGCGTCGACGACGGCCGGCAGCACCTCGTAGTCCACCGCGATGTCATCAAGGGCCTCGGCGGCGGTCCAGCGATCCTCCGCGACCACCGCGGCGACCGCCTCGCCCACGTAGCGCACCCGGTCGACGGCCAGGGCGCGCCACGTCGCGGGACGCGCGCCCATGGCTTCCGCGTCGGCGCCAGAAGGGATCGGGGCCAGGACCGGAAGCAGGTCCGCGCCGGTCAACACGGCCAGGATGCCCGGCCGCAAGAGGGCGGCGGCGGGATCCACCGACCGGATCCGGGCATGCGCGTATGGGCTGCGCAGGAACGCGATGTGCGTCATGCCGGGACGGCGGAGGTCGTTGATATAGGTCCCGTGGCCCGCCGCCAGCGGCGGCGTGGTCAGGCCGCGGATGCGCCGGCCGACCAGCGGGCGCGCGATGTCCGACCGGGCAGCCACGGCCGTCAGCCCTAGCGGAGGGCCATGACGACCAGCCGTGGCTCCGTCATCTCATCGATCGCGTAGCGCAGGCCCTCGCGCCCCCAGCCGGACTCCTTGACGCCGCCGTAGGGCATGTGGTCGATCCGCCACGACGGCACCTCGTTGACCATCAGGCCGCCTACCTCGATGCCCTCGAACGCCGCCCAGATCCGCGTCAGGTCGCGGGTGAAGACGCCGGCCTGGAGGCCGTAGATGGAGTCGTCCACGCGCGCGACAGCGTCCCCGAAGTCGTCGTAGGGGAACAGGTCGATGAGCGGCCCGAAGACCTCGGCTGAGCAGACCTTCATTGACGGCGTCACGTCCACGAGAACCGTGGCCCCGAACGCATCCCCAGTTCGCTCGCCGCGCAGGAGGGCCCGCGCGCCGCCGGCCACGGCCTCGTCAAGCCAGGCGGCGTATCGGTCGGCCGCGGCCGTCGAGATCAGCGGCCCCAGGTCGGTGGTCTCCTCGAGCGGGTCACCGGTGCGCAGGGCCGCCGCCCGTGGCAGGAGCAGCTCCAGGAAGCGGTCCCACACCGGCCGGTGCACGAAGACCCGCTGCACGCTGATGCACGACTGCCCGGAGAAGCCGAAGCCACCCGCCACGATGCGGGCCACCGCGTGCTCCAGGTCGGCATCCTCGTGCACGATCACACCGGCGTTGCCACCCAGCTCCAGCGTCACTTTCTGCTTCCACGCCAGGCGCTTCAGATGCCACCCGACGTCCATGGAGCCGGTGAACGTGATCTTGCGCACGCGCGGATCGGCCACGAACGGCTCGAAGGCCGCACTGTCGGACGGGACGATGCTGACGGCCTCCGCCGGCCATCCCGCATCGTGCGCGAGGCGCGCCAGCTGGAGGGCGGAGGTGGGCGTTTGGCTGGCCGGCTTCAGCACGATCGGATTCCCGGCCGCGATCGCCGGGGCGATCTTGTGGGCCACGAGATTGAGCGGGTAGTTGAAGGGGCTGATGCCCAGCACCAGACCGAGCGGGAATCGCTTGTTGATGGCGAGACGACCCTCCCCCGCGGGCGTCCAGTCCATGGGTACGACCTCCGCCCCGATCCGCTTCGCCTCCTCGGCGGCGACCGCGAACGTCATCGCCGCGCGGTCCACCTCGGTACGCGCATCCCGGATCGGCTTGCCGGTCTCGAGCACGAGCGTGCGGGCCAGTACCTCGCGGTCAGCGGCGATGCCGGCGGAGACGGCGGCCAGGACCCGGGAGCGCGCGTGGGCCGGCAGTCGCCGCGTCCGCGCGAACGAGGCATCGGCGGCCGCAACAGCGGCTTCGATGGCGGCCGGTCCGGCCCTGGCGACCCGGGCCACGACTTCCCCGGAGTACGGGCTACGCACGTCGAGGGTCTCGCCGGTGGTCCGCCACTCGCCGGCGACGGGGATGGGAGCGGCTTCGGGGTGGACGGCTGCAACCACGGCTGGGACCTCGCTGGAGTACCGATTCGCGCCCTTGGGTACGTCCCGCATCTTACATGGACTAGTCGGCCGAAGCCATCACGCGGAGGGGCACTCCAAATCGTGGAGTTCGATCCACAGGCGACATGGCGGCCAGCCGGCGGTCGCCGCCCAGCGCGGGATCAGGGAGTCGGGCTGGGGATGCCCAGGCGATCAGCGATCTGGCGGGCCGCCTCGAGTGTCAGGGCGATGAACCGACGCTCGGCATCCTGCGAGTGGCGCGACGTGGGGCTGGCGATGCCGACCGCGGCGACTGCATGGCTCTGGCGGTCGAGGATCGGCGCCGCGACGCCCCACGCCCCGGCGTCGGTCTCCTCGAGGCTGAAGGCGTAGCCCCGTTCCCGGATCGTCCGCAGCTCCTCATCAAGGGCCGCGAGGTCGGTCAGCGTGTTGCGCGCGAGGGCGGGCAGGCCCACCTGGCGTGCCATGTCTGCCACCTGCTCGGGCGCGAAGTACGCGAGCAGGACCTTCGACGAGGCCCCCGCGTGGAGGTACGAGCGTTCGCCGACCTCGAGGTGCAGGCGGAGGTCGTGGCGGCTTTCGATGCGCTCGATACAGATGGCTCGGTCGTGTTGGTCATTGACCACCGTGAGGACCACCGTCTCGCCGGTCTGCTCCGCCAGCTGCCGCATGATCGGGCCGGCCATCTCGCGGATGGGCAGGACCCACGCGGCCCGCCGCCCGAGGTCGATCGCCGCATAGCCCAGGCGGTAGCGTTTGGATTCGGGATCCTGGGTCAGCAGCCCATGGCGCCGCAGCACGGTCACGATGCGGTGGAGGGTGGAGACGGGCAGCTGCGCCGCCTCGCTCAGCTCGAGCAGGCCCCAGTCAGGGTGCTGGATGGTGAAGAGGTCCAGGACCCGCAGCGTCTTCTCCAGCGCTTTCAGCGGCGTGCCCTTTCCTGCCTCACGTTCCACCCCGCCGAGCATAGCGCCTCGCCGCCGCCGCGTCGGACGAAACTAGACATGCCTACCGGACGGCCGTATTATGGGATGCGTATCCACATGCTGGCACGGAGCACATGGAAAGGGGACGGATGCCGGCGCATACCCTGGCCGTTTGGCCTGACTGGGAGACCGCCACGGCCCGCTCGCGCGCCCTGTTCGAGCGCGCCAACCGCGTGCTGCCCGGCGGCGTCAACTCGCCAGTGCGGGGCACCAGCAGTTTCCGGCCCTACCCGATCTACCTCGAGCGGGGCGAGGGGGCCGAGGTCGTCGACGTCGACGGGAACCGCTTCATCGACATGATCATGGGGTTGGGGCCAGTGATCCTCGGCCACGATGAGCCCCACGTCGTCGCCGCCATCGCCGCCCAGGCGGCCCAGGGCAGCGTCTTCGCCACCTGCTCACCGCTCGAGGTCGAGGTCGCGGAGACCTTCTGCACCATGGTCCCCACGGCCGACCAGGTCCGCTTCACGAGCAGCGGCACCGAGTCGACGATGCACGCCATGCGCCTCGCCCGCGGCTTCACCGGCAAGCCGAAGATCCTCAAGTTCGAGGGTCATTTCCACGGCAACCACGATGCCGTCCTGGTGAGCGTCACCCCGCCGCTGGCGGAAGTGGGCCCCGCGGACGACCCGCGGCGCATCCCCGTCGGGGCGGGCATCCCGCCCGAGCACTACGAGCACACCCTGGTGGCCGTGTGGAATGACTTGGACGCGGCCGAACGGGTCATCCACGCCCACCGCGACGACCTGGCCGCGGTCATCCTCGAACCGGTGATGGCCAACAAGGGCTTCATCGCGCCGGAGCCTGGCTACCTGCAGGGCCTGCGCGAGATCACTCGCGCCAACGGCGTGCTGCTGATCCTGGACGAAGTCATCACGGGCTTCCGCTTCGCGCCGGGCGGAGCGCAGCAGGCCTTCGACGTCGCCCCCGACCTCAGCACGTTCGCCAAGGCGATGGCCAATGGGGCGACGATCGGGGCGTTCGCCGGCCGCCGCGACATCATGGCTCTGCTCGCCGACAGCCGGGTGCGCCACGCCGGCACCTACAATGCAGCGCTCGTGCCGCTGGCCGCCGCGCGCGCCACCCTGGCCTGCTTGAACGCCGACAGTCAGGCGGCCTACGGCGTCCTCGAGGCGCGCGGGCGGCAGCTCGTCGACGGCCTGCGACGCGTCATCGCCGCGACCGGCGAGGAGGCGATCGTCCAGGGTCAAGGCTCGATGTTGCAGCTCTACTTCACACCGGACGAACGGATCGTCGACTATCGCACGACCGCGCACGTCGACCATGACCGCTTCATGGCCTTCGCGCACGAGATGATCAAGCGCGGGGTGATGGTCCACCCCGACCCGTTCGAGCACTGGTTCCTCTCGACGGCCCACACGGAGGCCCACATCGACACGGTCCTCGAGGCCGCCGAGGACAGCATGCGGGCCCTGCCGGCCCGACGCCCAGCGGCGTCATGAGCCAGCCGCACGGCCAGGAGGCAGGGTGAACCGACCTGATCTCGAATTGCTCCGGGGCGCCATCGACATGCACGCCCACACCCACCCTGCGCTCTTCCGTCGGCCGCTCGATGATGCCGACCTCGCGAAGCTGGCCATCGACTATGGCATGCGCGGCTTCGTCATCAAGGACCACGACTCGCTGACCACCGGTCGCGCCTACCACGTCAACAAGCTCTACCCGGAGGTGGAGCTATTCGGCTCGATCGTCCTGAACCGGTCGGTCGGGGGCCTCGACCCGCACGTGGTGCAGGCGGCGATCCACCACGGCGCACGGGTCATCTGGATGCCGAGCAACCACTCCAAATGGCACGCCGAGTACTTCAAGATGTCTGACTACCCGCAGCTCGGGCGGCCCAAGAAGCAGCTTCCGGGCCCCGGCGTGACGATCCTCGATGCGGACGGGCGGATCAAGCCAGAAGCCCTCACGATCCTCGACCTCGTAGCGGAAGCGGACGTCTGCATCGCCAGCGGTCACCTGCACCTCGACGAGACGCGCATCCTGCTGGAGGAGGCCAACAAGCGGGGCATCAAGAAGTTCCTCGTCACCCACGCCAACTGGGCGCTGACGCGGTACGACCTCGATATCCAGCGCGAGCTGCTGGCCAACGGGGCCTACATCGAGTATGTGGCCATCTCCTGCGTCTCGCCCACGTTCTACGAGCAGAACCCGACCGAACTGGCCGAGTGGATCAAGGCCCTCGACGGCGAGCGCCTGATCCTGACCTCCGACCTGGGGCAGTACTCGGCGGCGCCCCACCCGGAAGGCCTGCGGATGATCGTGGCCACGCTGCTGGACTACGGCGTGTCACGCGACATGCTCGTCTCCATGACGCAGGCCAACCCCGCCACCCTGCTCAACCTGACCTAGCCCGCGCAGCCCAACGGAGGGAGAGGATGTCACTGGCCATTCGCGCGTCGGATACGGAACGCCTGAACCTCGATCGCGCCAGCCGCAAGCTCCAGGACAAGGTCGTCCTCATCACCGGCGGGGCGAAAGGCATGGGCGGTACGATCGCTGAACTGTTCGCGCACGAAGGGGCCATCCTCGCCCTCGCCGCCCGCAGCCTGAGCGATCTGGATCAGGAGATCGCCCGCATCAAGGAGGAGCGGCAGGACCTCCAGGCCATCAGTGTCGTGACCGACGTCACCGACGAGGCTTCGACCGCGGAGATGGCCGAGCGTGTCATCAAGGAGTGGGGCCGCATCGACGTGCTGGTCAACACCGCCGGCGTCATCGGACCGATCGAGACGCCCGCGCATCAGGTCAGGGCGGCTGACTGGGACCACGTCCTGGACGTGAACGCGAAGGGCACCTTTCTCGCCAGTCGGGCGGTGCTCCCAGGGATGATCCAGCGCAAGCAGGGCAAGATCGTCAACATCGCCGGCACGTCCGGCCTGCGTGGGTACAAGAACCGGGTCTCGTACTCGGCCTCCAAATGGGCGGTCCGCGGTATCACGCGTACCATCGCCCTGGAGGTCGGCATCCACAACATCAACGTCAACTGCGTCGCGCCCGGACCGATCTTCGGGGACCGCATGGACAAGATCATCCGGGAGAAGGCCGAAACCAAGGGCCTCTCGTACGAGCGCGTGTTCGAGGACTACCTCAGCGAGCAGGCCATCAAACGCTTCACCTCCGCTGTCGACATCGCGTACGCCTGCCTCTACCTGGCCAGCGATGACGCGCGCCAGGTGACCGGCCAGTGCCTCACGGTCGATGGCGGCTGGGATGTCTGACCCTGCGGTGCGCTCGGCGACTGACGCGTGAGCCAGGTCGGCCGTAGCGTTCCCGGGCTCACCAACACCCAGCTTGCGGCAGGGCGTGGCACCTACGTCAACGACGTGCTCCTGCCGGACACCGCCTACCTGGCCTTCCTGCGTAGCCCGTACGCCTCGGCTCGTATCCGCAACGTGGACATCGCCGGTGCCATGGCCCGGCCTGGCGTCCTGCGGGTCTTGACGGGAGCGGACGCCGAGCGCGACATGCGACCGATCCCGGAGGGGTGGAACACCCGTGAGATCGGCGCCAAAGGGGTGACCTGGTATCCGATCATCGCTGACCGGGTCCGCTACGTCGGCGAGGTCGTGGCGGCCGTCGTGGCGGAGGATCGCTGGACCGCCGCCGAGGCGCTCGACCACATCGTGGTGGACTACGAGCAGCTGCCCGCGGTGACGGACCCGCTCGAGGCGATGAAGCCCGGCGCCGTCCTCGTCGAGCCAGCCTGGGGCGACAACATCCTCATCAGCCGCGACTGGGTGGCCGGTGATGTCGAGGGCGCCCTGGCCAGCGCCGAGATGGTCCTCGAAGGGAACGTCCGCTCCAACCGCATCACGGGCGTCTCCATCGAACCGCGCGGGTGCGTCGCCAGCTGGGAGCCGTACGCGCGCAAGCTGACCTACTGGGAGTCGACCCAGAACCCGCATCCCCTGCGCTCCTTCCTGGCCGAGACGCTCAACCTGCCCGAGGCCTCGATCCATGTCATCCAGCCGCACGTGGGCGGTGCCTTCGGCCTCAAGCAGCCCCCCTTCCAGGAGGAGCCGGTGGTGGGGTACGCCAGCATGCTGCTGGGCCGGCCTGTCAAGTGGATCGAGGAGCGCACCGAGAACTTCCTGGCGACCGGCCACTCGCGGGACACGCGTTTCGAGTACCGCGTCGCCTGTGGCAGGGACGGTCGCATCACTGGCCTGGATATCAATACGATCGCCGACGTGGGCGCGCCGACGGCCCTCCTGGGCTGGGGCCAGTCCTTCGTCACGGCCTACAGCCTGCCCGGCGTCTACGACATCCCCAACACGCGCGTCCAGCTGTCGGTGGTCGTCACCAACAAATGCCCCTGGAACTCATACCGCGGATTCGGCAAGGACGCCCAATCCTTCGTGATGGACCGCATCGTGGATCGCGTGGCTGAGGCGACCGGTCTGGACCGCACGGTCGTGCGTATGCGCAACTTCATCGCCCGCGACGACTTCCCGCATGCCCAGCCGTCGGGCGCCATGCTCGATAGCGGCGACTACCAGGGCGCCCTGGACCAGCTCATCGGGCGTATCGACTACGGCGGGTTCCGGGCGTTCCAGGCGGCAGCACGAGCGGAAGGCCGTCGCATCGGCCTGGGTCTGGGGCAGGAGCTGACGCCCGAAGGCTGCGCCATGCCGGGCGCCCTGATGATCTCGGCCTACGACGGAGCCACGGTGCGCATCGCCCCGACCGGCGAGGTGACGATCCTCAGTGGCATCACCTCGCCGGGCTGTGGCAACGAGACGGCCCTCGCCCAGATCGCGGCGGACCAGCTCGGGTGCCCGCTCGAGGTGATCCGGGTCATCCAGGGCGACACGGAGATCTGCCCCTACGGCCTGGGCAACTACAGCTCACGCGGCACGATGTACGGAGGCTCAGCGGTGGGCCTCGCCGCGGGGGACCTGCGACACAAGCTCATGCAGGTGGCTGCGTCGATGCTCGAGGCCTCGACGGTCGATCTCGAGGCCGCCGACGGGCAGATCTTCGTCCGCGGCTCCAGCGGGCGGGCGGTGGCGTTCGCCGCGGTGGTCAACGAGATCTACCGACACGCGTTCGGCAAGCACGCCGATGGCGTCGAGCCGGGGCTCGAGTCGACGCGCTACTTTCGGATGGGCAACATCTACCATCAGCCGGAGACGCAGGGCCGGTTCAGCAACTACCCGGCCTGGCCGTTCGGCAGTTCCGCGGTGACCGTGGAGGTCGACCCCGAGACCGGTGTCGTGAAGATCCTCGAGTATCACCTCGTGGAGGACGCCGGCACGATCGTCAACCCGTTACTGGTGGAGGCCAACCTCCATGGCGCCATCACCCAGGGGATCGGATCCGCGATGTTCGAACAGATCATCTATGACGCGGCCGGCCAGATCCAGACCGCCACCCTGATGGACTACACGATCCCGACGGCGATGGAGGTGCCGCGCTTCAGCATCGGGCACCAGCAGACCCCCTCGCCGTTCACGCCGCTGGGCACCAAGGGCGCTGGCGAATCCGGTGTGGGGTCGGCACTGGGGGCGCTGTGCAGCGCGATCGAGGACGCGTTCCCCGAGCTTGACCTGCACATCACGCAGCTGCCGCTGACGCCCGATCGGGTGTGGCGCGCCATCCACGACGCCCCGTTGCGGGCCGGGGTGGCCGCGTGATCACGCAGGAGATCGAGCTGCACCGGCCGGCCACGCGGCAGGAGGTGCTGGACCTCCTCGCGCGCTACGGCGATGAGGCCAAGCTCCTTGGCGGTGGCATGAGCCTGGTGCCGGCGATGAACCTGGGTCTGGCGCGCCCAGCCATCCTCATCTCCCTCAATCACGTCGACGAGCTGGCCTACATCCAAGACCGCGGCGAGGCCGTGGCGATCGGGGGTCGCACCCGGCACGCGGCCGTGGTCGCCAGTCCGCTCCTCGCCTCAGCATGCCCGCTGCTCGTGGAGGCCGCTCGCCACATCGGCGACGTCCAGGTGCGCAACCGCGGGACGGTGGGAGGCAGCGTGACCCATGCCGATCCCGCCGCCGACTACCTGCCCGTGCTGGCGGCCGTGGAGGCCACCTTCGTCCTGGAGTCGGCCGCCGGCCAGCGGCGGCTCACGGCGGACGCCTTCTTCGTCGACATCCTGACCACCGATGTGCGGCCCGACGAGCTGGTCCGCGAGGTGCTCGTGCCCCGCCTGCCGCCGTCAACGGGCTCGGCCTACTTGCGCCTGGCCCGTGTGGAGGGCAGCTTTGCGATCGTGAACGTGGCCTGCCTCTACGGCCCCGGACGCGTCCGCATCGCCGTCGGCGGCGTGGCCGGCACGCCCGTGATCGTGGATGCCACCGCGACCATCACCGGAGAGCTGGATGAGCAGGCCCTGGACGCCGCCGCCGAGCTGGTCCGTGACGCGTGCAGGGACGCCTTCGAAGACCTCAACGGCGACCGCGAGTACCGCCGTGAGATGTCTGTCGTCCTCGCCCGTCGCGCGCTGCGCGCGGCCGCAGACCGGAGGGGGTCATGAAGGTCCCCGTCGCACTGGTCGTCAACGGGCAGCCGCGATCGGTGACGGTCGACAGCCGGATGCTACTGGCCGACATGTTGCGCGACGAGCTGCGGCTGACTGGCACCCACATCGGCTGTGCCACCGGCAACTGCGGCGCCTGCACGGTGGAGATGGGCGGTCGCACCGTCAAGTCGTGCTGCATCCTCGCGGCCGACGCGGACGGTGAAGAGGTCCTCACGATCGAGGGCCTCTCCACCTCGCCAGAGGACCTCCACCCCATCCAGCAGGCGTTCATCAGCCATCAGGGCCTGCAGTGCGGTTACTGCACGCCGGGCATGATCCTGGCCGCTCGGGCGCTGCTGGCAGAGAACCCCGACCCGACCGAGGACGAGATCCGGCACGGTATCTCAGGCAACCTCTGCCGCTGTACCGGCTACCACTTCATCGTGGAGTCTGTCCAGGCGGCCGCACGCGACCTCCGCGGAGAGCCTGCCGCGACGGGGTCGGACGCCACGGCGGCGGACGCCTGACCGGCGCCCCCGAGGCCGCCAGATGACGTCCGTGCGTGTAGCCGCCATCCAGACCGGCCCGGCCAGCGAGGACCGCGCCGCGAACCTGGCTCACGTCGCGACCATCGTCCGGGGCCTCGACCCGGCCCCGGACCTGGTGGTGCTGCCGGAACTCTTCGCCCATCCGTTCTGGTGCGTGGGCCTGCAGGATCCGGCCTACTTCGCCTGGGCGGAGAGCCTGGACGGGCCCACCGTCATGGCCATGGCGGCCCTCGCGACGTCCGTGGGCTGCCACATCGTCGCGCCGCTCTTCGAGCGGGGCGAGCGAGAGGGCGAGTTCTACAACAGCGCCGCGCTCGTCGCACCCGATGGCTCGCTCGTGCCAGGCACCCTACCCGACGGGCGGATCGTGCGGGCCTACCGTAAGAACGCCATCTCCTCGTATGCGTGGGACGGTCATCGCAACGACGAGAAGTTCTACTTCCGGCCAGGCGACGGGTTCCCCGTGTTCGCCACAAGCCTCGGCCGCATCGGGCTGCTCATCTGTTACGACCGTTGGTACCCCGAGGCCTGGCGGGTCCTCGCCCTGCAAGGCGCGGAGCTGGTGCTGGTGCCGAACGCGTCGGAGGGGTACGTCCACGACATGTTCGTACCCCTGATGCGGACCAGTGCGGCCCAGAACGTGCTGTTCGCGGTGGGTGTCAACCGGGCCGGCACCGAACGCATCGGCACGACCGAGACGCGCTACTACGGCCGGACCTGCATCGTCGGGCCGCGCGGCGCGATCCTCGCTGAGTCCGGCTCGGACGAGCCCGACGCGACGGTCACGGCCGTCCTTGACCTCGGCGAGGTGAGCCGCGACCGGCAGCGCTTGTGGGTCTACCGAGACCGCCGCCCCGAGCTGTACGGGCTGATCGCCGCGCCGGATGGCGAGGTGGCCGATGGCTGAGCTGCGAGCGGCCCTGCGTACCCTCGCCAGCCATGAGGAGCTGGCCGTGGTGGATCGACCGGTGGACCCGGCCTTCGAGGCGACCGCCCTGCTCGATCGCCTCGAACGCGCGGATCGCTACCCGGCCGTCTTGTTCCGGTCCCTCACCGGCCATCCGGATTGGGCCCTCGTGGGCAACCTGTTCGCCACTCGCGCCAAGATCGCTGCCTTCCTCCAGGTGGCACCGGAAGCGGTCACCGAGACGCTCGGCGAGCGCCTGGCCGCGCCGATCGCGCCGGAGCTGGTCGCCGACGGCCCGGTCCATGAGATCGTCCACACCGGCGAGCGCGCGACCCTCGACGAGCTGCCCCTGGTCACGCATCACGAGCGCGACGCGGCGCCCTACGTCTCGATGGGGGTGACCATCTGCCGGGACCCCGATAGCGGCGTGCAGAACGTGGGCATCTACCGTTTCATGCGGCACGGCCCGCGGACGTTGGTGCCGTCGCTCACCTCCAACGCCAATATCGCGGAGATCTTCCGCCGCATGGAGGAGCGCGGGCGCCCGCTCGAGATCGCCATCGTGCCCGGGGTCCATCCGCTCATCGCGCTTGCTGCCAGCTACAGCGCGCCGCCGGGTCAGGACGAGATGGCCCTGGCCGGTGGCCTGTTCGGACGGGCCGTCCCGCTCGTGCACGGCAAGACGGTGGACCTCGACGTGCCGGCTGAGGCCGAGGTGGTCATCGAGGCGCGCGTCATGCCAGGCTCGCGCTACCCGGAGGCCCCCTTCGCTGATATGTCACGCTCGTACAGCCGCGTCAAACAGGGCCCGCTGACGGAGGTGACGGCCATCACCCGGCGTCGTCGCCCGATCATGAGCTTCGCCTTCTCCGGCCATGCCGACGCGACGAATCTGGCCGCCGTCTGCCACGAGGTGGCGATCCTGGCCGCCGCGCGACGCGCCAGCCGGGGGGTCACGGGCGTCCACGTGCCGGCCAGCGGCTACGGCTTCCACTGCTACATCGCCATGCGCAAGGGCCGCACGGTGGAGGGCGGCGAGCGCGGCGAGCAGATGAACGTGATGCTGGCAGCCCTCGGCGCCGTGCCCATGATCAAGCTCGTCATCGCCGTCGACGACGACGTCGATATCTTTCGTGACGAGACTGTGATCGGGGCGCTCGCCCGGCGCTTCCAGGCTGTCGACGCTCTCTCCCGGGAGTCGCGTCTGCTGGTGGTGCCCGCCGCCAAGGGCGCCTCGTACGATCCGTCGAGCTTCCATCGGGAGTACCCCAACTCCAAGCTCTTGATCGACGCCACGTTGCGTGCGGACCTCACCGACGACCAGCGGGCCTCGTTCGCCGAGGCCCGGACCGTCGGCGGGGAGGACCTTGACCCGGCTGCTTACCTCAGGGCGCCACTGCCCGACGAGCCGGACCTGTACCCCCCAGAGGAGAGCCAGAACCGATGAGCCAGCTCGACCTTGTGATCACCGGCGGCCACGTCGTCACCGAGAGCGGCATCCGTGATGCGGCGGTCGGCGTGCGCGACGGCCGGGTCGTGGCCATCGGGGCGCCGGACACGATGCCGTCCGCGACCCGCACGATCGACGTCAAGGGGCAGCACGTCTTCCCCGGCATCGTCGATCCCCATATCCACCTCCAGACGTTCGCGAACCGTTTCGACGTCAACATCCAGACCGAATCGAAGTCGGCCGCGGTCGGGGGATGCACCACCATCATCCCGACGCTGCTCAACCGGGAGGACCCGACCGTCTCCTTCCTGGAGCACTTCCCCTGGTGCCGCGAGGCCGTCGAGCGCTACGCCTCGATCGACGTGGGCTTCAGCGCCGTGATCGGCAGCACGCAGCAGATCCACGAGCTGCCGCGTATGGCGACCGAACTCGGGATCACGTCCTACAAGTTCTACATGGCGTATACGCAGGACGAAGCGTCGGTGTTCGGCATCAACGCCATGGACGATGGACAGGTCCTGGAAGGCCTGCGGACGATCAAGGAGATCGGCTATCCGGCCATGATGATGGTCCACGCCGAGAACATGACGATCATCCATCGCCTCAAGGCCGAGTACATCGCCGCCGGCCGGAACGACCTCAAGGCGTGGACCGATGCCCGCCCTGACATCGCTGAGGAAGAGGCGACGCGGCGCGCCATCTGGTACGCCAAGGAGACCGGGAGCCGCCTGTACATCGTCCACATGACGATCGGGCGCGGCGTCCAGTGGGTGCGCGAGGCCCAGGCCCAGGGGGTCGATGTCATCGCGGAGACGTGTCCCCACTACCTGGTGCTCACGAAATTCGACCAGGACCGCGTCGGCCACCTGGGCAAGGTCAACCCACCGCTGCGCGATCAGTGGAACCAGGACCAGCTCTGGGAGGGCATCCGCAACGGCGCCATCACCTGCGTCGGGTCGGACCACTCCACGATCGTGGCCAAGGCGGACAAGCTGCAGCAGGACATCTGGACGGCCGTGCCAGGCTTCCCTGGCAGCGGCATGCTGCTGCCGGTCATGCTCAGCGAGGGCTACCACCGCGACCGTGTCTCCCTCGAGCGGATCGCTGACGTCCTCGCCACGAACAACGCCAAGGTCTACGGGCTCTACCCTCAAAAGGGCGTCATCGCGGTCGGCTCGGACGCCGACTTCGCGGTCGTCGACCTCGACGAGACGCGCGTGGTCACGCCCGAGTACATGCAGTCCTTCGCCGACTGGGGTCTCTACGACGGCTGGACGCTCAAGGGCTGGCCCACGATGACGATCGTGCGCGGCGAGGTTGTGGTGGACCATGGCCAGGTCGTGGGCCGGGAGGGCTTTGGCCAGTACCTGCCGCGGCCGCCGCAGCCTCGCCCCGCCTGAGCCATCGGCGGACGCTCAGTCCGAGCCCGCCCCCGCCGCCCGCCCGATGGCGGCCACGATGCCCTGGTAGCCGGTGCAGCGACAGAGGTTGCCGCTGATCGCCCGCCGGATGGCCGCCTCGTCCGGGTGCGGCTCCTGCCGCAGCAGCCCGGTCGCCGCCATGAGCATGCCCGCGGTGCAGTAGCCGCACTGCAGCCCGTGCTCGGCCCAGAAGGCCTCCTGGAGGGGCGCGAGCTCGCTGCCCTCGCCGAGGCCCTCCACCGTCTCGACCTCGGCGCCGTCGGCCTGTGCGGCGAACATGGTGCACGACTTCACCGCTCGGCCGTCGAGCAGCACCGTGCACGCACCGCAGCTTGTGGTGTCGCAGCCGACCTTCGTTCCCGTCAGGCGCAGGTCCTCGCGGATGAGGTGCACCAGCAGCTGCCGCGCCGGGACCGTGAAGTGGTGCTCCCGGCCGTTGACCTGCAGCGCGATCGAGACCTGCGTCGACGGCTCCCCGCTCATCGGGCGCCTTGTGCCCCGGCCGCCCCGGCCGCGGCGCGGTCGACCGCGCGTCGAAGGGCGCGTCGCACGATCACGGGCAGCACGTCGAGCTTGTAGCTTGCGCTGCCGCGGAGCTCGTCCCATGGCTTCAGGCCGACGACAGACGCGGCCGCCACGCGGTCCAGGGTCGCGTCGTCAACGCGGCTTCCGAGCAGCAGCGCCTCGGCCTCGCGGGCGCGGACCGCCGTGGGCGCCATGTTCGTCAGCGCGATGCGGGCGCCGACGAACCGTCCCTCGTCGATCCGGACCTGGACCGCGGCCGCCACGATCGCGAAGTCACCCACCTGGCGCTCGAGCTTCTCGTAGGCGCCTCCGGAGCCGGCGCTCGGCAGGGGCACGCGGATCTCGGTCAGGATTTCGTCGGCCGCCAAGGCCGTCGCATAGAGGTCGAGGAAGAAGTCGTCGACCGCGATGAGGCGCTCGCCGGCCGGACCCTGGACCGCGAATGTGACCCCCAGCGCCAGCATCGTCGCCGGATGGTCGTTGGCCGGGTCGGCGTGGGCCACGTTGCCACCCACGGTCGCCATGTTGCGCACGATGGGGTCGGCGATCACCTCGCACGTGTCGAAGAGGATGGGGAGCGCCCGCCGGACGACCGCGGATCGCTCGAGCGCCGATTCGCGCACCATCGCCCCGATCCGCACCTCACCCTGCCGCTCATCCAACTCTCCGGAGAGCGCGTGACGCACGTCGATCAGCACACGCGGCTCGGCCAGCCGGAGCTTCAGCAATGGGATGAGGCTGCAGCCGCCAGCCAGCACCTTGGCGTCGGGTCCATGCGCGGCCAGCACGCGCACCGCCTCGGCGACGGTGGATGGAGCCACATAGGCGAAGGAGGCGGGATACACGGGAGCGTTCGGTCAGGGCGCGACGTGAGCCGACGGGGCGCGAAGGCGAGCGCGCTCCGCCGGTATGATGCCGAGGACCGCGACTGCACCAGGGGAGGGGAGATGTCCCGCTCGATCGGGGCGCAACTGCCCGACACGCTCCGAGCCACCCTCGGCGGCACCGATCCGGAGGCCGCCCTGGGCCGGACCTTCCAGCTCCTCACCGTCGCGGTGGACGGGAACGTATCGGTCGCGCTCCTGAGCGCGGGCGAGGTCCTCGCCATCGGCCCCGACCATCTGCGCCTGGCGCTGTGGCCCGGCAGCACGACCACGCGGAACCTCTCGCGGGATGCGCGTGCCACGCTGGTGTCGATCGAGCCGCAAGGGGCCTATTACGTCCACCTGGCGACGCGCCGCCTCGCGGACTTGCACGCCGGCGGGATGGACCACGCAGCCTTCGACGCGACGGTCGAGGACGTACTCGAGGACGACGTCACCTACGCGCGATTGACCTCGGGCGTCCGCTTCGAGCTCATGGACGGCCCGGCTACCGTGCGACGGTGGCGCGCAACCCTGGCTGCCTTGGCCGCCCATCCCGCCTAGTCCTCCAGGTCGAAGGTGTCGGTCCCGGGGACCGTGCACACCTCCGGGAAGTCGACGCCGAAGGGGCGCGTGGCGTCAAGGCCCATCACGGAGATGACCTCCTTTTCCGGCGCCGACGGATCGAGCGGGCCGCCGGCGATGCCCGGCAGGATCATGAGGTCATCGGCCGGCTGGGCGCGCGTCACGGCCGCCCACATGACCTGGTCCGTGTCGTGGACGTCGATGTCATCGTCGACCACGAGCACCCACTTGAGGCGCGCCGCGTCGCCGAGGGCCGTGAGGATGAGGTGGCGCGCCTGGCCCCTGTACCGCTGGCGCAGCCCCACCACCGCCGCGTACTGGGTGCCCGCCCAATCGGGGAACGCTACCGCCGTCACTTCGGGGAAGACCCGGCGCAGGTTCTCCAGCAGCACGCTCTCATAGGCGATGCTCTTCAGGACGTGGTTGTCAGTCGTGGGCACGCCCGTCAGCCCAGCCAGGAAGATGGGGTCGCGGCGGTGGGTGATAGCGGTCACCTCCATCACCGGGTTCGCCTCGGCCGGGCCGTAGTAGCCGGTGAACTCACCGAAGGGTCCCTCCGGTACGCGTACCCCCGGCAGGATGCGCCCCTCGATGACGATCTCGGAGGTGGCCGGCACCTCCAGGTCCACCGTGACGCCGCGGACCACATCCACCGGTTCCCCATTGATGCCGCCGGCGATGGTGATCTCGTCGAAGCCGGCCGGCACCTTGGCCTGCGAGGCGTACAGCAGGATCGGGTCGGTCCCGTTGGCGAGGGCCAACTCCAGCGGACGACCTTCCTTCTCGGCCCGCGCGATGTGGGTGCCCAGACCCTGGAATACGTGCGACATCACGGCCAGGTGGTTGCGGTCCACCCGCATCATGCGGTAGACGCTGGCGTTGCGGCCCCCATCCAGGGGGTCCTTGCTGATCGCCAGCGCCATCGTCAGGTACGCCCCGCCGTCCTTGGCTGAGTACGTCGGCAGCGGCAGCTTGTCCAGGTCCACGTCGCCGCCCCTCCGCACCACCTCCTGGCACGGCCCGGAGGTCACGAGGCTGGGCTCGATCGGTTCATGTAGCCCGCGCAGGAACTTGTCGTGGGCCGCCTCGTGGGTCGTCACATCGAAGGCCAGGAGCGCCTTGCGCCGATCCGCGAACAGGGCGCCGGCGACTGGCATCCGGTGGCCGGTGACATGCTCGAACAGCAGGGCGGGGCCGTGGGTGTCGGACACCTTTCGCAGGCCGGCGGCGATCTCGAACTTGGTGGCCACGGGGTGCCGGATGCGCCGGAGCTGGCCGTCCGCCTCGAGGCGATCGAGGAACGCGCGCATGTCAGGGTAGGGCACGGTTCACCTCGTCACGACGGCGTCGGTCGCTGCTCGCAGCACGGCTTCGGGCGTCAGAGGGTAGGTCGTGATGGTGCCCGGCGGGATCCCGAGGGCGTCCTCCACGGCGAGCGCGATAGCCGGCGCCACGGCGATGCACCCGGCCTCACCCACGCCCTTGATGCCAAGCGGGTTACGGGTAGACGGGCTCTCCAGGTGCACGACGTCGATGGCAGGTACGTCGGTGGACCGGGGCAACCCATAGTCCATCAGCGAGCCGGTGAGGAGCTGGCCCGTGTCGTCGTAGACGAGCTCCTCGGTCAGGGCGCCGCCGATGCCTTGAGCCACACCGCCACGGATCTGGCCCTCCACGATGGCCGGGTTGATCAGGCGCCCGCAATCGTGGACCACGACGTACCGTGTGACGGCGACCCGCCCCGTTTCCCGATCCACCTCGACCTGCACGGCGTGCACGCCGTTGGCGAAGGTGACCGTGGAGGGCTGGAAGACGGCCTCCGTGCGAAGCGGGCCCTCGCCGGCTGCATCGGGCCGGCCGATGCCGGGCGCCACCGAGGCCGCGAGCTCACCAAGAGTGATCGACCGGGCCGGCGAGCCGGTGACGTGCACCCTGCCGTCGGCAAGGACGAGGTCGTCCAGCCGCGCCTCGAGCGCGTCGGCCGCGAGCCGCAGGACCCGCAGCCGCAAGGCACCAGCCGCCTCGTGGACCGCCGAACCAACGACGACGGCTGTCCGGCTGGCGATGGTGCCGCCCCCTTCTCCGAAGGCGAGCGTGTCACCCTGGACGACCCGGATGCGCGTCGGCGCCAGGCCCAGTGCGTCACCGGCGATCTGGGCCAGGGTCGTCTCATGGCCCTGTCCCTGCGAGGGCAGGGCCACCGTCACGACCGCTGATCCGGACGGTTCGAGCGCCACCCGGGCCCCTTCGAACGGGCCGATCCCGGTCCCTTCAACGTAGCTCGCCAGACCCACGCCAACGAGGCGGTCCGGCATGCGCTGGCGGGCCTGCGCTGCCTTGACGCCCGCATAGTCGATCCGCTCGAGCGCCTGCTCCAGGCATAACGGGTAGTCGCCCCCGTCGAGGATCATGGGCTCCCCGTCGCGGTACAGGATGCCCGTGTCGTAGGGCATCTCCGCGGGGCCAAGGGTGTTCTGCCGGCGCATCTCGATCGGGTCCAGGCCCACGACCACGGATGCGCGGTCGAGGATCCGTTCCATGGCAAAGACAGCCTCGGGGCGGCCCGCTCCACGGTAGGCCGAGAGCGGCACCTTGTTGGTCACCACGACGCTGCAGTCCACTTCGAGCGCCGGGACGCGGTACGTGCCCTGGAGGTGGGCCGCCGTGTTGTACGGCACGATGAGCGCCTCCACGTTGGCCGCGCCGGCATCGATCAGGATCTCGTCGCGCAGCCCCAGGATGACGCCGTCCTCCGAGAGCGCGAGCTCGACGTCGTGGCGCTGACTGCGGGCGTGGATCGCGGACTGGAAGTGTTCGCGCCGGGTGTCGACCCATTTCACCCGACGTTGGAGGCGGAGCGCCAGGAGGGCAACCAGCAGTTCCTCCGGGTACACCATCGACTTGATCCCGAATCCACCGCCGACGTCGGGTGCGACCACCCGCAGCCGGTCCTCGCTGAGTCCGAGCGAGACGACGAGTGCGTCGCGCAACCAATGGGGCGTCTGGGTCGACGACCACACGGTGAGTCCACCGCTCCGCCGATCAGGTGCCGCGAGAGTGCCACGGGGTTCGATCGGCGATCCGGTCTGGCGGGGTACGACGAAGCGACCGCGCACCAAGTGGCGGGCCTGGCGGAAGGCGGCTGGGAGGTCGCCCTTCGTGACCGAGAAGTGCAGGGCCAGGTTCGTGCCCCAGGCTGGGTTAAGCAGCGGCGTCGCGGGCTCGAGGGCCAACTCCGGGTCGACGACGGCCGGCAGGGGCTCATACTCCACGTCCACCAGGCGCGCCGCGTCCTCGGCCTCGTAGCGATCCGTGGCGACGACCGCTGCGACCGGGTCGCCCATGAACCGAACGCGATCCACGGCCAGAAGCTGGATGGTCTCGCGCTTCAACACTGGCCTGATGGCCTCGGTCAGGGCTGGCCCGGCGGGAAACCACGTAGGGTGCGGGAACGGGCCGTTGGACGCCCCGAGTCCCGCCCCGGTCACCACGGCCACGACGGCAGGACCGGACCGTTCGGCCTCGTCCGTGGACACTCGCCGCACCAGCGCGTGAGCATACGGACTGCGCACGAAGGCCACGTGCAGGGCGTCGGGCGCGCTGACGTCATCGAGGTACTCGCTGGCCCCGCGCAGCAGGCGTGGGTCGTCCACGCGGCGGACGGACGCGCCGACGAGGGACTTCAAGAAGGACGGCCGCGCTTGCCATGCATCACGTTTCCGCATGATAGCAATGGGTTCCAGAACCGTGGCGAGGCAACGCTCCGTTTCGATACCCTCGGACGTGCACCTAGCAGCCCACCTGATGCCGTACCACCGCGCGACTGCCGTGAGCGACCCGGCTACGGGCGCGAGCGGTCCATGTGGCTTGTCGCCGCGGGCCGAACGGCTCTGTCGCCACTCGTCCTCTGAACGCATCCTCACAGGGCAGGCCCCGTCGTGGGGCCATGGTCTCGAGTCGAGGTACCCGCCGTGGACGTCCGTGAGGTCATGACGGCCGAGGTGATCACCGCGTCGGTCGACACATCGCTCCACGAGGTCGCGCGCCTGCTGATCGACCGCCGCATAAGCGGCCTGCCGGTCGTGGGAGCCGAGGGCACCCTGGTGGGCGTGGTGTCCGAAACGGACTTCCTGGTCAAGCAGGCTGGTCCGGGGCCCCGCCGGGCGTCCCTCCTGCAGTGGCTCCTCAGCGGCACACCAGCGGCGAAGCACGCCGCCGCCCGTCTTCACGCCACCACCGCCGGCGAGGCCATGACCACGCCGCCCGTGACGATCGGACCGGACCGGCCGGTCTTCGAGGCGGCCGCCCTGATGGCCCAGGCGAGGGTCAACCGCCTGCCCGTGATCGACCACGGCCGTCTCGTCGGGATCCTGACGCGAGCCGACATCGTGCGCGCATACGCGCGCGACGACGAGGAGCTCGTCGACGTGGTACGCGAGGCTGTGCGAGCCGTCGACGGGTTGCGTGTGGTCGGGGTCCACAACGGGGTGGCCACGTTGGCCGGCGATGTCGCCAGCCCCGAGCTGCTGCCGGCTGTGCACTCCCTGGTCGAACGGATCTACGGGATCGTCGGTGTGGACGACGAAGCCGTGACCTGGACGCAGTCGGCCGACCCGCACCCGACGATGGTTGCGCCGCCCGACGACGAGGCGATGCCAATGGAGCTGACCGAGCACACGACTATCCGTTAGGCGTGACAAGGGGCCCGTGCAGGGCCCAGCCAGGCGTCCGCGGGCACCTGAGGTCAGTGTCGACGGTCTGGACAACGGTGCGTGTGGCACCCACCAGGAGGCTGGTTCGATACACTAGCGGTCGGCCGAGCGGGAGTAACTCAGCTGGCAGAGTGTCTGCTTCCCAAGCAGAATGTCGCGGGTTCGAATCCCGTCTCCCGCTCCAACCCCCGTTTCGTGCTCTCGATACGGCGCTCCGCGAGGTCTTCACGGCCCACGGCGGTGAGGAGATCTCGACCACCGGCGACGGCTTCTTCGTCAGCTTCGACTCGCCAGAGCTCGCGGTGGCGGCCGCGGTCGCGATCCAGCGGCGGCTGGCGGAGCATCGCTCGTCGCAGGGCTTCGCGCCCCAGGTCCGGATCGGGCTGCATGCCTCCGATGCGACGCAGGTCGGCGCCGACTTCCACGGCAAGGGCGTCCATGAAGCGGCCCGCATCGCGGCACTCGGTGGCGCCGGCGACATCGTCGCCAGCGTCGCGACGGTCGGCGACTCCCACCGCACGTCCGATCTCCGCAGCGCGACCCTGAAGGGCCTGTCCGGGCCGATCGACGTCGTGAACGTGGACTGGCGCTGACCGCGACATCATGGGCGTGCTGGGTGGGTTATACTCGTGGTATGAAGACAGCGGTCTCCGTACCCGACGACCTGTTCGCCCAGGTCGACCGTCTCGCTCGGCGCTCGCGCAGGTCGCGCAGCGAGGTCTATAGCGCCGCGCTACGGGAGTACGTCGCACGTCATGCCCCCGACGAGGTGACAGCGGGACTCGACCACGTCATCGCGGAAGTCGGCCAGCCGGACGGGCACCGGTTCGCCGCCGCGGCCGCCCGCGCCACCGTCGGCTCGGCGGAGTGGTGATCGCCCAGGGGGAGGTCTGGTGGGCCGACCTCGGCGAGCCGACCGGGTCGCAACCCGGGTTCCGGCGCCCGGTGATCGTCGTCCAGGGCGACGCCTTCAACCGCAGCTCGCTCCGCACGATCGTCTGCGTCAGTCTGACGAGCAACCTCCGCTGGGCGGATGCGCCGGGCAATGTGCTCCTGCCCGCGGGGGCAACGGGGCTGCCGCGGGATTCGGTGGCCAACGTGTCACAGCTCGTGACGCTCGATCGGGATGCCCTCACCGAGCGGGTCGGTGCGCTGTCGGCGTCGAGCATGGAGCTTGTGCTCGCCGGCATCGATGTGGTGCTCGGGCGTTCCTGACCGATTGGCGCCGGTTCGCGGGTGCGAGCCTGTGATGTAGAGATGTCAAGAGACTCGCGGAGCAGGCATCGTGGCTGAGGTCAAGGATGCGCACGCGGGCGGCGCGCTGCGCTGGGGACCGACCGCCCGGACGACCGTCGCGATTCGGGCCGCCGTGACTTGACGAGGGCCATACTCGTCGTCGTGACGATCCCACTTCCCCCTCCGATCCCGGGCGTCCCGTTCGATGTCGAGACGGCGGCCGGCCGGGTCGCCGCGTACCGGCTGGGCGAGGGGCGGACGGTCCTTCTCCTGCACAGCTTCAATGCGGCAGGCGCGGGCGTGGAGCTCGCGCCCCTCGCGTCACGGCTGGCCGAGCAGCGTCGGGTGGTGCTGGTCGACTGGCTCGGCTTCGGCACCTCGGATCGGCCCGACGCGCCCTACGACTGGGTGCTCTACGGCGAGCAGCTCGAACGCATCCGGGCAGCTGCCCTGGGACCAGGCGAGACCGCCGTTGACATCGTCGCCCTCTCCCTGCCATGTCAGTACGTCGTCGCCGTGGCGGCGGACCATCCTGAGCGCTTCGGCCGCATCGTCCTCATCAGCCCCACGGGCTTCGGCCGTTTCAAGGGCAGCGCTGGTGGGACGTCCCGGACCCTCTACCGGTCCCTGCGCCTGACTGGGGTCGGCCAGCTGCTGTTCGCGGTCCTCGCCCGGCGCCGCGTGATCCGCTGGTTCCTCCGCCAGACCTTCGCCGATCCGGAGCGGGTCCCGCCGGAGTACGAGCGGTACTGCTGGCGGACCTGCCAGCAGCCGGGGGCGTTCCGAGCGCCGCTGGCGTTCGTCTCCGGGCTGCTCAACGATCCCCGGGCTGAGGCGGCCTACGAGCGGCTCTCGAACCCGACGCTCCTCGTCTTCGGGGACCATCCGCGCTTCACCGATCCGGCGGCTGCCGAGGCGCTGGCCGCTGCCAACGGTCAGCTTGAGCGCATCACGATCGAGCACTCGGGGGATCTTCCGCAGCTGGAGCAGCCCGACGAGACGGCGGCCGTCGTCGAGGGGTTCCTGCGCAGATCGGTCCCTCCCCACGAGTGCTGAAGACCTTCATGTCCACCGATATCGTCGGCTCGACGAACCTCGTCGAGGCGCTCGGCGATGAGGCGTGGGAGACGATGCTCGGCTGGCACGACACGGCGCTTCGCGAGGTGTTCACGGCACACGGTGGCGAGGAGGTCTCGACCACCGGCGCCGACTTCCACGGCAAGTGATCTGACCGCATCGCGCTCGGCGGGTCAGGCGTTCCGCCTCCCCCGAGCACGACGGCGGCTCGACGAGACGGCACCGCCGGTCATTCCCGCGGATCGTCCTCGAACATCACGACGTCCGCGGGTTCGCCGGCCCCGATCAGCAGCGGCGGGCCGCCGCGACCGGGTGCGCGCGGGGATAATCGGGGCATGGACCCGCGCCACTTCTTCGCCCGGGCGCACGATGTGGGCCGGTCGACCCCTGGGGTCCGCCGCATCGCCCCGCACCTCGAGACGGCCTGGCACGCCGTCGACCGCAGCCACCCCCTCTACGAGGCCCGCCGCGTCTTCTGGGCGGCCCGTCACGGGAAGCGCCGCCGGTACCCGCTGACGGTCGCGTTCACGCCGGAGGCGCCGCGCTACTTCACGCTCGCGTACCACCTGTGCGTACGGCTCGGCGTGGACGTCGTGTCGGTCGCCGATGCGGACGTGGCCTTCTTCTGGGCCGACCGGACGGTCCGCGACGAGCCCCCCGCCGACCTCCCGCCCGGGGCCGTCAACCGCGCTGTGCGCGACATCAGCAAGACGCATGTCGGGGTCCTGCACGAGCAGGTCTTCGGCTATGGCTTCGAGCCGGATCCCGGCGCCGTGCTGTTCGTGGAGAAGTCCGACGAGAACGCCACCCACGACGGACAGGTGGTCGCCGCACCGACGGGCAGGGCCGGGACGGTCCTCCAGCGTCTCATCGACAACCGCGTCGACGACGAGCTCGTGCGTGACCATCGGGTGGCCGTCATCGACGGCCGGATCGGCACGTGCGCCGCGCGCTACCGGTCGGTCGACGATCGATTCCTCACGCGGCATCGCAGTCTGCACGCCGTACTCCACGCGCCCGACGCCTACTTCAGCGCTCCCGAGCAAGCCAGGATGATCGAGTTGGTGCGCGCCATCGGGGCCGACTGGGCGGAGCTCGATGTGCTGCGCGACCGCGACTCGGGGCGACTCTACGTGGTCGATGTGAACACGACCCCGGCTGGGCCGGTCACCGCGCTCGCGCCCGAGGACCTCGCCGCCTACTGGCACCAGCAGGAAGCAGGGTTCGCCGGCCTCCTGCGGACCCATGCGCGCCAGCCGACCTCGGTGGCGCGACCGTCGCGATAGCGGGCCGCATAGCTCGCACCTCCGTCTGCGCCTGATCCCGCCGAGCTTTCAGCGGCCCCCACCCACTTCCTGTTGCATGCACCGGCAACAGCGACGGACGAGCCTGCCCTCCGCGGCTGTTTCTTCATCAGGCGCACGAATCGACGCTGGAACGGGGCTTCTGGGGCGTTGCGCGGGTCGCGCTCCGTCGCTGTGAACGCCGGATGCAAACCGCCGCCCTCGAGTGGTCTTCAGAGCACCACGATCCAACCATCCGGACGCACGAGGCCACGCTCGATCCGGACCCGACCGCGGGAAGCTGAGCGGCGGACCCCTCGACGGATGGGCCTGGCGCCGGCTCAGGCGAGGGCGTCGTCGTAGTCGAGCGGCGCACCCGCGACAAGGTCCCGCAGCCACCGCCCGCTGTCCTTGACCAGCCGGCGCGCGCCGTCCTCGAAGTCGACCCACACGAGGCCGAACCGCTGGGTGTAGCCGGCGGCCCACTCGAAGTTGTCGAGCAGGGACCAGGCGAAGTAGCCACGGACGTCGCAGCCCTCATCGATGGCGCGGGCGACTTGGCCGATGTGCGCGGCCATGTAGTCCATGCGGCTCGCGTCGTGCACCTGCCCGTCGACGCCGGGGCCGGTCGAGTCCGCGCAGCCGTTCTCCGTGACGTAGAGCACGGGGTGGCCGTAGTCACGGTCGACGCGGCGCAGGAGCCGGTGGATGGCGGCCGGCCAGACCTCCCAGCCGAACGCGTTCTTGCGTCCGGGCCCGTCGAGACGTCGCATGCCGAACCGCGTGTCGGTGGGGTCGTCCGCGACGATCGCGCGCGAGTACATGTTCAGGCCGATGAAGTCGAAGGTCGTCGCCAGCGCCGCCATGTCGCCCGGCCGGATGTCCATCCGGGCGAGGGCCGCCTCCTGGTCGAGGAAGGCCACCGGGTAGCGCCCGTGCACCAGCGGGTCCAGGTACCACGCGTTGACGTGGGCGTGGAAGCGCTCCGCGGCCGCGACATCGCGCGGGTCGTCCGAGGCCGGGTACGTCACGTCCATGTTGAAGGCGGACCCGACCGAGGCGGTCGGGGCTGCGCCACGCACCGCGCGTAGCGCCTCCGCATGCGCGAGGTTCACGATGTGGCTCGTGCGCAGCGCGAGGTCCGCGTCACGGAACCCCGGCGCGTGGTCGCCGATCTCGTGCCCCTGGTCGACGACGATCTCCGGCTCGTTGAACACCGCCCATGTCCGGATCCGGTCGCCCAGCGCCCGCACCACGGCGTCGGCGTACGAGGCGAAGGAAGCGATCACCGCACGATCCGACCAGCCGCCCGCGTCCTGGACCCACTGCGGGAGGTCCCAGTGGAACAGGGTCGGGTACGGCTCGATGCCGTTGGCCAGCAGCTCGTCCACCAGGCGGTCGTAGTGGTCCAGGCCGGCACGGTTCACCGCGCCGCTCGCATCCGACACGACCCGTGACCAGGCGACGCTGAAGCGGTAGGCACCCAACCCGAGATCCCGCAGGAGCGCCACCTCCTCCGGATAGCGGTGGTACTGGTCGCACGCGACGTCACCGTTCGATCCGTCGATGATGTTGCCGGGCGTGTGTGTGAAGCGGTCCCAGATCGACTCGCCCTTGCCGTCCGCCCGCCAGGCGCCCTCCACCTGGTAGGCAGAGGTGGCCGCTCCCCACACGAAGCCGGGCGGGAACCTCGCCGGCCTCAGCATGTCGTCGTCGCCAGAGCGTGGATCGGTCGCGCGAGCTCGTCGCGCAGCTGCAACGCCTCGCCGGCGCCGACGCCGCGGACCTCCCAGCGTTCGAGGAGGGTCGTCGAGGCACCGGATCGGAGGACGCGCAGCGGCCCCAGGATCTCCAGCTCGACGTACCGCGGGCCGCAGTAGGTCTCGACGTTGCAGCCGAGGTCCGGATGCGCCTGGCCGGGTGCCGGCTCGAAGCGGCGCACGACGGCCGTCCCGCCGCGCACGTAGGCGACCCACCCCATGTCGTCGAGGAAGCCGACCTTGAGCTCGGCGCCCGGGACGGCATCGACCGCCACCAGGCCGTCGCGCACCGTGAGGCGAGCGTCGTCCCACGACGTGTACGGCCACAGGACGAGATTCCGGTTCGGCCGCGCATGATGCCCGGCCACGGCCGGCCGTTGCGGCAGCAGGGCCAGCCCGCCGAGGGGCAGCTGGGTGATGGACCAGGGCGCCAGCTCGCGCGAGTCGGGGCCGCAGTTGTCCACCTGGTGCAGCACGGTCAAGGCCGCCAGGGTCCGGTCAAGGCGGATCTCCATCGACCGGACGCAGCCGGTCGGCAGCTCGATGGCCCCGGTCAGGCGCAGGCCGTCGATCAGGCGCCTGCGTCGAGAGGTGCGTAGCCGAGGCGGCCCCGGGTGGCCACGATCAGCGCGATCGAGACGGCGCCGCAGGCCAGCAACCCCACGTCCAGGGCCGAGGTGGCCACGACGAAGACCGTGAGGGCGGCGTTGATGCTCGCGTGGGCCAGCATGACCAGGAAGAGGCTGCCCCCGGTCCGGTTGAACAACCAGGTCATGATCGGCGAGATGGCGATGACCATCAGCAGGAACGTCACCACGAGCACTGGATCCAGGCCGCCGTTCCCGGTCGCCCACTCGGGCACGAGGTACTGGGGCAGGTGCCACACGGCCCACAGCGCGCCAAGGACGAGGGTCCCGGGCAGAGCGCCCATCTGGGTCTGGAGGCGGGGCAGGGCGAAGCCGCGCCAGCCCGGCTCCTCGAAGAGCGGTCCGCTGACGAAGCCCACCACGATGATCGCGACGAAGCTCAGACCCAGGGCCACCGCGGACTGATCGCCCAGGCCGACGAACGCACGCGGCACGATCAGGGCGACGGCGAGACACGCCGCGGGGACACCGACCAGCGCGAACAGGTACCAGCGGCGGGCGACACGCCACGTCCGCACCTGCGCCAGCAGCCGGCGACGCCCGGCGGGTCCCTCCAGCACGCCCGCCATGGTCAGGGCCGCGACCGTCGGGCCCAGCGTCTGCAGCAGGATGACGAGCGCGGCGGGCAGGCCGAGCAGGCCGTACAGCACGAGCAGGGTGGCCCACGACACGCCGTATGCCAGCCCGAAGAAGGCGACGAGGGGGTGGCGCCGCAGGAGCGCGGCGAGGCTCGCGCGGCCCAGGTGTGATGGCCGACCCGCGAGGCGTAGATCGGCCACGTGTCCGTTCATCTGCGATCCCTCCGCTCCTCGTCGCCACGGCGCGCCCGTGATGTCACGCTCATCGTCACGGTCGTCTGGCCGGGTGGCTAGGGTCGAAGGACCCGTCGGTGGCGGACCTCGCGGCTACTGTTGTCGGCGGGCTTCGTCGGCGATCTGTCGCCCCGTCCGTCGCTGTGGATGAGGATCCCGCCCGGCCGCAGTAGGCGGCGCTCCTGGCGGTGGATCTCGCGACGGACGCGCTCGGTGGCGGACCCGTAGGCTGCGCGGAACTCGGGCGAGCCGAAGAGGCGGCTCTCGTGGATGGCATCGCACGACCCCGTCGCCAGGGAGTCAAGGGCGCCCGGGACGCCCAGGTCGACGTGGTGGTGCTCGAACGACTCGCCAGTGAGGTCGCCGATGTCGAGCCCGATGGGGTGCGCGCCAAGCGTCGCGAGCAGGCGACACATCCACGGCTCGAACTGGGCCGTCCGCAGGCCCGTGACCGGCGAGCGGCTCGTGTTCGACCCGCAGGCGAGGTCGAGGACGGTCTGTCCGGCGACCGCCGAAAGCGGGCCGAAGCCATCCAGCAGACGGGTCACGAACTCCCGCATGATCGACGCCAGGTGCGGCTCGGCCGCGATCCGGGCGGCCAGGTCGTGGCGGGCGTCGAGCTCGGCGAGCGCGCCGGCCAGCAGTGCGCGGTCGGAAGGCGTCCGCCCGAGCGCGGTCAGGCGTCGGATGGCGTCGGCCGCCACCTACGCCCCCGGGCCCTCCGCCTCGGCGTAGGCCCAGAGGTCCAGGGCGTCGAGATCGATCGCGTCGATGCCGTTGGTGGCGAGCGCGGCCGCGATCTGGGCCCGGTGCTCCGTCGCGTGGTGGAGGGCCTGCCCGAGGACCGTCGAGCGCGCACTTGGCTCGCCGTAGTCGGCGTACACGACCGGCCCGTCCGGCTTGCCGGCCTGCGCCCGGACCTGCGCGTCGTACGTGGCGCAGTCGGCCGCCAGCTCGGCCAGTCCGGCGGCGGTCGCGGGTGACGTGGCCCGATCGGGGCGGGGGGCTCCCTCGAGGCGAGCGGCGTAGCGTTGCGCCGCCGACACGAGGTGGTCGAGGATCATCACCACGGTCCATTCGTTCCGCGGCGCGGCAAGACCTAGGGCCTCGACGGGCAGCTCGGTGAGCCGGGCGATGAGCGCCGCGTTCGCCCACGCCATATGGCGGAGCAACCGGTCCAGGGTGGGGTCGGTCGTTGGGTCGATCATCGAACGGGTGGACCTCCAGGCGCTGCTCGTGGATGGCGTCACTGTCGGGGAGCCGAGCGCCGCTACAGTACGGCGCATGGCGACGTATACGCTCATCGAGGCCGCCCAGCGGGCCGGGACGAACGTCGCCGAACTGGGCCGGCTGGTCGAGTTGGGGATCGTCACGCCGAGCGGGGACGGCCGCTTCACGAGCGGGGCCATTCGTCGCGTCGGGATGGTCCACAGCCTGGTCGCGGCCGGCGTGCCACTCGAGGGTCTGGTCGCCGCCATCACGGGCGGTGCATTCTCGCTGGACTTCCTTGACGCGCCCGCCTTCGAGCGCTTCACGGCGGTCAGCGATCACACGTTCGCCCAGTTCGCCAAACAGGCTGAGGTTCCCGTCGAGCTGCTCATGCTGATCCGGGAGGCCGCCGGCTCGCCGTCGCCGCTGCCCAGCGATCGGATCCGTGATGAAGAGCTGCCGTATGCCGAATTCATCGGCGCCCAATACAGGGCCGGATTCCGTCCGGCGGCCACGGAGCGTCTTTTGCGCGTCCAGGGCGACTCGTTCCGTCGGATGGCCGAGACCGAGTCGGCCTGGTGGGACTCGGAGGTGATCCGGCCGGCCATCGCAGCAGGCAAGCGACCCGATCAGGCATCGAACCCCGAGTTCGGGGACCAGATGACGGTGCTGTCGGAGCGCGCCATGATGGGCATGTATCACCTGCGGCAGGCCCAGGCGTGGAGCGCCAGGATCCTCACCGGACTTGAGTCGATGCTCGCCGCCGCCGGGCTGCATCAGCGACTCGAACACCCTCCTGCCATGTGCTTCCTGGACATCACCGGCTACACGCAACTCACCCAGGAACGCGGCGACGCGGCGGCGGCGCAACTGGCCGAGGACCTCGGCCGGCTGGTCCAGCGGGCTTCGGTGAAGCACGGCGGCCGGCCGGTCAAGTGGCTCGGCGACGGGGTCATGCTGTTCTTCCCGAACCCTGGACCGGGCGTGGTGGCGGCGCTCGAGATGGCGGCAGGAGTTCTGGAGGCCGGGCTGCCACCGGCCCACGTCGGCCTGCACTCGGGGCCGGTGATCTTCCAGGACGGCGACTATTACGGCCAGACGGTGAACCTGGCCTCCCGGATCGCCGACTACGCCCGACCCGGCGAGGTGCTCGTCAGCCAGGAGGTGGTCGACGCGTCGGGCGGGTCCGCGGTCACCTTCCGCGAGATCGGCCCGGTCGAGCTCAAGGGCGTGTCCGGTGCGGTGCGCCTGCACGCCGCCACGGCACCCGCCTGATGGCGGCCCGCCTCGGGTGACGGCACAACGAGGTCATACGTGACTGGGGGCACGTTAGGTCAGTTCGTCGCGTCATCCGCGGTGCCAGGGCCGGTCACGACCGCCACGCCTGAGCGTGGGATCGGCCCTCACGGGCTTGGCCGACCCACCCGACCCGCCGGATCGGCTGCTACAGCTGCCCTAACGTGCCCCGGAGTCAGATCTGGCCAGGTTGCCGTAGGTCCCGCGCCGCACACGATGGTCAGTCGATCATGACCAGCGGCTGGAGGCCGGCGAGCGGGCCCGACGGCTTGGGCACGGCGAGCTCAGGCTCGGGGCCGCGGCCGGCCTCCCGCGCGGCATAGGCCGCATCCAGTTGTTGGAGGAGCGCGGGGAAGCCCGACTGGAGCGCCGCGCCGTAGGCGGGCCCGATGTGCGCCATCTGGGCCGTCTCACGCTTCGTCTTCGGCGCCCCGAACCGGAGATGGATGATCGTGCCGCTGGGGACCGGCTCCAGCTCGATCGTATGGAGGACCTTCACCGGGCCGTCGGGTGTGTCCAGGATCGTCCGGTCGGTGACGTAGTCGTAGGGGCGCCAGTCCAGGATCTCCTCGATGACCGCGTCCTTGCCGTGCCGGCAATGGTTCGCCGAGCCCGGCCCGCGCCGCCCGCCGGTAGCGCCCTCGACGCGGACCTCGGTGACCCACGGCTGCCAGGACATGCGCTGGCCGGGCCTGGTGAGGAACTCCCAGGCCACCTGGGGCGGCACGCCGGTCGGCACGGTCAGGTCCAGGATCGCCTCCTCCGGCGTGACGCGGACGCGGCCGCGTGCCTCCTCCTCCTGCCAGCGGCGCCCGAGGTCGTGGACCCAGAGCCGCACCTCCCCGATCCGCTCGTACGTCTCCGCGTGCTCCCGCATGCCGAGCGCCGCCGGGTCCAGGCCCGCCGCGTCGGTCGCCGCCTGGCTGAGGAGCGCGTAGGCCTTGATCCCCAGCGAGTCGACGACGTCGTTCTTGAGCAGCCGGTGGACGACGATGACGTCCGACCCCAGCAGCTCCTGGCGACCGGCGACCTTCTGGACGATCGCCTCGCCGTGGTGGACGACGAACTTGAGGTCCAGGTCGGGGATGCGGACGCACGCATTGCACGGACAGGACGTCGCCTGGCGGACGTCGCGGCGACGACGGCGGAACCCGAAGTAGCAGCGCTCGATCGTGTCGAGGAGCATCGAGCCATCGATCGTCTTGCCGGGCATCCAGGTGAAGGCGGCGTCGCCTTCGAGCTTGGCCAGCCGGAAGTTCGGGCGGAGCGCGGTGACGACGGCGCCGATGAGGTCGGCCAGGATGTCCTGGGCATGGTCCAGCTCGACGTCGGCGAGGTAGCCGGTGTACCCGGAGATGTCGGCGATCAGGAAGCAGGCCGGCTGCGCGCTCGAGGGCATCACGATTGCGTCCGCGGCGCCGGCATCCGCGTAGGGTACGCGCCGGCCCGGCGCGGCGCGATAATCGACGCGAACCGTCGATGGGGTGGATGTGATGCCGACGAAGAAGGTGCCTCGGGCGGGGCGTGCCGAGCCGCGGGTCGATACGGCTGAGGGGCGGAACCGCCGCGAGGAACGTGACGCCCTCACGATCCCGGCGGCCGCCATCGACGGGCCCGACCCGGCCGGTCCCGAGTCGGCTGGGCCGCGGATGTCGACGAAGCAGTACGAGGCCATCCTGGCCGGCCAGTTCGTGGAACTGGTGAAGTGGCAGGAGTGGATCCGCCACGAGGGCCTCAAGCTCGTCGTCGTCTTCGAGGGCCGCGACGCGGCCGGCAAGGGCGGCGCCATCCAGCGCATCACCGAGCCGCTGAACCCCCGCTTCGCCCGCGTCGTGGCCCTGCCGGCGCCCACCGAGCGCGAGCGCTCACAGTGGTATTTCCAGCGCTACGTGGCCCATCTGCCGGCCGCCGGCGAGATCGTCTTCTTCGACCGCTCCTGGTACAACCGCGCGGGTGTGGAGCGGGTCATGGGCTTCTGCACCGATGAGGAATACCAGGAGTTCCTGCGTTCCTGCCCGGAGTTCGAGCGCATGCTCGTGCGCAGCGGCATCCAGCTCATCAAATACTGGTTCAGCGTGAGCGACGCGGAGCAGGAACGCCGCTTCGCCGCCCGCATCCAGGATCCGACCAAGCGCTGGAAGCTGTCGCCGATGGACCTCGCCTCACGGGCGCGATGGCTCGATTACTCGCGGGCCAAGGACGAGATGTTCGCCCATACGGACATCAAGCAGGCCCCCTGGTGGGTGGTCCGCTCGGACGACAAGAAGCGGGCACGCCTGAACGTGATCAGCCACCTCCTCTCGCAGGTCGCCTACGGGGACCTGACGCCGGAACCGATCACCCTGCCGCCCCGCCAGGCGGAGACGGGCTACGTCCGCCCGCCGATGACCGATCAGACCTTCATCCCCGAGGTCTACTGATCCGCTACTGAGTCCCGGCCGACCTGGCGGCTCAGGCGGTCCAGGCCACCGCGAGGTAGCCGACGGTCCGATCGGGCGGACCGCCGGCGTCGGCCGACGTGGCCGTCGCGAGCGCGACGCCTCGTCCCGCCCCCATCGCCCGCAGCGCCGACACGCCGAGGATGGCCGGCTCGATGCCGCACATCCCGCAGACCAGCCCCGGCGTGCCGCCTGCCACCAGGGCCGCCTCCGTGACGGCAAGGGCGGCCGGCTCGAGGCTCAGGATCGCCGGCAGCTGGGCGTCCGTGGCGCGCGCGCACGCCGCCGCGAAGGGGTAGTGCGCCATGTCCGAGCTGATGGCGAGGATCACCGGGTAGCCCGCGGCTCGCCGCTGCGCCAGCAGGGCGCCCAGGCGCGCCCCGGCCGCCACGGCGTCATCGCCCGTGCCGGTCGAGACGGCCAGGGGCACGATCCGGGCCCGTGGCGCGACCGCCTGCAGGATGGGCAGCTGGACCTCGATGGAGTGCTCGCTCTGGTGCGCCTCGCGATCGATGAGGAATGGCGCCCCGAGTCCGACGACGGCATCGCCCAGCTCGGCGTCGATGGGGACGTCGCCGAGCGGCGTCCGCCACGCCCCGGGCCCCCAGCCCGCGACACCGTCCAGCCAGCTCGCGCCATGGTTCGTGCCGAGGAGGACGACCGTCACCGGCGTGTCCGGCCAGGCCGTCCCGACATGGCGCCATCCAGTGGCCGCGACGACGCCCGAGTACACCAGCCCTGCATGCGGCGCGAGCAGGCCGATCGGCGGGCCATCGAGCGCGGGGCCGCTCGCCGCCGCAAGGAGGCGCGCGACCAGCGCCGTGAGCCGGCTCGGCTCGGCCGGGTAGAAGGAGCCCGCGACCGCCGCGGGGCGGACAGCGGACCCGGTGACGGCAGACGGTGACCGACCGCTCATGCGCGGCATCTCAGCCACACGGGATCCGGGATGCCGCCGTCGCCGCGCCGCCCAGGGCGACGCCCGCCAGCGCGCGCCCGCAACCGACGCAGGTCCCCTGGGCCGTCAGCCGGTTGCGTGTCAGGTACCCGCGACGCTCGATGACGACCCGCCCGCAGCCGGCACAGCGCGTGTCCTCCAGGCCGAGCTCCGGGGCGTTGCCGACGTACACGTGGGCGAGGCCCGCCTCGCGACCCAGGTCGGCCACGCGGCGCAGGGTCGTCAGGGGGGTGGGCGGCACGTCCAGCAGGCGGTATTCGGGATGGAAGCGACTGACGTGCCACGGCGTCTCCGGGCCGAGCGTCTCGACGATCCAGCGCGTCAGCGCACGGAGCTCTCCCTCGTCGTCGTTGCGCCCCGGGATGACGAGCGTCGTGAGTTCGAGCCAGATGCCCGCCCGCCGCATGGCCACGATCGAGTCCAGGACGGGGGCGAGCCGCGCGCCGCAGAGCTTGCGGTAGAAGGCGTCGTCGAACGCTTTGAGGTCCACGTTCGCGGCGTCGAGCACGGGCGCGAGGAGCTCGACGGCCTCGGGCGTCGCGTAGCCGTCGGTGATGAACAGGTTGCGCAACCCGGCCCGGTGCGCCAGGTGGCCCACGTCCAGGGCGTACTCGAGGAAGACCGTCGGCTCCACGTACGTGTAGGCGACCGACCCGGCGCCGAGGGCCGTCGCCTCATCCACGACCTGGGCCGGCGGGAGGTGCCGGGTCGGCAGGTCCAATCCCAGGCGGGGGCCCTGGGCGATCTCCCAGTTCTGGCAGAAGGTGCAGTGGAAGGGGCAGCCGGCGGTGGCGATCGAGTAGGCCGTCGAACCGGGCGCGACGTGGAAGAGCGGCTTCTTCTCGATGGGATCGAGGCCCATGGCGACCACGCCGCCGTAGGCCAGGCTGATGAGGTGACCGTCGCGGTTCTCCCGCACCCCGCAGATGCCGATCCGGCCCGGGCGGACCAGGCAGCGATGGGCGCACACGCCGCAGCGGACCGCGCCATCCGGCTGGGACTCCGCCAGGACGGTCGGGACCGGATCGGATCGGGCGGGCGTGAGGGCGCGCATCTTCGGCTCCTGCCGGCAGTCTGACGTCGCGACGGGCCGCGCGGCCAGTGCCCTCCGGCCCGCCACAAGGGGCGGTTGCGCACTGGTGGGCGGCTGGCCACGCCGCGATGTTGGGCATCGTGGTGGTGAGTTTCGTGCCGAGGTGCCGGTCATGATGCGAAACGCCGTGGCGCAGGATCCCGCGCGTCCCGATGGCGGCCCGAGGCCGCCGGACGTTCCTCTGGAGGTCCAGCTCAGCACCCTGGAGCTCGCCCGGGCGACCCTGGCCGTGGCGGTGGAACATGCCGCTCCCTCGACGCTCGATCGCGCCGTCGCGACTTCGGACGCCGACGACCTGCACGCGGCGGTCTTCGTCACCCTGACCGAGGGTGAGGAGCTGCGGGGCTGCATCGGCACGCTCGACCCGTCGCGCTCGCTGCGCGAGGCGGTCGTGAGCGCCACCCTTGGCGCGGCGATCGGCGACCCGCGCTTCCTGCCGGTCACGGCCGCGGAGCTGCCGGCCATCGAGGTGGGCATCTCCGTGCTTGGCCGGCCCGTCCCCTTCGTCGATCCCCAGACGTTCATGCCGGGGGTTGACGGGGTCATCGTGGAGCGAGGCGGGCAGCGCGCGCTGCTCCTGCCGGAGGTCGCCACCGAATTCGCGTGGGGCACGGTCCAGATGCTGGAGAACGCCTGCCGCAAGGCCGGCCTGTCCGCCGACGCGTGGCACGATCCACGGACCCGCCTCAGCTCGTTCAGGACCGTCAGGTTCGGCGGGCCGGCCGTGCCGATCGCCGAGCTCCAGGCCGCGGGGACCTCTCGCTGAGATGACCGATCGCCGCTCGCTCGCCGCGACCGCCCGTTGGACGGCCGCCGCACGCGCTGCGGAGACCACGCGGGAGGACGCGCTCATCCGCGACCCGTGGGCCGAGCGGCTCGCCGGGCCCACGGGTCTCGCGTGGCTCCGGCAACGGACACCCGAGAGCGTCCTGCCGATGATCCTGCGGGCGCGCTACTTCGACGACTGGCTCCAGGACATCCTGGAGCGGGGCCTCATCCAGCAGATCGTGCTGCCCGCCGCGGGCCTGGACACGCGGGCCTTCCGGCTGCCCTGGCCGACCGGGGCGCGGTGCTTCGAACTCGACCGGCCGGGGGTCGTCGGCCGCAAGGAGCAGATCCTCGCCGCCGAGGGCGCTCGAGCTCGATGCGAGCGGCACATGATCGCGGCCGACGTGGCCGGGGGTTGGCCGCAGGCGCTCATCGAGGCGGGCTTCGAGCGCGCCCAGCCCTCCGGCTGGCTGCTCGAGGGCTTGTTCTTCTACCTCCCGACGGCGACCATCGTGCGGGTGCTCGACGAGGTGACCCGTCTTGCCGCGCCCGGGAGCCGCCTGGGCTTCGACGTCATCAACCGCGCGATGCTGACCTCACCGTGGACGCGGGCCTGGGTCGACATGCAGGCGGCCGCCGGGGCACCGTGGGTCGGCACGCTGGACGACCCGGTCCGCTTCCTGGCAGCCCGCGGCTGGCAGGCCACGCTCACCCAGGCCGGCCAGCCCGATGCCAGTCACGGTCGCTGGAGACTGCCGGTCATCCCCACGACGATGCCGGACATGCCGCACGACTGGTTCGTGACGGCGGAGCGGCAGTAGCCCTCGGGCCTACTGGGCCAGGCGGGGGTAGAGGCGCGAGGCGAGCGCCACCAGGACCACCAGGCCGACCGCCAGCACGGACGTGTCGAGCAGCAGCCCGTGCTCGCTCGTGCCGCCCACGACCATCAGGCCGCGGATCGCGTCGACCATGTAGGTCAGGGGGTTGACGAGGGCGACCGCCTGCAGCCAGTTCGGCATGGCCGAGACTGGGTAGATGGCGCTGCTGGCGAAGAAGAGGGGCATGGTCATCACCTGGCCGATGCCCATGAAGCGCTCGCGCGTGCGCACGATGCAGGCGACGATCATCGAGAACGTGGCGAAGAGGGCTGAGCCGAGGACGACGATGCCCCCGACGGCGACCATGGCCACCGGGTCGACGCGGATGTGGACGCCGATCAAGAAGGCGACCACGTACACGATGATGGCTTGCGCCAGGCCCTTGAGGCCCCCGGCGATGGCCTTGCCCAGCACAAGCGCGGTGCGCGGCGCGGGGCTGACCAGCATCTTCTGGACCACGCCCAGGTCGCGCTCCCAGATGACCGCGATGCCGTAGAAGATGGCGATGAAGAGGGCGCTCTGGGCCAGCACGCCGGGCGTCAGGAAGTCCAGGTAGGGCAGCGAGCCGGTGCTGATGGCATGCGTCTGGGCCAGCACCTCGCCGAAGACGACCAGCCACAGCACCGGCTGGATGGCCCGTGTCGCCAGCTCGAACGGGTCGTGGACGAGCTTCCGGACCTCGCCATCGACGATGGTCAGGGTGTCCGACAGGAACCGCAGCGCCGGCTGCGGCTCAGCCCAGGCGATCGGCGGTGCGGCGCGTTCGATTGACCTCACGGTAGCTGCCTCCAGCGTCGATGTCGGATCCGGTGTAGTGGGTGAAGACGTCGTCCAGGGTGGCGTGCGGGCTCACCGACGCCTTCAGCTCGGTCGGTGTCCCGATGGCCGCGACGACGCCGTGGTGCATGACGGCCACGCGATCGCACAGGAGGTCCGCTTCATCCATGTAGTGCGTCGTGAGCAGGATCGTCGTGCCTTCGCGCTCCCGGAGCTTGCTGACGTGGTCCCACACGGAGGCCCGCGCGGTCGGGTCCAGGCCCACCGTGGGCTCGTCAAGGAAGAGCACGGGCGGCCGGTGGAGCATCGCCTGGGCCAGTTCAAGACGGCGGATCATGCCCCCGGAGTAGGTCCGGACCATGCGGTCGCGAGCCTCGGTCAGGCCCATGAACGCGAGCGCCTCGGCGATGCGGTCCTCGCGCTCGCCGGCCGGCAGGTGATAGAGGCGGGCGGAGAGGCGCAGGTTCTCCCACGCCGTCAGGGCCCCGTCGGCCGAAACGAGCTGCGGCACGTACCCGATGTGGCGTCGCACGGCGGACGGGTCGACGCTGATCTCATGACCCGCCACCCACGCCTGGCCGGCGGTCGGCGGGAGCAGCGTGATGAGCATCTTGATGGTCGTGGTCTTGCCCGCGCCGTTGGGCCCCAGGAGGCCGAAGACCTGGTCGGAAGGGATCGCCAGGTCGAGCGACTCGACCGCGGTGACCTCCTTGAAGGTCCGCCGCAAGGCCCGTGTCTCGATGGCCAGGTCGGTCACGTCTGGTCACCCTCGGCGGTGACGCGTTCGAGCAGCGCGAGCGCGCCGTCCAGGGCCCGCAGATCGGCCGGGGCGAGCTCGGCCAGGCCGTCGATGAGCCACGCCCGGGCCCGCAGGTCGGCATGGGCGACACGTTCCATGCCATCGGCGGTGAGGCGCAGCTGGACGCGCCGACGCTCGCGCGGGTCGACGGTCCGCTCCAGCAGGCCGGAGCGGACCAGCCGGTCGACGAGGCCCGAGCAGGCGGGCAGGGTCATGCCCTGGTGCTCGGCCATCTCGGACAGGCTGCAGCCGGGGTGGCGGCGCACGAAGAGCAGGCCGCGCAACTGGGGCACGGTGGTGCCGGGCTGGCCGCTCACGTCCGCGCGCATCGCGCGGCGGATGCGGCGCATCACCGCCGGTACTGCCTCCATCACGCGGTCGGCCACGAGCGCGACGTCGTCGGCCGGACGGGTCGTCTGTTCGCGCAATGTACTGTTCACATCGCGTACAGTAGCACATGCGAAGTGATCGGGCATCCCGGCGCGGCGTCGCCGGGGCATGGAGAATGGCGTCGTGCGCCTGATCTCGTTCCACGCCCCCGGAGGGCCCCGGCTTGGCGTCGTCTTCGGCGACCGGGCCGTGGCTGCCGCGGAGTTGGCGGCGGGGGGGCCGGCGACGATGGCCGAGCTCCTCGCCGGCGGCGATGCCGCCCTGGCGACCCTGCGCGACGCGGCCTGGGCGACCGCCGCCGATCCCGCCCGTCTGGACGCCCTGGCACGACCGCTCACGGCGTTCCATCTCGCCGCGCCGGTGCCCCGGCCGGGCAAGGTCGTGGCCATCGGCCGCAACTACGCGGATCACGCCGCCGAGGGCGGGGCCGCGCCGCCACCGGCGCCGCTGATCTTCGCCAAGTGGCCGTCCTCGGTCATCGGCGCCGGCGATGAGATCCATTGGGACGCGGCGCTCACGTCGCAGGTCGACTTCGAGGCCGAGCTGGCCGTGGTCATCGGCCGGACCGCGCGGCGCATCACCGCGGACGAGGCACGCGACCACATCCTGGGCTACACGTGCGTTGACGACGTGTCGGCCCGCGATCTCCAGTTCGGCGACCGGCAGTGGGTGCGCAGCAAGTCCCTCGACACCTTCTGCCCGCTGGGCCCGGTTCTCGTCACGCTGGACGAGTTCGCCGACCCCGACGACCTGGCCATCACCTGCCACGTCAACGGCGAGCTGCTCCAGGCGTCCCGCACCTCGCGGATGCTGTTCAGCGTCGGCACGATCGTCGCCCACTGCTCGCAGGCGTTCACCCTGGAGCCGGGCGACGTCATCGCCACCGGGACGCCGGCGGGGGTCGGTGTCTACCGCGACCCGCCACGGTTCCTTGGCGACGGCGACGTCGTCAGCGTGGCCATCGAGGGGATCGGCGAGCTGAGCAACACCTGCCGCATCGACCGTCCACCGGTCGAGGGCACGTGACCATCGAACGCGCCGACGTCCTGGTGGTCGGCGGGGGGATCGTGGGGCTGGCCACCGCGTACCAGCTGCTGCGGCGCACGCCGGACCTGCGCCTCGCCCTGATCGAGCGGGAGCCGGCCGTGGCGGCCCACCAGTCGGGCCACAACAGCGGAGTGCTCCACGCCGGCCTGTACTACGCGCCCGGATCGCTGAAGGCACGGCTGTGCCGGGAGGGCAAGGCCGAACTGGAAGCCTTTGCCGAGGCCCACGCCATCCCCTTCCGCCACACCGGCAAGCTCGTGGTGGCGGTGGACGAGTCGGAGCTGGCGCGCTTCGAGGCGCTCCGGGTCCGCGCCGAGGCCAACGGCGTGCCCGGGCTGGAGGTCGTGGCCCCCGAACGCCTGCGGGAGATCGAGCCGCACGCGCGAGGGCTGCGCGGCCTGTGGAGCCCGACGACCGGGATCATCGACTACCGCGCGGTCTGCCTGGCCATGGCCGACGAGATCACGACCCGCGGGGGCACGATCGAGCTTGGCCGAGCGCTCACCGGCGCGACCGATCGGGGCGGCCAGGTCATCGCCCACACCAGCCGCGGCGATCTCGTCACGAGCGGTCTGATCGTCTGCGCCGGCCTGTGGGCGGATCAGGTCGCGGCCCGCACCGGCGACCCCGCCGAGCCGCGGATCGTGCCCTTCCGCGGTGACTACTACACGCTCACGGACGAGGCCCGGGCGCTCGTGCGCGGGCTCATCTACCCCGTGCCGGATCCCCGGTTCCCGTTCCTTGGCGTCCATCTCACGACCCGCATCGATGGCGAGGTGTGGGCCGGGCCGAACGCCGTGCTGGCCCTCGCCCGCACCGGCTACCGGCGGCGCGATCTGTCGGTCCGCGACCTGGCCGCGACCCTCACCTTCCCCGGCTTCCTGCGGCTGGCCGCCCGGCACATCCCCATGGGCGCGGCCGAGATGTGGCGCGATGTGTCGAAGCGGGCCTTCCTGCACGCCCTCCAGCGTTACGTGCCGGAACTGCGGGGCGAGCAGCTGCGGTTCGGGCCGTCGGGGGTGCGGGCGCAGGCGCTCGATCGCGACGGCACCCTGGTCGACGACTTCCGGCTCGGCGGTCGGGGCCGCATCCTCCACGTCCGCAACGCGCCGTCGCCGGCCGCGACGAGCTCGTTGGCCATCGGCACGATGCTGGCCGACACGGCCCGGGAGCGGTTCGCCGCCGCCTGACGGCTGTCAGGTGGCCCGCTGCGCGCCTTCACCGCCAGCCGCACCGGCGATGGAGCTCACAAGGTGGACCTCGACCTCGGGCATCTGCCGCAGGACCTGCTCGGCGATGTCGGGGGTGAACCTGCTCCCGATGCCGCGCCGCACCTCACGACCCAGCATGAGGTGGGTGATCCGCTGTCCACGCGCCAGTTCGACCAGGCCGGTGACGAGGTCGCGGGCGGGGTGGCGGACGACCTCCGCCCCCAGGTCCGTGGCGTAGTCGAGGTGCTCCTGGAGATCCCGCGCCTGGTCGAAGGGCAGGCGTTCCATGGCCGGCGTTTCGATCACGGCGGCGATCATGCGGGTCCCCAGCGCGGTGGCCAGGGCCGCGCCGCGGTGCAGCGCGCGCCGACTCTCGGGGCGCTCGTCGACCACGACGAGCACCCGCTCGCTGATGGGCCGGAGCCGCCCCACGCCCTGCTCGGAGACGATGCCTTCCAGCTGCTCGTCGACCGCACGGGTGACGAAGCGCAGCGCCAGCTCGCGCAGGGCCGTCAGGTTGGGCTCGGTGAAGAAGCGGTCGAGGGCCAGGCGGGCGCGCTCCGGCGGATAGACGTTGCCGTGGCGGATCCGCTGGCGCAGCGCGTGGGGGCTCATGTCGACCAGCTCGACCTCGTCGGCCTCCTCCACGAAGCGGTCAGGGAGGCGCTCGTTGACGGGCGCGCCGACGATCGTGGCGACGGCGTCGGCGACCGACTCCAGGTGCTGCACGTTGCAGGTGCTGATGACGTCGATGCCGGCGTCACGGATGAGCTCCACGTCCTGCCAGCGCTTCTCGCGCGGCGAACCGGGCACATTCGTGTGGGCCAGCTCGTCGATGAGGGCCACCGCGGGGTGGCGCGCGATGACCGCCGCCGTGTCCATCTCCTCGACGGTCACGCCGCGGTACTCGACATGCAGGCGCGGCAGGATCTCCAGGCCCTCCAGGAGGGCCTGGGTGCGGGGTCGGCCGTGCACCTCGACATAGCCCACGACGACGTCCGTCCCCCGCTCGAGGCGGCGGTGGCCCTCTTCGAGCATGCGGTACGTCTTGCCGACGCCGGGTGCCATGCCCATGTAGAGCCGCAGACGGCCGCGCGAGCGGCGCTCTTCCGCGGCCACGCGGGCCAGCATCTCGTCGCCGGTCGGCCGCCCCTCGTCGAGCTGGTTCATGGCAGCAGTATCGCGGCTACTGCGTCGTGTCCAACAGCCCGTCGAGATCCAGGTTCAGCTCGAGGACGTTGACCGCGGGCTCACCGATGAATCCGAGCAGGGACTGTGTCGTGTGCCGGGCCACGATCGCCCGCACGGCATCGGCGGTCATGCCTCGCGCCGCCGCGACGCGGGCGACCTGGTACTCGGCCGCGGCCGGGCTGATGTCGGGATCGAGGCCCGACGCCGAGGCGGTGACGAGGTCCACGGGGATCGGTGCATTCCCGTTGGCCGCGTGCAGGCGGTCGACCTGTGCCTGGATGTTCGCGATGAGGGTGGCACTGGTCGGGGCCAGGTTCGAGCCGGCGGACGCGGTCCCGTCGTAGCCGGCCGGGTTGCTGGCGGTGACGCCGGCATCCGATGGGCGGCCCCAGAAGTACTTGGGCTGATCGAAGGCCTGGCCGATCAAGCTCGAGCCGATGGTCTTCCCGTCAACGGTGATGAAGGAGCCGTTGGCCTGGCTCGGGAAGGCCACCTGGGCGATCAAGGTCACCACGGCCGGGTAGGCCGCGCCGGTGATGACCGTCATCGCGACCAGCAGGGCGATCGCGGGGGCCAGGACATGGCGGAGGAACTGTGACATCGGACGACCCCTAAGCGAGATGAAGGCCGGACACGATCAGGTCGATGGCTTTGATGCCCACGAAGGGCGCCGCGATGCCACCGAGGCCGTAGATCAGGAGATTGCGCTGCAGCAGCTCGCTGGCCGGTGCGGCGCGGAAGGCCACGCCGCGCAGCGCGAGCGGGATCAGCGCGATGATGACCAGGGCGTTGAAGATGACGGCCGAGAGGATCGCGCTCTGGGGCGTGGCCAGGCCCATGATGTTGAGCGCCCCCAGCTCCGGATACACGCTCACGAACATCGCGGGCAGGATCGCGAAGTACTTGGCCACGTCGTTGGCGATGGAGAAGGTCGTGATCGAGCCACGCGTGATGAGCAGCTGCTTGCCGATGGCGATGACCTCGAGCAGCTTGGTCGGGTCGGAGTCCAGGTCCACCATGTTGGCCGCTTCCTTGGCCGCCGACGTGCCGCTGTTCATGGCCAGGCCCACGTCCGCCTGGGCGAGCGCGGGAGCATCGTTCGTGCCGTCACCGGTCATGGCCACGAGGTGGCCGTCGGCCTGTTCCTGGCGGATGAAGCCGATCTTGTCTTCCGGTTTGGCCTGGGCGATGAAGTCGTCCACGCCGGCCTCGCGAGCGATGGTGGCGGCCGTCCGCGGGTTGTCGCCGGTGACCATGACCGTCCGGATGCCCATCTTCCTGAATTCGGCGAACCGCTCGACGAGGCCTTCCTTGACGGTGTCCTTGAGTTCGATCAGGCCGACGATGCGGCCGTCGCGCCGCATGGCAAGGGGAGTCGCCCCGGCGTCGGCAAGGCGGTCCGTGGCGTCGCGGATGAGCGGCGGCAGGACGGCATCCAGGTCGTGCTCGATGGCATCGACGGCACCCTTGAGCACCGTCTCGCCGCTGGCCAGCTTGACGCCGCTGGTGCGGGTCTCGGCGCGGAAGGGGATGTCCTCCGCGATGGTCGCGGTCAGGGCCTGGTAGCCGGCGTCGTCCGTCGTGCCGGCCGGGGCGCCGAGCTCGGTCAGGCGCTTGCGCGCCAGCTCGACGACCGAGCGTCCCTCTGGCGTCTCGTCGTGCGCCGACGCGATGAGGGCCGCGGTGGCCGCCTCCGCGTCGGTGACGCCGGGAGCCGCCGTGATCGAGGCTGCCAGCCGGTTCCCGTAGGTGATCGTGCCGGTCTTGTCGAGCAGGATGACATCGACGTCACCCGAGGCCTCGACGGCCCGGCCGCTCATGGCCAGGACGTTGAATCGGGCGACCCGGTCCATGCCGGCGATGCCGATGGCCGACAGCAGGCCGCCGATCGTCGTGGGGATGAGGCACACGAGCAGGGCCACGAGGGCCACCGTGTCGACGATCGTGCCGGCGTACGAGCCGAACGGTCGCAGGGTGACCACGGCCATCAGGAAGACGATGGTCAGGCCGGCCAGCAGGATCGCCAGGGCGATCTCGTTGGGCGTGCGCTGGCGCTTCGCGCCCTCGACCAGGGCGATCATCCGATCCAGGAACGTCTCGCCGGGATCAGCCGTCACGCTGATGACGAGGCGGTCGCTGGTCAACGTCGTGCCGCCGGTGACCGAACTGCGGATGTCGGTACCGGGTTCCTTGAGCACGGGAGCCGACTCGCCGGTGATGGCCGACTCGTTGACGAAGCCCAGGCCCTCGATGACGTCGCCATCGCCGGGGATCGTCTCCCCGGCCTCCACGACGATGACATCGCCTCGACGCAGCTCGGACGAGCCGACGGCCTCGAGGGACCCGTCGACAAGCCGGCGATGCGCCGTCGTGACCGAGCGGGTGCGCCGCAGGGTCGCCGCCTGGGCCCGCCCGCGGGCCTCGGCCACGGCCTCCGCGTACGTGGCGAAGAGGACCGTGAACCAGAGCCAGACCGCGATCTGGACCTGGAACCCGATCCCGGCGGGGCCGTTGGCGGGCTGGACGCCGGTCACGTTGGCGATCGCGATGAGCGTCACGAGCGCGGCCGTGATCTCGACCACGAACATGACCGGGTTCTTGATGAGCAGGCGCGGATCCAGCTTGCGGAACGCCTGGGGCAGGGCAGCCCGAAGGAGGTCCGGGTCCAGGATGCCGCGTGGCTGCGGGGCCTGCCCGGTCGGCTTGGTGCCGCCGAGGGTGACGAAGCGCTGGAAGCGGCGCGTGCCGCGGCCAAGGTCGACCGACATCTCCGAACGGGTGAGGCTCATGGCGTCAGAAGACCTTTCCGGCGTTCTGGAGGAGTTGCTCGACGATCGGGCCCAGCGACAGGGCCGGGAAGAACGTCAGGGCGCCCACGATGACGACCACGCCGATGAGCAGGACGCTCCACAGCACCCCGGTGGTCGGGAAGGTGCCAAGTGACGGCGCCACGCGGCGCTTCTCGGCCATCGAGCCGGCCAGGGCGAGGATCGGCACGATCATGCCGTAGCGCCCGATCAGCATGGCGAAGGCCCCGGTGATGTTGTAGAAGGGCGTGTTGCCGGTCAGGCCGGCGAAGGCCGAGCCGTTGTTGCCCGTCTGGCTGGAATAGGCGTAGAGGATCTCGCTGAAGCCGTGCGGACCCTTGTTCAGCGGTCCGGCCAGGCCTTCCGGCCAGACGGTCGCGAGCGCCGTGAAGCCCAGGATGCTGGCCCCCAGGACGAGCGCCACCAGCATGGCCATCTTGATCTCGTAGCTCTCGACCTTCTTGCCCAGGAACTCGGGCGTTCGACCGACCATCAGGCCGGCGATGAAGACGGCCAGGATGGCCCCGATGACGAGCATCCCGTAGATGCCCGCGCCGATGCCGCCTGGCGCGATCTCCCCGAGTTCGATGTTGAACATCGGGATGAGGCCGGCGATGGGCTGGAAGCTGTCATGCCACGAGTTGATGGCACCCGTGCTGGTGCCCGTCGTGGCCGCGGCGAAGAGGCCGCCGACGGCCGAGCCGAAGCGCACCTCCTTGCCTTCCATGTTGCCCAGGGCCTGGTCGACACCCGCCGGGAAGAGCGGGTTGCCGGCCGCCTCGCCGTGCATGGCGATGATCATCCCCACGACCAGGATGGCGGCCATGGCGCCGAAGATGGCCCACCCCTGGCGCTGGTTGCCGGCGTACCTGCCGAAGGTGTAGGTCAGGGCGAAGGCGGACGCGAGGAGCAGGGTGATCTCCACGAGGTCCGTCAAGCCGGTGGGGTTCTCGAAGGGATGGGCCGAGTTGGCGTTGAAGAAGCCGCCCCCGTTGTTGCCCATCTCCTTGATCCATTCCTGGGAGGCGACCGGGCCGAGGGAGATGTTCTGGATCGCGCCCTGGAGGGTCGTGACGACGGCCGTGGGGTTCCACGTCTGCGGCACGCCCTGCCACACCAGGAAGAGCGCGCCGGCGACGGAGATCGGCAGCAGGATGTACAGCACGCCGCGGGTCAGGTCCACCCAGTAGTTGCCGAGCGTCTTGGCGCTGCGGCGGGTCAGGCCCCGGATGAGGGCGATGGCGACGGCGAGGCCGGTGGCCGCCGAGGTGAAGTTGCGCACCGCCAGGACGCCGGCCTGCGACAGGTAGCTGGCGGCCGACTCACCGGAGTAGTTCTGCCAGTTGGTGTTGGTCTCGAAGCTGACCGACGTGTTGAACGAGAGGTCCGGTGACATCGGCGCGAAGTGGCTCGGGTTGAGGGGCAGGATGTCCTGGATCCTCAACACGATGTAGCCGGCAGCGATGGCCACGGCGGCCATCACCAGCACGGCCACGGTGTAGCCCTTCCAGCCCATCTCGGCCGTTTCGTCGATGCCGCAGAGGCGGTAGACGGTCCGCTCGATGGGGCGGATGACCGGGCTCAGGAAGACCCGCTGGCCTTCCATGACGTTGTAGATGTAGCTGCCCAGGATGGGAGTGATGACGAGGATGGCCGCGGCGACAGCGACAAGGCTCAACCACTCGTTGGGGGCCATGGGCTAGAAGTCCTCGGGGCGCAGGAGCGCCCACAGCAGGTAGATGAAGACAAGGGCGCTGGCGATGCCGGCGATGATGTCGAGCGGGTTCATCAGCGCACCCGGTCGCACAGCCAGAGGAAGCCGGCGAACGCCGCCGCCGAGAACAGCCCGATGAGCAGGATCTGGAGATCCGTCACCCCAACACCTCACTCGATCCCGACACGCTGGCTGCGTCGGGGTTGCTGATGAATCGCGCGACGCACGAGGTCAGAAGTGCCATCGGCACGGGCTTGGGCAGGTAGCCGGCGACACCGAACTCGCGCAGCCGCTGCGGCCTGATCTCCGTGCCACTGAGGATCACCACGGGCGGCGAACCGGCCTCCTTGAGCCGCCCCTCGCGCAGGAGCGACCAGCCGGTCTCGGCCGGCAGATTGATGTCCAGCAGGAGGAGGGCTGGCCGCAGGCCGTCATCAAGCAGTTGCCGGCAGGCCTCGACCGACCCGGCCGTGACGACCCGGTAGCCGCGCGCTTCGAGCTGGCGGCCGACCAGGTCGACGAAGGCCTCGTCGTCGTCCACGAGCAGGATCGGACCGGCTGCACCATTGACCTCAGGCACCGAGGGATACCTCCACCTGGCACGTGTCCGACCACGGTGACCAGAGCTCGTGCACTTCGACCAGCTGCTGGCGGGCCGTGTCCGCCACCAGCGGCAGGAGCTGGGCGCCGAAGGCCAGTCCGCCGACGGTGACTCGCGGCGCCCCGCCCGCGGCGACCATGGCGATCGCGCCTTCGATCAGCCGCAGCTCGCGCGTGATCGCCCGGCGCGTTTCCGGGCGGTCCAGATCGCGCCTCGAGCGATGGGCAGGCACGTCTGACGAGGGGTCCATGCCCTGACGCTAGTCGCGGTCCCAAGAGGCGGAGGGGCCGCGGAGGGGCCGAAGCGCTCAACGATCGCTCAAGCCAGAGGCACCGGCGTTCGGTCAGGAGGGCGTCCGGGGACCCCCTTCGGCCCGGTCGCGTCGATACGGCACGTCCAGGAGGACGAGATCGCGTCGACCGACCAGCGCGGCACGGAGGCGGTGGGTGTTCTGGTTGTAGAGCACCCGGTCCCACAGGTGGCGCGGGATGTACTCGGGCAGGAGCACCACGACGACCTCGTCCGGCGCCTCGGCTTGGGCCACCTCGAGGTAGCGCACGAACGGCTTGACCAGCGAGCGGTACGGCGAGTCGACCACGACCACGCGGACACCCTCCAGCTGGTGCTCGGCGCGCTGCCGGAATCGCTCGCCCTCCTCCTGGTCGGTGGTGACGTGGACGAGCTCGACGTCTCGGCTCATCGTCTCGGCCACGCGCACCGCCTGCACGACCGCACGGGTGAACGCAGGGGCGGCCACGATGACCCGTTGCTTGCGGCTGGGTCGGCCGATCTGCACGTCCGTCCGGACGTCCAGACCGCGTCCTTCCGCGGCGTAGCTGCGATGGACGAAGAGCATCGCGGCCACGAAGACCGGCACGATGACCAGGATGATCCACGCCCCGAGGGCGAACTTGGCCACCGCGAAGATCACCGTGATGAGACCGGTGATCGCCGCGCCGACGCCGTTGATCGCGGCGCTCCGCCGCCAGCCGCTCCCACGCACGAGGTACCAGTGGCGGACCATCCCCGTCTGCGAGAGCGTGAAGGCGGTGAAGACCCCGATGGCGTACAGCGGGATGAGGGCGTTGACGTCGCCGCCGAATATCACCAGGACGACGATCGATACGAGTGCCAGCGCCATGATCCCGGCGTTGAAGGCCAGGCGCTCGCCGCGATAGGCGAACTGCCGCGGGAAGTAGCCGTCGCGCGCCAGGATCGAGGACAGACGGGGAAAGTCGGCGAAGCTGGTGTTCGCGGCGAGGATGAGGATGCCCATCGTCGAGAACTGGAGGATGTAGTAGATGGGCCCGAGTCCGAAGGTCGAGCGACCGAGCTGCGACAGCACGGACTCGCCGCTGGCCGCCGGCGTGGCCCCACTCACCAGGGCGAGGTAACTGATGCCCAGGTACATCACCGCCAGCAGGAGCGCCACGGCCGCCATCGTCGCCTGGGCGTTGCGCCACTCGGGTGGTTTGAACGCGGGCACGCCGTTGGCGACCGCCTCGGTCCCGGTCATCGCCGAGCAGCCATCAGCGAAGGCGCGGCCGAGCAGCAGGATGCCCAGTGTCTGCGGGGGGACGGCCAGCGGCACGACGTCCGTGACGTGCGGCGGCGCGCCCATGATGGTGCGCGCGATGCCCAGGCCGACCATCAGCAGCGTCGTGCCGATGAAGACGTAGGTCGGGAAGGCGAAGATCGTGCCGCTCTCGCGGATCCCGCGCAGGTTCACCAGCATCACGGCCAGGATCGACACCACCATCACGGGCACCATCACTGGGCGCAGCGGCGGGAACGCCGAGCCAAGCGCCACGACGCCGGCGGCGACGCTCACCGAGACGGTCAGGACGTAGTCCGTGAGCAGCGCCGCCGCACCGATGAGCCCGGGCAGGACGCCGAGGTTGGCGCGCGCGACGATGTAGCTGCCGCCGCCGTTGGGATAGGCCCGGATCGTCTGGCGGTAGCTGAACGTGACGATGAACAGGACGGCGACGATGCCGATCGAGATGGGCAGGAGGTAGCCGAATGAACCCGAGCCTGCCGCCAGCAGCGTGAACAGGCTCGCCTCGCTCGCGTAGGCGACGGAGGACATGACGTCACTGGAGAAGACCGGCAGCGCCTTCCATTTCGGCAGGCGCTCGGTGAGTTCGGCCTCGGACGAGATGGGGTGGCCGAAGAGCGCGTACCGGGTTCGCGCCACCAGGTGGCCGAGTGGTGTGGTCGGTTCGTCGACGGTGAGCTTGGCGCTGAGCACGCCGGGCGCCTGATACCGGAAGTAGCGCGCCTTGGGGCGTTCGACCTGGACACGCCGATCACCCGGTTTGACGCCGGGCAAGCTCTGCCGGGGATCCCTCACCGCGCGCACGATAGCGTGCGTGCCGCGTGCACGGAGCGCGTGACCGTAGATGGGGTCGCCTGGGAACCGATGACGCCACCCGTCGCCGGGTGGCGTCATCTCGACGGATGGGGCCGCCGAGGCGGATCACGGGACCGGGCGGAGGGTCACCCGGAGCGCCGAGTCCGCCGGTTCAGGGGGTGACGATGACAGTCGCTCGAGCGTGTTCGACGACGTGCCAGCCGACACTGCCGCGCAGCAGGCGGGCAAGGCCTCGTCCCATCGACGGGCGGCCGACCACGATGGTGTCGTAACCACCGCTCTCAGCCACGGCCTCGATCAGCTCGGCGGGGTGGCCGGTCTTCTGGATCAGTTCGGGCTGGATGCCTCGGGCCTCGAGGAGGGCCCTGGCCTCTGCCAGTCGCTCCCTGTGGACGCCGTGGTCATCCCACGGGTTGACGCTCTCGCCGCCGCGCAGGGGGACGAGCGGGACGACGCTGATGACGCCCACGGCGGCGTTCGTGGCACGGGCCAGTCGGGCGGCCGTCGTAAGGGCCTCCTGGCCGGCGTCGCCGCCGTCGTACGCGATGAGGATCTTGCTCATGGATGCAAAGACGCGGACCTCCGTTTGGATGTCGGCCCTCGATGGGGGACCTGACAGCCACCAGCTTCCACGGCGCGGCCAAGAGGGAACGGCCGTGCGGGCCCCCTCGAACGGTCAAGGATCGCTCAACGTGGGCGAGTCGCCGGCCCCGATCGGGCCGCCGGGCTCAGCTCCGGCCCGCCTCCGTCGCCCGCGGGGTCTCGCGGAACCGGTAGCCGACCCCCGGCTCGGCCTGGATGTAGTCGCCGGCTTCCCCCGCCGGATCCGCCGCGGCGAGCTTGCGGCGCAGGCGGCTGACGTAGACGTGGAGGTAATGCGACTCGTCCGAGTAGGCCGTGCCCCACACGGCCCGCAGGAGCCGTCCCCGCGTCAGCAGACGGCCGGGCTGGCTGATCATCACCTTGAGCAGCTCGTACTCGCGTGGCGTCAGGGTCACCGGCTGGCCGCCGACCGTCACGGCGTGGCGGCCCAGGTCGAGCTCGATGGGACCCGTCACCAGCCTGCCCTCGGCATCTGCCGCCGGGCCCGCGGCACGGCGTAGGAGGGCCGCGACCCGGGCGCGCAGCTCGGCCGAGCCGAAGGGCTTGGTCACGTAATCGTCGGCCCCCGCCTCCAGGGCGCGCACCTTGTCGGCCTCCGCGCCGCGCGCAGAGAGCACCAGGATCGGGGTCGTCGCGTCACGCCGTACCCGCCGGATGACGGCCAGGCCGTCGGCGTCCGGCAGGCCCAGGTCGAGCACGATGAGGTCCGGACGTCGGGCGTCCCAGGCACGCAGGGCCTCGCGCGCGGAACCGGCTTCCGCGACCTGGTAGCCGTGCGCCTCCAGGTAGCTCTGGATCAGGTGGCGTGTCGCTGCATCGTCCTCGACGATGAGCAGGGCGGCGCCGGCGGGCTGGTGGTCGGCCTTCACGAGCGCGGCTCTTCGGGCGGACCGCTGGCTGCCGGCAGGTCGAGCGTCACGGCGAGCCCTCCGAGCTGGCTGGGGCCGGCTGAGACGTGGCCATCCATCGCCTCCACCATGCCCTTGACAACGCTGAGGCCGATGCCCAGTCCGCGCCGCGAGGGGCCGCCGCGCTGGCGCACGCGGTAGAACTTCTCGAAGAGGCGCGGCATCGCCTCGGCGGGCACCCCCGCTCCGCCGTCCTCGACCGTGATCGTGACCCGCCCCGGACCGCCAAGCCGGCCCACGACCGCCACCGGCACGTCGGGCCCGCCATGGTTCACGGCGTTCTCCAGCAGGTTCGTGAGGGCCTCGTCGAGATACACCGCGTCGACCATCACCGGCGGCAGGTCATCCGGGATGGTCACCGTGAGCCGCGAGCCCAGGATCGCGGCGAGCCGGTCGACCACCGGTCGCACGACCTCGTCGACCGGCAGGACCTCTCGCTCCGGGCGGAGCACCCCGGCCTCGAGGCGGCTCATGTCCAGCACGTTGTGCACGATCCGGTCCAGCCGCTGGGCCTCGTTGTCGATGGTCTGCGCGGTCTGCTGCCGCTGCGTGGCACTCCATTCGAGAGCGGGATCGAGCAGGGCCCCGGCGGCCGCGCGGATCGTCGCGAGCGGCGTGCGCAGGTCGTGCGACACGGAGTCCAGGAGGGCCGTCTTGAGCGCCTCGCTCTGCTTGGCGACCTCGGCCGCCGTCGCCTCGCGGGCCAGTGCCTCGCGCTTGAGGGCCAGGCCGAGCTGGTCGGCCGCGAGGGCCAGGAGGCGCGTCTCCTCGCCGGACGGATCGCCCGCCGCGCGCGCGCGCGCGCCCCACAGGTAGCCGGCCGGCGTGCCGTCGGCCATGATCGCCACGCGGTAGAGGCACGCAGGGCTCGGCCGCTGCGGCGCGGCCCCTGGCGCCAGGTGAGCGCGGACCCAGCGGGAGGGCTCGTCACCGGGGCGGCGCGTGAGCGTGGAGGCCATGGCGCTGACCGGCGGGGCCGAACCAGCCGCCGAATCGGCCACGACCCGCTCGCGGGCGCCATCGAGCGTGCTCAACCAGGCCCGGTCCAGGCCGGCCTCGGTGACCAGCCCGGAGAGGACGGCCGGCGCGGCTGTCGCGACGGTGTCGGTGGTGGCCAGGGTACGGCTGATGCGGAACAGCGCCTGCGACTCCCGCGCTCGTCGGGCGGCATCGACCGCCCTCGCGGCCTGCAGCGCGGCGAGCTGGCCGATGGTCACGGCGACCAGCAGGAACAGGACGAGGTTGAGCCATTCGCCCGGTTGGGCGACGGTGAAGGTATAAAGCGGCTGGATGAACAGGAAGTCGTAGAGCAGGAAGGCGGCGACCGAGCAGGCGACCGCCGCCCATGTGCCGCCGAGGATGGCCACGGTCACGACCGCGACGAGGTAGACCGCTGATGCATTGGGTGCATGCAGCGGTCCACCCTGGAGCCAGGCGACCAGCAGGGTCGCTGCGATCAGGGATGCGCCCGCCGCCGCCGCCACAAGCGCCGTATGCCGCCGGCCTGCGGTCAGCGAGGCGGTCCACGTGGGCATGTGGCCATGGTAGGCCGCCTGCGGCGCCGTGCCGGGGACGCGCATGTTGCGCGACTAATGCTTGCCGAAGAGCGTCCCGAAGACGGTGCGGACGACGTCCTGGCCGGTCCGTGACGTGAGGATCCTGCCTGCGGTCCGGATGCCCGTGTCGATCGATCGCTGGCGCTCGCGTTCTGCCGTCGCCTGCGCCTTGGCGGCGGCTTTCGCCGCGGCCTGCTCGGCCCGCGCCTGTGCCTTCGCCTGCGCCTGCTGGGCCCGGATGGCGGCCTGCCGGGCACGCTCGGCCTGCACGCCCTGGGCGTAGGTGGGCGCCGCCGTGGGGGCCACGCCGGTCGTCGTCGCTGCCGCCGGCTGGGCCGCCGCGGCCTGCGCCTGCTGGATGCGGGCGGTGATGATCTCGCGGGCGCTCTGGGGGTCCACCGGGGTGCCGTACTTGGCGCGCAGCGAGCCGCTCGCCACGAGGCCCTGGAAGGTCGCCGGGTCGAGCGCGCCCATCAGCGAATCAGGCGGCGCGAGGCGCGTCGCGGCGAGTGGCGTGGGTACGCCGTTGGGAGCCAGCACGGTGACCAGCGCCTCGCCGATGCCGAGCGAGGTGATGACCTGATCGACCTGCGGGTAGAACGAGCTGCTGGGGAAGGTTCGCGACGCCTTGCGCAGGGCGTCGGCGTCGTTCGGTGTGAAGGCGCGAAGGGCGTGCTGCACGCGGTTGCCGAGCTGGGCGAGGACCGCGTCCGGGACGTCGGTCGGCGCCTGGGTGGAGAAGTACACCCCGACGCCCTTGGAACGGATGAGGCGGGCGGTCAGCTCGATCTGGTCCAGGAGAGGCTTGGAGGCCTGGTCGAAGAGCAGGTGTGCCTCGTCGAAGAAGAACGCCAGCTTGGGCTTGGGCAGGTCGCCCATCTCGGGCAGCACGTGGTACAGCTGGGCCAGCATCCACAGCATGAACGTGCTGAACAGCTGGGGTTGATCCATCACATCCGACAGCTCGAGCACGCTGATGACGCCCTTGCCGTCGGGGGTCGTGCGCATCAGGTCGGTCACGTCGAACTCGGGCTCGCCGAAGAACTTGGCGGCGCCCGAGGCCTCCAGGGTGATGAGGGCCCGCAGCAGCACGCCGAGGGTGGCGGCCGACATGCCGCCGTACTGGGCCAGGGCCGCCTTGCCGTCGTCCGACCCCAGGTACTGCAGCGTCGTGCGCAGGTCGGCCAGGTCCAGCAGCGGCAGCTGGTTGTCGTCGCAGTAGCGGAAGACCAGCGTCAGGACGGAGGACTGGGTGTCGTTGAGCTCCAGGACCTTGGACAGGAGGAGCGGCCCGAAGGAGTGGAGGGACGCCCGCACCGTCGCGCCCAGCTGGCCGGAGAGGGACAGGAACTCGACCGGATGGGCCTCCGGCCGGAAGGTCATGCCGAGCGAGGCAACGCGCGCCTGGAGCCGGGGATCGGTGGCGTCGCCCGGCGAGGCGATGCCCGTCACATCGCCCTTGATGTCGCTGATGAAGACGGGCACGCCGGCGTCCGAGAGCTGGCCCGCCAGGAGCTGCAGGCTCTTGGTCTTGCCGGTGCCGGTCGCGCCGGCGATGAGCCCGTGGCGGTTGACCATGGCCAGGGCGAGGCGGACCTGGACCTGGGAGGCGACCTCGCCCCCCAGCATCGGGCTGCCCAGCGTGAGCGCCGGTTCGCCAAGCACATACCCGGTCTGCATGGCCTGGACGAAGGCCTGATCCACCGACTACCTCCCTGGGCGCGGGCCCCCGACGGGGCCGCTGCACCGGCCGTATCGTACGTCCGTTGGCCGGACGAAACGGCCACGGAGGGAGGTCCAGGTGAATATCGAGGATGTCGAGGGCATCGGCCCGGCGCATGCTGCGACGCTGCGCGGCGCAGGGGTCCACACGACCGACCACCTGCTGGAACGCGGCGCGACGCCGGAGGGGCGCGAGGCGCTCGCGGCCAGCAGCGGGATCAGCCACAAGCTCATCCTGGAGTGGGTCAACCACGCCGACCTGATGCGCATCGACGGCGTCGGGGCGGAGTACGCCGACCTGCTCGAGGCAGGCGGCGTCGACTCGCCGGCCGAGCTGGCGCACCGCAACGCGACCAACCTGGCGACCACGCTCGAGGAGCTCAACGCCGCGCGCGCGACCGTCCGCCGCATGCCGTCGGCGATGGTCATCCAGGGCTGGATCGACCAGGCCAAGAAGCTGCCCAAGGTCGTCTCGCACTGACGGCCCCCTGATAGGGGCGCCGGGCGGCCCGCCCAGGCCGACGGCGCCCCGGCCGCCGGCGCCCCAGGCCGCCGACCCTACCCGCCGGCCCGGCTGGCCGGTCGATCCTCGCGCCGACCGGAGGCCGGTCGATCCTCGCGCCGACCGGAGGCCGGTCGATCCTGACCTCCCGGGTCAGCCGTTTCTGACCCCCCAGGTTCGTGACGGACGTGTTCAGCCTCGCGACGTGTTCCGGCTGGCCGCGACAGCCATCACCTTGTCGTTTCCTGACCCGTGGGGGCAGCGAAGCGCACGTTTGTGGCCCTCAACCCCGATCGGTCGGCCAGAGGCCATGTCCCCGTCCGTTACTGACCTGCCAGGTCAGACGGCTGGGGGCCGACGCAGCAGGGAGCCGGGGGCCGGCGCACCGTGGAGCCGGGGGCCGACGCAGCAGGGAGCCGGGGCCGACGTACGTGGGGTCGGGGCGATCGGCCCCGGGCCGTGTTCCCGCCGTAACTGACCTGCCAGGTCAGACGGCCCGCCAGCGGGATTCAGGGCCGCACCGGACCTGCGCCCGGTGCCTAGCGGCCCCCGACGTCACTCGACCTTGAGGCCCACCAGGTCAGGGGAGGCGGCGGGGTAGCGCGGTTTCAGGTCGGCCAGGGTCTGGCCCACGATCTCGGCGACCGCCAGGTCGCGGAACCACTTGTGGTCGGCCGGGATGATGTACCAGGGCGCGGCCTTGGTGGAGCAGCGTGACAGCGCGTCCTCGTAGGCTGCCTGGTATTCCGGCCACAGCTTGCGCTCGGCCAGGTCGCCCTTCTGGAACTTCCAGCGCTTGCTCGGATCGTCCAGGCGCGCCTGCAGGCGGCTCCGCTGCTCCTCCGGTGAGATGTGCAGGAAGAACTTGATGATGGTCGTGCCGCTGTCGGCGAGGAGTTGCTCGAAGGCGTCGATCTCGGCGTAACGCCGCTTCCACACGGCGCGTGGCACCAGCTCGTGGACGCGCACCACCAGCACGTCCTCGTAGTGCGAGCGGTTGAAGATGCCGATCGTGCCGTGGGCCGGGGTGACGCGATGGACGCGCCACAGGTAGTCGTGGGCCAGCTCGTCCGGCGTCGGTGCCTTGAAGCCCGTGACGGTGCAGCCCTGCGGATTGAAGGCGGACATGACGTGCCCGATCGCGCCGTCCTTGCCGGCCGTGTCGATGCCCTGGAGCACGATCAGCACGGCGTGCTTGCCCTCCGCCCAGATGCGCTCCTGGAGCTCCGTCAGGCGGTCGAGCCCGGCCTGGATGACCGTCGCGGCGTCGTCCTTGGCGTGACCGAATGTCTCACCGGGGTCGTGCTTCGCCAGCCGCACCGTGTCGCCCGGCGGCGACGATAAGGCGGTCGCGGAGCGCGCTGCCGGTGAGGGGTTTGGCCACGTCGACCAGTCTAGCGTCGCCCCGTGCCCTTACCACCGCCTTACGCGGCGCGGTCGATGCGGTGACGTGGCGGACCCAGCCTTCGAGGCGTCAACCCCTGACCAGGAGGTGAACGTGTCGAACCTGGACCTGCGGCCGGTCCGCCTCGCGGCGTGCCTGGTCACCGTGGCGGTCGTGGTGGCCGCGTGCGGTGCCACGGCAAGCCCCGGGCAGGTCGGCGACGCGGGGGCGGCTGCGGCCGGGGCGACCGTGCCAACGTGGCCGGCCACCGCGACGCCCGACTGGTCGTCCCTGCCCGATGGCTCGTCCGCACCGGCCGACGCCACGACCCAGCCGACGGCAACGGCCGTCGCGGCCGCCGGGGGCGGCAACGGCGGCGACGCCGGCTCCGGGTCGTCATCCAACGCGTCCGGCGGCATCTCCGCCGCCACCGACGCCCAGCTGGAGCAGCTGCTCCAGGAAGCCGACCAGGCTCTCGATGCCGCGAACGCCGCCGCCAGCGACGACGCGGCGCAGAGCGGCCAGGATGAAGGAGCGATCCCGTGAACACCTTGCACTCCATCCGCTCGAAGGCGACCGCGGTCGTCGTCGGCGGGCTCGCGGCCCTGATGCTGGCCGGGAGCGTCTTCGCCGCCACGCCGGCCCCGGCCGCAACGGCCCCCACGGCCAAGCCCGACACCGTCTGCGCCACGCAGCGGGCAGCGGTCAAGAAGGACCCGTCGGTGCCCAACCTCATCGCGCTCGGCAACTGCGAGATCAACCGGCGGTACGTGACCCTGGACCGCCTGCAGGGCGCCGTCATCGTGGCGCCGTTCCTGACCTCGAGTGACCGCGCGGCCCTCGAGAACGAGATCGGCAGCACGCGGACGGGGCTCCAGGGCCTCAAGGCGACCATCGACGCCGACACGACGGTGGACGCCCTCAAGATGGACCTGCCCAAGATCGCGACCGACTACCGCGTGTATCTGCTGGTCGTGCCGCAGGTCCACCTGACGCGCGGCTCGGATGCGGAGTCGGCGGCCGCGAACCGCCTGACGACCCTCGCCGGGCGGCTGCAGCAGCTCATCACGTTCGCCCAGTCACAGGGTCGGGACGTCACCGCGGCCCAGGCTGCCCTGGCGGCCATGGACACCGACATCCATGACGCCCAGGGTCAGCTGTCGGGCCTCTCCGGCAAGATCCTGGCCCTCACGCCCGCCGACTGGAACGACAACAGCGCGGCGCCGGTCCTCAACGGCGCCCGGGCCGGCGAGAAGTCGGCGCATGACGAGTTGGTCGCCGCCCGGAACGAGGCGAAGGCCGTCATCGCCGCCCTGAAGTAGCCATCCGCCGGGCGGGGGCCCGGCCATCACCGCGGCGGCCTCGCGCCGCACCCGGGGAGCCCGGTCCGCTCAGGCGGGCCGGGCTCCTGCTGTAGGCTGCCCTTCATGCCAGCGGGTGGGCGTACGGTGCAGCAGGGCGGGCGGGCCAAGGCGTACCGGCCCCTGCCGGCACGTGCGCGACGGTCCGCCCTGGCCGCCTTCCTGGCGGCCTACGACCGCGGCGATGCGTTCCTGGCCCACGAGCTGCTGGAGCCGGCGTGGATGGGCACCGCGGTCATGCCGGAGCGCGAGCTGTACCAGGGGCTCATCAAGCTGGCCGCCTCCGACGTGCATGCCGTGCGGGGCAACCCGTTGGGCGAGGTCAAGAACCTCCGCGGCGCTCGCGCCCGCCTGGCCGCCGCGGCGAGCGCGACGGCGGACGGCGGTCCCGATGGGGGTCTGGACCTGGAGCGATTGCTCGAGTCGATCGACCGGCGCCTCGGCGCGCTGACGAGCGGATCGGCCGCCGCGGTGCCGCCCGATGGCCCCGTCGTCGTCCTCCCCAGGCGCGCCTCAGCGGGCTGACGTCTCCCAGGGCACCCACTGCTCGCCGTCCCACCAGCGGTGCCACGTCCGGCCGTCCAGGCCGGTGGCGAAGACATCGAGGCGGTCGGGACCGGCGCTGCTCGCCGCGGGCTCGCCGGCCAGCTGCCCGCCGAGCGACTCCCAGGCGTGCCATCGCTCGCCGTCCCAGTAGCGGTCCCAGAGCTCCCCGTCGGGGAACACGGCGAAGACCTCCATCCGGTCGGGCGCCCACGACGTGACGGCCGGTGCGGAGGCGAGGGTGCCACCCAGATCCTCCGCCGGGGACCACGCCCGGCCGTCCCACCACGAGTGGCGCAGACGGGCATCATCGCCGACCCAGAAGAGGTCAAGGCGGTGCGCCGACCAGGCGCAGGCGGCCAGCCCGTGGCCGCGTGCGGGATCGCTGACGTCACTCACCGGACGGCCCTCGCCGCCTGCCCGAAGAGCGTGCCGAGCACGCGGGCCGTCGTCGGGAAGGCGTGGATCGTGTCGGCGAGGACATCCAGCGGCACGTGCATCTTCACCGCCAGGACCGCTTCGTGGATGGCCTCGGTGCTGCCCGGCGGCCCGGCGATGGCGGCGCCGACCAGGGTGCGCGTGGCCCGGTCGACGATGATCGACACATGCCCGAACTCGGTCTCGGACACGTAGCCCTTGGCCGTCGTCGCGATGGGTTGGGTGAACTCGACCGCGTCCAGGCCGGCGGCCTTGGCCTGCTCGAGCGTCCGCCCCGTGAAGGCCGCCTCGGGATCGGTGTAGGTGCAGCGGGGGAAGGCCGTGTAGTCGGGATGGACGTCATCGCCGAGTGCCATCCGCACGGCCATCTCGCCCTGGTAGTGGCTCATGTGGGTGTGCAGCTCGGGGCCCGCCGGATCGCCCACCAGCCACAGGCCGTCGGCGATCCGCAGCCGCCCGTCGGGCTTGAGGGTGCTCGGGTCGACCCCGACGGCGTCGAGATGCAGGTCGGCCAGGGGGAACGCCCGCCCGATGGCGATGAGGATCCGATGGCCCTCGACGGAGGTGCCGTCGCCAAGCTCGACGCGATGAGCCCCGTCCGCCCCGCCGCCCGGCAGGGCCTTGACCGCGCGCACACCGGTGCGCACCTTGACGCCGTCCCGTTCCAGGCCGGCCTGGACGGCCGCCGAGTTGCGCGGATGGTCGCGGGCCAGCAGCCGCGGGTTGGACTCGACGATCGTGACCGGCACGCCGTAGCGGGCGAAGACCTGGCCGAGCTCCACCCCGGTCGGGCCGCCGCCCAGGATGAGCAGGCTGCGCGGCAGCTCCCGGGTCGAGGTCAGCTCCACGTTCGTCCATGGGTCGGTCGCCGCCAGACCCTCGATCTCCGGCATGCGGGTGGTGGAGCCCACGGCGAGGACGACGTCGCGGGCGGTGAGGGCCCGCGTGGCGCCGTCGGGCAGCTCCACGGAGACGGCGCCCTTGCCCGTCAGCCGCGCGTTGCCCCGGATCACGGTGGCCCCGGCCTTCTCGAGGGCGTGGACGTGGCCGCTGTCGTCGGGTGTCTCGCGGGGCGGCTCGCGGTTGATCATGTAGTCGCGCCGCGCCGACGCTCGGCTCCACGGATACGTGTCGCCGACGGCGTGCACGGCCGCCGCGTGCAGCAGGGTCTTGGAGGGCATGCACGCCCAGAAGGGGCACGCGCCACCGGCGAGATCCCGCTCGACCACCGCCACGGCCTGCCCCCGCTCGAGGGCCAGGAAGGCCGCCGCCTCGCCGGCCGGTCCCGCCCCGATGACCACGAAGTCGAATCGCTCCATCCGTCCTCCCCGCCTGACGTGCCGCCGTCACTCAAGCCGGCATGGCTGGCTTGCCGTTGAATTCAGGTGTTACTGTGTAATCCAGTAATCAGCCAGCCCAGGCCCTGTCTCGTTGGGTCAGGGCTCAGCAGCGGAAGTATCGCGCCGACGCGGCGCAGGAGTGGACGGACATGGACAAGGACGAGTTGGTCGGCTGGCTGGTCGGACGGTTGCCCGACGACCTGTTCACCGGGACGCCCGACGTGCGGGTCGATCGCGACGAGATCCTCGTCGTCGGTCCCATCGCGGCCCCGGAGCTGGCCAAGGACGCCAGCGACGTGACGAAGGCAGCGGCGCTGTCGTCTCGCGTGGAGGCGTTCCGCGAGGAGACCCGCGGGGCCCGGATGGAGATCGCCGAGGCAGCCCAGCAGCGCTTCCGCCGCACGGTGTCGTGGGGCGTCAGCGTGGGCGGCGAGGAGCACCTCTTCACGACCCTCGGCGCACCGGTGATGACGCGCCTGCGCCAGCCCGAGCGCCAGACGCTGGACACGCTCGTGGCCGCTGGCGTGGCCCACAGCCGCAGCGAGGCGCTGGCCTGGTGCGTCAAGCTCGTCGGGGAGCATGCCAGCGAGTGGATCGAGGGCCTGCGCACGGCCCTCGGCGAGGTCGAGAAGCGGCGCGGCGAGGGACCCCGCCTGAACTAGGGGCCACCCGGGGGGCCGAACCACGGGTGCGGCCGTGGGTGCGGATCCCCAGACGCGCGCCGCAGGAACGTTGGCGGGCGCCGGCCCGGCCGGATGGGCGTCGAGAGGACCTCGGGAAGCGTCAAGGTGCCCCGGTCACGCTCAACCGGTCCGCGCGCAGCGTGCCCACGACCTCGGGTCGGTGCACAAGGTTCCCCCGGCGTTCGTTTGCAACGACGGGCGGTCGGGTCGCCCTGTGAGGCCCGGGCAGCCGCCCGGGTAGAATCCCGATGGATGCCTGCCGGCTGGTGTGTGAGCCGCGGCGTCGCGACGACATGGGGAGATGAACGTGGCCCAGCGTCTGCTCGTCCTTGTGGGTACCCGCAAGGGGGCGTTCGTGCTCGAACCGTCGGCCGACCGCGGTACGTTCGCGGTCAACGGCCCGTACTGCAGCGGCTGGCCGGTCCAGCACATGACGCTCGATCCGAAGGATGGGGCCCTGCTCGCGGCGGCCGGCAGCCCGTGGTACGGGCAGGCCGTGTGGCGCAGCGAGGACCTTGGCGCCACGTGGACGCATTCGAGCGAGGGCCTGACCTACGGCGAGGACGGCCCGGCGATGCGCGCCGTGTGGCACGTCACGCCCGCCAACGGAGCGCTGTACGCGGGCGTCGAGCCGGCCGGCCTGTTCCGCTCGGACGATGGCGGGCGGACCTGGCAGCACGTCAAGGGCCTCACCGACCATCCCTCGCGCCCTTCCTGGGCGCCCGGCAACGGCGGCCTCATCCTGCACACGATCCTGCCCCATCCGGACGACCCGCAGCGCATGTGGGTGGCGATCTCGGCCGTCGGCTGCTTCGCCACGGAGGACGGCGGCGCCACCTGGGAGGCGCGCAACACGGGGGTGCGCACCGACTTCCTGCCGGGCCCCGCGCCCGAGACCGGCCAGTGCGTCCACAAGATGGCGCTGGCGACCGGCGACCCGGAGCGCCTCTACCAGCAGAACCACTGCGGCACGTACCGCAGCGACGACGCGGGCCGCACGTGGATCTGCCTGGATGAGGGCCTGCCCTCCACCTTCGGCTTCCCGCTCGTGACCAGCCCGGTCGACGGCGACACGTTCTTCACCGTGCCCCTCAACGGCGACGACCGGGGCCGGTTCGTGCCGGACGGCCGCATGGCCGTGTGGCGCACGACCGATCGCGGCGCCACCTGGCACGACCTCCGCAACGGGCTGCCGCAGCGTGACGCATACCTGGGCGTGCTGCGGGATGCCATGGCCCGTGACACGCTCGATCCGTTCGGGCTGTACGTCGGCACCAGCGCGGGCCAGCTGTTCACCAGTGCCGACGAGGGTGCGTCATGGCGTCTGGCGGTCGACTTCCTGCCGCCGATCTCGTCGGTCGAAGCCGTCCTCGTCGACGCCTGAGCCGGCCCTCGTCATGACGGAGGTGGTCCTGCCGCGCTCTCTGGCGTCCATCTTCCCGGGCATGCCCCACCGCTTGACGCTGGATGGGGAACCGGCCACCGTCGGCGACGTGATCGCCGCCCTCGACGCCCGCTGGCCGGGCGTCCGCGACCGCCTCTGCGAGCCGGGTTCCACGCTGCGGCCCTTCATCAACGTGTACGTCGACGGCGAGCCGGCCAGGTTCGCCACGGCCGTCCCGGGCGGTTCGACCGTCCACGTCCTGCCTGCGGTGGCGGGTGGCTGACCGGAGGACTCGGCAGAGCCACCTGTCGGCGCGGCCGCCCCGCCTCCGCCGGCCCGTCAGCGCTCGTTCCCCGTCTCACCAGCCGGCGTGGTGGTATGCGCGTCCGAGGTGCGAACGAGGGCTCGTCCGGAGGCAACCCACGCTCGCAGGACGACCCCGGGCGCCTCGCAGGGGCCATCAAAGGCGCTTTGCACCAGCCCACGTGGTGGCACGGGGGATGCTGCCGTGGGCCAGGTCTCGGGCCGCCGCGTCGAGCCTCAGGCGGCGGACCACTTGCCGTTGGCCGGGGCGGGCAGCGCGTCCTCGATCCGCTTGAGGCTGCGGACCGGCGAGAGCAGCACCGCCAGGAACACGAAACAGCCCAGGATGGCGCCCACCCAGATCGTCTCGTGGACGCCGATGGTGGACCCCAGGATGCCGCCGAGCGCCGAGCCGATGGGGATCGTGCCCCACACGAGGAACCGCATCGTGGCGTTCATGCGGCCCATCAGCTCGTTGGGCGTGATGGCCTGGCGGAGGCTGACCTGGTTGACGTTGTAGACCACCGAGCCCCAGCCGCCGATGGCGCCGCTTACGGCGATGAAGACGGCAGCGACGTTGCCGACGGGCGCAAGCGGGATGAGCAGCGCGGCCGGTCCACCGACGAAGATCGCGACCACGATGATGCGGCCAACGCCGAAGCGCGCGGCCAGGCTGGTGGCGGTGAAGCCGCCGAGCAGCGCGCCGAGCGCCGCGAAGAAGCCGATGAGGCCGATGACGCCCGGCGCGAGGCCCAGGAAACGCACCTCGTACAGCAGCAGCAGCGTGAACATGATGTTGCCGAAGAGGTTGGCTGTGCCGGTGCAGAGGGCGATGTTGGCCAGGTAGCGGTGCCCCGTGACGTAGCGCAGGCCGGCCCCGATCTCGGCCCCGAACGCGCGCAGCCGCTGGCCCGGTGAGCCACCGGGCGCCCGGGCGGGGAGGGGCGCCTCCTGGCGCTCGATCCGCGAGACGAAGAAGGCCGACCAGAGGTAGCTGAGGGCGTCGATGAAGATGGTCATGGGGGCGGCCACCAGCTGGACGAGGGCGCCCGCCAGTGGCTGGCCGGTCACCTGGGCCGCAGAGCCGCTGATCTGGAGCTTGGCGTTGCCCTCGATCAGCTCGTCCTCGTTCACGATCGCCGGCAGGTACGACTGGTAGGCACCGTCGAAGAAGACCGTCAGCAGCCCGACGAGGAACCCGACCACGAAGAGCTGCCAGATGGTGAGGACGCCGAGCACGTAGGCCACGGGGATGCTGCTCAGCGCCAGCGCCCGGCCAAGGTCGCCGCCGATGAGGATCGGCCGGCGCCGCATCCGGTCGATCCATGCGCCGGCCGGCAGGGTGAAGAGCAGGAAGGGCAGGAACTCGACCGTGGCCAGGGCGCCCACCTGGGCGGCCGAAGCGTTCAGGAACACGATCGCCGTGTAGGGCACGGCGAAGGCGCTGATCTGCGTGCCGAACTGGCTGACCGTGTCGGCGATCCAGAGGCGACGGAAATCGACCTGGCGGAGCAGGCCAAGGCGCCAGCGGTCGGGGCGTGCGGGGGCGGGGGCGGAGCCGGCCCCGATCGACTCGGCGCCGGGCACGTCGGGATCCGGTTCCTGGGCAGGCGGAAGGATGGTCACGCGGTTTCCCGTGGCGGGTCGGAGGTCCCGATGCTACCGGTCGGGCCGTGGCCCCACAAGCGACGCCCGGACACCGCGGCGCTCAGGCGGGCGTCGCCACGAGCAGGCCGTCACCGACCGGCAGGATCGTCGCGTGCCACGACGGGTCGCCGAGCACCGCGGCGTTGAACGCCTGCAGGGCGCGGGTCGAGCCGGCCGCGTCGTGGCGGGCCACACGGCCGCTCCACAGCACGTTGTCGGCGACGACCAGGCCGTGCGGCGCGAGCCGCGGACGCAGCGCGGCCAGGTACCCGGCGTACTCGTCCTTGAGGGCGTCGATGAAGGCCAGGTCGAACGGGCCGCCCAACGACGCCTCGTCCGCGAACGCCTCCAGGGCCGGCCGCGAGACGACCGTGATCCGCTCGTCGGCCACGCCGGCCTCGCGCCACCAGGCCCGCGCCCGGGCGGTGCGGGCGGTGTCGGGATCGATCGTCACGATGGTCCCGTCCGGTGGCTGGGCGAGGGCCATCCAGAGCGTCGAGTAGCCGAACGCCGTGCCCACCTCCGCGATCCGTGGCCGGCCTGCCGCGAGCACGGCCAGGACGCGGCCCGCGGCGCGATCCAGGATCGGCACGTGCGGCTCCACGGCCCACGCCGCGGACTCGATGGCGGCGAAGACAGGGTTGATCGGTGCGGCGGCCGCCTCGATGTACGCCACGTCGACGGCGTCGGGCACGTAGTCCTGCTGCTGCACAGCCGCGCCCGGGTCAGTGGCGCGCGAGCCAGCGCGCGAGGCTGGGGCCCCGCGTCGGACGGCCCGTCCGGTCGGCCCGTGCGTCGATGCCGGCAAACGCATGTTGGCTGTAGCGCACGCCGAGCCAGCGGAACGGTTCGGGCTCCCAGTCACGCGAGTGATGGCCGACCAGCGGCAGATCGGTCAGCGGGGACGGGCGGTCGGTGATCAGGTCGGCCAGGGCGCGGCCGGCGATGTTGGTGGCCGCCACGCCGTGGCCGATGTAGCCGCGTGCGCTGGCCACGCCGGTCGCCCGGTCGTGCGTGATGGCGGGCATCCAGTCGCGCGGCATGCCGAGCGGGCCGCCCCAGGCGTGCGTGAAGCGGATGTCGCGAAGCGCCGGGAACCAGGCGCGGACCATGTCCTGGAGCATGCCGTGGGTCGGCGGATGGCGGTCGAAGCGCGGCTTGATGACCGAGCCGAAGTGGTACGGCGCGCCGCGGCCGCCGAAGAGGATGCGGCCGTCCTCCGTGCGGGCCAGGTAGTCGATGCTGAGGCGAAACGAGGCGACGCACTGGCGCGCCTGCCAGCCGATCGTCGCCCACTGCGCGTCGGTGAGCGGCTCAGTCAGGACGATCAGCGAATAGACCGGGATGAGCTGGCGGTGCAGGCGGCGGAGGCCGGTCAGGTACGCCTCACCGGCCAGCACGATGATGTCGGCGCGGACCGTGCCGTGGGCGGTGTGCAGGGCCGCCCGGCCGGGTGCGGCGCGATCCTCGCCGCGGGCGCTGTAGCCGGTCACGGCCGTCCGCTCATGGATGGTCGCGCCCCGTTGCTCGACCAGGCGGGCGAGGTTGCGCACGAGGCGGCCGGGGTGGATGACCGCCGAGTCCGCGGTCGCGAGGCCGGCCACGGTGCCCTCGATGTCGACGCGCGCCCTGGCCTGCGCCGCGTCCAGGAGTTCGTAGCGGTCGCCGAAGCCGAAACGCACGTAGGTCTCGTAGCTCGCGTGCAGGTCCGGGAGCTGCTGGGGGCCGCGGGCCACGAACAACGCCCCGCCGCGCACGTACCCACCGTCCAGGCCCTCCTCCGCACAGACGCGGCCCACCTCATCGACCGCGTCGTAGGTGGCCTGCTGCGTGGCCCGCGCCGCGCTCGTGCCGAAGCGCCGCGCCAGCATCGGCAGGCTGATGTTGAGGTCAGGCGTGCACCAGCTGCCGTTGCGGCCGGAGGCCCCGAAGCCGGCGATGTCACGTTCCAGGATCGCGATCCGCAGGCCGGGCATGCGGCGCTGCAGCTCGTAGGCCGTCCACAGGCCGGTCAGCCCCGCCCCGAGGATGGCCACCTCGGCCTCGGCGTCGCCTTCGAGCGGCGGCCGGGGCGTCAGGTCGTCGCCGCAGGTCTCGAGCCAGAAGCTCGTGGCCCGGTAGTCGGGCGGGCCGCCTGGCTCCCCGGCCGTGGCTCCTGCGTTCACGCCGGGAGGACGGGTCCGGCGACCGGTCGGGCCAGCTCGGCCCCCTTGTTGCGCGGGCTGTTGACCGCGGTCGAGACGGGGTAGGCCTCCAGCTCGCCGGCCGCCGACGCGTGGAGCATCGCCTGGAGGAGCTCCGTATCGGTGACGGTCGGGTCCAGCCAGCGGTCCCAGGCGTGGTGCGGCAGGACGACCGGCATGCGGTCGTGGAGGGCCGCCATGGCCTCGTTGGCCGCCGTCGTGATGATCGTGCAGGAGTGCAGCCAGGCGTCGTTGGCGTCGTCCTTCCACGCCGACCACAGGCCCGCGAAGGCGAGCGGCGAGCCGTCGGGATGGTGGATGAGATAGGGCTGGCGGGTCTTGTCGTCCACCCGCCGCCACTCGTAGAACGCGTCGGCCGGGACGATGCAGCGCTTGTTGACGAGGCTCCGGCGGAAGGCCGGGCTGGTCGCCACCGTCTCGGCCCGGGCGTTGATGAGGCGGTTGCCGATCTTGACGTCCTTGGCCCACGAGGGCACGAGGCCCCACCGGTACTGGTCGACGACCCGGGCGCGATCGGAGCCGGGTTGGACGATGACCGACACCTCCTGGGTCGGCGCCACGTTGAAGTGGCCGCCCAGGTCCTCCACGCGGCCCGTCGCGCCGCGGGGCGCCGGGGTCGCGTCGAAGAGTTCGGCCAGCTCGGCCGTCGGTCGCTGCTGGGTGAACCGTCCGCACATGCCCCGATGGTGGCACAACGACGTGCAGCGGCGCGCGGGCTCGGCCACACTGCCGCGCGTGAGCGCCACGGGTTGGGGCCTGGAGCCCGACCTCCTCTTCCTGAACCATGGGTCCTTCGGCGCCTGTCCCCGGGTCGTCCTCGAGGCGCAGCAGGCCTGGCGGGAGCGCCTGGAACGGCAGCCCGTCCGCTTCCTGGCGCGCGAGCTGGAGCCGGCGCTGGACGAGGCCCGTGCCGTCGTGGGCGGGTTCGTCGGGGCCGACCCGGACGACCTGGCGTTCGTGCCCAACGCGACCCACGGCGTCAATACCGTGCTGCGCTCGCTCCGCTTCGCTCCCGGCGACGAGCTGCTGACCGACGATCACGCCTACAACGCCTCGCTGAACGCGCTGCGGGCCGCCGCCGAGCGGGATGGCGCGAGGGTGGTCGTGGCACGCGTCCCGTTCCCCACGGCAGGCCCGGACGAGGTGCGTGCCGCATTCCTTGGCGCAGTCACGTCGCGCACGAGGCTCGCGCTCGTGGCCCACGTGACGAGCCCCACCGCGCTCATCTTCCCGGTCGCCGGGATCGCGGCGGCGCTGGCTGCGCGGGGCATCCAGGTGCTCGTCGATGGTGCGCACGCGCCGGGGATGCTGCCGCTCGACATCCGCGCGCTCGAGACGGCCGGGGTGGACTACTACACCGGCAACGGCCACAAGTGGCTGTGCGCCCCCAAGGGCAGCGGCTTCCTGTGGGTCCGGCGCGACCACCAGCGGGACATCCGCCCGCTGGCCATCTCCCACGGCGCCAACTCGCCGCGTCTCGACCGCAGCCGGTTCCGGCTGGAGTTCGACTGGACCGGCACGGCCGATCCCACGCCCTACCTGTCGATGCCCGCCGCGATCGAGGCCATGGGTGCCCTCCTCTCGGGCGGCTGGCCGGCCCTCATGGCTGGCAACCACGGGGCGGTCGTCGCGGCCCGCCGGGTCATCCTCGAACGCCTCGGGGTCGCCGCGCCCGCGCCGCCGACGATGCTTGGCTCGATGGCTTCGATCATGCTGCCGCCGCCCGGACCGGCCGCCAGGGCCCTTGCGCCGAACCTGGGCACCTCACCACTCGACGACGATCCCCTGCAGGTCGAGCTGCGCGATCGCTGGCGGATCGAGGTGCCGATCCTGCCGTGGCCGCCCCTGCCTGCGGACGACGACGGGAGCGCCGGCGCGGCCTTGCCGCAGCGTCGCCTCGTCCGCATCTCCGCCCAGGCGTATGTCCCGGCCGGGGCCTGGGCCACGCTCGCCGATGCGCTCGCCGAGGTGCTGGCGCTGCCGGCTCGCCCTAGTGGTGGAACGCCGACCGATGCGGCCGGTGATGCGCCGGCTGCGTCGCGAGCTCGGCCATCACCCGCTCCAGGTCGGCCAGGAACAGTTCGCCGAGGTCGGCGCTGAAGCCGTTGCGCACCACCACGCGCAGGACCGCCACGTCGCTCACGTCGGGCGGAAGGGTGTAGGCGGGCACCTGCCAGCCCCTGCCGCGCAGCTCGCGCGACAGGTCGAAGACGTCGTACGGCACCTTCGGATCACTGACGCGGAAGGCGAACACGGGGATGGCGCTGCCGGGCAGCGTCTGGAAGGGGCCCAGGGCATCGATGCGCTCGGCCATGCGGCGGGCCGTGTCCATCGAGGCCTGCTGGATCCGCCGGTAGCCCTCGCGCCCCAGCCGCAGCAGGTTGTAGTACTGGGCCACGATCTGGGCGCCGGGACGGGAGAAGTTGAGGGCGAAGGTGGGCATCTCGCCGCCCAGGTAGTTGACCCGGAAGACGAGGTCCTCCGGCAGGGCCTCCGGCGACCGCCACAGGATCCAGCCCACACCCGGGAAGACCAGGCCGTACTTGTGGCCGGAGGCGTTGATCGACTGCACGCGCGGCAGCCGGAAGTCCCACGCCAGGTCGGGCGTCAGGAATGGCGCCACGAACCCGCCTGATGCGCCGTCGACGTGGATCGGCACGTCCAGGCCGGTCCGCGCCTGGAGCTCGTCGAGCGCAGCGGCGATCTCGGCCACGGGCTCGTACGCGCCGTCGTACGTGACGCCCATGATGGCCACCACTCCGATGGTGTTCTCATCGCACGCCGCGGCCGCCGCGGCCCCGGTGAGCTGGTGATGTTCCGGCGTCCACGGCACGAGCCGCGGCTCGACCTCGAAGTAGCGGCAGAACTTCTCCCAGCAGACCTGGACCCCAGCGCTCATGACCATGTTGGGCCGGTCGCTCGGGCGGCCGGCCGCCTGCTGCCGCTGCTGCCAGCGTCGCTTCAGGGCCAGGCCGCCGAGCATGGCCGCCTCGCTCGAGCCGGTCGTGGAGCAGCCCGTGGCCTCCTCGTGGTCAGGTGAGTGCCAGAGCTGGCTGAGCATGTTGACGCAGCGCAGCTCCAGCTCCGCGGTCTGCGGGTACTCGTCCTTGTCGATCATGTTCTTGTCGAACGTCTCGGCCATCAGCCGCGAGGCCTGGGGCTCCATCCACGTGCTCACGAACGTGGCGAGGTTGAGCCGGGCGTTGCCGTCCAGCATCAGCTCATCGTGCACGATCTGGTAGGCCTCGTCGGGGTCCATGCCATGTTCCGGCAGGCGGTAACGCGGCACCTCGGTGGTCTCGCCGGGCGTGGCGTACAGCGGTCGCCGGGCGATGGTGCGGTGGGCCTGGTCGCCGCGCACCTTGCGTGAGAGGGTCATGGATGCGCCTCCGCGGTGGGTGCGGCCGTGTCGGGTGTGTCGGCCAGGCGCACCAGGTGTTGCTCGCCGTCCTTGCCCTGGATGATGAGCTGGCCGCCGGATAGCCGGACCTGGGACGATTCGCCCTGGCCCTCCATGCTGAGGTGGTCGGCGTCGGTCCAGTGGTACGGCATGGTCCGCGGCTGCGCCAGGCGGCCCATGGCGCCGCGCATCCCGGCGGGGATCGCCTCCAGCATGGCCGACGCGGTGAGGTCCGGGGTGATGACGGCCGTGCCGTCGGTCCGGAACTCGATGACCACGGCCAGGCCGGCCACCGGCCCACTGGCATCCATGCGCCACCGGCCGATGATGGCCTGGGCGAGGGGTGTGCCGTCGGGGGGCCCGGCCACGACCTGGGCGGCAGCAGCGGCTGCGGCCGCGGCGATCGGGTCGGAGACGCCGGCCGCCTGCGCTTCGGCTGCCGGCTCCAGGTTGACCAGCTTGCGCGCGCCCGCGAGGTAGTAGGCGGTGAGCGACTCACCCTGGGTGATGGCCCGGTAGAGGTGGCCGTCGATCTCGAACTGCAGGCCGAGCTGGCCGATGTGCAGCTCATGCACGGTGTAGGAGGACTCGCCCGACGACCGCTCGGTCTCAACGAGCATGGCGGGGCCGGTGACGTGGTCGACCTCTCCCGCGGCGACCTGCCGGCTGAACGAGCCCCGGCGGCCCTTCACCAGGAAGAAGAGACCGACTAACCCGACGATGAGCGAGCCGATGAGGGTGGGGCCGATGCCTGCCCTCGAGACGATGGGGCTGTCGATCAGGCCCAGCACCGAGACGACGATGGCGACGGCGATCAGGGCCAGGCCCACCAGCAGATCCGCCCCGCGACCGACGGCGGCCTCCAGGCCGAGGCGTCGCCCCTGGTCCGGGGCCAGGTGGCCTGACCGGTTGGCCGGCAGGTCCGCGGCCGAGAACCAGTGAGCGAAGCGATCCGCGTCCGTGGCCATCTGGCCCTCCTGTCGCCCGCGCCTCTTCCGCCGTTCGAGAGCGCCGATCGTAGCCCCGACCGGGCGCCCCGTCCATGGGCTCCGCGGGCCGCCGGCCTGCGGTCCGGCGCGGCGAGCGGCCGGCTGGCGGCCCGGCGGCAGGCTCTCGGCACGGGAGGCCGGCTTTCGGTCCGCGACCTGGTCAGATCTGACTGGGGGGAGCGTTAAGCCAGATACTCCGCCTCCGACGACCCGCGTGGCGGGGCTGGGACGCCGCATCCGTGCTCAGGCCGGCCCTTGATGGCAGGTCGGGCCCGGCCCACCCGCCGGGATCGGCCCCGGATCCGGCCCTAACGTGCCTCGGAGTCACGTTCGGACAGGAAGTCGCAGCCGCGCCGGCCGGCCGTGTAGTCGCCGCCGCGCCACCCCACGCCGTGGCGACCTGTCCATCTGCCAACCGCGGTGGTCCTGGAGCGACTCCGGCCCGCTGAAGCGTTCCTCAGGCTGCCGCATACGGTCCAACGCCACCCGGGTTGGCATCTGACCAGGTCGGTCGGTCGGGCGCGCCGTACCATCCGTGGTCGCAGCCGCACCCCGCACCACCCACGCCACTCGTTGACCCGGCAGCCTAATCCCGATAGAATTGGTCGGGATTAGCCAAGGAGTCGCATGACCCTCACGCAGCGGGAGCAGGTCGACAACGACCGCTCAAGGTTCGACTTCCACGACGACATCGTCTACCTGGCCCAGACGAAGCGCGGCCTGACGCGCGAGACGGTCGAGGAGATCAGCGCGTTCAAGGACGAGCCGGCATGGATGCGCAACTTCCGCCTGCGCGCCTACGACCACTTCCTGAAGCGGCCGATGCCGACGTGGGGTGGTGACCTCAGCCACATCGACTTCGACAAGATCATGTATTACCGCAAGCCGTCTGAGCGCGAAGAGAAGTCGTGGGACGACGTGCCGGAGCAGATCAAGGCGACGTTCGAGAAGCTCGGCATCCCGGAGGCGGAGCGCAAGTTCCTGGCCGGCGTCGGTGCGCAGTACGACTCGGAAGTGGTGTACCACTCCGTGCGCGAGGAACTGGTCAAGCTCGGCGTGGTCTTCATGGGCACCGACCAGGCGCTCAAGGAATACCCCGAGATCTTCCAGAAGTACTTCGGGACGGTCGTGCCGCCGGAGGACAACAAGTTCTCCGCCCTCAACAGCGCCGTCTGGTCGGGCGGCTCGTTCGTCTACGTGCCCAAGGGCGTCGAGGTGCCCCTGCCGCTGCAGGCGTACTTCCGCATCAACGGCGAGAACACGGGCCAGTTCGAGCGGACGCTGATCGTGGTCGATGAAGGCGCCAAGGTGCACTACATCGAGGGCTGCACGGCCCCGCTGTACGCCACCGACTCGCTCCACGTGGCGGTCGTGGAGGTCATCGCGCTGGCCGGCTCCAAGGTCCGCTACACGACGATCCAGAACTGGTCGAACGACGTGTACAACCTCGTCACGAAGCGCGCCCACGCCCACGAGAACGCCAACGTGGAGTGGATCGACGCCAATACGGGCTCCCGGCTGACGATGAAGTACCCCAGCATCTACCTGCGCGGGCGCGGCGCGACCGCGGACATCATCTCGGTCGCCGTGGCGGGCAAGGGCCAGCACCAGGACACCGGCGCGAAGGCCGTCCACCTGGCACCCGACACCCGCAGCCGCATCGTCAGCAAGTCGGTCAGCAAGGATGGTGGCCGCGCCTCGTATCGCGGCCACCTCAAGGTCTCGCCCGGCTCGACCGGGGTCGTGGCCAGCGTCCGCTGCGACGCGCTGATGCTGGACGACCAGAGCCGCAGTGACACGTATCCGTACATCGACATCCAGGAAGACGACACGACGATGACCCACGAGGCCACCGTCGGCAAGATCAGCCAGGACCAGGTGTTCTACCTGATGAGCCGCGGCCTGACCGAGAACGAGGCCCAGAACCTCATCGTGCAGGGCTTCCTGGAGGTCTTCACCAAGGAGCTGCCGATGGAGTACGCCATCGAGTTCAACCGCCTGGTGAAGCTCGAGATGGACGGCGCCCTGGGGTGAGCCCGGCCGATCAGCTGACCGGCCTCGACTTCGTCACGGAGGCCACGGCCCGCGAACGGGCCGCCCAGGTCGACGAGCCCCCCTGGCTGCTGGCCGACCGGCTCGACGCCGTGCGGCGGTTCGACGCCCTGCCCGTCGAGCCCAACCGGCTCTTCACCACTTACCTGGACCTGCGCCAGGTCCACTTCGGCGACGTGACGCCCTACGGCGACGTGGCGGACGCGGCGGCCGATGCGGCGTCGCTGCCGGCCGGCGCGAGCGCGTTCCTGCACATCCGCGAGGGCGCGGTCGTGGGCCGTGCGCTGTCGGCTGAGGCCCGCGCCGCCGGCGTGGTGGTCGATACGTTCGCGGGCGTGCTGCGCAGCAACCCGGGGCTGCTCGGCGAGATCCTGGAAGGGGCCCACACCCTCCCCGACGACGACGTCTTCGCCCAGCTGGCCCGCGCCACGTACGCCGTCGGGGCCCTCGTGCACGTGCCGCCGGGCGTGCAGCTGCGCGAGCCGATCGTCGTCCGGTGGAGCGTCGGAGCGCCCGGCCGTGCGCTCGTGACCCGGACCGTCATCCACCTTGGCAAGGGCGCCCAGGCCCGGCTGCTGGAAGAGCAGCGTTCGAGCGTGGAAGGCGGCACGCGCGCCACGGTCGACGGTGGCCAGAGCCTCTGGTCGGGCACGTGCGAGGTGCTGCTGGACGAGGGGGCCACGCTCGAGGTGGCAGCCGAGCAGGACCTGGGGCCGGACACGTCGAGCTTCATCACGCGCCAGTCGGCGATCGGGGAGGCGGCGACCCTCACCTGGGCGCTGGCCCATGTGGGCGGCCTGCTCGTGCGGAGCCGGGTGGACAACCTCCTCGTCGGGCGGGCCGGGACGGTGCGCCAGGCGGAGATCGGCTTCGGGGGCGGCGCGCAGACGTTCGACCTCACCAGCTACACCCACCACATCGGCCGCGACACGACCGGCGACCTCCTCAGCAAGGGCATCTTCCAGGATCGCTCGCGCGGCTTCTTCAAAGGCCTCATCGACATCCAGCGAACGGCCGTCGGCACGGACAGCTTCCTCGGCGAGTTCGCCATGCTGCTCGATCGCAAGGCCCGCTCGGTGGCCGTCCCGTCCCTGGAGATCGACCAGCCGGACGTGCGGCGCGCCAGCCACTCCAGCTCCGTCGGGCCGATCGACGAGAACCAGCTCTTCTACCTGGAGACACGCGGGCTGCCGCCCGACCTGGCGCGCAAGTCGATCGTCCTCTCCTTCCTGGAGCCGGTCGTGGCGCGCATCCCGCTGCCCGAGGCGCAGGATCGGCTGCGGGAGCTCCTCGACCGCAAGTGGGACGCCGGGCGGACCGCCCTTGCCGCCTGACGGCGCGGGCTCATCGGCGGCGGCCGTCCGTCGGGTCGACGTGGCGGCCGCGGCCGACGTCGCGCCGGGCACGATGCTCATGGTCCAGGTGGACACCAGCGACATCCTGCTGGTGAACCTCGACGACACGATCCGGGCCTACCAGGGGATCTGCTCGCACGAGTACTTCGAGCTCGACAAGGGCTTCCTGACCGGCGATTCGCTGACCTGCGCGCTGCACCTCTCGCGCTTCGATCTCATCACGGGCGAGGCGCTGGACCCGCCGGCCGAGCTGCCCCTGGCGATGTACCCGGTGCTGATCGAGGGCGGGCGGGTCGTCCTCGAGCTGCCCGAGGGCCCCGTCCCCGTCAACGAGTAGGCCAGAGGCGGGCGACAGGGGCCCGGCGCCGCGGTGTTCGCTCACGCACCAAGTTCGCTCAGGCACCAAGATGGCTGGTGCTACGTGCCCCTGGGCCGCCGTTACGGGAGCGCCGCGGCCACACCCGTGCTCGGAAAGCCGCTCACGTACCGGGCCGGTGCGCCCTGGACTCACATACCACCAGCGAGGCTGGTGACGCGTGGGTTCGACGCTCGTACCGTGGCCCAACGCGGGCCTCCGCCGGGCGTCGCGGATCTGTCGCTCCCACCCCCGCTCACCAAGGAGGCTGGTGCTACGTGCGTCTGTTCGGACGCTGGACGGGCGCCGGTGCCGCAGCCGTGCTCGGCCAGTCGCCCGCGGGCGCGGCCAGCCCGCCCGGCATCCGCATACCACCAGCCCGTCTGGTGACGCGGGGGTCAGGAGGGTCGGGTCGATTTGACGCGGGATCGGCGAAGGTCGAACGTATGCTCCGACGGCCTCGTCGGCCCCGTGATGGTGCTGGAGGTGGAGCGATGTTGGTCCCCTTGTCGGTCCTCGAATTCCGCGATCGGGCGGCGGCCTACTTCGGCACCAAGGTCGGCGTCGTGGACGGCGACAAACGCTTCACCTACGCCCAGTTCGGGGAGCGGACCCATCGCCTGGCCAGCGCGCTGGAAGGCCTCGGCGTGGGGCACGGCGACCGCGTCTCGTTCCTCAGCTACAACTGCCACCAGCTGCTCGAGGCGTACTACGGCGTCCTCGAGGCGGGGGCCGTGCTGAACCCCATCAACGTGCGCCTGACGCCGCGGGAGATCGGCTACATCCTGCAGCACTCGGGCACCCGGGTCGTCTTCTATCACAAGGACTTCACGCCGCTCGTGGAGGCGCTCCGTCCGAGCCTCCCCGCGGCCACGAAGTTCGTGATCATGGAGGGCGAGCCGGCCGACGGCGACCACGAGTACGAGGCGCTGCTGGCCACCGGTGATCCGGGCCACCAGGCGGTCGAGGTCGACGAGAACGAGATCGCCGAGCTCTTCTACACGAGCGGCACGACCGGCCAGCCCAAGGGCGTGGCGCTGACCCATCGCACGCTGCACCTGCACGCCGTCTACGCGGGCATGGGCCTGCGCGTCGGCGACACCGCGGTGGCGCTCCACGTCGTGCCCCTCTTCCACGTCAACGGCTGGGGCACGCCGCACTTCATCACGATGTTCGGGGGCACCCACGTGATGCTGCGCCGGTTCGACCCGGCGGCCCTCCTTGGCCTGATCCAGGCCGAGCACGTCACGCACGTCCTGGGCGTCCCCACCATCTTCAACGCGCTCATCAACCTGCCGACGCGGGGCGACTACGACCTGTCGAGCCTCATCACGTGCGTCGTCGGCGGCGCGCCGTCCTCGCCCACGCTCATCCGGGGCATCGAGCGCGAGCTCAAGGCCGAGGCCATCGTGGGCTACGGCCTGAGCGAGACGTCGCCGGTCCTGACGCTGGCCTGGCCGCGCCAGCACCTCGCCGAGGCCGAGGGCGCCGAGCGGACGGCCGAGCGCAAGGCCTCGACCGGATGGGCCATCCCCGGCGTGCGCGTCCGGGTCGTCGATCCCAACGGCCAGGACGTCCGCGCCGATGGCGAGCAGCTCGGCGAGATCGTCGCCCGCAGCAACGTCGTGATGGCCGGCTACTACCGCGACGATGCCGCGACCGCGACCGCCATCCGCGACGGCTGGTTCCACACCGGTGACATGGCCACCATCGACGCCGAGGGCTACGTCACGATCAAGGACCGCAGCAAGGACGTCATCATCCGCGGCGGCGAGAACATCTCGTCGGTGGAGATCGAGAACGCCCTGGCCGCCCATCCGGCCGTCCTGGAGGCGGCCGTGGTGGCGGTCCCCGACAAGCAGTGGGGCGAGTCGCCGGTCGGGCTGGTCGTCCTCAAGGAGGGCGCCAAGGCGACACCCGAGGAGCTGCTGGCCCATTGCCGCACCCAGCTCGCCGGCTTCAAGGTGCCCCGCGAGGTCGAGATCCGCGACGCCCTCCCCAAGGGCGGCACGGGCAAGATCCTCAAGGGCGAGCTGCGCGAGCCCTTCTGGACGGGCATGGACAAACGCGTCGGGTAGGCGCCCCCGCCATGCCGCTCCGGCGGCTTGCCTCACTGTCGATGCTGGCCGCGGTCCTCCTGGGCTGCACCGGCGCCTCCGGCTCGCCGCCGACACCGACATCCCAGTCGAGCTGTAGCTGCACGACACCGCCGTGGACGCTTCCCACCCCGACCGGCGGCATGAGCGAGGCAGATGCACGGCAGAGGCTTCTCTATCTCGCTCCACTGTCGACAGGGACGCCGGCGGTCGTCTGGTTGATCGCCGAGCCGTATGCATCGTCAAGCGGTCGCCGGACGGTCGCGCCCGACACCTACGTCTGGGTCGGCTTCCTGTCGGCCGACTTTGCGGCGACGACATGTCCGCCTGGGGCGACCGCCCAGGTCGCCTGCGGGCCGGCTTCCTCGACGATCCGGATCATCTTCGACTTCTACTCGGGCAGCTTCGTCGAGTCATCGCCAGATTAGGTCCGACGTTCTGGATTTGGTGATCACCGGAGCGCCGGCCCCGGTGCCGGGGGCGGTCGGCAGAGCCGACCCGGCCTGTCCGTTGCAGATGCACGCCGCCGGAACGTTGCGCGGTTCGACAGGTCAGCCGGGGTCAGACACTCGCACGGCCATGCTCGGAGACGGGTAAGAAGACCCGGTGGGACGCTCGCACCGGTCCGAATCCCGTTTGAACGTTCCCGGGGTGGGCGTTTTGACGCAGAGTGGGCGGTGCTCAGGCCGGTAGGTGCCGAACGCCTTCGGCGCCCGGCTCGATGAGACCGGCTTACGCGCGCGGTCCCACCGCCGCGGCCAGGAAGGCCTTCTGGACGTGGAGGCGGTTCTCCGCCTGGTCGAAGACGAGGCTGCGCGAGCCGTCGATGACGTCGTCGGTGACCTCCTCGCCGCGGTGGGCGGGGAGGCAGTGCATGAAGATCGCCTCGGGCGAGGCGGCGGCCATGAGCGCGGCGTCCACGCGATAGTTGGCGAAGGCGCGGCGCCGCGCCACCGCCTGGTCCTCGCTGCCCATGGAGACCCACGTGTCCGTGTAGACGCAGTCGGCGCCCTCGACGGCCGTGCGGGGGTCGTGCGTCAGCAACAGCCGTCCGCCGGACGCCTGGCCGCGGGCGCGCACGGCGCCCATCCGGTCCAGGTCCGGCCCGTAGCCCGGCGGGCAGGCGAGGCGCACGTGGATGCCGAGCGCGGCGCACCCCAGCGCCAGCGAGTGGAAGACGTTGTTGCCCTCGCCGACGAAGGCGACGGTCAACCCCTCAAGGTGGCCGAAGCGCTCCCGCATCGTCAGCAGGTCGGCCAGCGCCTGGCACGGATGCTCGAGGTCGCTCAGGGCGTTGATCACCGGCACGGTCATCGCCTGGGCCAGCTCATCCACGGTGGCCTGGGCGAAGGTCCGTGCCACGAGCGCGTCCACCCAGCGGTCGAGCGTGCGCGCGATGTCGTCGGCGCTCTCGCGGCGACCCAGCCCCACATCCGCGTCGGACAGGTAGATCGAGCGGCCGCCAAGCTGCTGCGCGGCCAGCTCGAAGGAGACGCGCGTCCGCAGGCTGGGCTTCTGGAAGAGCAGGACCACCGCCCGTCCAGCCAGCGGCTGTTCGCGGTGGGTCCGGGTGAGCGCCCATTCGGCCTTCAGGGCGGCCGCCGACTCGAGCAGGCCCGCCAGCTCGAGCGGCGTCAGGTCGCCGATGCCGAGCAGGTCGCGACCGCGGAGGTCGGTCCCAGCCGCGGCCGGCGGTGCGGCCCCGGCGGCTGGCGCGCTCACGCCACGGTCGCTGCGCCGTCCACGACGGTCGTCGGGAGGTCGGCGAGCAGCGGTTCGGTCCACGCCCAGGCGGCGCCATGGTGCTTGCCGATGGCCCCGTGGCGGGCCGCCTCGGTGCGCAGCGGCAACCCGAAGATCTCGATGAAGCCGACGGCCGCGGCATGGTCGAAGGCGTCACCCGTGTCGTACGTGGCGAGGCGCTTGTCGTAGAGCGACAGCGGGGAGCGGCGGCCGACCACGACGGCCGAGCCGTGGTCCAGGCGCAGGCGCACATCGCCGGACACGACACGCTGGCTCGAGGCGACGTAGCCCCGCAGGTCGCGGTGGAGGGCGCTGAACCAGAGGCCGTCGTACGTCAGGCGGGCCAGCTCGTCGGAGACCAGGCGGCCGAAACGGAGCGTGTCCTTGGTCAGGCACAGGCCCTCGAGCGCGCGGTGGGCGGTGTGCAGGACGGTCGCCGCCGGGGCCTCGTAGATCTCGCGGCTCTTGATGCCCACGAGGCGGTCCTCGACGTGGTCGACCCGGCCGACGCCGTGGGCGCCGGCGACGGCGCTCAGCCGATCGACCAGCTCGACCGGCTCCATCGGGGCGCCGTCCAGCTCGACCGGCAGGCCCCCCTCGAAGCCGACGACGACCTCGACGGGCGCGGGCGCCGCCGACGGGTCGACGGTCCACTCGAAGACGTCGGCCGGCGGGACGACCCACGGGTCCTCCAGGACGCCGGTCTCGATGGAGCGGCCCCACAGGTTCACGTCGATCGAGTAGGGCGAGGCCTTGGTGATCGGCACCTCGATGCCGCGCGCGGCGGCGTAGTCGATCTCCTCCTCGCGCGACAGGCCCATCCCGACGCGCATCGGCGCGACCACCTCGAGGCCGGGGTCCAGGGCATGGACGGCCACGTCGAAGCGCACCTGGTCGTTGCCCTTGCCGGTGCAGCCGTGGGCCACGGCGTCGGCGCCCTCGCGGGCGGCCACCTCCACGAGGAGTTGGGCGATGAGCGGTCGGGCGAGGGCCGTGGCCAGGGGATAGGCGCCCTGGTACAGGGCGTCGGCCTGCAGGTGGGGCCAGACGAACGAGCGGACGAAGCGCTCCCGGGCGTCGACGACGTAGGCGCGCGAGGCGCCGGCCGACATGGCCCGCTGTTCGACCCCCGGCCGGAGGGACCCGCCGCCCAGGTCGACCGTCAGGGTCACGACCTCGGCATCGAACTGCTCGCGCAGCCAGGCCACCGCGACCGACGTGTCGAGGCCGCCGGAATAGGCCAGCACCACCTTCTTCACGCGGGCACCTCCACGGTCGGCAGGCCCTGGAGGGCCCGGAAGCGAGCCAGCCAGCGTTCCAGGCGGGCCTCATCGGCGAACAGCACGAGCACGGTATTGTCGCCCGCCAGCGTGCCCTCCTGCTCGGCCAGGCGCGAGTCGTCGATGGCCTGGGCGATCACGTTGGCCGTGCCGGGCGCCCCGGTCAGGACCAGGATCAGGCCGCTCCGCCCGACGGTGACGGGGATGTCGGCCAGGATGCGGCGCAGGCGCTCTTCGGACGACGCCGCGCGAGGCGCGGGCGCCAGGTCCTCCGGCGCGAGGTAGACGTGGCGGCCGCCGCGGGCGACCTTGACGAGGCCCAGGTCGGCGACGTCGCGGCTGACCGTGGCCTGGGTGGCCACGATCCCGCGCGCGGCGAGCTCGCGCACGAGCTGGTCCTGGCTGCTGACCGGGACGCGGGCGATCAGCTCGCGGATGGCGCGTTGCCGGACGTCGCGGGCGATGGCGGGCGCGGTCATGCGGCCACCGCCCGGCCGGCCACGACGTGCGTCCCGAAGTCCGGCTCGTCCAGGGCCCGCAGCAGGGCCCCCGGCACCGACGCGTCGGCGATGATCGCCTCGGCCCCGCTCGCGCTCAGCGCACCCAGGGCGGCGCGGACCTTGGGCACCATCCCGCCCGCGATCGTGCCGTCGGCGATGAGCGCCTCCGCCTCGTCGGGCGCGAGGGTCGCCAGGCGGCGCCCGTCCGCGCCGTGTACGCCGTCGACGTCCGTCAAGAGCACGAACTGGCGCGCGCCAAGGTCGGCGGCGATGCCGGCCGCGGCGTCGTCCGCGTTGACGTTGCAGACCAGGCCCTGCTCGTCGCGCGCGAGCGGCGCGATCACCGGCACCTGGCCGGCCACGAGCAGCGCGTCGAGGAGGTCGCGGCGGACGCCGACCACGTGGGCCACGAGGCCCAGCTCGGGGATGCGCTGGCCGATGAGCAGCCCGCCGTCGACGCCCGACAGGCCCACGGCGTCGACGCCAAGGTCGCGCAGGGCCGCCACCAGCTCGCTGTTGACCACGCCACGCAGGACGGCGGCGGCCACCTCGAGCGCGGCGGGATCGGTCACCCGCAGGCCGCCCTCGAAGCGGGTCGTCACGCCGAGTCGTTCCAGCCAGTCGGTCATGCGGCGACCGCCGCCGTGCACGATGACGACCGGGCGGCGACGGGCCAGCACGGCCACGTCGGCCAGCATGTGCTGCTGCTCGGCGAGCGTGGTGCCGCCCAGCTTGAGGACGAGGATCTCGCTCACGGCAGGCGTCCCGTCATGTCGTGTACTCCGCGTTCTCGCGCACGTACGCCTCCGTGAGGTCGCAGCCGAAGGCCTCGCCGGTGCCCGCGCCAAGCCCCAGGTCGAGCCGGATGAGCAGCTCCGAGGCGTCCATGGCCGCCCGGGCAGCCGATCGATCGAACGGCAGCGGGCCGCCGGCGCCACCGTCGAAGACGGGATAGCCGGCGATGGCGATCCGCAGGCGGTCGGGGTCGAGCGCGACCGGCTGGCCCGCCCGCGCTGCGGCCTCGGTGGCCGTCAGCCCGCCGTTCTCGAGGAGGGGCGCCGCCGGCAGGCTGGCGTTCCCGGCCGCCCCGGCGACCCGGCCCCAGTTGGGATCGCCGCCGTGGGCTGCGGCCTTGACGAGGCTGCTGGCGACGACCGCACGGGCCACGGCTCGCGCCTCCGGATCATCGACCGCGCCCGAGACCTGGCAGGTGATGAGGGTCCCCGCGCCTTCGCCGTCCGCCGCCTGCTGGCGCGCCAGGTCGCGCGCGATGGCGGTCACCGCGTCGCCAAGGACGGCGGCTGCGGGCGAGCCGGGTTTCACCGGCGCGGCCCCGGCAGCCCCCGAAGCGAGCAGGAAGACCGTGTCGTTGGTGCTCGTGTCACCGTCGACCGTCAGCTGGTTCCACGTCCGTGCCGCCGCCTGGCGCAGCAGGCCCTCCAGCGTCTCCGGATCGGCGGTCGCGTCGGTCATCACGACGGCCAGCATCGTGGCCATGCCGGGGTGGATCATGCCCACGCCCTTGGCCACGCCCGAGACGCGGACCGTCACCGGTTTCCCGTCCGCGCCCGGCAGGTCGACGGTGGTCGTGGCCGCCTTGGCCGTCGAGTCGGTCGTGCGCAGCGCGTTGGCGGCGGCAAGGAGCGCCTCTGGCCGGTCGCCGAGCGCCGGCACGAGGCGGGTGAGGCCCTCGATCACGCGCGGCACGGGGAGGCGTGCACCGATGACGCCGGTGGAGAGCGTGAGCGTGTGCCGTGGCTCGATGCCAAGGGCGGTCGCCAGAGCGGCCGCGATCTCCGCCTGGTCGGCGTCGCCGGCGGCGCCGGTGGCGGCGTTGGCGCTGCCGCTCGTGCTGATCACGGCGCTCGCCCGGCCACGTCGCCCGCGGCCCGCCGGGTCGGTCGCCAGGAGGTGCTGCTGCGACAGGCGCACCGGTGCAGCAGCCATGCGGTTGCGCGTGAAGACGGCGGCGGCGGCGGCCGGGGGGCCGAGGCGCAGCGTGCCCATCACGCCGCCCTCGACCGGCGCGTGCTCGACCGTGCCGACGGCGAAGATGGCCAGGTCGGGTCGCCCGCTGGCCTTGATGCCGGCGCTGAGCCCGCCGGCCACGAAGCCGGCCGGCAGCACCGGGGTCCGCTCGACGGACGGCAGCGCGGAGGGCAGGGCCGCCGTCAGGTCGGGCGAGGCGACCGACGGTGCGGTCATGGGGCGACCGGGAGTGCCGACAGCCCGGTGCGCTCGTCCAGGCCGTACAGCACGTTGAACGCCTGGACCGCCTGGCTGGCAGCGCCCTTGGCCAGGTTGTCCAGCGCCGCGACCACCACGATGCGGCCGCTGCGCGGCTGCCACTTCACGAAGAGGCGCGCTTCGTTGCTGGCCAGGACGTGCTTGGTCGCGGGCGGCTCGTCGACCACCGCCACGAAGGGCTCGTCGGCGTAGGCGGCCCGATACAGCTCGTCGAGCTCGGCCTGCTCCACGGGCCGCGGGGGCCGCACGTGGCACGTCGCCAGGATGCCCCGCGTCATGGGCACGAGGTGAGGCACGAACGTCACCGGGTCGGGCACGGCGCGGCCGCCCTCGAGGGCCACCGCGGCCAGCTCCTGCTCCATCTCCGCGGTGTGGCGGTGCCCGTCCAGGCCGTAGGCGGTGACGTTCTCGTTGACCTCGCCGAAGGTGAGGTCCGGGCGGGGCTCGCGGCCGGCCCCCGAAACGCCGCTCTTGCCATCGACGACGACGTCGGCGAGGAGGCCCGCGCGCGCGAGCGGCGCAAGGGCCAGGATCGCCGCGGTGGAATAGCAGCCGGGGGCGGCGACGATCGGCCCGGCGGTCGTGCCGGCCGCGGCCAGCTGGGCGCGATGCAACTCCGGCAGGCCGTACACCGCGCTCGCCAGGAGCTCGGGCGCGGGGTGGTCGAAGTGGTACCAGCGCGGGTAGTCGGCCGGGTCGCGAAGGCGGAAGTCCGCGCCGAGGTCGATCACCGCCCGGCCCGCGGCCACCAGGCCCGGGACGACGGCCGCAGCCTGGCCATGGGGCAGGGCGACGAAGACGGCGTCGCAGTCCGGGAGGGCCGCGTCCACGCGCAGATCGGTGCGTGCGAGGTGAGGTCGCGAGCGGCCGATCGGCTCCGCATCACGGTCGCGGCCCACGAGGCCTACGATGGCGACGGCCGGATGGCCGGCCAGCCAGCGCACCAGCTCGCCACCGACGTAGCCGGTGGCCCCGATGACCGCCACGCGGATCGGTCCGTTCGCTGCGACATGACGCGGCGGGACGGCCGTGGCTGCCAGGGGCGTGGCGTGCAGGGTGGTGCTCATGGGATGCATGAATATACAGCCATCTGTATGCTCATGCAACCGTAGCGACGACCACAGGAGATCTCGATGGCCACCATGACGCGCTCCGAGACCAACACCCGCGCGCTGTCACCGGTGCTGGGCCGCTACTTCGAGCGCACCTGGGTCCGCGGCGAGGGCCACCACCTGTGGGACGACCAGGGGAAGCGGTACCTGGACTTCGGCTGCGGCATCGCCACCACGGGGCTCGGCCATGGCCATCCCGCCGTCACCGCGGCGATCCACGCCCAGGTCGACCGCCTCGTCCACGTCTCGAGCGGCCTGGGGTACGTCGAGTCGGTGAACCTCCTGGCCGAGCGGCTCGCGGCGACCTGCCCGGCGCCGCTCGACACCGTCTTCCTGGGCAACTCGGGCGCCGAGGCGATCGAGGCGGCCATGAAGCTGAGCCGCCGCGTCACCGGACGGCCGGGCTACATCGCCTTCCGCGACGCGTTCCATGGGCGCACGTTCGGGGCGGCCAGCCTGACCAGCAGCAACCTCAACTACCGCGCGGGGTACGAGCCGCTCCTGCCCGGCGTCGTGCTGGCGCCCTTCCCGGACGTCCATCGCGACCCGACGGAGGCGACCGCCGAGGCCCTCGCCGCACTCGACTCACTCTTCGAGGGCGTCGTCCCGGCGACCGAGATCGCGGCCATCGTCGTCGAGCCGGTCCAGGGCGAAGGCGGCATCAAGCCGGCCCCGGCCGCCTTCCTGCGCGGCCTGCGCGAGCGGTGCGATCGCCACGGCATCCTGCTCGTGATCGACGAGATCCAGACCGGGTTGGCGCGGACGGGCCGGATGTGGGCCTTCGAGGCGGCCGACATCGTGCCCGACGTCATCTGCTTCGGGAAGGCCATCGCCAACGGCCTGCCCCTTGGCGGCATCGTCTCCTCGCGGGCGCTCCAGGAGCGCTGGGGGGTCGGGGCGCACGGCACCACCTTCGGCGGCAACCCGGTCGCCTGCGCCGCCGCGGTCGCCGTGCTCGAGACGATCGAGAAGCAGGACCTGGCGGCCAACGCCGCCGCCCAGGGCGCGACGCTGATGCGCGGGCTGTCGGACCTGGCGGCGCGCGACCCACGGCTCACCCAGGTGCGCGGCGCGGGCCTCATGATCGGCGTGGAGGCTGGGGCCGACCTGGCGCCGCGGCTGATGGACGGCTGCGCCGATGCCGGCCTGATCGTGCTGCTCGCCGGCGGGTCCCATGACGTCGTCCGCTGGCTGCCGCCGCTCGATGTCACCGCCGACGAGATCCGCGAGGGCCTGGCGATCTTCGAGGGCGTCCTCGCCGCGGCCTGACGCCGGAACCTGATCACATGGCAACCGGCGTGGCGTAGGACCAGCTGGCAGGTCTGATCCGTGGCATCAGTGGCGGTCGTCAGGCCCCGACTGAGCGTGGGCGGGCACGGTCACGGCTCATGGGCGCGCCCAGCCACGCCTTGCTGGGGGCGGCATCTGATCCAACGCCACCCCCATTGCCACATGACCAGGTCGGCGCGCCGGCCGGCCTATCCGGCGGAGGTCGTGCCTGCGGGCGGTGGCGCGTCCGACGGCGTTGCTGCGTCCGACGGCGTTGCTGCGTCCGGGGCAGCCGCCGCGTCGGGGATAGCCGCCGTGGCCGCCGCGTCCTCGTGGAGCTCCTCATCGAGGGGCAGGCGGGTGATGGCGAAGGAGAGGGTCGGAGGCAGGCCTGCCGTGATGGTGAGGCCGCTGATGCGGTAGGGCGACCGCTTCCCGTGGAGGGACTCGTTCGTGGCCTCCTGGAGGGCCATGGCCCGCACGATGATGCCGGCCAGGATCGATGGGTCGAAGTGGTCGAGCGCGGCGGCCAGGCCCGCGCGCATCGACTTGACGCCCTGCGCGCTGATCTCGCGCATCCGTGCCTGGTGTTCGTCGTCGCCGAGCGTGGCCATCGTGGCCGAGGTCGCGGCGCCGGTCACCGTCGCCATGTGGGTCGCGACGATGGCCGCCTGGTTGGCCGTCTCGCGGGCGTGGTCGGCCGCCCGCTCGGCGGCCGCGCGTGCGTCATCGAGGATGCCCATGCCCGGATGATGCGCTATCAGACGGGCAGGGTGAACCAGAAATGCGTCATGCCGGGTTCCGAATCGGCCCCCACGCGCCCGCCGTTGGCCTCCACGAGACGCCGTACGATGGCCAGGCCGATGCCGGCCCCGCCGCTCGCCCGATCGCGCGACTTGTCGACCCGGTAGAAGCGTTCGAAGACGTGCGGCAGGTCGACCGCCGGGATGCCGGCGCCGCTGTTGCTGACGGTGACGCGAGCGAAGGCCGGGCCGGGCTCGGCGCGCACCACGACCGCGCCGCCCGACGGGGTATAGCGCGTGGCGTTCTGCAGCAGGTTGCCCATCACCTGGGCCACGGCGTCGGCCTCGCCCCGGGCGCGCACGTCTGGCGGGACCTCCAGCGCCACTTGCACGCCGGCTCGCTCGAGGCCGGGGCGGGCCAGCTCGACGGCCGAACGCACGGCCGCCCCCAGGTCGAGCTCCGTCGGGTCGCCAGGGGGCGGGCTGCCCGCGTCGCCCGTGGCCAGCGTGTCGAGCGAGCGGGACAGGCGCATCAGCCGCTCGACCTCCTCCAGCAGCGACTCGAAGGCGGCCTTGTCCGGCTCCAGCACGCCGTCGCGCATCGCCTCCAGGTACCCCTGCAGGTTGGTGAGCGGCGTGCGCAGCTCGTGGCTCGCGTTGGCCACGAAGTCGCGGCGCACCTGCTCCTGCGCCTGGAGCTGCACCGCCATCTGGTTGAAGGAGCCGGCCAGGCTGGCGACCTCGGCCGGGCCGGTGACGTCCACGCGCGCGGCATAGTCACCCTCGGCGAGCCGACGGGCGGCCGCACTCACCTGACGCAGGGGCGCGGTCAGGCGGCGCGCCACGAGCACGCTCAGCACGACCGCCGCGACCCCCGCCAGCACGAGGGCCGCGACGATGACGAGGCTGACCGAGCGGTCGAACATGTCGTTGGCGGCGGTGGTGCTCACCCCGTGTTCGGCCATCAGGTTGTCGAACGTATCGCGGCCGACGGCGATGACGCCGACGGCCACGATGGCCAGGCTGACGGCGGTCGTGGCCAGGACGAGGATGGCCACCTGCGCCCCGATGCTCCGCCACGGCGATTTCATGTCGTCGCCGCCTCGCCGGTGCCCGACCGGTAACCCACGCCGCGCACCGTCACGACGTATCGCGAGCCGGTGGCCGCATCGCCCAGCTTCTCGCGGAGGCGCCCGATGTGGACGTCGATGGTGCGGTCCATCACCTCGTCCTCCAGCGCGCCGTAGACGAGGTCGAGCAGGCGGGCCCGCGTGAGCACATGGCCCGCCGCCTTGATGATCGCGGCCAGGAGCCGGAACTCGGTGGCCGTGAGCTCCACCGGCCGGTCGGCGATCGTCGCCACGTGGCGGGCCTCGTCCACCTGCAGGTCGCCAAGGCGCAGCGGCGCGTCATCGCGGGCCGCACCTCGCCGTGCCCGCTCGAGCACGCGGGTGACGCGCAGCACGAGCTCGGCGGGCGAGAACGGCTTGGCCACGTAGTCGTCGGCGCCGCCGGCGAGGCCGGCGATCCGGTCGTCGGCCGTACCCCGCGCCGACAGCATCACGACCGGCGTATCGCTGCCCCGGCGGATCGCCTCGAGGACGGTCAGGCCGTCGATCCCAGGCAGCATCACGTCGAGGACGACGAGCGCCGGACGATGGGCGGCGAGGGCCTCCAGGGCGCTGCGTCCGTCGCCGACGCCGATCACCGCGAAGCCTGCCCGCTCCAGGTAAAGGGTCACCAGGCGGACGATCTTGGGATCGTCGTCCACGACCAGGATCGGCGCGCCGGGATGGGCCGCCGCGAGGTCCGCGCTCAGCTGACGGTCACCGCGATGCGCATGTGGCCGCGCGCCCCGTCGGGCGCCGGCTGCGTGCTGTCGGAAGTCTGCACGGTGCCGGTGCCGTCGGTCGCCCGGACCTCGATGACGTGCTGGCCGGCAACGGCTTGCCACGTCACCATCCATTGCACCCACGTCGTCTTGGAGATGGCGCGCGCGAGCTGCGCCTGCTGCCACGCGCCACCGTCGATGCTGATCTCCACCCCCTGGATGCCGCGATCCGGCGCCCAGGCGACGCCATCGATGACGACCGTCCCGGTCGCCAGGTCCGAGCCGTCCTGCGGGTGGTCGATCCGCGACTGCGTCAGGATCGGCCCGTCCTTGGCCCAGCCGAGAGGCACCCAGTAGCCATCGAACGCCTCGCGCGTCGTCAGGTTGATCTCCGTGAGCCACTTCGTCGCCGAGACGTAACCGTAGAGGCCGGGCACGATGAGGCGGGCCGGGTAGCCGTGGACGGGAGGCAGCGGCGCGCCGTTCATCCCGACCGCGATCATCGGGTCGCGCGAGGGGTCCATGGCCCAGGACGTCGGGAAGCCGACCGTGAAGCCGTCGGTGGCCTTGCCCACGATCTGCGTCGCGCCCGTCTGCACGCCGGCCATGGCCAGGACGCTCCGGAGGTGGACGCCCGTCCAGAGGGCGTTGCCGACGAGGTCGCCGCCGACCTCGTTGCTGACGCAGGCGATCGTCACGTACTGGTCGAACAACGGCATCGCCAGCAGCTGGGCGTACGTGAACGTGAGCGGATGGTCGATCATGCCGGTCACCGTCAGCTGCCATGTGGAGGCGTCGACCTGGGGGATGAGCAGTTCCGTGTCGGTCCGGTAGAAGCTGGCGGCCGGGGTCACCAGCGGGCTGAGCCCCGGCGCGTCAAGGCTCTGGTCGGCGGCCAGGGCGGGGACGGTCTGATGCGCGGGGATCGTCGCGGCGGCGCCGCCGGGGGCCTGCGCCGGGTGCTGGCGGTCGAGCAGGGACCGCCCGATCCCGCCCCCGATCGCCGCGGCTCCGATGAGGCCGCCGCTGCCGATCAGGAAGCGTCGGCGTGTCCACCAGGCGGTGTCCTGCGCCGCCCCGGCGCGCGTCGTGCGACCTCGTGCCGCCGGCTGCTCATCCAGGCGGGCGAGCGTCGTCAGCGCGCTGAGCGCGGCATAGGCGACGCCTGCGGCGAGGAGCCCACTCGCGAGGGCCACCGAGATCGTCACGTCCGACTCGGCGGCCGCGGCGGCGAAGCCGACGACCCCGAAACCGACGATCACCAGCGTCGCGGCACCGCCATGCCGTCGCGCGAGCAGGCCCACGCCGGCCGCCACGACCAGGGCGACGGCCACGATGAAGATGTTCAGGGCCAGTTTGTCGTTGGTGCCGAACAGGCCGACCATGAAGTCCTTGGCGCCGGGGGGCTGCAGGGCGATGACCTGGGTGCCCACGGCGATGACGAGCGACGGGAAACCGGGCAGCAACCCGGCCGCGAGCTCGCTGGCGGCGATGCCCGCCGCCGCAGCGGCGACCCCGGCCAGGGCCCACGTGGCCCACATGAGCCGTTCGTTGGTCGCGGGCGTGGCAGTGGGGCGAGCTCTGGTCATCGGCTCAATGTAACGCGCCTTCGTGACACTCCCGTGACGGCCGATCCCTTTCACGGCAACAGCGCGTACAACGCCACCCGGCGATCCAAGTGCCTAAAAGGTTGCTATCGACCAGCGACAGGCCGTTCCGGCGCCGCGATGAACACTTGACGTTGGTTCCGGCCACGGAACGGGCTCATTCGCGCCTCATCGAGTCCGATCCGTCGTCGTTAGCAACGTTTGATGCACGTCGGCGGGTCGCTGGGGGTGTCGCGCGGGTAGCAGTCAGAGCGGCTCGCCGAGCCGCTTGCGGGCCCGCGCCAGCTCGGTCGCAACACGTGCCGGCGCCGTGCCCCCGATCACGTCGGCCCGGGCGAGCGACGCCTCGACCATGGCGGCACGCCGCAGTCGCTCAGGCACCGCTGGATCGCCGGCCAGACCGACCGCCAGCGGATCCTCGGCCGCGGCCAGTGCCGTTCGCCAGACCTCGTCGGGCGTGCCCTCCAGGCTGATCGCCCCCGCCGACTCCTGCTGCAGGACGACCTCCCCGACGACGTGGTGGGCCACCCGGAACGGCACGCCCATCTCGACGAGCACATCCGACACGGCCGTGGCGGTCGTGAAACCGGTCGCGGCGGCGGCCGCCATCCGGGCGGTGTCGAACCGCAGCGCGGCGACGAAGCCCGTCATCACGGCCAGGCTCGTGTCCAGCTGCGCCGCTCCGTCGAGCAGCGGTCCGACGGTCTCCTGCAGATCCCGCTGGTAGGCGAGGGGCAGGCCCTTGAGGGTGCCAAGTACCGTGGCCAGCTCACCCGCCACGCGGGCCGCCTTGGCGCGCACCAGCTCGGCCGGGTCGGGGTTCCGCTTGTGGGGCATCATCGATGAGCCGGTCGAGAACGCGTCCGCCAGGCTGACGAAGCCGAAGGCCGGGTTGGCCCACCAGGTCAGTTCCTCGGCCAGGCGGGAGAGGTGGACGCAGGCCAGGGCCGCCGCGGCCAGGAACTCCGCCGCGAAGTCGCGATCGGCGACCGCGTCAAGCGAGTTGTGCGTCACGCCGCCAAACCCCATGGCGCGAGCCGTGGCTTCGCGGTCCAGCTTGAAGCCCGCGCCCGCCAGGGCGCCGGAACCGAGCGGCGAAACGTCCGCGCGGTGGGCGGCGTCGGCGACGCGCCCGCGATCGCGTTCCAGCATCTCCACGTACGCCAGCAGGTGGTGGGCCAGGAGGACCGGCTGTGCCGGCTGCAGGTGCGTGGTGCCGGGCAGCACGGCCGTCGGCTCGGCCGCCGCCTGGCCGACCAGGGCCCGCTCCAGGTCGGCCAGCCGCGCGTCGAGCGCTGCGCACGTCCGCCGCAGCCACAGCCGCAGGTCGGTGGCGACCTGGTCGTTGCGTGACCGCCCGGTGTGGAGCTTGCCGGCCACCGGCCCCACCCGCGCCGCGAGGGCCGCCTCCAGGTTGAGGTGGACGTCCTCGAGCGTCGGATCCCAGGTGAACGTGCCGGCGGCGATCTCCTCGCGCAGGCCGGCCAGGCCCTCGGTCAGCGTGGCCGCCTCGGCCTGTGTCAGAAGGCCCGCCCGCTGCAGACCGGCGACGTGAGCGATCGACCCGTCAAGGTCGTCCGCCGCGAGCGCGCGGTCCAGGTCGACCGAACGCGTGAAGTCGGCCACCAGGGGGTCCGTGGCCGACTGGAAGCGGCCGCCCCATAGTCGCATCGGCGCTCCTCCATCCGTCTTCGGCCCGCTCCCGGAGCGTACCATCGGCCGCATGACCTCGAGACGCGCCTCGCCGGTGGCCCTGCGCCTGGACCACGTCGACCAGCTCGACGCCCCAGCCCGCATCGTCGAGGGGATCGGCGCCGTCGGGGGCCGCCTGCGAACCTGGTCGACCGTCCGCCACGTGGGCGGCGAGGTGCCGCTCGTGGAGGTCGAGCTGGAGACCGAGGGCGTGCCCGAGGCCGACCTCGTGGCCGCCCTGTCGGCCCTGCCGGAGGTCAAGGCAGTGCGTGTCACGCGCGCGCTCGACCGGGTCTTCGGCAAGCGCATCATCGTCATCGGCGGCGGGGCCCAGGTGGCGCAGGTCGCGCTGGGGGCGGTGAGCGAGGCGGACCGCCACAACCTGCGCGGCGAGCGCATCAGCGTCGACACGATCCCGCTGGTGGGGGAGCAGCAGATCGCCGAGGCCGTGCGCGCGGTGGCCGACCTGCCGCGGGCACGCCTGCTCGTCCTCGCCGGGTCGTTGATGGGCGGCCAGATCTCACGCGCGGCCGACGAGTTGCGGGCGCTCGGCATCCCGGTCATCGCCCTGCACATGGCCGGTTCCATCGGCAAGCATGTCGACCTGGTCGTCTCGGACCCGGTCCAGGCCGGCACGATGGCGGTCATGGCGATCGCCGACACCGCCTCGTTCGACCTGGAACGCCAGCGCGGCCGTCGCTACTGAGCGGCCCCCGTCACCCGCCAGCGCAGGTGCATCGTCGCCCGCAGCGTCTGGCCCGGCTCCAGGATCCTCACGCCGGAGGCCGCCGTCAGCGCATGGAACGCATCGGGCCAGGCGGTCTCCGGCTCCAGGCACACGGCTCCCGGCGGCGAGAAGACGACGAGCGCCCGGATCGGCCGGCCGAACTCGACGCGCAGCTCCAGGTCCGGCCACGTGGCCACGACCGGCGACCGCGGGTCGACGTAGACGTGGTCGAGGCGCCGGTCGCCGAGCAGCGGGCCTGAGCGCAGGTCCGTGCGCCCCTTGACAGCGGTCCGGCGCCCCGTCGGGATCCGGCCGTGCGTCTCGAGGACGGATGCGGCGTCGACCAAGAGATGCGGTTCGCCGCCCGTGCGGCGGAACCAGGGGTGCCAGCCGAGCGCCGCCGGCATCGGCCGGTCGTCGGCCACGATGCTGGCCGTGAGCCGGAGGCCGTCGGCCTGCAGCCGCACCCCCTGCGACACGCGGCCGCCGAACGGCCAGCCGGCCGATCCGAGGTCGCAGGTCAGGCGTGCCTCGGTCGAGGTCGTTCGCTCGATGCTCCACGGCCGGTCGTAGACCAGACCGTGGAGGGCGTGGCCCTCCCGCGTCCGCCGCAACCCATGGACCTGTCCCCGCCATTCGAAACGGCCGCCGGCCACCCGACCGGGCCACGGCGCCATCAGGAAGCAGCCCCAACCCACCGAGCGGTCCTCGTCGTCCGGGGCTGCACGCAGCAACTCCCGGCCGCCGATGGTGAGTGACGCGACGCGGCCGCCGCGGGCGGGGTCGAGCACCAGCTCGCTCGTGCCGGCGCGCAACCGGATCACGGCGCCCGGCTCAGGCCGACCGCAGGCGAGACGCCGCCTCCTCCGGGCTCAGGTCGCGCTGGACCTCGGCGAGCAGCTCGTAGCCGACCATGAACTTGCGCATGGACGAGCTCAGGAGCGGCGGATAGAAATGGGCGTGGAGCTGCCAGTGGTCGACGGGGCCGTCGTCGTTCGGTGCCTGGTGCCAGCCCATCGAGTACGGGAACGGCACGCGGAAGAGCTCGTCGTAGCGCCGCAACAGGTCGATCAGCGTCACGGCGAGGGTGTCGCGTTCCGCGCCTCCCAGGTCGGGCAGGCGGACGACCGGCCGCCGTGGCAGGACCAGGGTCTCGAACGGCCAGGCCGCCCAGAAGGGCACCACCACGAGCCAGTCCTCGTTCTCCACGACGACCCGCGGCCCGCCGTGCTCCTGCTGCGCGTAGGCCAGGAGCAGGCGCTGCCCGGTGCGGTCGCACCACCGCAGCTGCGTCGCATCCTCGCGGGCGGCCTGCACCGGCAGGGCCGTGCCCGCCCAGATCTGGCCGTGCGGATGCGGGCTCGAGGCGCCCATCGCCTGGCCGCGGTTCTCGAAGACCTGCACCCAGCGGTACGTCCGGCCCAGCTCGGCGGAATGCTCGGCCCACAGGTCGATGATGCGGCGGACGGCGTCGGGTGCCATCCGGCCGATGGTCTGGTCGTGGCGGGGCGAGAAGCACAGTACGCGACACGTGCCCCGCTCACCCTCCGCTCGCAGGAGCTCGCCATCCTCGAAGCGCGCCGGCGGGCTGTCGGGCAGCAGGGCGGCGAAGTCGTTGGTGAAGACGAAGGTCTCCTCATACCTGGGGTTGGTTTCGCCGTTCGCCCGCGTGTTGCCCGGACACAGGTAGCAGCTGGGGTCGTAGCTCGGGAGCGGTGTCGGAGCATGGTGGTCGCGGCGGCCCTGCCATGGCCGGCGGTTGCGATCGGCCGAGACCAGCACCCATTCGTCGGTCAGCGCGTTGTAGCGCCGATGGGGCTCCGCGAGCACCACGGGCACCTCCGCCGGGGCGTCCTCACGGCGGCCCGCGTCGGTCACGGCGCGCGGGCGCCGGCACGCCCCGACGACAAGCCGTCCGCGTCGCCGGCCGAGGCCACGATGAGTTCGCCGACGAGCGAGCTGAGCATCTCGTGGACCTCCGGACTGAGGCCCGGATCGGTGATCAGCACGTCCGCCTGGTTGAGGCTCACGATCGTGCTGAGGCCGACGACGCCCCACTTCGTGTGATCGGCCACGACCACCAGGCGTCGGGCGGCCTCGACCAGGACGCGGTCCGTCTCCGCCTCGAGCAGGTTGGGGGTCGTGAAGCCCGATCGGGCGTCCATCCCGTGGACGCCCATGAACGCCAGGTCAAGGTGCACGCTCTGGAGCGCGGCCACCGCGAACGGGCCCACCAGCGCGTCCGATGGCGTGCGCACGCCGCCGGTGAGGATGATCGTCTGGTCTGCCCGCCCGGCCTGGTGGAGCACGTCGGCCACCGGCGGCGAGTTGGTGACGACGGTCAGGCCCGGCATGGCGACCAGGCGCTGGGCGATGGCGAACGTCGTCGTGCCGGCCGAGATCCCGATGGCCATGCCCGGCTCGACGAGGGCCGCCGCGGCATCGGCGATGGCCTGCTTCTCGCCGAGCTGGAGGGACGACTTGGCGATGAAGCCCGGCTCGAACATCGCGGAGCCGACGATGGACGTGGCGCCGCCGTGGACCTTCTCCAGGAGGCCGCGCTCATGGAGGTATTCCAGGTCGCGCCGGATCGTCATGTCCGATACGGCCAGGTCACGGACGAGGTCGGCCACCCGCACGCCGCCGTCCTCGCGGACGCGCTCCACGATGTAGGCCTGACGCTGCCGGGCTAGCATCTCGCTTCCGTGTCCCTCGTCGCGCCGACCACGATGTCTCATTCCGTCAAGAGTGCCCACGTCGACCTCCGAAGTCAACGCCACAAGCGGGCAGTTCGGGCGTTCCTGTGCGAAGATATTGACAGGACCCGCAGAAACTCTACCATACGTAGTTGGTCTGTGTCTGGTAATGTTTGATCCGCTAGTAGAGGCACACCCAGTGGCTCAACAGGAGGAGGACATGGCGAACCCCATGACGCCCCAGCGATCCTCGCCGCCCGAGACCGCCAAGACCGGCCTCTCCCGACGGGATGTGCTGAAGGGCATGGCCGCGGTAGCGGGGACCGCTGGCATCGCCAGCTTCCTGGCTGCCTGTGGCTCGTCAGGCACCGCGACACCCACGCCGGCGGCGGCCACATCGACGCCCGGCGCGGCCACCCCGACCCCGCCCGCGGCCTCGGCGACCGCCGGTGGCTACGTGACCCTCGGCAGCAACCATTCGGATGCCAGTGAAGCCAAGGGCATGGCGGCCATCGACACGGCCTTCACGACCGCCACCGGCATCGCCACCAAGCTCAACACGGTCGACCACGACACCTTCCAGAACCAGCTGACGCCGTACCTGAAGGGCACTCCGCAGGACGTCTTCACGTGGTTCTCCGGGTTCCGCATGCGGTTCTTCGCCGCCCAGGGCCTGGTCACGCCGATCGACGACGTGTGGGCCTCGGTCAAGAGCAACTACACCAGCGCCTTCGCCACGGCCGTGACCGGCGACGACGGCAAGGTCTACGGCGTCCCGGTCGACTACTACCCGTGGGCCGTCTTCTATCGCAAGAGCGTCTTCGCCGCCAAGAACTACACGATCCCGGCGACGTGGGACGACTACAAGGCCCTCTGCGTGAAGATGCAGTCGGACGGCCTGACCCCGATCACGTTCGGGGACAAGGACGGCTGGCCGGCCATGGGCACCTTCGACATCCTGAACCTTCGCCTCAACGGTTACGACTTCCACACCGGCCTGCTGACCGGCAAGCAGAAGTGGACCGACCCGAAGGTCACCGCCGTCTTCCAGAAGTGGGCCGAGATCATGCCCTACCACGACAAGGCCTACGCGGGCCTGACGTGGCAGAAGGCGTGCGACACGCTGCTCCAGAAGAAGTCCGGCATGTTCACGTTCGGGCTCTTCCTGACCGGCGAGTTCTCCACGTCGGGCACCCAGGCCGACCTTGACGACCTGGACATGTTCCCGTTCCCGACGCTGGGCACGCAGTACGATGCCGAAGCAGCGCTCGACGCCCCCATCGATATCTGGATGATGAGTGCCAACTCACCGACGCTCCAGCAGGACATGGACAACGCCAAGGCCTACCTGGAGTTCTTCGCCAAGGGCGCGACGCAGACCCTCATGTTCCAGAACCAGCCGGGCTTCATCCCGACGGCCAACGATGCCGACACGAGCAGCTTCTCTGCCCTCCAGAAGAAGGCGGTCCAGCTGGTCAGCTCGGCCCAGAAGATCACCCAGTTCCTTGATCGGGACTCGCGCCCGGACTTCGCCGGCGCACAGGGGATGCAGGCCTTCCTGCAGACCTTCCTCAAGAACCCGACCGCCGACACGACGCCTCTGCAGAGCCAGATGCAGGCCTATTGGGATCAGCTGCCGCCCTATCTGGGCTCCTGATCCGATCCGGCGCGGTCCCGTATGACCGACTTCGCCCCCGCCTCTCCGGCCAGCCCCGGCGGCGCGGGGGCGAACCATATCCCCGTGCGGCGGAGCCGCCTGAGCCTGCTGTCACGTCGCGACAAGGTCATCCTGGGCCTGATGATCGGCGTCCCCACGTTCCTGGACGTCGTCTTCATCTGGCTGCCCACGCTGGCCTCGATCGGGCTGTCGTTCACCAACTGGAACGGCGCCACCGCCCTGACGGTCAAGAACTTCGTCGGGCTCAAGAACTACCAGTTCCTGTTCACGGCGTACACGCCGTTCTGGCCGGCCGTCGCCCACAACCTCATCTGGTTGCTCTTCTTCGTCTGCGTGGCGACGCCCCTGGGCATCTTCTTCGCCGTCCTGCTCGACCGTGAGCTGCGCGGGAGCGTCATCTACCAGAACGTCTTCTACCTGCCGGTGGTGCTCTCGCTGGTCATCGTGGGCTTCATCTGGGAGTTGCAGTACGCGCCGACGGACGGCTTCATCAACGGCATCCTGGGCCGCACCGGGCAGGACAACCTGATCGACTGGCTGGGCAACCCCGGCATCAACATCTGGGCGGTCGTGGTGGCCGCCAGCTGGCGGCACGTGGGCTACATCATGGTGCTCTACCTGGCGGGCCTGAAGAGCGTGGATCCAGGCCTGCGCGAGGCCGCCGCCATCGACGGTGCCGGCGAGCGCCAGATCTTCTTCAGGGTCGTCTTCCCGGTGATGGCGCCGATCAACGTGATCATCGTCGTGGTGACCGTCATCGAGTCGCTGCGGGCGTTCGACCTGGCGTTCATCGTCAACCAGGGCACCAACGGCCTGGAGCTGCTGTCGACCCTCATCACCAACAACAGCCTCAGCGAGGCCAGCCTCATCGGATTCGGTTCGGCCATCGCCGTCGTGCTGCTCACGATCTCCCTGGTGCCGATCGTCATCTTCCTCACGCGCGTGATGCGGGACCAGACGACATGAGTGCGTCGATGACGGTGGCCACCACGACCCCCACGCCGCCGCACCGGCGCCGGGTCAAACGCAGTCGGGTGGCGCTCCACGCCTTCCTGATCGTGGTCTGCTCGATCTGGATCTTCCCGCTGCTATGGGCGGTCTACATCTCCCTGCGGCCGCTGGGCGACACCGCCCTGCACGGCGACTTCTCCCTGCCGTCCACGCTGAACTTCCAGAACTTCATCGACGCGTGGACCCAGGCGAACCTGCCCTACTACTACCTGAACACGCTGATCGTGGCCGTGCCGGCCGTGGCGATCACCCTGCTCCTCTCGTCGATGCTGGCGTTCGCCCTGACCCGCGCCAACACCCGTTTCAACCTGTTCATGCTGCTGCTCTTCACGGCCGGCAACCTGCTCCCGCCGCAGGTCATCATCGTGCCGCTGTACACGCTCTACCTGCACATCCCGATCCCGCATCCGCTCAGCGACAACGGCATCCTGTACGACCAGTACGTCGGGATCATCCTGATCCACGTCGTCTTCCAGACCGGCTTCTGCGTGTTCGTCCTGAGCAACTACATGCGGACGCTGCCGCGCGAGCTGACGGAAGCCGCGATCGTGGACGGCGCGGGGATCGGCACGATCTACCGGAGCGTCATCCTGCCGCTCTGCCGGCCGGCCCTGGCGGCCCTGGCGACGCTGGAGTTCACCTTCATCTACAACGACTTCTTCTGGGCCCTGCTGCTCATCGAGACCGGCTCCAAACGGCCCATCACGAGCGCCCTCAACAACCTGCAGGGGCAGTTCTTCACCAACAACAACCTCCTCGCCGCCGCCTCCCTGATGGTGGCCATCCCGACGGTCGTCGTGTACCTCATCTTCCGGCGCCAGTTCGTGCGGGGCCTGACGTTGGGCGCCACCAAGGGGTGACGCGGCCGGCCGCGGCCTGCCGCCAAGGTCAGGCCGTCAGCCAGCCCGCGCCGGCGACCGGCTCGATGGGGATGAGCCGGGCCTCTCGGCCCGTGAGCGGCCCGTACGCCCGGTCGATGCTCGTCTGCAGGCGCCCGACCGCGTCCCGCGCGACCAGGTTGATCGTGGAGCCGCCGAAGCCGCCGCCGGTCATGCGCGCGGCGGCCACCCCGGGAGTCGCGCTGGCGATGCCGACCAGTGCATCGAGTTCCGGCGTGCTGACCTCGAAGTCGTCGCGCAGGCTGGCGTGACCGGCCGCCCACAGCTCGCCGACGGCCGCCAGGTCGCCGCCAGCGAACGCCTCCGCGGTGGCCGTTACGCGCGTGTTCTCGGTCACCACGTGGCGCGCCCGGCGGAACGCGACATCGTCGAGCGTGGCACGGCCGCGGGCGAGGAGGCCCAGATCGACATCGCGCAACGTGTGGACGTCGGGGTCCAGCCTCGCGAGGACGGCGACCGCCCGCTCGCATTCCGCCCGGCGATCGTTGTAGGCCGACCCGGCGGCCAGCTCATGGTGCATGCCCGAGTGGATGACGATGAGCTGGTGGGTCGCCAGGGGCAGCGGGATCTCGCGCCAGGTCAGGTCGCGGCAATCGAAGAGGAGCGCTGCGCCGGCGATCCCGTGCGCCGCGGCGAACTGGTCCATGAGCCCGGATCGCACGCCGACGTAGCCGTTCTCAGCACGCTGGCAGATGCGGGCGAGCGTCAGCGGGTCCACGCGCGGCCCCGCCGGCCCGGACAGGGCCCACGCCGCGGCCAGCTCCAGCGCGGCGGACGAGGAGAGGCCCGCGCCCTGCGGCAGGTCGGACGCCAGGAGGCCCGTGAAGGCGGTGAGCGGCTGGTCGGCCCGCTCGAGCTCGAGCGCCGTGCCCGCCAGGTAGTCGATCCAGTCGTGCCGTGGCGCGCCGATACGGCCGAGGGTGAAGCGTCCCTCGCGGCCGTCCGCGGCCAACCTGACCCGCACGTCCTGGCCGTCCGCCGCGACGAACGCGAGACGGATCTCCAGGTCGATGGCGACGGGCATGACCAGGCCGGCGTTGTAGTCGGTGTGCTCCCCGATCAGGTTCACCCGCCCCGGCGCGCGGACCACGCCGGCGCGGTCCATGTCCAGGCCCGGTCCGGCGGCCGCGGCAAGGCGGGCAAGGAGGTCGGCTCGATCCATCGCCGCAAGCGTACGGTGCGGCTGGACCGGCCGTGGCGGGTATGGGCATGACCCCCGCGCCGTGGACCGTCCCCGAGCTGACCGGGGCGGGCCGAGTGGCCATGCACAGCGTGCCGCACCTCGACCGCGTGGACCTGGACGGCCGCTGGCGCTTCCAGCTGCTGCCTCGCCCGGACGCACCGCTGGCAGAGGCGTGGTCGGAGGCGGAGGTCCCCGGCTGCTGGACGATGCAGGGCTTCGCGGACAAGCCGCACTACACGAACGTCCAGATGCCGTTCCCCGGGCTGCCGCCGCTGATCCCCGAGGCGAACCCGACCGGGGTGTACGAGCGGGAGGCTGAGGTCCCGGCTGCCTGGTCGGGCCGGCGGGTCGTCCTCCACGTCGGCGCCGCGGAGAGCGTCCTGCTGGCAGCGGTGAACGGCCGGGAGGTCGGCTTCAGCAAGGATTCGCACCTGGCCGCCGAGTTCGACGTGACGGCCTACGTGACCCCCGGCCGCAACCGGATCCGCCTGACGGTCGTGAAGTGGTCGGACGCCACCTACATCGAGGACCAGGACCAGTGGTGGCATGGCGGGATCACGCGCTCGGTCTTCCTCTACGCCACCGGAGTCGTGCACCTGGCCGACATCCGGGCCGTGCCCGGCCTGGCCGACGACCTCACGACCGGTACCCTCGAGGTCGCCGTGCAGGTCGACTGGGGCGGCACGGCCGCGGTCGAGGGCTGGCACGTGGACGTCCGCGTGCTGGACGGTCGGGCGACGCTGGCGCGGCTGACCGCCGGCGTACCGGGCGGCGACGCGCCCGTCGAGGGTCCGACGACCCCGACCGAACGCGACCTGGTCGCCCACCGCGCCGCCGGCAGGACGCTCGACGCCCGCGAGCGCGACGTCCTGCTCCCGTCGATCATGGCCCGCATGCTGCCGCCGACCTCCGGGCGGGTGGCCGGCCGGCTCACCATCCCCGACGTCGAGCCGTGGACCGCGGAGGTGCCGCGGCTCTATCCCGTGCGCGTCACGCTCCGGGCGCCCGACGGGACGGTCGCCGAGGAGGCCTACCTGCGCGTCGGCTTCCGGCGCGTGGAGATCGTCGGCCGCGATCTGCTGCTGAACGGCCGACGGGTGCTGCTGCACGGCGTCAACCGCCACGACTTCGATCCGCACACGGGACGCGTCGTGAGCGCCGCGTCCATGCGGGCGGACGTGGTCCTGATGAAGCGCTTCGGCTTCAACGCGGTCCGCACCTCGCACTACCCCAACGACCCCGCTTTCCTGGACCTGTGCGACGAGATCGGTCTGTACGTCATCGGCGAGGCGGACATCGAGTCGCATGCCTTCTGGGGGTCGCTGTGCGACGACCCGCGGTACCTGGAGGCCTGGGTGAGTCGGGTCGCGCGCATGGCCCAGCGGGACAAGAACCACCCGGCCCTCATCATCTGGTCGCTCGGCAACGAGTCGGGCTACGGCGTCAACCACGAGGCGGCCGCCGCGTGGCTCCGCCGCTACGACGGGTCGCGGCCGCTCCACTACGAGGGGGCGATCCGCTTCGACTGGGGCAGCCCCCAGGACGTGAGCGACATCACCGCGCCGATGTATCCGCCGATCAGCGCCCTGGCCGAGCACGCCGCCAGCGGACTCCAGCGGCACCCGCTGATCATGTGCGAGTACTCCCACGCGATGGGCAACAGCAACGGCACGCTGGCCGAGTACTGGGACGTCATCGAGCGAACGCCCGGGCTCCAGGGCGGGTTCATCTGGGAGTGGTTCGACCACGGGCTCGAGCAGCGGCTGCCCGACGGCTCGATGCGCTGGGCCTACGGCGGGGACTTCGGCGACCAGCCCAACGACGACGACTTCTGCGTGGATGGCCTGCTCTTCCCCGACCGCATGCCGAAGCCGGCCCTCCGGGAGCATCGCCACCTCGCCGCGCCGGTCCGGGCACGGGCCACCCCGGAGATGCTCGCCGACCACCGGGTGGAGGTGGAGAACCGCGGCGAGGTGCTGCCGCTGGACTGGCTGACCGCCACGTGGGACCTGGAGATCGAGGGCCGGTCCGTGTCGTCCGGCATCGTGCCCCTTCCGCCGGTCGCGCCCGGTGCGCGGGCCGTCCTGACCGTGCCATGGCACGCGCCCGCGGGTGCCGCGGACGGCGAGCGATGGCTGACCATGCGGTTCCGGACGGCACGCGCCTCGGCCTGGGCGCCCGCGGGGTTCGAGGTCGCCTGTGCCCAGTTCCCGCTGGATCAGCCGGCCGCGCCCCGCCGACAGCGCGCGGCCGCATCCGCCTCGTCGGGCGAGATCACGGTGGATGAGGTGGGCTTCCTCGTGCACCCGGACCTCGCCGCCCCGCCGACGCTCAGCCTGTGGCGCGCGCCGACCGACAACGACCGCATCGGCGGCATCGCCGCCCGCTGGGAGGCCTGGGGTCTGGACCACCCGACCCGGGAGCTCGTGGGCCTCGAGCGGACCCGCGGCGAGGTCATCGTGCGGAGCATCTATACGACCGCCGCGGGCCATCGGGTGCCCCATCGCCAGACCCTCACCGCCCTGCCGGGCGGCGCCATCGAGGTCCGGGAAGAGGCGAGGCTCCCGGCGGCCCTGGAGGACGTGGCCAGGGTGGGCACGGTCGGTGAGATCGCCGCAGGGCTCGAGGACCTGACGTGGTTCGGCGCGGGTCCCCACGAGACGTACCCCGATCGCGCACGCGGCGGGGTCATCGGGCGCTGGCACGGCACGGTCGCCGAGCAGACGGTGCCGTACATCCGGCCGCAGGAGAACGGCGGCCACGCCGGCGTGCGGTGGCTGGAGCTGCGCGGGGCCGACGGGCGCGGGCTGCGGCTGGTGCTCGACCGGCCGAGCCAGGCGTCGGTCACTCACTACCGCGACGCGGACCTGGCACGTGCCCGCCACTTCGACGAGCTGCGGCCCCAGGCCGCCACGGTCTTCCATCTCGACGCCGCCCATCGCGGGCTGGGCACCGCCAGCTGCGGCCCCGACACGCTGCCGGCCTACCTGGTCGGCCCCGGGCGCTATCGCTGGTCGTGGCGGCTCGAGCCGATCGGTCCGGCCTGACGTGTCGATCGAGTGGCGCGCGGCGACGCGCGAGCTGCTGCTGGGGAACGGCCGCGTCACCTACGGCATGCGGGTCCTCGACGATGGCACGCTGGGCCACCTGTACCTGGGTCCGGCCCTGCGGGGTGGCCGCTCGTACGCCCACCTCGGCACGCCGGACTTCGCCGGTTTCACGAACCGCCTCGGCGCGCCCGTGGCGCTCGAGTGCCCCGTGGGGGGCTCGGGCGATTTCCGCGTCCCCGCGGTGGCCGTGGCCAGGCCGACCGACGGCTCGGGCGTCCTGCAGCTCCAGTACGTCGCTCACCGGGTGATGGCCGGGAAGCCGCCGCTGCCGGGCCTGCCGTCGACGTACGTGGAGGCGGACGCCGAGGCCGAGACCGTCATCGTGACCCTGCGGGACGGCCCGAGCGGGCTCGTGGTGGAGGTGGCCACGACGATCTTCCGCGACCACCCGGCCCTGGCCCGCAGCCTGCGCTTCCGCAACGAGGGCGATGCGCCCATCAACCTGCTGGCGGCCGCAAGCTGGAGCCTGGACCTGGCCGACGCGGCGTGGGAGCTGACGACCCTCAGCGGCACGTGGGCCCGCGAGCGCCACGTCGTGGCCCGCCCGATCGTGCCCGGCGGGCAGGGTGTGAGCAGCACCCGCGGCGCCACCGGGCACGAGCACAACCCGCTCCTGCTCCTGCGGCGCGCCGACACCACTGAGGCGCACGGTGAGGCGATCGGCCTGAGCCTGGTCTACTCGGGCAACTTCCGGGCGGAGGTGGAGGTCGACCCGTTCGGCACCGCGCGGGCCCGGGTCGGGCTGGATGCCGGCGGTTTCGGCTGGCGGCTGGAGCCCGGCGCGGAGTTCGTGACCCCGGAGGCCGTGCTGGTCTACTCGGACGAGGGCCTCGGGGCGCTCAGCGACTCATTCCACGCCCTGTACCGCGAGCGCCTGGCCCGCGGCTACTGGCGGGACCGCGAGCGGCCGATCCTGGTCAACAGCTGGGAGGGGGCGCGGTTCGACTTCGACGAGGCCCGCCTGCTTGGCATGGCCGCCTCCGCGAGCGAGCTCGGGATCGAGCTCTTCGTGCTCGACGACGGATGGTTCGGGGCGCGCGACGACGACACCTCCTCGCTCGGCGACTGGACCGTGGACCGGCGCAAGCTGCCCAACGGCCTCGATCACCTGGCGCGGGCCGTCGAGGGCTTGGGCATGTCGTTCGGCCTGTGGATCGAGCCCGAGATGGTCAGCCCCCGCAGCCGCCTCTTCGAGGAGCACCCCGACTGGGCCATCGGCGTGCCCGGCCGCCCGCGGACCGAGTCGCGCCAGCAGCTCGTCCTGGACATGGGCAACCCGGCGGTCGTGGACCATCTCGCGACGGCGCTTGGTGACGTGCTCGGCAGCGCGCCGATCGCCTACGTCAAGTGGGACATGAACCGCAACATCACCGAGATGTATGCCCCGACCCTGCCGCCCGACCGCCAGGGCGAGGCCTTCCATCGCTACATGCTCGGCGTCTACGAGTTGTTCGACCGCCTGACGACGCGCTTCCCGGCCGTCCTGTTCGAGTCATGCGCGGGCGGCGGCGGACGGTTCGACCCGGGCATGCTCGCCGTTGCGCCGCAGGCCTGGACGAGCGACGACACGGATGCGTTCGAGCGCCTGCGCATCCAGTGGGGGACCTCGCTCGTCTACCCCTTGAGTTCGATGGCGGCCCACGTGACCGACGTGCCCAACCAGCAGGTCGGCCGCGGCGTGCCGCTGGCGACCCGCGCCGCGGTGGCCTTCTTCGGCGTCTTCGGGTATGAGCTGGACCCCACGACCCTCACCCCTGACGAACGGGCGCAGGTGGCGGCCCAGGTCGGCTTCTACAAGCAGCACCGGCTCCTGTTCCAGCGCGGCCGCTTCGTCCGCCTCCATGGGCCGTTCGATGGCGACGGCAACGAGACCGCCTGGATGGTCGTCGCGCCCGATGCGGACCGCGCGATCGTCGGCGTCTACCAGGGCCTCAACCACCCCGAGCCCGGGCCGCGCCGGCTGCGGCTCCGGTCCCTGGATCCTGCGGCCACCTACCAGGTGAGCCTCTGGCCGGCCGGCGACGACGACCTCTGCCGCCGTAACGAGGGTCCCCGCGGGGGCGACGAGCTGATGGGCGCGGGCTTGAGCCTGGCCGCGGGGCGCGAGGAGATCGAGTCGCGCGGCGACCACTGGTCGCGGTTGTTCGTCCTCGAGCGCATCACCGGGTGACGGGCGCAACCGCATCGCAACGTTGACGAATCCCGCGGGCGACCGTCGCGGCCAGGCCGCGGCGATATGGTCGTCGCACGCGACGCCGTACCGGCGTGCCCGTCTGCCCGAGGAGCGACGCCATGATCCATCCGTCCGGTTCCGATCCCGCCCATGCCCGTGGCGTCCGTGACGGGCAGCGTGTCCCGGTCACCTGCGTGACCTGTGGCTGCCGCCTCCAGGGCTCGACCCTCGCGGGCGAGACGACCTGGCACCACTTCAGCCCGATGGCCGGCCGCGACGCGCGTGGCTGCCGCATCGCCTGCGCCGACGCGGCGCACGACATGCGCGGCGAGCCGATCGCCTACGTGGCGGCCTGACCCACCACCCGGTACCCGACCCCCCGAAGCGCCTCGATCCCCGGCCCGCCGGCCTGCGCCAGCTTGGCGCGGAGGCGCGCCACGTGGGGCTTGAGCCAGAGCAGGTCGGGATCGGCCTCCATGGGCCAGCCGGCCCGCACGAGCCGCTGGTGCGGCACGGGGTCGCCGGCGCCCCGGACCAGCGCCTCCAGCAGGCGGAACTCCGTCGGCGTGAGCACGAGGACGACCGAGCCGACGCTCGCCCGGTGGCGCGCCGGGTCGACCTCCAGGCCGCCCATGCGCAGCGGACCGGCGGCCGGCCCGGCCGACGCGGGTTCGGCGCGCCGCATGAGCGCCGCGATGCGCGCCAGCAGCTCGCCCTTGCCGAACGGCTTGGTCAGGTAGTCGTCCGCGCCCATGCCAAGGGCGCGCACCTTGGCGGCCTCGCTGCTCTCACCGCTCACGACGAGGATCGGCGTGGAGCCGGCGGCGCGGATCTGGCCGGCGACGGCGAAACCGTCCGGTCCCGGCATGGCCAGATCCAGCAGGACGATGTCCGGCGCGTCCTCGCGCATGCGCCGGACGGCCGTCAGGCCGTCATAGGCGGTGATCACCTGGTGGCCCTCGGTGCCCACCAGGGCCGTGATGGCGCCGACCATGGCCGGGTCGTCATCCACGACGAGGATCCGCAGCGGGCGCGGCATGGCCGCCACCTACAGCGACGCGGCCGCCGGCAGGGCCAGCACGAAGCTGGCCCCGCCCGGCTCGGCAGGCTCGCACCACAGCCGCGCGCCCATCGACTCGGCCAGGCGCTTGGCCGCGTACAGGCCGATGCCGGAGCCGCGCGCCGTGTGCGTGTCGCGCCGCGCGTACGGCTCGAAGATGCGCTCCCGCCACGCCTCCGGGATGCCCGGTCCCTCGTCGCTCACGACCACCCGCGCGACGCCTTCCACGAGGCCCCACGAGACGCGCACGGTCGTCTCGGGCGGCGCGTACTTGGTGGCGTTCTCGACGAGGTGCTCCACGATCTGCCGCAGCCGCGGCGCGTCGGCCAGGGCGTGGAGCCGGGCCGGGCCGTCGAGCTGCAGATGGTGGCGGTGCAGCAGGGGCGCCAGGATCTGGACCGTCTCGTCGACCTCACGGGCCACGTCGACCGGCGCCACATCGGCCGGCTGGTCGGGCACCACCCGCACCGACGCCAGGATGGAGTCGACCAGTCGGTCGAGCCGCTCGACCTGCTCCAGGGCGGCGGCATGCCACGCCGCCCGCTGCTCCCGCCGCGCGATGTCGCGGGACGACCGACCCTCCAGGGCCGGTTCCTCCGCCAGCAGGTCGGTGTAGGCGCGGACGACCGCGAGCGGCGTGCGCAGCTCGTGGGTCACGAGCGCGACCAGCTCGCTGCGCGCCTCGTCGATGGCCTGGAGGGCGACGACGCGCGCCTCGGTCTCCGCCTGTTGGCGGCCCTTCTCGACGATGCCGGCCAGGAGGTCGGCCACGGCCCCCAGCTGGGCGGCATCGCCGGGCGTGAAGTCGCGCGGCTGCTCGGTCTGCACGTTGAGGACGCCGACGACCTGGTCATGCCACGAGAGCGGCACCGACAGCATCGAGGCGATGAAGCGCCGCTGGTCCAGGCCGCGGACCCACAGGAACCGTGTGTCGGAGCGGACGTCCGGGATGACCAGCGGTTCACGGGTGGCGGCGACGCGGCCCGTGACGCCCTCGCCGAACGGCACGCGGGCGCGGCCGATCTGGAAGCGGTCGAGCCCGTTGGTGGCCGCCAGCGTCAGGTTCGCGCCGTCGCGGTCGAGGAGGTAGAGCGACGAGACGTCCGCGTGGAGGGCGTCACGCGTCTCGTCGATGACCGTCTCCAGCAGCTCGTCCCAGGTGCGCGCGGTCGTGGCCAAGCGGGCCACGCGGTGCAGGAAGCGCAGCTGCTCGAGCTGCTCCGCGCGCGCGGTCGGGGGGCTGACAGGATCGGCCATCACCACCACGATACAAACGGTACGAAAGCCGGGTCGCCCGTGACGTTGCGGCCCGGTTGCGCGCGGAGGGCGCCACGGTGACGAAGGATCCCCTGGCCGGCGAGATCCGGCTCCTGGGGGGGATGCTTGGCGACACGGTCGCCGAACAGGCGGGCCCCGACCGAGCACGCCTGGTGAATGCCACGCGCCGGGCCATGGTGGCGCGCCGCGGGGCGCATGCCGGCGCTGGCGTCGCCGCCCCACGCTCGCCGCGCCCGACCGAACTTGGTGACGCGCAGGCGGTGGCGCGTGCGTTCGCGATGTTCTTCCAGCTCGTCAACCTGGCCGAGGAACGCCAGCGGATCAGGACCCTGCGGACACGCGAACGCGAGGCACCGGGCGGGATCGTCCGCGACTCCGTCCTCGAGGCCGTCGGGGTGCTGCGGACGCGGGGGCTCGACGAGGCGGCCCTCGACGCCCGCTTCGCGCACCTGCGGTTGACTCCGGTGCTGACCGCCCATCCCACCGAGGCCCGCCGCCGGACGACGCTCCTCGCCCTGCGGCGCTGCGCGCGGCTCCTGGAGCGATTCGAGGACCGCGCCCTCGGACCGGCGGAGCACGCGGAGGCGATGCGCTCACTGCGCGAGGAGCTGGCGCTGCTGTGGCACACCGCGCCCGTCCGGCCGCACGCCCTGGAGCCACTCGACGAGGTTCGCACGGCGATGGCCTTCTTCGACGAGACGCTCTTCGGCGTCGTGCCTCAGCTCTACCGCGCGGCCGACGCGGCCCTTGATCCGGACAGCGGCGCGCGTCCCCCGCGCGTCCCGGCCTTCCTGCGCCTGGGTTCGTGGATCGGCGCCGACCGGGACGGCAATCCGTCCGTCACGGCACAGCACACGACCCGCACGATGCGGATCCAGGCCGACCACGTGCTGCGCGGCTATGAGGCGGTGGCCACGCGGCTGATGCAGATGCTGGCCGTGACCGGCGCCCCCGCCGGTGACACCTCGCTGGCGGTGCGCCTGGCAGCGGACGCGGCTACCTTCCCGGATCTCGGCCGCCAGCTGGTCCGGCGCTTCCCCGACGAGCCGTACCGCCGGCGCTTCGGCTTCATCGCCGAGCGGCTGCGCCGGACGCGAGCGCGCCTCGTGGACGGCGATCCGGCCGCCGACGGCTACACCTCGCCGGTGGCGCTCGACCTGGAGCTCGTCGAGATCCAGGACGCGCTCGTCGCCGACGGCCTGGCCCGCGTGGCGTACGGCGAGGTCCAGGACCTCCGCTGGCGCCTGGCGACGTTCGGCTTCCACCTCGCGAGCCTGGAGGTCCGCCAGCACGCCGCGGTCCACCGCGCTGCTCTCGAAGCCATCCGCGCCGGTGCCGCGGGGACGGTGGAGGTGGCACCGGGCGTCAGGCTCGATGACGTGCTCGACACGTTCCGCGCGATGGCCGCCATCCAGGCCGACCTGGGGCCCGAGGCCTGCCGGCGCTACATCGTCAGCTTCACCACCTCCCCGCAGGACATCCTGGAGGTCCTTGACCTCGCGGCAGCGTGGGCCGACCGGCAGGGCGAACCGGTCGCCGCGGCTCGAGCTGGACGTCGTGCCGCTCCTGGAGTCGCCGTCGGCGCTGCAGGGGGCGGCCGCCCTGCTGGAGGGCCTGCTGGCCGACCCGCGCTACCGCGCGCACCTGGCCGGGCGGGGCGATCGCCAGGAGGTGATGCTGGGGTACTCGGACTCCAACAAGGCGGGCGGCTTCCTCGCCGCGAACTGGCAGCTCTACCAGGCGCAGGCGGCGCTCGTGGCCACGGCTCGGCGTCACGGCGTGGAGCTGACGCTCTTCCACGGGCGCGGCGGCGCCATCGGGCGCGGCGGCGGGCCCGCCAACCGGGCCATCCGGGGACAGGCCCCGGGGTCGGTGGACGGGCGTCTCAAGCTGACCGAGCAGGGCGAGGTCGTGGCTGCGCGGTACGCCGATGCCCGCATCGCCCGGCGCCACCTGGAGCAGCTCACCAACGCCGCGCTGCTTGCCCCGGTCGAGCCCGAAGATGCCGACCGCGCGACCGACCCGCACGGCCCCGCGGGGCGCCTTATGGACGAGCTCGCGGCGGATGCCCTGGCGAGCTACCGGGCCCTGATCGACGACCCGGGGTTCCCCGCCTGGTTCCGCCGCGTGACGCCCATCGACGAGGTCATGACGATGCGCCTCGGGTCGCGCCCCGCCTCGCGGGCGCGGGCCGACCCCGACGAGGCCGCGTGGCTGGGGAACCTGCGCGCGATCCCGTGGGTCTTCGCCTGGGCCCAGGCGCGCATCGAGCTGCCCGCCTGGTACGGCCTGGGCACCGCCCTGGAGCGTTTCGAGACGCGCCATGGCGCCGGCGCGCTCGAGGAGGTCACCGACGCTGTACCGCCGCTGGCCTTTCCTGGCCAGCGTCATCGACAACGCGGAAGCTGGCCTGGCGCGCGTCGACCTCGCCGTCGCCCGGCGTCACGCGGCCGAAGCGCGGGACGGTCTGGATGACCCGCGCTGGCAGGCCGTGGAGGCCGAGTTCGAACGCACGGTCCGGCTGGTCCTGCGCGTCAAGGGCGAGTCGCGGCTGCTCGAGGACGCGCCCGTCCTGCGTCGGGCCATCGAGCTGCGCAACCCCTACGTGGCGGCCCTCTCGGAGCTGCAGCTGGACCTCCTGGGCCGGCTGCGCAGCGGCGACACGGGTCACGACACCGAGCGGATCCGGCGGCTGGTCCAGCTGACGATCAACGGCATCTCGGCCGGCCTCCAGGGCACCGGCTAGCCCTCGAACCAGGCCTCGAACGCGCTCATCGAAGCCGCCAGCGGGGCCGCCAGGCCGGGCTCTCCGGGCCGGACCGGCCGAGGTGACGGGCCTGTGCCAGGGCCCACGTCCGGCTGCCCGAAGGACCGGGCGTCGGGCGTCTTGAGGCCGTTGCCCGTGAGCAGGACGACCACCTCGTCGGTCGGTCGGACGACGCCCCTGGCGATGGCCTGCTGCAGGGCGGCCACCGTCACGCCGCCGGCCGTCTCGGTGTAGATGCCCTCGGTCTCCGCCACGAGGCGGATGGCCGCGGCCGTGGCCGCGTCCGGCACGCTTTCGAGGGAACCGCCGCTCTCGCGGGCCAGCTCGAGGGCGTAGGGCCCATCTGCCGGGTCGCCGATGGCCAGCGACTTGACGATCGTGTCCGGCTGGCGGACCGGCTCGATGACCGACGACCCGGCCCCGAAGGCGCGGGCGATCGGCGCGCAACCGTCCGGCTGGCCGCCGATGAAGCGCACCGGGCGCGACTCGACCAGGCCGACCTCGATCAGCTCGTGGACCGCCTTCCCGGTCTTCACGTAGAGCGAGCCGGAGGCCAGTGGCGCGACGATGACGTCGGGCAGTCGCCAGCCCAGCTCCTCGGCGATCTCGAAGGCGAGCGTCTTGCTGCCCTCCGCGTAATAGGGCCGCAGGTTGACGTTGACGAAGGCCCACGGCACCTCGCCGGCCACCTCCAGCGAGAGGCGGTTGACCTGGTCGTACGTGCCCTGCACCGGCACGACCGTCGCGCCGTAGGCGAGGGCGTGGGCGACCTTGGCCGGCTCCAGGTCGGCGGGGATGAAGACGACGCTGCGCAGGCCGGCCACGGCCGCGGCGGCGGCCGTCGCGCCGGCGAGGTTGCCGGTGGACGCGCAGGCCAGCGTGTCGAAGCCGAACTCGACCGCCCGGGCGGCGGCCATCGCCACGACCCGGTCCTTGAACGAGAGGGTCGGATTGCGGCTGTCGTCCTTGAGCCAGACCGTCCGGACCCCGAGCGCCGCGGCGAGGCGATCCGCCCGCACGAGGGCCGTGCCGCCCACGGCCAGGGCGCGGGCCGGCGGCGCATCGACCGGCAGCAGCTCCAGGTAGCGCCAGATGCCCGCCGGACGTGCCGCGATCGTCGAGGCGTCAAGGGCCGCGCGGGCGGCGGCCAGGTCGTAGACCACCTCGAGGGGTCCGAAGCAGGCGGGACAGACGAACGACGGCCCGATCGGCTGCGGCTGGCCGCAGCGGCGACAGCGCAGGCCCTGCACGTGGCTCGAGGGGGCGGTCGGCGCGCTGGTCTCGGTCGTCATGGGTCGCTCCGCGGGCTGGCGTGGGCAGGGTACCCGTGGCCCGCGAAGCCTGGCCGGGAAACAGAAGACCCTTCCTGTGAGGAAGGGTCGGGACGATCCCTTATCTCGCAGGCGCTCCTGCCCGGATTTGGCACCTTGCCGGCGTCGCCGCCGGTAGGTTGTCGGGCTTCACAGGGCCGGTCCCTCCACCACTCTTGATAAGGCTCTTCAGTTGTGGGGCGGATAGTAGCATCTGCCGGTGAGCAGGCGGATCGTCTTCATCCACGGTGCATGGGTGACGCCGCGGTGCTGGGATCCGATGCTCGGCTTCTTCCAGGGCCCGCGGCTACGAGTGCCTGGCGCCGGCCTGGCCGGGCAAGGACCGGTCCGTGGAGGCCATCCGGGCCGACCCGTCGCCTCTGCTGGGGCTGGGCGTGGGCGAGATCGCGGCCCACTACGAGCAGACTCGTCCGTGCCCTCGACGAGCCGCCGATCCTGATCGGCCATTCGTTCGGCGGGCTCATCGTCCAGCTGCTCCTGGACCGCGGGCTTGGCACGGCGGGCGTGGCCCTGGACCCGGCGCCACCGAGCGGCGTCTGGGCGTTCGAGCCGACGGCCTTCCGCTCCCTCGCTTCGGTCATCCTGACCTGGCGCGGCTGGCACAAGATCGTGCGCTGGTCGCCGGCCCAGTTCGCCTACGCGTTCGTCAACGGCCTGCCGCCGGCCGAGCAGCAGGCCGCGTACGACGCGCACGTCACGCCCGAGACCGGCCGCATCTTCTTCCAGGGGGCGCTGGCCAGCATGAGCGGCGGCAGCCCCTGCCGCGTCGACTTTGCCCGGAACCCGCGGGCGCCTCTGCTCCTCATCGCGGGCCTCAACGACCACATCGTGCCGCCGGTCATCGTGCGCCGCACGTACCGACGGTATGCCTGCAGCTGCCCCGGCGACCGTGACCGCCCTGCGCGAGTTCCCCGGCCGGACGCACTGGCTCATCGCGCAGGACGGGTGGCAGGAGATCGCCGAGGCGATCGCAACCTGGATCGAGTCGCCGACCGGCTTCGTAGCGGCGCCCCTGACTGCAGGTCGTTGACAGGTCACGCGTCCGGCCGCTGGGCGCGACGGGCCGCTGCCCCGTTTGCGCTTGCCAAATGCGCCCTTCTGCACGACGAATGAACAGGTCGGGGCCGGATGAGCCCAGCCGGGTGAGTCCAGGGTCCGATCCCGCGACCGATCGGCACGGAACCGGGTTTGGGACGGATGGAGCGTGCTCGAACCACGCTCGGCGGGGCTGCGGCAGCCACCGATCTCGGACCGTCAGCGCCTGCAGAGCACCGCCTCGTTCACTCATCGTGCGAAGTCGCAGCGTTCGGGCAAGGGCCGCCGCGGCCGAAGCTGCTGCTGTGCCATCCGGTCAACCTCTAAGGCAACACGGTCTCGGGCGTGCGATACGAACCTTCGGCCGGCCCGCCCATCCAGTCGAGCGTCGAGTCCCAGGCCAGCCAGCCGTCGGCAAGCTGGATCATGTCGGGCTGGCTGTACTCGTCGAGGAGCCGAGGCGACGGCCATCCAGCCCGCCACACGACGATCCTGGACGTGTAGACGTCGCCGAACTGACCCAACGCTTCCCACGCCACGAGGCTCCGGTCCAGCACGATGGTCGTGGGCACCTGTAAGGTGAACCCCAGGTCGACCGGAGGCGCCAGCGTGGTTGCGGCCCGGAGCGTGTCCTCGGGCGTGACCGACACGACGCCGTCGGCCTGCGCCGGCGCCCAGGCGAGGCGGCCCCCGCCGACCGCCGCGGTAGCCGCCGTCGGGATGAGCGTTGGGGCGGTGGCGTCATCGCGGGAGAACCACACGACTGCTGAGGCCATATCGGCGCTGGCCGCCCGAAAGGCGAGGGCCTGCCCGTCGAGCGAGAGCTGATCGATGTACTCGGTGGCGGGCATGGTGATCTCGCGCATCGTCCGGCTCGTCGCCAGCGAGCTCACGACCAGACCGATGGCGTCGGGATGACCCGGTCGGCTCACTTCGACCGTCCAGGCCACCCGGTCGCCGGAGAGGGCGACGGTCGGATCGGGGATGAGATCGCACTCGCCAGTGCCGCGGGTGTTCGTACCGTGGGCGACGACCGTGGGCGAGCCGCCTGACAGGCGCGCGGCGACGATCTGCCACTCCAGGGGCTGGCCCACATTCAGGCAACCCGGCGTGTTGACAAGGACGGCGGCGGCTGCGGCGTGATCCCCTCCGGCTGACGCCGTCTCCCCGTACCACTGCTCGACCCAGGCGACCCAGTCAGCGGAAAGGAGCACCTGGTGAATGACATGCGCTGCCGGGACCTTCGCCACGGTCCTCGTCGTCGCTCCCGGCGACACTGCGACGACGACCGATCCGCCCGTCCCGTCTGGTGCCGCGCCGACCACCCCGGCCGAGGCTGAGCCGTCGATGGTGAATCCGGACTCGAGCGCCAGGACCGCCGACTGACCGACTAGCTCTGGCGGCGTCGGGGTGCGTAGCGGCAGTCCGGCCACGGGCGTCGGTGCTGGGTGCGGCGGGAGCAGGTCCGCCGGGTAGACCTGGGTCGGGGCCAGTTCGCACGCGCTCGTCATCGGCGTTCCTTCCCGGGCGACGACGGTGCCGTCGGGCGCGAGGACCTCGAGGAGCGGTGTGAATCGGGCGCGATAACCCGGCGGCCACACGAGTTCCATCTCGGGTCCGGCGATCCCCTCCGCCCACGTGGTCCACGGTCCGCTCGCGCTGCCCTCGACGACCCAATACCCGGTATCCCGAAGGCAGTCGCTGCCGACCTCGTCGCCGGCGTACGTCGGCAGGGCCACGGTCTGCGCTAGCGGGGCCGTCGTCGCCGAAGCCGTCGCGGTGGCGGACCGGCTGGTGGAGGCGGAGCCAGGTGTCGTTCCAGCTGGGTGCAGGCCGACCACGAGTGCGCCGCCGGTAAGGCCCACCAGCGCCACGATGACCGCGACGAGGCGGACGACCCACCACCGCGGGCTGCGTTCGACCCTCACCCCGATCGGTCCATCGACGATCGACCCCTACATCGCGTGAGCCCGTGCGGGAGGGCTCCGGCTGTCAGTATCATGACGAGCGCGCCGCACCTGATGGGGTGTGCGTCTCGCGCACCTTCACGTGATGCGTGAACAAGCAGGGCGCGGACGGGCCCTCTTCCGTGTTCACTCATCCCGGAATGTCGCAGCCTTCGCCCCAGCTAGCCCTCCCTCGGCAACGATCGGCGGGACGTTGCCGAGCGGGTGCAGGGTAGCCAGTGGCGGGCGCTGGCTCCCCGGACCTTGCATCGGGCGATCACAGCGACGGAGGAAGGGCTGCGGAGGGCTTCGGAACCGCCTCTCCTCCGCCGGATGTTTCGTCCGGCGCAACGAACAGCGGAGGAACGGGCTTATCTCCGTCGCTGTCGACGCTGGATGCAAAGCGCTTGTGTGGTGACGGCGCCGCGGTCGTTGACAGGTCACGCGTCCGCCTGCAGACTGACCCGATGTTCGCGAGCCTGATCGCTGCCGCCCCGTGCCGCGTGACCCGCTGCTGTCCAGCCGGGTATCGGTGCTCCTGTCGAGGCGCCGGCGCGATCTGAACCTCCCCGAGGTGCGCGCCGGTGGTCCCCGATGCGCACCCAGTACCCGGAGGTTCCCATGGCTATCGCAACACCGCCAGCACCCCAGGCTCCTGCCCCGCTCGCCCCAGACGGGCCGAGTCCGAGCGACCCGGCCGACCTGACCGGCCTCGTCCCGCAGGCCGCCGCCACCGCCGAGCCGCCCACTCGTGAGGGCGTCACGATCGTCGTCTTCTCCGGCGAGTTCGACCGCGTCCAGGCCGCCTTCAACATCGCCGTCGGCGCAGCCTCGAGCGGCCTGCCGGTGACGATGTTCTTCACCTTCTGGGGCCTTGATGTGATCACGCGCCCCGACGCGCGGCGCATCGGCCGTGACCCCCTCCGGACCGCCTTCCGGATCATGAAGCCCGGCGGCGCGAGCCGGTTGCCCCTCACGCGCTTCAACTTCCTGGGCCTGGGGCCGCGGCTGATGGCCCGCCTGATGGGCGAGTTCAAGATGCCGACCGTGCCGGAGATGCTCGAGCTGGCCCGCTCGCTCGACGTCAAGCTCGTCGCCTGCACGATCACGATGGGCGTGATGGGTCTGACCAAGGAAGACCTCGTGCCGGTCGACTCGTACGCCGGCGTGGCGACCTACCTGGCCGACGCGCAGGCGCGCGCCACCAACCTGTTCATCTAGGAGCCGTCGTGACCGATATCGCCGAACTTCCCCGGGCCGCCGTCGTGGTCGACGCCACCGGCCTGCTGTGCCCCATGCCCATCGTCAAGCTGGCCGAGGCCGTCAAGGCGGCCGAGGTCGGCCAGGTCATCGAGATCACGGCGACGGACCCCGGCCTGCTCGAGGACGCTCCCGCCTGGGCGCGCATGACGCGCCACGAGATCGTGGGCCAGTACTCCAAGGGCGACCGCCACTCGTTCTGGTTCCGCAAGCTGCACGCCTGACCAGCGCGGGCTTCGCGACGATGACCGACCGGATCTTCTCGCGGCAATTCCACGCGGCCGCGGGCGCCGAGGCGTGGCGCGTCCTTCCAGAAGGCGCCTGTGCGTTCTTCCGGACGGACTCGTTCAGCGCGTCCGCCCGACTCGTCGAGCGCCATCAGCGGGTTCGTCGGTGAGGGCGAAGAGACCGTCGATCGATATCCGCGGCGACGGCGTGACCGTCCTGGTCCGGGCCTTCAAGGGTCGCGAGTACGGCCTCGTGCAGGGCGATCTCGACCTCGCCCGAGCGATCTCGACTGCGGCCCGCACGCTCGGGCTCATGGCCGAACCCGCCGGGGTCCAGAGCCTCTCCGTCATCCCGGGGGCGAAAGAGCGGGGCGCGATCATGCCCTTCTGGCAGGCGGTCCTCGGCTACGCCCCCCGGCCCGACAACCCGGATGAGGATCTGGTCGATCCACATGGACGGCTGGCGCCGTTCTGGTTCGAGGAGATGGACGAGCTGCGAACCGACGGGGCGGGCACGATCCATCTCGTCGTGTGGGTGCCGTGGGACCAGGCCGAGGCGCGCCTTGCGGCGGCCCTCGCGGCCGGCGGCCGGCTCGTGCGCCACAACGTCGAGGAGAAGTTCTGGACGCTCGCGGACCCGGCCGGCAACGAGATCGACGTGGCGACGACTTCGGCGCCGGATCCTTCAGCCTGAACCTCAGGCCGGCGCACCCTAGCGGAGCGTGCGGTCCTGGATCTCCCACGCGTGGTCGAGGGCATGCCACGCCACGCGTCGGGCGAAGTAGCGGGCCGGCCACCGCTTGCCGCCGCGCGGCCCCGGGGGCGGCACGCCAAGTGGGGCGATCGCGATCATCCCGTCGAGCACCGCCTGGCGCCGGTCGGCCGGATCGGGGGGCGCCTTCCACCCGATGGCGGATAGATACCCGCCCTCCGCGTCCATCACGTGGGCGCGGATCCCCTCGACCGATCGACCGCCACCGCGCGGCCCGGTGGCCAGACCGGCTGGGGTGACGTCCGCGGCCGCCCGGTCAAGCGCCGCCCAGCAGGCACGCAGCACCGTGACGAGCCGCGTCAGCTCGGTGCCCGCGACGGGTTCCGGGTCGCCGGGTGCGAGTGCACCGGGCACGCCGAAATCGGTGGAGGCGTCGCCGGTCACGCGACCTTCGATCACGAACGCCTCGGGACCGCTCGGGGGCGTGAACGCGAGATCCGTGCCGGCCACGACCGCTTCGTAGCGGGGCCCGTAAGCCACCAGCGCGGCGAGTGCCGCCGCCTCATCCCGCCCCGACCGGCACCAGCCGGGCCACGCCAGCGCACCGGCGAAGATCCGCTTCGCCCCGACCTCCAGGTACACCGGTGTCGTGCGGTCGGCCATCGCTGGCGACTCTAGCACCGGGACCCGATCACGACCCAGCGTCGATCGAGTGGGGGCGTTGGCGTGGAGCCGGAGGACCTCGAGCTGTTCCAGCGCGAGGACGCCGAGCGCGACGTGGAGATGGGCTTCCGCCAGTTCACGCTCGGCTTCAACGGCCCGACCTGGGACGTCGAGGCGGGCCGCGCCTGGCTCCGCTGGCGCGACGATCGATAACGCCAGCCCGGCTCGTCCGTCGGCCCGACCGGACCGGGTCGTGGCGCCTAGTGCCCCGGCTTACTCACCCCATTGATGATCCCAGCACAAGGCAGGCGCCCAAGGTCCGGGCGGTCTCGACCGAGACGTCCTTATCGGTCGTGCTACTACCCCCATTCGTAGATCGGGCCTGGAACTGGGCTTAAGCAGGACGATGCCGGCCCGTCAGGGTGCTCGATGGGGCTTAACGAACCTCGTTGTGCTCACAACAACAATGGGGCGGGTGTGGGCCCGCTCAAGGGCCCGCCACGCACTGGTCAATCCTCCCGGATGGCCGGCTCGACGGTCGGCCGTGCACCCTCGGGCCACTCGTTGAACGCCTCGGTGAAGCGGTACCAGAGGCTGCCGGCGGGTGGCGGGATCGGGTCGGGATAGCCGCCGCACAGGGTGTGCAGGGCCTGCCACGTCTCGTCCGTCAGCGCACGCACGTCCTCGCGCGACGACCGGCCGGCGGTCGCGATCGGCGCGCCGGTCCGCACCCGTAGCCGACGCCCGAAGACGAGCCAGCTCGTGCCGTTGAGGGCCACCGGGACGATGGGGAGGCGGGCACGCTGGGCGAAGAAGGCAGCTCCCTCGTCGAGCGGCAGCAGCGTCGCCTCACCGGCGTGGATGCGGCCCTCGCCGGCGATGGCCAGGACGCCCCCACCGTCGAACACGGCCTGGACGCGTCGGGTCGCACCCAGCAGGTCGGTCTTGTCCGGGCGGTAGGGGAGGGCCATGCCGCTCCACGCGATGAGCTGGTTGCGCCGCCCGACCCGGAGGTCGGCTTCCTTCGGGCCGAAGAAGGTGATCCGGGGACGCCGGGGCAGGATCGCCAGGAGGATGAACGGGTCGGCCCACGACTGGTGGTTGAAGCACAGGACGTAGGGCCCGTCGGGCAGCCGCGCGCGGCCCTCGAGGCGCACCCGGAAGAGCACGCGGATGGTGATGGCGCAGACCAACCAGGTCGCCGCGTGGTGCCATCCGCGGTCGGCTGATCGACCAGCCGCCGGTGCCGCGTCCCGCCCGACCTCGTGTCGTCCCATGCCGCCTCGCGTCCCTCCGGGTGGCCCAGAGTCTGGGGGGTCCGAGTGGCCCTGTACACCCGTCACGTGCCGCCGGCGGTGCGTGCCGTTCGGCCCGCAGCCCGGTTACCTCGGGCCCTATGGCGCGACCGGTGCGACCGCTAGGTTGACCGTGATACCCGCGGCGGTAGGTTCTCCGTCGGGCGGGCCCAAGAGTCAGGAGCGCATCCGATGAAGAAGATCCTGGTGGCATACGACGGGACCGAACCTGCGCTTCATGCCCTCGACGAGGCGGCCGAGCTGGCCGATGCCTTCGCCGGGGCCGTGACCGTCGTGAGCGTCGTGCCCGTCCATCCCGGGCGCGTGCCGGTGGATCCGTGGGACGATCATCTGACGCACCAGCGCGAGCTCGACTCCGCCGTCGCCCATCTGGCGAAGCGAGGCGTGAAGGCTGACCGGCTCGAGCCGGCCGGCGACCCCGCCCCCACGATCGAGCGGATCGCCCTCGAGGGCGGCTTCGATACCGTCATCGTGGGTGCGGCCGGCAAGGGCGCCGCGACCCGCTTCCTGCAGGGCAGCGTCTCCGAGCACGTCGCGACCCATAGCGGCGCGACGGTGGTCATCGTCCACTAGTGGCTGACCGGGGCCGGCTAGGGGGAGCCGGCCCCGGGCGCGCCCCGATCTCCGGAGGCATCTCCATGGCGACAGTTCGCGATGTCATGACCGCTGAGGTCATCGTCGTCAGCGCCGACACGCCCCTCAAGGATGTGGTCACGCTGCTCATCTCTCGTCGCGTCAGTGGGATGCCGGTCGTGGACGCCGGGCGCGTGGTCGGTGTCATCTCTGAAGCCGACCTCCTCATCAAGGAGTACGCGAGCGCATCCGAAGCGCCATCCGGTCCCCTGGCGTTCACGTCGCGCCGCCATCGCTCCGACGAGCGACGCGACGCCAGGACCGCCGGCGAGGCGATGACGGCACCCGCTCTCACGATCGCCCCCGACGCATCGCTATCCGAGGCAGCCCGGCTGATGATCGAGCGACGGGTGAATCGCCTGCCGGTCGTCGAAGGCGAGCGCCTTGTCGGCATCATCACCCGCGCCGACGTCATCAAGACCTACCTCCGCCCCGACGCGGAGCTGGTCGAGGTGATCCGCCACGACGTCCTGACCCATGCCCTGTGGCTCGACCCCGCGGACTTCTCGGTCCGTGTCACGGACGGCGTGGTCGACCTGGCGGGCAAGGTCGAACGACGCTCCACGGCGGTGCTGCTGCGGGACCTGGTCCTGCGCACGCCGGGCGTGGTCGGCGCCTCCCTTGCCATCCGATGGGACCTCGACGATCGCGATCTGCGGCCTGAACCGGCCGACTACGTCAGCGCGCTGGGCGTCCACTAGGCCTCATCCACGGCGTGCCGCGCCTGGCAGCGCGGGCACCACCAGACGGTCCGCGGCAGTTCGCGGCCGAGGCTCGCCGCGCGGATCGGCGTGCCACAGCGCCGGCACGGCCGGCCCGTCCGCCGATAGACCCACAGCGGCGCCCCGGCGGCTTCCCGTGCGCCTTCGGTGGTGGAGCGCCGCGCCCGGCTGCCGGGCCCGATGTTGGCCAGCAAGAGGCGCCGGGCGGTCGCCACGATGCCGTCGAGCGTCCGGTCATCGAGCGTCCCGACCGCGGCGAACGGATCCATGCGCTCCAGGTACAGGATCTCGCTCCGGAAGACGTTGCCCACCCCCGCCATGACCCGCTGGTCGAGCAGCGCCTCCCCGATGGCGGTCCCGGCGCGACCCGGTTCGCGCAGCCGCGTGACGACCTCGGCGGCGGCGAATCGATCGGCGGTCAGGTCCGGGCCCAGGGGCGCCAGGCCGGGATGAAGGCCCTGGGCCTGCGTTTCGAAGACCTCGACGACGGGAGCGTCGAAACAGACCGCCACCGCACCCTCGACCTCCAACACCAGCGCCGCCCGGGAGGCGGGGAGCCGCCACGGCTCGGCCGGTCGGTAGCGATGCCAGGTGCCGTTCATGCGCAGGTGGGTCCGCACGGTCAGACCGCTGGACGAGCGGATCAGCACGTTCTTGCCCAGCGTGTCGACCGCTGTCACCGTCGACCCGACGAGCCGCCCCACGTCGGCACCGCGGGTCGACGTGGCCGCAAGAATGGTGCGCCCCACGAGGTACGGGCGCAGCCCGGCAGCCGTGCGGTGGATCGTGTCGCCCTCGGGCATGGCGGCATCGTGCCATGCCCGGCCGCCTCGGCCGCTGCGACCGCGGCGAGGGAGTCAGATGGGAAGCGCCTCGTCGTCCGGCGAGCGCAGTCGCTCGTACGGCATCGTGTCGGCCCGATCCGTCGGGGCGCGATCCGACAGGCCGACCAAGCTCCGGGGTGACCAGTCGCGCCAGCCGCGAGAGACGGGACCCGGTCGGGGTCCGGTACGCGGAGGGGACCCCGCGTGGTCGTTCCGCGTGTTGCGTCGGTCGTCCATGTCGACCTCCGATGTGCCGTCCATGCCAGGGGTCCCGGCCGTCCCGCGGGCCATCCAGGCACTGATCGCCCCCAAGCCGGCCGGGCCCCCTGACCGCGGCCAGCGTCGCCGATGGTGGCTCGCGGCCGTGCCGCGCGCGGCCGTCGGAACGTTACGGTCCCGTTGCGGGTCGGGGGGGAATGCGTCTCGGATCAGTGGCGGACGCTCAGGCGCACCGCCACGATGTCGCCGATCGAGAGGCCTTCCGCCCGGCGGACGACGTCCTTGACGGGCAGGACGTAGCGTCCGTCCTTGCAAAAGAGCGCGGTGTCCCACTCGCTCGATCCGACCTGGGCTCGGGCCGGGATCATGCCCCAGCCGTAGCTCACGAGGGCCGACAGGGCGCGCAGGCCAACGGAGGCGTCTTCCGGCACAGTGATGAAGTGGAACGGCGACGGGCCGCGCCAGTACCACAGCTCGCCGCTGAACTCGAGGTCCACGTCCAGGAACCCCCAGGCTTTTGGTGTGTTGCCGTTCGTAGACTCTTAGCGGGAAGAGACGCGCCGCGCCACCAGCTCGACCCGGTGGAAGTGATGCGGCTCGCCGAGTGCCGTCTCGGTGTCCTCTTCGAGGTCGACCCAGTCCTCGACCTCGAACCCGGACAGACTCCCGAGGATGGCCTCAGGGGACGGACACGTCATCCCGGGATCGCTTGCGCTGGCGTCACGGTCTCCGAACAGCATCGCCGTCACTCGCCCACCGACGGGCAGCGCGGCGAGGATGCGCGCCCACGTCGCCCAGAACTCGTCACGTGCCATGAACGGCAGGCTCAGGCTCGCGTTGACGAGGTCACACCGTGGTACGGAGACGCTCGCCATGTCGGCTACGCCCGTCTCGAGCCTGGCCCGCCATCCGTCCGGTGTCGCCGCCTCGAGCGCGGCGATGGCAGCCGGCTCACGGTCGATGGCCAGCACCCTCCAGCCCGCACGCAGGAGCTCCCTCGTGTCCCGTCCGGCGCCGCAGCCAAGGTCGACTGCGATGCGCTCTCCAGGGGTGCCGCCGTCGTCCGCGGCGAACCGCTCGATCGCAGACCGGACCGTCGCCCACGCGGGCCGGTCCACGGTCACGGCGTAGTAGCGCGCCCAGTACTCGGCGTCGGCCACCGGACTCGACTCCACGACCCGCTGCTACTTCCAGGGTGACGGCAGGTGCGTCAGCGGCTCCCGGTCCGGCAGCACGTCGGCCTGCAGGGCGGGGTCGGCCGCGGGCACGTAGCGCTCCGGGAGGCCCAGCTCCTTCAGGACGATGTTGCGCGCCTGGGCGATGGCCGTCGTCTTGTAGAACGCGACGGTCCGGTTGAATCCCTGGCGGCCGAAGCCGCAGTCGGTGGAGAGGATCAGCATGTCCGCCGGGATCACTTCCAGCGCCCGTCGCACCCGCTTGGCGACGACCGGCGGCATGTCCGCCTGGAGCGTCCGGTGGCTGACCACGCCGATCGCCACCTTCTTCTTGAGGTTCGTGGCGTACGGCTTGAAGAGGTCGATCTCGGCCAGGTCGTTCTCGGTCGCCTCGACGGTCCACACGTCACCCTTGAGCCGCTCGAGGTAGATCTCGATCGAGTTGGCGTACGACTCGCCCGTGTAGACCTTCTGCATGTTGGGGTTGCCCCAGCAGGTGTGGATCCACAGCTCGACGTCGTCGAGGCCCTCCACCTCGTGGTTGAAGGCGTCGACCATGAAGTCGAGCAGCTCCTTCTCCTCCGGGTGGAAGGCGGCCGTGAAGTGGATCGTGGGCTCTTCGATCTGGATGACCCTGGCGCCGGCCGCCGCCAGCTGACGCAGCTCGAGGTTCATGGCCGTGGCCATGTCCCAGATCAGCTGCTTCTTGTCGTCCAGGTCGTACTGCGCGGTGTGGCTGTCGAGGAAGATGGCCAGCACCTGCGACGAGCAGGTCCCGAACTTGACGGGCTTGCGTGAGCCCGAGCGGGCCTGCGCGATCCGCCACAGCTTGGCGTACTCGAGCGGGTTGCGCGGGTCGTGCTCCACCTTGCCGACCACGCGCGGCCACCGCCACGTGGTCTCGATCTCGTTCATCAGCGTGCCGGCCGGGAAGGCGAGCAGCGAGTCGCGCGAGCCCTCGTACTGCAGCTCCTCGTGCTCCAGTCCCTTCCACCGCTGCAGCGGGTAGTGGTGCCACGACCGGCCGGCGAAGTCCTCGTCCAGGTGGTAGTCGCCGTTGGTGAGGATGTCCAGGCCCGCCCGCTCCTGCTCGGCCAGCACGACCGCGTGGGCATCCAGGAACTGCTCGCGGAAGCGTACGTCGAGGAGTGCCGTGTCCAGCGGACGGCCCCACAGGCCGCCGTCGTACCAGCGCGGCCGCGGCCACGAGCCGGTCACGGTCGCCGGGAGCATCAGGTCCTTGGTTGCCGTGAGCATCGCGCGCCTCCTCGTCGGATCGAGCCTTCGCCTGGAAGCATAGGGTCAGGCATCCGGGACAGCCGAACGGGACGATGGCGCGCCAGACGGGAA
>CAWCMN010000002.1:0-208031 GCA_963796715.1 uncultured Chloroflexia bacterium
CTTCGATCTCGGCATGCATCCGCCGGGCGACGCCTCGGTCGGCGAGCTGCCGCCCGAGCAGGGCGCCGGCGAGATCGGCAAAGTCGACCAGGGCCCCGAGCTGCTCCGACAGCCGCGCGACCGCGTCGGGCTTTGACGAGCCGATGGCCAACACGCCGATCGGGGCGCCCTGACTCTGGACCGGTGCGTACGCGAACCCGCGGACGCCGAGGCTCCGGATGATGTCGCCATACGGGTGTGTCGGCTCGTCGATCCACTCCGAGACCCATGGGCCTGTCGTGGCGCGGCGGTACAGGTAGCGGCTTCGTTCCACGGTGAACCGTCGAAGCCCGGTGTCCGGCGACCCCGGTACGACGAAGGCGAGAGGCATCGCCGCGCCGTCGGACTCGAAACCCAGGACCGACGCCACGACGATATCGGACAGGCTGGCGACCTGGCGACAGAACAGCTCGGCCGTGGCCTCAGGGTCCCCGCCGGATGGCAGACTGCGCAGGGTGTCGGCGATGAGGGCACGCTCGCGCACGAGCCGCTCGGTCTGCGACTCGAGCTCCCGCTCATGGCTCACGTCACGGGCCACCTCGACATACCCCGCGATCGAGCCATCCGCGGCCCCGATCGGCGACGTGACCGAGCTCACGCTGTAATGCGAGCCGTCCTTCCGCCGATAGACGACATCGGCCGTCCACGCCACACCGTGGGCGAGGGCTGCGCCCATGGCGTCGTCGTACGACCCCGACTGGACGCCACTGGCCAGGATTCGCGGCGTCTGGCCGACAACCTCCGCACTCGCATATCCCGACAGGCGCTCGAAGGCGCGGTTGACATACAGGATCCGGGCCGCGGGGTCCGTGATGATCACGGACTCGGGCGATTGTTCGATGGCTGCCGCGAGACGCGCGTGCTCGGCCGCGATCCGGCGAGCCTCGGTGACGTCATGGGCGATGGCGGCCAGCCCGACGACCCGGCCCTCGGCGTCGTGCTGGATGACGCTCGTCCAAAGCAGGCGACGTTCATCTCCTGAGCGCGTGACGATGCCGTCCTCGCGCTGACCAGCGCCAGCGCCGGCAGCGATCGCCGCCGCAAAGGTCTCGCGCAAGGCAGCGCGCTCGGCCTCGGGGACGGCGATATCGATCCAGTCCCGCCCCACGAGCTCATCGCGGCTTCGACCGAGCAGGCGAAGGAGGAAGTCGTTGATGAACTCGACCCTACCTGAGAGGTCGAGGACGAGAGCGCCCAGATCGATGCCCGACAGGAGGTCACGGAGGCGAGCATCGGCAGCACGCACATGCTCTTCGCCGGTGATGCGCGCCGTCACGTCCCGTGCGACGCCCTCGAGAGCGATGAGGGTGCCGTCTTCAGCGAAGATCGGGGCGCTGCGGTGCTCAGTCCAGCGGACCGACCCGTCACGGCGGACCCATCTCAGGACGAGGGCCGCCCCGAGCTCGTCCGCTGTTGCCGCGGCGAAGGACGTGCCGTCGGGGATGAGCGCGCGATCGTCAGGATGGACGAGCTTCTGCCACAGCGCCGGATCTGCGAGGAGCTCGGCGGGGCTGTACCCCGTGACGGTCTCCGCGGCCGGGCTCACATACTCGAGCACTGGCTCAGGCGTCAGCCGGGTGCGATAGAAGACGTCCGAACTGCGCTCGACGAGGAGACGAAAGCGTGGCCCGCGCTCGATGGACCCACCCTCGGGCGGCGCCTTGGCGGCGGGGCGCTGGTCGTCTATTGCCAAGAGGGACGCCCGAACTACGGACTAGGACGCTGCGGAACGGTGCCTGCAAGGCTGGTATACCACCACCGCCGACTCTCCCCTCCGCCCGGCACGTACGGCTACGGCGAAAGCTCGCCAGAGCCGCGCTGGATCAGCCGCGTCGGGATCACGATCCGCTGCGGCGGCCGTGAGTCGCCCGCCATGCGCGAGAAGAGGAGCTCGGCAGCGGCACGCCCGAGTTCGGCCGGGTCGTAGGCGATGACCGAGACGGGGGTCGGCAGCAGGTCGGCCAGTTCGAAATCGTCGAAGCCGACGATCGCAACCGGCCGGCCGGACGCCCGCACCGCCCGCAGAGTACCCACGCAGTTGCGGTTGTTGGCGGCGAAGATCGCCGTCACCCGATCCTCCAGCGCCAGCAGCTGGCCGGCGGCCGATTGGGACACCTCCGGCGCGGACGAGGTCATTTTGACCAGGTCGGGGTCGAAGGGGATGCCCGCCGCTGCCAGGGCTGTCCGGTAGCCCTCCAGCCGTTCGACGGCGGTGTCAACGGCTGGCGGATCGCCGACGAAGCCGATCCGCCGGTGCCCGCGACCCAGGAGATGCTCGACCGCTCGCCTGGCGCCTCCGACGTTGTCCAGCACCACGGCGTCGGCCTCGATCATGCCGCCGGCCCGGTCGAGGAACACGACCCGCGCGCCCATCTGCCGTTCCCGCTCCAGGTACCGATGGTCGTCGCCGACCGGGACCACGATCAAGCCGTCCACCGGGCGGCCGAGCAGGTTCAGCACGACTTCCTGCTCACTGTCCGCGTGCTCGGCCGAGCTGCTGATGATGATCACCGCGTCATGCCGGCTGGCGACGCCCTCGACGGCGGAGGCGACGGCGGAGTAGAAGGGGTTCATCAGGTCGGCCACGACGAGCCCGATGCTCCGGATCCGGTGGCCCATGCGAAGGCTGCGTGCGGCCAGGTTTCGCCGGAAGCCGAGGGCTCCGATGGCCTCCTCGACCTGCCGCTGCATCGCTGGCCTGACACCGGGCTCACTGTTGACGACCCGCGAGACCGTCTTGACACTGACGCCGGCGCGCTCGGCGACGTCCTTCATCGTGGGCACGGCACCTAGCGCCCCATGAGGGCCTCCGCATCGTGATCCGGCGGGCTTTGGTCAGGTGACTGGCTCGATCGCGAGCAGCCAGTCCTGCTCCCCCGGTGGGTCGACCTCGAACGGCTCGCCACCGGCTCGCTCACCGCCGTCGCGCCAGCCGCCCTCGAGCGGGTCGAACCGCGCGCCACAAGGATGGGAAGTGGGCGCTCGTGTACTGCGCGGCCGAGGCCGTCATCTCGGTCGACCTGTCCAGGCTGGCTGGAGCCGGATGCGAGGCATCCTGGGTCGATCCCCGAACGGCCGAGTCCCGACCGATCGGCCACCTCACGAACGAGGGCTCGCACTCGTTCACGACCCCACAGGGGTGGGAGGACTCGCTGCTGGTCCTGGAGGCCGGGGCACACTGACCTGCCCGACCGCCGCTCCGCCGACTGCACGGGCGGCGAGCAGTCCAGCCACCTAGAGTTCTGGTCGTGCGACCCCGACCTGTCGTCTGGATCCCCGCGGATGCTCCAGGTGCGGCCAGGGCGCGCCTTGGCCGGCTCGCGCACATCGCCGAGATGCCCGCTCCCGGCGCGAGGCCGGACGGGCACGCCGGGGCCGACATCGTGGTCGTGGGCGAGACGCCCCACGACCCGACGACGTTCTTCGCCGCGATCGAGGGTCTGCAGGTCATCCAGGCCCTGTCGGCGGGCGTCGACGCCCTGATCGAGCACGTCCCACGCGGGGTAACCCTCTGTGACGCGGCGGGCGCGTATGACGCTGCCGTCGCCGAGTGGGTCCTCATGGCGATCCTGGCAAGCCAGCGGGACCTGCCGAGCTCCGTGGACGCGCAGCGCGCGGCCACTTGGCGGCGGGACGATCGGGTGCGGGCGAGCGACGAGCTCACCGGCGGCACTGTGTTGATCGTGGGCTACGGCTCGATCGGTCGAGCCGTCGAGCGACGCCTGGCAGCGTGCGGCATGAAGGTCATGCGCGTGGCCCGCCACGCTCGACCGGGCGTCGCCGCGATGGCGGACGCCCCTGAGCTGCTGCCCAAGGCCGCCGTGGTCGTCCTGCTGGTGCCCCTCACCGACGCCACGCGCGGCCTCGTGGACCAGCGGTTCCTCGCCGCCATGGCGCCCGCCGCGCTGCTCGTCAATGCCGCCCGCGGGGCGATCGTCGACACGACGGCACTGCTGGACGAGCTGAGGAGCGCCCGCCTGCGCGCAGCCCTGGATGTGACCGACCCCGAGCCCCTCCCCGACGACCATCCGCTGTGGTCGACGCCGGGCGTCATCATCACGCCCCACGTGGCCGGTGCGACGCACCAGTCGCGCCTCCGTGCGTGGTCGCTCGCGGCGGCACAGGTCAGTCGGTTCTGCCGCGGCGTCCCGCTGCGCAACGTGGTGAGCGACGGCTACTGACACGGGCAGCCCCCGGCCCAAAGCGCCCGACCGATGACGACCGCGCGGCGTGCGGTGACGTCCGGGCCCGCCCCTGCCGGATCGGCCGATCTGATCCTGTTCGTCGCCGTCTCGCTGTGGGCCCTCAACTACGCCGTCATCAAGTTCGGGGTCACCCAGATCAGCCCCTTGGCCTTCCCCGTCCTGCGCTTCGGCCTGGGCGGCCTCGTCCTGGCCGCGATCGTCTACTGGCGTGAAGGAACGCTGCGCATCGCTCGTGCCGACCTGCCCCTCGTGGTCTTCGCTGCCGTGCTCGGCATCAGCCTCAACCAGCTCTGCTTCGTCTACTCGCTGACCGATACCGGGGCAAGCGACGTAGCGCTGCTGGGGGCCAGCGGGCCGCTCATCACCGCCTTCCTGGCCACCGTGGTGGGGATCGAGCACCTGGGGCGGCGCCATTGGGTCAGCGCGGTGATCGGGCTCGCCGGCGTGGGCCTCATCGTGGGTGGCGCCGCTGGGGCGGCCTTCGGGCGCTCGCCGCTGCTCGGCGATGCTCTGGCCCTGGGGGCGACGCTGTTTGCGAGCGCCTCGGCCCTGCCGGTCCTGGCCCTCCTCCGCCGCTACAGCGCGGCCCACATCCTCACCCTGGAGATGCTCGTCGGGAGTGCGTTCCTGGCGCCCCTGGCGCTGCCCGCGCTCGCCGCCCAGGACTACGGCGCCGTGACGCTCGAGGGGTGGGGCGCCCTGGCGTACGCCGTCGTCCTGACCGGGGTGGTGACCAACCTGCTCTACTTCACGGCCATCCGGCGCGTGGGTCCCTCCCGGGCGGCGATGTTCGGCTACCTCCAGTCGTTCCTGGGCGTGGTCTTCGCCATCCTGCTGCTAGCCGAGCAGGTCGCGCTCCTCCAGCTGGCGGGCGGGTTGGTGGTCATCGGCAGTGTCGTCATGAGCCGCTCGCACGCGTCGGGCGTGCGCGGGGCACATGTGTAGACAAGTCGCCAGCCGGTCTCACAGCACCCGGCACCCGAGCGCCTGACGTCCCGCGGTCAACCGAGGACGGCGAGGCGCACAGGGCTGACATTCCGCTCGAGTCGCAAGCGATGCCGCCTGCATAAACACGCCCGCATCTTGACCTGGTTCACACATCTGACAGATCGCGAGCGAGGCGCAGACCAAGCAGGTGGATCGTCGCATCAGTGAAGCGACTGGATGGGCCCGAGATGCCTGCCGCCCCGATGAGTGACCCCTGCACGCGAACCGGCGCGGCGAGGCACGTGACTCCTTCGAACGTCTCGCCCCGATCGACAGCGAATCCCGTCTCGCGCGCCTCCTCAAGTCGACCGCGCAGTTCGATCGGCCCCTTCGCCGCGGTGGTCGTCCCGCCAGCGTAGGACAGGCGCCCGAGTTCAGCGTCAAGTGCCGCGGCGCCTAACGCCGAGAGGTACGCCTTGCCGAGCGCCGAACAATGCATCGGCCGGACCGTTCCGAGGTGCTCCGACACCGCGACGACGTGCTGAGATGGGAAGAACGCCAGATACACCATCGTTCCGTTGGCCGGGACGCCGAGCATCGTTGCTTCGCCGCAGTCGTCGCGGATCGCCGCGAGGACCGGATCGATGAGTTGGCTCCAGTCCGCGTGAGGCTCCCGGAGCGCAACCAACCCAAAGAACCTGGATGGGACGGTCGAGTACCGCTTGCCCTCGTCGCGAGCGACGTAGCCCGTGGCCACGAGCTCGGCGAGGAGGCGCATGGCGGTGCTCCGATTCACGCCGAGGAGTCGTGCGACCTCAGCGGCCGTGAGCGATCGAGCGGCTAGTGCCTCGAGGGCCAGGAAGGTCCGTTGGACGGGTGAGATCAAGCGACGCTCTCGTCTGATAGGCGGCGGCTCGCGATCCGCGGCCAACGGTGCAGTCATGGAAGGATCACCTAAGGCAGGTCGGCGAAGAGTCGATCGAGCGCGGATCGGTTAGCTAGGAATGATCGTTCCGCTTGTTCCTCCCAGCCAAACACCTGCACGGTCAAGAGCCCATCGAAGTCGCTGGCACGGAGGTCGCGGACGATCTCGCTCCAGTCGAGCTCGCCAGCACCGATGTCGAAGTGTTGATGGGTCCGTGTGTCCAAGCCGCGTGGATTGACGATCGTCCGAGATGGCCGATACGTATCTGCGACGTGGACATGGTCGAACCACCCGCGGGCGTATGCGAGCTGGTCGGTGGCGCTGCCGCCGAGGTAGTAGGTGTGCGGCAGGCAATGGAGGTAGCGGAACCCATCACTGCCGATAGCGCGCACGAGGTCGACGGCTTCGCGGGTGGTCTCGACGAAGTCCCACGGATGGGGTTCCGCCACCACCTCGATCCCCTCCCCTTCGATGATCGGCAACAGCGCCTCCAACGAGCGCAGGAGGGCCACGTGACAGTCCGCCGACCGGTTCGGATCGCCCGACAGTTCCGTGTTGATCCGCCGGCAGCCGAGCTTCACCGCAGCGGCGATCCCCTCGCGCCACCAAACGACGGCCTGGCTGCGCACTGCGTCATCGGGGCTGGACCATGCCTGGATCACGGCCACGGAGGCGATCTCGACCCCGACCGCATTCGCCGACCGTCGGGCTCTGGACAAGTCACTGAGCGACGCGGCGACAGGCCCGAAGGCGCCGATGACGTCGCCCCGATTGCTCAGCTCGACGTATCGATAGCCGGCCTCGGCGGCGGCGCGGAACGACGCTTCGATTGGCGCCGCGTTGAACATCGCGGGATCCAGCGCGATCTTCATGGCTGCCCCTCCGACCACACCTTGTCAGGGACTAGGACCGCCTTTCCCCCCACCTGTCGTTCGCGCAACGCTGCCAGGGCCTGATTGGCTGCCGATAACGGCCACCTCGTGATCTCGGGCAGCCGGATCTCACGCGCTGCCGCCCGGTCGATGATTGACACGAGGTCCTGCCGTCGACCGGACCGGATCCCCTGGATGCGAACCTCTTTGCGCGCCACCACGGCGAACTCCATCTCCGGCACGCAGGCATAGCCCGCCAAGAGGTACACGCCGTGCGGTTCGAGCGCGCTCACACCTGGCGCGACGACCGCCGAGGCCCCGGCGCAGTCGATCACGACGTCCACCGGCTGCGACGCCGCCTCGAATGAGGCGACGACGTTGTGCCCCAGCCGGGCGAGAGCCTCGCGCCGAAGGCGGCTAGGTTGGATGACCTGGACGGGCACACGGGCGACGCGGAGAAGCTCGGCGCACAGGAAGCCGATCGGCCCAGCCCCCACGACGAGGACGCGGCGCGGATGACCCTCCAGCGCGACGCGAACGCTGTTCGCGGCAGTCGCCCCGCAATCGACCAGCGAGGCCACCTCAGCGGGCGAGAGAGCCTCCGGAACCCCGACCAGCTGGCGGGCATGCACGCGCACGTAGTCCGCGTAGCCGCCCCACACACCGAGCACGCCCGTGATCGATATGAGAGCGGGACACAGGCGTTCGTCACCATCGAGGCACATCGGGCACGTCCCATCGCCGGTGAAGAGCGTCATCGTCACCCGCCGGCCGAGCCAGGCTTGTGCCGCAGCTCCCGTGGCGACGACGACCCCGACGGGCTCATGCCCCAGCACGAACGGGAGGTCAGGGCTGTAGGACTCGCCGGCGAGGATGTGCAGATCCGTCCCGCAGATGCCGCACGCCTCGACCTGCACGATGACGTCGTCATCCGCCACCGCCCCGGGGCGCGGCACGACCCCGAGCTCGAGCAGCGCCCCTGGGATCGAGCGCAGGATCGCCGCGTGCATGGCTTCCGTCACCGCATCTCCCTTGACCACACCGTCCCTCGCAGCTGACCTGAGTCGTTGCGCTCTCCGCAGCACCGTGCACGCACGCGCCCATCATGCCACAGCACCTTTGAGAGGGGCAACGCGCGGCCACGGATCTGGGCCGTCTCGGTCTAATGCTGCTTACAACGCAGCCTGGTGTGTAAAACGCAGCCATTATGGACCATACGTTGCCGCTTGCGCAGCGTGATACGATGCGCGCAGCAATCACGCCGCGCGAGGGATGCGTACCCGAAGATAGTGAGGACAATCCCGCACCGCGAGCGTGCCGCGATGACATGTAACGCTCCGATCGCCAGCCGCAACGTGGAGCGGCATCGGAGCGCCGAGGAGGTCCGCCAACAGGTGAGTGACGACTCCATAGGTGGTTTGACCAGGACGTCCCGCTAGCCAGTCGGCAGCAAGAGCTGCCGAACCGGACATCAAGGAGGACCCATGCTCGGGTATCGCACAAAGGAGAAGGGGGCCGCCCTCGCGATGGTCGCGGCGCTCCTGGCGGGCTGCTCAGGCACCGTCGCCACCACGCCACCGATCACGCCGACGGCAACGCCCGCAGCTCCCGCCACGACCGGGGCGACGGCGCCCGCCAGTAGTGGGGCGCAGCTACCATCGTGCGCGCAATACGGGAACATCACGCTCAACGTCGGTTTCTCCGAGGCGGGCGAGACGATCCTGAGTCAATTCAAGCAGCAGGCCCAGGCGTTCCAGACAGCCAACCCGAACGTCACGGTGGTCGTCGACGCCAAGGACTGGTCATCGTCGATTGACACGATCAGGCTCGCGATGTCCGGCGACACGCCGCCTGACGTCATGCAGGGCAACGAAGGGTGGTCGATTGACGGCGCCCTGTGGAAGGCTGGGCTCCTGCTCAATCTCGACCAGTACGCGACCGCGTTCGGATGGGATACCGCCTTCCCGGCCAACGCGCTCACGGTCAACAAGTTCACCGCGGATGGCAAGACGATGGGCCAGGGCGACCTGGTGGCCGTCCCGGCGGCGATCCAGTACGTCGGTGTCTTCTACAACAAGGAGCTCCTGGCGCAGCTCGGCGTCACGGACGTTTCCACGCTCGACAACATGGCTGCCTTCACGGGCGCCCTAGATAAGGCCAAGGCTGCTGGGCTTCTGCCCGTGATGCTTGGCGATTCGGACAAATGGCCGGCGGAGCACAACCTGTCGCTCTTCAATGGGTTGTACGTCAGCCCCCAAACCATCAACGACTGGGTGTTCAATAAGGCCGGCAGCACCTACGACGACGCAGCCCACCTCCAGGGTTCGACGCAGATGCAGTCGTGGATGACGAAGGGCTACTTCAACTCTGACGCCTTGGCGACCAGCTTCGCCGATGCCACGACTCGTTTCGGCAAGGGCGAGGGCGTCTTCTTCATCACCGGCACCTGGGCGCTCGGCGATCTTGATACCTCGATGGGCACCAACGTCGGCTTCATGTTGTTCCCGGCTGGCGCCAGTGGGACGCACGAGGCAGTCGGTGGCTACAGCCTGCCATTCACTATCTCGGCCAAGACCAAGTACCCGGACTGCGCGGCTTCGTTCGTCAACTTCGTGACGGCGAGCCCCGCGGCCATCGCCGCCCAGATCGCGTCCGGCCGTCCGTCGGTGACGGTCGCCGGCGCCAACGCGACGATCACAGATCCGCTCCTCAAGCAGATGGTCACCGAGTACACGAAGCTAAACTCGGAGAACGGCCTATTCACCTGGGAGGACTGGGCGACGCCCACCATGCTGACGCTGATGGAGTCGGAGATCCAACTCCTGCTCGGCAGCAAGGTCACGCCCCAGGCCTACGACCAGACGATCCAGGCCAACTGGACCAAGTTCGTGACGACCGGCCAGTAGCCGACTGACCTCGTCTCATATCGGGCACGTTGGTCGGATCAGCGTGCCCAGGGGCGAGGTGCCGTCGCCGCCCCTGTAGCGACGGCACCTCGCCCCAAGCAGCTCCCAAGCAGTGCCTCGCACATGTCGTGCCGCTGCGACGGGACACAGAGACGCTCTGCGGAAGCCTCCGTCGATGACCCACATCGCCGGAAGATAGGAATTCACCGATGGATACTGTCGTCATCACGGTCACGGCCGATTGCTCGATGTCATATCCGGGCTTTGCTGGGATGCCACGGATTGAAGATGTCCCAGCCGTCGCCGCGGAGTACATCCGTGCGATCGACGCCGGGGCGTCACTCGTCCACCACCACGGTGTCCACCATCTCGAGGATCGCATCCAGGATGACGGACGCAAGCTGTCACGGATCGATCACGAGGGCTGGGCGGATCTCACTGAGCGGATCCGTAGCGAACGGGACGCCGTCATGCAGTTCGGGATCGCGAGTGCCCGACTCGAGGAGAAGGTCGCCCTGATGGCCCTTCGCCCCGAGATGATGTCCTACGCCTTCAACGCCCATGACGAGTTCTTCCAGCCCGACCCCATGTTCCCTGCCAACGAGCAGTACTCGCTCCATCCCCGATCCGAGTTGGAAGCCTTCTGCGCTGCCGCCCGCGAACACGACGTCAAGCCCGAGGTCGAGTCCTTCTACACGGGCGCCTTCTGGAATCTCGAGTACGTCCGCGCGAAGGGCCTTCTCGACGACCCCGTCTGGACGACCCTCTTCCTCGGCTGGCCCGGTGGCGCATGGACACCGCCGACGCCCGATTCACTGCTGTACCTGGTCGCCCATCTGCCCCCTCGCGTGAACTGGAATGTCAGCGTCATGGACTCGACGATGCAATGGCGGCTACTCGCGCTCGCCCTCAGCCTCGGCGGCCATGTCCGCGTCGGCTGGGAAGACAACCCCTACCTGCCCGACGGGACCCTGTCGCGATCGAATGCGGAACTCGTCGACGCGGTGGTGCGCCTTGCGCGTCTGATGGGTCGCGAACCGGCTTCGCCCGCGGAAGCTCGGGCGATCATCGGTCTGTGCGACCCCGCCCAGACCGGTCGAGCCCCGATCGCGGTGGCGGGCGGCGCATGAGCCGCGCCCCGGTGTCGCGAAGCAGGATCGGACGGACCGGCGGGCCACCCGGCCCGCCGGCGCGCGGCCGCTCTGAAGGGCCGGGGCTCGTCCAGGCGCATGTGGGCCGATCAGGACAGCCGGAGCGGCTGCGACGCGCAGCCATCCATGGCGCAATGGGCGCCACCAGCGGTGGTGACCTCGGGCGCACGGCAGTCGCGCGCATCTTTCGCACGCTCGAGCTGCTGGCCCAAGAGCCCCGCACGCCATCGGGCCTGGCGCAGCTGCTGGACATCGACCGCAGCACGGCGCTGCGGCTGCTCCGCCAGCTGCAGGCGACCGGCTACGTCGGCCGCGATGAACCGACCAAGCGCTACATGACCGTGGGTGCACGGTTCATGCAGCTCGTTTCGCTGACCCCCGATCACACTGATCTGAGCGAGCTCGTGGATCCGGTGCTCCGGGCGATCCGCACCCAGTCGGGCGAGGCATCCATGCTTGCCGTGCCGGCCCGAGGGTCGATGGTCTACGCGGCGTTCTTCCCGTCCCATCAGGTGCTGGGCATTCGCGAGCAACTCGGGGCCAGTCGCCCGATGTATTGCTCCGCGGTGGGCAAGGCCTACCTATCCGGACTCGACGATCGAGCGTTCGACGAAGAACTTGATCGTGTCACGTTCGCCGGCGGGACGGAGTTCGCGCCGCCCGATCGACCCGCTCTGGTCCGTCAGGTCAGCACGGCGCGGCGGCTTGGATACGCGGTCGACCAGAACGAGACGTCGATCGGCGTGAGCTGCGTGGCGGTGCCGCTGTGGATCGGTGAGGCGCTGATGGGCGCGATCGGGGTCAGCGGCCCGTCCACTCGTCTATCGACTGGACTGATCGAAACGATAGGGTCGGAGCTCGGCGAGGCCGCCGCTGAACTCCGTTACGGCGCCCATCGCAGCCCGTCGAGATAGGTCACTTGGTGGAACGGCCCAGCGGCGCAAGCGCCTTCGCAGAGGGTTGGCCGTGATCCGACAAGACGCTCCCAGCTTGGCTGGCGTCCGTGGATCGAGCGGCCGGGCCGGCTCATTCCTGCGGCGGGCAGGCTCCCGATCCGGCGAGTCCCGCTTCCTGCCTTACCTGCTCATCCTGCCCGGCCTGATCTTCTACACGCTGTTCGTCATCGTGCCGATCATCGGCACCCTTGCGCTGTCCCTATTCCAATGGGATGGGCTCACGACCCCGGTGTGGGCCGGCCTTGACAACTTCACCGAGGTCCTGGGCGATCCCAACACCCAGCAGGCGTTTCTGGTGGCGATCGTCTTCATCGTTTTCACCTGCCTTCTGCCGGTCGCGATCGCGTTGCTGCTGGTCGCGGCGATGACCCGGACCCGCATCCGCGGGCTGAGCTTCTTCCGCCTCGTGTTCTTCCTGCCCTATACCCTCGCGCTGGCCGTCGTGGCGATCGCCTGGCGCTGGCTCTACGCGGACGATGGCGCTGTCAACGAGGTCCTGCGGACCATCCTGGGCCCCGGTGCTGTACGCCCTTTCCTGGGGGACTTCTTCTGGGCCCTTCCGGCGCTGGGCATCGTCGCGATGTGGGTCTACTTCGGGTTCGTCCTTGTCCTGCTGCTCTCGGGGGCGCAGCACATCCCTAAGGATCTCTACGACCAGGTGCGCATCGACGGTGCGGGTCCCGTGCGTGAGTTCCTCACGGTGACACTCCCCGGTCTCCGCTACGAGCTCAGGGTCGCGCTGACGATGACGCTCATCTTCTCGCTACGCATGTTCGACCTGCCACTCATGACCACCCAAGGGGGCCCGGGCTACTCGACCACCACGCCGTCGCTGCTGCTCTACCAGGACGTCTTTATCAACGGGCAGGTGGGCCTCGGCTCGGCGATCGCCGTGCTGCTGACGATCCTCATCTTCGTCGGCGTGGGTGCCATCGGCCGTGTCTTCAGTCGGGAGCCGTGACGATGGTCGCGCGCCGCGAGCAGATCCTCGCCTATGCGATCCTGATCGCATTCGCCTTCGCCGCCGTATACCCCTTCATCTCGACGACCCTAGTCGCCTTCAACGCGCCCGACGCAACGGTTCGAGGGCTGGCCATCCCCCAGCCGTGGTCACTCTCCAGCTTCATCACGGCGTGGTCGGATCCTGACGCCAGCATCGGACGATCCCTCTTCAACAGCATGGTGCTCGGGACCGTCGTCGTCATCGTCTCCGTCGTCCTGTCGATCCTTACCGGCTACGCCTTCGGCACCATGCGCTTCCGTGGATCGTCGGCGTTGTTCTACTTCTTCCTGATCGGCCTGATCGTCCCGTACGAGGCGACGATCATCCCGCTGTACTACGAGTTCCGCGGACTCAAGCTGACCGACACGTACCTGTCGATGATCTTCCCGGATATCGGCGGATCGCTCGCGTTCGGCACGTTCTGGATGACTTCCTTCTTCCGGTCGTTCCCCCATGAGCTGCTGGATGCAGCCCGCACTGATGGCGCGAGCAGCTGGCAGACGTTGTGGCGCGTGATCGTCCCGACCGCCGGCGCGGCGATCTTCGCCCTCGCCACCATCCTGTTCATCTGGACCTGGAACAACCTCTTGTTGGCCATCGTGATGATCCCCAACCCGCAGCTGCAGATGGCACCAGCCGCCCTGAACTTCTTCGTCGGGCGCCAGTTCGGGATCAACTACCAGGTCACCTGTGCAGCGGCGATCCTGGTCGCCTTGCCCGTGGTCGTCGTGTACTACGTGCTGCAGCGTCGCTACGGCGCCGACGTTCTCGCGGGATCACTGAAAGGCTAGGCGAACCATGAGTTCACCTCGGCTCGGCGTCGGCCTCGTGGGCCTCGGCCTCATCGCCCGCACCCACGCAGACGCCTATCGACGGATGGCCGACAACGTCGATCTCGCCCTTGTCTGTGACACCGATCGTCCCCTCGCCACCAGGTTCGCCGCTGAGTTCGGCAGCTCCGCTTGCTTCGACCTTCGAGCAGTCATCGACGACCCGCGGGTCGACGTGGTCGACCTGATCCTGCCCCACCACGTCCACCATGCGGCGGCGATGGCCGTACTGGAAGCTGGGAAACACCTCCTCATCGAAAAGCCGGTCGCCGGGACCTACGCGGAATCGATGGCCATCTGCCGGCGGGCCGCTGAGGCTGGCGTGCACTTCATGGTTGCCGAGAACACTCGCTACGCCGCGGCCTACATCGCGGTCGAACGGGTCCTGCAGAGGGGGCAGATCGGTGAGGTCATCCACGCACGCACCTTTCTGCGATCGAACGAAAAGGACCACCTGTCGCGCCCGGGTTACTGGCGAACGCAGTACGCCCTTGGCGGCGGCCTGATCCTTGACACAGGCGCCCACTCCTTCTACCTGCTGAAGTGGCTGCTCGGCGACATCACGGAGGTGGTCGGCTTCTCGACCAAGCTGTTCCCGCTGGACAACGAGATCGAGGACACCGCCGAGGTGCGCGGGCGCCTGTCCAGCGGCGCGCTGTTCTCCTGTGGCTTCACCTCGGTGTCCGAGATCCCGCATAGCGAGCGCCTCGAGCTCTTCGGGACCGACGGAGGGATCGTCGTCGACCAGATGGCCGACCCCGTCGTGAAGCTGTTCCGCGGTCACCAGGACTTCCGCGGCGAGGCGGTGACAGGCGTCCCCTTTGGTCCCGACGCGTGGCATCCGGGCGGATGGCACTACGAGTCCGTGATCGCCGAGGTGACCGACTACGTCCGGTCACTCCTGGCGGGCCGCTCCCCTCTCATCGATTCGAACGACTGCGCCTACGCCATCAAGGTCGTCGAGGCGTCGTACCAGTCGATCGCGTGCGATGCCCCCGTAGCCGTCACGACGACGGCCTGACCGCTTCCCGTCGCGACGCCGCCAATCGGGCTGGCGCGGACCCGAGTGCTCGAGAGCCCGAGGATCCGACGACGTCGTGGTGGACCGGTGCGAAGGCAGCCACGAGCGACCATGACCTCGTCCACGTGGCGGGAGCTCTGCTTCAGGCGCAAATGCCGCTTCGCGATAATCACCCGGCCCAGCCCAGCCAAGGGCGAGACCGAAGTCAATGGCTCGGTGAATGGCGTTGGTCACCTGCGGTGAGACGACACTGGCGAACGGTCCCCTTAGCGGTGCCCCTGCCACGCTTCCGATCGGAAGCAGACACTCTGGCAGCTGAGTTAGTTCCGCCCGGGGGGGTCGCTCGTGTAGCGACCCCGCCTGGGACTGTCAGCCGCGCGTCAGGCCTTCGCCCTGTACGACCCCACGACCGTTGCAGCGGTCGGTGCCGGCTGCTCGACACAGCGCTCCGCGATCTGGCTTTGAAACTCCGTGAACTTGGGCAGGGCGGCGAGCGGATTGTCCGCATCCGGAAGCTTCGCGACATGGACGAAGGTCACACCGTCGTCGAGGCGGTACGTGGCGCACTCGAGTTCGGCCGGCTTGGCTATCTCAAGGGCCGCGTACACCGCCTTGACCAACCGCACGTTCTCCTCGGCCGCCTCGGGTTGGGTTCGGTACGGGATCACGCTCGTCCTGCTCATGGGAACTCCTTCAGGGCGCCGAGGGCCACCTGGGATGTGGGCGGGCAACCTACCACCAGGGACCTCCGGGAGCGGCGAGCCGTCACGCCAGACGCCGGTAGACCTCCGTCCAGACCTCCGCGAGGTCGTCAAGAGGGCGGCCCGTAGACCTTCCACCGCGCGCACTCGCTATCACCCCGACGGTGTGGGCCTGGATAGGCGAGGAGGCCGTCCTGCGGACGGCCTCCTCGCGGCACCCCCGGTGGACTAGCGGTTGCTGGGGAAGACCAGGCTCAGGCCGGGCCGGCGGCCGGGCTCGGGCCAACGGACGGTGACGAGCTTCTGCTTGGTGAAGAAGCGGATGCTGTCCTCACCGCGCATCTGCAGGTCGCCGATGGCCGACTTCCTCGCGCCGCCGAACGACAGGTAGCCGACCGGGACCGGGATCGGGACGTTGATCCCGATCATCGGCACGTCGACTTCCAGCTCGAAGCGCCGTGCGGCGCCGCCGTCGGTAGTGAAGATCGCCGTTCCGTTGGCGTACTGGTGGCCGTTGATCAGGGCCACGGCCTCGTCGTAGGTCGAGACCCGGACCATGCCAAGGACCGGTCCGAAGATCTCCTCGTTGAAGATCTGCATGGTCGGCGTGACATGGTCGAAGAGGGTCACCCCGAGGAAGAACCCATCGGGGTGCTCCGGGTGATGGAAGGGTCGGCCGTCGATGACGAGCTCGGCACCTTCGCTGGCGCCGATCTCGATCCAGCGGATGATCGACTCGCGGTGCTCGGCGGAGTAGATGGGGCCCATATCGACGCCGGGCTCGATGCCGGGGCCGATCTTGAGGCGGCCGAGCCGCTCCTCGATGAGGGGTCGGATCCGGTCGCCGGTATCGCCGACGGCGAGGATGAGGGTCTGGGCCATGCACCGCTCGCCGGCCGAGCCGTAGCCCGAGGCGACCGCCGCATCGGCGGCGAGCTCGAGATCGGCGTCCGGCAGGACGACCATCGCGTTCTTGGCACTGGTGAAGGCGGTGACCCGCTTGCCGTGCTGGGTCCCCGTGTCGAAGACGTGCTGACCGACCGCCGTCGAGCCGACGAACTGGATCGCCGCGATGTCGGGATGGACAAGGATCGCGTCGACCGCCTCGCGGCCGCCGTAGACGATGTTGAACACGCCGTCCGGGAGGCCGGCTTCCTTCCACAGTTCGGCCTGGAGCTGGGTCGCGCCCGGCGTGTGCGATGACGGCTTCAGGATGAACGTGTTGCCGGCCATCAAGGCGATCGGGTAGATCCACGTGGGGACCATGACCGGGAAGTTGAACGGGGTGATGCCGGCCACCACGCCAAGCGGCTGACGGAGGGAATGGGCGTCCACGTTGGTCGACACGCCGGGGGTGTTCACGCCGGCCAGGAGGCTCGGCAGACCGCACGCGTACTCGACCGTCTCGAGACCGCGCAGGACTTCCGTGAGGGCATCCGGGTAGGTCTTGCCGTGGTCGCGGGTGATCAGCTTGGCGAGCTCCTCGCGGTGCTGCCACATCCGCTCGCGGAAGGCGAAGAAGATCTCGCTGCGGGCGATCAGGGGCATGTCGCGCCAGGCCGGGAAGGCCCGCCTGGCGGCGGCCACCGCGGCGTCGACCTCGGGCGCGCCGCCGCGAGGCACGCGGGCGATGACCTCGCCCGTGGCGGGGTTGAAGACCGGTCCCGTGGCTTCGGGCAGGACCTCGACGGGCCGGCCGTCGATCCAGTGGCTGAGGATGGGAAGGACGGCCGGCATCACCTCTGCCGGCGTCAGTTCGATGGTCACCTGATGGTTCTCCTTGGCTCTGCCAGTCTGCTTGACGGGCCGACCCGGACAGGCTGGCGACTCCGGGGGCGGTTGGTTGGCAGGGGTCAGTGGACGGCGGCGGGGCCCTCCAGTTCGACCATCGAGATGCAGCCCTCGACCGGGCAGACGTACTGGCAGAGGTGGCAGCCCACGCAGTGGTCGCCCTCGACCACGAGCCGCGACGTGCCGTCGTGCCCTCACGGCGGATCGCCTGGTGCGCGCCGTCGTTGCAGGCGACGAGGCACAGGTTGCAATCGATGCAGCGAGCCTCATCGATCTGGGCCAGGAGCCGGAACGACTGGTCCAGGTGACCCCAATCGGTCAGCGTCGGGAGGGCGCGTCCGACCAGTTCCGCGGGGCTGTGGAGGCCCTTCGAGCGGAGATAGGTCGAGAGGCCGTCGACGAGGTCGTCGATCATCCGGTAGCCCCAGTGCATGACACTGGTGCCGACCTGGACGGTCGTCGCGCCGGCGAGCATGAACTCGACCGCGTCGTGCCAGTCGGCCACGCCGCCGATGCCCGAGACGGGCAGTCGAACGTCGGGATCCGACGCCACCGCCGAGACCATGTGCAGGGCGATCGGCTTCACGGCCGGGCCGGAATAGCCGCCGTGGCTGCCGTGGCCGCGGACGTCCGGCACGGGGGCCCAGGTGTCGAGGTCGACCCCGATCAGCGAGCTGATGGTGTTGATGAGGGCGACCCCGTCGGCCCCGGCGGCCCGGGCCGCGCGGGCCGGCGGTCGGATGTCCGCCACGTTGGGGGTGAGCTTGACGAGGACCGGGACCGTGGCCTTCTCCATCACCCACTCGGTGATCATCTGGACGTACTCGGGGACCTGGCCGACCGCGGCGCCCATGCCGCGTTCGCTCATCCCGTGCGGGCAGCCGAAGTTGAGTTCGATGCCGTCGGCACCGGTGTCGTTGACCCGGCTGACCATGTCGTACCAGGTCTGGGCCTTGGACTCGACCATCAGCGAGACGACCACGGCCTGGCTGGGGTACCGCCGCTTGACGTCGGCGACTTCGGTCAGGTTGGTCTCGATCGAGCGGTCGCTGATGAGCTCGATGTTGGACAGGCCGACGAGCCGACGGCCGCCGATCTCGAGCGAGCCGAGCCGGGAGGTGACATTCGTGATCGGCTCGCCGACCGTCTTCCAGACGACGCCCCCCCAACCCGCGTCGAAGGCCCGGGCGACCATCTCGCCGGTGTTCGTGATGGGGCAGGAGGCCAGCCAGAAGGGGTTGGGGCCGCGGATGCCGGCCATGTCGGTGAACAGGTCCACACCCGGCACGGTGGAGTCCGCCGGCCGGACGGAGGTGATGCGCGGAACGCCGAGGCCCAGCGCCTCGACGATGGATGCCGCGGCGAGCTTGCCGGCCTGGACCGCGTGCACGACTTCGGCGCCGCCGTTGGCGATGTCGCCGATGGCCCAGACCTTGGGATCGGCGGTCCGGCCCGTCGCCGGGTCGGCGACCAGCACGGCGCCCTTCGTGGCGATCCCGAGGGCGGATGCGAGGCTCATCGGCGCGCCCTGACCCACGGCCCGGACGACCGTGTCGAACGGACGATCGAAGCGCGAAGCAGGGATCGGCTCCGGGCGCGGGCGACCGGACGAGTCCGGCGCGCCGAGGCGCATCGCCTCGAATCCGACGGCCCAGACGCCGCCGTCACCGATGATCTCGACGGGCGCCGTCAACCAGCGGATCCCCACGCCCAGGCTTCGGGCCAGGTCGATGGCGTGCGGATAGGCGGGACATTCGGCGGCAGTCCGGCGGTAGAAGACGGTCACCTCGGTCGCGCCAAGGCGGACCGCGGCGGCCGCCGCATCGAACGCGGTGCTGCCCCCACCGATGACGGCGACTCGCCCCAGCGGGCGTTCGGACGGCCGACCGTCGATGGCGTGGCCGATCAGCTCGAGGGCGTCGACGACCCCGTCGTAGTCCTCGCCCTTGATGCCGAGCGGCTTGCCATGGCCCAGCCCGATGGCCATGACCACTGCGTCGTGCTTGGCGAGCAGCTCGGCGGGCTCGACGTCGCGGCCGATCGTCACCCCGAGCTCCAGGCGGGCCCCGGCCCGCTCGACTTCGGCCACGTCGCGGGCCACGATCTCGCGGGGCAGGCGCCACGGGACGATGCCGTGGTCGCCCAACCCGCCGGCCCTGGCGTTGGTGTCGAAGACGGTCACGGCGACGCCGTTGCGGCGCAGCTCTGCCGCGCAGGCGAGTCCGGCCGGGCCGGCGCCGATGACGGCGACGCTCGCCGATACCGACGGCCCCGGCGCGAAGAACGGTTCACCGCTCGCCGCGAGCGTGTCGATGGCGTGGCGCTGCAGGCGCCCGATCGAGATCGGCGTATCAAGCGCGGCCCGGACACAGGCGCCTTCGCACAGGCGCTCGACCGGACAGGCCGCGGCGCAGGTGCCGCCGAGGGGGTTGGCCGCCAGGATCGTCCGGGCGCTGCCCTCGACGTTGCCCGTGGCGATCTTGCGGATGAAGGACGGCACATCGATGCCTGTCGGGCAGGCTCGGGCGCACGGGGCATCGAAACAGTAGAGGCAGCGCTCCGCTTCGGTACGGGCTGCTTGTGCGCTTAGGGCCGGTAGCGGCAGCAACGGGTCGAGCGCCCGCTCGACCGAAACGTCGAGGCTCACTTCTCGCTCCCCTCATGTTCCACGAACTGGGGCGCCGGCTCGTCGACCGGCGAGCCGGCGCCTGGTGGCAGTGACAGGTCAGCCGACCGAGGTCGGCACGCGATCGATCCGCCCGGGAGCCATAGCCGGGAAGCCGCGCGGCTCGCGCCGCAGGAACCGGCCGTGACCGGCGCTCCCCAGCCACTGGCCATGATCGACGACGATCCGGCCGCGTGACAGGACGACATCCGAGCCGCCGGTGACCTCGAGACCCTCGTAGCACGAGTAGTCGACGTCCATGTGGTGCGTCGTCGCGCTGAGGACGTGCTTCCTGGTGGGGTCATAGACGACGATATCCGCGTCGAGCCCGACCGCGATCGAGCCCTTGCGGGGCAGGCCGAACATCCGGGCCGGAGCGGTCGAGACAAGCTCGACCCAGCGGCTGGGGCTGATCCTGCCGGTCACGACGCCGCCGTCGTGGACCAGGTCGACCCGCTCCTCCACACCGGGTACCCCGTTCGGGATCTTGCGGAAGTCGCCCCGGCCGAGCTCCTTCTGGCCATGGAAGTCGAACGGGCAGTGGTCCGTCCCGACCAGCTGCAGGTCGTCCGAGATGAGGCCCTTCCAGAGCTCCGCCTGGTGGCCACCGGCCCGGTCGCGGAGCGGCGGCGAGCAGACGAACTTGGCACCTTCGAAGCCGTGGCCTAGGTCGTCGAGTGACAGGAAGAGGTACTGCGGGCAGGTCTCGGCGAAGACGGGCAGGCCCTCGTCCCGGGCCCGTCGGACCTCGTCCATGGCGTCCTTCGCGGACAGGTGGACGAAGTACACCGGGGCGCCGGCTGCCTTGGCCAGCCGGATCACGCGGTTCGTGGCCTCGCCCTCGAAGACTGGGTAGCGGGCCAGGCCGTGACCGATCGGATCGGTCGTCCCGGCGGCCACCAAGTCGGCCGCCACCACGTCGATGACGGGCCCGTTCTCGGCGTGCATGAGGATCAGGCCGCCGTTCTTCGTCGTCTGGCGAAGGGCCTTGAAGATCGCCCCGTCATCGCTCAGGAACACGCCCGGGTAGGCGGTGAAGAGCTTGAAGTCGGTGATGCCTTCTTCGACGAGGCGGTCCATCTCCGGCAGGACATCGTCCCGCATGTCGGAGACGATCATGTGGAAGCCGTAGTCGATGCAGGCCTTCCCGTCGGCCTTCTCGTGCCACGCGTCAAGGCCCTCCCGGAGCGTGCCGCCGCGCGGCTGGACGGCGAAGTCGATGATCGTCGTCGTGCCACCGAAGGCCGCCGCCCGGGTGCCGGTCTCGAACGTGTCCTTGGCGAAGGTGCCACCGAACGGCAGCTCCATGTGGGTGTGGCCGTCGATGCCACCCGGGATGACCCACTTGCCGGTGGCGTCCACGACCGAGTCGGCAGGCACGTCGAGGTCGATGCCGATCAGGGCGATCTCCTCGCCATCGACGAGGACGTCCGCCCTGGTCATGGCGTCTGCGTTGACGATGGTTCCGCCCTTGATGAGGGTGCGCATCCGATCCTCCTTCAGGATGAGAGCGCCCGCGCGGTCCGGGGCCGATGGGGGGCCGCGAACGGCGCGGGCGCGGGTTGGTTCGGTGGATGCCGCATGCGACTTACGGCTTGACGAGATCTCCGTAGGCCTCGGGGCGGCGGTCACGGAAGAACTGCCAGGTCTGGCGAGCCTCCGTGATGCAGTCGAGATCGAGGTTGCGGACGATCAGCTCTTCCTTGTGGGCATCGCCGATCTCGCCGACGAACTGGCCCCGCGGGTCGACGAAGTAGCTCTGGCCGTAGAAGTCGTCGGGACCGATCTCCTTCTCGATGCCGACCCGGTTGATGGTGCCCACGTAGTAGCCGTTGGCCAGGGCGTGGCTCACCTGCTCGACACGCCACAGGTACTCCGACAGGCCGCGGCTGGTGGCCGCCGGGATCAGCACGATCTCCGCGCCGTTGAGGCCCAGCGCCCGCGCCCCCTCGGGGAAGTGGCGGTCGTAGCAGATGTACACGCCGACCTTGCCCACCGCGGTCTCGAAGACGGGGTAGCCCAGGTTGCCGGGGCGGAAGTAGAACTTCTCCCAGAAGCCCTGGACGTGCGGGATGTGCGTCTTGCGGTACTTGCCGAGGAACGTGCCGTCGGCGTCGATGACCGCCGCCGTGTTGTAGTAGATCCCCGTCGTCTGGGAATCTTCCTCGTACATCGGCACGACGAGCACCATGCCCGTCTCCTTGGCCAGCGCCTGCATGCGCTTCGTCGTCGGGCCGTCCGGGATGTGCTCGGTGTAGCGGTAGTACTGGGTGTCCTGCACCTGGCAGAAATAGGGCCCGTAGAAGAGCTCCTGGAAGAGCATCAGCTTGGCGCCCTCGGCCGCTGCGTCATGGACGTAGCGCTCGTGCTTCTGGATCATCGACTCCTTGTCGCCGGTCCAGGTAGCCTGGAGAAGGGCAGCCCGCACGGTGCGGGACATATGAGCACCTCCTGACCATCACGGCAGTACGCGGGACGCGGCGCTTGCGGCCGCCTCTCGGGTTCGACCGGTCAAGGCTGGCCCCCGGGGCCGCCGGACAAACGGGCCGGAAGTCCCGAAAGGCCGTGCCCCTACGCCCTTATCTGGGCGGCGGCGGATATGGGTTCATCAGCCATCGGTCCTGGCCCTTGTGACGCCCCGAGGAGGCTCGCTGCCATGGTCATCGCGCGGCCCCGGTTGACGACGGAGGAGATCGTTCGCCTCAACCGGGAGTTCACCTTCTTCTCCTGGTCCGCCCAGGCCCACATCAACCCGCTCGTCATGGATCGGGCCGAGGGCGTCTACTTCTGGGACCCCGACGGCAAGCGCTACATCGACTTCAACAGCCAGCTGATGAGCGTCAACATCGGCCATGGCGACCGCCGGGTGGCGGACGCCATCGCCGACCAGGCGCATACCCTGGCCTTCGCTGCGCCGCAGTTCGCGACCGAGGTCCGGGGCCGCCTTGGCCAGCTGCTGGCGGAGCTGACGCCCGGCGACCTCAAGACGTTCTTCTTCACGCTCGGCGGCGCGGAGGCCAACGAGAACGCCCTGCGCATGGCCCGCATGGTCACCGGGCGGCAAAAGGTCATCGCCCGGTTCCGCTCCTACCACGGGGCGACGGCCGGGGCGATCAGCGTCACCGGCGATCCCCGGCGATGGGCGAGCGAGCCCGCCATCCCCGGCGTGATCCGCGTCCTGGACCCGTGGCGCTGGGGCCGTGAGCAACCCGAACCGGTCGACGAGCACCTCGCCTACCTCGAAGAGGTCATCCAGTACGAGGGGCCGCAGACGATCGCGGCCTTCATCCTCGAAACGGTCACCGGGACGAACGGGATCCTGGTCCCGCCCGACGGCTACCTCCAGGGCGTCCGCGACCTGTGCACGAAGTACGGCATCCTGATGATCGCCGACGAGGTCATGGCGGGCTTCGGGCGGACCGGTCGCTGGTTCGCGGTCGACCACTGGGACGTGGTGCCCGATCTGCTGACGATGGCCAAGGGTCTGACGAGCTCGTACCTGCCCCTCGGCGCCGTCGCCATGAGCCCCAAGGTCGTCGAATTCTTCGCCGACCGGGTCTACTATGGCGGCCTGACGTATTCGGCCCATCCCGTGAGTTGCGCCGCTGCCATCGCCGCCGTCAACGTGCTGCGCGACGACGATCTGGTCGGCAACGCCGCCCGCTTGGGCCCGCTCATGGGCGACCTCCTGGCCGGTCTCCAGGCCAGGCACGCGAGCGTCGGTGCGGTCCGCAACATCGGCCTCTTCGGCGTGGTCGAGCTCATCCGTGACCGCGTCAGCCGCAAGCCGATCGCCGAGTTCAACACGATCTCGCCGATCATGACCGCGCTCGACGCGCGGCTGCGCCAGGCCGGCCTCTACACCATGACCCACTGGAACGCGTTCTTCACGAACCCGCCGTTGTGCATCACCGCAGCACAACTGCGGGAGGGCTTCGAGATCATCGATCGCGCCCTGGACGCGACGGATGCCGAGGTGTCCTGAAGCGAAGCCCCGCGGTTCCCGCGGCCCCCTAGATGAGGTGGATCGAGGACGACCCGTATGGGCGACCCAGGCTGGGTCGTTCGTTCTGCTGACGGTCCCAGGAAGGGAGTGCGCTGGAGGATCACATGACCGCAACTGCCTATCCGGGCGAGGTCGTCTACCCCGACGGTCGACATGAGTTGACGCCGGAGGCGGACGCCGCCCTGAGCGACTCGCCGCTCCACAATGCGGACCTCGCGCCGGTCACGATGCCCAAGCGGATCTGGAGCACCTACAACTACATCGCCTTGTGGATCGGCATGGCCCACAACGTGGCGACGTGGACGCTGGCCGCCGGCCTCGTGGCCCTCGGCATGGCCTGGTATCAGGCGATCCTGACGATCATGATCGCCAACGTCGTCGTCCTGGTCCCGATGCTGGCCAACAGTCATGCCGGCACCAAGTACGGCATCCCGTTCCCGGTGTTCGCCCGCGCCTCCTTCGGCGTGTTCGGGGCGAACCTGCCAGCCCTGATCCGGGCCGGCGTGGCCTGTGGCTGGTTCGGCATCCAGACGTGGATCGGCGGCGGCGCGATCTACGTCCTGATGGGCTCGATCGCGGGCGATACCTGGACCAAGGCCGGGACCCTGAGCTTCGGCTTCGGGCAGTTCGCCACGCAGCCCTGGACCCTGTGGCTGAGTTTCATCATCTTCTGGGCCCTCAACGTCTTCGTGATCATGCGGGGGATGGACTTCATCCGCCGGTTCGAGAACTGGGCGGCCCCCTTCGTCCTCGTCGTGGCCGTCTTCCTGTTCATCTGGATGGCCTCACAGGCCGGCGGCCTCGGGCCGATCGTCAATGACCCAGGGACCCTGGGCTGGGGCGACAAGTTCTGGCCCGTGTTCTTCCCCTCGTTGATGGCCATGATCGCCTTCTGGTCGACCCTCTCGCTGAACATGCCGGACTTCACCCGGTTCGGCAAGAGCCAGCGCTCCCAGGCACTTGGCCAGATCCTGGGCTTGCCGACCACGATGACCGTCTTCCCGCTCATCGCCGTCCTGACGACATCGGCCAGCCAGGTCGTCTACGGCACCGCGATCTGGGACCCGGTCGCCCTCACCGGCAAGTTCAACAACCCCATCGTCGTGGTGTTCGCGCTGTTCACGCTTGCGGTCGCGACCCTCTCGGTCAACGTGGCGGCGAACATCGTCAGCCCGTCCTATGACTTCTCGAATGCCTGGCCAAGGCGGATCAGCTTCCGCACCGGCGGCCTGATCACCGGCGTGCTCGGCATCCTCATCCAGCCGTGGAACCTGTACAACGATCCCCACGCGTACATCTTCACGTGGCTCGGCACCTACGGCGGCGCCACGGGCGCCATCGCCGGTGTCCTGATCGCGGACTACTGGTGGGTCCGCCGCACCGATCTGAAGCTCACCGACCTGTACAAGGTGAACGGCATCTACCAGTACTTCCGTGGGTGGAACTGGAAGGCCGTCGTCGCCCTCCTCGTCGGGATCGTCTTCGCCATCGGCGGTTCGTATACGGCCGCCGGGACCGATGGGCCGTTCCCCGCGAACGGCATCATCCCGATCCTGAAGGACCCGTTCCCCTTCGCCGACTACAGCTGGGTCGTCGGCCTCGTGGTCGCGTTCCTGCTGTACGGGGTCCTCACCAAGTACGTCCACCCAAGGTCGCTTCCAGAGCAGACTGCGGCACCCCAGCCCGCCTGATCTGCTGGACGAGCCGGCTCAGCCGGCCGCACAGCGCGGCCGCCTCCAGGCGGCTCCGGACCCGGTATCGACGGGGCTCGTCGCCGGTGGATGGCGGTCGGACGCGGGCAAGGGCTCTGCCGTCACCTGGACGTCCACCGACGGCGTGACCTGGCAGGGGCCGACGTGGGAAGACGCCTTTTCAGGCGGGCAGATCACCGGCCTGGTGGTCGACGGTGCAGGGGTGGTGGCCGTCGGCCGGACGGGTTATCCCGACTGGAACGTGGCGACGATCTGGCAACACGCGTCGCCCTGACGGGTCAGTCGGCGGTCAGGCGGCCGCCCATGCCTGGCCGTGGTGGGCCGCGAGCCGCCGCAGCGTGTCCAGCCGGCTGCGCGCGTCGGCAGCCGTGTCCAGCGCCTGTTCGGCGACCGGCTGGCGGCGACGGTGGTCGTCGGCGATGTGCCCCTCGAGCGTGACGGTGGCAGCGGACAGCGCCTCCCACGCCGATCGGAAGCCCGGCCGGTCCACCTGCGCGGCGAAGTCGGGGCCGCGGGGGAAGACGGCATTGGTGCGATCCACGGCCGACACGTTGTCGGCGAGCACCTCGGTCAGGCGAGGGTCACGGGCCATGTCGTCGACGTCGCCTTCGTCACCCATCAGCGCGACGCGCAGGTTTCGATGCGATCGATGCGGCAGGACGAAGCCGACCGTGAGCACGACGGTCGCCATCACGGTGGCGATGACCACCAGGGCGAGCAGGTAGATGGGCAGTGAGGCCACCGCAGACACACTCCCCGCGCTGGGATAGAGCAACTCACTGATCGCGATGGGCGGGACCACCAGGAAGGCGACGATCAGGAAACGCCGGCCGTTGCCCTCCGGGAACGGTGTTCGACCCGCTCGGTCGCGGACCGACCTGGCCACGGCCAGGACGATCATGGCGATGAGGGCCAGAAGAGACAGTTGTAGAAGCGACATCGGATCGACCTTTCGCTCGGGCCCCGGACGGCTGCCATCGCCGTGGTTGCAGTGAACCACTGTGTGATGATATTGTCAACTGTAGTGTTCCGCACCCACTGTAGGATCGGAGAGACATGGCCGCGACCATCGGCGCCGTACTCAAGCAGGCCCGCGAGGTCCGTCAGCTGTCAGCCGTGGATGCGGCCCGGGCGGCCGACATCTCCGCGGCCTACCTGAGCAAACTGGAGAACGACGGCGTCAAGAAGCCGTCGCCGCAGGTCCTCCACCAGCTCAGCGAGGCCCTCGCGGTCCCGTACGCGGAGCTGATGCGACTCAGCGGTTACCGCGTCCCGGACGCCTCGCCGGCGCCCGCTGCGGCCACTGTCAGCGCGGCCCTCTTCGCGGACCTCACCGACGACGAGCGAGACGAGCTGTTGGAGTACCTGGCCTGGTATCGCGCCCGACGCCGCCGTGTCGAGGCGCGGACGAGCTGATCACGGCGGCCCGGTCGGGTCAGCTCGGCTGGAGCGTGGGCAGGCTGAACTGCTGGAGAAGTGCATGACAGAGGGCTACGCCGTCCGCGAAGGTCGCGTCGTGGAGCCGCCGCCGCCGCACGTCCCGCCCCCAGGCGGACTCGTGGACGACCGATAACGGGTGGAGCCCCGACCTACGTCAGGCGGGGCTCCGTTTCGTGGTTCGTGGCCGCCCGAGGCGGCCGAGGCTACTTCTCGACGTGGGCGATGATCGGCTGGATCACCCCGTGCCGCCGCATCCCCTCGGCCAGCTCAGGCGGGGGCGATGCCAGACCCGCCCGGATGGGGCCCATGTCGGCCACGTCCATGCTGACGGCGACGTTCTTGCTGCCATCTGCGGCGACGTGGTCGACGACGTTCGTCGCGCCCATCGCCCCGATGCTCGCCGCCCGCTCGCCCTTGAAGGACAGCCAGCGCTCGACGTCCTCGACGGCGTGGGTCAGGACAACGTGTGTCATGTGCATCTCCTTTGGTTGATGTGATAGCCGACGCGGCTCATGGCGAGAGGGTCCGACCCTGCGCCTTGCGAACGGATTACGGCGGTAGATCGACCCGGGCCAGACGCACCGCGGGCTGACAGCTGCGCCACCCAGCGATCGCCCCAGGTCTTCCGCCATGGCCCGAGTCAGGTACAGCGACCGACCGATCAGCTGCCATGTCTGGCATCGTCACGCGGCTGACAGGTGCAGTGGCCCATCCTAGCCGACCTGCAACGCCACCGGACGCGCCTTTCGGCCACTGATCCCACCCTCCCGCGGAGGGTCGGGCGAGTCGACGCGCCTGGCGCTCGCCGATCGGGGCGACCAACGGATGGGCGGCGCACCGCGTGATGTCGCCTACGGCCGGCGACCCTGTCGGAGCCCAAGTCCTGAGCATCCGCCTGCCGCCTTCTCCATGGCGCTTCGGTCACGTGACCCGTGGCACGGTCGCCACGGTCTCGGCGTCCGAAGCGGTCGCGTCGATCTCCGAGCGGTTGCGGGACGGCGCATGGGACCTCGTACTCGACCCGGTCGGCTACGCGGTCACGGAGTCGGCCACCCGTCTGCGAACAGCGTGCGTCGATCTGGTCAGGCGGCGTGATCGCCCCGGTGCGCCGAACGAGCGCACCGGCCAGATCGCGGCACCCTGGCTGTGAGCCGGGAACAGCGCCGCGTCCGGCGCTCGCGAGCGGCTGGTCGGCCGGTCGTCTCGCCGCCGGTCGTCACCGCGCCCGCTGATCATCGCCTCGGGCTCGCGATGCTGCCGCTGCGGCTGTTCCTGGGCGGCACCTTCGTCTATGCCGGCGTGGACAAACTCTGGTTCGACCCGACATTCCTGGCCCCGAGCGCGCCCACCTCACTGGCCGCGCAGCTGGCCGGCTTCGCTCATACGTCGCCCCTCGCGCCGCTGATCGTAGCGCTGGGCGAACCGCTGGCCGTTCCGCTGGGCGTCATGATCGCCCTCGCCGAGATCGCCGTCGGGCTGGGTGCCCTGACCAGTCTGCTGGCGCGTTGGTGCGCCTGGGGCGGCGTGGCCCTGGCGGCGCTCCTCTGGCTGACCGCCTCATGGGCGGTGCATCCCTATTACCTCGGCCCGGACCTGCCGTACCTGGCGGGGTGGCTGACGCTCGGGCTGGTCGGCGACGGCGGGATCTTGTCGCTGGCTGGCGTTATCAGGCGGTGGGCCATCGCACGAGGTTGGCTCGACGGGCTTGACAAACCCAGCCTGCCCCGGGCTTGGGCGGACGAGGCCGAGGCCGCCGATCTGGAGCGTCGGCGCTTCCTGGAGGGTGCGATGCTCGCCGCTCTGACGGTGGCCCTGGGTGGCGGAGCCGCCCTCCTGGGTTGGCGGATTCGCCGTGCGGGTGCCGTCGCAGGCGTCACCGGTCCGGTGAGCGCCACCGCCAGGCCCATGGCCACCGTCGGCCCCGCCCAGGGCACCGGACCCGCCGTCGGCGATCTGGGCACGGTCACCCGACTGGGCAGTCAGCCCTTCCAGGACCCGGCCACTGGTGACCCCTCCGTCCTCGTCCACTTGTCCGACGGTCGGGTGCTCGCCTTCGATGCCGTGTGCACCCATGCCGGGTGCACGGTCGAGTTCGACAACGGCCAGGACGTCCTCCTATGTCCCTGTCATGGCGCCGCGTTCGATGCACGTGCGCGGGGCGCCGTCCTGCGGGGGCCCGCTGCCGCGCCGCTCACGGAGCTCCCCATCAGCATCAACGCGTCGACCGGGGTGATCCGGCTCTCCAGCTGACGCCCGGGCCGTCGTTGACACACGGTCGGCGTCCCTTCCGAACGATGACCAACGGTGCGGGCACGATATTAAGAAGCCTTACGACGGCGTGGCCGAGTTACGTCCTCGATCGTCACGCTACGGACAGGCAGCGGCAGTGAACATCGCCGCGTGGTCGGAATGACGGGCCGTGTTCCCAGAAGCTGCCGCAGGGGTGCGTCGCTGTCCGTGGGGATCCACCCCCCCAACTGTCGGTGACGCCGCGACCGTCCCGCTCCGATGGCCGTCACATGGCCCGTCGCGTCGATGAAGCGCCGTGGCGACGGCGAGCCCCGCGGCGCCTTGCGGTAGCAGGCGCAGGGGGCGCCATGATCCTGCTCGCCGTGGCCCTCCTGAGCGGCCAGCGTGGCACGCCCCCCGCCGACCCGACGCGCCTTGCCGCGGGTTCGGCCTCGACTGGGCCGGCCCTCGTCGCCACGGCACCTCCGCTCCTGAGCACTCCGTCGGCGTCCACCCCGCTGCAGTCGCCGGTGCCCATCGCGCGCGGAGCGTTCGCGGGCGACCTTCTGATCGCGGACCGGGGTAATGGCCGGATCCTGATCGTGGACGCGCAGGGGCAGATCCTCTGGCGCTTTCCGGTAGCCGGCAGCCTGCCGGCCGGCCAGTCGTTCAGCGCCGATGATGCGTTCCTCTCACCCGACGGCCGGACCATCTCGGCCAACGAGGAGATGCGCCAGGTACTCGTGCGCATCGACATCGCGACGCGCCGCATCGTGTGGGAATACGGCCACTACGGGCGCGCCGGCGCTGGAGCGGGCTATCTGAATACGCCGGATGACGCCTACCCCCTGGCGAACGGCGATGTGACCGTGGCCGACATCTTCAACTGCCGCGTCCTGGAGATCGCGCCCGATAAGCAGGTGGTCCGCCAGTGGGGTCACACCGGGGTGTGTCGGGATGCCCCGCCCTACAGCTACGACGAGCCGAATGGCGACACGCCACTCGCGGATGGCGGTCTGCTCATCACCGAGATCCGGGGCTCCCGGGTCGTGCGGCTCGACGCGGCCGGTCGTGTGGTGTTCGACATCCACGTGCCCGTCAGCTACCCGTCCGACGCGCAGCTCGACGGCACGGGCAACGTCATCGTGGCCGACTACGCCGCACCGGGAGCGGTCGTGAAGGTATCGCCGACCGGCCACCTCCTCTGGCGCTACGCGCCGGCTTCGGGCGCAGGACGATTGGACCATCCGAGTCTGGCGGTGCCCATGCCCGACGGGTCGATCCTGCTGAACGACGACTTCCGCCATCGCGTGATCATCATCGACCCCCGCACGGACACGATCGTGTGGCAGTACGGCCGGACCGGCGTACCCGGCCGGTCGGCTGGGCAGCTGAACACGCCCGACGGCATCAACCTCGTGCCCGCCGGCAGCGTCGTGGGCATCTAGCGTAGGCCATCAGATCGGGCGGTGGCGCCACTTACCTGGTCATCCACCCATCAGGCGCGCGGGACGACCAACTCATCGAGGTTGGCCGTCCATGTCGCCTGCTCATCGGGATCGACGGCGTAGGCGCCGTAGCCAGGATGGGTGGCCACCCACACAACGCCGCGAGGTCCCATCGCAAACGCCGTCGTGGCGTACACGTCGGCATACGTCAGGCTCGGGCCCACGACCGTGACGCTGGCCCAATCGGCCGCCGGCAGACCGGTGTGCGGGTCCCAGATGTGGCCACCGCGCTCGTAGGCCCCCGACGTGGCCACCGCCAGATCGCGCACCGCGAGCACCGCCGCGAGCCGCGAAGCATCGCGGGGGTGCCGGATGCCGACTCGCCACCCTCGATCCTGACCAGGGCTCCCTCGCGCGATCACGTCGCCACCGACATTCAGGCAATACGTGCGCAGACCGGCCGCATCGAGGACGTGGGCGGCATTCTCGGTCGCCCAGCCTTTGACCAGCCCGGATGGGTCGAGACGACCGTCAGGCCGGTGGTGGCGGACATCGAAGTACCCGTCGCTCGTGCGGCATAGGTCGTCGGCGAGCGCCAGGAGGCTGCGGAACTCGGCGCTGCACTCCCGTTCATCCAGCTCACCCCTGACAATTCGGCTGAGCTCACTGTCGGGCCGGTACGGGCTGTACCGCGCGTCCGCGTCGCGCAACACGTTGATCGCGCTATCGAGCGTCGCGGCTGATGCCGGGTCGCGAACGTCCAGGCTGGCGATGGTGCCCATGACGGGATCGACGCGGCGCATGCCTTCAAACGGCGACGGCACGTGCCCGACGAGGCGTCGCACCACGTCGTGTCCGGTTGCACCACGGCGGCACTCGCACGCCCCCGAAGGACGCAGCCGCGCGGTGGGAGAGGCCGCTCCACGACTCGCCACGAGGTTGAGGAGTGCGTGCCATGGGTCTGATCGTTTGCCCCGACGAGCGCAGGTCTGCGGGCTACACCTTGCCCATCACCGGCCACGGTAGGTGCCGCACCCCCCACCGTCAACGCGTCGCGAGGCGTGATTGAGAAGCCTTCATCAGCCCTTACGGGTCTGCGGCTCCAACTCGTCATGGGATGGACAGGCGACGACGGTCACACTTCTGCCATGGTCGCCGCAGCACCCCGTGCCCGCTCTGCCGCAGCGCCAACCCGGACGACCATCGGGCCGGTGGATCTGACGCTCCTCGTCGTGGCCAACGGGCTGCTGGTGGTGGGCATGTGGGTCCGCCACGGTGGGCTGGCGGAGTTGGCGACCACGGCTGGCCGCTTCACGGCGGAGGGCCAGCTCACGGCCCTGCTCGGTACGTACCTCGTCCTGATCCAACTCATCTTGATGGCGCGCAGCCCCTGGCTGGAGCAGCGGTTCGGCATGGACGGGCTGGCCAGGGCGCACAAGTGGGTCGGCTTCAGTGTGGTGTGGCTGCTGGTCGGGCATGGCGTGCTGACCACCATCGGCTACGCCATGGGCGATCAACGATCGTTCGTCGGCGAGGCCTGGACGTTGCTGACGACCTATCCGTATGTGCTCATGGCGACTGCAGGGATGGCCCTGTTCGTCGCCGTCGCCGTCAGCTCGGCACGGGCGGTCCGTCGACGAGTGAGCTACGAGACGTGGTACGGCATCCATCTGTACGCATACCTGGCCGTCGCCCTGACCTTCGCTCACCAGTTGGCAGTCGGCACGGACTTCTCGAGCGACCCGCTCGCCCGCATCTACTGGATCAGCCTGTACGCGGCCACGGCCCTGCTGATCCTGACGTTCCGAGTAGGCCAGCCGATCAGCCTCAACCTCCGCCACCGGCTGCGCGTGGCCCAGGTCGTGCAGGAATCGCCGGACGTGGTGTCGGTGTATGTCACCGGCCGTGAGATCGACCAGCTGCCCGTTCGCGCCGGGCAGTACTTCACCTGGCGCTTCCTGGCACGCGATGGCTGGTGGCGGGCCCATCCGTACTCGATCTCGGCAGCTCCAAACGGGCAATACCTGCGGCTCACGGTGAAGGCCCTCGGCGATGGCTCAGGCGCGGTGTGGGACCTGACGCCCGGCACGCGGGTCTTCGTGGAGGGTCCGTATGGCGTCCTCACCGGCGCGCGGCGCACACGACAACGGAGTCTGCTGATCGCGGGGGGCATCGGCATCACCCCGCTGCGGGCCTTGCTCGAGGAGCTCCCGGCTCCGCCGAACGGCCTCACCTTGCTCTATCGCGCCAGCAGCTGGGATGACGTGGTCTTCGGCGCTGAGCTGGACCGACTGATGGCGGACCGAGGCGCGTCCGTCCACTACCTAGTGGGGCGGCGGGGCAGCGCTGAGTTGCCGGAGGATCCGCTGGCGCCGGCCGCGCTGCTTGGCATGGTGCCCGACGTGAGGCGGCGAGACGTCTTCCTGTGCGGTCCGGTGCCCATGATGGAGACCGCCCTCGCCAGCTTGGCAGCGCTCGGTGTGCCCTCCGCGCAGGTGCACGCCGAGCGGTTCGCGTACTGAGCCGGAGGTCACAGGATGGCGCCTCGCCGCGGCCTCATCGCCCTCGTCCTGACGGCCATCGCCCTGGTGCTCCTGCTCAACTTCAAGACGCCCCAGATGACCGTCGGCTTCGGTCCCACCGCCGTGGTCGCCGCGCCACCGACGGCCGGCATCACATCGACCCCTTCGAACTCGCTCCCTCCCACCAGTGGACCGACCGCGACCTCTTCGGTCGCGGGCACCACGATGCCGCCGTCCGCGCGTCCAACCGCCCCGCCCCCGCCGGTGGCCGCCTCGGGGCAGGCGACGGGCCAGATCTCAGAAACGCCGTTCGGGCCAGTCCAGGTCCGGATCTCATACGCGAACGGCAAGATCACCGATGTCGTCGCGCTGCAGGTGCCTTCCGACCGCTTCCGCTCGCAAGCGATCGCAGCGTATGCGGTACCCATCCTGCGCAGCGAGGCACTACAGGCCCAGAGCGCCCAGATCGACACCGTGTCGGGCGCCACCTACACCAGCGAAGGCTATGCCATGTCGCTCCAGTCGGCGCTCGATCAGGCTCACCTGTAGGGCGGTATTCAGGAGGACTTGGCGTCCTCGGGCAAGCTGGTCACCTCCGCCGTGTGCTGCGTCGCTCCGGCCAGGGCCCGCGGCCATGTCACAGCCAGGCGCGCGCCGCCGCCGGGGGCGTCGCCGACGGTCCAGCGTCCGCCGGTCGCACGGACGACAGCGTCGGCGATGGCGAGGCCGAGACCGGCGCCGCTCTGTTCATCGGTCGCCCGATGGAACCGATCGAAGATCAGGGCCCGCTGCTCGAGCGGGATGCCGGGGCCCGTGTCGTCCACGACGAGTCGGACTCGGCCACCCCCCGCGACCACCCGCACGGCGACGGCGCCTCCACGTGGCGCGTACTTGGTGGCGTTGTCCACGAGGACCCCCACCAGTCGCACCAACCATTCCGGTGGCGCGGTGATGACCGCGGTGTCGGGCCCCTGGATCCCGGTGGTGAGCGTGAGGCTGCGTTGCTCGCACACGGCCCGAAAGCGCTGGGCGGTCGCCGTCGCGAGCGTCCCCAGGTCGACCGGGGCCGCCTCGGGGGGCCGCGGGGCCGCATCGAAACGGGCGAGCCACAGCATGTCGCCGACCAGCTCGCGCAGGTGGAGACTCTCGTCGTGGACGCGCACAAAGGTCTGCCGGTCGGCCTCTGGGTCACGCGGTGACCCGAGCGCCAGCGACGTCTCGGCCTCGATGACCGTCAGCGGCGTGCGCAGCTCATGCGACGCGTCGGCCGTGAAGTCGAGCTGCCGGCGCCGGGCCCGCTCCAAAGGGGCGGCCACACGCCGCCCGACGATCAGCGCGCCGACGAAGACCAGGACCAGCAGGAAGGGCGCCACGATGAGCTCCGCCAGCTCCACCGTACCAACGGCACTAGCGATCGGGGCGGTCGACTCACCGACCACCAACCACCCGTCTGGCATCGGCCCGCCCGAAAGTCGCACCGCGGTTCCCGCCACCGTGGCGCTGGTCGGCGCGCTGACTCGCGCGAACGCAGCGGGCAGCGGTGGTGCGAGTGGGTTACTGGTGGACGAGCCGCTGGGGGTCACCAGCCAGACCAGCAACGGCGCATCGAAGCGGCGGCTGTCGTCCGTGTCCACGGGGTCCTGGCCCGGCACGAACGTGGCGGCGTCTGCGCGGTGTTGTGTGGTCGCGATCTCGGTCGCGAGGCGCTGATCAACCTCGACGACCAAGCTGCGCTGTACGATCGCCACGACCGCGACCGCCAGCACGACGTACAGGGCGCCGACGATCAAGGTGGCCGCAGCCGCGACCCGCGTCGGGCGTTCGCGCAAGGCCCCGCCGACGCGCCGCTTCATGAAGCGATCAGCCGGTAGCCGGATCCGCGGACCGTCTCGATCCGCGTGTCGGTGCCGGCCAACTTGGCCCGCAGGCGTGCCATGCGGACGTCGATGACGTTGGAGCCGAGCGGTACTGTCTCGTCCTTCCAGGCATGCTGGGCGATCTGCGCGCGTTCGACCACGGCCGGGGCACGCAACATCAACAGCTCCAGGATGGCGAACTCCGTCCGGGTCAGGTGGAGCGGACCCTCGCGCGACGCGACCTCGCGAGTGGCCGGGTCGAGGCTCAGGCCCCCGCGTCGCAGCTGACGTGTATCGGGGCTGCCTGGGCGCCGGAGGAGCGCCCGCACGCGAGCGACCAGCTCCTCGAAGTCGAAAGGCTTGACGAGGTAGTCATCGGCCCCGGCATCGAGACCGGCGACGCGGTCGGCTGGCGCATCCCGCGCCGTGAGCATAAGCACGGCCGTTGCCCGACCCTGCGCACGAAGTCGGGCTACCACTTCGACGCCGCTGAGGCCAGGCATGCGCCAGTCAAGGATGATCACCGCAGGGTCATAGAAACGTAGGTAGTCGAGCGCCTCGGGACCGCTGGTCACGGCGTCCACGACGTAGCCGTGCGCCTCGAGGCCTCGGATGAGCACCGAGCGCAGGCGCAGGTCGTCCTCAGCGACCAACAGACGCATCGGCGGCGGCCACGGAGGGAATCACCTGTCGAGTGTACTCAGCGCCACCTGACGGCTCCATGACGATCGAGGTCACGGGCGGGACCGGGCGGCGCCCGCCAGGGAGAATCGGAGTAGCCTTCCGGCCCCGCGTGCCGCCACCGATCAACGCCGCCTCGGTGGATGCGGTGGGCGACCGGCGCGGATGGAGGCGTGGCCCGTGTCGTTCAGCAGTTCGCGCTGGCTGGTGCCGGGCGCCCTCGTGCTATGTGTCGCCCTCGCGACGTGCGGCGGCTCGAGCAGCGCACCCTCCGCAGCCAGCCCGGCGCCGACCTCGGTCGCCAGCACCTCGCCCGCGTCGGCCGGGCCGATCACGACCCCGGCGACGGCCACCGCGGCGGCGACCTGTCCGACCGCGGCCGCCGTCGATGCCGCCCTCGGGACCACGCTGCCGGCACCGGTCGGCATCACCACTGGCAGCTCCCAGCTCCCACCCGGGGCCACCGGGGTCGCCTGCGAGTACCACGCGAGCAGCTACAACGTGATCATCGAGCTGATCTCGAACATCGCGCCCTCGTCCATCACGAACTTCACCAAGAACTTCCCCGTCGCGCCCGCGGCCGTGTCGGGGGTCGGCGACCAGGCCTATTCCTTCTCGCAGTCGCTCAGCTCGGGGGTCAACGAGGGCGTCGTCGCGACGAAGGGCACGACGCTCGTCTCGATCGGCGCCACCTACACCCCCGCCACGCTGGTGGAGGTCGAGGCGCTAGTGAACAGCCTCCTGTGACCGGGACCGGCCGGAGCCGCGCTCCCCGACCTGGTCAGCAACGACGGCGCACCACCCACCCCGACAGCGTGGCCGGTGGCGGCGCGCCGCTCGGAGTGTCAGATACGTCCGCGTCGGCCGGCGCCGGACTCGGCGACTCCGATCCGTGATCAATCAGGGCTGCGTTGAGAATCGGCAACGTCTCACCCCAAGCGACCTGTCGCCACCTACACTCGCCCGGTTCGATCGGTGGGTGGCCCGGTCGTCGGGCGGAGGACGCATCGGGGGAACTGTCGGGATGCGCCTGTGGCGTGCTCGTCCGTCGGCACGCCGCACCGCCTGTGCTGGCGCGGTGACCGGCGGTTCGTGCCGCTGACCCCACCACCGGGCAGCGGCCAGGGGCAGACTGAGGCGACTTGGAACCACTGTCACGTCGCCGCTTCCTGCGCCTCGGGGCGTTGCTCGTGGCCAGTCTGACTGGCGGGGGCTCCATCCTGGCCGGAGTGCTGCAGAGGAACACCTCGGAAGCGAGGATCCCAGCCGCGAGCGAGCGTGCGGTGCGAGCGGCCGTGCTCTCGCCGACCTCGTCGCTGGCCGCCGCCCCGTCATACCCACCCGCGGCCGCCGTGCCCACCGGTGCGCCCGGCGGCCCCGCAGCGCTTCCTCCAGCGCCCCTCCAGCTCGTTCGATGGCCCGCCCCGACACCCGGGCTGGCCCCCCGTTTGGATGACGTGCACCGGGTGCCGATCCTGATGTACCACCGCATCGTCGATCCGGCCCAGGCCGGCGACAGCCTGCCCGGCCTCGTCGTCCCGCCGGCCCTGTTCGCCGCCCAGCTGCACCTTCTCCAGCTGGCAGGCTGGCGGACGATCACGGCCGCCGAGCTGGCTGTGGCGCTGCAGCACGGCGCGCCGCTCGAGCCACGGACCCTCGTCGTGACGACCGACGACGGCTGGGACGATGGCTATCGCGAGGCCCTCCCGGCCCTGCAGGCCGTCGGGTACCGGGCGACGTACTACGTCATCGGTCGTCGGATCGGAGCCACCGGCTTCCTCGACGGTGGTCAGCTGCGAGCCCTCGCTGCGGCCGGGATGGAGATCGGCGATCACACCTTCGACCACCGATCCCTGCCCCTCCTTGCGCCGCCGATGCGGCGATACGAGATCCTCGCCGCTGCCGATCGCATCGCCCAGGTGGTAGGTCAGGCACCCGTGACGTTCTGCTACCCCGATGGCCGGTCATCGACCGACCTGCAGGCCCAGGTGGAGGAGGCGGGCTTTGGCCTTGCGCTGACGACGCGTGAGGGCAGCATGGAGTCGTGGCCGACCCGCTACGACCTGCCCCGGATCCGCGTCACCCCGAGCACGTCGCCGGCCGGCCTGCTCGCCCGGCTGGGGATCGGCTCACTGCTCGGCTGAGGCGCGCGGCCCGTCCGCTGCGTCCGGGGCCACATCGATGCACGTGCCCGCTCAGGCCCAGCCGCCGCGTCAGATCGCCCGTCCGACCGCCCTGCATCGCTCGCAATGTACGGACGTCGGCCATCCGGCCTGCCTACACAAGGCGTCAGGTACACCTAGGATGGCCGTACGATGTCAACGACTGCGCCGTCCAGCCTCTACGTGATCGCCTGGCGGCCCTCATGGCGCCAGTAGCGGCCGGGATCGGGTCTCTCCTGGCCTTCTCCATGGGAGCGTTCGTGCCCCTCGTGCCCTTCCTCCTCGCGCCGGGGGCGGTCGCGTTCCCGGTTGCTATCGGGCTTTCGATCCTCGCCCTATTCGGGATCGGCACGAGTGTCAGCCGGCTCACCCATCGACCGGCCCTGTGGACTGGCCTGCGCCAGGCGCTCCTGGGCGCACTCGCTGCGACGGTCACCTATGGGGTCGGCGCGCTCCTGGGGGCCGCGGTCCACTGACCCGGCCGGGCCACTCCCGCCGGTCGGCCGGGGAGGCGACTGCCTCAGGGCACCACGAGGTGGACAGGATTGCCCAGCACGTTGACCTGCCAGGTCGTCGTGTCGTTACCGCTGCTCACGTCGTACTCGACCTGCCACCAGCCGCCCTGCCAGAGGCCGCTGCCGCCATAGGACGACGGCAACGGGATGTCGATCGTCAGGAGTTTGTCGTTGAACGGCTGCGTGCAGGAGCCGCTGCAGCTCGTGGCCTGCAGCCCCGAGGAGCCGGCGGAGACGCTGCCGCTGGGCCCGGCCGTCCCTTCGAGCGAGGCGGAGGTGTAGGTGAAGGACGTGTACGCCTGACTGCCGCCATCGGGCGACTTGATCTTGAGGTACGTGTTGCCGGCCGTGTCACCAACGTCGAACAGGTTGATCTGGAGGGTCTTGCCGGCGTACTGGGCGCCCACCTTGGCCAGGTAGAAGGTCGACGTGCCGCCCGTGATGTTGTAGTAGTTGGCCATCGAGCCGGAGCCGTAGACCTGGGGGGAGCCGCTGCCCGTGGCCTCGATCGAGAACATGTTCTCGGCGTTGACGCTGGCGTTGGACGTGGCCGGTGCCGGACTGGCGGGATCGGCCGTGGTGACCTCCAGGCGGTAGGTCCCCGCCGCGAGCCCGGTCGCGGTGCCCGGCGTCTGGTTCAGCGCCGCGCCCACGGGCACGCCCTGGCCGACCGCCCACCAGCGGTTGTGCCAGTAACCGCCGACGGACGTGCTGCCGATCTTGCCGGCCGCACAGTTGGTCACCGAGCTCGTCTGGGGCGTGCCATAGGTGCCGCTCTGGTCCGTCTGGTTCTCCGCCGTGAACATGAAGCCCGACGAGGCCACGAGCACGTCATCGCTCGTCGTCGAGGGGGTGTTCTGGGTGTTGTAGAGGCGGTAGTACGTGTTCATGGCCACGCCGCTGCTGCCGATCCAGTGGTCGCCTTCCCCGTAGGTGCCCCCAGCGGCGTTCTGGCCCAGGCCGCAGAAGGTCGGGTCGAAGACGTAGACGGCCCCACCCGCGCTCGGTATCACGATCGTGTAGTCGTAGCCCTCGGCGGCATGGCGTGGGTTGCTGAAGCTGCCGTCAGCGGTCGGGTCGATCATGTCGCCGTTGCCCGTCTGGCCACCGCTGCTGATGACCGCGCCGAAGAAGCCCTGCGGCGAGGGCGCCGTCCCACCTGCGGCGTCAGGGATCGTATTGGATCCGCCCGCCGGACAGCCCGAGGCCCCGGTGACGCAGGAGAGCGGGTAGATGCCGTAATAGGCCTGTGGGCTGCCCATCGGCACCGGCAGGATGTAGACCGCCTTGGAGGAGCGCTGAGCGGTGATCGAGGTGATGCCGAACAGGCGCATGAAGAACGTCTTGACCGGCGCGGTCACCGTCACATCGAGCTGGTCTGGGTCCCCCGCCGGAACGGCCGCCGAGTCCTGCTGCGCGCTGACCGTGATGCCGGAGCCGGCCGTGTAGCCGTCCTTGGTGGCCTCGTTGTAGGCGGCCTGCTGGGCGTTCCCCACGTTACCCGGGAGCCACACGGCCCCGGCCAGGGCTGCGGCGTCGGCGGCCCGCTGGACCCGCAGGCTGCTGGCCCAGTACCACGACACGTCGATGACGATGGCGAGGATGCCGACGAACAGGATCGTGGCCGCGGCGAAGATGGCCAGGACCTGGCCCCGCTGGCGGAGGACGTGCCGCGCCGAGACATCCGGGGGCGCCTCAGGCGTGTAGGTGCGTGACACTCGGCTCATGTCGTCGTGCAGCAAGGCTGCGCGGACCTCATCCGGCTTGTTCTGGTTCAGCTGAAATGCGCACGTGGCGAGTCAAGGCGTTGACTCGCCTCAGTGGAAGGGCCCATTGGTACTGGCCGTGGACGATTGGCAACGCGATCGCTGGGTGACTTCGCAGCATCACGCCCGATTGGAAAGCCGTGCTATCCGCGTCGGCGACCATCGTTCATCGCGAGCTCGGGCCGTTCACTCGTTCACGCGGGAGGGGTGGCCCGAGGGCGTCGCCTGCCCAGATGCTGGGTTAACCCCGGACCATCGGGCTTGTGGGCGCCCCCTTTCGGGTGCTCCCGCGCCGCACCTCGAGGCGTGCATCGTGCGCCGCATCCCTGGGCGACGAGCCTGGTGATGCGCATAGGCCCCCATCCCCGCAAGCCGGTTCACTCGCGCGGATGGGGGCTCTTCCGTTCCTGTCCCGCCTGGCGCGGACGAGGGGCTCCGGGCGGCGAAGACGTGACTGACTGCGGCGTGCGGACCGCTACGGGCTACCCGGCGGCGTTGTAGGCGGTTCGCAACCAGCCCACGACCTGTGCATCGACGTCCTCAGGCGTCGTCAGACGGACGCGATGGCGGCACCTGGCGTCGAAGCCACACCGGGCGTTGGCTCCAACGCGATCAGGGACGGACTGGCATTGCCGTGTGTCATCCCGTGCCCCGCTTCAGCCACGCCACGATCTCGCCGTGCTTGCCCAGGCCCTGGGCGCGGATCCGTTCCGTCCAGGCGCTCATCGAGCGGCCGTCGTCCCGTTGAGCTCGGCAAGCAGCGCCTCGATACGCGTCAGGCGAGCCGCGATGTCGGCGTCCTTCTTGTCCGCGTCCTCGGCTTCATCGGCCGCGTGCTCGAGCGTGGCCCGATCGCGGACGGCCGACTGGTTGCTGGCCAGCAGGATCAACGGCGCGGCGTAGGCGGCCTGGGTCGAGAAGGCCAGGTTGAGGAAGATGAACGGATACGGGTCGAAGTGGAACAACAGGTAGATGTTGCCCGCGACCCAGGCCGCGACCACGATCGTCTGGAGGATGATGAACTTCCAGCTGCCCATGAAGCCGGTCACGCCGTTGGCGACGCGGACACCCAGCGGGGCGTTGGTATGGAGGGCTACGTTGACCGGGTGACGGAGCCGCGTCGCGGCGGTGCGATAGCTCTGCATCGGGACCTCCCAGCGAGCCGCATGGCCCCCGGGCGATAGTAGCGAGGGGCAGACGCGGGGCCAGTCCTTAGCCGTGGCGTCCCGGCAGCCACCTTCGCGCGCTGGGTGAGGTCGATGCGCCGTGCGCGACTACGGTCGGTGGTCGATCGACAAGACAACGCTTGGCGGCGACTCGACTCGCGAAGCAAGTGGACCGCCGACAGCATCAGCCAACCCCAACCGATCACGATGGTCACGCGCTGGATCAGGCCCCCGATGTCGACGAGTCCCGTGGCTCCATCGAAGGCCCGATAGCCCGGACGGTTCGCCCCTTCAAGGGTGAACGCCGCGACGAACAAGGGTCCGGCCACGGCGCCGCAACTCAACAGCAACGATGTCAGGGAATGGCCACCTTGGGCTCGGGCTGGTCGTCGAACCACGGGAGGCTGCTCCAGTTAGCCGCCGCCGGCCTTGCGCTTCACGCCAGACGCATTGAGGGCGACGGCCTCGCGGATCAGCGCCTTGAACGCAGCCGCATCGATGTCGTCGCCCTGGTGAAGGTCGATGGCGCGCCTCGCCTTGCCGTCGAGGCTCGAGTTGAAGAGCTTGGCCGGGTCGTTCAAGGCCGCGCCCTTGAAGAAGGTCAGCTTCACGCTGGCCTGATACGTCTCGCCAGTGCAGATGCCCCCGTCATGGGACCAGGTCGGGGTTCCCGACGCCTTACTGGCTTTGACCCACTTCGACTCTTCCACGACCTCCGGGTCGGCCTCGCCGATGAGGGTCCGCACCCTCGCGAGCGTCTCATCTCTCCAGTCCGTCAAGTCGGCATCCTTTCGCGCCTGCGTGGCCGCGGCGTGGCCGGGCCGTCGCAGATCTGGTGCTCCATCTTGCTCCCTCTCGTCGGGGAGCCGTCGTCAGCCCGTCGTGAACAGCCGAAACACCACCCCGCCAAGGAGAGCGAAGCCGGCCAGCATCAGGAGCGTGTCGCGCCGGCTCGCCCCTGAGCGAAAGGATCGCGCAACGGGAAGGATGACGATCGCGACCCCCCCATAGAGCAGATGGAGGCCGTCGTCCGGTCGTGCGCCAAGGGCAAACACGATGACTCCAGCGGCGGCCGTTACGGCGATCGACAGGATGACGACCCGCTGGAGACGATCGAACCACCGCCCCGCCGGGCGGGCAAGGACGGCGAGGATGACGCACCAGGCGACCGCGACCGCCACCGCCGCGACCGCCACGTCGGCCAGGACGACGTGGATCGCTTGCACGCGTCCCTCCCTCCCCGCAAGAGTAGGTCGGCCCGCGCCGCGTCTGACTCGGATCAGGCAGGCGGGATGGTCAAAGGGCTGAGCCACCGATGTCGGCTGTCGGCGATCGTCGAGTGAGCGCCGTCTACGTGGCCTCGGGACTCGGGTGTCGTCGTCGCCAGCGATAGTAGTCACGCCAGACCAGCCGGTGGATCGGGATCCACCGTGGGATGTCTCGCAGGATGGGGATGAAGGGCACGAACGCGAGCAGCAGCGTCAGGATCCCCATCGTGAGCACGACCAGAAGGTCGGCGTTCGGGGCCGTGTTGTAAGGCGGGATCTGGTACCACATCGAGTACAGCCAGAGCCACGCCTGTCCCGGATAGCTGCCCGTCTCGTTCATCATGCCCCACTGGCTGCCCAGGAGGTGCTGGTTCTCGGCGAGGCCGGCGAGGTAGGTGCCGTCGCCCATGAACAGCAGGGGTTTCGTGTAGTTGGTCGCGAAGAAGTCGCCGCTCGCAAGGAGCAACCCGTCGAGGCCTCCCGTCCGGGCGACACCGAGGAGATTGGCCATGAGCACGGGCACCGGACCGTAGTCGCCAGCCGCCACCGCGACCTCGCCATCCTGCGCGGTGGCGTCCGCAAGGGCCGTGGTGTACGCCGTCAGCCAGCCCTGCTGGGTCGTCGCGTCAGCCCCGTTGTACGTCTGGAGGGCGGCGGCCAGGCCAGCGTTCCCGACGGACGCGTCGCTCAGCGGCCCGAGGACGAAGTCGTGGGCCGTGTCGAGGTGGACGGCGTTGCCGAACCACGCCTGCGGGGCGAACGGACCGATCGCCTGGACCGAGTCCGAGCCGTCCGTATAGGGCGGCCCGTAGGCAGCACTGAAGCTCGTGCCGGCGAGCTCGGACGTGGCCGTGGTCACGAAATCGACCGGGTCCTGCTGCGCCCAGGTCTGGATGGTCAGTGGCGGGACGTCGGGTGACGAGAGGGCAAGCGCCAGCACCACGATGATGATCCCGGAGCCGACGAGCGCGAGGACGAATTCCTTGACCAGGTCGTACGGCACGGTGGGGATGCCGCGGTAGTAGGCGTCCTGGTCGAGCGGTGGTTTCGTCACGACGCGGCCGGCGGCGGTGTGTTGCGCCTGCCGCTCGACGCCTTGACCTCGATCGGCTTGACCACGCCCCGCATCCGCACCTGCACCACGTGCAGGACGACGAGCATCGTGACAAGCACCGGCAACAGCACCACGTGGATGCCGTACATCTGGCCGAAGTCAAGGACGTTGAAGAACGCGCCGGCACCGGTCGAGTTGATGCCGTCCTTGGCATTGATGGCGATCCACTGGGCGTCAAGGTTCTGCTGCGCGATGTAACCCGTGAACCCCGTCACCAGACCGACGACGAAGATCACGACACCGACGAGCCAGGTCGTGGCGCGGCCGTCCCGCCAGGAGGCCATGAAGTACTGGCCCCAGAGGTGCAGCGCCACGAAGACGAAGAAGAGCTGGACGCTCCAGAAATGGATGCTGTTGACGAGGTGCCCCGCGCCCGACACATGCCACCAGCCGGGACCGAAGAACGCCAGCACGACGCCGCTCCCGATCACCCACACGAGGGCCGTCACGGCCACGACGCCGAAAACGTAGACCCAGGACCCGACGAAGAATGGCTGGCGAGTGGGCAGAAGGTGGTCGAGCGGGATGCGGCGCTCCAGGAGTCGCCGGGTCGCTCCGGTCCAGGAGCGGTCGCCCGATGCAGGCCCTGGTGGTTCAGTCGGTGCCGTCATCGACGTCCTCACCGACCCCGCGGTGCCCCGGGAACGGCGCCACCAGGGCGGCGGCGAAGAGCACGAGCATCCCGACGATGACGAGGAGGTTCGGCAGCGAGATCAGGATGAACCCGAACTGGACGTAGCTGGCCGGTGTGTCCATGGCCATCTCCGGTTACGAGAGAGCGGCCCCCAGTATGTCACGCGAGGGCAACCCATCCCGAACGGCGATCCAGGATCGTGGCTACGCCGGCTTGAGCGGGTCCTCGTAGCAGCGGATGGACGCCATCTTCCCGTCCCGGACCGTGATCGCGATCAGGCCCTGGATGCGGGACCGGGCGCCCTGGTGGTCGGTCAGCACCGCGTCCACCTCGAACGCGGAGGTGTCCGGCGCGGCCGGATACTCGCGCAGGATCTCCACGTCCAGGCCCGGGTAGTCGCGGGCCGATGCCTCGTAGTACTGGCGGATCGCGGCCTGCCCGCGCAGCAGGCCGGCGCCATCCTGGTAGGTCGCATCCTCGTGGTAGTGGGTCATGACCCCGTCGATGTCGCGCCGGCACTCTGCGGCCCAGTACGACGCAGCGACCTCACGTGTCGCGCTCACAGGCTGACCTCCGATCTACTTCGGTCAGGCTCGACTCGGGCCGACCGTCCACCTTCGCTCTGCGGCCTACTGTAGGCCTCCTGCGACACAGGCGCGGACGGCCCACTCGCGCTAGTCCGCCGTGGGCAGGTGCACGTACGCCGACTGGATGCCGACGCGGCCGGGGCCGGTGAAGCGGTTGAAGACCAGATTGCCGGAGCCACCGAAGATGCCTGTCTTGAGTCCGTAGACCGTCTGCTGCATGGCGACCGCTTCGTCACGGTAGACCCAGCCGCCCGCTTCGACGTCGATCTGCTCGCCCGGATCGAGCGTCTTCTCGAACACGTTGCCGTAGCCGTGCAGCCAGACCACACCCTCGTGGCCGACCGCCTGGAACCGGTCGATGAAGAAGCCCGTCCCACCGAAAAGCATGTTGGACACGCCTCGCAGCCGTCGGAACGAGTAGTCGACGTTCGCGGTGGCGGCCAGGAACTGGTGCTCGCGGACCTCGATGGACTGGCCCGGTGGAAGGTGCAGTGAGAGCAGGTGGCCGGGGTCGTCGCGCGAGAAGGCGATCTCGCCGGGCGACTCCGTCTCGGTCATGAAGATGGGCATGCCGGCGATGACCCGCTTGAAGGCGCCCTTCATCTGGTGGATGCCGATCTGCAGGCCGGGGTCTTTCCACAGCACGACGTGGTGCTCGAAGTAGAGTCGCACCGAGCCGTCGAGCCGGACATGCAGCACGGGCACCAGTTCGCCTTCCACCCGATAGGCGACGCCCGGCGCCTGGCCCTCGTCGATCTTCGTGGGCAGCAACACCGGCGGCTGGAGCATGACGACCTCCCTCGTGGCAGACCAGGATCGGACCCAGAGTACGCCGCGCCCGAAGCCGGAGGACGCCGCCCTAGAATGCCTCCCCGTGGACGCCCGCATCTCACTCGCCCTCGCCATCCACAACCATCAGCCGGTCGGCAACTTCGGCTGGATCATCGAGCGCAACCACGAGCGCGCGTACCGGCCCCTGGTCGAGGCGCTCGAGCGCCACCCGGCCGTCCGCGTGGCGCTCCACTACTCCGGGCCCCTGCTGGAGTGGCTGCGGTCCGAGCGGCCCGAGTTCGTGGAGCGCGTCGCAGGGCTGGTGGAGCGTGGTCAGGTAGAGGTCATGGGGGGCGGCTACTACGAGCCGGTCCTGGCTTCGCTGCCCGAGGCCGATCGCCTTGGTCAGCTCGACAGGATGGCGCGCGAGCTCGAAGGCCTCTTCGGCGGCCGTCCGCGTGGCGCCTGGCTGGCCGAGCGGGTCTGGGAGCCGGACGTGCCCACCTCGCTGGTCGCGGCGGGCTACCAGTGGACGATCCTGGACGATGCGCACTTCCGGGCGGCGGCCGTCCCCGAACCGGCCCTCTGGGGCGCCTACATGACGGACGATCAGGGCAAGCGCCTGGCGATCTTCGGGACCGAGCAGGGCCTGCGCTACCGCATCCCGTTCGGCACCGTCGAAGATGTCATCGCGTACCTGCGGGACCATGCCACGGCGGACGGGCGTCGCGTCGGGGTAATGGGCGACGACGGCGAGAAGTTCGGCGCCTGGCCGCGCACGTGGGAGCACTGCTGGGGCGACGAGGGGTGGGTCGAGCGCTTCTTCCTGGCCCTCGAGGCGAACGCGGACTGGTTGACGACCGTCACGCCGTCCGCCTGGCTCGAGGCGTGCCCGCCCGTCGGACGGATCTACGTGCCCACCGGCTCGTACGCCGAGATGGGGGAATGGGCCCTGCCGCCCGACGAGGGCCAAGCGTACCGGGAGCAGCTCCATGAGGACCTGGCCGCCGGGCGGCCGGAACCCCGCTGGATGCGCGGCGGCTTCTGGCGCAACTTCCAGGTCAAGTACCGGGAGGTCAACGACCTCCACAAGCAGATGCTGCGGACCTCCGCGAAGGTGGCGGCCATGCCGCCGGGGGTGGCGCGGGACCGCGCGCTCGACCACCTCTACCAGGGTCAGTCGAACGACTGCTACTGGCACGGGCTGTTCGGCGGCGTCTATCTCAGCCACATGCGCCTGGCCACTGCATCCCACCTCATCGCGGTCGAGGACGCGGCCGATGCGGCCGGCCGATCCGCCGGGCTCCCCGTCGACGGTGCGATCTCGTGCGACCTCGACCTCGATGGCGTCGACGAGGTGCTGCTGAGTTCGCCCGGGCAGGTCCTGGGGATCAAGCCCACCGAGGGGGGCGGCATCGGCACGTGGGACGTGCGCGCCGTACGTCACGCGCTGACCTCCGTCCTGCGACGTCGCCCCGAGGCGTACCACGCGCAACTGATCGCGCTGGAGGCTGCGCGCCGTGATGCCGGCGGCGACCAGGCCGGCGGAGCGGATGGGGCAGCACCCGCGTCCATCCATGACCTGGTGAGCGTCCGCGAGCCGGACCTGGCGGCGCGGCTCCACTACGACGCCTACGAGCGGCGGTCGGGGTTGGTCCACCTGCTACCGATCGGCACCACGGCTGACGCGTTCATGGCCGGCTCGGTGGCCGAGTCGGGCGACTTCCGGGCCGGTCCCTACGCCGTCGAGCGGCTGGCCCCCGACGAGATCGTGCTCGTCTGCCGAGGGCTGCTCAGCGGCGGCGACGATGTCCGCCAGCTCGAGGTGCGCAAGACCATCCGGACCGACGGGGACCGCCGCGAGCCCAGCCTGGAGCTCACGGTCGAGGTGCGCAACACGGGCCCCAGCCCGCTGGATGTCCTGCTGGCCGTCGAGTGGTCGTTGACGATGCTCGGGGGAGGCGGCAACCCGGCGGCGAGCTATCGGATCGCAGGTCAGGACTGGGCCTTCGACTCGACCGGCACCGCCACGGGCACCACGGAGGTCGAAGCCGGCAACCGCGACGTCGGGCTCCAGCTCCACACCAGCCTCGACCCCGTCGCGACCACCTGGTGGTCATCGATCGAGACGATCTCCCTGTCCGAGGAAGGGTTCGAGCGGTTGCACCAGGGCAGCAGCCTGACCTTCGTCTGGCCCTTGCGCCTTCGCCCTGGTGAGACGGCCACCCACACGATGGCCACGACGCTCACGACGACGCACGACCGCGACGCCGAGGAACGAGCGGTGGTCGGGCCCGATCTGGTCCTGGACGGCTCGCGACCGCCGGGCTGAGGGACGGCCGGGCCGGTCCGGCCGGCTGCCCGGCCCGACATCGGCCGGGGCGCGACAATGACGCGCATCTGATGATCGTGCCGTAAGGAGCGTGGGCCATGGTGGCGCGTACTACGCCTCGGAGCGGGTCGCCGACCGATCCTGCCGACGCCTTCGTGTTCTTCGGCGCGACCGGCGATCTGGCGTTCAAGCAGATCTTCCCGGCCCTTGCCGGCCTCGTCCGCGACGGGGGCTGGACGATGCCCATCATCGGCATCGCCCGGCACGGCGACCTTGCCAGCCTGCGCGAGCGCGCCCGCCAGAGCCTCGAGGCGCAGGGCCACGTCGATGGGGCGGTGCTGCGGCAGCTCCAGAAGCAGCTTCGCTTCATCGCCGGCTCGGACGACGATCCCGACACGTTCCGCCGGCTGCGGGCGGAACTCGGCGCCGCGGCGCATCCCCTCCACTACCTGGCGATCCCGCCGGCGCTGTTCGCCACCGTCATCCGGCTGCTCGGCGAGTCGCACTGCGCCGACGGCGCGCGGGTCATCGTGGAGAAACCCTTCGGGCGCGACCTGGCGGGGGCGCGGCGGCTCAACGACACGCTGCATCGCGTCTTCGACGAGGCGTGCATCTTTCGCATCGACCACTTCCTGGGCAAGGAAGCCGTCCAGAACCTGATCTACTTCCGCTTCGCCAACCGGTTCCTGGAACCGATCTGGAGTGCCGAGCACGTGGCGTCCGTCCAGATCACGATGGCCGAGGCGTTCGACGTCGCCGATCGGGGTGCGTTCTACGACGAGGTCGGCGCGATCCGCGACGTGCTCCAGAACCACCTCCTCCAGACGGCGAGCATCGTGGCCATGGAGCCGCCGGCCGGCCACACGACGGAAGCCGTGCGCAATGAGAAGTTCAAGGTCCTGGACTCCATCCGGCCGCTGCGGCCCCAGGACGTCGTGCGCGGCCAGTACGCGGGCTACCGGCGCGTCGCCGGGGTCGCGCCGCACTCCACGGTGGAGACCTACGCTGCGGTACGGCTGCGGGTGGACACCTGGCGCTGGGCGGGTGTCCCCTTCATCGTGCGGACGGGCAAGTGCCTCCCGGTGACCGCCACGGAGGTGCTCGTCGAGCTCAGGCGGCCCCCGGTCGACATGTTCGACGAGGTCGCGCCGAGCGACGCCAACTACCTCCGGTTCCGGCTCAGCCCGGACATGTCGATCTCGGTCGGGGCGCGGGCCAAGAAACCGGGGGAGCCGATGGTCGGCGAGCACGTCGAGCTCTACGCCAGCCACCAGAGCGGCTCGGAGCGCCCGCCCTACCAGCGCCTCATCGGGGATGCCGCCCGTGGTGACCAGATGCTGTTCGCGCGCGAGGACATGGTCGAGGCCGCCTGGCGCATCGTCGACCCGATCCTGGACCTGCACCAGGCCCCGGTGACGTACCGGCGCGGCTCGTGGGGCCCGAAGGCGGCCGATCAGCTCGTCCCAGCCGGCGAGCACTGGCACGCCCCGGCGGGCTGAGGTCGGACATGCCGCCATCGAGACCGGGCCGCGTCCTCGTCACCGGGGGTGGCGGGTTCATCGGCAGCTATGTCGTGGAGGAGCTGCTTCGCCACGGGCGCGACGTCGCCATCTATGGTCGGGGCGAGCTGACGCCTGAAGCCAGGTTCGTCCTGGGACCGGCGGCGGCGTCCATCCCGCTCGAGGTTGGATCGGTCGAGGACCTGCCCCGGGTGATGGCGACCGTGAAGCGCCTCCGCCCCGAGGTGATCGTCCACGCTGCCGGCAGCGTCGACACAGGCGGTCTCTTCGGGAACCCGTACCTCGCGTCCCGGGCCATCCTGGATGGGACGCTCAACGTCTTCGAGGCCGCGCGATCGTTCGGCGTCGGACGAGTGGTTTACATGTCCTCCATCGGTGTCCTCCCGACGGTCCAGTACGAGCCCATCGATGCGGCCCACCCGCTGGTCCTGCCACGTGAAGGCCCGGGCAGCGGCGCGTACGGGGCCGCGAAGGCGGCCGGCGAGCTCTTCGGTTACGCCTATGGCCAGGCCTACGGCCTCGACGTGCGCACGATCCGCCCGTCCGCGGTCTATGGGTTCGGCATGCGCTGGCATTCGGCCAACTACATGAAGCAGTTCGTCGAGCCTGCCGTCAGAGGCGAGCCGGTGCGCCTGAGTCACGGCGGACCCCTGCCACGGGACTACACCCACGTCAGCGACGTGGCCACCCTGACCGCCGCGGTCCTCGACGCGCCCGACGAGGCGGACCGGATCTTCTACGCCGCGACCGGCGAACCGCTGGTGACGGCCGCGCAGGCGTCGCGGATCGTCATGGAGCTGGTCCCGGGCGCCCGGATCGAGATCGCCGATGTCCTGGGCCCGGACGACCTGCACGAGCTCTCGTTTCGAGGCGTGCTCTCCATCCGCAACGCCCAGGAACAGCTGCACTGGGAGCCTGCGTACCGCTCGCTCCGCGAGGGGATCAGCGAGTACATCGACCGCTATCGCGCCTTCCTCGGCGCCGGCACGGCCGACCGCGGGGCCTGAGCTCCCGCACGCCCCTCAGACGCTCTCCGGCGTGGCTCCACCGACCGGCACCCCGCGGCGGGAGATCGCATCGAGGCGTGCCAGGTCATCAGTGGTGAAGGACACCTCGGCGGCCGGCGCGGTCGCGCTGATCTGCTCGGGGGTTCGGGCACCCACGATGGCGACATGGACCGCTGGATTCGCCAGGGTCCAGGCGATCGCCAGCTGCGCGATGCTGATGCCGCGCTCGGCGGCGAACGCCTTGAGCTCGTCGACGACCTGCAGGTTGCGGCGGAAGGTCGCGCCCTTGAACAGGTCGCTGCCGGCGCGCCAATCCCCCGGCGGGAACGTCGTCGTGGCGGTCATCCGGCCGCCGAGCAGCCCGTGGGCCAGCGGGCCGTAGACGAGGACGCCGATCCCGTGTGCCGCCGCATACGGCAGGATCGACTGCTCGATGTCGCGCCGGAACAGGTGGTACGGCGGCTGGAGGGTGTCGAGCGGCCGGGCTCGCTCGAAGTCGGCCAGTTCTGCGGCGTCGAAGTTCGAGACGCCGATCGAGCGGACCTTGCCCTCCCGGACGAAGTCCTCGAGGGCGCCGGCTGTCGCAGCGACCGGCGTCGCAGGATCGGGCCAGTGGACCTGGTAGAGATCGACGTGGTCGGTCCCGAGGTGTCGCAGGCTCGCCTCGAGATCCCGTCGCAGCGCACCGGGGCTGCTGTCGCGCAGCAGCTGGCCGGCGTCGCCGCGACGCAGGCCGCCTTTCGTGGCGACGACGACCTCATCGCGGCGTGAGCGCAACTCCGGGCGGAGGGCCTCGCCGAGGATCTCCTCGGCCAAGCCGAACCCGTAGGCGCGGGCCGTGTCGAAGAAGGTGATACCCAACTCCAGGGCGCGCCGGGCGGCCGCGATGGCAGCCGGACGATCGACGTCACCCCAGTCGCCGCCCCACGACCAGTTGCCGAACGCGATGCGTGAGACGCGTGGCCCTCGCTGGCCGAGCTCGATGTACTCCATCAGGCATCACCTCCACAAGCCGCCGACGCGGCGTCAACCCGGCTGGCGACCGCCCGGCTGATCCCAGCCATGGGCCTCGATCCACGCGAGCGTCACGTTGAGCCGGACGACGCCCTCGCGCACCGTGGCGATGGCGGTCGGCGGCACGTGCAGCTCGCCTGCCAGGAAGCCGCGCGAGACCGTCAGGGCGGAGTCGTCCGCGCTGGCCACGGCCCCGATGCGGACGGCCTGACTGTCCTCGACGCGCCAGCCCCGCTCGATGTCGTCGAGCGTGAAGGTGCGCCGTGGCGACCCGGCCCGCTCACGGACCACCGAAGTGCGAGTCGAGGGGCGCCACCGCTGCAGGAGGCCATACGACATCGACATCTACCCCGGGCGTCACACCGCGGCCGGCTGCCGCTCCGCCATCATGCGCTTCATGAAGGCCAGACCTTCGACGGCCACCTGCTCCTGGCTGTCGAACAGAGGGCGCCAGATCTTGGTGGCGGCGGCCAGGTTGGGCAGCGCATCGCCGAACGACTCCACCGTCAGCCACCCGTCGTAGCCGATGGCCACGAGGGCGTCGAACGTGGCACCCCAGGCCACGTGCCCGCTGCCCGGCACGCCCCGGTCGTTCTCGGAGATGTGGACGTAACCGATGCGCGAGCCAGCCGCCCGGATCGAGTCGCCTGGCCGCTTCTCCTCGATGTTGGCGTGGAAGGTGTCGAGGTGGATGCGGCAGTTAGGGTGGCCCACGTCGTCGATGAAGCGGATCGCCTGGGCCATCGTGTTGAGGTGGTACAGCTCGAAGCGGTTGACGACCTCCTCGGTGAGCAGGACGCCGGCCGGCGCGGCGTACTCCGCGACACGGCGGATGTGGGCCACGCTGCGGGCCCACTCGTCGTCGGTCGCGCCGTGGCCGGTGAACACGCCGAGCGCCACCTGGTGGGGCCCCGCGAGGACGGTCGCGCCCACCGCCTGGCAGCAGTCGACGACCCGCTCCATGTGCTCGTAGGCGCGTCGCTGGACGGCGGGGTCGGGACTGACCGGGTCGAACTCGGGGGCGATGACGTGGTTGGCTGTGCGTTCGAGCCCGAGGTCGTCGAGACGCTTGCCCCAGGTCGTCCACTTGGCGGGCGTCAGGTCGAAGACCGGCACCTCCACGCCGTCGTAGCCGAACCGTCGGAGTGACTCCAGCACGGGCAGCAGATCGTCCCGCATGTCGTCCGCCCAGAGCATCAGGTTCATGCCGTACTTCACGGGTCCATCCTCCTTCGTCAGACGCCAGGCCAGGGGTGTGATGTCACGGGCGACACTCGTCCGCGGCCGGATCGACCGTCACGCATACTGACGGCATGGAGTACCGGGCGCTCGGGACGAGCGGGCTGAAGGTCTCGCCGATCTGCCTCGGCACGATGCAGTTCGGGTCGCAGACCGAACACGCAGAGGCGGCGCGCATCGTCGGCTCGGCGCGTGACGCCGGCATCAACTTCATCGACACCGCCGTGTCCTACGCCGCCGGCCGGGGCGAGGCCATGGTCGGCGAGCTGGTGGCGCCGGACCGCGACTGGTGGGTCATCGCGACCAAGGTCGGCTCGCGGACGGGACCGGGCCCGAACGAGGACGGCACCGGCCGCCGCCAGATCCACGCGTCCGTGGAGCGGAGCCTGCGGCGGCTGCGGACCGATCGGATCGACCTCTACTACCTCCACCGGGACGACCCGACGACGCCCCTTCCCGAGGCACTTCAGGCGGTCGGCGATCTTATCCGCGCCGGCAAGGTCCTCTACCTGGGGCTGTCCAACTTCAGCGGCTGGCGGATCGCCGAGGCCGTAGCCCTGTGCGGTGAGCTCGGCATCCCCCGTCCGATCGTCGTCCAGCCCTACTACCACGCGCTCAACCGCCAGCCGGAGGTCGAGACGCTGCCGGCGGCCGCCCATCACGGGTTGGGCGTGGTCCCCTACAGCCCGCTGGCGCGGGGCATCCTGACGGGCAAGTACCGGCCCGGGGAGGAGCCGCCGCCCGACACGCGCGCCGGCCGCAACGACGTCGAGCTGATGCGCCGCGAATGGCGGCCCGAGTCGCTCGAGATCGTGCAGCGCCTGCGGGAGCACGCCGAGAGCCGCGGCATGACCGTGGCGCAGTTCGCCCTTCTCTGGCTGCTCAGCAACGCCCTGGTCACGGCCGTGCTGGCCGGACCGCGGACGCTCGACCAGTGGATCGGGTACCTCGGCGCGCTCGACCATGGCTTCGACGCGGAGGACGCCGCGGTGGTCGATCGCCTCATCCCACCCGGCCACGCGTCGACCTACGGCTATACGGATCCCGTCTACCCGGTCGGCGGACGGGTCCATCGCGACCTTACTGCGAGCTTCCCCGGGCGGTGATCGGCCAGCGATCGATCAGGCGCCCACCTCGAGTGACCCAGACGTGGTCGTGTAGGTTGAACGTCGTGCGCACCTGGCCGGGCGTCAGGTCCAGCGAGCCGCCGAGGGTCGGCACCGGATCGTCCATGGTGATGGTGGCGTGCTCGTCCCCCATGACGATCTGCTGGGCGGTGAACCCGCGAGGCACCGGCGGGCCGTACTCCATGCCCACGACGCGGCGGCCCACGTCGAGCACGACGCGCCCCGGGTGGCGGCTGATCACCGTGCCGCGCAGCCATGCGGCGCACTTGAACGGGAGGTCCATGACCAGCAATTCGGGCTCCATGACGGCGTAGACGCCGGCCTGGATCTCCGTGATGGTCGGATCGGCAAGGGCCTCCCGTAGCGTCGACGTGCCCGCGGCCGAGACGACCTCGACCGGGAACCCGGCGTCGCGCAGCGTCGCGGCGACCTCCGCCAACATCGCGTAAGCCCGCTGGATGCGGCCGGTCCGATCGTCGTCGCTGAGACGCAGCCGGCCTTCGTAGCCCATGATCCCGCGCAGCCGCAGCCCGGGCAGGCGCTCGATCGTGCGGGCCAGGGCGACAGCGTCGGCCGCCGAACCCACGCCACAGCGGTGGAGCAGGATGTCGACGTCGATCAGCACGCTGACGCTCACCCCGGCGGCGGTCGCCGCCTGCGAGAGCGTGGCCAGCGGCTCCGGGGCGTCCGCCGCCACCCCCACCCGGGCGTGATGGGCCAGCGCCACGAGGCGCACGATCTTGGCCGGATCGACCACCTCGTTGGCGATGAAGATGTCGTCGAAGCCCGCCTCGACCATGGCCTCCGCTTCGCCGACCGTGGCGCACGTGAGCCCTGCCACCGCGCCGCCCAGCTCGCGTCGCGCCAGTTCGGGGGTGCGATGGGTCTTGACGTGCGGCCGCACGGTCTTGCCCGTGCCCTGCAGGAGGGAGGCCATCGCCGCGACGTTCGCCTCGAAGATATCGAGGTCGACCATGAGCGCAGGTGTCGACAGCGACGGCTCGACCAGGGGTTTGGCCAGGACGATGTTCGTCATGCCGTGGCCGCCGCGGCACGCGCCAGCCGCTCGCGACGCGCGGCGTACCGGGCCCCGCGGCTCTTGTCGGGCTCGAATCGGCGGGAGACGGTGACGTGCTCGGCGACGGCCGCCGAGACGGACGGGTAGCAGCCCGCCCCGACCCCGGCCAGGATGGCCGCCCCCCACGCGCCCGGCTCCTCCTGGGCCACGACTTCGATGGGCAGGTCACAGACGTCGGCCATCAGCTGGAGCCACCAGGCGTTCCTGGCGCCGCCGCCGGTGGCCCGGATCAGCGTCAGCTCGATGCCGCGCGAGCGCAGGCGTTCCAGGCTCAGGGAGAACTCGCAGGCGATGCCTTCCATCAGGGCCCGCACGATGTCGACCGGCGTCGACGCGAGGGTCACCCCGGAGAACGTGCCGCCGAAGCCCGGCGCCGCCGCGACGTGCGGCAGCGGGGTGAAGGCCGCGTCGGTGAAGACATGCCCCGGATCCGGCCCGGCCTCCGCCAATCCTGCCTCCAGCTCCGGGATCGACAGGTGCATGAGGTCCCGGGCCCAGTCGATGACGCTCATCCCATTGGGATCGGTGACGAGGATGCCGAAGCGGGTCGGGCCTGGATGAGGGAAGACGTTCAGGCCGTCGTGCACCAGCTCGACCGGCCAGCCCAGCCGGACCGGCACGACGTAGGAATGCCACGAACCGCAGGCCAGGGCCACGACGCCCGACTCGACGGCGGCCGAGCCGACGGAGGCGGCGTAGATGTCGTAGGCGCCGGTCACGATGAGCACGTCGGGCGGCAGCCCGAGTTCGCTCGCCACGCTCGGCAGGATCGTGCCGATGGGCGCGCCGTTCGGCTGCACGATCGGCAGCCAGCGCGGGTCGATCCCGGTTTCCACGATCCGTTCGGGTGACCAGTCGCCGGTCGCCGCGTCATACGTGGCCCACGAGCCGGCGTCGCTCCAGTCCACGACCGGCCGGCCGCTCAGGAGCAGCGCGTAGAACTCGTGCCAGTTCATGAACCAGCGCGCCCGGGCGGCGACGTCCGGGTGGGTCTTGCGCCACCACAGGGCCCGGTTGATGGGGTCCATCCGCCGCGGCACGTGGCCGGTCAGGCGGAACCAGTCCTCCGCGGACCGGCGAGCGGCGGTCTCGGCCGCCACGTCGTCGCCTCGGGTGTCGGACGTCATGAGGCACACGCCCAGCGGCGTGCCATCCTCGGCGACCGGGAACACCTCGCGACCCGACGCGGCGAACGAGATCGCGACGGGCGGATCGCGCTTCACGGCAGGATCGGCCGCGACCGCCGCCAGCGCGGCCCGGAAGGCGTCCCGTGACTCGAGGACGTTGACCTCCCAGTGGCCGGGCTCGGGACGATAGCCGGGGACGGTCCGACTGGCCTGGGCCAGCACGACCCCGTCGACGGTGTAGGCGACCACCCGGATGCCGCTCGTGCCCAGGTCGATGCCGATGAGACTCATCGTGCGCTTCCTTCAGGCCCGTCGCCCCCGGCCGCAACGGCGACCGGAGGCCGGGACTCACTCCATACCGGAGATGTCCTCATCAGGCTGGCCGATGATGCCGATGGTCGAGAAGATCGCCGTCTCCGTGCCGTCGGGCACGACGATCTTGAGGAGCGAACCGGCGGCCGGCGCCTCGACGTCGACGGAGATCTTCTCCGTCTCGATCTGGACGAGCGGCTCGCCCTTGGCCACCTGGTCGCCTTCGGCCTTGAGCCAGTGGGTGACCGTGCCGGTCTCAAGATCCTGGCCGGCCTGCGGCATGATCACCTTTACGGCCACGGGGAACCTCCTGGCACCTGCCCTGTCGCTACAGTTCGGCGTTGACGATGAAGCCGGCGTCGACCAGCAGGGTGGCCGAGGTCACGTAGCTGGCATCGTCGGAGAGCAGGAAGGCGATGGCGGCGGCCAGCTCACGGGGCTCGGCGGCCCGATGGATCGCGATGCGATCCTCGTAGTACTTCACGGCGGCCGGATCCTCGAACATGGACTCGGCCATCTTGGTCAGGACCCAGCCTGGCTCCACGGCGTTGACGCGGATGCCGTGCGTCCCGACGACCGCCCCGAAGGCCTTGGCCCACATGGAGATGCCGCCCTTGGTGGCGCAGTAGGCCGACTGATACGGCGCGCCGACATGTGCCGAGATCGAGCTCGTGCAGCAGATCGAGCCGCCGTGACCCTCCTTGACCATCTGCTTGGCCGCTTCGGTCGTGACGACCCACGTGCCTCGCAGGTTGGTCTCACAGATGTTGTTCCAGTCCTCGATGGTCGTCTTGTCCCAGGTGAGGAACGGGTTGATGGCCGCGTTGGACGCAAGGCAGTCGAGCCTGCCGCCGCGCTCGGCGACCTCGTGCACCATGGCCACGACCTGCGCCGGGTCGCGCATGTCGGCCTTGACCGGGAAGCCCTCGCCACCGGCCTCCTTGATGAGCTTGAGCGTCTGGCTGGGGTCGCCCTCGGGCCGCTGGTTGACGGCCACCAGGGCCCCTTCGGCGGCGAGCCGCACGGCCGTCGCCTGCCCGATACCGCTCGTCGCGCCGGTGACCAGCGCCACCTTGCCTACGAACCGCTTGTCCATGACGAACCTTCCTCTCGGCGTTTCCTGACTGCTAGCTGGCTGCCGTAGCGCAGGCAAGCCGATAGTTGCGGGACTGGCGCTGCTTGGAACGCGGAGAGTCAGTCGTCGTAGCTGTCGACCTCGAACGACGTGAAGCCATGATCCACATTGGTGTTGCCGACCCCGAAGTTGAAGCCGATGCCGGGGCCGCCCTCGGCGAAACCGTCATCGGTCACGGACAGGACGGCCACGCCGTTGACGTAGCTTGTGATGAGGTCGCCCACGATGGTCGCCTCGACCAGGTCCCCGTCCTTGACCCCGTACTGCGCGCCGACGCGGCGAGCGAGCGACGTGAAATCCCCGATCGCCCCGTTCCAGCGCACGATCTCGGCGTAGGCCTCCTCCGTCTGGAGGCAGCGCCAGAACACCTCGTAGCCGGTGCAGCGATGGGCGGCGATCGAGCTGCGCAGACGGATCTCGACCTCCTGGAAGTAGGCCGTCGTCTGGTTCCGGCTGAAGACCCGGGCCTTCACGGCCTGGTTCCTGCCCCACGCTCCGGCGAGCACCGCGGCGGGGTCGTCGTAGTCGCCCACCGGCACCGCCGCCTCGGGGGCATCGGCGGCCAGGTTGCCCTGCTCGGAGCGCTGTTCGGCCACGCCCATGCGCGTGACGGCCCCGAAGGCCACCCCGCCATGGGTGACGACGTCGCTCCAATCGATGGCGTCGCGTTTCCCGTTCAGCCACAGGCCGCCTTCCGAGATGGGGTCCTCGTCGAGCGGGAACCGGGTGCGATACGAACGGACCGGCGGGTCCGTGCGGGCCCGGATGTCGACGGATCGGGCTGTCATGGTGTCGGCTGACCTCCTGGCTCTGGACGCGGACGACGACCCAGGGCGTCGATCAGCACGGCGTCATGCACGACGCAGGCCTGCGCCGTCCTCGTTGGTCTCGACCGCGTTGATCACGGCGGGCCTGGACCTGCCTGCGGAGCCCTGGCTCCACAGGCAGGCGTGAAGGCCCACACGGGTCCTAGGGTTCCGCGTCGAGCGCGGCCAGCTCCTCCACGGTCGCTTCATGCTCGTTGGCGTACTGCACGGATTTGAGGAGCCACTCCTCCTTGTTGCTCGCTCGGAAGTACCAGAGGATCCCGACCCCGCCGATGAGCCACACGATGTTGATGGGCAGCGTCCAGAAGTAGACGCCGGTCAGGCTGGGGATGGCCAGCCAGAAGCTCAAGACGAGGGCCGCCACGGCGAAGACCGGGACGGCGAAATGGAGGAACCAGTTGAACTCGGCGCGCTTGACCCGGAACCAGTACCAGAACACGCCGACGGCGCCGGCGCCGTAGATGACGATGACGGCCCAGGTCAGGATCGTGGCCGTGAAGTAGTACGCGCCGTCGCCACCGAGCCAGATGCCGATCGCGAAGCCCCAGACCACCGAGATGATCGTGGTCACGATGACCGCGTTGCGCGGCACGTGGTTGTCCACCTTGGCCAGCCACTTGGGCAGGACGCCGGCGCGGGCGTAGCCGAAGAGGAGTCGGTTGGTGACGATCGAGCAGGCCAACGTGCCGCCGAAGCAGCTGTTGCCTAGCACGATCAGGATAAGGACCCAGCCGCTGCCCCACAGCCGCTGCGCCAGCGTGAAGAACGCCCCAACGGGCGCGCCGGCGAAGTTGGCGTCGAATCCGCTGCCGAAGCCGTTCACGATGCCGAACGAGGCGAAGACCATGAACCCGGAGGCGATGATGATCGAGCCGATGACCGCCCAGGGCACGTAGCGCCGGGGGTTGCGACTCTCTTCGCCGATGGGCACGGACGCCTCGAACCCGGTGAAGGCCATGATCGACAGGGCCACGCCGAAGGCCAGGCCGTTGAGGCCGTAGGCCGGGTCGATGGAAGTGAACGAAACGGCGGTGAAGCCGCCAGGACCTGGGCTCAGCAGGGCGCTCAGGCCGAAGAGAGTCAGGATGGCGATCTCGATGAGGGCCAGGGCGAGGACGACACGGCCGGAGATCTTGATGCCGTTCCACGTGATCCACGTGGCCAGGGCGAGCATGATGGCCGTGGTCAGCCACCACGGGATGTCGACGTTCCAGGTCGCCTTGGCCTGGTTCTCCAGGACCGTGCCGAAGATCGTCGCGCAGATGGCGGCGGTGATCGGGTCGTACAGCATGTACAGCCAGCCGACGAGGAAGCCCGCGCGGGGGTGGATCGTCTTGCTGACGTACGTGAAGTAGCTGGCGGCGGCGGGGAACTCGCGGGCCAGCGTCGCCAGCGTGATGGCGATGGCCAGGCAGATGACGGCCCCGAAGAGGTACGCCAGCGGCATGTTGTAGCCGACCTGGGCCGCGATGAACGACCCGGCGAGCAGCAGGGCGATGCCGGGGGCGATGTGGGTGAACGCCTGGGCGATCACTTGCGGGAACGACAGCGCTCCGCCGTGGAGTTCCGTCTCCGCGACCATCACCCCGGTGCGGGCGCCCCCACCAGGCATGGGTTGAGACTGGACGGACATGCCCTCAGAACCTCCTCCGGCTGTGCGGCCACTGGGTGGTCGATCTTTGTTTGCACACAAAGAACGAATGGATTGTAGGAGCCTCGACCTTGATGTCAAGGTGGCAAATCGCGGCGGAGTGGGGCCCCGTGACCAGGTAGCCAAGGGGCCGCGCGCGGGCTATGATGGCCCCATGTTTGCGATTCGCGAACGACGACGCCCGGCGGCCGTGGCGGACCTCGTGCCGGTCCTCGCGCGGCAGCTCCTGACGGCGGAGGCACCGCCTTCGCGGCTGCCGACGGTGCGCGAGCTGGCGCGCGAGCATCACTCGAGTCTCTCCTCGATCCACTTCGCCCTCAGCCGCCTGGAAGAGAGCGGCGCCGTCGAGATCGAGTCCCGCGGGCGGAGCGGGGCCTTCATGACCGGGCGGTCGCTGGCGGGGCTGTGGGGCCTGGCGGAGAACGGGCGGCCGCTGGTCATCGCCCTCCCCCTCGCCTCGTCGCCGCGCTACGAGGCGCTGGCCACGGCGATCAAACAGATCCTGACGCGCGAGTCGCTCGAGGTCTTCCTGGTCTTCGTGCGGGGCTCGCGCCAGCGCCTGGAGGCGGTGCGGGACGGCCGCTGCCACCTGGCCGTCATGTCGGCCTTCGCGGCGGCCGAGTTGTGCGGCCCGAGCGACAGCGTGGTGGTGGAGCTGCCGCCGCTCACCTACAACACCGGCCACCGCGTGTTCTACAAGACACCGGCCGATGGCGACGCCCACCCTCTGCGGGTGATCATCGATCGCCATTCAGCTGACCAGCAGCTCCTGACGGCGATGGAGTTCGCCGACGAGGACGTGCGCCTGATCCCGGCCATGGGCCCCCAGATCGCGCGGATGCTGGCCGAGGGTCTGGGCGATGCGGCCGTCTGGACCATCGACGAGATGCGCGTGCGGTGGCCGGAGGGCGTGCTGGATCGACCGCTCTCGCCGTCCGTCACGGACCAGCTCGGTGACCGCGACACACGGGCCGTGCTGGTCGGGCGCGCCACAGGCGCAGCGGAGCTTGGGGCGATCACCGCTCCGGTGGACGGCGATGAAGTCGAACGCATCCAGCTGGACGTCATGGCGGGCCGCGTCGTGCCCGAGTACTGAGCAGCGGGGCGTAGAGGAGAACGTGGAACGATGACTGAGATCGGCGCGGACCTGCTGCTGTCGATGTACGAGACGACGGCCACGATCCGCCGTTTCGAGCAGCGGGCCATCGAGCAGTACCGCCTGGGCAATATCCGCGGGTACTTCCACCCGTACCTGGGCGAGGAGGGCATCGCGGTCGGCGCGTTGGCCGCCACCGAGCCGGACGATTACATCGTCAGCACCCATCGGGGCCACGGCCATGCCATCGCCAAGGGTCACGACCCCAAGGTCATGATGGCCGAGCTGTTCGGCAAGGAGACCGGGTACTGCCACGGGCGAGGCGGATCGATGCACGTGGCGAGCCGCAAGGTGCGCAACCTCGGCGCCAACGGGATCGTCGGCGGCGGCCTTGCGATCGCCGCCGGCGCCGCCATGGCCATCAAGCAGCGCGGGGGCTCCGAGCTGGTCGTGGCCTTCTGCAGCGACGGTTCCACGGCCAACGGCATCTGGCACGAGGCGATGAACCTGGCCGCCATCTGGGATCTGCCGGTCATCTTCGTGCTGGAGAACAACCAGTACGCCGTCTCCACGCCGATCCGCGACAGCGCCCGCGTGGAGCACCTCTCGCAGCGTGCCGCCGCCTACGGCATGCCGGGTGTGACGGTCGACGGGAACGATCCGCCCATCGTGTACGGGGCCATGCAGGAACCGATCCACCGGGCCCGGACCGGCCAGGGGCCGTCCCTCATCGAATGCATGACGTACCGGCACGGCGGCCATCACGTGAACGACCCCGGCCTCTACCTGCCGGCCGACGAGCTGGCGCGCTGGAAGGCCCACGACCCGCTGATCCTGCTGCGCGCCCGCCTGGCCCGCGTCGGTGTGGACGAGGCAGCCATCACGGCCATCGATGAACGCGTCGAGCGGCTGATGGACGAGGCCGTCGAATTCGCCACGGCCAGCCCGAATCCCTCCGTCGAGGCCTTCCTCGCGGAAATCGCGGTCAACTAGTCGGCTCCGAGCGAACCGGGAAGGAAGACGTCGAGATGAAGTACCGCGAGGCGCTGCGGGCGGCCCTTGATGAAGAGATGTCGCGCGACCCGACCGTGTTCTGCATCGGCGAGGGCATCGGGGAGCGCGGCGGCTCCTACAAGGTCACCGAGGGCCTGCTGGCCCGTTTCGGGAAAGAGCGCGTGATCGACACCCCGCTCAGCGAGGCAGGCTTCGTCGGGCTGGGTGTCGGGGCGGCCATCGCCGGGCGGCGACCGGTGGTCGAGATCCTGTTCATCGACTTCCTGCTCCAGGCGATGGACCAGGTGGTCAACCAGGCCGCCAAGTACCGCTTCATGTCCGGCGGCCAGGGCCACGTGCCGCTCGTCATCCGGACCCAGGGCGGCACGGGCAACTCCCTGGCCGGCCAGCACTCCCAGAGCCTGGAGGCGCTCTACTACCACGTGCCGGGCCTCAAGGTCGTGATGCCGGCCACGCCGCGCGACGCCAAGGGCCTGCTGCTCTCGGCCATCCGCGATGACGACCCGGTCATCTTCATCGAACACAAGCTGCTGTACATGACGGACGGCGAGGTGCCCGACGGGCAGGACGCCATCCCGCTCGGTCAGGCCGACATCAAGCGCGAAGGGTCGGACGTGACCCTCGTGGCCTGGTCCCATATGGTCCTGAAGGCCCTGCTGGCGGCCGAGGAGTTGGCCAAGGAGGGCATCTCCGCGGAGGTCATCGACCTGCGCACACTGGTCCCCATGGACGAGGCATGTGTCCTCGATTCCGTTCGTCGGACCGGTCGGCTGGTGATCGCCCAGGAGGCCGTCAAACGCGGCGGTGTCGGCAGTGACGTCGCCGCGTTCGTCGCCGAGCGCGCCTTCGGCGCCCTGAAGGCCCCGATCGTGCGGGTCGCCGGCTGGAACACGACCATCCCCTTCAATCTGGCGCTGGAGAAGGCGTCGGTCCCGCAGGTGGCCGACATCGTCGCCGGCGTACGGTCTGTGATGGAGACACCATGAGCGAGCAACGTCTGGCCGGCAAGGTAGCCATCGTCACCGGCTCATCCCGCGGGATCGGCCTGGCCATCGCCCGGCGTTTCGCCGCCGAAGGCGCCGCGGTGATCATCAACTACGTCGGACGGGAGACGGCGGCCGCGGCCGCCGTCAAGGAGATCGAAGCGGCCGGGGGACGCGCGTTCGCGGTACAGGCCGACGTGTCGAACGTCCGCGACGTCGCACGTCTCGTGCGCGAGTCCCGCGAGCACTTCGGACGGGTCGACATCCTGGTCAACAACGCCGGGGTGATGGTCACCAAGGGCGTCCTGGAGACGACCGAGGAGGACTGGGACCGCACCATCGACGTCAACCTCAAGGGCGCCTACCTGTGCTCGAAGGCCGTCGCGCCGGTCATGCTCGAGCAGCAGGGCGGCACGATCATCAACATCTCGTCGAACTCGGGCCTTTACCACCCCTCGGCCATGAAGCTTCACCGAGTACGTCGTGTCGAAGGCCGGCATGAACGGCCTGACCAAGGCCCTGGCCCTGGCCCTGGGGCCGCACATCAGCGTCAACGCCATCTGCCCCGGCTGGATCCGGACGGACATGATGGAAGACATCGACGAAGAGGTCCACGCGCGCATCCTGGCCGAGACGGCACTCAACCGGTGGGGCACGCCGGAGGACGTGGCCGCGTCCGCCGCCTTCCTTGCCTCAGCCGATGCCGCCTTCATCACCGGCGAGCTCCTGATCGTCGCTGGTGGGCGCGGCATGCACTGAGGTGGGCCCGGAGCGAGAGGACCTCGTCGCCACCTACCTGGCGGAACTCCCCGCCGACCACCCGCAGGAGGCGGCCGAGGCGTTCGCCACCGGCCAGAGCATCGGCACGTGGGTGCCGGTGCCGGGGATCAGCGCCCGCATGCGCCGGCTGCACGGGGCGCAGGTCCTCGAGGCCCGGCGAGTCGACGCGGGGACGGCGGTCGCCGGTGAGGCCATCGGTACCCACTGGCTGCTCCGAGTGCGGTTCCCGACGGTCAACTTCGGCCCCCAGTTCCCGATGCTGCTGAGCACCCTCATCGGCAACGACCCGTCGACCTCGCTGGCCTGCCGCCTGATCGACATCGAACTGCCCCCGGCCTACGAGGCGGCCTTTCCCGGGCCGCGATGCGGCGTCGCCGGCTGGCGGCGCATCACCGGCGTATGGGACCGGCCGCTGCTCCTGAACATGATCAAGCCGTGCACGGGCTACTCCCCGGCCGTCGGGGCAGGCCTCGTCGAGCAGACGGCGCGCGGCGGCGCCGACCTGATCAAGGACGACGAGCTCCTTGGCGACGCGCCCTTCAACCGCGTCGCCGACCGCTCCAGGGTCTATCGGGAGCGCCTGGAGCGGGTGGCGGCGGAGACGGGCCACCGCGCCAGGTACCTCGCGAACGTCACCAGCCGGGCCATCCACCTCATCGACACGGCCCGGGCTGCCGTCGACGGCGGAGCCGACGCGCTCATGGTCAACGCGCTGGCGCTTGGTCTGGACCCGCTCCAGGCCCTCGCCGAGAGCGACATCGGCGTGCCGATCCTGGTCCACACGGCGATCGCCGAGGTCCTGACCGGCGGCGCCAGCACCGGCATCGGCCAGGCGCTCCTGTTCGGCAAGCTGCTGCGCCTGGCCGGGGCGGATGCCGTCTTCACGACCACCCCGTACGCGCGCCGGCCGTTGCCGCAGGGCATCTTCGACCACACCGTCACCTGGCTCAGCGAGCCGCGCGGCGTCCTCAAGCCGTCGATGCCGATGCTCGCCGGCGGGCTCACCGCGGCCATGATCGAGCCGCTCATCCGCCAGACGGGCTACGACGTCATCCTCGGCGTCGGAGGGGCCATCCAGGGTCACCCGCGGGGTGCCGAGGCCGGTGCCCGTGCGGTCCGCGAGGCCATCGACGCGGCGGTGCGCGCGAGCGCGCCCCCGTCGCCCACAGCAGAAGGAGGCCGGCGTGGCTGACGAGGACGGCCGTCCCATCGAGCAGTCCCGGCGGCGGGCCGCGGTCGGCCGCCAGATGACGGCCAGCAAGCAGAACGTGCCCCATTTCTACGTCAGCACGGAGATCATCATGGACGACGTGCTCGGCGCGGTGCGCCGCCTGGCGACGGAGGAGGGCACGCCGCGGATCTCGGTGACCGCCTGCCTCGTGCGGGCGCTGACCGACACGCTCCTGGAGCAGCCGGTCTTCAACGCCAGCTGGACGCCGGAGGGCGGCCGGACGCGCGATGCAGTGAACATCGGCATCGCCATCGCCCTCGATGACGGCCTGCTCGCCCCTGCCCTGCTCGACTGCCAGACGCTCGACCTGCGCCAGACGGCCCTGGCCCTCGACGAACTGGTCGCGCGCGCGCACGCGGGCCGCCTGCGTGCCTCCGAGATGGGGACGGCCACGTTCACCCTCTCCAACCTGGGCATGTTCGACGTGACCAGCTTCGCCGCCATCGTGATCCCGCCCCAGGTCGCCATCCTGGCCACCGGCCGGGCCGTCCGCCGCCCGGTCGTGGTGGGCGACGAGGTGGTCGTGCGCTCGGTCATGACGGCCACGGTGTCGGCCGACCACCGCCTCCTCGACGGCGCCCAGGCGGCCGGATTCCTGGCCGCCCTCAAGGCCCGCCTCGAGGGGTTCACGGCCAGCCTCGACCGCCCCGCGCCCGACGAGGCCTGAGGAGCAGGGGATGCGAGCCTTCATCTTCGACCTCGACGGCACGCTCGTGGACACGGTCTACGGCCACGTCCTGGCGCTCCAGATGGCGCTCGCGGAGGCCGGCCTGGAGGTTCCCGGCTGGCGCATCCATCGCCGCATCGGCATGAGCGGCGGGCTATACACGCGGGAGCTGGCCCGGGAGACCGGCCGCTCGCTGACGACCGATGAGCAGGCCCAGCTGCAGCGACGGCAGGGGGAGATCTACCGGGACCTGATGCCGCAGCGGCCGCCCCTGCCCGGGGCCCGCGAGCTGGTGGCCTGGCTTCGCGACAACGGGGTGCCGTTCGGCATCGCGACGTCGGGGCGGCGCCCGGACATCGACGCGTCGCTGGAGGTGCTGGACCTGCCCGCCGACCTCGTGATCATCCACCGGGACGATGTGCTCAGGGCGAAGCCCGAGCCCGACCTCTTCCTGGCCTGCCAGGAGCGCATGGGCGTCCGCCGCGAGGACGTGTACGTGGTGGGTGACGCCGTGTGGGACCTGCTCGCGGCCCGCCGCGCGGGCATGCTGGGGGTGGGCCTCCTCAGCGGCGGCTATTGCCAGGACGACCTGACCCGGGCGGGCGCCTTCCGTGTGTACCGCGACCCGGCCGAACTGCTCGACTCGCTCGATGAACTCGGGGTGCCACTCACGGGTTGACACCTCGACCACGCCCCCTGACCGACCCACCGCGGAGGTGATCCGATGCCCATCGTCGCGACCAAAGAGATCCTCGACCGTGCCTTCGCCGAGCGCTACGGCGTGGCCGCCATCAACGTCATCAACGACCTCACGATGGAGGCCGTCCTGGCGGCCGCCGAGGAGCTGCGCGCGCCGGTCATCGTCCAGACGTCGGTCAAGCACGTGAAGATGACCGGCGTCGAGGCCATGTTCGCCCTGTGGACCGCTTACGCGAGCCACGTCACGGTGCCGGTCGCGCTGCACCTGGACCACTGTCCTGAACGGGACGTCATCACCGCCTGTCTCGAACAGGGGTGGAACTCGGTCCTCTTCGACGCGAGCAAGCTGTCGGTCGAGGAGAACAAGCGCCAGTGCCAGGAGGTCGTGGCCGAGGCGCGCCGCCACGGGGCCCACGTGGAGGGCGAGATCGAGGGCTTCAAGCGCACCGAGGAGATGACCGGGGATGAGGCCGAGCACGTCCAGACGCTGGAGACGGTCGTCGACTTCATCACCACGACCGGCGTGGATGTCTTCGCCCCCGCCATCGGCAACGCCCACGGCACCTACAAGACGGCGCCCCACCTGGACGCGCAGCGGGTGAGCGACATCGTGGCGGCCACCGGCCTACCGGTCGCCCTTCACGGCGGCACGGGCATGTCCCCCGAGCAGTTCACCGACCTGATCGCGCGCGGCTGCGCCAAGGTGAACATCAGCACCGCGCTCAAGATCGCGTTCATGAAGTCGGGCTACGACTTCATGACCGAGCACCCGGGCGACTACGACCCGCCAAAGCTGTTCGCCGCCCAGCGTGAGGCGGTCATGGAGATGGCCCGCTACCACATCCGCATCTTCGGCAGCGAGGGCAAGGCCTGGACATGAGGGCCCTCATCTTCGACTGCGACGGGGTGCTGGCCGATACCGAGCGGTACGGCCACCTGCCGGCCTTCAACCAGACCTTCCGGGAGTTCGGCCTGCCCCTCCAGTGGTCTGAGGAAGGGTACGGCCGCAAGCTGCAGATCGCGGGCGGCAAGGAGCGCATGGCCAGCGAGCTGACGCCCGCGTTCGTGGCGGCCAACGGCCTGCCGGCCGATCCGGAAGCGCTGGCCGCGGTCGTCGCGACGTGGCACAAGCGCAAGACGGCCATCTATACGGAGATGGTCGCCGCCGGCGCGCTCCCGCCCCGGCCTGGGGTGACGCGGCTCATCGGTGCGGCGCAGGATGCCGGCTGGCGCCTGGCGGTCGCATCGACGTCCGCCGAACCGTCGGTCCGCGCCATCCTGGACGGCGCCGCCGGACCCGAACGGGCCGCCCGCTTCGACGTCATCCTGGCCGGCGACTGCGTCGCCCACAAGAAGCCCGCGCCCGACATCTACCTGCTGGCCGTCGAGCGGCTGGGCGTCGACCCGGCCGACGTGCTGGTCATCGAGGATTCACGCAACGGCCTGGAGGCCGCCACAGCGGCGGGGCTGCGGTGCCTGGTGACGGTCAACGGCTACACCGAGCGCGAGGCCTTCGGCGAGGCCGTGCTGGTCGTCTCGTCGCTCGGCGATCCGGGTGGTGAGCAGACGACTGTGCTCGCCAGCCGGTCGGCCGCCGCGCCGGGCGCGTTCGTCACGCTCCAGGACCTGGAGGCGTGCCTCAGCGGCTAGGCGCCGGTAGCATCCCGCCATGGGGCTCGAGGACGCTGGCCACAAGGTCGTCCTGATGGGTCTGATGGGCGCCGGCAAGACGACGGTCGGACGCCGCCTGGCGGCGCGCCTGGGCTGGCCGTTCCACGACAGCGACGACGACCTCGCCCGAGTCACCGGCTTCACGGCTCGACAGCTCGTCGCCCGGGACGGTGCGGAAGCCCTGCACTTCATCGAAGCAGCGGTGCTCCTGCGGCGGCTTGCGCAACCGGGCGACAGCGTCATCGCTGCCGCGGCCAGCACGGTCGAGCACGCCGCTTGCCGCCGCGCCCTCAGCGGCCCATCCGTGATGGCGTGCTGGCTTCGCGTCGGTCCCGCGACGCTGGCCCGCCGGTTCGAGGCCGGCGTCCACCGGCCCCGCTATGGACCCGATCGACTGCGGTCCATGGCCGACCAGGCGGCCCGAAGGGAAGCGCTCCTGCGGTCCTTCCGGCCGCTCATCGCGGACGGGGAGACGGGGCCCGCGACCGCTGTCGTGGCGACCCTGGCCGACGCGGTCAGGGATAGGTGGCCGTCGGCTCCATGAAGTCGTGGGCATGACCGCTGCCCGACTCGATGACGCACTTGAAGGGCACCTCGGTGTCGAGGAAGTACCACTCGATGTCGTCGCCGATGTGGCCCACGGTGGTGATGCCGATGCCGTCCCTGGCGAACTGGGCCTTGACCCGTTCCGACTCCTCGCGGGTCTCGAACATCACGGCGATCGACGAGATGCACCAGTACCTGACTGGACGGGCCGAAGCGTGGCTGCCTAGCAAGGCAGCCCGCTGGCTCCGACTCACGGGGCGGTCTGCAGACCGCCCGCCAACGGGATGACGCCGGGAATCTCCCAGTCCTCCCACATGCGGTCGACCATCTTCTGGATGTAGTCGATGTCCTCGTCGATGAGGTGGGCGAAACGGCCCTGCTTCTGCAGGTACTCGCGGACGGGGCTGCGGCCCTTCTTGCGTGGGTCGTAGGTGTACGTCACCTGGCCGTCCAGGATCTCGTAGAGCGGGAAGATGCCGCACTTGATGCCGAGCTCGCCCAGCTCCTGCGAGTAACGAGGGTCGAAGTCCCAACCCTTGGGGCAGGGATCGAAAGCGTGGATGAAGGTCGGACCGCCGATCGCCAGCGCCTTGCGCACCTTATTCATCAGATCGAGCGGCGGATACGCGGAGCACGCGGTCGCCACGTACCGACAGGTCGGGTGACCCACCGCGAGCATCGGGGCGACGTTCTTCTTCCAGCGGCGGTGCATGATGCGGCGCGCCTTGCCGGGCGGGCTGAACGTGGTCTGCGCGCCCCACGTCGTGAGCCCGGTGGCCTGGATGTCGGTGTTGGCGGCCGACTCGTTGTCATACATCAGGACGAGCAGGTCGTAGTCGCTCTGGAGCGCCCCGGAGATGGCGCCGATGCCCATGTCGCCGCCACCGAGATCGCCGCAGAAGGTGATGACGTTGATCTTCTCCTGCGGGATGCGGCCCTTGCGCATGAGGACCCGCAGGGCGGCGGCCGTGCCGACCGCCGACGAGCCGCCGGCGCCCAGTTGTGTGTGCATCCAGGGCAGCACCCAGGGTGTCGTCATATAGCTCGTGTTGGCGACGTACATGCAGCCGGTGGACCCGGTGGCCACGGTTCGCGGACCGGCCGCCTTGGCCGCCTGACGCAGGACGAGGGCCGACTCGCAGCCCTGACAGGTCCGATGGCCCGAGGCGTAGAACTCCTCGAGCGGGACCTGGCGGACGTTCCCCATCCGCTCGTAATCGACCGTGGCAGGTGAGCTCATGGCCTCACTTCCTTCTGGGACTCGCGGATCCCGACCCAGGTCACGAGGTCGCGCGTCGGGGCGCCGGCCCCGACGGCCAGGGTCTTCTCGAACATGGCACTGGTCTCGTCGATCGAGATGTCGCGCCCGCCGAGGCCGGCGATGAAGTCGATGGCGAGCGGCCCGTCGCCGATCGGGTAGAGGCACGACCTGACGTCGTGGAAGAGGACGCCACCACCATCGGGCGCGCCGTGGGCGAAGTCACGGTCGATCACCCCGACGGCCTTGGCGTGACCGAGCGCGAGCCGCAGCTCCTCGGTCGGGAAAGGCCGGAACCAGCGGAGGTTGATGTAGCCGACCTTCTTGCCCTCCGCGCGCAGGCGGCGGACCGATTCGACCGCCGGCATGGCGACCGTGCCGAGGCCGATGAGGATGGCGTCGGCGTCCTCGGTCATCGTCTCGGTGAAGTAGGGCGTCTCGTAGCGCGGGCCGAAGACCGTGGCGAACTCCTGGTACGCCTCGGCGATGACGACCTTGGCGCGGCGGGCCGCCTCCCAGTTCTGGCGGCGGATCTCCATGACCCAGTCCTCGTTGACCTGGGGGGCGACGGAGATGGGGTTGTCGGGGTGGAGGCGATGCTCGCCCGGGTCGTAGGTCGGTAGGAAGCGCCGCACGGCCTCCGCCGCCGGCACCTGAACGATGTGCTGGGAATGCGTCAGGAAGGCACCGTCGAGCGCGAGCGCCATCGGCATGCGTACCCGGAGGTCCTCGGCGACCCGGTAGCCGATCAGGACATGCTCGAGCGCCTCCTGGGCGGTGGTCGCCCAGCACAGCAGCCAGCCCATGTCGCGCAGCGACAGGGCGTCGTTGTGCTCGACCCCGAAGGCACCGGGATCATCGAGGGCGCGGTTGCCCACGAGGTAGAGGACGGGCAGGCGGTCGGTCGCCGTGACGACCAATGCCTCGTAGCCGTAGAGCCAGCCGGTGCCACTGCTGCCGGCGAACGCGCGGGCACCGACGGCGCTGGCGTGCTTGACGATCTCGAACTGCGAGTGCTCGCTGTCGGCGACGATGTACTCGGCGTCGAGCGTGCCGTCGGCGATCATCTTGGACAGGTTGTCCATGACCTCCGTGTACGGCCGGATGGGGTAGGCGGCGACGACGTCGACGTCGGCCAGGCGGACGCCTTCCGCGACGGCCTGACAGCCGGTCAGAAGGTCCTCTCGGGCGGCGATGTCGACGGGGGGCGCGATAGCCATGGGACTCACCTCAGGCAGTCGGGACTCAGGACCGGGGCGACGTCGTGGCCGGCGTCATCCGGCCGGAGACGTGGGGTCGCTCGGGCGACCGGACGGAGGTCTTCTCCGCGGCCCAGGCCACATAGGCGGGTGCGTCGCGCTCGTAGGCCGCCCAGGGGCTGACCGTGTCGTCGAAGCGGAGCTCGTCGACCATCACGATGCAGTCCTTGACGGGGCAGACCTCGGCACACTTCCCGCAGCCGGAGCAGTACGCGTAATCCACGTCGTAATGGCCGCCGGCCACCGGGTCGAAGGCGCCGTCCGGACAGTCCAGCCAACAGAGCGTGCACGTGGTGCACAGGTCGAAGCGCACGACGGGGCGCTCCGTCTTCGAGGTGCCCCGCGGGAACGTGGCGTTGCGCGCGTGGCGCGGCACGGCGACCACGGTGGCCGCCTCACGGAACCCTTGCCATGACGGCAGCGAGGGCGCCTCGAACGGCCACATGCGGCCGTCGGTCGGCCGCACCGTCGTGGTGTGGCCCGTCACCTCGTCATAGGCGGCCCGCGCGGCGGCGGCGCGAGCCGTGCCACCGGGGCGGGTGAGGAGGTGCTGCTCGACCGCGTCGATGGTCACGATCGAGGGGTCGACCGCGGCGATCGCGCCGAGGACTCGCTCGTGGGTCAGGTCGTCGCGGAAGACCCACATGCCAGAGAGGCTGGTCCCGCCGGCCAGGACCGCGAGGTGGTAGGGGTAGGGCTTGCGCTCCAGGCGCGGGACGAGTTCGTCCTGTCCGTGGCGCGACACGATGATCAGCGCGCCGCCGGCCTGCGTCTTCTCGTTGACCGGGCGGATGCCATGCCAGGCCCAGGGTTCGACGCCGGCGAGCAGCGTGTCGTCGAGAACGACCGTCACGTCGGCGGCATCGATGTCGAGCTTGCCACCGCACTCCGCCTCGAGCTCGGCCTCGCTCAGCGTGGACGAGATGAACGTGAAGTACTTGGAGGGCAGGCCGTTGCGCTCCGGCGCGTCGCTGTAGCGGCCGTTGGAGAAGCCGACCTTGTCCAGGCGACGGGCGATGAGCACGAGATCACCGCCGATCCGGCGGCCCAGGGTCTTCTGGAAGACGCCCCGATAGTTGATCTCGACCCGTTTGATCATCGTGCTACCTCCGGCGGCTCGTGGACGATGGCGCCTGCGCGCGCAGGCTTGGCGTGGCTGAAGGTCGGTTGGGGGGCGCGCGTGCCACCCTGAGACGAGGCGCCCTCCAGTCGGTGCTCGACGAACGCGGACACTTCCCGCACGTGCTGGGACATGGCCGCGGCCGCCGCTTCCGGGTCGCGCTCCGAGATGGCGTGTAAGACGGCGCGGTGGGATCGCAACGACATGTCCCGCCGCCGGCGACCCTGCAGGGCATCCTTGCGGGTGACGCGAAGCCACTGGCCGCTGAACTCCACGACCTCGACGAGCAGCGGGTTCTGGGCCGCCACCGCCACCGCGCGATGAAAGGCCGCATCGAGCTCGGCCGACCGCTTCGCGGACGCCTCCCGCTCCATCTCGCCGAGGATCCTTGCCATCTCTTCAAGGTCCTGGAAGGTCGCTCGCTGGGCTGCGCGGCGGGCGATGGCGGGTTCGAGCGAAGCCCGGAAGTCCATGACGCGCAGGACCGTCAGGTCGTCCTGACCCAGGCGTTCATGGATATGGGCTTGGAAGGCGTCCTGCATCGGCGCGCCCGCGGTGACGAACGTGCCTCGCCCCTGCTGTCGATCGACGAGCCCCTTGAGCCACAGCTCACGCACCGCTTCCCGCACTGATGCGCGTGAGACGTTCAGCATCTGGGCCAACTGCCGTTCGGCGGGGAGTTGCGAACCATCCGCCAGATCGCCCCGTCGGATGAGTTCCTCGAGGCGCGCCACCACCACCGAGGCGACCGACGCCGACCGCGTCTGTAGCGCGGCCCAGTCCGCGCCAGGCCCCTCGGGCTGGTCCGATGGTCTGACCATTGGGGTCCATGGTGCTGGCCGCCGGATGCGCAGGGCCAGAGCCATGGGGCCCCTTCCACCGGTGACATCCGACCCGTGACGCGCCCGCGTCTCGTGCGTATACGCTGGTCATCGATGGATGTCGGATTAGACGAGCACAGCGTCCGGACGGCACGCCTGAGATCCCCCAGCCTGCTGCTGGCGACGGCGATCCTGCTGACCAGCTTCAACTATTCGGTCATGAAGGTCGGGCTGGCCGAGTTCGACCCCCTTGTCTTCTCGGTGCTGCGGTTCGGCCTGGGCGGCCTCCTGCTTCTGGCCTTCGTATGTCTACGCGAGGCGAGGCTCGTCCGGCCATCACGGCGGGACCTGCCCCTGTTCTTCGTGGTCGGCCTGGTCGGCATCGCCCTCCAGCAAGGCACACTCGCCTACGCAGTGGCCGGCGCGGGCGCGGCGAACAGCGCGATGTTCGCCGCGGCCGTGCCGATCATCACCTCCACCATGGCCGCGCTCATGGCCTTCGAGCGGTTCGGGCGCCGCCACTGGGTGGCCCTCTTCCTGGGCCTCACGGGAGTGGTACTCATCGTCGAGCCCGCCGCCCAGGCAGGCACGCCATCGACCATCACCGGCGACGCCTTCGGCCTGGTCAACGCGGTGATCGCCAGCGCCGCGTCGTTCCCCATCGCGATCCTCCTGCGGCGCTGCAGCGCCCCACTCGTGCTGGCTTACGAGATGCTGATCGGCACGGTCCTGCTCTTGCCCCTCGCCCTTCCGGCGCTGGCCGGGGCGCGCTTCGGCGCGGTCGACCTGGCCGGCTGGGGCGCCCTCGGCTACGGCATCCTCTTGAGCGGCATCGCGGCCGCGCTCCTGTACTTCACCGCGATGCGGCAGATCGGACCATCCCGCGCGTCGTTGTTCCAGTACCTCGCGGCCCCGCTCGCCGTGGTCTTCGCCGTGGTCCTGGTCGGCGACACCGCGACCCCACTCCAACTCCTGGGCGGTGCGATCGTGCTCCTGAGCGTGGGCCTCAGTGCGCGCCGGTCACCGGCCGGTGCTCACTTGAGCGCGCCGGCCGAGATGGCCCGGACCAGGTACTTCTGGAAGATCAGGTAGACCGCCACCATCGGCAGTGACGCGATGAACATGCCGGCAAGTAGCGCCGGGTAGTCGTAGAAGAACTTGCCGAGGAGCTGGTCCACCCCGACGGTCAGCGTGCGCACGCTGTCGTCGTGGAGGAGCAGCAGGGCGAACACGAACTCGTTCCACACATACAGCGCGTTGAATATCGCCAGGGTGGCGAGCGCCGGTATGGACAGCGGCAGCATGATGCGGACGAACATCGTGTGGATGCTCGCCCCGTCCACCCGGGCCGCCTCCAGGAGTTCATCCGGGACAGCCCGGAAGAACGCCGACATGAGGAACATGTTGAACGGCAGGTTCAGCGCGCTGTACAGGAGGATCACGGACCAGTACGTATCGACGAGGCCCAGGTCGACCATCTCAACGTAGATGGGGACCATCAGGAGGATCGGCGGGAGCGCGATCCACGACAGGATGAAGAAGTAGGCAAAGGTCCGTCCACGCCACTGGATCTTGGACAGGGCAAAGCCCGACGTGGCGGCGAGGAATGTCGACAGGCCGACCGCGCCTATCGTCACGATGACCGAGTTGATGAAGTAGCGCCCGATGCTGGCCTGGACCCAAGCTCGCCCGAAGGCGTCCAGGTAGAGGCTGGACGGGATGCCGATTTCCGAAGCCGCCCACTCGAGCTGCGTGCGGAACGCCGCCTGGAACATGAAGAGCAGCGGGAACACAGCCGATATCCCCAGGAGCGTCATGCCCGCCACGACCGCCCAGCGGAGCGGGGCCGGCCTGACGACGGCGGCCCTCATTCGCGTCCGCCTGTCAGGGCCCGGATCTGGAAGAAGCCCAGGCCAGCGATCAGTACGGTCAGGGCCAGGCCCATGGCGCACGCGTAGCCCATGTTCTGGAAGGCGAACGCGTTGTTGTAGATGTCGAATTCAACGACGAAGGTGGAGAACCCGGGGCCGCCGTTTGTTATTGTGAAGACGTACGTGAACATGTAGGCGAAGGCGTTCAGCGTGCTCGTCACGAGCACGATCTCCATGACCCGCCGCAGGCCGGGGACGAAGACGTGGCGCAGGACCTGCAGCTGGTTGGCGCCGTCTAGCCGGGCCGCCTCGGGGAGCTGCGGGTCGATGCCGCTCATGCCCGCCAGGTAGAGCACGACGTTATAGCCGAACTGCGCCCAGATGAACACGACAAGGATGGCTGGCAACGCCGTCGAGGAGTCGCCCAGCCAGTCGCGGACGAGGCCGCCGAGGTTGACATCGGCCAGGATCGTGTTCAGCGGGCCGTTGGTCTGGAGGACCAGCCGGGCGATGATCCCCAGCACGACCGTGGAATAGATGGCGGGCAGGAAGTAGGTCCAGCGGAAGAACCGCCAGCCGGGGATCCGCTGATGGATGAGGAACGCCAGCCCCAGCGGGAGGGTCAGCTGGATCGGCACGGACAGGGCGAAGAAGATGTTATTGCGCAGGGCGCTGATGAACGTCTGGTCCTGCAGGAGGAACTGGAAATTGCGCAGGCCGATGAACGTGGGATCCGAGTAGCCGTCCCATCTCGTGAAGGCGTGGGCTATGATCGAGACGAACGGATAGATGACGAAGACGGCCAGGACGACGAGGGCCGGCAGCGTGTAGATGTAGCCCCATTTCCGCTCAGAGCGAAGCGGGTTACGCGAACGCCGACGCACCTCTGCCGAGGGGCCGACGCTCGAAACGGCGGTTCCGCTCAGCTTATGATCCCCTTCGCCCCCGCGGGTGCCTTCGGAGCCCGGGTGACTAGACCTGGCTGGTGGGCCGCAGCGCGATCTCGAAGACCGTGCAGGAAGGCGGCTGCTCGATCGCGTACAGGATGGCACGGGCGCAATCGGCAGGGACCAACGGAATCACCCCTGTCACCAGATCGTCCGAGCCTTCCCAGACGTGGATGAGCGGCGTTTCCACCAAACCGGGCTCGATGACCGTCACCCGCAAGCCTCGTGGCGCCACCTCCTGCCGCAGACACTCCGCGAAGGCGACCGTAGCATGCTTGCTGGCGATGTAGGCCGGCTCGCCGACGTAGGTGTGGCGTCCCGATCCGGACGACACGATGACGACATGGCCGGAACCCTGCGCATACATCGTCGGCAGGACCGCACGGGCGCTGTAGAGCACACCCAGCACGTTGGTCGCGATGACGTCACGCCAGACGGCGGGATCGGCCGTGTCGACGGGGCCGTAATCGGCGACCGCCGCGTTCGCCACGAAGATGTCGATCCGCCCATGTCGCTCGACCGTGGCGGCCACGATCCGGGCCTGATCGGCGAAATCCCGGACGTCGCCGGCGATGGCCGTCGCGTTGACGCCGTCGGCGCGCAGCCGGGCAGCCACGTCACCGATCACCGCTTCCCGTCGGCCGACCAGGACGACGCGCATTCCCCGGCGGCCAAACTCCTGCGCCGTCGCGGCCCCGATGCCGGTGCCTGCGCCGGTGATGATCGCCACTCGACCGGCAAGCGTCGTATCCATCGCGTCTCCCTCCGAATGGAGCGAGTGACCGGGGTGGGATGAGGTCGGGGTCGACGCCGTAGCAGTCGACCCCGACCCTGAGAGATATCGACGGTTACGGGCCGGTCTGGTCCTGTGCCTGTTGCACGGCGGCCATCGCGTCCTGGATGATCTTGCCGGCAAATGCCTGCTGAAGCTCGCGATACCAGTCGAGGGCCACCGCATTCGGCATGACCAAATCAAGGACGGCCATGCCGCTGTTCTGGTCCTGCGTGGCGATGTACTTCACGAAGGGGTTGGTGACCGTGGCCGCGGCCGCCTTGTTGGCGGGCGGGAAGCCGACGAGGCTGACCCACTGATCGTTGCCCTGCAGCTCCGGCCCCATGGCCGTCTTGATGAAGCTCCAGGCGAGGTCCGGATGGGCAGCGTCCTTGGGAATCGCCCAGTTTCCATTGGAGAACGTGGATAGCTTGGAGGCGAGGGGCCCGGTTCCGGCCGGCGGGATCACCGCCACGCCGAGGTTGTCACCGAGCGGCGCGAGCCGCGGCACGCCCGACGGCGAGTCTTCCGTGTAGGCGGCGGTCCCGTTCAGGATGCCGTTGTCCTGGTCATCCTGCACCATGGTCGACGCGCCGGCCTGGACGCAGTGATGGGTCTGGAGCTCGTAGATCGCGTTGAAGGCGTTGATGAACTTGGGATCGGTGTACTTCAGCGTGCCGGCCAGGACCTTCTGGACGTCACCGGGATCGAAGAACGAGGTGATTTCCGTCGTCATCAGGTTGGACGTCGTGTAGCCGTCGCGGTCGCCGATGGACCACGGCGTGATGCCGGCCTTCACGAGCGTGTCGCACTGGCTGATCATCTCGTCCCACGTGGCCGGCGGGGCGGTGATGCCGGCCTTGGCAAGGACGGACTTGTTGTAGAAGAGGTAGAAGGCGAAGTTGTCGGTGGGGACGCCTAGGATCTGGCCGGAGCCGCCCTGACAGTCGAAGTTGATGCACGAGCCGTCCCAACCCGTGATCGAGTCATAGAACCCCGGCGTGGCGTTGATGAGGTCGTTGAGCTGCAGGAGACCCGCCTGATAGACGGTCGTGTACGCACCGGAATACAGGTAGATCACATCAGGCACCTTCTTCGAGGCGAAAGCTGCCTGGACCTGTGCGGCGAGCTGGTCGTTGTCGTACGGCAGCAACGTGATATTCACGTCGGAGCCAGGATTGGCCGCCTTGAAGGCGGTGACGACGTTCTGGACCCACGTGCCAGACTGGCTGCCCGTCGTGGCGCGTGTCAGGACGCCGCCGAGCCACACGTCGATAGTCGCCGGCGCGAGCGGGGTCGCGCTTGGCGAACCCGCGGGCGTGCTCGACGACCCGGCTGTGGCGGTGCCAGTGGGCGCGACGGTCGGCGTTTCGCTCGCCCCGGCGCACGCGCCAACGATCAGCGAGGCTGCCACCCCCAAGGCGAGGACTCGCCATGTGCCTCGGTACAGGCTCGAACGTGAGACTCTCATCTGACCACTCCTCGATCCTCGAGCACCCTTGGCCGTGGATGGATCCTCGGCCCGTGTTCAGAATCCATGAACGCGATACTACCACGCGACATGCGCGTTCGGACGGGTGAGAGCAGCCATTTCGCCCTCGAAGCGCTGGGGCACGGTGGGCGGCGTGGCGGCTGCGGCGAAGTGTTCGACGCCCTCGATCAGACGTCGCGCCGGACTAGGACTCACCGAGCTCGTGCGTGGCGCCAGCGACGCGTGCGGCAAAGCGTTCGATCGCCTCCCGCCCTGGGAGCGCGCCGAGCTCCAGGTCGTAGGTCCGCGACTCCCCGGGCGCCAGCTCGATGATCTCCCCGTCGGCATGGAGGTCGCGTCGGGGCCGCGCGCGGTTCGTCCCCGGCTCGAGGGCCACGGCATACGTACCTTCGCCCATCATCCGCCAAACCATGAAGGCGGGGAGCTGGTGGGTATCGAAAAGCTGGTAGACGCCCAGGCCCAGGCGACGGTTGATGATCGCGGCGGGCACCCGTCCGGATGGTTCCGTCAGGATCTGCTCATAGAAGCATGCCTCCTGGAAGTCGGGCTGTGGCCCAGTCAGGGTTCGGTAGCCCTCCACGGTCGACCACGTGTCCGTCGTCGTGGCCGCGCTCGGGAGCAGCAGCTCACTGCCCTCATCGACGATGGGGAAGCCCACGTTGCAGTGGTAGAGCTGCATGTGGCTGGTCCGGCTATGCCCCACGTTCTCGACCACATCATGGATCGTGAACCGGCTCTCCCCGACGCGCGCCTCGATCCGCCGGCGGAGCAGCAGGCTCTCCTTGAACACGGAGGACTGAAGCACCTCGCCCTCAGCCCACAGCACACACGTGTCGCCCTCCCACGCCTCGCCATACCCGACCAGGCGCGCGGGCAGGCCGCCGACTCGCCCGTGGAGCCCGTAGTCGATCGTCTCGAACATGTGGGTCTGGTGGAACTGCTCGGCCGTGTCGCTGGCCGGACTCATGGTGTGGTCGAGCCCGCAGGTCACGACCATGCCGCCGCCCCAGGCCCGGAACCAGCCCCAGCCCTCGGGCTCGTAGTACCACGGCCCCACCGTGCCGACGGATGAGGTCCACTGGAGCGACCGACCGGCGTGCTCGCAGCGGCCGACGTCGAAGGCGCGATCGACGAGGACGTCGAACTCGAAGCCGCTGCCGGTGCGGAACTCGAGCAGCCGGACTCCTCTGCCCTGGCCGTCGCCCAGCGTCACAAGTCGGACGCCGGCCACCTGGTCGAGTCGTCCGACGCGGCGCATGAGGTCGCTCCGGGTGAAGTGCGCGCCCCACATCTCAGGCATCCTTAGCCTCCTTCTTTCGGGTCGGCTGCCGAGCTCGATGTCGTGAGTGCCGGCAGCGGGCTGAGTACGGCCTGCCCGACGTCCCGGGTCGTCGCCGACCCGCCGAGATCGGGCGTGCGCGGGCCGTCGGCGATGACGCCGCGCAGGGCTGTGAACAGCCGCTCGGCGGCAACGTGGCAGCCCAGGTGCTCGAGCATCAGGACTCCGCTCCACAGCTGGCCGATCGGGTTCGCGATTCCTTGACCGGCGATGTCGGGGGCCGAGCCGTGGACCGGTTCGAACATCGAGGGCTGCCGGAGGCCTGGGTCGATGTTGGCGCTCGCAGCGATGCCGATGCTGCCCATCAGGGCGCCGGCCAGGTCGGTCAGCAGATCCCCGAACAGGTTGCTGCCGACGATGACGTCGAGCGATGACGGCGCCTGGACCAGGCGCGCCAGGAGGGCGTCCAGGTGGACCGTCTCCACGGTCACGTCGGGGTAGTCGCCGGCGACCTCCCGGATGACGCGATCCCAGAAGGGCATCGTATGGACGATGCCGTTCGACTTTGTGGCGCTCACCAGGTGCTGCCGACGCCGCATCGCAGCCTCGAAGGCGAACCTGGTAACGCGTTCGATCGAGCGGCGAGTGAAGACGCTGACCTGGAGCGCCATATCGTCCGGTGGGTCGTGATTCGTGCCGCCGATCTGCGAGTACTCGCCTTCCGAGTTCTCGCGCACGACGAGGAGGTCGAAGTTGCCGGGGTCGCGCAGCGGACCGCGCATCCCCGGCAGGAACATCGCCGGCCGGATGTCGATCGCTTGATGGAACCCGCGCCGGATGGGGATGAGGAGGCCCCAGAGCGACACATGGTCGGGCACCAGCCGGGGATCACCGACGGCACCGAGGAAGATGGCGTCGTACGGCTGGAGGATTTCGAGCCCGTCCTCGGCATCATCGCCCCCTCGCGCAGGTAGTACGCGCAACCCCAGGGGAACTCGTCGAAGACCGCCTCGACCCCATCGGGCGCGACGGCCGCGCGCACGGCCTCGACCGCGACCGGCATCACCTCCTGGCCGATGCCGTCGCCGGGGACGACGGCGATCTGGATCGCGCTCACGGTCATGGCGGTTCTTTCGCCTGTCGTCGATGTCAGATCGAGGCCTGACCTCCATCCACCACGAGGGTCGTGCCGATGCAGTACGACGCCTCGTCCGACGCCAGCCACAGGATGGCCGACGCACACTCGTCGGCCGTCCCCGGCCGACCGACCGGGATCTGGTTGCTCCAGTAGGCCAGTTCCTTGGGGTCCTTCATGACGGGGTCATTCATGGCCGTGTCGATGAAGCCCGGCACGACCATGTTGACGCGGATGTTCAGCCGCGCATAGTCGATGGCCATGACCTTCATCATGGCCCAGATGCCGCCCTTGCTGGCGCTGTATGCGGGCTCGTTGGTGGCCATGCCGAGATAGGCGACGTTTGAACCCAGGCACACCACGGCGCCGCCGCCGGCCGCCAGGAGGTGGCGGATACCGTGCTTGCAGGTCAGGAACTGGCCGCCCAGGTTGTTGCGCAGGAGGCGCTGCCAGACGGTGAGGTCCAGGCGATCCACCCGGTCGTCCTGGCCGAGGAGCTCGATCCCAGCGTTCGAGACGACGATGTCCAGGCCGCCCCATGCGGCCGCCGCAGCGTCGCAGGCAGCCGCGATCTCGGCCTCGACGGCGCAGTCGGCCGTCAGCACGAGGGCCTCGCCACCGGCGGCCGTGATCTCCGCGGCGACCCTGTCGAGGGGTTCACGGCGCCGGCCGATCAGCGCCACGCGGGCGCCCTCACCGGCGAACCGGATGGCGGTCGCTTCGCCGATGCCGCTGCTCGCGCCGGTGATCAGAGCGCGCCTGCCGGAGAACCGACCACCGCTGTCCATGGTGACTCCTTCCGAGCCTCAGCCCGATCCGTGCTTCACGACTCCACCGCATCCAAGATGAGGACGGCGTCCTCAGGCAGCGGCGACATCAGGACGATCGAGGCGCGACCGGTAGGCACCTATATAGGGGATCGGCCACGTTCCGTCGGCCGACGCGGTGCCATGGCCACCCTTCGGCCCGGCCTGGGCCCATCCACCTGCCTAGCGGCGCTCGGTGCAGGCCGCGCCAACCGACCGAGGCTTCCGTCGTCCGCACACTCCCGAACCGTGGGCCCGCCGACATCGGAGGACCCCTCGGCAGAAACGTTCAATTCATCTGGACGCGCCTGGAATGGTATGCCCCGCCTGCTGCGCGCGTCAAGGACGGCTGAGGCGGGTGCACGACCCGAGATGCGGTCCCGCCGTGCAGCCCTCGTGCGCGTGGGTGCGCGTGCCACGCGGGTTCATCCCCCACGTGAGCGGTGCCGTCGCCGACGCGGGGTAGGCTGTCGACGTGGACCTTTCTGCGTTCACGCTGCGTGAACGCTCCAGGTTGTCGAACCGTGAGTCGTGCACCACTCCAGATCCGGCTCCGGCAGGTGTTGACTGGAGTGACTGCATTTAGCCCGACCTGCCGCCAGCGCTCGGCCCGCTACCGCCCGATGGCGTAGGCGGTCATCGTGCGTGGCGAGGCCGCGCCCTCGAGCAGACCGCTTCGGGGGGTGTAGCGGATCGCCGTGACATGACCGCTCGTCCAATCCTCGGCAACCACGACCTCGTGGCCCGCGTGGATCAACGCATCGCGCACCGAGCCGGCCAGACGCGCCTCGATGACCACCTCGAGCGGATGGGCATCGTGCGGATAGAACGAACTGGGGAAGTGCAAGGTGTGCACGAGAGGTGCATCGATCGCGGCCTGCAGGTCCATCCCGAACTCGACGACGTTGAGGAAGAACTGCAGCGTCCATTGATCCTGGTTATCGCCGCCCTCGGTGCCGAACACCATGTGCGCCGCACCATCGCGCAGGACCAGGGAGGGCGTGAGAGTCGTGCGCGGCCGCTTGCCGGGGGCGATAGCGTTCGGGTGGCCGGGCTGCAGGTTGAACTGTTGCGCCCGGGTGCCCAAAGGAAAGCCGAGCTCCGGCATCAGCGGTGAGGACTGGAACCAGCCGCCGCTCGGGGTTGCCGAGAACATGTTGCCTTCGGCGTCGATCGCGTCGATATGGGTCGTGTCGCCGGAGCCACTGCGGGGAGGGCTTCCGGCCCGCGCAGCGGCGACGCCGCCGGGCCGGAGCACAGCGGAGGCGCGTTCCGGGTCGATGAGCCGACGGCGCGCCTTGTTGTAGTCCTCGGCCAGGAGGGCGTCGAGGGGCACATCGCCGAAGCTCGGGTCACCGTAGTACTGCTCCCGATCGGCGAACGCCAGCTTGGCCACTTCGACCAAGGTGTGGATATATGGCGCCGAGTTGTGACCCATCGACCGGAGATCGACGCCCCGCAGCAGCGCCAACTGCTGCAGGAAGACTGGGCCCTGACTCCATGGTGGGCACTTGTAGACGTCCAGCCCGCGGTATCGGATGGTCGCCGGGCGTTCCAGAGTGGTCTGGAACGCCGCCATGTCCTGCGCATCGAGCAGCCCGCCGCCCAAGCGACCCTCTTCGTCGGCGACGGTCGTGTGAGCGACGAATTCCACGATCCGCTGCGCCACTGGGCCACGGTAGAAGTGATCCAGACAGGCCTGGAGGGCGGCCTCCCGGCCCTGGCGTCTTCGTCGGCTTTCGACGTCGAGGATCGCCCCGAAGGTCTCGGCCCATGCAGCCGGCCGGACCAGGGCCCCCACGGGGGGGACTGCGCCGTGGTCGAGGTAGACGGCCCCGGTCGTGGGCCACTCCGCATCGAACACATGCGCGTGCTCGCCCAGGACGTCGCGCATGGCCGGATACAGGGGATAGCCGGTGCGGGCCAGCTCGACCACGGGGCCGAGGGTCTCGCGCAGCCCGAGCGTACCGTACCGCATCAGGACGGTGACGAGGGCGCCAAAAGTGGCGGGCACGGTCGCCGGCAGCAGGCCCCGGCCCGGGATGGCGTCGAAGCCCCGGTCGCGGAACCACTCGATGGTCGCCCGCCGCGGGGCGATCCCTTGGCCGCTGACGGCGACGGGGTTAGGCCCGGCCCCGCCGGCCGGCCGGAAGATCAGGATTGGGCACTCGCCGCCCATCCCGACCTCGTACGGCTTGAGTAGTGTGAGGGCGAAGACGGCAGCCACGCCCGCATCGAACGCATTGCCGCCCAGGTCCAGCACCTCGAACCCCAGCAGGGCGGCCGTGTAGTGGCCTGCAGCGACCATCCCGCGCGTGCCCATGACCACCGGGCGTGTCGTGAAACCGGCCATCGGACGACCTCCGGACCACTTCTTCGGCTGGCACGATTCGCAACTGAGCGGCCATCCCACCGGCAATCATGACGCCCGAAGGCGTGATGTTCACACCTGAAGCACGGCACCGGTCGCGTCCGTCTAGAGTTCTGGCGTGCCACACCGACCCGCCGTGTGGATCCCCGCCGATGCCCCCCCTGCGGCCAAAGCGCGCCTCGCCCGGATCGCGGATGTCCACGAGATGCCCGCTCCCGGCGCCAGACCGGATCGTGAGACCACGGCCGACATCGTGGTCGTGGGCGACACGCCTCCCGACGCATCGGCGTTCTTTGCCGGGATCGGCGGCCTTGAGCTCATCCAGGCACTGTCGGCGGGAGTCGACAGCCTGGTCCAACACGTTCCGGGCGGCGTCACCCTATGCGACGCGGCGGGCGCCTATGACATTGCGGTCGCCGAGTGGGTCCTCATGGCGATCCTCGCCGCCCGGCGGGACCTGCCGAGCCACGTTGACGCTCAACGTGCCGGCGTCTGGCGACCGTGTGGCCGAATCCGGGCGAGTGGCGAGCTCGCCCGCGGCACGGCGCTCATCGTCGGCTACGGTTCGATCGGTCGAGCGGTGGATCGACGCCTCGCGGCCTGCGGGATGATCGTGCGGCGTGTTGCGCGCCACGCGAGACCGGGCGTCATGACGATGGACCGCGCTCTCGAGCTGTTGCCCCACGCGGATGTGGTCGTCATCCTCGTGCCCCTGACCGATGCGACACGCGGCATGGTCGACCGGCGGTTCCTGGCCGCCATGCCGACCGGCGCCCTGCTCGTCAATGCCGCCCGAGGCGCCGTCGTCGACACCGCAGCCCTTCTGAGCGAGCTGAAGACCGGCCGACTGAGCGCGGCCCTGGATGTGACCGACCCCGAGCCGCTCCCGCTTGGCCACCCCCTGTGGTCGGCGCCCGGCACCATCGTGACCCCGCACCTGGCCGGCTCGACAGATCAGTCGGGCCTGCGCGCATGGACCATCGCGACCGCCCAAGTCAGCCGGTACCGTCGAGGCGTGCCGCTGCGGAACGTGGTCATCGACGGGTACTGACGGACCCGCCCCCGTTCGAGGCGAGCGGCGCGCGGTCAGGGATAGGTGGCCGTCGGCTCCATGAAGTCGTGGGCATGACCGCTGCCCGACTCGATGACGCACTTGAAGGGCACCTCGGTGTCGAGGAAGTACCACTCGATGTCGTCGCCGATGTGGCCCACGGTGGTGATGCCGATGCCGTCCCTGGCGAACTGGGCCTTGACCCGTTCCGACTCCTCGCGGGTCTCGAACATCACGGCGATCGACGAGATGCCCTCCCCGGTCGTGTCCAGGATCTCCTGCCAGGGGTTGCCCGGACCGAGCGGCTGGATCAGCTCGAAGTTGAGGTCGCCGACCATCGTCTCGGCCCAGCGCACCTTGAACTCGGCGGGGCGGCCCTGCCACTCGCAGTGGTGCATGATCCGCTTGCCGTCGGACTCGAAGACGCGCCACGGTCCCCATCCGAACGCCTTGTGGTAATTGGCCATGCGCGTTTCCAGGTCGGCCACGGTCAGCGAGACCTGGGTGATGGGGTAGGTGATGCCGCTCTCGGGTGAAGGGCCCGGCTGCGCGCCGGGGTGGGGGTAGATCTGGGCCGGCTTGACGAAATCGATGGCGTGGCCGCTGCCCGATTCGATGAGGCAGCCGAAGTCGCGCTGGGTGTCCAGGTAGTAGTACTCGATGTGGTCGCCGATGTCGGCCTTCATCGTCACGTCGATGCCGAACTGCTCCTTGAAGGCCCGCTTCACGGCATCGCCGTCGGCGCGCTCGTGGAACATCGTGGCGATCGAAGCGACACCCTCGCCGTGCCGCTCGATGAAGCCCGTCCACAGGTTCGGCCCCTCAAGGGGCTGGAGCAGCTCGAAGTTCAGGCTGCCCACGTAGACCTCCGCGCCGCGCAGGGCGTAGTGGACGTCCTGGCCGTGGAGCTGCGTGTTGTGGTGGACCGGCGGGACGTGGTCGAAGACCTGCCAGGGCGCCCAGCCGAAGGCCCGGTAGTAGCGCTCCATGGTGGCCGGCAGGTCGCGGACGGCCAGCGATACCTGGGTGATGGGATAACGGAGGCCTTCCATGCCCACCGGCAACTCGACGCCCACTGGCGACTCGACGGCCTGGTCGCTCATCTCAACCTCCACAGCCTGATCTGCATCCGTCACGACCCGCTCATCATACGCCGTGTTCATCTATCGTGAACGCTTAGTATTCCGGGACCCTCGTGCCTGAGATCACCTCGTGTTGGATCGCCAGGAGCGCCGTCGGGCGCAGAACGGTCGTGACCACGTGGTGGGCGACCGGGTCATCAGAACGGACGAGGAAGGTCGCCCGGCCGTTGCGACCCGACAGGCTCTCCTGGACGGCCGCCGACAGGGGTCGTTCCGTGACGAAGGCGGGCAGGTGGGCGGCCAGCGCTTCGTCCGCGTCCCAGACCGCACCGTCGACCCGCCCCTCGTCCAGCAAGCGGGCGAATTGCATGTAGGTCGCGGGCACGAACTCGGCGCCCTGGCCCGCGAATTCGAGCTCGGTGATGCGTTGGAAGTCGGCTGAGTCGCGGTCGAAGACCACCCGCAGGGGTCGATCGAGGGTCGTCACGTCGGGTCTGAGGTACACACGATGCTCTGCCACGTAAGTGTGAGGGGGCAGCTCCAGGGCGATGGTCGCACCCGCTCCTCGTTCGTCGGCCGCAAGCGCCGACATCACGGCGACGCGGCAACGGTCGTGCCGCAGCTCCTCCAGGCGGCGGCGCGACCCGCGGACGAAGCTGAAGTACGCAGGAACGCCGGCTTCGTTCAATAGCGCCCGGCACGCGGTCGCGAGGCCGTTGACGCGGGGGGTGAGGGGCAGCGGCAACGACAGGATCAGCGGTTCCGCCTCCGCTGCGGCCCACAGGCGCTCCAATGAGCGTCGGTCCAGATACGCGCCGCGGCGCCCTCGATGCGCCAGCTCGATCGCCCCGTCACGCTCCAGGCGGGCCAAGACGCCCTGGACCGTGCCGATGCTCGCGCCGAAGCGCTCGGCGAGCACGCGCACGGTCGGCAGGCGCTGGCCGGGCGCAACGGTCGTCATGAGGAGCGCGGCGATCTGCTGCCGCAGGTCGGGTGCCCGGTCGGCCGTCATCGCTCGTTGCCCTCCACTCCACCGCGTCTGGGCAGGACCCGGTCCCTAATCATGCTCGCCCGCGACACCGCGTGAGAGGCATCCCTGTATAGTTCACCTAGGGTGAACGATACTCCGACGCGCTCTGGGCATGAGAACATTGCCCTGTGGGCCGACTCGCCGGTGCCGTGACCCGTCCACTCCAGGAAGGGATGCCATGAGCACCTCGAGTCCGCTCCACGGCCAGGTCGCTCTCATCACCGGCGCCGGCAGTGGCATCGGCGCCGCCCTCGCCTTGCGGCTCGCCGATGCGGGAATGGCCGTGCTGCTCGTCGGCCGGCGTCCGGGTCCCCTGTCGGACCAGGTGGCGGCCATCAGCGCGAGAGGCGGTCGCGCTGCGGCCTACCCCGCCGACGTACGGGACTTCGCGGCGATGGACGCAGCGGTCGCCCGGGCCATCTCGACCTTCGGGCGCCTGGATGTCCTGGTGGCGAATGCGGCCATCGCCGACTTCGGCCCCGTCGAGTCGGCCGATCCAGCCCTCTGGGACGACGTCATCCGCACCAACGTGCTGGGCGTGCTCTACGCCGTCCGGGCGACGATGCCACATCTCGCCGTCCAGGGAAGCGGCCACATCGTCATCGTGTCGTCGGCCTCCGGACGCGAGACGTACGTGGGTGAGCCGGCCTACATCGCCAGTAAGCACGCCACTGTCGCCTTCGCCGATTCGTTGCGCAAGGAGGTCACGCCGCAGGGCATCCGGGTGACGGTCATCGAGCCCGGACTGGTCGAGACGCCCCTGATCCACGTGTACCCCGAGGCGGACGCCCTCGTGCCCGACGTCGTCCCCCTGGATCCAGCCGAGGTCGCCACGATCATCCGGTTCGCCCTCGAGCGACCCGCGGGCGTCGACCTGTTCGAGGTCGTCGTGCGGCCCACCAGCCAGATCCTCTGACCCACGCAGGAGCCCGACCGATGGCGACATCAGGCAGCGGTGCCGTAAGCATCGCCGAGTTCGAGCGGATCTTCGAAGCGGTCAAGAACTGGGGCAGGTGGGGCCCGGACGACGAGCTCGGCACGCTCAACTACATCACGCCGGCACGGGTCCGCGAGGCGGCCGGGCTGGTCAAGTCCGGTCGACGGGCCTCGATGGCCATCCCCATCAACACGGTCGCCGGGCCCGACAACGCCAGCCCCGCGATCCACCTGATGGTCCAGGGCCACGACATCGACGAAGGCACCAACGGCCCGCGCTTCGCCCTCGACTACCTGGGCATGGCGTTCCATGGGGACTGCCACACGCACGTTGACGCCCTGTGCCACATCTCCTACAAGGGCGTCACGTACAACGGCAAACCGGCTGCATCGGTCGTCACGAGCCGGCGTGCAGAGGCCCAGGACATCGACGCCGTAGCGACCGGCCTGGTGGGGCGCGGCGTCCTGCTCGATATCCCTCGACTGCGGGGCGTGAAGTGGCTGGAGCCCGGTGAGGCCGTGACCCGGGCCGAGCTGGAGGCCTGCGAGGCTGCAGAGGGCGTCCGCCTTGGCGAGGGCGACGTGCTTGTGTTCCGCACCGGCCACCATCGCCGCCGGCTCGAGCACGGTGCCTGGGACAACGGCCCGACCGGCGAGGGCAAGGCCGGCCTCCACGTCGACACCATCCCCTGGATGCACGAGCGGCGCGTCGCCGCCTTCCTGCCCGATGGGGATGGCGAGACGGTGCCCAGTACGGTGATCGGCATGCTCGACCCGATCCATCCGCTGCAGATCACGGCGATGGGCATGCTGGCAGCCGACAGCTTGCAGCTCGAGGACGTGGCCGACGCCTGCCGGGACGAAGGCCGCTTCGAGTTCATGGTGGTCGGCCTGCCGCTTCGACTTCCCGGCGGCACCGGTTCACCGTGGAACCCGATCGCCATCTTCTGACCAGCCATGGGCCGCTGACCCCACCCGCGTCCGATGAGGAGATGACATGGCCGTCATGACTGTCGAGGGGCCGATCGAGGGGAGCGAGCTGGGCCCGACCCTGCATCACGAGCACGTCTTCATCGATACGTCGGCCGACTACCGCCGGCCGCTGCCCGAGATCGAGGAGCTGGTGGGCCTGATGGGCGTGGACCTGGAGGCGCCGGTCACCCTCCGCAGCCTGGGCTTCCTGCGCCGCGAACCGCAGTGGTCGGTCCAGAACCAGATTCTGGACAGCTATGACGACGCGGTCGAGGAGCTGGGATGGGCGCGCCGCACGGGGATCCGCTCGCTCATCGATGTCACGCCGATCATGGCCGGTCGACGCCCGGCCGACCTGCGTCGTGTCAGCCGGGCGGCCGGGATGCACATCATCACGGGCACCGGGTACTACCGTGAGGCGTTCCAGCCCAAGGGCGTCGGCGACCTCACCGTGGACGAGCTCGAGCAGCAGTTCCTGACCGAGGTCACCGTCGGGATCGACGGGACCGGCGTCCGGGCCGGCGTGATCGGGGAGCTCGGCACGACCGGCGACGCCATCCGCCCGGTGGAGGAGCGGGTGCTGATCGCGGCCGCGCACGTCCAGCACACCACCAAGGTGGCAGTGATGGTGCATACGGAGGGTCGGCGCGAAGTCGTGCTGGCCGCGATCGCGACGCTCACGGCGAACGGCGCCGATCCGCGGAGGATCCACATCTGCCACGTCAACGGCGCCCCCTGGTGGCGGGACGTGGTGGAGACTGGGGTGACCATCGGCCACGACTGTTTCGGGTCGACCTTCTCGATCGACTCCGAGACGAAGATGAACCCGACAGATGCTGAGCGGATCGATGACGTCCGCCGGATCTTCGACGCCGGCTACGGAGAACGAGTCATGGTCAGCAACGACATCTGCATGAAGATGCGGCTGCACCGCTACGGCGGCTGGGGTTACGACCACATCCAGACCAACCTGCTGCCGTTCATGCGGCAGGCCGGCTTCACCGACGTGGAGCTGGGGACCCTGTTCGTCGACAACCCGCGGCGCCTCCTCGACACGGCGCGCTGACCGGCCGCGGCATCAGCCAGCGGCAGCATCCACGCGCAGGTACGCGTACGGCGGCAGGTGCACCGTGACCCGACCGCGCTGCAGCCGCAGGCCTTCGCGGCGACGACGGAAGCGCGCCGGTGCTGTCATCGCCTCGACGGCGGAGCGCGCATCCAGCAGGCGGGCTTCCGCGGTCGCCCCGGGAAGCGGGCCGACAGCCACATCGATGGCATGGGCCGACACGTTACCCAGGAGTAGGCGGGTGCTCCCGTGGCCGCCCATCGCCAGGGCCACGACCTCTCGTGGCGCCGATGACGCAGCAGGGATGACGCGGGTGCCGCGGCGGTCAGCCAGGTCGGCCAGGAGGTGGAACACGGGGAAGACGATCCCGAGGTGCGAGGGGAACGGTGGTGGCGCCGCGGTACCTCGCGCCGCGTCCATGACGCCACGCCAGCCGACCGTCTCGAAGTAGGTGATCGAGGCGGCGCCGGCATCGGCCAGGGTGGCGATGCTGCCCAACGTCCAACCTGCCAGAAACAGGGACATCTGGCGCGGATCGACGGCCGGCGGCAGCCTCCCGGCAAGGACCGGTGCCGGCGCGTCGGTCGCAGACGGGTTGAACCGCTGCCGCAGCGTGACTGGGCTGATGATCACCGGGCGATCGCCGGCGAACGAGCGGGCCGTGGCCACAGTCGTGGCCTGTGCGGTCAGAGTCTCCGCCAGCAATTCATCGTCGAAGGCGTGCACCTGCGGGTTCATCGCATAGGTCAGCCCGTCGAACGCGCCGGCCGCTGGCCGGTCCCGGTTTAGCTCAGCGAAGTCGCCATCGGTGCCCCCGAGCAGCGCGCAGGACCCGAGCGTTCGGGCCACCTGACGACGGACCGACTCGAACAGCTCGACCGGCGTGGACGCATTGGCCGCGGTTCCCTCGTCGAACACAAGCACGCGCGCGACTGTCGATGGCTCGATGAGGCGCACTAGGTCGTCCACCTGGTCGAGGTGGGATGGAGCGGCAAAGAGGGCGATCTCCAGACGCGTCCCCATCGCCCGGGCATCTGCGGCCGCTCGCGTGAGGACCGTCCGCCAATCGGGTGCAGAGAGGCGGAGGTCGACCCGCAGGTGGTCCAGGCGGAGCGTCCGGAGCCGGCTGATCTCGCGCCCGGCCAGCGGTCGGTCGAGCTGAGTGGACATCCCGAGGCCGAGAGTCGGCCAACCCCCCGGCCGCTGGCCTCCGAGTTCGACGCGTCGTACCCCGGACGGTCGCACCAAGCTGCCTGGCGGCGGACCGGAGACCGAGATCGTGACACGCTGCGCGAACCTCTGACCGCGTCGCGCCTGATAAGGGTACGGCGTCCCGACCGTGCAGCACGTCTTGAATGACGCGTCGGTCCAATTCCGCTGGTCCTCCATGACGAACAGGCTGCCGTCGAAACCGACCCGCGTAATGACGCCGTCCAGGTCGATGGACACGGCCGAGCAGGCCGGGAAGAGGGGAACTTCGCGCCCCTCGACGATCGTCTGAGGAGCGACCAGCCGGGACAGCACGCCGCTCACCTGACCGCCCGGCGTCTCGGCTGTGAACGGCCGGCCGGCCACCGCCGCGTCGGAATGCAGCACGCAGAACCCGATCCGGCAGTACGTGAAGTCGGCCTGCGCCTCGCCCGCCATGGCGTACACGATCCGCCCGTCGGCCGTGACCCTGATCGTGCCCTTCCAGACCACGTCCAGCGCCTCGGCGCGGTTGTGCCCATCGAAGGTGACCACCAGCGGGTCGATCCCGCCGCGGCGGATGCGAAGGCCCGAGATCATCGGGGCGATCGTGTCCCAGTTTCGGTCCCGGACCGACATGTAGACGCGGTCGACGAGCTCTAACGGGCCCCACCGAACCTGTTGGATGTCGACACCGGCCAGCGTGAACGCCAGCGGCCCGACCACCAGCCGCCGCGCCCGCGGCGCGGGCGCGTCGACCCCGTGCTCGAGGAGATGGCGCGACGGCGGCCAGCCCACCGGCATCAGCCGGCGGTCGCCGAAGGCGCCTCCTGGTCGACGAGGCGGATCCACGGTGGCGGTGTCGGGATCGGCTTGTGGGCCATCTCGCGCCCGGCGCGGATGGTTGTCGTGGCGCGCAGTTGGCGGTCGTAGGCTCTCGTCTCGCCGTGGATATCGAAGAGCGTGGCGGGCCCGGGCGCAATCTCCAGTACGGCCACGTCAGCGATCGCGCCTGGCCGCAACGTTCCGATCTCGCCTGCGAGCCCGATGAGCGCCGCCGGCCGTTCGGTCGTCGCCCGGATGACCTCGGGCAGGGGCATGCCCAGGAACAGGAACTTGGTCATCACGGTCAGCAGGGTCAGATGGGGCGAGCCGTCCCCGCGGACCCGCTGGACCACCTCCTGGTCGGCCATCAGGTTGGGCCCGGGCAGGCTGCCCTGGTGCAGGTCGGTCGAGATCGTGTCGGGCCAGAAGCCGTGGCTTACCAACGCTTCCGCCGACAGGAACGAGAACGAGCCGGCTCCGTGCCCGATATCGAAGAGGATGCCCTCGTCGCGGGCGCGCAGGACCGCCGGCAGGATCCGGCCGCGCGCGTCGACCATCTTTTCGCCGGCGCCGGTGAACGAGTGCGTCACGATGTCGCCCGGCCGCAGCAACGCCAGCACGTCGCGCAGCTCGGGCGGGATCCCGCTCAGGTGGCACATCACCCGCAAGCCGGTCCGCTGGCCGGCCTGGACGGCAAGCCGCAGGGGGCGCAGCCCGGGGAAACAGAAGCCCTCCTCGCCCATGCGCGCCTTGATGCCCACGACGAGATCGCGACTCTGCCCGGCGACCCGCTCGAGCAGCGTCACATCGCACGCGCGGGGGTTGCAGTAGTCGTCGTAGTTCAGGCCGATCAGACCGAGGTACGAGATGTTGATGTACGAGAGGATCCGGGCGGTCGACGGCTTCACGACGTACTCGCGGAGGGCCGGCACAGCGAAGGCGCCGACCGAGCCCGCGTCGATCCACGTGGTGACGCCGGAGCGCCAGGCGACGCTGTCGGCGTCGATCCCACCGTGGCTGCCACCCCAGTAGACATGGGTGTGCATGTCGATGAGCCCCGGTGTGACGTAGCGGTCGGTCGCGTCGATCACCCGCGTGCTCTGATCGGCGGGAAGCGACGGCTCCACCGCCGCGATCCGATCCCCGGTCACCGCAACGTCGCGCATCTCGTCGAGACCCGTGGCCGGATCCACGACATGCCCGCCCTTGATGAGCAGGTCGAACGACATCGTTGCACCTCCGTGAGCTATTCGCGTATCGGTCGCAGGTCGACGGCGGGCGGTCGGTCGGTTCGATTGTTCACGTTTGGTGAACTAGGCTGCTGGGTGACTCGCCGGAACGTCATCATACGCCTGCCGCGACGACGGCTGCCTGCTGGCATAGTGTTCAGGCGTTCCGAACATGGTCCGGGACTTGGCGAAGGGTTGGACTTCGCGGGCATCCTCCGCGGAGGCGATTTCGTCACGCTCGGCTCGAACTCCGTGGCGCCGGCGCGGCCGCGGTCCTGGACGGAGGCCAGGCGTCGATCTGATGGTGGCCTAGCTGTGGGAGGCCGTCTCCAGGAGCAGGACGGCGTCCTCGGGATACGGCGCGGTCAGGACCGCCGGACCGCCGGTCGCGAGCATGCCCGCGGGAGCCCGCTGCCCGCTGACGGGATCGAACCACGTCGCCGCGACCACCGGTCCCGCGAGTACACCGGTCTCGACCGTGATCGGCCGCTGGCTGGGGATGTACACGACCGCGAGACGACCATCCGCCGACCGGGCAGCCCCGATCTGATCGAGCCCGCGGGCCTCCCCCCGCCCCGCCGAGACCAGGGCGCGATCGAGATCCGGTTCCAGATCGGCCCACCGGATGGAGCGGAAGAACTCGCCGAACAGGGACATGGCGTGGGCTGCCGGTAAATCCATGGCGGCCTCCATCCTGCGCCGAACATCCAGATCGGCGCGTTGCCCATGCAGTGACCATTGCCCCCGAACAGGACCGACCAGTACGCCGCGCGCCGGATCTGCAGACGGCTCGATCCGTGCTCGTTCTCGTAGGCCGACTCGACGAGGAAGAACGGTCGGGTGGGCTCGTCCAACCAGTCACGCTGGAGCGCCCGCGGCACGATCTCGTACGAGTACGTGCTGAGGCAATCGAGCCACGAGACCGCCGGCCACTGATCCGCGGCCGAATGCTCGGGCAACATCTGCGCGGTCATCAGGTTGGGCCCGCCGGTCGCGCGGATGCCCTCGGCCAGCGCCTCGAGGCCCGGCCGGGCGTCCTCCGGGTTGCGATCGGCACCGATGCTCCACATCACGTTCGCGAAGCGGCCGAAGCGACGGCCCAGGTATTCGCCGTACTGGCGGCACCCGTCAGCGCCGTTGGCCACGACCTCCGCATACCAGCCTTCCGCCTTGCCCCCATAGCCGGGGTAGTGCGGGTCGGGATAGCCAAGGAAGGCCGGATAGAGGATGACCAGCATGTCCCGCGCCTGGGCCGACTCAAGGACCTGCTCGGCGTGCGCCATGTAGGCCTCGTTCGATGTCCGGAGATCGCCCGGCGTCGTGAACGGCTCGTAGCCGGCAAGCGTTCGCGGCGGGTCGGATCGAGAACAGGTGCTCGATCAGGTTGACGAGGATGGTGGTGATGCCCCGGGCACGCCGATCGTCGAGATAGCGGGTGCAACCCTCCAGGGTCGTGTTCACGATCAACGACCACGGGGCGTCGCCCACCACGAGGAAGGGATCCCCGTCGCCATCGATGAACCGGCGCCGGTCCGGGGACACCTGAAGGGGATAGCGCGGCGTCTTGGGAGTCATCGGTCGTACCACCCGTCAGAGCGCCAGCAGGGCGCGGGCCGTCGTTTCGTCGGTGATCAGGGTATGGAGGCAACCCGTCTGTGTCGCTCCGGCGATAGCTTGCACCTTGGATCCCCCAGCCGCGACAGCGACGACGGTCGGGATGCCCGCCAGCTGGTCCCAGTCGAGAGCGATGGTGCGGTCATCGAGGTAGCGCAGGGGTCGGCCCTCGGCGGTGAAGAAGCGGCTGTTCAGGGTCCCCACCGCCCCATCGCGGAGCAGTTGCTCGCGATCTGCCTCTGACAGCGCGCCGACCCGGATGAGCGTGGCGTCGAGGCCCATCGAGCCGATGCCGACGATGGCCAGCTCGCAGCGGGCGGCCTCCTCGAGCGCCGTCCGGATGGCGCTGTCCGACAGCAGCGCCTCGTGGATGCGCTCGCTGTCGACGATGGCCGGCGCGTGCAGGTACTTCACCCGGCTGTTGGGATACAGCTGGGCCAGGTGGCGCACCAGCTCGTGGCCCTGGTTGCCCGGCTCCACGTCGGCCAGGCCTCCCGTCATCTGGCTGATGCTGAGGTCCGACACGGCGCGAGGTTGGAGGAATCGGACGACGCCGGCGAGGGTCTGGCCCCATGAGATGCCGACCCGCATCCCGGTGTGCAGCAGGCTGCCGATATGTTCGGCGGCGAGCGCGAACAGCGAATCCGGGCCTTCGCCATCGAGCGCCAGGACCACGGCCCGGTCCAGCCCGAACCGGCCGGCCAGCTCCCGCCCCAGGTCCACGTGATGCCGCCTGGGCGGCCGGATCTCGACGTGGACGATACCCTCGTCGCGCGCCCGCTTGAGGTAGCGCGAAACGGTGGAGGGACTGAGCCCGAGGTCGGCCGCGATCTGCACCTGGTTCTGACCGTGGAGGTAGAAGGCGGCGGCGACCGCGATCAGCTGCTCGGCGGCGAGGGTCTCGCCGGCCAGACCGCGCGCCTTCATCTCGTGCCTCCCTGGAGTCGGCGGGTCGCAATATCGTGCACGCAATCCCTTGACGGCGCTAGCATATTCTTGCTGAACGGCGGCGCCCCGCGAGGCTGTTGGCCGGTGCGAGCGCGCGGGCCCGGGCGGGTCAGGACGACCATGCGCGGCCCGACCGAGGAGGAGGTCGTGCACATGGATCCTCAGGTCGAGCGCAGGACGACCAACCTGGCAGATGCCTACCTGACCGGGCGGATGTCGCGACGAACCTTCGTCACGCGCCTGATGGCGCTCGGGCTTGCCCCCACCGCCGTCGCGGCGATCGTCGCCGCCTGCGGCAGCAGTGCGACGACACCTCCCGCGGCGACCGGCACCCCGGTGACCGGCCCGACCGCGACACCCGCCACGGGTCCGACCGCCTCGCCCAGTCCGCTCGACCTCTCCGGCAAGGTGCGCTTCTACGTCGGCCCGTGGTCGGACCAGGAAGTCGCCCACCACCAGCACATCGCAGCCGCCTTCACCGCCCTCTATCCGAAGGTCTCGTTCGAGATCGACCTGTACGACTGGTCGACCGCCACCCAGCAGATCAACACCTCGGTGACCGAGGGCGCCCACGACATCTACATGACGACCGAGAGTTCGTACCCCACCTTCGAGGCCAGCACCGGGTTCACTGACCTGACTTCACGCATCAACGACCCCGCCTTCGCCTCCGAGAAGGCCAAGTACCTCTATATGGATCGCATCGCCTCGTACGGCCCCAAGATCCTGGGCTTGCCCATCAGCTGGCACGTCGAGGACGCCATGTTCGTCAACATGGACATGGTCAAGGCGGCGGGCTACGACGAGACGTTTGCCGACACCTGGGATGGCTTCCTGGCCTGTATCACGAAGATGACCGTGCCGGGCAAGACGTACGGCTTCGGCATCGGCATCCAGATCGGCGGCTATGCCGAGTGGTACCAGCGGCTGCGGGCCGCCGGGGGCTCCTATCTGACGCCCGACCTGAAGGCTCCCAACGTCAACCTGCCGGACGTCGTCACCGTCACGCAGCAGTTCGCCGATCTCTTCAAGCAGAAGATCGCGCCGCCCCTGGGCGCCTACACGTATGACAACGCGCCAGCCGCCTTCGCGGCCGGCAAGATGGCCATCTACTCCTCCGACCTCGCCACGTCCACCGTCCTGCCGAATCCGGTGCCCTTCAACTGGGCCCTGGCCGCGTATCCGCCGGGACCTGTGTCGCGCGTCAACTTCAACGACCTCAGCATCTATATGGTCAACGCCCAGTCGTCCGACCAGGACCTCATGTGGGAGGTCGTGAAGTGGTGGACCAACGGAGCCGACGACGCGTACTGGGCGGACAACTCGGGTACGTACCCGGCGAGGACTGACGCCGCCCAGCTGGGCTACGGCACCAACGCTGCACCGCAGCTTGGGGCCGCCCTGACGGACTTCCAGAAGTACGCGGTCGGCCTGGAGAACTTCGCCCAGTGGTCGGACGTGGAGAACCTCGCCGAAGCGGAGATCCAGAACTGCTACGGCGGCAAGGAATCCGCGGCGGATGCGGTCGCCAACGTCGAGAAGATCGTCAAGCAGGAAGTCGGCCTGTAGGTCGGCCGGTACCCGCCAGCTTCGACGACCCGATAGGGATCCCTGCGTCCGCACGAGGGGCCTGACCTTTTGACCGCCATGCGTCTTCCGGTCGCCGAGCACCGGCGTCTCCGCCGCCGCGCGCGGCTGCGCCGGGAGCTCACGGGCTGGATGTTCCTTGGCCCCATGTTCATCTTCTTCGTCGCGTTCCTCGCCATCCCGGTCGTGGGCACGCTTTGGTGGAGCACCCAGTCAGGGGGGATCCTGGGTGGGACGAAGACGGTCGGGTTGAACAACTTCATCGATCTCCCCGGGCTGGTGGGCGCGACGGGCGCGATCGAGAACACGCTGCTGTTCGCCCTGATGTCCGTACCGCTCACGCTGGTCTTCGCCCTGGGCATCGCCATGCTCCTGGCCAGGATCGGGCACGGCGGCGCAGCCTACCGGTTCCTCGTGTACTTCCCCGTCCTCGTCCCGGGCGTGGTGGCGGCCCTGATCTGGCTGTTCCTGACCAACCCCGACTTCGGGCTGTTCAACGAGATCCTCCGCGCCCTCGGGGTGCAGCCGGTGACGTGGCTGGGTGCCGACACGGCCCTGCCGGTGCTCGCAGTGCTCGACATCTGGCGCAACGTGGGCTACTGGGCGATCTTCTACGTGGCCGCCCTCATCGGCCTGCCCCAGGAGCTGTACCAGGCCGCGGCCCTCGACGGCGCCTCCGGCACTGCCACCTTCCGCCACCTGACCCTGCCCCTCATCCGGCGCATCCTGATGTTCTCCATCGTCGTCGCGACCATCTGGGGTCTGCAGGTCTTCGATACCGCGCTGGTCCTGACGAGCGGCGGCCCCGGCACGGCCACGACGACGATCATCTACCGGGTCTGGCTGTACGTATTCGCGGCCAGTGACAAGGTCGGCTTCGCGGCGGCGATCTCCCTTGTCCTCATCGCGGCGATCCTGATCCTCACGACCATCCAGCTGCGGCTGCTGCGGTCGCGGCGAGGCGGCGACTGAGGATGGCCGTCGCTCGGCAGGCCCGACCCCGGTCGCGCGACGTGGCCGATCTGGCCGCCCAGGTGCGGCGGGCCCATCGTCGGCGGCGTCTGGTCGGCGCGGGCCGGCACGTGCTCCTGGCGCTCATCACGATCGTCCTGGTCGCGCCGTTCTACTACGTGGTCCTGGCCTCGCTGAAGCCCAGCAAAGACATCTTCAGCTATCCCCCCGCGGTCCTGCCCCTGCCGCCGTACATAGGGAACTACCAGAACCTGATCGCGACCACCGGCTTCCTGCGCTGGATGGTCAATACGCTGTTCGTGGCGGGGACGGTCACGCTGATCAAGGTCTTCATGGACTCGATGGCCGGCTACGCCCTGGCCAAGCTCCAGATCACTGGCAAGCGCGTCATCTTCCTGGTCATGCTGTTGCTGCTGATGGTCCCCCTTGGCGCCCTCATCGTGCCTCTGTGGTCGGAGGTCCACACCTTGGGGCTGATCAACACCTACCCCGCCCTCATCCTGCCCCCGCTGGCCAATCCCCTCGGCGTCTTCCTGATGCGTCAGTTCATCCTGAGCTTGCCCAATGACCTGGAGAACGCGGCCCGGCTCGACGGTCTGAGCGAGTTCGCCATCTACCGCCGCATCATCCTGCCCCTCATCAAGCCGGGCCTGGTGGTGCTTGCCGTGATCATCTTCACCGACCAGTTCATGAGCTTCATCTGGCCCCTCGTGGCCACCACGAGTGACGACCTGCGGGTTCTGACCGTCGGCGTAGCGGGCCTGCGCTCGCACGGCGGTGTCGACTACGGGATCTGGTCGGCCGCGGCGGTGATGAGCCTGCTGCCGATCGGCGTCTTCTTCTTCGTGCTGCAACGCCAGTTCCTGGCCCGCTCGCTTGCCGGAGCCCTGAAACAATGAACCAGACCCCCCACGACCCCGCTACACCTGCCGCGGCCGATCCGACCCAGCCGGCTATCGAGCTGGTCGCCGTCTCGAAGCGCTACGGCTCGGTGGTCGCCCTCAAGGACGTCGACCTCGAGATCGGGCAGGGCGAGTTCCTGGTCCTCCTGGGGCCGTCAGGCTGCGGCAAGAGCACGCTCCTGAAGCTCATCGCCGGCCTCGAGGACCTCACCGACGGCGAGGTCTACATCGGCGGGCGTCTGGCCAACTACCTGCGGCCCGGCGATCGCGACGTGGCCATGGTCTTCCAGAACTACGCGCTGTACCCGCACATGACGGTGCGCGACAACCTGGGCTTTCCCCTCAAGATGCGCAAGCGGCCCAAGGCGGAGGTGGCCGAGCGGGTCGCGACCGCGGCCAACCTGCTGCAGCTGACGACCCAGCTCGACAAGTATCCGGACGAGATGTCGGGCGGCCAGCGCCAGCGGGTCGCCCTCGGCCGGGCCATCGTGCGCGAGCCGCTGGCCTTCCTGATGGACGAGCCGCTCTCCAACCTCGACGCCCTGTTGCGCGTGCAGATGCGCACGGAGCTGTTGCGGCTCCACCGCCGGGTCGGGCGGACGACGGTCTACGTCACCCACGACCAGGTCGAGGCCATGACGATGGCCGATCGCGTGGTCGTCATGCAGGCCGGTGTATCCAGCAGGTGGGCAAGCCGGCCGACGTGTATCGCCACCCGGCGAACCTCTTCGTCGCCACGTTCGTGGGCAGCCCGCCCATGAACCTGTTCGCGGGCCAGCTTGTGACCCGCGACGGGACGTGCCGGTTCGAGGGTCCCTTCAGCCTGCCGCTCGGGGCCGAGTGGGCGGCCGCGCCCGACGGACCCGTCACGATCGGCGTCCGCCCCGAGGAGATCACCCTGGGCGGGGCTGATGACCCAGGCGGCGTTCGTGCGACGATCGACCTCGTGGAAAGCGTGGGCGCCGATACCTACCTCAGTGCGGCCCTCGGTCCATCGACTGCCGCGACGGTCCGGGTCGACGCCGGCACCACCATCACGGAAGGCGATCGCGTGACCCTCCGTTTCGCGCCAGCCGGGCTGCGGCTGTTCGACGCCGACGGGAACGCGATCGCCCGCAGCGGCGGGTCGGGCTAGACGGCGGTCGCGGCCCGGCTGCCCGAGGCGATGGCGTCGAGCATCCGGCGGGCGTTCGGAGCAGCGGGTGTGCCGTCGAAGATGGCACTGCCGCTGACCACGATGTCCACGCCCAGCCCGGCCGCGTAGGCCGCGTTGTCGCGCGTGACACCTCCGTCGACCCCCAGCAGGATCGGCCGGCCCGACGCCTCGATCAGCGTGCGGCAGCGCTCCAGCCGCTGGACGGTCGCAGGCAGGAACGACTGCCCGGACCAGCCGGGGTTGATGGCCAGCACGAGGATGTAGTCGAGCGCCTCCAGCAGCGGCTCGAGGGCCTCGATCGGGGTGCTGGGATTGATGCCCACGCCCTTGACGATGCCGCGGGCCGGGTCGTTGGCGTTGGTCGCACGCTCGAGCTGCTGGAGCACGCGCAGCGGCTGGGCGGCACCCTCCAGGTGGAACGTGATGAGGTCGGCGCCGGCGGCCACGAACGCATCCACCTTGGCCAGGGGGTCCTGGACCATGAGGTGGACGTCCTTCAGCAGCGGCGTGCGCATGGCCTTCACGACGGGCGGGCCGAGCGTGAACTGGGGGCAGAAGACCCCGTCCATGACGTCGACGTGGACCAGCTCCACGCCGGCCTCCACCAGGATGTCGAGCTCGTCACCCAGGTGAAGGAGGTCGGCCGTGAGCATGCCCGCGGTCAACCGCGGGCCGCCGGTCAGGAGACGGTCGAGGATGGTTCCCATGGCGTGGCCGTCACGCGCCGGCCGCGACGAGCGCGGGGGCCGCGTCGTGGCGCAGCGTCTGGAAGACCTCCAGCGCCTGGGCCGGCGTGTAGCCCTCATGGACGACCTTGCGGACGGCCGTCAGCATGGCGATGGGGGCCTCGCTCTGGAAGATGTTGCGGCCCATGTCGACCCCGAGGGCGCCGCCCTGGATCGCCCGGTAGGCCATGTCGAGTGCCTCGAGCTCGGGCAGCTTCTTGCCCCCGGCCATGACGATCGGCACGGGGCAGCCGGCCGTGACGCGCTCGAACCCCTCGCAGTAGTAGGTCTTGACGACCTGTGCCCCCAGCTCCGCGCACATCCGCGTCGCCAGGCCAAGGTAGCGCGAGTCGCGCACGAGCTCCTTGCCGACGGCGGTCACGCCGAGCACGGGGATGCCGCGCCGGTAGCCCTCGTCGACGAGCTGGGTCATGTTGTGGACCGACTGCGTCTCGAACTCGCCACCGACGAACACCTGGACGGCCATGGCGCTCGCGCCGAGCCGCACGGCGTCGTCGACGTCGAGCGCCACGTGCTCGTTCGACAGCTCCTTGAGGATCGACGGACCGCCGCTGGCGCGCAGCACGAAGCCCTGCTGGATAGCCGGCGAGACGATCGTGCGCAGGATGCCCCGCGTGAGCATCAGGGCATCGGCATGCGGCATCAGCGGCCGGATCCGCAGATCGATCCGCTCCAGGCCGCTGGTCGGGCCCTGGAAGTAGCCATGGTCGATGGCGAGCATGACGGTCCGCCCGCTCTCCGGCCGGAAGATCTGCGCCAGGCGGTGCTGCATCCCCCAGTCGTAGGCCGTGGCCCCCTTGAGGAAGAACTGCTCGTTCCGCTGCGGGACGTCCTCGTAGTACTGCTTGGTGCCGGTCTCGTCCATCTCGGGCATGGTCTGTCGTCCTTTCGTTTCGCTGGGTCAGGCCCCGGCCGGCCACCACATGGGCCGCAGGAGTCGTTCTTCCGATAGCTGGAGGATCCGCGGGTAGACCGCCTGCCAGGACGCGTAGCTCGCGTCGTAGATGGCCCGGGCGGCCGGTTCGGGTTCGAAACTGCGTTCCCAGCGGACGAGTCGGGTGGCCGTCTGCGCCAGGTCGGTGTAGATGCCGGCTCCCACGCCGGCGCACAGCGCGGCCCCAAGGGCCGTCGACTCCTTGACCACCGGCACCCGGACCGTCACGCCGAGCACGTCGGCCACGATCTGGGGCCACAGCGATCCCTTGGCCGCCCCGCCGGTCATGACGATCTCGTCGACGGTCCGGCCGGTCAACTCCTCGATGATCGCGAGGTGCCCGCGCGACGCGTAGGCGGCCTGCTCCTCGATGGCCCGGATGCCGGCCTTGCGGTTGGAGCGCGCTGGATCGTCGACGTCGAACTGCAGGAAGCTGGGCGACGCCTGGACCCAGCGCTTGGTGTCCATGACGTTGGAGAAGACGGCCAGTAGCCCGTTGGAGCCGGGGGCGATGCTGGCGGCCGCTTCTTCCATGACGACGTACGGATCGAGCCCGCGCCGCGCGGCCTCCGCCTGCTCAAGCTCGCAGAAGGCGTCGCGGTACCAGCGCATCACGATGCCGCAGTAGAAGCCGATGCCCTCGGTCATCCACTGGCCCGGCAGGGCGTGGCACAGGGTGCGCACGCGCGCCTGCGGGTCGATGAGCGGATGGTCGGTCACCACGGTCAGCTGCCAGAAGCTGCCGCCGACGAGCGTGACCGAGTCCGGCGTGACGGTGCCGATGCCGAGGAGGCCCATCTGCGTGTCCGCGCCGCCGACCACGACCGGCGTGCCGGCCGCCAGGCCGGTCTCGTCCGCCGCGCGGCCGGTGACGGGTCCGACGACCGTGCCCGGCTCCAGGACCGGCGGCACGACCTCCGCGGGCAGGCCGACGATGGCGAGCGAAGCCGCTGACCAGCCGCGCTGCCGGAGGTCGAACAGGTTGGAGCTCGAACCGCAGGTCGGGTCGGTCACGAACGTGCCGGTCAGCCGGTAGAGGACCCAGTCGCTGAGCATGCCCAGGTGGGCGATCGCCGCGAAGACTTCCGGCTGGTGCTCCTTGATCCAGAGGAACCGCGCGGGCGAGGTGATGGCCACCCAATCCCCGCCGGTCTCGAAGAGCTCGCGCGCGTGGCCGGCCTCGATGAGCTCGCGCGCCTGGGTCGCCGAGCGGGAGTCCACGTTGGGGCAGGCCCAGATCTCGCGACCCGACGCGTCGTAGAGGACCATCCCTTCGCGCATGCTGGTGCTGCTCACCGCGGCGATGTCCGACGGCGCGACGCCGGCGTTCGCGATGGCCTCGCGCACGCACTCGCAGATCAGGCGCCAGTTGCGCTCGGTATCGAAGACCTGGGAGCCGGGCACGCCGGGGAGGGCGGCGTGGCTCCACTCCCGCTGGCCGATGCCGATCTGCTGGCCGGCCTCGTCGAAGACGACGGCGCGGCAGCTGCCGGTCCCCAGGTCGATGGCCAGGACGTGGCTCATCGGACGGCGGCCGGCTCGGTCCGGGCAGCCAGGGCCGCCCGGTTGGCCACGTTCTGCATGGGGACGCCGGCCAGGAAGCGCTCGATATCGGCCGCCGCCATCTCGCCGCCGTGGCGCAGCGTCTCGACGGTCGAGCCGCCCAGATGGGGCAGGATCACCACGTTGGGATACGCCAGGAGGGCGTGCCGTCCGACCTCGGGCGACGGCGTGGCCAGATCGAGGGCCAGCCCGCCGAGGCGCCCGGCGGCCATCGCCGCCTCCAGCGCGGCCTCGTCGACCAGCTCATGGCGGGCCGTGTTGATGAGGTAGGCGCCGGGCCGCATCGCGGCGAACGCGGCGGAGCCCAGCATGCCTCGGCTGTCCGGGGTCAGGCGGGCGTGCAGCGAGATGAAGTCGGACCCGGCCAGCAACCGCGGGAGGTCACACGGTTCGATGCCCGGCGCCCGGATCACCTCCGGATCGACGAAGGGGTCGAACACCAGGAGCTGGAGGCCGAAGGCCAGCGCGCGCCGGGCCACCCGGCTGCCGACCTGGCCGTAGCCGATCAGGCCGAGCGTATGCCCGGCGAGGTCGTGCCCGAACCACTTGGAGCCCTCGTAGTTGTCGTGCCCGAACTCGGCGCCGCCGTCGATGAAGCGGGTCGCATCAGGCAGCCTGCGGGCAAGCGCGATCATCAGGCCCAGCGTCAGGTCCGCCACCGCGTCGGCGTTCTTACCCGGGGTGGTCACGACCGGGATGCCGCGCTCGGTGGCCGCCTGCACGTCCACGTTGACGGGTCCCCCGCGCGCGCAGCAGACCAGCTGCAGCGTCGGCGACGCATCGAGGACCTCGTCGCTCACGGGGGCGCCCTGGACGACCAGGACGTCGTGGCCGGCGAGCCTCGAGATCACCTGCCGAGGCGTGCCCAGGTACTCGCGCAGGCGCAGCTCCGACGGGGTCGAGGGCTGCCACGTGGGCTCGTCCGTGACGTCATCCAGGTCGACGCTGTGATGCCGGGCCAGGTCCGTGAAGGCGGGCCCCAGGGCACTGGCGGGGCAGTAGCTGTCGCCCAGGACGAGGATGCGCAGGAGCCGCTGCGGGGCGATCTGATCCGTCGCGGCGTCGGTGGTAACCATCATCACTCCCTTGGCACGGGCGGCTGCCCGTAATATGCCGTGGGGCCATGCTTGCGCTCGAAATGCCGCTTCAGCAGCGGCTCGTCGAGCGGGGCCACGGCCGGGCGGAGCCATTCGGTGTGGAGGGCCATGCGCGCCACGGCCTCCAGGGCGAGCGCGTTGTCGAGGGCGGCGTCGACCGACTCGCCCCAGACGAACGGCCCGTGACGCGCGACGAGGACGGCCGGCATGCGCGTCGGATCAAGGGCGCCCGTCCGGAAGCGCTCGACGATCACGCCGCCGGTGTGAGCTTCGTAGTCGGTCGCGATCTCCTCGTCCCGCAGGGGCCTCGTGACCGGCACCGGGCCACGGAAGTGGTCGGCGTGGGTCGTGCCGAGGCAGGGAAGCTCGCGTTCGGCCTGGGCCCACGCGGTGGCGAAGGACGAATGCGTGTGCACGATCGCGGCGATGGCCGGAAAGGCCCGATAGAGGGCCAGGTGGGTCGGCGTGTCGGACGAAGGCCGACGGGTGCCGGCCACGACGTCGCCCGTCGCGAGCTCGACCACGGTGATGTCGTCCGGCTGCAGGGCGGCGTAGTCGACGCCGCTCGGCTTGATCGCCATGACGCCCACGGCCCGGTCGACAGCGCTGGCATTCCCGAACGCCAGGAGGACCAGGTCCGTGGCTCCGAGCGCCACATTCAGGCGTTGCACGGCCCGTCGCAGCGGTCCGTACGCGGTCTCCTCGTGCACCGACGGGGCCACCGCGCGGCCGTCAGCCGGGCGCAAGCCCGCGGCTGACGTGGCGCTCCGTGTCTCCGTCCGAGCCATGACCAACGGAACTCCATGCGCGCAGCGAGATCGCCGACCTGGCGTCGCTGGTCTCCCGGACCTCGCCGAACCCGGTACCGAGAAAGATTATGCTTGAACCGTCAATTCCGTGAAGGCACCCTCTCGCAGCCGTTCGGCGGAGGCGGCGGCCCGGCAGCTCGAGGACCGTCTTCCGTGACCTCCATCGGCCTGATCGCCGCGCTCATCGCGTCGGCCGCCTGGGGCACCGCCGACTATGCCGGCGGCCTGGCTAGCCGCCGCCTCACGACCCTGGTCGCCGTCGCACGCAGTCAAGGCCTGGCGATCGTGCTGGCGGGACTCCTCGTGCTCGTGACCCACGAAGCCGTCCCCGCACCCGAGAGCCTGGCCTGGAGCCTCATCGCGGGCGCGGCCGCGTGCGTCGCGATCATCTCCTTCTTCCACGCCATGGCCGTCGGCGAGATGAGCCTCGTGGCGCCGCTGGTGGCGGTCATCGGCGCGAGCATCCCGGTGGCGGTGGGGATCGTCGGGGGCGAGCACCTCGAGCCGGTCCAGGTGGCGGGCGCAGTGTGCGGCCTCGGCGCGGTCATCCTCGTGGCTCGCTCGATCGAAGGCGCCCGCGCGCCCGATCAGCGCGCGACCGCGCAGGCGCTGCCCCTCGTGGCCGTGGCGGGCGGGGCGGTGGCCGCCATCTACCTCGCCGTGACCCGCGCCACGGTGGCGGGAGCGGGGGTGATCTGGTGGCCGATCCTGGTCACGCACATCGTGACGACGGTGACCGCCACGGCCATCGTGGCCGTTCGGCGACCTCCGGGCATCCCCGGACCGAGGGTGGCCTGGACGATGGTGGTCGCATCGGGCGTGGCCGACGTGGTGGGCTTCGGTGCGTTCCTGTTCGCCGAAGCCCACGGCCCGACGTCGCTGGCCGTCGTCCTGTCGTCACTCGCGCCGGTGACGACCGTGGTCCTGGCTCTACTCGTCCTGCGGGAGCGCCTATCGCGGACCCAGGCCGTGGCGATCGCCATGGGACTTCTTGGCGTGGTCCTCATCGCCGTCTGATCCGCCCCCGGCGGCCTCCGCCGCCGTCCGTCAGGCCCGGTCTTCGGTCCGCCCGTGCGCCGCGTCCAGCGCTTCGATCTTGGCCACCTTGCGGCGTGAGTCACCGCCCTGGAACTCGCTGGCCAGCCAGTGGTCGACGATGATGACCGCCAGCTCGGGCGGCACGACACGCGCCCCCAGGCAGAGGACCTGCGCATCGTTGGACTTGCGGGCCCGCTCGGCCGAGTAGGGGTCCGCGACCGAGGCGGCCCGCACGCCGGGCACCTTGTTGGCCGTGATGGCCATGCCGATGCCGGTGCCGCAGACCAGGATGGCCCGCCCGAAGGTGCCGGCCGCCACCTCACGAGCGACCGTCACGGCCACGTCGGGGTAGTCGACCGGATCCGGGGCGTTGACCCCGAAATCGACGACCTCGTGGCCCAGGTCGGCCAGGTGCGCCTTGACGGCATCCTTCAGGGGCATCCCCAGGTGATCGGCTCCCAGCGCGATCTTCACGACGCAGTCTCCTGTCTGCCGACAGCCGCCACGGGCCGATCGAGGCCGGCGTGGGCCAGCCGGGCGAACTCGCGCGGATCAAGGGCATGGCGCCCGATGAACAGGCCGTCCACGCCGGGCAGGGCGAGCAGTCCGGCAGCCTCATCCCGGGCCACGCTGCCGCCGTAGATGATCGGCACGGCCATCCCGTCCGACCAGCCCTGGAGCCACGCGTGGAGGGCTGCGTGGACGGTCTCGACGTGGTCTGGCGGGGCCGCCTGGGCCCCCTGGCCGATCGCCCACACCGGCTCGTAGGCCACGATCAGCGCCCCCGCCTCGGTCGGCGCCAGGTGCTCGAGACAGGCGCCCAGGTCCGCCAGCAGCGACTCCCGGACGCGCTCGGGTGCCGCTCGCTCGCGCTCCCCGATGCACAGGACGGGCCGCATGCCCCACCGGACGACGGCCGCCACCTTGCGGGCCACCAGTGGCGCCGTCTCGCCGTGATCGCGCCGCCGCTCGGAATGACCGACCTCGACGTACCCGCACCCAAGGTCGGCCAGCATGCGGGCCGAGACGTCGCCCGTGTGCGCCCCGTCCTCATCGGGCGACACGTCCTGGGCGCCCCACCCGATCCGGGTGCCCGCCAGGCGCTCGCGCGCTACCCAGACCGCGGTGAACGGCGGCAGGACGAAGAGCAGTCGATCGTCCACGTCGGCCATGAGCGGCACGACGGTCCGGAACCAGGCATCTGCCTCGCTCGCCGTCAGGTTCATCTTCCAGCTGGTGCCGATCAGGACCTGCCTCGCCATCACGCACCCTCCCGCGGACGAGCCAGATCGGCCAGCGCCTGGTCGGCCAGGGCATCGATGATGAGGGCGCAGGATGACGCGCCCGGGTCCGGCGTGCCCCGGCTGCGCTCGCCGAAGCGGGACGAGCGACCGATCGTGGCGACCATCGCCGTCGTCGCCGCGACGCCGGCGTCGGCCGCCCGCCGTGCGTCCTGGATGGCGGCCCCGACCGGCCGGCCGGCCTCGTCGGCGACGGCCAGCGCGGCGGCGACCGGCGCGAGCACGTCGACGATCGTCTTGTCCCCCGGCCGCGCGTGACCGAGCGCCTCCACGGCCTCCAGCGCGGCCTCGGCACAGTGCCGCAGGCGGGCGACCGTGAGCGGCGGGTCGACGGCCGACGTGTCGTCCAGGGCGGTCGCCATCGCCGTCAGGGCCCGGCTGTACAGCGGTCCGATGGCGCCCCCGGCTCCGGCCATGCCGCTGGCGGCAGCCCGGACGAGCACCGCCGGATCGTCGTCGAGGCTGGCCAAAACGGCGCGCCGGACGCCGCGCGCCCCGATGGTCATCGTCACGCCGTGATCACCGTCGCCGGTCTCGGCGTCCAGCGCGCACAACGCCTCGCGCGCGCCCTCAACGGCGTCGGCCGCGGCGAGTATGGCCGCCCGGAGCTCCCCGCTCATCCGCCCAGACGCGCCGTGCGGGCCGGCGCGTCGAGGAGCGCGAGGCGGTCGTCGTCAAGGTCGAGCACCGTGACGGATGCCCCCGCCATCTCCAGCGACGTGATGTATTCGCCGACGAAACTGCGGACGACGGCACAGCCCGCCGCCTCCAGGGTCCGCCGCGCCGCTCGATAGAGGATGTAGAGATCCATGTAGGGCGTGGCGCCGAGGCCGTTGACCAGCAGTGCGACGTCGCCGCCGGCCTCGCGACCCGACGCTCGTCGATCGGCCAGGATCGCCTCGACCATGCCCCGTGCCACCACGTCGGCGGGTTCGAGCGGGCCGCGGCGGATGCCCGGCTCGCCGTGCACCCCCATCCCGATCTCCATCTCGGTCGGGCCGATCTCGAACGTCGGCCGCCCCGCCCCCGGCACCTCGCACGCCGAGAGGGCCACGCCCATGCTCCGGCAGGCGGCGTTGGCCTCGCCGGTCAGGCGCACGACCTCCGCGAGGTCGCTGCCGCGCTCGGCTGCCGCGCCGGCCACCTTGAAGACGAACAGGTCCCCGGCGATGCCGCGACGTCGGTCGCGCTGCTCGGGCGGCGCCGATGCGACGTCGTCACTGACCCTGACCGTGGCCGTCGGGATGCCCTCGGCCGCGGCCGCCTCGACGGCGAGGTCGAAGTTGAGGACGTCACCCGCGTAGTTGCCATAGGCCAGCAGCACGCCCCGCCCGGACGAGGCCGCGCGGATGGCGGCCAGGCACACATCCGGCGACGGCGCGGCGAAGACGTTGCCGAGGGCCGCCGCGTCCGCCAGGCCGGCGCCCACGTAGCCTGCGAAGGCCGGCTCGTGGCCCGAGCCACCGCCGATCACCAGGCCGACCTTCCCGTCGGCCGGGGACCGCCGCGCCACCACCCGCGGCGCGGCCAGGCGCACCAGGTCGCCGTGCGCCGCCACATAACCCTCGAGCATCTCGTCGACGGCGTCGAACGGGTCGTTGATCAGCTTCTTCAGCATGCCTGGGACGATGGTAGCGACTCCGCGCCCGCCGCCTTATTCCGTTGCACCGCAGTGGCGCCACAGGACTATCGTTACGGATGCGCGAACAGATGCCAGGAAGGAGTCCCCCATGGCAGCAGAAGTCCACCCCACGCGGATCTCGCAGGTGGCGATGGTCGTCCGCGACCTCGACGCCTCGATGAAGCTGCTCAACGAGACGCTCGGTTGGGGGCCCTGGAACGTCTACGAGCACGTGCCGCCCAAGCTGCACGACACCCACCTGCGCGGGAAGCCGGTGGCCTTCTCCATGCTCGGCGCCGAGTGCGAGGTCCAGCCCGGCCTGGTCTTCGAGCTCGTCCAGCCGCTCGACGGCCCGAGCATCTACAAGGAATGGCTCGAGGAGCACGGTGAGGGCGTCCAGCACATCGCCTGCATGATGCATTCGCAGGGCGACTCGGACGCCTTCAAGCGCGAATGGGAAGCCCGCGGCGCGAAGGTCCTGATGGGCGGCCGCATCGGCGAGACCATCGAGTTCTACTACCTGGATACCGAGCCGATGCTGAAGTTCATCCTGGAGTCAGGCAGCGGCCACGCCATCGACCTCACGCCCAGCCGGGTGTATCCGCCGCGCTGATCCCTGTCGGTTTCACGCTGATAACGCGCCCTCCATCGCATCCTGCGGTGCCGACGCCAGCAAGGAGGGTCGAGTCATGACCACGATCTCACGTCCCGCGGGCAGCGCCCTGATCGAGGAGACCACGGCGCGTGTCCGGCGGGAGTACGGCGGCGCGATCGGCCACCACCGGAGCGAGCTCGTCACGCCCGCACTGGTCCTGGACCTGCCGGCGGCCAAACGGAACATCGACAAGATGGCCGCGCGGATCCGCGAGTTGCCGGCCGAGATCCGCCCCCACATCAAGGTGCACAAGAGTCCCGGCCTGGGCCGGCTCCAGGTGGAAGCCGGCGCCATCGGGCTCTCCACGGCCACCGTCTGGGAGGCGATCGTCCTTGCCGACGCCGGCATCGACCACCTCTTCGTGGTCAACACGGTGGCCGGGCCGCGCAAGATGGCAGCCCTCGCCGAACTCGCCCGCGAGCACGACATCATGGTCGCCATCGACGATGCGGCGAATGCGGCCGAGCTGGCCGCAGCCGCCCGCGCGGCGGGCAGCGAGCTGAAGGTCTTCATCGAGGTCGACACGGGCATGGACCGGGCCGGCATCGATACCCTTGAGGCCGCCCTGCCCCTGGCGCGCGCGGCGAGCGAACACAAGGGCATCCGCCTGGTCGGCGTGACCGGCTATGAGGGGCACTGCTCCCTGACCTTCGAACGCGAGCTGCGCCACGAGCGGGAGCGCAAGGCCATGGGCATGCTCGTGGGCATCGCCGAGGGGCTGGAGCAGGCCGGCTTCCCGTGCCCCATCCGCTCCGCCGGCGGCACGGCCACGTGGGAGTGGACCGCCGCCTTCCCCGGCATCACGGAGATCCAGGCCGGCACGTATGCCGTCATGGACAACTTCCACGCCGCCATGGCGCCAGGCTTCGAGCATTCCCTGACCGTCCAGGCCACGGTCATCAGCCGTCCCGCCGACCGGGTCATCGTGGATGCCGGCAACAAGTCGATGGGCGACGGCAGCCGGGCGACGATCATCGGGCACGACATCCCGTCGTTCCGCTTCGACGAGGAGCACGGCGTCTTCGATGCGACCCAGGGCTCGTCGCTGAAGGTGGGCGACGTGGTGTCGCTCGTGCCGGGCTACTCGCCCGCCACGGTCAACTGGTATGACGCCTACCACGTCGTCGAGGACGACGTCGTGGTCGACATCTGGCCGGTAATCCCGCGCGGTCCGGGCCATCACGGCCTGGTCGACTTCTGAGCGCGCCGGGCCGCGACGCACCGGCGAGGAGAGGCACACCATGACGACGATGACAGAGCAGCCGGCGACCGTGTCGCTGGCTGAATTCGACCGCATCTTCGAGTCGGTCAAGAACTGGGGCCGCTGGGGCCCCGACGACCAGCTCGGGACCCTCAACTACATCACCCCGGCGAAGGTGCGTGAAGCGGCCGGCCTGGTGCGCTCGGGGCGCCGCGTGTCGATGGAGATCCCCATCAACACGGTCGCGGGGCCCGACAACCCGAACCCCGCGCTCCACTTCGTGACCCAGGGGCACGACGTCGACATCCACTCGCACGGGCTGCGTTTCGGCATGGACTTCCTGGGCATGGTCTGCCACGGGGACTGCCATTCGCACGTCGACGCCCTCTGCCATATCTCGTACAACGGCAAGACGTACAACGGCAAGCCGGCCGAGGAGGTCCTGACGACGAAGGGGGCCACGACCCTCGACATCGCCAACATCGGCAACGGCGTCGTGGGCCGGGGGGTCATGCTGGACCTGCCCCGCTTCCGCGGTGTCAAATGGCTCGAGCCGGGCGAGGCCGTGACGCGCGCCGAGCTCGAGGCCTGCGAGGAGGCGCAGGGCGTGCACCTCGGCGAAGGCGACATCTTCGTGTACCGCACGGGCCATCACCGGCGGCGCCTGGAGCTTGGCGCGTGGAGCAACGACTACCCGCCGGCCGGCGAAGGCAAGGCCGGGCTCCACGTGGATACCGTGCCGTGGATGCACGAACGGAAGATCGCGGCGTTCCTGCCGGACGGTGATGGCGAGGCCGTGCCCAGCGTGGTGCCGGGCATGCTCTACCCCATCCACCCGCTGCAGATCGTGGCCATGGGCATGCTCACCGCCGACAGCCTGCAGTTCGAGGATCTCGCCCGAGCCTGCGAGGAGGAAGGGCGCTGGGAGTTCATGGTGGTGGGCCTGCCGCTCCGCCTTCCCGGCGGAACGGGGTCGCCGTGGAATCCGATCGCCATCTTCTGAAGGGAGGGCGGCAAGGAAGAGCGTTGAGGGGGCGACAAGGAGCTTTGCGCGGCTCAGCAGGTGCCGCGACGACGATAGGAGGGAGAAGCTCACGAATACCCCGGACGATCCGCTCATCCATCGAATAGGAGGAGTGATCCGTGGCCGTTGAGAGCGCGACGGTAACGACCGTCGCCCAGACCAATCTGAAAGCAGGCGCGCTCCGCCTGCCTTCGATCTTCATGCAGAGCCTGACGATGGTGGCGCCAGGCATCGCGGCCCTCTTCTACACCCCGGTGGTGGTTTCGCAGGCCGGCCTGGCCGCGCCATTGGCCTATCCGATCGCGTTCGTGATCGTGCTGTTCACGGCCATCGTGCTGGCCCAGCTGGCACGCGCCGTGCCGTCGGCCGGCGGCTACTTCACGTACGTCTCGCGGGGCATCCACCCTCGTGCCGGGTTCCTCGTCTCCTGGCTCAACATCATCTACGCCCCGCTCGTCCTCGGTGCCGTGACCGTCTTCGGCGGCTACGTCATCTCCAGCTCGCTGAACTGGACAGGCAGCCTGTCCGACTGGTTCCCGCTCGTCTTCGGGCTGGTCATCGTTTCGATCGTGGGGATCATCCAGTACCTGGGCGTGCAACTGTCCGGCAAGACCCTCGTCATCACCGGCGGCATCGAGCTGATCGTCGTCTTCCTGCTCGGCCTGTGGGGCCTCGCCAACCCCGGACCTGGCGGCCTCAACCTGACACCATTCAACCCGGGCAACGCGTCCAGCACCGCCGGTCTCTTCATCGCCGCCGTCTTCGCTATCCAGGCCTTCACCGGTTGGGAAGGCTCCGCCCCGATGGCCGAGGAGTCGGAGAACCCATCCAAGAACGTGCCGCGCGCGCTCATCGGCTCGGTGATCCTGTTCGGCATCTTCATCGTCATCGTGCAGTGGGGCGTCATGGTCGGCTGGGGCACCGACAACTACGCCGGCATGGCCAAGGCCGGCATCGAGCTGCCGGGCATCACCCTGGCGAAGCAGTTCTGGGGTGACGCCTGGGTGATCCTGCTGGTCATGTTGTGCAGCTCGTGCATCGCCGTGTCGATCGCCTGCGGCAACGTGGGTACCCGGATGTGGTACCGCATGGGCGTCGACGGCGCGTTCCCCAAGTGGTTCGCCAAGGTCCACCCCGTCCGCAAGACACCGGTCAACGCGATCATCGCCCAGTGGGCGCTCGCGGTGGCGACGGCGATCGGCCTGACGGCGATCGCGTACTTCGCGACCCCATCCACGCCTGACGCCCCGATCACGCTGACGACGGCGTACCAGAACCAGTACTACATCGACGGCTACATGATCGGGTACGTCGTCCTGATCATCTACACCATGGGTAACATCGCGGCCTACCTGCTCTTCCGCCGGGAGCGCAAGAGCGAGTTCAGCTGGGTCCTGCACGGACTCTTCCCGCTGCTGTCCACGCTGGGCATGGTGGCCATCCTGCTGTTCTCGCTCAACATCATCGGCGGCGACCCGCTGACGTTCCAGCCGGGCGCCTGGGCCCTGCCGTCGGCGCCGTTCAATTACGCCGTGATCTTCGTCGCCGTGTGGTTCGTCGCCGGGCTCGTGTTGGTCTGGTACCTCAGGGCGACCCACCACGAGGAGTGGATGGCGGCCGCGGCCGCGGGCGCGTCGGAGCGGCCCGCCACGGCCGAGGAGGTCGAGGCCCTCAAGGGCGAGTGGTGACCATCCGTCCGTAACGTCCAGTCAGTAGCGACGACAGGCCCGGACCCCCGCCCAGGGGTCCGGGCCTCCGTCACCTTGCCGGCCAGACGGCCTGCCGGCCGTGGGGCCGCACCTCCGGAGGCGTGACGATGACCCGACTAGGGGACCGTGATCTGACACGGGCCGGATTGCTGCAGCGGGTGGGACGGCTGGAGCAGGTGGGAGGCGTCCGCCTCGTGACGCTGGGGGACGGCATCGGCCGTGGCGTGCGGGTGCTCGAGTTCCGCACGGCCACCGGCTTCAGCTTCGACGTGCTGGTCGACCGCAGCTTCGACGTCGCGCGCTGCGAACTCGGCGGCCGATCCCTGGCCTGGCTGGCCAACCCCGGCGTGGTCGCGCCGTGGTACTACGAGCCCGACGCCTGGGGCTGGTTCCGCGCCTGGGGCGGCGGGATGGTCGTCACGTGCGGCCTTGACCACACCCTGGGGCCGGGCGAGGACAGCGCCGAGGACTACCACCAGACGCACATCATGAAGACCGTGCCCTACGGCCTGCACGGACGGGTCGGCGGGCTGCCCGCTCGCCTGACGGGCTACGGCGAACGATGGGACGGCGACACGTGCATCCTGTGGGCCGAGGGCGAGGTGCTCCAGTCGGCCATCTTCGGCGAGCAGCTCCAACTGCGGCGACACATCGAGGCCCGCCTCGACGAGTCCCGCTTCACGATCCACGACGTCGTCGAGAACGTCGGTAACAGCCGCACCAGCCACATGCTGCTGTACCACTGCAACGCCGGGTTCCCGGTGGTCGACGACGGGTCCCAGCTGCTGGTGCCCGCGGTGGAGACGACCACGGACTACGACGTGACGCCCGAGCTCATGGCCAGCTATCGGACGCTCAGCGGGCCCATCAAGGACTACAGCGAGAAGTGCTTCGAGCACAGGCTGGCGAGCGAGGCCGACGGCAAGGTGCCGGTCAGCGTGGTGAACCGCCGGCTCGGGTTGGGCGTGTACCAGGTCTTCGACATCAACCAGCTGCCGCACCACACGGTGTGGCGGATGATGGGCGAGGGCGCCTACGCCATGGCCATGGAGCCCAGCACGAACCGCGACGCGGGCCGCTGGGATGCCCGCGAGCGCGGCGAGCTCCTGTTCCTGGAGCCGGGCGAGACCCGTTCGTACGACCTGGAGATCGGCGCCCTCGACGGCGCGGCCGCCATCGACGCCTTCGAGCAGCGGGTCCTGGCCATCGACGTGGGCCGCCCGTGAACGGCACGCCCGACCGTCGCGCGGTCGAAGCGGCCGCCCGCCGGCCGCTTCCCCTGCCCTATCACCCGCTCTATCGCTTCTACGACGGCGGGGCCCTCACCCGGCGGTTCCGGGGCCTGCCGGAGACCCCCGACGATCACTGGTCCGAGGACTGGGTCGGGTCGTGCACGCAGGCCGGCAACGCCGATCCGGACGGACGACCCCAGGGTCTGAGTGTCACCGACGTGGACGGCCTCGGAGTCGTGGCGATCCAGGCGCTGATCGAGGCCGCCCCTGACGTGATGGTCGGGACGGCCCTCGCCGCCCAGTGGGGCGCGACGTCCGGCGTACTGGTCAAGCTGCTGTCCCCGGCCGGCCAGGTCCCGCTGCACGCGCATCCCACGCGCGCCTGGGCCCGCCAGCACCTGGGGTCGCGCTTCGGCAAGACCGAAGCGTGGATCATCCTGGACGCGCCCGGGGATGGGCACGAGCCTGCCTACGCCGGGATCGGCTTCCGCCCCGGGATCGACCGGGCGGCGTTCGGAGCGGCGGCACGCGGACATGACGGATCGGCCGTCCGCTCGACGCTGCACCGCTTCGAGGTCGCCGCCGGCGAGGTGTACGTCGCCCACGGTGGCGTCCCCCACTACCTGGGCCCGCGGATCTCGTTCATCGAGGTCCAGGAGCCGACCGACCAGATCGTCATCGCCGAAACGGATGGCGCGGACGACGCGGGGGCGACGATGGGCCTGGGCTGGGATCTCGCCCTCGACATGATCGACTACGAGGCGACCGACCGGAACGCCACCCTCGCTCGGGCGCGCCAGGGGCCACGGCTGCTTCGCGAGAGCCATGGTTCCCGCGAGACCCGGCTCTTCCAGGACGACGTGGGCGAGTTCTTCGACGCCACGCGCCTCGAGGTCGACGGCGAGATCGCCGTGGAGGACGGCAGGTTCTACATCGGGATCGTCACCGGCGGATCCGGGGCCCTGGAGGGCGACTTCGGCTCCCGGCCCGTCCGGCGAGGCGAGACGTTCGCCTGCGCGGCGACGATGGCGCACCGCTTCCGGTCGTCGGACGCCGGGCCGCTGACGGTCGTGCGCTGCCTCGGGCCTGTGGTCTGAGTCCCGGCCGCGGTCCGAACCCACAGCGTTCGCGCGCCGCGAACGCGTGTCGACGACCGAGGGCGGTAGGGTAGGGGCATGCCTCTCCTGTCCATCTGCTCCTCGTGCGTACCATGTGGTGCGTCCGGAGTAGGAGTCGTCCGTGCGGACTGGCGGGGCAGCCACGTTGGTCCTGGTGACCCTCGTTGCGGCGGCAGCCTGCGGCTCGCCGGCGCCGGCCTCACCGACCCTGGCGCCGGGACCACCCGGTTCGTCCGCCAGCATCGGACCATCCACCCCACCACCGGCGACGGCGACACCAGCCCCCTCGCCGACGACGCCGATCGCGACCGAGGCACCCAGCCCGACTCCTAACCCGGTGCCGTCGGAACGACCGACCGCGTCCGTCCGCGAGTCGACCGTCGGGGCGGGCAGCGAGCCGACGGTCTCGGTCAGTCCTCGTGGCGAGCTGGCCGTCGTGGTCCAGGACATCGCCTGGCCGCAGGACTGCAGCCGACCTGCGGTCCGCGTCTCCAGCAACGGCGGCCGCACCTGGAGCGCGCCGAGCCATCCGTGGGACGGCCACTGCCTGGACCTCCACGCCGTCATCGCGTGGGGTGCCGGGGAGCGGCTGTGGGCGGGGGATGCGGTGGGCGTGACCGGTGGCGTCCGCATGTCGGTCACCTACTCCGACGATCTTGGCCGCACCTGGGCCGTGCCATGGATCGAACCGTTCACCCCCGCCTGGAGCGGGTGCTTCCCGACCATGGCGGTCGATCTGGATACCACCAGCCGTGACTACGGCACGCTCTACGTGGCCTACAACTGGCTGCCCAGCGCGGCCGGACCCGGCCTCCACGTGCTCGCCAAGCCGCTCCACGGGCCGTGGGCCCAGGTGGAGGTGCCGGCCGTGGGACTAGCCGGCTACCCGGCCCACGACCGGATCGGCTATCGCCTGGCCGCCACCGCCACCGGTGCACTGGTCAGTTTCTACGAGGCCGACCTGCGACGCTTCTTTGGCGAGTTCAGTCCTGCCAACGGGGCTGCCGGCAACGTCGGCCGCCAGGGCTTCGCCACCGCCACGATCAGCTTCGACGGCACCGGACTGACGGTCGCTCGTCCCCAGTGGGCGACGACCGTCAGCGGCAGCAGCGCCGTCTACCTGGAACCGCAGTGGCAGTCGCAGCTGGCGGTCGACACCAGCGTGGGCGCCTCGCGGCGCTGGCTCGTCGTGGAGAGCGGCGGCCGCATCAAGGTCGGTCGGAGCGGCAGCTCGGGCGCCTGGACCTGGATCACGCTGGCGGCGGGGTTCAAACCGTCCCTGGCCGTCTCGAGCGGGGCGGGCGGAGGCGTGGTGTTCGTCGGGTGGCACGTCCTGCACGACGGGCAGGTGCAGAACGAGTTCGCCCTGTCCTACGATCATGGCCGCACGTGGACCAGACCGCGCCTCGTGAGTGCCGCGACGTGGGTGATCCCCGACGTCATCAACGGCACGGGCTTGCGTGAGAACGCCACGTATGGCGATGGTGCCTTCTACTGGGCCTGGGCCGACACGCGGTCCGGGGCCATCGTGACGTACCTGGCGGCTGTGCGACCCTGAGCCGCGTCCTAGAAGTAGTCGAGCGGGTTGACCGCCGTGCCGCCCGCAAGGATCGGCCCGATCGACACGACGAAGAAGAGATGCGGCCCGGTCGAGTGCCCGGTCGAGCCGACCCGGCCGATCAGTTGGCCCCGGCCCACGCGCTGACCGGCATGCACGAGCATGGCGGACAGGTGGTAGTAGCCGGTATAGAAGTCGTGACCGTCGCTGATCGTCACCTGGTAGCCGCCGTCGTTGTCCTTCCAACCGACGAAGGTGACCGTGCCGGCCGCGGCGGCCAGGACCGATGTGCCGGTCGGCGCCGCGATGTCGATGCCGAAGTGATAGTGGGCGCAGTTGCCGAAGGCCGGCTCATACGGGAAGCCAGTGCATCCGAAGGGCTGGCTGATGTACCCGCCGGCCACGGGCCAGGCGAGCGGCGCGAACCCGCAGCCGGTGCAGCCGGTCGTGGTGCCGCCCGAGACGGCGTTGGCTTTGGCGGTCGGCTTCGTGGTCGCTGCCACGACGATGGATGACCCGACGCCGTTGGGGATCATGACCTGCTGGCCGAGCGTGAGTTCGTCGGTGGCGAGGCCGTTGTACGTCGTCACGGCCGCGGGGTCGGCGTGGAACCGGGCCGCGACGGCCGCCACCGTGTCGCCTTCCTGGGCCGTGTAGAGGACGCCATCGACGGCCGGGATGCGCAGCACCTGGCCGACGTGGAGTTGGTCCTTGGACGTGAGCGTGTTGGCCCACCAGATCGTCATCATGCTTAGGCCGAAGTGGGCCGCGATACCGGTCAACGTGTCGCCGCGGACGACGGAGTAGAGCCGCATCTGCAGGGGGGACTGCGATGGCTGGAGGCCGAGGGTCGCCTGGAGCGTGCCGTCGGCGGCGAATGGTCCGCTGGACTGGACGGGCGCCTCCGCGATCATCGGCCCGGCCACAGCCAGGGGCGCGCTCAGGCCGTCGGGCTGCGCGGCGCGGAGATCGGCGATACCGGGGTTGACGATGCTGCTCGCCGCGAGCTGCTGCGCGGAGGCGGCGGGCAGGATCGCGAAGAGCGACGTCAGCAGCACGAGCCCCACCACGAGCGTCGGACCGACCCGGCGATCAGCCCCCAGCCGACCCAGGCCGACCGACCGCTCGGCAGGTACGGCCGGGCGGTGACTGCGGCGCCGGCGGGTGGGTCGCGCGTAGACGCAGGCGGACCCGTGCATCACGGGGCGCGGAGAAGCGCCCGATGCCAGCAGCAATAGGCCTCCTCTGGTCCCAGCCGTCGTCCCGGTAACGGCTCGTGGACCAGCAAAGGTACCAGAGTCGGAGGAGGCGCGGCAACGCCAGCCCGGGATCGCGGCCCGCTGGATGCGCCATCATCGACGGCCATGGCCTCCGAAGCGGTGCGACCTGCCACCACGGCCGATGTGCGACCGCTGTGGTCGCTGTGGCTGCTGTCGATCGCGCACGCCGTCAACCACGCCCAGGCCGTGGTGCTGCCCCTGATCTACCTGCAGATCACCGACGACTTCCATGTCGGGGTTGACACGATCGCCTTCCTGGCCGCGGGCGGCGCCTTCGCCGCAGGGATCGTGCAGCTCAGCTTCGCGTCGCTGACCCGCCTGGTCTCGCGACGGCGCCTCCTGGGAGCCGGCGGCCTGCTGTTCGGCGGCGGGTTCGTGGCCCAGGCGTTCGCCTCGGGCTTCCCCAGCTTCGCCCTGGCCAACGTCCTGTCGCGCATCGGCGGCTCGCCGCAGCACCCGGTCGGCAACGGCCTGCTCGCCGAGCAGTTCCCGCTCGAGCGGCGGGGCTTCGCCATCAGCGCCCACATCGCCGGCGGGAACGTGGGCACGGTCGTGGTCGCGCTGCTCGGCGCGCCGATCATCGTGGCGTTCGGCTGGCGCGGCGCCGCCATCGTCTTCGGTATCCCGGCCATCGTCATCGCCATCGCCATCCTGCTGCTGGTCCGTGAGACGGGCACCGACCGCGCCGCCGCCGTGGCCGGCGGGAGCGTGCGCGACGCGCTCCGGCGGATCATCGGCGACCGCGACCTGCGCTGGCTGTACCTCACCTCCATCCTCGGCGGCGGGGGGCGCGGGCTGGGCGTCGTCAACCTCTTCGCCCTCATCTACCTCACCAAGGTCATCGGCCTCGACGAGTCGCTCTCGGGGGCCATGTACGGCGCGCTCATCGTCTTCTCCGTGCCGATGCCGCTGGTCGCAGGCTGGCTGTCCGACCGCATCGGCCGCAAGCCGCTCATCGTCGGCGTCTACCTGGGGGGCGCGGTCGGCTTCGCCGTCTTCCTGCTGTCGGGCTCGAGCGTCGTCGGGTTGTGGGTCGGGATCGTGCTGATGGGCCTGTTCAGCTTCGCGGAGAGCCCGCAGCTCCAGGCGCTCCTCGCCGACATCGCCCGGCCGTCGATCCGTGACGCCTCGTTCGCCGTCTACTTCACGCTGGCCTTCGGCGTCGGGTCGCTGTGGGTCGCCCTGTACGGGGCGATCATCGGGGCGGTGGGGAACGCCGCCGGCCTGCCCATCGTATTCGCCCTGATGGGGGTCACGTTCGTCCTCGCGGCGCTCGGCACGCTGCCCATCCACGCCGAGGAGCGGGCCGACGAGAACGCGGCACACGAGGCCGCGCTCCGAACGGGATAGGCGCGTGCTCTGGCAGCCTCCATGTGCGCGACAGGCGCGACCGCTTGCGGCTGGCGGCAACAGCGACGGAGCAACGCTCGGTCAACCCGCCTGCGGCCCGCCTCCGCCGTCTTCCTGTGCATCCCGTGAACAGATCGACGGCCGAGTGACTGCCCCTCCGTCGCTGTCGCCGGTGGATGCAAACGCGCCGACGGACGGCGACAGACGGCCCGCCGCCGCACCTCCGGGCCGGGCTCAGCGGGGTCAGGCGCCCGCATCCTCCAGGTTCGGGGCCAGCCAGCGAGCCGCGTCCGGCCAGGGGGATGCCCTTGCGCCCGGCGTAGTCGGCCAGCTGGTCGCGCCCGATCCGGCCGATGCCGAAGTAGCGGCTGGCCGGGTTCCAGAAGTAGTAGCCGCACACCGACGCCGCGGGCCACATGGCGTAGGACTCCGTCAGGCGGATCCCGGCCCGCTGCTCGACCTCGAGCACGTCGAAGAGAGTGGCTTTCTCCGTGTGGTCGGGACAGGCTGGATAGCCGGGCGCCGGCCGGATGCCCTGGTAGCGCTCGGCGATGAGATCCGCGTTCGAGAGGGCCTCGTCGGGCGCATAGCCCCACAGCTCCCGGCGGACCCGCTGGTGGAGCCGCTCGGCGAAGGCTTCGGCGAGGCGATCGGCCAGCGCCTTGGCGAGGATCGCCGAGTAGTCGTCGTGGGCCGCCTCGAACTCGGCCACGATCCGTTCCAGCCCATGCCCGGTCGTGACGGCGAAGCCGCCCACGTGGTCGGCAAGGCCGGTCTCGCGCGGCGCGACGAAGTCGGCGAGGGCCAGGTTGGGGCGGCCGTCGACCTTGGCCATCTGCTGGCGGAGCGTCCGGAAGGTCGCCCGCGGTTCCCGCCGTTCCGCGTCCCGCCAGGCGACGATGTCGTCGCCGACCGCGTTGGCCGGCCAGAAGCCGACGACGGCGTCCGCCCTGAGGAGCCCCTCACCGACGATGCGATCGAGCAGGGCCAGGGCGTCACGGTGGAGGTCACGCGCCGCCGCGCCGAGGCGCGGATCGTCCAGGATCGCGGGGTAGGTGCCGCGCAGCTCCCAGGTCGCGAAGAACGGCGTCCAGTCGATGACCTCGCGGAGCTCGTCGAGCGGGTAGCCCGTGAAGGTCCGCAGGCCGGTGAAGGCGGGGCGCGGGGGATCGACCCGCGTCCAGTCGATCCGAAGGCGGTTGGCGCGGGCCTCGTCCAGGCTCGCCCGGCGCTCCCGCTCCCGCTGGCCGGCCCGTTCGCGGCGGATGCCCTCGTACTCCTCGCGAACCCCCGCCACGAAGGCGTCGTGCCGTTCGGGCTGCACGAGCGAGCCGGCGACGCCGACGGCGCGCGAGGCATCCAGCACGTGGACCACGGGCCCCGAGTACGCGGGGGCGATCTTCACCGCGGTGTGGGTACGGGACGTCGTCGCGCCGCCGATCAGCAGGGGGATCGTGAAGCCCTGGCGTTCCATCTCCCCGGCGACGTGGGTCATCTCCTCCAGCGACGGCGTGATCAGGCCGGACAGGCCGATGAGGTCGGCCTCCAGCTCGACCGCCTTCTCCAGGATGCGGGCGGCCGGCACCATGACCCCCAGGTCCACGACCTCGTAGTCGTTGCAGCCCAGCACGACGCCGACGATGTTCTTGCCGATGTCGTGGACGTCGCCCTTGACGGTGGCCATGACGATCGTGCCCGCGCGGCGGCTGGTGCCGGCCCGCTCGGCCTCCAGGTACGGCACCAGGACGGCCACGGCCTTCTTCATCACGCGGGCGCTCTTCACGACCTGCGGCAGGAACATGCGGCCGGAGCCGAACAGGTCGCCGACCACGTTCATGCCGGCCATGAGGGGCCCCTCGATGACGTCCAGCGGGCGGGCGCTCTCCAGCCGCGCCTCCTCCGTGTCGGCCACGATCCAGGCGTCGATCCCGGCCACGAGGGCGTGGGTCAGCCGCTGGGCGACGGGCTGGTCCCGCCAGGCCAGATCCTCCTCCGCGCGGGCCATGCCGCCGCTGCCGGCATAGGACGCGGCCAGCTCCAGCAGGCGCTCGGTCGCGTCGGGGCGGCGGTCCAGCACGACGTCCTCGACCCGCTCACGGAGCTCCGGCTCGATGTCGTCGTAGATGGGCAGGACGCCGGCGTTGACGATGGCCATGTCCAGCCCGGCGCGGATGGCGTGGTAGAGGAACACGGAGTGGATGGCCTCGCGCACGCGGTCGTTGCCGCGGAAGGCGAACGAGACGTTCGAGACGCCGCCGGAGGTGGGCGAGCCGGGGAACTCCTGCTTGAGCCGGCGGACGGCCTCGATGAACGATACGGCGTAGGCGCTGTGTTCCTCCATCCCGGTCGCGATGGCGAAGATGTTGGCGTCCAGGATGATGTCCTCCGGGGCGAACCCGACCACGTCGGTCAGCAGCTCGCGGGCTCGCCGCAGCACCGCCACCCGCCGCTCGACCGACTCGGCCTGGCCCTGTTCATCGAACGCCATGACCACGACGGCCGCTCCGTACCGCCGGCACAGGCGGGCCTGGCGCAGGAACGACGCCTCGCCCTCCTTGAGCGAGATCGAGTTGACGACCCCCTTGCCCTGCAGCTGGCGCAGCCCGGCCTCGATGACCGCCCAACGGGAGCTGTCGACCATGACCGGGACCGCGGCGATGTCGGGCTCGGCCGCGATCCGCCGCAGGAAGCGGGTCATGGCGGCGGGTCCGTCGAGCATCGCCTCGTCCATGTTCACGTCGATCAGCTGGGCGCCGTTGCCGACCTGCTCACGCGCGATCTCGACCGCCTCGTCCTCGGCGCCGGCGGCGATGAGCCGGGCGAACTTGCGTGAGCCGGTGACGTTCGTCCGCTCACCCACGTTGACGAAGGCGTTGCCCGGCGGCGGGATGACGAGCGGCGCCAGGCCGGACAGGCGCGTCGTGCCGGCCGGCGGTGGGATCGGCCGTGGCGGCAGCCCCGCGACGGCCTGGGCGATCGCGGCCACGTGGGCTGGCGTCGACCCGCAGCAGCTGCCGGCGACGTTGAGGAGGCCGTGCCTGGCCCACTCCCCGAGCGCGTCCGCCATCTGACGGGGCGTCTCGTCGTAGCCGCCGAGCTCGTTGGGCAGGCCGGCGTTGGGATAGGCCGCGATGGGCCGGTCGGCGACGCGCGACAGGACGTCGAGGTGCTCCCGCAGCTGCTTCGGCCCCAGCGCGCAGTTGAGGCCCACGATGAGCGGGTCGGCGTGCCGGATGCTGTGCCAGAAGGCCTCGACCGTCTGGCCCGAGAGCGTGCGGCCCGACGCGTCGACGATCGTGCCGGAGATGATCAGCGGCAAGCGCACGCCGATCTCATCGAACAGGGCCTGGACGGCGAAGATGGCGGCCTTGGCGTTGAGCGTGTCGAAGATCGTCTCGATGAGCAGGATGTCCGCACCGCCCTCGATGAGCCCGGCCGCCGCCTCGCGGTAGGCGGTCTCCAGCTCCTCCCACGTCACGCTGCGGGCCGCGGGATCGCCCACGTCCGAGCTCATCGACGCGGTCCGGTTGGTCGGGCCAAGCGAACCCGCCACGAAACGCGGACGGCCCGGCTCCGCCCGCTCGGCCGCGTCGGCGGCCTCGCGAGCGAGGCGCGCGGCGGCGACGTTGAGCTCGTGCACGACCGCCGGCGCCAGCAGGTAGTCGGCCTGGGCGATGCGGGTCGCGGTGAACGAGTTCGTGGTCACGATGTCCGCGCCCGCCTCCAGGTAGGCCCGGTGGATCGCCTGTACGGCGGCCGGCTGGGTCAGGCACAGCAGGTCGAGGTCGCCCCGCAGGTCGTGCGAGTGGTCGCGGAAGCGCTCGCCACGGAAGTCAGCCTCGCTGAAGGCGCGGCCCTGGAGCATCGTCCCCATCGCCCCGTCGAGGACGACGATCCGCTCGCGCAGCAGGCCGGGCAGGGCCGCCAGGCGCGACGCGCGGTCGAACGGCGCACCGCCGGGTGCCACGGAGCTGGAAGGGGCACGCATGGTGGCGGTCATCGGGCGGCCGACCCGCTGGCAGCCGTTGCATCGGCCTCCGTCGGCTGGGCCGGATGCCGCACGCGGATCCGGCGCACGAGCTCCGCTGCCTGCTCGTACCGCCCGAAGCTGGGCATGATGTAGGTCCCGGCGACCCGATCCTCCGTGGCGGCGAGCAGGGCGTCCGCCATCTCCAGGCCTGCCTCCGAACCGCGCTCTCCGGCCGCCTGCATCGCGGCCCGTGCCTCGTCGGGGATCGTGATGCCCGGGACCTCGTTATGAAGGAACTCCGCGTGGCGCGCCGACACCAGGGGCAGGACGCCGAGCAGGAGCGGCACCGGCAGACCGCCCGGGCCGAAGCGCCGACGGGCCTCGTCGAGCATGCGCTCCACCTGCTCGACCGAATACAGCGGCTGGGTCATGACGAGGTGGGCGCCGGCCTCGAGCTTGCGCTCGAGACGGTCCCACTCGGCCGCCTGGTCGGTCGCGGTCGGGTCCAGGGCGCAGGCGATGGTGAACCCGGCCCGCTGGCCGATCGAACCGCCGGCCGGATCCTGGGCCTGGTTCAGGCGGGCCAGGATGCCGATCAGACCGATCGAGTCGACGTCCCACACGCCGGTGCCGGTCGGATAGTCGCCGATCCGCGGCGGGTCGCCGGTCAGGGCGATGATGTCGCGGACGCCGAGGGCGTGGGCGCCGAGCAGCTCCGACTCGAGGGCCATGAGGTTCCGGTCTCGGGTCGTGCAGTGGACGAGGCACTCCAGGTCAAGGTCGTGCTGGATGCCGAACGCCACGGACAGCGCACTCATGCGCACCCGGGCCATCGCCGAGTCGGAGACGTTGACGAGGTCGACGCCCGCCTGCAGGAGCAGCCGCGCGGCGTCGATCGTGCGCTCGATGCGGATGCTCCGCGGCGGGTCGATCTCCACCGAGACCACGAAACGGCCCTCGGCGAGAAGCCGGGCGAGCCGGGTCGGCGGCGCGGCGCCCTCTCCCACGCCTTCCCCTTCGGGGGCCGTGCGGACGTGCGGTGCGTGCGGCGCGCGGCGGGCGATGGCCGCGGACGCCTCGACACCCGACGCCGGCGCCACGACGTCGAGTGCGGCTCGCATGGCCGCGATGTGCTCCGGCGTCGTGCCGCAGCAACCGCCCACGAGTCGTGCACCGGCCGCGATGAAGCGGGGCGTGACGGTGCCGAAGTAGGCCGGGCTGGCGGCGTACACGAAGCGGCCTTCCAGGCGCTGCGACAGGCCGGCATTGGGCATGATCGAACGGACGGGTCCGGCGTCCAGCGGGCCGCCCATCGCCTCGAGGGCTTCCAGGCTCGCCGCAGGGCCTGCCCCGCAGTTGACCCCGATCGCGTCGGCACCGGCCGCCGCCAGGGCCTGGGCCGCGGCTCGCGGCGGGGTCCCGTCGGCCAGGACGAGCTCCTCACCGAAGGTCAGCGAGGCGATGACCGGCAGGTCGGATGCTCGGCGCGCCTCCTCCAGGGCGACGAGCTGCTGGCCCAGGTCGGAGAACGTCTCGAGCACGACCACGTCGATCCCGCCTTCGAGCAGTCCCTCGATCTGCTCACGGAAGGCCGCCCTGGCGACCGGCTCCGGGATGACCTTGCCGCCTCGAGCCGCCTGGCTGAGCGGCCCGACCGAGCCACCGACCAGCGCGTCGCGCCCACTCACCTCGCGCGCGTCACGGGCCAGGGCGGCCGCCCGCCGGTTGAGGTGGACGACCCGCTTCGACAGGCCCCACGTGGCGAGCCGCGGCCGGTTCGCGCCGAACGAAAGGGTCTCGATCAGCTCCGCCCCCGCCTCCAGGTATTCCCGGTGCGCACCACGGACCAGCTCGGCCTGCGTCGCCACGAGCTCCTCCAGGCAGGCGCGCTGGGGCACGCCGCGGCTGAACAGCAGCGTGCCCATCCCGCCATCGACGAGCAGCGGCCGCCGCGCGAGACGGTCGCGGAAGCGCTGGCGCGGCGTGGTGGTCGATGGCAACGAGCACTCCCTTGAACAGAAGACCCTTCCTGACGGGAAGGGTCTCGAAAGGAGTTCCCCTTATCGTGCAGGAGGACCTGCCCGGACTTGGCACCTTGCCGGCTCGACGCCGGCAGGTTGTCGTGGCTTCAACGGGCCGGTCCCTCCACCACTCTTGATAAGAGCTCTTCAGTTGTCCGCGCATGATGCCTCAGACGGCCTCGATGAGCAATCGTCGCCCGATGGTCCGCCCGTCCGCTTGACGGGGTCCCGCCGGCACGGCTAGGGTCCCCGGGTGGGACTCTCGACGGACCGCCTGGCCGACACGACGAACCTGCTGGGGCGGACGCCGGGCCTGCTCCGCAACCTGCTGGTCGGCCTGCCGGACGTGTGGACGGGCACGCCCGACATCGAAGGTGGCTGGCGGCCGCGGGACGTGGTGGGCCACCTGATCACCGGCGAGCAGACGAACTGGATGATCCGCGCCCGGCTGATCGTGGAGCAGGGCACGTCCGTCCCGTTCCCCCCGTTCGACCGCGCGGCCATGCTGGAGCGTGACGCCGGGATCCCGCTCGACGACCTCGTCGAGCGCTTCGCGAGCCTGCGCGCGGCCAACCTGACGGCCCTCGGTGAGCTCGTCACGGAGGCCGACCTCGACCGCCGCGGGATGCACCCGTCGCTCGGCCAGGTCACGCTTGGTCAGCTGATGGCGGCGTGGGCGGTGCACGACCTCGACCATGTCAGCCAGATCTACGCGGGGCTGGCCGGATCGCACGACGCCGACGTCGGCCCCTGGAAGGCGTACCAGGGGATCCTCCTGCGGCGGGATGACCCGGCGGCCGTCGCCGGCTGAGGCACCATCGAGCCGCTCCCCACCTGCTACAGGAGTCATCTGCGTTGGCCAGCGAAACCCGGGAAGCCGGCCTGCCCGAGGGCACCGTCACCCTCGTGTTCACCGACATCGAGGGCTCGACGGGCCTGCTTCAGACGCTCGGCGACCGCTACCCCGCGGTGCTGGCCGACCATCACGCCCTGATCCGTGGCGCGTTCGCCCGGCACGGCGCCTTCGAGCGCGGGTCGGCCGGCGACGGGCTGTATTTCGTCTTTCCCACCGCGCGGGCGGCCGTCCAGGCGGCCGTGGAAGGGCAGCTCGCGCTGGCTGCCCACCCGTGGCCGGACGGCCTGGCGCTGCGGGACCGGATGGGCCTCCACACCGGCGAGCCGCAGACCGCCACCGAGGGCTACGTCGGCTTGGACGTCCACCGCGCGGCGCGCATCTGCGCGGCCGGCCACGGCGGGCAGATCCTCATCTCGCGCACGACGCGCGACCTCATCGCCGACGAGTCCGCGTCGGGCATCGGCACGGTGGACCTGGGCACGCACCTGCTGCGGTCGCTGGACGCGCCCGTGCGCCTTTACCAGGTCACCGCTCCCGGCCTCGCCCATGACTTCCCGCCGCCGCGCACGGCCGATGCGCCGCGCAACAACCTCCAGCTGGAGGTCACCAGCTTCATCGGCCGCGAACGCGAGATCGAGCAGGCGACGGCCATCCTGGAGCAGTCCCCCCTGCTCACGCTGACGGGACCCGGTGGGGTGGGCAAGACACGCGTCGGCCTCCGCCTCGCCAGACTGCTCCTTGGCCGCTTCGAGGACGGCGTATGGCTCGTGGAGTGCGGCGCGCTGACCGACCCGGACCTGGTGCTGCCGACCGTCGTCGGCGTCTTCGGCCTCACCGAGCCGACCGGGCGCTCGCTGCTGGCCACCGTGGTGGACCACCTGAAGGGCAAACGCCTGCTGCTCCTGCTCGACGACTGCGATCCGGTCCTGGGCGCGTGCGCGGAGCTCGCCGAGGCGGTCATGCGCGCCTGTTCGACCGTGCGCCTCGTCGTCACCAGCCGCGAGGCGCTCGGCGTGCGCGGCGAGGCGATCCTGCCGGTCGCCTCACTGGCGACCCCCGACGCCGGCCCGGCCGTGCGCGCCCGCGACCTGGACGAGGTCGACGCCTGCCGCCTGTTCGTCGAGCGCGCCCGGGCCGTCGAACCGACGTTCGCCGTGACCGAGCAGAACGCGCGGTCGGTGGCCCAGCTGTGCCGTCGCCTCGACGGCATGCCGCTGGCCATCGAGCTGGCCGCGGCCCGCGTCCGCACGCTGCCGGTGGAGCAGATCGCCGCCCGGCTGGACGACCGGTTCCGCCTCCTGACGGGCGGCAGCCGCACCGCCCTCGCACGGCACCAGACGCTGCGCGCCACCATCGACTGGAGCTACGACCTGCTGACCGAGCCGGAGCGCGCCGTCCTGCGACGCCTCTCGGTCTTCGCCGGCGGGGCGACGCTGGAGGCGGCGGAAGCCGTATGCGCGGGCGACGTGGTCGACGCCATGGATGTCCTGGACGCCCTCGGGCGGCTCGTCGAGAAGTCGCTCGTCCTGACCGACCCGACGGCCGCCGAGGCTCGCTTCCGCCTGCTGGAGACCGTCCGAGAGTACGCCAGGGGTCGACTGGTCGAGGCCGGCGAGGCGGGACCGGCCATGCGGCGCCACCGCGACTGGTACCTCGCCATGGTCGACCGCGCCTCCCAGGCGTTCTTCCAGGGTCCCGAGCCGGTCGAGTGGCTGCGCCGCCTGGACCGTGAGCACGACGACCTGCGGGCCGCCCTCGCGTGGTCGCTCAGCGAGCCGGGCGAGGGTCAGGCCGGACTGCGGATGGCGTCGGGCCTGTGGCGCTACTGGGAGATCCGCGGCCACCTCACGGAAGGCCGCGCGCTTCTGGAGCAGGCGGCGGCTGCGGCCGGCGGCGAGATCTCACCGCTTCGCGCGAACGCCTTCACGGGCGCCGGCAACCTGGCCTTCATGCAGGGCGACCTGCGCGCCGCCGCCACGTTCCACGAGGCGAGCCTGGCCCTGCACCGTGAGCTGGGCAACCGCCAGAGCGTGGCGTACGCGGCCAACAATCTGGCCAACACCGCGCTCCAGCTGGGCGATCACGCGCGGGCGCGCGCGCTCTACGAGGAGGCCATCGCGGCCTGCCGGGCCATCGGCGACGACCAGGGCGTGGCCTTCGGCTCGATCAACCTGGCCGACGTGGCCAGCCGCCAGGGCGACCTGGACGCTGCCCGGGCCCTGTACGGCGAGATCCTGGCCACCATCCGTGCCCGCGGCGACCGCTGGGGCGAGGCCTTCGCCCTGGACACCTTCGCATTGGCCACGAGCCGTGCCGGCGACCGCGAGGCGGCCCGCTCGCTCCACGTCGAGGCGCTCGCGATCCTGGAGGAGCTTGGCGATCGACGGGGCGTCGCGCGCGTGCTGACCCACCTGGCCGAGCTGGCCCTGTCGAACGGCGACACGCCGCGCGCCCGCGACCTCTTCCGGCAGAGCCTGGCCATCCGCCAGGAACTGGGCGACATGCCGGGCCTGGCCGGGGCGATGGAGAACCTCGCCTCGGCCGTGGCGACCGACGATGCCGAAGCCGCCGCACGGCTCCACGGGACGGCCGAGTCGCTGCGCGAGGCGATCCGCGCGGCGGTGCCGCCGCAGGCAGCCGCGGCTCGCGAGCAGCACCTTGCCGACCTGGAGGCCCGCCTTGGCGTTGAACGGTTCGAGGCGGCCCGCCGCGAGGGGCGCCTCATGACGCCCAACGAGACCCTGGCTACGCTCCCTCTTTGACCTCGACGATCGAGTCCGCCAGGAGGCCGTGCGCCTCGGCGTGGACGGCGATCGCGGCTTCGGCGCTGGGGGCCTCGGCGAGGCAGAAGACCTTGCCCGTCGCCTCGTCGTACCAGTAGCGCAGGTACTTGACCCCGTGCTTGCCCTGGACCGCCAGGTCGGCGGCATGGGCCTGGGCCACGGCCTCGCCGGTCAGGCCGTCGATCTTGTCGTGGGTATCAAGGTACAGGGGCATCGGTCCGCCTCATGAGGACTGTTCCTGCCGCAAGGATGTGCGTCGGGAGGATAGCTGTCGGTCGGCCCAGGTGCCCGGGAGGTGTCAAGCAGCCGACATCCTGGCCGGGCTACGGGGTCGGGAACGGCAGACGGGTCGGCAGGCCCGTGGGGACGATCGTGCTGACGTCCTTGGGCAGGATCGGGCCAAGGACCGCGAGCACGAACGGCACCGTCGTGTCGCGCAGCAGCTTCACGGTCTCCGAGCCATTGACCGCCTGGGTGAGGTCCTTGAGATAGCCCGCGTGGAAGGAGGCCCCCAGTGTCGAGGCGGTGCCGAAATAGGTGTCGAGGATGACGATTCCGGCCGACAGGATCAGGACGGCCTCGACACCGCCCAGGATCGCGCCGAGGATCTTGTCCGTGCTCTCCGCCACCAGGCCGTGCACGTTGGTCTTGCCCAGGACGATCCGGCTGGCGATGTGAAGGGCGGCGAGGATGACCGGGAAGGCGATGGCGTAACCCACGAGGTTCGCGTAATCGGACGGGATGTCCTTGAAGAAGGTGCTGGCGATGGCGCCGACGGGCACGCGGAAGTAGGCGCTGACGACGAACGAGATGACCATGAAGACGATGCCCAGCAGGCGCTTCAGGAAGCCGGTCCGGAACCCCGCGTAGATGTAGCCGACGATGAACCCCACGAGGATGACGTCCACCCAGCCCTCCATGCTGCAGCCGCGATGACGCGCACAGTAGGGCCTCCGGAGGTGCGCCGCTAGGGGTTCGCGCGCAGTGTCTGGCGCGTGGCGCGTCGGGGCGTTGCCAAGGACCTGTCACGTCGGGCGCAATGGCCCTTGTCCAGGCGGCATCGATGACGGAGGCTGGGAGGCCGAGCGTGATCCGCTCACGCCCAGCGAGGCGATCGCGCCGAGCACGGTCAGGAGGACGTAGGAACCATGAAGCGCATGCTGGCCCTCGTGCTGTTGTCGGTCTCCCTGTCGGTCGCGGCGACGCTTCTCGCCACGTGGGCCTCGTTCACCTTCCGGGCGCACCACCGGGTCGTGACCGAGCCCCCCGAGGAGATCACCCCGGCCTGACCCGCATCGGGGCCGTCGGCCGTCCCGCTCGAGGCACGCCCACGCGGGATAGGCTCTACGGGCGATGCAGCCCGTCGATGGCCCGGAGCGTGACCGACGCCCCCTCGGGGCGCGGGCCGCGGAAGTCGGCGTCTCGGCGCTGCGCCTTGGCCTGACCTCGTTCGGCGGGCCCGTCGCCCACATCGGCTACTTCCGCCGCGAATACGTGGAGCGGCGCCGCTGGCTTGACGACGCCGCCTTCGGCGAGCTCGTGGCGCTCTGCCAGGCGCTGCCGGGCCCGGCCAGCAGCCAGCTCGGCATCGCCATCGGCTCGCGCCAGGCGGGGGTGCTTGGCGGCCTCGTCGCCTGGCTCGGCTTCACCTTGCCCTCGGTGCTGCTCATGGTCGTCTTCGCCGGGGTGGCCGGCTCCGGTGCCGGGATCCCGGCCGGACTCGCCCACGGGCTCGGCCTGGCCGCCGTGGCCATCGTCGCGCAAGCCCTCTGGCTCATGGCCAGGCGCCTCACGCCGGACGTGCCCCGCGTGGCCGTCGCCGTCGCGGCGGCGGCCGCCGCCCTGCTCGTGGCCACCCCGTTGAGCCAGCTGGCCCTGATCATCGCCGGAGGGCTGAGCGGCTGGTTCGTCCTGCCGCGGCTGGGGAACGGTCCCCGCACGCGGTCGGCGGCCCCGGCCCGCCTGACGCGCGGCTCGATCGCGGCGCTGGCCGGTTTCGCCGCGCTGCTCATCGGCCTGCCTCTGGCCGCGCAAGTATCAGGGTGGCACGTGGTGGCGCTGGCCGACGCGTTCTACCGCACCGGCGCCCTCGTCTTCGGCGGCGGCCACGTCGTGCTGCCCCTGCTGCAGAGCGCCGTCGTCGATCCGGGATGGGTCGGGCAGGCGCAGTTCCTGGCCGGCTACGGCGCGGCCCAGGCGGTGCCCGGCCCGCTCTTCTCCTTCGCCGCGTACCTGGGGGCCATCGAGACCCCGGGTCCTGGCGGGCCGCTCGGGGCGGTCGTGGCGCTCCTGGCGATCTACCTGCCGTCGTTCCTGCTGCTGGCGGCAGTGCTCCCCGTCTGGGACGGCGTCCGCGGCAGGCTTGCGCCCGCCCTGACCGGCATCGGCGCGGTCGTGGTCGGCCTGCTGGCGGCCGCGCTCGTGGACCCCCTGTGGACCTCGAGCGTCCACACCGCCGCCGACCTTGCCGTCCTGGCCGCGGCCCTCGTCCTGCTCGTGGCCGTACGGGCCCCGCCGATCATCGTCGTCGCGCTGGCGGCAGCCGCGGGGCTCGCGCTCAGCGCTTGATCTCCACCAGCAGGACCCAGGCGTTGACGATGCCGGCGACCAGCCCCGTCAGGGCCGCGGCGGCAGCCACGATCGCGGCCGCCAACTCCACCCATACCGCCGGTTCGTAGGCCATCCCCGGCATCGTTCGTCGGGGCGCGATAAGGAATCTTGATCAAACCGGCTACTCTTCTTGGACGGATCTCAGCGACGATACTGAGGAGGAGCCCCGTGTCAGCCGCGGCCTGTCCTTTGGCCGACCGGCGACCGGGCCACGATCGACCACGAGAGGGACGATGACCACTACACGCCTGACCGGCTTGCTGCTGTCCGCGGGGTTCGTGCTCGCCCTCGCGGCCCCTGCGGCTGTCGCTGCCGCGACCTTCGGCATCACCACGCCCTACCCCGCCGTGAGCGTGCAGCCGGGCAACAACGTGACGTTCACGCTGGACATCACGGTGCCCGAGGCCGAACGGGTGGACCTCGCCGTGGGCGGCGTGCCCACCGGGTGGACGGCGAACATCCAGGGTGGCGGCAACGCCGTGAACGCGATCTACGTCGGCGGTTCCACGGCGGCCACGGTCGACCTGTCCGTGACGGTGCCGCAGGCGGCCACGCCCGGCTCGCAGACGCTGACCGTGACCGCCAAGTCGCCGCAGGGCTCGCTCGACCTGCCCCTGCAGGTCACGGTCCTTGGTGCCACCAGCGGGGCCATCCAGCTGGCCACCGACTTCGCCAAGCTTTCCGGCACGGCCACCAGCACCTTCAGCTACAGCCTCACCCTGACCAACACGGGCACCCAGAAGGTGACCTTCACGCTGCAGTCGCAGGGCCCCGACGGCTGGGACGTTTCGGTCCACCCGGCCAGCAACTCGCAGGCCCTCACCGACACCATCGACGGCGGCGCCAATGACACCCTGAGCGTCTCCGCCACGCCGCCGACCTCGGTCGCCGCCGGCGCCTTCCCCATCCAGGTCACGGTGGCCGGTGGCGGCCAGACGGCAACGGCCAACCTCGAGGCGGACGTCACGGGCAGTCCGTCCGTCTCCCTGAGCACCCCCAACCAGGTCCTCAACGCCTCGGTCACCGCCGGCTCGACGGGCACCGTCTCGCTGGTGGTCACCAACACCGGTTCGACGCCCCTCACCGACGTGGCCATCACCTCGTCGCCGCCGTCGGGCTGGACCGCGACCTTCGCCCCCACCAGCATCGCCACCCTGGCGCCCGGTGCGGCCGACACGGTGACGGCCACCGTCACCCCGGCCAGCGACGCCCTGTCGGGCGACTACGACATCACCTTCACGGTCACCGCCGGTTCGGCCACCGCCAACGTGGACATCCGCACGACGGTCCAGACCTCCCCGCTGTGGGGCTTCATCGGCCTGGCCCTCATCGCCCTGGTGATCATCGGCCTGGGGTGGGTCTTCCGCCGCTACGGCCGCCGCTGAGATGCGCCAGAAAGGGCGCCACGAGCGGGCCGCCCGCCCCGAGGAGCCATCGGGCCAGGCCGTCATCCGGACGCGCCAGCTCACCAAGCAGTACGGCTCGCTGACGGCCGTGGACCACCTGGACCTGGCCGTCCAGCCGGGCGAGATCTTCGGCCTGCTGGGCCCCAACGGGGCGGGCAAGACGACGACGATCCTGATGCTGCTCGGCCTGTCCGAACCCACGTCGGGCAAGGCGCAGGTGGTCGGTTTCGACCCCACACGCCAACCCCTCGAGGTCAAGAGCCGGGTGGGCTACCTGCCCGACGACGTCGGCTTCTACGGGGAGCTGACGGGGCGCCAGAACCTGCGCTACACGGCGGCCCTCAATGGCCTCGAGCGACGCGCCGCCGACGCGCGGATCGGCAGCCTGGTCGAGCAGGTCGGCCTGGCGGACGCCGCCGACCGGCCGGTGGAGCAGTACTCGCGGGGCATGCGGCAGCGACTCGGCCTGGCCGATGCCCTGGTCAAGGACCCGTCCGTGGTGATCCTGGACGAGCCGACGGCCTCGATCGACCCGACCGGCGTGGCGGAGGTCCTCGACCTCATCCGCAGCCTGGCCCACGAGCGCGGCGTGACGGTCCTCCTGTCGAGCCACCTCCTCCACCAGGTCCACCAGGTGTGCGACCGCGTGGCCATCTTCCGCTCCGGCCGCATCCTCGCCCAGGGCCCCATGGCCAAGCTGGCCGAGCAGCTGGCTGGCGGCGACGTCGAACTGGAGGTCGGCGTGGACGGGCCGGCGGACCAGATCTCGACCGCCCTCATGGCCACCCCCGGAGTGCGGACCGCGGTGCGCGACCCACACGATCCGAAGCTGTGGCGCGTGGCGGGTGCCCCGAGCGTCCGCGGCCGCCTGGCCCGCGACCTGGCGGGCCGCGGCATGAACGTGTGGCAGCTGCGCCGGATCGGCGACGACCTGGACGAGATCTACATGCGCTATTTCGCCAAGGACGAGGTCGAGCATGGCCGCGCTGCCTGACGCGGGGGCCGCCACGGCCATCGTCGCGCCTGTGCCGACCCGCCCGCCGCGTGGAGGGTGGCGCATCGTGGCGGCCAAGGAGTTCGCCGACGGCATCCTCAGCATCCGCCTGTTCATCCTGATCGCCCTCCTGGGGCTTGCCGCGGTGGCCGCCATCTATTCCACCGCGACCTACGTGCGGGGCAACGCCCAGGCCGCGGCCGGCACCACCGGCCTCTTCGTGCAGCTGTTCAGCAACCAGCCCGCGTCGTCGCAGATCCCGTCGTTCGTGGCCCTCGTGGGGCTCCTGGGGCCGCTGCTGGGGATCGCGTTCGGCTTCGACGCCATCAACGGTGAGCGGGCCGAGCGGACGCTGGCGCGGCTCATCGCCCAGCCCATCCACCGCGATGACGTCATCAACGGCAAGTTCGCCGCGGGCCTGGCCATGATCGGCCTCGTCCTGCTGGCGATCACGATGCTCGTGTCGGGGGTGGCCTTCTTCGTCCTCGGCATCCAGCCCTCGCCGGACGATCTGGCGCGCCTGGCCGTGTGGTACCTCGTGTCGCTCGTCTACCTGGGCTTCTGGCTGGCATTCGCCATGCTCTGCTCGGTCGTCCTGCGCCGCGCGGCCACCTCCGCCCTTGCCGCCATCGGCCTGTGGATCGTGCTGACCCTCTTCACCGCCCTGCTGGTCGGCATCGTCGCCGGCTATGTCGCGCCCGCGGACAGCTCCTCCACGATCGACCAGCAGATCGCCAACGTCCAGACGCAACTGGACCTGTCGCGCGTCTCGCCGGGCACGCTCTACGGCGAGTCCGGTGCCTACCTGCTGGATCCGACGGTCAATACCGTCGGCATCATCCCCATCGATCAGCAGGGCGACCCACAGTCGCTGCCGACGAATCTGCCCCTCGACCAGAGCCTGCTGCTCACGCTGCCGCAGGTGATCGCGCTCCTGGCCGAGACGGTCGTCTGCTTCGGGGTGGCCTACGTCGTCTTCATGCGCCAGGAGGTCCGCGCCTAGCCGCCCGGGTCCCTGGGAGCCGTGAGGGGCGGCTGCCATACTGCGTCCATGGACACCGCGCTCCGCGACCGCGCGACCGTGGGCCCGCTCGAAGGCCCCTCTGGCATCGACCCGCCGCGCGAGGCCCATGACCTGGCCATCCACTGGCTGGGTCGGGTCCCATACCGCGAGGCGTGGGCCCTGCAGCACCGTCTCGTCGCCGAACGGGCGGCCGGCCGGATCCCCGACCAGCTCCTGCTCCTGGAGCACCCGCCAGTCATCACCCTGGGGCGGCAGGGGGATCCCTCGTTCGTATTGGCGGCCCCCGACGAACTCGAACGACGAGGCATCGAGGTCATCCGCACCGAGCGGGGCGGCGAGGTGACGTACCACGGTCCCGGGCAGCTGGTGGCCTACCCTATCCTGCGGCTCGCCGACCGCCACCTCATGGTGCGGCCGCTCGTGCGCCTGCTCGAGGCGGCCATGCGCGAGACGTGCGCGGCATCCGGGGTCGAGGCCGATCGGCGCGATGGGTTCCCCGGCTGCTGGGTGGCCCCGACCAGCGCCGCGCCGCGCAAGATCGGCGCCCTTGGCGTCCGCATCGAGCATGGCGTGACGTACCACGGCATCGCCCTGAACGTGACCGTGGACCTGGCCGCATTCGACCTCATCGACGCGTGCGGCCTCCCCGGGGTCACGATCACCTCGATCGCGCGCGAGCTGGGGCACGACGCCGCGCCCTCGACCAATTCGGTCAGGGAGGCCGCCACGCTCTTCGGGGTCGCTTTCGGGCGGCTGCTCGGGACGACCGCGGACCCGCCCGCGCCCGCCGACGGCGCCTGAGGCCGACGATGCCGGGCGGCGGCATGTTCGAGCTTCGTCGCGACGACGTGACCGGCTGGTGGGTCGCCGTGGTCGTCGACCGGGCCTACGATCGGAGCCGGTTCGCGCGCCGGGCAGAGCCGGTCGGCAACCCGCACTGCGCCAATTGCCTCGAACCGCCCGGCGGTGGCGTGCGGGTACGGGTCCTCAAGCAGCACGCCTTCTCCATCGCCGGGCCCGAGTTCGAGCCGCGCGAGGCGCCGCGGGACGGGGCCCGGGACGGCGGGCGGGAGGCGCCGCGTCAGGCGTCGCTGGGCCTCGTCGCCGACGTCGGATCGTGGGCCACCATCGTGGCGCCCCCGGAGCACCACGGGCCGCTCAGCCGCGAGACGCCGGCCGTGCTGGTGGCGATGCTCGCGCGCGCGCGCGAGGCGATCGCGGAGGCCCGCCAGAAGGGCGAGACCGCGTACCTCCAGGTGGTCCAGAACTGGGGGCGCCAGGCGGGCGCGCTGACCAACCACCTGTGCCTTGACATGTACGACCTACCGCAGATCCCGCACCGGGTCGGGGAGGAGCTGGGTGGCGCGGCGCGCTACCTCATCCGGGAGGGCGTGTGCCCCTACTGCCGCCTCGTGCGCGACGAGGTCGCGCGCGGCGAGCGGCTCGTCTTCGAGGACGCCGCCAGCGTCGCCTTCGCGCCATACGCCTCGCGCTCTCCGTTCGAGCTGTGGGTCGTGCCGCGCGAGCACGAGGCCGACTTCGCGCGGGCGACCGACGCCCAGCTGACGAGCGCCGCCGAGACCCTCCAGAAAGTGCTGCGCCTCCTGGACGCGCTGGATGGGCCGCCGTACAACCTGGTGCTTCACACGGCGCCCCTCCAGGATCGCGTCGACGACACCTACCACTGGCACTGGGAGATCCATCCCCGCCTGCGCGAGATCGCCGGCCTCGAGCTCGGCACGGGCCTGCCCGTCAACCCGATCAGCCCGGAGGAGGCCGTGACCGACCTGCTCGCCGCGGCCGGCCTCCCCGAGGGCGGACGTGCAGGCCGGCCCGTGACCGCCTGGGACCGGGGAGACGCCTGAGATGACCGGCCGTGCGTCGGGGCCCGCGTCACATCACGGCCTCGCAGCCCGTCACAGCCTGACGGAGCCCGCCGTGTGTCGCCGGCGAGCTGCGGCCGGCCCAGACCCGGCCGCCCATCGGAGAGGGATAGGCAATCGTTGTCGATCGCCAAGGCCGTCGCGTCACCGAGGACGGCCATGACCACGGACCGCGCCACCGCCCGCGCGTTCGTGGAGCAGCTCTTCCGGCTGCACCATGCCGAGATCTACGCCTACCTCGCGCACATGGTGCGTGAGCCCGAGACGGCCGCGGACCTCGCCCAGGAGACGTTCGTCAAAGCCTACCGCGCCTTCGATTCGCTGGAGGACCCGGCGCATGCCCGCGCCTGGCTGTACCAGATCGCGGGTCGCACGGCCCTCGACGAGCTGCGTCGCCGTCGCATCGTGCGGTTCGTGCCCTGGACCGGCGAGTCCCGTGGCGTGGCCGCCTCGGCGGAAGAGACGGCCCTCCAGCAACGCCTCTCTGGCGAACTCGAACGCGCCCTGGCGGCGATCCCGGCACGACAGCGCCAGGCGATCCTCCTGGCCGAACTGCAGGACCTGTCGGGCGTCGAACTCGCCCAGGCGCTCGGGATCTCGCACGTGGCCGCCCGCGCGCTCCTGACCCGTGCCCGTGAGTCGCTGCGCCAGGCGCTCGCCGTGGAGCAGGCGGCCGCGGCCGAGCGGAGCAGCCGTCGCGGCTCCCAGGCGGAACGGACACGGCACGACCGATGAGCCGGCCGGACCACCACCTCGCCTTCCATCAGGCGCTCGCCGCGCGCCTGGACCAGCCGCTCGACCCTCGTGCCGAGGCGAGCCTGCAGGCGCACCTCGCAACGTGCGGCCCATGCCGGAGCGTGGCTCAGGCCTATGACGCGCAACGAAAGGCGCTGCGGGACCTTCGCCAGCCCGAGCCGCCGCGCGATCTCTGGGCCCGCACCGCGACCGCGCTCGACCATGAGGTCGGCCGCCGGAACGGCGCCCCTCGCCTCGTCGCGCTCGGCTCGCTGGCCAGCCTCGGGCTCGTGCTGGCGGTGGTGCTCGGGGCGACCGGCCTCGGGCCGTTCAATGTCACGCGTCCGGGCAGCGCGACGCCATTCCCCGTCACGCCCCAGCCGGTGGCCTACCTGACGACCGATGGCAACCAGATCACGATCTACCAGACGCAGGTGAGTGCGGTCTGCCCGGCGAGTGCGCCGGACTGCACCGATCCGGGACCGTCGGCGCGGCCGGTGGCCCATGTCGCCCTGGACGCGGCGCTCTCGCCCCGCGACCTGGCCCTTGCGGCGGACGGCAACCTGGCCATCACGGCCCGCGACAGCCAGGGCCGGGCGAACTACTCCGTGGTCACGCTGCCGGGCTCGGAGGCGACCGAGACGGCGTCACCCCTGGCCTCCGCCCGATCGACGTCCAGCCGCCGACCCGGGACAGCCGAGCCCACGTCGTCGCTCCCGTCGGCGGTGGCGAGCGGGTCCACCGGCCCGAGCGTCTCGCCGCCGGCGGAGGATCCGGGCGATGCCACGCTCCAGCTGCTCCTCAGCGACGTCATCGCCGCCGGTGCACCCGCGGCCTGGTCGCCGGATGGCACCATCCTGGCCTTCAGCGCCCGTCCGGCCGATGGCAGCGCGGGGCCAGACGTCTACATCTGGCGCGTCGGCGCTGCGGCCGCGAAGGCCCTCACGAAGGACCATCACTCCTACTTCGCCTCGTGGGACGGCCAGCGGATCGTCATCAGCCGGACGTCGACGGCCACCGCGGGGGCCAGGAACCCCTCGTCGCATCCGTCGGGCGGCCACGAGTCGGCCACCGGCACGCCGGCCGGGTCCGCCGCGACGACGGCGACGTCGTCGGTCGTGGCGACGACGATGCTCCTCGATCCCGCCACCGGCACCGCCCAGCGCGTGACGCTCGACGACGCCTGGCTGCCCGCGGTCGATCCGACCGGTCGACTGGTCGTGTTCTGGTCGGGCACGCTGAGGGCGCACGGGCCGACCGTGGATCTCACGGCCGGATCCCTGTTCATCGCCGACTGGTCCGCGGCCACGGGCATCGCGCCGGTGGTCACACCGCCGCCGAGCCAGGCCGCGGCGAGCAGCTCGCCGGGCGCGGATGTCACGACACCGGATGTGACCCCATCAGCGAGTCCGTCGGCCAGCCCCGATCAGGCCAGCCCGACGCCCCCGCTGACCGGGCCGACGCCGGCCCCCCACACGCCGCGGCCGAGCGCGTCAGCCGGCCGCGCGACCAGTTCCCCGCTCGTTTCCCCGTCGCCGTCCGGGACGGACGTGTCGCCCGCCGAGATCGGCCGGCCCGTGACCCAGACCGGCACGGACATCACCGACTGGCTCGTCCGCTGGGCCCCCGACGGCAGCGCCTACGGGATCTGGACGGCCGATGTGCCGGGCTCCGACGCGGGGACCCTCACCGTCGTCGCCGCGACGGGGACGCCCACCGGTCAGGATCTGCTGACCTCGACACGCGCCGAGCGAGCGTTCTCGGTGGGCGACGGCAGCGTCGCCTGGGTCACGCCCGACACGACGGACGAGACCGGTGACCTGCGCGTCGTGACCTGGGGCGCCGACGGCCCCGGTGGGGTCCACATCCCGATCGACCGCGGGGTGACGTTCGCGTTCTGAAGCCGGCGACCCGGATGTCGCCGCCCGACTGGTATCCTCTGGCCGCCTCAGGGACCGGCCCGGTGAGCCCGGCGAGAGGGAGGAGCCGTGAACGCGCGCCAGATCATGACCGCCGACGACGTGCGCCGCGCGTTGGTGCGCATCAGCCACGAGGTCGTGGAGAAGCACGGCGGCATCCAGGGCCTGGCCCTGGTCGGGGTGCAGCGCCGCGGCGTCCCGCTCGCGCGACGGATCGCGGCGGCGATCGAGGCGCATGAGGGCGCGGCCCCGCCGGTCGGGTCGCTCGACATCACGTTCTATCGGGACGACCTCTCGCTCGTCGCGCGGCAGCCCATCGTCAAGGGCACCGAGCTGCCGTTCGACCTGAACGGCTGCACCGTCGTCATCGTCGACGACGTGCTGTTCACCGGCCGCACCACCCGAGCTGCCCTGGACGCCCTGATGGACCACGGCCGGCCCGCTGCCATCCGCCTGGCCGTGCTGGTCGACCGCGGTCACCGCGAGTTGCCCGTACGTGCCGACCACGTCGGCAAGAACGTGCCGACCTCCCGCGAGGAGGTCATCCGCGTCCACCTGGAAGAAGTCGACGGCGGCGAGGACGGCGTCTTCATCGAGCGCCTCACCGAGTCGGGAGCGGCTATCGCCTCGTGACCGGTCCGCAACCCTGGCGGCATCGCCACCTGCTCGACGTGGACCACCTCACGGCGGCCGACCTCGACACGGTCATGCGCCGGGCCGACGAGATGGCCGTCATCCTGCGCCACCGCGGCGCGCGTCGGGCCTCGCTCCAGGGGGTGGGCGTGACGATCCTCTTCTACGAGGCGTCCACGCGCACGCGTGTCTCGTTCGAGGCGGCCGCCAAGCGGCTCGGGGCGGACGTCGTCAACGTGGCTGCCGCCAGCAGCTCGGTGACCAAGGGCGAGTCGCTCGTGGACACGGTGCGCACACTCGAGGCGCTCGGCGCTGACGTGCTCGTGATGCGTCACGGCCGGAGTGGCGCCCCGTATCTCGCCGCCGACGCCTTCAGCGGGCATGTCGTCAACGCCGGGGATGGCTGGCACGCCCACCCCAGCCAGGCACTGCTCGATCTCTACACGTTGCGCGCCAGCCTGCCGGGCGGGCGCATCGCCGGCCGCAAGGTCGTGATCCTGGGCGATATCCTCCACTCGCGCGTGGCGCGTTCCAACGTGTGGAGCCTCACCGCCGCCGGGGCCGACGTATGGGTCTGCGGGCCGGCCACCCTGCTGCCGGGGTTCGAGGCGTGGGCGCGCGCCATGCCGACCGACCGCCGCCTGACGGTCACCACGGACATCGACGGGGCCCTTGAGGGCGCGCATGCCGTGATGGCCCTGCGACTCCAGCAGGAACGGATGACGGCCGGCCTCCTGCCATCGCTCACGGAATACACGGCCGACTACGGGCTCACGACGGCGCGCCTGCGACGTGCCCGGCCCGGCGCCCTCGTCCTCCATCCGGGCCCCATGAACGAGGGCGTGGAGATCGCGCCCGACGTGGCCTCCGGACCGACCTCGGTCATCACCGACCAGGTGGCCAACGGCATCGCCGTCCGCATGGCCGTCCTGGAGCTGCTGGCGGCACCGCGATGAGCCCACGAGCGGCGCCAACCCCGCGTATCGGCGAGCCCTGCCGCCACCTGGTCGTCGAGGATGCGTTGCTGGTGGACCCGGCGGCCGGCCGGCACGGAGCTGGCACGATCGTGGTGGAGGACGGCCGCGTGGCGGAGGTCACGTGGGCCACGTCGACGCGGTCCTCTCGGCGGCCGCCCGTGGTGGTCATGCCCGGCCTGGTCGACCTCCACGCCCACCTGCGGGAGCCAGGCGGCGAGGACGCCGAGACGATCGGCACCGGCCTCGCCGCGGCGGCCGCCGGCGGCTTCACGACCGTCTGCGCGATGCCCAACACCATGCCCCCGATCGACGGCGCGGCGGCGGTCCGCGACGTCCTCGCGCGCGGCCACGACAGCCGGTCCCCCGTGCGTCTCCTGACGTACGGCGCGATCACCGCCGGCCGCGCCGGCGAGCGCCTGGCGCCGATGTCCGAGATGGCCGCCGCGGGTGCCATCGGCTTCAGCGACGACGGCGCCCCGATCGATGACGCGGCACTCTTCCAGCACGCCCTGGCCTATGCCGGCGGAGTGGGGCGACCGCTGGTGGAGCACCCCGAGCTGCGGGCCCTGACCCGCGGTGCGGAGGCGCACGACGGCCTTGCGGCCACGATCCTCGGGCTGGCCGGCTGGCCCGTCGCCGCGGAGGCGGCGGCCGTGGCGCGGGCGCTGGCACTCCTCCAGGAGGTGGCCCGCCAGGCACCGTCCGGCGCCGCGCCCCGTCTGCACCTCACCCACGTCTCGACGGCCGACGCGCTGGCACTCATCCGCGCCGCCAGGGCCGCCGGCCTGCCCGTGACCTGCGACGTGACGCCCCACCACCTGGCCCTCCATGACGGCTGGCTCGGGGGCGACCGCCGGTTCGCCTGGGAGGCGGTCGCGGCGCCCTGGGCCGGGGAGGCGGCGGCGGCCGAGCCGTTCGATCCGGCGACCCGGGTGAACCCGCCCCTGCGGTCACCGGACCACGCCATGGCCCTGTGGGCGGGCCTCGTCGACGGGACGATCGATGCGATCGCCACCGACCATGCCCCTCACGCCGAGACGGCCAAGCGCGTCGAGTTCGGCGATGCCGCCCCAGGCATCGCCGGGCTGGAGACGGCCCTGCCCCTCGTGCTGGCCGGCGTGGCGGCCGGCCTGGCCGACCTCGCGACGGTCGTGCGGGCTCTCACGGGCGGCCCTGTCCGGGCGCTCGGCCTGGCCGCGCGCGGCGTGCCCGGGCCGAGCCTGACGGTCGGGGCCGTGGCGGACCTGGTGGTGGTCGACCGCTCGGCACCGTGGACCGTGCACGCGGCGGCGCTCCGGACGCGTGCCTACGCCACCCCGTTCGAGGGCCGGCGCCTGGACGCGCGCATCCTGGCGACCGTGGCCGATGGCCGGTTCGCCCACCTCGACGATGACTGGGCAGGAGAGGCGGAACGATGACCGACGTCGACGCGATCGAGATGCTGGACCCCGAGCGCGGCAGCGCCTTCGTCAAGGCGGCCGGCCTGCACCTGACCCACGTCGCGGCCGACCGCGTCGAGGGCCACATCGACCTCGGACCGGAGCACCACCAGCCGTACGGGATCGTCCACGGCGGCGTCTACGCGTCGGCCGTGGAGACAGCCGCCAGCGTGGGGGCCACCGTGGCCGCCCTCGCCCGCGGCCAGATCGCGGTGGGCGTCCACAACAGCACCGACTTCATCCGTTCGACGACGACGGGCCGGGTGCTCGTGACTGCCACGCCTATCCAGCAGGGCCGCACCCAGCAGCTCTGGGAGGTGGCCATCACCGACACCGAGGGCCGCCTCGTGGCCCGCGGCTCCCTGCGCCTGGCGAACGTCGACCGCCGCACCTGACCGACCGGGGCGGCAACCATTCGGCCCGCTCGGTGCCGCCGTTCCCCGCGACACCAGGTGGGCTGGTGCTCTGGACCTCGATCGGCTTCCGCGACGGGCCGCTGCGCTCCCGCCACGCTTACGGGAACGGCAGGTGTCTGTCGTCGGGTGGTGCGCCGATGATGGAGGCGCATGCCACCACCGCGGCTGGTGACACGTGGGATCGGCCGAGCCGAGACGCGACCGACCCTCCGCGCCGGGCACCGCTAGCATGGATGCGCGCATGACCGACTCCCCCGCGGACGCCCAGGCCACCCCGCCCCCGGAGCCTGCGCCGACCACCCCGGCCACGCCACCGACCGGCGCGACCCCGCCGGCCTCGCCGCTCTACAAGGGCGAGCCGCTCGACGCCGAGCGCGGTCCCGGGCTGGGCTGCTTCTGGACCCAGGCCGTGGTGCTCGTGGTCGTGCTGCTGCTGATCCCCTTCGGCGTGAACGACCACTGGCCGATCTGGGCCACCGGCCTGCTCCTGGTCGTCGCGCTGATCCTCGTGCTCTTCGTGAGTCTCACGATCATCTTCCTGCTGCGCCTGGTGTCGGCCGACCGTCGTACGCGGCGGCGCCCCCTGCGATCGGGTGCACGGCCGACCGTGGGCCAGCTGGAGGACCACGACGAGACCGTGCGACAATGACCGCGCCGCGACATCCGGCCCGTCCCGCCTGACGCCCGGCCCGACCGCCCAGGAGACAGCCGCTCGTGCCCGTCCTTGCCACGTTCTTCTCCGTCCGCCGGGGCCGCGACGCCTTCTTCAAGTTCTTCATGCGGGAGGTGTTCCCGCGCCAGGTCCGTGATTACGAGACCAAGTTCGGCATCAAGTTCCTGGGCTGGTACAACGTGGCCTACGGCTGGGACTTCGACAACGTGATCCTGCTCGACGTCCCCGATTACGCCACCATCGATCGGCTGGAGGCGGACGAGGGCGCACGCGCCATCGGCCACCGGGCCGGCGAGTGGATGTTCGAGCGCCACCATTCCATGTTCCTGCGCGAGCGCATGGGCAGCGACCTCGAATACCACCCCTAGGAGGCGATCGATGAGCAGCAACGCCGACCTGCTGGGCGAGATCGCCGAACAGGCGACCCTCGAGCGGACGTCCTTCATGGTCGATGCCGCCCGCCAGCTGGAGGATTTCCTCAAGCGCAACGCGTCACGCATCCGCGAGCTTGGCGGCCTGGTCCTCATCGACGACGACCCTGACTACCTGTCCCTGGCGCCGGACGGCTCCTTCCGGTCGCGGACGCGCTACCAGGACCACGCGACCGGCGAGTGGGTCTCCGAGACGGAGGTCGTGGAGTCGGCCTCCGAGCTGGTCGAGCTGTACAACCCCGCCGAGGTCTACGCAGCCTTCGCCGAAGCGGCGCGCGACGCCGCCGGCCTGCCCGACCGGCCCACCGCGGCCGGCGAGGTCGACGGTGCCGCCGGCGTGAGCATGAGCGACCGCAGCGGCCCCTACGCCGACGCGGGCGACTCGTGGACCGCGACGCGCGCGGGCGCCGTGGAGCCGGACGACAAGGCATCGGCGGCGCGCTTCATCTACGACCTCGCCCTCACGTTCCAGGAACGGAGCCAGCAGTCCGAGGCAGCCCTGCTCGAGCAGTTCCAGGACGCCGTCGGGCCGCACACCCACTGGATCGGCGACATGGTCATCGTGGACGACGACGATGAGCGCCTGCGCCTGGACCGGGACGGCATCTTCCGCGGCCAGGTCGTGCCGGAGGAGGCCGACGGCAAGTGGCGCCGCCTCGAGACACCGGACGACCTGGTGCAGTTCTATGACCCGACCGACGTCTTCGGCGACCTGGCCGACAGCCTCGCGGATCTCTATCCCGACGTCGCGCCCGACGAGGATGACGAGGCGGACGACGAGGGCGACGACGCCGCCCACGACTGACCCCGCCGCGGTCGTTCGAACGTGATGCGGCTGGCGGGCGCCGAGCTCGTCGCAAGCCGGTCGATCCTGCCGGGCCAATGGCTCCAGACCTACGCCGCGCCATGGCTCACGGCGGGCGGGGTGCGGGCGGGCCAGTTCGTCCACGTCCGCACGCCCGACTACTCGGGCCTCGTCCTGCGCCGCCCCTTCAGCATCAACACGGTCGACCGCGCCGAGGGGCAGATGACGATCCACTTCCGGATCACCGGCAAGGGGACCGAATGGCTCGCCCGGGCCCGGCCGGGTGAGGTGATCGACATGCTCGGCCCGCTGGGCCGCCCGTTCGAGGTCGACCCACGCACGAGACATGTCCTGCTGGTGGCCGGCGGGCTTGGCATGGCCGGCGTGCGCGCCCTGGCCGACGAGGCGCTCGAGAGCGGCCGCCAGGTGACGCTCCTGTTCGGAGCGCGGGGCGCGGCGGAGGTGTACCCCTCGTCCCTGCTGCCGCCCGAGGTCGAGTACGTGGTCGCCACCGACGACGGGTCACTCGGCCAGCCGGGCCGGGTGACCGACCTGCTGCCGGCGTACGAGGCGTGGGCCGACCAGGCGTTCGCCTGCGGGCCATGGCCGATGCTGTCGGCCCTGGCTCAGCTCGCGACGGGCCGCGATGCGCGCCTGGGCGTCGCACATCTCGGACGGCGTCGGGGACCGCGCAGTGCGGCTGCGCGCGGCACGGCCGCCGCCCGTCGCCGGGCGTGGCTGCAGGTATCGCTCGAGCAGAACATGGGTTGCGCGGTCGGGGCGTGCCTGGGCTGCGTCGTCTTCGGCGTGGACGGTCCGCAGCGGGTCTGCCGGGAAGGCCCTGTCTTCGCCGCCGACGAGATCGTGTGGGACGAGACATGAAGCCGCGCCGGCGCGTGGTGCCCGCCCGCAGCCGCGCCGTCGAACCGTACCCGGCACCCAGACGCCGCGCGGCGCTTGGAGCCGGGCCGCGGCCCGAGACCCAGGCCGCCCGCCCGGCCGGTCCCGGCGGCGTGTCGGCGCCCCGGCCGGGACGGCCCGCCGTACCTGTCGAGGATGTCGACTTGAGCATCGATCTCGCGCCTGGGCGAACCGGAGGGCTCCGCCTGCGCAACCCGATCCTGGTGGCCAGCGGCACGTTCGGCTACGGGATCGAGTACGGCGATGTGGTCGACGTGCAGGGCCTCGGCGCGATCTGCTGCAAGGGCACGACGCTCAAGGCACGGGTCGGCAACCTGCCGCCGCGGGTGACCGAGACGCCCGCCGGCATGCTCAACTCGATCGGCCTGCAGAACCCCGGCGTGGACGCCGTCATCGACAAGTACGCCGCCCTGTGGGCCACGTGGCAGGTGCCCGTCATCGTCAACGTGGCCGGCGAGTCCATCGAGGACTACGTCGGCGTGGTGCGGCGGCTCGATGGCGTGCCCGGGGTGGCCGGCATCGAGCTCAACATCAGCTGCCCCAACGTGGGCAAGGGCGGCCTCCAGTTCGCGGTCGACCGCGAGGCCGCCGGCGCCGTCACGGCCGCCGTGCGCCGCGCCACCGACCTGCCCCTGATGGTCAAGCTCTCGCCCAACGTGGCCGATGTGCGGGCCATCGCCCAGGCGATCGAGGCGGCCGGAGCCGACGCCATCAGCGCCATCAACACGCTGTCGGGGATGGCCATCGACCGTGGCCGCCGCCGGCCGCTGTTGGGCAACACCTACGGGGGCCTCTCCGGGCCGGCCATCAAGCCCGTCGCACTGCGCGTCGTGTACGAAGTGGCCCAGGTCGTGCGCATCCCGGTCGTGGCGATCGGCGGCGTCGCCACACTGGACGACGTGCTCGACTTCCTGTTCGCCGGCGCGAGCGCTGTGCAGGTCGGCACGGCCATCTTCGCCGACCCCGCCCTGCCGCTGCGCCTCGTCGACGAGCTGGCGGCCTGGTGCGCGGCCCAGGGGCTGGCCAGCCATCGCGAGGTCATCGGGGCGGCCCTGCCGGCCGGGTCCCGCAAGGGCGTCCACGGCAAGGACCGGCCGAGCGTCAAGGGCGTGGAGTACCGGCCGTGATGGCGGCCGGTGCGACGGCCCGTGCGGCACGCGTCGAGGCGCTGTTCCGAGCCTCCGGCGCGCTTCGGGAGGGCCACTTCCAGCTCAAGAGCGGGCGGCACGGCACGAGCTACCTGGAGAAGTTCCAGGTCCTGCAGCACCCCGCCGCCGTCAGCGAGCTGTGCGCCATGATCGCCGCGACCGTGACCGACGGCCAGGGCCACCCCACCGTCGACGTCGTCGTGGGCCCGACCACCGGCGGCGTCATCCTGGCCTTCGAGACGGCGCGCCAGCTCGGCCTGCCTGGCTTCTTCGCCGAGGAGGCTCGAGACGGGTCGGGGGCCACACGCCGGGTGTTCCGCCGCGGGTTCCGGCTGCGGCCGGGGCAGCGCGTGCTGCTGGTCGACGACATCCTCACGACCGGCGGGTCCCTGCTCGCGATGCTGCCGCCGATCGAGACGGCCGCCGCCGAGCTGGCCACCACGGTCGTGCTGGTGGATCGCGCCGGCGGCACGACCTCGGTCACCTCGACGGCCAGCGGCCGCTCCTATCCGGTGGCCGCGCTCTGGGTCCTTGACCTGCCGACGTATGAGGCAGGCGCGACGACGTGCCCCGCCTGCGCTGCCTGCCTGCCCCTGGAGGCGCCCGGCTCGAGCGGGCTCTGAGCCAGGGGGCTGTCGGCACGTTGCGCACGGCGCACCTGGCCAGATCTGACTGCCCGGCACGTTAGAGCCGGATCTCGGCAGTGCCCGCGGCGTGTGCGGGCCGTGTCGCGACCATCCCGAGCGTGGATCCGCGCCGCACACGCCTCCCAAGGCCCGCCCAGAGGCCACCAAACTGCCCTACCGTGCCCCGGAGTCAGATCTGGCCCTGTACCAGGGCTCGGCGACGTGCCAGGGCCGGGAACGGGCCGGCGCGAACTCCGGGTGGGGCCTGGCGGGGCCCGCCGGCTCAGCCTCCGGCGACCGCCTGGATGGCCTGCGTCAGCTCGTCGGAGCCGACGGCACCCTCGAACTTGGCGCTGACCTTGCCGCTCGCGTCGACCACGAAGACCCACGGCTCGTCGGGCAGGCCCCATTTGACCGACGCGGGCACCAGCTGCAGCTGTCCGGATGCATCCAGGACGGGCTGGAGGCCGCCACCGGTCGCGGGCTGGAGGACGTAGGGCTCGACGTGGATGAAGACGACCTTCGACTCGAAGGGCACCGCGACTGCATTGACCATGTCCAGCGTCGGGCCGCAGATCTGGCTCTGGCAGAACTGCGGGGTGGCAAAGACCACCACGAACGGCCGGTGCTGCGCGAGGGCGTCCGCCTCGGACGTGCGGTAGAAGGCCGGATCGGGTGTCTGGTCGGTAGAGATCAGCGCGATGCCGCTCGGCGTCGTCGCCGTGGGCGTCTGGACCGATGGGGCTGGCGCGCCGATGGCCGGGGTGGTGGCCGTCGGCAGGACCGTGAACTGCACCCGCGAGGTCGAAGCGGACTTGCCGGGCACCTGGACGGTGATCTGGACGCCCCAGTCGCCCGCCTCCATGAAGGTCACCGTGGCGTGGTACAGGCCGCGGGGATCGGGTGGTGGGGCCGCCCGGATGAAGGTCCCAGGCACGGTCGCGACGACCGCGGCGGGGTCCTTGGCCAGGTCGTAGAAGGCCAGGTTCGCCGTCACGTCCGGCGCGGCCACGATCTTCGTCTGGTCGACGGCGTCGTAGAGCGTGAACAGGAAGCGATTGGGGCCGACCGCCAGCTGCTGGTTGATCAGGATGGGCACCACCGTGGCCCCGCTGACGGGCCCGACCGGCCAGCCCGGGTACGTGCCGCTCCCGGACCCGCTCGGGGCCGCCGGGGAAGCAGGCGCGGCTGATGCGCCACAGGCACCGGCGCAGAGCGCGAGGATGACAATGATGAGCAGGGAGGCGGCGCGCGGCACGACCGGCGGGCGCATGGGTCGATCACTTTACGCGCCTCTCGCCGGATGCGCCGCGAGCGGCGCTACAATCGCGCCTCATCCCATGACCCGCTTCCAGCGACTCACCCTCATCACCGCCCTCGTGACGTTCGCCGTCGTCGTCATGGGTGCGGTCACGCGCAGCACGGACTCGGGCATGGGCTGCGGCACCGACTGGCCGCTCTGCCACGGCCTCCTGCCGGCCCTGAGCGACACCCAGGCCTGGATCGAGTGGTGGCATCGCGCCTTTGCCCTCGCCCTGGGGATCCTCGTGGTCGCGCTGCTGATCGTGGCGGTGCTGCGCTACCGGGCGCACCGCTCGGTCGTGGCTCTCGCCGCGGCGGCCTTCGTCATCGCGCTCATCCAGGCGTGGCTGGGGCAGATCACGGTCGCGTCGGGCAACAGCTCGACATCGGTGACGGCGCACCTCGCCACGGCCATGCTCCTCTTCGCCGTCCTGATCACGATCGCCATCCGCGTCCAGTACCCGGCCCGCCTGGGCTCGGGCCTGGCCAGCCAGCGCTTCACGATGCTGGCCGCGTTCACCGCCGCGTGCGTCTACGCCCTGCTCCTGTTCGGGGCCGAGGTGCGCGGCAGCGGCGCCGCGCTGGTCTTCCCCGACTGGCCGCTCTTCAACGGCCAGCTCGTGCCGAGCCTGTCGGCCGACCCGACGATCGCGCAGATGCAGGTCCTGCAGTTCCTCCACCGGCTGGTGGCCCTGGTGGCCGGCCTCGTCGTGCTGTGGACCGCCTGGGTGACGTGGCGCCGTTACGACCGCCACGCCTGGGGCCCCGCCGTCGCCCGTCCGACGCTGCTCCTGCTCGTCGGGTCGAGCGCCGCCCTGTTCCTCATCCAGAGCATCGTCGGCGCGGCGCAGATCTTCACCGATCTGGCCGCCTGGGCCGAGGCGCTCCACGTCGGTCTCGGCGCGGCCATCTGGGGCTTGCTGGTGGCGGCCACCGTCTACGCCTGGTGCGAGGCCCGGCGACCGGCCGGGGCTCCCGCCGACGGCACGCCCCGCGGCTACCCAGGCGACCGGCGCGAAGATGCCGGCCAGCCCGTGGCGCAGCCGGGCGGCCTGGCCCTGGTCGTCGCCGACGACCCGCACCCGAGCCGTGGCGAGATCGTGCGCGCCTACATCGCCCTCACGAAGCCGCGCATCATCGAGCTCCTGCTGATCACGACCGTGCCGGCCATGATCCTGGCCGCGCACGGCATACCGCCCCTGACGCTCATCGTCGCGACGCTCGTCGGCGGGTCGCTGGCGGCAGGATCGGCCAACGCCATCAACCAGTACCTCGATCGCGACATCGACGCGCTGATGACCCGCACCCGCCGCCGGCCGCTCCCGGCGCATGCCGTGACGCCCGAGAACGCCCTCGTCTTCGGCTTCGCCCTGGGGGTCATCGCGTTCGCCGAGCTGACGCTCCTGGTCAACCTGCTGGCCGCCTTCCTGGCCCTGTTGGCGATCGGCTTCTACGTCGTCGTCTACACCATGCTGCTCAAGCGGACGACGCCCCAGAACATCGTCATCGGCGGGGCGGCCGGGGCCCTCCCGCCGGTCATCGGCGTGGCGGCCGTGACGGGCGACATCACGCTGCCGGCCCTGGTCCTGTTCGCCATCGTCTTCTACTGGACGCCGCCGCACTTCTGGGCCCTCGCCCTGCGCCTTTCCAAGGACTACCGGGCGGCGGGCGTGCCGATGCTGCCGGTCGTGCGCGGCGTGCCGGAGACGACGCGCCAGATCCTGCGCTACACGCTCGTGTTAGTGGCCCTCACCCTGGTCTTCTTCGTCGTCGGCCACATGGGCGCCATCTACCTCGTGTCGGCGCTCGGCCTGGGCGGCGTCTTCATCTGGCGGGCGATCCGCCTGCGACGCCAGGCCCTCTCCCCGGAAGCGTCGCTGGCCCAGGCCATCCGCCTGTACCGCTACTCGATCGCCTACCTGAGCCTGCTCTTCATCGCCGTCGCCGTCGACACGCTGGTGGTCATCCGGATCCCGATCGGCTGACCGGGCCGACGGCTGCCCGCTGGCGGTCCAACTGCTCGTCGTAGAGGCGGCCGCGACGCTCCTCGTCGCGCAGCCAGGCCACCACCACGAGCAGGACCGGCACCAGGAACAGCAGGTCCCCGGCCACCCACATCAGGCCGCCGCCGAGGTGCTGGTCGCTGAGGGCGTCGGGCAGCCACGGCAGGGTGAGGCTGGCGTAGAACGGGTACAGCGCCTGGGTCGCCGTGAACAGGGTCAGGCCGAGGAAGGCGTTCTGCGGCATCTGGAGCAGCACGTACCCCAGCCGGACGGGATAGCTCAGCGATCGAGGTCCCGGGTCGGCGCCCACGACCGGCCACCAGAAGAGGAAGCCCGCGCCGAGGAACAGGGCGTGCTCGAGGATGTGGACCCAGCCGTTCTCCAGGGCCAGCTCGAAGAGCGGGCTGAAGTGGGTCACCCACATGACGGTGGTGAACACGATCCAATCGACCACCGGGTGGGTCAGCGCGCGCAGGGGGCGCGAGCGCAGCACCGGCAGGATCAGGTGCGTGCGTTGCTCGGGTGTCGCCACCCGCAGCAGCAGGGTCATCGGCGCGCCAAGGCACAGCAGCGGCGCCACGACGAAGACCAGCAGCATGTGCTGCACCATGTGGACGCTGAAGAGCACCTCCGAGTACACGTCTACGGACGAGCACAGGGCGATGGCCAGGACCGCCAGCCCGCCGACCCAGGCGGCCACGCGGCGGCGCGGCACGGGGTTGGCGGGATGCGCGGCGTCGACGCGGCGGACGGCGGCGAGGTAGGCCACCAGCGGCACGAGGATCGTGATCGTCACGAGCGGGTCGAAGGACCAGGTCGTGAGCGCCGTCAGCGGGCTGAGCGGCTGCAGGCTGGCCAGGTTCCCGGTCACGTGGGCCAGCGCCGCAGGCGCGGCGGCCAGGCTGATGCCCACCACACCGACCGCGCCACCCGTGAGCACGAGGCTGCGGACGAACGGGCGCATCGGGCCGTATCATAGGCGCTCGCTTCTGGATCGCCGCCCTCAGGGAGACCCACGCCGCAGTGCGACGCGCCGCCATCGCCTGGACCCGATCGCTGTCAGCCCTCGCCGTCCTCGCGCTCGTCGTCGGCGCCTGCGCGGAAGCCACCCCGGGCAACCAGGTCCCCAACTTCTTCCCCGCCCCGGCCATCACCGACCAGGGTCAGGCGAGCGAGAGCCTCTACGCCTTCATCTTCTGGATCGCTGTCGCCATCTTCGTCCTCGTGGAAGGCCTCATCATCTTCGCCGTGCTCCGCTACCGGGGGCGCAAGGGGGATGACGAGCTGCCCGTCCAGACGCACGGCTCGATGCCCTTCGAGCTGGCCTGGACGATCGTGCCGTTCATCATCGTGGTGGCCCTGTTCATCCTCTCGGAGAACACCCAGCAGAAGGTGGACGCCAGCACGCCGAACCCGCCGCTGACGGTGGACGTGACCGGCTTCCAGTGGCAGTGGACGTTCGACTACCAGGCACAGGGCTTGAGCTTCACCGGCCAGGGCACGGATGGGCCGGTGATGGTCCTGCCGGTGGGCGAGGACGTTCACTTCCGGCTCCACTCCAACGACGTCATCCACTCCTTCTACCTGCCGGCGTTCTTCTTCAAAAAGGACGTCGTCCCCGGACGCACCAACGAGTTCGACCTCACCCTGGACCAGACGGGCACGTATTCCGGCCAGTGCGCCGAGTTCTGCGGCCTTGGCCATGCCGACATGCGCTTCACCGTGCAGGCCGTCTCGCAGGCCGACTTCACCGCCTGGGTCGCCAAGGAGCAGGAGGCGGCCAAGGCGACGCCCTCGCCGCTGCCCTCGGGCGCGCAGAGCCTGACCCTGAGCGCCTCCAACACGACCGCCTTCGACGAGTCCACCCTGACGGCGACGGCCGGCCAGCCGTTCGCGGTGGTCTTCACCAACAAGGGGCCAACGGGCGGGCCGCCGCATGATTTCGCCATCAAGGACCCGGCCGGCGGCAGCACCATGCTGTTCACCGGCCAGCCGCTGGCCCAGGCGGGCCAGACGGTGACCTATAACGTGCCCGCCCTGGCCGCCGGCACGTACACCTTCATCTGTATCGTCCACCCCAACATGACAGGCACGTTGACGGTCAAGTAGGAGCATCGATGGCCACCACCGTGCTGCCGCGCGCCACCACGTACCCTCGCTCGCGGATCTACGAGTGGCTCACCACGACCGACCACAAGAAGATCGGCATCATGTACGTGGCGAGCAGCTACTTCTTCATGTGCCTGGGCGGCCTCCTGGCCTTGGGCATCCGCACCCAGCTGGCCGTGCCCAACGACACGCTGATCCCCAACGCGCTGTACAACCAGCTGTTCACGATGCACGGCACGACGATGATCTTCTTCTTCGTCATGCCCATGCTGGCGGGCTTCGCCAACTACGCCATGCCGCTCATGATCGGCGCGGCAGACATGGCCTTCCCCCGCATCAATGCGCTGTCCTTCTGGATCATCCCGGTCAGCGGCCTGCTGCTGTTCAGCGGCTTCGCCTTCGGCGGCGCCGCCTCGGCCGGTTGGACGTCCTATGCGCCACTCGCGGAGGCCAAGTACTCGGGCATCGGGCAGGACCTGTGGATCCTGGCCCTCCTGCTGAACGGCATGAGCTCGATCCTGGGCGCCATCAACATGCTGGTGACGATCTTCAAGTTGCGCGCCCCGGGCATGACGATGCTCCGCCTGCCCATCTTCGTGTGGACCGTCCTGGTCACGGCCGTCCTGTTGGTCTTCGCCGTGCCGGTCCTGGCCAGCGGCCTGGTGATGCTGTTCATCGACCGCAACTACGGCGGGAGCTTCTTCGACCCGGCAGCCGGCGGCGACGCGATCCTGTGGCAGAACGTGTTCTGGTTCTTCGGCCACCCCGAGGTCTACATCATGATCCTGCCGGCCTTCGGGATCATCAGCGAGGTCATCCCGGTCTTCAGTCGCAAGCCGCTCTTCGGCTACAAGGCCTTCGTGCTGGCGACCGTCTCCATCGGCGTCCTGGGCTTCGGCGTGTGGGCCCACCACATGTTCGCCACGGGTGCCGTATACCTGCCCTTCTTCTCCGCCGCGACGTTCCTCATCTCGGTCCCCACCGGGGTCAAGATGTTCAACTGGGTGGCCACCATGTGGCGCGGCAAACTGCGCCTCACCACGTCGATGCTGTTCGCGATCGGCTTCCTCATCTCGTTCCTGATCGGCGGCCTGGACGGCGCCTTCGCCGCCTCGACGCCGGTCGACTTCGACATCACCGATACGTACTGGATCGTCTCGCACCTGCACTACGTGCTCTTCGGCGGGTCGGCCATGGCGATCATGGCGGGGACCTACTACTGGTTCCCCAAGATGCTCGGGCGGATGCTCGATGAGCGGCTGGGCAAGGTCCACTTCACGCTCATGTTCGTGGGCCTCCAGCTGACGTTCTTCCCGATGCACCTGCTGGGCCTGGCCGGCATGCCGCGACGCATCGCGGAGTACGCGCCGAGCGCCTGGCAGCCGCTCAACGTAGTGGCCACGATCGGGGCCTTCACCATCGCCGCCAGCATGCTTCCGTTCCTGTGGAACATGTTCACCGCCCTGCGGCGCCCGGCGGATGCGCCCGACGACCCGTGGGACGCCAACACACTCGAGTGGGCCACGTCGAGCCCGCCGCCGCCCTACAACTTCGAGCGGCTGCCGGAGGTCCGCAGTGAGCGGCCGCTGTTCGACCTCAAGCACCCTGAGCTGCGCAAGCCGGCCACCGCCGCGGCGATCGTGGTCAGCCCGGGGAGCGGCGACTGATGGCCGCCACGACGCCACAGGTGACCGCCACCGCCGCGGCCCACGGCCACGCCCAGAAGGGCATGGACACGGCTCTCATGGGCATGATGCTGTTCATCGCCAGCGAGATCATGTTCTTCGCCGGCCTATTCGGCGCCTACTTCACCTTCCGCGGCCAGGCCCAGGTCTGGCCCCCGCAGGGCTTCGAGGTCGAGCCGTTCCCCCTGCCGGCGATCCTGACCGTCATCCTGGTGGCCAGCTCGTTCACCATGCAGTACGCCACGATCGCCATCCGGCGGGGCGACCGGACGGCCATGAACCGGGCCCTTACCGTCACGCTCATCCTGGGCCTGATCTTCCTGGCCGGCCAGCTGTACGACTACGCCAACCTGCCGTTCAGCATCCGCAGCGGCGTCTACGGCTCGCTCTTCTTCACCATGACCGGCTTCCACGGCGCGCACGTCCTCGGCGGGGCCATCGGCATCTTCGTGGTCCTGTCCCGTGGCGTCTCGGGCCAGTTCTCGAAGGAGCACCATGTGGCGGTAGAGGCGGTCCACTGGTACTGGCACTTCGTCGACGTGGTCTGGATCGCCCTCTTCTTCACGCTGTACTTCCTGAGGTAACGCGATCGTGCACGACGAGTCGGACGACGGCGGCATCCTGGCCAGCCTCCTGCGCAGCGGTCGGGCGGCATGGGTCCTGGGGGTGCTCTTCGCCGGGGCCGGGATCACCTATCTCGTACTCAATCACGGCACCAATGGCGCCGACCTGGGCGGGCCGGCCATGCTGCTGGCCCTCGCCGTGGCCATGGTCTTCGGCTTCTGGATCCTGCTCAAGAACTCGGACGACCTCTAGCCGCCGCCAGGTGCGCTGCACGCCATGATCGAAGACATCCAGGGCGTCTGGAACAACCTGATCAACCTGATCGGGCAGATCATCTCGCCCGACTGGGGCGCGGTCATCAGCTGGGTGCCCTACCTCCTGGCGCTGCTCGTCCTGGTCGGCTTGGCCTTCATCGTCCTGCGCTGGACGACCAACCGCGCGTGGACCGCCTCGCGGCTGCCGGCGCGTCGTACGACGCCCCCGCCGCCGCCGGGAACGCATATCCCCGGCCCCTCGCCGTGGCCGTTCGTGGCGCCGATCGGGGCGGCCATCATGCTCTTCGGACTCGTCTGGAAGACCGGCCGCATCGAGCCGCCGACGGTCGACCCGACGACCGGTGCGGTCAAGCTCGGCCAGACGGCCGGCGTCGGCGAGCTGTTCAACCTGCCCGTGCTGCTGCTGGGGCTCCTCGTCCTGGTCGTCGGGATCATCGGCTGGTATCGCGACGCGCGCCACGAGTGGGTGCGAGTCGACCAGGGCCACGTCGAACCCGAGGAGGCGCCCGCCCCGGCGGCGGGCGAGCTGGCCCTGCCGCCGGGCGTGCATCTGCCCGGCCCCAGCCCCTGGCCGCTCTTCGTGCCGGTCGGCGCGGCGGTGGCCCTGCTCGGGCTCGTGCTGAGCCCCGCACTCGTGGGCGGCGGCATCCTCATGGCCGTCTTGGCGATCGTGGGTTGGTATCTGGATGCGCGCCATGAATACGAGTACGTGGCCGCCGGCAGTCCGCCCGAGCCGCGCACGCGGGACCCGGAGCGGGCCTTCCCCAAGGCGCTCGCCGGGACGTACGTGGCGATCGCCCTGGTGAGCGTGATGCTGGCCGCGACCCCTTCGATCCTGACCTACGCGAACGCCCAGCCGAGCAGCTCCCCCGCGGCCGCCGCCAGTGGTGGATCCGGCGGGATCGCGCTGACCGCCCAGGACGTCAAGTTCCAGACGACCAGTCTGACCGCCACGGCCGGGACCGCGTTCACGCTGACGCTCACCAACAAGGACACCGTCCCCCACAACTTCGCCATCCTCAAACCGGGCGGCGGCCCCAGCGACTTCCTGTTCAACGGCCAGCCGCTGACCCAGGGTGGGCAGAGCACCACCTACTCGGTCCCGGGCCTGCCAGCCGGCACGTACACCTTCATCTGCATCGTCCACCCCACGCAGATGACCGGTACGCTGACCGTCAAGTAGGTCGCCACGGCCTCGATCCCTCACCCGCGCCGCGTGGCGCTGGCCGGCACCGTGACGATGAGCCTGCTCGCGCTCCTGCTGGTCGCCCTGGACCTCGGCCTGGGGTCGGCCCCTGCCGCGCCCACCGGCTCGCCGGGCGCCATCGCCAGCACGTTCGTCGCCGGCGGGGGACCGCTGGAAGGCAAGCCGGCGCCGGCCATCACGCTGCTCGACGCGACCGGCCACCAGGTCAGCCTGGCCGACTACCGCGGCCGGCCCGTCATCGTCAACTTCTGGGCGTCGTGGTGCGGCCCGTGCAAGGAGGAGTTCCCCCTCCTTCTCGCCGCCCGTGAGCGCTACGCGGCGCGGGGGCTGGAGGTGCTTGGCATCGTGTACGAGGACTCGGCCAGCGCAGCCGCGGCATTCATGGCCAGCGAGGGCGCCACGTGGCCGATGCTGCTCGATCCGGCCAAGGCTGCCGCGAAGGCCTACGGCGTGCTGCTCGTGCCCGAGAGCTTCTACATCGATCCGTCGGGCGTCGTGCGGACCCTGAGCTTCGGGCCGCCACCGGCCAGCGGCATCGACGCCCTCATCGCCATGATCCTGCCGTCGCCGTCGCCCTCCACGGGCAGCAGCGCCCCATGACCGGCAGCGGCCCGGTGGAGCCCGTCATCGAGGTACGCGGCTTGGTCAGGCGCTATGGCGACCGGGCGGTCGTCGACGGCCTGGACCTCACCGTGGCGCCGGGCGAGATCGTGGCGCTGCTGGGCCCCAACGGCGCGGGCAAGACGACGACGGTCGAGACGATCGAGGGCCACCGGCGCCCCGACGCCGGCTCGGTGCGCGTCTTCGGCCTGGACCCGCGCCGCGACGGCGCGCGCATCCGGCCGCGGTGCGGGGTGATGCTGCAGCGCGCCGACCTCTGGAACCAGGCGCGGGTCATCGAGGCGGTGCGCCTCTTCGCCGCGTTCTATCCCCATGCGCTGGATCCCGGCGAGGTGCTCGAGCAGGTGGGCCTGGCCGAGCGGCGCGACGCCCGCTATCGCACCCTCTCCGGTGGGGAGCGCCAGCGGCTGGCCCTCGCCGTGGCGGTCGTGGGCCGGCCGGAGCTGGCCATCCTGGACGAGCCGACGGCCTCCATGGACGTCACCGCCCGGCACGCCACCTGGGACCTCCTGCGCCGTTCGCGGGATGGCGGCGCGAGCGTGCTGCTGACGACCCACCTGCTGGAGGAGGCCGAGCAGCTGGCCGACCGCGTGGCGATCATCGATCGCGGCCGACTGCTTGCCGCGGGCACGCCGGCCGAGCTGCGCGACGGCGGGCCGGGCGAGCGGCCACGACTCGAGGTGGCCCTGCGGACGCCCCTGGCGGCGGAGGCCGCGGCCGAGCTCGCCGCCCTGCCGACGATCGCGGCCACCGGTGCGCCGCCGGTCCCCTCCGATCGGCCGGGTGTCTACATGCTGCCGACCGACGACCCCGGTGCCACGCTTCGCGAGGTCGCCACGTGGCTCGAGTCGCGGCGGATCGTCCCCCTCGCCCTGCGGTTCGGGGCGCCGTCGCTCGAGGAGGTGTTCCTGCGCCTCACCGGCGATGCCGCCGAGGCCGCACCGGCCGATGTGTCGACGGGCGCGGAGCGCTGATGCAAGCCCTGGCCGCCCAGCTGGCGATGGAGCTGCGGCTCACGTTGCGCCGAGGCGAGAACCTCGTGGTGACGCTCGGCATCCCGCTCCTGCTGCTGCTCTTCCTCGCCAACGTCGACCTGATCGGCACCGCGGCCGACGAGCCGTCCCGCCTGGCCCAGCTCGTGCCCGGCATCCTGTGCCTGGCGCTGATCTCTACCGGCCTCGTCTCACTGGGCATCGCCACGGCCTTCGAGCGGGGCAACGGCACGCTCAAGCGCCTTGCCAGCTCGCCGCTGCCGCGCCGGTCCCTCGTGGCGGCCAAGACCGGTGCCGTCCTGGCGACCGTCGTGGTCCAGGTCGTCGTGCTCGGCGCCACCGGCACGCTCCTTGGCTGGGCGCCCGCTGGCGGCCCGCTCGTGGCTCTGCTCTCGGCCAGCCCATGGCTGATCCTGGGCACCGTGTGCAGCGCGGCCGCCGGGCTCCTGCTCGCGGGCCTGCTGCGGCCCGAGGCGACGCTCGCTCTGGTCAACGCGCTGTACCTGCTGATCCTGCTGCTGGGGGGCGTCATCGTCCCGCTCGCCCAGCTGCCCGCCCCGGTCGCGACCTTCGCCGGGGCCCTGCCCCCAGCGCTGATGGCCGACCTGGTGCGCGGCGCCCTCACCCCGAGTGCGGCGCCCGGGCCGTGGGAGGCGCCTGCCCTGGCTGCGTGGACGGTCGTGCTGCTGGCCGCGACCCTGGCGTCCTTTCGGGCGGAGGATGGCTGACCGGACCGGAAAAGGGGACGACCCTGGGGGCGGGGCCCAGGGTCGTCGAGGTCAATATGCAAGTTGGTTGCGGGGGACGGATTCGAACCGCCGACCTTCGGGTTATGAGCCCGACGAGCTGCCGCTGCTCCACCCCGCGACCTACAATCCTAGCCGCTCCCCGTGGAACGGTCAAATGCGCCGGGCCGCGGCGGATGCGGTGGCGGAGGTGACCGATGGCTGATCAGGGCCGGCCGCTCCGCGTCGGCGTGCAGCTGCCGGAGGTCGAGCGCGAGGTCCGCTGGCCCGAGTTGCTGGCCATGGCGCGAGCGGCCGAGGGTGTCGGTCTGGATTCCCTGTGGCTCGGCGACCACCTCCTCTACCGCTCGCCCGGGCGTCCCGCGCGCGGGCCCTGGGAGGCCTGGTCGATGCTCGCCGCGCTCGCCGCGTCCACCGAGCGGATCCAGCTGGGGCCACTGGTCGCCGCCACGAGCTTCCGGGCCCCGGCGCTGCTGGCGAAGATGGCGACCGCGGTCGACGAGATCAGCGGCGGCCGCCTGATCCTGGGCCTTGGCGCCGGCTGGAACGAAACGGAATACCGCGCCTTCGGCTTCCCCTTTGACGAGCGGGTGGCCCGCTTCGAGGAGGCCTTCACGATCATCCGCACACTGCTGCGCGAGGGCGAGATCGACTTCGAGGGCCGCTTCTACAGCGCGCGCGACTGCGAGCTGCTGCCACGCGGGCCGCGGCCCGGCGGCCCGCCGCTGATGATCGGCTCGATCGGCGCGCGCATGCTGGGGATCACCGCGCCGTACGTGGACGCGTGGAACGCGTGGCACGACTGGTTCGGCAACAGCGCCGCCGGCCTCCCGCCGCTCCTCGAGAGCGTCGCCCAGGCGGAAGCTACGGCGGGACGCCACCCGGGCTCGATCGAGCGCACGGTGACGGCCCTGGTGGCCTTTCCCGGCGGGGTCGGCCGGGATGGGGGCGATCCAGGCCGTGGCAGCCTGGCGCCGCTAAGCAGCGATCCCGCGTCCCTCGCCGAGCGACTTCGTGACTATGCCGTCCTTGGCGTTGGCCACGTCCAGCTGGTGCTCGACCCCATCACGGTCGGCTCGATCGAGGCGCTCGCGCCGATGCTGGCGCGCCTCGACGCGGGCCGAACCTGACCCAGCTCACAGGCTGGGCCTGATCGCCATGAAGTAGATGATCAGGATCAGGAGCACGCCCAGCACCATGCCCGCCTGCTGCTGGCGCTTGATCAGGGCGAGCATGGCCGGGGGCGGGCCTGCCGGGGCTCCGGCCGGGGGCGGGCCTGCCGGGGCTCCGGCCGGCGGCGGGCCGGCGGGGGCGGCCTGCGCCATGTGGAGCAGCTTCTCGCCGTTGGGGTACACGATCGTGAAAACGATCGTGAAGGCCACGATGTAGAGGATGATCCCCGCCAGCAGCCAGTGGAAGGCGCCGTCGAACGGGTTCATGCCCACGGTCAGGATGAGCCCGAGGCCCGTCACGCCCTGGAACAGGCCCAGGGGGATGACCAGCCCCTTCTCGATCGCCACGTTGGCGGTGATCATCGCCGGCCCGAAGCGGGGGTCGCGGCTCGCCACCCGACCCAGGATCGGGAAGGTGAACGTGGGCCCGAAGGCGATGATCGCCCCGGCGACGTGCAGGAAAAGGAAGATCGCGGCCAGCGGACTCATGGTTGGGCCCTCATCTGTGGACTGGTCCCCCGAAGAGGCCACACGATACCGCGGCGGGCCGGTTCCGCGAGGCCTTCTTACGTAGCCCTTACATGTTCTCGTTGCGAACGGCCCTCGACCGAGTCACGGTAGGCACGTTCGATCCCGCTGCCGCCGCCACGACAGGTGCTTGCCATGCGTCTCACGCGAACCCATCTGACCCTCGCCCTGGCCCTCCTCCTCGTGCTTGGCGGCGCCGCCGCCGGCTTCCTGATCGGCACCGCCACCGAGCCAGCCCAGGCGGCTGTCGCCACGACCGCGGCCGGGCAGATCGACGCCCAGGACTTCGACGCGGCCGTGGCCGCCGCCGGCTTCGCCCTGGATCCCTCGACGGCCGGGACGGTCACCGCCAACGCCGCCGGTCCGGCGGCCAAGGTCAGCGCCATCCTCGGCCTGCGTACCGGCCTGGCGCGCCTGGCGCGAACCCTGATCCATGCCCAGGCCACGCTGGACCTGCCGAACAAGGGCATCCAGACGTACGCCCTCGACCAGGGCAAGGTCGGCCCGCTCAGCGCGACCGGGATGACCATCACCGAGACCGGTGGCGCGACCGTTTCGTTCACCCTGACGTCGGCGATCCGGGTGCGCTCGAAGGGGGCTGCGGCCAAGCTGGCGGACGTGACCAACGGCGCGGACGTCATCGTCGTGTCCGAACAGGTGGGCGGCGGATGGGAGGGGCTGGCGATCGTCATCGTGCCGCCCGCGGCGACACCAGTCGGGAGCCCGGCCCCGTCCGATTGACCGCTCAGTGCGGCGTCATGGATCCGCAGGCACGCATCGGCGGCGCGCGGCGGGTGTCTATCATCGACGTGCTCGCGGCGGCTCCGTACGCCGCGCACCGGCCGTGAGGATCCAACGATCATCGATCCTGCCGACGCCGAGCTCGACGGGTCCGCAACGCCGATCGGGCATGGCCACTGCCTCACGCCCGATGGGCGCACTATCACTTGGACGGAGTGGGGCCAAGCCGATGGGCGGGTCGTCCTGGCGGGCCAGCACCTCGGCGACCCTGGTGATCATGACGCCGAGGAGTCCGTGCAGCCCCTGCGAGAGGCTGGGCTCCGCGTGATCGCCGTGGCCCGTGCGGGCCTGGGCGGATCCACTCGCAACCCGGGGCGCACGGTGGTCGATGACGGCGATGACCTCCTCGCGGTCACGGACGCATTGGGTCAGGGGTCGGTGTCGGTGCTCGGCATGTGCGCCGGGGCCGGGCCAGCCCTGGCGTTCGCCGCCCGGCATCCCGGTCGAGTGCGTCGGGTCGTGCTCATGGCCGCGCTCGCACCGATGACCGGACCGGGGACAGAGATCTATGACGACCGCGTTCGACGCGCCCTGCGGCGGGCGTGGCGCTTCCCTCCGGTGGGACGATGGTTCCTGCAACGCCAGCGTCGCGCGTATCTGCGCGATCCTGACAGCCACCTCGCCCGTGCGCGCGCGGCGATGTCCCCGCCCGACGCGAAGCTCGCGAATGCACCGGCAGCGATCCGTCGGACCCGCGCAGCCACGGACCGCGTGATGACCGCGGACCTCCGGGGCGTCGCGGATGACTGGCGCGCGCTCTATCGCTGGCCGTTCGAGCTTGCCGAGGTGACCGTTCCGGTCGCGATCTGGCACGGGACCCAGGACCGGACCGCGCCGGTCGCGATGGTCCGCTGGCTTCATGAGCGGCTGCCCCACGCGGAAGTCCTTGTGAGCGACGACGTGGGTCACTCGTTCGCCGGGGAGGACTGGGCGCAGGTGGTCCGGAGCCTGACGACGTCCTGATCGCCGGGAGTCGGATGCGGGCGCTAGCTCGAGCGGCGGTACCGGTTGCGGAAAGCGCCGCCGCCGTAGAAGCCGATGTCCGCCAGGAAGGCCAGGGCGACGATCAGCCAGGCGAACGGGCTGAGCCCGTCGGTCGACCAGACCAGCACGTAGGCCAGCGTCGTCCACGGCAGGAACAGGAAGCCCAGCAGCGGCAGGATCAGGCTGCCGAAGATGGCACTCCAGTGCGAGGCATCAACCAGCCACCAGAAGACGATGAGGGCCCGGGGGCCGATCAGCCCGAGCACCGCGAGCGCACAACAGGGCATCCGTTCCCTCCTGGATTCAGCTTACAGCGGCAGGCCCGACGAAGGGACGTTCGGCTCTGGCGCGGAGCACCTGGCGCCCAGCAGACTCGGGCTCCAAGGAGGCCGCCATGCCACTCGCCTCGCCAGGGGTCACGACGCCGTTCAACGAGGACATCCTCGCCCTTGCCACGGAGAACGCGTACTTCCGCCGGGTCCTGTCCACGGGTCCCCACGCCCAGGTCGTCGTCATGAGCATCCCGCCGGCGGGCGAGATCGGCGAGGAGGTCCATACTGACGTCGATCAGATCCTCGTCTTCGTGACCGGGGAGGGCGCCGCGGTCCTCGACGGGGAACGCAGCCATGTCTCGCCCGGTCGCCTCGTACACGTCCCGGCCGGCACGCTGCACAACGTCGTCAACACGGGCTCGGTCGACCTCAAGCTCTACACGGTCTACGCACCACCGGAGCACGCGCCGGGTACCGTCCACCGGACGAAGACAGAGGCCGACGCCGAGGAAGGGCACGTCTGAGATCCAGGCGCACCGCGGGTCAAGTCAGGAGATCGAACCATGACGCGCGCAGCTGTTCGCGTCCTGTTCGTGGGTACGGACAACGCCACCCGCAGCCAGCTGGCTGAAGCGCTCCTCAAACATGAGGCCGGGGACTGGTTCCACGCCATCAGCGCCGGCGTCGCGCCACGGCCGATCTACCGCCTGACGCTGCAAGTGCTCCATGAGGTGGGGATCGAGTGGGGAGCGGCCCGCAGCAAGTCGATCGACGAGGTCCGCGACCAGCCGTTCGACTACGTCATCACGATGTGCCGCGAGGCGCAGGAGGCGTGCCCTGCCCTGCCGGCGGGAACGGCCACCCTCCACTGGGGCCTCACCGACCCGGCCGCCGTCGAGGGCACGCCGGTGGCTCGCCTCGCGGCGTACCGCCACACCCGGCGGGAGGTCGCCACAGCCGTCCACCAATTCGTGGAGCACACCCTGCGGCCCGGAAAGGCCGCCCTGACCGAGGTCGCGTAGGTCGGACGCTCGTCCGTGATCGGTCGTCGACCGCAGGGCGGCCGCGACGCCATGTTCGCCGCGGGCGCCACGGTCCGGCGGGCGACCGTGCCGAAGGTCCCGCGAGGCTGATCTGTCCGACCCTGTGGTAATCCGGTGGTCGGTTTATGATTGCAGGGTCATGGCCCGCTCAGTCGACCCGATCGCTCACGCCGTTCGCCGCGACGCCTACGTCGATGAGGCCATCCGGCTCATCCAGACGCAGGGCTACGAGCGGCTGAGCATCCAGGAGGTCATCGACGGCGTGGGCACCTCGAAGGGCGCCTTCTTCCACTACTTCAATTCCAAGGGGGCCCTGCTGGCGGCCGTGATCGACCGCATGGTGCAGACCGCCGCGAGCATCGTGGCGCCGATGGCCGCCGACCCGGGCCTGAGCGCGGTGCAGAAGCTGCAGGGCATCTTCTCCGGCATCGCCCGCTGGAAGGGCGAACAGCCCGAGTTCCAGCCGGCCGCCCTCGAGGAGCTGGTGCGTACCTGGTATTCCGACGAGAACTCCATCGTGGTCGCCCGGATGCGGGTCGCCGTGGGTCAACGCCTCACGCCCCTGCTGCTCGACATCCTCCGGCAGGGGGCCGCTGACGGGGAGTTCTCGCTCGGCTCGGCGGAAGGCACGGCGAGCGTCCTCACCTCGCTCATGCTGGGCCTCAACGACGAGGCGATCCGCCTCTTCCTCGGACGGCGAGACGGGACGGTCTCCCTGGAACGGGTGACCTGCACGCTCAAGGCCTACGCCGACGCCTTCGAGCGGATCCTTGGCCTTCCCCCCATGTCGTGGCCGATCGTCGATCAGGCGACGGTCACCTTCTGGTTCGCCTGACCTCCAGCCCTGCGAAAGGAGCATCCATGACCGCCGTCATCGAAGCCGAGAAGCTCACCAAGTCCTACGGGTCGCACCGGGGGATCATCGAGGTCGACCTGGCGGTCCAGCAGGGTGAGGTCTTCGGCTTCCTCGGCCCCAACGGGGCGGGCAAGACGACCACCATCCGGGTGCTCCTGGACCTCATCCGCCCGACCTCGGGACATGCCCGGGTGTTCGGCATCGAGAGTTCGGCCGACCCCGTCGCCATCCACCGCCGTATCGGCTATATCCCCGGCGAGTTCACCCTGTACGACCGGCTGACCGGCGGCCAGACGCTCGAATACTTCGCCAACCTGCGCGGCGGGGTCGATCGGGCCTACCAGGCCTCCCTGGTCGAGCGTTTCGAGCTGGATCCGACCCGCCGCTTCCGCGAGTACTCCAAGGGCAACAAGCAGAAGGTCGGCGTCATCATCGCCCTGCAGCACCGCCCCGAGCTGCTCATCCTCGACGAACCCACCTCCGGGCCTTGATCCGCTCGTCCAGCAGACGTTCTTCGCCACCCTGCACGAGACGACCGACCGACGGCGCGACCGTCTTCCTGTCGTCGCACATCCTGTCCGAGGTGGAGAAGAGCGCCGGCCGCGTGGCCATCATCCGCGAGGGCCGCATCGTGCAGCTGGACACCGTCGAGGGACTCCGTGACCTGGCCCACCACCAGGTGGAGCTGCGCTTCGCGGGCCCCGTACCGACCGCCGACTTCGAGCACCTGCCGGGCGTCAGCGACGTCGTGGCCGACGACCACGTGTTGCGCCTGCGTGTCGCAGGGGCGATCACCCCGGTCGTCCAGGCCGCTGCCAAGTACGAACTCCTGGACTTCGTGTCCCGTGAGCCCTCGCTCGAGGAGACCTTCCTGGCCCAGTACGGCAAAGACGCCGTCGAGGTGAAGCCATGACCGCCAGCGCTGGCACGCCGTCGCGCGTCGCGGCGGCATCGTTCCCGCCCATCCCGCTCCGGCGCCGTCTCTACGGTTTCGGCAGCATCTACGGCAAGACGATCCGTGACTCGCGGCTCGCCTTCATCATCGCCGCGGGCATGCTCGGCGGGCTCTCCGTCGCGCTCCCCGCGGCCATCGGCACGGTCTTTCCGTCGCCGGCCGCGCGCCTCGAGATCAACAGCCTCATCGGCGGCATGCCCGCGTCGATGGTCAACCTGTTCGGCAACGCGACGCTGATGGGCCCGAAGCTGGGCACCCTCGGCGGCTATCTGACCTGGAAGTACGGGTCGCTGTTCATCCTGGGCACCGCCCTGTGGTCGATCCTGGCCCTGTCGGGGACGCTCGCCGGCGAAGCGGCCCGCGGCAGCCTCGACTTCGTCGCCGCGGCCCCCTTCGGCAAGCGGCGCATCGCGCTGGAAAAGCTGGCTGCCCACCTCACGATGGTGGGCCTCGCGCTGGCCTTCACGGCGGTGATGCTCGTGGTGAGCTCCACCGCGTTCGGCGATGCGAGCCTGGGCGATCAGATCTCGCCGGTCGAGGCCGTCGGGTTCGTCCTCCTGATCGGCTTCACCGCCCTGTGCTTCGGTGGCCTGGCCCTGGCTCTTGCCCCGATCCTTGGTCGCGGCGGGGCGGCCGGCGTGTCGGCCATCCTGATGGTCCTCCTGTGGGTGGTGAGCGGTCTCGACGTCGGCGGCCCGCTCGCTGCGGTGTCGCCATTCCACTGGACCGCCGACCACATCCCCCTGGTCGGCATCTACGACTGGCCCGGCCTGGCTCTCGTGGGGATCGTGGGCGTGGTCTTCCTGGTCGTCGGGGTCGAGCTGTTCCAGAGACGCGACCTCGGGATCACGGCCGGCTTCTCCCTGCCGAAGACGCCCGGGGTGGTCCTGGGCGTCCGCGGGCCCATCAGCCGCGCCTTCGGCGACGAGCTGCCGCGGGCCCTCTCCTGGGGCATCGGGCTGTTCCTCTTCGGGGCGTTGCTGACCTCGATCGTCAAGCCCATGGCCGACCAGATCGCTGCCAGCCCGGATCTGCTGACGACCTTCCGCGCGGTCTTCCCGACCTTCGACCTCGGCCAGGCCAGCGGCTTCCTGCAGCTGTATCTCGTGCTCTTCTACATCGCGGCGGGCTTCGCCGCCACCACGTTCGTCTCCCGCTGGGCCTCCGACGAGACCGCGGGCCGCCTGGAGACGGTCCTCACCACGCCGGTGAGCCGCGCTCGTTGGGTGGTCGCCGGCGGCGTCGCCTCGCTGCTGGCGGTCGTGGTCATGACCGCACTCTTCGCGGCCGGCATCGCGGCCGGCGCGGCCGGCTCCGGCCTGGCGGCGAGCTCCGCGATCCTGGGCACCGCGGCGCTGGGCCTCTACGCCTTCGCCATCGTCGGAGTGGGTGTCGCCATCGGCGGTCTGTGGCGGACCTCAGTCGCGGGCGAGATCGCCGCCATCGTCGTGGTGGTCACGTACCTGATCGACCTGCTCGCGCCGCCGCTCAAGCTGCCCGACTGGCTCCATCAGCTCGCGCTCACGGCGCACCTCGGTCAACCGATGATCGGCCAGTGGGACGTGGCGGGCATCTTCGCCTGCCTCGTCATCGGCATCGGCGGCATCGCGCTCGGTGCCTGGGGCGTGACGAGGCGCGACATCCAGCGCTGACGGCGACGGGCCGTCCGAGGCCCGTCAGCGGCTGAGGGTCAGTTCCGCGCGGACGGTCGAGGCCGGCGCGTCCTCGACGATCGTGAAGCCGGCCGCCTCGGCGGTATGGCGCATGGCCATGTTGCCCGCGAGCATCTCCGCCCACAGCCGCTCCAGGCCCTCGTCGCGCCCGACAGCGACCAGGCGACGCAGCAGCTCCGCCCCCAACCCGCGGCGCTGCCAGCGGTCGGCCACGAGGACGGCGAACTCGGCGATCGGGCGCGCGTGCTCCTTGGAGAGGCGGCCCACGGCGATGATGCGCGGGCCGCCGGCGGCGTCCGTCTCCTCCGCCACCAGGGCGATCTCGCGGTCGTAGTCGTTGAAGCAGATCCGCGTGAGGCGTTCATGGGCCGTCCGTTGGGACAGGCCAAGGTGCTCGAAGTAGCGCGAGTAGACGGTCTCCTCGGTGAGCTCGGCGTGGAACTGCACCATGGCCGGCTCGTCCTCCGGCCGGATCGGCCTGATGAGGACGGACGCGCCGTCGGGAGCCGTCCACGGCTGCTCGTACTGGCGCGGGTAGGGGCGGATCGCGAGCCGCGGCAGGTCGGCCTCGGCGACAGACGCGTCGTGCAGGACGACGCGTGCGTCCAGGGCCAGCAGCCGCTCCGGCGAGGCCAGCAGCGGGTTGATGTCGATCTCCTTGATCCAGCGCTGCTCCACGACCAGCAGGCTGAACCGCACGAGCAGCTGCTCGAGCGCCTCGACGTCGATGGGCCGGCGGCCGCGGATCCCCTTCAGCGCGCCGGAGATCTTGGTCCGCTCGATCAGGCGCCGCGCCAGGGTGGTGTTGAGCGGCGGCAGCCCGATGGCCCGGTCACGGAACAGCTCGACGAGCTGGCCGCCCATCCCGAAGAGCAGGACCGGACCGAACTGCGGGTCGATGGAGGACCCGATGATCAGCTCGTACCCGGCGAAGTCGATCATGGGCTGGACCGTCACGCCCTCGAAATGCTCCGCGCCGCGCGCCTTGGTGACTCCGGCCCGGATGGCCTCGTACGCCGCGCGGACGGCCGCCTCATCGGCCAGGTCCAGCTGGACGCCGCCGACGTCCGTCTTGTGGGTGATGGTGTGGCTGTACAGCTTGAGCACGACCGGATAGCCGATCCGCGCGGCCGCCGCGACGGCCTCGTCGGCCGTGGGGGCGATGCGCGTCTCGGTGATGGGGATGCCATAGGCCGACAGCACGGCCTTTGACTCGACTTCCGTGAGCAGGGTGCGGCCGGCCTCGCGAGCGCCGCGGATGATGGCGGTCGCCGCGGCCCGGTCCATCGCCCGCTCGGCGTCGTCGGGCAGGCTCGGCGTCTCGTACAGGGCCCGCAGGTCCAGCGCGGAGTGCCACAGCGCGTTGAACATCTCGGTCGCCGTGTCGGGGTACTCGAAGGTCGGGACGCCGGCCTGGCGGAGGATGGCCGCCCCTTCCGCCACGCCGCGACCGCCCATCCACGAGGCGAGGACCGGCTTGCCGGCGATGTGGGCGTACGGGACCAGCTCCTGCGCCGTGCGGGTCGGGTCGGACATCGCCTGCGGCGTGAGGATGATCAGCATGCCGTCGGCGGCCGGATCCGCGGCCGCGATCTCCAGGGCCTTGACGTACCGGTCGGGCGGTGCGTCGCCGATGATGTCGACCGGGTTGTTGTGGCTCCAGACGGCAGGCAGCACCTCGTCGTAGGCGGCCATCGTGGCCGGCGAGAGGTCCGTGAGATGGCCGCCGCCCTGGATCAGGACGTCGGTCGCGAGCACGCCCGGGCCGCCCGCGTTCGTGACGATGGTCAGGTTGGGACCCTTTGGCCGGGGCTGCTTGGCCAGCACCTCCGCCATGCCGAACAGGTCGGAGATGTGATCGACGCGGAGCACGCCGACGCGCCGGAAGGCGGCCTGGAGGACGTCGTCGGAGCCGGTCAGGGAGCCCGTGTGCGAGGCGGCGGCCTTGGCCGCCTGGCCGGTCCGGCCGGGCTTGATGACGATGATCGGCTTGGTCAGGGCGACCTCGCGGGCGGCCGACATGAAGGCCCGCGCATCGCCGATCGTCTCCATGTAGATGAGGATGCTGGTCGTGTGCGGATCGTCGCCCATGTAGTAGATGACGTCGCCCCAGCCGACGTCCAGCATCGAGCCGAGTGAGACGACCGAGCTGAAGCCGACCCCCTCCGCCGCGCTCCAGTCCAGGACGGCCGTCAGGAGCGCCCCGCTCTGGCTGATGAAGCCGACCGAACCCGGTGCCGCCATGCCGGCCGCGAACGTCGCGTTCAGGCCACCGACCGGGTTCATCACCCCGAGGCAGTTGGGGCCGATGATCCGGATGCCCGCCTTTCGCGCCTCGGCCAGGACGGCGGCTTCCAGCGCCGCCCCAGCCGGGCCGATCTCGCGGAACCCGGCCGAGATGATGATCACGCCCTTGACGCCGGCCTCGGCGCACTCCCGGACCAGGCCGGGGGCCGACTCGGCCGGCGTGACGATGACCGCCAGGTCGACCGGCTCGCCCGTCGCCGCGAGGCTCGGATAGGCCTTGATGCCCAGGATGCTGGAGCGCTTCGGATTGATCGGCAGGACCGTCCCGCCGAAGGGGTTGCTGATGAGGTTCCAGAGGACCGTCCGCCCGACGCTGCCGGCCTTCTCGGTGGCCCCGATGACCGCCACCGACTGCGGGCGGAACAACGGGTCCAGGGGATGGCGGGAGGCCCGCAGGACGTCGGACGCCTTGTCGGGCGCACCGGTCCGGCGGGTGGCAGGGGGAAGGGACACGGTCATCGTCGGGCTCCTCGTCATGACCCGATTGCACACAGCTGCTCGGCTCAGGGTAGCCGGGTTGGCCGAACCGCGAGCGCGGGGCCGCTTCTGACCGTCAGGGCGCGCCAAGGACCCCGCGGCGCCACACAGAACGTATCGACAGCGTGTCCGAGATGGTCGTCGTCGGGTCGCCTTCGACGAGCAGCAGGTCCGCCCGCGCACCCGCGACGATCCGTCCGCGGTCGGCGAGGCCGAAGCGGTCTGCCGGCGTGGACGTCGCCGCTCGCAGGGTCTCGACAGGCGTGAGTCCGGCGGCGACCAGCAGCTGCAACTCGTGATGCACGCTCGCGCCGTGGGCCGTGCCGCCGAACTCGGGCCTGGGCTCGGTCGAATTGGTCCCGGCCAGGATGGCGACGCCCGCGGCGTGAAGTGCGGCGACGCTCTCGAACGCGTACTCGAGGCGACCCTGGGGATAGACGTTCGCGGATCCCTGGAGAGACTCCAGCCACCTGTCGGACAGCTTGCTCGCCACACGCTCGTCGGACGCGAACGCGGCGCCGGAGTTGCCGAAGGCGGTGTTGGCGACGGTGAGCGTCGGGATGACGAATACGTCCCTCCGGGCGATCTCGGCGACGACCTCGGCCGTGTGCGGCCGGTCGAGGAAGAGGTGCCCCAGGCAATCCACACCCGCCTTCGCGGCTCGCAACGCACCGTCGACGGTGGACACGTGGGCGACCGTCAGGCGGCCGCGCCGGTGGGTCTCGGCGACGGCGGCGTCGAGGACCTCGTCGCTGATCATCGGAAGGCCCGGATGCCCGACGACCGTGCCGTCCTCGATCATGATCTTGATGTAGTCCGCGCCGCCCTCGACCTGCTGTGCGACCAGGCGTCTCGTCTCCTCCGCGGTGGAGCAGAAGGGGAAGGCGAACGCCGCCATCGCTTCCTCGAGGGTCATGCCCTCTGGGATCTCGGGGTGGTCATCGTCACCCTCCGGCGGCTCGTACTCCGTCGGGTGCCCGCCGGGCGCCGTGACGCACATCCCTGCCGCGCGAACGTCGGCCAGATCATCGCTCTTCGCCACGAGCTCTCGCTGCTGGACCGGCCAGTAGCCCATCATGTCGAGTTCGGTGGTCACACCGAACCGGAGCGCCAGCCGGAGGCTGTCGATGCTCGTGTGGCAGTGGGCGTCGATCAGGCCCGGGAGCAGGGTCCCCCCGCCGGCGCCGATGACGGTGGCACCGGGCGGCACTGCGCCGCCCACGCGGGCGATCGCGGCCCCGTCGATCAGGACGCTGCGCGCCTCGATGACCTCGTAGCCGTCGAAGATGCGCGCATCGGTGATCGCGGTGCTCATGCTCGACCTTCCTGTCGCCGCAACCCGGGCGTCAGATCGCGCCGCCCAGGTAGGCCTCCTCGTGGTGCAGACCCGCGTCGAGGCCCGTCTCCTCGACGCCGGGCGTCACGTGCACGGGCGTGACCCGGTCGATGAGCCAGAGCATCCCGTAGGTGAACCCGAACGCCCACACCGACGACAGGATGACCGCGACGAGCTCGTGCAGGAAGAAGGTCGGGTCGCCCGCCAGCAGGCCGTCGGCGCCATGCGGGTTGAAGGCGGTCGTGGCCAGCAGCCCGAGCATGATGATGCCGAGGAAGCCGCCGACGCCATGGACCCCCCAGACGTCGAGCGCGTCATCCCAGTGAAGCCGGTTCTTGAGCGCCACCGCCCCGTAGCACACCACGCCCGCGATCGCGCCGATCAGGCAGGCCGCCTGGGGCGAGACATACCCGGCCGCCGGGGTGATCGTGGCGAGCCCCGCGACGGCACCGGTCAGTAGCCCCAGGAAGCTCGGGCGCTTCTCGAAGATCCAGGCCGCGAACAGCCAGGCCATGGCCGCGAAGCTGGCGGCGACATCGGTGTTGAGGAAGGCGACCGCCGTCGTCGCGTCGACGCGGAACTCCGAGCCGGCGTTGAAGCCGTACCAACCGAACCACAGCAGGCCGGTGCCCAGGGCCACGAGGGGGATGCTGTGCGGTCCGCGATCAGTCACCACCCGGCGTCCCACGTACAGCACCGAGGCGAGCGCGGCGAGGCCGGCCGTGTTGTGGACGACGATGCCGCCGGCGTAATCGAGCACGCCCCACGTGGCCAGGAGGCCGCCGCCCCAGATCATGTGCACGAACGGGAAGTACACGAAGAGGAGCCACGCGGTCAGGAAGATCATGTAGGCCTTGAACGTGACGCGGTTGGCGAAGGCCCCCGTGATGAGCGCCGGGGTGATGATGGCGAACATCATCTGGTAGGCCACGAACACGAACTCGGGGATCGAGCTGTTGAGCGCCGAGGGGCTGGTCAGGTCGACCCCGTTGAGGAAGGCCTTATCGAGGTTGCCGATGACGCCGCCGGCGCCGCCTGAGAAGCACAGCGAGTAGCCCACGGCGAACCAGATGACCGTCGTCCAGCCCATCGAGACGAAGCTCTGGATCATGATGGCCAGGACGTTGCGCCGGCCGACCAGGCCCCCGTAGAAGAAGGCCAGGCCAGGTGTCATGAGCATGACCAGGCTGGTGCATAGCAGCATGAACCCGGTGTTCCCGGTATCGAGTCCTGGCATGCGCGTGCCCCTTCAGGTGCGGTGGCGGTACGTCGTGGTGAGCCGGCTGGGATTCGAACCCAGGACACGAGGATTAAAGGTCTGCCCGCTGCCCGTGCATAGGGTCCTTTGGCCCCTCACCACGCGCACGGACTTGGGCCGTCCCGTCCATCCCACCCACCACGTTGCAGCGCGGGACATCCCGAACGAGAGCTTGTCCACGAGGTGCTACCCCAGCCACCACGTGCGCTTGAGGTGACTGTCTCCGCGACTGTCGTACCGCCCTTTGGCAGGTCGTTCGACTGGCTTCTGCAGCGCGTTTCGTGCGTGGGATGGTGGTGAGCCGGCTGGGATTCGAACCCAGGACACGAGGATTAAAAGTCCGTCCGTTGAGCGTACATCGAGCGCTCTGGAGCCACACCACGCGCACCGAAGGTGAGCCTCCCGTCCACCACAGCCATCCCATCGCACCCGGTGCTATGCCCGTGGCTGTCTCCGTGGCTGTCAGCCGGCCTCGACGACGATGTGTCGACGTTGTGGTTTACCTTCTCCGGACAGCGGTTGTGGTGGGGTTTCTCGACCCGCACCCGCCTCCGGGGATGAAGGGTCCGCACCGCCGGTAGGTAGTTGATGAGCCAGATGCCCAGAGGAATGCCGATCATCGTCATGAGCGCTATCCAGGCGACGGCGACGACGATCCCCGAGGCCTACCAGCCGATGAGGAGCCACTACACGAACCGTGCCAGGATGTCGCCCGCTCCGGTGGACGACGATCCTCTGGTCCATGAAGTACCCCGCTGCGCCTTCCAGCCCCCTAAGCAAGCCAACCGGTAGCGGCCAGCGTCCCCCGAGCCTGTCCGAAGTAGACGAGGCCGCGCGTGAGGCAGTCATGCTCGCGCTCCCCGCCGCGCGCCAATCTGACGTAACAAACCTTTCTCGGCGCAATTCGCGGAGCCGTACGACCCAATGCCGCGGCCTGGATGCGACCTCCGAGGCTCTGGCCCTTGTGCATCGCCACGGGGAGGGTGCGGCAGCCGTCGCCGCAATATGTTGATTGCAATGCTTCCTTGCGCAAGAGCCGGGGTCACATGTGTGCCCACACACCGTCACGGTAGCCGTAAACTCGGTCGGTCTGGAGGGCAAGGCGGCCATAGCCTTGCGACTTATCAACAAAGGCCCCGATAAGTACCCGCGCCTAGCCTTACGCGCAGGGCCCGTCGGGACCTCAAGCGCAAGACGTGACTCGCCATGCAAGGCGCTAGGGGCCGGAGGCGAGAGTGTGCAGATCGTGCCGCGGTGGGTGCTCGGGCCCTTCCAAGCTGGCTCGAGCAAGCTCCGTGGACCACGGACACTCGAGAACGAAGGTAGGCGGCCCGGAATCCGTTAGCCCACTCTGCAGGAGGATGTAGTCGTGCGTCGTGTGCGCTCGCGGCCGGCTTTCGATGCCAGCCCAATTACCATGTCGTCACTCGTCGCCGGGTCAACGTCGAGCATGTACCGTCACCCTCGGGGAGCGACCCGCAGGGCGCCACGATTCGTTGCGGCGCTCATGTCCACGGCCGTCGCACTCGCAGTGGCCGCCCCGTCGGTTGCTGCCGGAGGTGTCGTGCCAGCCGCTGCGCCGCCCTCCTACACCCTCAGCACAACGTACACTGCCCATTTCGTCGAGGCGAGTGGGAGCAAGACGACGAGATACAACGATGATCAGGGACATTGGTACATCGATTGGAACTACGCACAAATGTGCACTGACGGTTCCACAGCGGTGATGATGTACTACTGGAGTCAAAAGTATCCGGGATACGCCTACCCGAACGTCACGGGGACGAGCGGCTCCTTTGCGGAGCCATACACGGCCTCAGATTGGACGTATCTGGTGAACACGCTTAAGTCCTATCCGACATTCCAGAATTCCAACAAGACAACATACTGGACCTGGAATCAAGCCGGCGTGTACGCACGCGGTTACATGTTCTACATCTCAATGCTGGTATCTCCGGGCGGGTCTTTCAAGGGTCTCGACGACTACCACAAGCCGGGAACGAGCACGCCACTCTATCCGACAACTGGTGCAGACCCGGGTCCTACGGTCGAAGTGCTGGACTGGGAGTCGTCGAATCACAGCACATACACATCAGGCTACTGGTACTTCATCTACAAGAACGACCCGACCCTTGCGCAGGATCTGCAGAACGATGTCTCGTTCGATGTGGGACTCGCCTACCTCGGGGTTCAGATTCGCGTCGACGCGTACTACCTTACCAACTGGGCGGGCACAGGTCAGCACGTCGGCCATGCGGTGACAATTGTCGGTTATAACAACAGTACGGGGACTTACACGTTCATTGACACGTACGGCCCCCACGCTGGCGAGTTTACACAGTCCCAGAGCAGCATCGTGAACGCCATCCAGAAGATGCCGGCCTCGCCGGCGGGGTGGCCCGCCGATGGTGGGTTCATCTGGTGAGGAGGCCCAGCCAGGCCTCACGCGGGGCCCGTGCTCTGGGTGGAATAGCTGGCGCCCTTGGCCTCAGGGGCGAACCGCGCCGCCTGGCAGAGATTCCCGACGCAGCGCGACGCCACCGTTCGTTATTGGGGTAGGGATGAGCGATGGCAGAACTGATGGTTGACAGATTGACCGAGGCCGCACCAGAGGCGGCGGCCGCCCCAGACCGGGCATTTGAACTCGCATACGCAGCCTCATGGGGGCCCGTCTTCCGCTACTGCCTCGCCTTGGTCGGGGACCGTGACGAAGCAGAAGATGCCGCAGCTGAGGCGTGTCGGCGCGCGTTCATCGCGTGGCGCGGCGGCCGTTGTCCCCGCGGGGAAGTCCTGCCTTGGTTCTTTCTGATCGCACGAAGGGTAGTCATTGATCAGCAACGCCGTCGGCGGCTCGTCAGCTGGCTTCGGCTCACCTCAGCTTCCAATGTCCCCACGCATGACGACCCTATCGGCCAGATGGAGTTATGGCTCTGGTTCCGGGGGTTCTGTAGGGCGTTGCCGAGGCGCGAGCGTGAAGCGGTAGTTCTCCGATACCAGTTTGACTTTCCGGATCCGGCGATTGCTCGTGTCATGGGCGTGTCGCAGGCGGCCGTCCGCACAGCCATATCCCGCGGGCTTGCCCGCATTCGGGAACGACAAGAGGAGTTCAAATGAGCAGCCTCGGAACTCCAGGCGGGGGACGACAGGAAACTGGCGCTGGTGCAGACCCCACCGTCGACAGCACCAGGCGGCACCTCGCCGCGTTGGATTCCTTCGTTCCGAAGCGCCCCGCACTCGCGAGCTTGCTCACAACCGACACAGACCAACGGAACGGCGTGCGCGCACGCCTGACCGTCCCGCTCAGTCTGCTGACGACTGTGGGAGTTGCGGGCATCGTGATCGTCGCCTGGTTAGCAATGCGGCAGGCGCCGATAACGGGCGCGGCACCGACGGTATCTCCAACCCCCGGCCACGTCGTTGCGGCTACCCACATCGACGTCCTGGACGCCTACCTCCTCGAGGCGGCGTGGGCGCCGGACGGCGCACACGTCGCGATCGCGGCGAGCTCGCTCGACAACGGACCAAGCGGATCCCCGGCCCAGCAGCACGTGTTGGATCGAGCAGGCCAGCCTGTGGCGGTAATCACCGCCGACGGACTTGTCTGGACGGGGCCACAGTCGTATCTCCTCACCCGGATCGATCCAACCACTAGCGCGATCAAGCAAACGCTCGGCCAGCTCGGGACCTCCGCCGAGACCGCGGTGGCGACCGGGTCCGTGGCGGTGGCGTTTGCACCTGGCCTGCCATGCATCGCTGACACCTCGGGCGGCTCGTACACGCTCTGGATCAGTGGTCGCGAGGTGCCACAGACAGGGTATGCGCTTGCTTGCACCAGCGATCGCGCGACGGTCGCAGTGCTCCACCCGACCGGCCAACAGGACGGGCTCGAAACCGGGTGGATCGACCTCGTCAACGCCTCGACTGGCGCCGTCATACGCGAACTCCGGAGTGCTAGCGCGACGAGCCAGGCATGGGCCGCCTTCAGCCCCGACGGGCAGACGCTGGGGTACGTTGATCTCAACGGGGCGGTAGCGGTCGCCGACGTCACGACGGGCGCCGCGCGCGAACTCGTGTCGGCGCAGCAACTAGACGGACCCGTGACCCCGGCGTGGCTGCCGGACGGCCGACTGGCAGTGCCGCAGGAGACAACAGGCACCGTCCGTGTCTTCGAGCGCGATGGTGCCGAGTCCAGCGCCAAGCTTCCGTACGGGCCCGACCTGTCGGTGTCATCGGCGGGAGTGGTCCTGGCGATCGACCCGTTGGCGACACAAGTCGCCATCACCGCACCGACCGGGACCCAGACGACCATTGACCTAGGAGACGAGACACCTAACGGTTCGCAAGAGGTCTTTTGGTCACCCGATGGCCAGGAGGCCATATTGGTCTGCACGACCACGACCGTACCGACAAGCGGACGGTATCAAGAGACAGCGGTTCTTCTCACCGTCTCCTGGTAACCCGGACGTGCGGGGCAGGCCCGCCGGAATGAAGGCCATTGTCTCAAGAATGAATCATCAGCCATGAGCCGTCGGAGGCCGAGGTAGCGCGGACCACTTGTTGGCCGCTCGCGTCTAAACGACTTCGCCGCAGGCACCATGGATGAGCTAGCCGAACGCGTCGGGTACGGGTGCTCTGAGCGCTGACGCCACGGCGGCGGGCCGGCGTGGGCCTCGTCGATCACCATCGGCTGTCCGGCACCATCGATCACGTTCACCCCCACGACCGGAGACTGGCCGCAGACGAACTACATCCTAGTAACGGTGTAGGCGCTCGGGCCGCGAGCGGAAGAAGCGCGGAGAAGGACGGATGGCACGCACCCGGAGTGGCCGGCTCCCGGCCCGCCGCCGTGTCGCACGCCGGTGCGCCGATGCACCGGCTTCGCCTCCTGGGCGCACGCGCCCGGTGGCGCCGACGTACTGTGGTCCTACGAGGGGGCCATGGGGGAGCGAGGGGTTGTGCGATGCGTCAGCGTCCGGTCCTGGCGGTGGGGGCAGCGACAGTCCTGGCCTTCAGTCTGGCGGGCCTCGTCGCCGCGCCGCGCCCCGTGCGGGCCGATACGCCGCCGCCGGCCCAGTTCGACTTCACGCTCTCGGTTAGTAACGTCGTGCCAGGGCCGGGGGACCCGTCCCTCCAGGACACGAGCGGCAACCTCTTCGAGACCGACACGCCCGGTGAGCTGTGCTTCAGTCTCGGCTTCCTCAACCTCCAGGCGCCGGCCTCGATGGGCATCTACGCGGGGGCGGCCGGGGTGGCCACGGCCGACCCACCGGTCGTGGACATGACCGACGAGCTGTTCGGCACCCAATGCGCCGAAGGCGTGGCTCAGGCGACGCTCGACGCGATGGCGGCCGATCCGGCTGGGTACTACCTCCAGATCTACGAGTACGGGCCGGATGGCGTGACACCGTTCGCCGCCACACGCGGCCAGCTCTTCCTGGAGGCGCCGACGATCCCGTTGCTCGTGGCGTCGTGGTTCTGCCCGAAGGGGACCGCGTTCCCCGTCTCGCTGAAGGTCCGGACCAAGGTGTGCGGTGGCATCGCCACGCCGGGCCAGGGCTTCTTCCCGCCACCCGGGTTCACCTCGACGGGCTTTGCCGGAACCTTCGCCTTTGACGTCGAGATCACGGGGATGGGCGGCTACGACCAGGATCTCAGCGACTCGTCGATCGCCGGCGGCGGCACGTGCGACCCGACGACGCATGTCTGCCAGTTCGGCCCAGCGCCGTACTTCTTCAACGCCCCTGCCGGACCGCTGACTATCGCCCCGACCCTCTTCCCCGCGGGACTCAAGCTCGCCGACACGGAGGTGACGGTCGGGAACGAGACCGGGACGCCGGTCACGATCGGACCCGCGGGCCACGTCACGATCGATATGACCGGCCGCTACCAGGGCCAGCCAGAGGTCGACTACTACTACGCCGGCCCGACGCGCCTCGCCCCGCCGACCGCATTCGCTCCGACCGCGTACCTGAGTCAGGCCCCGATCGCCGCCAACGGCGGCATCGCCGTGGCCCTCCAGTACGGCGCGATCGAGCTCGGCAACGGGCCGGTCAGCTACACCATCCAGGCGTCGACCGACGGCCACGCTTTCCAAGTCGTGGCGACGACGAACAAGCCCTTCGCGAGCGTCCGCGAGACGGCCGGTCACCGCTACGTCTTCCGAGTGCGGGCGACCGACCAGTTCGGGGACACGTCCGCCTGGGCCACCGGCTCCGCGGCTCGCCTCGACGTCATCCAGGACACGTCGCCGGCACTGCTCTACAGCGGCACGTGGGCGACGACCAAGACCGGCTCGGCGTATGGCGGCACGACGACCGGCTCGAGCGACTCGGGCAGCCAGGTGTCGCTCAGCTTCACGGCCAGTGATGTGGCGCTCGTCATGCCACTGGCGCCGGCTGACGGCAACGCGCAGCTCACGGTCGACTCCCAGTTCACGCCCCTCAACCTGTCGTCTGCCACCACGCAGCCGCGCCAAGAGGTCTACCTGCAGACATTCGGCTTCGTCGGGCCGCACACCCTGCTCCTGCAGCCGTCGGGGAACGGGCAGATCGACCTCGACGCGATCGTCATCCTTCACTAGCGCCGGTTGCCGCGGCAATCGGGGGTGTCGGGAGGTGCCCGACGACGGACCTGTCGAGTGGGCGCTTCGCGGCGACTCCGTCCTTCCCGCCGTGATGCCACGCAGTCCGACGGCACCCGGGTCTTCACCTACGACGCCCTCGGGCGCCATGCCACCCGCTCAACGGGTACGACGGTGCCCCACACGACGATCGATACGCACGCCTACCTGGGTTCCACCGACTCGGTCGTCCAGGACGTCGAGAACCACGCCGGGGTGACCGTCAACGCGGCCGTCGACGCCCTCGGTGACCGCCTCGCCAGTGGTACGAGTTCCGCCTACGCCTGGTTGATCCCCGACCTCCACGGCAACGTCGTGGGTCAGCTCAACGAAGCCGTGGCGGGGACGCCGGACCCGACACGACGGTGTACACCACGAGGACCGCCGCGGCGGCCAAGGCGATGCCGGGCACGATCCAGCCTCGTGCAGCGGATCCTTGCGCCCGGTCGGCGTTCATAGGCGCATCCTCGCAAAGACGCCACGATCGAAGCTAACCTGTCACGGGCTTGGGTCATTGCCGAGACGCAACCGCGTGGCGCACGTTCCAATCACGGAGATCATGGGGCCGCCGTCCCAACGATCGGGACGAAGTCCGGGCACCTACCGGCGTGACGTCCGGCCCTTGTGTCGGACACGGTATCGCGAGACCGTCGATGTCCGCCTCGGTCGCACGAGGGTCGACGGGAGGGTCAGATGTCCGGTCGGACGACGCGGGTGACATGGGCGTCGGTGGCCGCGGCTGCCGTGCTCGTCGCTGCCCTCGTGGCGGCGTGCGGCGGCAGCGGCCCGCAACTCACGGTCGCGGGACCGAGTGCGCCGTGGGGCGCGGGAATCCGTGACGCGCCGGCCGGTCAGACCTGGTCGTTCGGGTCGATCATCCTCTGCCTGAGCGAGCCGGCCCGCGTCGTGGTCGAGCAGGTCCAGCCGGACCGCCCGACGGGCGGGCTCAGCATCGATGCGTTCGCCATCCGGCCGAGCCCGTTCCGCCACGGGCGCGAGGCGCTCGGGGACGAGACGGTGCCCCTCGCCAGCATCGGCGACGGCTTCGTCCTCGGCAGCGGTTCGGTCATCGATGGCCGGCAGGATGCCGGCAGCGTATGCCCCACGGCCGGCTACACGAACTGGGTCGGGGGTATCGAGCTCGCCGTACAGGTCTCGAAGGCCACCTCGGAACGCGCAGATGACCAGGGCCTCATCGTGTCCTACGACATCGACGGCGCGCCGCGCAGCCTGACCATCCCGTTCCAGATCGTGCTGTGCGCCGTCGGCAGCCAGGCCGCGTGCCCGTAACTCGCCTCACGGTGGGGGAGGGCCTGGTCGTCGGTCACCATAGCTTCCGACGTGACGCAGATCCTGGGTGTGATCCTCCCTGGCCGGACGAGCGCGTCGACCCGGGCCTCGAGCGCATGAGCAGCCAAACCGCGAGCACTACCTGCCAGAGGGCCAGGAGCAGGAAGCCGAGCACGAGGAGACCGTCGAGCGCCAGCAGCGGGCCTGACGCCCCCCCAGCGGGACCGGCCATCAGGGCCGGGTTCATCCACGCGATGACGGAGCCGACCTGAGCGACAGCCCCCGCGAGCAGCACGACCGCCGCCAGGCCCATGGCCGGCGGCCGTGGCGCTGGCGACACCAGGCGCGCCACCATGAGCCAACTGCCAAAGCACATATCCGCGACGACCACCGCGATGAGCCGGGACTGGTCCGGGTTGACGCCGACCGGACTGTCCCACGCCGGTTGCCCGAGCCAGGTCAGCCACGTGACGACCCCGCCAAGGAGCACGAGCGCGACGATACCCGAGACCGCCTGGAAGGCCGAGGCCCTGGGCACTCGGTGCCACCACCCCACGACCAGCAGCACCGCGAGAGCACCGATGGCGGAGACCGTGCCCGCGACCTCGACCGCGATGTCGTCGACGGCTTGGGCACCGGTGATCCCGCCAGCGACCACTCCGAACTCGGCCAACCCGAGGCAGCCGACGAGGATTGCGGCGACCGTGCCGGGCCGACTGAACGCCCGGGTGCCGGACGCTGGTGACGGCGGCAGGTCGCTCCCCATCAGGGCACCGGCACACGGAGGAGTCGGTCCATCACCTGCTGCGCGTCGGTCGAGCCGGTGTCGACGAAGACCGCCTGGCCGTCGGTCGTCGACAGCACCGTCGACGAGAGCGGCAGTCCGGCATGCGTCTGGTCCGTCGTGGATCCACGACTCGACTCAATGACCAGCGTCGCTGACTGGCCGGCCATGACGGGAGTCAGGGCCTCGTCGTTCATCCTCGGCCAGTAGGTGACCGCACCGGGCGAGAGGCTGGTCAAGATCGTCCTCACGTCCGCGTCAGTTGGCCGGTGAGTAGCTGACCATGCCGATGAACTTCCCCGTGAAGTAATCGAGATAGACGGTGCTGAAGCCCGGGTGTGGCGACTGGCAGACGTCCTGCGGCGGTCCACCACAGATCGTCCACTCGCCCGTGAGCTCCACGATCCACACCAACTCATCGGGCGGGATGGTGAAGCCCGGGCCGACGTAGGTCGCAGGAAAGAAACGAGCGACCGATGCGGCTACCAAGGTCGTCGTGGAGGTCGCCTGTCCACGGGCAATGGCAACCGCCTCCGCTTCAGGGACGCCACCCGATGACCAGGGCGATGGCGCCGCCGTAACGCTGGCTGTGGCCGTTGCCGAAGCGAGCAGTGACGGGGCGTTCGAGGGTGTGCTGATCGGGGCCGCACACGCGAGCGCGACCACACCCACAACCATGGGGAGGGCGTGCTTCATCCAGAGTCGTGGATGGTCCGGAGACCCTTGCCCAGACACGCGTTCTTCCACGCCGACAGGATAGGTCGGGATGCCTCCTTGATCGGTCAGTCCGCCTTGGGGCGCTCCTGATCGCTCGGGAGCAACTGCCGCTGGAGGGAGCGTGCCATCTCCAGCCGAGCGGCCTTCTTCTCGGCGTCGGTCATCGTGGCCCAGTTGGGCGGGATCTGGATGAAGGCCCGCCTCGGCTGCTTCTCGACCTGCTTCTGTGCCATCGCGAATGGCCTACCCGGCCTTGTCCGGCTTAATGGCAGGCGGGCGCCCTGAGTGTCACGGTTGGACCGTTGCGGCCCGACCGTCGCAGGGCAGCAGGTGCGAGGCACCGCCGGACGGCCGAGCGGGCGCGACATCGGCAAGGTCGTGGTCACTTCGCCGCGCCGAACCAGGTCCCGGACGGGCCGCTGAAGAGGAGCCCATCGCGCACGAGGTACGGCGTCGGACCATTGAACGCCATCACCCGTCGGGCCGCTCCACCGGTGACGGCGACTCGTGACCAGATCACACCGTCGGAGGAGGTCCAGAGTTGGTTGGCCACGGCCGGGTTGGTCGGGTCCGTCGAGCCGAACACGATGAGCCGCGACCCGTCGCCCGTGAACTCGCCGTTCGGGTCGCCGACGCCTTCGCCGCTCGGCTGCAGGCCCAACGGGGAACGGGCGCCTGTAGCCCATTGGCGCCCGTCGGGTGAGGCCCACAGGGTTCGGGAGCCGGGGATGTAGCCGACGGTGTTCGTGGTCCCGACCACCCCATGCGCGCCGGCCTCCATATCGATGAAGCCGTCGCCGGGTCGAGGCGACACGCTCGCCGCGTGCCAGGCCAGCCCGTCCGGCGACCACCAGGCCAGCGGGCGGCCGATCGGGGCGCCGTCCGAGCCGGTCCCAGTGCTGAGGAACCCACCGGCCACGTAGCCCCCGGCGAAGGCCGCGAGGGCCTCGGCGCTCACCCCGTTGGCGGGCGCGGGCAGCACGGCCGGGGTCCAGGTTCCGCAGTCCCTGCTGGTGTAAAGCCGGCCGTCGTCAGTCACGAGCACGTCGGTCCGGCCGTTCGTCGCCATCGTGCGCGGCGCATCGGTGCCGGCCCAGGCACGTGGCAGCCACGATCGGCCGTCGAGGGACGTCCAGATCAGGTTCGTCCCGACGAAGTCCTGGGTCACAACGGCCAACCCGGTCGCGCACGCGGAACCGGCCCAGATCATGATCGGCTCCTGGACGGTCCAGCCTTCGAGCCCGAAGACGTCCGGCGGGAGCGCCGTCCACGACCGACCGTCACGGGAGAGCCAGGCGGTCGGCGGAACGCTCCCGTCGGGCTGGGAGAAGGCCAGGTAACCGCCGGCCCATGGGATGAGCCAGCCGAGGCCGGCCGGGGCCAGGGGTAGCGGCTCCACGTCCAGGCTGACCCACCGACTCGTCGAGCCGGGGGGCACGGTGCCGGCGGGCAACGGGATGCTTGGCGTCGGCGACGACGGAGGGGCCGTGGGCGAACTCGACGGCTCGACCGGGGGCGGGGTGCTTGGGGTGGCCGGTAGCGTTGGGACGATCGAGCCGCAGCCGGTCAGGCTGAGGGCCAGCAGGGCGACGGCGAGGTGTCGCATCACGACGAAGGCGGGAGGCCCCACTACGCGGCCGTTCCCGTCCGGCGCCACAGGCCATACGCCGCCCCGAGCGCCGCCACGCACATCAGTCCAAGCCCCACCAGCGGTGGCGCCGCGGGAGCGTCGGTCGAGGTCCCCGGGAGGGTCAACGCCACCACCGTGCTCGCGACGCACCGCTTGCCCACGATGCGCACGGTAATCGAGCGCACCCCGGTGTCCCGCGCCCGGAAGGACAACTTGAAGGACCCTGCGAACTCTGAGGATGGAACTACGAAGGACGTTACCGAGGGTGGCAGGACCTGCGGCGAGTCACCTGGGTACGGGACGACCGGGGCGGTGAAGGTGAGGGTGGGCGGGACGGTCGGGTCGAAGTCGAGCCCGAGGACGTTGAACCAGTCGGTCGAGGTCGGCCCGGTCAGGATCGGCAACTGGCCAAGGAGAGCGTTGTCAGCCTGGCACGTGGCGGCGCGTGACGGCGTCGGCGCCGCCAGGACGAGCAGCGCAACGACGGCTGCGCTCACGCATGACCCGACGACTAGGGCTTTCACGACCTCACGTTACCTAGGACGCTACACGCCTCGAGCGTGTGGCGCGAGGCTGGCCACGCCGCTTCCGGCCATGTGTGTTCTGGCTAGGTTCGCGTAACGGCCGGCCGGTCCGGCGCCCGACTGGGAACCCGTCAGGGTCCGCTGCCGCGAGTGATTGTCAGGGTCATCGAGTACTCCACCACCCTGCTAGTGCGACGCCTAAGGGGCGGTCCAGCCGGCTGGCGGCACCTGAAAGGCCTCGACGTCGGCGGTGAAGGACACGTTCGGAACCGGACCGCTGCTTGGTTGTGGATTGAGGTTGAGGGCCGCCACCTTGGCGGTCCCCGTGAAGGTCACGTAGGCCGCTGGCCCCGCCGTGACAGCGGTGGGGCAGGACACGAAGAACGGGGGGCAACCGAAGCCGGTCGGCAGGATGGTCATGCTGGCCACCGTGTGGTCGATGTAGGCCACCGCGGCGTAGATGGCAGCCTCTTCGGCGGGGCAGATGTCGACCGGGATGAATGACTCATGCGCTGCGTTCGATGTCATCGGCACGGGACATGTGATGACCACGTGCGTGATGGCGACGGGCGAGCTGGGTGGCGAACTCGTGGGCGGCGCGGGTGGAGGCGTGGTCGCCAGCGGCGTGCCGGTGACGTTCGGCGATGCGCACGCCACCAGCGCGAGGCAGAGCAGCCCGGCGGCGAGTCTCCTCATGTCCATGAGACGATCTGCCTGCCCGAACGGTTGCACCGGGCGTCGGCGCCGCGTCCGGGGCTCGTGTGTTCTGGTGCCCTACGCGGAAGGTCAGTGACGCCGGACGCCGACCACGAGCAGCGGGATCCCCAGCACGATCAGCACGACGGCGACGAGGACCTCGACCTCCGGCGGTACGCGACCGCCGCCCCCGGTAAGGAGGTAATGAGCCAGCACGATGATCCCCGTGACCAGGCAGATCACGCCCAAGCGGAAGACGAGACTGACTCTGTTCAGATTCACCTCGTCGCCTCCTCCCAGCCACAGCATCGAGCGCCGCACGACATGCTGAGGGCACGCCGGGCACCGAAAGACCCGGCCACCATGCAGGGGTTGGAAGGATGATGCCTGCCGGCGCCCGGGTCTCTCGGCTATCGAGGTAGTCCGTCCTCTCGGACGACTCGCCCATCGTGCGGCAATGCGCGTTATCAGCGCCTCGCGGGTCGCCCTGGCGGCGCTGCAAATTCATCGTGCTGGCCCCGACGCCCCCGCCTCATGACCGGCAGACCGGCCAGCTACTGACGGGGAGCGGAGCGGAGCCGCGGTGAGGATGGCGGGCGGCGCTTAGCTGCGGCGTGCGCCGCGATGTCGAATGGCACTGGCGGGACTGCACCGCCCGGAGCATCGTCTCGCCATCGTGACGACCCATGCACGGCTCGCGGTCCTGGTGGTCCTGGCGGTCACCCTCGCCGGGTGCATGGGCAGCATCCCGCATCCGAGCCCGGATGCGGCCGAGCTGCAGGCCCTCTTTCCCACGCTTGCCGCGCACCACGTCACCAACCTGTTGGACAGCGGATGGTGCGACTTCATCGCCTATGACCACGGCGCGTTCATCAACTCGAATGACCCCAACTGCGTCGGGATGACCGCCCCCGATGAACCATTCGAGGCAGGTGCCGGACCCCTCGAGGGGACGGCTCTCAGGGACTTCAATGCCATCGAAGAGGTGGCAGCCCAGCTCGGTCGGCCCCTGTACAGCGCCGCACCGGTGTACGGGAAGGACGGCTCCATCACCGGAGGGCAGTTCATGCTCGACGACTGCACGACCTACTACTACCAGCCCGGCTGGTCGTTCTTCCCGACCCTCGCGCCGGGGCAGGTCTATGGCCCGACGTACGTGCCCGTCAACGGTGACTGGTACCTGAAGGAGTGCCAGTACCTGTAACCTGCGCTTCGCGGCCGGCAGGCATGACTTGGCGCGATCATGCTGAACACGCTACCGGCCTACGATCGGCCCATGGACGGCTGGGCACTCCCTCCGGGCTCGCGGGCCTGGCACGCCTAGGCGGGTGACTGGAGCACACCGGGGTGGAGACCCGCCGCGGCGTTGCGCTAGACGGCCCGGTGTCGCACCAACCAGACGGTCGCGGCGGTAAGGAGGAGGGCGAGTACGAGCAGCCAGCCGCCTTCGATGCCCTGGAACAGCCAGAACTGACTGGAGGGCTGGTAGGTCGCCAGGTGCAGGAACCCGTGCTGGACGAGGTACGCCACGGGGTCGACGTTGGCCGGGGTCGCGGGGCCGGGTTGGTACAGGTCAGGGGTGATGGCCCGGATGTCGATCGCACCGAGGGCCTGGTTGATCATGTCCAGACTAGCTGGTGCGCCGCCCTTGAACCACCCCTGGCTCAGCACCCAGGCGCCGACGGGAATGCTGGGATCTGACGTGGTCACCGGTGGCTGGTAGTTCGGGCGGAGGACGAGTCCGGTCGCGAAGGCGAGTCCGACGTAGACGGCGAGGGTGGCGGACATCGCGGGGATGACCCGGCGGATGAGGACGCCCGCGATGGCGCCGATGGCGAAGGCGGCCAGCGTCCAGGCCGCGAGCGCGACCCCGAGCAGATCGAAGGTGGTGGGATAGAGCGGGCCGTTGTCGTCTCCCGCGCCGAAGATCGGCTGCCAGTACCACGCGACGAGCACGGTGAACGCGGCCGCCGCGACGGTGACGAAGACCGCCAGCGGCAGCAGCTTGGCGATGGTCCACCGGGTGCGCCCGAAACCCTGGGTCCAGGCGTAGCGGAAGGTACCGGTCTCGAACTCCCGGGCCAGGAGCGGCGCGCCAACGAACGCGCCGATGAGGGCGGGGAGCACCTGCAACAGGGCGAACGTGGTCCCCACGCTCGGCGCATGGGCGCCGAGGAAGTCGATGGCGACTCGCTGGCAGAGCTCCGAAGTCGCCGGGCGGCAGGCAGTCACGGCCGCATAGTCGGTGTACAGCTGAAGTCCGGTGATCAGCAGGTACATGGCGGGCACACCGAACACGGCTCCCACACCGGCCAGCGCGAGTCGGTGCTGCCGCCAGATGACCCAGGCCATGCGCCGCCACGGGACGGGGGGCGGGCTCGAGGTCGGTTCCGGCCGCGCGGCCAGCGTCAGACTGCTCATACCGTCACCCGCCGGGGACCGGTTCCCTCGGATCGCTCCGGGCCGGGGAGGGCAGCGGCGCCGGGCTCACGCAGATACGAGAGGGCCAGGTCTTCGAGGTTGATCGGGTACGCTTCCCAGCCCGGGGGCACCGGGTCGGGGGTGCCGTTGATCCTGACCAGCAGGTGTATTTGCGCCCCGCCTCGGCGGGCGTGCACGACGTTCCACCGCTCGGCGTATCGCTCGGCTTGGCCGGCCGGGCCGGTTAGGAGGCGGTGGTGCGCTAACAGGTCCTCGACCTCACCGGCCACCTGGACGCGGCCGCCCGCCACGAGGACGAGGTAGTCGGCCACCCGTTCGAGTTCGGCCAACACGTGCGACGACAACACGACCGACACGCCGTCGTCGGCGACGGCGGTCATGACCGTCGCCATGAAGTCGTGCCTGGCCAACGGGTCGAGCATCGCCATCGGCTCATCGAGGACGAGCAGCCGCGGCCGCCGGGCCAACGCCAGCGTCAACGCGAGTTGTGCCTGTTGACCCCCGGACAGGCGGCCAGCGGCCCGCCGCAGCGGGATGCCCAATTCGCCTAATCGGGTCTCGGCAAATCGCTGGTCGAAGCGGCGGTTGAGGTTGCGGGTCAGATGCAGCATGTCTGCGACTGACAGGTTCCGATACAGGGGCGTGTCCTGGGCGACGAAGGCGATCCCGTCCAGGGCGACGGCCGACCCGGCGGGCCAACCTCCCAGCACCGTGACGACGCCGGCGGTCGGCACCGCCAGGCCAACGGCCAGGCTCAACAGCGTGGTCTTGCCAGCGCCGTTCGGGCCGACCAACGCGGCCACGTGCCCTTCGGGGATGGCCAAGCCGCATTCCCGCAGCGCCCAGGTGCTCCCATAGCGCTTGCCCAGGCCGCTCGTTTCGATGACGTTCACGCCGCGCCCTCGATCTCGCGAGTCACCTCGGGAGGCTCTCCGCCGGTGCCGTCGCGGCGCTCACGGACCTCACGTAGCACGCTGCTGAAGAGCGCGACCATGCCGCCCTCGTCCAACCCTGCGCGGTCGGCGGTCGTCAGCCAGTCAAGCAGGGAGCGACGAAGCCTGGAGAGCTCGGGCAGCTCGATCTGGCTGAGGGTGGCCCGAATGAACGTCCCCTGGCCCGGTCTGCCGGCCGCAAGCCCTTTCGTCTCCAGCTCCCGGTAGGCCTTGAGCACGGTGTTCGGGTTGATCACCAACGCGGCCACCACATCCCTGACGGTCGGCAGTTGGTCGCCGGGCTTGAGGTACCCAAGTCGCAACGCATGCTCGACCTGGTGGACCAGCTGCAGGTACGTCGGCACGCCGGAGCTCGCGTCGAGTCGGAAGTCGATCGGCGACGCTGTCGTGCGCCCGCCTGCGTCAAGGGGACTGCTGCTGCCTCCTTTATCTATAGTCATAGGGCAAGGCTACAACACCTCTGACGGTTGTCAACGGCCACGCCGCAACCGGGGCGGCTGCGCGCCTTTCGACCGGGTGTCCTCCGCGGTCGTACCCGGTCAGCTCCCTCGTGGCCCGCAGATGGCCGACGATGGACGGGCAGCGGGGCCAGGGCGAGGCTGGCGGGCGGCGCGTGGCTGCGGCTTGGCGTCGCGGGTTCGATCCCCTCGCCCTGGCGCTTCCAGGGCAAGCTCCTCGAGTCGACCTCGGGTGGGCGGGACCTGTACGACTTCGAGGCCCGCAGCTACAGCCCCGACATCGGCGCCTTCACATCGCTCGACTCGGTCGCCGGGTCAGCCACCAACCCGGTGACCCTCGACCGCTACCTCTACGCCGGCGGCAACCCCGAGACGCTCATCGACCCCGACGGGCATACGATGCTGAATTGCCGCATCCCCGAGCTGTGCGGCATGGGTGGTGGCCCGGGGGCCTCGCAGGCCCAGATCGCCAAGTACCTCGCCCAGAAGCGCCAGGAGCAGCACCGCCTGTCGAGCCGCTACGGCGAGCGGCCCGGCGACGACCAGCGGACGGCGACCGTCCAGGCCGCCCCCCAGGGCACCCGTGACCAGGGCTGGGACACCCTCAGCACGGCCCAGGTCAAGACGATCGACACCCCGCTGCTGCAGCAAATCGGCCGAGATCAGAGCAACCCGGTCCTGAATGTCCTGGCCTTCGGTACGGGATTCGTTGCTGGCATCGGGAAGAGCGTCCTCAGCGCCGGACTCTGTGCCGCCAACCAGCAGTGCCTCGGTGGCTCGCTCGTCGCACTGGGAGGTACCGCGCTAACCGGCGTCGCCTCCGCTGTCACAGATCCAGCGGGGTCGGTGGCCAAGCTCCGTCAATCCGCCGCTCAGGCCCTGGATCAGTTCAACAGCGAGGTCCGGAACGATCCCTTCCAGGCCGGGGTGAACTCGGGTGGTATCTTCACCACGGTCGAGGGCACCGGCCTCGCGGTGGCCGGTGGCGTCGAGGCGCTGACCGCCGATGCGCCAGAAGCAGCTGCGCTGGCTCGTCTACCGCAGGACGTCGCCGTCGATCCGTCCGCTCCTCAGGCACTACCCTTTGACCGCCCGATCAGCTCGAGTGCCACACAGAACCTTCAGTTGCAACAGGACATCATCGGCGCCCAAGACCAGGGAGCCACCGACATCCGCGTGAACCAGCAACAAGTGAACGCAGCCGGCGCACGCGTGGGGATCAACCGGCCGGACCTCCAGTACACCCTGGACAACCTCCGCTACTACATCGAGTACGAGACCCAATCACTGGGCGCTGCGATCGAGCACATGCCGCGAATCATGGCCAACGACCCCACCGGGGTGTTCGTGCCGATCTACCAACCCTAGGATGCGCACGCTTCTGTCTGAGGAATTCGCGCCGACGACGTCGTCGATCGGTTTCGTGGAGGTACCGCTCGCCGAGGCGGTCGAGACGCTCGTTGTTTGGAGGCGATCGCTCTATGCCACCGTGGGCACAACGGAGCTCGTCGGTGGCCTTCGGCAAGTGCTGCCGCATCTCCAACCGCTGGTCGCTGGTGTGCGCCCGCGCGAGTTGCTTGTTCAGCACGGAGCCTGGACAGCGTACTTCGACTGTTTGCTTCGGGGCACGGACCCCGTTAGCGCGGTCGGATATCTGACTCGGACGATGCGGTGCCGAGGCCTCGTAATTCGCACCATTCCCCATACAGCACGAGCCAAGGGTAATGGAGGGCGATCAGGGTCCGTCCAGTTCGAGCTGCTCGGGCCTGACCGCACCCGATTCCTCAACTACATTCGGAGCATCGCCGTGGCCTACGATGGCGGTTGGGTCTTTGTGTCCACGGGCTCCGTGCAGGACTTCGAGGAGCCAGCCGCCTATCAACGTCGCCAGATCCGTGACCGATTTACATCGGACATGCTTGAGCGCTACGCACAGAGGCTTGGAATCGACCCCTTCGACGAGGCGAAGTACGGACCAGAGTCGGTGATGGTGTCTAGCTCGGTACCAGATGGCCTCGCCGAGAAGTCCCTGAAGGAAGTCCAGGCTTGGCTGGACATCCGGCCAGGGCGGGCAGACTCTGCCCGGGGCTGACGGGACCCGCGTCAACTTCACCTTCGACGCCCTCGGCCGCCACGCCACCCGGGCCACCGGCACGGGCACCCTGGTGACGATCGACACCTACGGGTACGAAGGCACCACGGACTCGGTCGTCCAGGATGTCGAGAACCAGGCCGGGGTCACCGTCAACGCGGCCCTCGACGCCCTGGGTGACCGCCTCGCTTCGGGCGCAAACGGAGGGTACGCCTGGCTCATCCCCGACCTGCACGGCAACGTCGTGGGCCAGCTCAACAGTTCCGGCTCGAGCGTCACCGACGCCTTCCGCTACGACGCCTACGGCCTGACCGAGGGCACCGTCCTCGCCGGCTCGATCCCCTCGCCCTGGCGCTTCCAGGGCAAGCTCCTCGAGTCGACCTCGGGTGGGCGGGACCTGTACGACTTCGAGGCCCGCAGCTACAGCCCCGACATCGGCGCCTTCACATCGCTCGACTCGGTCGCCGGGTCAGCCACCAACCCGGTGACCCTCGACCGCTACCTCTACGCCGGCGGCAACCCCGAGACGCTCATCGACCCCGACGGGCATACGATGCTCAACTGCCGCAACCCCGACCTGTGCGGCATGGGTGGCGGCCCGGGCGCCTCGCAGGCCCAGATCGCCAAGTACCTCGCCCAGCGTCGGCAGGAGCAGCACCGCCTGTCGAGCCGCTACGGCGAGCGGCCCGGCGACGATGAGCGCACGGTCGCGAGTAGCGGTGCGCGGACGCCCGACCCGCTCCTGACCGGCGGGCGCGACCAGGCGGAGGACACCCTCACCACGGCCCAGGTGCAGTCGGCCGATGCCGCGGCGGGGACGCTCAGCTGCACGGTCCATGGCTGCACCAACGCCAACCCGGCCGACTGGACCTCGACCATCGCCGGCGTCGGGGATGCGATTAGCGCCCAGGTCAATGGTGCGCTCAAGCTAGCGGCCTGCCTCGAGCCAGGGTCCTTCGGTTGCGACCCCAACACGGTCATCGGACTCGGCCTGACGGTAGCCGACCCTATGGGTACCGCGGCCGAGGTCGCTGCCCAGCGGGGAGCTGCCATCGAGAGTGGCGACGCGCGCTCCCGGGCGGCGGCGATCACCAGTACGGTGATCGATGTACTTGGCTTGGCTACCCTGGGCATCGGCGGGGGCAGCGCAGCCGCGGACGACTCCATGAGCACCTTCGACGCGGTCTCCGATGCCGCGCGGACCGTAGAGTCAGCCGGTAGCGACCCACTGAAAGAAACGCTGACTGCTGCCCAGAGAGCTGCAGGCGGCAAGTACCCCTCGCTGTTGCAGGCTTATCTGGGCACGGCCTTCCAACGAGCCGTTACGGCGCTTCTCCAAGATAGGTTCCCTGGCCGGTTTACGAGCAATCCAATCGGCATTGACTTCAGCGACGCGACGACCGGCGATCAAGTCGAACTGACGACGCCGGGGGGAGTCCCTTCTCACGCCGCCCGCTACGGGATCGACCCCACGAGCATCGTGACGTATCGTTTCCCGTAAGGTGGTGAGGCATCAGGTTCGGGTCGTGGGCCACGTCGAGCCGCAGCCGGCGGTTTGGCTGACGGGAGAGTTCGACCACGCGCCGTTCGCTGCGGTATTCGAAGCGCAGTCCGGCCTCTCTGCCGGAGTGCTTGCTCGACGGCCGGTCGTTTTCACCGGCGCCATGCTGCGCGAGATCGACTTCTCTGGCTTGGAACTCGCCGGCTTCAGCGCACGCGGGACGACCTTCGAGGGTTGTCGGTTCGAAAACACCGCGTTCTTCGGTGGCATGTTTGCAGTTCAGGTGCAGAGCACGTACCGAAGGTGCACGTTCAGCGCTCGCGGGCTCGGTGAAGTCGACCCTGGCCAAGCGCGGTTCGAGGACTGCGATTTCAACGCCGCGACACAACTGCGCGGGTGGCACTCACAGGCCGGGGAGTTCATCAGATGTCAATTCAGCGGCACTATGCGACAGTGCATCTTCGACGGCGAGCCCCGGGGAATGTGGATCAGCACGGAGCGGCTCGAGCCGCCGAGGACGAAGAATCGATTTGAGGGCAATGACTTCAGCGCCGCCGAGCTCGTCGACTGTGACTTCCGCTTTGGTATCGACATCGGCGCGAATATCTGGCCCAGCGGTCCTGATTACGTCCGCGTCCAGCGACCCATGCAGCGAATCGCGGCTGCCCGTCCTGTAGTGGAGGGCTGGCCGGAGGCTGCACGCCGAGATGGACTGATCATGCTCGACGTGCTTGCCGGCCCTGGGTACCAGAAGCAGACCGAGTACTTCGGCCGGCGTGACAGCATGGCCGTAATTCCCCCGGGCGTGCGGGATGCCGTCTGGACCCTCTTGACTTAAGACCGCTCACGGCGTCAGTAACGCCCCTGCACCAAAGGCTAGAGCTTCCCCGACCTCCACGGCAACGTCGTGGGCCAGCTCAACAGCTCCGGCTCGAGCGTCACCGACGCCTTCCGCTACGACGCTTACGGCCTGACGGTTCCCTCAGCCCGTCCCGTGCGCGCCCTCGTGTCCAGCCTGCAGCCCGCAGGCCGCGATCGACGGCCCAGGGGCGCGGTAAAGGACGCCACAGCGGGTCACGCCCGCGCCGTGGCCCGTGGCGCTAGAGGCGCCGTGCTCACTGGGTCGATCGGTGAGCCCCGCCAGAGCCCGGGCCTCAGCCGCTCGCAGCTTCATGAACGTCAGGATGCCCGGCTCCGCTGGCGGCGGCTCGCGCGGCGCGGTCAGGCGAGCCAGGGCGAGGATGGCTGCGGTCAACCCCGTGATCCGCTCGCTCGAGCGGTCGTTGGAGGGCTTCAGGTCGCCGGCGGCGTTCTCGTCGACGACGAGGTGGCTGGCCATCCAGCGGAGCACGGGCTGCCCGCCATGGCGCAGGGTGCCCGCGGTGATCCTTGAGAGCAGGTCCTTCGTCGCGGCACTCAAGCCCACGAACGTCTGGGCGATCGGCACCATCGTCGTGAGGGCCCCGGCGGACTGGACGAACTGGGTCGCGTTGAGACGCACGAAGCCGCACTCGGCGAGCTGGTAGCGGTCCGAGAGGGCGGTGAGGTCATCGAGGATCGCCGCGTAGTCGGTCACGTCGCCCGGTGTGGCCCTGATCGCGCCGTCCCGGACCCACACGTCGTAGGGCAGGTGATCCCGCTGCGTGCGAGCCTCGACGGTTACCGCGGGGCACCAGAAGCGGGTCAGGAGGTGGACCACCCCGTCAGGATCCTGGTAGGCCAGGACGAGGGCCGCGAGGTCGGTCGTCGACGAGAGGTCGAGGCCGCCGTAGACGGTGGCGCCGTCTGGGATGGCCGGCGTCTCGGCACAGGCATCCCAGCGCGCGAGGTCGATGGCCCCCGCCGAGGCGCTCGTCCAGACGCAGAAGTTCAGCCGCTGCACGACGCTCTGGCGGGCCGGCATGCCGAGCGCTTCGGCCACCTGCTCGCGCAGGTAGCGCAGGGAGATCGACACGCCGAGGTTGGGGTTGGCCTTGGGCCACACCGCCTCGTCCGTCCAGTCGTCGCCTGGATCCAAGCCGCAGACGAAGCCGAACCAGGCGTCGTTCTCGATCGTGCCCTCGAGGATGGCCACGCTGTAGGCGTGGTCCTGCCAGCAGGCCGAGGTGCGGTCGTACCCGGCGTTCGTGATGCGCACGATGAGCGCCTGGCGACGGCCCTTCGTGCCCGCCCGCATGGCATCGACGACGTCGCTGTTGGGATGGGCGTGGAGCTCGTCGATGAGCACGATGTGGGGCCGGTGGCCGTGGAGGTTGCCGGCCTCCGAGCTGACCGGGCGGAACGTGCCGTCGCGGTCGAGGTTGGCGATGGCATTCGCCAGCACCTCGAGGCGCTGCGCCAAGGCCAGGGAGCGGGCCACCATGCGCTTGGCGTCGGTGAAGAGGATGTTGGCCTGGTCGCGCCCGGCGGCGGCGCAGTAGATCTCGGGCGCCGCCTCGTCGTCGGCCACCAGGCCGTACAGGCCGATGCCCGCCGCCAGGGGTGTCTTGCCGTTGCCCTTGGCCGTCTCGATGTAGGCGTTGCGGAAGCGCCGTGAGCCATCGGCGGTCAGCCAGCCGAAGAGCGACCCGACGATGAACGCCTGCCATGGCTGCAGGACGAAGGGCAAGCCCTCGAACTCCCCTTCGGCCAAGCGCAGAAAGCCGAAGAACCCGATGGCCCATTCGGCGGTAGCGCGGTCCCAGCGCAGGCCCCGCGCCGTGCCATCGGCCAGGTCGTCGAGGTGCCGCTGGCAAGCGGCGCGGACATACCCGTTCACCACCACCCGCCCGCCCACCACGGCGTGGGCGTAGGCGGTCGCCTGATCGGGGACCATCGGGGTTCGGGGCGAGCGGCTACGCGCCGGGGCGGCCACGGTCACGCAGGTACGCCTCGAAGGGATCGGCGGTCGTGGGCGCAGCGACGAGACCGGAGCGGGCCGAGGGGGTGAGGCCGAGCTCGCGGGCGAGGGCGCGCATCGTCGCCTCGTTGTCACGGACGATCTGGTGGAGCGGGTTCTTGACCACGCCGTGGTGCCCCCGATCGGGCAGCAGCGGTCCGCTCGTGGCGAATAGGCGGACCGCCTGGAGGTAGCGGCTGGCCGCTTCGCAGTAGGCCCGCAGCAGCATCCGATCGACGGGGCGGATGACGCCGGTGGCGGCCATCTGCGCCTCCACGTGGCGCCACTCGGCTTGGGCGTCGGGGTCGAGGTCGTCGGGCATGACCGGGAACCCACCGGCTGGCTCAGGCTCATGCCGGTTGAGGCGGGATGGGCGGGTCTCGCCATGGAGAACCCGCAGGCGGGTCGGGGCCGGCGGCGGCCCGCGTCTACCCATCGACCCGCTCGGCCGTGCGGCCCGTGAAGGCCGTCCAGCGCTCGAGCGCCACCTGGACGTAGCGGGGGTCGATCTCGAGCGCGTAGCCCCGCCGGCCCACCCGTTCCGCGGCGATGAGCGTCGTCCCGGACCCGACGAACGGGTCGTACACCCCGTCGCCGGCCGCCGTGGAGTTGGCGATGGCGCGCTCGACCAGCTCGACGGGCTTCATGGTCGGGTGCTCCGGTGAGCGGCGGGGACGGGGGATCTCCCACACGTCGTCGAGGTCGCGGGCGCCGTTGAAGCTCGATGTGCCACCGTCGCGCCAGCCATACCAGATCGGCTCGTAGCGGCGGTGGTAGTTCGAACGACCGAGAACGAAGGCATCCTTGGCCCAGATGATCGTGGCCGAGTGGTGGTACCCCGCCCCGCGCAGGGCGAGGTCGAGCGTCGGCCACTCCGACGCTCCCAGCACGACGTACAGGTCGCCCGACACCACGCGATGGGCCTGCGCCGCGAAGCCGTCGAGGCGGGCGCGGAACGCTTCGGGGCCGAGGTCGTCGTTGCGCAGGCCCGGACGCTGGCGGTGACGGGGGTTGGAGTCCTGGCCGATGCCGACGTTCCACGGCGGGTCGGTGAACATCGCCCGTGCCGTGGCCCCGGCCATCAGGCGCTCGACGTCGGCGCCGTTCGTCGCATCGCCGCAGAGGAGGCGATGGTCACCGAGGGCGAACAGGTCACCGGGCTTGACCCACGGCTCCGCGGGAACCGGCGGGACCTCATCGGGATCGGTCAGACCGACCTTGGGTATCGCGGGTGTCAGCTGCGTTAGTAACGCCCGGAGGGCGGCGTCATCGACGTGGAGCTCGGACAGCAAGGCGGCGAGCGATGCCTCATTGGTGGTGGCCATCGCCGCGATCGGATCGAGCGTCGCGAGGACGAGCGCCTCCTCGTCGGGATCCAGGTCGACGTACAGGACGGGCACCGTCGACTCGCCGCGGCTGATCGCCTCCTCCACCCGGGCGTGGCCATCCACGACGTGGCCGGTCTGGCGGTTGACGAGCACCTGCTGGACCCAGCCGACCTCGGTGAGCGAGCCGCGGAGGGCGTCGCGCTGCGCCGGCGGATGACGTCGCCAATTCCCGGGATGGGCCAGCAGCTGGTCGGGCGCCGCCTCGCCAGCGCCCACGATGCGGTTCCGCCAGGGGGCCGTCGCCTGACCGGAACCGCGCATGTCGCCGACGCGGTCGCCGGTCATGGCGATCCTCGGCTCCGGGGTCGGCCGTGCCCGCGTCCCGTTCCTAGGGCATCACCCAGCCGGCGGGCGGGACGACGAAGGCCGCCAGGGTCGCCTGCCACGGTGGCGCTGACGCGGTCGGGCTGCCGGCGGGCGGGAACGGGCGCTCGAGAGCCACCGCGGCGATCTTGGCCGTGCCCGTGAAGGCCACCCAGCCGTGCATGTCCCGGCCCGGCAGGACGATCGGTCCGGCACAGACCGTCGACGACCCGACCTCTGGCCACAGGTCGCCGCAGAAGAAGGGGTCGGGTGCGAGGTAGATCCGGGCGATCGGCAAGCCCAGTGGGGCGACGAGGGCGCGCACCGCGGCCAGCGCGGCCGGACAGGGGTCGCCGGCCAGAGCGGAGGGCAGCGGGGCAGTCTCGCGCAGGCAGGTGACCGAAGTGTTGGGCGGCGGCGTCGGCGACGGCGCGGGCGATGCCGATGGCGTTGGCGACGGCGTCGGTGCGGGCGTCAGGGTCAGGGTCGGCCCGGGACTGGCGCAACCCGCCAGGGCGACGGCCAGCAGCAGGATGACGAGATGGCGCATCACCTCTGTAGACGCTCACGACCGGCTCGCGGTTGCGGTCGGTCCGAGGCCCGTCGGCCGACGCTCCGGTTCGACAAGAATCGAATAACTCGTCCGCACACAAGAGGGCCGAAGACCGCCAAGTACCTCGCCCAGAAGCGCCAGGAGGCGCACCGCTTGTGGAGCCGCTACGGCGAGCGGCCCGGCGACGACGAGCGGACGGTCGCGAGTAGCGGTGCGCGGGCGCCCGACCCGCTCCTGACGGGCGGGCGTGACCAAGCCGAGGACACGCTCACCACGGCCCAGCAGGCCCCAACCGAGATGTCCTGCACCGCGCACGGCTGTGGGGTCGCCAACCCGGCCAACCTGAACCCCGTGCCACTGCTCATCGGCGCAGGCGTCGGCCTAGCCGCCGTGAGTTGCCTCGTGGGACTCTGCGAGGCCCTCGGGGTGGGGGCTGCGGTCACTGGCGCCGTGGACGCGGCGAGCATTGCTATCGGCAGTCTTCCTGCAGCCCTAGGCTACGCGTCTGCCGGTTACCTCGCTCTCGCCGGAGCAATCGGCGCCGGGGCAAGCCTGTTGGCGCAGGTGGGAGTGAACCTTGCAAGTCATAAGCAGTGGAACAGTGACATTAGCTTGGGCGACATCGGAATCAGCGCGGTCGGCGCCGTACTTACCGGTGGACTCTCTGGCGCGCCAATTCTCTTGCGCGCCGGGCTGGGAGCGGCCACGGCAATTGCGGCCGCCAACGTCTCGACCCGCTTGACGGAGCCGACTCCTCGGGACACCCTCACCACCGGTTTGACCGGCGGTGCTGCGGCGATCCCGGACTTCGGCGATAGTCTCGGTGGCCAACTTGCCAGCGGCGGGGTCGGCGCAGCAGCGAGCATCCTAGCCCGACTTTTCTTCCCATAGAGATTGGAAAGCCCAGTGTCGCAGCATGATGCGTGGGTCCTGATTGCTCTCAACCGCCCGTTCTCGAACGCGGCGCGGGTCCTCGGGCTCGCGATCATCCCATGGGTCATCATCGTGGCGGCGACGATCGACCCGACCGGCATGCCGCACGCCTCCACCCTCGAGACGGTCGGCGCGATCCTGCTCGTCTTCGCCCCGGCCATCGTCTTCGTGGCCGGCCTCTTCTTCTTCGACGCCCCGTGGATGGGCTGGTTCTCCCGGCCACGCGCAACGCTGCGGCTCACGCCGGAGGGCGTCCGCTGCGAGATTCCCGGTCGCCCGGCGACGACGATCGGGCCGTGGGGGCGGATATCCGGCATGGAGCGGCGGGGCGTCACCGACAGCCTGACCTCCGAGGACGGGACGTTCATCTTGAAGGTGCCGGGGGAGTTGGGCTGGGTCCGCGACCCCACCGATGGCGCGACCTACACCTTTGCGGCGGCCTTGGGTGCCTACCGCCCGCACCAGTTCACGGTCGGGCGCGAGGTGCGGGGCCTGCCCTTGGGGCTGCGGCCACGACACCCGGGCGATGACCCCGTGGTGATGCCGGACCGAGCGACGCGCCCTACGAACCCGCGGCAGTTAGCCGTCATTGCGATCGTCTTCGTTGCCTTCTGGGTGATCGTTGACTTGATCCGCTCGTAGTTCACGGCTGGATTTGATGGCCGTGCGGCGGTCTCCATGTGGCCGCGCCGACGAACCATTGGCACTGACCTCGGTGCCCTACATGACGATCGACACCTACGGCTACGAAGGCACCACGGACTCGGTCGTGCAGGACGTCGAGAACCAGGCCGGGGTGACCGTCAACGCGGCCCTCGATGCCTTGGGTGACCGCCTCGCCAGTGGTACGAGCGGGGGCTACGCCTGGCTCATCCCCGACCTCCACGGCAACGTCGTGGGCCAGCTCAATAGCTCGGGTACGACGGTCACCGACGCCTTCCGCTACGACGCCTACGGCCTCACCGAAGGGACCGTGCTGTCGGGCTCGATCCCCTCGCCGTGGCGCTTCCAGGGCAAGCTCCTCGAGTCGACCTCGGGTGGGCGGGACCTGTACGACTTCGAGGCCCGCAGCTACAGCCCCGACATCGGCGCCTTCACATCGCTCGACACCGTGGCCGGGTCAGCCACCAACCCGGTGACGCTGGATCGCTACCTCTACGCCGGTGGTAACCCCGAGACGCTCATCGACCCTGACGGGCACACGATGCTCAACTGCCGCAACCCCGACCTGTGCGGCATGGGCGGCGGCCCGGGCGCCTCGCAGGCCCAGATCGCCAAGTACCTCGCCCAGAAGCGCCAGGAGGCGCACCGCTTGTGGAGCCGCTACGGCGAGCGGCCCGGCGACGACGAGCGGACGGTCGCGAGTAGCGGTGCGCGGGCGCCCGACCCGCTCCTGACGGGCGGGCGTGACCAAGCCGAGGACACGCTCACCACGGCCCAGGTGCAATCGGCCGACCGGGCCGCGGGGTCACTGAGCTGCACCGTCCATGGCTGCACCAACGCCAACCCGTCCCTCAACTGGACGCCGATCGCCATCGCTGCCGGGGTGACGGCTGCGGGTCTGGCCTGCGTCGCCGGGGTGTGTGAAGCGCTGGGGATTACTGCGGCCGCCGCCGGGGTTGCCGATGCCGTTGTGACCACGGCAACGGCGGCGGCGGGGTTTGTCGCGGATGTCGGTGCGGGTTGGTCCGTCGCCGGAGCGTCCGGCGTCTGCGCTGCCGCCTGTCCAGCCGCGGTGAATCTCGCGAACAGTGTCTCGGCCGCCGTATCTGGCGACCCGGGGGTAGGCCCGGCGGGCGTCGCTTCCGCTGCTGGCGGGGAGGCCGGCATCGACATTACCCTGCACTATGGAGCCGGGTGGACCGACGCCCAGATAACGGCCGCGGATACGAAGGTCGCCGCGCTCAACGGTGCTGCCGCCGATGGTGCGCTGAGCGTGACCCCTGTAGTTCGCACTGGGACATCGGCAGCGAACGTATTCCGTCGTAGTGGCGGGATCGTCCCAGCTGGCTCAGACGTCGACCACCTAATTGACCTGCAGCTCGGAGGAGCCAACACTCCGTCCAACATGTGGCCACTCGATCTGACAGTCAATCGCAGCCTCGGAGCCCAGGTGGCATGCCAGATTGCGGGGTATGCTGCGGGCACCCCTGTGCGGAGTGTGGGCATCTGTTGAGCTGCATTCCATCGATCCTACCCACCCCGGCAAACCAGCGGCCCGGGGAAGCATGGCGCACGGACCAGCTCAGTCGGGTTACGACTTACGCCAAGTTCGCTAGCTCCTGCGCCGGTGTGACCTACGGTAACGGCGTCTATCGCATTCACGACGGTCGCAGCGCGCGAGTCGTCACCCCGATTGTGCTGGCCGCTTTCCCAAGGTACGCGCAGCACGTGTCCCTCTTCGGGGTGGACTGGTTAGGGCGGCAGTTCGCCATCGACGCGCACAGGGGGCCAACTGAGGACCCGGAGATTCTGATTTTCGAACCGGGCACAGGGGAAGTACTGGAAGTGCCCGTAAGGTTCAGCGTCTTCCACGACCGATTGTGGGAGCTGCGGGAGCCAGCGCTGGCCTACTCGTTCTTCGAGGCTTGGTCGGTGGGCCACGCCTTCGATCTGCCACTCCGCCTAGACCAATGCGTGGGGTACGACCGGCCACTCTATCTGGGCGGCACCGATGATCTCAGCAACCTGAGCCTGCTCGATACCGAGGTGTACTGGACCCTGTCCGGCCAATTGTTGGCTGAAGCTCGCGGGCTGCCACCGGGAGCACGAATCGGAGCCGTGCGAGGCCAACAGACCTAGCGGCTCATTGTCGCCCCACCCGCGCCACCGGCACGGGCACCCTCACGCCGATCGACACCTACGGCTACGAAGGCACCACGGACTCGGTCGTGCAGGACGTCGAGAACCAGGCCGGGGTGACCGTCAACGCGGCCCTCGATGCCTTGGGTGACCGCCTCGCCAGTGGTACGAGCGGGGGCTACGCCTGGCTCATCCCCGACCTCCACGGCAACGTCGTGGGCCAGCTCAACAGTTCCGGCTCCACGGTCACCGACGCCTTCCGCTACGACGCCTACGGCCTGACCGAGGGCACCGTCCTCGCCGGGTCGATCCCCTCGCCCTGGCGCTTCCAGGGCAAGCTCCTCGAGTCGACCTCGGGTGGGCGGGACCTGTACGACTTCGAGGCCCGCAGCTACAGCCCCGACATCGGCGCCTTCACATCGCTCGACTCGGTGGCCGGGTCAGCGACGAACCCGGTGACCCTCGACCGCTACCTGTACGCCGGAGGCAACCCCGAGACGCTCATCGACCCCGACGGGCACGTGATGCTGAACTGCCGCATCCCCGAGCTGTGCGGCATGGGCGGTGGGCCGGGCGCCTCGCAGGCCCAGATCGCCAAGTACCTCGCCCAGAAGCGCCAGGAGGCGCACCGCTTGTGGAGCCGCTACGGCGAGCGGCCCGGCGACGACCAGCGGACGGTCGCGGCCGCTCTGCAGGGCACCCGCGACCAGGGCTGGGACACACTCAGCACGGCCGACCAGCAGCACATCGACAATCCAATCCTGACGGGGATGATGCAGGCCCGGAAGGATGCCGACCTGTCCGGCCCTAAACCCGGGGGCATGACGCAGTCCTGCGTATGGACGTGGTGTTTTCAGGTAAGCGCTACACACCATTACGCCGCGAATACCATCATCATGATCGGTGATGGCGCGGACATGAATTTCCTCTCCGTCCCGCAGGGAAGCTTGATTGATCCGGACTTGGGTGAAGCATCAGTTCCAGCTCGAGGGAACCCCGCAGACCTCGCCCCAGCTAATCGGGGTCCAGTTAACGAACTGGGCGACAAGAACGGCTGCTGGTCATGCGGGGCGCCGGATCCAGGGACCAAGTCTGGAAACTGGGTACCCGACCATCAACCGCCAACCGCATTGAATCCTGACGGCGTACCTCAGCGACTCCTCCCGCAGTGCCTGACGTGCAGCCAGACGCAGGGAGGGGTGGTTGCGCAACTGCTTAGACTGATTCAACAGCTCTTGGACCAGCCAGGCATCGACGGGCCCTAAGTGGGAGCAGCAACCACAAGGTGATGAGTGACTCTGCCGCGGGATCAAGGGCATGCGCCGAATGCGGGCGGGTTCACGACACGCCCCTTGCCTATGGGATTCCGGCTCCAGACTTATGGAACCAATTGTCGCCATCCGAGCGGCAGCACTCTCACCTCGATCAGGAACTTTGCAGCATTGTGATTCGGTCGGACCCTGCCTCGCCACATCATTTCGTGCGGGGGCGAATTCTCTTGCCAATTAGCGATCGGTCACATGCGTTGGAACTCGGGGTTTGGTCGTCGTTGAGTCCCACAAGTTGGCGCACGATCCTCGAGCGTTGGCAAGTTGCCGGGCGAGAATACGACCACCCTTACTTCGGATGGCTAAGCAACGAGATTTCACCCTTCTATCGAAATACCACTAACTTGAAATTACACGTCCATACGCAGCCGTTGGGTATCCGGCCAGTCTTCGAACTTGAGCCGACCAACCATCCTCTCGCGGTCGACCAACGCGAAGGTATCTCCTGGGCGCGTGTCGAAGCGATGGCTTCGGCGCTGAGAACAGGGGCCAGAGGCTCATCGGTACTGTGAGTGGCTGCGCCACGGGGACGTGACGGGTCGTGTCAGCCCACCGCCGCGATCAGCGCTCCGGCTAGATCGGCCAGGTCGGTGAGCACGACGGTCGAGTGGCGGGCGTCGAGCCGTGCCTCTCGCAGCAAGGCCGCGGCGTGGCGCTCGGTGACGACGACATCGCAGTGGACGACGGCGATGGCCAGCGCGTGCAGGTCGTTGAGGTCCTGGCGGGACCAGGGCAATGCGGGATCGCGGTGGCGTCGGTAGCGGATCTCGAAGACGGCCGAGGCGACCGGCAGGTCGTGCAGGAACTGGCCCAGCCCGTCCTTCCCCAGTCCGGCGAACAGCTCGGGGCTTAGGCCAGCGCGCAGCAGCGCCTCGGTGATGGGATCCAGCAGCTCGAGGATCGAGCGGGCCTGCCACGCGTCGCGGAAGTCCCGCCCGCCACGCCCGAGGCCGCGGATGAGGGTGCCCAGCTCCCGCTCCCTCTGGGCGTGCTGCTCGCGCAGCGGACCATCGGCCTGCGGGTCGATGCCCGCGTGGGGGAAGTCCTCACCTGGCCCCACCAGCAGATGTCGTTCGAGCAGCCAGGTGAACCGCTCCTCGAGCCGATCACGCGTCTCCTCGTCGACCGGCCACTGGTCGGGGACATGAAATCGCTGGGGTGCCTCGTTGAAGGCATGCCAGGGGCCGGCGCCGAAGATGGGCACCTCGCGCAGGTCCATCGGCCGGCCCCACCGCGCCCGGAGGGCACGGTCGATCTCGCCCGGGAGGACATCGGGGCTGGAGGCCATCGTCAGACCTCGCGACAGCTCGTTCATCAGGCCGCCCACGTCGTGGCGACGGCGCGCCGAGCGGGTGCGCAGCGTCTCCATGTAGTGGACGCCCGAGAGCGGGAACGCGGCGAGGCCCGCCCTCGCCCCGTGGCGGGCGATCTCGAGGACGTCGACATACCGAGCCCCATCGCGGTGGCCCGTCGCCGCGCGTGCTAGGTCGATCCACTTGTTCTGGTCGAGGTAGACGCGGAGCGGCGCCACAGTACGCTGGATTATCCGGGCCGAGGGCTATCAGCCCACCCTTCTGGCCCTCCCACCGTCGGCGTGTCTCGGTCCGTTGGTCGCCCGAGCGGCCTCACTCCGCGCCATGCTCACCCGCGTGCCCAATCGGCAGCCCGCATGTCCCGATCGACGGCCCGGGGGCGCGGTAGAGGAACCCACAGCGAGTCTCGCCCGCGCCGTGGCCCGTAGCGGTTGAGGTGCCGTGCTCCGTCGGTGGATCGGTGAGCCCCGCCAGCGCCCGGGCCTCGGCCGCCCGCATCTTCATGAAGGTCAAGATGCCCGGCTCCGCTGGCGGCGGCTCGTGCGGCGCGGTCAGACGGGCGATGGCCAGGACGGCCGCCGTGAGGCCGCTGATCCGTTCGCTCGAGCGCTCATTGGAGGGCTTGAGGTCGCCGGCCGCGTTCTCGTCGACGACGAGGTGGCTGGCCATCCAGCGCAGCACCGGCTGCCCGCCATGGCTCAGCGTTTGTGCCGTGACGCGCGAGAGCAGGTCCTTGCTCGCCGCACTCAAGCCCACGAACGTCTGGGCGATCGGCACCATCGTCGTGAGGGCCCCGGCGGATTGGACGAACTGGGTGGCGTTGAGGCGCACGAAGGCCAGCTCGGCGATCTGGTAGCGCTCCGAGAGGGCGGTGAGGTCGGCCAGGATCGCCTCGTAATCGGTCACGTCGCCCGGCGTGGCGGTGATCGCCCCTTCCCGCACCCACACGTCGTAGGGCAGGTGGTCCCGCTGCGTCCGCGCCTCCACGGTCGCCTCGGGACACCAGAAGCGGGTGAGGAGGTGGACCACGCCACCGGCGTCCTGGTAGGCGAGCACGAGCGCGGCGAGGTCGGTCGTGGAACTCAGGTCAAGGCCGCCGTAGACGGTGGCGCCGTCGGGGATGGCCGGTGGCTCGGCGCAGGCATCCCAGCGCTCGAGGTCGATGGCGCCGGCGGAGGCGCTCGTCCAGACGCAGAAGTTCAAGCGTTGCACGACGCTCTGGCGGGCCGGCATGCCGAGGGCTTCGGCCACCTGCTCACGGAGGTAGCGGTGACTGATCGACACGCCGAGGTTCGGGTTGGCCTTCGGCCACACGGCCTCGTCGGTCCAGTCGTCCTCGGGATCGAGGCCACACACGAAACCGAACCAGCTGTCGTTGGCGATCGTGCCCTCGAGGATGGCAGTGCTGTAGGCGTGGTCCTGCCAGCAGGCCGAGGTGCGGTCGTAGCCGGCGTTCGTGATGCGCACGATGAGCGCCTGGCGACGGCCCTTCGTGCCCGCCCGCATGGCATCCACCACATCGCTATTCGGATGCGCATGGAGCTCGTCGATCAGCACGATGTGCGGTCGGTGGCCATGGAGGTTGCCGGCCTCCGAGCTGACCGGGCGGAACGTCCCATCAACGGCCGGGTAGGCGATGGCGTTCGCCAGCACCTCGAGGCGCTGGGCCAGCGCCGGTGACCTTGCCACCATGCGCTTGGCGTCGGTGAAGAGGATCCCCGCCTGGTCACGGCCGGCGGCGGCGCAGTAGATCTCCGGGGCCGCCTCGTCGTCGGCCACCAAGCCGTAGAGGCCGATGCCCGCCGCCAGGGGGGTCTTGCCGTTGCCCTTGGCCGTCTCGATGTACGCGTTCCGGAAGCGCCGTGAGCCATCCGCGGTGAGCCAGCCGAAGAGCGAGCCGACGATGAACGCCTGCCACGGCTGGAGCACGAAGGGCAGGCCCTCGAAGTCACCCTCGGCGAGGCGCAGGAAGCCGAAGAAGGCGATGGCCCCCTCCGCCACGACCGGGTCCCAGCGGAGGCCCCGCGCCGGGCCGTGGGCCAGGTCGTCGAGGTGTCGTTGGCAGGCGGCCCGGACGTAGCCGTTCACCACGATCCGCCCGGCCACCACGGCCCGGGCGTAGGCGGTCGCCTGGTCACGCGCCTTGGGCGACCGCGGCGCGCGCCTACGCGCCGGCGCGGCCACGGGCACGCAGGTACGCCTCGAAGGGATCGGCGCTCACAGGTGCAGAGACGAGGCCGGAACGGGCCGACGGGGTCAACCCAAGTTCGCGGGCCAGGGCGCGCATCGTGGCCTCGTTGTCACGGACGATCTGGTGGAGCGGGTTCTTGACCACGCCGTGGTGCCCCCGGTCGGGCAGCAGCGGGCCGCTCGTGGCGAACAGGCGGACCGCCTGGAGGTACCGGCTGACGGCCTCGCAGTAGGCCCGCAGGAGCATCCGATCGACCGGCCGGATGACGCCCGTGGCCGCCATCTGCGCCTCCACGTGGCGCCACTCCGCCTGCGCATCGGGGTCGAGGTCATCGGGCATGAGCGGGAAGC
>CAWCMN010000003.1:0-13220 GCA_963796715.1 uncultured Chloroflexia bacterium
TCGAGCGCGCGGTGGCGGCCCGCAAGGTCGAGGCCCTGATGGCCCACTTCCCGAGCCAGCACGCCCACCACTGGTTCAGCCCGGAGACGTTCTGGGCGCTGCTCCGCCTGCGCGGCCTGGAGTGCGTCGCCCCGTCGGGCTATGCCGAGGCGTTCGTCTGCCGGAAGCTGGTGGCCTGAGCCATGCGGGTGCTGGTGACCGGCCACCTCGGCTACATCGGGGCCATCCTGACGCCGCTGCTGGAGGCGGCGGGCCATGACGTCGTGGGGCTCGACACGGACCTCTACCGGGCCTGCACCTTCGGCGACCCGGCCCGCCTGCCGCACGTCCCGACGGTGGGTGTGGACCTGCGTGACGTGCTGCCCGAGCACCTCGCGGGGTTCGATGCGGTCGTCCACCTGGCCGCCCTGTCCAATGATCCGCTCGGCGAGCTGGACGAGACGCTCACCTACGACATCAACCACCACGGCTCGATCCGCCTGGCGCGGGCGGCCCGCAACGCCGGCGTCGGACGCTTCCTCTTCTCCTCGTCGTGCAGCAACTACGGCGCCGCCGGCGGCGCGTTCATGGACGAGACGTCGCCGCTCCGTCCGGTGACCGCCTACGGCGAGTCCAAGGTGCGGACCGAGCGCGACCTCCATGCCCTCGCCAGCGAGGGCTTCAGCCCGGTGTCGCTGCGGAATGCGACCGCCTACGGCGCCTCGCCGCGCCTCCGCGCCGACGTCGCCATCAACAACCTGGTGGCCTGGGCCTACACCACGGGGACCGTGCGGTTGAAGAGCGACGGCTCACCGTGGCGACCGGTGGTCCACGTGCAGGACATCGCCCGCGCCTTCCTGGCGGCCCTGGCGGCGCCACGGGAGGTGGTCCACGACCAGGCCTTCAACGTGGGGGGGACTGACCAGAACTTCCAGATCCGCGAGCTGGCCCGGATCATCGCCGAGGTCGTCCCCGACTGCCACGTGGAGCTGGCGGCGGACGCCTCCCCCGACACGCGTGACTACCGCGTGAACTGTGACCGGTTCGCCCGCGCGGTCGGCTACGAAACGACATGGGACCCTCGCCGCGGCGCCGAGGAGCTGCTGGCGGCGTATCGCGCCAACGACATGACGCTGGAGGCGGCCGAAGGTCCGCGCTTCCAGCGCATCCAGCAGATCCGCCAGCTCCTCGCGAACGGCGAGCTGGGACCCGACCTGCGGTGGCGGCCGGTGGCCGCCTAGGCGTCCGAGGTCGGGGCGCCTGTCTTCACGACGGTCGCCGTCCACGTCGCCGGAGCGCCGACAGGCGATCCATCCGCGTCGAGCCACCGGGCCCAGGGCGGGCGGCCGCTCTCGCTGAGCCGCTGGAGCCGCTGCAGGTCCTTCAGCGTGTCGAGCGACGTGTGGAAACCGTCGTAGCGGTAGGCCACCAGCTGGCCGTCGGCGATGAGGCGCTGGAAGGGCCCGTCGACGAGGTCGTCACCCGGCCGGATGTAGTCGAAGACGGCCGGCCGGAACATGTAGTACCCGCCGTTGACCCACAGGTCTGCGCTGCGCAGGTCCCGCAGACCGGCGACGCGCCCATGGCCGTCCTCATCGACCAGGTGGAACGAGTGCGAGGGCCTGACCGCGACGAGCGCCGCCACCTCCGTGCGCGACGCGAAGTCGGCCGCCAGCTCGTCGAGCGGCGCGTCCGTCACGACGTCGGCGTAGTTGGCGGCGAAGACGGCCTCCCCCGCCACGTGGTCGCGGACCCGCAGGAGGCGCTCGCCGACCTCCGTGCTCTGCCCCGTGTCGACGAACGAGATGCGCCAGTCGGCGATGTCGTGGCCCAGCAGCTCGACGTGGCGGCCGCTGTCGCTGAGCACGAAGTCATTGGAGAGCGCCTCGTCGTAGTGCAGGAAGTAGTCCTTGATGAGGTCGCCTCGCTGGCCCAGGCAGAGCACGAAGTCGCGCATGCCCAGGTGGGCGTAGCAGCGCATCACGTGCCACAGCACGGGCCGGTAGCCGATCGTGATCATCGGCTTGGGCACGGCCTCGGCCACGTCCGGCAGGCGGAGGCTGGCGCCGCCGCAGAAGAGGACGACCTTCATGGCGAGCCGACCTCCGACACCCGGCGGAGGGCCGGGATGGGCACCCAGTAGCGGGCGCCCCAGCCGCCTCCGGACTCGATCTGGTGCACGATCTCGACCGCCAGATCCCACGCCAGGACGAGCACGTCGGACGGCCGCCGGGCGGCAAGCTCGCCCGGGGCGACGATCGGGATGCGCACGCCGGGCACGGCCCGACCCTGCTTGGCCGGCGAGGCGTCGGCCGTCAGCGGCAGGGTCGCCCCGTCGACGGCCCAGTAGTTGAGGAGCGTCACGGAGCGGGCCGGCGCCCCGTAGCCCAGCATCGGGCGGCCGGCCGCGACCGATGCCGCGAGCTCCTGCCGGGCCGCGGCACGCGCCGCCTCGACGGCCGCGGCGAAGGCGCGATAGGCGTCAAGGCCGTCCAGGCCGGCAGCCCGTTCCGCGGCCAGGACGCGGGCCACGGAGGTCGATGGCGCTGCATCGGGGCCGGCTGAGCGCCGCAGGAAGACCCGCAGGGCACCGCCGTAGACCGGCTGCTCGACGGCCTCGGTCACGACGAGGCCGTGGCGCCGCACGGCCCGCTCGAGCCAGGTCAGCGAGAGGTAGCTCCGATGACCATGGCGGAAGGCGTCGAACTGGCGGCCCAGGATGGTCGGCAGCAGGTGGTCGAACTCCAGGACCGCCGTGCCGCCCGGCGCCAGAAGACAGGCGATCCCGCCGACCACGGCGTCCGGGTCCTCCAGGTGCGCCAGCAGGTAGTGGTCGACCAGCAGGTCCACGGTGCCGGGTCGTGGCTCCCCGTCGCCCACCCCGAGGCGCGCCAGCGAGGCCTCGATGACCCGCCCACCGTCGGCCCGGACGCGTGCGGCGCGAGCCGGCTGCGACTCGACGGCCGTGGTCACCACGCCAGCCTCCGCGAAGAACGGCTGGAGGTACCCGGCGTGGCTGGCCACCTCGAGGACCACCGTGTCCGCCCCGACGGGGACCCTCGTGATCAGGTCGGCCACGAGCGCTCGGGCGTGCGCACGCATGCTGGCCGACGAGGTCGGCGCGGGCGCGCCGGGCAGGTCGTACTCCTCCGGCCCGGGGTCGGCGACCTGGACCAGCCAGCAGGCCGGACACACGGCAGGGCGCAGGGGCCACGTCGTGTCCGGCAGCGGCTCCTCGAGGGGTGGGAACCAGCCCGCGACCGGCTGAGCTCCCAGGTCCAGGAAGACCACCAGCGGCCCGGCCGCGCAGGAGATGCAGCCCCGGGTCATGGCGTCACGCTCGATCACAGGTTCATCCTACTGTCCGTCGCCGTCCTCGCTGCACCGTGGCTGAGCTACTGGCCAATGAAGCCCTCGGGATCGTCGTGACGCTCGGGCGCGTGATGCAGCATGGTGCGCAAGCCGATGATGAGGCCCGCCACTGGTCGCATCTGGCACGCCACATAGACGAACGCGACCGTCACCAGCAGCGCGCTTGCGATCACCCAGCCGGGGCTGCGCAGGGCCGCGCCGAAGGGCAGGCTCACCAGGTCGGGGGTGCCGTTCTCGGGCGCTGAGAGGACGCCGTGCAGATTGATCATCGCCGCCGTGGCCATGACAACGGTCAGGGCGAGGTAGGAGCGGCGACGCACGGCGAGCAACGGCAGCAAGGCGAAGACCGGGAACAGGTAGCGTTCGTGGACCCTGGTCGGCAGTACGAAGAAGGCCAGACCAAGGAAGACGGCCGTCAACAGGACCGCGAGATCGCTGTCGTCAAGCGCCAGGTGGACGGCCCCGATCAGCACAGCACTGCCGAGCAACAACGCTCCGATCTCGAATCCTGTGAGCGGACCCAACAGGGGGAGGAGGTCCGACGAGGGACTGCCCCCTGAAGCGATCGACGGCTGCCCACCCGACCCAAGGAGGGCCCATGGGTTGTACGCCTCGACGCTGAGGTATGGATAGCCCGCAGCCGTCGAGCCCATCCGCGTGATCAACGACGGAACATCCAGCGAGAAGGGCATGATCAGCACGAGCAGCAGCACCGCCCCGACCGCGATCGAACTCACGAGGCGCAGCGGACCCTGCTCATCGCGGATCCAGGCGCGGAGATCCCGAGGCGTCGGGGTGGCCCGTTTCCCGGATCGCGGCGCGAAGAGGTGCCGACGTAGCAGGATCACTGCCACCAGCGGCAGCAGAACGATGCCGTATTGCGGCTTGATGAGGGACGCCAGGATTCCGGCAGCTACCGCCACCTCAGGCATGCGGTCGATCAGGCAGATGAGCGACACGAGAGCCACGAGGGTGCCGACCGAGTCCATCTGGCCCCAAAGTGCCGAGTCGTACCAGGTGACCGGGTTGAACAGGAACAGCGCGGCGGCACCGACCGCGGCAGCGCGGCCACCCGGACGATCTCCCCACCACCTGCGGACCATGCGGTACAGCACGTAGCCGATGAGGATGTCAGCTGAGATGGCGGGAAGCTTGATGAGCGCGCCCGACACCAGCTGGGGCAGGTCGTATACGCGTCCCCCGAACGTGCGAGTTCCCCCGCCCAGGAGGCCGCTCACCCAGGTCGCGACCGACCCGATCGGCCACAGCACATACAAGTACCCCGGCGGGTAGTCGGCAAATCCGGCCGTGGCGTAGAACGCGCCTGGGCCGTGCTGGGCGAGCGTCAAGGACCAGGAGATGAAGAGATCGATGTCACTCTTGTAGCCGGAGCCCAGGAACAGGCCATAGGCGAGGAGGAGCCGCAGCACGAGCGCAGCCCCAAGGAGCCAGGCGATTGGCGATGTGGCGACGCGGTGGACCAGCCCCATCCATGGAGGCACGTTATGCGTGAGCCTCCGTCTGGCGGGCGATCTCGAACCTCCAGCATCGGCCGCGTCGCGCCGCGGTCATCGCGCGTCCTCGTGGCGCTCGAGGTTGCGTGCCGCGCGCATCGAGAGGACCGCCACGAGCAGACCGAGCGGTGGCAGCGCCACGGCCGAGTAGTGGTTCACGGCCAGGAGCGGCAGGGCGACCGGCGTCATGAGGAGCCCGGCGGCGATCGACGCGACCAGCGGCCAGCGGCGCGGCCGCAGCACGAGGGTGCCGGCCAGGACCAGGGCCAGCAGGGCGAGGACGGCACTGACGCCATCGAGGATGGCCCTGCTCGCCGGCGCGTCGTCCAGGGCGAGGTCGGTGAACGAACCGTTGGTGGCCATGCGCAGCAGCAGCAGGCTCATGGCCAGCCAGCACAGGGCCGCCGCCCGGCTCACGGTCGCAGCGGGTAACCGGCGAGACACGGACCGAACGGTACCGTACCGCCACCGTGGCGCCGTCCCGGCGCGGTGCGGCGGGTCACCATCAGGCTCACGCGGGACGACGATCGAACGGCGATGGCACGCTATCCTCCCCTCCGTGACTGCAGCGGCCGTTGTGCCCATCGACGCGAGCGGCCCGCGGGTGACCATCGGGATCCCGGTGCGCAACGGTGCCCGATACCTCGAGGAGAGCCTCGCTTCGGTGCGCGCGCAGACCGTCACCGACCTGCGCATCGTCATCACCGACAACGCCTCGGATGACGACACGCCACGGATCGCCCAGGCGGCGGCCGCGGCCGACGAGCGCATCACGTACGTCCGCCATCCCCGCGATCTGGGTCTCGCCGGCAACTTCAACTCGCTCGTCGACCTCGCCCGGACCCCCCTCTTCAAGTGGGTCGCCGCGGACGACGTCATCGCGCCGACCTACGTGGAGGCGTGCCTGCGGGTGTTCGACGCCACGCCGGCGCTGTCCGTCGTGGCGTGCCGCCTCCAGGTCGTCGACAGCCAGGGCCAGCTCTTCCAGGCCACGAGCGCGGGACGCCTGGTCTCGTCCGAGGGCTTTGACATCCCCATCCGCCGGCCGATCGCGCAGGACATGGGTGCCGCCGACCCCGGGCGCCGGTTCCGTGCCGCGCTGTCGGGCATGCTGGGGCTGGAGATCAGCACCTACATCTTCGGCCTGATGCGCACCGATGCCCTGCGGCGGACGAGCAGCCTGGGATCGTACCCTGGCTCGGACAAGGTGCTCCTCGCCGAGCTGGCGCTGCAGGGGGCGTTCGCCGAGGTGCCCGAGATCCTGTGGTCCTGTCGCATCCACCCCACGCACGTCGGCGGCCAGACCCCCGCCGAGGTGCGCCGCGCCATGCGGCCGTCATGGCGCACGCGGATCGAGAGCATGCGCCTGGACCAGCTCAAGGGATACGTGGCGGCCGTGGCGCATGCCGACATGGGCGTCGGCCCCAAGATGTGGTGCCTCGCCGCCGTCGGCCGGCGGGGCATGACGGCCGCCGCCGGCCACGGAGACTGAGGACCGTGGCGGATCCGCCGGTCCCGCCGGCCGATGGGCAGCCCGAGGTCTCTGTCCTCATGTGCGTCTACAACGGCGCAGAGTTCCTCGACGAGGCGCTCGGCTCGATCCGCGCCCAGACCCTCCGCGACATCGAGATCCTGATCGTCGATGACGGCTCGGATGACGACACGCCCATGCTGCTCGCCCGCCACGCCGCAGAGGATCCGCGCATCCGGATCGTCACGGCCATGCACCAGGGCCCTGCCGGGGCGCGCAACATCGGCCTCAGGGAGGTGCGCGGGCGCCTGGTCGCGCTCATGGATGCGGATGACATCGCGCGCCCGGACCGCCTGGCCTTCCAGGCCGCCTTCATGCGCCAGAACCCCGATGTCGTCGTCCTGGGCTCCTCGGCCTGGCACATCGGCCCGCGCGGCCGCCGGATCAGCGTCTCGGACGCGGGGCCCGCGACGCGTGAAGAACTGGCCCATATGCGAGCGACCCACGAACCGGTCTTCTTCATCGCCCCGACGGTGATGCTGGATCGCGAGGTCGTGCAGGCGGCTGGCGGCTTCCGGACGCAGATGGTCCCGGCCGAGGACATCGACCTGTGGACGCGGCTGGCCGAGGACCACACCGTGCTCTCCCTGCGCGAGCGCCTCCTGCGGTACCGCATCCACGGCCGGAGCATCTCGACGAGCCGGTTCTACGAGCAGATGCGCTACGTCGCCCTCATCAAAGAGAACGCGGGGCGCCGGACGGCCGGCCAGGCGGAGCTCACGCCGGCCGAATACGAGGCCCAGCTCCAGGCCGACCCGTCATGGCGGCGGGCCAACCGCAGCCGCGTCGCACACGCGCGCTACCACTATCGCGTCGCCGGGGCGCTCGTGGCCGACAGGGACCCGGTGGGCATGGCACACTTGGCCGTGGCGCTGGCCTTTGCGCCCGAGATCATCGTTCCCCGGCTCGCGCGGCAACTGCGGCCGGTCGTCAGGCGGCAGGCCTGAGGAGCCTCACCGGTTCTTCAGGCGCCAGTCATAGGGGATCGAGGGGTCTTCGGGGTCCAAGCGTTCCGTGCGACCGGGATCGTGCGGGTGGGTGGCGCAGTTGGCCACCAGGGCGACTTCGGTCATGCCCTTCATGCCGGTCCACACGCCTGGCGGGATGACGACAAGCGAGTAGTCGTCAGGCCCCAGGAAACGCTCCTGCACGACCCCGCGGGTCACGGACCCTTCACGGTCGTCGTACAGGACGAGCTTGATGCGGCCCTGGATGCACGCGTAGTTCAGGGTCATCTCGCGATGCCGATGCCAACCCTTGATGACATCGCGGTAGATCGAGGTGAAGTAGATCTCCCCGAACTCGATGAAATGCGGATCGTCCCGGCGCAGCATGTGGAAGATCGTGCCGCGCTCGTCCGGGATGCGGCGCAGGGGCACGACGGTCACCCCGTCGATGGAACGCGCGTCGTCGGTCATGGCCGGCCTGCGGTTGACATGCCCGCACGATAGCGCGACCGAGCGCGCAACAGGGCGCTCGCGTGCGCCCCGTCGTCCCAGCAGGCACCGGGACCATCGCGCCACTTACGGCGGGACGGCGCTCTGCGAGGCTCGACCCAGGCGCGGGAGGACATGCCTCCTGCGCGTGGGACCACGCGGCCAGCAGAGCCACCGAACGGCTCGCCTTCGGTCCGGCGGAGCACCCATGGGAGCCACCCCTTGAGAAAGATCCGATCCGCCGGCCAGCCCGGCGCCGCAGCCACCCGTCTTCGACCCATCCACTGGATCGCGTCAGCGGCAGCGCTGATCGTCGTCCTCAGCTTCACCTCGCTCGTGGCCATCCCGGCCGTCGCCACCGGTCCATGGGGGGCGGCGGGAGTCACGACCGTGCCGCGCATCGTCGCCGACGCCGGCGTCCCGGCGGCCGACTTCCCGCCCGTCGTCCTGCCCAGTGACGGTGCGTCGCCGGTGCCGACCGGTTCCTCGACCGCGTCGCCGGCGCCCGCCGCGACGCAGGCCGCCCGTACCGGCGGGGGCGCCGCGACCACGCCACGGCCGCCCGCATCCGGGCCCCGGCCAACCCCTCGCCCGGCCGGTCCCCTGCCCTCCTGCGACGGCACTCTCCAGAGCCTCATCAACGCCGCCAGCGTGGGCGCCACGGTGCGGCTGGGAGCCTGCGTCTATCACGAGGCCGTGACGATCAACAAGGCCATCACGCTGCAGGGCCCGGCGGTCGTCGACGGCGACAACAAGCGCACCGAGGGCATCGCGGTGCGCGCCGACGGGGTGACCATCGACGGCCTCACCGTGCAGCACGTCAACGACCCCGACCTGGCCGGGGCGATCGATGTCCAGGGGGTCTCCCACTTCACCCTCAAGAACGCCATCGTCCGCAGCTCGGCCCTCATCTGCCTGGCGGTGAAGAGCAGCTCCAGCGTGCAGGTCCTCTCGACCGAGCTGGCGTCGTGCGGCAAGGAAGGCTTCCTCATCTACGGTGACCACGGCGTCACCTTCCAGGGCGACCGCATCCACGGCAACAACGCGGCCGGCCACTTCGACACCGGCTGGGAGGCCGGCGGAGGCAAGGCCGGCGCTTCCAGCTCCCTCGTCTTCCGCGGCAACCGCTCCTACGACAACGACGGCCCGGGCCTGTGGTGCGACGCCGGCTGCAGCAACGTCACGTACAGCGGCAACCGGGTGTACGACAACAGCCGGGCCGGCATCATGGCCGAGATCAGCAGCGGCATCACGATCACCGGCAACGACGTGTGGGAGAACGGCTGGGACTTCACCACGTGGGGCTGGGGCGCGGGCATCCTGGTCAGCTCGAGCTCGTCGGTGACGGTCAGCGGCAACACCGTGGCCTGGAACGCCGACGGCATCTCGGTCGTCAGCCAGGACCGCGGCGACGCGACCGACAACGACGTCCACGGCGTGACCGTCCGGGACAACACGATCGTCATGGCCCACGAGCCGGGCGACGGCTCGGACGTCATGGGCCTGGCCTGGCTGCAGGACTGGAACGGCGTCCTGTTCGCCAGCGGCTCCGCCAACGGCGGCAGCGGCAATGCCTACTGGTGGTCGACCGCGGCCCCCCGCTGCGCCTACGACTGGAACGGCTGCCTGTCGAGCCTGAGCGACTTCAACGCCACCCCCGGCGAGCAGGGCGGGGTCCTCCTCTCGAGCAGCACCAAGGCCGCGCGGCTGGCCGCCGCCGGCATCCCCGCCTCCCCGGCCCACCACTGACGCGAGGGGCCAGCCCCCCGCTTCCGCTACCATGCCCCGCGAACCGGCGCCCGGGCTGGCCACAGGCGAGCCCGCCGCCCGCCTCCACGCGGCGGGTGCCCGCCCATCGCGAGGTCTTCCCGTGACCGCTGTCCGATGCCCCGACGCCCGATCCTCGTCGCGCTGATCGGCGTGCTGGTCCTGGGACTCGCGGGCGGCATCGTCGCGCTGCGTCTGCTGCGCCCGCCGGCGAGTGGCGTCGCCGCGACCATGGCTCCGCCGTCGCCGGAGACCCGCACGGCACGCGCGACCGGCGCGCCGGCGGGCTCGCTGCAGGCGCTCGTCGACGCGGCCGCCCCGGGCGCCACGGTCGTGGTCCCGCCGGGTGTGTACCGCGAGACGGTCCGCATCACCAAGCCGCTCACGCTCAGCGGAAGCGGGGCCGAGCTGCGCGGCTCGGATGTGTTCACCACCTGGACCACCGCCACCGGCGGCTGGCTGTCGCAGCGGGCCGTGCCGGAGCTCGCGGCGGGCGGCACGTGTCTCGTCCCCGGATGCGACCGGCCGGAGCAGGTCTTCCTGGACGGCGAGCCCCTGCGGCGCGTCGACGCCAAGCCGGGCAGCGGCGAATTCGCTCTCGATGCGAGCCGCCGCGTGCTCCTCGGCGACGATCCTGCGGGCCACATCGTCGAGGTCACGGTCCGCCCGGCCTGGCTTACCATCACGGCCTCCGATGTGACGGTGGACGGCCTGACCATGAACGATGCCGCTTCGCCGGCCCAGGCGGGAGGGGTCCAGCTGGAGGAGGCCGATCGGGTCACGCTGACCCACCTGACGTTGCAGGGTGCGCACGGGGCCGACGTGGTGATCCACGGTGGCCAGCACATCCAGCTGACCGATTCGGAGCTCGCGGGCGCCGGCGAAGAGGGCCTCGAGGTCGAGGACGCGTCCGATGTCCTCATCCAGGGTGTCGCCATCCACGGCAACAACACGGCGGCGTTCGACCCGGCGTGGGAGGCGGGCGGCCTCAAGGCGCTCGGTGTGGACGGCCTGCAGCTGCTTGACGACCGCTCCTACGACAACGACGGCCCGGGCCTGTGGTGCGACGCCGGCTGCAGCAACGTCACGTACAGCGGCAACCGGGTGTACGACAACAGCCGGGCCGGCATCATGGCCGAGATCAGCAGCGGCATCACGATCACCGGCAACGACGTGTGGGAGAACGGCTGGGACTTCACCACGTGGGGCTGGGGCGCGGGCATCCTGGTCAGCTCGAGCTCGTCGGTGACGGTCAGTGGCAACACCGTGGCCTGGAACGCCGACGGCATCTCGGTCGTCAGCCAGGACCGCGGCGACGCGACCGACAACGACGTCCACGGCGTGACCGTCCGGGACAACACGATCGTCATGGCCCACGAGCCGGGCGACGGCTCGGACGTCATGGGCCTGGCCTGGCTGCAGGACTGGAACGGCGTCCTGTTCGCCAGCGGCTCCGCCAACGGCGGCAGCGGCAATGCCTACTGGTGGTCGACCGCGGCCCCCCGCTGCGCCTACGACTGGAACGGCTGCCTGTCGAGCCTGAGCGACTTCAACGCCACCCCCGGCGAGCAGGGCGGGGTCCTCCTCTCGAGCAGCACCAAGGCCGCGCGGCTGGCCGCCGCCGGCATCCCCGCCTCCCCGGCCCACCACTGACGGATGACGCCGCGCCTGCGGTTCGTGATCGCGGCCGGCTGGGGCCTGGCCGACCAGGCCCTCTCGAGCCTGACCAACTTCGCCCTGAGCTTCGTCGTCGCGCGCAGCTTCTCCACCGACGTCCTTGGCGCCTTCGCCCTGGTCTTCAGCTCCTACCTGCTCTTCCTGAACATCGCCCGGCCGCTGGCGATGCAGCCCCTCCTCATCCGCTTCAGCGGCGCCCCGCGGGAGGACTGGCGGCGCGTCACGGCGGCAGCGGTCGGCCTGAGCCTCCTCATCGGGCTCGCCGGCACCGTGGTGATCGGCGCCGCGGGGCTCGTGCTGGGAGGCGTGCTCGGGGAGGGCCTCCTGGTCACCAGCGTGCTCATGCCCGGCCTCCTCGTCCAGGACAGCTGGCGCCTCGCCTTCTTCGCCGCCGGTCGTGGCCGGGCGGCGTTCCTCAACGACCTCGTGTGGGCGGTCGTCATGTTCCCCGGCCTCGCCCTCGCCCTGCTCGTGTGGCGGTCGGATGTCGCCGGCCTGATCCTGGTGTGGGGCATCAGCGCGGCGGCCGCGGCGGTCATCGGGATCCTCCAGTCAGGGGTGATGCCGCGGCCCGACCGGGGCGCCGGCTGGCTGCGCGAGCACCGCGCGCTGTCGGGCCCCCTGACCGCCGAGTCGGTCATCAACGTGGGCAGCCAGCAACTGGCGAGCTTCGGGGTGGCCGCCGTGGCCGGCCTGGGCGTCGTCGGGACGTTACGGGCCGGGCAGCTGCTGTTGGGCCCCCTGCTCGTCGTCTTCCAGGGCGCCCAGCTGATCGCCATCCCGGAGGGACGGCGCATCCTGCAACGCTCGCGCGACGCGTTGCGCCGGGCCTGCCGCCTCTACGGCGCGGCGATGGCTGCGGTCGTGATCGCCTGGGGCGTGCTGATGTTCCTGGTGCCGAGCAGCATCGGGACCTTGCTCCTGCGTCAGAACTGGGCGCCCGCGCAGGCGGTCATCGTGCCCCTCTCCCTGAGCTGGGGCATCGGCTTCGCCGGCGCGGCGCTGACCGTGGGCATCCGGGTCCTGGCGCGCGGCCGGCGGGTCATGCTGGCCGGGGTCACGAACTCCCTCCTGTCGATGGTGGGGCTGGTGGCCGGCGCCATCGTCTACGGCGCGTTCGGTGCCGCCAGCGGCGATGCCATCGGCAATCTCGTCGGCCTGGGTGTCGCCTCGCGTCAGCTTGACCGGGCCCTGCGCGACCCCGATCCGGCCCCCTGAGCGGGCGCTACGACCCCGCGGGGCGCGGCGTGCGGTCCGCCGCGGGCAGGCCGAGCGCGGCCTCGTGCCGCTCGATCTCATCCGGCTGGAAGCGCGTGCCGACCTGGCGGGCCGGCACGCCGGCCACGATGGCGTACCGCGCGACGTCCTGGGTGACGACCGCTCCGGCGGCCACGATGGCGCCGCGGCCGATCGTGAGGCCCGAGAGGACCACCGCTCCGTAACCGATCCACGCGTCGCCCTCGACGTCGAGGCGGTTCTCCGCGGCGGGCCGGGCGAAGTCGGGATCGCCGACCCACGGCGCGTCCCGCATCAGGCGCCCCACGGCCCGGTAGTCGTGATCGGTGCGACCGACGAGGCCGACCTGGTTGCCCAGGATCGTGCCGCGGCCGATCCGCCCGTCGCACTCGATCGTGCAGTACTTGCCGATGTAGACGTCGTCCTCGATGACCAGCTGCCGGGGCGCCTCGACGACGGTCCCGATGCCCAGGTGGACGCGGCGGCCCACGGAGACGTGCCGGCGGATGGCGTAGCGCCGGTTGAAGACCTGGAACGCGCGCCGCGCAAGGCCCCGCATCCCGCCGTCGGGCCCGGCTCCCGCTGTCATCGCCGTGCTCGTCCGGGAGGGTGAGCCGGCGTCCGGTGGCGACGCATGAGCCGATTATCGCAGGGCGGGCGGACCCGCCGCCGTCCGACCGGCCACGTAGCATAGGCGGGTGAGCCCAC
>CAWCMN010000004.1:0-404022 GCA_963796715.1 uncultured Chloroflexia bacterium
TCAAGAAGCGGGGCCAGCCGCTCAACGCCATCAAGGGCGCCGTGCCCAGTCCCTTCCGCCTGCCGCCGGGGTGCAAATTCGCCCCACGCTGCGACTTCGCCTGGGAACGATGCCAGGCGGAACCCGAGCTGATGACCCTGCGGGGCACCGACCGACAGGTGCGGTGCTGGCTCCAGACGCCCGAGGAGAGCACTCGCCGGAGCACCTATGACGCAGCGGTGCGCGAGACGGTGGCCGCCCTGCTCAACGAGGACCAGGGGACGATCCTGTGACGATGGACCAGGCGCCCGCGAGCGAGCCTGCGGCGACCGTAGCTCCGGCCGCACCGGCTCCCGTGGCCCAGGCGAAGGAACAGGACGTCCTCCTCGGGATCCGCGACCTGAAGACGTACTTTCCCATCTACGGCGGGATCTTCCGGCGCAAGATGGGCGACGTCTACGCCGTCGACGGGGTCACCCTGGACGTCCATCGGGGCGAGACTTTGGGGCTCGTCGGCGAGTCGGGCTGTGGCAAGACCACCCTCGGCCGCTCGGTCATCCGGCTCACCCCGCTGACGGGCGGCCAGGTGATCTTCGACGGCATCGATGTGGCCACCCTCAAGGGTCGCGACCTCAAGCGCATGCGCCGCCGGATGCAGATCATCTTCCAGGACCCGGTCGGCTCGCTGAACCCGCGCATGCCCATCAGCGACATCATCGGCGAAGGCCTCCTGGCCCAGGCCGACTCGGAGAACAGCTGGGGCAAGCGCCAGGTGCGCGACAAGCAGGTCGGCGACTCGCTCGAGGCGGTCGGCCTGCGGCGTGAGTACACGCGCCGCTTTCCGCACGAGTTCTCCGGCGGCCAGCGCCAGCGCATCGGCATCGCCCGGGCCCTCGCCCTCAAGCCGGACTTTGTCGTGTGCGACGAGCCCGTCAGCGCGCTCGACGTCTCGATCCAGAGCCAGGTGCTCAACCTCCTCATCGACCTGCGGCGCGAGTTCGGCCTGACCTTCCTCTTCATCGCCCACAACCTCTCGGTGGTGCAGTTCATCAGCGACCGGGTCGGCGTGATGTACCTCGGGCCGGCTCGTCGAGCTGGCCGACGTGGAGACGCTGTACCGCGAGCCCGGCCACCCGTACACCATCGCCCTGCTCTCGGCCATCCCCGATCCCGACCCGCGGGTCCACAAGAAGCGCCTCGTGCTCAAGGGCGACGTGCCAAGTCCGGCGGCCCCGCCGTCGGGCTGTCACTTCCATACGCGCTGCTGGCTGCGCGAGCAGCTCGGCAACCCGGAGAACTGCGTCACGGATGACCCGCCCTTGCGCGAGGTGCGGCCCGGCCACGTCGTCGCCTGCCACTGGACCGAGAAGGTCTCCCGGGCGGTGGTGGCCGACGCGGCGCTCGAGACACCCGCTGTGGTGGCGGCGGACGTGGGCGACGTGCCCGAGATCCCGCTGCCCTCGCTGACGCCGCCCAGCCTGACCTAGCGCCCGGGTGCCACGGACCGCCTCGTGGCGGTCGCCCATGGCGCGTGGCATGATGGGCCATCCGCCGACGTCACCAGGGCGATGGTGGCGCACCCGGTCCGCGGCCAGGGATGGGGCCGATCGGCTGACGTTCTAGAGGAGGAACGGATGATCACCAAACGCTTTGGCGCCCTGCTCGCCGTACTGGGGCTCGTCCTCGGTGCGTGCGGCACCTCAGGGACTGCCTCGCCGACCGCGGCGACCCCGACCGGCACGCCGGCCACCGGCGCCACGGGCACACCGACCGCCACATCATCGTCGGCCGGCACGCCGGTCGAAGGCGGCACCCTGGTCGCCGGGTTGGACGGGGACATGGCCTATGCCGACCCCGCGCTCGTCAGCGACGGTAACTCGCTCTACGTGGCGGCCCAGGTCGTGCAGGGCCTCGTGGGCCTCAAGCCGGGCACGATCGCCGATGTCGTCCCCGTGCTCGCCTCGGACATGCCGACGGTCAGCGCGGACGGCAAGACCTACACGTTCAAGCTGCGCACCGGCGTCAACTTCTCCGACGGCACGCCGTTCAACGCCGACGCCGTCATCTACAACTACCAGCGCTGGCAGGGCTTCGACCCCAAGGGCGACCTCGGGACCAACGACTACTACTACCCGGCCGTCTTCGGCGGCTTCGGCACGTCGAGCAACATCGTGTCGATCACGAAGACCGATGACTCGACCGTGGTCTTCCAGCTCAAGAACCCCCAGTCGAACTTCCTGCTGAGCCAGACCCTCCAGGTCTTCGGCATCGAGAGCCCGACGGCCCTCAAGAACATGGGCGCCGACACCACGCCGCTGGCGAACAACAAGTACGCCCACGGCCAGGCCCAGGAGAACATGGTCGGCACCGGCCCCTTCATGTTCAAGGAGTGGGTCCCCGGCGACCACATCACGCTGGTCAAGAACCCCAACTACTGGGACACGGCCAACGCCGCGCACCTCGACCAGGTCACCTTCAACGTCGGCCTCAAGGACTCCACGGCCAAGCTCCAGGCCCTCCAGTCGGGCTCGATCGACTTCGCCGAGACGATCGCCGCCACGGACGTCGCCGCCGCGCAGAGCGCCGGCCTGACGATCGTCGACCGCGGTGACTCGTGCAACCTGGGCTACCTCGGGATGAACGAGAGCCTCGGCGGCAAGGCGACGATCTACGCCGACAAGAACGTCCGCCTGGGCATCGCCAATGCCCTCAACACCGCGTCGTACATCAAGGCCTTCTACGGCCCGAATGACAAGATCCCGACGAGCTGGATGCCGCCGGCCACGATCGGCTTCAAGAGCGAGACCCTGCCGACCTACGACGCGGCGACCGCCCAGTCCGATCTCGCCACGGCCAACCTCACCACGACCCAGAAGGCCATCGACCTGTACTACCCATCCAACGTCGTCCGGCCGTACATGCCGGATCCCAAGGACCTCGCGCAGGCCATCGCGGCCGACCTGACCTCGGCCGGCTTCACCGTGACGCTGAAGACGGAGGACTGGGGCACGGCCTACGTCAACGACGCCACGACCGGCAAGCTGCCGCTGTTCCTCTTCGGCTGGACCTGCGACTGGGCCGGCGCCGATGACTTCATCTACACCGGCTTCTTCGGCTACCAGAACGGCCAGCCGAACGCGCAGTTCGGCTACAAGAACGACCAGATGAACCAGGACATGCTCAATGCGCTCGCGGCGCCCACGCAGGACCAGGCCAACACGGACTGGGGCCAGGCGCAGGACCTCCTCGCGCAGGACATGCCCACCGTCCCGCTCGTCAACTCGACGCCGCCGGGGGCGTACACCTCGAAGGTGCACGGCTTCGTCGGCGCGGGCAACCTCGTCGAGTACTTCAATACCGTCTGGCTCAGCCAGTAGGGGCTGCCGACGCGCCGACCGGCGCCGAACGCAGCCACGGACGACCCCCCGGCTCACCCCGGGGGGTCGTCGACCATCGGAGGCCGTCGGACCCTAGGTGCCTCGCTACATCGCGCGCCGCATCCTCGGGGCGATCCCCATCCTCTTCGGCCTGTCCATCGCGCTGTTCCTGTTCCTTCACCTGCTGCCCGGCGACCCGGCCACGGCCATCCTGGGCCAGCACGCGACGCCGCAGCTCATCGCCCAGGTGCGGGCCAACCTGGGCCTCGATCAGCCGCTCTACGTGCAGTACCTGGGCTACCTGGGGCGGCTCCTCCACGGCGACCTCGGCGCCAGCTTCGTCGACAGCCAAACGGTCGTGAGCGAGTTCGCGACCAAGTTCCCGGCGACGGTCGAGTTGACGATGGGCGCCCTCATCTTCGCCATCGGCCTGGGTATCCCCCTTGGGCGCCTCGCCGGACGCCACCCCAACAGCTGGCTCGACGGCCTGCTCACGGTCGTGTCGCTGTTCGGCATCTCGGTGCCGATCTTCGTCCTTGGCTATGCCCTGGTCTACCTCTTCGGCGTCCAGTTGCACTGGCTGCCGGCGGTGAGCCAGGCCGACCCGCGCCTGGGTGTGCCCACGGTCACCCACTTCGCCATCATCGACGCGATCCTCACCGGTCGACCGGTGACCGTCGTGGACGCGGTGGCCCATCTTATCCTGCCTTCGATCGCCCTTGGCACGATCCCCTTCGCCATCATCACGCGTATCACCCGGGCGGCCGTCATCGACGTGGCCAACGAGGACTACGTCCGGACCGCCCGAGCCAAGGGCCTCACCGAGCAGCGGGTGGATCGCCGCCACATCATGCGCAACGCATGGCTGCCGGTGATGACGATCATCGGCCTCGAGGTGGGAGGCCTCCTCGCCGGCGCGGTGATCACCGAGACGGTCTTCGCCTGGAATGGCGTCGGGTCATGGGTCGTCAGTGCGGTGGAGAACCACGACTACATCGTGGTCCAGTCCCTCGTCCTGATCTTCGCCGTCATCTTCCTGACGGTGAACCTCATCGTCGACATCGGCTACGCCTTCCTCAACCCGCGCATCCGGTACACCTGAGGTGGTCGCCCCGACGATGGCCGTGACGCGTCCCGTGCCGCAGCGGGCCAGCCGCGGCCTGTGGCGCGACGCGGGTCGTCGCCTCCTGCGCAACGGGCCGGCGCTCATCGGCATGGCCTGCATCCTCATCTTCGTCGTGGGAGCCATCCTCGCCCCGGTCCTGTCGTCCTACGACCCGTCCGTCGGTCAGCTCGCCGACGCCCGCCAGACGCCCTCCCTGACCCATCTCATGGGCACCGACCTGCTCGGGCGCGACGAGTTCACCCGCGTGCTCTATGGCGCCCGGCTGAGCCTCCAGCTCGGCGTCATCTCGGTCTTCTTCGGCCTCCTCTTCGGCATCCTCATCGGCGCCTCGGCCGGTGGCCTGGGGGGCAAGGCGGATGCCGTGCTCATGCGCATCGTCGACGTGCTCCTGGCGGTGCCCGGCATCCTGCTGGCCATCGGCATCATCGCCTGGCTTGGGCGGGGCGAGATCCAGATCATGCTGGCCGTCGGCGTGTCGTATACGCCGATCTTCGCCCGCCTCCTGCGGGGCAGTCTCCTCGCCCTGCGCGAAACGGACTATGTCATCGCGGCGCGCTCGATCGGTGCCTCGCGCTTGCGCATCCTCGTGCGCCACATGCTCCCCAACGCCGTGACCCCGCTCATCGTCCAGGCCACGCTGGCCCTCGCCACGGCCATCATCGATGTGGCCGGCCTGGGCTTCCTGGGCCTTGGCCCGGGCGACCCGCGGGTCGCCGAGTGGGGCGAGATGCTCACCGACTCGGCGCGCTTCCTCCAGTACGCGCCGTACCTCATCCTCTTCCCCGCGGCCGCCATCGTCATCAGCGCCATCGGCTTCAACCTCGTCGGCGACGGGCTGCGCGAGGCGCTCGACCCGCGGCTGAGGCACTGACGATGGCGCTGCTGGAGATCGAGGGCCTGGTCGTGCGTTTCCGCACGCACGAGGGGACGATCTACGCCGTCAACGGCGTCTCGTTCCAGGTCGATGAGGGCGAGACGCTCGGGCTGGTCGGCGAGTCGGGGTGCGGCAAGAGCGTCACCAGCCTGGCCGTCATGCGCCTGCTGCCGAGTCCGGCCGGCCACGTGGAAGGTGGGCGGGTGCGGCTCGACGGGACGGAGCTGCTGGACCTGACCGAGGCCGAGATGCGCGACCTGCGCGGGCGCGAGGTGGCCATGATCTTCCAGGACCCCATGACGAGCCTCAACCCCGTCCTGACGATCCAGGAGCAGATGGTCGAGACGATCCGGGCCCATACCCAGATGACGGCCGAGCAGGCCACGGCCCGCGCCATCGAGCTGCTCGGCACGGTGGGCATCCCGCACCCGGAGACGCGCCTCAAGGCCTTCCCCCACGAGTTCAGCGGCGGCATGCGGCAGCGCGTGATGATCGCCATGGCCCTCGCCCTCCACCCGCGGCTGCTGATCGCCGACGAGCCCACGACGGCCCTCGACGTGACGATCCAGGCGCAGGTCCTCGAGCTCCTCAAGGCCCTGACGGCCGACTCCGGAACGGCCGTCATCCTCATCACCCACGATCTGGGCGTGGTGGCCGGCATGACCCGGCGCATCAACGTCATGTACGCCGGCTACATCGTCGAGACGGCCACGACCGCCGAGCTGTTCGCCCATCCCTCCCACCCCTACACGGTCGGCCTGCTGCACTCCATCCCGCGCCTCGACGCGGTGGAAGGGGAGCCGCTGATCCCCATCGAGGGCACGCCGCCCGACCAGCGGCGGGCGCCGGTGGGCTGCCCCTTCGCCCCGCGCTGCGCCTGGCGCCTGACGGCCTGCTGGTCGACCAACCCGCCGCTCGAGTCACTCGTGCCGGGGATGCCGGTCGTGCTCACCGGCGACCGCGCCACCCACCGCATCGCCTGCCTCAACCCGCCCACGCCCGAGGAGGCGGCGGCGGGCATGCCATTGCGCCTGGGCTTCGCGCCCGCGCCGGCCCCCGGCTCGGTCGTCGATGAGCTGGCAACCCTGGAGGTGCCCCTGTGACCGCGCCGGAGCCGGCCCCCGCCGCGGGGCCCGCGTCCGTGGGTCAGGCCGGCGACCGCACCATCCCGGGTCCGCTCCTGCGGGTGGAGGACCTGCAGGTCTACTTCCCGATCACGCAGGGCCTCTTCGTGCAGCGCCACGTCGGCGACGTGCGGGCGGTGGACGGCGTCACGTTCGACCTCATCCGCGGCGAGACGCTGGGCCTCGTCGGGGAGTCGGGCTGCGGCAAGAGCACCACCGGGCGCGCCCTCCTGCGCCTGTACCGGCCGACCGCCGGCCGCATCCTGTTCGACGACCAGGACCTGGCCGCGCTCGACGGCGGTCAGCTGCGCCGCTTCCGGCGCCGCATGCAGATGATCTTCCAGGATCCCTACGCCAGCCTCGACCCGCGCATGACCGCCGGCGGCATCATCGGCGAGCCGCTCGACATCTTCGGCGTCGGCACGGGGTCGGAGCGGCGCGAGCGGGTGCGCGACTTGCTGGCGACAGTGGGGCTCGACCCCGAGTTCGCCGACCGCTACCCGCACGAGTTCAGCGGCGGGCCAGCGGCAGCGCATCGGCGTGGCCCGTGCGCTGGCCCTCAACCCCGACCTGATCGTGGCCGACGAGCCGATCAGCGCCCTCGACGTCTCGATCCAGGCCCAGATCATCAACCTCCTGGAGAACCTGCAGGGCCAGTTCGGCCTGACGTACCTCTTCATCGCCCACGACCTGTCGGTCGTGCGCCACATCAGCGACCGGATCGCCGTGATGTACCTGGGGCGGATCGTCGAGGTGGCCGGCGCCCGCGAGCTCAACGAGCGGCCCCTGCACCCCTATACGGTGGCCCTGCTGTCAGCCATCCCGGTGCCCGACCCGGTCGTCGAAGGTCGTCGCAGGCGCATCATCCTGAAGGGCGACGTGCCCAGCCCGGCCAGCCCGCCGAGCGGCTGCCGCTTCCACACGCGCTGCTGGCTGCGCGAGCGCCTGGGCAACCCCGAGGAGTGCGTGACGCAGGATCCGACCCTGCGGCCGCTGGCCACGGGCCACGAGGTGGCCTGCCATTTCGCCGAGCGGGTGGATGGCTCGGTCGAGCAGGTCCAGGTGTCGACGGCCCTGTTGCGGCGATCGTCGCCTGTAGACTCCACGCGTGCAGCGCCTCCGGATCGCCCTGGCCCAGCTGGCGCCCCGCCTGGGTGACGTCGAGGCCAACCTCGAGACCCACCGCCGGCATCTTGCCGACGCCCGCGCCCGCCAGGCCGACCTGGTCGTCTTCCCCGAGCTCGGCCTGACCGGCTACCTGCTGCAGGACCTCAACGCCGAGGTCGCCATGGGCCTCGACGACCCCCGCCTGGCCGCGCTCGTGGCCGACACGAAGGGCCTTTCCGCGGTGATCAGCTTCGTCGAGGAGTCGGCCGACCACCGCCTCTTCATCGCCGCCGCCCTGGTTGAGGACGGCGCCATCGTGCACGTCCACCGCAAGGTGTTCCTGCCCACCTACGGGCTCTTCGACGAGCGGCGGTTCTTCGCCGCCGGCTCGGCCGTGCGGGCCACCACGAGTCGTCTGGGACCGCGGGTGGGGCTCGCCATCTGCGAGGACTTCTGGCACCTCGCCGTGCCCGACCTGCTGGCCCTGGACGGGGCCCAGCTGCTCATCAACGTCTCGTCCTCCCCGGGCCGCGACGTGGCCGCGGCCAACGAGGTCGGGCTTGGCACGGCCACGTCGTGGCGCACGATGATGCGGGCCTATGCGCAGCTCACCACGAGCTTCGTCATCTTCGTCAACCGCGTCGGCCTGGACGAGTCGATCAGCTTCTGGGGCGGCTCGGAGGTCATCGCGCCGAGCGGCGCGACGGTCTTCCAGGCGCCACTCTTCGACGAGGGCCTGTACGTCGTGGACATCGACCTGGCCGACCTGCGGCGCGAGCGCATCGCGCTGCCGTTGCTGCGTGACGAGCGGCCGGAGGTGATGCTCCGCCAGCTGGAGCAGATCGTGCGCGAGCGTGCCGGCGCCGCGGCCGAGCCCGAGCGCGAGGCGGGTCCGGCGGCATGAGCGCGGCCCGGGCCGAGCCGTTCACCGTGCCGGAGGAGCTGGCCATCGACGCGCCGGTGGCCCGCCGCCTGGCCGTCGACTTCATCCGGGAGCAGCTGCGCCAGGCCGGCTTCGACCGCCTCGTGCTTGGCCTCTCGGGCGGCATCGACTCGGCCCTGGTGGCCTTCCTGGCCGCCGAGGCGGTGGCTCCGGAGCGGCTCCTGTGCGTGCTGATGCCGTACCGCACATCGGCGGCGAGCTCCCGGCGCGACGCCGAACGCGTCGTGCGCCGCCTGGGCTGCGCCAGCCGCCTGCTGGACATCAGCCCCATCGTGGACGGCTACTTCGGGACCGACCAGACGGGCTCGGCGGGAGCTTTGGGTGCGGACGGCCCGACGGCGTCGGCTCGACGGCGAGGCAACTTCATGGCCCGCGCCCGCATGGCGGTGCTGTACGACCTGTCGGTCGTGTGGAACGGCCTCGTCATCGGGACCGGCAACAAGACCGAGGCGCTCATCGGGTACACGACGCTCTACGGGGACAATGCCAGCGCCTTCAACCCCATCGGCGACCTGTACAAGACGCAGGTGCGGCAGCTGGCCCGGGCGGTCGGCGTGCCCGACGCCATCCTGCGCAAGGCGCCCTCGGCGGACCTGTGGCCCGGCCAGACCGATGAGGACGAGGTGGGCTTCGACTACGGCACCATCGACCGCCTGCTCTTCTGGCTCATCGACCGCCGGCGGACCGCCGACGAGCTGGTGGCCATGGGCTTCGACGCGGCCATGGTCGAGCGGGTGGAGTCGATGGTCGCGGGCTCCGAGTTCAAGCGCCAGGTCCCGCCGATCGCCAAGATCTCGTCCCGCACGACGGGCGTTGACTACCTCTATCCGCGTCGCCGGCCTGGTGCGCGCCGGCCCGGCTGAGGCGGCCGCACGGTGAGCGCCACAGGCCCCGGCGGCCCTGGTGGGACCCTGTACGTCGTCGCGACGCCCATCGGCAACCTGGGCGACGTGACCGCGCGCGCCCTCGAGACGCTGCGTGCCGTGCCGCTCATCGCCGCCGAGGACACGCGGATCACCCGCCGCCTGCTCGCTCGATACGAGATCACCACCCGCCAGGTGAGCTACCACGCCCGGAATGCGGCCGGGCGCGAGCCTGAGCTGCTGGCGCATCTGCGCGGCGGTGCCGACCTGGCCCTCGTGACCGACGCTGGCACGCCGCTGGTGAGCGATCCGGGCTCGTCGCTCGTGGCGGCCTGGGCAGGGGAGGGCGGGCGTGTCGTGCCGCTCCCCGGTGCGTCGGCCGTGCTCGCCGCGCTCGTCGCGAGCGGGCTGCCGGCCGCGCGATGGGGCTTCGAGGGCTTCCTGCCACGCCGCGGGCGGGAGCGGCGGGAGCGCCTGGCGCGGGTGGCGGGCGACGACCGCGCGACCGTCCTGTTCGAGGCGCCCGGTCGGGCGGCGGCGACCCTGCGCGACCTGGCCGTCGCCTGCGGCGAGGATCGGCCGGCCGCGCTGGCCCGCGAGCTGACGAAGGTCCACGAGTCGATCTGGCGGGGCGGGTTGGGGGCGCTCGCGGCTCGAGCCGCGGCCGAACCGCCGCGCGGCGAGGTGACCATCGTGGTGGCCGGCCGCCCCGAGCCGATCGCGCCGGCGGTGCCCGGGCCGGGCGATCTGGACTTGGGCCGCGAGGAGGTGGCCGGGCTCGTCGCGGGGGGCCTGTCCCGCTCGGAGGCCGCGCGGCGGGTCGCCTCCCGCACCGGCCTGCCCCGGCGCGAGCTGTTCCGCGAGGGCTGACGCACCGCGATGGCGGACCAGGCGGATGTGCGACGGATCGCGCTGGCGCTGCCTGCCGTCTCGGAGGAGCACGGCCGTTTCGCCTTCTCGGTGCAGGCTGCAGGCAAGTCGAAGGCCATCGCCTGGGTCTGGATGGAGCGGGTCGCCCCGGGCAAGCCGCGGGTGCCGCGTCCAGACGTCATGGCCGTGCGTGTCGCCGACGTGGGCGAGCAGGCGGCGCTCATCGCCCTGGATCCCCACCGCTTCTTCACCGAACCCCATTACAGCGGCTTCCCGGCCGTCCTGGTCCGCCTGCCGGAGGTCGACGTCGCCACCCTCGAGGCGCTGCTGACCTCGGCCTGGCGGATCCAGGCGCCGAAGCGCCTGCAGCGGACGCTCGCCGAGGTTCGCTGAGCCGCCGGAACCGGCAGGCCGTCATCGAGCGTACGATGGGGCAGGAGGCTTACTCGATGTCCCTGCTGACCCCCGCTGCCGCGCCGCAGCCCATCCCCTCATCGCATCCCATCCAGCCCGCGCCCGGACAGCCGTACCAGCCCGGCGTCTGCAACATCGGCCCGGCCGAGATCCGGCGCCGCCAGATCGGAGCGGTCATCGGCACGGTCGTCACGATCGTGGTCGCCGTGGCCATCTTCGCGCTCGGCTTGCCCCATCCGGTCCGCCTGCTCATCGGCCTGCCCGCCGCGGCCGCCATCGTCGGCTGGCTCCAGGCCGTGCTGCGCTTCTGCGTCGGCTTCGCCAGGCTCGGCGTCTTCAACTTCGGCGAGATCGGCCCGATGGAGCACATCGCCGATGCCGCCGCCCATCGTGCCGACCAGCGCCGCGCCGCTCAGATGATCGGCGTGAGCCTCCTTGGCGGCCTGGCCATCGGCATGGTGGCGGCGCTGCTGCCTTGATCCGAAGGCACACGGCCCGGCTGGATCAGGCGCTTTCGCTGGATCCCGTGGCCGGTTTGACGTCCACTTGGTCGTACCGACCCTGGGACGCTCAGTGTCACACGGAGGGCGGTGTGCTCAGCTCGTATGTAACTCGGTAGTAGCTCGCCCGCCGGCCAGGCGCGAGGAAGACCGGCAAGTCGTACTTGTCCGATGCGACGACCCGATAGCCGTGGTCGGCCATGACGAGCGCATCCCTCTCCATCTTGTCGAGCACTTCGAACTCGGAGCGAAGTCCGACCCGAAGGCCCAGGGACGCCTGCATAGCCGATATGAGGGGGTTGATCCAGATCAGCAGGCTATCGCGACCGTACGCCTTGACGACCCTTTGGGCCGGCCGGCCCAAGCCGAAGAACCGCATGCCTTCAGGATAATCGCCGGTTGAGCTAACCGCGTCTTGGCGAGCTAGAGGTCGGTTTGACGTTCGGATGGTCGTACTTACCCGGCAGCACCGCGGGAATTGGGCGACCGTCAACTCCTCAGACCGACAACCGCTAGGGCGTCGGGAACCCAGGCTCCCAGAACCAGGTACAGGACCCACCAGGGTCCGCTACACACGTCGCGCCAGGGTCTCCGGGGATCGGGATGCCGACGCATCTCCCGTCCGACGTGACAGTCCCCCCGCAGTTCGAGAGAACGGGTGAGCTCTTCGGCGCGCTCAAGGTGAACGCCACGACCACCGTTGGGACGATGACCGCCGACGCGACCGCGAAGAACCAGCGTCTGGCCACCGCCCGATCCTACAGCGGGCGCCTCACCTCGGCCCTGGTCATTTGGTTTCGCCTGGTCACCCGGGTTCGGCTGTGGCTGGAACGCCTCTCTCGTGGCCCGGCCAAGCCGCGAGTAAGGCGCCGGTAAGGGGCGCTCGCTAGCCTGCTCTCCGTCGACGCCGCCGCGACGACCACCCGCCGGTCCGTTCCGCCGTCCCGCCGTCCACGTGGGGAGCCGCCCGACGGCGCTCCCGGGAGGTCGAATATGAACCGGGTCCTGATCACGGGCCGCCTGACCCGTGACCCCGAGCTGCGCACGCTCGCCAGCGGCAAGACCGTCACGCAGTTCTCGGTCGCCACCAACGACTACCGCGCCGGCGAGGAACGCAGCGAGTTCCACAGCATCGTGACCTGGGATCGCCTGGCCGAGATCTGCGGCCAGTACCTGGGCAAGGGCCAGATGGTGGCGGTCGACGGCCGGCTCCAGACGCGTCAGTGGGAGGACGAGAAGAAGGCCCGGCACTGGAAGACGGAGATCGTCGCCGCGCACGTGGAGATGCTCTCCGGCCGGCGCAAGAAGGACTACGCCGCCGAGTCGGCGGCCGAGGCCCTCGCCGCCCAGGCGCAGGCCATGGGCTTCTCGCCGGCGTCCGCCGCGGAGCCGGACGATCCCGACGAGCCCGACGACGACGAGCCCGAGGCCACCGACGACGACGTCGTGGACCGCACGCTCGAGCCCGCCATCGCCTGAGCAGCCTTCACCTCGCGGCGGGCGCGTTGCCCCCTCACGCGCCCGCCGCTTTCGCACGCCCGGCGAGGGGGCTCGCGGCCCGGGTCGCTGCACCGAGCGCGACTAGGATGGGTCGATGCGCCACGCCATCGGGGCCGCCGTCGTGTCGGTGTTCGCCATCCTGTTCCTGCACGGTGGGTGGCTCATCCGGCTGCTGAACCCGCTCTTCGTCAGGTACCTGGCGGCCGGGCTGCCGGCCGGGCCGAACGTCCTGCTGACGGTGCGCGGCCGGACGAGCGGGCGGCCACGCCGCACGCCGGTGGCGATGCTCCGGCTCGCCGATCGGCGGTTCGTGCAGGCGGCCTACGGCCAGGTCGGCTGGGTCAAGAACCTGCGGGCCGCCGGCCGGCTGGCCGTGACGCAGGGCCGCCGCACGGAGACGTTCGACGCGGTCGAGCTGCCGCCGGATGTCGCGGCCGCCCTCCTCCGCGAGGCGCTCGCGCCATACCGACCCTCACGCCTGCTGCGGCGCATCGTCGGGCCGGCCACGCGGCCGCCCGCCGGAGTGCTGCACTACTTCGGGGTCCGGATCGACGACACGCTCGACGAGTACCTCGCCGACGCCACGCGCCATCCGCTCTTCGAACTCGTCCCGCACCCGGTGGCGCCTGCCACCGAGTAGACCCGAATCAGCCGGCGGCGGCGTCTCCGCGACGGCGGCGGCGACGGGCGCTGCTCAGGTCGAGGAGCGCGCTCGGCTGGATGCTCGTGCCGACGAACTCCCAGCCAGGGACGCCGGCGGCGTACAGGTCGCAGAAGAGGTCCACCAGCTCGGGGTCGAACTGGCTGCCGGCGTAGCGGCGTAGCTCGGCGATGGCCCGGTCGTGGCCGATGGACGACTTGTAGGGACGGTCGTGCATCATCGCGTCGTACGCGTCGGCGATCGACACGATGCGCGCGCCGAGCGGGATGTCCTGGCCGCGCAGGCCGTAGGGGTAGCCGTGGCCGGCGAAGCGCTCGTGATGGTGCAGGATGATCGGCACCGCGTCGCGCAGCGAGCCGGCCTGCTCCAGGATCAGCTGGCCGAAGCGGGGGTGCTGCATGACGCTCTGCCACTCGAGGCTGTTGAGCGGCGCGGGCTTCTCCAGGATGTCCGACGGGATGGCCATCTTGCCCACGTCGTGGAGGAGGCTGGCGGCGCGGATCCGGTCGACCTCCGCATCGGGCAGGTCGAGCGAGCGGCCCATGGCCGTGGCGAGTGTGGCGATGAGGTCCGACGGCTTGCCCCGGTAGTGGGGCAGGGGACTGACCGCCGCGTGGAGCCACTCCTCGGCGGCCGTCCGGGCGGCGCGGCCGATCTCGGTGGCCTCGGCGCGGCCCTCGGCGCTGATGGGTGCCCGCGGGATGCGCGAGTCCTCGTCCGGCTCGGCAAACACGTAGGACTGGTTGCGGCCCAAGCTCTTGGCGCTGTACATGGCGGCGTCCGCGTCGCGCACGATCGTGTCGAACCGGACGACGTCGCCGGTGCCGCCGGCGAGGCCGATGGAGATCGTGACGCTGATGGTCTGGCCGCCCTCGATGGGGATGCGCTGGCGCATGACCATCATGCGCAGCTTCTCGGCGAGCCCGGCCGCGGCCTGGATCTCGGTCTCGGTGAGGATGAGCATGAACTCCTCGCCGCCGTACCGGCCGATGCGGTCGGTGGCGCGGATGTGCTCGTGCAGGGTGCCGGCCACCTCGCGCAGCACGATGTCGCCGACCTGGTGGCCGTACGTGTCGTTGACCTGCTTGAAGTGGTCGATGTCGACGAAGGCCACCGAGAGGGGCCGGCCGTAGCGGTTGGTGCGCTCGACCTCGTCGAACAGCTCGGCCAGGATCGTCTGGCGGTTGGCCACCAGCGTCAGCCGGTCGACCGTGGCGGCGCTGTGCTTCTCCGACAGCTGCTCGGCCATCGAGTTGATCGAGTGGGCCAGGCGGCCCTCGACGCCGTTCCCGCGGGCGCGCAGGCGGACGCCGTAGTCGCCCGCCGCGATGCGGTCGACGGACCGCGACACCCGGTCGGCCCAGCCGCCGACGAACAGGCCGGCGAACAGGGCCATCACGCCGGCCCCGGTCAGGGCGGCGACGATGAGTTGTGCGATCGCACGCGGGTCGCTCATGGCGATGGTCGCCTCGTCGCGCACGGAGGGCAGCACGACGAGGCTCAGGGCGACAGCAACCGGGGCCAGCAGGCCCACGGCGCGCAGGAGTCGCAGCAACAATTCCCCTTGGACCGCGGTGCGCGTCCGAAAGGGCGCGCGAATGATGACGGTCGCGCCATACGACGCGGCGACGGGTCGATCCCGTTGCCGGTAGCGTAGGGGTCGGACCGGCCCCTGACCGGTCGGTCGAAGGTACGGGTGGGGCCTCCCGAAGGTGCGGTGCGCCGCGGCACACGGCCCGCACCCGGCCCGCCAGGCCCGCCGCCGGGGACGTCCGAGGCGGCCCGCCGGGGCCTGCTATCATCCGACCTTACCCAACCACGCGGGCTTGCCCGCCACCCGCAAGGGAGGAGCCGTTGCTCGAGGAAGGGGCAGCGCGGACCCCGTGAGGTCCGTCCGCACCTTCGCCCGTGGGTCCCGTCGCGAGGTCGCGGCGGACCGTGGAAGGGCTCAGTCTATCCAGGTCCCGGGGCTGCGGCCGCGGGCCTTTTTCATGTCCACGGCGACCCTCCCCGAGGGGCGGCGCTGATGCCGGCGATGGTCGTCGTGGGCCTCCAGTGGGGCGACGAGGGCAAGGGCAAGGCGACCGACCTGCTGGCGGCGGGCGTGTCGCACGTCGTGCGCTACCAGGGCGGCGACAACGCCGGCCACACGATCGTCCTTGGCGACGAGGTCTTCAAGCTGCACCTCGTGCCGAGCGGTGTCTTCGATCCGCGCATCACGCCGGTCATCGGCAACGGCGTGGTCGTCAACCCGGCGCGCCTCATCGAGGAGATGGACGCCCTGGCGGCCCGGGGCGTGGACGTGGCCCGCCTGCGCGTCAGCAACGCGGCCCACGTGATCCTGCCGCACCACCTGGCCCTCGACGCGGCCCTCGAGGGCGATCGCGTGGGCGGGGAGCTCGGCACGACGAACCGCGGCATCGGCCCGGCATACGCGGACCGGGCTCTGCGCGTCGGGCTGCGCATGGGCGACCTGGCCGATGCGGCACTCGTGCGCGCCCGACTCGAGCGCAGCGTGCCGCTGGCCAATGCCATCCTGCGCGGCCGCTTCGGGCAGGCCGGCTTCGAGATCGAGCCCCTCGTGGCGCTCGCGACGGGCTGGGGCGAACGGCTCGCGCCGTACCTCACCGAGACGACGGCCCTGCTGCACGCCGCGCTCGCGGCCGGCCAGCGCGTGCTCCTGGAAGGCGCCCAGGGCGCCCTGCTGGACCTGGACCAGGGCACGTACCCGTACGTGACGAGCTCCAACCCGGTGGCCGGCGGCGCCTCCACCGGCAGCGGCATCGGGCCGCGCCAGATCGACCGGGTGGTCGGCGTCATGAAGGCCTACGTGACCCGCGTCGGGGCCGGCCCCTTCCCGACCGAATTGCGCGACGCGACCGGCGAGCACCTGCGCCAGCGCGGCCGCGAGTTCGGCACCACGACGGGCCGCCCGCGGCGCTGTGGCTGGTTCGACGCCGTGCCCATGCGGCACGCCGTGGCGGTCAACACGGTCAGCGAGATCATGCTCAACAAGCTCGACATCCTCTCCGGCCTGCCGGAGGTGCGCATGGCCGTCGGCTACAGGATCGACGGGCGCCTGGTGGACCGCTGGCCGCTCACGCTGGCCGAGCTCGAGCGGGCGGAGCCGGTCTACGAGGCCTTCCCCGGCTGGACGGCCGACCTGTCGGGCGCGGATTCGATGGCCGACCTGCCACTTGCCGCCGTGGCGTTCGTGGAGGCGCTCGAGCGGCGAGCGGGGGCGCCGATCACGCTGGTCAGCGTGGGGCCCGAACGGACGCAGACGATCACCCGCGGGTCCCGGCCGGCGGTGGCCGCGTGACGCTCGCGGCGCCCCGGCGCATCCTGATCCTGGGCAGCGGTGCGCGTGAGCACGCCCTCGGCTGGCGGCTGGCCGGCGAACCTGGTGTCGAACGCGTCATCGTGGCGCCCGGCAACCCCGGCATGGCGGAGGCCCCCACCGACCACCTGGATCTCGTGCCCGGCATGGACCCGGCCGACATCGGGGCGGTCGTCCACCTGGCGCATGAACTGCAGCCCGACCTCGTCGTGAGCGGCCCCGAGGCGCCGCTCGTGGCGGGCGTCGCCGACGCGCTCCGCGCGGCCGGCTTCACGGCCCTGGGGCCCGGCGCGGCAGGCGCGCGCCTGGAGGCAAGCAAGACCGTGACGCGCGCGATGGCGACCGCGGCCCGTGTCCCGATGGCCGCCGGGGCCGCCTTCGACGCGGTCGCCCCGGCCCTGGCCTTCGCGGCCGGCCTGGACTGGCGGGTCGTGATCAAGGCCGACGGCCTCGCCGCCGGCAAGGGCGTCACGGTCTGCGACGACGAGACGTCCGTTGCCGCGGCCCTCCGCGAGGCGCTCGAGGAGGGCCGCTTCGGCGCCGCCGGTGCGCGCGTCGTGGTGGAGGAGCGCCTGAGCGGCCCCGAGGCCAGCGTCATGGCCCTGTGCGACGAGACGGCGGTGCTGGCGCTGCCGGCGGCACGTGACCACAAGCGCCTGGCCGACGGCGACGAGGGTCCCAACACCGGCGGCATGGGCGCTTATTCACCGCTGCCCGACCTCGACGACGCGGCGGTCGAGGGCATCCTCGAGGCCATCCACGCCCCCGTCCTGGCGGAGGCGGCCAGTCGCGGGATCGCCTTCCGCGGCGTCCTCTACGCCGGCCTGATGCTGACCGACCAGGGCCCGCGGCTGCTCGAGTTCAACGTCCGCCTTGGCGATCCCGAGGCGCAGGCCATCCTGCCCCGCCTGACGGTGCCGCTGGGGCCGCTCCTGGCGGCCGCCGCGGAGGGCCGGCTGGCGACCGCCGCGGCCCGCCTTGGCCTGGCGCCGCGCGCGGTCCTCCCGGCCACTCCCGAGGCGTCGGTGGCGGTCGTGCTCGCGGCGGCGGGCTACCCCGAGCGGCCGCAGCGCGGCGACCCCATCAGCGGCCTGGCGGAGGTGCGTGCCGCGGGCGGCCTCGTCTTCGCCGCGGGCGTGGAACACGCGGACGACGGCCTCCGCACCGCCGGCGGCCGCGTCCTCACCGTGGTCGGCCGGGGGCGCGACCTCGCCGCGGCGGCGGATGCCGCATACGCGGCGGCCGGCCACGTGCGGTTCGCCGGGGCCCACCTGCGGCGCGACATCGGCCGGGTCGCGGCGGGGGTCGGCCGATGATCCCGCGCTACACGCTGCCGGAGATGGGCGCCCTGTGGACGGACCAGGCCCGCTTCGAGGCGATGCTGCTGGTCGAGCTGGCGGTGGCGCGGGCGCAGGCCCGACGGGGCCTCATCCCCGTCGACGCCCTCGCCGCGCTCGAGGCCTCGGCGCGCGTCGACGTGGCCCGCATCACCGAGATCGAGCGCACCACCGATCACGACGTCATCGCCTTCGTCAGCCAGGTCGCCGAGTCCGTCGGCCCGTCGGGCCGCTACCTGCACCTGGGCCTGACCAGCAGCGACGTCGTCGACACCGCCCTGGCCCTCCAGCTCCGAGCGGCGGGCGAGCGGCTCCTGGCGGACCTCGACGCGGCCGTGGCGGCCGTCGTCGTCCGCGCCCGTGAGCACGGCGCGACGCTGATGATGGGTCGCACCCACGGCGTCCATGCCGAGCCGACGACGTTCGGCCTGAAGCTGGCGGGCTGGGCCTTCGAGCTCGACCGCGACCGGGAGCGCCTGCGGGCCGCCCTCGCGGGGCTGGCCGTGGGCAAGATCAGCGGCCCGGTGGGGACCTACAGCCACCTCGAGCCGGCCATGGAGGCGGAGGTCCTGGCCGAGCTGGGTCTCACGCCCGAGCCGGTCAGCACCCAGATCGTGGCCCGCGACCGGCACGCCGCGTTCCTGACCACGCTGGCCGTCACCGGCGGGTCGATCGAGCGCTTCGCCACCGAGGTGCGCAACCTCCAGCACACCGAGATCGGCGAGGTCATGGAGCCGTTCCGCGCGGGCCAGAAGGGTTCGAGCGCGATGCCCCACAAGCGCAACCCGATCCTCTCCGAGCGCCTCGTCGGCATGGCCCGCCTCCTGCGCGGCTACGCCCACGCCGGGCTGGAGGACGAGGCCCTGTGGCACGAACGGGATATCAGCCACAGCTCGGTCGAGCGGGTCGCCCTGCCCGACGCGACCTGCCTCGCTCGACTACATGCTGGTCCGCTTCACGGGCCTGGTCCGCGACCTGGTCGTGCGGCCGGAGCGGATGCGCCAGAACCTGGCCCGCGGCCACGGGCTGCACGCCAGCGGCCGCGTCCTGGTGGCCCTCGTGGAGGAGGGCGGCCTGAGCCGCGAAATCGCGTATGACGTCGTCCAGCGGCATGCCCTCGCAGCCGCGGATGAGGAGCGCTCACTGGCGGAGTCGCTGGCCGGCGATCCGGCCGTGACGGCCGCCCTGAGCGAGGCGGCCCTGGCCGCGTGTTTCGACGACGACGCCCATCTGCGCCACGTGCCGCAGGTGTTGGCGCGCCTGGATGCCCTGCAGCCCGTCCCGGAGGTGACCCATGGTGCTCGCTGAATCGTTCGTCCGCGCCGGCAAGGTCCGCGATCTCTACAGCGTCGACGACGGCCGCCTCCTGCTCGTGGCCAGCGATCGCATCAGCGCCTTCGACGTCGTCCTGCCCACGCCCATCCCCGACAAGGGCCGTGTGCTGACCGGCCTGTCGCGCTTCTGGTTCGCCCAGACCGACGGCCTGGTCGCCAACCATCTCCTGGGCACGGACGTCACGACGCTGCCGGCGGAGTTCGCGGACGCCGCGGACGAGTTGCGCGGCCGCTCCATGATCTGCCGCCGCGCCCGCGTCCTGCCGGTCGAGTGCATCGTGCGCGGCTTCCTCTCCGGCAGCGGCTGGAAGGACTACCAGCGCGTCGGGGCCGTCTGCGGCATCCCGCTCCCGGCCGGCCTGCGCGAGAGCGACCGCCTGCCCGAGCCGCTCTTCACGCCCTCCACCAAGGCGGAGGAGGGGCACGACGAGAACATCAGCGTGGACCGCATGGCCGAGCTCATCGGGCCCGATCTCACCGAGCGCGTCAGCCGGACGGCACGGGCGCTCTACGCCTTCGGAGCGGCCCACGCCGAGTCGAAGGGCATCATCCTGGCCGACACGAAGTTCGAGTTCGGGATCGATGACGCGAGCGGCCAGCTGCTCCTCATCGACGAGGTCATGACCCCCGACTCCAGCCGCTTCTGGGATGCCGCCGCGTATGAGCCGGGCCGGGCCCAGGCGTCCTACGACAAGCAGTTCGTGCGCGACTACCTCGAGACGCTGGCCTGGGACAAGACGCCGCCGGGTCCGGAGCTGCCGGCAGAGGTCGTGACCGGCACGCGGACGCGCTACGTGGAGGCCTTCGAGCGCCTCACCGGCTCGAGCTTCGAGCGCTACCTGCAGGAGGACGTCATCGCGTGACGACCTTCCGCTTCGTCGTGGCGGTGATGCCGCGAGCGGGCATCCTCGACCCCCAGGGCCGGGCGGTGGAGGGTTCGCTGCCCCATCTCCAGGCGACCGAGGTGCACGATGTGCGCGTCGGCCGGCGCATCGAGCTGGCCGTCGATGCGGCCGACGCGGCGGGCGCCCGCTCGATCGTGGACCGCCTGGCCGCGGAGCTGTTCGCCAACCCGCTCATCGAGGCGTGGCGCGTCGAGCCGCTTGGCGAGCCGGTGGCATGAGGGTCGGCGTCGTCGTCTTCCCCGGCAGCAACTGCGATCGGGACGCCCTGCACGGGGTCGAGCTGGCGGGGGGCGAGCCGGTCGCGCTGTGGCACGAGGAGCCCGACCTCCATGGCGCCGAGGTGGTCATCCTGCCGGGCGGCTTCGCCTACGGCGACTATCTGCGAGCGGGCGTGCTGGCCCGCTTCAGCCCGGTCATGCAGGCGGTGCGCGACCACGCCGCCGCTGGCGGGCTCGTGCTCGGCATCTGCAACGGCTTCCAGGTCCTCGCCGAGGCCGGCCTCGTGCCGGGCGCGCTGCTGCGCAACGCCTCGCTGCGCTTCGAGCATCGCTGGGTCCGCCTCGCCGTCGAGCGGACCGACACGCCGTTCACGCGGGCCGTCCCAGCAGGCATGACGCTGCGCCTCCCGATCGCCCACGGCGAGGGCAACTTCTTCCTGCCCGACGACGAGCTCGACGCGCTGGAGGCGCGACGTGGCGTCGTCTTCCGCTACGCGCCGCCGGAGGGCAACCCCAACGGGTCCGCGCGCGACGTCGCCGGCGTCATCGACCAGCGGGGCAACGTATGCGGCCTGATGCCCCACCCGGAGCGTGCCGCCGAGCCGCTCCTTGGCTCGGCCGACGGGCTGCTGCTGTTGCGCTCGCTCGTCGGCAGCGGCCTGGCCAGCGCCGCCGCCGCATGACGATCGTGGAGACGGCCGTGGCCGCCACGGACCCTGCCACGCCGCTCCACCGCGCGCTTGGCCTGACCGACGAGGAGTTGGCGGCTATCGAGACGCGCCTTGGCCGTGCCCCCAACGACCTGGAACTCGCCATGTTCAGCGTCATGTGGAGCGAGCACTGCTCGTACAAGAGCTCGCGGCCGTGGCTGCGCCGCCTGCCCGGCGCCGGCCGCGGCGTGGTGGCCGGCCAGGGTGAGAACGCCGGGGTCATCAGCATCGGCGACGGCCTCGCGGTGGCCTTCAAGCTCGAGTCGCACAACCATCCCAGCGCGGTCGAGCCGTACCAGGGCGCGGCCACCGGGGTGGGCGGCATCCTGCGCGACATCTTCACCATGGGGGCCCGCCCCATCGCCGTCCTCGACGCCCTGAAGTTCGGCGATCCGGACGACGAGCGGACGCGCCACCTCGTGCGCGGCGTCGTCCACGGCGTGGGCGGCTACGGCAACTGTGTCGGCGTGCCGACGGTCGGCGGCGAGCTCGTCTTCGATCCCAGCTATGCGGACAACCCGCTGGTCAACGTGATGGCCGTGGGGCTGCTGGAGGAGCGTCACCTGACGCGCGCCGCGGCACCCGGCCCGGGCAACGCGGTCGTCCTCTTCGGGTCGGCCACCGGGCGCGACGGCATCGGCGGGGCGAGCGTCCTGGCCAGCGCGACGTTCGACGAGACGAGCGCGGCGAAGCGCCCCACGGTGCAGGTGGGCGACCCGTTCGCCGAGAAGCTCCTCATCGAGGCCAGCCTGGAGCTGATCGAGCGTGGGCTGGTGGAGGGGCTGCAGGACCTCGGCGCGGCCGGCATCACCTGCGCCGTGTCGGAGACGGCCGACCGCGGCGGCACGGGCATCGTCGTCGATCTTGACGCGATCCCCCGGCGGGAGACCGGCATGACGCCGGCCGAGATCATGATCAGCGAGAGCCAGGAGCGCATGCTGGCCATCGTCCGTCCGCCGCTCGTGGCGGACGTCGAATCCGTGTGCCGGCGCTGGGGCATCGCCGCCACGGTCATCGGGAGGGTCACCGACGATGGCACGATCCGGGTCGTCAGCGATGCCGCCGAGCTGGCGCACATCCCGGCCGCGGCCCTGACCAGCGACGCCATCGTCTACCAGCGGGAGGCGCGGGCCCCGGTGCACGAGCGAGCGGCACCAGCCCCGGGCGTGCACCGCGAGCTCCTCGAGCGCGAGCCAGGCCTGCCCGAGCGTGGCATGGACCCGGGGGCCGTGCTGCTGGCGCTGCTTGGCCACCCCAACGTGTGCAGCCGGGCGTGGGTCACGACGCAGTACGACGAGACGGTCGGCGCCGACACGGTCGAGGCGGGCGAACACGGCGCGGCCGTGCTGCGCGTCCGGGGCACGCCGCGCGGGCTGGTCATGGCCACCGACGCCTGCGCCGCCGTGGGCTCCCTGGACCCGTACCTTGGCGCGGCCCTGGCGGTCGCCGAGTGCACCCGCAACGTGGCGGTCACCGGCGCCCGGCCGCTCGGCGTGACCGACTGCCTGAATTACGGCGATCCCGGCCGCCCGGAGGCCTTCTGGGCCTTCACCGAGGCCATCCGCGGCGTGGCCGACGCCTGCCGGGCGCTGGAACTGCCGGTCACCGGGGGCAATGTCAGCTTCTACAACGAATCGGGGCGTGGGTCGATCGCGCCGACGGCCCAGATCGGCGTGGTCGGCCTGCTCGACGACCTCGACCGTCGGGTGCGGCCGGTCTTCCGGTCGGCCGGCGACGTCATCGGCCTGCTCGGCAGCACGACCCCGGGCCTCGCCGGCTCGGTCTACGCCAGCCTCGCGGGAGCGAACCTGGACGACCGGCCGCCGGGTCTGGAGCTGGGCCGCGAGCGGGCCCTGCAGGACGTGCTCATCGAGGCTGCGGAGCAGGGCCTCCTGGCGTCGGCCCAGGACGTGTCAGGCGGCGGCCTCGCCATCGCCGTCGCGGAAGGCTGCATCTGGTCGGGCCTGGGGGCCGAGCTGGATCTGGCGGTCGGCTCCACGGCGGCCCTGGAGCTGTTCGGTGAGGCACCGAGCCGCGTTGTCGTCTCCACGACGCCGGAGGACTGGGAGCGTCTGGCCGATCTGGCCGGCGGCCGCGGGGTGCCGCTCGAGCGCCTTGGTCGCGTCGGCGGGGACCGGCTGCACATCCGCCTGATCGGGCTCGCCGCCACCGGCGCCGCCGAGGAGCGCGGCGCGGGCGTCGCCGACGACGTGGACGTGCTGGTCGTCGCGCTCGAGCACGCCTGGACGGCCGGCCTTCCCCGCGCCCTCGGCGAGGCGGCCTGAGCCATGTGCGGCGTCCTCGGCGTCTTCAGCCCCGGCCGTGAGGCGGCTCCGCTCGCCGCCCTCGGCCTGTTCGCGCTCCAGCACCGTGGTCAGGAGTCGGCCGGCGTGGCGGTGAGCGACGGCCACAACGTGATGGTCTACAAGGACCTTGGCCTGGTCGCACAGGTGCTCGACGAGCGCCGCCTGCCCTCGCTCCGAGGGCACCTCGCGAGCGCCCATTGCCGCTACTCCACGACCGGCTCGACCAGCTGGGAGAACAGCCAGCCGACCTACCGCATCGGGCCCCACCGGCCGGTCGCCGTCAGCCACAACGGCAACCTCGTCAACACCCGCCAGCTGCTGGCCGACCTGCCGGGCGGGCGGGGCCGCCTGACGGCCACGACCGACACGGAGGTCCTCACCGCGATGCTCGCGGAGGAGCCGGCGGCCGACCTCGTGGAGGCGCTGCTGCGGGTCCTGCCGCGGACCGAGGGCGCCTACGCGCTCGTGGTCATGGACGAGCAGCGCCTCGTCGGCGTCCGCGATCCGCACGGCTTCCGGCCGCTCGTGCTTGGCCGGCTGCCCGACGACGGGTGGGTCCTGGCCTCGGAGACGGCCGCCCTCGATATCCTCGGCGCGGACTACGTGCGCGACGTGGCGCCCGGCGAGATGGTCGTGCTCGGCGAGCCCGGCGGGCCACGTTCGGTGCGCTTCGCCGAGGGGCACGAGAACCTCTGCGTCTTCGAGCTGATCTACTTCGCCCGGCCCGACTCCTACATGCTGGGCCGCAACCTGTACGAGGCCCGCCGGCGGATGGGTGAGGCGCTGGCCCGGGAGGCGCCCACCGATGCCGACATCGTGATGCCGGTGCCCGAGACGGGCGCCCCGGCCGCGGCCGGCTACGCCGAGGCCAGCGGCCTGCCGTACCGCGAGGGCATGATCAAGAATCGCTACGCCGGCCGGACCTTCATCCAGCCCAGCCAGGCCCTGCGCCAGCGGGGCGTCAACGTCAAGCTGAGCCCCCTGCCCGAGCAGATCCGGGACCGGCGCCTGGTGGTGGTCGACGACTCGATCGTGCGCGGCACGACGACCAAGCAGATCGTCAGCCTGCTGCGCCGGGCCGGCGCCCGCGAGGTCCACCTGCGGATCAGCGCGCCACCCATCTTCAACCCCTGCTTCTACGGCATCGATACGCAGATCGAGACGGAGCTCATCGCGGCGACCCACACCGTCGACGAGATCCGCGACTACGTCGGCGCCGACTCGCTGGCGTACCTGTCGATCGGCGGCGTCCTTGACGCGCTGGACCTGCCGCGGGAGCGCTTCTGCTTCGCCTGCTTCGACGGCCTGTACCCCGTGCCCGTGCCCTATGACGTGGCCAGCCACAAGTTCATCCTGGAGGACCCCCAGGACGAGCACCTGGCGGGCGTGCGGTGACCAAGGGCGCCGCGCCGCGGCCGGCCTACGCGCGGGCCGGCGTGGACGTGGCGGCGGGTGAGCGGGCGGTCGAGCTGATGCGTCCCGCCATCGAGCGGACGCGACGGCCGGAGCTGGTCGGCGGCCTCGGCGGCTTCGCCGGGGCGATCGCCATCCCGGAGGGCTATCGCGCGCCGCTCCTGGTGGCCTCCACCGACGGCATCGGCACGAAAGCCATGCTCGCGGCGACCACCGGCCGCTTCGACGGCGTTGGCGCCGACGTGGTCGGCATGTGCGCCGACGACGTCGTGTGCAGCGGGGCGGAGCCGCTGGCCTTCCTGGACTACGTCTCGGTGGGGCGCCTCGTGCCGGAGGCCGTGGCGGCCATCGTGGGCTCGGTGGCCGACGCCTGCGCGGCCATCGGCTGCGCCCTGGTCGGCGGCGAGACGGCCGAGCACCCCGGGCTCATGGAGGTCCACGAATTCGACCTGGCCGGTTGCTGCATCGGCGTCGTCGAACGGGCGGACCTGCTCGACGGGACCGCGGCCCGGGCCGGGGACGTCCTGCTTGGCCTGGCCGCGTCCGGCCTCCACGCCAACGGCTTCTCCCTGGTGCGCGCCCTCGTGAGCCAGTGGGAGATCGACCTCCAGGGTCCCTACCAGGCGCTCCTGCGCCGGACGCTCGGGGGACCGGCGGCCGACGCCGCCCTGGCCGCCGAGCCGGGCCAGGAGATGGCGACGGTCGCCGACGTCCTGCTGACGCCCACGCGCGTCTATGCCGGGGCGGTCCTCCAGGTGCGGGCCGACCTGCGCGCGGCGGGCCACGACCTGCGCGGGGCGGCCCACATCACGGGCGGCGGCCTCCCGGGGAACGTGCCGCGCGTCCTGCCCGACGGCCTCGCCGCGCGTGTGGACGTGGGCCGATGGCGGATGCCCTCCGTCATGCGCCTGATGGGGGCGCTCGGAGGCCTCGACGACGCCGAGCTCAGGGCCACATTCAACGGCGGCCTCGGCATGGTCCTCGTCGTGCCACCGGATGGAGCCGCGGTCGCCCTTGCCACGCTGCAGCGGCTGGGCGTCGGCGCGTGGGAGATCGGCGCGGTCGTGCCGGTCGCGGCTGCAGGCGCCGCGCGGTACCTCGAGAGCGGCACCAGCGCCTGATGGCACCGACGGCCGTCGCGGTCGGCGTTTCGGGTACCGGCTCCAACCTCGCGGCGCTCCTGCTCGCCCAGCGACGGGGGGCGCTCGGCGCCCGGATCACCCTGGTCTTCGCCGACCGCGACTGTCCCGGCCTCGGCATCGCCAGGGCGGCCGGCGTGCCGACGCTCCTGCTGCGCCCCGTCGACTTCCCCGGCCAGGCCGCCTGGGACGCCGCCCTTGCCGCCGCCCTGCGGGAGGCGCAGATCGGCGTCGTGGCCCTGGCCGGCTTCATGCGGGTCCTGGGGCCGGCCGTGCTGGCCGCCTTCGGTGGCCGCATCCTCAACGTCCATCCCAGCCTGCTCCCCGCGTTCCCCGGCGGACACGCCGTCGACGACGCCCTGGCGGCCGGCGTGGCCATCACCGGTGTGACGGTCCACCTGGTCGACGAGACGCTCGACGGCGGGCCGATCGTGCTCCAGGAGGCGGTGCCGGTCCGCCCGGACGACGACGCGACGAGCCTGGCCACGCGGCTCCACGCCGTGGAGCACCGGCTCCTGCCGCGCGCCGTGGCGCTGCTGGCGGTTCAGGCGGTCGCCGTGCGCGAGGACGGCCGCGTGATCATCGACCCGGCCGCCGCGGCCGAGGTGCCGTGGGCGCGCCGCGCGCTCCTGTCGGTCTCCGACAAGGCCGGGCTGCTGGAGCTCGCTCGCGAGCTGGTGACGCACGAGGTCGAGCTGGTCTCGACGGGCGGCACCGCCCGGGCGTTGCGCGAGGCGGGCCTGCCGGTGACCGACGTGGCCGACGTGACCGGCTTCCCCGAGATGCTGGACGGCCGCGTCAAGACGGTGCACCCGCGGATCCACGCCGGCGTGCTGGCCGACCGTCGCCTGGCTGATCATCGCGCCCAGCTCGCGGCGGCCGTCATCGCGCCCTTCGAGTTCGTCGTCGTGAGCCTCTATCCGTTCGAGGCGGCGGCCGAGCGGCCGGGCATCACCCTCGACGAGCTCATCGAGGAGATCGACATCGGCGGCCCCGCGCTCGTGCGGGCCGCCGCCAAGAACCACGCCTCGGTGGCCGTCCTGACCTCGCCCGACCAGTACGGGGCGGTCATCGAGGAGCTGGAGCACGACGGCGCGGTCGGGGAGGGGACCCGGCGGCGGCTGGCCGTGGCGGCCTTCCGGCGCACGCACGCCTATGACGGACGGATCGCCGCCGAGCTTGGCCGCCGCCTCGGCGAGGGGCCGGACGGCGGGACGGCCGACGGAGCCGGGGACGAACTGCCGGCCCGCCTCGTCCTCGACCTCGAGCGGGTCCAGCCCCTGCGCTACGGGGAGAACCCGCACCAGGTCGCGGCCCTCTACCGGCGCCCCGATGCGCCCGCCGGCAGCGGGCCGTTCGCGGCGGGCGTGGACCTGCGCCAGGGCAAGGCGCTGAGCTACAACAACCTGTTGGACGCGGCGGCCGCCGCGGGCGTGGCGCGCGACCTGCATGAGGCCGCCGCCGTCATCGTCAAGCATGCCAACCCCTGTGGCGCGGCCGAGGGCGATGACATCCTGGCGGCCTGGGACCGGGCCCTGGCCGGTGACCCCGTGAGCGCCTATGGCGGCGTGGCGGCGGTCACGCGCCCTGTGGACGGGCCGCTCGCGGAGCGCCTCGCGGCGATCTTCCTCGAGGTCGTCGTGGCGCCGGAGCTGACCGCGGACGGGGCGGCCGTGCTGGGCGCCAAGCCCAACCTGCGCGTCGTGATCGATCCGTGGCTGGGCCGGCCGCCGGTGCCCGACGTCGAGATCCGCAGCGCCGGAGGCGGCGTCCTGGCCACCACGGCCGACACCGCGGCCGATCGGCCCGCAGCGTGGTCGGTCGCCACCTCACGCGGGCCGACGCCGCGTGAAGCCGCCGACCTGGACCTGGCCTGGCGCCTCGTGCGGCACGTCCGCTCCAACGCCATCGTGCTCGTCCGGGACGGCTCGCTCGTCGGCGTCGGGGCAGGCCAGATGAGCCGCGTCGACAGCGCCCGGCTGGCGGTCGAGAAGGCCGGCCCTGAACGGGCGCGAGGGTCGGTCTGTGCCTCGGACGCGTTCTTTCCCTTCGCCGACGGCGTGGAGGCCTGCCTGGCGGGCGGCGTCTCTGCCTTCGTCCAGCCGGGGGGCTCGGTGCGGGACGCCGAGGTGGTGGCCGCGGCCGAACGGGCCGGCGCGGCGATGGTCACCACCGGCGTCCGCCATTTCCGCCATTGAGTCAGACTGCACAGCACACAGGAGGTGGACGATGACCGAACCGCTCGTGCCGCACGATCACGACCCCGCGACGGACGGGGCCGGGTCCGGTGAGGCGATCATGGACAAGGTGACGTCGGCCGTCGACGAGTTCGCCAAGCGCGCCGCGCCCGTGGTGCGCGAGGTCGGCGCGCGCGCCGCCGAGGTCACGGCTGCCGCCGGGGTCAAGGCCGGCCCGGTGGCCCACCGCGTGGCCGACGCGACCGAAGACCTGGGCCAGCGTCTGGCGCGGAAGGCCAGTGACGTGGCCAGTGATCTGCGCCGCAACATGAGCGGCGAAGGCGCCGCCGGTCCGACGGCGACGCCCGCAGCCGACGCTCCGACCACGGAGCCCGCGGCCGGCGCCGCGACCCCCGAGCCCGGGACGACGGAGCCCGACTCCGCCGCCTGAAAGGGAACGACCGGGCCCGTGCGAGCCCGGTCGTGAGGAAGTGATCCAGCCGGCCGCCAGGCGGCCGGCGCAGGGTCAGTGGCTGTTCTTGTTGGGCCGTGCTTCCTTGGCCAGCTGGCGCTCGCGGGCGGACCGCTGGATCTCCGCTTCCTTGTAGCGCGCCAGCTCCCGCGCGGTCGTCGGGTTGATGAAGCTGTGGCCTTCGACATCCGACTCGTCGGCACGGGGCCGGGAGACGTTCCCTTCGGGGGCGGTGGGCTTCTTCTTCGTGGCCATGTGGGACCTCTCAGTTCTGCGTCGGGTGGCCCGCCTGGCTGCTGCCGTTCGGGTGCTGATCAGTAGAGTGGTCCGGGGGCACCCGCTCGTCAACGTCTTCCCGCGACACAGCCGATGTCATCCTGGCGACAGGGTCGCGGCGGGCTACTGGTAGAACCAGTCCTCCACGTTCCACAGGCCGCCGAACGAACTGGGGCCGTAGCCCTGCCAGTTGCCGACGTGGACGCCGACGCCCGTGGTCGCCATGCGGTAGTACAGCGGGATCTCCGGGGTCCCCGCCACGTACGCATCCTGCACCGCCTTGGCCGCAGCGGCCTGGGCCTCCAGGTCGACCGCGCCCTTCAGCGTCGACAGGGCGGCGTCCATCGCCGGATCGCTGAAGCGCGTGTCGTTCTGGCCGGAGTGGTCACCCTTCTCGGGCCACTGGTCGCTGGAGAAGACGTAGTAATCGTCGTTGTAAGGGCTCCCCGTGAGGGCGTAGGCGAAGGCCGCCACGTCATACGTGCCGCGGAAGATGCTGCAGTCGGTGGCGGCGGTGGTTTTGGCCCAGGCCCCGAACAGGACGGTCTCGGCAGGCACCGCCTTGATGTAGCTCTTGACGTGGACGGCGGCCAGGTCGCGCTGGATCGTCTGCAGCTCGCTCAGCCGTTCGGGGACACCGTCGGTCGTACACATCTCGAGGTCGAGATCCCTGCCCTTGTACTGGAAGTCGCCCGACGCGCCAAGGGTCAGGCCGGCCGCCTTGAGGGCCGCCTGCGCGGCCGTCGGGTCGTAGGCTGCGCATGACTCGGTGACGCCGTACCACAGGCCGGGCGGGGCCGGCGAGCAGGCCGGCTGGACCGACTGGCCGGGGAACAGGACGCTGATGAGGCCCGGCTTGTCGATCGCCATGGCCAGCGCCTTGCGAACGGCCGGATCCCACAGGTCCTGGCCACGCGCATGCGTCGGGTCGGTGTTGAGGTCGAGGTGCTCGTACTGCCACTCGGGGGAGGAGGTGGCCGTGCCGACCGCCGGCGCCACGGCCGCCAGCGCCTTGTCGTCGCCCTCGCCCAGGGACAGGGCGAGGTCGATCTTGCCGGCGATGAAGTCGCTGATCTCGCTCGCCTTGTCGGCGTAGAACATCAGCTTCAGGCTCGTGAGGTAAGGCGCATGGGCCGAACTGACCCCGCCGGTCCAGTCCGGATCCGGGGCGTAGTCGATCTCGGTCGCGCTGGCCTTGGTGATGGTGAACGGCCCGTTCACCGGCACGCTGGCGATGGTGTCGCTGAGGGGGTAGAGCTGCGCCGGGTCGGTCGAGGTGAGGTAGGTCGCCGGCCACGGGCCGTTGGTCAGGAAGCCCAGCCAGCCGGAATACAGCTCCTTGAAGTGGATCGTCGCCGTCAGGTGATCGCTCGACTCATCGATGCTGCCGATCTCCGGCCAGCCGACCGCGCACATGGGACAGCTGGACGCGGGCGGATCGGTGGCCCACTTCCAGGTCGCCTTGAAGTCGTCCATCGTCAGGGGCGACCCGTCCGACCATCTGAGGTTGGGTCGGAGGGTGATCTTGACGTCGAGGGTGGAGCCGTTGACGACGACGCCGCCGTTGGCAGGGGTCGGCACCGCCACCGCCAGGTCAGGGATGTACTTGCCGTCCGACGTGATGGCCACGAAGCCGCGCATGACCGGCCGCATCGCGTCGATGGCCGAGAGCGAGGTCGAGGTCCACAGGTCCAGGGTGGTGGGGGCGCCAAGCGCGCCGATCACGATCGTGCCGGTGGGGACCGTACTGGCCGGTGTCTTCGGCGCGTAGTCGTCGGTGAAGAGGAGGTTGTCGAGGGCGCTGGGGGTGGCGCCGGAGGTCGCGGTGGCCGTCGGAGCTGCCGACGACGCGGTGGCCGTGGCACTGCTCGTCGCGCTGGGGGTGGGGGTGACGCTGGTCCCGCACGCTGCCGCAACGACCATGACGCACGCCGCGAGCACGAGGCCGCGGTGCGCCGGAGGAGCGATCGCCATCCATGCCTCCAGTGGTGCGGCCGGGCGGGCCAGCACTCGCGGCATTATGGAGCGAGAGGTGCGAAGACGCGGCCCTGCGGGTGCAGGGCCGCGTCCGGAGAAGTGTGCGAGGTCGGTCTATTCCTTGGGGATCGTCGGCACGTCAGGTTGGCTGCCGCTCACGACGACCTCCTGGTCCCGCGGTGGATAGAGGAGATCGGCCTTGAGGGCGGGGCTGACCGTCAGCGGGGCGGGCACCGCGACGGGCGCTGCCTGGGCGGCGGCCCCGGTCCCGGTGTGCGGCGCGGCCACCTGCGTGGCGACCCCGATGGAACCGACCGTCAGGGCGGCGATCAGCAGGCCGCCGGCCGCGAGGCGGATGCGCATCCGCTCGGCGTCCTGGGCCGTCGGGAAGCGCAGGCTGAAGGCATGACCTTCGACGTCGTCGCCGATGGTCAGGATCACGTCGATCGTGGCGCCCCGCGCGGCGTGACCACTGACGTCGAAGGTGTCGGTCGGCGCGACCTGCACGGCCACGCGGCCGGGGGTGGCGTCGCTGAGGCGGCGGCTGAGCGTCCCCGTCGACTCCGCGTCGAGCGGCTCGGCGACGGCGACCCAGCCGGCCTCGAGCTCGAGCCGGTAGGTGGGTTCCTCGATGACCATCGTGCTGCTCCTCTTCTCGTCGATCGCTTGGTGCACTGGGAACGCTTTAGCGCAGGTGCGTCGAGTGCAGGACGACCCGCCCGCCGGCGGACGGCTGGGTGGTGGCGGCCCTGGCGGCGGCGGCGGTCCGCGCTCCCACCCACGCCCGGGCGGACGTCAGGATGGACTGGAGGGGACCGGTCAGCGACGTCATCGTGACGCGCTGCGTGTGGGGGTTGGCGTCCCGCGCGGCCTTGGCCAGGCGCGCCTCGCGGCCCTCGCTCAAGAGTTCCGCCCGATGGTACCGGGCGATGAGTTGCTGTTCGTAGGCTGACATCTCGTCCTCCTTGGGAGCCGCTGGAGCGACTCCGTGATGCCGCGCAGCATCAGGCTCCCGCCACCCTGGACGCGATCCACTGGCCGACGGCCCGGGTGTCGATCGTGCGCCTGACCTGGTGGCATCCCGACGGCGCCCCGGGTGTCGCTTGCGCGACCTTGCGGTGCGTTACTGTGCGGCCGTGGACGTGCTGCGGACCTATCGCGCGCTGCTCGGCAACGGCCCGCTGGTGCGGCTGCTGGCGGGGGAGTTCGTCTCGGCCATCGGGGACTGGCTGTACCTGGTGGCCCTGCTGATCCTGGTCTACGAGCGCCCGGATGCGTCGCCGCTCCTGCTCGGGGTCGTCGGCGCGGCGCGCGTGCTGCCCTACGTCTTCCTCTCCGTGCCGGCCGGCATCGTGGCCGACCGCTATGACCGCCGGCTCGTGCTGCTCGGGACCGACCTCGCCCGCGGCACGATCATGCTGCTCATGGCGGCCCTCGTGGCCGTCGATGGGCCGCTCCTGGCGATCGTCGGGCTGGCCATCCTGGCCACCTGCTTCTCCGCCTTCTTCGGGCCGGCCATCGGCGCGTACCTGCCGCGCCTGGTCCGCGACGAGACCGAGCTGGGGCCGGCCAACAGCGCCTGGGCCTCGCTCGACAGCCTGGCCTTCGCCATCGGCCCGGCCATCGGCGGCGCGATCATCCTGGCCACTGGCGGCCTGACCCTGGCCTTCCTGCTCAACGCGGCGTCGTTCGCCGTCGTCGCCTTCGTCCTGTGGCGCCTGCCCTCGAGCGGATCGCATGTCCGGCAGGATGCGGCCGCGCGCGCACCCGCGACGGCGGAGGAGCCGGCGCCCACGCCGGTCGCGCCGGCCGGGACGCCCCCCAGCGTCATGCGGCCGCTGGCCGGCCTGGCCCTCATGAGCGCGGTGGGCGGGTTCGTGTTCGGCGGCCTTGGCGTGCTGACGGTCGTGATCGCCACCGACATCCTGCATCAGGGCGCCGCCGGCACGGGTGCCCTGAACGCGGCGATCGGGCTCGGCGGCCTGGTCGGCGCACTGGCCGCCGGCGTGCTGGTCCTCCGGCGCCGCCTGGCTGCGCCCCTGATTGCCGGGGGGCTGGCGATGGTCGTCGGCATCGCCGCCCTCGGCCTGACCTCGAGCCTGGCGCTCGCGGCCGTGGCGCTGGCCGCGGCGTGCCTGGGCAGCTCGATCGTCGACATCGTGTCCCTCACGCTGCTGCAGCGGCTGGTGCCCGATGCGGCGCGCGGGCGAGCCATCGGGGTGATCGAGACGATCAGCATCGGCGCCTACGCGGCCGGTTCGCTCATCCTGCCGATCGCGGCCGCGCCGGTCGGGTTGCCGCTGCTCCTCGGCGGGTGCGCCGCCGCCTGCCTCGCCTCCATCGCCGCCGGCGTGGCGCTCCTGGGCCCCGGAGCCGGCCGCGAGTCGACCATGTCGCCGGCGGCGGCGCGCTTCGTGGGCCTGCCGGTCTTCGCCGGGCTCTCGCCGGCGCGCCTGGAGGCCGCGGCGATGCGCCTGCGGCCGGACCACGTCGCGGCCGGGACCGTCGTCATCCACCAGGGCGACATGGCCGACCGCCTCTATTTCATCGTCGACGGGCAGTGCGACGTCACGCAGATCGCGGCCGCGGGCGGCCCCGCGCAGCACCTCCGCACGATGGGCCCGGACGAGCTCTTCGGCGAGATCGGGCTCCTGACGGGGGCCCCGCGCTCGGCGACGGTCACCGCGACCACCGACGCCGACCTGCTCACGCTGGAGGGCCCCGACTTCCTGGCCCTCGTGGGCTCTGGTCCGGGCTTGACGTCGAGGCTCCTCGACCTGCATCGTGGCGCCAGCGCCGCGCCGGCTCACTGACCGGCGGCGTCTGGAGGCCCCCCGGTATGAGCGGCGAAGGCTTTGCGGCAGAACGCCTGCGCGCCTGCGCGCTCTTCGCGAAGGTCTCGGACCCGCAGCTGGACCAGCTCGCGCGCGTCCTTCGTCGGCGCCGCTTCAGGCGCAATGAGGTCATCTTCCACCAGGGCGACCCGGGCGACTCCCTGCACATCATCGCCGAGGGCGCCGTCAAGATCGTGCTGCCCTCGGCCGAGGGCGACGAGGCCATCATCGCCACCCTTCGTGTTGGCGACTTCTTCGGGGAGCTGGCCCTGCTCGACAGCGCGCCCCGCTCGGCGACCGCGACCGCGCTCGAGGCGACCGAGACCCTGGTCCTCCCGCGGGACGTCTTCCGCGAGGTGCTGGACCACGAGCCGAGCCTCCGCGATGCGCTCCTGGCGGGGATGGTGGCCGAGTTGCGGCGCCTCACCGGGCAGGTGGAGGAGCTCTACTTCCTGGACCTGGCTGGCCGCCTGGCGATGCGCCTCGTGCGGCTCGCCCAGGAGGCCCAGCCGGGCGCCAGTGGTGTCGTGCGCCTGGACTGGCCCTACACCCAGTCGGACCTGGCGGCCATGATCGGCGGCACGCGCCAGTCGGTGAACCGCCTGCTGGCCGACCTGGTTCGTGACGGCCTCCTCACGATCGACCGGGACATGCTCGTCATCGAGAGCCTGGAACGGCTGGCGCGGCACGCGGAACGCTGACCGACCCCATCCCTGTCAGGGAGGCGACAGCCCGACCGTCGCCAAGACGCTTCCGCGATCGAGCCGGCCCCACTAGGATGCGTGCAAGGCCTGGGCTCCGACCAGGCGGCAGCAGAGGTCATGAGCATGGCGCCAAAAGGCAGAACCCCTGAGGGCATCGGCGGCGGTCCCAAGGGTCGCGAGGGCCTCGGCCCCAAGACCCGCGAGGACGAGGATGTCGAAGGCCACAGCATGAAGATGCGGGCGGCCGAGGGCATCGGTGGCGGACCCAAGGGCCGCGCCGGTATCGGCGGTGGTCCGAAAGGCCGCGAGAGCTTCGGCCCCAAGACACGCGAGGACGAGGATGTCGAAGGCCACAGCATGAAGATGCGGGCGGCCGAGGGCATCGGTGGCGGACCCAAGGGCCGCGCCGGTATCGGCGGTGGTCCGAAAGGCCGCGAGAGCTTCGGCACCAAGACCCGCGAGGACGACGACGACGTCGAAGGCCACAGCTTCCGCACCAAGGGCGAGTGAACCGGGCCGAGCGGCGTCCATGACGGGCGCCGCGACGACCCTCCATACCATCCGCCAGCCGGCGTGATCCGCGAGGCACGCCGGCTTGGCTGATTCCCCAGCGCCCCGCGATCAGGACGTCATCGCTGCGCTGCGTGCCGCCGCGCGCCGGGGGCGCATCGGCCAGCACCTGACCGGTGATCCCGAGCAGCGGCTGCTGCAGACCATCGTCGACGCCACCGTGACGCTCTTCGACGCCGAGGCGGCCTCGATCGCCCTCTTCGAACCCGATCCCGACCGTCTCGTGTTCCGGGTCGCGGCCGGCGAGCAGGGGGCAGGTGCCATCGGCCTGACCATCCCCACGACCCGCGGCCTGGCCGGCTACGTCTTCTCGACGGGCCAGCCGCTGGCCATGAGCGACGTCGCCAACGATCCGCGCTTCGATCGCGCGGCCGCGGAACGGACCGGCTACGTGCCCCGCTCGATCGCCGCGGTGCCGCTCGTCGACCGGGCCGCCACCGTCGGCGTGCTCCAGGTCCTCGACAAGCGCGGCAGCCCCACGTTCTCGTTGCGCGACATGGAGCTGCTCGCCGTGTTCGCCGGCCAGGCGGCCGCGGCGATCGCCGCCATGCGGGTGCAGCGCGACCTGGCCAGCCTGCTGCGCGAGGCGCTGCGCAGCCTCGACGAGGCCGGTGACCTGGACCCGGCCGGCCTCGAACGGCTCGTGGCCGACCTCACGCGCGGCCTGGACGGCGCCGGCGACGCGCCGTTCTGGCGCCTCGTCGACGGGCTCGCCGGCCTGCAGGCGATCGGTGAGCGGGAGCAGGCGCTGGCCGCCGACATCGTGGCCGTGCTGGGTGTCTACGCGTCCGCCGCACGTCGTCCCGGCGCGAGGGCGTCCCGCACGACCAGGTGACCGAAGAGACGCTCCCCGCGTGGTCGGAGCCGTTCGCCGTCGAGGCACGGGCACGGCTGGCGCGCGACGCGAGCCTGGAACGCCTCGACCGCGCCTGGGCGTGGGAGGGATCGACGGGCCGCGGGGTGACCGTGGCCATCATCGACTCGGGCCTCGAGCGGGACCACCCGGCGCTGGCGGGCCGGCTCGTCGAATCGGTGGCCGTCGAACTCGTGGACGGCGAGCCGCGGGTCGTGGCCGACGACGCGGGCGACCTGTTCGGCCACGGCACGGCCTGCGGCGGCATCATCGTGGGCCTCGCCCCGGAGGTCGAGCTGGTCTCCATCCGCGTCCTCGGGGCCGACCTGCGGGGCAAGGGGGCGGCTTTCCTGGCGGCCCTGGACTGGGCCATCGAGCACGGCGTGCCGGTGGCCAACCTGAGCCTCTCGTCGAAGAGCGAGGCGCTGTTCGGCGACTTCCACGCCGTCGCCGACGACGCCTACTTCCACCGCACGGCGCTCGTCTGCGCCGCCAACAACGTGCCCGGGCCCAGCTACCCGTCGCTGTTCGCGTCCGTCTGCTCGGTGGCGGCCCACGACGTGCCCGACCCCTTCCGCCTGTACTACAACCCCGACCCGCCGGTCGAGTTCGGGGCCTGGGGCGTCGACGTCCCGGTCGCGTGGCGCGAGGGCGGCCGGATCGTGGCCACCGGCAACAGCTTCGCCGCGCCGCACGTGGCCGGCCTGGCGGCGCTCGTCCTGAGCAAGCACCCCGGCCTCACGCCGTTCGAGCTCAAGGCGGTGCTGGCTGCGGCGGCCGAACACCCGGCTGCCTGAAGCCTCTACCATCGGGCTGCCAGGTCTGCGTACTGCGAATGAGGTCCCATCGATGCCCCGACGGCGCACCTGCGACATCTGCAAGCGGGCGCTGCTGCCGGCCGACGAGGTCGCCGCGATCACGTACCCGCCCACGATCACGCACGGCGACGTGCCCAAGCCCAAGCCCCGGGAGGCCTTGATCCACGCCAGCCATGAGGCGGCCGGGGGGACGGTCACCTGGACGGGCCCGTATCGCGAGTGGTCGCCCGGATGACGGATCGCTTCTACCTCACGACCGCCATCGCATACGCCAACAGCCGTCCCGGACTGCACACGCTGTTCGAGGTCCTCGGCGCGGACACGATCGCCCGCTGGCATCGCATGCGCGGTGACGAGACGTACTTCCTGACCGGCACGGACGAATACTCGGTCAACATCGCCCAGACGGCCGCCGAGCGCGGCACGACGCCGAAGGCCTTCGTGGACGAGATGGTGGTCCTCTACCGCGACGCGGAGGACGCCCTGGCCATCGCGCCCGACCGCTTCATCCGGACGACCGATCCCGACCACCGGGTGGCCGTCCACGAGATGCTGCGCCGCGCCTACGCCAACGGCGACCTCTACATGGGCACGTACGAGGGCTGGTACTGCCCGAACGAGGGCTTCATCCCCGCCTCGCAGCTGATCGAGGATGCGAACGGCACGCACTGCGCCAACCACCCCTCGATCGACCTGCAATGGCTCTCCGAGCGCAACTGGTTCTTCCGCCTCTCGGCCTACCAGGAACGCCTCGAGCGGTACTTCGCCGAGCACCCCGAGTGGGTCCAGCCGGAGTACCGCCGCAACGAGATGCTCGGCTTCATGCGCCAGGGCCTGGAGGACTTCTCGGTCAGCCGCGAAGGCGCGCCGTGGGGCATCCCGTTCCCCATCCGCGAGGACGGTACGTCCGCGCAGCTGCCCGACGGGTCGTGGGACCCGGCGGCGGGCACGGTCTACGTGTGGTTCGACGCCCTGACCAACTACATCACCGGCGTCGGGTTCCCCGACGACCCGGCCCGCTTCGCCGCCTGGTGGCCGGCCGATGTCCAGATCATCGGCAAGGACATCAACCGCCTCCACACGATCGTGTGGCCGGCCATGCTGATGAGCGCGGCGCTGCCGTTGCCGCGGCTGGTCTGGGTCCACGGCTGGCTGCTCGTGCAGGGCGAGCGGATGAGCAAGAGCCGCGGCAACTTCCTCGATCCGATCGACGTGGTGAAGGCGCTCGGCGCCGACGGCGCCCGCTACTGCACGTTGCGCGAAGTGGCTTTTGACCGCGACAGCGACGTGTCGTGGGAGTCGTTCGTCCGGCGCTACAACGCCGACCTGGCCAACGATCTGGGCAACCTCGTCAACCGCACCGTGACGATGGCCAACCGCTACCTCGACGGGGAGCGGCCGGCGCCCGCCGCAGGCGGGGGCTTGCTGGTGGCCGCGTGGACGACCGCGCAGGCCGCCTGGTCGGCCGGGCTGGAGGCGTACCTGCTGCACGACGCGCTGGCGGGCCTGTGCGGCCTGGTCGGGGCGGCCAACCAGCTGGTCGACCTGGAGAAGCCGTGGGTCCTGGCCAAGGCGGCCACGGGCGGTGACGCCGGGGCAGGGGAGCGCCTGGCCGGCGTCCTCGGTGACCTCGTCGAGGCCTGCCGCCTGGTGGCCCTCGCCGCGGCGCCGTTCATGCCGCATGCCGCACCCCGGATCCTGGAGCAGCTGGGCTACGCGTACCCCTACGGGCCCGACGGGAACGGCGGCCCGCCGCTCGCCGACGAGCTGCGCTGGGGGGCGCACGCCGCGGAGCAGGGGCGGGTGGGGACGGCCAGCCCGGTGTTCCCGCGCCTGGACGTCGACGCCGCTACGTCTGCAGCCTGAGGATCGGGCCGCCGTGGGCCCCACGGAGCCGACGCCGAGCGCGCGGATGCGCCTGATCGACTCCCACGCGCACCTGCAGGCGGATGCGTTCGCCGATGACGCGGATGCCGTGTTTGCGGCGGCTGCCGCGGCGCGCGTCGAGCGGCTCCTGGACCCGGGGTGGGACGTGGCGTCGTCGTCCGCGGCGCTTGAGCTGGCCGGGCGCCATGCGTGGGTGGATGCGGCCGTCGGGGTGCACCCGCATGTCGCGTCGCAGGTCGACGACGCCGGGTGGTCCGTCATCGTCGGGCTCGCGTCGGATGCGCGCGTCGGTGGCCATCGGCGAGACGGGGCTGGACTACGACCGGGCCTTCTCGCCGCGGCCCGCGCAGCTGGCGAACCTGCGACGCAACCTGGCCCTGGCCCTCGCCACGCGCAAGCCCGCGGTGATCCACTGTCGATCGGCGAAGGGCGCCCGCGATGCCCAGGACGAACTCATCGACGAACTGCGCCTGGCCGGCATGGGGGGCGAGGCGTGGCGCGAGGCGTTCGGCGGCAGGCCGCCCGCCCTGCTCCACTCGTTCTCCGGGCCGGTCGACTACGCCGAGGCGGCGCTCGAGCTGGGGCTCGCCGTCAGCTTCAGCGGGCTGGTCTTTCGTGCGGGGGAGGAGCCGTCGGCGACCGTCGCGCGCCTCGTCCCCGCTCACCGGCTCCTGGTGGAGACCGACTCGCCGTACCTGTCGCCGCCGGGCGCCCCGCGACGGCGCAACGAGCCATCCTGGGTGGCCGTCACCGCGCGCTGGCTCGCCGAGCAGCGAGGGCAGGACCCCGTGGCCCTGGGCGACCAGCTGGTGGCCAACTACGACCGGATCTTCCGGCGGTCCGATGCGTGAGCATGACGTCGGATGGATCGGTGCGGGCAGACGGCCGTTCCATGACTTCACGGTCGGCTCGCTCGTCCCGGTCGTCTTCGAGCGCTATGCCCGCCTCCTCCATCCGGCCTGGGCCGAGCATGGCGTTCCCGTCCGGTGGGCGACCGTGGGCACGTGGGCCGGCCGTGAGATCCACGGCCTCGCCCAGTGGGACTTCCTCTCACGCCCGAATGTCGAACCGGGAGCGCCGTCACCCTTCGTGGCCGAGCCGCGCACGGGTGGCCTGCCAGCCGGGCAGCTCGCCGCGCTGTGCGACCTGCTCAGGGCGCACACGGCAGCGGCAGATCAGGCCGCAGCGGCGGATCACTGCTTCATCGGCGTGTGGGAGGGCTACGGGTGGCTCGCCGACTCGGAGTGGTCCGGGGCGCCCGCAGTTGGTGCTCGACCAGCGGACGTTCCTCGTCCGGCGCGGCCCGCTCGAGCTCGCCCTTACGCTCGTCTTCCAGGCACCAGCCGGCCCGTTCGTGGCCGAACCGCCGACGCTCCTCTGGCCGGCGGACCGCGCCTGGTTCGTCGCCTCCGACCCCGACCTCAATTCGACGTACGTCGGCGGGTCGGCGGTGCTGATCGAGTCGCTGCTCCACGTTCCGGAGCTGGAGGCCTGGCCCGTCGGGCCTGACGACCTCGTCGCCATCGGGAGCGATGTGGTCAACGCCTCCTAGGACGTCGTTGCCCCGCTCCCTTGGCGGTCGCTCCCTTTGCGGCCAGCGGTCACAGCGACGGAGCGGATGCGCCTTCTCCGTCATTCGTTGCACCCGGCGAACAGAACGACGGTGGAAGGCCCGTTACTGGGCCCGCAATGCCCCTGTTCGGCCGTTCCTCCGTCGCTGTGGACGCTGGATGCAAACGGCGCCGGTCCAAAGGCCGCCGCGGCCCTCACCCCCCGGCTTCAGACCACCGGCCCCCGCCGCGCGTCATCCCCCGGCCTCAGCCCCCGGCGACGCTCGCCCGCAGCAGCTCCGCGCCCAAAGGATCCGTGAGGCGGCAGGCCCAGGCGTCATCGGGCAGGCGCCACGTGGCGGACGCCACGACCATCTCGGCCGTCGCCGAGCGGACGAACTCCAGGGCCATGGTCCGCGGCATCCCCGCGACGGCAGCCTCGCCGCCGGCGGCCACGACGGCCTCCTCCACCCAGTCGGCGTACACGGCGTGGTTCGCGTGGCCCATCGGATCCAGCTCGTGCCGGCGCACCACGAGCCCGTCCCGTCGCGCACCCTCAGGGGTCTCGGGCAACTCCACGCGCGCCGGCTGGAAGTCGGGCAGGCGCCCCGCGAAGGCGGCCAGGATGTCGGCCGGGATGCGGACGGGCGTGCCATTCGCCCCTAGCAGCACCCAGTCGGTCGTGACGACGGCGAGGAGGGCCCCGCCGTCCGTATGGATCTCGCTGCGGCGTCGGGCCCAGACGCGCCGCCAGCCGGTGACCTCGGTTGACACGGCCACGGTGGCTCCGCTCGTGGCGGTGCCGCGCACCTCCAGCCCCAGGCACCGGACCAGCCACATCAGGCCCCGGTCGGCGTACCAGCGGCGGTCGAAGCCGGCCGACTCCGAGTGGGCCCACGCCAGGTCCTGCGCATAGCGCAGAGCAGCGGACGAGCGCAGCCATCCGTCGGCGCCGCACTCGTCGAAGCGGATGCGCACGGGGAGCTCGAGCCGCACGGGAACGACCATCGCCCGAGTCTACGTGCCTGCCGCTTGACAGGGGCCCGACGCCTCCGCTAGGCTGTTAGCACTCTCGCGTTGGGAGTGCTAATCTCACATCGCGGTCGACCCCGACCGCTTCGGGACGCTGCGGCCAGTGCGCCGCGCGGTCGAACCCAGCCCAGCAGGGCCGCGGCCGCGACCTGTCCCACGCCGGGGTCCCGCGCCCATCAGGAACCTCAGGAGGGATCCGCGTTGGCGACCGCCTCGGCGACCAAGAAGACTTCGGGCAAGACCAAGCTCCGCCCCCTGGGCGACCGCTGTGTGATCAAGCCCTCTGCTCGTGAAGAGATGACCAAGAGCGGCATCGTGCTGCCCGACACGGCCAAGGAGAAGCCCCAGGAGGGCACGATCCTGGCCGCCGGCCCCGGCCGCATCCTCGATGACGGCAAGCGTGAGTCGATGGATGTCAAGGAGGGCCAGCGGGTCCTCTATGCCAAGTACGCCGGCACCGAATTCAAGATCGAAGGCGAAGACCTGCTGATCGTCAGCCAGAAGGACATCCTCGCCATCCTCGAAGACTGACCGCCCGCACCGTCGGTCGGTCCCACCCCGACCGGAGCCCCTGGGCCCGGTCGTTCCTTAGGAGGGGAATCCCGTAGTGGCTAAGCAACTCCTCTTCGACGAGACCGCGCGCCGGTCGCTCAAGCACGGCGTCGATCGCCTGGCCGACGCGGTCCGGGTGACGCTCGGCCCCAAGGGCCGCAACGTGGTGCTCGACAAGAAGTTCGGTTCTCCCACCATCACCAACGACGGCGTGACGATCGCCCGCGAGATCGAGCTGGACGAGCCCTTCGAGAACATGGGCGCCCAGCTGCTCAAGGAAGTCGCCACCAAGACCGACGACGTCGCCGGCGACGGCACCACCACCGCGGTCGTGCTTGGCCAGGCGATCGTCGCCGAGGGCCTCAAGAACGTGACCTCGGGCGCCAACCCGATGGCCATCAAGCGCGGCCTGGAGAAGGGCGTCGAGGCCGTCGTGGCCGAGCTCAAGAAGCAGGCCCGCCCGCTCAAGACGCGCGCCGACATCGCCAACCTGGCGGCCATCTCCTCGGCCGACCCGGAGGTCGGCGAGGTCATCGCCGAGGTCATGGACAAGGTCGGCAAGGACGGTGTCATCACCGTCGAGGAAGGGCAGTCGCTCGGCCTCGAGAAGGAATACACCGAGGGCATGCAGTTCGACCGGGGCTACATCTCGGCCTACTTCGTGACCAACCCGGATCGCATGGAAGCGGTCCTCGAGTCGCCCATGATCCTCATCACCGACAAGAAGATCTCCGCCGTGCAGGACCTCCTGCCCGCGCTCGAGAAGGGCGTCCAGCTGGGCAAGCCCGTGCTGATCATCGCCGAGGACGTCGATGGCGAGGCGCTCGCCACCCTGGTCGTCAACAACCTGCGCAAGACCATCTCGGCCCTGGCCGTCAAGGCCCCCGGCTTCGGTGACCGGCGCAAGGAGATGCTGCGTGACATCGCCATCCTGACCGGTGGCAACGTCATCAGCGAGGAGCTCGGCCGCAAGCTCGACAGCGTCGTCGCCGAAGACTTCGGCAAGGCGCGTCGTGTCGTCGCCACCAAGGACGACACCACGGTCGTCGACGGCGAGGGCTCCCAGGACGCGATCAAGGGCCGCATGACCCAGATCAAGGCCCAGATCGAGGAGACCACGTCCGACTACGACAAGGAGAAGCTCCAGGAGCGGCTGGCCAAGCTGGCCGGGGGCGTCGCCGTGATCAAGGTCGGCGCGGCCACCGAGGTCGAGCTCAAGGAGAAGAAGCACCGCATCGAGGACGCCCTGTCCACGGTCCGGGCGGGCATCGAGGAAGGCATGGTCGCCGGTGGCGGCAGCGCCCTTCTCCAGGCCATCCCGGCCCTCGACAAGGTCAAGCTCGAGGGTGACGAGGCGATCGGCATCAACATCCTGCGCCGCGCGCTGGAGGCCCCGATCCGCCAGATCGCCGAGAACGCCGGCAAGGAAGGTTCCGTCATCGTCGCCGCCGTGCGCAAGATGAAGCCCGGCCATGGGTACGACGCTCTCCGCGATGAGAACGGCGACCTGTTCGACAAGGGCATCGTCGACGCGCTCAAGGTGACCCGGTCCGCGCTCCAGAACGCCGCTTCGATCGGCGCCATGGTGCTCACGACCGAGACCCTGGTGACCGACCTGCCCGAGAAGAAGGACGGCGCCAACGGCCACGGCCATCCCGGCGGTGGCGGGGACATGGACTTCTAGTCCGACCCGGACCCGATCAGGGGCCCGGCCCGCTCACACGAGCGAGCCGGGCCTCTTCATGTCCGGCGGCGTCCGCGCCGTCGGGCATCACGCTCAGGGAACGGTGAGAGCCGGTCGTCCGTCCGCGGATGGCCGGCTCTCATGCTGCCCGGATTGCTACATCGGAGGACGACCATGAGCGGCGCAGACTTCAGGATCGAGTTCATGTTGGCGGGCGGCGCGGTGGTGCCCGCGCAGCTTTCGGAATAAGACGCAGCCGGTGACCTTGTCTGACGACGACGGCGCACCGAGGAGAGGATGGCGAGCGGCGCTTCAGCTGCGGCTTCGGGAGCGTGCGGACCACGCTCGACCGTGATGCCGACCCGCCCGGCGCCCGACGGCGACCGGGCGAGACGCGGCGATGACGGGACCTACTGGATCGGCCCCGGGTTGATCAGGCCGTAGCCGGCGATGCCACCGGGCACGATGACCGCGGCGCGGTTGATCGGCCCGGGGTCGCTGAGCACCATCGCCCCGCGGACGATACCGCTGCGCGCCGGCAGGAGGCCGAGGGCCGTGCCCGAGGGGCACTGCTGGGGGCCGGGATCCTTGAGCACGAGGAGGCCCGGGCTGAGGCCCAGACGGCGTCCGAGGGGTCCGGGGTCGACGGCCGCGGCCACGCCGCCGGGGCACTGCGGCGGGCCCGGGTCACGCAGGACCGCAGCCAGGGCCGTCGTCAGGGCGTCACCGCTGGCGCAGCCCGTGGGGCCCGGCCCGGCCGCCGGGTCGGGCGGCGGGACGACGAGGCCGAGGGCGTCGGCCGTGGCCTGCAAGCTGGCCGTGCCGAGGGCGCAGTCGGCCGCGTTGAGCGGCAGCTGGGCCACCGTGCCCGGGCTCTGCTGCGGCCCCGGATCCCTGAGCACGGTCACCCCGGGCGCGCACTGGCTGGGGCCGGGTTGGACGAAGATGGCCACCCCGGGCAGGCCACCCGTGGCCGGGTCGGCCGGCAGGGCCACCTCGAGGCCGCCCGGGCAGTTCGGCGGGCCGGGATCGCGCAGGACGGCGAGGGGGATATTCGGCGGCCCCGGGTCGGCCGCCGCGGCGACGCCCGCCCCGGCCATGACCGTGCTGAGGGCGGCGAAGGCCGCGAGGGCCACCCGTCCGCGCTGGCTGCGCATGCTGGTGCTCCTTCCCGTCACGGGTCCCGCCTGTCCCGCCCGCCCGAGCCGCTGACGGCCCGGGCGCCCGTGCTGGCAGCCGCGGCACCACGCGAGGTTGGCGGGCAGCATACGCGGCCGGGCTACGGGCGCAAGCGCGGCACGGTGAACGCTGGTGACCCCGGACACCGTGCCCACGGGTCCGCACCCGAGCTGGCACGCGGCCGCATGGCCTCGCGTCATGGACGGCTGGGCAATCCCTCGGGGCTCGCGTACCTGGCACGCCGATGCGCGGCGTGACAGCGCGCCGAGGCCGCAAACGACGAAGACGTCGGTCACTCAACACATCGGAGGACCCCGACGCCCCCGCCTCGTGACCCGCCGACTCGCCCGCTACTGACGAGGAGCGGAGCGGGGCCGCAGATCTCTGAGGGCAAGTTCCGATCGGCGGGGCGCTACGGTGTCGCCGTGCCTTGGGTATGACTACTACGGGATCACCTTCGACCTCCACCTGAGCCAACCCCTCGGGGGTCGAGCGCTGTTCGATGGCTTCTTCGATCCCCCGCACCCGGTGGGGATACCCAAGCCACTGGCGAGTTCAGGACCGTAGGTCGATCCGGACGGCCGGCCGTGGTCCGGCGCCCGCCGGCTGCCGTCTGCCCAGTCGGCTATGGGAGCTTTGACACCGCTTCGGCGCTGTCCTGCGAGCTCGGCGAGTTCACGATGAACATGACGTCGTCGTGGGCGTACAGATACGCCGCCTGCGATCCGGGGGTCCACTTCATGACCGACTTGCCGCTCAGGGTCACCTCCGAGATCGTCGCGCCCGACTGCACCTCCGGGCTTGCGAGCCAGTCGCTCAGGAGTGTCGCCTCCGGCACTCCGGGCAAGCCGTACGCCGTGACATGCGTCCCTGGAGCGTAGGTCGCCGTGGCGTACCCAACGTCGTCGATCGGGACGCCGAGCGTCGCCGCTACGGTCGTGAGCGCGTCTGGATTACCGATAGCGTCGAGGATCGCCGAGCCGGTGGCGGAACTGATCGTCGCGTTCACCCCACCGATCGTCGACGGCAGGAGCGAGGCAAGGTCGACTGGCGGCGATGGCGAAGGGCTCGGTGCCAAGGACGGGCTCGCGGACGGGACTGGGCTCGGTGATGGGGAGGAACTCGGGCCTGGGGACGACGCGAGTGCGACCGATGCAGGCACCGATGGCGTGACCGCTGATCCTGCGCACCCGGCCAGAACCCATCCCGCCGCGATCGCAAGGGCTAGGACTCGGCTCGATCGCATCACGCCCTCCTTCGCGCCCGACTCAGCCCCCGGTCGCAATGGTAGGTGCCCGGATGACTGCCAAGGGCCGCTCACGCACGCCCGACGGATGGGTCTACCTGCCGTATGCTCCCTCGCCTCGGAACGGGAACGTCCCCGGCGCGGGTCCGAGGGCTAGGAGGGCGAGATCGTGCGCAAGATCACGGCGAACGTGTACATGACCCTGGACGGCCGCGGGGTCTTTCCGGAGTATCCGACGTCCGGTCAGCCTTCGACCGAACCCAACCCGCTCTTTCGAAACATGTGGTTCGACCGGTTCGACGACGTCACGACGGTCGTCATGGGCCGGCGATCCTTTCTGGGCCATCAGGAGACGTGGAGCGAGAAGGCGCTCGATCCGGGCGAGCCGGCATGGCTCATCGACTACCGACGCTACCTGGACCGGGTCGACAAGGTCTGCCTCTCGCACCGCCTCACGTCCTCCGACTGGGAGAACTCGCGGATCGTGAGCGGCGATCTCGCCGAGATCCTCGAGCAGTTGAAGCGCGAGGAGGGCGGCAACATCATCCTCGAGGGGGGTCCGGCCGTGGTCCGGGAGTGCCTCCGTCGCGATCTGGCCGACGACTACTGGTTCTTCGTCATGCCCGTCGTGTACGGGAAGGGGCCTCGCTACTGGGGTCCGATGGACCGTCAGACGACGCTCAGTCTCATCGAGACGAAGCCGGGCAGGAACAAGGAGATCCTCCTCCACTACGAGGCGGTCCGGTCGCCGAAGGCTGAGAGCGGCCTGTAACCTCGGGCGTTGGGCGCAGCCGCATGGCAGCGCGACGCCTGCCACGCTCCGGGTACCTTCCAAGTGCCGTATCAGGAGGTTGACGATGCCGACCCTCTCGAAGATCAGCCCGTGCCTTTGGTTCGATGGGGATGCTGAGGCCGCGGCGAAGCACTACACCGCCATCTTCCCGGACAGCCGCATCATGCGGGTGGATCGCTCCGCGGCGGAAACGCCCAGCGGCCCCAGGGACATGGTCCTGACGGTGACCTTCTCGCTTGCCGGACAGACGTTCATCGCCCTCAACGGCGGGCCGGACTTCAAGTTCAACGAGGCGATCTCGCTCTCGGTCGACTGCGAGGACCAGGTCGAGGTCGATCGCTACTGGGAGGCCCTCCTCGCGGGCGGCGGTGAGCCGAGCGTGTGTGGCTGGTTGAAGGACCGCTTCGGGGTGTCCTGGCAGGTCGTTCCGCGGCAGCTGCTGGAGATGCTGCAGAGCCCGGACCGCGAGGCTGCCGGTCGGGCGATGGAGGCCATGCTGAAGATGGACAAGATCCAGGTGAAGGAGCTCGAGGAAGCATTCGATGCCATCCCGGCCGGCCGGTGAGACGGTGGCGGCGAAGCAGGTGACCTTCGGCCTCAAGACGAGCCAGGTCAACACGTCGTACGCGGAGATCCTCGCGGTGTGGCAGGAGGCCGACGCGAACCCGGCCTTTGCCGACGCCTGGCTCTGGGACCACTTGCTTCCCCTCCGGGGGCCGGTCACGGGCACGGCACTCGAGGCGTGGACCCTCCTGGCCGCGCTCGCCGCCCGGACGGAGCGGCTTCGCCTCGGCGTGATCGTCACGAGCAATCGGCTCCGCTCGCCGGCCGTCCTCGCCAAGATGGCGGCCACGGTCGACCAGATCTCCGGTGGACGCCTCGTCTTCGGGATCGGCGCCGGCGGGAGCGCTGTCGCCGATCCGGCCGCGCTCGCCTTGGTGCGACGCGAGTTCGACGCGTACGGGATCGAGGTCGTCACACCCGGCGAGGCGATCGGCGCGCTTGCGGAGGCCGTCACGGTCATCCGCCGCCTGTGGGCCGAGGATGAGCCGTTCGATTTCGAGGGTCGCCACTACCGCCTGCACGGTGCGATCGGCGAGCCGAAGCCGCTCCAGCGGCCGGGCCCACCGATGCTCATCGCCGCGGCGGGCGACCGAGGCCTGACCATCGTCGCCGAGCATGCCGACATGTGGGTCTGGCCAGGCGACCTCGAAGGGTTCCGGGTCACGAGTCGGAAGCTCGATGAGCGCTGCGACGCGATCGGCCGCGATCCGGACGCGATCCGCCGCACCGTGCAGATGATCGTCCGCGGCAGTGACCCCGCGACGGTCGAGGCGACGCGCGACGCGATCCTGGACTTCGTTGCCGCGGGCGCCTCCCACTTCGTCCTGGGTCCGGTTCCGCCGTACCCGGGTACGGCGGCCCGCTGGCTGGCCGACGAGGTCGTGGAACCGGTCCTCGCTCGCCTCCACTGACTCGGGTGTGGCCAGGCGCCAGGCGGAGCCAAAAGGCCCGATCCTTCGGTTGATGCGCCGTCAGACCGGGCCTCTCGGCTATAGGGGGTAGTCCGTCCTCTCGAACGGCTGAGACATCGTCCGGCAGGCGGCGGTCAACTGGCCTTGCCGGTCGTGCCGCGGAGCGTTGCAGGGCTCTTGCAGGCCCCCTCGGAGTGTCGCGATGCCGACTGATCCGACGGTGCGTGCGGTCAACGCCGTAGCCGTGCCGCGATACGTCTGTTAGGTCGGGACGGTCCGGGGGTCGCGGACGTAAGGCGGCGATCCGTACCGTGCCGCCGATGCAGACCAAGCGGCCAGTCCCTCTCGACGAGCGCTCCTGGCGTGTCATCGAACTCGTGCTCGGGTTCGTGGCCCTGCTCGCGGCGTTCGCCCTCACCGGACGCTGAGCGGCACTGGCTGCACAGGGGTAGCTGGCGCTATCCTCCGGACGCCTCGAGCCGTCCCGGGGGCCGTGTAAGGTGCGCTTCATGCACATCGATGGCTTCGAAAGCCTGATCCTCTTCGTCTCGGACCTCGAGATGGCGCGGGCCTTCTACGTCGACGCGCTGGGTCTGCGGGTCCGCTTCGAGGACGACATCGTGATCGTCGTCGGGGGACCGACGGGCCGAGTGGTCCTGCATCGCAACGATAGAGGCCATGACGAGCGGGGCATCTTCCCTGCCGGGACGGCGGTCGGCGGCGCCGCGGTGCGGTTCTTCGTCGACGATCCCGACGCCTGCGAACGGGAAGCCGCCGAGAGAGGGTTGCCCGTGGTCTGGCCCACGCAAGATGCGACGTGGGGCCGCTTCCTCGTACTCGCGGATCCAGACGGCCGGTCCGTGGTCCTGGCCAAGATGAGATCCGCTGCCTGACCCGGCGACCGTCGCTGCTTTTCGACGAACGAGGGCGATTCGGGAGGCGCATCATGAGCCGCGGCTGCGGAGGGAGGCTCGTGATGGCAGATGCGTGGCGATTGGACCAGGGCACGCTGGGTGGGTCGTTCGCCCTCGGCACCGTGGTCAAGCTCGTGCCGCTCGGGCGCGAGTTGCGTCTCCAGACGCCGGAAGGTGCGGCCTTGCTACGCCTCGACGCCGACAAGGTCACCCCGGAGGTGGACGACTCCGGCCTGAGCATGCACCTGACCAGCCGGGCGTACGGCATCGACGCTGCCCTGGCCAAGGTCACGGTGCAGCCGACCAACCGTGCGCCGACCCCGACCCTGCCGCCTTGGTCGCCCGCGGCCGGCGAAGCGCCGCCCCCGATCCTCGTACGCACGTACAGCGCGGGGTCCCAGAAAGAGGCTGCCCTCCAGATGACCGGGGATGCCGCCGAGCTCGCCCGGTACGCATATGCCCCGGCCGGACAGAGCTGGGCCGGTGGCGGCTACGGCTCGGGAGTCGCCTGGATCTTCTTGCTCCTCATCCTGCTCGTGATCGCCGGGCTCGCCTACTTCTGGCCCTTGATCCTCGTGGCCATCGTGATCGTCGTCGTCCTGCCGCTGGCAGCGCCCCCGGGCTCCTTGACCGTCACCTATGAGTTGCGCGGGACCGCGGTAGCGGACGCTGCTTCGCCGGCCGTGACGAGCGACACCGGCGACTCCAAGGTCTGTCCACGCTGTGCGGAGTCCGTCAAGCGCGCGGCGCAGGTCTGCCGCTTCTGCGGCCACGAGTTCGACGAGGCCAGCGCCTAGGGGCTCGCGACCGGTTGGAGTGCCCCGAGGTCTGTGGCGGGCAGCAGGCCCGGGCATATGGTCAGATGTGACTCGGGGGCACGTTAGAGCAGTCAGCAGCGCTCTGCGGCCGGGCGCGCGCCCGGTTCCACGCTCAAATCGTGCCTTCGCGGCAGCGTGAGGGTTGGTCGGGGGCCGAAATGTTGCCCTAACGTGCCCGGGAGTCACGTATGACCAGGATCGGCGGGTGGTCGGCGGGGTAGGCAGGCCCCCAGGGCCGCTGCATCGGCCGGGTGCGCCGCGGCCGGCCCCGGCTGCGGCGGCTACGGGATGGTGACCTTCTGTTCACGCTCGCATGCGGGGCACGTGATGATGGCGTCCCCGTGCCACGGCTCGGGACGAAACAGGCTGCCGCCTCCGTGCTTGTGCACCCATCGAGGGCTGCTGCTCCACCAGTGACGCGACGCCTGGAGCGGCCCGGGTCCGTACCAGGGCAGGCCGGAAGGATGCGGCTGCGGCCGTTCGATGAGCCGGAAGGTCATGTGGAAGCTGCCGTCGCCGCCGCGCAGGAAGATGGGTTGCCCGCAGTAGTCGCAGCGCTCTGGTTCGTTCATCGTCGGTCACCGCCCATCGGGTGCCAGGGACGCGAGGGACGCATCGTGCCCTGACCGAGGATATACGCGGCCCGCGCGGTGATGGTTTGCCAAGTGCCTTCCCGTAGAATCGGCCGGTGAAGGCATCGCGCAGGTCGGTGGGGGGGCTCGAGGCGCCGCCCGAGGATGCGCCGGACGCGGCGCTGGAGCTGCCTGACGAGCTGCTGGACGCCACGCCCCAGGAGCCGGCCGAGTTCGCGGCGTGGTTCGGCGCGGTCGGTGTGTCGGCGCCAGCGCCAGGGCCCGAGGCCAAACCCTCCACCCCGGTCGATCGGGAGGCGCTGGCGCGCGACATCGTCGCCCGCCTCAACCCCGAGCAGGCACGCGCCGTCACGACGACCGAAGGCCCGCTCCTGATCCTCGCCGGGGCCGGCAGCGGCAAGACACGGGTCCTGGCCCACCGTGTCGCCTACCTCATCGGCGTCAAGGGCGTGCGCCCGTGGCAGATCCTCGCGGTCACCTTCACCAACAAGGCCGCGGCCGAGATGCGCGACCGGATCATGACGCTGGTCGGCCCGGACGCCGGCCGCCAGGTGGCCATGGGCACGTTCCACGGCTTGTGCGCGCGGGTCCTGCGACGCGACGGGTCGGCCATCGGCCTGGACTCGCGCTTCGCCATCTACGACACGGACGACCAGAACGGCCTCATGAAGCAGGTCCTGCGCGACCTGGAGCTGGCCGGGACCGGCGAGACTCGCCCGTCGGTCATGCTCGGCACGATCAGCCGCTGGAAGAACGAGCTGCTGGGGCCCGACGAGGCCGCCAAGGCCGCTCACACCTACCACGAGCAGCTCGCCGCGCGCGCCTTCCGCGGCTACCAGGCGCGGCTGCACGCCGCCGGGGCGCTGGACTTCGATGACCTGCTCATCCAGGCCGTGTATCTCTTCGACGAGGCGCCGGCGGTCCTCGCGCGCTACCAGGAGCGATGGCGCTACCTGCACGTCGATGAATACCAGGACACCAACCGCGCCCAGTACCTGTGGGTCCGGGCGCTCGCGGCGCGCCACCACAACCTGGCCGTGGTCGGCGACGACGACCAGAGCATCTACTCGTGGCGCGGCGCGGACATCACGAACATCCTGGAGTTCGAGCGCGACTACCCCCAGGCGACGGTCGTCAAGCTGGAGCAGAACTACCGCTCGACGCAGCTCATCCTCGACGCCGCGCATGCCGTGGTCAGCCGCAACGAGGGACGCAAGGACAAGCGCCTCTGGACGGAGAACCCGCGGGGCGTCCTCATCGAGCGCTTCGAGGCCGATCGCGAGGACGAGGAGGCGGAGTGGATCGCGCGCCAGGCGGACGCCCTGGTGCATGGGCGGGGCGCGGGGGGATCGGTGCTGGCGCGGCGCGCCGACGAGGGCGACGAGCGCCTGTACCACCTGCGTGACATCGCGATCATGTACCGCGCCAACGCGCAGTCCAGGCCGATCGAGGAGGCGTTCCTTCGCTACGGCCTGCGGTACCAGCTGGTCGGCGGCGTGCGGTTCTACCAGCGCCGCGAGGTCAAGGACGCCCTGGCCTACCTGCGCGTGCTGCGCAACGACCGTGACGTCGCGGCCTTCGAGCGCATCCTCAACGTGCCGGCGCGCGGCCTCGGCGAGAAGACGCTGGCCACGATCCGCCGGCATGCCGCGACCGCCGACGGCGACGTGTGGCAGGGCATCATGCTGACCATCGACGACCCCGAGATGGCCAGCCGGACGCGAGCCGCCCTCGTGACCTTCGCCAAAACCGTGGGGCGGCTGCGGGCGCGCATCGGAGCCCTGCCGCTGCCCGAACTCCTGGATGCCGTGCTCGAGGAGTCGGGCTACCGGGCCATGCTGGCCGACGGGTCCGAGGAGGGCGAGGAGCGCTGGGCCAACCTGCTCGAGCTGCGCGAGGTCTTCCAGCGGTACGCCGACCTGGCCCCCGATGACGCGCTCGACCGCCTGCTCGAGGAGACGGCCCTCGTGGCCGACCAGGACGCCTACGACCGGGAATCCGATGCGGTCACCCTCATCACGCTCCACGCGGCCAAGGGCCTGGAGTTCGACGTGGTCTTCATCAGCGGCCTGGAGGAGGGCGTCTTCCCCCACAGTCGCGCGCTGGAGGACCCCCGGCAGATGGAAGAGGAGCGGCGGCTGGCGTACGTGGGCCTGACTCGGGCGCGGCATCGCCTCTACCTGACCCACGCCGCACAGCGGGCGACCTGGGGCCGCGGCGGGTTCTCGACGCCCAGCCGGTTCCTCATGGAGATCCCCGGTGAGCTGATGCACGGCCCGCGGCTCGTGCTGGCCGACGACGGCTATGACGATGACCAGCGCGCGCCGGAGGAGCGGGCCGGGGGGCCGCTGGACCTGGACGTCGTCCTCGGGCGACGCGGGACGGCGCGCCTCTACGACCGCGGCCGATCGCGGCCCCTGGGTCCGCGCATCCTGCCGCCGGGCGGTGGCTACGTGGCCGAGTCGGTGGGCGCGCCGCGTCCCGGTGAGGCGTTCCGCCCGACGCGCGACCTGGCCGCCAGGCGCGCCGCGTACTACGGCGACCGCAGTCCCGCCGAGGGTGGCCCGACCGATCGCGCCGCAGGCGCGAACCCCCGCGCCGGCGACCCTGCCGCCTGGGCCGTCCCGGCCACGCCCGCCATCCCGGGCCAGCGCCGCTACCGCGACGGCGACCGGGTGCGCCACCGCGCCTTCGGTGAGGGACGCGTCGTCACGTCCAAGCTGACGCGCGACGACGAGGAAGTCACGGTCGCCTTCCCCGACCACGGTGTGAAGCGCCTCCTGGCCAGCCTCGCCAACCTGGAGGTCTCGGGCTCCGACTGAGGTTGGACGCCGGCTCCTCGGGCAACGCCGCCATGAGGGTCGACGTGCTCGGTCCATGGGCGCTGTACGCAAAGGCCCTGCGCCTACGGCGCGGCTGACCCGCCCGCACCACGATTCCCGGCGCGCCGACCGTTCGGCTGAGCTCGGTGCCCTTCGGGAACGCGCCCAATCGGGCGCCGCAGCGGCCCGGCGCGTGGCTTAGCGCGGATGTTGTGTTCGCAGCGCTCATGCAGCGAGCACCTGCGGGAGCAGGCTCTCGGCTGATTGCGCCGTCGACCTGACCCGTGATTGGTGGTGCACACTGCTCGCGATGGATGAGCGTCCGACCATGCGCACGCTGATCTCTGCCAGTTGCACGACCGGCTGGTTCGACTGGATCCACGGCGAACTGTGGCTCTGCCCAGCTGGCCTCCTTCGACGGTCCCTGGGGCTCAGGGCGACGCTTGACCACCGGAGGCCGCCCACCGTCGATCCTTCCAACCGATCGAAGCGGGCCATCGGAGCGGACGAGATCGCCCTGATCGTCGTACCCGACCGGCGAAACCGGTGGGTCATGTGGGGTGAGATCGCGCAGGCGACGCTCAAGCGAGGGATGATCGATCACTCGCTCCATCTCGAGCTCGGCGACGGTCGTCGCCAGAAGTTCCTCTGGCTGCGGGGCCGACGGGGGTTACGACATGCTCGCGACCGCACTGGAGCGTTTGCTCCCCGGGCGGCTCACGGTCGTCGATCGGCCGATCGGTTGAAGCCTGCTACAGCGTCGTGGTGATGACCGGTGAGGTGCCCAGGATCTCCCCCGTGAAGCTGTGGGCGCGCGCGGCGACGAAGGCGGGCCGCTTGGGGATGGCGAGGGCCGTCTCGAAGCCGTTGCGGGGCGCCGATGCGAGCGGCGTCAGGGTGGCCGGCGTGCCGCCGCCCATCAGCTCCCAACTGCCCACCTCGGTCGCGCCGTTCCAGCTGACGTAGGCCGCCAGGGCACCCGGATCGCTGAGATCCAGGGCGATGGCCGGCAGTTCGGTCGGGCGGCCGACCCAGGGGAAGCGGAAGGCGCGGTAGGACGAGCCGCCCGGTGGCAGGGCGGCATCGAAGACGACCTTGCCCTGCTGATCGAACTCCGTGACGTTGGGCTGGCTGCCCCAGCCGATCAGCGCATCCCCGTTGGGCAACACCTGGACGTTGCCCTGGCTCGTGGCCTGGATGGACGGCGGGTGGCTGTAGGCGCGGACGAGACTGGCCACCTTGGCCGTCTCGTCCACCTCCAGGACAAGGCCCCGCGACCCGTTGGGGGCCTGGTTGTCGTCGAAGAGGGTGATCGTGCCGTCGGCCTGGCGGCGCGCGTCGTGCTGCCACGCGAAGTTGGTACCCGCGCCCATCGTGAAGTCGGTCTTCTTGCCCCCCAGGTGCCACATGACCTCGCCGGTGGATCGGTTGACCTTGTAGACGCAGAAGGTGTGCCGGGCCGACACGAGCAGGTTGCCGTCTGGATCGACGTCGATCGAGTTCAGGTGCAGGTAGTCGTAGGCGGTATTCGGGGTCGTGGGGAGCGGCTCATAGGACTCGCTGGGATCGACGTGGTCCATGCTGTGCCACTCGAAGAGGACCTTCTGCGTCGGGATGTCGATCTCCTGGACGATGCCCTCCCACGCCGTCGTGACGATCGTGGGGGCGGCGCTCCCCGACGGGGTGACGGTCACCGGTGCGGCCAGGGACACCTCCCGGCCGGCGATGATCAGGGCGGTGCCCTGCGGCGTGATGAGGAACTCATGCAGGTCGCCGGCCACGCCGTTGCCGGCCCCGAACCGGCCGATCTCGCGATATGTCTCGTCGGCCATGACGTACTGGCCGGTCCCCAGGCCCACCGTCACGGTGCCCTCCCACCACGTCAGGACGGGCGTGCCCTGGAAGACCGAGACGCGGAAGTCCTCGGCGGAGGTCGTGCCAGTCAGGGGATGCAGCCAGACCGGCGAGCCGCGATCGTCGTAGATGGCCGGGCCGTCGCTCTTGAAGTTGTACGACGGCGTGGTGAAGAGGAGACCGGGCGCCGTGCCGTTGGCCGGTGTGGAGACCGTCATGAGCTGGGGGGAAAGGTCGCCGCGGGAGCGATAGAGCGTGCGCGCCACCGGCGGGATGGACTTCGTGGGGCCGCTCGGCGTGGGTGTGGCGGTGGGCCCGGCGCCGCGCGCCCCGGCCCGGCCCAGAAAGACCTCGTCGGCCGCGACACCGACCGCGAAGGCCCCCGCGATGGCCCCCACGGCTGCCTCGAGGAAGCGACGCCGTGACCACGATGCTGTCACGGCACGGGACGGTAGCACGGTTCCCTGAGTGCCCGCTGAATCGTCGCCAGGAACGGCGGCATCGTATGCTCGGAGCATGCCAGGCCGACGTGTGGCCACGCCTTCCGATGCCGCCTCGGTCGCCCCGGCGGACCGCGCCGCCGCGCTCCGCGAGCTGCTGGACGAGGCCAACCGGCGCTACTACATCGACGACGCGCCGACCCTCACCGACGCCGAGTACGACGCGTTCCTGCGCGAGCTCCAGGAGCTGGAGACCGCCCACCCTGAGCTGGTGACCGCCGACAGCCCCACCCAGCGAGTCGGCGCCGCCCCGAGCGTCACCTTCGCGGAGGTCGTCCACCGTACGCCGATGCTCAGCCTGGCCAATGCGTTCGGTCACGATGAGCTGCGCGCGTTCGACGGGCGCGTCCGCAAGGGCCTCGGCCTTCCGGCGGCCCCCGAGCCGGCGCCCGAGCTGCGCTACGTCTGTGAGCTGAAGATCGACGGCCTGAGCGTCAGCCTCCGCTACGAGCGGGGCCGGCTCGTGCGTGCCGCGACGCGCGGCGACGGGCTGACCGGCGAAGACGTGACCGCCAACGTGCGCACCATCGCGGCCATCCCGGCGCGGCTGACGGAGCCGCTGGACCTGGAGGCGCGCGGCGAGGTGTTCATGCCCAAGGCGGAGTTCGCGCGCATCAACGCGGAGCGCGAGGAACAGGGCCTGCCGCGCTACGCCAACCCGCGCAACAGCGGCGCGGGCTCGTTGCGCCAGCTGGACCCCGCGGTGACCGCCAGTCGGAAGCTTGCCTCCTGGGCGTACATCCTGATCGAGGAGGGCGCGGCCGGCCGAGGTCGGAGCGCCGTGACCTCACAGGGCGGGGCGCTCGAGCGCCTGGCCGCCCTGGGCTTCGCGGTCGAGGAGCACCATGAGGAGGGCCTCGACATCGAGGGCGCCATCGCGTTCACCGAACGGTGGCGCGAGGCACGCCACGAACTGCCCTTCGAGACGGACGGCGTGGTCGTCAAGGTCGACCGATACGACCAGCAGGCGCGCCTGGGGATGGTCGCGCGAGCGCCGCGATGGGCGATCGCCTTCAAGTTCCCGCCCGAGCAGGTCGTGACGCGCGTCGAGGACATCGTCGCGTACGTCGGCCGGACCGGCACGCTGACGCCGGTGGCGCACATGACGCCGGTCGTGGTTTCCGGCTCGACGGTGGCACGGGCCACCCTCCACAACCTCGACGAGGTGCGCCGCCTGGACGTGCGCATCGGCGACTGGGTCGTCCTCCAGAAGGCCGGCGACGTCATCCCGGAGGTCGTCCAGAGCCTGGCCGACCGCCGCACGGGCGACGAGGTCGAGTGGCAGATGCCCGCCACCTGCCCCGTCTGCCATGCCGAGGTGGTCCAGGACGAGGGCGAGGTCCGCTACCACTGCAGCAACCCCTTCTGCCCGGCGCAGGTCGCGCAGGGCATCGGCCACTTCGCCGGGCGCGGCGGGATGGACATCGAGGGCGCCGGGTGGAAGGTGCTGGTCCAGCTGCTCGAGCGCGGCCTGGTCAAGGAGCCGGCCGACCTGTACCGGCTGACCCTCGATGACGTCCTCTCGCTGGAGCGCTACGCCCAGAAGAGCGCGGAGAACCTGATGGCGGCGATCGAGCGCTCGCGCACCCGACCGCTCTGGCGGATCCTGAACGCGCTCGGCATCCGCCACGTCGGCAGCCAGACGGCGATCGACCTGGCCGACTGGGCCGCCGCCACGTGGCCACCGGCGGAGGGCGAGTCCGACGCGGCGTGGACGGCGCGCGTCACCGCCGAGCTCGTGGCCCTGCCCGATGAGCGCTTCGAGGAGGTGCCCGGCATCGGCCACGTCGTGGCCCAAAGCATCGCCGGCTTCTTCCGCGACGAGATCACCGCGCCGCTCCTGCCGCGCCTCGTTGCCGCCGGGGTCACCGCGACCCGTCCCGTCGCGCCACCTCCGGGTGCAGCTGGCGCCGAGACCGGCCCACTGGCCGGCAAGACGCTGGTCGTGACCGGCACCCTGACGGGGTTCGACCGGCCCGGTGCCGAGGCCGCCATCCGGGCCGCCGGCGGGCACGCGGCAAGCTCGGTCAGCCGCAAGACCGACTACCTCGTGGCCGGCGAGAACGCCGGGTCCAAACTGGCCAAGGCAGAGGAGCTCGGCGTGGCCGTCCTGGACGAGGCGGCCTTCGCCCGCCTCCTCGCCGGCGAAGCGCCCTAGTCGGGTTCGATCGCCGAGGTGGACGGCAGGAGGTGACTCGCCCCCGCTGGACCCTTGGGTTGATCGGCCTCGGCGTGGTCGTCGGCGGGCTCATCCTAGGGCTCGCCTCCCAGCCGCCGGCCGTTCAGGTCCCGCCCGACTCGGCGCCACCGGAGGTCGTCGTCGATACCTACCTGCGCGCGCTGGTCGCGGGCGACTGCGCGACCAGCCACAAGTTGAGCGCGGGCCTGCTCCTGTCGATCCACGCCGGCGATCTGTGTGGCCAGACCCGTGTCACCTCATATCAGCTGCTTCCCGGCGGCCCGGCGTACCCGAACGCGTCCGAGGCCGTGTTCGCCGTCCAGCTCACGACGACCGGGACCAGCGACGGCACTGTGCAACCGGGTGGCCTCGCCTGGTTCTACGACCTCGATCGCCAGGCGGACGGGTCCTGGCGCATCACCGACGGCGGGACTGGCCCTTAGCCGGGATCGGGCTCCTGGCCGGCCGGACTGCCCCACTCGTGGGTCAAGCCGCTTGTCGGGCTGGACGGGCCGAGATACGGCGCCAGCTCGGACCGCGCGATGCTGCGATCGTGCGCAGTGCCCGGATCGCCCAGGTCGAGCAGGCGCACCGGCGCCTCGATCGCCGCCAGCGCCTCCTCGACCGTCCGGTCGCCGGGACGGTCCGTAGTCATCACGACGACCTGGACCGGCACGAGCACGGGCCACCCGGCGGTGCCCTCATATGACGGTCGGAGGACTTCCCGGGGCTTCACCCCGTGCGCCTCGATGAGCGACGTGAGGGTCTCCGGATCGACCCAGGCATAGGCCGTCGGCCAGACCATCACGGCGTCCGTCTCCGAGACCTCTCGCACGGCGGCTGCGATGCCGTCCAGCGCATCGCCGCGGGGTATCAGGGTGGCCGGGGCGCCCGCCAGGGCGGCCGCGACGTCGCCCGCCGGGTCGTCGACCGAGACGATCACCGGCACCGCCCCGCCCGCCCACGCCGCGTCGACGAGGCGGCGGACCAACGGACGACCATCGATCCGGGTGAGTGCCTCCTCCGCGGAGGCCGGCAGGAGCAGGGCGGCCACGGTCATCGCCGCGATGCTAGCAGTCGGGCGTGAGCCGGCGGCGGATCCGGCCGAGGCGCGGGGCGGCCATCCGCCGTTTGCATCCAGCGGTCACAGCGACGGAGCACCGGATGCCGCTCCGTCACGGCTTGCCTGCGCTGCAACGGATGACGCAGAACGGGCCGCTGGTCCGTCGTTTCGACCTTGCGATGCACGGAACGGCGGGCGGAGCGCCCCCTCCGTCGTTGTTGCCGCTAGACGCAAAGCGGGGAGCGGGTTGGGCAAGAGCGCGCCTGACCAGGAGCCCGTTGAGCCGAAGCGCTCCTGAGCGAGCACCCCGCTCCGCGGGCCTGCCGGGCACGCGTGTGCGACAATCAGGACTCCCCATGAGCATGCCCGCGTCCCCGTCCGCCGCTGCCCTCGCCACGCGCGAGGATGTGCGCGACATCGCCATCGTGGCCCACGTCGATCACGGCAAGACGACGCTCGTCGACGCGATGCTGCGTCAGACGGGCGCCTTCCGGGCCAACCAGGCGGTGGTGGACCGTGTGCTCGACTCGGGCGACCTGGAGCGTGAGAAGGGCATCACGATCCTGGCCAAGCAGACGGCCTTCGAGTACGGCGGCGTGCATCTCAACATCGTCGACACGCCAGGCCACGCCGACTTCGGTGGCGAGGTCGAGCGCTCCCTCAACCTGGTCGACTCGGTCCTCCTGCTGGTCGACGCCGCGGAGGGCCCGCTGCCGCAGACGCGGTACGTCCTCCAGAAGGCCATGGCCCGCCGGCTGCCGGTGGTGGTCGCCGTCAACAAGATCGACCGCGGCGACGCCCGTCCGGCGGAGGTCCTTGACGCGATCTACGAGCTGTTCATGGACCTGGGGGCGGATGCCCGGCAGATCGATTTCCCCGTGGTCTACACCAACGCCAAGGCGGGCACGGCGACGATGGACCTGGCCCAGCCGGGGCGCGACCTGCGGCCGCTGCTGGACCAGCTCCTGGCCCACACGCCGGCGCCGGTCTACCAGCCCGGCCATCCCCTCCAGCTGCTGGTGACCAACCTGTCGGCCAACGACTATGTCGGCCGGATGGCCGTCGGGCGGGTATGGAACGGCACGATCCGCATGGGCGGGCGCGTGACCGTCGTGCGCGAGGCGCCCGAGGCGGTCGACGGCAGTGTCGAGCCGGGTCGTTCGGTCGTCCTGACCGGCACCGTCACGAGCCTGACGACCGCCCGGGGCATCGAACGGGTCGACATCGAGTCGGCCAGCCCGGGCGACATCGTCGCCGTGGCCGGGCTGCCGGAAGTCACCATCGGCGACACGCTGACCGACCCGGCCGACCCGCGGCCGCTGCCGCGCCTGGAGCTCGACGAGCCCACGCTGGCCATGACGTTCGGGGTCAACACCTCGCCACTGGCCGGCCGAGAGGGCAAGTTCGTGACGAGCCGCCAGCTGAAGGCGCGCCTCGACCGCGAGGTGCTGGGCAACGTGGCCATCGAGGTCCGCCCGACCGAGTCGGCCGACACGTTCGAGGTGCGCGGCCGGGGCGAGCTGCAGCTGGCCGTCCTCATCGAGCAGATGCGGCGCGAGGGCTACGAGCTTCAGGTCTCGCGCCCGGAGGTCATCCTCCATGAGGTCGCCGGCGCCGTCCACGAGCCGTACGAGCGCATCACGATCGATATGCCGCCCGAGTTCATCGGCACGGTCCAGCAGGCCCTGGCCGCGCGGAAGGGCCGCCTGGAGCAGCTGAGCAGCGACGCCGACGGGCGCGTGCGGCTGGAATACGTGATCCCCGTCCGGGGCCTGGTCGGCTACCGCGGCCAGTTGATGACCGAGACTCGCGGCACGGCCCTCCTGCATCAGATCGGCGAGGGCTACGGGCCGTGGGCCGGCGAGGTGGCCCACCGGACCTCCGGCGTGCTGGTGGCCGACCGCCTCGGCACCTCCAACGCCTACGGCCTCTTCAACCTCCAGGAGCGCTCGGATCTGTTCATCGACTCCGGCGTCGAGGTCTACGAGGGCATGGTGGTCGGGGAGAACAGCCGCCCGGGCGACATGGACGTCAACGTGACCAAGGAGAAGAAGCTCACCAACATCCGCACGCACGCCCATGACGAGGCCCTGCGCCTCACGCCGCCGCGGCCGATGACCCTGGAGTCGGCCATCGAGTTCATCGCCGCCGACGAGCTGGTGGAGGTCACGCCGCTGTCGCTGCGGCTGCGTAAGCGATCGCTCTCGATGCACGAGCGGCGCCGCGCGGCCGGCCGCGAGTACGACCGCCAGCGGGCGGAAGCGGAGGCCGAAACCGCCTGACCCAGAGGGCCCGGACGTACAATCCGGGCGCATGGCCATCTACCTCGACCACGCCGCGACGACACCGCTGCGGGCGGAGGCGCTCGAGGCGATGCTCCCGTACCTGACCGAACATTTCGGCAACCCGTCGTCGCCCCACGGCGAGGGCCGCCGCGCGCGGGCGGGCCTCGACGAGGCACACGAGCAGGTGGCGGCGGCGCTCGGCGCGGACCATCGCGAGATCGTCTTCACGAGCGGCGGCACCGAGGCCATCAACCTGGCCCTCAAGGGCGCCGCGTGGGCGGCCAAGCCGTACGGGCACCACATCATCACGACCGCCGTGGAGCACCACGCGACGCTCCACGCGGTGCACCACCTGGAGAAGTTCGGCTTCGAGGTCACCGTGCTGCCCGTCGACCGCTACGGACGGGTCGACCCGGACGAGCTCGGCGGAGCGATCACCGATCGGACGACGCTGGTCTCACTGGCGCTCGCCAACAACGAGGTGGGGACCATCCAGCCGCTCGCGGCGGTCGTTGATCGGGTCCGCCACCACCGCCGCATCCTCATCCACGTCGATGCCGTGCAGGCCGCCGGGTCCGTGGCGATCGACCTCGGGACCCTGGACGTGGACCTGCTGTCGCTGGCCGCCCACAAGTTCGGCGGCCCCAAGGGCGCCGGCGTGCTGTTCGTGCGGCGCGGCACGACGCTGCTGGCCCAGGTCCACGGCGGCTCACAGGAGCGCTACCGGCGGGCCGGGACGGAGAACGTGGCTGGTGCGGTGGGGGCCGCGGTCGCCCTCCGCCTGGCCGTGGCCGAGCGCGTGGAGGCGGCCCGTCGAGCGCGCCGGCTCCGCGAGCGACTGCGCGAGGGGCTCACCGCCATGCCCGGCATCGAGGTCACGGGGCACCCCGTGGAGCGCCTGCCCGGTCTCCTGTCCCTCGTCGTGCGCGACGCGGACGGCGCCGCGCTGCAGATGGCCCTGGATCTTGACGGCCTGGCGTGCTCGACCGGCTCCGCGTGCACGACCGGCTCGACCGAGCCGAGCCACGTGCTGACGGCCATGGGCTACCCGGAGGACGAAGCTCGCGGTGCCCTGCGCCTGAGTGTCGGGCGGACCACCACGGAGGCCGAGGTCCTCGCCGCGACCGACCTCATCCGCACCGCCGTCGAACGCCACCGGGCGGCCGCCACGGCGCTCACGGGTGGCGTCCTGAGCGTGGAGATGAGCGCCTGAGCTCCCGCGAGCGCGTCCTCGTGGCGATGTCGGGTGGCGTCGACTCGTCGGTCGCGGCCGCACTCCTGTCCCGTGACGGCGTGGACGTGGTGGGCGTCTGGATGCGCCTCCACGATGTGGCCGACACGTACAGCGAGTCGCGGCGGAGCTGCTGCTCGGCCGACGCGGCCGATGACGCCCGCCGCGTGGCCGGCCAGCTGGGCATCCCGTTCCACATCCTGAACCTGGAGGCGGCCTTCGGACGGGGCGTGCTGGAGCCGTTCCTGCGCGCGTACCAGGCCGGCGAGACCCCCAGCCCGTGTGTCGACTGCAACAGCACGGTCAAGTTCGGGGCGCTCCTCGGCCAGGCACGCCACCTCTACGGCTGCGAAGCCGTGGCGACCGGGCACTACGCCCGGGTGGCCACCACGGTCGACCCGGTCACCGGATCGACGCGCTACCGCCTGCTGGCGGGCCGGGATCCCGACAAGGACCAATCCTACTTCCTCTACGGCCTTGGCCAGGCCCAGCTGGCCCACACGCGGTTCCCGCTGGGCGAGCTGACCAAGCCCCAGGTGCGGGCCCTCGCCCACGAATACGGCCTGGCCACCGCCGCGAAGCCGGAGAGCCAGGAGATCTGCTTCGTGCCGGGCGGCGACTACCGCACGGCGCTGCGCGAACGGGCCGGCTGGTCGCCCGTGCCGGGGCCGCTCGTCGATGTCGACGGCCGCACGGTGGGCCAGCACCAGGGCGCCGCGGCCTACACGGTCGGCCAGCGTCAAGGCCTGGGCGTGGCCCTCGGCGAGCCGCGGTTCGTGGCCCGCATCGACGCGGCGACGAACCTGGTGCAGCTGGGCCGGCGGGATGACCTGCAGCGCCGCGCCTTCGCCGTGCGCGACGCGTCATTCGTAGGCGGCGCGCCACCGGATCCTTCCGGTTTCGCCGCCGAGGTCCGCATCCGCCACCGCGCCACGCCCGTGCGTGGCCGCGTCAGCCGCCGCGTGGCCGCCGACCCCGCCGCACCCGCCCTGTGGGACGTCGAGGTAGAGCAGCCTGTCTGGGCGCCCGCCCCCGGCCAGGCCGCCGTCTTCTACGCCGCCGGGGAGGTCCTGGGCGGCGGACGCATCGCGACGGCGGACGCCTGACCAGGGTGGCGATCGGGCCGGCACCCCTGCTGGCCGCCCTTGTCGGCACTGCCAACGCCGCCGTCTTCATCCTGCTCCTCGGCGCCGAGCGCGCGCGGCTCGTGCTGCTCTTCCCGGCCGCCGTCCTCGGCGCGTATGCCGGGCAGGCGCTGGCGATCCATCTCACCGACCCGCTGCGCATCGGCGACTTCGGGGTGCTGTGGGCGTCCGGCTTCGCCTGGCTGGGCATCCTCGTCGTCGTGCTGGTGGGCCTGATGGTGCCGCCCCAGCGCCGGCCCCCGATGCGCTGAGCGGCAGCCGCGGCCGCCGCAGGGGTGCGGTTGGGTACACTCGACTACGCATGCCCGACCGCTCGCCACCCCAGGCGCGACACGATCCCCGCCTGCACGCGTTGCCGGCGGCAGAGATCCGCACGCGCTTCCTGGCGTTCTTCGAGGCCCGCGGCCACACGGTGGTGCCGTCAGCCAGCCTCGTGCCCGCCGGTGATCCCACGCTGCTGTTCACCAACTCGGGCATGGTCCAGTTCAAGAACGTGTTCACCGGCGTCGAGACACGGTCCTACAAGCGGGCCGTCGACTACCAGCGGGTCCTGCGGGTCGCGGGCAAGCACAACGACTTCGAGGAGGTCGGCCGGACGAGCCGGCACAACACGTTCTTCGAGATGCTGGGCAACTGGAGCTTCGGCGACTACTTCAAGCGCGAGGCCATCCACCTTGCGTGGGAGTTCCTGACCGACGACCTGGGCATCCCGCCCGAACGGCTCGCCGCCACGACCTACAAGGACGATGAGCTGGCGCGCGCCGTGTGGCGGGATGAGATCGGCCTGACCGCCGACCGCATGGCCGTCTGGGGCGACGTCGAGGCGGGCGACGACAGCAACTTCTGGCGCATGGCGGAGACGGGTCCGTGCGGCCCTTGCAGCGAGATCCACTTCGACCGCGGATCCGAGCTGTCCGAGGGGCCGCAGTGCATCCCTGACCACTCGGAGAACTGCCCGCGCTGGCTCGAGATCTGGAACCTCGTCTTCATGGAGTTCGACCAGCGCCCCGACGGGCGCGTCCCCCTCCCGTTCCCCAGCGTCGATACCGGCATGAGCCTGGAGCGCCTGGCCAGCGTGCTTCAGCAGGTCCCCAGCAACTTCGACATCGACCTCTTCCTGCCCCTGCATGCGCGCATGCGCGAGCTGCTTGGCCACGACCCCGACCGGTTCGAGGCCCAGCGCTTCAGCTACCAGGTGGTCGCCGATCACGCCCGGGCCGTCACGTTCCTCGTCGCCGACGGGGTGCGGCCGTCGAACGAGGGGCGCGGCTACGTCCTGCGCAAGCTCACGCGGCGGGCCGTGCGGCACGGTCGGCTGCTCGGTCGCACGGAGCCGTTCCTTGGCGAGCTGGCCACGGTCGTCATCGCCACCATGGGCGACGCCTATCCCGTCGTCGTGGAGCGGGCTGCCGACATCCAGGCCGTCCTGGGCCGTGAAGAGGCGCAGTTCGCCCGGACGCTCGATGCCGGCGCGCGCCTCTTCGAGCGAGCGCTCGCCGATGCCGCGCCCGGCGACGTGACGCGGACGGTAGGGCGACGGCCGGAGGACCTGCCGCCGACGGCGCCGAGCCTGCCCGGCGAGGTCGCCTTCCGACTCCACGACACGTACGGCTTCCCCATCGACCTGACCGTCGAGCTGGCCGCCGAGGCCGGGGTGCGCGTCGATCGGGCCGGCTACGAGGAGGCCCTGGAGGCCCAGCGCGCGCGGTCGCGCACGGGTACGAAGGCCGGCCTCGCGGCGCAGGCCCAGTCGGCCTCGCGCTACGAGGCGCTGCTCCATCGCCTGGGGCCGACGGACTTCGTGGGCTACGCGACCACCACGGCGGCGGGTCGCGTGGTGGCCATCGTGCGGGATGACATCGAGTACGAGGAGCTTCAGGGCCATGGGCCCGCCGAGGTCGTGCTCGACACGACGCCCTTCTACGCGGAGGGTGGCGGCCAGGTCGGCGATCGGGGCGTGCTGCGCGAGCCCGGTGCTGGGTCGCTGCTCTTCCAGGTAGAGGACACCCAGCGCCCGGTCGGCGGGGCCATCGGCGGCCTGACCGTCCACCGCGGCATGCTCCACGGCCGCCTCAGGGTCGGCGGCACGGTGGCGGCCGTCGTGGACGCCGAGCGGCGGGCGCGCACGATGCGCAACCACACCGGCACGCACCTGCTGCACCGCGCGCTGCGCAACACCGTCGGGCAGGCGGCCCGCCAGGCCGGCTCGCTGGTCACGCCGGAGGGCCTGCGCTTCGACTTCCCCTTCGACCGCGCGCTGACCGCCCGCGAGCTGGCCTCCATCGAGGGCGAGGTGCGACGCATCATCCGTGAGGACCGGCCCGTCATCGTAGAGGTGATGCCCATGCCGCTCGCCGCCGCCCGGGGGGCAGACGCCTTCTTCGACGAGAAGTACGGCGAGGACGTGCGCACCGTTGCGGTCGAGGGCTACAGCCTGGAGCTGTGCGGCGGCACCCACTGCCGCGCCTCCGGCCAGGTGGGCGGCTTCGTCATCGTCGGGGAGCGGTCGATCGGTTCGGGGACGCGGCGCATCGAGGCGCTGACCGGTGACGCGGCCGACGCCTACTTGGACGCCGCACGCACGACCCTGGCCCGGACGGCCGAGGCGGTCGGCGCGCAGGCGGCCGAGGCGGTGCCGGCGCGCGTGGCCGAGCTGCAGGCCCAGGTCAAGGACCTGGAGAAGCGCCTGCGGGCCGGCGGCGGGGCCGTGCCGCGTCCGGCCGACCTCATCCGCGAGGCCGTGGCGCTGCCGGGTGGCGCGCGGATCGTCGCGCGGGCCGTCGACCTGCCGTCGGCCGACGAACTCAAGGCCCTGGCGCGCGACGTCCGCGGCGCGTTCCCCGAGGGCGTCATCGCCCTCGGCCTGGCCGGCCCGGCGCCGGAGCTGTTCGTGACCGTCAGCGCCGACCTCGTGGCCCGCGGGGTCGCCGCGGGCGACCTCGTCCGTGAGGCCGCGCCGCTGATCAGCGGCAAGGGCGGCGGGCGTCCGGAGATGGCCCAGGCCAGGGGCACCGACCCGGCCGGCCTGCAACGGGCCCTCGAGGGCATCACGGCCGCGGTCGCCGACCGGCTCGCCCGGCGCACCACCTGATGGCCTTCTGGCGACGCTTCCTGCAACGCGGCGACGGCCAGGCCGGACCCGCGGCCTGCACCGCGCTGGACGTGGGCACCGAGTTCGCCAAGGCGCTCGTCTTCGAGATCGGCGAGGACGGCCGTGGCACGGTGCGTGGCGTGGGGCGTCAGCGCCAGGGCCTGTCCCACATGCAGTCGGGGACCGTGGCCGACATCGCCGCGGTGGTCGACAACTGCTCGGTGGCGCTCCAGGAAGCGGAGGAGATGGCCGGCTTCCGGCCGAGCCAGGTCGTCATCGGCATCGCCGGCGAGCTGGTCAAGGGGTTCACCACGACCCACACCCAGGAGCGCAAGCGGCCTGACGCGCCGATCAACGATGCGGAGCTCCAGCGGCTCATCGACGGGGTCCAGCACGAGGCGCTGCGGGACGCCGAGCGGGCCATCACCTGGGAGACCGGCCTGCCCAACGTGGACGTCCGCCTGGTCCATGCGGCGGTCACGGGGGCCTCGATCGACGGCTACGCCGTGACCAACCCGGTCGGCTTCCAGGGCCGCCACGTGCGGATCAGCATCTTCAACGCCTTCGCCCCGCTGGTCCACCTTGGCGCGCTGCAGAGCGTGGCCAGCCAGCTGGACCTGGAGCTGCTGGCGATCGTCGCCGAGCCGTACGCCGTGGCCCGCGTGCTCGGCGGCGAGCAGGTGCAGAAGGCCGGCGCGCTGTTCATCGACGTCGGCGGCGGCACGACCGACGTGGCGCTCGTGCGGCAGGGCGGCATCGAGGGCACCCGCATGTTCGCCCTCGGCGGCCGGGCCTTCACCAAGTCGCTGGCCGACCGCCTTGACCTGCCCTTCCCGCGCGCCGAGGCGATCAAGGTCGACCACGCCCGCGGCCTGCCCGTCGAGGAAGCCAAGACGGTCGCCTCCATCCTGGCCGAGGACACGGCCGTCTGGGCGGCCGGGGTCGAGCTGGTGCTGGAGGAGCTGGCCGGCGGGGACCTGCTGCCCGGCCGCATCTACGTCTGCGGCGGCGGCTCGCGGCTGGTCAACCTCGTCGACGCCCTGCGCGACGAGGGCTTCGCCCGGCGGCTGCCGTTCTCGCGCCCGCCCGAGGTCTCGATCATGGAGCCGGGGGAGATCGAGTCCATCCGCGATGCGACGAAGCTGCTGGTCGACCAGCAGGACGTGACCCCCCTCGGCCTCGCCTACCAGGCCATCGAGATGGCCTCGCAGGAAGCCCCCCTGGACGCCGCCCTGCGGCGCGTCCTGCGGGCCATGAAGGTCTAGTGCCGGGTAGGCTAGCGACGCTGCCATGACCATCGCCTATCTGGATCCGGACGACGAGATCACCAACGCGGTGTCCCGCCTGCGCGCGAGCAAGGACGTGCGGGTGGCGCTCGTCCTCCCGACCGGCTCGCGCATCGCCACCAGCCGCATCAACTTCCGCCTGCTGGCCCACGAGGCCCTCGCGCATTCCCGGCGGCTGGCGATCGTGGCCGCCGAACCGGGCGTCCGCGCGGTCGCCGTCTCGGCCGGGCTGCCGGCCTACGCGACCGTGGCGGAGTACGAGGCGGCCCTGAAGGACGGATCGAAAGGGCGAGCCGCCGAGGAGCTCGGCGGGGCCGCCGCGGCCGTGGAGGCATCCGAGGCCGGACCCGCTCCGAAATCCGCGCGTGGTCGGGCCCGATCGGGCAAGGGCGCGCCGGCGGCCGCCGTCGCGACGGCGGCCGCCGGGGTGACGACCGTGGCTGCGGCCCCTCCCGCGATAGGGAGCGCCGCCACGACGGGTGCCGGGGGCCGCGGCGGGGTGCCCGATCTGCCCGTCGTCACGGCGCGCGACCGGTCGGGCGGTGGTGGTCGCCGATGGGTGTGGATCGGGATCTCCGGCCTGCTCGTCGTCGCCCTCATGGTGGCGGCCGGGTGGATCGCCTTCAACGTGCTGCCCACGGCGACGATCACGGTCGTGCCGCGCACGCAGGCGGCCCAGCCCGTGAACCTCACGGTCATCGCCGACCCGAATGCGACCGCCGTGGACACGACGACCGGCGTGGTCCCGGCGCAGGTCGTGACCATCCCCCTGACGGCGACGGACACGTTCAACGCCACGGGCACCAAGCAGGTCGACACCGCGGCGACGGGTACCGTGACGTTCGTGAGCTTCAACACCGGTCGCTCCGTCTTCATCGCCCAGGGCACGCGAGTGTCCACTAACAGTGGCGTCGCGTTCGACACCAGCAAGGCTGTTACGGTGCCACGGGCCAAGCCGCTGGACCCGAACGGCGGACGTGCGAGCGTGGCCGTGTCGGCGGAGGCGAGTGGGCCGTCAGGGAATGTCGCATCGGGGGCGATCGACCACGTGTCTTCGACGATCGAAGCCGCCCTCGTCAACTTCAACAACCCGGTCGACAATGCCGCGCCGACGACCGGTGGCGCGCACACGGTCATCCAGGTGATCCAGCAGTCCGACTACACCGGGGCGGTGGCGAGCCTGCAGGCGGCCCTCAAGACGCAGCTGGACGCGGCCGCCCTGGACCCCAGCAATGTCCCGGCCGGCGTGACGCTCATCCCAGCCACCGCGACGGTCGGCACGACGACCGCGGATCAGGCCGCGAACGCCCTCGTCGGCAAGCAGAAGGACACCTTCACGCTCACGGTCAGCGGTAACGGCACGATCGATGGCGTCGACCAGACGCAGGTCCAGCAGGTCGCGGCCGCACGCCTGATGGCGTCCGTCCCGAGCGGCTACCAGCTCTTCCCGACCACGGTCCAGACGCAGATCGGGCCGGCCGTCGTGAGCGGCACCCAGATCTCGTTCTCGGCCTCCGCGACGGGCCAGATCGCCGCCACGCTCGACGCGGCCTCGCTGCTGCCGCAGGTGATGGGCAAGACCGTGGGCCAGGCGAGGACGATCCTCGAGGCGCTCGGCACGGTCACCATCGAGACCTCGCCGTGGTACGTCTCGAGCATCCCCGATGACCCCTCGCGCGTGACCATCACGGTCCAGCCGCCGCAGCCCTCCGCGACGGGCGCCCCGGCCACGCTCGCCCCCACGATCACCCCGGCCGGGACGGCCGCACCCGCGACGACCGTGCCGGGTCCGACCACCACGCCGAGCGGTTCATGAGCCGGCTCCTGGGCATCGACTTCGGCGACCGACGGATCGGCCTGGCCGTCGCCGCGACCGATGGCGCCGCCGCGCGCGGCCTCGCGACCGTGATGCGTGGCACACTCGACGATGACGCGACCGCCCTGGCGCACGTGGTGGCCGAGCAGCGCATCGACGAACTCGTCGTGGGCCTGCCGCTGCTGCCGTCGGGCGACGAGGGCGAGCAGGCTGCTGCCGCCCGAGCCTGGGCCCACGAGGTCGCGCGCCGTCTCGCCCGCCCGGTGTCGATGCAGGACGAGCGGTTCAGCAGCCGTGCCGCCGAGGCGACCGTCGGGCCCGCCCGACGGAGACACGATGGTGGGCCGCCCGGTCGGGCCGCCAGGTCCGGCCAGCGCGCGGCAGTCGACCGCGAGGCGGCGCGACGGATCCTCCAGGCGGCGCTCGATGCACGCGGCGGGGTGGGGCATTGAAGGATCTGAGCCACCCGGATCACGCGCCCATCCACATGGCCCACCGGATCGGCCCGGGCTCGCCGGACGGCGGATGGGAAGCGGAGACGGATGAGCCGCCGGTCGACTCCTCGATCGAACCCGCGTTCGAGCCTGACGTGCCGGAGGTCGAGCCGTCTGAGCCGGCCGTATCGGGGACCATGAGCCGCATGGACCTCGGGCGCCAGGGCAGCCGCAACGGATACGGCATGTTGCAGCCTCCGACCAGGCACCACCGCATGCGCGGCCTGCTCGTCGTGCTGGTCATGGGGGCTCTGGTCCTGCTCGTCCTGGCCAGTGTCGGGCGCCCGCTCCTGCGCACGTTGGCCGTGGACCTCGCGCAGGCCAACCCGCAGACCCTGCGCGTCTCGATCGTGGCCGACCTGGTGCGCGAGCAACTGGGCAGCCAGCTGACCGACCCCGCGGGGCAGGACGCGTCGCCCGTGCAGTTCGTGGTGCCCGCCGGCGCGAGCGCGGCCGACATCGCCAACCAGCTCGCCGGCCAGCAGCTGCTCACCGAGCCGCTGGCGTTCGAGTTCGTGGCCATCACCAGCGGCGAGTCCGGGAGCATCCAGGCGGGCACCTACTACCTCAACCAGGCGATGACGCCGACACAGCTGCTTGCCGCCCTCCAGGACCCGGTGCCCGTCAACCCGTACATCACGATGGCCCTGCGCAGCGGTCTGCGGATCGAGCAGATCACCGCGTACCTGGAGACCTTGCCGCTGCAGAAGGACGTGGCCAAGGACTTCTACGACCTGGCCAGCAAGCCGACCGACGCCCTCCGAGCCGACTACCCGTTCCTCGCCGCCCTGCCGGCCGGCCGCTCGCTCGAAGGCTTCCTTGGCTGGGGCACGTTCAGCCTCAAGCCCGACGCGACGGGTGAGGGCATCGTGCGGCTGCTCCTGACCACGTGGGCCACGCAGGTGGGCCAGGCGGTCGTGGACCAGGCGACGACCCAGGGCGCCGCCTTCTACCACACGCTGACGCTGGCCAGCATCGTCGACAAGGAGGTCGCGGTCCAGAGCGAGGGCCCGCTGGTGGCCGGCGTGTATGCCAACCGTCTCAACCCCAAGGTCTGGTCCACGGGGCTGCTCAACGCCGATCCCACGGTCTTCTACGCCAATGACACGATGCAGCTGGCCGCGCTGCCGTTCGACCAGTGGCAGCAGTACTCGTTCTGGAACCCGGTCACGATCGCCAACGTGAAGCCGCCGCCGGCCCTGGAGAGCTTCCAGACGTACGACCACCCGGGCCTGCCCGACGGCCCCATCTGCTCGCCGACGCTGGCCGACATCCAGGCCGCCGCCACGCCCGACACGGCGACCGGCTACCTCTTCTTCGTGGCCAAGAACGACGGCAGCCACACCCACGCCTTCGCCAAGACGAACGCCGAGTTCCAGAAGCTGCTCAAGCAGTACGGCTACATCCCGTGACGGCTGAGCCCACGCTGGCGACCCTGGCGGCCGTCCCGCCGCCGAGCGCCGCGGATCGTGAGCGGTGGGCGACGGCCGATCGGGCGGCCCGCCCCGCCCGCCTCGCCCGGCTGCGCGAGCGGCTGGCGGGGGAGGCGGTGGACGCGTACTTCGGGGTCCGTTCTGAGAACAGCCGCTACCTCACCGGGTTCGCCCTTGGCGACGGCGAGGACCGCGTGGCCGGCAACTCCGGTCAGTTCCTGGTGCGCCCCGACGAGGTCTCGCTGCTCGCCGATTCGCGCTACACCGAGCAGGCATGCGACGAGGCGCCGGACGCGAACGTCGTGCCGGCCTACCACGACCTCGCCGAGCGCTGGCCGGACCTCGTGCGGGGCTGCCGCCGCGTCGGTGTGGAGGGCGCCTACGTCTCGCGGCTCACGTGGGACAGGCTCGCGGCGGCCGCGCCGGACGTGGAACTCGTGCCGGTCGAGGGCTGGGTGGAAGCGTTGCGGGCGACCAAGGAGCCGTCGGAGGTCGAGCGCATCGCCGCGGCCTGCGCGGTGGCCGACGCGGCCCTCGCGCGGCTCCTGCCGAGCATCCGCCCGGGCATGACCGAGGCCCAGGTCGCGCTGGACCTGGAGTGGGGGATGCGGACCAATGGGGCCGACGCGCTGGCGTTCGATGTGGCCGTCCTCGCCGGCCCGCAGGCGGCCCTGCCGCACGGCTCGCCGGGGGCCCGCCTGGTGCGGGCGGGGCAGGTGCTGCTGTTCGACTTCGGGGCGCAGGTCGCCGGCTACCGCAGCGACATGACGCGGACGCTGTTCGTGGGCCAGCCGACCTCCACCGACCTGGACCTGTACCGCCTCGTGGCCGCGGCGCAGGAGGCAGCGCTGGAGCTCCTGGCCAGGGCCGTGGCCGCCGGGGGCCACCCGATCGCCCGAGACGTGGACACGGCCGCACGGCGGGTCATCGAGGCGGCCGGCCGCGGCGACCAGTTCGGGCACGGCCTGGGCCACGGCATCGGGCTGGCCACGCACGAATCGCCGTCGCTGGGCCGGCAGGCGGCGTCCGACGCGGCGCTACCTGGGCCGACCGTCTTCTCCGTCGAGCCCGGCGTCTACCTGGAGGGCCGCACCGGGGTGCGCATCGAGGACCTGGTCCTCTTCGACCCGGACGTGCGCCGCCTGGAGCGCCTCACGCACTTCCCGCGCGAGGTCACCGTCATCGGGGCGTAGCTCCCGTGGGCCGGCCGGCAAGTCGGCTCGGGTAGAATCGGGTCCTCCACCGATCTCTGCCACGGCGCGAGCGCCGTCCCGAAGGAGTGCCCCGTCCCATGATCTCCACCGGTGAGCTGCGCAAGGGCGTCGTGATCGAGCTCGACAACGACCTCTGGCAGATCCTGGACTACCACCACATCAAGATGGGCCGTGGCTCCGCCCAGGTGCGCATCAAGCTCCGCAACGTCAAGAAGGGCGGCATCGTCGAGCGCAGCTTCCAGGCCGGCGACAAGTGGCCCCGCGCCCGCCTCGACCGCCGCCAGGTGCAGTTCCTGTATCGCGACGGTGACGATCTCCACTTCATGGACACCGAGTCGTACGACCAGTTCTCCATGACCGCGGAGGCCCTGGGCGACGCGGTGCTCTACCTCCAGGACGGCATGATGGTCGACCGCACCACGTACGAGGGCGAGACGATCGGCGTCGAGCTGCCCATCACCGTGGATCTGGTGGTCAGCGAGACCGAGCCAGGCTACGCGGGCGACACGGCGACCGGCGCCCGCAAGGCGGCCACCCTCTCGACCGGGCTCGTGATCCAGGTGCCGCTCTTCGTCAACGCGGGCGACACGCTGCGCATCGACACGCGGACCGGTGAGTATCAGACCCGGCTCTGACGGCCTGAGTGACGCCCGGGCGCCTCGAGCGGAGCGCCCGCACGTCCCCGAGTACGGCATCCCTGCGACCGATGAGGGCACCCTGTCGTGGGCGTGGGCCCGTGAGCGGCTGCAGGCGGCGCTGACCTACTGGGTCGCCACGGCGCGACCCGACGGCCGGCCGCACCTCATGCCGACGTGGGGCGTGTGGGCCGGCGAGGCGTTCTACTGGGAGGGCGGCCTGCAGACCCGGCGGGCCCGCAACCTCGCCGTCCGCGGTGACGTGGTGGTGAGCGTCGGTGGCGACGACGCGGTCGTCATCGTCGAGGGCCATGCCGAGCGGGTGACTGACCCGGACCCCGCGCTGGGGGCGGCGCTGGTGGCCGCGTTCGGCAAGTACACCGCGCCGTTCGAGTACAAGGTGGATCCGGCCAACTGGCGCACGGGCGGCCTGTGGCGAGTCGAGCCGACGGTCGGTTTCGGCTGGACCGCCCACGGCTACCCGGGCGACGCGACGCGCTGGCGGTTCGGGTGAGCGACGAGCCCCGAGCGCCGCGGGACCCCGAGCGACCCTGGAACGACTGGCTGCGCCCGGCCTGGGACGACGCGCCGCCCGAGCCGCCGAGGGCCGTGACCGCTCCCGCCACCCCGGCGGCTCCCGGACCCACGCCGTCGCCTGGGTCAGCTGCCGCGCCCGGGCCGCAGCTCGGCGGGCCGCGCATCCGCAGCGTCGCCGAGGTCACGCGCGAGATCAAGGATCGCCTCCGCGCAGTGCCGATCCTGCGTGACCTGTGGGTGGAGGGTGAGGTCGGCCAGGTCTCGATGAGCGCGGCCGGCCACTGCTACTTCACGCTGAAGGACGACCGCGCCCAGCTGCGCGCCGTGATCTTCCGCGACGAGCGCCGTGCCATCCCGTTCGAGCCCCGCACCGGGCTCCGCATCGTGGCACACGGTCGCGTCGACGTCTTCGAGCAGCAGGGCACCTACCAGCTCTACGTTGACATGCTCCAGCCCGCGGGCCTTGGCGACTTGGCCCTTCGACTCGAGGCCATCAAGGCCCGCCTCGCGGCGGAAGGCCTGTTCGAGGCCGGCCGCAAGCGGCCGCTGCCGGCCTGGCCGCGGCTCATCGGCGTGGCCACGAGCGCCCAGGGGGCCGTGCTCCACGACATCAGCCGCGTCCTCGAACGGCGCTGGCCGCTGGCCCGCGTCGTCCTGTCCCCGTGCCTCGTCCAGGGTGACGCCGCGCCCATCAGCATCGTCGCCGCGCTGCGCCGCCTGGCTGCGTGGCGCGACCCTTCGACCGGCCTGCGCCCGGAAGTGGTCATCCTGGCGCGCGGCGGCGGATCGCTGGAGGACCTGTGGCCGTTCAACGACGAGCGGGTCGTGCGCGCGGTCGCCAACCACCCCGTGCCGGTCATCTCTGGCGTCGGCCACGAGACCGACGTGACCCTGACCGACTTCGCAGCCGATCTCCGCGCCGCGACCCCCTCGGTGGCGGCCGAGCTCGCGGTGCCCGCTCGCGGCGACCAGGTGATCGCGCTGCGGGCGCTTCGCGCACGGCTGGACGCGGGCACGCAGCGGTCGCTGCGCCACGCCCGTGACGCCGTGACGGCCGAAGGCCGGGCACTGGACCACCTCCATCCTGCGGCGGTGCTGGCGGGTGAACGCGAGCGGGTCGGACTGCTGCTCGATCGGGCCCGGGTCGCGATGGACGCGCGGCTCGGATCGGCGCGGACCGTGCTCGGCAGGGCAGGGGAGCGCCTGCCGGTGGCGGCCCGGGGCCGAGTCGTTCGGGCATCCACGAGTCTGCATGCGGCCCGTGCCAGCTTGATGGCACTCGGTCCCTACGCCACGTTGGAGCGCGGCTACGCCATCGTGCGCGACGAGCGCGGCGGGCTGCTGCGGGACGCGTCGACGGTCGCGCCCGGGGAGCGGGTGGACGTCCGCCTGGCGCGCGGGGGGTTGGACGCCCGAGTCGAGCACGTGCGAGACTCGCGACCATGACCGATCCGGCCGCTGGAGCCGCCCCCGCCGCGTCCGCGGCAGCCGGCGTGGCGGACATGCCCTTCGATGCCGCGCTCGCGGAGCTGCAGGGGGTGGTCGGCCGGCTGGAGCAGGGCAACCTGCCGCTCGAGGAGTCGATCGCCCTCTACGAGCGCGGCGTAGCCTTGCACGAGCACTGCGCCCGGCTCCTCACCGATGCCGAGCTGCGCGTCCAGCGCCTGGTCGAGTCGGCCGGCGGCGCGCTCCGGGCCCTGGACCTCACTCCCGACGACGCGGACGAGGCCTGACCCGCTCCAAGCCACCCAGGCTGCGTCGCGGCGGCCGGCTTCCTACGGGACCACGGCGACGACGCCGAGCATCGTGAGGCTCATCAGGAACTGACCCCGGCGCGCGGCGTCGTGGATCGTGGACACGAACCGGTGGCCGTGGTCGGCCGTCAGCCGGCCGCTGGCCACGAGGTCGTCGGCGAGGCTCTCCATCGAGAAGCAACCCGGCGGAGCCGGCGACCGCTCAGGGTCCCAGGTCGTCCAGGTCTGCGTCGCTTCGCTTCTCGCGAGCGGGACGCAGCCGACGGCGCCGACGAGGTCGTGCAGTCGCCGGCCGACGTTGGATGGTCGAGTCTGCTCCGTTCGCATCGCGTCACGGACCAGCGCCGTGAGTGCATCGTCGCCGGCCTGGATCGTGAGCGTCGACCAGTCCGTGTCGATCAGTGAGACGCGGCCGCCGGGCCGCACCACCCGCACCATCTCGGCGACTGCGGCTGCGGGGTCGGCGAGCCACTGGAGCGTGCGTTCGGACCGCGTGGCGTCGAAGGAATCGTCGGGCTCGCCGAGGGAGCACGCGTCGCCGACGGTGAAGCGCACGCGACAACGCGCGGCGCTCGCGTTGGCACGGGCCACGCGCAGCATCTGCTCGGACAGGTCGATGCCGACGACCTCCCCGCCGTCACCGAGATCCTGGGCAAGCGCAAGCGCTGCCTCCCCGAGGCCGCAGCCCACGTCGAGCAGTCGTTCCCCCGGAGCCAGGGCGAGCTGCGCTCGCTCCCACGCCCGCAGCCGGAGCGTCGCGTCCCATCCGGCCGCCTCGTCCATCGTCGCGATGAGCACGTCGACGTTCGGATCGTCGTCCACGCGGCGGTACCCGAGCCCGTGCGTGTCCCCGGTCGCCATGCCTCAACGGTACGGCCTGGTCGACATCCTCGCCAAGGCGGTCCGCAAGCCATCCGGGGTGTACGAACGCCCCCGAGACGGGCTTAGGCGAGCCGCTAGTTACTCCATTGTTGATCTGAGCACAAGGTCGGAGGCTAAGCCCCACAGAAGGCTGCCGACTCCCGGGTGCAGGCCGGCTTAAGGCCCGATTCGCCCCGATCTACGGATGGGGGCGATGGCGGAGGGCTTAAGCGCCTTCGGTCCGGGCCAGCAGGTTCGCTATCGATGGGGCTTGTGCCTGGTTCATCACTGGAGGCGATAGGCGGGCCCTCAAGGCGACCCGGACGCGCCGGCCCCCAAGGCGGCCCGGCCCGCCCGGGACCATCGGGCCGCTGGCGCGAACCGGCGGAGGGGCGCACCATTGGTGCATGACGGATCGAACGGGGGGCGTCCGATCGTGGCGGCGCGCGCTCGTGGCCGTGGGGGCCGCCCTGACCCTGGGGCTCGCCGGACCGAGCTGGGCCGCGGCCGCGACTCCCCTTGCCGCGACTCCGGCCGAGCTGCCGATGGCCGCAGCGCCCCTGTCGCGGGCGGCGCCTCTGTCGGTGGCAGCGCCTCTGCCGGCCGCGGCGCTCGCACCTGCCTCAGCTGCCGATCTGGCCGCCAGCGTGGCCCCGCTCCCGACGAGCACGCCCGCGACCGAAGCGGCGCTGGCCCCGTGGACCGGGGGCATCGACCTGTATCGGCCGGGTGTCTACACGATGCAGGCGACGTGGTACTGGTGTACGGCCGCCAACGCCCAGATCATGCGCAACATGAAGTACCACCAGGCGGACCACAGCACGGCCGACCAGTCGACCTACTTCTCCTACATGCGCGCGCACGACCGCTACATCATCCCCATCAGCGACGGCACGGACCCCCAGGGCTGGGCGGACGGGCTGGCCCACTTCGTGGACAGCCGCTATCGGCTGGTCACGTACACCAGCTTCGATGCCGCCCTCCACGACGCCGTGACGCGCATGCGCCTGACGGGCCTGCCCGTGTCGCTGGCGGTCATGCACGGCAACCACGCGTGGGTCCTGAACGGCTTCACCGCCACGGCCGATCCGGCGAGGACCAGCGACTTCACCGTCACGAGCGTCCGCGTGACCGGCCCCCTGTACGGACGCCAGAGCGTGAACGGGTACGACATGCCGCCCGACACGAAGCTGTCGACGGCGTCCTTCCGGAACTTCTTCACGCCGTTCCACTACGCCCGGGTGCACATGGTGTGGGAAGGCCGGTTCATCACGATCCAGCCGATCCCGCGCACCGCCGCCCCCGCCCCAGCGGCAGCCCCCCGCGCCACCGCGCATGCGACGCCGACGGCGCGGCCCGCCGCCACGGCACCCGCGATGATGCCCGGCGGCGTCGTCTTCATCTGGTCCTGGGCGCGACCCGGCGTCGCCTGACCCCACCATCGCCTGACCCCACCGACGCGTAGTCGCCGGGCGTGAAGTCCGGCGACCTCTACAATCCGCCTGACGTGACCATCCTCGCCTCGCTCCAGGGGCCGGCCGACCTGCGCACGCTGTCGGACGACGAACTGGCCCAGTTGTGCACCGAGCTGCGCACGACGATCATCGACACGGTGGCGCGGACGGGCGGCCACCTGGGCAGCTCGCTCGGTGTCGTCGAGATCGCCGTCGCCCTGCATCGGCTGATGGACAGCCCCCATGACCACGTCGTCTGGGACACCGGCCACCAGGCCTACCCGCACAAGCTGCTGACCGGTCGCCTGGAGCGCTTCGGGACGCTGCGCCAGCTTGGCGGCATCGGCGGTTTCCCGCGGCGCGCCGAGAGTCCCCACGACGTCTTCGACGGCGGCCATGCCGGCACGGGCCTGTCGATCGCGGAGGGCCTGGCCCTGGCCCGTGACGAGCGCGGCGGCACGGAGCGCGTGGCGGTCGTCGTCGGCGACGCGGCCCTCATCAGCGGCCTCTCGCTGGAGGCCCTCAACGACCTGGGCCACCGCCAGACGCGCATGATGATCGTGCTCAACGACAACGAGATGAGCATCTCGCCGACGGTCGGCGCGCTGAGCCAGTACCTCTCGCGCATCAAGCTGTCGAAGACGTGGCGCGGATCGAAGCGCGCCTACGACCGGGCCATCCGCCGGCTGCCGATCGTGGGCGAGCAGGCCCTGGAGATCTCGCGGCGGCTGCGGGCATCCGTCGTCCAGTTCGTGCAGCCCGGCCAGCTGTTCGAGGACCTGGGCATCACCTACATCGGTCCGGTGCCCGGGCACGACCTCCAGGCGCTCGACGCGACCTTCCGGCGGGCCCTGACCAACGAGGGCCCCGTCATCGTCCACGTGCGCACGCAGAAGGGCCACGGGTTCCGGCCGGCCGAGGCCGACCAGGTCAGCTTCCACGGCGCGGCCCTGCCGCCGATGACGGTCCTGCCGCCCTCTGCCCCGGGCACCAGCGACGGCGACGCCACCCCGTCAGCGGCGCAGGCCGCGGCGGCCTTCAAGCGGCCGCCCAACTACACGGCCGTGGCGGTCGCCGAGCTGCTGGCCATCGCCCACGAGGATCCGCGGGTCGTGGCCATCACCGCCGGCATGCCCACCGGCACCGGCCTGAACCGTTTCGCCGCCGAGTTCCCCCATCGCATGTACGACGTGGGCATCGCCGAACAGCACGCCCTGACGCTCGCCACAGGCCTCGCCCTCGGCGGCATGCGGCCCTTCGTCGCCATCTACTCGACGTTCCTGCAGCGCGCCTTCGACCAGACCGTGCACGACATCTGCCAGAACGACCAGCCCGTCGTCCTGGGGGTCGACCGGGCCGGCATCGTCGGTGAGGACGGCACGAGCCATCAGGGCATGTTCACGATCCCGGCCCAGCGCCAGCTGCCGCACCTGGTCATCGCCTCCCCGAAGGACGAGCAGGAGTTGCGCCGCCTCATGCGCACGGCGTTCGGCCAGGATCACCCGTTCGCCCTGCACTACCCCCGCGACGCGGGCCTGGACCTGCCGGCGGTCGCCGCCGACCCCATCCCGGTCGGCCAGGGCGAGCTGCTGCGCGCGGGTGACGACCTCCTCGTCGTCGCCTTCGGGCCGATCGTCCAGCGCGTCATGGAGGCGGCCGACCGGCTGGCCCTCGACGGCTGGTCCGTTGGCGTGATCAACGCCCGGTTCGCCAAGCCGCTCGACCGGGGGCTCATCGTCACGCATGCCGCCGGCCGCCAGCTGGTGGCCACGGTAGAGGAGAGCGTCGTCACCGGAGGCTTCGGGGCGGGCGTGCTCGAGGCGCTGGCTGAGGCCGGCCTGGAGGACCCGGCCCTGCGGTCGGTCCCGGTGCACCTCATCGGCCTGTCCGGGGAGCAGTTCGTGGACCATGGATCGGCGGCCGACCTGCGCCGCATGCTGCGCCTGGATGTCGACGGCCTGGTCGAGCAGCTGGCGGAGGCGCTGACGACCGTCGGCGCCAAGCCGACCGCGACACCCGCGCGGCGGCCGGCCAGGCGCACCGCCTGACCACCGCCGACCGGGTAGCCAGCGTGCCGGCTCGCACCCGGCTGGACCAGCTCATCCTCGCCCGCGGCCTCGTCGCGAGCCGGGCCCAGGCGCAGGCCCTCCTGCTGGCCGGGCGCGTGCGCGTCGGGGACGGTCCCGGTGCCCGTCGCGACCGCAAACCGGGCGACCTCGTGGCCGGTGACACGCCGATCAGCCTGGACCAGCCGCCGCCGTACGTATCGCGCGGCGGGGAGAAGCTGGCCGGGGCCCTCGACGCGTTCGCCGTGGACCCGCGCGACCGGGTCTGCCTGGACGTCGGCGCCAGCACGGGCGGCTTCACCGACTGCCTGTTGCAGCGCGGCGCCCGCCATGTCTATGCTCTCGACGTGGGCCGAGGACAGCTGGCCGAGGCACTCCGCGCGGACTCGCGGGTGACCAGCATGGAACGGACCCACGCGCGTCGGCTGGACCCGGCCGATCCCGAGGCCATCCGCCTGCCGGAGCCCATCTCGCTGGTCGTGGCCGACGCGTCGTTCATCTCGCTCACCCGCCTCCTGCCGGGGATGGCCGCCCAGGTCGTGCCCGGCGGGGAGCTCGTCGTGCTCGTGAAGCCCCAGTTCGAGTCGCGCCCGGAGGACGTGCCAAAGGGCGTCGTCCGCGATGCGGCAGTGCGCGCGGCGGCCGTCGAGCGGGTCGCCGTGGCAGCGCGCGAGGCGGGCCTGGAGGTCAGCGGCGAGGCCGTGTCGGGCCTGCCCGGTCCGGCCGGCAACATCGAGACGTTCCTGCACCTGCGCCGACCGGCGGTGGCCGCGTGAACCGCATCGGCATCGTCTACAACGCCACGAACCCGCTCGCAGTGGCCCTCCAGGAGCGGGCCGTCGCGTGGTGCACGCGGCACGACCTCGCCGTCTGGACCTCGCCGGGGGCCGACACGGCGCTCGTGCGCACCAACCTCCCGGGCACCGAGCTGCTCCTGATCCTGGGCGGCGACGGGACGATCCTGCGGGCGGTGAGCGCCCTGGCCAGCACGGACGTGCCGCTCCTCGGCGTCAACACCGGCAAGGTCGGATTCCTGGCCAGGGCGGAGGCGGACCAGCTCGAGGCCGTGCTCCAGCAGGCGCGCGATGGCACGTTCGAGGTCGAGTCGCGCATGGCCCTGGAGGTCACGGTCGTGCCCGCCCCGGACGGCGCGACGAGCACGACCGCGGCGCACTACGTCGCGCTCAACGAGGCGGCCATCGTGCGCGGCTCGTCCCCGCGGCTCATCCGGCTCGACGTCGCCATCGATGACACGCACCTCGCGACCTACCGGGCCGACGGACTCGTCGTCGCGACGCCGACCGGCTCGACCGGCTACTCCTTCAGCGCCGGCGGGCCGATCCTGGATCCCGGCAGCCGGAACCTCGTCGTGACGCCCATCGCCGCCTACCTCGCCGGCATCCACTCCATCGTCGTCAGCCCCCGGCACACGGTGACCGTGCGTGTGGAGGCGGCGTACGACGTCATGGTCAGCATCGACGGCCAGACGGACCTGCCCCTGGCCGTCGGCGACAGCGTCCGGGTGCGTGCCCGCGAGCGGCCCATCCACTTCATGCAGCCCGAGGGCACGCCCTCGTTCTGGGACCTGCTGCGCCGCAAGGTCGAGCTGCTGCCGCCGTGAGCAACGCGGGGCCGTCGGGGGCCGGACCCCTTGCCACGGTCGGCCCACCCGCCTACCAGGCGGCCGTGGCCGCGTACCTCGTCTACCTCCGCGTCGAACGGGGCCTCTCCCCACGCACGCGCGCGGCGTACGCGTCCGACCTCCGCGCCTTCGCCGCCGCTGCACCCGACGCTGGGGCGTGGGGCTGGGCTCGCTCGGTCGAGCCGGCGCGCGCCTACCTGTCCAGCCTGGGCGATCCGCCCGCGCCCCTCCGGCCGGCGACCCGCCGTCGCCGCGCGGCGGCCATCCGGGCCTTCTACCGTTTCGCCTTCGCCGAGGGCCTCATCGACGTCGATGTGGCCGGCCGCCTGGACCTGCCCCGCCCGGGCCGCCGCCTGCCGGACCCTCTGGCCGCGGACGAGGTCGTGCAGCTGCTGGATGCGAGCGTCGGCGACGACCCGGCGGCGATGCGTGACCACGCCCTGCTCGAGCTGCTGTACGCCTCCGGCCTGCGGGTCGGCGAGGCGACGGCCCTCGACCGGCAGGATCTCTCCATGGAGGGTGGCTACGTGCGGGTCATCGGCAAGGGCGATCGCGAGCGGCTCGTGCCCGTCGGCGACCCGGCGCTGGCGGCCCTGGCGGCCTACGAGACGACGGCCCGCACGGCCTGGCTGCCCGGGTCGGCGGACCTGCCGCGCGGCGGGCCGCTCTTCGTGTCGAGCCGCGGCCGCCGGCTGGGCCGCATGGCCGCCTGGCGCGCCGTGCAGGCCGCGGCGAGCCGGGCCGGGCTGCACGGGCACGTCACTCCGCATACGCTTCGTCACAGTTTCGCCACGCACCTGCTGGAGGGCGGCGCGGACCTGCGCGTGGTCCAGGAGCTGCTGGGACATGCCAGTATCAGCACCACGCAGCTGTACACCCATCTGACGGGGGAGCGGATCAAGCAGGTCTACGCCCGCGCCCACCCCCGCGCCTGAAGGAGGGAGAACCGCCCGATGCGTTACGCCGACACCCTGCTGGCCGATGGCGAGGTCGTCGTCTTCCGCTCGCGCCAGCACGCGCTGGCCCTCCTGCTGGACGCCCGCTACGCGATGACGGCGTGGGCCGTGACGATCGTCGCGGTCGTGCTGCTCGTGATCATCCATCCCGACAGCGGCAGCGCCGTCCTGGACATCCTCAGCTGGATCGGGATCATCAGCTTCGTGGTCGGCCTGGTGCTCTTCCTGCTCCAGGCGTGGCGCTGGTCGGCGCAGGACTACGTCATCACCAACCGGCGGGTACTGAAGGTGGACGGGGTCCTCAACAAGCACGCCGGCGACAGCTCGCTGGAGAAGATCAACGACGCGATCCTGGACCAGAACTTGCTGGGCCGGCTGCTGGGCTATGCCGACCTCAACATCCTCACCGCCGCGGAGGAACAGCAGATCGACGACTACCACATGCTGGCCCGCCCGACCGAGTTCAAGCGCGAGATGCTCAACGCCAAGAACCTGCTCGACGACGAGGCGGCGCACCGGCTGCCCACGCCGCCGGTCGGCGCCGCCATCGCGGCGCAGCCGGCCGCCGCGCCACCGCCGGCCGCGCCTCAGGCCGCGGCCGATCCGGCCTCCGTCACGCGGACGCTGGCCGAGCTGAAGACGCTCGTCGACCAGGGCGCGCTCACCCAGGAGGAGTACGACGCCAAGAAGGCCGATCTCCTCGGCCGGCTGTAGCGACCGGCACGCATGGGCGACATCCTGACCCCGGACGCCATCTTCCGGGACATCGTCCTGGGGGCCGTGTTCCTGCTCGTCGCCTTCCCCATCCACGAGTTCTCCCATGCCTGGATGGCCAACCGCCTCGGCGACAGCACCGCCCGGTACCTGGGGCGCCTGACGCTCGACCCGATCGCCCACTTCGACCCGATGGGCGGCGGCCTCCTGCTGCTGTCGCTGATCGGCAGCGGCGGCACGTTCGCCATCGGCATGGCCAAGCCCACGCCGGTCAACCCGTCGAACCTGCGGGGTGGCCGCCGCGGCGAGATGTGGGTGGCCCTGGCCGGCCCGGTGTCCAACCTGATCCTGGCCGCCATCGGGTCGATCCTCGTGCGCGTGATCGCTGCTGTCCCTGCGCTGACCGACCTGGCCGTGAGCAACGAGGCCGGTCGTCTGCTCTTCGGCGCGCTCGAGACGTTCGTGCTGATCGACATCGTGCTGTTCATCTTCAACCTGATCCCCGTCCCGCCGCTCGATGGGTGGACCGTGCTACGCGGCCTCGTGCCTCCGCAGGTGGCCTGGGACATGACCCGCGTCCAGGCGCAGGTCGGGCTGTACGGCATGCTGATCGTGTTCATCCTGATCTTCTTCGGCGGGACCACCTTCCTGTCGCCGATCCTGGGGGGCATCTTCACCGTGCTGACCGGGCTGCCGTACTGATGGGCCTGCCGTCGTCGTGAACTCGTGGTGGTGGCAGCGCAGCCGCCAGGCCGTGCGCCACGTGACCGCCCGCGTGTCGGAGGGCGAGCTCGCGGCACTCGGCAGCTGGCTGACCCCTGACCAGATGCGGCTCTTCCTGACGATGCCGCGGGCGGACCGGCGCCACGGCCTCGATGTCGTCCGTGCGCTCGACGCCGCGGGCCACCGGGACCCCGACCTGCGGCTCGCCGGCCTGCTGCACGACGTGGCCAAGGGCCCGACCGTGCACCTGTGGCACCGCGTGGCGTGGAGCCTCGGCGAACGGTACGGGCCGCGCGTCCGCGGCGCCCTTGGCGCGTTGCCGGGCTTCGCCGGACCCTTCGCCCGCCTGCGGGATCACGCCGATTCCTCGGCGCAGATGGCGCTCGCCGCGGGCTGCTCCGTTCGCACCGCGGTCCTCATCCGGGCCCAGGCGGGCCCGCTCGACCCGGCCTCGGGCGTCGACCCGCGCCTGGGCGAGGCGCTGCACCTCGCCGACGAGGCCAACTGACGGTGTCTGCCGAGGTGTCGCCGGTCGCGTCGACCGCCGTGCCCGTGACGGCGGTGCGCTTCATCGACGAGCCCCGCCCCGAGTTCGCCACGCTGGTGCAGGTGGCCACCTTCGACGGCCCGCTGGGGCTGCTCCTCACCCTGATCGAGCAGCGCCAGCTGGACATCCTCACGGTGCCGCTCGGCGACCTGGCCGGGGCTTACCTGGAGGCGCTGGCGGCCCTGCCGGGCGAGCGCCTCCCGCATCTCAGCACGTTCGTGAGCGTCGCCGCCCACCTCATCCTCATCAAGTCGCGCGCGATGCTGCCGGCAGCGCCGGGGCCCGAGCCGGTCGCCGAGGAGGCGCCCGATCCGGAAGCCGAGCTGCGCGAACGACTGCTGGTCTACCGGCGCTACCGCGACGCCGGGGCGCGGCTTGGCGCGCTCCTCGACGCGCCCGAGCGGCTCTTCCACCGTGAGGGGACGGCCGCCGCGGCCGGTGCCCAGGCCGCCGCGCGCCTGGCGCCCGCGCCGCCGATGGATCCCCGCCGCCTGGTCGAGGCCCTCGCGGCGCTGGTCACGATCGCCCCGCCGCCGGTCGAGCCGCCTCGCCTGATGTCGCGCAGCGTGACGCTTGCCGAACGCGCTGCCGCCATCCGGGCGGCACTCGCCCATGCCCCGGCCGTGGTCCTGCAGGAGCTGCTCGGCACGGGCCGGGACCGCGTCTTCATGGCCGTCACGTTCCTGGCCCTGCTGGAGCTGGTGAAGCGCCGCGAAGTCGTGGCCGTGCAGGTCGTGCCGTGGGGACCCATCGAATGCCGCCTGGCGAGCCCGGCGGCGCCGGCCGCGGGACCCCTCGACGCATGAGCGCCGACACGATGGACCTGGACCCGCAGGAGGCCGCGGCGCTGGGGCGTCTCGTCGGCGCCACGCCGGGACCGGGCGCAGCCGATCTGTCGGTGGCGGAGCTGGAGGCGCTGCTCTTCGTCGCCGAGCGGCCCCTGTCCCGCCGCGAGATCGCGGCCATCTCCGGGGTCGACGCCGAGACGGTCGACGCCCGGCTGGGCGACCTGGAGGTGGCCCTGCGCGACCGGGGCATCCGCCTCGTGAGCGACGACGAGGCCGTGCAGCTCACCACGGCGCCCCAGGCCGGGGCGCTCATCGCCCGCTACGTGGGTAGCGACCCGGCGCGGCTGTCGCCGGCCGGCCTGGAGACGCTGGCCATCGTGGCCTACGGGCAGCCCGTCACGCGCGGCATCATCGAGCGGATCAGGGGCGTCGATTCGGACTACGTCGTGCGAGCGCTCATGCACCGGCGCCTCATCCGCGAACAGGGCCGCGCCGACACCCCCGGCCGGCCCTACCTGTACGGCACGACCTTCGAGTTCCTGGAGCGGTTCGGGCTCACGTCGCTGGCCGACCTGCCGCCGCTGGAGGCGGAGGTGGCGGCCTTCCTGGTCGCCCAGGATCACGCCACGGACGGCGGTGATCCGGCGGCCGCCGCCGATGGCTGAGGCTCGCCTCCAGAAGGTCCTCGCCGACGCCGGCGTGGCGTCCCGCCGGGGCGCGGAGGCGATCATCGTCGCCGGACGCGTCCAGGTCGACGGCGTCCCGGCCCACCTTGGCCAGCGTGTCGATCCCCGCACGGCCCGCATCCTGGTCGACGGCCGGCCGCTGCGTGCGCCGGCCGGCCATGTCTACCTGGCGCTCAACAAACCGTTCGGCGTGACGAGCACGGTCCGCGATCGACACGCCACGCGGACGGTGGTCGACCTCGTGCCGGCGCCGATCCTGGCGCGCGCCGGCCGCGTCTACCCGGTGGGCCGCCTGGACCGCGACTCGGAAGGGCTCGTGCTGCTGACCAACGACGGGGACTGGTCGCAGCGGGTGGCCCATCCCAGCCACCAGCTGGCCCGCGAGTACGCCGTGCAGGTGGCGGGGCACCTCGATGCAGACCAGCTCGTGGCGCTGCGGAGCGGCATCGACCTCGACGAGGGCCTGGCCCAGGTGGGCGACCTCCGGCCCGCGACCGCGGCCGAGACGGCCAAGCTGGCCGGGTCGGTCGTCCCGCCTCCGACACCTGGCGGGTGGTACCGCGTCACGATCGCCCAGGGCTGGCGCCGCCAGCTGCGCCGGATGTTCGCCGCGGTCGGCGTGCCGGTGCAGCGCCTCGTGCGCGTGCGGATCGGGACGCTGTGGCTGGCCGGCCTGCCGGTCGGTGAGGCGCGCGAACTCGAGCCGGCGGAGGTCCGCCGCCTTGGCGGGCCGGGGGCGGGCGCCGCGCCGGGCCCGACCGCGCACCGGGCCCCGAGCACCCCCGGCCTCATCGTGAGCCTGGACGGGCCCGCCTCGAGCGGCAAGAGCACGGTCGGTGGCGCCGCCGCGGTCCGCCTGGGCTATCGCTTCTGCGACACCGGGATGCTCTACCGGGCGCTGACGTGGCTGGCCCTGGAGCGCGGGACGGCCCTGGACGACGGCGAGGCCCTGGCCGCCCTCGTGCCGGAGGTGGTCCTCGAACCGAACGACCACGGGGAGCTGACCCGGGTCACGGCCGACGGCGTTGACGTGACCGCCGCGGTCCACGAGACGCCCGTCGATCGCCACGTCAGCCAGGTGGCGCAGCATCCTGCGGTGCGGGCCGCGCTCCAGCCCGTCCAGCGGGCCATCGCGGCGCCCGGGCACATCATCATGGCCGGTCGCGACATCGGGACCGCGATCCTGCCTGACGCCGATCTCAAGCTGTACCTGGACGTGAGCGTGGAGGAGCGCGCCAGGCGCCGCATCGCACAGCGCGCGCTCGATCCGCGCAGCCCGGCAGCCGACGCCGTCTTGGCCGACCTGCGCCAGCGCGATACGCTCGACAGCCAGCGGGCGGTGGGTCCGCTTCGCGTGCCGGCCGATGCGGTCATCGTGCGCAGCGACGGGCGAGCCTTCGACCAGACGGTCCGCGGCGTGGTCGCGCGCGTCCGTGCCGCCGAGCGCGAGAGAGGCGTGCGTGCCGGCTGAACGCGGCCCGGTGCGCGTCCTGCGTTCGACGAGCCCCTTCCTGCGGCTCGCCTCGCTCGTCCTGCGGGGCGTCTTCGGGGCCGTGGCGCGCGTGCGGTACGAGGGGCCGGCGACGCTGCCCCAGGCCGGGCCGTTGCTGCTCGTCGCCAACCACACCAGCAACATCGACCCGCCGCTCGTCGCCGCCTGGCTCCAGCCACGCCTGGGACGGCCGATCCAGTTCCTGGCCAAGGAGCAGCTGTTCGTGCCCGCCCTCCGGCCGCTCCTGGAGCACGCCGGCGCCATCCTGGTCCGAGCCGGCGGCAGCGACGTGCAGGCCTACCACGATGCGCTGGTCGTCCTCCGCGGCGGGGGCGTCGTGGGCCTCTTCCCGGAGGGCACCCGCAGCCTGGACGGGCTGCTCGGCGAGGCGCACCCGGGCGTCGCCCTGCTGGCCATGCGGGCCGGGGCGCCCATCCTGCCGGTCGGCATCTCGGGGGCCCAGCGCTTCCTGCCGCGTGAAGGACGGTTCCCGGCGCTGGGGACCCGCATCACGATCAGGGTGGGGGAGCCGTTCACCGTCGGCGGCGCCGGTGGCCCGGGCGCCGGGGGTGCGGCCCAGCGACGGGCGCGGACGGAGGCGGTGACGGCCGAGATCATGGCCCACCTGGCGGCGCTTCTGGTGCCGGCCCAGCGCGGGCGATGGGGTGCTGAGCCGAACGCCGCGCAGCCCAGCGTCGCCGAAAGGGGTCCTTGACAGCGCTCCGGTGACCTGCCTAGATGGCCGGCCAGGACCGAGTACGCCCAAGAGGTCATCGTGGACGAGACAGCGCAGCGAGCTTCCACACCCATGCCCGCGCCCGCCTCCGAGCCGGCAGACGTGCCCGGGTGGGCCGCGCCGCAGATGCCGCCCTCCGGCGGACCGCCCGTCGCCCCGACCGGCGGCATGGCGCCACCGCTGCCGCCGGCCCCGCCCCGGGCGACGTCGCCGCTGCGCCGGTTCCGCGGCCTCATCGTCATCGCGGCCATCGTCGTCGTGGTGGCCGTCGTGGGCGTCGTGTTCCGCGATCGGATCACGGGCAACGCCGGCAGCCTCCAGGTGGGCGACTGCTTCGATCTCCCCGCGGATGCGGTTGCCGCGACCGATGCCACCGTGGGCGACGTGCAGCACCACCCGTGCACCGAGGCGCACGGCGGCGAGGTCTTCGCCGTGCTGACCTATCCGGCCGCGGCCACGGACACGTACCCGCCGACGGACGCATTCGTCGCGTTCGGCGACCCGCAGTGCGCGTCGAGCTTCCAGTCGTACACGGGCGTCGCCCTGGACGCCTCCACGTCGCTCAACGCCGGCTACTTCTTCCCCCTCGACACCGGCTGGGCGAGCGGTGACCGCACCGTGATCTGCTATCTCGATGATGCGAACGGGCAGCCGCTGACCCATTCCATGAAGTCCCCGGCGCCATAGTCCTGGCGGCCTCGGCGGCCCCTGACAGGGGGTCCTCGGGCAGGGGCATGCCATACTCGAACGTGAGATGGCACGCGTCGAACAGGTCCTCATCGCCAAGCGCACGGGCTTCTGCTACGGCGTGCGCGAGGCGATCGATTACGCCAAGCTCGCCGCCGCCCAGGGCAAGCGCACCCATACGCTGGGGCAGGTCGTGCACAACACCGGCGTCATCGCCGAACTCGACGCGCAGGGCATCCACGCCGTCGAGACGCTGGGCCAAGTGGCGTCGGGCGCGGCCATCGTGATCCGCGCCCACGGCGTCACGCCGGAGACGATGGCGGAGGCGCAGGGGCGCGGCCTGGAGGTCATCGACGGGACCTGCACCTGGGTGCTCCAGGAGCAGAAGGAGATGGAGCGGCTCGTCGAGGACGGCTACACGATCGTGCTCCTCGGCACGCCGAACCACCCGGAGACGGTGGGCCTGCTGGGCTTCGCCCCGGACGCCATCGTCGTCGACGAGCAGGAGGAGTGGGGGCGCATCCCGCGGCGCAAGCGGATGGCGCTCATCAGCCAGTCCACCCAGCCGCCCTGGAAGTTCGAGCAGCTGGCCGCGTTCCTCGTGTCCCGCAGCCACGAGCTGAAGATCATCAACACCGTCTGCCCCGTCACCATCCGGCGGCAGGAGGACACCATGGAGCTCGCCCGGCAGGTCGAGCAGATGGTGGTCGTGGGCGGTCGGAGCAGCGCCAACACCCGGGAGCTGACACGCCTCTGCGAGATCGCCGGCACGGCGGTCCTGCAGATCGAATCGGCCGCTGACCTGGTGGACGCGGCGGCCTTCGGCGATGCGCGCGTCGTGGGCGTCTCGGGCGGCACGAGCACGCCCATCGAGGACCTGGAGGCGGTCGCGGCGCGGATCTACGAGCTGGCCGGCACGCCGGCCGTGCAGGTGGACGCCCGTCGCCTGGCTCGCGAGGCCCTCCAGGCCGTGGCGGAGCCAGCCTACCGCAGCTCGTCGCTCGGTGGTCCGCGCCCCCGCGACATCGCCGGCGCCGCCTGACCGGTGGCGACACGTCGCTCGTCGCGCCAGCGGGGTGGCGCCCTGGGCCGCACAGCGCCGCTCGACGGGCTGCCCATCGTGGCCCTCGTGGGGCGGCCCAACGTCGGCAAGAGCACCCTCTTCAACCGCATCATCGGGGAGCGGACGGCGATCGTGGAGGACCGGGCCCGCACGACGCGTGACCGTCTCTACGCGGTGGCCGAGTGGAACGGCCGCCGCTTCATCGTCGTCGACACGGGCGGCCTGGAACAGCGCCCCGGCGACATCATCGAGGCCAAGGTCCAGGAGCAGGCGCGCCTGGCCATCGCCGAGGCCGACGTCATCGTCCTGGTCGTCGACGCAGGCGTGGGCGAGACGCCGGCCGACCAGGAGGCCGCCGAGCTCCTGCGGCGCTCCCGCGTGCCCATCCTGGTGGCGGTCAACAAGGCCGACAGCGAGCGGCTGGAGGCGCAGGGGGCCGAGTTCAACCGGCTCGGCTGGGACGAGCTCTACACCCTCAGTGCGCTGCACGGGCGCGGCACCGGCGACCTGATGGACGCCGTGGTGTGGGCCCTGCCGCCCGAGTCGACGGCCGAGACGGCCCGCAAGGCAGCGGAGGATGAGGCGGCCGCGGTCGCGGAGGACGAGGCCGACTTCGGGCCCGCCGCCCCGCCCCCGTCGCCGGAAGAGGCGGCCGCGGCCTGGGATGCCCGTGTCGCGGCCGACGAATCGCCCGCGGCCCGATCAGCATCGCCATCGTGGGGCGGCCCAACGTCGGCAAGAGTTCGCTCCTCAACGCGCTCCTGGGGCACGAGCGGGCCATCGTGAGCGAGACCGCGGGCACGACCCGCGACGCCATCGACACGACGCTGGACTGGCACGGGCAGGCGCTGCGCCTCATCGACACCGCCGGCATCAAGCGGCGCGGCAAGGTCGCCGGCGGGCCTGCCGCCGAGCGCTACTCGAGCCTGCGGGCCCTGAAGGCCATCGGCCGGGCGGACGTGGCCGTCCTGGTGCTCGACGCCGTCGACGGCCTGACCGCCCAGGACGCGCACGTGGCCGGCTACGTCGTGGAAGAGGGCAAGGGCCTCGTGGTGGCCGTCAACAAGTGGGACCTGCTGACCGAGAAGACGGACCGCACCTTCGATGAGTTCGCCGTCCGCCTGCGGGCCCAGGCGCCCTTCCTGGACTTCGCCCCGGTCGTCTCGATCAGCGCCCGGACCGGCCAGCGGGTCGAGCGGGTCCTGGAGCTGGCGGTCGACATCGCGGCCGAACGCCGCCGCCGCATCCCCACGGCCGAGCTCAACCGCGTCGTCGCCGAGGCCACCTTCCGCCAGACCCCGCCGATGGTCAAGGGCAAGCGACCCAAGGTCCTCTTCGCCACCCAGGCCACGGTCGCACCGCCAACGTTCGTCTTCTTCGCCCGCGACGCGGACCGCGTGCATTTCAGCTACCGGCGCTACCTGGAGAACGAGCTGCGCACCCGGTTCGGCTTCGACGGCACCCCCGTCCGCCTCGTCTTTCGCGAGCGGTCCAAGGTGGAGCTGCCGCGCCTGCGCCGGCCGGGCGCGGCAGGACGATCCGGTCGTACCCCTCGGGCGGCCCGCGCGGCGTCGGGCGCCCGGCCCCGCCGCGGGCCCTGACGCGAGGCGCGCACCCCGGACCGCACTCCACCGCACCACGCGTTGTGGGCCGTCAACGGAACATGGTCCGGCGACTGGCGGCAAATGGTCCGCGTCCGGCGAGGCCGTCTACACTCGGACCCGGACTCATCCCTCCATCGCGGAGATCGTTCATCAACGCATATGCCGACTGATGCCGTCATCACCGTCCTCATCGTGGCGATCGTCGCCAACCTGGTCATCATGGGGTTGCTCGTGCTGAACCTGTGGGTGCGGCGCCGCCATGCGCCGGAGACGCTCGCCACCCAGGAGCCACGCCCGACCGCGGCCGGCCCAGCTCCCGAAGTGGGCCAGATGGCTGATGCGACGCGCCTGGAGCGCGCCATCTCCGGCCCGCGGATGGACGCCTACGGCCTGTTGCAGCCCGAGGCTGCCGCCGCCGAGGCGCCGCCGCCGGTGGTCGCGCCGGCGCGCGAGCCCGTCGCCGCGGCCGGTCGATTCGCGACCGCGCCGCTTGCGGCCGCACCCGAACCGCCGGCCGCTGCCCCGGTCGCTCTGGCTCCGGCTCCGGCTGCCCAGCCTGAGGCCGCACCGATGGGGGAGGAGATCGCCCCGGACGCACCCGGCTTCGAGCTCCAGGCACCCCTGGATCCCCTGCACGATCCGGTGACCGGCCTCGAGAGCGCCTTCGCCTGGGATCGCCACATCCGCGAGGAGGCGGTGCGTCTGCGCCGCTACGGTCGGCCGTTCGCCATCGTCTTCGCCGAGCTCGACGGCCTCGATCGCCTCGCCGACCGCGTCGGCGCGAGCGCCGCGGGTCGCATCGTGCCGGCCATCGGCCAGGTGCTCAAGCGTCAGGCCCGGGCCGTGGACATCATCGCCCGCGTCGGCCCGGCCAGGTTCGCCGTGCTCCTCCCCGAGACCGACGAGGTCCGCGCCATCAACTACGTCGAGCGCGTCCGGGCCGCGTGCGACGTGTGGCTCCAGGCCGGCGCCGTGGCCCTGCAACTGTCCTTCGGCTGGGCCAGCCCGGGTCCCGAGGGTGACATCCACACGGCGCAGCTGCGCGCCGACGAGCGCCTGCAGGGCGAACTCGCGGCCGCCCGCCGCCGTTCGGGGATCGGCTAGGTCCGACCTTCCCGGGTCGCCGGGCACTCCCTCGTGACGTCGGTGGTCCAGAATGCCGGGATGCCGATCGTCGCCGTGGCCGCCGCCCTCGTGGCCGCCGCCATCCACGTGTGGTTCTTCGTCCTGGAGAGCCTGATCTTCGCCCGGCCGACCGTGTGGGGTCGCTTCGGCCTCCCTTCGGCGGAGGCGGCCGAGACGGTCCGGCCGATGGCCTTCAACCAGGGCTTCTACAACCTGTTCCTGGCCGCGGGCGTCGTCGGCGGGCTGCTCCTCGTGGCCAGCGGCCAGCAGCCGGCCGGGCGGGCCATCGCCCTCTTCGCCTGCGCCTGCATGCTGGGCGCCGGCGTCGTGCTTGGCGCCACCAACCGGCGTCTGGCTGCCGCCGCCGCGCTGCAGGCCGTGCCGCCCCTCCTCGCGATCGCTCGCGGCGTTCGTCCTCTAGGCGCCGCGACGAGGCAGCAGGGATGACGTACGCGGCGGTGACCGAGGATGTCGTGATCGTCAGGGCCGACTACACGTTGCCCTCGACGATCGCGTGGCCGGCGAGCGACGGCGCCGCGCCGTGCGTCGTGTTCTTCGCCGGGAGCGGGCCGACCGACCGCGACTGGGAATCGCCGCTCCTGCCGGGCACGAACGGCAGTGGCGCGCAGCTCGCGCTCGCTCTGCAGGCGCGCGGGGTCGGCTCGATCCGCTTCGACAAGGTCGGCTCCGGCGTCAACATGCCGAAGAGCATGGCGCCGGCGGACCTCAAGATGCTCGAGGTGCTCTCCCTCGCCCACTACGCCGACGAGGCCGTGGCCGCGTTCGAGGAGCTCGCCACGCGGGACCGGTGCGGCGAGATCTTCCTGCTCGGCCACAGCGAGGGATCGATCCACGCCTCATCGGCGGCCATCGCGAAGCAGGCGGACCCGCGTTTCGGCGGCTTCATCAGCCTGTCCGGGCCCTCGCGCTCGATCCTCGACACCGCCATCGAGCAGATCCGGGCCATGGGCTACCAGGCGGGGACGGACGCCGCGGTCGTCGACCAGGCGCTCAGCGAGTTTCACGCCGCGATGGTGCGTCCCGACGCCCCGGCGCCGGATCTATCCGCACTCCCCGCGGCCGCCGCGGGCTTGTGGCAGGTGGCCCACGACCCACTGCAACAGCGGGTCGCCCGCGAGTTGCTGTTCGCCGATCCGCTCGCGGCGCTGTCCGCCTATCACGGGCGCGCACTCGTGGTGTCGGCGGCCAACGATGCCCAGGTGCCTGGCTCCGATGCCGACGCCATCTACGCCGCCCTGGCGAGTGACGCGCGGCACAAGGCGCGGGTGACGATCGCGAACGCCAACCACGTCTACAAGTCGGAGACGCGGGCGCCTTCGACGCTGAGCCCCGCCGAGATCGGCGCCAGCTACGCCGACGCCGACCACGCGCTCGCCGACGGCCTCGTCGACGCGATCGTGCGCTTCGTCACGGCGGAGTAACCGCGGGAAGCAGGCGCTCTGGTAGACGGGTACCGGCCCGGGTCCGGAGGCGCCCGTCTGCTACAGTTCAGGTTCGCCGGGGCGTAGCGCAGTCTGGTAGCGCACTTGAATGGGGTTCAAGAGGTCGCTGGTTCGAATCCAGTCGCCCCGACCACACTCCTGAGCACGAAACGACCCTCCGGAATGTTTCGGAGGGTCTCGTGATTCCGGCTGTACCACTTTCCGTACCGCTTATCCGGCAGCGGCGGGCTTCCGGAGGCACTCGACGAAGACCTAGGACTGTGAATCGCTGTCGATCGATGATTGCAGGGCGGCAACGGCCAATTGCCCGACGCCCCCTCGGATCCGCAGCGAACAGAGTGTGGGCACCAGGGCGTGTGCTGCTTTCATGGTGTGGTCACTACGCGTAGCCGCGATGAAGACTGAACACGAAGGGCAGCCGGTTGACCATCATCATGCCCAGCGGGATACCCAGGATCGTCAGCATCAGGACGTAGCTGACGGCCATCCAGAGGAATGAGGCCCACCAGCCAACACACACGAAGTAGACGATCCGCAGGACGACCGCGGTCTGCTTCGTCGCCAGCGACTGCATCCGCGTCACGCCATCGGTGTCGGTGACCATCACGAACTGCTGTCGTCGCGGGCGTAGGGTCAGCACGGTCGGGATGCGGTTGACCAGCCAGAAGGTCAGCGGCAGGCCGATGACCACGATCGCCGCGACCCAGGCGATGGCCATCGCGATGCCGGTGAGCCACCAGCCCACGAAGAGGTACCAGACGATTTGCACCAGGATATGGGGGCCGGTCTTGACTTCGAGGATCGCGGCCTGGGCGACCATCAGCTGCCCAACGTCAGGGAAAGCGTCCAGCTGTTGCTCTGCATCTGGGCGAGCGAGTAGCTCAAGTCGCCCCGCCGACTGATGGTGATGGTGTAGAAAGCCACTTCGGGCACATTGGTAAGCGAGAACTTGAAGTCGCAGGTCATCACGTTACCTGTGCCCGATCCGAGCGACGTAGCTGCGAGGAGCTTCCCGTCACCGTCCTTGATCGTCACGCCAGCGCCGGGCACGATGTCACCGTATCCGCTTTTGCCCTGACAGCTCGTGCCGATGACGGTGATGCCCGAGAAGTCGCTCGAATTCAGCTGGAAGTCGCCGGTAATCGTGTGATGTGGCGTCAAGGCGCCGGACTCCGTCAGGCCGATGAACCCCGCCGCGGCAAGGATGGCGGCGAAGATGACGGATCCCAGAATGATCCAGCCCCTACGAGAGCCACCGGATGCGACCGCTTGGACGATCGCGCCGGGCGGTGCCACAAGCGGGTCGGCCGGCGCTTCGCGAGCCGAGCCGGCATCGCCGACTTTGTCCACGACCGCTGAGGGGGACCCTACCTGCGCGTCCAACGTGGGCATGACCTTGGTGAAGTCAACACCGCAATTGGCGCACGCCGGCCTGGACGTGTCCAGGACGGTAGTTGAGCATGCCGCGCAGCGGTAAGTTGGCGGGGTTGTCATCGGATCGTTCTCCCTCGGCTGCAGAAGCAGCTAGGCACTCTCGTTCTGCTCTGGATGGGGGACCGCTTCGGAGCCGTCACGGGGCGTCCTCGCGGACGATGACCTGCCACGAGCACTCGGAGTTCATCTCCAGGTGGATCGGGCCGCCCTCGTCGAGGTAGAGCTCGGTGCTGCTCTTGCCGGTCATGGTCAGGTCGTTGACGGCGATGTCGCCGAGCGATCCGTCCGGCTCGTACCAGTAGACCTGGAAGTTGCCTGCGTACCCGAACGCTCTGCAGCTGAAGGAGTAGTCGAGCTCCACGCTCAGGTCCTCGTCGGGGATGGCAAAGGGCTTGCCCGTCTTGATGCCGCTGCCCTTGAGCGAGTAAAGCGTCCGCGGGGTGGGCGCCGGGGTCGGCTTGGGGGTGGGTGGTTCCGTCGCGAACAGGGCCGGGTTCTGGGCCAGGGCTGCGGCGCAATCGGTGGTCGTGCCGCCGTAGAGGCTCAGTTCGGCCGCCGTGCACGGCGGGTTAACGGGCGCCTTGGTCGGTGTCGCGGCAGCGGTCGTCATCGGCGGCGGGGTCACGTAGATGATGATCGGCGTGGGCATCGGCACGACCGCCAGGGCCGCGGGCGTGGCGGACGGCGACCCCGCACCGGCGCTACAGGCGGCGAGGCACAGCGCGGCCAAGGCCGCGAGAAGGGGACGTCTGCCCATCGTGCTCTCCCACGGCCACAGCCGGAGAGCCATGCCCGCCAATCGGGTCCGGACCGGTACACGCGGCCAGTAACCCGATGTCAGCATCGCGGCTCGCGTCGTGAGGCCGAACCGGCCGTTGTGCCCCTAATGGGGGGTCGTCCGGCTCCTCAGCTCACGTGCAGCCAGCCTCACGCTGGCGCTCATGTCGATGCGGCGGCGGACGGTGGGGTGCGTGCTCGTCGCCCTTGCGTTCCTCCTCTCGCTCATGGCGCTCGGGACCTCGCCGGCCGCGGCGCTGACGCAGAGCATTTCCATCCACCCGACGTCCGGGTCGGCGACCCAGCTCATCACGATCACGTTCGTGGACGAGTCGTGTGGTGGCATGACCTTCACCGACGAAGCGACCTGGGACGGTTACGGGCTGGCCATCTTCCGGCCGAACCCACCGAGCTGCAAGTTCGTCTTCTCCACCACGCCGATCGAGAACCACCGCAGCCCGGGCAAGCACCGCATCTGCGCCGGAGCCGGGGCCGACACGACCTACTTCTCCTGCGCCACCTACACCGTCCTGGCGCCCAAGCCCAAGCCGACCCCCAAACCGACCCCGAAGCCCACGCCGGCACCGACGCCCACCCTCAGCCCGTCGCCAAGCCCTGCACCGTCCGAGTCCGCTACGCCGACCCCGACGGCCATGGCCCTCGTCACCGCGACGCCGAGCCCGGCCACCGCGCCGCCGACCAACCCGAATGAGACGCCCCAGTCGGGCGGCGTCCAGACCGGTGGCGCCTCCCTGATGGACTTCACGCCAGTCGTGGTCGGCGGCGCGATCTTGCTGGTCATCTTGGTCGGCGTCGTCATCGGCGTGATTCGGCGCGCCCGGGTCCTACCCCCGCCGCGATAGACCGACGCCCGACGACGGGTCCTAAGGCAACCGCGCCCGATACCAATCACGCCCACGCCGCCCATCACTCGCCGCAGGATGGCCGCCTTGCGACACGCCAGCGCCGCCCGCTAGCTGTTCTTCCCACGCGGGTTGTTGACGGGCGTGCGGCTGATCGGCGGCTGTCCGGCGAGTGACCAGTGTGGTCGGCGGCGATCGTAGAAGTCGATGAAGCGGGCCAGGCTGGCGACCCGCTCGGCGGTATCGCCGAACGGGCTGGCGCAGGCCCACTCGGCGAGGAGGGTCCGGACCATCCGCTCGGCCTTGCCGTTCGTCTGGGGCCGGTACGGCCGCGTCCGACGATGGCCGAGCCCGAGCTCATCACATGCGGCCGCGAAGTCGGCGCTGCGGTAGCAGCCGCCGTTGTCGGTGAGGATGCGCTCGATCGTGATCCCATGGCCAGCGTAGAAGTGCCAGGCTCGACGGAGGAAGCCGGCCGTCGTCGCCGGGCTCTCGTCGGGCAGTTCCTCGGCGTAGGCCAGGCGGCTGTGGTCGTCGATCGCGACGTGGACCCGGTCCCAGCCGATGCCGCGCTTCCGACCCGCCCCATAGCCGGCTTCCCGGCGGGGCTTGGGCAGGCCGCCGCCGGGCCGGATGCGGCCGAGCTGCTTGGTATCGAGATGGACGAGTTCGCCCGGGTCAAGTCCCTCGATGTGGTGTAACAGGCCGTCATCCCCGCGCCTCAGTGGTCAGCTCGCCATGAGCAGGGTCGGGCGCACCTCCTCCGGGAGCTGGACGGCGTCGATGCGGGCCATCGACTCGGGCAGGAAGTAACGCCGGCCGTCCTGCCACTCGTCGTCCTGCTCGGCGAGGACCATGCCGACGAGGCGGATGACGGCTGGCGCGGTGGGGAAGATGCCGACGACCGCGGTGCGGCGCTTGAAGCTCTCATGTCAAGCCCTCGGCCCGACGGGCGTCGCGGAGCATGGTTCGATAGATGGCGTTCGAGATGTGGCGCTTGAGGACGCGCATGGCCTCCCGACGGGTGTGGCCATGGGCGCGGGCCTGGTCATGGATCTGGCGGGCGCGTGGTTCGTAGCGGAGTTGGATCATGGCGATGCGGTAGATGGCGGCGTTGAGGCGCCGATTGCCGCCGCGTGAGAGGCGATGCCGGATGGGCGCGTTCGGGCCTTCGCCCGAGCTGGCCGGGATCGGCGCGGTGCCGTTGAACCGCGCGAAGCCGGCCTCGGTGAAGCGTCGGATGTCGCCGACCTCGACGAGGATCTCCGCCGCGGCGCGCGGCGCGATGCCGACGAGGGCAGACAGCGTCGAGTCCGCCTCGTCGACGAGGACAGCGAGCTCTGCGGTGGCCGCCCTGTCCTGCTCGAGGACATCGCGCAGCATCGCCACGCGGGGTTCAATCAGGCGGAGTCGCAGCGCCACGATCGGGTCGGTCACGCTGGACGTGTCGAGCCGCCTCAGCGCGTTCACCCGGGCGCTCACCGTCTTCGCCGGCCCAAGCTGGTCGCGCAGGTCCTCGGGCAGGTCCTGCACGAGCGCATCGAGCTCACCGAGGAGCTGGACGCGGATCTTGGTCAGGGACTTGCGGGCGTTGTGCCAGAGGGCCATGCGGTCGCGGACCGAGTCCGGTGCCGCCGGCGCGACGTGCTTGAAGGCTCGCGCCAGCCGAGGGTTCGTCTGCGCCTCCGCGGCGACTCGGCGGGAGTCGAGCTGATCGCTCTTGCCCTCGTGACGGCCGCGCCCGCGGGCGGCCGTCTTGTGCGGCGGCACGTCGCGCACGTCGCACCCGGCCTCGACAAGGAACTCGGCCAGGCTTCGGCCGAGCCCGCTGGCCCCCTCGATGCCCCAGCGGTCGGCCGGTCCGAACCCGGCCGCCCACGCCAGCCCCGATGCATGGCCGTCGCGGGTGTTGGCGAAGTGAGCGTGTCCGAGCTCGTCGCCGCGCGAGTCGAGCACGGTCGCGGTGAACGTCATGCGGTGCGGATCGACGCCGACGATGTTGTGCTCCGTCATCTGGTCGCCTCCAGGGTCCTGGCCGGGGGTGGAAGGGACCGCGCGACGACATCCCAGTCGAGGGGATCGACGCTCTCATCAAGTCAGCACGGTCCTCGGGTGACCGTGCCGGGGCCGACACTTCAAGCGGCGGACAGCCACCAGATCGAAGTGGCGCCGGAGATCTCCTTCGAGTCAGGCCTCGGCACGGTCACCCACCGTAGAGGCCGCTGTGGTGGCCCTTCCGGCATGCGCAGTCCAACACCAGGATCTCCTTGTTCAGCCGTTCCTGGGGGTTCGTGCTGCGGATGCGGGGCCGGTGGGCCTCGGGGAAGGTGAAGTGGACGAGCAGGTCCGCCTCGGCCTCGGTGAGCAGGGCGGCGACGGCCGGGAAGCGCCCGGCCAGGCTGTCGGCGACGCGCCGCAGCTGCGCCGACGCCGCCGGCTCGTCGGGCTGCTCGAAGATGCTGCGGATGGCCGAGGCGACCATGCCCGCCGCGCTGCGCGGCACGAGGGCCTGGGCGTTGCGCGTGAAGTGCACCCGACAGCGCTGCCAGGCGGCGCCGAGGAGGAGCTCACGGACGGCGGCTACGAGGCCCCGGTGGGCATCGCTGATGACGAGCCGGACCCCCGCCAGCCCGCGCTCGACGAGGCCCCGCAGGAAGGGCGCCCAGGCGTTGCCCTCGTCGTTGCCGGCGGCCAGCTCGAGGCCCAGGATGCGCCGCTCGCCGGTGCGCGCCACACCGACCGCCACGAGGGCCGCCATGTTGACCACCCGCCCGGCGTCGCGGACCTTGACGTAGGTGGCGTCGAGGAACAAGTAGGGATAGGCCTCGCCGGCCAGCGAGCGGCCGCGGAAGGTGGCCACCTCCGCGTCGAGCGCCGTGCAGATGCGGGACACCTCGCTGCGGCCCATCGAGGCGATGCCCAGGGCTTCGACGAGATCCTCCACCCGGCGGGTGCTCACGCCGGCCACGTAGGCCTCCTGGACGACCGAGAGAAGGGCCCGCTCGGCCCGCCGCCGGGGCTCCAGCAGGCTCGGGAAGTAGCTGCCGTCGCGGACCTTCGGGATGGCCAGGCCGATCGTGCCCACCCGGGTGTCCCAGCGCCGCTCGCGATAGCCGTTGCGGTTGGTCAGGCGGCGCTCCGGCGCCCGCTCGCCCTTGGCCGCCCCGGTCAGCTCGGAGACCTCGGCCTCCATGAGCGCCTCGGCCAGCACCCGGACCCCTTCGCGCAGGACATCGACGTTCCCGTCGGTGGTCGCCTTGCGGAGCATGTCGAGCACGGCCATCCTGTCCTCGGCCATCGTCGTTCTCCTTCGTGTCGTCGGTTCTCAGTCCAACGACGCGAGGATGACGCGATGGCCGACTCGTCGGTCAGCCGCTTCGGCTGTTACACCATCATCTGGGACACGACCTTCGCCGGCCGGTCACGCTCGTAGCGCACGATCGCCGGCCGGGGCTCGAGCCGGTCGAGTCGGCCGAGGCCCGCTCGCCGGAGGATGGCGTAGACACTCGAGGGGGCCAGCCCGCTCTCCCAGGCGAGGATGTGCGGCCCGACCCGCAGTTCACGCCGCTGGCGCACAGCCGCTCGACGAGCTGGTCGAGTGCTGACGGGCCTGGTGGCGGACCGTGCTCGAGCGGTCGATAGATAGCCCTGCTCGGCCCGGTGCCACCACTTCGAGCCGGTCTGGCGGCTGATGCCCGCGGCTCGGGCCGCCGCCGTGATCGTCCAGCCGGCACGGATCCGATCCGCGAGGAGGGCCCGACCGTGCGGCGTCAGGCGGGCATTAGGATGGGCCATCGAGGGCTCCTTCTTCGACTGTGGCTTCGACACCAACAGCCGAGGATAGGGCCCTCAGCCCGTCAACAACCTGATTGGGAACTAGAGCTAGCGCCAACGGGGCTCCTGAGGCGAGGTCGCATCCCTCGCGGTGGCTGCCTGACGCGCGGAGCCCATGGAACCACCCTTCGAGGGTGCTAGCGGTGCAAGCGGGCTGTGGGCCCGACGAGCACGCCTGAGACGGCTCCACGACCAGCCGCCTCGGCGCGAAGCCCATGGAGCCCCCCACTATCGTTGCGAGGTCGTGGAGCCGGTGGGAGGGGCAGACGGCCTAGCTGTCGTTCCCGCCGACCTTGTTGACAAGGACCGACATCGGGGTCTGGCCCTTGAGTCCGGCGTGGGGACGTCGGCGATTGTAGGTGTCGAGCCAGCGCGGCAGCGACGCGAGTCGCTCGTCGTTTGAGCGGAATAGCTGCGATACGCCGATTCGCGCTGGAGCGTGCTGATGAACCGCTCGGCTTTGCCGTTGGTCTGCGGCCGATAGGGACGGATCCGGACGTGGCGGATGCCGCGCTCGGCGAACAGCTCGGCCAGTCCTTCGAGTGGGTATAGGTCAGTGCGTTGTCGGTCATCACCCGCTCGACCTGGACGCCCTGGCCCGCGAAGAAGGCGAGCGCATCCGCCACGAACCGGACGGTGGTCGCAGCCCGCTCATCAGGATGGACCCGACGAACGCCACCCGCGTCGCATCGTCGATCGCGACATGGAGGTAGTCGTGGCCGAGCGCGAGGTGGTTGCGGGCCGCCGTACCGCGGATCCGGTGGCCGCCGCCAGGCGGCACCCGGCCGAGCTTCTTGACATCGATGTGGATGAGCTCGCCGGCCCGCTCCCGGACATAGCGCACGGGCAGGCCAGTCAGTCGATCGGCGTGGGCCAGGCGACTCGCTCCGTGCCGGCGCAGCACGCCGTACACGGTCGAGCGGGGATGACCCAGGAGCGGCCCCAGGCGATGCGGGCCGACGCGCTCGCCGGCGGCCAGAGGATCGCCGGACCTGGCGCTCGGGCAGCGCTCGCGGCTGGTGCTGGGGCCGCGCCGAGCGAACGTCGAGACCGGCGGGCCCTTCGGCCGCATACCGGCGCAGCCATTTGTAGGCGGTGGCCCGACTGACCCCGAGCGTCTCGGCGGCCGTCGCCGCTGGCCAGCCCTCGATGAGGATCCGCTCGACCAGCAGCTGGCGGCCGTACGGGGTGAGACGCGCCGTACGATGAAGCATGAGAGCCCTCCGTTGGAATGGAGTGTCGACAACCCCATACCGAGCACGAGGGCTCTCAATTTGTCAACAACCTGAGTGGGAACGACAACTAGCGCCACCTACCAAGCTCCGGAAGGCCACCGCGGACTTGGTGACCGCCTGTCAACGGCTTGGGTACTGCGACTAGCTGGGGTTGGTGCCGTCGCGAAGTTTGGCTCCGACATGTCCCACCACTATGCGCTGCAGATCTTCATCGATTTCGAGATAGATCCGGCACAGATTGGCCTTGGAACCGACGATGAAGTGCGGGCCCAGCGTTACGACCCGGCCCTCGCCGTCCTCTCGAATGTAGTCGGCCGGATACTTGTCCATCGCAGACTCAGAAACTCCACCCGCGAATTGACAGGGCACCTGCTTGATGGCAACCCAGGGATCCAGATCCGGCTTGCGCGCGTATTCCTCTGCTGCTCGCCCGATGCCCTCGAGTGTCTTACGAAGCTTCGAAAGGTTGGGTCGGCCCCACCTTGCGGCCGAGACGTAAGCGTCCTTAAGGACAACGAGATGCGGGTACTTGTCAGCGACTGCCTCGAGCACAGCGTGGGCGGACTCAACAGTCACGATCTTGCCGTTCCGATTCGAATCGACTGAGCTGCTATCCGGGGCAGCCAACCTACGAAGCTGGGCTTCTGCTCGCTCCGCCTCAGCAGTTGCACCGCGGGCCCGCCACGCGCCGGGGACGTCGCGAAGGAGCTCGACCAACTGTGCGTTGACGTCAGGGGTAATGGCGTTCTCAGCTATCTTCTCGGCCGCAGCCTGCCGAAAACGCAACTCGATCACACCGTCCAGCTGCCCCGCGACTCGGACCGCCTGCGCAACAGCTTCGGACAATGGCCTGGTTCCCAGCCTCCGTGCGATTAGGACAGCAGGTCGCTCGCTCGAGGGGTTCCTCTGCATGGCATCCACAAGAGCGGCGTCCATCCATGCCTCGTCAGCGATTGGCCGTCGCTCGGCCACATCAAGGACGCGGAGTGAGGCCTCCCCGGGTTCGATCTCTCCCCAAAGCTCGAGTACCCGAATGAGGTCGTTGTCGGCCAACTCGCGTTCGAACATGTCATCCAGGTAGGTGGCCAACATGCTGGCGGGTACCTGCGGCCGCAACGACCTAATTACCGCCGTTGCGTTGGATGGAGCCATTCGAACCATGCTCTCCCGGAGAGTCGAGCGATTCGATTCGGACGTCCAGTCGACAGTCAACCATAGCTTCTCATCGTCGACGACTCGTCCAACACGGACTGAGCTGAGTACGTAGGCTTGCCGACCGATGGCGGTCAGGGCTGTGGGGCCATCGCTGAGGGCCGCAAGCGCCTCTTGATCTCGGTTGAGTGACGAGAGGGCGACTCCGCGATATTCGCGAAGCAGGCGTGCCTCCGGAGCAGCTACAAGCAGGTCATCGATAACTTCGAGACCTGTCTGCCCGACAAGCAACCCTTGGCGCGCGAGCCGGTCGGCAATGCTCAAGATCGCCTCGGTAGCGAGCGCCGACTCGTCGGCCGATGGGCCGTTGCGGCGGAGGCGATCGACATCGGCCTTGAGCGCCGCCACGTCAGTCGCGCTCCCGGTGAGCCTCGTGGTCACATCGGCCAAGCGCGCTCGGAGCTCATCGTTCTCCTCGACCACCAAGCCCCACGCCGCCTTCGCGTCGTCACGTTGTTGCTGCAAGTCGTCGCTGGCTTGTCTGGCATCCTCGGCACGGGTCCGAGCCGCGGCACGATCGCGCTCCAGTTCTGTTGCGAGTCGGGTGACCTCCGTGGACACGTTGGTTAGCTGTTGTGACAGATCTGCCACCCGCTCGCGGGCCGCGATCAAGTCTGGGTCTTGCTTGGCTACCGATGCTGGTTGGTGCGGCTGTGCCCTTGGTGGTTTCACTGGCGCGGGCTCGGGGTTCGGTCCACCTGCGTCGGTCTGTGCTGCTTCCAGGATCTTCCTGATGGATTCGAGGAGATCTGCGCCCAATGCTGGCGGAGGAGTGCGACGATCGGTGGCTCCCACGCTTGATCGTCGTCGCCGCGGTCGACAGATACCGCAACGCGACCATTTCCCGCCTTCGGGTCCGAGGCGTGAGCGCAGCCAGACCTCCGCTTGGTCTAGATCCTTGAACTCGACCAGTGCCGACGGATTGGCTCGAGCCACGGCGCGACAGTCGGCTTCGTGCAGCACACTCGGAACGTCGTAGGCCGACTTGTCATTGACCACGTAGGCGATCGACCGAGCGACCCGTGATCGCCGGATCTCGGCTGCCTTCGGCCGCGGCCGACACCTTCCACAAGGCTCCCAGTTCTTCTTCCGGTTGGCTTCGAGCCAGTCGCGAGCCGCCGAAAACTCGTCTGCGAAGAGCTTGAAGGCGGGTTCGGCCGCACTCAGCGCGCTGCAGTCTGCCTCGTGCAGGACTGCCATCGGCGTCCAAAGCGGGTCCGATGGGCCCTTCGTATTGATGATGTAGCCCGACCCGGCGCTGCGAAGCTGGGCCAATTGCGTGCCCGTCCGAATCGTCTCCACAACCGCTGTCACATCGATCACCTCGGCACGATCAGAGCGCGAGTCTACGTGACCGATTCGACATCGCGAGCACGTAGTCGCCAACCGCTGGCCGGTGTTCGAGCGCCAGTGTCGCTTCCTTCGCGCCTCCGGCGTGTCAGCGCGGGGAAGATGTGAGCGGCGCTTGCCCGCACATTGCCCGTCGGGGCTTGCATCCTATTTGATGGTGACGCGATCTGTGGCGCCACGGCCGAAGGTCTCGGGGGCGTACATCTCCTCGGCCTTCGGGGGCGGAACGATGAAGGTGCCCGGGGTGGTGGCACGCGCCACGTAGCGGTACTCGTGGACGCCTTCCCACAGCAGCGTCGAGAACGCTTCCACGCGGTCGTCGCGCAAGTTCTGGTGGTCGAACCAGGGCCGCGACCACCACCACCAGTGGCCGGGGAGACGTGGCCCGCCGAGGCCCTGGGCGCCGAACGGCGTGACGTAGCTGCCCCCGTCGCCCGGCACGGAGCCGGTCACCGCGAGCGCGGGGTTCATCGGCTCGAGGCCCGCCGGGAGAGGATCGACGAGCGCGACGTGATACCGCCGCGACGGCACGACCATCGTCAGCTGGACGCGGACGCGTGCTCCGGCGCGTATTCGCCACGTGCCGTCTTCGGCCCGCAGGACGTCAGCCGGGTCGTCGACGCCCTCGTAGGAGCGCTCGACGGTGAAGCCCCGGTCGAGCGGCTCGAGGGCGAGGCTGTCCGGCGCGTAGCGCAGGCCGATCCGGTAGTAGAGCCGCCCCGGGCCCTCCTTGGCGAGAAGGAGGTCGTTCGTGCCCGTCCCCTCCCCGAGGTAGGGCATCGGGATCGCGAGGTGGTTCTGCTCGGTGGTCCGGCCCCGGAACGCGTGAGAACCGGCGTAGCGCTCGCCGAGCCAGGCGCGAGCCACGAAGTCGGGGGTCGTCTTCTCGTAGGCCCCGAAATAGCGATCAAGAGCGAGCAGGATGAACACGTTCTCCTGCGTGTTCGTCCAGCGGCCGGCCGTCCGGTGCGCGAGCAGGCCGTCGACCAGCTTGGGAATGAGGTCGCTCGTCGGGGAATCTGCGATGAGCGCTTCGAGCAGGATGGCGTCGGCGCGCCGATCGGAATGGAGCAGCAGGTGGGCACCGTCGCCGTAGGAGACGGCGAAGTGCGCAGCGGCCGCCGTCTCCGACACGTTGTTGGCAAGGCGGCGCCGGATCGCCGTCACCTCGGCCGACGAGGCGGCGTCCCTCGAGAGAACGGGCAGGACCCAGCCGAGCGCCTCGAAGGACAGTCCCTCGATGCCGGCCTCGTGGACGAGCGCCCGGGCCTGCCCGGGGTCGGGGTCGCCCAAAAGCGCCCGCACGGAGAGCGCGTAGGACTGGAGCGTCCGGCGCACGTCCTGCCCGTAGTCGGACGGGACGCGCCGCTCGATCTCGCGGAGGTACTGCCGCGAGCGATCGATGTTGTCGTCGGGCACGGGGAAGCCCTTCGCCTTCGCGCGGGCGAGGGCGTGGGCCACGTGGATCGAGACGTAGGGCGAGGAACTTTCACCCCGGCGCCAGAACCCGATTCCGCCGTCGTCGTTCTGCAGCGCGCGCAGGCGCTCGAGGTCGCGCCGCACCGCTCCCTCGATCTCCTCGGGCTTCGGCAGGCCCTCGGCCTGGAACGCGGTCAGCACGCCCCGGAGCGCGGCCACCGCAAGAATGCGCGAGGCGAGCTGTTCCGCGCACTCGAAGGGGTAGGCGACGAGGTAGAGGACGGCGTCGGTCAGGGCCTGAAGAGCGGTCGAGGAGGTCGTGACCTCCAGGCCGCCGAACTCCGGCACCACGCCGGCCGGAGCCTTCACGGGCTGTACGACGCTCCCCTCATCGATCTGCCCATAGGTGGCGAACGCCTCGGTCGTGGCCGGTGTCCAGACGGGAAGCTCCACCTCGGCGGCGTCGGCAGCGGCTCCGGAGGCGGCGCCGACCTGGATCCGCGCTTGTCCTGCGCGCTCGGCGGCCATCGGGAAGCGCACCTCGGCGCGGTCATTCGCGGCCACCACGAGGCGGCGGCCAGCACCCGCGGTCAGGGCGGCGTTCCGCGCGTTCACCGCGACGTCCACCGTCATCTCGGCGTCGGTCTGGTTCTGCACGACGACCGGGAGCTCGAAGCGGTCCCCGAAGTTCAGGAAGCGCGGCGCCGACGGGCGGACCATGAGGGGCAGGCGCGCCACAAGCGTCGCCTCGGCGGAGCCGAAGCTCCGCGGCCCGGAGACCGCGACCGCCATGACGCGGTAGCGGGTCAGGCTGTCGGGCAGCTTCACCGTCACGCGGGCGTGGCCGTCGGCGTCGGTGGGGACGCTCGCGGCGAAGAGTGCGAGCACCGCGAAGTCGGTGCGGGCGCGGATGGGCTCGGGGGACCCCATCGGCTCGGGGGGTCCCATCGAATAGAGCGCGCTGGCGAATAGCGTGCCAGGACGCGCGGACTCCATCCTCTTGAGGAGGCTGCCGCCAGCGAGCATCTCGTCCGCGCCCGGCGGTATTAGCTCGTCCGGCTGTGCGAGGAGGACGTACGATCGGAGCCTCGAGTCAACGACCCCGGCTTCGCGCTTCGTGTAGAAGACGTCGAGCGGATCAGGCAGCCGATAGTCGGTCAATGCGAGCACCGCCTCGTCCACGACCCAGACCGCCGCTTCGCCGTTCGCTACGGCGCGGCCCGCGGCGTCCCGCAAGGTGAGGTCGATGGTCGTCTTGCCGCCGGGGGGAAGTGCCTTGTCGTGAGGGCTGACTGCGAGAGTTAGCGTGCGCGTCACCGGCGGGATCGGGAGGTCGAGACTGCCGCTGGCAAAGGCCGGCCGCACGAGGGTCCCAATCGCGCCGGCCGGCGTCTCATCGCGGGGAGCCCGGCCTACCAGGTCCACCTGGACGTGCACGTTGGGAGTGAAGGCGTCCTCAACCGGGATCGCGAGCGTGTGCGAGCCGCCGGGCATCGTGAAGCGCTCCTCACGCACGAGTCCGCTGCGGCGTAGGGTCAGGATGGCCTCAGCGGGGGCGAAGGGCGCCAGGACGAGCACGTTCGCAATGTCGCCCGCCCGGTACTCCTTCCGGTCGGGGACGAGCGTGACCTTCTCCTCCTCGAAGTCACGGCGAGGCGGCACACGGCCGCCGGCCACCCATACGCGCAGCTCGGATTCGTTCTCACGGCCCTCCTCATCGGCCACCCGGGCGATGACGCGCCACGCGCCGCCCTCCTTCGCCTCAAAGCGCGCGCGCACGGGCTCCGTCGCGGACTGGACCTCCCGCTTCTGGACATCCTTCGGGACCTCCGTCCACTCACCCTCGATCTGCTCCCAGTCGAGCCGCTCGGTCCGCAGCCGCACCGGCCGCCCGACGACGGCCCCGCCCTCGAGATCCGTGGCGATGACGTCGATCTCGACGGGTTCACCCTTCTGCACGAACGACCGCTCGGTCCGTAGGCCGACGTACCGTGCCGCCGGGTGGACGAGCAGGGAGGCGCCTGTGGTCCAGGCCTGGCGGTTCACGTCCATGACCGTGGCCTCGGCGCGGACGACGTACGGGCGGGGAGCGTGCCCACCCTCGAAGTTGACCCGAAGGCGGTGGGCACCGGAGCCGTCGGTGCGGGCCTCCAGTGTCTCGACGCCCTCCGACTCTTCGAGGTCGGGCTGCCAGCGCCACCAGGGCACGAACCTGCCGAAGGAGAAGCCGTCCCAATTCGGCGGGCGGAAGTGGCCGGGCGTCGCGGTTACGCGCCAGCTCACAGCCGCGCCGGGGAGCGCGCCCCCCGCGTAGTAGGCGGCGCTCACCGTCACCGTGGCGCTTTCCCCGACGATGAACGGGCCTTCGCTCGCGGTGGCCTTCACCTCAAACTCGGGGGGACGGAACTCCTGGACCTGGAAGACGTGGCTGTGTTTCTGCTCACCGAGCGGTCCGCCGCCGACGTCGAGCCACACAATCGCGTAACCGAGGTTCATCGTCTCGGGCAGGGCAAGCACGAGGTGAAACCCGCCGAGATCGTCGAGGCCAGCGTCGCCGCTGGCGATCTCGTTGCGGCGCGAGTCGACGAGCCTCCAGTGGAGGGCGCCGACCGTCGGCGGCAGGGCCTCGACGTCGCCGCGCGGTCCCCCTCCGATGCGGCGCAGCCAGCCCTTGACGTGCACGGACTCGCCCGGCCGGTACATCTGGCGGTCGTCGAAGACGAGGAAGCGCAGGCATTCCTGCCGCTCCGTTCGTGGACCGCCCCTGACCGGAAACCTTCCGACGCTCTGGACCGGGAGGATGGCGAGGTCCGGGCCGCGGCGCGCCACGAGGAGGGACTCAGGCAGCTCACCGAGCTTGAGGCGGGCGAGGCCGGACGCGTCCGAGCGCGCGCCCGCGTTCCCGAGGCGCAGCTCGACGTTGTCCAGCGGCCGGCCCCCGGCGAGGTCACTCGCCCACGCAACGAGGTTCTCATCGTCGGCGAACGCGTCCAGGCCGATCCGGGTCGCCTGCACCCACACGCGAATCTCCTGGCTGCGGGTCTCCGTGCCACCGGAGGCGGCCCGCACGACGAGGACGACCTGGCCGAGGCCGCCCGGGAGGGCGGGGCCGACGTCGAGGAGCGTCTCTGTGACCGCGTCGCGATCGGGGGCCAGGCTCACCGTCGCGTCGATCACACGGCGCCCGGGTGGCTTGACCGGGACGTCGTTCCTGTAGTTCCCCCGGTAGGCCAGCCATGCCGGCCAGTCCTCCGGGCCCACCGCGTAGGCCCGGATGCGCAGCGCGTCGACGTTGACCGTGCGGACCGGGAAGCGCGCTCCACCGGCCGGGTCCAAGACCACGAAGTCGTCCCCAGGTCCGAAGAGCATGGTCGGGGCCGGCCCGACCTTGAACGCGAGGGCAGGCCCGGGCTCGAGCGGCTGACCGAAGACGTCGGTGATCCCGCTCGAGAGCGTGACGCGGTACGCCGTACGTCCACGCGTCGCGCCGCTGATGGATAGGGTTTCGCCCCGGCTCGCCACTTTGAGCCCCGGCAGCTCCGGGGTAACGCTCACGAAGTCAGCGCGCAGCGTTTTCGGGTCGACCGGGTTAGTCAGTGTGACCAGCCACGGGGCGGAGGGCGCGCAGTTCTCGCCCCGGCCGCACCGGTGATCCCGCACCTGGAACGGCCCGTACGTGCGGAACTCCCACTCCTGCGCGTCCGCCGTCGTTCGCGGCCCCTCAGCCGACCGGGTCCCCGCCCCCACCGACACCGTCACCGTCGCGTCGACCGGCAGCTCACGTTCGGTCCGGAGGGCGAAGAAGCGGCCCGGCTCGAAGTCCCGGCCGAGACGGGCGACCTCAGGGTCCGCCTCGACTTCGTCCGTGGAGGCTAGGCGCACGGGGAAGGTGGCACCGCCAGCCTGCACTCGCATCGAGGCGAGCACCGCTGCCGGATCGACACGCTGGTCGAATGCCACGAACATCAGGGTGTCGCGCCGCGTGGGGCCGCCGTCCGGGTGCCGGGCCACGACGCGCGGTGGGGGCGTCGAGAACGACCAGCTCGAAGTGCTCGCCAGCGTGGCGCCACCGGCCGCGCGGGTGCCCGCCTCCACCTCGACGCGGTAGTCGGTCGCCATCGCAAACCGGACCTCGGGCTCGAAGATCAAGGTCTGCGTGCCCACCCAGCGCCACTCGCCGGACGGCTGTGGGGAGAGCCGGACCGGGACTGCTTCGTGCGCGATACGTGCGTGCGAGTCGAGCGCCACCATCGGCTGCGAGAACGTGATCGAGAGATGCGGCGCGAGCGGCACGTCGCCCTCGGGCATCCACCGAAGCACCTCAAGCGGTCCCGCTGCCGCGGCCTCCGGCCGTGTGGCCTCGTCCTCAGGCGGGAACGGCGCGCGCACGCTCCGTTCGGCGCGGGGCGGCGGCAGCGAGGCCTCGCGAATCGCGAAGGGCTCCTCGCTCGGAAGATCGGCAAGCCGGGGCAGGCGGTCGAGTACCGCACGCGCTTCGGCCTCGGTGGTCGGTATCGCCTGTGGCCGTACGAGGATCGCTGGCGCCGCGCCGGCTTCAGTGCCCTCGCTCAGCCGGAACACGAAGTTGGTGACTTCCTCGCGGGTCGGGGGAGCAGCCGACCCGCGCCGCCTCATGTCGGCCTCCGCGGCGCGGCCTCTGGTACCCCCGCCGGGCCTTGGGGCGAGGGCGGGGGAGACGGCGAGGACCGACCCGAGGCCTGGCGGCCGTGCGCAGGACACCGTCGAGGTCTCATCTCTCGACGAGCATACCGCCGAGGTCGGGCTCCCGGGGGTTCGCGGTGGGTGGCCAGGTGTGAGCAGCGGGAACAGCGGGCAGGGCGGTGTGTGGGACATGAGCGGGCCGCGTGCGCGAGAGGGCAGTGGGGTCGCCCGACATGGCAACCCTTACCTTCGGCCTTGGCGAGGCTCGTTCCACACGCGCTCAGCATCAGCGGACTCGGAGCCTGACCGAGGTCGTGCGGGATCGCCCATCCAGGCCCACCGCCACCCAGGTGATTCGGTGATAGCTTCTGCTGGCGTCCTGACCGACGCCGCCGACGCCGCCGACGCCGTCGCTGACGATCACGACGGATCGCTCAATTCCCACCACTCTAGGGGGGCACGGCCGGGGAGAGCCCAGCCGTCCAGGCTCCGCGCGGATAGCGCTGCGAGGTCCGGCCTTCCGTGGCTGCCAAGAGGCCTCAGACGCTCTAGGTGTGATTCCCGGACACGTTGTTGACTAGGGCCGTCATGGGTGACAGGCCGTCCAGCGAGCCGTGGGGTCGCCGCTCGTTGTAGTAGGCGATGAACACGGGCAGGGCGTCGAGCCGCGCCTGGTTCGTGTCGTAGCGTCGCACGTAGGCCCACTCGGTGAGCAGGGTGCCGTTGAAGCGCTCGGCCTTGCCATTCGTCTGGGGCCGGAAGGGGCGGGTGCGCTTATGGCGGGCGCCGATCTCGACCAGGGCGTCGGCGAAGGCGTGCGAGAGCGTGTAGTTCCGCGCGTTGTCGGTGAGGACCCGCTCGATGCGTACCCCGTGGCGGGCGAAGAACGCCGCAGCGTCGAGCACGAACCGGGCACACGTGGGGCCCCGCTCGTCATCGAACACCCCGACGTAGGCGACCCGGCTCATGTCGTCGACCGCGACGTGAAGGTAGTCGTAGCCGCCGCCGTAGGACCGTGGCGTCCCGGTCACCCGGCCCCGGACCCGGTGGCCGCCGCCATCCGGGATCCGGCCCAGCTTCTTGACGTCGATGTGGAGCAACTCGCCGGGCCGCTCACGGACGTAGCGGATCGGGATGCCCGTCGGACCGTCCTGGTCCCGCAGGCGCGACAGCCCGTGGCGAGCCAGGACGTCGCCGATGGTCGAGCGCGGGACGCCGGTGATGGGCGCCAGGCGATGCGGCCCGAACCGGTGCTCGTGGCGGGCGACGAGGATCGCGTCCACCTGCGCCAGGTCCAGGGCCCGTGGCGAGCGATGCGGTCGGGAACTCCGGTCCTGGAGCCCGGCCGCGCCCTCGGCCTCGAACCGCCGCAGCCACTTCCAGGCGGTCTGGCGGCTGACGCCGACCATGTCGGCCGCATGGGCGACGGCCATCCCGTCAACGAGGATCCGGTCCACGAGCAGCCGCCGGCCGAGCGCCGTCAGCTTCGCCCTACGATGCGCCACGAGAGTCTCCCGTCGGTTGTGAGCTGGATACCCACACCGAGCCTCGGGAGGCTCTCGCTTGTCAACAACCTATTCGGGAATCACAGCTAGGACGGCTCCAGGAAGACCCGCTTCGGCGCGGAGCCCATGGAGGCGTTCGAGGAGGCTAGTGTCCCGATTCGCTGTTCGCTCGCGGTTTGCGGACCGCCTTGGCGAGGATCTCGTCGGCGGTCTTGACCCAGGTGAAGGGGCCGGCGCCCGCGTTCCAGTGCGCGGGTGAAGGCGTCGATCCGGCGACCAGCTCCTTGACTGAGCTGAAGCTGCCCCGCCGGATCGCCTGGCGGGTGAGGATCCCGAACCAGGTCTCGATCTGGTTCATCCAGGACGCGCTGGTCGGGGTGAAGTGGAAGGTGATCCGCGGGTGGCGGGCGAGCCAGGCCCGGACGTCGGGCGTCTTGTGGGTGCGACACGTTGTCGAGGACGACGTGGAGCTCCGCCGCCGGGTAGGCCCGGCTCGACCCGGCGCAGGAAGGCGAGGAAGTCGGCGCCGGTGTGGCGGCCGCGGGTCTCGGTCGGTGACCCGGCCCGTCGCCGACCTCGAGCGCCGCGAACAGGCAGGTCGTGCCGTGGCGCTCGTAGTCGTGGGTGTGGCGCTCGACCTGCCCGGGCCGCAGCGGGCAGCATCGGCTGCGTCCGGTCGAGCGCCTGGATCTGGGTCTTCTCGTCGACCGAGAGCACGATCGCGCCGCTCGGGCGGGTCGAGGTACAGCCCGACCACGTCGCGGACCTTCGCCTCGAGCGCGGGGTCGGTGCTGAACTTGAACGTCTCGGTGCGGTGCGGCTTGAGGCCGAGCTCGCGCCAGATGCGCTGGACGGTCGACGGACTCATGCCCGTCCGGCCCGCCATCGCCGCGCACGCTCCAGTGGGTGGTGCCCTCGGGCGGCGGCTCCAGCGTGAGCGCGATCAGCCGGTCGCGGTCCTCACGGGTGTAGGTCGGCGGGCGGCCTGGCCGCGGCGCATCGGCGAGCCCCGCGAGCCCCGCCTGCGCGTACCGGCGACGCCACAGCTTCACGGTCATGATCGCCACGCCCAGCTCGTCCGCGACCCTCCCGATCGAGATGCCCGCGGCCGAGTGGAGCACGATGCGGGCCCGGGTGACCGCCCGTTGCTCGCTGGTCGGAGCCCGCACCACCGCCTGGAGCAGGCGGCGGTCGCCCTCACTGACGGAAACCGGAGGAGCAGGAGCATGAGCCATGCCCCGAATCGTACCGGGCGCGACGACTATCCGCTAGACAATAGCGGCACGGAACACTAGGCGGGCAGGTCCTCGCTGCAGGCTGCCCTGTACAGCATATGACCTATCTGGCGCACAAGACCACGGCATCTACCCGCGTAGGCGTGCCGAGTGCGGGAGCCCGGAGGGCGCGCCCAGCCGTCCATGACGCATTCCCTGTCGGCATCGGCGGGAGCGTGTGCGGTGTCAGCCTACTGACGTACCGATCAGGATGGTCATGAGCAGCGCGACTGTTGTCACGACGATGATCGCGACGAACACCACCACAGCCAGAACGACTAGCGGTCGGTAGCCACGGGACTCGGCCTCATCGGGGCGCTGCCACTCGCTCACCCTGCCCACGATACGCCGACCTGACCCTGCATAAGCCGCAGTGAAGCGCCGCCCGCTAGCCTCGTCGCGGCCGCTCCGCTTCCCGCCAGTAGCTGGCCGGTCTGCCGGTCGCGGGGTGACGTCCGGCCCTTGAAGTGAGAGGCGGCGCGCCACATCATCGATGGGCGTGTTCGCGACTGAGCCAAGGGAGGGGTCAGGTGTCGGATCGCTCGAACCGGAGTGCCAGCCGAAGCGGCGCCGTGCGCGGGCTCCTCATCCTGCCGCTGCTCCTGGCGCTCCTCGGCTGTGCCGCCGACCCCTATCCGCTGCGCGCCCCTCCAGGCTCGACGGAGTGGCACCCGACCACCATCGGCACACCCGTGCGGGTCGTGGTGCTCTACCTGGAGCCCAGGCCTGGTGATCGCGTGGACCTGGTCAACGCGCAACCCATCGGCACGCTGACCGGGACGGACGTGCGCTTCTACTTCTCGCCGCCGGTGATCAGCGCGGACGGGACGCACACGGTGGGCGAGACACTCGACCCGCTTCCTGGCGCCAGCGTGTCGGTCGACCGCGGCGCCTCGCCCGGACCCGAGAACGACGTCGGCATCGTGGCCGAGTTCACCCCCCACACGGCCGGCACCTTCACGCTCACCGCTGTCCGGCTGACCTTCCGGGTCAACGGCGGTGGCGAGCAAACCAAGGACGGCATCTCCTCGCTCGCGACGATCTGTGCGGCTGACCCGGCGCCCACCGATTGCGGAGCCACGCCGCCGCCCTGACCACCTAAGCGCCTCCTGCGAGGCGGGGACTCCCCAACCTGCCCCTGCCCCATGCCGCTTGTGTGGCGGCCGCTGACCCGGCGGGACGTCCAGGCCGGCACGTGTCGAGCTGGAGGAGCGGGCCGAGAGTCGCTTATCCGCCTTCGGCGATGCGGATGATCGTCTTGCCGGGGGTGCGCCGGTCGCGGCTGAACGAAGCAGGCGCTTCGGCGAGCGGCCGTACTGCCCCGACGATCGGCTGGAGGGTCGTTCGACTCCTCCAGCGCCATGCGGCCAACGCGCATGCTTAGCGCTCGATGAGACCCTCACGTCTGCTCCTCCCCGGCGTCGTCGGGCTGGCGTGTGCCTACGGGTTGTACCTGCGCAGCGACGCCCACCGGAACGGCAACCGCCTCTTCTACCGGGCTGGGCGGCCCAATCTCGCCGGCCGGGCCGTCGGGCGGGTGTACGCCTCGGCGTGCGGCCTGGGCCTGGGACCCCGACGGGCGGTCGCGCTCGAGACGACGGGCTATCGCACCGGACGGGTCCGGTCCATCCCGCTCGTGGTCGCCGACCATGGGGGCGAGCACTACCTGGTGTCGATGCTCGGCGAGCGCTCGCCGTGGGTCCGCAACGTCCGGGCCGCCGGCGGCCGCGCCGTCGTCCGCCATGGGCGGCAACGCGAGGTGCGCCTCGTCGAGGTGCCGCCCGACGAGCGCGCCCCAGTGATCAAGGCGTACCTGGCCCATGCCCTCGGAGCGCGCCCGCACATCCCCGTCGATCCGGCCGCTCCTGTCGAGGCGTTCGAAACGATCGCCGCGGCCTACCCGGTCTTCCATATCGAGGGCTGAGCGTCGCGACCGCGTGCGGACCCGCGAGCCCCCACTCGAGCGCCCGAGGTCACCGACCACGGCGACCGGCTCGTGCTCGGCCTGCGGCTCAGGCATCCCGATGGTGGTGCGAGCGATCACTGCAGCGTCCTGACCGTGGTCCGCTACGTCTGGTCGGAGGACGATCCCTAGCCCGACGCGGTCACTTGCGGACGCGGAACCGGATGATGGTGACCGGTCCCGACTGGGTGCTGCTGACAGGTTCCAGGTCGATCCGGGTGAGACCCGGGGATGAGAAGCGGATGCCGTCGCCGAGCAGCACCGGCAGGACGAACACCAGGATCTCGTCGACGAGTCCTCGCTCTCAGGCACTGGCCCGCCACGTCGGCGCCGAGGATCTCCAGGTTCTTGCCGCCCGCGGCCCGACGGGCCGTGGCGACGGCCTCCGTGATGTCACCGCTGAGGAACGTGACCGTGGGATCCGGCGGGTCGGGCGGCTGGTGGGTGAGGACGAACTGCGGCCCGCCGTCGTACGCAGGGCCGGTCATCTTGGCGGCCAGCCGCTTGCCGACCTCATAGGTCCGCCGGCCGACGAGCATGGCGCCGGTGGCCGCCATGATCTCCGGGAACGCCTCCTGGACCGGGCCCATGAACTCGAAGATCCAGTCCATCGCGTCGCCGGGACCGGCGATGAAGCCGTCGAGCGACATCGCCCTGTTCACGACCACCTTGCCGTTTCCTGTACCCGGATCGCTCACCCTGTTCCTCCGAAGCGTGGGGGCATCCTACTCACTCGCCCGATCACGCGACGCCCTGTTCACGAAAACGTAAGGGTGCGGCGCGCACTGTTGACGAAGCGCGCACCCGTGGTGAGCCACGATGCGCCCACACCCCGCCGCGTAGGGGTGAACTGGATAGCCGGGAGGCCCGGCCGCCGCGGTCATGCAGTACCGAAGGTGGTCGGGCCTCTTGGCGTCCGTCGGCCGGACGAGTCGTCACGGACTTGCAACGGCGGTGGCTCTCCGTTGAGGTCGGCGCTGAGGCGACCTGCCTGACGATGACGTCGCTCCGCGTGGCCGTGGGATCAGAGTTCGCCCCGCCGTAGCGCGGAGCCGTCTGGTCCGGCAGAGGCGTCACCCCCTCCTACGGAGCGTCTCTGCCGGGTCGGGCCCTCCGGCGCCCTTCAGGCCGCGGGGGCCGGCGGCGCTTTCGGCTGGACGATGGCCAGGGCGTTCCCGCTGGGGTCGATGATCCAGGCCGACCAGGCGAAGCCCATGTCGGCGATGCCGTCCTCGTCGGTGACGGGGTCGGGCGCCTCGTACGCCTCGATCCGCACGCCACGAGCGCGCAGATCGGCCAGCGCCGCGTGCAGGTCGGGCACCCGCCAGGCGAGCTGGGTCTGCGAGTCCTTCGTGCCGATCGTGCTCAGCGTGACCGATAGCTGCGAGCCGCTGCCGCAGCGGAAGATGATGCGCTCCGGGTCCTCACGCATGATGTCCAGGCCCAGCGTGTCGTGGTAGAAGGCGCGACTCAGCGCGAGATCCCTGGAGAGGAGGATCGGGAAGACCAGGTAGTCACCGAGCATGGGGCGTCCTCCCGTGGGTGGCGGGCATCCTGGCTGGACGGCGGGCGGCCGCGACGGCGACCGCCCTCAACGTCTAGCGAGGGACTCTACCCCATCGGTCGAAGCGTCAGAACGGAAGCGCGCCTGCCGGATCGGGCACGATCTGGTACGCGGGCAAGACCCCGTGCCAGCCGAAGACGACCATCAGTACGAGCGTCAGCAACAGCGCTGCGCCGACGATGAGCAGGACGCGAGCAAGTTCCAGGTGGGCTTCGATCTGCTCGCCGAGTACCGTCCGTTGGAGCGCCATGGCGGCACCTCCACCGGGTCGACTGTCGCGGATCGGCCAGCGAGACCGCGCGGGTTCGGCGACCCGATTCGGACTCGTTCCTCGGCCACTCGCTGGTTCCGATTCTCCAACCGTCAACCGTGACGAACGAGCAGACCCGCGGCAAGGGCCATTCGGCCCGACTTGGCGCGACCTACATCGACATCGCGCTGACGAGCTGGAAGTAGTTCCCGTCCGGATCGGCGAAGGTGGCGATCCAGCCATCGGGCTCCTCGCCGGGCTGGTACGGCTCGCGCACGACGGTCGCACCGGCTCCCTTCAGCCGCTCGAAGTCGGCCTTCACGTCGGCGCTCTCGATGTTCCAGATGAGTCGTCCGGGCTCGGCATTGCTGCCGTGGACTTGGTCGTGCGGGCCGACCGTGATGAAGCCGGAACCGATCTGCCAGCCGTTGTAGTCGCCCCCCGTCCAGCCCACGGCGCCGAACAGCTTCGTGTAGTACGCCGTCAGGCGCTGCGGATCGGCCGAGCCGATGAGGATGCTGTTGAGATTCATGCTGCCTCCTCCTGGGGCCTCGATCGCGACGTGCGAGTCTCAGGGGCAGCTTAGGACCCCGAGTGCCCCAGGATCCGGTCCGCCTTGCGGTCGATCTTCTGCTCCTCCGCCCTGGTGAGGTTGCCCTTCTCCTCCTGCTGCGCTGCACGGGCCTTGGCGTTGCGCGCGTGCGACTTGTCGGGCATGGGGTACTTGCGCTCGTCGGGCAGGCCGAACTTCGAGGCCGGGATCTTCTCGCGCTTGCTGGCGGTCAGCTCACCCACAGGGTCCTCCTTTGCACGTGCGTGCCCTCGGGGGCGTTGATCCGGATCAGCGACCCGGCACCCGCCCGCAGGCCACGCTAGCGACGACGCGGTCCCGCCGGTCATGCCCTCCGGGCGACCGGCGTTACGGCTGTATCGCAGGACGGAGAGGCACGCACGCTTTCCCTCGCCTCACCAGCCCACGTAGTGGTAAGTGAGAGATTCGGCCTGTACTAGGTGCTCAGGGGCTCCCTGGGAGCGTGGCGCGGACCGCAGGGGCCGTCCTCGTGTCACATACCACCACCGCGGCTGGTGCGCGGTGGGATGCCGAGCTGGCCGGTGGCGACACGACGCGACAGCGCGGCGCCGTCCTGTCAGGCGGGCGGGGGTTCCCCGCCGTCGGGCGCGTCCCAGAGTTCGACCGGCGCCGGCTCCTGGTCGCGCGTCACGCGCCAGACGACGAGCGCCCCGGCACAGGCGGCAAGGATCATCAGGATGAGACGCTTCATGGTGGCGCCCAGATGGTACGCGGGCGCCGTCCCTAGCGCGAGGCGGTCGAAACGCGGCCGAAGAGCCCACCGCGCGCACGTCGCCGCGGCGCGTCCGGGCCCGGCCGCCGTTCGGCCAGGAGCGCTTCGATCTCCGCGTGGTAGGCCCGCCCGGCCGGCGTGCGCACCAGCCAGCGCAGGTAGTCGGGGTCGTGGCGGGCGAGCTGGGCCAGCGACCAGCCCTTATACCGGCCGTAGTCCAGGGTCGTGCCCCCGGACGGACCGGCGCCGGGCGGTGGCGTGATGATCGGGGCGCGGTTCCCGTCCACAGGCGCGCCGGAGCGGTCGGCCGCGACCGCGAGCTGGCGGTCGTAGGCGAGGCGCGTCTGCCGGTCGCGCAAGACGGCCCAGGCGTCGTTGAGCGCGGCCATCTGGGCGTCACTGCCGCCGAGGTCGGGATGGCATTTCTGCGCCAGGGCCCGGTAGGCCGCCCGGATGACCTCGAAGTCGGCCGTGGGGATGACCTGCAGCAGCTCGTAGTGGTCGCGGGGGGGTCGTCGGGTCTGCACGTGGCGAAGGTACGGACCGCGACCGCCCCAGCGATAGGTGCCGAACCGCCCGTTCCACGGTGCCGATGGGCCCGGCCGAGCGCACGGCGGTGCGCCACGGCACCTCGACCGCGGCGGCGACGGTCCCGCCACAACGGTACGTTCAGCCCGGTGACGACGTCCATCAGCGGCGTATGGTGCTGCCGAATGGGGGTGCGAACGTGACCGACCAGCTTCCAGGCTCGACGCCGCACGACGTCGGGGGTAGCCCCCCACCTCCCGCGGACCAGCCGCCCGCGCGCCCCGTCTCGTTCACGGAGCGATACCGCGGGACCTCCTACGGCACGCCGCTGCCTCCCCAGCCGCCAGCTGCGGCCGGTGGAGGGGGCAACCGTTCGCTGGTCATCGTGGGGGTCGGCATCCTCGTGCTGGCGATCGCGGCCGGTGGGGCGTGGCTGGCCTTCGGCCGTCAGCAGGCGCTGCCGCCCCCGGCCCGGACGGCCGACGTCAACGCGTTGCGCGGCCAGCAGGCGATCCAGCAGTTCCGGGCCTGGCTGGCCGACACGGCGGGCGTCACCTTCCACTTGAACCTCGACGAGACGATCAGCGCGGACGCGTTTGGCGGCATCCTCAAGGGCGACCTGGACGTGGCCGGGCCGGACTTCTCCGGCACCATCCAGTTCACCGACGGCAAGACGGTGAAGTCGGGCGACGTGGTCCTGGTCGAGAACATCGGCTACGCCCGCCTGCCGGGCAAGGCCTGGGTCCAGTCACCCGAACTGGTGCCCTACCAGTCACCAGATCCCTTCGGCACGATCGACCGATCGCAGGCCATCTACGACCTGGGGCTGGAGACCCGTGACGGTCAGCAGGTCCACCATCTCCGCATCACCGACTGGATCTTCGGCGACCCCGCCGTCTACCTGAACTTCGAGTCGGGGACCCTCCACGTCACCGACACGAAGTTCGATATCTGGGTCACCGAAGCGGGCGTGCCGGTAGCCGCCCAACTGGACGCCGACCTCAACGCCGAGGGCTTCCAGGCCGAGCTGCCCGTGACCGTCCACACGGTCTACACGCTGAGTAACGTCGGCGGACCGATCGTCATCACGGCACCCGTGGTGTCGCCGGCTCCCTCCGCCTCGACGAAGCCCTAGGGGCCGGTCGAGATCGACGGGACGGGGGAGGGGGTCACCCCGGTCAGCCCCTGCAGCGCCACCAGGGCGTCCTGCACCAGCTGCAGCTCCTGGCCGTAGGTCACGAAGTCGCCGCGTGCCTGGGCGGCCTTGGCCGCCGCGAAGTGGTCGTTGGCGAACGCGATCAGGCCGGGGATGTCGGTCGGCAGGTTGCCGTTGGCCGCGGTCGGGGCCGGGGTGGCCGTAGGCTGAGGGCCGCCCGAGCCGCCGCCGGTGCCGGCGACGCCTCCTGTGCCCGCTCCACTCGTCACCGCCTGCAGGGCGGTCTGGAGGGTGGCGCCCCAGCCGATCGTCGTGGACGAGGCCACCACCACCTTCGTCAACTGCGGGAAGGCGGCGCTGGTCGACTGCAGGAAGATCGGCTCCAGGTAGAGGAAGGACGTGCCCACGGGGATCACCAGCAGGTTGCCCCGGATGACCTGCGAGCCGCTCTGGTTCCACAGGCTGATCTGGGCACTGATGACCGGATCCTGGTCGATGCGCGCCTCGATCTGGGTGGGGCCCTGGATCGTCGTGTTGGCCGGCAGCTGGTAGACGATGACCTGGCCGCGTGCCGCCCCATCGTTGCGGGCGGCCACCCACGCGATCATGTTGGGCCGCGACGCGGGCACCATGGGTTGGATCAGCACGTACTCGGGGGCCGCCTGGTCGGGCAGGCGCATCTCGACGTAGTAGGCCTCCGGAGCCACGACCTGCGTGCTGCCTTCGCTCACCGAGGGCACCGTCCAGATGTTGTCGTTCTTGTAGAAGCTGGCCACGTCGGTGACGTGGTAACGGGCGAAGGTCTTGGTCTGCGCGTTGAACATCGCCTCGGGCGTGCGCAGATGGGCCACCAGCCCGCTCGGCATCGCCGAGAGCGGCTGGAACATGGTCGGGAAGACACCCTCCCATGCCCGGATCAGGGGGTCGGTCGGGTCGGCGACGTAGAAGTGGGTCGAGCCGTCGTAGGCGTCGACGGTGATCTTGACGCTGTTGCGGATGTAGTCGTACTGGCTCTTGAGGGCCGTGTCGTCGGTGGCCGTCCCGGCCGGCAACCCGTCGCTGGTCAGGTAGGCGTCCTGGATCCACACGAGCCGGCCGTCGGGCCCGATCACGAGGTACGGGTCGGGGTCCAGGGTGAGGAACGGCGCCAGCGTCCCCAGCCGGTCGGCGAGGCTGCGATGCAGGAGGAGGCGCGTCTGGTCGGTCACCTGGTCGCTGATGAGCAGGTTGAGGTCGCCCAGCTTGGCGGCCCACAGGAGGCGCGACGGCAGTGACCCGACCGACAGGCCGGCCGAGCCGGTGTAGCGGTCGGTGACGTCGTTGCCGTTGCCGGTGCTCGACGGATAGTCGAACTCGTCGGTCTGGGCATCGACCAGGACCCAGTCGGAGGGCCGCTCACCGAAGTAGATCCGCGGCTGGCTGACCACCGGGGCGCCCGGGGACGACGTGGTCGGCAGGTCCTTGATGATGAGGTCGGGCAGCCCGTTGGAGTCGACCGCGTTGACCGGCACCATGGCCAGGCCGTAGCCGTGCGTGTAGAGGATGTGCTGGGCGATCCAGGTGGGGCTGGACTGGCTCTTGTCGAGCGCCATCTCGCGCGCCGAGAGCATCACCTCCGTCGGCACCCCGCCGATGACGTACCGGTCGATGTCGACCGACGTGAAGTCGTAGTACTGGCGCACGGTCTGCAGCTGGTCGAGCGTCGTGCCCAGCGGGCGGTAGTCCCACAGGCGGGCGTTGTCGAACGTCGCCTGGTCGTTGCTGACGTCGGCGGCGGTGAGGCTCGCCTTGCCGGTATACGACTGCACCGACCACGTATCCAGGCCGAACCCCTGACGGGTGAGGGCGATGTTGTTGGCGATATAGGGCGCCTCGGCGGAGTTCTGGTTGGGCGTCACGACGAGCTGCTGGTACACCGCCGGCACCACGGCGCCCGCGACGACCAGCAGGACGTACCAGCTGCCACCGATGGCCGCCACGAGGCGGGTGGCACGGCTGCGGCGCAGGACGGCCAGGACGACGATGGCCACGGCGAGCACGGCCGTGGTGACGCTGGTCAGGGCGATGAGCGGCAGGCGGATCGCGGCGTCCGTCGCGGTCACGCCCGGGACCGCCCCGTTCTGGCCGTACGCCAGGTCATAGCGGCCCAGCCACTGGAGGCCGGCGAAGGCCAGCAGCAGGGCGCCGCCCAGGATGGCCAGGTGGAGGACCGGGCGCCGTGCCGCGACATCGCCGCCGCGCAGGGCCACCAGGCCATAGGCGGTGCCGGTCAGCAGCAGGCTGAGCACGAACAGCAGCACCGCGACGTCGGCGACCAGGTGCAGCATCGGCAGGCTGAAGAGCCACCAGCCAAGGTCCAGCCCGAAGATCGGGTCGGGCGTCGCCGCCCCGGTCGGGGCATACGGGACGGCGTGCAGCCAGAGGGCGACGGTCTGCCAGGCGGCCGGCATGCGGAAGGCGAACAGGAGGGCGAAGAAGATGGCCACGCCGGCCACGATCGTGCGGATCGATCGGCGCGGCAGGGCGGCGGCCAGGGACAGGACGTCGACCTCGGCGTCGCTGACGCGCCACGTCCGCGTGTGGGCCTGGGCGGCGAACTCCTGATCGGTCGGCTCGTGGCCCCAGCGCCAGGCGAGCAGGAGGTTGCCGAGCAGGAAGACCAGCCCCACCACGAGCCCGAGGAAGAACAGCCCGATGCCGTAGGCGAACTGCGTGGTCCACACGTCGCCGAAGCCCACGTTCGTGAACCACAGGTAGTCGGCGGCCGGGTCGATGACCGCCCCCACCACGAGCCACAGGATGATCAGGACGGCGAAGATGACGAACGGCCAGCGCGGGACCCGCCGCGGCGGCCCGGTGCGTCGCGCGCCCTCGGGCGGCCCCTGATCGTTGCCGCCGCCGCTGCCGGTGCTGCGCTCGCGCGCCGCGGCCGCCTGGCGGTTCAGCCAGTCCTGGATGGCGTCCCCGATGTCACTGGATGGCGGCCGCCGGTAGGACATCGATGGGTGAACCTCTGGCGAAGTGGGGGAGGCCCGGTGCGTGAGGGCCCACGGTACTCCGGTTCCGCGCAAGGCGGTCGCGGTGGGGTTTCGCCGTTCAGGTGAGCGGCGTGAAGCGGGCCGTGAAATGGCGCAGCGCCGGCGGCTCGGAGGCGATGCGGTAGCCCCGCAGGTCGGCCGCCCGCGCGCCGACGGCGCGCATGACCTCGATGACGTAGTCGATGTGGCTCTGGGTGTAGGTGCGCCTGGGGATGGCGAGGCGGACGAGGTCCATGGCCGCCGGCGTCTCGGAGCCGTCGGGATGACGTCCGAACATGACCGTGCCGATCTCGCAGGCCCGGATGCCGCCCTCCACGTAGAGCGCCACGGCGAGCGACTGGCCGGGGTACTCGAGCGGCGGGATGTGGGGCAGGAGGGCGCGCGCGTCGATGTAGACAGCGTGGCCGCCGACGGGCCGCACGATGGGGATGCCGGCCGCATCGAGCGCCTCTCCCAGGTAGGCCGTGGAGCGGATGCGGTAGCGCAGGTAGTCCTCGTCGATGACCTCGCGCAGCCCCTGTGCGATGGCCTCGAGGTCGCGGCCGGCCAGCCCACCGTAGGTGACGAAGCCCTCGGTCAGGATGAGCAGCGTCCGGCACTGCTCGGCGAGGGCGGCGTCCTGCATCGCCAGCCAGCCGCCGATGTTGGCCAGGCCGTCCTTCTTGGCGCTCATCGTCATGCCGTCGGCGAGGGCCGCCATATCGTGGACGATGTCCACCACCGATCGGCCGGCCTGCCCCTCCTCGCGCTCGTGGATGAACCAGGCGTTCTCGGCGAAGCGGCACGCGTCAAGGAAGAGCGGCACGCCGTACCGGTCGCAGACCGCGCGGACGGCCCGCAGGTTGCGCAGCGAGACGGGCTGGCCGCCGCCCGAGTTGTTGGTGATGGTCACGAACACGACGGGGACATCGGCGGCCCGTGCGGCGAGGAGCCGTTCGAGGGCCTCGATGTCCATGTTGCCCTTGAACGGGTGGATCGTGGCCGGTTCGTGACCCTCGGGGATCACCAGGTCGACGGCCTCGGCGCCCGTCGCCTCGATGTTGGCCCGGGTGGTGTCGAAATGGGTGTTGTTGGGGATGACCTTGCCCGGACCGCCCACGACGCTGAAGAGGATCTTCTCCGCGGCGCGACCCTGGTGGGTGGGGATGACGTGGGGGAACGGGAACAGCGCCTGGACGCCGGCCAGGAAGGTGTACCAGCTGGGGCTGCCGGCGTAGCTCTCGTCACCGTGCTGGATGGCCGCCCACTGGTCGCGGCTCATGGCGCCCGTGCCGGAATCGGTGAGGAGGTCGATCAGGACATCATCGGCGTGGACGTTGAAAAGGTTGTAGCCGGCCGCCTCGACGGCCCGGGCGCGCTCGGCGCGGGTGGTCAGGCGGATGGGCTCGACGGCATGGATGCGGAATGGCTCGATGATCGTCCGCCAGCCATCCATCGGCGCGAGCATACGCCGCCTTGGTAGGCTTGCCGGCGATGGCTGACGCAACGTTCCCGGGGTTCACGCCGCAGGGCCTGCAATTCCTCGTCGACCTTGGCCAGAACAACGAACGGGCCTGGTTCCAGCCGCGGAAGTCCGAGTACGAGCGGCTGCTGAAGGCGCCACTCGAGGCGCTCTGCGCCGCGCTCCACGAGGAGTTCGCCGCGCGGGGCCTCCCGCTGACGTCCGACCCCACGAGGTCCCCCTTCCGCATCTACCGCGATGTCCGGTTCTCCAAGGACAAGTCGCCCTACAAGACGGCCGTCAGCGCGAGCTTCCCGTGGGCCGGCGAAGGGGGAGGGGTCGGCGGCTACTTCCACCTGCAACCCGGCGAGGTCTACGTCGGCGGCGGCATGTGGCACCCCTCGACGGCCCGCCTCGCCGCGTGGCGCTCGGCCGTGGTGGCCGACCGTGCCGCCGTCCACGCCGTGGTCGACGAGCCGGCTTTCGCGGCCATGTTCGGCTCGCTCGGTGGCGACCGCCTGCAGCGGGCGCCATCCGGTTACCGCGCTGATGATCCCGACCTGGACCTCCTGCGCCTCAAGGACATCACCTTCGGGCGCCGGTTGGCCGACGCCGACGCGTGCTCCGAGGCCCTTCCCGCGATCGTCGCCGAGACCCTTGGTCAGGCCATCCCGCTGCTGCGCCTGCTGGCGACGCTGCCGGGGCACGAGGCGCCGGTCGGCTGGCTGCGCGACTGACGTGACCGACGGCAGCAGTCAGCACCCGCGACCCATCAAGCCCGGTCCGGGGCAGGAGTCGGTGTGGGATTACCCCCGTCCACCGCGCGTGGAGCCCGTCCCCGAGCGCGTCCGGGTCCTGGTCGGGGGCGCCACGATCGCCGACACGACCGCCGCCCTGCGCGTCCTGGAGACCGCGGGCGCGCCGGTGTACTACGTGCCCCGGCGTGACGTGCAGATGGAGCTACTGAGCCCCTCGCCGCATCGCACGTGGTGCGAATGGAAGGGCGAGGCCAGCTACTGGTCGCTCCACGATGGGACGCGCGATGTGCCCAACGTGGCCTGGACGTACGAGGATCCGAAACCGGGCTACGAAGCCATCACCGGCCACCTTGCCTTCTACGCGGGACGGGTGGACGAGGCGTGGGTGGGCGACGAGCGGGCCACGCCGCAGCCGGGACGTTTCTACGGCGGCTGGGTCACGTCGCGCATCATCGGTCCCTTCAAGGGCGAGCCGGGCACGGAGGGCTGGTGATGGAACCTTGAGCCGCCTGGTCCGGATGGCGCCGCTGGCCGCGCTGGCCCTCCTGGTCGGCTGCGCCGTCGCGCCGAGCAGCGCGCCACCAGCGACCGGCACCATGTCGTTCGACGAGGGCGGACTGGCCTTCCAGTACCCCGCCGCGTGGCAGGAGTTCCACTACACGGTGCAGTCGTCGTTCAGCGACGCGATCGCCTACCTGGCCTCGGTGAACGTGCCGGAGCCCTGCGCGACGACCGTCGCCTCCGACTCCACGAGCGTGGACTGCGAAGACCGCTTCTCGCTCACCGCGGACACCCTGGTCGTGGCCGTCATGTCGTACGGATCACCCGGCACGGACATCACCCAGGTCCCGAGCGACGCGACGGCGCTCACCGTCGGGGGCCTGCCGGGCTACGTCGAGACGGACGGGCCGGACGCGGCCGTGCCGGGGGTCGACCGCACCGTCACGTGGACGATCGCCAGGCCCGGCAGCATCTCCAACGTCTTCATGATCGAAGCCCAGCTGCGCGGGCCCGACCTTGACCGGCTCCAGGCGCAGCTCGACGCGATGGTCGCGACCATCCGCTACGACCCGCCGGCGACCCCCCTGCCAAGCGGATCCGACGCGGCGACCGCGGCCGTGGCGGCGGCCCTGGCCGCGCAGGCCCAGAACGACCCATCCTGGGCCTGCTTCCCGACCGGCGGCACGCACCAGATGCAGGTCTCGTCGCTGCCCGACGGCACCGACCTGGCCGCCCCGCAGCTCGCCACCTGCTCGACGTTGATCACCACGACCCCGCTCCAGCTGTGGCGGGTGGACCTGACGCTCCAACTGCCGCAGGCGGATCCGCAGGCTGGCCACGGGGAAACGCTCACGCTGTGGGTCGGCGCCGATGGGTCCATGGAGCAGACGGAGGCCTCGCCCATCCCGTGAGCATCGCGTAGGATGGCGCCGTCGGATCCAGCAGGAGGCGCGATCGTGGGCGACAAGAACCCCAAGAAGCAACCCAAGCCCAAGAAACCCAAGCCGCCGCGCCCGGCCTGACAGCCGCGGGGGGCGGGTGACGGCCGGCCGCCCGGCTCGGCCCTGGCCGCGACTGGCCGCCTGCGAGATCTGGTTCGCCCACTGGGCGGGCACGCCCGACGCGCGGCTCGCCCAGGCGGAGCAGATCCGGCACGCCGTCGGGGTGGCTCCCGTGCGCATCCCGTGGTGGGAGGATGCCCGCCCGGGGATCGAGCCGCGGACCGACCTTGATGCGTACCTGCGCGCCAGGTTCGATAGCGCGCCGCCGGCTGACGTCCATCTGGGCCGGGGCGGCGTCGAGGTCCCCGACCTTGGCGACCTCGTCAGCGGCCTGGAACGGCCGGTCTTGCGGACCTTCTACCACAGCGCCATCCCCAAGCTCTGGCGCACCATCGCCGACGCGGTCTACTACCTGCACCACGGCGAAGAGATGCGCGGCCAGATGCTCGCCTGGATGGCGCTGGCGGTGGCGCCGCCCGGCACGGTCGACGCCGTGGTGACGGTCGGCTCGCAGGTGCCGATGGTCTACCAATGCGGCGGCCTCACCAGCCTGCCGCGGACCTCACCGCCACCGCGGCCGTTCCGACCCTGGCTCAACGTGTGGGACCCCGACGACTACATGTCGTTCCCCGAGCGGTCGATCTTCGGCGCGGACGCCCTGATCGTCGACCGCCTCGTGCAGGACCAGGCCCTCGCGTTCCCGGACGACCATTCGAACTACTTCGCCGACCGTGTCGTCTACGACGCCATCGAGGCCCAGCTGGAGGCCTGGTCGATCGGTCCATCCGGCTGACGCGGGAGCGACCATACTGGCGGTCGTGGCGAGCCCCCGGCGCATCGGCATCCTGACGGCGGGCGGCGACAGCCCCGGCCTGAATGCGGCGATCCGGGCCCTCGGCAAGGCCGCCCTGGGCCGCCACGGGATGCAGCTCGTCGGGTTCCGCGACGGCTTCCGCGGCCTCGCCGACGACCACCGCATGCGGCTCGACTCGCCGGTCCTGGCGGGCATCCTGACCGTCGGCGGGACGATCCTGGGGACCAGCCGCGACAAGCCCCATCGCATGCCGCGGGACGGCGTGGTGGTGGACGTGACGCCGGCCATCGTGGCGACCTACGAGCGCCGCCACCTGGACGCGCTCGTGTGCCTGGGCGGCGGTGGGACGCAGAAGAACGCGCTGCGGTTGGCCCATGCCGGCCTGAACGTGGTCACGCTGCCCAAGACCATCGACAACGACGTCGCCGAGACCGATGCGACGATCGGCTTCGCCACGGCTCTCGAGATCGCCACCGAGGCCATCGACCGGCTCCACAGCACGGCCCACAGCCACCACCGCATCATCGTCGCCGAGATCATGGGCCACCGCGCCGGCTGGCTGACGCTCGCCGCTGGGCTGGCCGGCGGGGCGGACGTGATCCTCATCCCGGAACTGCCCTATGACATCGAGCGCATCGTGGCGGCCATCCGCCGCCGCAGCCGGCTCGGCACGAACTTCAGCATCGTGGCCGTGGCGGAGGGGGCGATGGAGGTCGGCGACGCACGAACCTACCAGGCCGCGCTGTCACGACGCTCGGCCGCCGGGTCACCCGTGGAGAAGGCCGCCGCGGCGGCCGAGGTGGCGGCCCTGGAAGCGGGCCATCTCGATGGGACGCTCCACCTGGCGCGTCGCCTGGAGGAGATGACCGGCCTCGAGTCGCGCGTGACGATCCTGGGCTACGTCCAACGCGGCGGCGCGCCGTCGGCGGCCGACCGGGTCCTGGCCACACGGCTCGGCGACGCGGGCGCGCAGTACGTGGCCGACGGGATCTTCGGGGTCATGGTCGCGGCGCGCGGCGCCGGGACGGCCCCGGTCGCCCTCGAGCTCGTCGCGGGGCGACGCAAGACGGTGCCGCTCGACCACCCGTGGGTGCGCGCGGCGCGCGACGTGGGGACCTGCCTGGGCGACTGACGCCACGAGCGCGGCTGGTTGTCGGCCCGTCGTCGTCCCTCGCTTCGTGGAGGTGTTGCATACGCACGCTCATGGAACGTTGGAGCGGGTCGCCGTGCCCGGCCGCTCCCGCGAGCGATGCGGCCACGCTCGGGGCGCCCGCGACGGGGCGCGATGATGGCTTGGCGGCGCCGGCGACGCGGCCGGGCTGCGCCTACGTGCCCGGGGCGTGCGTCTGAGACATCCGGGGCCGCCTCGAATCGGACTCGAACGGGCTGGGCACCGCTGTGCCGCCGTCGGCCCGGGCCACGACCCCCGGACTTTCGGTGCAGCGAACCCCCTGACCTCCGGTGCATGGCCGGGGTCTCGCGGGGCTCATAGTCTGCCGTCGTTGCCCTCGTGGTCGTGACTGGGACGACCTCGGGGTACACGACGCGCTCCCCCGGATCCTCCTCTCCGGGGTCGAGCGCGCCCTCCGACGGTCAGTGCTTCAGCAGGTCGTACAGGAAGGCCAGGGCGAAGCACGCCAAGCCAAGGTCGGTGACGGAGAGAGAGCCGACGCCCAGACCGAGCCCACCCATGATGAACAGCGCGATCGCGACGATCATCAGGACGGCGGGCGCGCTCAGGGTGACAGCTGCCGAGCGTGTCGAGGGGGTCGCGGACATCGAGTCAGGCACCTCGTGCGGGTTCGGCCGGGACGGCCGGCCACCCATCGTCCGCCCCATGGACCCCCGGCGCCATCACCAGTCCGGCTGCCTCCAGACCGCCCGAACGTACCGACCGACGGTCAGCCGGCCAGCAGCAGGTGCACCGCGACGACGACGCCGATGGTGATGATCAGGACGCGCAGCAGGCGAGGGGAGAGCCGGCGTCCGTAGTGGGCCCCGACCTGTCCGCCCGCGATCGCGCCGACGGCCAGGAGGGCAGCCGGCGCCCACGCGACGGGCGCGACGAGGACGAAGAGCACGGCTGCCACGGCGTTGACGACCGCGGCCAGCACGTTCTTGAGGCCGTTCAGGCGCTGCAAGTCGTCGGGCAGGAAGATGCCCAGCAGGGCGATGAGGATCACGCCCTGGGCGGCGCCGAAGTAGCCGCCATAGATGCCGGTTAGGTACACGCCGGTGACGAGCGGCAGCCAGTAGCTCGCGCCCTCCCCGTGACGAGCCGCCAGGGCAGCCGAGAGACGCGGCTGGATCGCCACCATCACGCAGGCGACGAGGATGAGGATCGGGACGATGCGGTCGAAGGCGGCCGCGGGGAGCGCCAGCAGGAGCAGGCCCCCGGTCAGGCCACCCGCGCCGGCGGCAGCTCCCAGCCGCCGCGCCCGCTGGCCCTGGCCAGCCAGCTCACGCCGGTAGCCGATCGATCCGCTGATGGAGCCCGGCACGAGGCCGATCGTGTTCGACACGTTGGCCACCAGCGGTGCGTAGCCGAACGCCAGCAGCGTCGGGAACGTCAGCAGCGATCCCGAGCCGACGACGGTGTTCACGGTCCCTGCCGCGAGGCCCGCCAGGAGGATGGCGACGATCTCGAGCGGGCTCATGCGTGGCCGGGGAGGGGCATCAGCGCACGATAGGGGGTCCGCCAGGGTCCCGCGCCCCGCGTCGCTCCCCGGCCGCGTCGGCGTTCGTCGGCGGCCGGGGAGGACGGGTGTGCCCTCGCCCCGTGACGGGCGAGGTAGCGACGGTGGCAGCCCGCGGCGTGGTGCGGCAATACGCCCATGTGACGTATCCGTGCACTACGCTGGTCACGCAACCCGTCCCGACCCGTCGACACGGAGGAACCACCCATGTGCCGCAGCATCAAGACCCTCCGCAACGCCGAGCCGGCGGCGTCGCCAGACGACGTCCGGGCGGCCGCCCTGCAGTACGTGCGCAAGGTCAGCGGCTACCGCCAGCCGTCGATGCGCAACCGGGAGGCGTTCGAGGCCGCCGTGGCCGAGATCGCCACGAGCTCGCAGCGGCTGCTGGACGCGATCGCGTGACCGACGGGCCGCTCGATCCGGCCCAGCTCGCCGGCCATGGCGACATGGACGTCGATGCGTTCCGCCGCGCCGCCCACGAGGTGGCCGACCTGATGGCCGACTACCTCGCCACGGTCGAGACGCGCTCCGTACTGCCCCAGGTGGCTCCCGGGGCGATCCGCGTGCAGCTGCCGCCGGGCGCGCCGTCGGCTCCCGAGCCGCTCGACCGGATCCTGGCCGACTACCGCGCGTTCATCGAACCCAACATCACGCACTGGCAGCACCCCGGCTTCTTCGCCTACTTCCCATCGACCGCCTCCGGGCCCGGCATCCTGGGCGAGATGCTCATGAGCACGCTCGTCGCCAACGCCATGCTGTGGCGGACGAGCCCGGCGGCGACGGAGCTCGAGGAGGTGACCGTCCAGTGGCTGCGCGACGCCCTTGGTCTGCCCGATTCGTTCGACGGCCTCTTCACCGACACGGCCTCGACGTCCAGCCTGGCGGCCCTCGCCGCGGCCCGCCAGCTGGCGACGGGTGACGCGGCGGCGGCCGGCCTGTACGGCGCGCCGCTGCGGATCTACGCCTCTGCCGAGGCCCACAGCTCGATCGAGAAGGCGGGCATGGTCCTGGGCCTGGGGCGGGCCGGCGTGCGCCGCATCGCCGTCGACGACGCCTACGCCATGGACCCGACGGCCCTTGGGGTGGCGATCGCGGAGGATCGCGCCGCGGGCATCCGGCCTGCCGCGATCGTGGCCACCGTCGGCACGACCGGCTCCAACGCGATCGACCCCGTGGCGGTGGTCGCCGACATCGCGGCCCGGGAGGACGTGTGGCTCCACGTCGATGCGGCGTACGCCGGCGTCGTGGCCCTCCTGCCCGAACGCCGCGGGCCGTTCGCGGGTTGGGAGCGCGCGGACTCCATCGTCGTCAACCCCCACAAGTGGCTCTTCACACCGCTCGACTGCTCGCTGCTGCTCTGCCGCCGGCCGACCGTCCTGCGCGACGCCTTGAGCCTCGTCCCAGAGTACCTGCGCACGACCGACCAGGCCGCCCCGCACGACTTCAACGAGTACCAGCCCCAGCTCGGCCGTCGTTTCCGGGCGCTCAAGATCTGGTTCGTCATGCGCTACTTCGGCCTGGACGGGCTGCGCGCCCGCATCGCCGAGCACCTCGCGCAGGCGGCCACCTTCGGCACCTGGGTGGACGGCGAGCCCGACGCCGAGCGCCTCGCGCCGGTGCCGTTCGCCACGGTCTGCGTCCGGTGGCACCCGCGGGGCCTGGATGACGAGGCGGCCCTGGATCAGCTCAACCAGCGGCTGATGGAGCGCATCAACGCGACCGGTGAGTTCTTCATCTCTCACACGCGGCTGGGCGGCCGGTTCACCCTGCGGGTGGCCCTCGGCAATCTGCGCACCGAGTCGCGTCACCTGGAACGGTTCTGGGACCTCGTGCGCCGGCTCGGGCCGGAGGTCGCCGCGGAGGAGCGGCTACGCCACGAAGCGCGCCAGGACGTAGCCGGCCGCCGCTCCGATGATCGAGACGACAAGGGCGGCTAGCGAGGCCGGCCCGGAGGATCCGCCGAGCTCGAAGAGCGGCACCCAGATGCCCACGAGGATCGCCCACAGCCATGGCCGGCGGCCGGAGGCCGCGGCGACCGCGAAGGCAGCGCTCAACAGCAGCACCACCGTGACGCCGGTCGCGTCGTTGCCCGGCCGCGAGTCCAGCCAGGCGATGCCGAGCCCCGTCACGGCGGCGATCGTCGCCAGTAGGAGCTCATCGCGCGGCGCCAGTCCACGGCGCGTGTGTTGCGGGCTGGCCGCGACCGGATCGGGCTGGTTCATGGCCCCATCTTCGGCCAAGCCTTGCCTGACGGGCAAGCCTTGCCTCACGGGCAAGCAAGGAGCGGGGACCGAGCCGCGCAGGGGTTGTTCCGAAGCTCGATGGATCGAATCGGCCCTGTGATTCGGGCAGAACCGCCCGATCCTCGGCCCCGCAGCCCGAGAACGTAGACCTACCAGGCCGTTCGACGGCACGCGTGGGCCGGCCGACGCCCGACGCAGGGCCGGAACGCCCCGGGTCGGTCGCTTGCGTGCCTGCCAGGCAAGGACGGCGTTGCTTGACGGGCAACGGCACGCCCGATCGGCCCGACACGGCCGCGGAAGCGCTGCTGACGAGGCGGGCGGGCTGTGCCACAATTCGCTGCCCAGCACGACAGGAGGATGTCATGGCCCAGATCCGCACCGCCGACGCCACGTGGCAGGGTGACCTGATCTCCGGCAGCGGCACGATCGACTACGTCGGCAGCGGCGCCTTTTCCCGCATGCCCGTCTCATGGCACGCCCGGACGGAGGCGTCCGACGGCCAGACCAGCCCGGAGGAACTCCTGGCGGCGGCCCATGCGAGCTGCTTCTCCATGGCCCTGTCGTCCCGGCTGGCGAAGGCCGGCCACCCGGCGGCGAAGCTGTCGGTCCGTGCCACCGTCACCTTCGACAAGGGCGACGCCGGCTGGAAGGTCGCCTCGAGCGCGCTCCGCGTCCAGGGCGACGTGCCCGGCATGTCGGCCATCGACTTCCGCGCCCTGGCCGAGGACGCCAGGGACAACTGCCCCATCTCGCAGGCCCTCAAGGGCAACGTGGCCCTGTCCGTGGAGGCGTCACTGGTCGGCTGAACGGACCCATCCGCGCGATACACTCAGGCCACCAGCGCAGGAGAGGGACCGATGGCCATCAGCACCGTGACCGAACTGAAGATGTTCATCGACGGCCAGTGGGTGGACGCATCCGGCGGGGGCTGGATCGACGTGCACAGCCCGGCCACCGGCGAGCTCGTGGGCCGTGTCCCCCAGGGCACCCTGGAGGACGTGGACCGGGCGGTCGCCGCCGCGCGGCGCGCCTTCGATGACGGTCGCTGGCGCAGCAAGATGGGCGCCGAGAAGGTGGCCATCCTGAACAAGCTGGCCGACCTGATCGATGAGCACGCCGCCGAGCTGGCCGAGCTCGAATCGGCGCAGACCGGCACCGCCATCAAGCTCCGCCGTGACTCGGACATGCCGTTCGCGGCCGACAACATCCGCTTCTTCGCCACGGCCGTGCGGCACCTGGAAGGCAAGGCGGCGTCCGAATACAGCGGCGGCCACACCTCGATGATCCGGCGCGAGCCGCTCGGCGTAGTGGGGCAGGTCACGCCGTGGAACTACCCCGTGCTGATGGCCGTGTGGAAGATCGGGCCGGCCCTGGCCGCCGGCAACTCGGTCGTCCTCAAGCCGGCCTCGGCGACGCCGCTGACGACCCTCAAGCTGGCCGAGCTGGCCCACGAGGCCGGCGTGCCGGATGGGGTCTTCAACGTCGTCACCGGCCCGGGCGACGTCGTCGGCGCGGGCATCGCGGCCCACCCCGGGATCGACCTGGTGAGCCTCACCGGCGACTCCGAGACGGGCAAGAAGATCATGGGCCTCGCCACCGGCAACCTGAAACGGGTCCACCTGGAGCTGGGCGGCAAGGCGCCGTTCATCGTCTACGCCGACGCGGATCTGGACGCGGCCGCTCGTGGCGCCGTGGCCGGGGGCTTCGTCAACGCAGGGCAGGACTGCACCGCGGCCACGCGCGTGTATGTCCAGAAGCCCGTGTACGACGAATTCCTGAAGCGCCTCAAGGGCTATGTCGAGACGGTGCGCGTCGGCGACCCGGCCATCGAGAGCACGGACATGGGCTCGCTGATCAGCGAGGCCCAGGTGCGCCGCGTCGAGGGCTTCGTCGAGCGCGCCAAGCGCGATGGCGCGCGGGTGCTGACGGGTGGCCATCGGGCGAAGGTCGCGGGCCTGGACGGCGCCTACTTCGAGCCGACCGTCATCGTGGATGCCGCCCAGGACAGCGAGATCGTGCAGCAGGAGATCTTCGGGCCGGTGCTGACGGTGCTGCCCTTCGACACCGAGGACGAGGTGCTCGCCAAGGCCAACGACATCAAGTACGGCCTGGCCAGCTCGGTCTGGACGCGCGACATCTACAAGGCCATGAAGGCCGCCCAGACGCTCAACTTCGGGGCGGTGTGGGTGAACGATCACCTGCCGATCGCCAGCGAGATGCCGCACGGCGGCTTCAAGCAGTCGGGCTTCGGCAAGGACCTCTCGGGCTACTCGTTGGACGAGTACACCCAGGTCAAGCACGTCATGATCGAGCTGTCGGGCGAGGCCGACAAGGGCTGGCACTACACCATCTGGGGCGACGCCAAGGGCTGACGAGACGTGCGCGGAGCGCAGGACGGCCAGATAGCGCCTAACTGGCGGGCTGTTGGACCCAGTTCTACTGGCTATGGCTCGTCCACGTCCCCTCCGGTGAGGCGCTGCTGGACGTCGGGGTCCGCCCGCGGGATGGGATACACGTCCTTCAGGCGCGGTTCTATGCCTCGACGGGGGTGCTCATCAAGGTCGACGATGAGAGTCTGCGGGTCGGTTCCAACACGCTCATCAACGTCGGCATCGACGGGTTCGCCGGAGCCCTCTCGCTCACGGAGGCCGGCGGCCTCGCAGTCGGCGTGCCCTAGGCTCGCCGTCTCCGCGCACCGATCCGCATAGCGGTCCGGCGTCACCGAGGCCGAACATCATGGGGAACGCGTCCGCCTGTGCGATGGTCAGCAGGAAGGAGTGTCCGCCGGGCGTGGTGGTTCCTGCCACCACCTGACCGGTCGCGACGAGGGCCGCAACACCGAAGATTGAACCTTTGATACCGCCGGGTCGTCTGGAGTGACAGATGACCGAGAGGGAGGCGCTCGTGCTACGTCGGGCGAGCAAGAGCGGTCGCTCGGATGCGGAGCGTCAAGACGCCTTTGCCGGGCTGGCCGATCGACACCTGGCCGCCTCGTACCGACTCGCCGCCCTCCTCCTCGGCAGTGAGGTCGAGGCGCAAGATGCGATGCAGGATGCGACGGTCATCGCATGGCAGCGTTTCGCCAGCCTGCACGACCCGGCGAGCTTCGCCGCATGGTTCCAGCGCATCCTCGTGAACGTCTGTCGCGACCGCCTGCGCCAGCGGCGCCGCGTTCGGACCCTGCCGCTGGACGAGGCGCCTGAGCCAGCGAACCCGGACGGCGTCGCCAGCGTGGCGGAGCGCGACGCCCTGCGCGGGGCGATCGAGCGGCTCACGCCGGACCAACGCACGGTCATCGTGCTGCGCTACTTCGCCGACCTCCCGCTGGAGGCGATCGCCGACTGCACCGGCGAGCGGCTGGGCACCGTCAAGTCCCGCCTCCACTACGCCCTCGAAGCCTTGCATGCCGCCTACGACGCAGCCGACCGACTTCCCGGGGGGACCAGCCGATGATCGACGAGCAGCACCCCAGCGACGAACCCTTTGAGCGGGACCTGCGTGCCGTCCTCGATGCGATGGCCCCCCGGCAGGTGCCCGAGGCGATGCGCACTCGGGGTGGCCGACGCCACCTTCCGAACGGCCCCGCCCCACCCCTTCCACCGCTGGCTGCCACGGGGGCGACGGCTGGTGGCGACCGTCGCCGTGCTGGTCGTGCTCGTGGCGGCGGCCGTGGCGGTGATCGCGACGCGGCCCACGGCCCCCGCCGTCGGCGTTCCGACACCCCGTAGCTCGCTGATCTCCCACTTCGTCGAGCAGACCGACGGCGTCTATGGGTACGTCATACTCCGGCCGGCCAACTGGACGCCGGATGGCGGCGGGCTGCCCGTGGGACGGGGCTACTTGGCACCCGGCTTCCAGGGCCCGCAGCAGGGGATCTCACTGAGCGTCGGCAACGTCAAGGTCGTGGCGGGTCAACTCCCACCGGACGCCACGGACGCCCAGTGGGTCCTCTTCCAGCAAGCACCGACGCTCGCCGGCTGGACGGCGGGGGTCGAGGCCGGATGGACCCGCGACGGAACGGCCTTCACGCTCCTGCGGAGCCTGCCGCAGGCGAGGGTCTACGCCCTCACCCTGCCCGGCTCCTCGATCGTCGAGCTGATGGCGTTGGCGGTGGACCAAGGTCAGCCCCTCACGGCGGTGCTACAAGCGGGCGGCACCAATGCGGACCTCGCCATGCTCGAAGCGCAGGGCATGGTCGACGACTTCGCCACGATGGCCGGCAGCCTTCGCGCCTTGCCGGTCGATCCGCACAACGTCGTGCCGCCGCTGGCGACGTCCGCCACTACCACGTCGCCGACGATCTCGATGGACGCCGCGGAGGCCGCCGCGCTCGGCCGGGTGGACTCGACCACGCCGGTCGTGGTGCGGTCCGCCCGCCTCACGACGTATCGGGCCGAGAACCTGCAAGGCAACGTCGTGTCTGGCGACACGCCGGTCTGGGAGGTGGTCCTCGAGGGCACGTTCCCCGAGGCGTGCGGCACCCCGACGCTCTCGCCTGGGCCGCAGGGCCCCTGCACCAACGCCACCGAGCTCGTGCTCATCGACGCCCGCGATGGGGCGTTCATCCAGGCGGTCAGCCCGTACCCATGAGGTCCTGACCGGCCCAAGGTCCGGGCCTTGGTCGGTTATGCGCATGCGGCTCGCTAGGGACCTCCGGCCCGTGTGATAGGCGGGCATCGGCGCCAGCAACCACGCAGGTCTGCGGGTGCCGGATGCTGGCCTACGTGGGTTGGCCGGCACGACGACGACGGGCCTCGCCGCGCTTCTTAGTTTTCGCTGACCACGCCCCGCGGAACCCGCGAGCTCAGCCCGGGCGGGGCTGTATCGATGGCCGAACCCGCCGGCACGTTGGTATACATGGGCGTGCTCAGGATGCCCAGATCGGAGATGGGCCAGTACCGCAGCCATGCCCGGCCGATGATGTCGCTGCGGGGGACGAAGCCGAAGACTCGCGAATCGGTCGAAACGGCGCGGTGGTCACCCAGGCAGAAGTACTCGCCGGCCGGAACGATCACCGTCGAGCCGACTGCGCCAGCCTGGGTCGGCTGGCCGTCGTAGAGGTACGGTTCTACGAGCTGGGTGCCGTTGACGAACACCTCGCCGTTGCGGAAGTCGATGCGGTCGCCCGGCAAACCGATGATGCGTTTGATGAACGGCACCTGGGTCGGGTCGGACGCCGCGGAGCCGGGCGGGTTGAAGACGATGATGTCGCCCCGCTGGTAGTCGTTGAAGCGGGGCGTGAGCTTGTCCACGAGCACGTACTGGCCCGGTTGCAGCGTGTTCTGCATGCTGTCCTGCTGCACCTGGTAGGGCTGCGCCACGAAGTTCTGGATGAGCAGGAAGATCACGGTGGTGAGGACAAGGGTTTCGAGGACCTCGAAGAGGCATCCCCATCGGCGTCTGTCCACAGGGCCGGAGTATACGGACGGCTCAGGCGCTGACCCGTTGCCGGCCTGCTCAGGCCCTGGACCCTGGGCGGAGAATGAGGGCGTGAAGGTCGGCCGAAACGTCGTCCATCCGGTGGCGTGGGCCCTCGTGTTCTTCGTGATCGTGGTCGTGTTGCTGTTCCTGTTCTGGATGGCCCCCCCCGCCCATGGCTAGCCGCACCCAAGACAGGCGCGACCCGGTGACACAGTTCGCAGATCGCATCATGAGGGACCTAATGCCTGACGAGATGACTCGCTTCCCGGATCATCGAAGCGGCGACCGTTACGGCGTCTTCCATGTTTCTGAACTAGGCGACCAACGGTGGTCCGCGGCGATCGCCCGGTTTGCCGAGGGAGGGACGATCGCGTTCGACGCGATCGGCTTCCAGCTCGCCCCGCCGGATCGTCTGATCGTCTCGCCGCCATGGTCGGATGAACGACTGCCCACGATGGCTGAGGCCGAGGCGGCCTTCTCGCGGGGAGACGCCTGTCTCACCTTCCTGGCCGAGTCAGATGCCTCGTTCGGGCAACTTGTCAGTGGCCGTCGAGTGGAAATGGAGCTGCTCGCGCCTGATGGGATGGGGCTGATCTCCGTTGCGAATCGGCGAGACGGCCAGACGCGCCTTGGATGACGCAACGCTCTACTTAGTTACATCTTGTGGTCTGCTGACACAACGGGGTAAGCACTGCCGTTCTAGTCCGCGAGTTCAAGTTGACGCAGGATGCGAATGGTGACCGACGGCCAAGACGTCCCGCCCGTCGAGGCGAGTCACGGGCACGCAGCCTGGCTGCCGACCGCGCACAGCACGATCTGGAACGGGATAGTCAGGCTGCGCGGCGCGCCGTCGATGTCATAGGACACGATGAGACCCTGGTCATCTGCGCGTTCCGAGGTGGCCTTCGAGACCTGCACGGCAAGCTCGATGCCCCCGACCCAGTGCGTCGCGTTCGCCGCCGGGCAGACGCTGCCGGCATCCTGCCGGCCATCGATGACCGAACCGCTGCCGAGGACGAAGCCGTCGCCGATGCTGGAGAGGGGTACGGTCTCTTCCCCGAGCGCCTCGCGCCCTTGGCGGAACGGGCTCGTGCGGATGGCGAACGCATCGATGCTGAGCCCGCCCGTCGGGCGGTCCGGCTGGACCTGCTCGATGACGGCACGCGCCGGCCCGCTCAGGCAGAGGATCATCGACCCGAACGACCACGTGGTGCCACCAGCCACGTTGGGCACGTCCACGCCCCACGGCGCATTGGATCCGGCGACCGTGAGTTCCGCGCCGCTGCCAGCGGATGCCGTCAGGAGGGCGGCGACGAGCACGGCGACCGCACCGAGCAGTGCCCCGACCACACCCTTCGATCGACGGGTCACCTAACCCTCCCCTCCAGCCTCATGTGACCGAGGCTGGCGCCGATCGTGTGTCCATGCCGTTCGCCGCGCAAGAGCCGGGTGTCACGAGGTCCCCGCCCGAGGGGTCGGCACCACTCTCGTGACACCGCCGGCCTCGCCCGCTCGTCCTATGCTGTGGAAGAGGATCGAGGGTGGCATGGGTCGAGTCCGCGCACGTGCGCTCGAAGTGGGATCCGCGGTCGTGGTGGCGGCGCTGTTGGCGGCGTGCGGTGCGACGCCGGTGACGTCCGCGCCCAGCACGGTGTCGGCCACGCCGAGTCCGCCGCCGACAGCTAGTCCGACCTCGACGCCCGCGCCGACGCTGCCACCCGGGACGCTCGTCCTCGATACGGTGTCGGGCGTCGGACCGTTCGCGTTGTCGCCCGACGGCGACTACCTGGCGGCGCTGATGCAGGACAAGCAGAGCACGGGCACCGTCGAGGTCTTCACGGTCGCTGGCACGAAGGTGACCACCTACCCGGGGCAAGGTTTCGGGTGGCTCGATGCCACCACCCTGGCCGTCTTCCAGCCGGGCGCCGACTCGGTCAACGGCACCGTCACGTTGCACGACGTCGCGGCGCCGGCCATCGCCGCGCTCGTGCGGCCGATCCCGGGGACCTGGTCGGGCGTCCTCGGCAACGGCCGCGGCGCACTGGTCCTGGACTCGGCGGTCCCCCAGGGTGAGTACGGCTTCGACCACTTCCAGGTCTGGACCAGCGGCCGCCTGGGGCCCCTCCTCACCACGTTCGGGACACCGATGGGCTGGTCGCCGGACGGCAGCCTGCTGGTCCTCGAGGCATCCCGCGACACCGCCCGCCGGTCGACGGGCGTCGTCCTCGCCAACACGGGCTACAACGAAGCCGAGGTGCACGTGCTGCGCTTCCCAGCCGGCCAGCCCCTGGCTGTGTTCCCGAGTGGGCTCATCGTCGACTCCCCGGCCTACTTCAGCCGCGACGGGCGGTACCTCGCCGCCAGCGGCACCGGGACCGATCGCCGGCCACAGGGGCCGGTCATCGTCGATCTGACGACCGGATCGGTTCGCTCCATCGGCGTCGACGACAGGGTCCTCGGCTGGACGCCGGACGACCGCGTGGTGTTGATGGCGACGGACGGGCACACCCGTCTGTGGGCCCCGGACGGCACCCTGGCCGACTCGGGTCTGCCGGCTGGGGCGGTCGGCTACGGGCCGACCATGACCGACGTCGCCGCAGTTGCGAGCGGCCTTGACGCGCCGACGTGGCTGACGATCCAGTCGAGCCGCGGGATGGTCGTCGTGCCCATGCACAACAACCCGCCACCGGAGAGCGACACCGTGTGGACGGCCGACGGCCAGGCGGTCTTCGTCGACACCCTCACGACCGACGCCCAGCAGGTCATGGACCAACTCCTCCGCGTGCCGGTGCCCTGATGAGGACCGACCTGCCGCCGTCACCGGCGTCCGTCACCCGGGCGTTCAGTCGCCCCGGCAAGGTCGCCGCGATCCTCCTTGGCGGCCTCGGGTTGGCCGAGTTCGTGGTCATCGCTGGCGGGATCGCCGGTGCCCAAGCCGTCGACGACCGGGCGGTCGAGGTCATGGGCGCCGTCTCCGCCATCGGCGCTCTCGCGGTGCTGCTGGTCGTGGGGCGGTGGGACGGAGTGCCGGGGCCCCCGGCCCTCCGGGCGGCCTCGGGGATCGTCGCGCTCGTGCTCCTGGGCGCCGTGGTCACCTGGCTGACCTGGCTCGGGCAACCGGCGTGGGACAGTCCGGTCGGCGTCAACCCGGACCAGTCCCGGCTCATCGCGGTGGTCGTCGCCGACCTCTGCTTCGCCGGTTGGCTCGTGGTGGCGCGCCTGGCGTCGCCGGCGCCACGGCCGCCGGTTATGGCCCTGGCGGCGATCGTGCTGCTCGCGGTGGCTGTCGGTCAGGTCGGCTCGGTGAACGCGTGGATGAACCCGGCCCCGATGGCCGGTCCTGCTGGGGGGGCGTCAGGCCCGCTGCTGGCGCTCGACGGTCTCCTCCTGCTCGGCTTCCTACTCCTGGCCCTCTGGCAGGTGGTGCTCGCGGTTTGGCTGCTCATGCGCTCCTACCGGTGAAGCCCATAGGACACCTATGGTCCCGGCTAGCGAGGCGGCGCGTCACCCGGTGAGCCCCGGTCCGGCAAGGCGTGCCGGGACCGTGCTGGAGCGACTGGCTGCGGGCGGCCTGCTCGCCGTGGCGGTCATCGTGGCGCTCCGGCTCCTCTGGTACACGGCCGTCGTCGTCGGGGTCCCGCTCATGCCACCGCGCGACGACCAGGCCGCGAGGGAGGCGGCCATCCAGGCGATCCAGGACGGGGACCTCCCAGAGTCGGGCGCCGCCAACGGCCAGCCGATCATCCGCCTTCCGCCCGGTTGGGCGGACCTCTCGTCGGGCGGTTCGGTCGGCGTCTACCAGGAGCAGCCGCTCGTGATCGCCTTCTACGCCCATCTGGCGATCGGGCGATGCCCCAGCGGCCCATGCGGGCCTGACACGCCTGGCGGTTCCTCGGTCACGCCACCTACCCCGACGCCGACCTCGTCGTCTCCTGGCGCGACTCCGGTTCCGAGCGACGACGCACCCAGTGCCGCGGCCATCGCCCTGGTCTATGAGTCCGCCAGGGCAGACGGTTCATGGCCGCAGGCGTGGGCCCTGCTGTCCGACTACAGCCGCGTCCAGGCGGGCTCGCTGGTGGCATACGAACAGGACGAAGCAGCCTACAACCTCGCCGGCGGGAGTCGGTTCATCATGCAGCCACCGACGCAGGACCCCGACTTCCTTGGGCCGGCCTTTCTGGGACAGGCGTACCTCGATGCCCAGGCGCACGGCGATGGCTCTCGGGCTTGGCTCGTCTTCGTCGTCCACCCGGACGTCCAGACGGCGAGTGCGGGGACGACCGGCCTGCTCATCGTGCCTGTGGACGGCCGCTGGCTCGTCTGGATTGCCCACTAGCCGCACCATCCGTCCCCGGTTCGCCTACCCCACGTAGGCCAGCACGCAAGCAGTCGTAGACCTGCGTGGCTATCGTGCCCCCGCGGCCACTCGGGCCGCCGGCGCGGAGCGGGTCGCAGGGTAGGAGGGCCGGCCGCTCAGGTCACCAGCAATCCGACCGCGAGCAGCGTGACCGAGGCGATCGCGGCAGCAGCGGCCAACAGGAGCGTGCGCGGCGCGCTCGCAGGCAGCGCCTGGAGACCGGCTACCAGCGCCAGGAGGCCGGCGACGACAAGCGGGACGCCGATTGACATGGCCGCGAGCACCCCCAGGGGCAGGAGGCCACCCACTACGACCGCGGCAAGGACGACCCTGCTAGTCGGTCGTGGCATGAATGCCCCGATGGCGGCCGCGAGACCGAGGAGGAGCATCGTGGCGGCCACCACGACGACGCGCCCGGCGAGGGGCTCAACGGTGTCCTGCTGTACCAGGAGCAGCACGTACCCGATGGTGGTAGCCCACGCGAGCACGGCGGCCGCACCAAGGGCTCGACTGTGCAGACGGCGGTCGGTCACGAGCGCCGCTTCCTGGGTCGCTCGACCACGGTCAGCCCTCGCCCGCGAGAGGGATGGCGAACACCCACGGCCCGGCGGCCGTGGTTCGGGAAGGGATCGACGAACTCCTCGATCCGCAGCTCCAGCCGCCGCGCGGTCGGCGGCGGGGCGGGTGCGAACCGGACCTCGAGGCGCGACATGAACGGCCCGCTGCCGCCTCCCGGCGTGGCAGCCGCCGCATAGGTGCTCCCGACGTCGTCGGTCACGCTCGCTCGCGCGAAGGGCCCGGGCGGTCCGGTGGGTGGATCAGCGCGAGCCGTAGCGGCCAGGACCCCACCGAGCTCCCGGAGCTCGACGGTCAGCACCTCGATGGTCACGCCGCCGGCCGTCGCCTGCTGGCGCGCGACGAGGACCTGGCGCAACGGGCTGGCATCGACGCCCTGGACCCGTACGCTGTCGTGGACCCAATCCGGCAGGTCCACTGGCCCACCGGTCTCTGATGTCCCGAAGAGGTAACTCGAACCCAGGCCGATGGACCGGCCGGGGCCGCCATGCAGCCAGAGGACACCGACGAGCCCGACGCCCGCACCCAGGAGCAACCCCGCGATGAGGCCCGCGCCGACGGCGAGGCCATAGCCGGCGACCAGCAGGACCGCTGCCAGAACGACCAGGGCCAGCACCAGAGCGGGGACGCTGCGAGCTGTTGCGGCTGTCCTCATGGGTCGAAGGGTAGGCCCGGCCGCAACCCTACGGCACCGGCGAACCCGCACACGCGGGCAGGCTGGCTGGGTTGATCTCCCCGATGTAGACGTGCGTCCCGTCGGCGGCGACGACGACGCTCAGCACGCCGGTGAAGCCGTTTGGGTCCTGAACCCCACGGCCAGGGGGATGGCACCGGGCATCGTGGTCGCTGCCGCACCCGGGAACTGGGCGGGCGCGATGCGGGTCGACGCACACGGTGGCAGGCCCAGCACCGGTCCGACCGCCACCGTCGCCTCGGTGCGGTTGTAGATGGCCCACGAGAAAGCCGATGGCCCCACCGGCCCAGTGGGTCGGAACCAGATGGCAAGGATCGCGAGGAAGACCAGCAGGAGGCTGAGCCCGAAGCCAAGCCCGCCGACGAGCATCGCGGCCACGATCTGGCCCGGCCCGATGGCCCCGTGACGGAGCAGCAGCAGACCGGCCACGAGGGTGACGCCGAGGCCCGCGATGACGGCGGGCGATGTCAGCCAGGGCACGTAGTCCTCTGCCCCGAACACCACGGCGGCCAGCCAACCGCCGACGAAGACCGGCAAGGCCAGGCCGATGGTCAGCGACCTGCGTGACACCGGCTTCCTACGGCGCGCAGTCGCCGGGCGACCCCGGGCCGGGCGCCGGCCCGATCATCGGCGGGCCGGACCAGATGTCCAGCCGCCCGCACGAGAGATCCGCGCGGGCGCCAACGCCTTTGCTCTCGGAACCGCCCTCGACCGGGGCTGCTACCTGCCACACCGCGCCGGCCTTGACCGTCATCGAGGTGAGCACCCGGCCGCTCGGCGACCGCGCCTCGACGACCCAAGGCAGGGCCGGCAGGGCGCTGGCGGGGATCGGGTCAGCCCCGGTGCTCGGTGCCACGGTGCGGACGACGATGCCGTCCACCACCAGCGTGACCGTGAGCGTCGTCCCGTTGGAGATGCTGAGGGTCATCGCCTCCGGGGGTACCACCTCATGGCCCAGCCCGCCGGTCGTGAGCGTCGCTCCGGCCTGTGGCGCAGCCACCAGGAGCACCGTCCAACCGCCGACCAGCACGGCGAGCAGCAGGGCCGCGATGCTAACGACGGCTCGTGGCGCGCTCGAGGTGTCGGGCGCCACCCGTGGCCGGGTCACGAGGAACAGCGTGAGCAGCCAGGCCAGCGGGGCCAGTAGGAGTGAGGCGAGGAACCAGCCGAGGCTCGAGCGGCCGCAGCGCGCCGCCAGCCACGCGTTCAGCAGTGCCAGGATGAGGACGAACCCACCGGCGGACGCTTGCGGCATGACCACGGCCTCCTGCGTACAGCGTCTGCCGACGACCTTGCCCCGTCAAGTGCTAGGAGTCGCTCCGGGCGATTGCCACGAGCGCAAGGCGGCGCGGGCCAGGTCGAGCGTACGGTCCCGCGTCGACAACTGCCATGCGCCCACGCCGGTGCAGGAACGGCATCTCACACGGCCCATGGAAGGTCGATTACTCGGACCAGGTCCCCCGTAGTTTCGGAACCTGTCCACGCGGTCGTGGGCGCATCTCGACATGGGGTACTGAGCCTGTACTGTCCATCGGGTCAGAGCGGCACGGTCGGCCCGGTGCCGCAGCCCGAGGCGGCCCCCGTTCGCCCACTCCGCCTAGCTGGTGCCCGGTGGGTAGAAGCCCTCCCAGTACTGGGCCAAAGGGATGCCGCGGGCATGGAGCACCTCGACCAGCCTCGCGATGCGTCTCGGGATCCAGTAGCCCAGCGTTAGCTGGATGGGCGGCACCCCGGCGTGCTCGAGGCGCAACGAGCGGACGTTATCGAGGGTGATGGCCGCACGCGTGCCGTCGTCGAGCGGCAAAGTCCGCCCTGGCCGCCCAGCCAGGATGTCCAGCCAGCGCCGTACGACGATCGAGTCTGCCCCGAACACGACCTCGCGCTGGATGTACAGCCAGCCACTGATGATGATGGTGAAACCGGGGATGATGATCAGTAGGGCAAGGACCGCGGTCCACCACTGCTCGGTGCCCACCCTGAGGCTGAGCATGCCCCTCACCGCCACCGCCACGCCGACAACGCAGATGCCGATGAAGGTGACGGGGCCGAGCTGCGGATACGGTGGGTTCAGGCGCTCGGTCATGGATTGTTCCCCGCTCCACGACCATAACCCATTGAACAGCGGCGTGGACGCCCGCTATTCCCCCAGCCCAATCCAGACGTCGCTTGGCTGGCGGCATGCTGTCGGAACGGCTATCTACCCTAGGCTCGTGGAGTCCTGAGCGCCGGCGATGCGCTCCCGGACCTCGTCAAGGAAGGCCGCGACGTCGGCGGGACCGCCCAGGCCGCGCTTCGGGATGATCGCGACCCGTCCCGCCCACCCGACGATGACGAGGTGCCGCCATTGGACGGTCGCCTTCCGCAGGGTGGCCCACGGTTGGACCGAGGTCTGCCCGAGGCTGTTCCTGATCGTGAGGGCCTCGTCGGCGAGCGTCAGGGTGACGTCGAGACCCACCGCCCGTCGCCATACGTGGAGGCCTCGGTACTGGCGCACCGCGATGGAGGCGGCAACCAGGAGGCCGCACGCCAGGACGAGGACACCGGTGCTGGCCGACGACGGCCCGGTGCCGATGATGACGACGCCCCACACCACCAGGACCACCGCGCAGAGCCCGAAGAGGACCACTCCGGCGAGCCCGAGCCGGGACCACGGGACGTCGCGCCACCCGATCGTGTAGCTCAGCGATTGCGCCTCGTGAACAGGCCTTCGCCCGTTGATCTCCACACCGAGAGGGTAGCCGCCGCTCGAGCATGACGGGCCCTCACGCTGGTTGGCGACGGCGTACCACCACCGCGGTCGCTCCCAGGGCCCCCAGCGCCAGGACGAAGTGGATCGCGCCCTCGCGGGTCACGACCTCGCCGACCCGTGACCCGGGCTCCCCGTACTCGACCGCGATGACGTCCTGGCCGATGATGGCGTCGGGGGACACCTCATCGCCCGTGAGGAGGCGCCCGGACGGATCGCGGAAGAGCGTCTTGGTGAGCAGGGCGCCGGTATCGCTGCCCACATCGACCGCCTCCGCTTGGTTCCACGCGTCGAAACCGAGCCCCAGACCGGCGATGAGGGTGACGAAGAGGAGCGTCCCAAGGAGTACGGCGGGGAGGACGCGCCCAAGGAGCGCCCCCACGAAGACGGCCACGCTGAAGGCCAAGATCGCGCGCGTGACCACCAGCGCGCCGCGCACCTCGTAGTCCACGAACGACTGGCCGAGGGAGACGTCCGGATGGAGCGCCCCGGTGAGCCACGTCGCGGCGATCGCGGGGAGCACGGCGAGCACCGTCACGACGGCGCCCAGGACGAGGACGCGTTCGCCCAACCAGCGCAGGCGCGACGGCGCGATCGACCAGGCAAGGGCGGCCGTCCGTCGCTCGATCTCGGCGGCGACGAGGGGCGCGCCGAGGATGATGCCGGCGCCGACGGGCACGACGAGGGTGAGCGCCTCGAAGATGGGCACGAGCGGTCCGAGCGCGTCCAGCTCGGTGGTGGCGGCGCAGAGAGCCTGCGTGCACAGCGCGGCCTGGCGGTGCAGGTCGGCCACGCGCACGGCGAGCACGACCATCCCAACGGTCACAAGGAGCGACAGGGTGGCGAAGACCGCCAGCTCGAAGCGGACGGGCTTGAGGATGAGGCGGATCGGCGGCATCGGGGCCTCAGAGGGGTCGGCGCCGGCCGACGAGGACAAAGGTGGACCCGAGCCCGACCACCGACCCGGCCGCCAGGAGCAGCCCTTCGGCGGTCGCCACCGCCGACATGTCGGCGCCCGCGATGAAGGTCGTGGCGGGCTGGAAGTGGGCGTCGAGCCAGGTGTAGGTGTCCGGTACGCTCAGGCCCGCGGGCGCCTGGGCCAACGCCGCCTCGCGGCTGACGAACCGCCCGTCGGCGCCGACCTCCCCGACGTCCACGACGAGCGCGTCCGCGCCCACCAACCCGGGGCCGAGCGTCGTCGGGTAGTAGGTGCGCGCGATGATCAAGGCGCCCAGGACGACGACCGTGACGGCGAGCACGGCCAGCAAGAGCGCTGGCACCACCCGGCTGGCAAACGCCCCAACGGCGGCGCCTACGGCGAAGGCGGCGAGACCCCGCAGTAGCAGCAGCGGGCCCCAGAGGCCGTAGGCGAGGAAGCTCGCCCCGATGTCGACGCCGGGGTTCTCCGCCACGACGAGCCCGATGCTGACGAGCGCGGAGACGAGTCCTATGGCGCCGACGACGAGTCCGCCCAGGATTAGCCGTTCGACGAGCCAGCGCCGGCGGGTCGGCTCGAGCGTCCAGGCGAGCTGGAGCGTGCCCCGATCGAGCTCGCCGGCCACGAGCTGGCTGCCCAGGAGGACCCCGACGACGAGCGGCAGGAGGGCGATGAGGTTGCTGAGCGGCAGGGCGAGATCGCGCAGGCCCGCGTATTCGAGGAACCTCGGGCAGGCGGCCAGCCCGGCCGGGTCGTAGCCCCGCTCGATGAGCGGCGCACAGGCTGCATTCGGCGTGAGCGCCCCTAGACGGGCCGTCACCAGCAGCGCGACGACGGCGAGGACGACGGTGAGCGCGGCCATGGTGGCGATCTCGATCCGGTGCGTCCGCCACAGGAGGCGCGCGACGATCGCCATCGGGCTACGCTCGGGCAGCGGCGAGGTAGGCCATGACGATGTCTTCGAGGCTCGTCGTGGCGCCGGCCGGGGTGGGACCGTCAGCGCCGAGCCGCACGACGCGTCGGTCGCCGGCCCCGGGCAGCGCTCCGACAAGGGTGGCGCCGGGCGGCGGCGGGCCCTCGATGACCCTGTGGCTCACCCGAACCTCGCCGATCTCGCCCTCGAGCATCGTCTTGCCCATCCCGAGCACCACGAGGTGGTCGCAGGCCGCCTCGACGTCGGACACGAGGTGCGACGAGAGGACGACCGTGGCGCCGGACTCGTGGACATCGGCGCGGAGGACCTCGATGAACTCGCGGCGAGCGAGCGGATCGAGGCTCGAGAGGGGCTCGTCGAGTAGGAGGCCCTCCGCTCGCAAGCCGAGGGCGAGGGCCAGACCGACCTGGGCCACCTGGCCGCCGGAGAGCGTGCCGGCCCGTGCCGCCAGCGGCACGTTGAGCTCGGCGAGGCGGCGGGTCGCGCGGTTCCGGTCGAACGTCCGGCGGTAATGGGCGGCGAAGGCGAGGTGGTCGGCCACCGTGAGCTCGCGGTACAGGGCGGGTGCCTGGGCGAGATAGGCGAGGCGCCCGATCGTCCCCGCCCGGTCGACTTCCGGGTCGGCACCAAAGACGCTGACCCGCCCCGACGTCGCGCGCTCGAATCCCATCCAGGTGCGCAGCAGCGTCGATTTGCCGGCCCCGTTGGGGCCCACGAGGCCGGTGGTCCGGCCAGCGGGAAGGGAAAGCGACACGTCCCGCAGGGCCACCGGTCCGCGGCGCCCGTACCGCTTGGTGAGGTGGTCCGCCACGAAGGCGGCCGACGCGTCCGACGCCGCTGCCACGGGGCCGTTCACGCGAAAGTCACCTCCTCGCGCCTTTGGCCGCTGGCCGGCGACCCACGCGCCCCGCTAGGGTACCCCGAGGGTCAGTACCAGAATCGCGCAACGACCTGGACGTCGCACATCACGCCCTCCGCCCGGCGGGCAGTCGGCAACGGTCAGCGGATCGAGCGGCCAGCCCGCTGCCCGCGTCCCGGCACCGCGGATGAGTGCAGTCACTCACGTGGGCAGACGACATCGGTTGGGAGCTATTGATCGGCGTCGACTGCTGCGAGGGTCAGTGACAGGCAGACGGAACCGCCTGGGCTGCCGCTCCCGTCTCGACCACGAGGAGCAGGTCCGCTCCACGGAGCACGCCGTCGATCACATACCCGGTGGTGGGCGCCACACCCGACTGCGTCGAGGTGTGGTTGTCTTGATCCTCGATCTGCCAGGTCACGGTGTAGCCCTGTGCGGCGAGCCATGCCCCCGCATCCGGGGGCGTCATGGCCTGGACGCCCGAACAGTGCAAGGGCTGCCCGGGGTCGAAGGCCCCCGGATACCCGATCACGCCGCTCTGGCTGACGACGGTCGGGCCGACGCTTGCCGTAGGGGCGGGGACACTGGTCATCGAAGCCAGCGGCACGAGCCCTTGACCGGGGACGGAGTAACCGACGAGCGTCCTGAGGTCGTGGCCGTAGACCGGCAGGTCCGGGGGCTGGCCCTCGAAGCTGTCGATGGGCACCTGCTCCTGGAGATCCTCCAAGGGAATGTAGCCGACGACGGTCCCGCTGACGTCGATGGTCGTGATGAAGTCGGGGCCACCGTCCGCCACGGTCGAACTGCCTGGGGGCGGCATCGTGCCCGCGGTCGGGTTCCTCGGCGCGGTCGAGGCGAAGGCACGAAGGTTGAGGTCGCCGAACCGCAGCGAAGCGGTTTCGCCATCGTAGGTCGCGCGCGCACTCGTGAGCGTGACGGTGCCGGTGAACGTGGTGCCGAGCGGGCGCTCGAAGAACGGGCCCTCGAAGTAGAGCCAGCCCGCTTGCACCGACCGCCCGTCGGTGGCGATGATCTCGCTCACCCACCAGGTGTGTGCGTCGGCGGCGAAGCGCATCACGAGGACCATCGGACCGGTCGCGTCGAGCCAGTGGACGGTTAGCTGGCCGTAGGTCGATGAGCCGCTGAACGCTTGACCCGGTACCACGGGCTGCGCCGTTGATGACGGGACACCACCCGCGGCCATGGGACTCGGTGCGCCGCTTGGTTCCCCTGACCTGTTCTGAGGCCGTGCCGTGGGGCCGGCGACCGCAGGTTGGAAGATCCGGCCGCCGACCTCGAGTTCGAGGTCGCTCGCACTGAGGGCGCCGAACGACGAGACGATGTCCGCGGGATTGGGCATGCCGCCACCTCCCGGGGTAAGAGACGGGCGGTCGGCGACGAGCACGACCGAGGCGACGACGACAAACGCGAGGAGGATCGGACCGAGCGCGAGACGGGCGGGCGCCGGCCACGGCCCGGGCCACCAGCGGGAGGGCCGTGGAATGACGCGCGGGATGGCGCGCGCGCGGTCCTCGAGCCGATCCGGCACATCGAGCGGGGCAGCGGCGCGGAGCGTCGCGCGCAGGGCGTCCTCGAAGGTGGACTCGTTCATCTCGTGACCTCCGATCCGCGCTGGCGCGCGTCGTATGCGGCGCGGACGCGCGCGGAGCGCGTGGTGCAGGCGCGACTTCACCGTGCCGATCGGTACGCCGGTCCGCTCGGCGATCGCTTCAAGGGGCAGCTCGAGGTAGTAGCGCAGCACGATCACGATCCGATGGTCGGCGCTCAGGGTGGCGAGGGCTTCCCACAGCGTCTCGCGCTCGCCCGATCGGTCCAGCGGATCGACCGCCGTCGGGTCAGGCAGCCACCGCACCGCAACCGTCCGCCGTGCCCGAAGGCGATCTCGACAGACGTTCACGAGGATGCGCCCGAACCAGGCTCCGGCGCGGCCGGGGTCGCGCAGTCGATCCCACCGCTGCCACGCGCGGACGAGGGCATCCTGGGTCGCGTCCTCGGCCTCGGCGGCGTCGCCGAGCAGGACGGTGGCGGTCCGGTACGCGCCGGCGAGCTCCTGTGCGACGAGGCGGGCGAACGCCTCCTCGCGGGCGAGCCGTTGGGCGGTCGGCACGGCTATGGCCTCAGTCATCGCGACCCCTGCGTTCCAGTTCCGCGGACGGTCACCTATCCGACGAGTGCGAGAGCCGATCGGTTCAATCTTGCGCGACGAGCCTCCAGGGCTGCTCGGCACGGTCCACGTCATCCAGCCATCAGAGTGAGCCACGGTGACGCTTCCGGATGCTGAGTGCTGAGCTGCGGACGGTAGCTGCCCTGAGAGGAGCAGATGTCACCCTTGGACACCACGCGGCCGCTGGCGTCTAGCAGATCAACCTCGTCAGTCCAGCTCCGACACGGCACCTCACCGCTTGTGCAACCGTTGAGGCAGGCGCATCGCCTCCATGACATGCGGGGATTGGTTCTCGGGCTGCTGCTTAGCGCCGTGCTGGTGGGTTGTGGGGCGCCTGTACCGTCCGTGCAAGGACCGGCTTCGCCCAATCCGACGAGCACGCCGTCGCCTACCGTCATGCCCAGCCCGTCGCCTAGTCCGGCGATCGCCTTCACCTGCTACCGGATCGTGCCCGACGGCGCCGGTGGCGTCTGGCTCGCGGATGCGCATCGCATCAGCTACTTCGATCTCGGATCGCAAACGCTGATGAGCCGCGTCCTGCCCACGAGGATCACCTCCGCGCAGAACCTGCCGGTGACCGGCAACTGGAATACCGGCGCGACGACACGCAACGGCGAGCTGCTGCTTGCCCGCTGGCGCGTGCCGTGGCTGTCGCGCTTCGACCGCAACCTCGACGAGATCGGGCGGGTGGCTCTGCCCGCGAGCTACGCGGGGGCAGCGGTGCATCTCTCGAGCACCGCCGACGGCACGCTCGTGGTCGCCTCCGAGGTGTTCGGCACGCAGTCCTCCCGCACATTAGAGACGATTTCGCCATCCGGCCAGGTCCATGACGGTCATCTTCTGGGGTTCACCCTACGAGCTGTTGGGACGGAGGTCATGTCCACCGGCAGCAGCGACGGCACCCATCTCATCCACGCAGATGGTTCAGTCACGCAGTTGATCGTGGGACGGGACGCCCCGACACTCGCCGCGGTGGATCCGAGGGGTGGCTTGACGCTGGCCGTCGCCGGCCCAGACATCTTCGGGCTGGTGCGAGTCGTTGGGGACACCGTGGCATCCCGCCTCGACCTGCCGACGGCCTGCATCTCATTGGTGGGCGGCCTTGGCGGGCCCCAAAGTCCATCGGCGACATCGTGTACCCGAGTGCTCGCCGGCAATCTCACTGATGTGGCGACCGACGCCACAGGCATGACGTGGTATCTGCTGGATCACCACCTCTTCAGCGTCTCGTTGTAGTTGCCGAGGGTGGGCCTCAGGGTTAGTCACCTGAAGGGCCGGAGCACCGTGGGCCATCCACTCGGGCCACAGGCTGAACGTTGGTACCCACGCACACCACCGCCGACCGCGGTTCGATACTGATGACATGACCCTAGCTCGGGATGGACGATCGGACGCGCGGGGCTGGATCGTGCCGGGCATCGCCCTGGCCGCTGCCGCCGTGCTCGTGGTGTGGACGGTCACTTCGGGTTCGTCGCCCACGGCGACGGCCTCACCGACCGCCCCGGCGAGTTCGTCCGGCGGGCTGGACGAGCACGAGGTGCAGACGGCGAGCGGGGTGTTCGCCTTCAGGTTCGTCGGATCGGACCTCGTCGTCAGCCGGGTCGGGGCCTCCGGTCCCACGGAGCTTGGTCGGCCGTCGGTGCCTGCATTCGCCTCGGCCGGCGCGGGCCAGCCGCCAACTCTCAGCGGCACCGGGGTCTTCGCGATGGTCTGCCCGGCGAGCGGCGGCGACGAGCGGTTCGTCTTCGGCTGGGTCACGACCCACGGGGCCGCCTACTCGGGGCCGACTGCGACCGGCCACATCGCCGCCGACGGGTCGTTCCTCTACGTCCTCGACCCGGGTGTCGCGTCGGCTCCGATAGCGATCGGCCTCCCGAACGCGCCCCGTCCCCTGGTGGGACTGAACGCCTCGATCTTCGACGACGTCCAGACGTCGGGGTCGAAGCAGCCCTCGGGCTGCATGGTCATCGGCTGATGGAGGTCCCTGTGACGAGGCCGCGGGTGCGCCGGGGATGGGTGGCCCCCATGATCATCGTCCCTCGGGCACCCGCCCATCACCCGCGGGATCGATCTGTTGGCCTGTGGTCGGGCTTGCTCATGCCGACGAGGATGGCCGCGGCAACGAATGCGGCGGCAGCGGCGGTCCAGACGGGGTCGAGCCCCGCGGCGGGCTGACCGGGCGCCGGGGTCAGCCCACGCAGGGTGGTGGTCGCGATGAAGGCGCAGACGATGGCGTAGCCACCAGCCACAAGCACCCCGATGGTGTGCGCCCAGGGACAGCGGCGGATGACGCCGAAGCCGGCGGCGGCAGGCGGCACGGCCAGCGCGACGAAGGCCACGCCGCCACCCCAGACGACGACCCCCACGAGCCCGATGACGAGGATCCCTGCCCCGTACGCCACGAGCAGCCACCCGGCGCCCGTCCTGGACACGCGCATCAGCCCACCCCTCGCCGGCAACGGTCGGGCCGCCCGCACCCCCTGTCAAGGGCCACCTGGCGGCGCCATCGTTGGGTCGTGGATCTGCGCGCCAGTCCGGCCCCGGCCCTGCTCAGGGCTCGAAGCTGACGGCGGCCCAAGCGACGCCGTAGCCCACGCCCTGGGTGGCGACGATGACGCAGTCGTTCGTGCAGGTCGCGGTCGGCGCGGCCTGGACCGCTTCCGTGGCCGCCATGCGGTGGACGACGAAGGTGGTCGAGCCGGACCGATCGTCCCCGGTGGCGAGCAGCGTCTGGGCGGCCAACTGGGCGCCGCAGCCCTCGCCGCTGACGTCGCTCGCCGACGCGCATTCCGACAGCCAGACCTTGGCCCCGACGCCGAAGCCGGTCACGGTGACGGTCACCGTCTGGCCGTCGTGGAGACCCGTCGAGGGCGAGACGTGCACGGTCGGATCGCGCACGGTCAGGGCCGGCACGGTCGTCGCCGTGGGAGCCGAGGGCTCCTCTGGAGATCGTCCGGGGCATACCCAGGAGGCCGGTGGCTCACCGTGGGCGAGGACCGCGTGCCCGGCAGCATCGACATCGAGCGTGTAGTCAAGGTCGGCTCGGAGCATCGTGGCCGCCGGCTGGGGCTGGGTGAACGAGAACGTCTGCCCGGCCGCGACCGCGGCACCGGAGACCCGGATCGTCACCGGTCCGGACCCGATGATCGCCGCGGTCCCGTTGCAGTCGTCACCATTCACGCCGTCCACGACGATGGTCGCGTCCTCGGTCGAAGGAAACCAACCCCCGGTCGAGGTGACCACCTCCACATTCACCGGGCTCGCCGTCTCGTTGCGGATCCACACGGTGGCTGTGTCGGGCCACCCGCTGGACGTGGAGCAGCCCGCGACCGTCAGCACGGTGACGATCAGCGGGACCAGGTTCCGCATGTCCACGCCCCCAAGACGACGGCCATCCTGGTCATGTCAAAGTGCGCGGCCTGTGCCCGTTGGACGGCCGGCATGGGGACCGAGTCGTACTACCCCGCGACCACGAGCACGGCGTCGCCCCGAGGAGGGCCCGGACCGTGCGCGTCGATCGACCGCTCATCTGCCGCTCCCATCCAGCCATCTGCGACGAAGGCTGAGGGCCATCGTGTGCCGATGCCGTTCGCGGCGCAAGGGGTCGGTCTCACGAGGGCTCCGCAGGGCCTGGCGCCACTCCCATGACACCGCTGGCCTCGCCCGCTCGTCCTATGCTGTGGAAGAGGATCGGGGGTGGCATGGGCCGAGTCCGCGCACGTGCGCTCGAGCGGGGGTCTGGGGTCGTGCTGGCGGCGCTGCTGGCGGCGGCCTGCGGGGCGACACCGGTCACGTCCCCGCCCATCGCGGTGTCAACCACACCGAGCCTGCGGCCAACACCCAGTTCGACATCGACGCCCGCGCCGACGCTGCCACCAGGCACGCTCGTCCTCGACACGGTGTCGCAGTTCAGCTCGATGCAACTGTCACCTGACGGCGACTTCCTGGCGGCGCTGATGCAGGACAAGCAGAGCAACGGCACCGTCGAGGTCTTCACGGTCGAGGGCACGAAAGTGGCCGCCTACGCGGGCCAAGACTTCGGGTGGCTCGATGCCACCACCCTCGCGGTGTTCCAGCCCGGCGCCGACGCGGTCAACGGCCCTGTCACGTTGCACGACGTCGCGGCCCCGGACATCGCCGCGCTGGTGGTGCCGCTCCCTGGCACGTGGGGTGGTGTTCTCGGCAACGGCCGCGGCGCACTGGTCCTGGACTCGGCGGTCCCCCAGGGTGAGTACGGCTTCGACCACTTCCAGGTCTGGACCAGCGGCCGCCTGGGGCCCCTCCTCACCACGTTCGGGACACCGATGGCCTGGTCGCCGGACGGCAGCCTGCTGGTCCTTGAGGCATCCCGTGACACCGCCCGCCGGTCGACGGGCGTCGTCCTCGCCAACACGGGCTACAACGAAGCCGAGGTGCACGTGCTGCGCTTCCCAGCCGGCCAGCCCCTGGCTGTGTTCCCGAGTGGGCTCATCGTCGACTCGCCCGGCCTACTTCAGCCGCGACGGGCGGTACTTCGCGGCCAGCGGCGTCGCGACCGCCACCCGACCCCCGGGGCAGCCGCCGCCGATCATCGTCGACCTCGCCACGGGCTCCGTCCGCTCCATCACCGTCGATGACGAGATCCTGGGCTGGACGCCGGACGATCGCGTGGTCCTGCTGGCGACCGACGACCACACGCTGTTGGGGGCGCCCGACGGTACGCTAACGGACTCTGGCCTCGCGCCGGGTGCGCTCGCCTACGGTCCGAACATGACCGATCACGCCCTGGCTGCCGTCAGCGCCCGCCAGTCCCCCCGAACGCTGGTCATCGAGTCCAGTCGTGGGTCCGTGACGGTCCAGACCTACGCCGGTCTGCCCTTCTCGTCCACGGTGCTGTGGACGACCGACGACCGGGCGGTCTTCGTCGACACCGGCTCGACCGACGCCCAGCAGGTGATGGACCAACTCCTCCGCGTGCCGGTGCCGTAGCGACGGCCGCCTCCAGGAGGGTGGTCCGGTCGACCCTGTCCGACCCGCCAGATCCATCCACCGGGAGTCCCGGGCGCCAGGTCGGTCAGGGAGCCCTGCGTCGTCTTCGGTGAGGACACCGCCGTGGGAAGCGTCTTCTATTCGGACCGGCTCATCGATCGGACGCACACCGCGGCGGGCTACATGTGCTCGCTGGGTGTGCAGCGTGCCAAGGGCAGTCGTGAAGTCCACGAGATGACCGACGAGGAGCGCATCAAGCTCGAGCGGGCTGCCTTCGCGTTCGGCACCTTCAAGGCCGGCGGCCACTGATCGGGCTCATGTCACGAGCACCAGCGTGACGTAGCCGACGTAGCCGACGAGGAGGACGCCGCCGCCAAGCCGACCGAGGCCCCGCCCGGCCAGGGCGAAGACCACGGCGGCCACCGTGAGCGCCAGATACGCGGCACCCCCGAGGACCGCGCCGTTGGTCGCGGGTCCCAGGCCCAGGATGACCGCCGGGGCGAGCAGCCCCAGCAGGACGTTGAACGCGTTGCTGTGGAAGGCCTCGCTCATGGCCGCCACCCCACGGCCGCGCAGGGTGAGGTAGATCGCGGCCACCGCGTTGGGCAGGCTGGTCACCGCGGCAAGGACGATGCTGCCGACGACGATGGTCGGGATGCCGGCCTGGGCCCCGATGGTGGTGGCCGACTGCTCCATGACGACGCTGGCCCCGATCACGGCCACCATCGCGGCTCCGGCGACCGCGACGTCAGCCCGGCCGGCGATGGGCGGGCGCTCGATGGTCACGTGCTCCTGATCGATGGCCCGCCTGAGCCAGGTGAGCCACAGGCGCGGCAGGGGCAGGCGTGCCCGGGCCGTTGGCCGCAGGGCGCACACCAGCACGTAGGGCAGGAACACGACGAGGCCCAGGAGCAGCCCCACGGCCGGCGCGATCCAGGCCATCACCGCGGCCACGGCGATGGCCGCCATCAGCAGGGCGATCGAGCCCTCGAGCATCGTGGCAAAGCGCGGCAGGCTTAGGCCGCCGGCGACCACGACGCTCAGGCCGAGCATGGCGGCCAGGTTGAAGGCGTTCGAGCCCAGCACGACCCCGAGTCCGATCTCCCGCTGGCCGGTCGTGACGGCGGTCACCGCCGACGTGATCTCCGGCCCATCAGCCGCCAGGGCCACGACCAGGCCGAGCAGGGCCTCCGCCAGGCCCAGGCGCTCGCCGACGCGCTCGAGACGCGAGACGAGCAGGACGCTCGAGCCCGCGGACAGCGCGGCGGCGACGACGAAGACGACGAGGGGCATGAGCCATTCTGGCAAGCCCTCGGGTCCCTCGCGCAGGGAACCGGCAGGCCGCTCCGCGCGTCTCCCGACTCATACGCTCGTGCCGACCAGCGAGCCGCAGCCGCAGGAGACGCCCCGATGGATCCCACGACCCTTGCTCGCACCCTCATCCGACGCCGCGGCGTCGTCGCCATCCCCATGGCCGCGTTGCTGCTCGCCGGGTGCGCGGCCGCGGGATCGGCGGCTCCCGCTGCGCCAAGTGCGACCCCGGCCGGCAACACGTCCGCCGCCGTCGCCCCAGGCGGGCCGGCGGCCGGCCAGGTCGACATCGCACCCGGCGCCGGGACCAGCTCAGCGAGCTCGACCAGCGCCGTGGCCTATCCGTACCCGGTCTTCGGGGGCAGCGCCGGCCTCGCGCCCGACCACGAGCTGGTCGTCAGCGGCACGGGCACGGCCACGATGAAGGCCGACGCCAGCGACCGCGCGACCGCGCAGCGCACGGCCCTGGCGGCGGCGATCGACGATGCCAGGAGCCAGGCGGAAGCAGCCGCCCACGACGCCGGTGTCACGCTCGGCGGTGTCGTCTCGATGAGCGTGTCGGTCGGCGGCAGCTACGTGGGTGTCGTGCCCATGGATGCGTCCGGCGCCCCTGACACGGCGCCGTCGTCGTCCGGCGGGACGGTCGTGCCCCCGGCCGCCGCCGGCAGCGCGCCGAACCTGCCGACCACCGAGCAGCTCGAGGTCACCGTCACCGTCGCGTATACGATCAGCTGACGGCCGGTTCAGCCCAGCTGCTTCTGCATCGAGACATCGGTCTCCACGTAGCCGGCCGACCGGTAGAGTTGGCGAGCGACCTCGTTGTCACCGAAGACGTGCAGGCGGATCGTCTCGTAGCCCAGCTGGCGCACGAGCGGCTCCAGCGCCAGCAGGGCGGCCCGCCCGTAGCCACGGCCGCGGGCTCCGGCGACGATCGCGATGTCCCAGATGAAGGCCGCGCCCCGCCCGACGACGTCATGCGGCCCGAGCCACAGGTGGCCCACCGTCTCACCGTCGTCGGCCACGATCGACCAGAACTCGTGGCCGGCGGTCGCCCGGCCGGCGGGCAGGATCTGCTCCAGCTGGGCGCTCGCCTTGGCCTCCGCCCAGGCCGCCGGCCACGCCCCGATGCGGACCATGTCGGCGGCGAAGCCGGCGATGCTCGCGACCCGCCAGGCCTCGTATGCCTCGGGGCTCATCGGTCGAAGCGTGACGATCGGTGGGGTCCGGCCCATGCCGGGAAGGGTAGCGACCCGCGTGACGTGTCGATGGCTCCACGGGTTCGCTAGGATTGTCCGGTGCCACCCATCGACCAGCTCCAGCGCCCGCCGATCATCTACATCGACAAGCTGCTGCGCCAGGGCATCTTCACCACGGGGCTGCTGCTCGAGGTGTCGGAGACGCCCACGCGGCGCCAGTACCTGGCCGACCAGATCCAGGCCGACACGACCGACGTCAACGACTGGCGGGACGAGGCGCTCCTGCTGAACCTGGCCAGCGTCGGCCCCGCCCAGAAGGAGCTGCTGCTGCACGCCGGCATCGTCGGCCTGCAGGACCTGCTGGCCCTGAGCCTGGACGACTTCCGCGCCCGGGTGGGCAAGGCGGCGCACGTCCTCCAGGTCGAGCCGCCATCCGACCTCCAGCTCGAAGGCTGGTGGGAGCAGGCGCAGACGCTCCAGGAGGAGTAGTCCCGGGGCGTGCGAGGATAGGCGCGTGACCGCCGCCGTCCTTGCCCCACCGCTGGCCCGTCGCGTGGCTTCCATCGGCGTGGCGATCGGCACGGCCCTGGTCATCGTCGCAGCTGTCCTGCTGGTCCTGACGACGCCCCTCTACATGCACGCGGCGCTCGACCAGTCACAGTCGGCGGCCTACCTTGGCACGGCGCCGGCCACGGCCCGCGAGCTGTCCGACCTGACGATCCACGAGCTCTACGGTGGCCCCGGCACCTTCGCCTTCTCGTGGACGCCCGGAGGTTCGGTCCAGCCCTTCTATGACGCGGCCGAGATCCAGCACCTCCAGGCGGTCCACGTCGTGCTCTTCGGGTTCCTGGCCCTTGCCGCGATCAGCGCCCTCCTCCTGATCATCGGCCTGGCCACGGTCCGCGGTGCAGCCTGGTTCTGGCGCGCCATGGCCCGAGGCGCGGCCGTGATGGCGGCCGCCCTCGTGGTCATCGGAGTGTTCGCCGCCGTCGCGTTCGAACAGGCCTTCACCCTGTTCCACGAGATCTTCTTTCCCGGTGGGGACTGGTCGTTCGACCCCGCGACGGAGCATCTCGTGCAGTTGTATCCCACCCCGTTCTGGGAGCTGACGGCCGCCGTGCTGGTGGGCTCGTCGGTGCTCGTCGGCCTCGTCGTGTGGTGGTTCGCGCGGCGGCGCGCGGCCCGCCTGGAAGCCGCCCCGCCGCCGGAGACGCCGGCATGAGGCCGGGTGCCGTGCGCCTCGGACGGATCTTCGGCATCGAGGTCAGCCTCCACCTCAGCTGGGTCCTCATCTTCCTGCTCGTCATCGTGCAGCTGGCGATCGTCGGCTCACCGGACGGTGAGCCGCAGCTCCCGGCGGTCCTGCGGATCGGCATGTCGATCCTCGTCGCGGTGCTCTTCTTCGCCTCGGTCCTGGCCCACGAGCTGGGCCATGCGCTCGTGGGGCGCCACTTCGGCGTGGCGGCCGACCAGATCCTGCTCTTCGTCTTCGGTGCCTCCGCCCGCGTCGAGCAGGAGGCGCCTGGCCCGCGCGCCGAGTTCGTCATCGGGCTCGCCGGCCCGGTGGTGAACTTCGTGCTCGGCGCGATCTGCCTCGTCCCGTGGCTGGCGATGGCGTCGTTGCTCGGCGCGCCCGGCACGAGCGACCTGGTGATCGCGATCGGCACGGTGGCCTTCTGGGTCGGCGTCGCCAACCTGTCCCTGGCGGTCGTGAACCTGCTGCCGGCGTTCCCCCTCGATGGCGGCCGCGTGCTCCGCGCGATCGCGTGGGCCGCGACCGGCGACTTCGTCCGGGCCACCCGGGTAGCCTCGCTCATCGGACGCGTCATGGGCTGGACGCTGGTGGGGTCGGGCGCCCTCGTGGCCGTGGCGATCGATCTCCTGGCCGGCCTGTGGATCGTGCTGATCGGCTGGTTCCTCGTCCAGGCCGCGGATGGCGGTTACCGGCGAGTGGCGGTGGAGCGCCTCGTCAAGGGCTTGAGCGTGGCGGACGTCATGCTCCACGACTACCCGGTCGTGACCCAGAACCTCACCCTCGACACGCTGGAGCAGCAGACCGATCTGGCCGGCTCGCGGTACTACCCGGTGGTCCTCGACGGCAACCTGACCGGCGCGGTCGACCTGGCCAGCATCCGGCGCGTCCCCCGCAACCGGCGGGCGACGACACGCGTGGCCGACGTCATGAAGCACCTCGAGGCCCTCGTGACGGTGCACGAGGTGGATCCGCTGTGGGACGCCGTCCTGCGCTTCGACGCCTCGCGGGTGGAGGGCCTGCCGGTGGTCGACCCGCTCGATCCCAGGCGCCTCGTCGGGCTGGTGACGCGCGACAGCGTCTTCCGCACGCTGCGCATGCGGCGCAACGCCCAGGCGGCGGGCGCGACGACCGAATGACCGGCGTGGTCGCCGACCCGGCCGCGCCGCTCCTGCGCCTGGAGGTCGCGCTCGAGCGGATGCTCGCGGGCGTGGCCCCACTGCCGCCGGAGGAGATCGCCCTGGAGGCGGCCGTCGGACGGGTCCTGGCCGAGCCGCTGGCGGCGCGCCTCACGATGCCGCCGTGGGCCAATTCGGCCATGGACGGGTTTGCCGTGCGCAGCGCCGACGTGGCCGATGCGACGTCCGAGCGGCCGGTCGAGCTGACGGTCATCGGCGAGGTCCCCGCCGGCCAGCCGGCGCATCGGTCGGTCGCGGCCGGCACGGCGGTGCGGATCTTCACCGGCGCGATGCTGCCGGGCGGGGCCGACACGATCGTGCCCGTCGAGGACACCGACGCGCCGTGGGGCGTGGCCGAGCTGCCGGCGCGCGTGGCCGTGCGGCGGGCCGCCGCGGCCGGCGAGCACGTGCGGGCGCCCGGGAGTGACGTCAAGGCCGGCCAGCCGGTCGCCGGGGCGGGACAGGTCGTGCGGCCGGCGACGTTGGCGCTGCTCGCCTCGAGCGGCTACGGGACGGTGCGTGTCCACCGGCGGCCGCGGGTCACGGTGATCTCGACCGGTGACGAACTGGTGGCGCCGGGGGTCGCCCTGCAGGCGGGCCAGATCCACGACAGCAATGGGCCCATGCTGGCGGCCCTTGCCACGGCCGTGGGAGCGGCCACGACCCGGGTCGCGTCGGTGGCCGATGACCTGCCCTCGATCGTGCGGACGCTGGCCGACGCGATCGTGACGTCCGATGTGGTGCTGACCAGTGGCGGCGTGTCGATGGGCGCGCGCGATGTCGTGCGCCTGGCCCTGGAGTCCGTCGGCCGCCTCGAGCTGTGGCGCGTGGCCGTGCAGCCCGGCAAGCCGCTCGCCTTCGCCCGGGCGGCGCGGGGCGCGGATGACGTGCTGCTCTTCGGCCTGCCCGGCAACCCGGTGAGCAGCTTCGTGACCTTCCAGCTCTTCGTCCGCCCGGTCCTGCGCCGGCTGGCCGGCCACGCCGATCCGGAAGCGCGCGAGCGGTGGCGCGCGCGCCTGGCCGAGCCGGTCGTCAAGCACGACGAGCGGCGGGCGTTCCTGCGCGTCACACTGGCCCCGGACCCCGATCGCCCGGGGACCTGGCTGGCGGCCCTGGCCGGCGGCCAGGGCTCGCACGTGTTGTCGGCGCTGGCCGCTGCGGACGCCCTGGCGGTCGTGCCCGAAGAGGTCCGCGAGATGCCCGCGGGGGCCGAGATCGAGGTGTGGCCCCTGCACGCGGAGGGAGACTGATGGCGCTCGGCCCTGGCAAGCGAGTCGACCGGCGGCGGCTGACGCACGTGGACCGGACCGGCCGCCCGCGCATGGTCGACGTCAGCGACAAGCCCGTCACGGCGCGCCGGGCGGTGGCCGAAGCCGAGGTCACGATGGCCCAGGAGACGCTGTCGCTGATCATCGACGGCGGGAGCGCCAAGGGCGACGTCCTGACCGTGGCCGAGCTGGCCGGCGTGATGGGCGCCAAGCGCACGTCCGAGTTGATCCCGCTCTGCCACCCCATCCCCCTCTCGGACCTGGTCGTGGAGGTGCGGCCCGACCGGGCGCGCTCGCTCTTGACCATCCGGGCCACCGCGGCGACCGTGGCCCAGACCGGCGTCGAGATGGAGGCCCTGACCGGCGCGGCGGTCGCGGCGCTGACCGTCTACGACATGATCAAGGGCGTCGATCGCGGCGCGGAGATCCGCGCCCTGCGGGTGACCGAGAAGAGCGGCGGACGCAGTGGGGAGTGGCATCGTCCGGTGCCCGAGGCGGCATCCGCGGAGGTGGCGCGACCCCGGCCGCCGCGCGGCGTCCGCGGTCCGCGACGCGCCGGCTGAGCCATGGGGGAGGAGCGGTCCGCGGCGCTCGTGCTGACCGTGAGCGACGGGGTCAGCGGCGGCACGCGCGAGGACCTCAGCGGTGCCCGTCTGGAAGCGCGCCTTGGCGCGGCCGGCTACACGGTCTTACGGGCCGTGGTGCCGGATGACCCGACCGCGATCGCGGCGGCCGTGCGGGACGGGACGGCGGCCCACGCCCTGATCGTCCTGACGGGCGGGACCGGGCTGACGCCCCGCGACACCACGCCGCAGACGCTGCGCGCACTGCTCGACTACGAGATCCCCGGCTTCGGTGAGGTCATGCGCGCCGAAGGGCGTCGCACGACCCCCTTCGCCTCGCTGTCGCGCTCGCTGGCCGGCGTCATCGGCCGGACGCTCGTGCTGGCCGTGCCTGGCAGCCCGGGCGGCGCGACCGAGTCGCTCGAGGCGGTGCTGGACCTCCTGCCCCACGCCCTGGAGACGCTGGCCGACGATTCGTCGCGCCACGCTGCCGGCCCATGATCGACCAGGTCCCGTTCTACCCCTTCGCGCCGTTCTTCTTCGTGCTCGCGGCGCTTGGCTTCACGCTCCAGATGGCGCGCCACCTGCGGGTGTTCGCGGCCGCCCAGCCGTCGGCGGTGACCGACCAGCCCGAACGGCGTGTGGGCTCGTCGATCCTGTACGCCATCGTCCAGATCCGCATGTTCCGGGACCCCGGCCCCGGCTTCATGCACGCGGCCATCTTCTGGGGCTTCGTGATCCTGACGATCGGCACGGCCAATCGCGTCACGTTCGGGCTTGTGCAAGCGATCCTGGCGTGGCCCGTGGACGGCTGGCTGTGGCGCCTGACGGTGCTGGCGCAGAGCCTCCTGGCGCTTGGCGTTCTGGGCGGCATCGGCTATGCCCTGGTGCGCCGCCAGATCGTGCGGCCGGCGCGCCTGACCCTTAGCCGCGACGGCCTGACGATCCTGGGCCTGATCGCGGCCGTCGTCGTCACCGAGATCGTGGCCGAGGCCTTCCGGTTGGCCCGCTACGGGGATCCGTACCAGGAGTTCGAGATCGTGCCGTGGGTCATCAGCCGCGGCCTCACGCGCCTGGACCCGACCCTCCTGCAGGCCGTCTTCGCCATCAGCTGGTGGGCCAACCTGGCGGTCATCTGCTACTTCCTGCTCTACCTGCCGCGCAGCAAGCACCTCCACATCGCCACGGCGGTCTTCAACGCCGGGCTGCGCAAGCTGAAGCCGCGCGGCGAACTGCCGGCCATGGACCTGGAGGCCGAGACGGCCCGTTTCGGCGTCAAGACGATCCAGGACCTGGGGTGGAAGGACCTCCTCGACGGTTTCACCTGCACCGAGTGCGGCCGCTGCCAGGCGGCCTGCCCGGCCTGGGCCACGGGCAAGCCGCTCAACCCCAAGACGCTGATCATGGGCCTGCGCGAGATGGCGGTCGAGGCGGAGGTGGGCGTGCCGCTCGTGCCGTGGATCCGGCCGCTGCCCGCGACGACCGGCGGCAGCGCGTCGGCCGACGGGTCCGGCGTCCACGGCCTCCATCGCGCCGCCCTGGAGGCGCCGATCGTGGACCACGCCATCCCCTACGACGCCGTGTGGGACTGCGTCACGTGCGGGGCCTGCGTGGAGGCGTGTCCCGTGATGATCGAGCACGTCGACAAGATCGTGGGCCTGCGGCGCAACCTCGTGCTGGAGGAGAGCCGCTTCCCGGCCGAGCTGACGGGCGCGTTCACCAACCTGGAGCGCTACGGCAACATCTGGGGCCAGCCCCAGGCGACGCGCCTGGACTGGGCCCGGGACCTGCCGTTCGAGGTGCCGACCGCGGCCCAGCTCGTGGCCGACGGCGGACCCGACGCCGTCGCCGACCTGGAGTGCCTCTACTGGGTCGGGTGCGCCGCCTCCTTCGACGACCGCAACCGCAAGGTGGCGCGCGCGTTCGTGACGTGTCTCGACGCGGCCGGCGTGCGGTTCGCCGTGCTCGGCCAGGAGGAGTCGTGCACCGGCGACCCGGCCCGCCGCATGGGCAACGAGTACGTCTTCCAGCTGCTCGCGCAGGGCAACGTGGCGACCCTGGGCCGCTACCGCCCGCGGACGATCGTGACCGCCTGCCCGCACTGCTTCAACACGATCGGCAACGAGTACGGCCAGTTCGGCGGCCACTACGAGGTCATCCACCACAGCGCGTATCTGGCGCGGCTCGTGGAGGAGGGCCGGCTCAAGCCGGAAGTCGGCCGGAGCGGGTCGCTGACGTACCACGACTCGTGCTACCTGACGCGCTACAACGGCGTCATCGAGCAACCCCGGGCGGCCCTCGCCGCGGTGCCGGGCATGGAGATCCGCGAGATGGAGCGGCGCGGCCGGCAGAGCTTCTGCTGCGGGGCCGGCGGCGGCCGCATGTGGATGGAAGAGACGCGCGGCACACGGATCAACGCCGAGCGCACGCGGCAGGCCCTGGAGACCGGAGCCGACGGCGTCGCCACGGCCTGCCCGTTCTGCCTCGTCATGATGCGCGACGGACTGGCCGAGGCGACGGGGGATGGGGCGCGTCCGGTGCAGGCCCAGGACATCTCGGAGGTGCTCGCGGCCTCGCTCTCGGCCGACCGCTTCAACGGCGGACGGCAGCTCCCGGTGGTGCAGGCCTAGCCGCACGTCCCGCCGGACTATGCTCAGGGCGTGGCCGACCTCACGACCGCCCAGGTCCTCGCCCTGCTGGCCCCGATCATCGTCATCCAGCTCGGCCTCATGCTCGCGGCGCTGCTCGACCTGGAGCCGGAGGACCGCCACGTGCGGGGCGGCAGCAAGATCGTGTGGGCCCTGGTGATCGTCTTCGTCAACATCATCGGTCCGATCATCTACTTCACGGTCGGCCGGGAGGAGGGGTGAGCACCGCCCCCACGGTCCCCGGCAGCGCGGTGGATTCCGCGCTCCAGACTCGCGGGCTGACCAAGCACTTCGGCCCCATCCTGGCCCTTGATCGGCTGGATCTGACGGTCCCGCAGGGCTCGATCTTCGGCCTGCTCGGGCCCAACGGAGCGGGCAAGACCACCGCCCTCCGCATCCTCACCGGCCTTGCCCGGCCCAGCGACGGGAGTGCCTCGGTCAACGGCGTGACGGTCGGCCTGGACCGCCCGGAGCTGCGCCGCGGCATCGGCTACCTGGACCAGGACCCCCGGTTCTACGGCTGGATGCGGGGACGCGAGCTGCTCGAGCTGGTCGGCCGGTTGCATGGGCTCGAGGGTGCTGACCTCCGCGCTCGTGTGGCCGAGATGCTCGAACGGACCGGCCTGACGAGCGCGGCTGGGCGGCGGATCGGGGGCTATTCGGGCGGTATGCGCCAGCGGCTGGGCATCGCGCAGGCCATGCTCCACCGACCCCGCGTGCTCATCCTGGACGAGCCGGTCAGTTCGCTCGATCCCGAGGGTCGGCGCGACCTGCTGGAGCTGATCAGCAGCCTGCGGGGCGACGCGACCGTGCTCATCTCCACGCATGTGCTGTCCGACGTCGAGCGCATCTGCGACCGCGTGGCGATCCTCCACCGCGGCCGCCTGGTGACCGAGGGCCTGCTGGAGGACCTCCTGGCCGCCCACGGCCGGCCCATCTACCGGCTGGTCCCAGCGGCGGGCCAGGAAACGGGCGTGGCCGCCCTCGTGGCGTCATTGCGCGCGGCCCCGTGGACCACCGATGTCTCGTCGGCAGGGGAGGCGATCCGCGTCACGGTGTCCGTTCCGGCGGCGGCGGCGGGCGCCATCCTGCCGCTCGTCGTGGCGAGCGGCGTGACCCTTGACGCGTTCGAACGGGCGCGCCCGACGCTGGAGGACGTCTTCCTGGAGCTGGTCGGCCCGCCCACGGCGGACGAGATGGACGGTCGCGGCTTCGTTCGCCCCCGCGAGGTCACCGACCGATGAGCGGCTTCATGGTGCTCCTGCGCAAGGAGCTGCTGGAACAGTGGCGGACGACCCGCCTGCCGGTCGTGGCGACCGTCTTCCTGCTGGTCGGCCTGTCGTCGCCGCTGCTGGCGCGCTTCACGCCGGAGATCCTGAAGGCGGTCGGCGGGAGCCAGTTCAGCCTGGACCTGCCGACGCCCACGGCGGCCGACGCGTGGGACCAGCTGGCCAAGAACGTGGGCCAGTTCGGGGCTCTCATCGCGGTGCTGCTGGCGATGGGCGCGGTGGCCACCGAGAAGGAGCGCGGCACGGCGGCCCTCATCCTGACCAAGCCGGCCGGGCGGGGCGCCTTCCTGATCGCCAAGCTGGTCGCCATCGCCGTGACCCTGGGCATCGCGACGGTCATCGCCGCGGCCGGCGGCTGGTTCTACACGGTGGTCCTGTTCCAGCCGCTGGACGTGGCCGGCTTCGCGGCGGCGACCGTCCTGATGTGGCTCTCCCTTGTCGCCTTCGCCGCGATCACGCTCCTCGGCAGCACCCTGACCCGCTCCGCCATCGCCGCGGCCGGGATCGGCCTCGTCGCCTTCATCGTGATGGGCATCGTGAGCGTCGTGCCGGGGGTCGGGCCGTACCTGCCGACCGGCCTCGGCGCGCCGGCCCGGACCCTCGCGCTGAGCCTGCCCGTGCCGGACGCGGTCGGACCAACCCTGGCCTGCGTCGTGCTCATCGTCGCGGTCATGGCGATCTCCTGGCTCGCGTTCCGCGACCAGGAGCTGTGAGGGTGGCAGGTCGGCCCATGGCGATCCGGCGCCTGACACCAGACGATCAGGCCCTCGTGCTGGCGGCCGTCCATCTCTTCGACGATCCGCCGCTGCCGGAGGCCACCGCAAGGTTCCTGGCTCTCCCCGGGCACCACCTGTTGTTCGCCATGGAGGGTGGTGAGCCGATCGGTTTCATCTCCGGCGTGGAGCTGACCCATCCCGACAAGGGCACGGAGATGTTCCTCTACGAACTCGGGGTGGCCGAGGCGCACCAGCGCCACGGGGTGGGCACCGCGCTCGTCCGCGCCCTGGCGTCGATGGCGGTCGAGCGGGGCTGCTACGGCATGTTCGTCCTCACCGAGGCCGACAATGAGCCGGCCCTGCGGACCTATCGGCGGGCCGGCGCGGGCCCGGGCGAGCCGGCCCAGATGCTGACCTGGACGTTCGCCGCCACCGATCCGACCTCGAGCGTGCGGTAGCATCGCGGCCGTGACCGTGCGCCTGACGCCCGACCAGGTGGCCCTCCGCGATGCCGTGCGCGAGCTGGCCGACGGCAAGATCGCGCCGCGCGCCGCCGAGATCGACACGAGCGGCGAGTTCCCCTGGGATGTCGTCAAGCTGCTGGCCGACCATGACGTACTGGCCCTGCCGTTCCCCGTCGAGGACGGCGGGCTCGGCGGCGACCTCCTCACCGTCTGCCTGGCCATCGAACAGATCAGCCGCGTGTGCGCCACCTCGGGCCTGATCGTGGCCATCCAGGAGCTTGGCTCGCTGCCCCTGATGCTCGCCGGGACGCCCGAGCAGCAGCATCGCTGGTTCCCCGACATGGCCGCGGGGAGGGCGCTGCCTGCCTTCGCCCTGACCGAGGCCGGGGCGGGGTCCGACGTGGCCGAGATCCGCACGAAGGCCGTGCGGGATGGCGATGCCTGGCGGCTCGACGGCGCGAAGCGCTTCATCACCCAGGGCAGCGTGGCGAACCTGGTGGCCGTCTTCGCCCGCACGGACGACTCACCGGAGGCGCGCCGCGGACGGCGCCACCTGAGCTGCTTCATCGTCGAGCGCGACACCCCCGGCTTCAGCGCCGGCAAGGTCGAGCACAAGATGGGCATCCGCGGCTCGCCCACCGCCGAGCTCCACTTCGACGGCGCCCGCGTCCCCGACGCGAATCGGATCGGCGAGGTCGGGGAGGGCTTCTCCATCGCCATGCGGACGTTGGACCGCAGTCGTCCCGGCATCGCGGCGCAGGCGGTCGGCATCGCCCAGGGCGCCACCGAGGTCGCCGCGAAGTACGCCGCCGAGCGGCGCCAGTTCGGCCGGCCGATCGGCGACCACCAGATGATCACGGCCATGCTGGCCGACATGGCGACCCGCACGGAGGCCGCTCGCCAGCTCCTCTACACGGCCTGCGGCGAGGTCACGGCGGGCTCGCCGACGGCCAGCCGCTGGTCGGCCATGTGTAAACTCATGGCCGGTGACACGGCCATGGCCGTCACTACCGATGCCGTCCAGGTGCTGGGGGGCTACGGGTACGTCACCGACTACCCCGTCGAGCGGATGATGCGTGACGCCAAGATCACGCAGCTCTACGAGGGCACGCAGCAGATCCAGCGCCTCGTGGTCGGCCGCGATGTCCTCGCTCGTGGCGGCTGAGGCCCCGTGGAGGGAGAGCGTTCGTTGCGCATCGTCGTCCTCGTCAAGGCCGTGCCCATCGTGGGCAACGAGCGGCTGGGCGACGACCGTCGCGTCGACCGCGCCAACGGCCTCGAAGCGAATGGCAACGACGAGTACACCCTGGAGGCCGCCCTCAAGCTGACCGAAGCCCATGGCGGCGACGTGACCCTCCTGACGATGGGCCCCGCCGCTGCCGCCGAGGCCCTGCGCAAGGGCCTCGCCATGGGGGCCGCCCGGGCCGTCCACGTCAGCGACCCGGCCCTCGCCGGCTCGGATGCGCGGACCACCGCGACCGTGCTGGCGGCTGCGATCCGGCGCCTGGAGTACGACCTCGTGTTCGCCGGCGCCGACACCTCGGACGGGCTGGGCGGCGTCGTCGCGCCGTGGCTGGCCGCGCTGCTCAGCCTGCCCTATCTCTCGTACGGCAGCCGCATCGAGCCCGGCCCGGACGGCACGACGATCCAGGTGCGACGCCTTGGCGCGCGCGGGTACGACCTGCTGGAGGCGCCCATGCCGGCCCTGGTGATGGGCACCCAGGTCCTGGGTGAGCCGCGCTACCCCTCGCTGCGCGGCATCATGCAGGCGCGCACCAAGGAGATCGCGACCTGGTCGCTGGCCGACCTGGGGATCGCGCCTGAGACGGTCGGCGCGGGCGCCGCGGGCAGCCGTGTCGTTGCCACGGCGCTGCCGCCGCCACGGGCCGGCGCCACGATCGTGCGCGAGGGACCTGACGCGGCGGTGACGCAGCTCGTCGACTTCCTGGCCGCGCGGCGTCTGATCTGATGCCCGGCGTCATCTGGGCCATCGCCGAACTGGACGAGGACGGTCAGCCGACACGTCTCGCCCAGGAGGTGGCGACCGTGGCACGCGGGCTTGCCGCCGAGGCCGGGGCCGACGCGGTGGGGGTCGTCCTGGGGGCCGGCGCACCCGCTCTCGCGACGGCGGGCACCGCGTACGCCGCGTATCTGCCGGCGATCCTCACGGTGGACGTGCCGTCCGCCGCCGATCACGCGGCCGCCGCAGCCGTCGCGCCCGCGCTTGCCGCCCTGGTGCGGGAGCGGAAGCCGGCCCTGGTGCTGGTCGGTGCGTCACCGGACGGCAAGGACATCGCCGGCGCGCTGGCCGGGTTGCTCGACCGGGCGGTGCTGGTCAACGGCGCCGCCGTGCGCTGGACCGATGGCGCGCCGACCGTGGAGATGAGCACCTTCGGTGGCCGCCTCGTGACCCAGAGCGTACCGACCGTGGACGAGGTGCTCATCCTCGTGCGGCCGGGCAGCATCACGGCCGAGCCGGCCGCCACGCCTGGCACGGTCACAGCCGTCACACCCGCCGCCAGCGACACCCTGCCGCTCGTGCGGGTCGTGGAGCGCGTGGAGGCGGAGGCGGCCGCCGCCTCGATCGACGATGCGCGGATCATCGTGGCCGGCGGCCGCGGCGTGGGCGGCCCCGACGGCTTCGGCATCATCCGCGACCTCGCCGACGCGCTCGGCGGGGCGGTCGGCGCGACCCGGGCGGTGGTCGACGCCGGCTGGATCGCCTACAGCCAGCAGATCGGCCAGACCGGCAAGATCGTCAAGCCCGCGCTTTACGTGGCGGTCGGCATCAGCGGCGCCATCCAGCACAAGGTCGGCATGCAGACCTCCGGCACGATCGTGGCCATCAACCGCGACCCGGATGCGCCGATCGTCGAGTTCGCCGACCTCGTCGTGATCGGCGACCTGTTCGAGATCGTGCCCCGCCTCACGGCCGCCCTGCGCGCGCGGCAGGCCTGACCCGACGCCCATGGGCGCCATCATCCTGCCCTTGCTGCTTGCCCTCCTGCTCCTGTACGTGCTGGTCTACTTCGCCCGCATGGCCGGCCAGGCGCTGGCCCGGTCCCGCGAGGTGACGCGCTTCCAGTTCGAGGCCAAGGCGTTGCTGGCGCAGGTCGATCCGATCCTGGAAGGCCTTGCCACGCGCACCGACTCGGCACGGCGCCAGCTCATCCCGCCCGACGAGATCCTGCCCGACCTGGAGAGCGGCACGACGACACTCGAGGCCGCCCGGCTGACCGCGGACCAGATCCGCGCCCCGCAGCAGGGCCGTGTGCTGCGCGACGCGATGGGCGAGGACGTGGACCGCGCCATCCGGGCCGTGGCCATGATCCAGCACGGCTGCCAGCAGGCGCTCAGCGGCTACGGGCGCGGGGCGGAACTGGAGGCGCAGACCGCCGTGAAGCGCGGCTACCTGAACCTGCTGCATGCGCGCGAGAGCCTCTCCAGCCATGTCGCCGAGGCCGTGCGGCTGGAGCCCGTGACCCAGCGCGCCCCCCGTCGCGCCCGGATGTAGGCCGAGGCGACCGCCCGGACACGCCACATTCGGTACTTGCGCGGCCCCCGCGCGAGGTCCACCCTGTCCGGCAGATCGGAGGGCCCGGACCCGTGTTCTTCTCGGCCTCGGGTTGGCTGGCGGCGTTCCTGCTCACACTGGTTGTGGAGGTCCCGGTGGCGGGACTCCTGCTGCGCCGCGCCGATCCGGACCGGGTGCGCCTCGTCCTCCTGGTCGTCTTCGCCAACCTGGCCACGCATCCCATCGTCTGGTTCGTCGTCTCCCAGGTCGCGCTGGTCGGCACGGCGACCTACGTCCTCATCGCCGAGAGCTGGGCGATCGCGGCCGAAGCCCTCTTCTACTGGATCACCCTGCGCGGCCTGGCCGCCCGCCGTGCGCTCGTCGTCTCCGTCGCCGCCAACGTGAGCTCGTTCCTGGTCGGCCAGCTGGTCGGCACCGTTCGGCCGGAGCTGTTCCGGTGAGGGCCGGCCGGTGGCGGCGCCTCGCCGCCCTGTCGACGGTCCTCGTGCTCGGCGGCTGCCAGAGCGTCTCGTCGGCGACCCCGACGGCAGGCTCGCCGACCCCGTCCGCGGCGGCCACCACGCCGTCCGCCACCGCCACGCAGTCGGTCACCCCGACGGCCTCAGCCACGGGTGCAGCCGGGCCGTGGCGACCCGCGGGCACGATGGCCGTCGGTCGGGCGACGCCACATGCTGTCTTGCTCGGTGACGGTCGGGTCCTCGTGCTCGGCGACGACAACGGGATGGCGGTCCCCAGTGACAGCGCGGCGGCCGAGCTGTGGGACCCGGCGACCCAGGGTTGGCTGACCACGGCGGCTTTGAATGCCCCTCGGGGTGGATTCGTCGAGGTCGGCCTGAACGACGGGCGCGCGCTCGTGGCCGGCGGTCTCGACCAGGCCGCGACCGGATGCGACGGCGGGGGATTCGGCGCCCCCGGCTCGCAGGAGTCGTTCTCGAGCGCCTATCTGTTCGATGCTCGATCGGGCAGTGGCGCGTGGATCAAGACGGGCCTGCTCGGCACGGCCCGAACCGACGCGGCCGCGGCCGTCCTGGCCGACGGCCGGGTGCTCGTGGCCGGTGGCTACTTCTACACGGGCAACACGGAGGGCGCGTTCACGACACCGCACGGGGTGCTCGCCCTCTACCCCAGCGATGTCATCCTGCCGCCAGCGGGCATCGCCTTGGCGACGGCAGAGCTGTTCGACCCGGGCACCGGCACCTGGTCGTCGACGGGGGCCCTGCGGTACGCGCGCTTCGGGGCCGCCGCGGTGACACTGACGGACGGACGAGTCCTCGTCGTCGGCTCGGACGACGGCTCGAACGGCCAGGTCGCCAAGGTGGCCGACGGTGCCTACGACAGCGCCGAGATCTACGATCCGACGACGGGACGCTTCAGCCTGACGGGGTCGCTCCCGGCCATCGATCGGGCACCATTCGTCAAGCTGGGCGGGTTGCCCGACGGTGCGCCCCAGCTGGACTTGAATGGGACGCTCGTGGCACTCCAGGACGGCGGGGCCCTGCTCATCGGCCGCGATGACTTCTGGAAACACCAGGGCGACATCGTCCGATCCTTCCGCTTCAACGGCGCGAAGGGGACGTGGACCGAGGTGGGCACGCCATGGGCGACGGGCTCCGACCCGCTCCATGACGTGGAGTGGACATCGCCGGGCGAACCGATGGGCGACCGCGCGCTCGTGGCGCGGCTCGCCGATGGCCGTGTCCTGGTCGCTGGCGGGGTGGACGCCACGGGTGCGTCACTGGCCACGGCCGAGGTCTTTGACCCCGCCACCAGCGCGTGGTCCAGTCTGCCGAACCTGCCCGAGCCGCGGGCCGGCGGCGAGGCCGTCGCGTTGAAAGACGGGTCGGTGCTGCTCGTCGGCGGGTTCAACGACGCAGCCCAGCCCGGCGTCTGCGACCAGCCGGGCGGCCTGACCTCGACGGTCCGGTTCGTGCCCCAGCCCTAGTGGTAGCCTTGGGAGTGCACCACTAGGGGTAGTGGTCGTGAAGTGGAGGGCCATCGGACCGTGCGCTGCCCGGCCTGCGGCGAGCAGGACACGCGGGTGATCGACTCGCGCGACCAGGACGAGGGTGCGCTGATCCGCCGCCGCCGCGAATGCGTCGCCTGCGGTACCCGCTTCACCACCGTCGAACAGGTCGCCGCGGCGCGCCTCGTGGTCGTCAAGCGCGACGGCCGGCGCGAGGAGTTCGACCGCGACAAGCTTGCCGACGGCCTCGCCCGTTCTCTGACCCGTCGACCGGTGCCTGAGAGCGCGGCGGTGGACGCGGCCGACGCGATCGAGGCCATCCTGCGGGCGGAGGGTGTGACCGACGTCCCGTCCCGGCGCATCGGGGAGCTGGCCATGGATCGCCTGCGCCAGCTGGACCAGATCGCCTACATCCGCTTCGCCAGCGTCTACCAGAGCTTCGAGGACATCGAGCAGCTCAAGCGCGAGGTGGACGCCCTGCTGGCCGACCGGACGTCGCCCGGCCGGAGCCCCGACGTGGCCGCCGTGCCGCGCAAGGCCGGCTGAGGTGTCCGTCCTTTCCGATCGCGACATCCGGGCGGCGCTCCAGGCGGGCCGCATCCGCGTCGATCCGTACGACCCGACGTGCCTCCAGCCGTCGTCGGTCGATCTCCATCTGGACGGCGCGTTCCGCGTCTTCCGCAACAACCGCTACCCGTACATCGACGTGCGCCAGGCGCAGCCCGACCTGACCGAGTTGGTGACCATCGACGCCGACGAGCCGTTCATCCTCCACCCCGGCGAGTTCGTGCTCGGTCAGACGCTGGAGTGGGTCGAGCTGCCGGATGACCTCGTGGCGCGGCTGGAGGGCAAGTCCAGCCTGGGCCGCCTGGGCCTCCTCATCCATTCCACGGCCGGCTACGTCGATCCCGGCTGGAAGGGCAACCTGACACTGGAGCTGTCGAACGTGGCCAACCTGCCGATCGCGCTGTACCGGGGCATGAAGATCGGCCAGATCAGCTTCTTCCGCATGAGCAGCCCGGTGGAGCGGCCCTACGGCTCCAAGGAGCTGGGCTCCAAGTACCAGGGCCAGTCGTCGCCGACCGAGTCGGCCTTCTACCGCGACTTCGAGCGTGATCGCCGGTCGGTCAAGGGCGGGCCGCGGCGACCGCCCGGCGGCTGACCGGCCGGCCTGTCGGACGCACCTTGGTGGGCCTCAATGACCGCGTCGACTGGCGCGCCGAGCTGGGCGGCGGCACGCGCATCGCGCTCATCCAGGCCGGCACGTTCACCTCGGACGCCGGGACGCTGCTGGGGCCCGTGCCGCGGTCGCTGTGGGAGCGGCTGGTGGCCGACGAGCTCCACCCCGACAGCACGCTGACGCAGGCGCTCAACTGCCTGCTGGTGGAGACGCCCGCCGGCCGCGTCCTGGTCGAGACGGGTGTCGGTGACCGCCTGGACGAGCGCACCCGCACGCAGCGCGGCGTGGCGGGGCCGTGGATCGTGCCGGCCCTTGCGGAGGCAGGTTTCGACGCGGGCACGGTCGACGTGGTGGCCCTGAGCCACCTCCACTGGGACCACTCCGGGGGGCTGCTTGACGCATCCGGGGCTGCCGCGTTCCCGCGGGCGCGGATCGTGGCGCAGCGCCTCGAGTGGGAGTTCGCGATGGGCTCCAACCTGCGGCTCCAGGCCTCGTACGAGCAGGACGAACTGCGCCTCGTGGAGCCGGTGGGCCTCGCCGGTGCGGCCGACGAGACCACCGAGGTGCTGCCGGGCGTCCAGGTCATCCGCACCGGCGGCCACTCGGGTGGACACCAGGCGGTCGTCGTGCGGGGTCCGTCGGGCACGGTCGCGTTCTTCGGCGACCTCTGCATGCGGCCGTGGAGCACGAACCCGCGCTGGGTCACCTCGTTCGACGACTTCCCCCTGACGAGCGTCGAGGTCAAGGCCACGCTCTTCCGCCAGGCGGCCGACGAGGATTGGACGGTCGTCCTGTCGCACGAGCCACGCCGCCCGGTCGGCCGCTTCCGCCGGGATGGGGAGCGCATCCGCTTCGAGGCCGTCGTCTAGGGAGCCTGAGCGGGGCATCTCCGCCCTTGATGAACCTGCCGCCCCCCTCTGAACATCAAAGGTTGCTAACGACGGCTGAGGAGACCCACCTCCGCCGTCCTGAACCTTTCGTGTCCATGGTGACCACGGAAAGGGTGATTCGAGGCGTGATCGGACTGTTCCGTCGCCCTTGGCAACCTTTCGTGTTCATTCGGGCGAGCTGACCCCCGGCCGGGCCACCCCTCCTGGGCCCCGAAGGTCAGGGACTCGGGCTTGCGCTCGGCAGGGTGGGGCCGCTGAGGATCGGCGCGAGCTGCTGTTCGGCGCCCGGCTGGTCGAGCGGGCCGCGCACGACGGAGCGGACGATGCCCTGGCGGTCGATGAAGACCTGGGTGGGCAGCCCGAAGGCCTGGTAGGCCTTGAAGACCGCGGAGGTCGCATCGAACCCGATGGGATAGGTCAGGCCGTACTGGGTCGCGTAGGCCTGGACGTCGGCGGCGGACGTCTCCTGCACGCTGATGGCGAGAAGCACGAGGCCCTCCGCCTGGTGCTCGCGGTAGACGGCCTCCAGGGTCGGCGTCTCCTGCTGGCAGGGCGGGCACCATGTGGCGAAGAAGTCGATCCAGATGGGGTGGCCGGCGAACTGGGCCAGCGTGATGGGGTCCCCCTTGAGGTCGACCAGGCCGGCCGTCCTGGAAGCCGGGCCGGGGGCCAGGAGCAGCGGCACGCCGATCAGGGCCACGACCAGCCCGCCCACGACCGCGATCAGGGCGACGCGCGTGCGGCGCACCAGGCCCAGGCCCAGCAGCGCCGCCAGGGCGCCGCCCGCAAGGAGGGCGATGGGGATGGTCCGGCTGGGTGCGTCGGTCGGGACGAGGCCGCTGAGTTCGGGGGCGTGCTGGCCCACCTGGAGGTCAGTCGTGGCCGGCCCGACGGTCACGAAGCCGCTGCCGACCGAGGGCAGGGGAGTCGGCGCGGTCGGCACGGGGCTGCTGACGATGACGAGGCCGATCGCCACGACGGCCACCGCGGCGAGCGTGATGGCGATCTGGCGCCCCGTGAACGGCCCGATCAGGCCGCTCTTGGACGGCACGCCGCCGGGGCGCGTCAAATGCTGGGCGTCAGGAAGCTGAACGTGCTGGCCAGCACGTTCAGCCAGTCGAAGAGGATGGCCAGGCCGATGCCGGCCACCAGCAGCCCCCCGACGAGATCGACGACCCGACCGTGGCGGAGGAGGGGAGCGGTCACGACGCGGCTGCGCTCGAGCGCCAGGGCCATGGCCAGGAAGGGCACGGCAAGGCCGACCGAGTAAGCCGCGAACAGGGCCACGACCTGGACGCTTGGCCCGGTCGCCGACAGGCCCAGGATCGCTCCCAGCGTCGGGCCGATGCAGGGCGTCCAGCCCAGCGAGAAGATCGCCCCCAGTCCGAAGGCGGCCACGGGCGAGCGACCGAGCCCGATGCCTGCCGGAGCGGCGAGCGCTGCCGAGGTTCCGCCACCGCCAGATCCGCTGGCCGAACCCATCGCCAGGGAGGCGGTCGCGGCCCGCCGGAAGAGCACGGCGTCCAGGGGTCGCCAGGTGCGTTGCACGTAGTCGAAGCGCAGGATCCCGGCCAGGTTCAGGCCAAGGACGATGAGGACGAAGCCGCCAAGGCGGCGGAGGCCGGTGAGCCAGTCGGTCGACAGCGTGAGACCCAGGACCGAGCCGCCAACGTAGACCGTCAGGCCCAGCAGGATGAAGATCGTGCCGAAGCCCAGCACGAAGGCGACGGCCTGGGGGAGCGCCCGCCACCGCGCCGCCGGGGTCGCGACGACGATGCCGAGCTGGCCCAGGTACGCCGGCACGACCGGCAGGACGCACGGCGACACGAAGCTGATGAGCCCGGCGATGAAGGCCGCTGCCAGGGTCAGCTGCATGGCGGGAGACGCCGCGCGCTCACGCGAGCGTCGCGTCCAGTGTGCGCGCGAGGAAGGCCCGCATGGCCGCCGCGCTCAGGGCCAGCGGTAGCTCATCGTCGTCCACCGCCAGGACCGGGATCGTGTCCATGTAGCGCCGTTCCCACGCCGGATCGTCGGTCAGGACACGCTCTTCGACGCGGCAGCCTCGCCGACCGTTCGCCGCCCGCTCCTCGAGGATCCGCTGGAGCGTCAGCCGTAGCGTCATGGCACAGGTGGCAGCCCGGGCGGGTGTAGAACGCCACGGTCGGGACAGGGATCGAAGGAGCGGGGGACATGCGGCCCAGATTGTAGGCGGACCGTTACGATGGACCCCGAGCCCCCGTAGCTCAGTGGACAGAGCGGCACCGTCCTAAGGTGCGCGTCGGCGGTTCGAGTCCGCCCGGGGGCTCCACAGCCACGCAGGCGCAGCCACGACTACGGGATGCAGGTCGCGTTGGCCGGCATGGTGGCAGGGTCGACCTGCGTGATGTGGCCGCCGGCGTCGATGGCGTAGGTGGCCCGCACGCCCGGCTGGCCATCCGGCGCGGCGTGCAGCACGAAGGTGAGCTTGTCGGTGATGCTGGTGATGGTGATGGGGTGATCGCCGGCCCAGAAGCCCCACTCGTTCGCGTCGCACGGTCCCATCAGCCGGGTGTCCGTGCCCGCGCCAAGCGGGGTGCCGAAGAAGCCCGGCGTCGGCCAACTGACGGTGGCGGCGCCGTGGCCAAGGTTGTAGACGGCCACCGTGCCGTTGTCGGGCACGTTTAGCCCGACGCAGCCCGCGACGATCAACACCGCCGCGAACAGTCCCGCGACCAGCCGCCCCGTGTTCATCGCATCCGTGGCCACTGCTGCTGAGCTCTACGGACCGAGGCCGTTCAGGGACAAGGTTGAACGGACGCCCATGCACGAGGCTGCGAATCCGGAGGGAAGCGTAGTGGTCAAGGCATCGCCGCCGAGGAGGCCCAGCCGGAGCGTGAGGGGCCGCGCGAACGCACTGCCGCACCAGGACGACCATCCGACGCTGGCGGTGGCCCTCGTGTGCAGCACGAGGCTCGCACTGCCCGATGCGGCGACGGCGACCACCTGGTGGCCTTCTGCATCAAGGAGCGCAAGCGACGGCTGACTCGGCAGGAGACAGGGCGTGGCCGCGCCGATGGTGAGCACCAGAGAAACGTAGGTCGTGCCCATGGCGGCGCCCCAGCCGCCGGCGGTCATCGCCACGTCCGACGACCGACACGGCGCCGGCGCGCTCTCGACCGACTCGGCCCCATGCCATAGCACCGAGGCGTTGGTGGCATCGGAGACACCCAGGATCTCCATGCCATCCGCACTGCCCACGACACGGATCGGCCTGGCATCCGCGAACAGGGGCAGTGACGGGATGGCCTGCCAGTCGACCGCATCGGTGGACTCCCACACCGTTGTCGCCGGCGCCAGCCCCCCGGTCCCGGTCGAGGTCCACCCGGCCAGGATGATGGTCGGCCCGACCGTGGCCAGGTCGGCTGGGACGGCGCCCGCTGCGGCGAGGGTGAGATCGGACCGGCTCCATTCGCGTCCATCGGGGGACATCCACTCGAGGTCGGTCGGACCAAGCTCTTGCGAACCCACGGCGACGAACTGTGAGCCCGCCCAGACCACACCGTCGACCTCCTCGGAGTCCGGGGCCGTCATGCCATCGACGGACGCCCTTGTCCAGGATCGACCATCGGTCGAGGTCCAGATCGGTGCGGTCCGATACGCCCCACCGGTGGGCATGTCAACGCCGACCGCGACAAGGGTCGTCCCGCCCTCGATGACACGCGTCATCTCGGCGCCGGCGATCGAGGACGAGCCGGGCACTCGCGCCCAACTGCTGCCGTCACTCGAGGTCCACACCGCCGCGCCGCGGGACCCGATCATCTGCGTGCCGCCGGACGGATGCCCGTCGATGCCGACCGCGACGAAGCCGCCGGCGGTCGCCACCACGTCGTTCATCGCCGCGTCGGCGGAACCGGCGACCGTCGCGCGGGCCCACGTTGCACCCTCGTCGGTCGAGACCCAAGCCGCCGCGTCGAACGCGCTCATGTCCCCGAGGTTCGCTGCGCCGACCGCGACCAGGCGGCCCGATGGCCCCTGGGCCAGCCCGCCGATCGTGTCGACCCAGGCGGACCGTGCCTCGGTGAAGGCTGCGGAGGCCGGCAGCTCCTGCCACGTCATCCCATCCGGCGAGGACCAAAGCGCGGGTGGTTGCAACGTCACGCCGGTGGTAGCGGTTCCCGGTGGCGTGCCAACAACCAGGAAACCGCCGGTGATCGGGGCGACGTCGCTCAGGGTTGCTCCCGTGAAGGTGTCCACCGAGACGGTGCGCCACAGGAGGCCGCCACTCGCATCGCTTACGCTCGCCGTCGCTGTCGGCGACGGAGTTGGTGACGCCGCCGTAGCGGTCGGCGAGGTGACACCGGACTCCGGCGCGGCGCACGCGACCAGCGCGAAGCAGACCACGACGCACCAGAACCTTGACCGGCGCATGACCATGAGACGATCCGCCGATCCGCGTGGTTGCTCGATGGGCCTTGATCGCCCCACGGCACGCCTCCCACCGCGGAGCGTCGATCCCTGGGTCCGCGGAGTCAAGGGCCGTCCGGCTCGCCCGTGCGCCGCTGCCCCGCCCGACTGCGAGCGCTCGCTTGGCCGTCTAGGGGGCGGTCCAGCTGGGGGGCGGCACCTGGAAGGCCACGACGGTCGCGGTGAAGGACACGTTCGGAACCAGACCGCTGCTTGGCTGCGGGGTGAGTGCGACGGCCGCCACCTGGGCGGTCCCCGTGAAGGTCACGTACGCGGCCGGCTGTCCGATGACGACGGAGGGGCACATCTGCATGAATGGGGGACAGCCGAAGCCACTGGGCAGGACGGTCATGTTCGCCACCGTATGGTCGATGTACGCGACCGCCGCGTAGATGGCAGCCTCCTCGGCGGGGCAGTAGTCGACCGGGACCAGTGACTCATGCGCTGGGTTGGATGTCGCCGGCTCGGGACACGTGATGACGACGTGCGTGATGGCGACGGGCGAGCCGAGCGGAGTCGTCGGGGCCGATGGTGTGGTGCTAGCGAGCGGCGTGCCGGTGACCGTCGGCGACGCGCATGCCACGACCAGGAGCGTGAGCAGTCCGATCGTGAGTGCTCGCATGGGGTATTGACGGTACGCCGATGGCGGTGGTTCCCAAAGCGCCCAGTCGGCCCTGCGGCGACGCCCAGGCTGATCAGCTGGAGGCGGCCGCCACGACCGAATAGAAGCTGAGCACGGCCACGGAAAGCTGGATGCACAGCGCCGCTGCATAGACCGCAACGGCCGCGAACACGATCGCGTTCGCCACGAACAGCGCGCACGCGAGTGGCCCCAGCACGAACAGGAGCTGGCCACTTCGCGTGTGGAAGGCATCGGTCTTGAGGAACTGCCGCGCGCGGGTCCCGACCACCCATATGGTGTAGATCGCGACCGCTGCGCTGGAGAGGACGAGCGCGGTATGCGCATCGGTGAACCACGCCAGGGCGACCACGGACAGCAGGCCCTCGAACACCACGTTGAAGCTCGTCGAGACGATCGCTCGCTGGCGGATCCTCAGGTCTGGACTCCACGACCCGCCGGGCGGGGTCAGGGCGGCCGTGACGGCTGTGAACCCGGCGACCACGACGGCGACCTGGACGATCCCGAAGAGCAGTTCCTGGCCCGACATGCGCGCCATCCTACCTGCCGGTCGGCTCCGGCAGACGGTGAGAAGATGGACCGGTTGAACTGACGGGCACGCTGGAAGGGGTGGAGCGATGACCGAAGAGACGCCGACGATGGAGTCGCCGAGCGCGATGACGTGCCCGAAGGACGGGACCGCGATGGCCCCGCTGGGACGGCGAGGCCGGGGTGGCGCCTACCGCTGCCCGGTGTGCAAGAGCGTGTTCCTGGACGTCGAGGCGATGCGCCATGGCCGATCACGCCAGCAGATGACCTGGGCGCCGCTCGTCATGAGCATCGCCATGAGCCTCGTGATGACGGCCCTGGTCCGCCGCCTCCGGCATCGCCACGCAACTGAGGCGCCGGCCCCGACGGCCGCGTAGGACTCGGGCCGCTCGGGCCACTCGCCCGCTGGCGTCGGAGCGCAACCCTAGAAACCAAAAGACCCGGATGCAACCGGCGAGGCCCCGGAGGAGGAGGAAGGGCGCTCGCCGGCCATGCCGGGCCGTTTGGTTATGCGGTTCCCGTCGCCGGGGAGGCGGCGCTGGGTCCTGGCCGCCGAGATGGGGTCGGCTGCCACGAACGATCATCGGGGCCGAGTCTTTCGACTGGATTACCGGCCCGTGAACGGATGGACGGGTGGCCCTTCTGGCACACGACCTATCCGCCACGGTCCGAACCGTTCTGCAGCCCAGTGGTCCTCCACGACGGACTCGCCGCACTCGCGTGGGGCTACGACGTTCCGGACGAGTTGACCATGGCATCCCGGCTGGCGAGCGCGGATACTGCCGCCTCCCGGGGCACCCTGAGTCGTGCCCCCCGAACCGCTGTCCACGAAATAGCACACCCGCCGCGAGGCGGGGCCGCAAAGCCACGGGGCTCTCGGAGCCAGCCGGGTTATCGAATGGAGCGCACATCGCATGTTTTGGGACGGTACCCGCTGGGTCGACGAGCGGCCCACCCCCACCCCCGCCGTCTTCTCCGGACCGCGGCGTCTCCGCGACTGGATCGCCACGGTCCCCATCCTGCTCCTCGCCCCCGCGCTGCTGTTCCCCTTCCTGCCGGCCATGGCCACCACCGTGGGGCCGGCGTTGACGGTCTCCGGTCCCGCGACACCCGGCGCCACGCTGCCTGTCAAGGCCAGCGGCTTCAGCAGCGGCACGATGCTCCAGCTCCAGTGGGACGGCTCATCGACCGGCATGCCGACCTTGCGCACCACCAGCGGTGCCACGCTGGTCCTGAGCGTCCACGTGCCGTCGAAGACCAAGCTGGGCACGCATGTGCTGACCGCGGTCCTGCCTGCGTGGGTCCAGTCCGCGGTGCGCTTCGGGTCGGCACCGGCAACGCCGAATCGCGGGCGGACCGTCCTTGCCTCGACCAACATCATCGTGGTGGCCAAGCTCTCCGGCGCGGTCGCGACGCCCGCGCCGAGTCCGGCCCCCCCGGCCGGCGCAGCCGCTCCGACGGTCCGCCCGACGACCGTCCCCACGACCGCCCCCACCGCGGCGCCGACGGCGGCCCCGACGGCCCGCCCGACCGCGGCCCCGACGGCGGCCCCCACCGGCGCGCCCATCGGCAACCTGCAGGCGGCCTTGAACGCGACGCCCGCGGGCGGCACGCTCGACGCCGGTGGCCAGGCGTTCAGCCTCAGCCACCTGACGATCCCCGCGGGGGTCACCCTGGCCGACGCCCGCATCACCTACAACGGCGGCCCAGGGGCCGTCCAGACGGGCATGATCGACCTCTCGGCGGGCGCCACGCTGCGTGACGTGACGGCCAGCGGCGGGCCCTACGCCGTGGTCCGCGCGTGGGTCGGGGCGACGAACGCGTCGGTCGTCGGTTCCGACATCAGCGGCGGCCCGGCCTTGGGCATCATCGGCTACAGCTGCGACGGCTTCCGCCTCACCGGCAGCCGCCTCCACGACAACGACACCGGCACGGGCAACCCGGGCAACGAGGCCGGCGGCATCAAGCTCGGCCTGTGCCGCGGGGTGACCATCAGCGGCAACGAGGTCGACCACAACGTGGGCCCCGGCATCTGGGCCGACGTCAGCTGCGCGAACTGGACGATCAGCGCCAACCGCGTCCACGACAACACGTACGCCGGGCTGATGATCGAGATCAGCCAGGGCGCCACGATCAGCGGCAACGCCGTGTGGGAGAACGGCTGGGGCGACGGCCGCGGCTGGGGCTGGGCGGCCGACATCCTCATCAGCTCGTCGGGCGGCGTGACCGTCAGCGGCAACACCGTCGCCTGGAGCCCCGTCGGCATCAGCTTCGTCTCCCAGGACCGCGGCGTCTCGACGGCCGGCGACGCGGGCACCGGCAACCTCATCGCCGTGAGCGCCGGCCGCACGACGATCGGCTCGTACGTCGACTGGAGCGACCCGGCCAGCCCGACGATCAGCCCCGATGCGCTGGCCAGCGCCGCCCAGCTCGCCGCGGCGGGCATCCCCACGGCCCCCCTGGCCGGCCACTGACCGACGCGACGCACAGGGCCGCTCGGCGCCGCACGCCCTCGAGGCGCTGCGGCGCCGGTGCCCCTGTATGATGCGCCGACGTGCGGCGCCCGCCGGGAGATGCGGGCCGACTCTGGGAGGTTGAGATGATCCGATCGTTGCGGCTGTCCGCCGCGTCTGTCTGCGCTGTCGTGTTGGCACTCATCGTCGCGGCCTGTGGCAGCAGCGCCACCGCGACCCCGACCCCCGCCCCGACCGTCGCCGGCGGCGGTGGGGGGCTGCCGAGCGGCCTCGACGGCCTCGGCGGGTTGACCCTTCACGGCAACCCGACGCTGGAGGCCAAACTGCCCTCCCAGATCTGCGGCGCCCCGGCCACCACCTACAGCATGCCCGCCGGAGCCCTGCCCGCGGCGGCCCTCTCCGGCCTCGCCGGCGCCGGCTCGATCCTGTCCGGGCTCAGCGGGACCGCGACCTTCTCGATGGCCATCGCCGGCCCCGGCCCGGCTGCCTCCGATCCCTGTCCGGACGTCAGCTACTTCGCCATCCAGGTGTCGAACGGTGACGCCAACGGCTTCCTCCAGCTCATGCTCCAGGCGAATGCGTCGGATGGCGGCTCGAGCACGACGACGTCGCTCGGCGGCAAGAACGTGACCGTGGCGACCTCCAGCAGCGGCGACAAGACGTACGGCTATATCAATGGCGACACGCTCATCGCCGTCTCGGCGCCGGACGATGCCACCGCGGCGACGGCGCTCGCAGCGCTTCCGTAGCCGGGCAGCGAACCTGACTGGTACGTTCGTCGCATAGTCCGGAGGTCACGCCAGCGGCTACCGTCGGCGCCTTGCCGCGCTGAAGGAGCCGCCCGTGCCCTCGTCGATCCTGCCTCGTCCGTCCCGCCGTGGCTGGGGCGTGCTCGCCTCCGCCGCCCTCGTGCTGTCGGTCGCTGCCTGCAGCTCGGGCGCGGCCAACGCCAGCACCACCTGATGCGAGCGGTCTCCTGACGACGATCTCGTCGTCGCTCGCCACGGTCAAGCAGGTCGACGCCCACCTTGCGCTGACGGGCACCATCACCCCATCGCCCGATGCGGCAGCCTCGGGGGCCGCCACGACCGCGGCCGCCCCCGTCAAGCTCGATGGCACGGCGGTCGAGCTGAAGAGCGACACGGTGGCCGGCTCGACCGATGCGACCCTCACGCTGCCGGCGGGGATCGCCGGCGGCGGCACGAGCGAGGTCATCGTGGTCGGCTCCGACATCTACCTCAAGCTCGGCCCGATCGGGACGGCCATGGGCCTCACCGATGACGGCAAGTACCATCACACGACGACCGCGGCCCTGGGGGGCCTCGGCGGGCTGCCGGCCGCGTCGGCGGAGGCCTCGGCCGATCCGTCGCAGATGGCGCAGGCGCTGAGCACCATGAGCACCTTCCTCTCCGGCCTGGCGCAGCAGCCCACGGTCGCCGCCGTCTCCTGCGGCAGCGCCACCTGCTGGGACCTCCACGTCGTCCTCGGGCCGGCCGACCTGGCCAGCCTGGCGGCCAAGGGCGCCTCGGCCCTGGCATCGGAGATCCCGTTCGCGCCGCTGTCGACGGCCGGGGTCGGCTCGCTCGGCAGCGTGACGCTCGACGTGATCGCCCGTCAGGACGATGGTCGCCCCAGCGAGATCAAGGTCGCCGTGGATGGCGGCGCGCAGGGTTCCGCGAGTGCCGATCTCACGTTCACCTTCGACACGCCGCTCACCATCAGCGCACCGTCGGCCGACCAGGTGGTGGAGGGCTTCCCGGGCCTGTCCCTGCCCTGAAGCTCGGCCTGGAACCGTCGGCGAGGCGTTGACGTACCCTCCTCGCCAACGCCGCGCCCGCGGCGTCGTCGCCCGAGGAGAGCATGACCGGTCCGAGCGCGCCCCAACCTCGCCCCGCCGCGCGCCGCGGACGGCCGTGGACGGTCCGCGTGGCGGCCTGGAGCGCGGGCCACCGCTGGCCCGTCCTCCTGGGCTGGTTCGCCCTGACGATCGGTGTCTTCGCCCTGAGCATCTCGGTCGGGGGCATCCGCACGGTCGGGGCGACCGGCGGGCCGAGCGGCACGACCACGGAATCGCAGCACGCGAACGACGTCTTCGATGGCGCGGGCACGGCCGATCCCCACGAGACGATGACGATCGTCATCACCAGCGCCACATCCCACGCGACCGACGCATCGTTCCGGTCGACGGTCCAGGACGTGCTGAGCCGGCTCTCGGCCGTCACGGCCACCGTGAACGGCACCACGGGGCCCGCGTTCCGCCAGCTGGTCGACCCGTACCAGGCGCCGGCCCAGGCCGGGCTCGTGGCGCCCGATCAGACGGGCGTGCGCATCGAGGGTGACATCGGCGGCGACGGAGCGGCCGTGGAGACGCGGACACAGGCCATCGCGCCGGTGCTCACGGCGATCGAGAGCGCGCATCCCGCTTATGCCATCCACGCCGTGGCCATCACCCTGACCAACGACCAGATCAACACGCTCGTCAACGAGGACCTGGACGGGGCGTTGAAGATCAGCCTGCCGGCCACGTTCCTGATCCTGCTGGTGGCCTTCGGAGCGGTCGTGGCGGCCGTCGTGCCGCTGATCCTGGCCGTGAGCGCGCTGCTCGCCGCCTTCGGCCTGCTGGGGTTGTACAGCCACACCTTCGGCGCCGTGAGCCCGTACGCCACGCAGCTGGTCGTCCTCATCGGCCTGGCCGTGGCGGTCGACTACTCGTTGTTCATGGTCACCCGCTTCCGTTCGGAGCGCCGCGCCGGCCGTGATGTCCTGGCGGCCATCGAGACCGCCAGTGCCACCGCCGGCCGGGCCGTGTTCTTCAGCGGCCTGGCCGTGATGATCTCCGTGGCCGGCCTGTTCATCCTGCCCGACACGCTCTTCCGCTCGATGGCGATCGGCACGATCTCGGTCATCGCCGTCGCCGTCCTCGGCAGCCTGACGTTCCTGCCGGCGTTGCTGGCGATCCTGGGCGACCGCGTCGACCGCGGACGCGTGCCGGTGCTGGGCCGGCCTCGACCAGCCGGCGGCGGCCTCTGGGCGCGCCTGGTGGAGGCCGTGGTCCATCGGCCGATCGTCTCCGCGGTGGCGAGCGCCGCCGTGCTCATCATCCTCGCCGCTCCGGTGACGCACCTGCGGCTGGGCAACTCCGACATCACCTCGTTCCCCGAATCGATCGACGGTGTGCAGGCCATCGAGGCCCTCCAGACGCACTGGCCCGCGGGGACGCTGCTCTCGATGGACGTGGTGGTCACGGACGCCAAGGCGCCGGCCACCCAGGCCGCCATCAGCACCCTCGAGCGCACCGGGCTGACCATCTCCGGCCTCAGCGGGCCAGTCACCGTCACGCCATCGGGCGACGGCACGGTGGCACTCGTGTCGTTCGTCATGTCGGGCACGGAGAACGACCCGGCCAACTGGCAGGCCGTGCGCGACATGCGCACGACGATCGTGCCGCAGGTCCTGGTCCAGGCCCCGGGAGCCGCCGCCTTCGTGACCGGCAACGCGGCTGAGAGCCTCGACCAGACGCAGGTCTTCACCGACGGCATGGTCAAGATCTTCGTGTTCGTGCTGGGCCTCAGCTTCCTGCTGCTTTTGAGCGTCTTCCGCTCGCTGGTCATCCCCCTCAAGGCGATCGTCCTGAACCTGCTCTCCACCGGCGCCGCCTACGGCGTGCTGGTCCTCGTCTTCCAGGACGGCGTCCTTGGCGGGCCGCTCGGCGTCCGGCCGAGCGAGGTCATCCAGAACTGGGTGCCGGTCTTCGTCTTCACCATCCTGTTCGGCCTGTCGATGGATTACGAGGTATTCATCCTCACGCGCGTCAAGGAGTGGCACGACAGCGGCCTCGACACCCATCGCGCCGTGGCGCGGGGCATCGCCGAGACGGCGGGCACGGTGACCAGCGCGGCGGCGATCATGGTCGTCGTCTTCGCCGTCTTCGTGACGCTGCGGCTGGTGATCATCCGGGAGCTCGGCCTCGGTCTGGCCGTGGCCGTCTTCCTGGACGCGACCGTCATCCGGGCCATCCTGCTGCCGGCGTCGATGCGCCTGCTCGGCGAGTGGAACTGGTACCTGCCGCGCTTCCTGCACTGGCTGCCGCGCATCACCATCGAAACACCGGCCGGGCCGGAAGCCGGCACCCCGGGTCCGCACGCCACCGCCTGAGCCCGCGGCTAGACTGCGCCGGTGAGCGCCTCTCGCCGGTCCCGTCGCGTTCGCTTCGAGCGGCCGGCCGTCGTGGCGGCCGTGGTGCTGCTGGCGGCGACGCTCGGCGGATGCGTGGGCAGCGCGGCTGGCGCAGCGCCGAACACGACGGTTCGCATCCTGGGCGGCGCGCCGGCCGTGTGGGACCCCGCCCTGCAGAGCGACCAGGAAACGGCCAGCGTCCTTGCCAACGTCGATGAGAGCCTCACCGCGATCGACGGGTCGGGGCGGGCGCAGCCCGCACTGGCCGCCTCGTGGAGCAGCTCGGCCGATGGGCGATCGATCACCTTCGACCTGCGCCAGGGGCTGACCTTCAGCGACGGGACGCCGCTCGGGGCGGCCGACGTCGTGCGCAGCTGGGACCGGTTGCTCGATCCGCAGCAGCCCTCGCCCCTGGCCTCGCTGCTCGACCCGGTCGCCGGCGTGGCCGAGCTCCTGGCGGGCCACGGCACCGTCGCCGGAGTGGGCATCACCGCCAGCGGGCCGCTGGCGGTCACGGTCACCTTCAGCGAGCCGGCCAGCTACTTCGCGTCCACGGCCGCCTCGCCCTCCCTGGCCGTGGTGCCGGCCACGATCGACGCCTCGTACGACGAGGTGGCCCCGCCGAGCGCGTTCGTGGGTTCGGGTGCCTACATCCCGACCGCGGCGGGAGACAGCGATGTCACGTTCACAGCCAACGCCCATTACTGGGCCGGCCGGCCGGCCATCCAGACGGTCGACCTGGTGACCGATACCGGCGGGCAGGACACGTACGAGACGTTCGAGGCCGGCACGGTCGACTACGCGCCGGTCTCGTCCGAGTCGGCCAGCTGGATCCGCTACGACGCGACCGACGGGCCGCAGCTGGTGCAGGTGCCCGATCCGGCAGTGCTCTACTACGGCTTCGATACGCGGCGGGCGCCCTTCGACGACGTGCGCGTGCGCCAGGCTTTCGCCGAGGCGGTCGACTGGCACCGGCTCGTCCAGCTCGGCAGCCCGTTCGACGCCATCGCCCCGTCGCTCGTCCCGCCCGACATCCCCGGCCGACCGACGGGGGACTACGACCCGACCTACGACCCGGATGCGGCCCGGGCGGCGCTGGCCGCGGCCGGCTACCCCGGCGGCAAGGGCCTGCCCGCGGTCACGATCGACTCGGGCGGGCTGGCGTACGACGAGGCCCTGGCCCAGACGTGGCAGAAGGAGCTGGGCGTGACGGTCAACGTGGAAGAGCGGGTCGACGGGTACTTCGACCTGCTGGCTACCGATCCGCCGCAGATCTGGGCGCTGGAGTGGGTGGCCGACTACCCGGCGCCGCAGGACTTCCTGGGGCTGCTGCTGACCACCGGCAGCAGTAACGACTACGGCGGCTGGAGCGACTCCGGCTTCGATGCCGACGTCGCGGCCGGCGCCGCGAGCACCGACCCCGCGGTGCAGGTGCAGCAGTTCGAGGACGCCCAGCGCATCGTCCAGCAGGAGGTGCCGGTCATCCCGGTGAGCTACTCGCAGGCCTGGGCCCTCGTGCGGGCCGGGCTCCTTGGAGCGGCGGCCTCGAGCCTTGGCATCCTTCGCTGGGCGGGGCTGTCGTGGGGCTCCTGATGCGCCGCGGCGGGGCACTCCTCCTTTCGCTGGCGCTGGCCGGCCTCCTGGCGGGCGGAGCGGCTCCGCGAGCCCGGGCGGCCGACGGCGTCGAGATCGCGACCCCCACCGCCAGTGGCACGCTGGGCGCCTCGATCACCTACAGCGATACGTTCCAGTCCAGCGCGGCACCGACCCAGGTAGAGCTGCTGCTCCAGGAGCCGGGTCTCTACGGCAGCCTGGTGACCGACGCCGACGTCGAGCCGGTGGCCGGCGGTTACCGCGCCGAGGTGGTCGACAGCAGCCACGTCATCCCCAACACCACGATCGGCTTTCGCTTCCGGGTCGACTCGGCGGCGGGCTCGACGCTCGGCCCGAGCGCCACCTTCACCCTGCAGGACACGCGCTACACGTGGCAGACGATCACCGGCACGCACGTCCGGCTGCACTGGTACAGCGGCGACCAGGCCTTCGCCGAGCACGCCCTGTCGGTCGGCGACCAGGCCATCGATAAGGTGTCGGCCCTCCTCGGGGTGACCGAGACGCAGCCCATCGACTTCTTCATCTACGCGTCGCCCGACGGGCTCCAGGGCGCCCTCGGGCCGGGCACGAGCGAGTTCGTGGCCGGCCGGGCCATCCCCGAGATCCGGACGCTCTTCGCCGAGATCGACCCGGACCAGACCGACACGAGCTGGGTCACCACCGTGGTGCCCCACGAGCTGACCCACCTCGTGTTCGACACGGCCACCCACAACGCGTATCACGAGCCGCCGCTCTGGCTGAACGAGGGGCTGGCCGTGTACGAGTCGATCGGCTACGACGCGGATGACCAGGGACGCATGCGCGACGCCGTGGCCAGCGGCACGCTCCTGCCCCTCACCGGCCTGACCGGCTCGTTCCCGACGCGGCAGGACCTGTTCTACCTCTCCTACGCCGAGGCGGTGTCGGCGGTCGACTTCTTCGTGCGCACCTACGGTCAGGCTCATTTCGTGCAGCTCATCCGCTCGTACGCCCAGGGCGTGACCGACGACGAGGCCTTCAAGGCCGCCGCGGGGGTGGACGTGGCCGGCTTCCAGGCGGCCTGGCTGGCCGACCTGAAGACGTCGCTGCCGGCCGCCTACGGCCCCCGCCAGCCGGCCGCCGGGTCGGTCCCGCCAGGCTGGAGCGAGCCCGCGGGCGCCGCCGCGTCGGCCCTGCCGACGACCGCACCCGTGCAGGCGCCCGGTGGCGCGACCACCCCCATCGGGGGCCATGACGCCGTCTCCGGGGCCATCGACGACGTCACGCGGGCCCTGGAGCCGGCCTTCGCGCTCGGCGGGCTCCTGGTCGTGGTCGTGGCGATCGTGCTCCTCCTGCGCCGACGCGCCAGGGCCCGCCGCCGATGGCCGCCGGGCGGCCCGCCACCGGGGGTGCCGTTCCCATGAGCGCCCTCGTCGCCCGTGTTCATCGCATCCCGAGCTGGCAGCTCACCCTTGGCGTGGCCCTCCTCGTGCTGGGCTTCCTGATCACGGCGCAGCTCCGTTCGCTCGTGCCGCGCAGCCAGTACGACAGCTCGGACCTGCCGCCGCTGCGGCAGACGGCCCAGGAGCTGCAGGCGGCGCAGGACCAGCTGAAGACGCAGATCCTTGACCTGCGCGCCCAGGTCCAGGCGGTCGAGCAGAACGGCCAGGGCAACGCGGCCCAGATCACGGCCCTCAACGACCAGCTCGCCGATGCCCGCCTGGCGGCCGGGCTGGTGGCCCTCCAGGGGCCGGGCGTGGTGGTCAGCCTGCGCGACTCCACGCGCCCGGTGCCGCCCGGCGTCGCGCCGGGCGACCTTCTGGTGTCGTCCGCCGACCTGCGGCAGGTCATCGATCTGCTGTGGCTGTCGGGTGCGGAGGCGGTGAGCGTCAACGGCGAACGGATCGCGGTCACCACGCCGCTCACCGACATCGGGTCGTCGGTGCTCGTCAACAGCTCCTACCTCCAGCCGCCGTACCAGATCTCGGCCATCGGGCCGCCCGACCTGTACACCCGCCTGGCCACGTCGGCCGCCTTCGTGGCCTACCTGCAGGACCGGGCGCAGGCCGTCGGCCTGGATGTGGCCCTGCTGCAGTCCGACACCGTCCAGGTGCCGGCCTACAGCGGCACGGTCAACCTGGTCCATGCCCGGCCCGTCGCGTCCCCGACGCCAAGCGGCACGAGGTCACCGATCGGGTCGTCAACCCCGTGAGGACCGTGCGCGGGCGGTGGGCGGTGAGTGCCGTGCTCTTCGTCATGGGCGTCCTGCTGGTCGTCCAGTTCCGGGCGCAGACGGCGAACGGCGGGCTGAATAACCTCACGACGCAGGACCTGACCACGCTCATCGCCAACCTCAACGACCGGAACGCCGAGCTGCGCGGCGAGGTGTCCGATCTCCAGGCCCAGCTGCGCACCCTGCAGGGGACGCAGCAGACCGGCGCCTCGAACGTCGGCCAGCTCCAGGCGGAGTTGCAGCAGCTGCGGCTGTGGGCCGGCCTGGACCCCGTCCACGGCGACGGGGTCGACATCGTCATCGACGGGCCGATCACCGCCGAGGCCAGCAACGAGATCCTCAACGAGCTGCGCATCGCCGGTGCCGAGGCGATGGCCGTCGGCGGGGTGCGCGTCGTGCCGGGCACGGTGGTGGGCGGGAACCCGGGCGGCCTGTCGGTCGAGAACGTGGCCCTTCCCGAGCCGTTCCACCTGCAGGCCATCGGCGATCCGGCCAACCTGCAGGCCGTGCTCCAGCGTGCCGGCGGGGTCGTCAGCCGCATCGCCGTGGCCCAGCCGGACGTGACCGTGGAGGTCACCCCCACGACACTGACCCTGCCCGGCACGGATCGCGACCTGGATGCGCCCGACGCGAAGCCGCAGCTATAGGCCCTCTGCTACCCTTCCGCCGATGCCCGAGTTGACCGATCGCGCCCTGGACACGGCGGTCCAGCGTGGCGCCACCTTCGCCGACGTGCGCCAGGCCCGCCGCGCGGATGAGTCCATCGCCATCAAGTCGGGACGCGTGGAGGGCGTGTCCTTCGGCGAGAGCGAGGGCTTCGGCGTCCGCGTCCTCGTCGACGGCGCCTGGGGCTTCGCCTCGTCCAACCGGCTCACGGTCGCCGAGGCGGATCGCGTGGCCGCCGAGGCGGTGCGCATCGCCCGTGCCTCCGCCACCGCGCTGCGCCACCGCGTCGAGCTCGACAGTCGGCCGCCGGCCCACGGCACGTATCAGACGCCGGTCAAGGAGGATCCCTTCGGTCTGTCGGTCGAGCGCAAGGTGGGCGACCTCCTGGCGGCCGACGAGGCCATGCGCCGCGTGCCCGGCATCGGCTTCACCGAAGTGCGGTACGACGCCCAGCGCGAGTGGAAGACGTACGCCGCCAGCGATGGTTCGCTGGTCGAGCAGGAGATCACCCACCTCGGGGCGGTCATCGAGGCCAACGCCGTCAACGGTGACGACATGCAGCGCCGCAGCTACCCCGACTCGGCCGCGGCGGGCGGCTACGAATGGGTGCGCGACCTGGACCTGGCCGGCAACGGCGAGCGGGTCGCGAGCGAGGCGATGGCGCTCCTGGCCGCGCCGCAGTGCCCGCCCATGCGAACGACCGTCATCCTCCATCCGTCGCAGCTGTACATGCAGGTCCACGAGAGCTGTGGCCACCCGTGCGAGCTGGACCGCGTCTTCGGCACCGAAGCCTCGTACGCCGGCACGAGCTTCCTGACCACCGACGGGCTGGGCACCTTCCGCTACGGCTCGGAGCTCATCGACATCGTCGCCGACGCGACCGTCCCAGGCGGCATGGGCACCTTCGGCTGGGACGACGAGGGCGTCGCCGCCCAGCGGGTGCCGCTCATCGAGGCCGGACGCCACGTGGGGTTCCTGACCAGCCGGGAGACCGCGCCGCGCATCGGCCGCCAGAGTGGCGGGGCCATGCGGGCCGACGGGTGGAACCGCATCCCGCTCATCCGCATGACCAACATCAACCTGTTGCCGCGGCCGGGCATGAGCTTCGACGACATCGTCGCCGACACCGACGACGGCCTCCTCCTCGCGACCAACCGGTCGTGGTCCATCGACGACCGGCGGCTGAACTTCCAGTTCGCCACCGAGATGGGCTGGGAGGTCAAGGGCGGCAAGATCGGCCAGCTTTACAAGAACCCCACCTACACGGGCATCACGTACGAGTTCTGGGGTTCGTGCGACGCCGTCGCCGACGAGCGCAGCTACACGCTGTTCGGCACCCCGAACTGCGGCAAGGGTGAGCCGGGCCAGATCGGGCACGTGGGGCACGGCGCCAGCGGCGCGCGCTTCCGCGATGTCCAGGTGGGGGTCGGCAAATGGTGAGCGACGGCCTGGATCTGGCCGAGCGAGTGCTGCGCCACGCCGACGCGCTTGGGGCGACGCAGGCGGAAGTGCTCGTCGACGAGACCGAATCACGTCTGACCCGCTTCGCCAACAGCGAGATCCACCAGAACGTGGCCGAGTCGAACACGGTGGTCAACCTCCGCTTCGTCGACGGGCGGCGCGTGGGGTGCGCCTCCACCAACCGCACCGATGACGAAGCGCTCCGCCGGCTGGCCGAGTCGGCGGCCCGGATCGCCCGGCTCATGCCGGAGGCGGACGAGGCCATCCACCTGCCGGAGCCGGCCCCGATCGCCTACGCGCACGGCGCCGCCGCAGTGGCCACCGCGGAGGCGACGCCGGAATACCGCGCCGGGGCAGCCCGCGAGGTCATCGCCGCGGCAGACGCGGCCGGCGTCCTGGCGTACGGGTCCTTCACCACCGACCTGGAGCACGTGGCCCTGGCCAACTCGCTTGGGATACGGGCCCAGGAGGAGCGGACCTGGTCGCAGCTGCTGACGGTGGCCATGGGCTCCGCCGGGGAGGCCGGCTACGCCGAGGCGGCCGCGGTCGACTGCACTTCGATCGACGTCGCCGCCGTGGGCCGCGAGGCGGCGGAGAAAGCCCGTGCGGCGCGGGAGCCGGTGAGCCTGCCCCCGGGCGACTATCCGGTCGTGCTCGAGCCGTATGCCGTGGTGGACCTGCTCGACATGCTGGGCTACCTGGGCTTCTCGGCGCTCGCCGTGCAGGAAGGGCGATCCTTCTTCGAGCCCGGCAAGGTCGTCGGGTCGCCGCTCGTCACGATCGTCGACGACGCGGAGGACCTCGCAGGCGCGCCCATCTCCTTCGACTACGAAGGGGTGCCCAAGCAGCGCGTGCCGCTCGTCGAAGCGGGCGTCTGCGGCGAGGCGGTCTACGACGCCCAGACGGCGGCCCGCGCCGGTCGCCGGTCGACGGGCCACGGCCTGCCTGCGCCGAACCCCTACGGCCCCTTCCCGCTCAACATGATCATGACCGCGGGGGACGCATCGCGCGACGAGCTGATCGGCGGCCTGGAGCGCGGCCTGCTGGTGACCCGATTCCACTACACGAACCCCGTCCATCCCAAGCTGGCCATCGTCACCGGCATGACGCGCGACGGCACGTTCCTCGTGGAGCACGGCCGCGTCGTCGGCCCGGTGCGCAACCTGCGCTTCACCCAGAGCTACCTCGACGCGCTGGCGGGGGTGCAGGCGGTCGGTCGCGAGCGCCGGCTGCTGCGCGGCTTCCTGGGGGCGTCGCTCGTGCCGGCGCTGCGGATCGGGGCCTTCACGTTCACGGGAGCGACGGAACACTGAGCGGCGAGCCAGCCGGTCGCGTGCCGCCGGTCCTGGCCCTCGCCATCGGCGACCGCCTGGAGCTGCGGCGGCCGCACCCGTGCGGCAGCCGGACCTGGCAGGTGGTCCGCCTGGGCGCCGATATCGGGCTGCGCTGTGAGGGGTGCGCGCACCGGGTGCTGCTGGCTCGCCGCGACGTCGAGCGTCGCCTCGTGCGCCTGACGCCCGCTCCACCCCCGCTATGAACGCGGGCGGCGCGCCGGAAGTCGCGTCGGCCCCGGCGACCGGCGGCTCGCAGAGCGTCGGGCAGGTCCTTCGCGATCGGCGGTTCCTCTCGCTGTGGCTGGCCCAGGTCGCGAGCCAGGTCGGCGGCAACATGGTGCTCTACGGGCTGACCGTGCTCGTCGCCGAGCGGACCGCGTCCGCCTCCGCGGTCAGCCTCCTGCTGCTGACGTTCCTCGTGCCGGCCGTAGTCTTCAGCGCCATCGCCGGTGTCTTCGTCGACCGGCTCGACCGGCGCCTGATCCTGATCGTGGCCAATGCGCTGCGCGGCGTCCTGTTCGTGGCGATGGTCGTGCTGGACACGAACCTCATCCTCATCTACGTCCTCAACATCGCCGTGTCGACGATCACGACGCTCTTCGCGCCGGCCGAGGCGTCGATGATCCCGGTGCTCGTGCGGCGCGAGCAGCTGCTGGCCGCCAACAGCCTGTTCACCTTCACCCTCCAGGGCTCGTTCGCCCTGGGCTTTGCGCTCCTGGGGCCCTTCGTGGTGATCCTGGCCGACGTCAACGGGCTGATCGTGCTGGTCGCCGGCTGCTACTTCGTGGCGGCCGCCCTGTGCGTCACGCTGCCGTCCTCGGCGCCGGCGGGGCGGCCCGGCAGCCTCGCCTCGGGCCAGGCCCTCGGCGAGGCGGAAGCGGCGCTCGCCGGTACGCTGCGCCAGCTGCAGGAGGGGCTGCAGTACATCCGCGCCAACCCGGGCATCTTCTGGTCGCTCAGCTACCTGGCCATCACCGCCTCGCTGGTCGGCGTGCTCGGCGCGCTTGGCCCCAACTACGCGCAGCAGTCGCTGGGCCTCAAGCCGCAGGACTTCTTCATCGTCGTCCTGCCTCTCGGCGGCGGACTCGTGCTGGGCATCCTGCTGCTGAATGCCTACGGGCGGCTCGTGCCGCGGCGGCGCCTCATCGAGGGCGGCCTCCTCGTGCTGGGCATCGCCCTGGCCCTCCTGTCGGTGGCCGCCCCGCTGTCGAGCTTCCTGCGGTCGCGGGTCGATAGCAACGGGGCCGTGGCGCTCGAGCCGTTCGTCTCCTTGCTTGGCATCATCGTGGCCATCGCCCTGACCGCGGGGGTGGCCTACGCCTTCGTGGCGGTGCCGGCCCAGACGCAGCTCCAGGAGGAGCTGCCCCAGGACGTCCGCGGGCGCGTCTTCGGCGTGCTCAACATGCTCGTCAGCGTGGCCAGCTTCGTGCCCATCATCATCGCCGGGCCGCTGGCCGACACCCTGGGCACATCCCTCGTCCTGTTCCTGATGGCGGCGCTGGTGGTGGGCACCGGTGTGCGGGCCGTCTTCCTGCGCTGGCCCACCCCCCTCAGCCACGAGCCGGCCGCCGCGCACGTGGGGCCGATCGATCCGGTCACGGTCACGGCCATGGCCCTGGGCCACGTCGGCGATGCGCCCCCCGAGGCGGGCCGTGCCGAACGGGGGGACCGCGCGCCGTGACCGCCCGCGTGGTCGTGCTGTTCACGGGCGGCACCATCTCCATGGAACCCGATGCGGCGGCCGGGGGCGCCGTGCCCCGCCTTGACGGGGCGGCCATCCTCGCCCGCACGGGTGGCCTGGCGGACATCGCCGAGCTCGTGACGATCGATCGGGGCCGCCTCCCGGCTGCCCATTTCTCGTTCGCCCACCTGCTTGACCAGGCGGCGTGCCTCCGCGGTGCGCTGACCGACCCAAGCGTGGCCGGCGCAGTCGTGGTCCAGGGCACCGACGTGATGGAGGAGACGGCGGTCGCCTTCGACATGCTGGTCCCCGGCGACCGGCCGGTGCTGGTCACGGGGGCGATGCGCAACGCCGGCCAGGACGGGTACGACGGGCCCCAGAACCTGCGCAACGCGATCCGCTGTGCGGCCGATCCCTCGGCGCGAGGCATCGGCGCGGCGGTCGTGATGGGTGGCCTTGTCATGCCGGCCGACGACGTGGTGAAGGTCGACACGGCCGCCTACGCGGCCTTCCGCTGCCCCAACGACGGACCGCTTGGCCACGTCTCGGATGACGGCCTCCAGCTGACGCGTCGCCGGATACGGCGGCCGGCCCTGCCGCGCCTGCCGGACGAGGCCGTCGAGCCGATCGCCCTGGTGGCCGCGGCGATGGGCACCGACGGCGCGCTGATCCGGGCCGCCGTCGCTGGCGGCGCGCGCGGCATCGTGGTGCTGGCCCCCGGCAGCGGCAACACGCACCCCGACGTGCTTACCGCGGCTGTGGAGGCGATGGCCGCGGGGATCCCCGTCGTCCTGACATCGCGCGTCCTGGCGGGCGGCGTCCGCCCGGCCTACGGCTTCCCCGGCGGCGGTGCGACGTGGGCTCGCGCGGGGGCCATCATGGCCGGGACGCTCAACGGTCCCAAGGCGCGGATCATGCTCGCGCTCGCGCTGGGTGCGGGACTCGAGGGGTCGGCGCTGGCGGACCTGTTCGGCGGCTGAAGCATGCCGGCCCGAGCCGACCTGATCGTCACCGGTCGCATCGCGACCCTGGCGGGGGATCGCGGCTTCGGCTGGGCCCAGGCCATCGCGGTGGGGGAGGGGCGCATCCTCGCCGCCGGCCGGCGGGCGGATGTGGCCTCGCTCCAGGGTCCCGCCACGCGGCGCCTGGAGCTGGGTGCCGACGAGGTGGTCCTGCCCGCGATCACCGATGCGCACCTGCACCTGACCGACGCGGCCCTGGCCGAGCATCGCGTGCAGCTGGACGGCCTGACACTTGACGCCACGCTCGAGCGTCTGGCGGCCCTGCATCGCGAGCGGCTCCGGGCGGGCGATCGCGACGGCTGGATCGAAGGCCTCGGCTGGTCGCTCGATCTCTTCGGCGGGTGGCCGGACGCCGAATCCCTGGAGCGGGTCGCGCCGGGCCGGCCGATCGCCCTGTGGAGCCACGACCTGCACTCGCGCTGGGTCAGCCGGGCTGCGCTCACGGCCGCCGGCATCACGTCCGCGATGCCGGACCCGGTCGGCGGCAGCATCCAGCACGACGAGCGGGGCGAGCCCACCGGCCTCCTGCTCGAGCATGCGGCCGGCCTGGTTGACCGTGCCATCCCGCCGGCCGACGAGGACGAACTGGCCGCGGCGATCGCAGCGTATGCCACGCGACTCGCGCGACTTGGGGTGGTGGCCTGCCACGATCCCGGCGGCCTGGCGCCGGACCCGGGCATGGAGCGCGGCCCGGCGAGCTACGTGCGCCTGGCCCGTGAGGGCCGGTTGCCGCTCCGAGTGCACGGCAGCGTCCGTCCGGAGCAGCTCGAGGAGGCCGCGGCCCGCGGCCTGCGGAGCGGGGACGCCGTCGAGGCTGCGGTGCCCGGCGACCCACAGGCCGCGCGCGCTGCGGCGCGGGCGCACACCGGCTGGTTGAAGCTGTTCGCCGACGGGGCGCTCGGGTCGCGCAGCGCGGCGCTCCTTGCGCCGTACGCGGACCGCGGCGGTCGAGGGCGCCTGCTCCTGTCGCCCGGCGAGCTCCGGGAGTTCATCACGCGCGGCGCGCGGGCCGGCATCGTGCCGCAGATCCATGTGATCGGCGACCGCGCGATGCGCATGGCGCTCGACGCCCTGGAGGCCGTGCCGGCGGCCCGTCGCGGCCGCGTGTGGGCCCGCCTGGAACACGTCCAGCTGGCGGCCTCGCGCGATGTGGCGCGTCTGGGGCACCTGGGCGTCGCGACCTCGGTCCAGCCGGCCCATCTCCTGCACGACGCGCCGATGGCGCGCCGGGCCTGGCCGCGGCGGCAGGCGCAGGCGTACCGGTGGGGTTCGCTCGCCACGACCGGGGTACCCGTCGCGTTCGGCACGGACGCGCCGGTCGAGTCGCCAGATCCGTGGCCGGGCATCGCCCTGGCCGTCACGCGGCGCCTGCCCGGCGAGGCGCGGCCGTTCCCGGGGGCGGAACGACTCGCGTTGATGCGCGCCATCCGCGCCGCCACGCTCGACCCTGTGGTCATCGCCGGCGAGGAAGGCGAGGGCGGCCGCCTGACGACCGGCCATCGGGCCGACTTCATCGTCATCCCGGCGGTGGCCCTCGCCGAGCCCGTGCGCCCGGGAGGTCCACTGGCCGCCTGTCGACCGCGGCTGACCGTCCTCGATGGGCGGGAGGTCGCCCGGGCGGCCGACTTCGAACGCTGAGGATCGGCTGCGGGGCCTCGCCACCGGGCGGCTTTTGCATCCAGCGGCGACAGCGGCGGAGGAAGGGCCGTTCGAGCGTCGTTTCCTTCGCCGGATGCAAGAGCGGACGGAGAACGGGCCGCTTCGAGGGCTTTCGAGTGGCTCGCTCCGTCGCTGTCGCCGCTGCGTGCAAACGGATGGCCCCCTGCGGGGCCATCGGGCCGCCCCGTGGCACACTGCTCCTGGACGGGTCGGCGCAGGGGCCGGCACCGCCTGGGGTAGCAGGTGTGATGCCATGCGGATCGCGATCATCGGGGCCGGCAATGTCGGAGGGGGACTCGCCACGGCGTTCGCCGCGGCCGGCCACGAGGTCGTCTTCGGCGTCCGCGACCCGGGTTCGGAGAAGTGCCGCGTGTCGGTGGCAGCGGCGGCGGGCTCGACAGCCACAAGCCCGGCCAGGGCCGTGGCAGGGGCCGATGTCATCGTCTTCGCGCTGCGCTGGCCGGCCGTGCCCGGGATCGTGGCCACGCTCCCCCGGCTCGACGGACGCGTCGTCATCGACGCGATGAACCGGTTGGACGGCGACCCGGTGCGGAGCACGACGGAGGACCTGGCGGAGCTCCTCCCGGGCGCCCGGGTCGTGAAGGCGTTCAACACGATCGGGTTCGAGAACCTCACCACGGCGCATGCACGCCGCGTGCCGGCGGTGATGTTCGTGGCGGGCGACGACCCGGAGGCCAAGCAGGTCGCCCTGGATCTGGCGGCCGAGATCGGCTTCCAGGCGGAGGACGCGGGACCGCTCGCGAACGCGAAGACGCTGGAGGGCATGGTCCGCGTCTGGCTCGCCGTCGCCCAACGACATGGGCGGACCGTCGGCTACGCCCTGTCGCGCGGGTAGTCGCGCGTCATGAGCGGCGTCGCGGTCCACGTCAACGGGGTGACCCGCGATCTCCGTGGCGACGATGACGTCTCGTTGCTGGCGTGGCTGCGGGACGGCCTGGGGCTCACGGGCGCCAAACCCGGCTGCGGCGAGGGAGCGTGCGGCGCCTGCACCGTCCTGCTCGACGGCGAGCCCGTGCCCGCGTGCCGGACCCTGGCCGCGGATGCCGTCGGTCACGAGGTCACGACCGTGGAGGGGCTGGCGACGGCGGGGCGCCTCCACCCGGTCCAGGCGGCCTTCCTGGAGGCCGGCGCCTTCCAGTGTGGGTACTGCACCGCCGGCATGATCATGAGCACCGTCGCCCTGCTCGCGCGGAATCCGGATCCCGATGCGGGACAGATCGACGCGGCGCTCGACGGCAACGTCTGCCGCTGCTGCGCCTACCCGCGCATCCGGCGTGCGGTCCAGCGCGCTACGGAGCGGCCCAGCGATGCAGCGGAGGCCGCCGGACGGCCGATACCCGACGTCGAGGGCGGGGTGGCGGCGCCCCTCCCGGCCCGGCCCCCGCGGCCGTGGGACCTGACCGATGCCGGCGAGCGCGACTACTTCGGCGTGCTGCCCGAGGGCCTGGTGATGGTCTTCGAGCCTGGCCCATCGACCGATCCCGGTCGGTGGGCGCCGAGCGGTGGGGCGTGGATCCACGTCGGCGGCGACGGCACGGCGACCGCCTTCACGGGCAAGGTCGATGTCGGGCAGGACAATCGAACGGCCCTGTCGATGCGGGTCGCGGAGGAACTGCGCGTACCGCTCGACGCGGTCCGCCTGACGATGGGCGACACCGACCTCTCGCCCTACGACATGGGCACCTTCGGCAGCCGGTCGATGCCCGACGCGGGTGAGGACCTGCGCCGCACCGCCGCCGCCGCGCGCGAGTGCCTCGTGCGCCTGGCCGCCAACCGCTGGGAAGTGGCCACAGGCGACCTGATGACGTTTGACGGCACGGTCCGCGTGCGCGACGGGAGCCGCTCGATCGGCTACGGGGAGCTGGTTCGGGGCGAGCGACGCGTGGAGCGAGCCGCCGCCGGGGCCCCGATCACGGCAGGGCCGGCCGAGCGCCTGGTGGGACGCCCTGCGGCGCGCGTCGGGGCGCAGGACATCGTCACCGGCCGGAAGCGCTATCCCGGCGACCTGTCGCTGCCCGGCATGCTGTACGGCGCGGTCCTGGCGCCGCCGTCACACGGCGCGACGTTGCGCACCGCCAACGTCGCCAAAGCCCAGACGATGGCGGGCGTCCAGGCGGTCCGCCATGGTTCGCTGGTCGGCGTGGTCGCCGGCGACGCCCGGACGGCCGGGCGCGCCCTGCGCGCGATCCAGGCCGAGTGGGACGAACCTGCTCTGCCGTCGGAGGCGGACCTGACCGCGTACCTGCGTGCGCATCCGGTCGAGGAAGAGGGTTGGGAAGGCGCCTTCCACCGCGAGGTCGGCGACGTCGACGCTGCGTTGGCGGCTGCCTCCGTCCGCCGTGACGCCACGTACACGACCGCGTACCTCGCCCACGTCCCGCTCGAGACCCACGTCGCGCTGGCGGCATGGGATGCCGACCGTCTGACGGTCTGGTGCGGCACCCAGACGCCCTTCGGGGTGCGGCAGCAGGTGGCGGAGGCCCTGGCCGTCCCCGAGGCCGACGTGCGCGTCGTGGTCCCCGACACGGGCGGGGGGTTCGGCGGGAAGCACGGGGCGGAGATCGCGATCCCTGCGGCCCGCCTGGCCCGGGCGGTCGGGCGCCCGGTGAAGCTGCGCTGGAGCCGCGGCCAGGAGTTCACCGATGGATACCTGCGGCCCGCCGCGGTCATGGACGTGCGAAGCGGCGCCGGCCCGGACGGCGCCATCACGGCGTGGGAGATGCGCGACACGAACGCCGGCATGTTCGGCCTGGTCGGTCCCTACGAGGTGGCCAACCAGCGCCTGGACTACCAGCCCGCCGACTCGCCGCTGCGCCAGGGCTCCTATCGGGCGTTGGCCGCGACCGCCAACCACTTCGCCCGCGAGTCACACATGGACGAGCTGGCGGCTGCCGTGGGCGCGGATCCCCTGGCGTTCCGCCTCACCCACCTCTCCGACGAGCGGCTTGCCGCGGTCTTCCGGGCAGCCGCCGAGCGGATCGGGTGGGCGGGTCGACCGCGTCGGCCTGGCCATGGCATGGGCCTCGCCGGCGGCGTCGAGAAGGGCGCCCGCGTGGCCACTGCCGTGGAGGTGCGGGTCGGCGACGAACGGCGCCTCGAGATCCTGCGCGTCGTGACGGCGTTCGAGTGCGGGGCGATCGTCAACCCCGACGGCCTGACGAACCAGATCGAGGGCGCAACGATCATGGGTCTCGGCGGCGCCCTGTTCGAGGCCGTCCGTTTCGAGGACGGCAGGATCACGAACGGGTCGCTGACCGACTACCGCGTCCCCCGGTTCAGCGACGTGCCGCCGCTCGAAGTCGTGCTCCTGGACCGGCGCGACGAACCGTCGGCCGGAGCCGGCGAGACGCCCATCATCGCCATCGCGCCGGCCCTGGCCAACGCGATCTTCGAAGCCACGGGGACCCGCCTGCGGTCCCTGCCGCTCGTCCCGGATGGAGTCGTGCCGCACCCCACGAGCGTGGCATGACGGCCACGCTGTATCGCGACGCGGCGCTGGCGGATGGGCGCGGGCCGCAGCTGCGGGTCGGTGTGAGCATCCTGGTCACCGACGGTCGGATCGACTGGATCCGGCCGGCCGACGACGAGGGGCCGGTCGACGGTTCGGCCGAGGTCGTGGACGCGACGGGTTCCACGATCGTGCCCGGCCTCGTGGACGGGCACAGTCACATCACGGGCCCGGGCGGCGCCCACTGGATCGCGCGTTTCGCCGACCCGCCGGACAGGCTCCTCGCGGTGGCCGAGGCGAACGGCCGCCTGGCGTCGAGTGCCGGCGTGCGCTGGCTGCGGGACGTGGGCAGCCCCATCGGGATCGACCCGAACGACGGCCGGCGGCGGGCCCTTGCCCTCGGCGTCAGGGATCGGTGGCGTGGCCGCCCTGACATGCCGTACGTGCGCGCCGCAGGCACCTGGGTGATGCGCCGCGGAACGCTGCCAGAAGTCCCGACCGCGGAGGCGGAGAACGCCGACCAGCTCCTCGCGGCCGCCCTGGGACAGCTCGACGACGGGGCCGATCTGGTCAAGCTGTACCTCGACGGCCCGGACCCCGAGACTGCGCCGTGGACCGCCTCGGAGGTGGCCCGTGTGACGGCCGCTGCCCACGCACGCGGCGCGCGGGTGACCGCCCACTCAGGCGACCTGCACGGCGCCCGGGCGGCCGTCGCCGGGGGCGTCGATTCGATCGAGCACGGCTTCGAGCTGGACGCCGATGTGGTCCGTGACATGGCCACACGCGGCACGCGGCTCGTGAGTACGCTCGCGGTCATGCGCTCGTGGCAGACCTTCGCGACCACGACGCGCATCGACCGCTTCACGTCCGCCCAGGGCCGACGAAGGATCGCCGCGCGGCAGGAGGCGGCCCGGGCGAGCGTGCAGCTGGCCCACGCCGCCGGCGTCGCCATCGCTACAGGGACCGACTTCGGGGGCGGCTCCCTGCGGGCCAACCAGCTGGCGTGGGAGGTCGAGGCACTCGTCGAGGATGGATTCGAGCCGTGGGAGGCGCTTGGCGCGGCGACGTGGCGCGGCGGCGAGCTGCTGGGCGAGCCGGAGGCGGGCGTCATGCGCGAGGGCGGCCCGGCCGACTTCATGCTCGTGCACGGCGACCCGCTGGTCGACCCCGCGGCGCTCTGGCGGGTCTGGCAGGTGGCCTGGGCACCGCCGCGCAGCTGAGGCACGGGGCCTCAGGGGGCCGGTGCGAGCGTCTCCCCTACGGCCCCGACGACATCCAGGGCCGCCAGATCGAAGGGGCGGATCAGGACCGTCAGGATCAGCACGGCCACGATGATCGCGGCGAGGGCGAGGAAGCTGATCGCGAACGCCCCGGTCGCGTCGAAGAGGAAGCCGACGAGGGGCCCGCCGAAGATCGCCGTGACCAGGCCACCCATGCCCACGATGGCCTGCGCCGACGCCGGGCTGCTGCGGGCGCTGGCGGCGGCGCCGTTGAACACGGCCGCATACGGGAGACCGACACCCACGCCGGTGATCACGAGCGCCGCGATGGCGATGGGCAGGTTCGGCGCGAAGGCCAACAACGTGATGCCGACGATGGCAAGCGCCAGCCCGGTCCTGATGAGCCGGACCGGATCGACGGCCCGCTCAAGGATGACACCGCCTGAGGCGCGAGCCAGGATGCCCGTGACGAGGGTCAGCGAGCCGATCAAGCCAGCCGCTGCGAGGGGCTCTCCGAAGGCATCGGCCAGATACAGGGTGACCCACGTGCCGATGACGATCGCCATGCCGAAGCCGCACATATGGCACGACGCGAGCAGCCACGTGTTGCGCTCTCGCAGCGCGACCACCAACGCAGCACGACCTCCAGACGCCGGCGGAACCGACGGCTCGCGCGGGGCGAGGAGCACCCACGCTGCCCAGACCGCCGCCACGGCCAGGGCGGAGAGGGTGAAGGCCAGCCGCCAATCGCCCGCTGGACCGGCCAGGATCGGGATGTAGGCGAGCGTGATGCCCGAGCCGAGCAGGAACGACGCGCCGTACAGGCCCTGGGCGAGATGGCGACCGCGGTCCTCGAAGATCGACCGGGTGTACGAAGCGCCCGCGGCGAAGCCGAAGCCCGAACCGAGCCCCCCCAGGACGCGCCAGGCGAGCAGGGCCGGGAACGTCGGGGCCAGGAGGCCGGCCCCCAGGTTTCCGATCGCCACGAGCAGGAATCCGAGCGTGACGGCGAGACGCGTGCCGATCCGGTCGGCGATGGCGCCGCCGGCCAGCATCGTGATCGCGGAAGCTCCGAAGAAGGCCGTGGCGATGGTGCCGGCACCTGCGGCCGACAGCCCGAACTCCGCCTCGATGAACCCGAGCACCGGTCCCTGGATCGTGTAGTTCGTGGCGACGGCGACGGCGACGGCACAGCTGAGCAGAAGGGCCCGGCGCCGTGATGAGGCTGGCATCCCGCTAACTCTATCGGCGCCCACGCCCACGCCCCATCCTACGGCCGCGCGTCGGGCCGGCCAACCTTGGATACAATCCGGGCGTAGACCCGAGGGGCGGCTAGCTCAGCTGGTTAGAGCACTTGCTTGACATGCAAGAGGTCACTGGTTCGAGTCCAGTGTCGCCCACCATATGCAACGCGTGAGCGGGACCTGACGGTCCGCGGGCGCCCCAGAGAGTCCGGGCCGTGGCTGGAAGCCCGGATGGCATCACCTGCGCAGCGCCACCACCCGTGAGCGGCCGGCGAACCGGCCCGGGCGTCGCCCGTTACCGCGACTCATGAGCGTGCGTGGAGCGGCCTGCAAGCCGCCACGCAAAGGCGGGTGGAACCGCGGGAGGCCGACCTCTCGTCCCGTCAGGGCGAGACCGTCCTTTCTAGCGGAGGCACGCCATGAGTGAAGTCCACGACACCATCGACGAGGAGATCCTGGAGGCCCCCGCTCGCGGGTCGGCCGAGGAACTCCTTGACGCGCACGCCGGCGACCCGCTTGATCCGATGCGCCACTCGGCGGCGCACGTCATGGCGGAGGCGGTGCTGGGGGTCTTCCCCGACGCGCGCCTGGGCATCGGGCCGGCCATCCGCGACGGCTTCTACTACGACTTCGAACTGCCCCGGTCGCTGACGCCCGACGACCTCGAGGCGATCGCCGCCGGCATGCGGGCCTCGATCAAGGCCGACCACCCGTTCGTGCGCCACGAGCTCCCGCCGGCCGAGGGCCGGGCGTTCTTCGAGGAGCGCGGGCAGCCCTTCAAGGTGGAGATCCTGGACGACCTGGGGCGCGTCGCGGACGCGGCCGGGCAGCCCCATCCGGTCGTCTCGACGTACACCCACGGCTCGTTCGTCGACCTGTGCCGCGGCCCGCACGTCGCCTCCACGGGCGCGATCGGGCCGTTCGCCCTGCTGAGCGTGGCCGGCGCCTACTGGCGCGGCGACGAGAAGCGGCCGATGCTCCAGCGCATCTACGGCACCGTCTGGGCGACGCAGGAGGAGCTGGACCGCTACCTGTGGCGTCGCGAGGAGGCCAGGAAGCGCGACCACCGCCGCCTGGGCGTCGCCCTGGACCTCTTCAGCTTCCACGACGTGGCGCCGGGGTCGGCCTTCTGGCACCCCAAGGGGCAGCGCCTGTGGCGGACGCTGGAGGACGCCATGCGCGGGCTCCAGGCGCGCTACGGCTACGACGAGGTCAGCACGCCGATCCTGGTCCAGCAGAAGCTGTGGCAGCAGTCGGGCCACCTGCCGCTCTACGCCGACACGATGTTCCTCTTCGACATCGAGGGCCAGGGCTACTCCCTCAAGCCGATGAACTGCCCGGAGAGCACCTTCATCTACCGCAGCCGGGTCCGGTCCTACCGCGACCTGCCGCTGCGCTACGCGGAGTACGGACGGCTGCACCGCAACGAGCTGTCGGGAGCACTCTCGGGGCTCACCCGGGTGCGCCACTTCGTCCAGGACGACGCCCACATCTACGTGCGGCCGGACCAGCTGGAGGACGAGCTGCGGCAGCTGTTCGCGATGACCGCCGAGGCGTGGAGCTGGGTGGGCATGACGCCGCGCTACATGTTCGCCACGAAGCCCGACAAGGCACTCGGCGACCCCGCCCTGTGGGCGCAGGCGGAGACGCTCATCCAGCAGGCCCTGGATGCGGCGGGGGTCGACGTACGGCGTCAAGCCCAAGGACGGCACGTTCTACGCGCCGAAGATCGACCTCTACGTGGACGATGCCCTGGGCCGCGAATGGCAGATGGCGACCATCCAGGTCGACCTGGTGATGCTGCCCGAGCGCTTCGACCTGACGTACATCGACGAGGCCGGCCAGGCCCAGCGCCCCATGGCCATCCACCGCGCGATCTACGGCTCGCTGGAGCGCTTCATCGGCGTCATCACCGAGCACTTCGCGGGCGCCTTCCCGTTCTGGCTGGCGCCCGTGCAGGCCGTGATCGTGCCGATCGCCGATCGCCACATCGAGGGCGCCCGCGAGCTTGCCGCGGTCCTCGCCGCGCGGGGCCTGCGCGTGGAGGTCGACGACTCCGGCAACCGCATGCAGAACAAGATCCGCCTGGCGCAGGAACAGAAGGTGCCGTACATGCTGGTCCTTGGCGATCGCGAGCTGGAAGCCCGCAGCGCCGCGCCCCGTACCAGGGCAGGGGAGCAGCAGCCGGTCGAGGCCTGGGACAGCCTGGCCGACCGCCTGGCCGCCGAGGCCGCCGCGCGGCGGCCTTGAACCTCGGCCAGCGCTACGGTCGCGGCGCGCGTCGTCTCAGATGTGCGCCCCCGGAACGTTGGCTCGTCGGATCACGGTCCCGAGGCGTGTTCGCGGCGATGGGAGGGGTCCCGTCGTGCTCAGCGCATGCCCACGACGAGCCAGCGGTGCCGCGGTGTGCGCTCCGGTGATGGCAACGTTCCCCAGGTGCGCGTCTGAGCGGTGCCGCGCGGCGGCCGTAGCGTCGGTCGCCCGACCGCCGATTGCCGCTCGGGAAGGGTGCGTGCTATAGTCCGCCGGCAACCGCGGACGGGGCCGCTTCGCTGTTCCCGTCAACGGTATGACGGACCGTCGCATGGATGAGGAACGAGCCTGAGCAAAGATCTGCGCATCAACGAGATGATCCGTGTCCCGCAGGTGCGGGTCGTGGATGACGAAGGGCAGCAGCTCGGGGTCATGCCCACCCACGAGGCCCTCCGTGTCGCGCAGGAGCGAGGCTTCGACCTCGTGGAAGTGGCGCCGCTGGCGGCACCTCCCGTCGCCCGGTTCCTGGACTACGGGCAGTTCAAGTACGAGCAGGCTCGCCGGGACCGGGACGCACGTCGTCACCAGCGCTCGGTCGAGTTCAAGGAGATCCGCCTCTCGCCGAAGATCGGCACGGGCGACTTCGACACCAAGGTCCGCCGCGCCATCCAGTTCCTGGAGGCCGGCGACCGCATCAAGGTCTCGTGCCGTTTCCGCGGCCGCGAGCTCACTCACGCGTATCTGGGCCGCGACCTGCTGATGAAGTTCGCGGACCTGGTCAAGGACCACGGCCTCGTGGAGCGCCAGCCGCTCCTCGAGGGCAAGTCGATGTCGATCGTCATCACGTCGACCCACAAGGTCAAACCGCTGCCGACGGCCGAGGATGGCCGGGCGGCCTCGGCCGCCGCCGAAGCCGTCCAGCAGGCAGCCCCAGCCGCGGAGGCCCCGGCCGCCGACGCACCGCCCGAACCAGCCGCCCCGGCAGTACCAGCCGCCAAGCCGGCCGCACCGAAGCCACGAACCACCGCGTCGCCGGCCGTGCCGGCCGCCACAGCCGCCCCGGCAGCCCAGCCGGCAGGAGAGCGATAGTCGTGCCCAAGATGAAGACCCACAAGGCCGCCGCGAAGCGGCTCGGCATCACCGGCAGCGGCAAGGTCGTCCGCGGCAAGGCGTGGCGAGGCCACCACCTCGACATCAAATCGTCGCGGCGCACGCGCCGCTACGAGGGCAAGGCGCTGCTCGACCCCACGGCCGCCAAGCAGGTCCGGCGCCTGCTGCCGTACCTCTAGGAGGCTCACCCGATGGCTCGCGTCAAGCGCGGCGTCACCGCCCATCAGCGCCATAAGCGGCTGCTCCAGGATGCGGAGGGCCGACGCGGTACACGTCGCAAGCTGGTCAAGCCGGCACGCGAGGCGCTGCTCCACGCGATGGCCTACAGCTACGTGGGGCGCAAGCAGCGCAAGCGCCAGCTGCGCGGCCTGTGGATCGTCCGCCTGAACGCCGCGGCGCGCCAGAACGGCCTCACCTACGCGAAGCTCATCACGGGCCTCAAGGCCGCCGGCGTGGCCCTCGATCGGAAGGTCCTGGCCGACATCGCCGTGCGCGATGCGGCGACGTTCGCCCGCATCGCCGAGGTCGCAAAGCCCTCCTGACGGCCGGCCGGGCCGTCACCCCCTCGCCCATGGATCCCACGGCCCTCGAAACGGAGCTCCGCGAGCTTGGTGCGCGTGCGCTCGCCTCGCTCGAGGCGGCGGCCGACGGGCCGGCCCTCGATGCCGTGGAGGCGGAGGTGCTGGGGCGCAAGTCGGGCGCCCTGACGGTCATCCTGCGCGGCATGGGCGCCCTGCCGGCCGATGCCCGTCCTCGGATCGGGGCGCTCGCCAACGAGGTCCGTGCCTCGCTCGAAGCCGCGCTCGCCGCGCGCCGTGCCTCGCTCGAGTCGGGCGCCCTGGAGGCCCGGCTGGCCGCCGAACGGCTCGACGCGACGCTGCCAGGTCGACCCCTGGTGCGTGGCTCGCTCCACCCCCTCATCGAGACGAACCGCGAGATCGCCCGCATCTTCGGCCAGTTCGGCTTCGTCGTCTTCGAAGGGCCGGAGGTCGAGACCGACGAGCTGAACTTCGAGGCCCTCAACATCCCGCCCGATCACCCCGCGAGGGACCTGTGGGACACGCTGTATGTCGACGCCCCGGCCACGACCGACGGCGGCCGGCTGCTCCTGCGGACCCACACGTCGCCATCCCAGATCCGCGTCATGCGTTCCGCGCCACCGCCGATCCGCGCCCTGATGCCCGGACGCTGCTTCCGCCACGAAGCGGTCGACGCCAGCCACGGCTTCGAGTTCTTCCAGGTCGAGGGCCTGATGGTCGACGAGGGCACCACCATGGCGCACCTGCGTGGGCTGCTCGACGCGTTCGCCCATGCCATGTTCGGTCCCGCCAAGCGCACCCGCTTCCGGCCCGGCTACTACCCCTTCACCGAGCCGTCCGTCGCCTTCGACGTCGAGTGTCTCATCTGCGGTGGCAGCGGCTGCCCCGCCTGCGGCCGCAGCGGCTGGATGACCATCCTGGGCGCGGGCATGGTGCATCCCGTCGTGCTCCGCAACGGCGGCCTCGACCCCGAGCGCTACCAGGGCTTCGCCTTCGGCATGGGCACCGACCGCATCGCGCTGCTGCGCCATGGGATCAACGACCTGCGGGTCTTCCTCGAGGACGACCTGCGCTTCCTGGAGCAGTTCTGATGCTCGTGCCGCTGTCGTGGTTGCGCGAATACGTGGACGTCACGCTCGAGCCGGAGGCGCTCGCGGAGCGCCTGACGCTGCTGGGCATGGAGGTGCGCGGCATCGAACGCCGAGGCGCCGACTGGCAGGGCGTGATCGTCGGCGAGCTGCTGGAGGTCAAGCCGCACCCCAACGCCGACCGCCTCTCGCTGACGCGCGTGCGCACGAGCGATGGCGGGCCCGAGCTGGCCATCGTCTGCGGGGCCACCAACATCGCGGCCGGCCAACGGGTCCCCGTGGCGCTCCCCGGTGCGGTCCTGCCCGGCGACCGCCACATCGAACGCGCGCCCAAGATGGGCGTCGTCAGCGAGGGCATGCTCTGCTCCGGCGATGAGCTGCGGCTGACGACCGACGCTGACGGCATCCTGATCCTGCCCCCCGACGCGCCGCTGGGGACCGCGCTGGTCGACCTGCTCGGCGACGTGATCCTGGACATCGACGTCAAGCCCAACCGCGGCGACGCGCTCTCGATGGTCGGGCTGGCCCGCGAGGTGGCGGCGGCCACCGGCGCGACCCTGCGGCGACCCGTCATCGAGGTGCCGGAGGCGGGTGATGCGACGTCCGAGCACGTCTCGGTCACGGTGGAGGACCCCGCCTTCTGCTCGCGGTTCGTGGGCCGCTATGTCGATGGCATCACGGTCGGACCGTCACCCCTGTGGGTGCAGATGCGGCTCTCCGCGGCCGGCCAGCGGCCGGTCTCCAACGTCGTCGACGCCAGCAACTACGTGATGCTCGAGCTTGGCAAGCCCATCCACACCTTCGACGCCGCGGCCGTCCAGGGTGGCCACATCGACGTGCGCTGGGCCCGCCGCGGCGAACGCCTGGAGACGCTGGACCACGTGGTGCGGGAGTTGACCTCGACGACCGGCCTCATCGCCGATGACCGGGGGCCGCTCGGCATCGCCGGCGTGATGGGTGGTGCGGCCAGCGAGGTCAGCGCGGGGACCACGGCCGTCGTCATCGAGTCGGCCATCTTCGACCCGGTCGCCGTGCGCCGGACCGCGCACCACTACGCGTTGCGCAGCGAAGCCAGCCTGCGCTTCGAGAAGGGCCAGCCCCATGGCCTGGCCCGCGAAGGGGCCGATCGGACGGCCCAGCTCATCGCCGCCTGGGCCGGCGGGCGCGTCGCGCGCGGGGTCATCGACTCCGATCCCCAGGAGCCGCCGCTGCGCCGGATCCCGTTCCGGCCCGCCCGCGTGAGCCGGCTGCTCGGCGTGACGCTCCCGGCACGGGAGCAGGCCGGGCTCCTTGACCGCGTCGAGGTGGCGACCGAACCGGCGACGACTGGGCACAGCGTGCCGGTCGCGGCCGGCCTGGACGTGACGCTCGATGGCGCGGGTGCCGCGGAGGCGCTCGTGGCGACCATCCCGGCTCACCGGCGCGATCTGGTGCTCGAGGCCGACCTGGCGGAAGAGGTGGCGCGCGTCCGCGGCTACGAGACGATCGCCGGCCAGCTGCCGGCCACGGCGATGCCGCCGTACCGGCCGGACCCGCGCCGGGGCGTGGATCGGGTGCGCGACCTGCTCGCCGGGCGCGGCCTGACGGAGATCGTGACCCATGCCCTCATCGGCCCCGATGACCACGCCCGGCTCGGATGGGCGCGTGACGACGCGGCCACCATCCGCGTCGCCAACCCCATCTCGCCCGATCACAGCCAGCTGCGACGCTCGCTCCTGCCCGGCCTCGTGGGTGTCCTGACCGAGAACGAACGCCAGCGGCGGCCCGACGTGGCCGTCTTCGAGATCGGCTCGACCGACGAGTTCGCGGCCGGTGCGCCGCGGGAAGAGGCCTGGCTCGGGTTCCTGCTGGCCGGTGCCTGGCCTCCGGCGGCGTGGGACCGGCCCGGCGCGGCCGCCGACATCGGCGACGCCAAGGGCCTCGTCACATGGCTCGCCGAGCGCGTCGGCCTTGGCGCCGTCGCGTTCGAGGCGCTCGAGCCGTGGGCGGGCATCGAGCATCCCGGGCGGATCGCCGCGGTCGTGAACCGCGGGGAGGGCGCTTCGGCGGAGGTGATCGGCCGTGTGGGCGAGCTGCACCCAAGCTACCTCGAGGCCTGCGGGTCACGCGCCCAGCGCGTGGCCTTCGCCACGCTGCGCATCGACGCGCTCCAGGAGGCGGCGGAGCGCACGGCCCACGTCGTGCCCTGGCCGCGGGTGCCCGCCGTGGAGCGGGACCTGGCGCTCATCGTACGCGCGGACCAGCCGGCCGGGCAGATCGAGGCGCTGATCCGTGCCGAGGCCGGCGGCCAGCTCCGGGCGCTCTCGCTCTTCGATCGCTACGCCGGTCCACCGCTCGCCGAGGGTGAGATCAGCCTGGCCTACCGGCTGCGCCTGCAGGCCCCGGACCAGACCCTCACGGATGCCGACGTGGACCGGCTGCTCGATCGCGTCGTGGCCGCGCTGCGGGATCGACTGGGCGTGCGCCGACGGGCATGACCCCCGGGACCCCTCGTGGTGACGCTATGCGCCGTCGGGGTGCGGTCTGGGGGGGTCTGGCGCATTGCGGGCGGCGGGACGGTACTGGTACGCTACGCCGCCGTCACGGACCCGAACCCTCTGCGGAGTAACGATGGACCTGCTCGACGGTCTCAGGCACTTCAACCTCGCGGACGTCATCATCGTGCTGCTGATCGTCGGCGGCTTCATCTTCGGTTTCGTCACGGGGGTCGTGCAGCAGCTGCTGACGCTGCTGGTGTGGGTCCTGTCGCTCCTCCTGGCCGGCAACCTCATGCCGTCGCTGGGTGGCTGGATGGGCCAGTACTGGATCACGTTCAGCAAGGCCTACAGCGAGATGCTGGCATTCCTGGCGTTGTTCGTCGTCTTCCTCGTGGTGGGCGAGATCCTGATCTTCATCTTCTACAAGCGGGCGCCGATGGTGGCTCGATTGGCCTTCGTGGACGAGCTCGTCGGTGGCTTCCTGGGGGCCGGCATCGCCATCCTCGTCATCGGCGCGTTCGTGATGGGGCTCGATTCCTTCTACAGCTATAACCAGGTGGCGGCCAGCGCCCAGCAGCCGATCGCCCAGGCTATCAACGACGGCCTCACCAACTCGGTCATCGCCGGCTGGCTGCGCGGGTCGCTGATCCCGGCCATCGGTCTGCTCGGGCCGCTCCTGCCGACCCAGCTCCAGAACATCGTCTGAGCGCCGCCCGCCGCGTGATCCGCGTGCGGGACGCGCTCGACCGCGACTTCTTCGACCGCCCCGTCGTCGACCTGGCCCGCGACCTGCTGGGCTGCGTCATCGTGCGACGCGCCCCGGGCGCCCCCGAGTGCAGCGTCGTGATCGTGGAGACCGAGGCGTACGACGGCCCGGCAGATCTGGCCAGCCACAGCCGTTTCGGGCGCACCGCGCGCACGGCGACCATGTTCGGACCGGGCGGGCGGGCGTACGTTTACCTGGTGTACGGCATCCATCGCTGCCTCAATGTCGTGGCCGGGCCGGACGGCGCCCCCGGCGCGGTCCTGGTGCGTGCCGCCGCGCCCCTCGAGGGCACCGCCGAGATGGCCGCCCGCCGGGGCCACCCATCCACCGCACCGGCGCGCCTGGCGGCGGGGCCGGGCCTCGTCACGCAGGCGCTGGGGGTGGGCCTGGACCTGGATGCCACCGACCTGACCCGACCGGGCCCCCTCTGGCTCGCCGCCCCGCCGCCCGACGTGAGCGCCGGGCTCGCGGGCGCCGGCATCGTTGCCGGCCCCCGCATCGGGGTGGAGTACGCGGGCCCGCCGTGGGCCGACCTGCCGTGGCGCTTCGGCTGGCGGGGTCATCCGGCGCTCTCGCGGCCGTTCCCCCGCGCGGCCGGTGGGGAGGCCTGATGGACGCCCGGTCGATCGTCCTGCTCGAATTCCCCGAGCTGCGCGAGCGGCTCGTCGCGGCCACGGCGTTCGAACCGTCCCGGCGCCTGGCGGCCGCACTGGAGCCCACGAGCGACCCCGTCCTCGTGACGCAGTGGCTGGACCAGACCGATCAGGCCCGCGCCCTCGCCTCCGAACGGCCTGGCGTGGGCATCGGCGCCGCGCGCGACATGGGGCCGGCGGTCGAACGGGCCGCGCGGCAGGGCCGCCTGGAGCCGGCCCAGCTGCTGGACGTGGCGGTGACCCTGGAGGCCACGGCGCACCTCGTGGAGGCGCTCGCCGAGGATCCCCGTCCGCTGCTGCGGGGCCTCGTGCGCCGGCTCTCGCCGCTGCCGCACGTGCGGGGGCGGCTCGAGCAGAGCGTGGACCCGGCGGGCGAGCTGCTCGACACGGCCTCGCCCGCCCTCGGCGGCCTCCGCCGCCAGGTCCGCATCACCTACGAGCGGCTGCGCACGCGGCTGGAGGAGCTGGTCCACTCGAGCACGGTCGGGCCTGCCCTCCAGGAGCCGATCGTGACGTTGCGCAACGGGCGCTACGTCGTGCCCGTCCGGGCCGAGGCGCGCAGCCGCGTCCGCGGCATCGTCCACGACCAGTCGGGCAGCGGCCAGACGCTGTTCGTGGAACCGCTCGTGGCGGTGGAGCTGGGCAACCGCTGGCGCGAGGCCCAGCTGGCGGTCCAGGCGGAGGAGGAGCGCATCCTGGATGAGCTGTCGGCGCTCATCGGCGGCCAGGCGCCCGCCCTGCGGGCGACCCTTGGCGCCCTGGCCGACTTCGACTTCTGGACGGCCAAGGCACGCCTTGCCGCCGAGCTTGACGGGGTGCGCGCCGAGACCGTCGCCGACGCCGAGGTGGAGCTGCTCAGCGCCCGCCACCCGGGCCTCAGCGGGCGGGTCGTGCCGATCGACGTGCGCCTCGGCGGCGACTTCACGGCGCTGGTCATCACCGGACCCAACACCGGCGGCAAGACCGTGGCCCTGCGGACGCTGGGCCTCCTGACGCTGATGCACCAGGCCGGCCTGCACGTCCCGGCCGCGACCGGCAGCCGGCTGCCGGTGTTCCGCGACGTGCTCGCGGACATCGGCGACGAGCAGTCGGTGGCGCAGAGCCTCTCCACGTTCAGCGGCCACCTGCGATCGATCGTCCGCATCGTGGAGACGGCCGGGCCGGGCTGCCTGGTGCTGCTCGACGAGCTGGGGGCAGGCACCGACCCGACCGAGGGTTCGGCGCTGGCCCAGGCCCTCCTGGACCACTTCATCCGGGCCGGCGCACTGGTCGCGGCGACGACCCACTACGCTGAGCTCAAGACCTACGCGCATAACACGCCGTTCGCGCGGAACGCGTCGGTCGACTTCGACCTGGAGACCCTCAGCCCGACCTACCACCTGAGCATCGGCCTCCCGGGCACCAGCCAGGCCTTCGCCATCGCCGAACGCCTGGGGCTGCCGGCCGAGCTGGTGTCCGACGCGCGCTCGCGGCTCTCGCGGGCGCAGCAGGAGTTCGAGACGACGCTGGCGGCGATCAAGGCGTCGCAGGCCACGGCGGCCGAGGCGACGGCGCGTGCCCGCGTGGCGGAGGCCCGGGCCGTCGAGGCGAGGCAGGCCGCAGAGATGGAGCGAGCGCGGGCGAGACGCGAGCGTGACGACGCCTTCATGAGCGCCCGCGAGGAGGCCGATCGGGCCCTCGCCGGCCTGCGCGCCGAGATCGCCCGTGTGCGGGCCACGATGGGCCGCGAGAGCCTCAGCGAAGCGCGACTCGACGAGCTGGAGGCCGCCCTGGACGCGCGCGTCGACGCGGTCCCCGCGCCACGGCGGCGAAGGCCGCCGGCGCCGGAGGGTCGCACCACGCCGCCACCCCTCTGGGCGCCGGGCATGACCGCGCGAAGCCGGCGCGAGGGTTGGGCCGGCCGCCTGGCGGCGGTCGACCTGGCCAGCGGCCGCGGCACGCTCGAGGCCGGCCAGCTGCGCGTGGCGGTGGCGCTCGACGATCTGGAGCCCATCGGCGCGGACGCGGTCAGCGCCCCGTCGGCGCCGGGCGAGGCGCCGGGCACCGGCCCCCGCGCCGGCCGGCGGGGCGAGTTCGGCGCCGAGGCGGCTCCCCCCTCGAGAGCGACGGTGGGGCGTGCGCCGGCCGCGAACCGCGTCGTGCCCTCGACGCTCGACCTGCGCGGCGCCCGGGTCGACGAAGCGCTCGAGGCGCTCGACCGCTACCTGGACCAGGCGGCCGTGGCCGGCGCGCAGCGGGTCACGATCGTCCACGGCCATGGCTCGGGGGCGTTGCGCGACGCCGTGCGAGCGACACTCAGTGGCCACCCGCTCGTGCGGGAGTGGCGACCCGGCGCCCGTGGCGAGGGCGGCGACGGGGCGAGCGTCGTCAGCCTCTGATCAGGCGGCGAGCGGCAGGATCCTCGGCCGCCGCCGCGGCTGGGCCGGCGGCGGGAACGACGGCGGGCCGCTGGGGAGCCCGCTCGGTGACGGGCTCGGCGGGACCGTGGAACAGGTCTTGGACGGTGGGAACGGGGCGCCCCAGGTCGACCCGAAGGGTCTGAAGGCCCCGTTGTAGAAGTAGGCCGTGCGCGTCTTGATCGGCCCGGGTCCGCCCAGCACACCCGAGCCCCGCGCGGCGCGGGCGGCCCAGGCCCTGTCGGCCGCCTGCCACGAGCTCATCGAGGATTCGACGTTGCTGAGGTCCAGGAAGCCCTTCGTGACCGGGGTGCCGAAGCAGCCGTCCTGCCACAGGGTGTTGGTCTCCTGCTCGACCTGGATGCCGACCTTCGTGTTGTCAGGCTGCTTCGGCTGGGTGCCGTCGATGAACAGCTCGTTGACCGTCTTCGTGGTGTAGGGGCCGGGCGCCATGCCGCTGTAGGCGTCCACCTTGGCCGTCACGATGCCGGCCGGCCTGGCGAACTGGTCGACCTTCCAGGCCTTGGTCGCCTCCTCCATGAAGCCCTGCCACACGAACGTCGTGACGTCGATGGAGAAGAGCGGGTTATTGGGCGTGCTCACCAGGGAGTTGTCGCTGTTGCCGTTCCAGGCCCCGGCGGCGAGCGCGTACTGGCCGGCGGTCCGCTCCGCCGTCGTCGGCGGCGCGATGAAGCCGTAGGCGTTGAGGTCACGGGCGTCGTTGTTGGTGCCCGTCTTGAGCGTCGCAGGACGTCGCGTGCCGTTGCTCGCGACGAGCTTGAAGGCGCCCCAGAAGGGGTTGACCTTGGGGTCGGTGTTGCCGGCCAGGATGTCGGTGATGATGTAGGCCGCCTGCTGGCTGACCACCTGGGTGCCGGCGGGCGTCTGGTAGGGCGAGACGACGTCGCTGCCGTTGGGCCCTTCGATCCGCAGGATCGCCGTGTGGCCCGTGTAGAGACCCTGGTTGGCAAGGGTCGCCCAGGCCGTCACGAAGTCGACCGGATGGACCTCCTGCGTGCCCAGGGTCAGCGACAGGCCCGCCTGCGGTCCGTTCGGATTGAAGACCATGCCGAACTGCTTGGCCGTCGAAGCGACGTGCGCGACGCCGTTGAACGAGAGCGCCTTGACGGCCGGGATGTTGAGCGAGAACTCGAGCGCCTCGCGCATGCGCACGGGGCCGCGCTCCAGGTTGTCGGCGTCGGTCGGGATGTAGGGGTTCGCGCTGGTGCCGAAGTTCGTGGTGACGTCCATGAACATCGTGGCCGCGGTCATCGTCTTGTCGTTGATGCCGACTACGTAGTTGAACGGCTTGAAGGCCGACCCCACCTGCCGCCAGCCGTCACCGACCACGTCGAACTGGGGCTGGAACTTGGCCGAGGCGTTGGTGGCGTAGTAGTCGGCGCTGCCCACGTACGCCAGGAGCTGGCCGGTCTGGTAGTCGATGGCCACAAGGGCGCCGTTATAGAGGTTCTTGTCCCGCAGGTTGGCCATCCACGACTCATAGGGCACGCCGATCTGTTTGGCGAAGGCCTTGGGGTCCTTGGTGTGGGGCAGGATGGCGGCCGCCTTGACCCACTTCTCGGCGATCTGCTGGAGCCGCCAGTCGAGGGTCGTGATGATCTTGAGCCCGCCGGCCTCGAGCTGGGGGCAGGTCTCGACGCCCGCGCCGCAGACCTCATCGGTGACCTGCTGGAGGACCGCCCACACGAACTGCGGCGCCTTCCAGTTGGGCACCGTCTGGGGCGCCAGGATGACCGGCTCCTGCAGGGCGGCGGCGTAGTCGGCTGAGGTGTACGGCTTGCCGGCCGCGTCGGTCATGGGCGTGCCGTAGGTCTGCATCGCGCGCAGCACTTCGTTGCGGCGGATGACCGGCGCGGAATCCTGTGGCACGACCAGCTTGCCGTCCTGGGTCACCGCGTTGCGCACCAGGTCGTAGGCCGTCGGCGACTGCGGGATGCCGGCCAGGATGGCCGCCTGGGCGAGCGTCAGCTTGCTGAGGTCGGACACGCCGAAGTAGTTCTGGGCGGCCGCTTCGATGCCGTAGTCGTTGTTGCCGTAGAAGTTCTGGTTGAGGTAGGCGGTGATGATCCTCTGTTTGCCCTCGACGCCCGGGAAGGCCTGCGTCAGGCGGATCGACTGGATGATCTCCTTGATCTTCCGTTCGACCGTCCGACTGGGATCCTGCACGAGGGCGGGGTCCAGCAGGCGGCTGCGCACCAGCTGCTGGGTGATCGTGGAGCCGCCGCGCGGGTTGCCCTGCAGCGTGTCGAGGGCGGAGGACACGATGCCCACCGGGTCGAAGCCGGCGTTGGTCCAGAAGGTGTGGTCCTCGATGGCCGTCGTGGCGTCGAGCACGCTCGGCGGCAGGTCGCTGAAGGTGACCGTCTGGCGCCGCTCCGTGCCGAAGGTGGCCAGGACGACCGTGCCGGTCCGGTCGTAGATCGTGGACTCCTGGTTGAACACGATCGAGCTCAGCTGGCTCGGGTCGGCCAGGCCGTTGCTGAAGTAGGCGTATGCCCCGACCACACCGATGAAGGCCACGATGGCGAACGCGGCCAGGGTGCCGAAGAGGAAGAGGGGGAGGCCGACAGCGACGGCGCGGGCACCGCCACCGCCCCGGCGCCGGCCGCCGTTCAGGCGACGCTGCTGGCGCCGTGCGAGGCTGGTCTGCATTTCGGGCGGGACTCTAGCATAGTTATCCGGCGAGCCCGATCGGGCCGCTCCCCCCGCCGGAGGGCGACCGAAGCATGCCCGTTGCCGATCTCCTGCCCGAGCTGCGCTGGCGCGGCATGGCCCAGATCGTGTCCGACGGCCTGGAGGCGCGGCTCGCCCGTGGTCCCATCCGCGCCTATGTGGGCATCGACCCGACCGGGCCGTCGCTCCACGTGGGCCACCTCGTCCAGGTCTTCCTGCTGACCCACCTGCAGCGCTCGGGCGGCGTCCCGGTCGCGCTCGTCGGGGGCGGCACGGGCATGATCGGCGACCCGTCCGGCACAAGCGCCGAACGGAACCTGCTCGAGGACGAGGTCCTGGATCGCAACCGGGCCGCCGTCCGCGACCAGCTGGGCCGCTTCCTGGACTTCACCCCCGGGCCGAACGCCGCCATGTTGCTGGACAACCGGGCCTGGCTGGGCGAGTACCGCCTGCTGGATTTCCTGCGCCAGGTCGGCAAGCACTTCACGGTGGCGGCCATGCTCGAGAAGGAATCCGTCCAGCAACGCCTGGGTGGCGGCCTGTCGTTCGCCGAGTTCGCCTACCAGACGCTCCAGGCGACCGACTACCTGGTCCTCCATCGCGACCATGGGGTCGACCTTCAGATGGGCGGCTCCGACCAGTGGGGCAACATCGCCGCCGGGATGGACCTCATCCGGCGGGTCGAGGGGCGAGCCGAGGGCGAGGAGGCGACCGTCTTCGGCCTGTGCAGCCCGCTCCTGCTGAACGTCCAGGGCCAGAAGATGGGCAAGACGGCCAAGGGCGCCGTGTTCCTGGACGCCGGGCTGACCAGCGTCTACGACTTCTACCAGTACGCCGTCGGCCAGCCCGACGAGCTCATCGGCCGCCTGCTGCGCTGGCTGACGCTCCTGCCGCGCGACCGGATCGATGCGCTGGAGGCCGAGCAGGCAGCCCATCCCGAAGCCCGCCCGGCGCAGCGCGCCTTCGCCTTCGACCTCACCGAACGGATCCATGGGCGGGCCGCTGCCGAGCGCCAGGTGCGCGTCGCCGCCGCCGCGTTCGGCGACGCGCCGCTGGACGACCCGGAGGTGCTGGGGGAGCTGCACGCGCATGCGGACGGCTTCGACTTCACGGCCGGCCAGCTGGGCAGCGGGCTGGTGCCGTTCCTCGTCGCCTCGGGACTCTACCGCTCGAACGGTGAGGCTCGGCGCGCGATCGAGCAGGGCGGCCTGCGCCTCAACGACGTCCGTATCGGCGGCTCCGATGCGGCCCTGCCGCCGCTGCTCCACGACCGCTGGCTGGTCGCCCGCCAGGGCAAGCGCACCGTGCGCGTGGGCCGTCTCACCGCGGGCTGAACGAGACCCGGGCTGCCGTTTCGTGCCCGCTCGCGGGCGGCGCCCGCCCTGGCGCTTGGGCGCAGCACCCGCTCGCGGGCGGCGGTTTGCATCCAGCGTTCACAGCGACGGAGCAACGGCCTGGCAAGACCCCAAAAGCCCCGTTCCACCGTCGGGTTGTGCGTGCGGTGCAACAAACGGCGGTGGAAGGCAGGTTGCTCCGTCGCTGTCGCCGTTGGGCGCAAAAGGGGGTCGCCTGGTCCAAGTGAGTGGGCAGGTCGGTCCGAGTGAGCGGCCGGTAAGAGGCTCCGTGCACCCTGTCTCCGATGGCCACGAATGAGCGGTCGGTGGACCGGGCGGCCCTGCGCATGCGGCGCTCGCTGCTGGGCCTAGGCGACGAGCTCCGGACGGCGCGTCACGTCGCGGGTCTGACGATGGAGAGCGTGGGCCGTGCGGCCGGCTTCTCCACGGGTCAGGTCAGCCGGATCGAGCGTGGGCTCGTGCGCCGCGTCGATTGCGTCGGTGTCGCCCAACTGGCTGCTGCAGCGGGTCTCGAGTTGAGCTTGCGCGCGTATCCGACCGGCACGCCGATCCGGGACCGGGGGCAGGTGGCGCTCCTCGATCGGTTCCGGGTTCGCCTCTCCCTGGTCTGGTCGTGGCACGTCGAGGTGCGGGTGATGCGTGGTGACCCTCGCGCCTTCGACCTCGTGCTGCGGTCGGCCGACGTGACGATCGCGGTCGAGGCCGAGACCCGACTCTATGACGTGCAGGCCCAGGCGCGGCGGGCCCTGGCCAAGCAGAGCGACGGCGAGATCGATCGGCTCGTGCTGCTCATCGCGGACACGAAGCACAACGCCCTGGTGTTGCGTGACGCTCGCGCACTTCTCGCCGGGGACTTCCCGCTCGACACGCGGGCCATCTTGCGGGCCCTCCGGGAGGGTCGGGACCCTGGGGCCAACGGGATCGTCGTGCTCTGAGGCCCGCTCGCGGCCCCACCATTTGCATCCAGCGTTCACAGTGACGGAGGAAGGGCCGAAAGGGGCCGATCCAGCCCTGTTCCAGCGTCGATTCGTGCGCGCGATGCATCAACCAGCGGGGGAAGGGAGGTTCCTCCGTCGCTGTTGCCGCTGCGTGCAATAGGGGGTGGGTTTGGTGCCGCCGGAAGCTCGGCGGGCCCTGGCCGTGCCGGAGGGTCAGGCGCTGGCGACGGCCGCGAGCAGGCGCTCGTTCTCCTCGCGGCTGCGGACCGTGAGGCGGAGGTGGCCGCCGAGCTGGCCGTCGGGCGCGAAGGTGCGCGGCACCAACCCCTGGCGGAGGAGGTGCTCGGCCGCCTCGGCCGCGTCGGCCGCGGAGCCAAGGTGCACCAGCAGGAAGTTCGTCACGCTCGGATAGGGCGCCCAACCGCCGGCCGCGAGGCGGGGCGCCAGCCACTCCCGCTCGGCGGCGAGTGCGGCGGCTCGAGCCCGTGCCTCATCGGGGCGGGCCAGAGCCACCGCGGCGAGCGCGGCCGAGATCGTGGAGATGCTGCCGGCCGGCCGGACCCGTTCCAGGCGGGCGATGGTAGGCCGTGCCGCGACGGCCCAGCCGACCCGGATGCCGGGCAGGGCGAAGGCCTTGGACAGGGTGCGCACCACGATGAGATGTGGATACCGCGCCCGCCACGGGATCACCGTGCGGCCGGTGAACTCGAAGTAGGCCTCATCCACCACGATCGCCGGCGGCTCCGCGAGCGCCCCGGCGGCCTCCAGGATGCGGCCGACCGCCTCCGGGCCGTCGGACGAGCCGGTCGGGTTGTTGGGTTCGCAGAGCCACACCACCTGGGCGCCGGCGAGGGCCCGCACCACGCCGTCCACGTCCATGGCCCAGCCGCCGGGGCCGACGGACCGCGGCACGTCGATCCGCCGCGCGGCCCGCTGGCTGGTGATGACGGGGTACAGGCCGTAGCTCGGCCCCGGCACGACCGCCGCGCCGCCGGCCGGCAGGAACGCCTTGCCGATGAGGTCCAGGATCTCGTCCGCGCCCGCGCCAACGATGATCTCATCGGGTTGGACCCCGGCCCCGGCGTACGCGGCGGCCGCCTCGGTGAAGGCCTGGTAGGCACTGTCGGGGTACTCGTTGAGCGGCCACGGCCCCGCCTGCAGCACGCTCGGCACGAACGCGGGCGGGACGGGCGACGTGTTGGTATCGAACCGGACGATGCGATCAACGGACAGGCCGTACCGCGCGGCCAGGGCTTCGTTCGATGGCTCCCAGGTGTAGACCTCGGACATGCCGGTCAGTGGCCGCCGGCCGCCTCGAGCTCCTTGCGGTGGGCCTCCACGATCTTCGACGCCACGTGCGCCGGCACTTCCTCGTAGTGGTCCAGGGTCGCCGAGTAGGTGCCGCGACCGCCGGTGAGCGACCGCAGCTCGGTGGCGTAGGTGGCCAGCTCGGCCTGCGGCACCTGCGCCCGCACCAGCTGCAGGCCGTCCTGCGTGTCCATGCCAAGGACCCGGCCGCGGCGCGTGTTGAGATCGCGGTTGACGTCGCCCATGTAGGCCTCGGGGACGCGGATCGTGACGTCCATGATCGGCTCCAGGAGCGCCGGCTGAGCCTCCTGGATGCCCTTCCGCGTGGCGGCCTGGGCGGCCAGGCGGAACGAGAGCTCGTCCGAGTCGACCGTGTGGTACGAGCCGTCGTACAGGGTGGCCTTGAAGTCGACCACGTTGTACCCGGCAAGCGGCCCCTTGGCGGCCACGTCGCGGACGCCCTTCTCGACGCCCGCGAAGAACTGACGGGGCACCGAGCCGCCCACGACCTTCTCGGCGAACTCCACGCCGCCGCCCGGGTTGGCCTCGATCTCCAGCCAGACATGGCCGAACTGGCCGTGGCCGCCGGTCTGCTTCTTGTGGCGCCCCTCGACCTGGGTGCGACCGCGGATCGTCTCGCGATAGGGCACGCGCGGCGGGCGGGTGACCACGGCGGCGCCGAACTTCCGCTTGAGCCGCTCGGAGATCACGGCGATGTGGCTGTCGCCCTGGGCCAGCAGGAGCTGTTCCCCGGTCTCGACCTGGCGATCCACCCGGATGGCCGGGTCTTCCTCCAGGAGCCGGGACAGGGCGGCGCCCAGCTTGTCCAGGTCGGCCTTCGTCTGCGGCTCGATGGCGACCGCCAGGGTGGGCTCGGGGAAGGCCGGCCGGGGAAGGGCCAGGGCCGTCTCGCGCGAGCTGATGGAATCGCCCGTCTCCGTGTGCACGAGCTTGGCCACGGCGCCGATCTCACCGGCCCCGATCTCGCCCGCCGGCTCCTGGTCCTTGCCGTGCAGGAAGAGGAGCTGGCCGATCCGCTCTTCCTCGTCGCGGCTGGCGTTCCAGACGTGGTCGTGGGAATGGACGACGCCCGAGAAGACGCGGAAGTAGGTGAGGCGCCCCACGAACGGGTCGGCCGCGGTCTTGAAGACCTGGAGGAGGAGCGGCCCGTTGCGGTCGGAGGCCACCTCGACGATCGCGCCGCCCTTGCCGGTGGCCTTGACCGGCGGCTCCTCGGCCGGGGAGGGGAGATAGCGGACGATGGCATCGAGCAGACCTTCGACGCCGATCTCCTGCTCCGCCGAGACGAGCATGACCGGCGCCAGGACGCTCTCGCGGACCCCCTTGTGGAGGCAGGCCTCGAGCTCCTGGTCGGTGATCTCCTGGCCCTCCAGGTACTTCGTGAGGACGTCGTCGTCGGCCTCGGCGGCCGCCTCCAGGAGCTGGTCGCGGCGGTGGGCGACCTCGGCCTCCAGGTCGGCCGGCACGGGGATCTCCTTGCGCTGGCCCTTCTCGTACGTCCAGGCCGTGCGGTGCACCAGGTCCACGTAGCCGTGGAAGGTGTGCGCCGCGCCGATGGCCACCTGGAGGGGCGCGATCTTGGGGCCGAACGCGCTGCGCAGCTGGTCCACGGCCCGCATCGGGTCGGCGTTCTCGCGCTCGCAGCGAGTGATCACGAACAGGGCGGCCTTGCCCATCCGCCGGCCCAGCGCGACGGCCGTCTCGGTGCCGGCCGCGACCGCATCCGAGGCGTCGACGACCATGAGGGCCGCATCCGCCGCCACGAAGCCCTCGACGACCTCGCCCACGAAGTCGGCGTAGCCCGGCGTGTCGAGCAGCGTGACCCGGTGCCCGTCGTGCTCCAGTACCCCCACCGCGAGCGAGAGCGACAGCTTGCGCTTCTGCTCCTCTGGCTCGAAGTCCATGGCCGCCGTGGCGTCCTCGACGCGCCCCAGGCGATTGAGCGCGCCGGCGGAATGGAGCAGGTGTTCGGCCAGCGTCGTCTTGCCGGCGCCGGAATGACCGGCCAGCACGACGTTGCGCAGGTGATCGGGGGCGACGGTCTTCATCGACGACCTCTGCTGGGCGAGCGTGGACCGCTGGGTGGGCGACCGAGGGCACGGCGAGCGACCGGGGCCTGTGCCGGGGAGGGTCCGGCCATGATAGTAGAATCCGGCCCGATGTCCGGACACTCCAAGTGGTCGCAGATCAAGCGCCAGAAGGGCGCCAACGACGCCAAGCGCGGGGCCGCCTTCACCAAGGTCGCCCGTGAGATCGCCATCGCGGCGCGCGCGGGCGGCGGTGATCCCGATGCCAACTACCGCCTGCGCATGGCCATGGACACGGCCCGCGCCATCAACATGCCGATGGACAACATCAAGCGGGCCATCGAACGCGCGGCGGGGGCCGGCGACGGCGAGCAGTACGAGGAGATCATCTACGAGGGCTACGGCCCCGGTGGCGTGGCCATCCTCGTCGAGGCGGCCACCGACAACAAGAACCGCACCGCGGCCGACGTCCGCTCGATGTTCACCAAGGCCGGCGGGCAGCTCGCCGGCACGGGCGCCGTGGCCTGGCAGTTCGAGCCGAAGGGCGTCATCGCCGTGCCGAGCGCGGGGGTCGACGCGGACGAGATCGCCCTCATGGCCATCGATGCCGGGGCCGACGACGTGGACACCGACGTCCCCGAGACGGTCGAGGTCTACACCGCTCCGGGCGACCTGGAGCGCGTGCGCAAGGGCCTCGAGGCGGGCGGCGTGAAGATCGAATCGGCCCAGCTGACGATGCACGCGAAGAACACCGTCGAGGTCGACGTCGCGCACGCGCGCCAGAACCTGCGCCTCATCGAGAACCTGGAAGACCACGACGACGTGCAGCGCGTGACGGCCAACTTCGAGATCCCCGACGAGGTCTTCGCGGAGGCGGCCCCGGCTTGATCGTCCTGGGCATCGATCCCGGGACGGCGCGGACGGGCTACGGCCTCGTCCAGATCGACGGCCATCGGCTCCAGGTGATCGACTACGGTTGCCTGGAGACGCCCAGCACGATGGTCCTGCCGCAGCGCCTGCTGCTCATCGAGCAGGGCCTGACCACCCTCATCGCCGACCACGCGCCGGACGTCGTGGCCGTGGAGCGGATCTTCTTCAAGCGCAACGTCCAGACGGCCTTCGCCGTCGGCCAGGCGCGCGGGGTGATCCTCATGGTGTCGGCCCGGAGCGGCCTGCCGGTCGCCGAGTACGCGCCCCACGAGGTCAAGCAGGCGGTCACCGGCTACGGCCGGGCCGACAAGGGCCAGGTCCAGCGCATGGTCCAGACGATCCTTGGCCTGGCCGTCCTGCCGCGGCCGGACGACGCGGCCGACGCGCTGGCCATCGCCATCTGCACGGCCCACGCCTATCGGGCGGAGGCCCTGCCCGCATGATCGTGACCCTGACCGGCACCGTGGCCGCCATCACCGCCGACGCGCTCGTGCTGGAGGTCGCCGGGGTCGGCTACCGGGTCTATGCCGGGCCGCGGACGCTCAGCCAGGCGCGCGTCGGCGCGCACCAGCACCTGCACACCCACCACCTCGTGCGCGAGGACCTCCAGGCCCTGTACGGCTTCCGCTCGGCCGAGGAGCTGGCCTTCTTCGAGCTCCTCATGACGGTGGCCGGGGTCGGCCCCAAGGTGGCTCTCGCGATCGTCTCGTCGCGGGCCGTGCCGGACCTCCAGCTGGCCATCCTGCAGGGTGACGAGGCCGTCCTCACGGCCGTCAGCGGCGTGGGCAAGCGGCTCGGCGCGCGCATCATCCTGGAGCTCAAGGAGAAAGTCGCCGCGGCCGGCCTGGCGGGGGGCGTGGCGGCCGCCGCGGAGACAGGGGCGACGCCGGCGGCGACGACCCAGGGCGAAGTCGAGGCGGCGCTGGTGGCGCTTGGCTACGGCCCCCAGGAGGCACGCGAGGCGGCCCGCGAGGGCGTGCTCGCCAGCGCCCCCGGGGCGTCGCTGGAGGACCGCGTCAAGGCCGCCCTGCGGACCCTGCGTCGCGAGTGACCGTCCCGTGCCGTCGTAGAACGCATGTTCACATGGCGCGTGCGCAGCTGCTAGACTGAGGGCCATGGACGAGAACGGTCGGCTCGTGGGATCGGCCGCCCTGGCGGTCGAGGAAGTGGTCGTCGAGCAGAGTCTGCGGCCGCGCTCGATGGCCGAGTACATCGGCCAGGAGCAGGTCAAGTCCAACCTGCTCATCCTGCTGGAGGCGGCCCGCCAGCGAGGGGAGGCGGCCGACCATGTCCTGCTCTACGGCCCGCCGGGCCTGGGCAAGACCACGCTTGCCAACATCATCGCGCGCGAGCTCGGCGTCAGCATCCACACCACGTCCGGCCCGGCCATCGAGCGGCCCGGCGACCTGGCGGCGATCCTGACCAACCTGGACGAGCGGGACGTCCTGTTCATCGATGAGATCCACCGCCTCAACCACTCGGTGGAGGAGATCCTCTACCCGGCGATGGAGGATTTCGCCATCGACGTGATGATCGGCAAGGGCCCCAGCGCGCGGTCCCTGCGCCTATCGCTCAAGCCGTTCACGGTCGTCGGCGCCACGACGCGTGCCGGGCGCATCAGCTCGCCGCTGCGCGATCGCTTCGGGGCCATCCACCGCCTGGAGTACTACGAGGTGGCCGAGCTGGCCACGATCGTCACGCGGTCGGCCCACATCCTCGGCGTGGAGATCGCGCCGGAGGCGGTGGAGATCCTGGCCCGCCGCGGCCGCGGCACACCACGCATCGTCAATCGCCTGCTCAAGCGCGTCCGCGACTTCGCGCAGGTCCAGGCCGACGGACGCATCACGGCCCGCGAGGCGGACGCGGCCATGCTGGCCATGGACATCGACGATGAGGGGCTCGACACGACGGACCGGCGCCTGCTGGCCGCGATCGTCCAGAAGTTCGCCTCGGGTCCGGTGGGCGGGGCCGCGCTGGCCGCGGTGCTCGGCGAGGAGGTGGAGACGATCGAGGACGTCTACGAGCCGTTCCTCCTCCAGCTCGGGTTCCTGGACCGCACGCCGCAGGGCCGCGTGGCCACCGAACGGGCGCGCGACCACCTGCGCGGCCTGGGGTACGAGGTCCCGCCGCCACGCCGCGCCGAGCGCGCCGACCCGGGCCTGTGGGACACCCTGACCGTCGAACACCGCGCCGACGCCGACATGCCCGCATGACGACCGCGCTGGCCGTCCACGGCCTGCGCAAGGCGTACGGCTCGCGGGTGGCCCTCGACGGCCTGGACCTGGTGGTCCCGACCGGTACCGTCTACGGCTTCCTTGGCCCGAACGGCGCCGGCAAGACGACGACGATGCGGCTGCTGGTCGGGTTGATCCGGCCCGATGCGGGCACGCTGGAAGTGCTCGGCCGGCCGTACACCTGGCATGACCGCCACCGGCTCTTCGACGTGGGCGCCCTGATCGAGACGCCGTCCTTCTACCCGTTCCTGTCGGGGCGCGAGAACCTGCGGGCCGCCGCGGCCACCGGCGCCCCGGTCGCTCGCAGCCGGGTCGACGAGCTGCTCGGCCTGGTCGGGCTGCGCGAACGGGCGGGCGACAAGGTCGGGGGCTATTCGCTCGGGATGAAGCAGCGCCTGGGCATCGCCGCGGCCCTCCTGAGCGACCCGAGCCTGCTGCTCCTCGACGAGCCGGCCAACGGGCTCGACCCGGGCGGCATCGTCGGCATGCGCGAATTGCTGCGCCAGCTGGCGGCGGCCGGCAAGACGGTCTTCGTGTCCAGCCACATCCTGCCGGAGGTCCAGCAGCTGGCCGACGTGGTGGGGATCGTGGCGCAGGGCAAGCTCGTGCGCGAAGGCCGCGTGGACGAACTGCTGGCGTCATCCGCGGTCGTGCGGGCCAGGGTCGGCCCGGACGAGGCGCAGGCGGGGCAAGCGGCGGTCGCGGCCCGCTTCGGACCGGATGCCGTCACCGTCACCACCGGGGGCGACGGGACATGGCTGGAGGTCCGCACCGACGGGTCGCGCAGTGCCGAGCTCAACCAGGTCCTCGCGCAGGCCGGCGTCTACGCCTCGCGCCTTGAGCCGGGCAGCGACCTCGAGTCGCTCTTCCTGGAGCTGACCGGGGAGGGGAGCGCGAACGGCGGCCTGGGCATCGGGGGCGTGGCGTGAGGATCATCCGCTCCACCCTCGGCAAGCTCGCCCGTCGCCCTGCGACCTGGGTCACGGCCGGCCTCGTGGCAGCCCTTCTCCTATTGGTGTACCTCGGTGTCGGGGCGACCGTGAACACCCTCCCCACCTCCGGGGCGCGGGCGGCGGCGCGGCCGGCCCTGCTGACCCTGCTGACGTTCCCTGGCGCGTACGACGGGATCGCCAGCCAGCTGCTCGACCTGGGCGGCCTCTTCGGCCTCGCCTTCGCCGCCGCGGTGGCCGGCTCCGAATGGGGCTGGGGCACCCTCAAGGCCGCCGTCGCGCGGGGTGAGAGTCGCTGGCGGTACATGCTCGCGTCACTCGCGGCGCTGATCTTCGCCGCCGGCCTGGCGATGGTCGTCGTGTACCTCATCGGTGTCGGGGCGGCGGTTGCCGGCGCCTCGCTGGCCGGCGTCTCGCTGGACGGCCTTGGTGATTCGGCGACCCTGGGCGGCCTGCCCGGCGTCCTCCTCCACGTCTGGCTCGGCCTGGCCGAGGAGATCGCCGTTGGCTTCGCCGTGGCGACCCTCACCCGCAGCCAGCTGGCCGGTGTGGGGGCCGGCATCGCCCTCTTCTTCGGCGAGCAGTTCGCCACGCTGATCCTGCCCGACGTGGTGAAGTACCTGCCTTTCAATGCGGCCTCGGCCGTGGTCCAGCGGGCCAACCTGGCCGCCGGCAGTGCGCCGGCGGCCCTGCCGACCGACCAGGCGACGGTCGTCACGATCCTCTGGCTGATCGGGGCCATGCTGCTCGTGGCGGCCGCCACCGAGCGCGCCGAGATCGCCAGTTGACGCCGTGACCAGCCTCGCGCCCGACGTCGGAGGAGCGGTCGGGACGAAGCGGCCGGTGACCTTCCAGGTGACCGCGGCCGCACCGGTCGACGGCACGACGCGGGCCCGCGCCGGCCGGCTGGAGACGCCGCACGGCGTCGTGGAGACGCCGGCCTTCATGCCCGTCGGCACGAACGCCACGGTCAAGGCGCTGGACCCCGACGACCTCGTCGAGGTGGGGGCCCAGATGATCCTCGCCAACACGTACCACCTGTACCTGCGGCCCGGCCACGAGCGCATCGCCCGTCTGGGTGGGCTGCACGCCTTCATGGCCTGGCCGCGGCCGATCCTGACCGACTCGGGCGGCTTCCAGGTGGTCAGCCTGGCCGGCCTGCGCGAGATCGACGACGGCGGGGCGACGTTCCGCAGTCACCTCGACGGCTCGACCCATCGGTTCACGCCCGAGCTGTCGATCGCCGTGCAGGAGGCGCTCGGGCCCGACATCGCAGTGGCCTTCGATCAGCCCGTGCCACCCCACGCCTCGACGCGGTCGGAGGTGGCCGTGGCGACGGAGCGCACCCACCGCTGGGCGGAGCGTTCGCTGGCCGCCCACACGCGGCCCGACCAGGCGCTCTTCGGCATCATCCAGGGCGGCCTGGAACCGGACCTGCGGGCGGCCTCGACCGAGGCGATCGCGGCCCTGCCGTTCGACGGCCTGTGCATCGGCGGCCTGGCCGGCGACGAAACGCCGGCGCAGCGCGCCGCGGCCCTGGAGGTGGTGGTGCCGCTCCTGGCGGATGACGCTCGGCCGCGCTATCTCATGGGCCTTGGCTCGCCGGCGGACATGCTGGAGGCGGTCCACCAGGGGGTCGACCTCTTCGACTCGGTGCTGCCGGCGCGCGTCGCCCGGAACGGCACGCTGTGGGTGCCGGAGGGGCACCTGAACCTGCGCAATGCGCGGTTCCTGGACGACGGGGCGCCGGTCCAGGACGACTGCCCGTGCCGTCTGTGCCGGGGCTTCTCACGAGCCTATCTCGCCCACCTCTTCCGGGCCGACGAGCTGCTCGCGTACCGCCTCGCGACTTGTCACAACCTGACCTTCACCCTAGACTTCATGGCCCGGGCACGCCGCGCGATCCGGGCCGGCACGTTCCCGGCTTACCGGCGCTCGATGGCGCCGGACCCCAACCCGGACGACCCATCCCGATCTCGATCCAGTGACACACAAGCTGGCGCGAAGGGAGGGTGAAGTCGTCGTAGAGCCGCGTCACCCAGACTGGTGACCTGGCACCGTGGAGGCGGAAACAGATGGCCAGTAAGGATCGCCCCCACCGCGAGCAGAAGAAGAAACCGAAGGCCGCCGCCCCCAAACCGCAGATCCAGTCACTCCTCGATAGTCCGCCCCAGTCCGTTGAGCTGATCAAGCCCAAGCGGAAGCCGCGGTGGGAGGAGACGGACGAAGCGTGATGGCGGTCCGGCCCTCGGTCAGCCCAGGAGGATGGTCCAGGCATGACGATCACGGGGGCCGGCATCACGACCGGCGAGCGCAACGGCACGGACAAGGCCGAACGTAGCGGCACGAACAAGGTGACGACCGAGCGGGCCGTGCCCGCTGAGCGCACGCGCGCCGTCGACGCGGCCATCCTGGCCATCGAGAAGCAGTTCGGCCGCGGCTCGATCATGAAGCTCGGCTCGGCCGAGCGGCAGGCCGTCGACACGATCCCGACCGGGTCGATCGCGCTCGATCTCGCGCTCGGCGTGGGCGGCGTGCCGCGCGGCCGGATCACGGAGATCTTCGGCCCGGAGTCGTCGGGCAAGACCACCCTCTGCCAGCACATCCTGGCGGAGGCCCAGCGCCGCGGCGGCGTGGTGGCCTTCATCGACGTCGAGCACGCCCTGGATCCGGCGTACGCCAAGAAGTGCGGCGTCAACGTGGACGAGCTGCTGGTCAGCCAGCCGGACACCGGCGAGCAGGCGCTGGAGATCACCGAGACCCTCATCCGCTCCGGCGGCGTGGACTGCGTCGTGGTCGACTCCGTGGCCGCGCTCGTGCCGCGGGCGGAGATCGAAGGCGAGATGGGCGACTCGTTCGTGGGCATCCAGGCCCGCCTCATGAGCCAGGCCCTGCGCAAGCTGACTGGCGCGGTCAGCCGCTCCAATACCGCCCTCGTCTTCACCAACCAGCTGCGCGAGAAGATCGGGGTCATGTTCGGCAACCCGGAAGTGACGCCGGGCGGCCGGGCCCTCAAGTTCTACGCCTCGGTCCGGCTCGACATCCGCCGCATCGAGACGATCAAGAACGGCACCGAGTCGATCGGCAGCCGGGTGCGTGTCAAGGTCGTCAAGAACAAGGTGGCCGCACCCTTCCGCGTCGCCGAGTTCGACGTCATGTACGGCGAGGGCGTCTCCCGCGAGGGCGGCCTGCTCGACGTCGGCGTGGCCATGGACCTCGTCAGCAAGACCGGTGCCTGGTTCAACTTCGGCGAGACACGCCTGGGCAACGGGCGCGAGGCGGCAAAGGACTTCCTGCGCCAGAACCGCGACATCAGCGACCGCCTGGAGGCGGAGATCCGCACCAAGGTGGCCACCGTCGCCGTGCCGGTGGAGGGCATCACCGAGGCCGACTGACGTGGCCGGCCCGCGCGCACCAGGAGCTCGCCGGGCGTCGCTTGCCGAGCGGCGTGAGCGACGGGCCGCCGTCGAGGACCCCGCGATCGTGCTCGACGCGGCGGCCGCCTTCCTGGCGGTCCGGCCGCGGTCGATCGGCGAGACCCGTCGCCGCCTCACGACGCTTGGCTATCAGGCGGCGCTCATCGACCGCGTCATCGAGCAGCTCACGGCGTACGGGTACCTGGACGACGCGGCCTTCGGGCGGGCGTGGCTGGAGAGCCGCGACCGCGCGCGGCCACGCGGTGCGCACGCGCTGCGCACCGAACTCCTCGCCAAGGGCCTCGAGCGGGACCTGGTAGTGACGCTCCTGGCCGAACGCGAGGGCGAGGGTCCCGATGCGGCTCTCTCGGACGCCGAGGTTCCGGCGGGCGGGCCGGATCTCGCGGCGGCACGAAAGCTGCTCTCGCGCCGGCAGGCCGCGTTGACTCGGGAACTCGACCCCCGCCGGCGCCGGCAGCGCGCCTACGCCCTGCTGGCACGCGGCGGCTTCGACCCCGACGTCATCCGCCAGGCGCTGGCGACCGGCCTCGACCCGGATGCGGATCCGGAACCCGAGGGAGAGCCCTGATGGACCAGGTCGTCCTATGGATCGGCGGCGCGATCGTGGCTGGGCTCCTCGTCGGCTTCATCATCGCCGCGGCAGGTCGTATCCGGGATCGGCGGCGCTAGGCGCGAACCGTGGCCGGCCGCGCCCTATCCTGTGGCGCGATGCGCTGGACGATCCGCCTCCTGCGAGACGCCGACGCGGTCGACCTGGGGGACCTCTTCCTCGTCGGCGCGGTCGTGGCCGTGCTCGGCATCCGGCTCTACCTGACGCTCACGGGCTTCCCGCGCGTGGGCGGCGGCGACCTCCACATCTCGCACATGCTCTACGGCGGATTCCTGCTGCTGATCTCGGTCTTCCTGTACGCCACGTTCCTGGACCGGCGCGTCCGGCCGATCGCGGCGGTCATCGGCGGCATCGGTTTCGGCACGTTCATCGACGAGATCGGCAAGTTCATCACGGCCGACAACGACTACTTCTTCAAGCCGACGGCCGCGCTGATCTACCTGGCCCTGATCGGGGTCTACCTGCTCGTGCGGGCCACCCAGGTGCGGCGCATGCTCGCGCCGCCGGACGCCCTGGCGCAGGCCCTCGTGCTGGCCGCGAACGCCCAGGGCGGCCAGATCGACGCCGCGGCGCGGCATCGGGCACTCGGCCTCCTGGCCCTGGCCGACCAGGCCGATCCGTTGACCGTCGCGTTGCGGCGCTACCTGACCGGCGTCACGCCAGCCGACGACGCGCCGCTGGCGCGCGTGATCGAAGGCGTCGAAGGGCTCTACGCGCGCGTCGAGCACCAGCCGTGGTTCGAGCGGGCCCTCGAGGTGATCTTCGGCCTCTACGCGGTCGGGTCGATCATCGCGGCGGGCGTCCTGCTGGTCCTCTTCGGGCAGTTCACCTCCAGCGGCGATGTCGTCAGCGTCGGCCTGGTTGCTTCGGCCATCGCCAGCGGGCTGCTCGTGGCACGCGGCCTCGTGCTGTTGCCGTCGTCGCGCCTCGCCATGTTCCACTGGGCCGCGTGGGGCATCCTGCTGTCGCTACTCGTGACCCAGCCGTTCCTGTTCTACCTGTCGGAGCCGTTCGGCATCCTCGGTCTCGTGGTGAACCTCCTGGCGTACGGCGGCGTCCGCTCGATGATCGCCCAGGAGCGAGCCAGTTCGGCGCGCCGGGCCATCGGGGCGGCCGCTGCGACTGCGGCGACCGCGACAAGCCTGCCCAACGAGACGCCGACGACGTAGCCGCTCAGTCGGCGGGCCAGCGTTCCTCGAAGACGATCTCGCCGCGCGGCTTGCGCCCTTGGCCCGGTGCTGATTTGGGCCGGCGGGCGGCTTCCGTCGGGTGGCCGAGCGCCATGATCGTGCGCACGATCCGATCCTCCGGCAGGCCCAGGAGCTCGCGCACGGCAGGCTGGAAGCCGGACCGGATCCATGAGATGCCCGAGCCCAGACCCAGCATCGTGGCGGCGACCAGGATACGCTCGGCGACCCGCCCGTCGTCGTAGGCGTCGGAGATCGCGCGGGAGGCCTCGTCCGGCAACAGGATGGCGATGGCGGCCACCGCCGTGTGGAGGCCGCGTGTCTGCGGCATGCCCACCGTCGCCAGCTGCCGCAACGTCGCCACGTCCCGGATGACGATGAACCGCCAGCGCTGCTCGTTGGCGCTGCTGCCGGACCACCGCGCCGCGTCCACGATCGCATCGATCGCCTCGTCGCTCACCGGCTCGTCGGTGAACTCGCGGTATTGCCGTGTCCGCACGAGCGGCCGGACGATCTCGCGAGGCGTGTCTCCAGCGGCCATGCCCGCAGCCTACCGCGTCTCGCGGGTGAGGGCTGAGGTGGAGCCGGGTGTAACCGTCCTGTAGCGCCGCCATGAACATCAGGCGTTCGTAACGACCGAGATGGGCCCGCTCCTTCGCCGGTTCGAACATCCGATGTTCGCTTCGACCGAGATCCGGGCGTTCTTGGGCTCCATAGGCGCTGTTCGTCGCCGTTAGCAACGTCTGATGTTCATCCGTGGGGGGACCGCCGCCCCGCACGGGGCTGTGGCTGGGGGATGGTCAGCAGCTGCGGTGATGGTGCGAAAGACCAGCTGGGAGCCGAGCCGGCCGTGACAGAGCAGGACCGCCAGCACGGCGAGCGCCCGGATGCCGTCGAGCGCGGTTGGTAGCCAAGCTGCGTGGCGGACTCGCGCGAGCCAGCGCCGGGCGTCGCGCCGATGGTACGGGCGACGGCACCCTTGAGGCCCGGGAGTATCCTCGGGGCGCATGCGGCCGCCTCGCGGCCGCGCAGGAGGTCACGCTGGTCAAGCGCGCGGGGGCGAAACGGGACCAACAAGCCGCCCTTGCCGATGACTCGGGTCGGTTCCGCGCCGTGCTCGAGGCGTCGCCCAACGCGATCGTGGGCGTTGACGCGACGGCCCACATCACCTACGCCAATCCGCAGGTCCAGGCCACGTTCGGGTACCGCCGCGACCAGCTCATCGGCCAGCCGGTCGAATTGCTCCTGCCCGAGCGCGTCACCGATCGCCACGTCGCCCATCGCAACGGCTTCATGGCCCATCCGGTCGCGCGACCGATGGGCATCGGCCTCGACCTGGCCGGGCGGCGGCGAGATGGCTCCGAGTTCCCCGTGGAGATCAGCCTCGCCCCGGTGGTGACCTCCGACGGCACGGAGGTGTTCGCCACGGTCGTCGACATCACGGCCCGCAAGGCGCTCGAGTCGCAGCTGCTCCAGGCCCAGAAGCTCGAGTCGATCGGGCGGCTGGCCGGCGGGATCGCCCACGACTTCAACAACATGCTGTTCGCCATCCGCGGCTATGCCGAACTCCTGGCAGAGGACCTGTCCCCCGAGCGCCGCAACGACCTCGACGTGGACGCGGCGGCCCGCAGCGTCGAGGCGATCGAAGGCGCGGCCGACCGGGCGGCCACGCTGACCCACCAGCTCCTCGCCTTCAGTCGGCAACAGGTCGTGAGTCCCAAGGTCCTGGACCTCAACGTCGCGGTCCAGACGATCGAGCCGATGCTGCGGCGCCTCATCGGGGAGCGCGTCAGGCTCCTCCTGGGCCTCCTGCCGGAGGTCGGGCACCTGCGGGCCGATCCGGGCCAGATGGACCAGATCCTGGTCAACCTCGTGGTCAACGCCCGGGACGCGATGCCCGACGGCGGGTCCATCACGATCGAGACCGGCAACGTCGTCTTCGACGAGCCCTATGCGGTCGAGCACTTCGAGGTCACGCCTGGCGCCTACGTGATGCTGGCGGTCGGCGACACGGGCACGGGCATGGACCGCGCCACGCGCGAGCACATCTTCGAGCCGTTCTTCACGACCAAGGAGGTCGGTCGCGGGACCGGGCTTGGCCTGGCCACGATCTACGGCATCGTCCACCAGGCCGGCGGCCACATCTGGCTCTACTCGGAGCCGGGGCTCGGGACGACCTTCAAGCTCTACTTCCCGCGGGTCGACAAGGCGGCCACGCCCGTCTCCACGAGCGAGGGAACGCGACCCGCTCGCTCGACCGGGACCGTCCTGGTGGTGGAGGACGAGGCGGCGGTCCGCGACCTGACGAGCGCCATGCTGAAGCGCGCCGGCTACCAGGTGATCGCCTTCGCCGACGGGCGCGAGGCGCTGGCCATGCTGGAGGCCGGCGAGCCGCACATCGACGTGCTGGTGAGCGACGTCGTGATGCCCCACATGTCGGGCGTGGAGATCGCCGAGCGTGTCCTGGCCACGTCGCCCGGCACGGGCGTCGTCCTGCTGTCGGGCTACACGGCCGAGACGCTCGACCTGGAGGCCATCCTGGCCCGTGGGGCCGCGTTCGTGGCCAAGCCGGTGTCGAGCCGCGACCTGCTCGACGCGATCGGGAACGTCCGGGCCGGGAGTCCCAAGGCGAGGCGATGACGGCGTCGCCGCACGACGGGCGAGCGCCGGTCGTGCTGGTGGTGGACGACGAGCCTGATCTGCGGGCGCTCGTGGCCATCGGGCTGCGGCGGGCCGGGCTGGACGTACGCGAGGCGGCCAGCGGTGAGGAGGGCCTGGCGATCATCGAGCAGGAACCGGTCGACCTGGTCGTGCTCGACATCTCGCTGCCGGGGCTTTCAGGCCTGGACGTCGTGCGGACGCTTCGCCAGCAGGTCGAGACGGCCACCCTGCCGGTCATCCTGGTGACCGGATCGGCGGACCAGAGCGCGGTCCTTCAGGGCCTGGATGCCGGCGCCACCGACTTCTTGCCCAAGCCCGTCCGCCTCGACGAACTGGTGGCCCGGGCTCGGGCCCACTTGCGCCTCCAGGAGACCTGGACGCGCCATGCCGAGACCGACCTGCAGGTGCGCGGCGCGGTCATCGCGGCGCTGGGCCGCCTGGCCGTCTCGGGTGACCCCGAGGAGGCCGCGGCTACCGTCGTGGGGGAGGTGGGACGGCGGACCGGCGCACGCCTTGCCTCCTTCCTGCAACTGACCGGCGGGGGCCACCTGCGGCCGCTCGCCACGTTCACCGATCGCGATGACGTGCGTCGCGGTGGCCCGACCCCGAGCGCGCAGGAGGTCCATCACCTCCTGTCGCGGGCGCGTGACGGCCCGTGGCTGGAGCTGGGCGCGCCCAGCCCGGGACCGCCGAGCGCGTTCTGGCCGGCCGCTCTGGGGGCGGTGGCCGGCGTGCCCATCCACGGCGCCGACCAGCTCGTCGGTGTGTTCCTGCTGGGGGCCCCGGCGGAGCGGCAGGTCATGTCGCCGGCTCTCCAAGCCCGGCTGCTGGCCTCGGCCATCGACTACGGCGGGCTGCTCAGCGCCGCCGCCGGGGTGGCCATGAGCGAGCGACGGCAGGTGGTCGCCACCCGGGCCCGGCTCAGGCGGGTCCTGTCGGCACGGGAGTACGGCCCGGTCTTCCAGCCGATCGTCGAGCTCGCCGAGCGGACGGCCATCGGCTTCGAGGCGCTGACGCGCTTCCAGGACGGGACGCCACCGGACGTCCGCTTCGCCGACGCGGCCGCGATGGGCCTGGGCGCCGAATTCGAGCTGGCGGCCATCGGGGCGGCGGTGGCGGAGGCGGATCGCTTGCCGCCTGACGCCTTCCTGGCCCTCAACGTCTCTCCGGCCGTGGTGGTGACGGCCACCGCCAGTCTCGGCCGGCTCCTCGCGGGACTGGACCGCGCGACGGTGCTCGAGCTGACCGAGCACGCGGCCATCGAGGACTATGGTGCGCTTCGGCGAGCCGTGGCCAAGCTGGGCCCGGTCCGCCTCGCGGTCGACGACGCCGGCGCGGGCTACGCCAGCCTGCGCCACATCCTGGAACTCGAGCCGGCCTTCGCCAAGGTCGACGTGAGCATCGTCCGCGGCCTGGAACGAGATCCCTTCCGCCAGTCGATCGTGGCCGGCCTGGAGTACTTCGCCCTGCGCACCGGGTGCCAGCTCATCGCCGAGGGCGTGGAGACGGAGGCCGAGGCGGCGGCCCTCGTCGAGCTTGGCATCGAGCTGGCCCAGGGCTTCCTGCTGGGCCGCCCGCGGCCGGCCGGGAGCTAGGCGGACCCGACTCCCGTTACGATGGCACGAGCGACAGCCACCACACCGGCCCCGCGGGGCGAAGAGGGACCCTGATATGACCGACACCCAACTTGACGGCCTGGAAGGCATCGTCGACGGCGATGCGGCGACGTACCTGGAGGCGCTCGGCTTCGAGGCCGTGGCCCCCGCGCTCAGCCAGAAGAGCGAGGGCCTGCCGCTCGAACTGGTGGGTCAGCACCTCCGGCTGTCCGGGACCGTCAACCTGGGCTACCACGGCCGCCTGTCCGACTTCGTCAACAACCACGAAGGGCTGATCCCATTGCTGGACGTCACGGTCCTGCGGCGCAACGGCGACCCCACCAAGGTGACCTCGCCAAGCATCTGGGTGAACCCTGACGAGGTGACGCTCATCGCCGAGATGACCGACGTCGAGGAGCGCGAGCCCGCGGGCGGCGAGTATCGGCAGCGCAAGGCTCACCAGCTCATCGTCGTCACGACCGGCCACACGCTCACCGGCTCGGTACATCTCAATCCGGAGGCCATCCTCTCGGCCTTCATCGAGTCGCGCAGCCCGCAGTGGATCCCCATGACCGACGTGCGGACCCGCTCACTGGCCGACCGCCGGGTGATCTCGCGGTACGGCTTCACGGTCGTCAACCGGCGCCATATCGTGGCCGCCACCGAGCTGAATCCGGCCATGCTGCGGGGGCGCTCGGTCCTCTAGCCCGGTGCGCCCCAGCACCGTCGTCCACTAAGGTCTGGACGAGAACGTATCGGTTAGGAGTAACCTGAAGGTCCTAGGACTGGGCAGCGTCGCGCTGCCCAGTCCGCGTCACGGCTGAAGACCACACGTGCGAGGGAGTGGCATGCCCAGGATGCCGGGCTTCCTGCAGAGCAGGTCGAAGAAGGAACAGGCCGAGTGGGACCTCGTGCAGACGCGGACGGCTGCGCGGCTGGCGGCCATGTTCCGCGAAGAGACGGGGCAGGAACCGGTGCCCGATGAGGACGCCGCCTCCGTCGCTTCGGCGGATGTCGAAGACATCGCCGTTGACGGACCCGCGCTGGCGCCGGCCCCTCGCGAGCGCCGCACCGGCGGCCGACGGCCCAAGATCATCGTCCTAGGCGACAGGGAGACGGCCGCCCCCAAGCCGGCCCGTGCGCGGGCCCGGCGGGTCGTGCAGCGCGGTGCCGGGCCCAACGGCTGGACGGTCGTGGACCCCAGCGTGCGGGACGACGCCGGCGAGCCGGTCCCGGTGATGGCGACGCCTGCCGATGGAGCTGCCGGCGAGGACATCTGGCGCCTGCCGGGCGAGCCCGCCCCCGACATCCTGATGACGGTCGACGCGCCGGTCGAGGTCGCCGAGCCGACCGCCCCGCCGCTCGAGGACGTGGCCCCCAGCACCGAGGCGTTCCCGAGCGCCGAAGCCGTCGCCAGCCCCGAGGACCCGAGCGTCGAGACCGTCGCGGCCCCGGCCCCGGCCCCGGCCGTCGCGCGACCAAAGCTCGCGCGCCCACCGGCCAGGCGCAAGAGCCGCTCCAGGGCCCACGTCGTGGTGGCGCCTGCGCCCCCGCCCGCGCCGGTGGTCATCGCGCACTGCCCGTACTGCGCCCTCGTGCTCGATCCCGCGCCGACCGTCAGCCGCCGCTGCGACCGCTGTCGGCAACGGATCATGGTCAAGCGCGTCGACGGGCAGGCGGTCTACCTGACCGAGGCCGCCGTACAAGTGTTCGACTCGGAGCGCCGGCGCATCGCGAACTCGGCACGCCTGACGCGGGAGCGGGAGCGCTGGCTCACGCTCGCGGCCACCGCCGGGGCGCCGACCGGACGCCGGGCACAACTCGCGGCGGCGCGGCTGACGGACGAGGTCGTGGTCGCCGCGCAGTCGCTCTACCTCACGACCGTGGATCGTGCCTTCCGGAACGCGAAGCACGATCGTGACTGGGACGGCGCCTCGCGGATCCGCCGTGACCAGGCCATGGCCCTGAACCGGATCGCCGGCTCACCGGTGCCGCCCCCGGCGGACATCGTGACGATCTACCAGGAGGGCGTGGCTGCCGAACTCCGCGGCGTGGCCGAGATCTCGCGTGACGCCGAGCTGGTCAGCGCCCGCTGCTGCGAGGCCTGCCGCGCGGACGACGGTCACATCTTCCGCATCACCAGCGAGCTGCGCAGCCCGCGGCTGCCGCACGCCGGCTGCCCCAAGGGCCTGTGCCGCTGCCACTGGGACCTCGCGGCGCGCGACCGGCGGACGATCCGGCGCTACCTCCAGCGGCGGCCGGGGACGGCGTCGCGTGCCACCGCGGCGGCTGACGCGGCTGCGGCCCCGACCGAGGCGGCGCCGACCGCCTGACGCGGTACCCTGATGCGGCCCCCGCGGATGCGGGGGCGCGGTGCAGTCACGCTCGTGGTGGGACCCCTCGGCATACTGGCCGCACCCGCCCGCGAACCGAGGTGGTGCAGATCACGTTCCTGCGCAGGCTCCTGGGTCGAGACGGGCCCGCCGAGGCGGTGGAGGTCCCGGTCCCAGTTGCCCCGGTCGAGGCGGCCCCGGCGCCGGTCGCCCCGGTCGCCGTCACGGTCGCCTGCCCGAACTGCGGGGCGGTGCTTGATTCGCCACCCACGAGCAGCCGTCTGTGCCCGCGATGCCGCCACCGCATCGTCGTCCGCCACTCGGAAGGGCGCGCCATCTACCTGACCGAGGCCGCCGTCGAAGTCTTCGAGGCGGAGCGCGAGCGCGAGGCGCAGGTCGAGGAGTGGACGCACCAGCGGCGCACATGGCTCCAGCTTGCCCGGGGGGTCAATGCGCCGGCCGACAAGCGCAGGCGGCTGGAGAAGGCACCCCTCACCGCCGCGACCGTCCAGTCGGCCCGGTCGCTGTACCTGATCACGGTCGAGCACGCGGTCCGCGACGCTCGACGCGAGAAGCGCTGGGATGACGTGGCGCGCCTCCGGCAGCGCCAGGCGGCCGCGCTGTACGAGGAGGCGGGCGCGAGTCCGCCACCGACGGACGAGGTGCTGGCGCTGCATCGTGAGGCGATGGCCGCGAACCTCCGCGCCCTCGAGCCCGTCACCCGCGAGGTCGAGCTGGTGGGGGCGGGCTGTTGCGCCGCGTGTCGCGCCGACGACGAGCGGATGTTCAAGATCGCCGACGAGCTGCGCACGCCACGGCTGCCGCACGCCGGCTGCCCGCGGGGCTTGTGTGCCTGTGACTGGTGGCCGGTCATGCGCAAGCCGGTGACCAAGCGCCGGCGACGAACGGCACGGACAGGCCGGACCGCCACCGCGGCGGAGTCGGTGGAGCAGCCATCGCGGACGGATCCGGCCTCGCCTGTCACCCCGACGGGGATCGCGTGACGCTCCAGCCCGTTCGTCGATTGGTCGCCGTGATGTTCACCGACATGCTCGGCTACACCACGTTGATCCAGGCGGATGAGCAAGAGGCTTCCGCGAAGCGCGACCGGTACATGCACGCGGTCGAGCGTCATCACACGCAGTTCGCGGGGACGATCGTCCAGCGGCTCGGCGATGGCACCATGAGCATGTTCCCGAGCTCCCTCGCGGCCGTGCAGGCGGCGATCGAGATCCAACGTGAGCTCGCCGTCGACCAGGTCCCGGTACGGATCGGCATCCACGTCGGCGAGGTGGTCGTCGAGCGGGAGCGGCTTACGGGGGAGGCGGTCAACATCGCCTCCCGGATCGAATCCTTCGCCGTGGCTGGCGGCGTGCTGCTGTCCGATACTGCGCACGACCTGCTTAAGAACCGACGTGAGATCGAGGTCGTCAGCCTCGGTCGGTACAGGCTGAAGAACGTCGGGCGTCCCCTCGAGCTGTTCGGCGTATGTGCCGAAGGCATCGTGGTGCCGGACCCACGGGCGCTCGAAGGGAAGGGCGAGCGATTCGCGAGTCTGCCCGGTAACCTGCCGGACCAGGTCTCGCCGCTGATGGGCCGATCGGCCGACCTGGCGTCGCTCGTCGGGCTGGTGCGGGACCATCGTGTCGTGACGATCAGCGGTCCGGGCGGGGTGGGCAAGACGCGACTCATCGTCGAGGTCGGTCACGCCCTTGCCCCCGAGTTCATGGATGGCGTCGCGTTCGCCACGTTCGCTGATGTCACGGAAGCAACGGGCTTCCTGCCTGCCTTGGCCGCCGCGCTGGACGTGAAAGAGTCGGAGGAGCGGACGCTCGGCGACGGGATCGCAGCTCTGATCGGTGACAGGAAGGCACTCCTGCTCCTCGACAACCTCGAGCAGATCGTGCCGGCCGCTCCGGACGTGGCCAGGCTGGTGGACGCTTGCCCACAGCTTCGCATCGTGACCACGAGCCGCACGCCGCTACGGATCACCGCGGAACGTGAGTACCCGCTCGCCCCGCTCGCTGTGCCGCCGGCGTCGGATCTCGAGCCGGCCGAGTCGCTCAGCGACTACCCGGCTGTCGCCCTGTTCATCGAGCGTGCCAAGGCCGCCAAGGGAACATTCGCGCTGACGTCTGGGAACGCGGCCGCGGTGGCGGCCGTGTGCCGGCGCTTGGACGGCCTACCCCTTGCCCTCGAGCTCGCGGCGGCGCGGCTGCGGATGCTGTCGCCCGAGGCGTTGCTGGAACGCCTCGATCGCGCCCTGAGCGTGCTCGTAGCCGGTCCGCGCGACCGCCCCGAGCGCCAGCAGACGCTGCGGGCCACGATCGACTGGAGCCACACGCTGCTCACGGAGACGGAACAGCGGCTCTTCCGCCGAATGGCCATATTCGTCGGCGGGGCTAGCTTCGCCGACGTCGAGGCGGTCTGCGCGGACCCCGGCGAGTCCGGTCTTGATGACCTCGAGTCGCTCATCGATAAGGCCCTGGTGCAGCTCGACCGTCAGAGCGGCCGCCTTCGCCTGCTGCAGACGATCGGCGAGTACGCGAGCGAGCGGCTCGACGCCTCCGGGGAGCGAGACGAGGTCGCACGACGACATGCTCGACGGTATGCGCAGTTCGCGCGCGAGATCCGTGATGGCATCGAGGGCACGGATCAGATCATGTCGGTCGAGCGCGGGATCGTGGAGGAGGGCAACCTCCAGGCCGCCCTTGACACGCTCCTGACGGCCGCTCGCCAAGGCGAGCGGGCTTCGTGCGAGGAGGGCCTGCAGCTCTGTGGGGACGTCTGGATGTACTGGCACATCCGCGGCAAGAACCTCACCGCACGGGCGTACGCGACGTCGTTCATCGACGCCGACTCCAGTGGCGCCGCCACCTTGGGCCGGGCTGGTGCCCTGATCACGGCCGGGCTGGGATCGTGGATGGTGGGCCAGTTCGAACGGGCGAACGAGGAGTGGGCGGAGGCGTATGGCATCGCGGCGGAGCTCGTGGCCGGTCGCGAACTGTGCATCGGCGCGATGTGTCGGGCGCTTGGCTTGCTCGGTCTGGACCTTGAAGTCGGTCTGCAGTGGGCCAGGGACGGCATCGACCGGAGTCGCGCCCTTGGCTTCAGTTGGGCGCTGGGGATCGCCTCGACGGTCGAAGGGATGCTTCGCGCCCAGGGCGGCGATCTCGAGACGGCCCACACGCGGTACGCCGAGGCGCTCGAGATCCAGGAGCGACTCGGTGACAGGGAAGGAGCCGGCATGTCGCTCGGCGGGCTCGCCGAGGTGGCGTCCGCTCGAGACGACATGGCGGGGGCGCTCGAACTGTACGACCGGTCGCTGGCCGCGTTCGAGGCGATCGGTGACCGGGGCGAGGAAGCTCGGATCCTCTCGGAAACGGCGTGGATGCACATGCGCAACGACGACCCGGCGCTTGCAAGCCGGTACTTCCTGGAGTCCGTGAAGGCCCACGACGACATAGGCAGCGTCCGCGGCGTCGGACTCGCGCTCGTCGGGCTGGCGGCGACCGAGGCGGTCGAGGGCCGCCCGGACAAGGCCGTGGAGATCGCGGCGGCGGCGGAGGTGTACGTCCAACAAGACGGGATCGTCGTCGTCTACTCCGACGCGGCTCCAGGCCGTGCCTTCGTGGAACAGGCTCGAGCCTCGCTCGCGGCCGAGGACGTCGCGCGCGCCACGGAGATCGGCCGCAAGTTGACGATCAAGCAGGCACTCGACCTCGCCAGGAGCCCGGTTTGACGCTGTCGGCGCGGCGGACGTAGGCTTCCGGCAGCAACGTCAACTGCCTTGCTCCGGGACAACGGTCGGGTTGCTCGACCTGCGGGTCCGGGACGAGGCTCCTGGGACGGTGCGCCGTGGGAGGCGCATCAGGTGCACAGGGCCGCCGGGGGTGGTCCCGTGCCGATGTGGATTCGACATACCGCCGGCCGGGGCCGGACGGGAGGGTGCCCATGGATCCGCTGATCGCCGCGGTGGCGGCGCTGTTCGCGCTAGCCGCGGGGCTCGGGCTCGGCTTCATCGCGCGCGGGGTGTGGGGCGGCCAGGCGGTCAAGCAGAGCCAGGAGAAGGCCGGCCGCATCGTGGCCGAGGCGCGCGCGCAGCAGAAGGAGCTCATCCTCCAGGCCAAGGATGAGCAGGTGCGCCTCCAGCGCGAGGCGGACGACGAGGCGCGGGCCAAGCGCGGCGAGCTGTCGGGCCTGGAACGGCGCCTCCTCCAGCGCGACGAGCAGCTGGACCAGCGAGCCGACATGCTCGAGCAGCGCGACCGCAAGCTGCTCGATCGGGAGCGTGAGCTGGAGCAGCACCGCGAGGAGTTGACGAAGGCTCGCCAGGAGCAGGTGGACGCCCTCGAGCGGGTCAGCCGTATGACTGCCGACGAGGCGAAGGCGGTCCTGATCGAGGAGGTCCGCGAGGAGGCCGAGCATGACGCCGTGCGCGTCGCGCGGGCCATCGAGCGGAGCGCCCGCGAGTCGGCGGAGGAGAAGGCGCGGGACGTGGTCGTGACGGCCATCCAGCGCGTCATGACCGACCACACCGCGGAGATGACGGTCAGCGTCGTCCCGCTGCCCTCTGATGAGATGAAGGGCCGCATCATCGGCCGCGAGGGCCGCAACATCCGGGCCCTGGAGCAGGCCACGGGGATCGACCTGATCATCGACGACACGCCGGAGTCGGTCGTCATCAGCGGCTTCGACCCGGTGCGGCGCGAGGTCGCCCGCATCGCCCTGACCAAGCTCATCCAGGACGGCCGCATCCACCCGGGCCGCATCGAGGAGGTCGTGGCCAAGGCGCGTGCCGAGGTCGACGTGGTGATGCGCCAGACCGGCGAGGCGGCGGCCTACGAGGCGGGGGTGCCCGGCCTGCCGCCGGAGATCATCAAGCTCCTCGGGCGCCTCAAGTACCGCACGAGCTATGGCCAGAACGTGCTCCAGCACTGCGTCGAGACGAGCCGCCTCGCGGCGGTCATCGCAGCCGAAGTGGGCGCCGACATCCAGATCGCCAAGATGGGCGGCCTGCTGCACGACATGGGCAAGGCCGTGGACCACGAGATGGAAGGCCCCCACGCGCTGATCGGCGGCCAGATCGCCCAGCGCCACAACCTGCCGATGAAGGTCATCAACGCCATCGCCGCTCACCACCAGGAGGTCGAGTACGCCTGCGTCGAGGCACCGATCGTCCAGATCGCCGACGCCATCAGCGCCAGCCGGCCGGGCGCGCGCGGCGAGTCCATGGACACCTACGTCAAGCGCCTGGAGGACCTCCAGGCCATCGCCGAGAGCTTCGAGGGCGTCGAGCGGTCGTTCGCCGTCCAGGCCGGCCGGGAGGTTCGGATCCTGGTCCGCCCGGAGCAGATCGACGACCTCGCCTCGATGCGGCTGGCGCGCGACATCGTGCACAAGATCGAGGAGTCGCTGACCTACCCCGGCCAGATCAAGGTCACGGTCATCCGTGAGACGCGCGCCGTGGAGTACGCCAAGTAGCCTGAGGCAACGTCCGGCCCCGAAAGAGGGGCCATCTGACCCTCCCGCCGATGTCCGGGCCGGCGCCATGCTGTGCAGGCATGTCGTCTTCGTCCACGCGCTCCCGCCGGCACGACCCGAACTACAAGTGGGTCGCCCTCTCGAACACGACGCTCGGGGTCCTGATGGCGTCGATCGACGGCTCGATCGTCATCATCTCCCTGCCCGCCATCTTCAACGGCATCAAGCTCAACCCGCTCGACCCGGGCAGTACGAGCTACTTGCTCTGGATCATGATGGGGTACCTGCTCGTGACCGCCGTCCTGGTGGTCGCGTTCGGGCGGCTCGGCGACATGTACGGGCGGGTCCGCATGTACAACGCGGGCTTCGCCATCTTCACGGTCGGCTCGCTGATCCTCGCCGCCACGCCGTTCGACGGCCCGGCGGGGGCCATCTGGATCATCGTCATGCGCTTCGTCCAGGCCATCGGCGGCGCGCTCCTGTTCGCCAACTCGCAGGCCATCCTGACCGACGCGTTCCCGGCCGCCCAACGGGGCCTGGCCTTCGGCATCAACGGCATCTCGTTCCTGGCCGGCCAGTTCATCGGGCTCGTCGTCGGCGGCGTCCTGGCGGCGATCAACTGGCGCCTGGTCTTCTTCGTCAGCGTGCCGGTCGGCATCGTGGGCACGATCTGGGCCTACCTGCGCCTGGAGGAGCTGGGCACGGTCAGCCACGCCCGGATCGACTGGCCCGGCAACGTCACCTTCGGCGTGGGCCTGACGACCCTCCTCATCGGGATCACCTACGGCATCCAGCCGTACGGGGGCCAGACCATGGGCTGGGGCAACCCGTTCGTGATCGCCATGATCGCCGGGGGCGGCGTGCTCCTCCTGCTGTTCGCCTGGATCGAGCGGCGGGTCGCCCAGCCGCTCTTCGACCTGGACCTCTTCCGCATCCGGCCGTTCGGCGCCGGCAACCTGGCCGGCTTCCTGTCGTCGCTCGGCCGCGGTGGGCTCTCCTTCGTCATCGTCATCTGGCTGCAGGGCATCTGGTTGCCGCTGCACGGCTACGACTACGCTGACACGCCGCTCCTGGCCGGTATCTACATGCTGCCGCTGACGGTGGGGTCGCTCGTCTTCGGGCCGCTCTCCGGCTACCTCTCGGACCGTTTCGGGGCGCGGCCCTTCGCCACGGGCGGGATGCTCGTCACCGCCGCCTCGTTCCTTGGCCTGATCCTGCTGCCGGTCGACTTCCCGTACTGGGCCTTCGGCGCCCTGCTGCTGCTGAGCGGCATCGGGGCGGGGCTCTTCATGTCGCCCAACATGGCGGGCATCATGAACAGCGTGCCGGCCAACCAGCGGGGAGCGGCAGCCGGCATGCGGGCGACGTTCCAGAACTCGGGCATGGTGGTCTCGATCGGCGTCTTCTTCACGCTCATGATCGCGGGGCTCGCGGCCTCGCTGCCGGGCACCCTTGATCGAGGCCTGCTGGCGCACGGCGTCCCGGCGGCGGTCGCGACCCAGGTCGCCCATCTGCCGCCGGTCGCCAGCCTCTTCGCCGCCCTGCTGGGCTACAACCCGATGGCCTCGCTGCTGCCCGCGTCCGTCCTCCATGCCCTCCCAGCGTCCCAGGCGGCCATCCTCACGAGCAAGGAGTTCTTCCCCCAGCTGATCTCGAGCTCCTTCGGCCAGGGCCTGGTCGTGGTGTTCGTCGCCGGCGCGGCCATGTCCCTCGTGGCGGCGTGGGCGTCCTGGCTCCGCGGCGGGCGCTACGTGAACGACGAGTCGACCGCCGCGTTGCGCGGCGCTCCGGCGGCCGCGGCGCAGAAGCCCTAGGCCCATCTCCCGGGCGGGTGGTAGGCTCGCCGCCGGTTCGCCCGTAGCCCAGAAGCGGAGTCCTATCGAACGTGCCCACCACGGCGCGCGCGCCCCGCCCGGCGGATGTCATCCTGGCCGCCGACCGCCTGCCCCGGCTGTCCGAGCGCCCGGGGGCGGGCACCGTGCGCTGTCTGATGATCGGCGACCTCATCGGCAAACCCGGCCGGGAGGCGCTGGAGCGGACGCTGCCGGACCTGCGTACGGAGCGGCACGTCGACCTCGTCACGGCGAACGGGGAGAACCTGGCCGGCGGCATGGGGCTCACGGCGAGCACGGCAGCCGCGGTGTTCGCCGCCGGCGTGGACGTCATCACGAGCGGCAACCACATCTGGGACAAGCGCGAGATCTACGCCGAGCTTGAGCGGGACGAACGGATCCTGCGGCCGCTCAACTACGGCCTGGCCGGCGTCCCCGGTCGTGGCTGGGGCGTCTTCCACGCCCACGACGGGACCGAGGTGGCGGTCATCAACGCCCAGGGCCGGACCTACATGCAGCCCATCGAAAGCCCCTTCGCGATGGTCGACACCCTCCTGAACGATGGGGCCGACGAGCTGCCCGCCGTCCGGCTGGTCGACTTCCACTGCGAGATCACCAGCGAGAAGACGGCCTTCGGGCTGTTCCTTGACGGGCGCGTCAGCGCCGTGGTGGGGACCCACACGCACGTGCCCACCGCCGACGAGCGCATCCTTCGTCGTGGCACCGCCTACGTCAGTGATCTGGGCATGACCGGCCCCGTCCACAGCGTCATCGGCTTCGAGCCGGAGACCGTGCTGCCGCGCTTCCTGAACGGCCTGCCGACGCGCTTCGAGGTGGGCAGCGGGCCGGTGGTCTTCAATGCCTGCCTCATCGATATCGACACCGCATCCGGCGCCGCGGTCGCCATCGCCCGGATCAGTCGCATCGTCGACGTGTGACGCCTCGCCACAACCGCTACGACTTCCACTGCCATTCGGCGGCGTCCGACGGCCGCGACCCGCCGCTGGCGGTCTACGCGGCGATGCGTGACTGGGGCCTGGAGGTGGCGGCGCTCAGCGACCACGACACGCTCGACGGCTATCTCGCGGTGCGCGCGGCGGGGCTGGGTGGCGTGGATGCTCCGCCCGGGTCCGGGCCGCGCCTCGTGCCGGCCCTGGAGCTCAACGCGGTCGTGATGCCCGGCCAGCACGATCGCGGCCCGCTCGGCGAGCGGCACTTCCTGGGCTACGGCATCGACCCGGCCGACCCGGGTCTGACGGCCGCGCTCACACGTCAGCGGCACTTCCGCCGCGAGCGCATCGAGGCCACGGTGGACCGCCTGCGCGCGATCGGGCTGCCGGTCGACGAGCAGTTGCGGCAGACCCTGGGGCCGGACGTGAGCTCCGCCGGCCGACCGCACGTCGCGCGCGCCCTCGTGGCAGCGGGGCACGCCACGAGCGTGGAGGATGCCTTCGCCCGCTACCTCAGCCGCGGTCGCCCGGCGTACGTGCCACGCCAGGGGCTGGGCAACCGGGAGGCCATCGAGGCCATCGTCTCGGCCGGTGGCCTGGCGGTGCTGGCCCACTCGGCCGACGTGGCCCAGGCACCGCTCATGCTCGACCGGCTGCAGGCCTGGGGCCTGCGCGGCCTGGAGGTCTACTACGGCGGCTACAACCGGGTGTTCACGCCGCGCCGCATCGGCGAGCTGGCGCGCCTGGCGGCCAGGCGCGGACTCGTGGCCACGGGGGGCAGCGACTACCATGGCGACACGATGACGCTGCAGGAGGCCGAGGCTCGGACCTGGGTGCCGCGGGCCGCCGCGGAAGGCCTGCTGGAGGCGATCGGCTGGACGGGGGCTGCTTGAGCGGGCGCGCGCTTCCCGTGCTCGACATGCTGCCGCCGTCGGCCGGCGCCCGGGCTCGTCAGGCGATGCCGGAGCCCGCGCTCGCGGAGTTCGTCACCGATGCGGTCACCCAGCCGACCTTCCACGTGTGGACGCTGGGCTGCCAGATGAACCGTTCCGATTCCGAGGAGATGGCCGGCGCCCTCCTGGCGGCCGGCTGCGCCGAAGCCCCGCGGCTCGAGGCGGCCGACCTCGTGGTCATCAACAGCTGCGCCATCCGCGAGGCCGCCGAGCAGAAGGTCATCGGGCGGATGGGCGCCCTGGCCCGTCTGCGCGAGGCACGGCCTGGCCTGCGGGTCGTGCTCACCGGTTGTGCCGTGCGGGCCGACAACCAGGCCGTCCTGCGGCGGCGCTACCCGGCGGTCGACCTGTTCTTGCGGCCGGACGAGGAGCCCGAGCTCGTGGCCCGTCTGGGCCTGGCCAGCGCCACGTCGCCCGGCGTGCTGGGCGGCGAGGCGGGTCTGGCACGGGTCGGCCGCTCCGTGGCGGCGACGGCCGACCGCCTGTCGGCGACCCGGGCCGCCGCGGTGGGGGAGGGGCGCGTCGCGCGGGGCAGCGGCTCGCAGGCGTGGCTGCCGATCATCTATGGCTGCGACAAGACGTGCACCTACTGCATCGTGCCGTTCAGCCGCGGACCGGAGCGCAGCCGCCCGTTCGACGACGTGGTCAGCGAGGCGCGACGCCTGGGTGCGCAGGGCTACCGGGAGGTGACGCTCCTTGGCCAGAACGTCAACTCGTACGGCCACGACCTCCCGCCGGACTCGCGGTTCGCCTCCCTGGCGGGGGAGCGGCGGCTGGGGCGCCGCCTCGACCTGGCCGGTCGGCCCGACATCGCCGCCCTCCTGTGCGCGATCGATGGGCTGCGGACCGCCGACGGCCGCCCCGCCATCCCGCGCCTGCGCTTCATCACCTCGCACCCGTGGGACCTCACCGACCGCCTCATCGCGGCGATGGCCGAGTGCCCGTCGGTCTGCGAGCATCTCCACCTGCCGGTCCAGTCGGGCTCGGACGCGGTCCTGCGCCGCATGGGCCGTCAGTACACCGTGGCGAGCTATCTGGAGCTCGTGGCGCGCCTGCGCGCGGTGATCCCCGGCATCAGCCTGACGACCGACGTCATCGTCGGGTTCTGCGGGGAGACGGATGCGCAGTTCCAGGCCACCCTGGACCTCCTGCGCACGGTCGGGTACGACACGGTCTACGCGGCCGCCTTCTCGCCCCGGCCCGGCACGCCGGCCGCTCGCCTGCCGGACGACGTTCCGCCGGCCGAAAAGCGTCGCCGCCTGACCGCGCTTCTGGACCTCCAGGAGGAGCTGGGGCTCGCCCGCCAGCGTGCCTGGCTCGGGCGCTCGACCGAGGTCCTGATCGAGGCGGTCCGGCCCGCCCGGACGCACGAGCACGGCGAGTCGGCCGACCACGAGCCGACCGCGGCGCCGGCGCCGGGGGAGGGGACCGCCTGGCTGAGCGGGCGCAATCGCGAGAACCGCCTGGTCCACGTCGCCGGCTCCCCGGACCTGGTGGGGAGCTTCGTGACGGTCACCGTGGACCACGCCGGGCCGTACGCGCTGCGCGGTCGTCTTGCCTGACGCGTTCCCGCCGCTGCTGGTCATCGCCGGCGCGACCGCGACCGGCAAGACACAGCTCTCGCTGGCCCTGGCCGACGCGCTCGGCGACGTGGAGATCATCAGCGCCGACTCGCGGCAGGTCTTCCGAGGCATGGACATCGGCACGGCCAAGGTCGGGCCCGCGGACCGGGCGCGGATCCCGCACTTCGGCCTGGACGTGGTCGATCCGGACGCCGGCTTCACGGCGGCCGACTTCCAGCGCCACGCCTACGCCGTCCTGCCGGGCATCGCCGCGCGCGGCCGGATGGGCATCCTCGTCGGTGGCACCGGCCTCTACCTCCGCGCCGTGGCGCGCGGCGTGCCCTTCGACGAGGCGTCGGTCGACGCGCGCCTGCGGGCCGCCCTGGAGGCGCGTCTGGAGGCAGAGGGCCTGACGGCCCTGGCGGAGGAGCTGCGCCGGGTCGCGCCGACCATCGCGGCCCACACGGACCTCGCCAACCCGCGGCGCGTCGTGCGGGCCCTCGAGCGCGCTCGCCTGGTCGGCGACACCCTGCCGGAGCCGCCGCGAGGCTACCCCGGGCCGATGACGTGGCTGGGGCTGCATGTCGGAGCGGAGATCGGGCGTCAACGCATCCTGGACCGTGCGGCCGGCCAGTTCGCGTCCGGGCTCGTCGAGGAGGCGGTGGCCCTGCGGGTGCGGTTCGGCACCCCGCCGCGTGCCTTCAGCGCCTTCGGCTACTTCGAGGCGCTGGATCTCGCGGATGGCCGCCTCGACCAGGAAGCCGCCCTCGCCGGGACGGCCGGCCGCACGCTGGCCTACGCGCGACGCCAGCGGACGTGGTTCCGCGGCGAGCGCGGCATCGGCTGGCTGCCGGCGGGGGAGGACCCCCTGCCGACGGCCCTGAGTGTCGCCCGGCGGCTGCGCGACGGCGTCGCGTATCCTGTGGCGCGCCCATGAGTACCCGCCTGATCGACCTTGCCGTGCCCGTCGAGCGGGCCTTCCTCGTGGCGGTCGACACCGGCGCGGACGACGGCTGGACGGCCGAGGAGTCGCTCCAGGAGCTGGCCGCCCTGGCCACGACCGCCGGCGCCGAGGTGGTCGGCGCGGAATGGCAGAACCGGCGCCACGTCGACCCCAACTGGTACCTCGGCAAGGGCCGGGCGGAGGAGCTGGTCACCGCCAAGGGCGAGACGGGCTTCGGCCTGCTGGTGGCCGACGACGAACTGTCGCCCAATCAGCAGCGCGCGCTGGAGGAGCTGCTCAAGGTCAAGGTCCTCGACCGCAGCGGCCTGATCCTCGACATCTTCGCCCAGCATGCCCAGACCCACGAGGGCCGCCTCCAGGTGGAGCTGGCCCAGCTCGAGTACCAGCTGCCCCGCCTGACCCGCCTGTGGACCCACCTCTCGCGCACCGGTGGCGGCATCGGCACCCGGGGACCCGGCGAGACGCAGCTCGAGACGGACCGCCGGGTCATCCGCGAGAAGATCAAGAAGCTGCGCCAGCGCCTGGAGACGGTGCGCCGCACCCGCGACACGACCGCGCGCTCACGCGAGCGGCGGCTCGTGCCGAGCTTGGCCATCGTGGGCTACACGAACGCCGGCAAGTCCACGATGCTCAACGCGCTCGCCGGCAGCGAGGCGGCGCACGTGGAGGACAAGCTCTTCGCCACGCTCGATCCCACGAGCCGCTCCGTGCGCCTCGGCGACGGCCAGAGCGCCATCGTGACCGACACGGTCGGCTTCATCCACAAGCTGCCGCATCAGCTCGTCGACGCGTTCCGAGCGACCCTCGACGAGGTCCGCCGCGCTGACGTGCTCCTGGAGGTGGTCGACGCGGCCGACAGCCATCTGCCCGAGCATCGCACGACCGTCCAGGCGGTCCTGGACGAGCTGGGTGCCGGCGCCAAGCCGCGCGTCGTGGCCTACAACAAGGCTGATCTCGCCGCCGCCCACGCGATCGACGGGGACCAGCCGTCGCCGATCGTCGGCGAGGCCGTGTTCGTCTCGGCCCTCACGGGCTTCGGCCTGGAAGCGCTGCGCGGCCGGCTCAGCGACGTCCTGGCCTCGTTGTGGGAAGCCGTCGACGTGGTCGTGCCCTACGCCGCCGGGGAATTGCTGGCGCGGGTGCGCGAGCGCGGGACGGTCGACATCGCCTACCGCGCCCGCGATGTGCGGGTGCACGGCCGGGTCACCCCCTCGCTGGCCGCCGCCCTGCGGCTGGCCGGGGACCAGTGGCGTGCCGCGGGAGCGGACCGGGGCCAGGAGCCGGCCTAGACTCCGTCCGCGGCGCCTGGCTAGACCCTATCCGCCTCCCGCCCGTTCGGGGCCGGGCGAGCCTGATCCCCAGCCGTTTGCATCCAGCGATCACAGCGACGGAGCAGGAGCCTCCCGACCGCCGTTCCTGCCGTCTGACGCAACGAACGACGGGCGAAAGGGTCCTACGGGCCCTTCCAGCCGCGGCGCTCCGTCGCTGTTGCCGCTGCGCGCAAACCTGGCGCCTGTCGAGGCTCCCGGATGGTGGATCCGCCGCCCGGAGTTACGGCAGGGCGGTGTGCCAGGTGCCGTCGACGCCGTCGCCGGTCGTCTGACCGGGCGCCGTGTCGCCGGAGTACTCGTACAGGGGCCGGCCCTTGTAGGTCACCTGGGTGTGGCCGTCCTCACCGGTGATCGTCGTCAGGGCGCCGGTCAGGGCGCCGGTCACGCCGCTGCCGGCCGTGACCTTGCCTCCGCTGCCGACGATGAGGGCCGGCCAGGTGACGTCGCAGCCATCGCTTGACGTGCATGCGCTGGTGGTCGTGCCGACGGTGTCCTCATCGAAGACGTAGAGTGTTTTGCCGTCCGGCGCGATGAGGAACTTGCCGGTCGGGTCAAGGTTGACGGCGACGTCTCCGGCGGGCGCCCCGGCCTGGGTCGATGCCGCGGTCGGGCCGGCCGTGGTAGGGGTAGCCCCGTTCGCGGAGCAGGCAGCCAGCAGGATGAGGCTGGCGACGGTGAGTGCTCCGGCGCGCAGCGGCAGCCGGGCAGGAAGATGGAACATGATCGTCCTCCGAGGTGGTCGCGGGCTCCGTGGAGCCGCGTTGCTACCCTCGGATACGCGTGTCGGAAGCGGGCCGGTTTCGCAGCGGGGGAGGGGTAGGGGCGCTCGCGCTGTGCCCGGACGACGGGGTCAGCCCCGCGGCGCCACGATCACGTAGTCGTTGCTCCACCGCACGGGGAACGCCTCGGTGTAGTAGGTCATGTAGCGCGCCAGCTGAGTCGGGGTGAAACGTGTCCCGGGACGCGGGTCGTACCCGCCGCTCTGGCGCGGGTAGAGCGGGCCCATGACCGTCACGCTGGTGACGTTGAAGGGGCTCCGGACCGGGTCGGCGGTGGCCGCGAAGCCCGTCATCACCCACGCGTGGTGCGCATGGTCGACGAGGAGGCCCACCGGGAGGTTCGTCTCGCGCAGCGCGGTCGCGGCGGCCCGCAGAGCGTCGTTGAAGGTCGCGAAGCTCTCGTCCTGGTAGGGGTTGCTGCCGAACGTGTTGAGCAATCCGGCCCAGCTGACCGGATCCAGGCCCGGCGTGGCGTACCTGTAGGCGTTGTGGGCGCGGCCCCACGTGTACCACGAGCTGATCTGGCTCGTGCTGTGGTTCGACGTCCCGTTGGCCAGGTTCAGCATGATCTGCACCGCCGTCGGCACGCAGGTGTAGGTGTTCGGCTGGGTCGTGAAGGCCGACGCGCGGTACAGCTCCACCCCGCCTGTCCAGGGGGCCGGGTCCCGTACGAACGCGGCTGGCGCGCCGATGACCCCACTGAAGGCCGCGGCCGGCGCCGCTGAGAGGATCGTGGCGAGGGCGAAGACGACACCGGCGAACAGGCCCGAGCGCCCGAGCCGACGTGCCAGTCGGGCGTGCGGGGGCCTGGAAGCTGCAGGATGCGCTGTGACGCCAGAGACAAGGGCGCCGACGACGCGCTCGTGGCTGTCCATCGGTCGGGAGAGCATGGCCCCGGCGACCGCCATGCGCCATGGTCAATTGGTCCCCCAGGCGTCCGACGCCATCGTCCCGGCGCCCGGGTCCCGTCTCACCCCTCGACGACCTTGCGGACCGCCACCTCGAGGTGGTTGTTGGCCGCTCCTGGGATCCGCTTTTGCGCCCAGCGGCAACAGCGACGGAGGAGCAACCTGCTGAGCTTGACCCGCAGTCGCGGACACCGAATTGTTTGCATCGCATGGGAGGTGTCGGTTGGGGAGGAAGTCGAAGTACTCGGTCGAGTTCCGCGCTGAGGCCGTCCGGCTGTCACGCGAGCCGGGTTAGTCCGCGCGAAACGGTGGGGGCCGAGCTGGGCGTCTCGTGGCATGACCATCCGGAACAGGCGCAAGGCGTTCGAGGCGGCGGCCGATCCCGAGGTGGGTCGGGCCCGCGCCGAGCACGCCGAGTGAGCTCACGTCTGCGAGCGACGGCGCAAGAAGCTCTCGGAGAGGAGCGTGTGTCAAAGGCCGTGCCGGGGGCCTTCCCGATCGGGAGACCGGGCGGATGCCGTGACCGCCGTCCAGCTTCGCTCGGTGAGGGCGACGCTCGTGTACTGGGAGCCGCGATCCGAGTGGTGGATGAGCCCCGGCGATGGCGTCCGTGTGGCCAGGGCCGTGTCGAGGGCGGCCAGCACGAGGCTCGTGCGCAGGTGGTCGGCCGTGGCCCAGCCGACGACTCGGCGGCTGAAGGCGTCGACGATCGTGGCGAGGTGGAGCGGCCCCACGGCCGTCGGCAATTCGGTGATGTCGGCCACCCACAGGCGGTCGGGGGCCGCGACGGTGAAGTGACGGCGCACGAGGTCCGGGGCCGTCGCCCCAGCAGCCGGTCGGGGCGCCGCGCTCGCCCGGCGGCGCCGATGGACGCCGACGAGACCGGCCTGGCGCATCAGACGGGCGACCCGCTTGCGGCTGACCCGCCACCCGTCGGCCCCCAGGACGGCCTGCACCCGCGGCGAGCCGTAGGTGCCGCGGCTCGTGGCATGCGCCGCCTGGATCGCCGCCAGCAGCTCGACCTCGTCCACGGGGCGCGGCCGCGTCGGCCGGCTGGCCCACGCCCAGTAGCCGCTCGGGGAGACACCGATCAGGCGGCACAGGGTGCGCACGGGGTAGCGGGCCTTCTCTCGATGGACGAAGCGGAACGCGGTCACGGCGTCCGCCCGGTCTCCCGATCGAGGAAGGCCGCGGCTTTTGACAGGATCTCCCGCTCCTCTTCGAGGACCTTGAGCCGGCGCCGCAGCGTGACCAGCTCGGCGTGCTCGGCGCGGGCCCGACGCACCTCGGGATCGGCCGCCGCCTCGAACGCCTTGCGCCAGTTCCGGATGGTCATGCCCGAGAAGCCCAGGTCGGCCCCCACCGTTTCCGAGGACTGACCCGGCTCGCGTGACAGCCGGACGGCCTCAGTGCGGAACTCGACCGAGTACTTCGACTTCCTCCCCAACGGACACCTCCCATGCGATGCAAACAATTCGGTGTCCGAGAAAGCGGGTCAAGCTCAGGCCGTTCGCCCGTCGCTCTGTTCGCGGCATGCAACAAATGGCGGGGGAAAGCGCCTCCTGGGGCGAAACGGACGCGTTCTTCCGTCGCTGTGACCGCCAGGTGCAAACGCCGCGGCTCCGTGGCGCTCGCGCCGGCGCTCACCGACGGCCGCACGCGCCACGTGCTCTCAGATCCTCGCCCGAACGCGATCGTCGTCGCCTACGCACATCCAGAGCGACACTGTCTGGGAGTGAGCGGGCCGTCCGTGCGGCGGGTCCCGAGGTGGCGAGATCGGGTCTTGCAGCCTCGTGTGACCCTGTGACTCTACTTCCGATAATGGAAGTTATGTAACATCCGGCCTGATCAAGCTTGACGACTACTTCGGGGGCAACGCAGTGGCCGACGGGTGTGACGGCGATGTCGGTGCCACAAGGGCCGAAGGTCCCGCGCCCGGTGCCAGGTGATCGCCCGTACTATCGGGAGATGGAACCTCAGCGATTTCGGGCCAAACCGTCCACCCGGCCGAACGGCGGCATACGGCTCGGTCTTCCCTTCGAACCGGCCGTCGCCTGGGGGGACCGGGACGCGTATCAGGTCGTCGGGACCATCGGCGGCCAGCGATTCCGGGCACAGCTCAGGCCCGGGTCGCCGTGGACGGTGGAGCTCGGCCCCACATGGTGCCAGGAGCCAGGCCTGAGGCCTGGGGCAGAGGCCCTGGTCGAGATCACCCTCGAGGGGCCGCAGTCCACGACGATGGATCAGGACGTGGCGCAGGCGTTTCGTGCCGAGCCGGAGGCGGCCCGCTTCTTCGACTCGATGCCGACGTTCTACCGCAACAACGTCGCTCGCTGGATCACCAGCGCGAAGCGGCCGGAAACGCGCGCCAAGCGCATCAGCGAGGCCGTGGATCGAGCCAAGGCACGGCGTCGCGAAGCCTGACGCGCCCGATCGTCTGGTCGAGCATTGGTGCTGTGGTCACCTCGACCCTGGGCTTCCAGCCCGACGCACGACTCGATCAGGACGAGATGTGGCCTGTAGCCTTCGCCGTCACGAGCTTGACGCCGGCCAACGAGAAGCGCATCGCCGAGCTGGTCAGCAAGGCCGCCGGCTAGGCTCGCCCTACGGCGTCAGGTGCGGCAGGTGCTCCGGGTAGTGCCTGCTCGAATCCCAGGCCACGGCGACCGCAAGCGTGTCCTCCCCTAGCCAGGGGAAACGATCGGCCGTGAACAAGTCCTCGTCCGACGCGGCCTCCACCGCGGCGACGAGCCCTTCGAAGGCCGCGGCCTCGAAAGCGCGCACCGCAGCCGCGTCTCGATCGCGGAACTCGTCCAGGATCGACCTGTTCTGGGCGTTGATGTCGAAATCGGGAGCCCGCGTGTAGGGCTCCTCTCCCGCCAGCAGGGCCGTGATCACGCGCGCCGAGTGGTCACTCCACCAGCCGACGTGCGCCAGCGCGTCCTTGCGGGTCCAGCCGTCCATGTCCGGGAGCGGTTCGGCCCACGCGTCGTCGGCCACGGTGGCGACGGCAGCGGCGATCGGCTCATGCGTCGCATGGATCTCGGCGAGGAATGTCCGTTTGTCCATCGGTGACCAGCCCCTCTGGCGATGTCCTATCCCTTGACGGCGAGGACGTCGACGAGGCGGATGTCAGGGTCCCTGGCGAGGAGTTGCGGGCCCGCCGTGGCCAGCGCCGCCGGGATCTGGCCGGCGAGATGGGCCTGGCGTGCCGCTTCGTCCTCGAACGCGTCGAAGATGCCGAACGTGGTCGCGTTGACTCGGAGGCCGTACCAGACACGGGTGCCCGGCTCCTGCTCGACGATGGCCTGACCGCCCTTGACGAAGGCCTCGACCTCCGCTTCCTTGCCGGGCTTCGCCTCGACCAGAGCCAGGATCCCAAGGGTCAGCGCCATGTCGTGCTCCTTTCGCGGTGTTCCCCGGCGCGTGCGTGGACGTTGACGATACCGCGTCAGGCGATCCGGACGGCTAAACGGCCCCCGCGTACCAGTCGAGGACGCGCCTCGCGCGGAGCGTGTTCCAGCGGCTCGGCAGGCCCTCCCCTGCCTCCATCCGGAAGGCCGTCTCGCCCGCGTAGACGTTCTGCAGCGGCCACCGGCCGTCCGCATCGCGGTTCGTCCCGACGACCCCGATCGCCTCGGCGACCCGCTCGTCCGGCGTCACGCCCGCGGCGCGGAGGTAGTCCAGCCCGCGCAGGACGTCGTAGTGCCACCACGTCGGGAACGAGAACGTCAGCCAGGCGGGGTCGATCACCTCGCCCGTCGACTTCCGATGGAAGAGCCGGCGCTCGAGCATGTAGGCCTCGCCACGACGGCGTGCATGTGCCACCACCGGCGAGCCGCCGACCGCCCGTTCGTGCTCCAGGAGGCCCTCCAGGACGTTGATCGTCGTCCCGAACGACGACACCGTCGCGCCGTTCTCCACCTCGCAGTTCCAGCCACCGTCGGGGAGCTGCTCACCGAGCAGCCGCTCGACGAGCGGGGTCACATCCACCCCGAAGTACGAGCCGGTCGCCACGACGTTGCCGTTGATGCACGGCTCGACCTCGCCCTCGAAGAAGCCGTTCTGTGCCCACGGGTTCTGCCAGGGGGAGCCGTCGCCCCACGTGACGCGCTCGCGGACGAGGCCGATGGCTCGCTGAGCCTGCTCGCTCGCCGGATCCAGCCCGAACCGCCGCAGGAGTTCCAGCACATGGAACGTGTCGGTCCAGTCGTGCGACCAGGCCTTGCCGGCCCACAGGCCGTCGGGCGTCTGGAGCGCGAGCAGGCGGGCCCCCCAGCCCTCGGTGGCGATCCTGGCCCGCTCGGCGGAGACGACGTCCCCGGGTTCGTGCGTCAGGTCGCGCATCACCTGCCAGCGGATCGCGGGATCGGCGTCGAGCAGCCAGTCGATGTCGGTCATGACTCTAGCCTACGGCTTCGCGGCCTCCCCTTGGCCGGAGGGGCTTGACATCTCCGCCATACAACCGTATGGTTGTACTAATGATCTCGACCTTCAACCCGGACAGCGTGTTCGCCGCTCTCGCCGATGCCACCCGGCGCGACATCGTCCTGCGCGCCCTGACCGGCGGCGAGGGCGTGGGCGAGCTGGCCGGGCACTACCCCATGAGCTTCGCCGCCGTGCAGAAGCACGTCGCGATCCTGGAACGCGCCGGCCTGGTCACCAAGGAGCGCGACGGCCGCCGCAAGGTGGTGACCACGAACGTCGAGGGGCTCCGCCTCGCCCGGGGCCTGCTCGACGAGTACGAGGCGCTGTGGCGCGGCCGTATCGAGCGCATGACCGACCTGATCAACATGGAGGAGACCCACGCATGACCGTCACCGCCGTCCGCAAGGATCCCGCCGCTCTCACCCTGACCGTGACCGCCGAGTTCGATGCCTCACCAGAGCGCGTCTGGCAGCTGTGGGCCGACCCGCGCCAGTTGGAGCGCTGGTGGGGGCCACCGATGTATCCCGCGACATTCACGGCGCATGACCTCGCGCCCGGTAGTCGCGTCCAGTACCACATGACCGGACCGACCGGCGACCAGCCTCACGCCTACTGGGACATCCTCGAGGCCGATCCACCGCGTCGGCTCGTCTACCTCGACGGGTTCGCGCATGCGGACGGCACACCCGACGACGACTTCCCGCGCAACGAGGGGCACGTGACGATCGAGACCCTCGGCACGGGCCGCAGCCGCATGTCCATCCAGAGTCGCTTCGCGAGCACCGCGGCGATGCAACGCTACCTAGCCATGGGCATGGAAGAAGGCCTGACCCAGGCCGTCGGCCAGATCGACGCGATCCTGGCGCAGGAAGGAGTCGCACGATGACCACGATGACCAAGCCCGTGACACGCACGCTGGGCGTGCCTGACGCGGTCCTCACCTACGACATCCGGCCGGCCGAGTCCGGCCCTGCGGCCCCCGTCCTGTTCCTGATCGGATCGCCCATGGGCGCGAGCGGGTTCGGCACGCTGGCCCGCCACTTCCCGGACCGCACCGTCGTGACCTACGACCCGCGGGGGGTCGAGCGCAGCACGAAGGCCGATCCCGCCAGCCCGTCGACGCCCGAGCAGCACGCCGACGACCTGCATCGTCTCATCGCCGAGATCGGCGCCGGCCCGGTGGACCTCTTCGCCAGCAGTGGTGGCGCGGTCAACGCCCTGGCCCTCGTGGCCACGCACCCGGAGCAGATCAGGACGCTCGTGGCGCACGAGCCGCCGCTCGCCTCGATCCTGCCCGATCGGGAAGGCGCGTTGGCGGTCACCGAAGCGATCGCCGACACGTACCAGCGCCGCGGGTTCGGTCCGGCCATGGCCCAGTTCATCGTCGCGGTGGGATATCGCGGGCTGATGGACGCCGCATACCTGAGCCAGCCGGCGCCCGATCCGGCGATGTTCCACCTCCCGACCGAAGACGACGGCACGCGCACCGACCCCCTCGTCGGTCAGAACATCATCAGCTGCACCCACTTCGAGCCCGACTTCGAGGCCCTGCGGTCAGCTTCCACGCGGATCGTGTTCGGTGCGGGCGTGGAGTCCGAGGGCCAGATGGCGTGCCGCGGCGCATTCGCGGCGGCCGACCGACTCGGCATGACGCCGGTGAGGTTCCCGAGCGGTCACGGCGGTTTCACGGGTGACGAGTACGGGCAGCCGGGCGACCCAGACGGCTTTGCCGCGAAACTTCGCGAGGTCCTCGCCGAGGCATAAGCGCTACGCTGGTGCCATGTCCGAGACGCTGCGCGTGATCCTGGAGATCGGGAAGAAGCGGAGGGTCGTGGCGGGCGCCATGGATTGGCCCGGCCTCGATCGCTGGGGGACGTCGGAGGACGACGCCGTCGACAGGCTGCTGGTGTACGTGCCGCGCTACGCCGGGGTCGCGCAGCGGGCCCGGTTGGAGGGTCCGTTCGCGAGCGCCAGCGACGTGGAGGTGGTGGAACGTGTGCCGGGCTCAAGCTCGACCGACTTCTGGGGCATCGCCCACGTGCCGTCGGAGACCGAGCGCGAGGTGCTGGCCTCCGCCGCCCTCGAGCGCCGCCTTGACCTCCTGCAAGCGTGCTGGGCCTACTTCGATGGGGCGGCGGCCCGTGTCTCCCCCGAGCTCCGACCCGGCGCCCGCAGCGCCGGGCGCAGCCGCGACCAGATCATCCGCCATGTGTACGCCTCCGAGGCCGAGCAGTTCTCGCGGAAGGTCGAGGTCCGCACGCCGCGTGAGGTCGTCCTCACGCAGGACGGCCTGGAGGCGCATCGACAGGCGTATCTCGATGCCATCCGCGCCTACAACGCCGAGGGCAGGCCGGCCCGGACGTGGCCGATCCAGTTCCTCGTGCGACGCACCGCCCAGCACGTCATGGACCACGCTTGGGAGATGGAGGACCGCGACCCTGGGTCCGGGTGACGACGAGGGGCTGGCATCGCCGCGCCTCGTCGGGTAGGGTCTGGGCCGACACGCACGCCACCTCAGGAGGACCCATGGCCGACGTCCTGCTGTTCCACCATGCACAGGGGCTGACCCCCGGCGTCCGCGCCTTCGCCGATGCCCTGCGCGGTGCGGGGCACACCGTGCACACGCCGGACCTGTTCGACGGGCGGACGTTCGGGTCGATCCCCGAGGGGATGGCGTTCATCGAGGCGACCGGGTTCGACACCCTGCGCGAGCGGGGCGTCCATAGCGCGGATGAGCTACCGCCCGGGCTCGTCTACGGCGGCTTCTCGTTCGGCGAGATGATCGCCCAGCAGCTGGCCCAGACGCGGCAGGGCGCCCGCGGCGCCTTGCTCTTCTACTCCTGCATCCCCATCACCGGCGAGTGGGCCTTCGGCCCATGGCCCGACGGCGTGCCGGTCCAGATCCACGGCATGGACGCCGATCCGTTCTTCGTCGGCGAGGGCGACGTCGATGCCGCCCGCGAGATCGTGGCGACGGTCCCGGACGCCGAGCTCTTCCTCTATCCCGGCGACCAGCACTACTTCGCCGACAGTTCGCTGCCGTCGTACGACCCTGAGGCGACGGCGCTGCTCACGCGGCGTGTCCTCGAGTTCCTCGCCCGCGTGTGACCCAGGTCCCGGCAGTCGCCGTAACCCATCGGGGCGTCCCCGGGTAGCATCCACCGATGGCTGCCGCGACGACCCTCCAGCCCCCTGAGGCCCCGCTGTGACGCGCCGCGGGCTGGTGCTCTTCGCCCTGATGTCGGTCATCTGGGGCATCCCGTATCTGTTCATCCGCATCGCGGTGGCCGAGATCGAGCCGTCGGTGCTGGTCTTCGTGCGCACGACGATCGCGGCCGCGATCCTGCTGCCGATCGCCCTCATCCGCGTCGACCTCCGGCCGGTGCTGGCGCGGTGGCGGTGGGTGGTGGCCTTCGCCCTGGTCGAGATCGCCATCCCGTGGGTCATGCTCGGCTCGGCGGAGCAGCACCTGTCGAGCTCGCTGTCGGGTCTGCTGGTGGCCGGTGTGCCGCTGGTGGGAGCCGTCATCGCCATCGTCAGCGGTGGTGCCGATCGGTTCGGCCGGACGGCCCTGGTGGGCCTGCTGATCGGGCTCGCGGGCGTCCTGGCGATCGTCGGCGCCGACTTCCAGACGTCCGATTCGACCGCGCTGCTGGAGATGGGCGTCGTGGTCGTGGGCTACGCGCTCGGACCGGCCATCCTCGCCCGCCGTCTCGCCGGGGTGCCGTCGGTCGGCATCATGGCCCTGTCCCTGGCCCTCAGTGCGGTGATCTACCTCCCGATCGCCGCGGCCCAGTGGCCCGCGACCCCGCCCTCGGTGAACGTCATCCTGGTCATCGTCATCCTCGGCGTGCTGTGCACCGCCCTCGCTTTCATCCTGTTCGCGGCGCTGATCGGTGAGGTCGGCCCGGTGCGGGCGACCGTGATCACCTACGTCAACCCCGCCGTGGCTGCGATCCTTGGCGTCGTCGTGCTCGGCGAGCACTTCAGCCCGGCCATGGCAGTCGGCTTCGGCCTCGTCATCCTGGGCTCGACGCTGGCGACCCGCCCGGCGCGCGCCGCCGTTGAGTCGAACCGCGAGCCGTTGCCGTCCGAGGTCAGCCTTCGGGCCGCGCCCGACTGAGGCGCTCGTCGGTCAGGTCGTCCGGCTGGCCGTCGAAGAAGCGGCCTAGCACCTGGGCGAAGATGGGTTCCTCGGGCGCGGCGCGGTGGAACAGCGTCATCGACGAGCGGAGCTTCAACGCGTCGATGAAGCCGAGGATCTCCTCCGCCGTCGCGCCCGTGGTGGCCAGGACCAGGCTGGCGCACTCGCGCAGCCGGCTGCCAAGGACCGGATGGGCCAGGTACGCGCGGGCCTCGGCGAGCGAGGCGATGGCATAGTGCCCCGACATCCAGCTGTACCCCAGGCCGGCGACCTGGGGAAAGATGAACCAGATCCAGTGGCCGGTCTTGCGCCCGCGGCGGAGCTCCTCCACCACGTCGTCGTAGACCGGCTCCTGGGCGTCCACGAAGCGTCCGAGGTCGTTCACGGGAGCCGCAGTTCGTAGCACAGGCTCAACGGGTCGACGAAGTACGGCCCGAACGGCGGGATGCGCACGAACCCCATGCCCTCGTACAGCGCGACCGCCTCGAGCTGGTGGATGCCGGTCTCGAGCCGGAGCATGGACACCCCGTGCGAACGGGCATGCACGACCAGATGCTCCAGGAGCAGCCGGCCGAACCCGGAGCCGCGGTACTCGGGGCGCACGTACATCCGCTTGATCTCACCGTAGCGAGCGCCGCCGTCGTCCACGAACAGGACGCCGCCGCATCCGGCGGGGATGCCGTCGGACCGGAGCAGGAAGAAGTGCACCCCCTCCCCAACCAGGCGTTCGACACTGTAGCCATGGCGGCTGGCGGCCGGATAGAGTTGCTCCAGGTGGGCCTCGAGCTCCGTGACCAGGGCCGCAGCGTCGGGCGAGTCGGCGGGTTCGCGGGCGATCATGACGGGCATGGCCAGGCCATTGTGCGGGCTGCCGGTGCCGCTCGGTACCATCGCGGGTGACGACGACGTGAGGAGCAGCCCATGACCCTGCGCGAGATCCAGCGGCCCATCAAGGAGCGGTACGTCTCCGAGCCCGACGCAGCGAGGATCACGCTGCAAGCCACAGGCCAGACCGCGGACGGCGCCCTGAGCTGCTCCGTCGATATCGGGCGGGCGCTCTACGCGGCCGGCGCACATCCCGGCGTCGGCGGCTCGGGCATGGCGGCCTGCTCGGGCGACCTCCTGCTCGGGGCGCTGGCGGCCTGTGCGCAGCTCACCTGCCAGATGGTCGCCGCGAACATGGAGCTCGATGTCAGGATCGGGGTGACCGTGGAGGGTGACCTGGACCTGCGGGGCACGCTGGGCACGCCGGACGTCCCGGTGGGGTTCCAGGCGATCCGCATCCGCTTCGACCTGCAGCCCGCGAGCCCCATCGAGCCGGATCGCCTGGAGCGCCTGCGCGACCGGACCGAGCGGTACTGCGTCGTGCTCCAGACGCTGCTGACGACTCCGTCGATCGACACGGTCTGGTCATGACCGAGGCGCCCACCGACTCCGACCGCATCGAGGCCATCCTGGCGGCCGCCCCGGCGGACCAGCGTGAGGCCCTCCAGAGCCTGCGCGAGATGATCGCGGCGGCCGCACCTCAGGCCGAGGAGATCATCAGCTACAGCATGCCGGCCTTCCGCTACCACGCTCGCGCCCTGGTCTCGTACTCGGCGTTCAAGAGCCACTGCTCGTTGTTTCCCATGACCCAGGCGCTGATCCAGGCCAACCCGGAGCGGGTGGCGGGCTTCGCCACGGCGAAGGGGACCCTGCACTTCACGCCCGAGCATCCCCTCCCCCGCGAGCTGGTCGAATGGATCGTCCGCGAGCGGATGGCCCAGATCGACGCCCTCCCGGCCCCCAGGCGCCGCGTCGCTAAGCCCAGGCCGGCCTGACCTGGGAGGGTAGTAACCGACAAGGACATGGCCGGCAGCCCCCCGAAAGGGGCGAGTCTGGTCGAGTCCTGTCCCGGCAGGTCAGTTTCCGGCGAATCCGGGTCGCAGGACCCTGGATCGCGTCCGATACGAACCTCCCAGGTCAGGACCGACTGACCTCCCAGGTCAGCCGCGGTCCAGGCTCTCCGGTCCGATCGGGCGTCCCTCGCCGTCCACCAGGCGCCATCGCACGTCCAGGACGGCGTCGCGGCCGAGCGCCAGTCGCCGGGCCACCTCCACCGGCGTGGCTTCCGGCCCGAGCGCCTGGATCGCCCTGTTGACGGCGAGCGCGGCGACGGCAGGGATGTGGCCCACGATGTCGCGCCGGGCGAGGCCCCCCGGGTCGGCGACGCCGGAGCGGGTCAGTCGGCCGATGAGCTCGCGAGCACGCCGTTTCTCGGCCGGCTCGAGCCCCCGGAACCACCGTGGTTCGCGAGGCTTCTCGGGCGCGCGCACGTGCGCCGGCCTGGCGTCGACCTTGGCCTGTGCCTGCTTTGGCGCCGGTGGTCGGGGCGCCGGTCTCGAGGGCTTGGCCGGCGACTCAGCGAGCCTGGACGCCTGGGGCGAGACGGCCGGACCGGCCTCACGCGCGGCGGCGATGGCGTCCTTGGCGGCGTTCAGACTGCCGAACGGCCCTCGGACGAGCGGCAGCCCCAGCTCGTCCATCTGTTCCGCGTCGACCACGGCCCACGTGCCCGACTGCGGTTCGATGCTGAAGCGCGCATCACGGGTCTGCCAGCGCCCGTCGCCGAGCCGCTTGAGCGAGCCGTCATCCGGGTTGGCCTTAGCCATCCCGTCACGATACTCGACGGATCAGTCGGTCTTGACCGTGACCCCCAGCAGGAGGTCCCACGCGTTCTGCGTCCCGGCCACGATGTGCGCCAGCGCCGCGCCGGCGATCAGCCAGACGGCCGGCACCCAGCCGAGCGCGAGCCCGATGCCGGCCGCGATGAGCACGATCATGGCGACGAGCGGCAGGGCGAAGCGGAAGAGGAGTTGAGGGCGCGACCAGGTCCCGCTCCTCGCCGTCCCGAGAGCGCCCCTGGACGATGCGAAGCCGAGTCCGCCAAAGCAGATGACCATGACACCCTGCGCGACCGGCCGTCCCTCGGGGACGAGCATCACGAGTGCCGTGATGAGGGCGTAGAAGAGGCTCGTCGCCGACGAGAAGGCAAGGTCCCAGTGGTGACCGGCCCCCGCTGCGCCCGCCGCCTGGATCGACTCCCCGACGAAGACCAGCCCGAGCAGCACGGCCGCGGCGCCGGCGATGACGACGAAGAACTCCTGCCAGGCGGCCATCGTGGCGCTCACGTCCATCGAACCCATCGTAGCCGTCGGGGTCCGGCCGGGCGCGCTCAGCCGCGCGTGGCGAAACGGTCGGTCGCCTCGAGTAGTCGCTGGTCCATCTCCGCGTCACCGGTATGGCCGCCGGGTACGAAGTGGAGCTCTGCGCCCGGCCACGCTCGGACGAGTTGCCATGCCACGTCCGGGGGATCCGCGAGGTCCAGGCGACCGTGCAGGAGGACACCGGGGATCCCGGCCAGTCGCGATGCATTGCCCAGCAACTCGCCATCGTCCAGCCATGCGGCATGCGAGAAGTAGTGGGTCACGAGTCGGGCGAAGCCGATCATGAACCGCTCGTCCGCCCAGCGCGAAGGCCTGGTGACGTACCGCTCTTCGAGCGACAGCACAGCATCCTCCCAGGCGACCCAGTCGCGCGCCGCCTGGAGGCGCCGCGCCGGATCGCCGGTGCGGTTCAGGAGCCGGTCGTAGGCCGCCACCAGGTCGCCGTCGCGGTCCGGCGCGGCGACGCCGGCCCGGAAGCGCGCCCACTGCTCGGGGAAGAAGCGGCCCGTCTCATGCGCGAACCAGCGCACGTCCGAGCCGCGGGTCATCGTGATCGACAGAAGGACCATCTCGGACACGCGATCCGGGTGGCGCTGCGCGTAGGCGAGGGCGAGCGTCACGCCCCACGACCCGCCCCACACGAGCCACCGGTCGATGCCCAGGTGCTCCCGCAGGCATTCGATGTCGGCGATCAGGTGGTGGGTCGTATTGCTTGTCAGGTCGGTCGCCCAGTCGCCGGCATGGGGCGTGCTGCGCCCGCAGCCTCGCTGATCGAACTGGACCAGCCGGTAGCGGTCTGGGTCGAACCACCGCCGCCGGCCGGGCGTGCTCCCGCTGCCCGGCCCGCCATGGAGCGCGACGGCGGCCTTCCCGTCCGGGTTGCCCGACACCTCCCAGTAGATCGACTGGCCGTCCCCCACGTCGAGCATCCCGGTCTCGTAGGGCTCGATCGGCGGGTACGGCTCCGAACCGCGGCGCTCAAGCACCGTGACTACCCGCCTCCATCACCCCGGGGCCAACGTGGGATCGCCGAAATACATCGGCGTGATCGGAGGCCCACTGCCGGAACGTCCGCGCTGGCCGACCCACGATGTCGGCCACGGTGGAGGTGACGAACGCTGGGTGACCCATCGTCGCGCCCCATGCGGTCAGGAGCATGTCCACGACCGGCGCCGGCCAGGTGCCCGCTGTCGCCCGCCGGAACGCGTCGGGCGTCAGCTCCTCGAACCGGATCCGGCGACCGAGGATGGCCCCGATCTGGCCGACCTGCGCTGCCTGGCTCAGTGACTCCGGGCCTGTCAGCACGTAGTCGCCGCCCGTGTGCCCGTCCTCGTACAGCGTGCGTGCCACCACCGCCGCGACATCGCGCTCATCGATCGGGGCGGTCTCGGCCGCACCATAGGGCCACCGGACGACGTCGCCCTCCCGGATCGCGGCCCCCCACCAGGACCGCGCGTTCGAGGCCAGCATGCCCGGCCGGATGAATACGGGCTCGTGCACTGCGGCCGAGATCAGGCGTTCGATCTCCGCGTGCATGCGAGCCATGGGGTTCGTTTGCTGGAAGAACGGGTGTGGCGTGTGAAGCGGCGACGAGAGGAAGACGACCCGCCGGGGCTCCGCGGCGAGGCGCTCGACGACGGCCGCCACCGTATCGGGTGGCGCAGTCCACAGAAGGAGCACCGCTCCGACGCCCTGCAGGGCGTGCCCGAGCGAGTCGGGCCGGGTGAAGTCGCCGGCGACCACCTCCACGTTGGCGGGCAGGGCGGCTGAGTCAGGCTCGCGCGTGAGCGCGCGGACCGGCACGCCTGCGGCGATGAGTCCCGCGATGACCGCACGTCCGATGCGCCCCGTCGCCCCCGTCACCAGGACCTGCTTCATGCGCCCATGGTGACGCACCGGCGCCGTGGTCACCGTCCGGGATGCGCTAGGCTCGTGGAAACCGTCTGCAGGACGAGGTGCCCGGATGCTTCGCGACAGTCACGGCTTCTCCGGCTTCTCCACGAACGACATCCCGCAAGCCAAGGCGTTCTATGCCGACACGCTCGGGCTCCAGGTGACCGAGGCGAACGGCATGCTGACCCTGGACCTCGCGGGGGGCGGCCGGGTCATCATCTACCCCAAGCCCGATCACGAGGCGGCCACGTTCACGGTGCTGAACTTCCCGGTCGCTGACATCGACGCCGCGGTCGACGGGTTGACCCAGGCGGGGATCCTGTTCGAGCGTTACGAGGGTGCGGGCCAGGACGAGCGAGGCATCGCTCGTGCCTATCCGCCGCCGATCGCCTGGTTCAAGGACCCGGCCGGCAATATCCTGTCGGTGATCCAGCTCTAGGCCGCCGCGTCGCTGCCGAAGAGCTCGCTGAGCCTCGCCGCCACGTCAAGGACGGCGGCCGCGGCCGTCGGCCCGAAACCGCGAACCGGCAGCACGGGCACCGAGCCGGGCGGGACGGCCCAGGCGCTCCAGAGCCGGCTGTCGGGGTTGTACGTCGGTCGCGTGGCCTGCCAGCCGTCGCGCAGCGCACGGCTGAACGTGACCCAGGGCGTGCCAGGCTCGTCCGCAGCCCGGGGTCCTGGATGGCCGCGTCGCGGGCGCGCGTGGGTGGCTGCCTTCGTGATCCTCCATCCCTTCCTGGTGGAGGTGAGAGCCGCTGCCGCCATGCCGTTTCTCCTGGTTCGCGTCCGCAGATGCGATGTCGCCCGGACTTGCGCAGGGTCGGGGTCGTGGGCCAGAGCGCAAGAGTGCCGCTCGGCACCTTCGCGCGTGACTTGCGGCCCGGCACGCACACGGCAGGACCACCGGCCGTTGCCATTGCGCAACAGTGCCGCCGCCCTGCGGCATCATGCGCGACATGCGCTGGTTCGCTGCTGGATGCGCGGGTCTCGGGGGCTTCTTCGCGATCGAGGCGGCGCTGCGGGAACCGGGCTCGGCGACGAGCCTGGACGCGTCCGACGATGACGCGGGCACCACGCGCGCCATCGTGACGGCCGGTGCGATCAGCGTGGTGCTCGCCCCGGTGCTCCGCGGCCTGCCCCTGCCGCAGCTGCCGCGTACCGCCGGTCCGTTGGGTGTCCTCATGCAGGCGGCCGGGCTGGGCCTTCGAGTCTGGTCGATGCGCACCCTGCAGGCGGCGTACACGCGCACGCTGCGGACCGCCGGCGGCCAGGCGACCGTGGAGCGGGGCCCGTATGCCGTGGTCCGTCACCCGGGCTACCTGGGGTCGCTGCTGGTGTGGGTCGGCTTCGGCCTGACGTCCCGAAGTCCGGCGGCGGTCGCGGTCGTCGGCGGCCTGGTCGGTCGCGCCTACGAGCGCCGCATCAGCGCCGAGGAACGGCTGCTGGAACGCGACTTGCCGGGCTACGCCGCGTACGCCCGACGGACCTGGCGGCTGATCCCGCCCGTCTGGTAGGTCGTCGAGCTCCGGCGCCGGGATGACCTTCGGCCCGCGGCAGGTGACCTTCGGCCCGTCCCGCGCCGCGGCATGGCCCCCCATCCTGTGGCTGCGAACGGACCGCCACTGATCGGACCGCATCCGACGGCGCGAGGACCTACGGCGGGATGCCCGAGGGTCCCGGAGTCGGATCTCTTGTCCCCCAGGCGGTCCGTTCCAATTCCCCCCGCTCTGGCTCCGCTCTCTAGGGACAGTACTGGGCGGCCTTGCCGATCGCGGCGTACGGACACGCCGCCGCGTTGATGAGGTACAGGATCGCCGCCCAATTCCTCGCCGTCTGTGGCGCGATGACGCTCTCCGGCGAGTAGACGGGGGCCGTGTCCGAGCCCGCGGACGGGTACAGCTCGAACGTGAACGAGAAGATGTGCTCGACGCCGTACATCCAGTCGATCTCGTCGCCGTCGGTGATGTACAGGTCGCTCGACTGTTCCGGCATGTAGCCGTTGGTCTTGGCCATCGCCTTGCCCATGGCCACGAAGGTGGCATGGTCGTCGACCGTCATGTCGGAGGGGATATCGGTCTTGGTGTAGCCGTAGGGCCACAGGATCAGCTCACCGTCGGTGTGGAACGTGACGTGCGTCTTGATCTGCTGGACACCGTCGACCACGCGGCTCAGGACGAAATCGCGGACAGCCTGCGCCTCCGGCGTGCTGAAGGGGGCCTTGCCGCGGTAGTTCCACGCCGCCGCGGAACCGGATGAGCCACCGCAGCAGCCCCAGTGGTACGAGTAGTTGCGGTTGATGTCGGTGCCCACCGCCGAGGTGCCCGCGTTGGGCTGGCGGTTCTTGCGCCACTCGTTGTAGGGATGGCCGGAGAGGTCGTACACCAGGCCGTCGGGGTTGACCGCGAAGATGATCCAGATCCGGCGGGTGTCGACCAGGTTCTTCACCGTCGGATCGGTCGAGTAGTCGTGCGTGAGCATGTGCAGCGCGTAGAGCGTCTGCTCCAGGGCCAGGTGTTCGAGCGAGTGGTGCAGCCCGTCGATGAGGACCTCGGGCTTGGTCACCGGGTCCGAGACGTCGCCACTGACCTCCGCCGCCCAGATGTCACGGCCCTGGTAGCTCTTGCCGATCGAGAAGACCTTCACCAGATCGGGGTACGCCGCCTGCACGGCGTCGATATCGACCTCCATCCGCTGGTAGTTGTGGTACAGCGTGGCGCCCGAGGGGTAGTCGGGGCCCGGCGGTGGCACGACGAGCTGCCCTTCCGACCACGCCGCCAGCTCGTTGACGACGGCATCGCGCACCGACGCCTGGCCACCGATCGCCACGAGCGTAGACGGCATCGCGGCGATGACCGCGTTTCGCGTCGCGACGACCACGGGGGTCACATCGGGCTGGACCAGCAGCATCGGCGCGTCAAGGGAGGCCGCCAGGGGACCGGCGGCGAGGGCGTCGGGGAAGTCGAGGCCGCTGGCCAGGACGGCGGTCGTGGCGGTGGGCAGGAAGCGCGCGGCGACGGCCGCCGCCGTGCTGTAGCGGTCGATGCCGGCCACGCGCTCCACGGTCGGGCCGAGCTTGGCCACGGCGGTCGCCACGGCGGCACTGACGGCCGCGGTGCCGCCCACGATCACGACGTGGGCCGGGGCGAGGCCGGTGATCTCGGCCGCCTCTCCGTCGGCGAGGCGGTCGGGGCGCGTCAGCAGCAGCGGGTCCCCCGCGACGCTGGCCGCGGGAGCCGATGAGAGCGCGTCCGGGAAGCCGGTCCCGGACGCCAGGAAGAGCGTGTCGACGGGTCCGGCCGGGAAGGCGTCCGCGGCGAGGGCGATCGACGTGGCGTACCTGTCGGCGCCGGCGATCCGTTCCGGGGTGACGCCCGCGGCCGTGCCGGCAGCGGCCAGGACGGCGTCGCTGACCGACGCCGTGCCGCCGACCACGATGAGGCGCTGCGGCGCCAGCCGGGTCAGCTCGGCCGACACGACGTCGGGCAGGGCATCGGACGGGGTCAACAGGATCACGCCGTGCTCGTGCGCGGCGACCGGTGCCGCCGACGCGGCGTCGGCAAAGCCGCTGCCCGACGCCAGGAGGACGACCGGCGCCCCTCCCGTCGGGTAGAGGCGTTGCGAGACGGCGACGGCCGTGGCGTACCGGTCGGCGCCCGCCACGCGGTCGGTCGCGACCGTGGTCGGCGGGACGGTGGTTCGGCTCAGGGACGCCAGCACCGGGTCGGACGCGGACGTCGCGGGCGCCGCCGCCGTGGGGCTCGTCCTGGTCGCGCCACCGGTGGCGAGCCCGCTTAGGAGCACAGGGAGCATGACGAGGGCGTGCCAGGAGTGGCGCATCGGCCGTCGGTGGGGCATGGGCGACAGGGTGGCGGCCTCGCCGGCCTCGCGCAACCTACCGGATGGGGTCATGTCGTCGGGCCCGATGGGGCCAGTCCCCTCGCGTCATCGCCCATGCCCGTACCGTATACGGACAGCCGGAAGCCCGGCGCGGGCCGGGCTTCCGGGGTCGTGCGGCGGGGCCGTTCGTCAGGGCAAGCCTGTCCCGAACCAGTCCGTGGCGATCGAGCCGCTGCTGAACAGGATGCCGTCCCGCATCAACGTGGGTACGGGGAACTGATCGGCGAGCACGGCGGTGGCGGCAGGGCCGGAGATGGCCAGCTTGGTCCAGTTCACGCCGTCCGTGGAGATGAAGTACTCGTTCTGCCCGGGCGAGTCGTTCGCCGGGCTCGTGCCAGACCGACCATAGGCGAGCAGCCGGCTCCCGTCGCTGACGAAGGACCCGGCCGGTGAGCCGACGCCCTCACCTTGCTGGATGGCGCCGAACGGGTCGGCTGTGCTCGGGGCCCAGGAGTGACCGTCGGCCGACCACCAGACCTCATCTGCGCCTGGCGTCATCCCGGGCATGACTGACAGCGCCAGGAAGCCGTTCTGGCCGGCCCATACGTTTTCGAAGCCGACGCCGCTGGACGAAGGGGCCGTCGCGGCCGACCAGTGTTGCCCGTCGGCCGAGTACCACGCCAGCGGCTTGGCCGTGGTGGATGCCTGGTCGCCGCTCCACCCGACCGCCACGAAGCCGGCGTCATTGGCGGCCAGACCGGTGATCTGGGCGACGGCGGGCCCTGGCAGCGAGATGCGCTGCCAGGTGGCGCAGTCAGTGGTGACGAGGAGGGCCGTCCCGTTGGCCGCGCCGCCGCCGGTCTCCGTGTCGGCGACGGCCACCGAGCCGCGCGCCACGAGGGTGCCCCGGCTGTCGTTGTGGAAGGGGGCCTGGGTCCATGTCGTGCCGTCGCTCGACGACCAGAGCGTGACGGTGCCCGTGCCATCCGGGGTGACATCGTCCATCTCGACCAGGACCCGGTCCCCGCACGCCGTGGCACTGTTGATGCCCGTGTCGCCGCTCGTGGCATCGAAGCCGAAGACCGAGGCCGGTAGTTCAGTCCAGGAGCGCCCGTCCGCCGACACCCAACCTCGATCGGGCCCGTTGGTCGTCTCCGCGCCGATGGCCACGTAGCCGCCGCTCCACGGCACCACGGCCGACTGGATCGGCACGGGGGCCGCCAGGGCCGCGACGCTCAGGCCGCTCCATGCGAAGAAGGGAGCGGGCGCCACGGTCGACCCTGTGGTCCTGGTCGGGGCTGGCGTCGACGTCGGACCCGTGGAGGAGTTGGAGGTGGCGCTGGGGGTCGTCGACGCACCCGGCGTCACGGGGCTGGGGGTCTGGGTGAAGCGCAGCGTCAGCGCGATGAGCGCCACGACGGCGACGATCGCCGCCACCGCGGCCAGCTGGCGCGGCCATGCGAAGCGCGCCAGCCAGCCTGCCCCGGCCGGTACGGTCTGGGGGGCCAGGGAACGGGCCACGCGGTCGTGGAGGGCGGCGGGAGCGGTCCCGGTGTCGTATCGGGCATGCAGGCGGCGACTGAGTCGGGCCTCCAGCTCACGCTCGTCCATCGGTCGCCTCCAGGGTCGTGCGCATCGTTCGCAGCGCGTAGTGCAGGCGCGACTTGACCGTGCCGAGCGGCAGATCAAGGCGGTCCGCGATGTCTTCCAGGCTCATGTCGCGCCAGTAGCGCAGCAGGACCACCAGGCGGTGATCGGGGTCCAAGCGGTCGAAGGCCGCGTCGAGGTCGGGGTCGCCCGCCCGATCCCCCGGGTCGGGTGCCGTCCCCTCCCCCGTCCACGTCGACTGCAGCGCGATCGCGCGGACCCGCTGACGTTGCCGCCGCCGCAAGCGGTCCCGGCAACCGTTGATGAGGACCCGCTCGAACCAGGCATCGAACCGATCCTGGTCGCGCAGCGAGCCGCCCTTCTGCCAGGCCGTCAGGCAGGCATCCTGGACGGCGTCTTCGGCTTCCCGCTCGTCCGTCAGGATGGCTCGCGCCAGGCGGTAGCCCCGGTCGACTTGTCCCTCGATACGTCGGGCCAGGGTGTCCCGCCGATCGACCGCCATCACGGTCTCCACGTCTCCCTCGCGAGCCTGTCGTCCGCGGGCTCAGCGTCCGCGGTCACCCTATCCGACGCCTGACCCTGCGAAAAAGGTTCAACGATACGTAGTGGCTGAGTGCCCGCGCGGCCGGAGCGCGCCAGGGCGCGCCAGTGCCCGCGGCCGGAGCGGGCGGCCGGAGCGGACGGTGCGGGCCGCCGCACCTGTCCATCTACCAATGGGGGTGGTACTGGAGCGACTCGGAGCTCGGTGACGGATCCTTCGAGGCTGTCGCGGGGCCCGGAGAGGCATGGATCACCTTCGACACGCCGCTTCGCGGGCTGGCCCCAGGTATCGCGGGCGCCGCGCACATGCTCTAACGCCGCCCGGGTTCGTATCTGAGCAGATCGGACCATCCAAGGACGCCGCAGCAGAAGAGCGGCCGCGATGTGGTCAAACGTGACTGGGGGGGCACGTTGGAGCAGTCTTCGGCCCCTCTGGGGACCGGTCCAGGGTCCGTGGGCTCCCCGTCCACGCTCAACCAGGCGATCGTGGCCCGATCGGGCGGGCGTGTGGCGTCCCGGCACGGCCCTGACGTGCCGGGGAGTCAGATCCGGCCAGGTGCCGGCGGGGTCGGCCTCGCGCGACGCGCCGAAAGGTGCGACAGCCCTCCCGCGGACGCCCGGCCCGAGGCGCCCTGGGGTCGCTCGCCTCAGACGGCCTCGACCGCCGGCGCGGTGAACTGGCTGGTGTACAGGTCGTAGTAGAAGCCGCGCTGCTCGAGGAGCGAGGCATGGTTGCCCTTCTCCACGAGTTTGCCGTGGTTCATGACCAGGATGGTGTCCGCGTCGCGGATCGTCGAAAGGCGATGGGCGATCACGAACGCCGTGCGGCCTTCCATCAGGCGCGCCATGGCGCGCTGGATGAGCACCTCCGTGCGCGTGTCCACGGAACTGGTCGCTTCGTCGAGGATGAGGATCTGCGGGTCGGCCAGGAACGCGCGTGCGATCGTCAGGAGTTGCTTCTCACCCTGCGAGAGATTGGATGCGTCGTCGTCGATGACGGTGTCATAGCCCTCCGGAAGGGTGCGCACGAAGTGGTCGACGTGGGCCGCCTCCGCGGCCGCCACGATCTCCTCGTCGGTGGCGCCCTCCCGGCCGTAGGCGATGTTCTCGCGGATCGTGCCGTGGAAGAGCCACGTGTCCTGCAACACCATGCCGAACGTGCGGCGCAGCTCGTCGCGGGTGAGCTCCCGGGTGTCGACGCCATCGACGGTGATGCGGCCGCCGTCGATCTCGTAGAAGCGCATCAGCAGGTTCACGAGCGTGGTCTTGCCGGCGCCGGTGGGGCCGACGATCGCGACCGTATGGCCGGGCTGGACGACCAGGTCGAAGTCGTCGATGAGGGGGATGTCGGGCACGTACCGGAACGACACGTCGTCGAAGACGACCTGACCGGCGGTCTGCTCGAGGTGCTGAGGCTGGGCGACGTCCGGGCTCTCCTCCGCCTCGTCGAGCAGCTCGAAGGCACGTTCCGCGGAGGCCACCGCTGACTGGATCACGTTGAGGATGCTGGCCATCTGGATGATCGGCTGGGTGAACTGACGCGAGTACTGGATGAACGCCTGCACATCACCCAGCGTGATCGTGCCGGAGGCGACCCACAGGCCGCCGATGACGGCGACGCCGACGTAGTTCAGGTTGGCGATGAAGCTCATCGCCGGCTGGATGATGCCGGAGATGAACTGGGCCTTGTAGCTCGCCTGGTAGAGCTTCTCGTTCTGCTCCTCGAAGGTGGCCAGCGACTCTTCCTGGCGTCCGAAGAGGGTCACGATGGCGTGGCCGGTGTGCATCTCCTCGACGTGGCCGTTGAGCGTCCCCGTGATGGCCCACTGGGCCGCGAACTGGCGCTGCGAGCGCCGCGCGATGAAGACCGTGACGATGATCGACGCCGGCACGGCCAGGAGCGAGAAGACCGCCAGCGGGACACTGATGCTCAGCATCATGATCATCACGCCGACGACCGTCAGGGCGGACGTGATGAGCTGGGTCAGGCTCTGCTGGAGCGTCTGGCCGATGTTGTCGATGTCGTTGGTGACGCGGCTGAGGATGTCGCCGCGGGGATGGCTGTCGAAGTACTTGAGCGGGAGACGTCCCAGCTTCTCGTCGACATCGCGGCGCAGGCGGTACACGGTCCGCTGGGTGACGCCGGCCATGATGTAGGCCTGCCCCCAGGCGAACACGGAGCTCATGAGGTAGATGAAGATCAGGATCAGCAGGATCTGGGCGAGGGCGCCGAAGGCGATGCCGACGCCCGGCACGACGGACATGCCGGACAGGAGGTCGGCGAGTTGGCCTTGGCCCTGCGCGCGCAGACCGGCCTCCACCTGGGCCTGGGTGAGGCCCGCGGGCAGGTTCTTGCCGATGATGCCTTCGAAGATGATGTCGGTCGCGTTGCCCAGGATGCGCGGGCCGAGGACTGACGCGCTCACACTGACCACGGCCAGGGCGATCACGACGATGATGCGGGGCACCTCTGGCCCGAGGCGTCCCATCAACCGCAGGAGGGCGCCGCGGAAATCCTTGGGCTTCGCCACGGGCATGCCCATCATGCCGCCCTGCCAGCGGTTGGGCCCGCCCCCGCCCGGCCGCCCGGCGCCGCCTCCCACGCCCGGCGGCGGCCCGCCGGGTCGCCCGCCACCCATGCCGTGGGGTCCGCTCATGCGGCCTGCGCCTCCGCCGCGGTGAGCTGGGAGAACACGATCTCGCGGTACGTGGGGCACGTCTCGAGCAGGTCGTGGTGCCGACCGACACCCACGACCCGCCCTTCGTCGAGCACGACGATCTGGTCAGCCCTGAGGATGGTGCCCACGCGCTGGGCGACGATGATGACGGTGGAGGTCGAGAGCTCCTCGGCAAGGGCGGCGCGCAGCTGCGCGTCGGTGCGGAAGTCGAGTGCGGAGAAGCTGTCGTCGAAGACGTAGATCGGAGCGCGCTTGACGAGCGCCCGCGCGATCGCGAGCCGCTGGCGCTGGCCGCCCGACACGTTGGTGCCGCCCTGGTCGATCGGCGCCTCCAGGCCGCCGTCCATCTCGCGCACGAAGTCTCGGCCCTGGGCGATCTCGAGGGCCTTCCACAGCGCTTCGTCGGTCGCGCCCTCGTCACCCAGGCGCAGGTTGCTGGCGACCGTGCCGCTGAACAGGAACGCGTGCTGGGGGATGAACCCGAGGCGATCCCAGAGGTCGCGACGGGCCATCTCGCGCACGTCCACGCCGTCGACCAGCACCGCCCCATCGGTCACGTCGTACAGGCGCGGGATGAGGTTGATGAGAGTCGTCTTACCGCTGCCCGTCGAGCCCACGATGGCCGTCGTCTGGCCGGGTCGGGCGGTGAAGGTGATGTCGTGCAGGATGGGCTGCTCCGCACCTGGGTACCGGAACTCCACGTGGCGGAACTCGACGGTGCCCTGGGCCGCGGCGGGCACGGCGCTCGCGACGACCACCGTCCCGGCCGGCAGGCTCCCGGGTCCATCGCCATCCGATGGGCCGTGACCGTTGCCGGTGCCGTTGCGGTGCGCGGGGAGGATGGCCGGCATGACCAGCGGCGTGACCGGGTCGTGGATGCTCGGCTCGGTGGTCAGGACCTCCTGGATGCGATCGGACGAGACCGCGGCCCGGGGCACCAGGATGAACATGAAGATGGCCATCAGGACGGCCATCAGGATCTGCATCAGGTACGCCATGAAGGCGGTCAGGTTGCCGATGGGCATGCCACCGCTGTCGATGCGCAGGCTGCCGAACCACATCACGGCGACCGTCGAGAGGTTGAGGATCGCCATCATGGTCGGGATGGTCACCGCGAAGAGCCGGTTGACCCGGATGGAGGTCTGGAACAGGTCCTGGTTGGCGACCTCGAAGCGCGCCTCCTCGTGATGCGTGCGGACGAAGGCCCGGATGACGCGCACACCGGACAGGGCCTCGCGCATGACCTGGTTGATGCGGTCGAGCTTGGCCTGCATGGCCCGGAAGAGCGGGATCGCCTGACGCATGACGAGCGCGATGACGATGAACATGAGCGGCAGGATCACGACCAGCAGCCCGGACAGCGGGACGTCCTCGCGGACGGCCATGATCACCCCGCCGATGCCCGTGATGGGAGCCAGGATCATGATCGTCAGGGCCATGAAGACGACCATCTGGACCTGCTGCACGTCGTTGGTGTTGCGCGTGATGAGCGATGCGCTGCCGAAGTGATTGAGCTCGACCTGGGAGAACTGGCCGACACGCCGGAAGATGGCATGGCGGGTGTCACGCCCGAAGCCCATCGCCACCCGAGCCCCGAAGTAGATGGCGATCACGGAGCAGACGCTCAGGAGGAGGGTCACCAGCAGCATCAGCCCGCCGGTGTGCACGATGTAGTCGTTGTCACCCTTGGCGATGCCGTTGTTGATGATGTCGGCGTTGAGGTTGGGCAGATACAGGTTGGCGATGGCCTGCACGAGAAGCAGGAACATGACCACCGTGATCTGTTTCCAGTAGGGACGCAGGCCCGTGCGCAGGAGCGGGATCATCGCTCCACCCCTGCCGCGGCCGGACCAGCTTCGTCGGGCTGGAACAGATCCGCCTCAGCCTCGTCCGGTCCTTCGTCGCTCGCCGTGTCGTCGGCCATCGCGGCACGGATCGTCCGGAGCACCGACAGCAGCGCAGTGAGCTGCGTCTCGTCCAGGCGGCCCATGGCCATGGCGAACCGGGCCCGGCGATGGTCACCGACCAGCCGCACCAGTTTCAGGCCGCGCTCCGTGGGCCGGACGAGGACGACGCGGCGATCTTCCGCCGCGTGCTGCCGCTCCACCAGGCCGCGCTTCTCCATGCGGTCGACGATGCCCGTCGCACTGGCGACCGAGACATCGAGCTCGTCGGCGAGGACGCCCATCGGCTGAACTCCCCTGGCCTCGAGCACGCTCAGCAGGCTCAGGTGGACGATGCTCAGCGAGCCCATGTGCCAGCGCTTGAACGCTGATGCGCGGTCGCGTGGCGACCACGCGGTCACTTCGTTCAGGAGCTGCTCGATGAGGGCCTGGTGCGGCTCGTCGCCGGCGCTCGCGTCGGCGTTCTCGCCGGCCGACGGGACCGCGAGGCCGCCGTTCATCGTCGCCCTTACATTCAATGTCACATTGACATTCTAGCTGACATGTCGGTGGCCGTCAAACGGCCCGTCGCCGGATCGTCGCCCCGTCCCAGGCGGGCCCTTTCCGCCGGGCCTGGGCGCGCTGCACTCAAGAGTGGCCGCCCCGAACCCGGGATCCCCTAGCGGTAGTTCTCGAACTGGAGCGCGACCGGGTAGTCCTCACTGGCGATGCGCAGGCGGGCGATGACGCGCTGGAGGTCGTCCCTGGACTTGCCCGAGACGCGCACCGCGTCGCCCTGGATCTGCGACTTGACCTTGGGGAACTCGTCGCGGATGAGCTTGCTGATCTTCTTGGCCAGCTCGTCGCCCAGGCCGCGCCGCAGGCCGATGACCTGGCGCACCTTGTTGCCGCCGGCCGGCTCGACCTTGCCCCAGTCGAAGATCTTCAGGCTGAGGCCTCGCCGGATGGCCTTGGACTCGAGGAGGTCCTTGACCGCGGCGGCCCGGCTGTCGTTGTCGGTCAGGAGGGTGATCTCCTCCTTGCCCAGCTCGAGCTGGGCCGTCACGCCCTTGAAGTCGTAGCGCGTGCCGATCTCCCGCCGGACCTGGTCCAGGGCGTTGACCAGCTCCTGGCGGTCGAAGTCGCTCACCACGTCGAACGAGGCGTCGCCAGCCATCTGCTCCTCCTAGCCGGCCTCGGGCCGATACGTGCGGTCCACGCCCACCGTCCGGTCGATCGACCACTCGCGGAATCGCGCCACCAGGCCGGCCCCGTCCAGTTCGAGCGTCATGAAGCCGCGCTGCCGGACGCGCTCGGCCGTCGTCCGCCGCGTGAAGGCCGCGTGCCAGCTGGCGAGCACCGTCGGGCCGCTGACCCAGACCCGTTCGGCATCGAACTCCACGTGCGTCTGCGAGGCGGCCGTGTCGTTCCAGTAGGTCCGGATGGCGTTCGCGCCGGACAGCGGCGGCTCGAACGGATCGACGCGGTACTCGGCGTCCTCGCGGAAGAGGGCCACCGCGGCATCGACGTCCAGGCGTTCCCAGGCGCGTTTGAACCGGTCGACGAGGTCCTGGCCGTCGCCGGGCGTCAGGGTGGGCACGGACCGATTCTAGGGCGGGGCGCCTCGAGGAGCTCGGTCAGCCGCTCGGCGATGACGTATGAGCGGCCGCCGCCCATCACCAGGACGACGTCGCCCGGCTGTACCCGCTCGGCGAGGTGGTCTGCGGTGGCCTCGGGCGAGCCCGGGGCGGTGGCCTGCCAGCCACGTGCCCGTGCCGAGGTCGCATCGGCCAGGGCCTGCGCGCTGGTGATCGTGCGGTCGGGGTCGCGGTTGGCCCAGACATCGGCGATCACGGCCCGGTCGGCCGTAGCGAGGACCTCGGCGAACGCGTCCAGCATCGCCGCCGTGCGGTGGAACGTCAGCGGCTCGTAGACGGCCCACACCCGCCGGCCCGGGTAGCGCTGGCGCACGGCGGCCAGCGTGCCGCGGATCGCCGTGGGATGGTGGCCGTAGTCGTCCAGTACCGTGATGCCCCGCGGCTCGCCCTTCAGCTCGAGGCGGCGGCCGACGCCACGGAAGCTGGCCAGGCCGGCGGCGATCTCGGCGGGCGCCAGGTCGGCGGCCGCGGCCGCGGTGGCCGTCGCGAGCGCGTCGTCGGCGTACTGGCGCCCGGGCAGATGGACCAGGGCCGTCACATCACCACCGGGCAGGCCCGCGATGGCGAGGCGATCCCCTTCCGGTCCGGCGGTGAGGATCCGCCCGGTCACCGTCCCGGGCGGCAGGTGTCCGGGCGACTCGTCGTCGGCCCCCAGGAGCGCGAAGGGTCGCAGGCGGTCGCCAAGGTCGGCCAGTCGGTCGGCCACCTCGCGGCCGCCCGGATCGCCCACGTTGACCACGACGAGCGGCAGCGTCGGCGCCACGCGGACCCATGACGTGAGCATGTCGACCACCGCGGTCCGGTCGGCGAACACGTCCGGGTGATCCCATTCGGCGTTGAGGATCACGGCCACGGCGGGGTGGTATGGGGCGAAGTTGTCGGCGTACTCGTCGGCCTCGACGACCATCCAGGGACCCCTCCCCCAGCGGGCCGTCGCGGCGGGGGTGCCGGACAGGTCGACCGGCAGGAGCGCACCGATCGCCGCCGATGGATCACGACCCGCGCCGACGAGCAGGTGGGTCACCCAGCCGCTCGTGGTGGACTTGCCGTGCGTGCCGGTGATCGCCAGGAGGCGCTGGCCTGCCGTCAGCGCGACGTCCGCGACCACCTGCTGCCACGCCTCGACGGGGATCCCGGCGGCGACGGCGGCACGCAGCTCGGGATGGTCGGGGTCCACGGACGTGAGCGACTTCGTGACCGACAGTCGGTCGATGATGGGTCGGCCGGCCTCGTCCACGACGTGGGACGGACTGTGGGCCCAGCTGAACGGGATGCCAAGGGCCTCGGCCGCAGCCGTGTACGGGGACGGCCCGCCGGCATCGCAGGCGGTCACGGCCGCCCCAGCGTGGGCCGCCAGCAGGGCCGCCTCGGACGCTCCGGACCCACCGCCGCCCAGGATGTGGATGCGCTCGCCGGTGGCGACCAGATGGGCTGGCCGGTCGGGCGCGAGGCCGCGGCCGACCTCCTCCAGGCTGCGGGTCACGATGCCGCCTCGGGTGCCGGATCGAGCGCCCCGAGCCACGCCAGGACGAGGCTCAACCCCGCCTCGGCGCTCGAGCGCTTGTTCGCGGCCCGGCTGCCGGACCAGACGCGGCGCTCCAGGCGTCCGCCCCGCGCTGCGGCGAGGGCGATGAAGGTCAGGCCGAGCGGTTTGTCGGGCGTCCCGCCGGATGGTCCGGCGATGCCCGTCACCGCGACCGCGACGTCGGCCCCGACCCGTGTCCGTGCGCCGATCGCCATCGCCCGAGCCGCCTGCGCCGACACCGCCCCGTAGCGGCTGAGGGTCGTCTCCGGCACGCCGAGCAGCGCCACCTTGGCCCGGTCGCTGTAGCTCACCACGCCGCCCAGGAAGTAGCCGCTCGACCCGGGGACCTCCGTCAGGAGGTGGCTGATGAGGCCGCCCGTGCACGACTCGGCCGTTGCCAGGGTCAACCCATGAGCGAGGCACGCCGCCTGGACCTCGCGCGCAAGGGCGACCAGCGCCTGGGCCGTCGGTGGGCGGCCCGCTGTCACGTGTGGTTGGTCTTCTGGGGCGCCTTGCCCGGCTGGAAGAGCCATGTCTGGGGCATGCCCGCGCCGCCCAGCGTGCCGATGGCGACCCCGTTCATCGTGAAGTAGGTCGCGCCGGCCGATCCGGTCCGCACCTCGACGCTCTGGTTGCCGCTGAACTGCAGACGGGTCCCGGCGCGGACCGTCACGCCGGTGTACGAGGGCACGACCCGGCCGTCCACCCAAACCTTGATCCACGCCGAGCCGCCCTTGATCTCGACCACCAGGACGACGCCGGCGATGGCCACGGTCACCGTGTGGCTCACGGCCGTGATCTGGCCGCCGGTCGAGCTCGCGGTGGCCGTCACCGTCCAGCGCCCCGGCGGCAGCTGGTACGTACCGGCGAAGGCGCCGTCCGTGCCGACCGTCAGATGCAGCGGCGCCGGCGGCGCGGCCGGGACCAGCGTGGGCTTGCCGGATGCCACGGGCTTCAGCGGGCCGGCGTCGACGGCCGTGATCGTGACGCTCGTGCCATTCGTCGTGCCGGCGATGGCGACCGCTCCCCCATTCACCGCCGCCCCGTCGGCCGGGCTCGTCAGGGCGATGGCCGGCCCGGTCGGGGAAGGCGGGATGGGCACGTTGATGATGAGGTTCACGGGCGGCGAGACCTTGGTCGTGTTGGGGTCGGTGGCGGTGATCGTCATCTGGTTCTCGCCCTTGCTGAGCGGCACGTCCTGCGACCAGGCTCCGGCGCTGTCAGCCGTGACCCGGTACGTCTGGTTGCCCGAGGCCTGGATCGTGATCGTGATGCCTGCTCCGCTCGTGCCGGCGATCAGCACATGGTCGGCGTCGAGGGTCGACACGACCGCGGTGGGCGAGGTGACGCTGAGCATCGGCGGCTGCACCGACCGGGCGAGCTGGAGCGCGATGTAGCCGCCCACGGCCACGATGATGAGCGTCAGGACGGCCGCCACGAGCACGCCGGGCGTGAACGTGAAGCCGCCGCGCGGCGCCTCGAGCGGCTGCGGCGCGATGATCATCGGGCCCGTCGGGCGGGCCGCGCCGCCTTCGCGCCGCCACTGGTCCAGCACCTGGTCGGGGTCCAGGCCCAGGTACATCGCGTAGTTGCGCAGGAAGCCCTTGGTGTAGACGGCGCCCGGCAGCTCGCGGAACTCGCTCCGCTCGAGTGCGGAGAGGTACTTGACGCGGATCTTGGTGTCCCGCTCGGCGCGGTAGAGGTCCACGCCCTTGGCCTCGCGCGCGGCGAGCAGCACCTCACCAAGGCGCGGACCCGCCTGGCCGGCCGGGTCCGGTCGGCCGCGGTCCCGGTCGGCGGCGCGCGGCGCGGTCGGGCGAGCGTGGTCGCGTGTGGTCATGGGGTGTGGTATCGATCCTCTCGAATGCGCCGCATCACGCTCGACGAGGCGCTCGGACAGGATACGCGCTCATGCCAGCGGCACCCAGCCGGGCACTCGGCGTAGGGCGAACCTGGTCGCGCGCGGGCGCGGCGTCCTAGCTCAGCGGGTCGTCCATGTCGTCGGGGCCGCGGACCCAGTTGTCGGGGCCGTAGACGTGGCGCGGCACAGCCGGGTTGCGCGGATCCTGCGGGCCGACGATGCCATAGCGTTCCAGGTCGTCCATCAGGCGGCTGGCGCGGTTGAAGCCCACTTTGAGCTTTGTCTGGAGCATCGAGGTGCTGGCCTTGCCGGTGCTCATGACGAGCTCGGCCGCGCGGGGCGTCATGTCGTCCTCGGCGAGGCGGGCCAGCCAGGCGAACTGGCCGCCGCCGTTGCCCTCGGCGTCGGCGAAGGCGATCACCTCCGGGTCGTATTCCGGGTCGGGCGCCTGGTCGCGCCACGCCTGGCTCACGCGGCGGACCTCGCCGTCGCTGACGAAGACGCCCTGGAGCCGCACAGGGCGCGGGAGGTCGGCCGGCTGGTAGAGCATGTCGCCGCGGCCGATGAGGTCCTCCGCGCCGGGCTGGTCGAGCACGGTCCGACTGTCCACGTTGGACGACATGGCGAAGGCGATCCGGCTCGGCACGTTGGCCTTGATGAGGCCGGTCACGACGTTGACGCTGGGCCGCTGGGTGGCCAGCACGAGGTGGATGCCTACCGCGCGGGCCTTCTGGGCGATCTTGACGATGGGGTCCTCGACCTTGCGGCCCTCGCGCATGATCAAGTCGGCCAACTCGTCGATGATGATGACCAGGAACGGCATGCGCTCCTCGGGCGGCACCCGCGGGCTGGCGTTGTAGGCCGTGATGTTGCGTTCGGCCTTGGCCGCCAGCGCCTTGTACCGCTCCTCCATCTGGGCCACCGCCCACTGCAGCGCGGCGCGTGCCTCGTTGGCCTCGACGATGACGTTGGTCAGCAGGTGCGGCAGCCCGTCGTATGGCGCCAGTTCGACCCGCTTGAGATCGACCAGCACGAGGCGCACCTCGGCGGGTGTCGCGCGCATCAGCAGGCTGGTGATGAGGGCGTTCACGCAGACCGACTTGCCGGACCCCGTCGCGCCGGCGATGAGGAGGTGGGGCATCCGTGCCAGGTCGACCGCGTAGGCCTTGCCCGACACGTCACGGCCAAGGGCGAAGGTCAGGCGGCTCGTGGCGGAGAGCATGTCGGCGTCCTCGATGAGCTCGCCGAAGCCGACGATCTCGCTGAGGTGGTTGGGGATCTCGATGCCCACGACGTCCTTGCCCGGGATGGGCGCCTCGATGCGGATGCTTCGGGCGGCGAGGGCCATGGCCAGGTCGTCGGCCAGCGACTCGATGCGCGACAGCTTGATCCGGGCGTCCGGGCGCACCTCGTACTGGGTCACCACGGGGCCCTCGTTGAAGTGGCTGACCGTGGCCGGGATCTGGAAGCTGCGCAGCTTCTCCTCGATGATGCGGATGTTCCGGTCGTGGTCCAGGCCTTCCACGCCGCCCTCGGGCAGCGGCGGGTCAAGGAGGGCCACGCCGGGCAGCAGCCACGGCCGCTCATGGAGCGGCTTCGGGGCGTCCTCCGCCTCCAGCAGCTCGTCGTCACCGGTGGCGGACACGGCCGGCGCCGCGACAGCGACCGGGGCGGTCGCGCCGGCGACGCGTCCGCCGGCCCACACGGTCTGGCTGAGCGGCACGGGGCTGGAGACGGGCAGCGGCAGCTCCGGCGCTTCGGGCTCGCCCGCGCCGTCGTCCTGGCCGCGTCGGCCATTGGCGCTGTGCACGCCGCTCCGCGGCCCACCGGTCACCACGGCCCCCAACGGTCGTCCGGGGCCCGTGGCGCGGCCGGGCGGAGCGTCGGGGCCGGCCATCACGCCGGCCAGCGCGCGGCCGCCGGCGGCGACCGGGTGAAGCAGGCCGCGGATGGTCGAGTTGAGGAGTAGCAGGAGGCCGGCCGTCACGATCCCGGCGAGGACCACGAAGGCCCCGGCCGGGCTGACGAGGGCGGCCGTGGGGCCGGCCAGGGCCTGGCCGACCCACCCCCCGGCGGCCGCCAGCTGATTCGGCGCCGTGCCGTGGCCCCAGATCAGCTGGATCAGCCCGAGCCCGCCAAGGAAGATGAGCACGCCGCCGAGGGCCGTGACGCCCCATCCGGTACCCGTCCCGGGTCCCCGCTCGACGAGGAAGCCGGCCGCGATGAGGACGAGCGGCAGCAGCCACGCGCCCTGCCCGAAGGCCGGTCGCAGGAACTCCGAGACGTACCGATTGAGTACCCCGCCGGCCGGCAGCATGAGGGCGATGAGGGTCACCGCGCCGATCACCAGCAACACCACGCCGACGAGGGCCCGGGCGGTCTGGGGCGAGATCCCCAGGTTCAGGCCCGACGAGCGCGTCCGGCGCGTGCTGCGGGCGGGCGGCCGGGTCGTGCGGCGGCGGGGTGCCATCTAGAGCTCCACGACCACCGGGAAGACCATCGGGCGGCGCTTGGTCCGCTCGTACAGGAAGCGCGACAGGCCGTCCTTGATCATCGTCTTCATCAGGCCGACCTCGCTGATGTGGTCGCCCGGCGTGAGCAGCGCCTCGCGGACGCGGTCGGCGGCGGCGGCGATGAGGGGGTCGTCCGGGGTGGCCAGGAAGCCGGTGGTGATGATCTCCGGTCGCCCCACCAGGGTGCCGCTCTGCTTGTCGACCGTGACGACCACGAGGAACATGCCGTCGCTGGCCAGGGCGCGCCGGTCGCGCAGGACGACGTCGCCCACCTCCCCCACCGACAGGCCGTCCACGTAGACATAGCCGGCGGCCACCGGCACGCCGCGGCGCGCCGTGCCATCGGGCAGGAACTCGATGGGCTGCCCGTTCTCGATGATGAAGATGCTCTCGGGGGGGACGCCCGTCTCGGCCGCTAGGCGCCCGTGCTGCACGAGCATGCGGAACTCGCCGTGCATCGGGATGAAGGCCCGGGGCTTGGTCAGGCCCAGCATCAGCTTGAGCTCTTCCTGGCTGCCGTGGCCGGACACGTGGGCCCGCTTGATGGCGTGATAGAAGACGTTGGCGCCGTTCTTGAAGAGGTTGTCGATGGTGCGCGAGACCTCTTCCTCGTTGCCGGGGATGGGGCTGGCGCTCACGATGACCGTGTCGCCGGGCCCGATCTCCACCCAGCGGTGGTCGCGGTTGGCCATGCGGGCCAGGCCGGCCATCGGCTCCCCCTGCGCGCCGGTCGTGCAGATGGTGAGCTGCGCATCCGGGACGTCCTTGATGCGGTCCTTGGCCACGATCATGGCCGGGTCGTAGCGCAGGTAGCCCAGGTCGGTCGCGATGCGGAAGTTCTGCTCCATCGACCGCCCGATGACGGCCACCTTGCGGCCGAAGCTGGCGGACGCGTCAAGGACCTGCTGGACGCGCGCGATGTTGCTGGCGAAGGTGGCCACGATGATGCGCCCGTCGAGCGGCTCCATGATCTCGCGGAAGGCCTCGCCGACGGTCCGCTCGGAGGGCGTATAGCCGGGGTTCTCGGCCCGCGTCGAGTCCGATAGCAGGCACAGCACGCCCTCCGCGCCGAGGCGGGCCAGCAGGGCGAAGTCGGACAGCTTGCCATCCACCGGGGTGTGGTCGAACTTGAAGTCACCGGTGTGGACGACCGTGCCGAGGGGGGTGCGCAGGGCGATGCCCATCGCGTCGGGGATCGAATGGCCGATGCGGAAGGCGGTCGCCTGGAACGCCCCGAGATCGACCGTGTCGCCGGCCTCCATCGCCCGGATGGGGTTGTTGGTGAGGTGGTGCTCCTTGATCTTGTTGCCCAGCAGGCCGCGCGCCAGGGTGGAGGCATAGACGGGCACGCCGGGGAAGTCCGGCAGCACGTACGGCAGGCCGCCGACGTGGTCCTCGTGGGCGTGGGTGATGAGGAACGCCTTGACGTGGTCCCGCCGCTCGCGCAGGTACGTCACGTCCGGTACGACGAGGTCGATGCCGAACATCTCCTCGTCGGGGAACATCAGGCCGCAGTCGATGACCACGATCTCGTCCCCGTACTCGAAGACGTACATGTTCTTGCCGATCTCGCCGACCCCGCCGAGCGGGATGATGCGCAGCGGCGTGCCGCCGCCGTCGACCGGGGCGACGGTGGCTCGGGCGACCGACGCCGGCCGCGTCCCACCCGTCGCCGACGTGCGCCTGGCGCGGCCGGCCGTCCTGCTGCGATCGGCCATCAGAAGAGCCGCATCTGGTCGGGGTCGAGGGTGTCGGGTCCGTCAGCCACCTGGGCGGTGATCGCCGCCAACTCGATGGGGCCGATCTCCGGCACCTCGGGGTGGTCGGGCGCGCCCATCGTCTCGGGCCGCTCCGGCGCGGCGGGGGCGGCCGGGGGGGCCACGGTCGCCGGCCTGGCGTGGGTCGCCCGGCGGGCGCGGCTGTCGATGAGCACTTTGGGCAGCATGGCCATGTCCTCGAAGAGTGTGTCGCGTAGAGCGGCCTGGCGGAACGCCGCCGCGGGGTGGTACATCGCGAACGCGGACGCATCGGGCGCACCCGTGGCCGGGTCGACCGGCCGCGCGGTGCCGTGGGCGGCGCCGATCCGGGCGCCCGGCATGAACGTGCCGAGGGAGAAGCGGCCCAGGGTCACCACGACCGCCGGGTCCAGGACGGCCAGTTGCCGGGCCAGGTACGGGGCGCAGGCCGCCATCTCGTCGGGCTCGGGGTCGCGGTTGCCGGGCGGCCGGCACTTGACGACGTTCGTGATGAAGACCTCGTCACGCCGCCAGCCGATCGAGCGCAGCAGGTCGGTGAGGAGGCTGCCCGCGGCGCCGACGAACGGCCGCCCCTGCTCGTCCTCGTGCTGGCCCGGGCCCTCGCCGACGAAGAGCACCTCGGTGTCGGCGCTGCCCTCCCCCGGCACGGCCTGCGTGCGTCCCGTCGCCAGCCGGCAGCGCGTGCAGCTCCGGACCTCTTCGTCGATGGCCGCCAGGGCTGCGCGTCGCTCCTCGCCCGTCACGCGGCGCGCCCGGCCCGGCGCGAGGCGGGCGCGAGCCAGCCGCGGGCGGCGACCAGCTCGGCGATCTGGACGGCGTTCGTGGCGGCGCCTTTGCGCAGATTGTCGCTGACGACCCAGAAGGCGAGGCCACGGCCGTCGGGGACCGACACGTCCTGCCGGACCCGGCCGACGAAGATCTGGTCCTTGCCGGCGGCCTCGGTCGCCAGCGGATAGCGGGAGGCGGCCGGCTCGTCGACGACGATCACCCCGGGCATCGCGGCGAAGGCCTCGCGCGCCCGGTCGGGACTCAGCGGATCGCGCAGCTCGACATGGACCGCTTCGGAGTGGCCGGTGAAGACCGGCACGCGAACGGCCGTGCAGGAGAGCCGCAGGTCGGGCAGGTGGAGGATCTTGCGGCTCTCATTGATGACCTTCCATTCCTCGCGCGTGTAGCCGTCCTCGAGGAAGACGTCGACCTGCGGCAGGGCGTTGAAGGCGATGGCGTGGGGATAGACCGTGGCCGTGATGGCACGACCCGCGACGTGTGCCTCGACCTGCGCCTGGAGCTCGGCGACCGCCTTGTGGCCGGAGCCGCTGACGGCCTGGTACGTGTCGACGACGACCCGTTCCAGGCCCGCCGCGTCGCGCAGCGCGGCCAGGAGCGGCACGAGCTGCATCGTCGAGCAGTTGGGGTTGGCGATGATGCCCTCGTGGCCCGCCGCGTCAGCGCCGTTGACCTCGGGCACCACCAGCGGGATGCCGGGCTCCATGCGCCAGCGCGAGGAGTTGTCGATGACCACGGCGCCGGACTCCGCGGCGAGCGGTGCGAGGGTCCCGGAGGCGGTGGCACCGGCCGAGAACAAGGCGATATCGACGCCGTCGAACGACTCGGGGCGAGCCTCCGCCACGGTGAAGCGATGACCGGAGATGACCAGCGTCGAGCCGGCCGAGCGGGCGGACGCCAGCGGCCGCAGCGTGGCGAACGGGAAGTCGCGCTCGAGGAGGACCTGGATCATCGTCCGGCCCACGGCGCCCGTGGCACCGACGACGGCGACGGTCAGGGGTCCGGATGACTGGGTGGGCATGACCGGCGGCGATGATACACCGCGGCCGCCGGTCTCCCGACGGCCGCGGATGGGTTGACGAGGGTTCGCGGCGGTCAGCTGACCGTCGCTTCGCGGGCCAGGTGGCGCTGCATGGCCGCCTTGCGGGACAGGTTGACGCGACCCTGGCGGTCGATCTCGGTGACCACCACCATGATCTCGTCACCCACGGCCACGACATCCTCCACGCTCGGCACGTGGTAGTCGGCCAGTTCGCCGATGCGGACGAGGCCTTCCTTGCCGGGCAGGATCTCCACGAACGCGCCGAAGGTCATGAGGCGGGTCACCTTGCCCATGTAGAGGGCGCCGATCTCCACCTCGCGGGTGAGGCTCTGGATCCACTCGATGGCCTTCTTGGCGTTGTCCTGGTTGACCGCGGACACCTCCACCGAGCCGTCGTCCTCGACGTTGATCTCGGTGCCCGTCTCTTCCTGGATGCGCCGGATCATCGAGCCACCCTTGCCGATGATCTCGCGGATCTTCTCGGGGTTGATCTTGATGGTCGTGATGCGCGGGGCGAACGAGCTGACGTCCGTGCGCGCCTCGGGGATGATCTCCACCATCTTGTCCAGGATGGCCAGGCGGGCCACCCGGGCCTTCTCGAGGCCGGTCCGGATGATCGCCTCGTTGATGCCCTGGACCTTGATGTCCATCTGCAGCGCGGTGATGCCGACGCGGGTGCCGGTGACCTTGAAGTCCATGTCACCGAACGCGTCTTCCTTGCCCAGGATGTCGGTCAGCACGGCGAACTTGCCGTCGGCCTCGCTGACGAGGCCCATGGCCGCGCCGGCCACCGGGGCCGTGATCGGCACGCCGGCATCCATGAGGGCCAGCGTGGAGCCGCAGGTGGAGGCCATCGAGGTGGACCCGTTGGAGGTCACGCACTCGCTGACCAGGCGGATGACGTAGGGGAAATCACGCTCGGACGGCAGGACCGGGATGAGGGCTCGCTCGGCGAGGGCGCCATGACCGATCTCGCGCCGTCCCGGGCCGCGCATCGGCTTGTTCTCGCCGGTGCTGTAGGGCGGCATGTTGTAGTGGTGGATGTAGCGCTTGGAGACCTCGGGGCTGATCGTGTCGATGCGCTGCACGTCCGACGAGGGACCCAGCGTGGCCACGGTCAGGGCCTGGGTATCGCCGCGCGTGAAGAGCGCCGAGCCGTGGGCGCGGGGCAGCAGCCCCACCTCCACCGTGATCGGCCGGATCGTGTCGAGGTCGCGGCCGTCCATGCGCACGCCTTCGGTGAGCACGAGCTGGCGCACCGTCTTCTTGTGCAGCAGGGTCGTCAGCGACTTGCTCAGCCGCGAGGCGCGGCGGGCCTTCTCGAGGGCCGCGTCGGCCTCGGCCGGCGGGGTGCCCTTGGCGCGGGCGCGGATGGTCTCGGCGGCGGCCTTCTTGAACGCGTCGGCTCGCACCGGCAGGTCCTTGGCCAGCAGGAGCAGGAGCTCCGCGGTGGCCTCGGCGTCGGGCAGGGCCCGGTGGGTCGGTCGGGGCTCGAGGCCGAAGAACGCGGTCAGGTCGGCCAGCTTGAAGACATCCTGGTCGGGCCAGGCCTCGCGGGCCAGGGTCAGCGTGTCCAGGTAGCGACCCTGCTCGATGCGGGTGCCGTCACCGAGGGCCGCTTCGAGGAAGCCCAGGTCGAACCCGACGTTGTGGCCGACGAGCGTGGCGTCACCGGCCCAGGCCAGGAACTGCCGCGCCGCCTCGGCCGGGGCCGGGGCGCCCTTGACGTCCTTGTCGGTCAGGCCGTGGAGCTGGTGGCCCACGATGGGCTGGCCGGGGTCGACGAGGGTCGACCAGCGGTCGGCGATCTTGCCGCCATGCACCTTCACGGCGGCGATCTCGACGAGGCTGCCGATCTTGGCATCGCGGCTCGTCGTCTCCACGTCGAACACGACGAACGGCTTCTTGGCCGCCATCTCGTCGAGGAACGTGAGGACCGAGTCGGTGCCCGGCTCCAGGTACGGGATGCGCTTGGCCTTGCCGATCTCGCGGGCGAGCTGCTCCTGCAGGTCGATGATCGGGGCGAGCGAGCGATGGCCGAACAGGATGGCCTCCGCCATGACCGCCTCGGGCAGGATCTTCGCGCCGGCCTCGACCATCATGATGGCGTCGCGGGTGCCGGACACGATGAGGTCGAGCTCGGACTCGGCCAGCTGGCTGTAGGTGGGATTGAGCACGAACTCGCCGTTGATGCGGCCGATGCGCGCGGCGGCGATCGGTCCCTGGAACGGGACGTCGCTGATCGTGAGGGCGGCCGACGCGGCGATCGTGCCGATGATGTCGGGGTCGTTCTCCTGGTCCGTCGACAGGACGGTCAGCACGACCTGCACATCATCCTTGTAGCCCGCGGGGAAGAGGGGCCGGATGGGCCGGTCGGTCAGGCGCGCGGCCAGGATGGCCGCCTCGGACGGGCGCGACTCGCGCTTGATGAAGCCGCCGGGGATCTTGCCCGCGGCGTACATGCGCTCCTCGAAATCCACCGTCAGGGGGAAGAAGTCGAGGCCCGGGCGCGGGTCCGACCGGTTGGCCGTCCCCAGCACCATGGTGTCGCCGTAGCGGACGGTCACGGAGCCGCCGGCGAGCCGGGCAAGACGCCCGGATTCGATGGTCAGCGTACGTCCGCCGACCTCGGTCGTAAGTGTGACTGGCATCAGTCCTCCATATGTGGAGGACGGGGTCCTCTGGCGCCCGGACGTACCCGGGCCATGTGGCAGCGAGGTGCCTCGCGCCGGGTGCTCGCCTAGCGGCGAAGGCCCAACCGGCCGATGACCGCGCGGTAGCGCGTGTTCTCTGTGCGCATCAGGTACGCAAGCAGGCGACGCCGCTGCCCCACGAGTTTGAGGAGGCCGCGCCGCGCCTGGTTGTCTCTGGGGAACGCCTTCAGATGCTCGTTCAGCTCCTTGATGCGCTCCGTGAGGAGGGCGATCTGGACTTCTGGCGAGCCCGTGTCGCCGTCATGGACGGCATACCCGGTGATGACGACTTCCTTCGCTTCCCGCGCGAGCGGCACCCGATCCTCCGAACAACACAAAACCTCTACGAATGTCGGACGGAGTCTAGCACAGGCGTTCGCGTCGACCGGGCGGGGCAACCGTGCGCGCTCAAGGGAAGGCCCCGTCCCGCGGTAGCAGGACAGGGGCAGCGCACTCACCCGGTAGCTTTCGCCCCGAGACGAGAGCAGGAACGACGGATGGGCCGCGAACGTTACGGCCGATGCACGCGTTGCAGGATGCGCCGCGCACGGGCTGCGTCCAGGTCCATCTGCGCGACCAGGGCGCCCACCGAGGCGAAGCGCCGTTCGCCGCGCTGGCGCCGCACGAACTCCACCCGGAGGCGCCGCCCGTAGAGGTCGGGCGAGACGTCGAACAGGTTCGCCTCCAGCAGTCGCGTGCGCTCCCCGAAGGTCGGTCGCACGCCGAGCGAGGCCACGCCGTCGGCGCGATGCCGGGGATGCAGCGGATCTACGCCGTCCCACGACGCGTGGACGGCGTAGATGCCGTCCGGCGGGAGGGCCACCGGCTGGTCGAAGGCCAGGTTGGCCGTGGGGTAGCCCAGCCCGCGGCCGCGTCCGTCGCCATGCACGACCGTGCCGACGACGGCGAAGCGGCGGCCGAGCAGGGTGCGCGCAGTGGCCAGCCGCCCGCCCGCCACGAGGTCACGGAGCCGTGAGTCCGAGACGCGCTCGCCGCCCAGCACGACCGACGGGACCTCCAGCAGGTCGAACCCGAAGCGTGCCGCGACCGGCGGCAGGCTCAGGAGCGTGCCGCCCCGTCCCTTGCCGAAGGCGGAGTCGCGGGTCATGAGCAGGGCGACCAGCGGCCCGCCCCGGACCAGGCGCTCGACGAACGCCTCGGCCGGGGTCGCCGCCACCTCCCGATCGAAGGGATAGCGGACGAGCACCTCGACCCCCAGCGCGGCGAACCGTGCGTCCCGCTCCGCCGGGTCGCACAGGAGGAGCGGCGAGACGCCGCGCAGCACCACATCCGGGTGGGGCGTGAAGGTCACCACGGTCGGGGCGGCGTCGCGCGCGTGCGCCGCTTCGACGAGGGCGCCGAGCAGGCGCTGATGGCCGCGGTGCACGCTGTCGAACGCGCCGACGATGACGGCCACGGGCCGGGCGTCGCGGCGTGCCGGCAGGTCGGTGATGATCTCCACCCGCTAGGGTTCCGTCGCTTCGACGGGGGTGCCGGTCTCCGCGGTGACGAAGACCTTCTCGGGGTGCAGCCGCCCCCCTTCCAGGCGGGCGATGGCGGCCAGCCGCCCTGCGCCATCCATGATCCGCCAGGGCGTGCCGTGCGCGACGTGCGTGGCCTGCGCCGCCACCTCGCCGGCCACCTCGCCACGCGGGCGGACGACCTGGCCCCGGGCGAGCGCGGCCATCTCCTCGGGCGGCATCGTGATAGCGGGCAGCGCCTCCAGGCCGGTGTCCGGCGGCAGGAGCACCCGTTCGGCGGCACCGTCGGCGAGGGCCTGGCGGACCCGGTCGAGCGGCTGGGCGGCGGCCAGGTCAAAGGCCCCGCTCCTGGTGCGCACGAGCGCCCCGAGGTAGGCGCCGCAGCCGAGGTGCTCACCCAGGTCCCGGGCCAGGGCCCGCACGTATGTCCCGGCCGTGCAGGCGATCTCCAGCACGGCCGTCGGGCACTGCGGATCGGCGTCGTCCCAGGCGGTGAGCTCCAGGGACGTGATCGTCACGTCCCGCGGCGCCAGCACGGGCGTCTCGCCGCCGCGGGCCAGTTCGTAGGCGCGGCGGCCCGCGACGTGGACCGCCGAGTGGCTCGGCGGGACCTGTGACAGGCGGCCGCGGAAGGCCCCGAGCGCGGCTTCGACCGCTCCCCTGTCCGGGGCGGGCTGGGCCCCCGGGGTCAGCTCGCCGTCGAGGTCGTCCGTCGTCGAACGCGCGCCGAAGGCGACCGTCGCGCGATAGCCCTTGTCGTCACCCAGGTGGTACTCCACGACCCGCGTGGCGTGGCCCAGGAAGACCGGCAGCACGCCCGAGGCGAAGGGATCCAGGGTGCCCCCGTGGCCCACACGGCGCACGCCGCTGAGGCGCCGGATGAGGGCTACCACGTCGTGCGAGGTCGGACCTGCCGGCTTGTCGACGACGATGATGCCGTCGAGCTCGACGGACCCCGCGGCGCTCACGCGGGCGACTGGCCGGTGATCAACCGCTCGGCCACCGACAGCACGATCGCCTGGGCCTCGGCCAGCGGCGCCGCGACGGTCGCTCCCGCGGCGCGTGCGTGGCCGCCCCCGCCCCAGGTGCCCGCCAGCTGGGTCGCGTCGATGCCCCCGTCACGGGTGCGGATGCTGAGGCGGGTCTGGTGGCCGGCCTCCTTGAAGAGGATGGCGATGTCGGCGCTGGCGGATTGGCTCAGCAGATCGATCAGCCCCTCCGAGTCGGACGCGTCACTGCCCGTGGCGGTCAGGTCGGCATCCTCCAGGCGGCTCCACACGAGGCGGCCGTCGACCGCGCTCTCCAGGCGGGCCAGGACGCGGCCGAAGAGCTGCAGCTGACGGTTGGGCTTGGTCCGGTAGAGACGCCGTGACGTCTCGTACAGCGGCGCCCCGGCGGCCAGCAGCTCGGATGCCGCGCGCAGCGTGCGGGGGGTCGTGTTGGGGTGTTGGAAGGTGGCCGTGTCGATGACCAGCCCGGCCATCAGGCTTGTCGCCAGCTGGCCGTCGGCGGTGTCGAGGGGAACCTCCAGCCGGACCGCCAGCAGCGTGGCCATCTCGCAGGTCGCGGCTGCCGACGGGTCGATCCAGTCCACCGCCCCGAAGCCCGGATTGGACTTGTGGTGGTCGATGTCGAGGATGGGGACCCGCCTGAAGAGCTCGGCGTGGTCGCGCAGGAGCGGACCGACGCGCTCCAGGTCCCCGCAGTCGCCGACGACGATGAGGTCATACGCCACCCCGGGCTCGGGTGCGCGGCGGAAGCGCGAGAGGCCGGGCATGAAGTCGTACATCGGCGGCACGGCATCGGCGCAGATGGGCCACGCGCTGCCGCCGAGGGCCTCCACGAGGAGGGCATGGGCGAGCGCCGAGCCGAGCGCGTCGGCCTCCGGGTTCTCGTGGCAGACCGTGAGCACACGGCGAGCACCACGGAGCGTGCTCACGACCGCCTCGGGGACGGCCGCCACATCGGCCGCGGTGAGGGAAACGGGCGTCATCTGGGGCGCGCTCGGTGGCGGGGCTTGCGCTCCGGCCGCGGCTCGGGGGCGGCGCGGGCAGCGATGGCCGGCGTGGGCAGCGTCTCCTCCGGCGGCAGCTCGGTCGGCTCCGCGTGGCCCGCCTCCAGCTCCTCGATGAGGTGGAGGACGCGGGTGCCGCGCAGGACGGTCTCGTCCTCGCGGAGGTGCAGCTCGGGGATGCGCTTGAGCCGCAACTCGCCCAGGCGATGGCGCAGGAACGGCATGGCCCGGCCGAGGGCCCGCATCGCCTGCCGACGTTCGTCGGGCTGCCCGATGAGCGAGACCCACACCGTGGCGTGCCGCAGGTCGGGGGTCACGTCGACCTTGCTGACGGTCACGAACCCGATGCGCGGGTCGTGGACGTCGCGGGCGATGAGGCCGCTCAGCTCTTCCTGGAGCAGGGCGTCCAGGCGTGGCACGCGCGCGCTCATGCCGCTGATTCCCGTCGCGCGCGGAAGACTAGGCCGAGGCCGCGCGCGACACCGTCTGCTGGGTGAAGCATTCGATGATGTCGCCCTCCGCCAGGTCGTGGTAGCCGGCCAGGCCGATGCCGCACTCGAAGCCGGTGCCGACCTCGCGCACGTCGTCCTTGAAGCGGCGCAGGGATTCGATGCGGTCGGTGGCGATGAGCTTGCCGCCGCGGTACACACGCGCCCCGCCACGGACGATGCGCCCCTCGGTGACGTAGCAGCCGGCGATGACCGCGCTCTTGCCGACCTTGAAGATCTGGCGCACCTCGGCGCGGCCCTCGACCGTCTCCACCAGCTCCGGCTCGAGCAGGCCCTTGAGGGCCGCCTCGATGTCGTCCGTCAGCTTGTAGATGATGTCGTACAGGCGGATATCGACGCCTTCGGCCTCGGCCGCCCGGCGGGCCGTGGGATCGAGCTTCGTGCTGAAGCCCACGATGATGGCGTCGGACGCCGACGCGAGGAGGACGTCGTTGTCGGTGATGTCGCCGGTGCCTTCGCGGATGATGTTGATGTGGACCTCGTCGGTGGCGACCTGATCGAGGGCGTGGTGGATGGCGCCGAGGGAGCCCTGGACGTCCGCCTTGATGATGAGCCGCAGCTCCTTGGTCTGGCCGGCCTGGATCTGGCGATAGAGGTCCTCCAGCGTCGCCCGGCCGGTCCCCTCGGGCCGGGCCGCGGAGGCGCGCCGCTGGTCGATCATGGCGCGCGCCGTGCGCTCGTCGGCCACGACGCGCAGGACGTCACCGGCCGCGGGGACCTCGGCCAGGCCCAGCAGCACGAGCGCCGATGACGGGCCGCCCTTGCTGACGCGCTCGCCCTTGCTGTTCTCCAGCGCGCGCACGCGCCCCGACGTGTCGCCCACGACGACCGTGTCGCCGACGCGCAGCGTGCCCGTCTGGATGAGGATCGTGGCCACGGGGCCGCGGCCCTTGTCGAGCTCGGCCTCCACCACGGTGCCGATGGCCGGCCGCTTCGGGTCGGCCCGCAGGTCCTGCAGGTCGGCCACCAGGAGGGTCATCTCCAGCAGGTCGTCGATGCCCAGGCGCTGCTTGGCGCTGACCTGCACGAGGGGCACGTCGCCGCCGTAGTCCTCCACCACGACACCGTGCTCGGACAGCTCGGTCTTGACGCGGTCGGGGTTGGCGTCCGGCTTGTCGATCTTGTTGAGGGCGATGATGATCGGCACCTTGGCCGCGCGGGCGTGGTCGATCGCCTCCAGCGTCTGGGGCATCACGCCGTCGTCGGCGGCGACCACCAGGACCGCGATGTCGGTGACCTTGGCGCCGCGAGCGCGCATGGCCGTGAAGGCCTCGTGACCGGGCGTATCCAGGAAGACGATGCGCCGGCCGTTGTGGGTGACCTCGCTCGCCCCGATGTGCTGGGTGATGCCGCCGCGCTCGCCGCCGGCGATGTCGGTCGTGCGGATCGCATCGAGAAGGCTCGTCTTGCCGTGGTCGACGTGGCCCATGACGGTCACGATCGGGGCACGCGGCACGAGCTTGGTCGGGTCGGCGTCCTCGAAGAGGACCTCCTTGGTGGCCTCGGAAACGGGCGCCTCGCCGTTGGCCTCGGCCGGCTCCGCGGCGGTCGCCTCGGCGATCTCGTAGCCCAGCTCGCCGGCCACCAGGCTGGCCGTGTCGCGGTCGACCAGCTGGTTGATCGTGGCGAAGATGCCGCTCTTGATGAGCTCGCGGATGACGTCCGCGACGTTCACGCCGAGCAGCTCGGCCAGCTCCTTGACCGTCAGCGAAGCGGGGATCTCGACCGCGCCACGCTCGGTGGGGTCGATGACCTGGACGACCGTCGCGCCGCTCTGGAGCGGCGTGCGGGGGGGCTTGCGGGGACCGCGCCGGTTGCGCGTCCCGCTGCGGCTACGCGCCATGGGGGTCTCCTTGGGCATGCGTCAGGGGTCCGGCCTGCAACTGGGCGAGCAGGTCGGCGGGAAGGTCGGTGCCGAGGGCGTGCTGGATCGCGCCCCGCTTGAGGGCGGTCGCCCAGCAGGTGCCGTCGGCGCACAGGTAGGCCCCGCGTCCGGCGCGGCGCCCGGTGGTGTCAAGGGTCAGGCCGCCGTCGGGCAGCCGCACGACGCGGATGAGCTCGCGCTTCGTCCGCTCCGTGCGGCACGCGACGCACGTCCGCATGGGCTGGCGGCGGGGCGCCATCGTGGGCGCCGCTATGACGCGGCCTCCTCGACGGACGCCTTCTTCCGCGTCGCTCGCTTGGGCTTGGCTTCGGTGGCAGGCGCGTCCGGTTCGACGACGGGCGCCGATGCCTCAACGACAGCTGCCTTGGCGCGGCTGGCGCGCTTGGGCTTGGGGGCCGCGACGGCCGGTTCGGGGGCGGCCTCCACGCTCGGGGCCTCGGCGGGTGCCTCGACCGGCGTGGCGGTCGCGACGACGGCCTCGGGCGCGGCGGCAGCCGGCTCGGCGGCGGCAGCGGCCCGGGCGAGGGGCCGGGGTGGCGCGTCGGCGGCCGGCACCTGGTCGGACCGGATGTCGATCCGCCAGCCGGTCATCTTGGCCGCCAGCCGGGCGTTCTGGCCCTCGCGGCCGATGGCCAGCGAGAGCATCCGCTCGGGGACGGTGACGCTCGCGACGCGAGCCTCCTCGTCGATGTGCACGGCGACCACCTGGGCGGGGCTCAGGGCGTTGGCCACCAGCGTGGCCGGATCATCCGACCACGGGATGATGTCGATCTTCTCGCCGCCGAGCTCGGCCACCACGGCCTGCACGCGGCCGCCGCGCTGGCCGACCGTCGCGCCGACCGGGTCGAGGCCCTCCTGGCGGCTGGCCACGGCGACCTTGCTGCGGCTGCCCGCCTCGCGGGCGATGGCCCGGATCTCGACGGCGCCGCTGTGGATCTCCGGCACTTCGAGCTCGAAGAGGCGCCGCAGGAAGCCCTTGTGGGTGCGGCTGACGTAGATCTGCGGGCCCTTGGTCGTGCGGCGGACCTCCAGCACGTAGGCCTTCACGTGCTGGCCGATGCGGTAGTGCTCCATGGTCGACTGCTCGGTCGTGGCCAGGATGGCGTCCACCCGCTCGGGCTCGCGGCCCACGTCGAGGATGATCGCGCGCGGCTCGACACGGCTGACCGTGCCGGTCACGATCTCGCCTTCCATCGCCGCGTAGCGGCCGAACGTCTGCTCGCGCTCGACCTCGCGGAAGCGCTGCATGAACACCTGGCGCGCCGTCTGGGCGTGCGTGCGCAGGAGCGTGTCGGCGTCGACCTGGGCGAACTCGACCCGGTCGCCGACCTCGGCGTCGGCCTTGAAGGCGCGCGCCTCGTCGACCGTGAACTGCGTCTCGGCGTCCTCCACCTCGTCGACCACGGTCTTGGCGCGATAGACGCGGATGGCGCCCGTCTGGCCGTTGACCTCGACGCCGATGTTCTCGTTGCCGGGCGCGGCGCGGCGGTAGGCCGACTCGATGGCCTCTTCGACGGTGCGCACCAGGGCATCCTGCGAGATGCCCTTCTCGGCATTCAACTGGAGAAGGGCGCCGACCAGATCGCGGCTCACGTTGCGCCTCCTCCTCTCAGTGCCTCGATGGCGAGCCGGCCACTCAACAAAGAACGTGGGGGTCACCCACGTCTTGAGGCGGCCGGACCGATGCTCGGGGAAGTATAGCAGCCAACGTTCGAGCGCTCTCACGCTCGCGCTCCTCGCGCGATCGGCCGGGGCGTGCTTGCGGCGTCGGCGGCCAGGGCGCGAGCGACATGGCCAGATGTGACTGGGGGGCACGTTAGAGCCGTTGCTCACCGCCTGATACGGGTCGCTGGCGCACGAGGCGGTCCGGTTCGTGCCTGGCGGCGCTCGGTCGTCGCCGATGCAGGTCGCTCGACCGCCCTGGGAGGCCTCGCGATCCGCCCTAACGTGCCGGGGAGTCACGTATGGCCAAGTCGCGGGCGGTGAGCCGCGCAGGGCGCCACGATGACCCGTCTGGCGCCGCGAATATGGTCATCTGCCAATCCCGTTGGCATCGGATCAACTCCGGCCGCTCGCGCAGCTCTCTCGCAGCTCCGGCGGCCAGGATTCGTGCGTGTCGCCGCACGGACGCTGCCTAGATCCTCGTCCAGGAGGCATAGCAGGAGGGCGGCACCCGCTCGAGTACCACCCCGGTTGGCATCTGGACAGGTCGGGGGCAGCTGCAGCGGACCGGCCGAGGCCCGAGAGGGGCCGCGTGACGTTAGTAGGCTCGGGCGAGCAGCACCCGGCGGGCGGAGGGCCGGCCGTCGACGAGGCAGGCGCCGGCCTCGTCGGGCGAGTCGAAGGGGATGACCCGGATCGTGGCGCCGGTCTCCTCGCTGATGCGCCGCTCGCACGCGGCATCGCCGCACCACGGGGCGAGGGCGAAGCCGCCCTCCCCCTCCATGAGGGCCTTGAGGTCGTCGAGCGTGTCGAGCCGATGGGTGTTGGCCTCGCGGAAGTCGAGCGCGCGCTGGAACAGGGCCTGCTGGTAGGCGGCCAGGCGCGCGGGCAGATCCGCCGGGAGCGCCGTGAGGGCGATCGGCTCCTTGGCGCGGTCCACCCGGCGCACGAGGACGCCCTGTCCGGCGGCCACGTCGCGCGGCCCCACTTCCAGGCGGAAGGGCACGCCGCGGAGCTCCCAGTGGTTGTACTTGAAGCCGGGCGACTCCTCGCGGCGGTCGACCTTGACGCGCAGCGGGCCGGACGCGGTCGTGACGTCCTTGAGAGCGGCCTCCAGCGGGCCGAGGGCCCCTTCGACGGCGGAGCGCTCGTCCTCCGTGCGGAAGATGGGCACGATGGCCACCTGGGTGGGCGCCACGTTGGGCGGCAGCACCAGGCCGGAGTCGTCGCCGTGGGCCATGATCGTCGCGCCGACCATGCGCGTGGAGAAGCCCCACGACGTGCCCCAGGGGTGCTTTCGCACGTTGTCGCGGTCCAGGAACTCGATGCCGGCCGAGCTGGCGAAGTTCTGGCCGAGCATGTGGCTCGTGCCTGCCTGGAGCGCCTTCCGGTCCCGCATCATCGCTTCGATGGAGTGGCTGTACACGGCCCCGGGGAACTTCTCGCCCTTCGCTCTTCCGGCCCTTTGATGACGGGGATCGCCAACCAGTCCTCGGCCACGGCCCGGTACGCCTCCAGGCCGGTCGCCACCTCGGCCGCTGCCTCTTCCTCGGTCGCGTGGAACGTATGGGCCTCCTGCCACAGGAACTCGGCCGTGCGCAGGAAGAGGCGGGTGCGCAGCTCCCACCGCACGACGTTGTTCCACAGGTTCATCAGCAGCGGCAGGTCGCGGTAGGACTGGATCCAGTCCTTGACCGAGTCGGCGATGATCGCCTCGCTGGTCGGCCGCACGGCCAGCCACTCGGTCAGCGGCTCACCACCGGCGTGGGTGACCCACGCGACCTGGGGGTTGAAGCCCTCGACGTGCTCGGCCTCCTTCTCCAGGAGCGACCGCGGGACGAAGAGCGGGAAGTAGACGTTCTCGTGGCCGGTCGCCTTGATGTGGCGGTCCAGCTCATCGCGCATCGACTCCCACATGGCGAACCCGTAGGGCCGGATGATCATGCAGCCGCGCACCGGCGAGTAATCGGCCAGCTGGGCCTTCAGGACGACGTCGTTGTACCAGCCGGGGAAGTCCTCCGACTGGCGCGCGATGCTGCTGACGAAGCCGGCCTTGGCCATGGGTGAGCGAGGTCCTCCGACTGGGGTGGAGCGGCTATGGTACCGAAGCGACACCATCGATACGAGGAGGCCGGCTCATGCCCAACCTGCGCGACGTCACCGAGCAGCCGCTGATCCGCGTGTGGGACGGCGTGGCCGCGCGCACCGTGGAGGGTGAGCGGATCACCCTCGCCGTGGTCGAACTCGACCCGGACGCCCTCGTGCCTGAGCACCGCCACCCCAACGAGCAGATGGGCATGGTGATCCGCGGCACGGTCCACTTCCGCATCGGGACCGAGGAGCGCACGTTCGGGCCGGGCGGCACGTGGCGCATCCTGGCCGACGAGCCGCACGAGGTGCGCATCGGCCCGGAGGGGGCCCAGGTCATCGACGTCTTCTCGCCCGTCCGCGAGGACTGGCACCAGCTGCCCATCCTCCCGCCGCGGCCGCCACGCTGGCCCTGAACGCGGCCGAAGGAGACCCGTCGCAGGCGGGACACGCCAGACCCAACCAGCGGAGGTGCCAGATGGCCGAGCTCTCACCGCCCCCAGACGGGATCGTGCTGGCCCACTTCATCGTGTCGGACGACGTCGAGCGCTCGCGGCGCTTCTACACCGAAGTACTCGGCGGCAGAGTGGCCTTCTCCGGCCCCGGAGGGCTGACCTATGTCGCCCTCGCCAACAGCTGGATCATCATCAATGTCGGGGGAGGCCCGACCGACGACAAGCCGGCGGTCACCCTGGAGACGCCACGCGACCCCGACCGCGTCAGCAGTTTCCTGAACATCCGCGTCAAGGACATCGCCGCCGTGTATGCCGCCTGGAGCGCCCGCGGTGCTCAGTTCCTGACCCCTCCGCGACAGCACCAGTACGAGATCCGCTGCTACATCCGCGATCCCGACGGTCACCTCATCGAAGTGGGGCAAACCACAGACGGCTCGGGGGATTGGGCGCCTGCCGATTGGTCTGATCCGCCCGCGTGACGGCTGGGTCGCCCGGGTAGGGTGCTGACGCCGCTGGCCACGCCCGGGCGTCCTCCGCTTCGAGCGTCTGCCGCCCGTCCGCGACCCGTCCGCGGCCCGCCCGCGGCCTTTGCGCGGCCCGCCAGCGGCCTTTGCCGCGACCTTTGCATCCAGCGATCACAGCGACGGACGAACGCGAGCTCGTCCGCCCGATGTTGCATGCCGCGCAAGGAATGACGGCGGAACCACCTGAGCTCCGTCGTTTAGGTCGCGCGATGCAAGAAACGACGGACGGCCGCGACGTCCTCCGTCACTGTCGCCGCTGGACGCAAACGAGGCGCGCCGCCGTTGGCGGGCAACGTCCGCCCGGAGCTAGCTGAGGCTTGAGGCCGCGCCACTACCGGCTCCGTAGCGCTGGGTCACGTAGTCGTCGAGGATGCCGATGAACTCCTTGACGAGGCCATCGCCGCGGAGCGTGGTGCGCAGGGCGCCATCCACGAAGACCGGCGCGACCGGCTCCTCGAACGTGCCCGGCAGGGAGATGCCGATGTCGGCGTGCTTGGACTCACCAGGGCCGTTCACGACGCAGCCCATGACGGCGACGCGCATCTCCTCGACGCCGGGGTACGAAGCCGCCCAGTTCGGCATCTGGTCGCGCAGGTAGGCCTGGATCTGCTGCGCCATCTCCTGGAAGAACGTGCTGGTCGTGCGGCCGCAGCCGGGGCAGGCCGACACCTGCGGCAGGAACGAGCGGAGCCCCAGGCTCTGGAGGACCTGCTGGGCGACGCGCACCTCCTCGGCACGGTCGCCACCCGGTTCGGGCGTGAGCGAGACGCGGATGGTGTCGCCGATGCCCTCGCTGAGGAGGATGGCCAGGCCGGCTGTCGAGGCGACGATGCCCTTCATGGCCATGCCCGCCTCGGTGAGGCCCAGGTGCAGCGGATAGTCGCAGCGCGTGGCGAGCCGGCGGTAGACGTCGACCAGGTCCTGCACGCCGCTGACCTTGGCGCTGAGGATGATCCGGTCGTGGCCCAGCCCGGTGGCTTCCGCCAGCTCGGCCGAACGGAGGGCGGAGGCCAGCATGGCTTCGATCATCACGTCACGGGAGTCGCGCGGGGCCGCCAGGCGGGCGTTCTCGTCCATCAGCTCGGTCAGCAGCTGCTGGTCGAGTGAGCCCCAGTTGACGCCGATGCGGACCGGCTTGCCCTGCTCGATCGCGACACGGACGATGGTCTGGAAGTGCTCGTCGTGCCGCTTGGCGCCGACATTGCCGGGGTTGATGCGGTACTTGTCGAGAGCCGCCGCCATGGCCGGGTACTCGGTCAGCAACTGGTGGCCGTTGTAGTGGAAGTCGCCGATGACCGGCACGCCGATGCCCAGCCCGCGCACCTTGCGCACGATCTCGGGCACCGCCGCCGCCGCCGCGTCGTTGTTGACCGTGATGCGCACCAGCTCCGAGCCGGCGTGCGCCAGGGCCGCGACCTGGATAGCCGTCCCGTCGGCATCGGCGGTGTCGGTGTTGGTCATCGACTGCACGACCACCGGGTGACGCGAGCCGACCTTGACGCCCCCGACGTCCACCGTGACCGTCGAGCGGCGACCCGGCAGGTGGACCTCGCCTTCGATCGCCGGCGGCCCTCCGGCCGCCATCAGCCGCCGCCCGGGCGCGTGATGTCGAAGTAGCTGATCCAGAGGATGAAGGCGATGAGCAGACCGAAGCCGACCATGTAGGTGGCCGCCTCCGCCCGCATGCTGAGGCGCGGCCCGACGACGCGCTTGATGACGCCGACGAGCACCCGCCCGCCGTCCATGGGCGGGATGGGCAGGGCGTTGATGATGGCCAGGTTGGCCGACAGCAGGGCGATGAGGTAGACCAGGAAGATGGGCGGGTTCTCCGTGCGGACCTGACCCACGATGCCGACGATGCCGATCGGGCCGGCCACCTGCGGGCTGCCGAGGTTGCCGAGCAGGCCACCGACCGCGTTCACGACCGTCGCCGCCGCCATGACCGTGCGCTGCGCTCCCAGGCTGATCGCGGTGAGCGGGTCGTGCACGATCGTCGGCCCCGGCTGGTACCAGTAGCCGACGATGCCCAGCACGCCCTGGCCGGTGGCGCCATTGACGAGCGGCGCGGACGACGCGACATCGTTGGTGTTGAGATGGACGGTCACGTCCTGGGTGGTGCCGTCCGCGTGGAGCAGCGACAGCGTGACCTGCTGGCCGGCATGGGCCCGCAGGTACCGGATCCCGGCGTTGGGCTCGCCCGTCGGGCCGGCATCGAAGAATGCAAACGGCTGCCCGTCGATGGCCGTGATGACGTCGCCCGACTGGTCGTAGACCGGCGCATCGGCCGTGCCGCCGATCTGCTTCGCCGGCCGTAGCCCGGCGGCGACCGCGGGCGCGACCGCGCCGCTCGTCGTGGCGGGGGCGAGGCCGTTGACGCGGATGTCCACTGACGGATCGGCGAAGCCGGCGATGAAGACGAAGATCACGAACGCCAGCAGCAGGTTCATGGCCACGCCGGCCAGCAGGATGATCGTGCGCACCTTGAGGGGTTTGGCGCTGAAGCTCCGCGGGTCGTCGGCCTCGTCGCCGTCCTCACCCTCCAGCCGGACGAAGCCGCCGATCGGCAGCCAGTTCAGGGTGTAGGCGGTCTCGGGGCCCTGGTGGTAGGTCAACGCCCGCGGCGGCAGGCCGATGCCGAACTCATGCACGCGCACGCCGGCCAGGCGGGCCATCACGAAGTGGCCGAACTCGTGGATCACCACGAGCGCCACCAGGATGGCCAGTACCAGCACCACGTTGATGGCGCTGTTGGCGAGGTTGTTGAGGTCCATCGGCTACACCGTGCCCGCGAAGCTTCGGCTGAAGGCTCGTACGTCGGCATCGAGGGCGAGCACCTCGTCGAGGCCCGGCAGCGTCGCGCCGGCCGCCCCGAACCGGTCCACGGCCGCCTCGGCCAGACGCCAGATGCCGGGGAAGCTCAGCGATCCGGCCAGGAAGCGCTCCACCGCCACCTCGTCCGCCGCGATGAGGGCGGCGGTCGCCCGCGGGCCCAGGTCCCCCGCGTGGCGCGCGATGGCGAGCGCCGGGAAGCGCGCCTCGTCGACGGGCTCGAAGGTCAGGGCGGCGGCATCGGCGAGGCTCACCGCGTGGGCCGGAGACGGCACGCGGCGGGGATAGGTCAGGGCGTACTGGATCGGGAGACGCATGTCGGGTAGTCCGAGTTGTGCCTTGAGCGAGCCGTCCACGAACTCGACGGCGGAGTGGATGATGCTCTGCGGGTGCACGACCACGGTCACGCGGTCGTACGGGACATCGTACAGCCAGTGCGCCTCGATGACCTCGAGGCCCTTGTTCATCAGGGTGGCCGAATCGATCGTGATCTTGGCCCCCATGTGCCAGGTGGGATGGGCGAGGGCGTCGGCGGGGCGGACCTTGGACAGGTCGGCCGGTCCGTCGCGGAACGGGCCGCCGGATGCCGTCAGGACGAGCCGTGCCACCTCGCCAACGTGTTCGCCGGCGAGGCACTGCCAGATCGCCGAGTGTTCCGAATCGATCGGCCGCAGCCATGCCAGCGGGCTGGCCTGCGCGTCTCCCGGCGTGTCGACGGCCACGGCGGCCGCCTGCCGCCGGGCCAGCGGCATGACCAGGTGACCGCCCGCCACCAGCGTCTCCTTGTTGGCCGTCGCGACGACCTTGCCCGCGGCCAGCGCCGCCAGCGTGGCGGGCAGGCTGACCAGGCCGCCGGTCGCGACGAGGACCAGGTCCACATCGTCACGGGTCGCCAGCGCGAGCAACGGATCAGGCCCCTGCTCGCGGTGGACGCCGGGCGGCAGCTCGGCCGACGGCCCATCCCCCATGGCCACCGCCCGCGGCCGGAACCGGTCGGCCTGCGCAAGCAGCGTCGTCGTGTCGCGACGACCGGCGAGGGCCACGACCTGGAAGCGCTCGGGGAGCGCGCCCAGCACCTCCAGCGCCTGCCGGCCGATCGAACCTGTGGAGCCGAGCACCGCGACCCGCTGGGGCTCGGCCGCTTCCCCTGCCCTAGCGGAAGGCACCCAGCACCAGCATGAAGAAGTACGCCGCTGGCGCGGCGAAGAGGATCGAGTCGACCCGGTCCAGCATGCCGCCGTGGCCCGGGATCAGGTCGCCCGAGTCCTTGACACTGGCGGCCCGCTTGAGCATCGATTCGGCGAGGTCGCCGACCTGGCCGACGATCCCGATCAACGCCCCGAAGAACAGCGCCCCCACCGGGTTCTGGCCCGCCAGGAGCAGCAGCACGAAGCTCACCACGGTCGCCGCGACCAGCCCGCCGGCGACACCCTCGGCCGTCTTGCCGGGTGAGATGTGCGGTGCGAAGTGGGTCCGGCCGAACCGTCGGCCGACGAGGTACGCGCCGCTGTCGTAGGACCACACGGCGAGGATGGCGATGAGCAGCCAGATGCGGCCGCCATCGAACCAGCCGCCGAGCGGGGCGCCGACCGGCAGGGCTGCCGCGCTCTGCACGATGAGCAGAAGGAAGCCCAGCAGGCTCACGTAGAGCGCCCCGAACACGGTGGCGACCCAGGCCTGCAGGCCGGCGAACGGGTCCGTCCGCAGCATCGCCGCCACGGCCGCCACGAGGATGCCGATGGCCACGAAGAGGACCGGCACCGCGGTCAGGTCGGCGAAGAGCCACATGCCGGCGATGATGACGAGGGCCACGGCCGTCCCCAGCAGCGGCTCATTGACGTAGCCGGCCAGGCGCAGCAGGACGAACGTCTCCCACGCCGCCAGGGCGGCCACGACCATCACGAGCAGGCCCAGCCACGGCAGGCCGGCCCACCAGATGACCAGCACGACCGGCACGAGGACGGCCGCGCTCAGCACGCGCGTGCGGAGCACGGCCGCGGCCGGGTCAGCGGCCGAATCGGCGCGAGCGCGTCGCGAAATCGGCCAGGGCGGTATCGAGAGCCGTCGTGTCAAAGTCGGGCCAGAACGTGTCGCAGAAGTAGAACTCGGCGTAGGCGGCCTGCCAGATGAGGAAGTTGCTCAGACGCTGGTCGCCACCGGTGCGGATCACCAGGTCGGGCTCGGGCAGGTCGCTCGTGTAGAGGCGCGCACCGAGGGACGCCTCGTCGATCTGATCCGGCCGCAGGCCGTCCTCCACGCAGCGGCGGGCCGCATCCACGAGCTCGGAGCGACCCGAGTAGTTGAAGGCCACGTTGACCGTCAGTCGGCTGCCGTCGGCCGTCGCGGCGACGGCCTCGCGGATCGCCTGCTGCGTGCCGGCCGGCAGTTCGTCGAGGCGGCCCAGCACGCGCACCCGGGCCCCGTTGCGGCGCAGCTCGGGCGTCTCATCGCGGATGGCCTGGCCCATCAGCTCGAGCAGGGTCTGGACCTCCGGATCCGGCCGGGCCCAGTTCTCGCGGCTGAAGGCGTAGAGCGACAGGACCTCGACGCCGCGTTCCGTGGCGCGGCGGACGATCGGCCGGATCGCCTCGACGCCGGCCGCGTGACCTTCGGCGGCCGACAGGCCGTGGTCGCGCGCCCAGCGGCGGTTGCCGTCCATGATGATCGCCACGTGACGCGGCACCGCATCGGCGTCCGAGCGCGGCTCGGCCGTCGGGGCGGCATCCGGCCGCACCACCGCCACTAGACCTCCAGGACCTCCTGCTCCTTGAGCTTGCCGAGGCGGTCCACCTCGGCGGTCCAGCGATCGGTGATGGCCTGGAGCTGCTCCTGGTCGCGCCGCAGCTCGTCGGCCCCCAGGTCTCCGTCGCGTTCCATGCGCTTCAGCTCGTCGGCCACCTCGCGGCGATGGCCGCGGATCTCCACCTTCGCCTCTTCCATGCGCCGGTGGACGGCCTTCACGAGGTCGCGGCGGCGCTCCTCGGTGAGGGCCGGGATGTTGAGGCGCACGACGCTGCCGTCGACGTTCGGGACCAGGCCGATGTCGCTCTTCTGGATGGCCTTCTCGATGGCCCCGAGCGCGCTGCGGTCCCACGGTTGGATGACGATCTGATGGGCCTCCGGCACGCTGATGCCGGCGATCTGGTTGAGGGCCATCTGCGTGCCGTACTGCTCGACCTGGATGCGCTCGACGAGGGCCGTCGAGGCGCGCCCGGTCCGGTACGCCTGCAGGTCGCGCTCCATCGCCTCGACCGCGCGGCCCATCCGCGCATCGAGGCCGGCTAGGTCGGCGTTGCTCATGCGGCTGTGCCTCCATCGATGCGCGTGCCGACAGGCTCCCCCAGGGCGACCCGGCGGATGTTGCCGGCCCGGTGCAGGTCGAAGACGACGATCGGCAGGCCGTTCTCCATGCACAGCGAGACGGCCGTGGCATCCAGGACCTGCAGGCGGTCCTGGAGGACGTCGCTGAACGTCAGGTGCTCGTGACGGATCGCGTCGGGGTGCGTCAGCGGGTCGGCGTCGTAGACCCCGTCGACCTTGGTCGCCTTGAGCATGACCTCGGCGCCGATCTCCACTGCGCGCAGGGCGGCCGCGGTGTCGGTCGTGAAGTAGGGGTTGCCCGTGCCGGCGGCGAAGATGACGACCCGGCCCTTCTCCAGGTGGCGGACGGCGCGCCGGCGGATGTAGGGCTCGGCCACCTCGTTCATGGCGATGGCCGACATGACGCGCGTCTGCACGCCCGCCTTCTCCAGCGCGTCCTGCAGGGCGAGGCCGTTCATGACCGTGGCCAGCATGCCCATGTAGTCGCCCGTGGCGCGGTCCATGCCGCGTGCCGCGGCCGCCATGCCGCGGAAGATGTTGCCGCCGCCGACCACCACGGCGACCTCGACGCCCGCCGCCTGCACGTCGCCGATCTGCTTGGCGATGAAGCTCGTCATGGCCGGGTCGACGCCGTACTGGCGGTCGCCGAGGAGCGCCTCGCCCGAGATCTTGAGCAGGATGCGGCGGTAGCGCAGCCCGCCCGCCTTGCCCGAGGCGCCCGGGGCGCTGGCGATGACGCCGGTCGGGGCCTCGCTCACAGCTCCTCCCCGAGCTCGTAGCGGGTGAAGCGGCGCACGCGGATGTGCTCGCCGATGCGGGCCACCGCCGCTGTCACGAGCTCGCCGACGGTCTGGTCCGTGTCGCGGTACGGCTGCTCGTAGAGGACGACCTGCTGCTGCCACTTGCGCAGCTGCCCGTCCACGATCTGGGCCCGGATGGCCTCCGGCTTGCCCTGCACCAGGTGGTCGGCGAGCAATTCCGCGCGCTTGGCAGCGAGGACGTCGGCCGGGATGCTCTCGACCGTGACGAACTCCGGGGCGAGGCCGGCCACCTGGATGGCGAGCGACCGCACGAGCTTCTGGAACTCGTCCGTGCGGGCCACGAAGTCGGTCTCGCAGTTGACCTCGATGAGCACCCCGATGCGGCCCCCGGTGTGGATGTAGCTGGAGACGAGCCCTTCCCGGGCCTCGCGGCCGGACTTGCTGGCGGCGGCTGAGAGGCCCTTCTCGCGCAGCAGCGCCGTGGCGCGCTCGAGGTCGCCGTCGGTCGCCTCGAGGGCGTGCTTGCAGTCCATGAACCCGGCGCCGGTGAGCTCGCGGAGCTGCTTGACGGCCTCGGCGCCGATGGGTGTGGTGGTGGTCATGCGGGTGTGATCCTCAGGGTCGCGCGGTGTCGTGGGCTGGTCGTCGGCAAGGGCTCAGGGGACCGGGGCGTCGGTCTCGTCCGCCTCGTCGGGCGGCACGTCGACCGGCCGATGCGGACGGGCGTCGGGCGCGCGGCCGTGGACCGGCAGCAGCGCCTCCTCGTCCTCTTCGGCGTCGGGCGCGAAGGAGAGCGACTGGCCCGCGGCAAGCTGCGCCAGCAGCGCATCGCTGGCCTCCGATGGCGCTTCCTCCGCGCGCTCCTCGTAGAGGTCCTCTTCCGGCACCTCGATCTCCGCGCGGGCGGCCCGCTCACGGGCGCCTTCGTCGGCCGCGTCGGCGACCAGGCTGCACAGGAGGCGGATAGCCCGGATGGCGTCGTCGTTGGCGGGGATGATGTAGTCGAGGAGGTCCGGGTCGACGTTCGTGTCACCCGTGCCGATGACCGGGATCTCCAGCTTGCGCGCCTCGACCACAGCGATGTGCTCGCGATGGGGGTCGATGACGAACAGGGCCCCGGGCACGCGCTTCATGCGGCGCATGCCGCCGAGCGTGCGCTGGAGGCGCGTCATCTCGTCGGTGAGCTTGGAGGCTTCCTTCTTGGAGAGCCGCTCGAAGTCGCCGTTGGCCTGTCGCGCCTCGAGCTGGTCGAGCAGGGCGAGGCGCTTGCGGATCGTCACGAAGTTGGTGAGCATGCCGCCGAGCCAGCGCTGGTTGACGTACGGCTGGCCGGATCGTGTGGCCTCTTCGGCGATCGGCTCCTGGGCCTGCTTCTTGGTGCCCACGAAGAGGATCGAGTCGCCGTGGGCGACCGTCTCGCGGGCGAAGGCCAGGGCGGTGTCGAGACGACGGACCGTCTGCGCCAGGTCGATGATGTGGATGCCGTTGCGCTCGGCGAAGATGAACGGCTTCATCTTCGGGTTCCAGCGGCGGGTCTGGTGGCCGAAGTGGACGCCGGCCTCCAGCAGCTGGCGCATCGAGACAGAGGACATGGGGTGGGGCGCCTCCTGACCGGGTTGTGACCTCCGCGCGCCTCGTGATCGCGGGACCGGGGCCCGATCCCGGGCTGCCGGCACCACCCGCGGGAGCGACGCGCGTGCGTGATCGACCGCTGCCACGCACCGTGGCGGGGGTCGTGGTCGCCCTGCGGCGGCCGGGCCGCAGTCTAGCACAGGGCCCCGCTCGCTCCGGATCCCGCCCGAGCGGGCCTTCAGGCTCGCTGTGCCCGCAGGAGGTGCGTCGCGCCGGCCACGCCCTTGAGCTCGACCGGGCCGATCTCCTGGAAGGTGATCCCGATTTCGTTCGCCGCGTCCATCACCGCCCGGCTGACGAGTACCTCAGACGGCCGGGCGTAGTCGGCGATGCGCGCGGCGACGTTGACCGTCTGGCCGAAGTAATCGCCGGCCTGGTAGAGCACCGGCCCGGCATCCAGGCCGACGTGGGCCGGGGGCAGCCCCGCGGCGGCCAGCCCCTCGACCATCTCGAGCGCTGCTCGGACCGCGGGGCCCGGGTCGCGGAAATGGAACATCACGCCGTCGCCCAGCCACTTGATGGTCTTGCCACCATGCGAAACGGAACTCCGTTCGACGAGGCGGCCCACGGTGCCGGCCAGGTCGGCGGCCGCGTCGTCGCCGCGCTCCTGGGTCAGGCGCGTGTAGCCGGTGATGTCGAGGAAGCAGATCGCCGGCGGTCGATCGAGGCGGCTGTGGAGTCCCGCTTTGGCCAGCAACATCTCCACGCTGTCGATGATGTTGGCGGTCCAGGCCCGTACCTGATGGGCGTGGTACATGGCGATGACGGTCTGTTCTGCCAGTGGCGTCGTCACGTCGGCGAGATCGCTATTGGCGATCTCTTCGGCACCCTTGCCTGCCGCGATGGCCGGCGCGATGACCTCGGAATACCACCACGCGCCTTCCTGCTCGGTGATCCGCCGGGTGCTCTCACCCATCACCCGGAGGAGGCGCTCGATGGCGACCTGCCGGAACCCCAGATCGACCTGCACCTGAAGGAACGGGACCACGGCCAGCTCATCCTCGCGGATGCGGTCGTCGGGGGCCGGTTGGGCCATCCCGATCGCTTCGCGGATGAGCAGGACCAGGTCGAGCGGGATCCCTGTCCGCTGGCTGACCTGCGCGAAGGTCTCGGGCGCCAGGCCGGCGAACCGCTCATAGGCCGTGGCGTCGAGGAAGCCCAGGGACAGCGCACCGCGCCCGATCGCCGCCGCGATGCCGTCGAGCGGGATGCCGCCCTCCTCGAACGACCTGACCAGCATCGCCCGCCGCACGTCGGCCGAGGAGAACCGGTCCTGCTGCTGAGGCGCCACGATGCGGAGCGTCACCAGTCGCGCCAGGTAGGCCGGATCCAGACCCGCTCGTTCGGCGGCTTCGGCTGTGGAGTACGTGGCCATCGGCATAGCCTACGCGGAATGGCCTCTCGGATGAGCGGGCTCGCCGGCCCGTCGCTAGGGTGGCAGGATGCCGCGGAGGTGGCGGAGCCGTGGTCCGCCGGTGCCCGAGCCGATGGTCGAGTCGAGGTCGACGGCCACCAGATCGACCCGCCACGGCAGCGCCGGCAGCCGGACCCCGTCGGCGAGCCGACCCGTCCGGCGCAGGGTGCCCATGGCCCGGTAGCAGTGCCTCACCTTGGCCTGGTCCACGCTCGCTTCGGGCGGGCCGAAGCGCGTCGACGACCGGCTGCGCACCTCGATCGCGACGAGGTTCGCCGGTGGGCCCGGATCGAGGGCCACGATGTCCACCTCGTCCCGGCCCACGCGGACCTGGCGGCCCAGGATCCGCCAGCCGAGTCCCGTCAGGTAGTCGGCCGCGGCGGTCTCGCCCTGCCCGCCGTGCACCTGCCTGACGGTCGCTCGAGCCACCCCTGCAGGATGCCGAGTGTGGCTTGGCGGGCGCTTATCCGGCGGGCCACAACTCCGTCTGCTCGGCCGCCGGCGCGTCCACGCACGTGCCGAACGTCCGTCGGTGGATCGGCGTGACGCCCAGGCTCTCGATGGCGGCGCGGTGTTCGGGCGCGGCGTAGCCCTTGTGCTCGGCGAAGCCGTAGCCGGGGTAGCGCCCGTCGTAGGCGACCATCAGCGCGTCGCGGTAGACCTTGGCCACGACCGAGGCCGCCGCCACGGACAGGCAGCGCCGGTCGGCGTCGATGAGGACCCGCTGCGGCAGGCCGATGTCGGGCAGGTGCAGCGAGTCGGTGATGAGGGCGTCCGGGCGGACCGGCAGGCGCGCCGCGGCGAGCATCGACGCCAGCAGGGTCGCCTGGAGGATGTTGATGCGGTCGATCAGCGACGCCTCCACGGCGGCCACGGCCCAGGCGACGGCTCCGTCGCGGATGCACTGGGCGAGCCGTTCGCGCTCCGGGGCATCGAGCATCTTCGAATCACGGAGCCCCGGGCACGTCCAGCCGGGCCGCAGGATCACCGCGCCGGCCACGACCGGACCGGCCAGGCAACCGCGGCCGACCTCGTCGATGCCCGCCACGAGGCGCAGGCCGGCGCGCCGCAGGGCGTCTTCCTCAAGGTCGTCGGGGTCGAGCTGGAGACGCAGGCCGGCGGGGACGACGGCGCGGCCCCCAGACGAGTAGAAGGTCGGGAAGGAGTCGCGGTGGGGGGAGGGTCTCCGGACGGTGGTCACGCCCTCCCCTGCCGTCAGCTCGGGCGTCGCTCGCGCAGGGTGGCGGCCTTGCCGACCCGCTTGCGGAGGAAGTAGAGCTGCTTGCGGCGGGCAACGCCGTGACGCACGACTTCGATCTTCTCGATGCGCGGGGAGTTCACCTTGAAGGTGCGCTCGACACCCACGCCGCTCCGCAGGGCCCGCACGGTCATCGAGCGGGTGATGCCCCCGCCGCGCAGGCGCATGACGGTGCCTTCGAAGACCTGGATGCGCTCGCGGTTGCCTTCCACGACCTTGGCCGAGACGCGCACGGTGTCTCCCGACGCGAGCTCGGGCAGGTCGGTGCGTATCTGGTCGGCGGTGACGTCGTCGATGAGGCTCACGGGGCGGGTCTCACTGGCAGTGCGGGGATGGGATCCCGGGGTCCGGGGGCGCGTCCTTCATCGGGCGCCTGGCCGCGAGTGGCGAGTATAGCAAGCGCGGCTGCCGAGCGGAGGACCGGGCTCACGGTCAGCTGTCCAGCAGATCCGGTCGACGCCGGGCGGTTCGCTCGTGAGCCTGGTCGCGGCGCCAGCGGTCCACGGCGCCGTGATCGCCGCTGACGAGGATGTCCGGCACGCGCTGGCCCTCGAACTCCGGCGGGCGCGTGTACTGCGGATACTCCAGGAGCCCCTCGGCGAACGACTCCTCGACCGGGGAGGCTGCATCGATGGCGCCAGGCAGCAGCCGGATCAGGGCGTCGGCCACGACCATCGCCGGCAGGTCGCCGCCTGAGAGGACGAAGTCGCCGATCGACAGCTCCAGGTCGACCAGCCCCCGGACCCGCTCGTCGACGCCCTCGTACCGCGGGCAGACCAGGATGAGGTGGATCGCGGCCGCCAGCTCGCGGGCGCGCGCCTGCCGGAACGGCTCACCGCCCGGATCGAGCAGGATCACGGTGCTCGTGGTCGTCCGGAGCGCGCGGAGCGCGGCGGCGATCGGTTCGGGACGAAGGACCATGCCGGCGCCACCGCCGTAGGGATAGTCGTCGACCGAGCGGTGCCGGCCGAGGCCCCATTCGCGCAGGTCATGGGCCTGCACCTGTACCAGCCCCTGCTCGATCGCCCGGCCCACGATGCTCGCGCCGAGCGGCCCCGGGTAGAGCTCGGGGAAGAGCGTGACGACGTCGATGCGCAGGACCATGGCCGCATCGTAGTCGTCGCGGGCATGCGCCGACCGTCAGGTCCGTCCAGCGGCTGGGTCATCGCGGCCATCCCCCGGCGCACCAGCCACCGTGGTGGTAAGTGCCAGAAACGGTCGTTGCCGGGGTGATCACGGCGCCCGCCGAGCGTGGATCGGGCGGCAGGCGCGTTGCGGTGGCACGTACCACCAGCCATGTTGGTGAGCGGGGGGAGCGGCTGGGCAGCCGGATCCACCCCGAACCGCGCGGGGCCGTCAAGCCTCGGGTGGAGCGGGCACGGTCGCGGGCTCGGCCTCGGCGCAGGCTCGGCGGCAGGCTCGGCTGCGCGCTCCGAGGGCGCCTCGACCGGGCGGATCGCCGGCCGGCCGAGCCGCGATGAGCGTCGGCCACGCGGACGGCGCGCGCGCAGCGGGGCCAGGTCCAGGGCTTCGGGATCCACGACGATGCGCCCGTCGCGGGGCGCGAACTCGACGACGACCGCGCGGACGAGTGGCACGAGGACCTCGCCGCGGGGGCCGCCGGTCACCACCACGACCTCGCTGCCGCCCGTGCGGAAGACGTCCGCGGCGGTGCCGAGCACCTCGCCGTCGGTGGCCGTCACCGTCGCGCCCGGCAGCTCATGCCAGTAGACGGTCCCCTCCGGGAGCGCGGCGGTATCGACGTCGGCTTCCAGGTAGCGGCCGACCAGGCCTTCGACCGCCTCGCGGCGCGTCAGGCGGGCGAAGCGCACGAGGAGGCCGGGCTTGTCGGCCTGGCTCCACATGACCGTCAGCCGCCGCGCCTCGCCTTCCAGGAACAGCACGCTGCCCGGCGCGAAGCGCGCCTCCTCATCGGTGAGGACCTCCACCCGGACGGCGCCCCCCAGGCCGTGCACCCCCCGGATGCGGCCGACCGCGAGCCGCGCCACGCGAGCTAGACGATCTCCAGGGAGATCGACTCGCCCTCACGGGCCGACATCACCTTGAGCAGGGTGCGCATGGCCTTGGCCACGCTGCCGTTGCGGCCGATGACCTTGCCCATGTCGTCCTCGGCGACGTGCAGCTCGATGACCGTCCCTTCCTGGTCCTCCTGGACGTCCACCTGGACCGCGGCCGGGTCGTCCACGAGGGACTTGGCGATGTATTCCACGAGTTCCCTGGCTGCCATCGACGCGACCCCTACTTGGCGCTGGCGGCCGGCAGGATGCCGACCTGGCGGAAGAGGCGCGCGACGGTGTCCGACGGCTGGGCGCCTTTGGCCAGCCAGGCCGACGCTTTCTCGGCGTCGACCTCGATGCGCACGGGCTCCGCGCGCGGGTCGTAGTGCCCGATCGTCTCCAGCGAGCGTCCATCGCGGGCGCTGCGGCCGTCGGCCACGACGAAGCGGTAGGTGGGGTGCTTGGTCGCCCCCACGCGGGTGAGACGGATGCGTACGGCCACGGGTGCTGGGCTCCTCCTCTGGCGGCTATTTGGTGAAGATGATCGCGGTGTCCGACTCACTGCCGGCGCTGTCGACCCGCACGGAGATGACCCGGTCGAAGGGGGCGAGGTACGGCTGCACGTCGCTCGTGTACTGGGCCTTCTGGGCGGCCGGCAGCTGCGCCTCGATGAGGCCGCGGATGGCGGCCAGGTCGGCATAGACGACGCCGCTGTCGGTCGGTCCGCCGGCGGCGGAAAGGGCGGCCGAATACCGCCCGTCGGACGCCAGCGAGGTTGCGTCCGTCGTGTCGAGCACGGCCTTGACGAAGGCGTCGCCGACTCCCAGGACGAACACCTGGCCCTTGAAGGCGTACGAGATCGTCACCGACGTCGGCACTGCCCCCGTGGTGCTATCAACGCTACTGTCTGTGCCCAGGTCGACCGTCACCGAGGTGATGGTCGTGCCGGCGTACGGCGCGTCGCTCGTCGTGATGGCCGGGCCGCCCTGGCCCTTGGCCAGCTTCAACAGCGTCAGGACCTGGGTGAGCCGCGCCTGGCCCGTGGCCGCATCGGAGGTCGTGGCCACCAGGCCGCCCTGGGGCACGCCGCCCGGCGCGGTCACGACCACGCCGGCGTCCTTGACCCACCCGAAGGCGTCGGGGATCTTGGTGCCGAGGAGGCCCTCGATCGTCGAGAGCTGACCGGCCACGCTGGCGAAGCACGGGTTCTCGATGAGCGTCGTCGCCTCGGTCCGCCACAGGTCGCCGAAGCCATGGGTCTCGGCGTAGAAGAGCGCCGCGGCCGGCACATGGCTGGCCAGGTCGCTGGTCGTCGCCGCCACGGGCGAAGCCGAGGCGGCCGGCAGGGTGGCGCGCTCGCGGATGACGAGGTTGCCGTCCTGCAGCCGCAGCTCACCGGCCACCGTGGTCGGCAGGCCGGCCAGGCTCGTGGCTGAGCCACAGGTGCTGCTGGTGTCGGCGGTCGACTCGAGCAGCTTCTCCGCCGCGGACCCGTCGAGGTAGAACGTGCCGGACCGGTCGGCGTCGAGGCGGGCGATGGCGTCGTGGAAGGCGCTCGAGCCGGCGAGGTTGGGTGACTTGCCGGCCTTGCGGTCGAGCGCCGCGCCGACGGTCGCGGCGTCCTTGGCGACCACGATCGCGTCGTTCGTGATGGCGAAGCTGAACGCGGGCAGGCCGCTGACGCCGGTCACGCCGCTGATGGTGTAGACGCTCGTGCCGTCGTGGTCGGTGATGGCGACGCTGCCGCCGATCAGCGTGGCCAGTTGCTGCGAGGTCTGGTCGAGCTTCGTGGGCAGGCCGGCCGTGTCACTGACGCTGACGACCACGACGACCGAGTCCGACGGCCCGACGGCCACCGCGACCTGGCCGCCGAACCACGGCTCGATGTTGCCGCTGTACGTGTACGTGCCGTTGGTGACCTTGCTGACCAGCTTGTCGAGCGCCTGGTCGAGCTTGGTCTGGAGGCTGGACGGGTCGGCGAAGCCCGGGAAGTGGGCCATGAAGGTGGCCAGCTGCTGGCGCTGGTCGCCGGGCAGGTCGCCGCGCACGTCCATGTACAGCAGGGCATCGGAGGGGGCGTAGGCCGGCCCGACGGAGGCGGCACCCGCGCCGGCGAAGGCCACGAGGCCGCCCGCCACGAGGACCACGACCAGGGTCGCCACGAGGGCGATCGCCCAGCGCGCGCGTCCGCCGCGGGGCGGCCTCACGGGCTGGATGAGGGGCACGCTGACACCCTCTACCCGGGCGACCTGGGTCAGGGTGGGAAGCGCGTCCGGGCTGGCGGGCTGGAGCGGTTCGGTCACGGTCGAGACCCTCCGAGGGACATGGCGGGAACGAGGGCGGCGCCGGGCGTCACCGGCCCAGACCCAGCAGGTTGCGCCGGCCGCCGCCGCGGCCGAGCTGCTTCATCAGGCGTTGCATCTCCCCGAACTGCTTGAGCAGCCGGTTCACATCGGGCGTGGTGGTGCCCGAGCCGCGCGCGATCCGCCGCCGGCGCGAGCCGTTGAGGATGGTCGGATCGCGACGCTCGTCGGGCGTCATGGAGCGGATGATGGCCTCGACCCGCGTCAGCTCGCCGCGGTCGACCGCGCCCTGGGCTTCCTTGGCCAGGCCGCCCATGCCGGGCATCAGGTCGAGCAGCTGGCCGATCGGCCCCATCTTCTTGATCTGCTGCATCTGGTCCAGGAAGTCTTCCAGGGTGAAGCTGTTGCGCCGGAGCTTGTCGGCGAGCTGCGTCGCCTGGCGCTCGTCGAAATTCTCCTGGGCCCGCTCGATGAGGGTCATCACGTCGCCCATGCCCAGGATGCGGCCGGCCAGCCGGTCGGGGTGGAACGGCTCCAGCGCGTCCGTCTTCTCGCCCGTGCCCAGGAACTTCACCGGCAGCCCGGTGACGGCCGAGATCGAGAGGGCCGCCCCGCCGCGGGCATCGCCGTCGATCTTGGTCATGATCAGGCCGGTCAGCGGGACCGCGTCGCGGAACGCCTCGGCCACGGTCACGGCCTCCTGGCCGACCATCGCGTCGACGACGAGCAGCGTCTCGCACGGCGTGACCGTCTGGGCCAGGGTGCGGATCTCTGCCATCAGCGTCTCGTCGATCGTCAGGCGCCCGGCCGTGTCGATGATGACCACGTCCCGCCCGGTCCTGCGGGCCAGCGCGACGCCTTCTGTGGCGATGGCCGGCACGGGCGTCCCCTGCGGCGCGCCGTGGACGGGGATCTCCAGGCTGCGGCCCAGGGCCATCAGCTGCTCGACCGCCGCGGGCCGGTACGGGTCGGCTGCCACGAGTAGCGGCCGGCGCCCCTGCTTGACGAGGTGGCGGGCGAGTTTGGCCGCGCTCGTCGTCTTGCCCGAGCCCTGCAGGCCGACGAGGGCCACGACCGCCGGCTGCCCGATGAGCCGGAAGGTCCGATCGCCCACCGACAGCATCGCCGTCAGCTCCTCGTCGACGATCTTGATGACCTGCTGGCCCGCGTTGAGGTTGTCGAGCACCTCCGCCCCGACCGCCCGCTCGCGGACACGGGCCACGAAGTCCTTGACGACCTTGAAGTTGACGTCCGCCTCCAGCAGCGCCAGGCGCACCTCGCGCATGGCCGTGTCGACGTCCGCCTCGCTCACCCGGCCATGGCCGGTCAGTTTGGCGAGGGCGTCGCGCAGGCGGTCACTCAGGGCGTCGAACATGGGGTCGGTTGCAGCTCCGCGGTGCGTCCGGGCCGGACGCGGGTGAGACGCGGGTTCTGGCGTCTCGAGGCGACCTCAGTCTACTACGCGGCGCGCGGGCCCCCGAACAGGGCGGCCACGAACGCCTGCGGGTCGAACGGCAGGAGGTCATCCAGGCGTTCCCCCACCCCGACGAAGAGGACGGGGACGCCCAGGCCCTGTTCGACGGCGAAGACGATGCCGCCCTTGGCCGTCGAGTCGAGCTTGGACAGGACGATGCCGGTGAGCGGGCTGGCCTCGTGGAACGCACGTGCCTGGGCCAGCCCGTTCTGGCCCGTCGTGGCGTCGAGCACGAAGAGGACCTCCGGGTCGGCGCCCGGCAGCCGCTTGTCGATCGTGCGCCGGACCTTGGCCAGCTCGTCCATCAGGTTGTGCTTGGTGTGGAGCCGGCCGGCCGTGTCGACGATGACGAGGTCCGTGCCTCGCGCCACCGCCGCATCGAGGGCATCGAACACGACGGCCGCGGGGTCGGCGCCGGCCTGATGCGTCACCAGGGGGACGCCGATGCGCCTGGCCCATAGCTCGAGCTGCTCACTGGCGGCGGCCCGGAAGGTGTCGGCCGCGGCCAGGAGGACGCGCTGGCCGCGGGCACGCTCCCGAGCGGCCAGTTTGGCGATCGTGGTCGTCTTGCCCGTGCCGTTGACGCCGACCACCAGGACGACGGCCGGGCGGGTCGGATCGGGGCGGCGGGGCGTCCACTCCCCGTCCGGCCGTGGCAGGAGGAGCGCCGCCAGCTCGGCCTGCACGGCCGCCTCGGCGCCACCGGCGTCCCGCCGTCGGCGGGCCCGCTCCACGACCGCGATGGCGAGGGTCGCGCCGACGTCGCCGCCGATGAGCGTCTCCTCGACGGCTTCCCAGGTCGCCTCGTCGATGCCGCCCCGGAAGAGCCCCTGCAGGCGGGCCACGAACCCCGAGCGGCTGCGCTCGACGCCGGCCTCCAGGCTCGGCTCGGGTCCCAGGTCGGGCTCGGCCTCGGGTTCGGTGTCCGGTCCGGGCGCGACCAGGGCCTCCTCGTCGGGTGGGGCGGGTGCCGTCTCGTCGGGGGCCTCGGCGCCATCGCCGTCGGTGGCGGCCTCGGGCGGGCGACGGCGGAACCAGGCCATCGTCAGCCGGCTGCCTGCGCCAGTTCGGTCGCCTCTGCTAGCCGGAGCGAGATGACGTGGCTGATGGCGTCGTCGCCGATGGTGATGCCGTACAGCGCATCGGCGGACTCGATCGTGCCGCGGTTGTGGGTGATGACGAGGAACTGGGTCGTCCGAGCCAGGTCGCGGAGCGCCTCGGTGAAGCGGCCGACGTTGGCCTCGTCGAGCGCCGCGTCGACCTCGTCGAGGACGCAGAACGGCACCGGATGGACGTCGAGCATGGCGAAGAGCAGGGCCACCGCGGTGAGGGCGCGCTCGCCACCCGAGAGCATCCCCAGGGCCTGGCGCTTCTTGCCGGGCGGCCGGGCCATGATCTCGATGCCGGTGGCCGCCAGGTCGTCGGGATCCGTCAGCACGAGCTGTGCGTCCCCGCCGTCGAACAGCTGCCCGAAGCGCCGGCCGAAGGCCCGCTCCAGCGCCGCGAACGTCCGCGCGAACTGCTCCCGGATCCGCTCGCTGAGCTCGGCGATCAGGCGCTGGGTGTCGGCCATCGCCCGTTCCAGGTCGTGGCGCTGCGTGTCGAGGGCCTCCAGCCGGGCCTGCATCTCGGCGTGCTCCTGGGCAGCGAAGGGGTTGCTGGCGCCGATCTCGTGGTAGCGGCGGCGCAGGGTGGCCAGCTGGGCTGCCGTGGGCAGACCGTCGGCCGAGACGGCGGGCCCTGCCCCAGGCTCCGTCCAGCCCGCCGCGGCCAGGTCCAGGGCCGCCTCGAGCTCGGCCGCGAGGGCATCCTCATCCACGTGCCGCGGCGCCCCTTCAAGCGCCTCCAGCCCGAGCGGCCCCAGCCCGGCGAGCTCGGTCAGCACCTGCTCGCGGATCGCCTCCAGGCCAAGGCGCGCCTCCAGCCGCGAGACCTCGGCGCGTTGGGCCCGCTCCTCCCCGGCGTGGAGGTCGGCTCGGTGGGTCGCGGCCCGCGCCTCGACGCCCGTAAGGCGGTCGCGGCCGGCGGCCTCGTCGGTATCGACCGCGCGGGCGTCCGCGTCTGCCGCGGCGACCCCGGCCTCCAGGTGCGCCCGCGTCTCGGACGCCGCGGCACCGGCCGCCGCCAGTGACTCCAGGCGAACGGTCGCCTCGGCCATCCGTGCCTCCGTGGCGGCGAGCCGCTCCGCGTCCGCGGTCACGGCCAGCTCGGCCCGCAGCCGCCGGTCGTCGGCCGCGCGCTCGGCCTGTGCCGTCGTGCGCAGTTCCGCCTCCAGCACCGCCCGCCGCGCGCGCAGCGCCTCCAGCCGGGCACGCCACGCGTCGACGGCGGACGCGTCCGCGGTGGCTGCCGGCGATCCGGACGCGACGGCGAGTGCGTCCGGCGCGGCCACGTCGGGCGTCGCTGCGGCGAGGGCGGCGTTCGCGGCACGCTGCTCGACCGCGAGACGCTCCGCCTGTGCGGCGGCCCACGCCGATTCGCGGAGGAGCGCCTCGTGGCGCCGCGTGGCCGCGCGTTCCTGCTCGACGGCCGCCCGCGCGCTGCGCACCGCCTCGTCGATGGCTGCGTCGGCCCGGGCAAGCGCCGTCCCTGCTTCGGCACGGGCGACCTCGGCTGCCTCGTGGGCCGCGCGCGCGTCCTGTACCTGGACATCGACGTCGGCGAGCTCACGCGTCCGCCGTTCGACCTCGTCGCGCCGCTCGAGGGCCGCCTCGGGCCGGCCCAGCCGAACGAGCCCCTGTGCCGTCACGATGTCCCCAGCGACGCTGACCGCCTGCCAGCCCTCGGGGAGCCGGGGCAGCAGCGCCAGGACTGCCTCCAGGCTGGGCAGCCAGACGCTCGTCCGCAGGAGTTGCCCGGCCACGCCGGTCGGGTCGCGCCGGATCGCCTCGGTCAGGGCGCCACCCCCGGCGTCGCGGGCCCGCTCCGTCACGCCGCGGCCCGCCGCGTCGGATGTAGCGGTCGCCAGGCGCAACGCCAGGTGCCCGCGCCCCTCGCGCAGGGCGATGACGTCCGTCTCGTCCACCACGTAGGCCTCGACCGCGGCGCCCAACGCGGCCTCCACCGCGGGACGCAGTCCGGGCGTCACCTCCAGCCCGTTGGCCAGCGCCCGGCCCCCTCGCCGCGTCGCCGCCTGGATCCAGCCGGCATTCGCAGCGTCGGCCGGGGCGGCAATGGCGTCAAGCTGCGCCTTGAGGGCGGCATGGCGCGCCTCGACGGCGGCCCTGCCGGCGGCCGCGTCCGTGGCCCGTCGTGTCGTGGCTCTGGCCGACGCGTCCGCGGCTGCCTGCGTCGTGCGGGCCTGCGCCTCGGCGGCTGCGGTGGACCGGACCGCCTCGGCATGACCGGCGAGGGCCTGTGCCTCGCGCGCCAGGGCCGCAGCCGCTTCCTCGGCGGCATGGGCCGCCTCGTCGGCCCGCTGGGCAGCCATCGCGGCGTGCTGGGTGATGCGGGCGAGCTCGTCCTCCCCGGCCCGTCGCGCCCGCGCCGCCGACGCGGCTCGTGCGTCGCTCGCCCGGTGCTGGTCCTCCAGAGCCGCCAGCTCGGCCGCAGCCTGGGCGATCTGGCGCTCGAGGCCGGCGACTTCCGCGGTGAGCTCGGCCGTCGCCGCGACGGCGCCGCCGGCGTCGGCCAGGGCCATCGCACGCCGCGCCTCCTCCAGCCGGGGCTCGATCGTCGCCCGCTCGGTCGCCAGCGCCGCTCGTTCGCGTTCGATGGCTGCCGCCTCGGCAGCGCGTCGTTCATCGGCGACGCGGTGCTCGGTCAACCGCTGGCGAGCGTCGTCCAGGGCCTGGCGCAGCTGACGTGCGCGAGTGGCATGGTCGGCCAGGGCCGTCAGCAGATCGCGTGCCTCGGCGTCGGCGGCGGCGAGGGCGTCCGCGGCGGCCTGCGCCTGGGCGCGCGCGAGCTGGAGGTCTGTCTCGGCACCGGCCAGCGCCGCAGCGGCGGTCGACCAGCGGTGCGCGGCCAGCATCACCACGGCACCGGCGAGGGCCGCCCCGGCGCCCTGGCGCGCGACCTGCTGCTCGGCCTGCTGGGCCAGCCGGCGGACCTGCGGGCGCAGCTCGCCGGCGATGTCGCGCACCCGGGCCAGGTTCGCTTCGGCCTCCAGCAGGCGCGCCTCCGCCTGCCGCCGACGCCGCTCGTGGCGGCGCACGCCGGCGGCCTCCTCGAAGAGCGGCCGGCGTTCCTCCGGCCGCAACGAGAGGGCCTGGTCGACCATGCCCTGGCCGATGAAAAGGAAGGCGTTGTCGGCCAGGTTCGCGCCGTCCAGCAGGTCCAGCAGGTCCCGCAGGCGCACCCGCTGGCCGTTCAGCAGGTACTCGTTCTCGCCCGAGCGGTAGAGCCGCCTCGCCAGGGCGACCTCGCCGTAGGCCACCGGCAGCAGCCCGTCGCCGTTCTCGAGGGTCAGGGTGACCTCGGCCAGGCCGATCGCCCGGCGCGTCGCCGACCCGGCGAAGATGACGTCCTCGGAGCGGTGGGTGCGCAGCGTGCGGCCCTGCTCGCCCAGGGCCCAGCGCAGCGCGTCGGCGAGGTTGCTCTTGCCACTGCCGTTGGGGCCCACGATGGCCGAGATGCCTGGTCCGAACTCCAGGGTGGTCCGCTCGGCGAAGGACTTGAAGCCGACGACCCGCAGGCTGCGCAGACGGGCCTCGCCGGTCACGATCCGGCCTGCGGCGACCCGGGGATGACCCCCAGCCGCTCGAGCGCCTCATGCGCCGCCCGTGTCTCGGCAGCCCGGCGGCTGCTGCCCTCGCCGCGGCCCATCACCCGTCCGTCGACCAGCACCTCGATGACGAAGTGGCGGGCGTGATCCGGGCCCTCGAGCGCCACCACGCGGTACTCCGGCGGCTGGCCGTGCGCAGCCTGGGCGAGCATCTGGAGGCGGCCCTTGGGGGCCAGGTAGGCGGCCGCGTCGGCGGGGTCGGCGAGCTCCGGGCCGGCGACCGAGAGCAGCCAGTCGTGCGCCACGGCGATGCCCAGGTCCAGGTAGATGGCCGCCACGAGGGCCTCGAAGGCCGAGGCGAGGACGCTGTGGCGCTCGCGAGCTCCCGCCCGGTCGGCCCCCTCGCCGAGCAGCAGGTGCGGACCCAGCCCGATGCGCCGGGCGAACCGCGCCAGCGCGTCGGTCGAGACGAGGGCGGCGCGACGGGCGGTGAGCTGGCCCTCGTCCTCAGAGGGATGGCTCCGGTGCAGCTCGTCGCTGATGACGACGGCGATCACCGCGTCGCCAAGGAACTCCAGCCGCTCGTTGGACGGCAGGCCCGCATCGGGGTGCTCGTTGGGGTAGCTGGAGTGCACGAGCGCCTCGCGGAGGCGCGCGGGATCGGGGAAGGCGAGGCCGAGTGATGCTGCCAGCGCGGCCACCGGAGGGGCGTCCGGCGGCGCGGGGTCAGGAGTTCGTGTGCTCGTCGATGTAGTCGACAGCGTCCTGGACGGTGCGGATCTTCTCGGCATCCTCGTCCGAGATCTCGGTGCCGAACTCTTCCTCGAGGCTCATGATCAGCTCGACCAGGTCGAGCGAGTCGGCGTTCAGATCGTCGACGAAGGAGGACTCCGGCTTGACCTCGTCCTCGCTGACGCCGAGCTGCTCGACGACGATCTTCTTCAGCCGGTCGTAGGTCGAATCGGTCACGTGCTCCCTCCTTGGGCGGCGCTGCCTGTCAACTGGCTCGATGGTTATGTCGCGCTGTCGGTCCCGGCCACCTCCGACGCGACCCTCCCGAGCACGCCGTTGACGAGGCGCCGCGCGGGTTCGCCGCTGAATGTGCGGGCCAGCCCCACCCACTCGGCGATGGCGACCCGCATCGGGGTCGCGGGCGAGTGTAGCACCTCACCCAGTGCGCAACGCAACAGCGCGCGGTCCATCCGGGCCAGGCTCACGACGGGGTGGGCCGGGGCCAGCCGGGCCAGCATGGCGTCGAGGTCCTCGCGGTCCCGGGTGACCACGTCGACCAGGTGGCGGGCCAGGGCCGCGCCCGCGTCCGGGACGGCGCCGTCGGCCAGCGTGCGCTCCAGGACGGCGCTCGCGGTGCGCTGCCCGAACTCCGCCTCGAAGACCGCGGCGAGCGCCAGGCGGCGCCCTTCCTGTTCGGCCGCGTGGCGGCCGGATGCGGCGCGAGGCGTCGGCACTCAGGCCGGCGGGAGGGCCGGCTCGGCCGGCGGACCCGCGGCGTCGGTCGCGAAGGCGGCCGCGATGCGCTCGGGGATGCGGGCCCGCGCGGCCGTCGCGCCGATGGCCACGGCGAAGCCGATCATCCGCCGGCGGGCCCGTCCGTGCGTCACCAGGACCGTGCCCTTGACCCCCAGGAGCGGTGCGCCGCCGAGCTGCTCGTAGTCGAAGAGGCGCCGGATGCGCGTGATCCCGGGGCGCATGAAGGTGTAGCCGATGGGCCCCCAGGGCGGCCGTTTGAACTCGGTCGTGAGCTGGTCGAAGATGAAGCGGCTGAGGCCCTCGAAGAACTTGATGGTGACGTTGCCGACGCTGGCGTCGCACACGACCACGTCGGCCAGGTGTGTCGTGAGGTCCTTGCCCTCGGCGTTGCCCACGAAGTTCAGGTCGCTGGCGCGCAGGCGCTCGGTCGCCTCCTGGACCCGGACCTCCCCCTTGCCGTCCTCCTCGCCGATGGAGAGCAGCGCCACCGAGGGCCGGTCCACGCCAAGCACCTGCTCGGCGAAGATGGCCCCCATCCGGGCGTACTGGTACAGGTTGTGGCCCGTCGAGTCGGTCGTGGCGCCGATGTCGAGGAGCACGAAGGGCCCATGCTCGGCCACCACCTGTACCGCCAGGGCGGGGCGATCGACGCCCGGCAGGCGACCAAGGTGCAGCACGGCGGACGCCACCGCGGCGCCCGTGTGGCCGGCCGTCACGACCGCGTCGGCACGGCCTTCGCGCACGAGGCGCATGCACACGTTGATGCTCGCATCGCGCTTCCGCCGCACCGCCTGCGCCGGGTGCTCGTCCATGCCCACCCACTCGGTGGCCTGGACGAGCGAGATGTGGGCCGGCAGCGCCCCCTCGAGGAACGGCGAGATCTGCGCTTCATCGCCCACGAGGATGAGGTCCGTCTCGGGGTGGTCCCTCGCCCAGCCCATGGCGCCGCGCACGGCCTCCTCGGGGCCGTGGTCGCCGCCCATGGCGTCGACGGCCACGCGGACGCGGCCAGACGCCTCAGGGTCGAGGCGGCGAGAGACGGTGGCCAAGTCCATGACGCGCCGCGCCCGGGGTGATCCGCGCCGCGCCTACGGGTTGCGTTGCTCGGGCTTGGTCTTCTCCCGGATGCGCACGCTCTCGCGGCCTCCGTACCAGCCGCAGTTGGGGCACGCGAAGTGCACCTTCTTGGGCTCGTGGCAGTGGGGACACGGCTCGAGGTCCGGCACGGTCAGGGCGTGGTGCGCGCGCCGGTCACCCTGGCGGGCGTGTGACACGCGGCGTTTCTGGACTCCCATGGGATGTGATCCTTCCTGCTGGTCGGCTGCTCAGGTCGTGGGGTCGGTCGGCCCTCGCCAGGTGGCGAGGGCGGCCAGGCGGGGGTCGATCTCGGACTCGTCGTGGTGATGGGCAGGGTCGCCGTTGAGGTCGGCCCCGCAGGTGGCGCAGAGGCCCCGGCAGTCGGGGCGGCAGAGGGGGCGGATGGGCTCGGCGAGCGAGATGGCCTCGCGCACCGGTTCGCTCAGGTCGAGCTCATGGTGCTCGTCGAGCCGCAGGGCGTCCGGCTCCGCCGAGACGTCGAGCGGCGCGCCGGTGAGCAGGTCGACCGAGGGCAGCGCCTCCTCGTCCACGTCGACCGCGACGGCGGCCGAGATCGGGGAGAGGCAGCGGCTGCACGTCTCCTCGAGGGCCGTGACCAGGTGGGCCCGCGCCAGGATGCTGCGGCCGGTCCTCGAGAGGCGGACCTCGCCCTCGACGGGCGCGGTCAGGCGCAGGTCCGGGGCGATCTCTAGGGTGGGCAGGCGGACGGGGTAGGTGCGGACCGTGCCGGGCGACGAGCGCAGCAGGCCCGCGACGTTATAGCTGAGCACCAGAGGCCGCCACGCCGGCTTCCTCCGCCTCGTCGGCCGTCATCGTCGGCCCGGGCGCGCGATCGTCGAGCAGGGCCAGGCCGTGCTTGATGCTCTGGAGGACCTTCACGACCTCGCCCTCGAGGCGGATCAGGACGCCCGCGGCGTATTCGTCGGCCCCGCGCCGGATCTCGTCGGCCTGGTCATGCCCGTCGGCCACGATCTGGGCGCTGCGCTGCTCGGCGGCACGCGTCAGCTCGCGCTCCTCGATGAGGAAGGCCGCCTGCTCCTGCGCCCGGGCGACGACCCGGTCGGCCTCCTCCTGGGCGCGCTCCAGGATGCGATCGGACTCCTCGGTGATGCGACGCGCCTGCTTGACCTCCTCGGGCACGGCCAGGCGCAGCTGTTCCACGAGGTCGAGGGCGGCCGCCTGGTCGACGACGACGTTGTTGGACAGCGGCAGCTTGCGGCCGTTCTCGAGAAGCGCGTTGAGGCGCTCCACGAGGAACATGATGTCGATGGGTGGGGCCTCCCTCGGCAGGACCTGACGCGCCATTCTAGCCGACGCCCGGGCCCTCGCCCAGACGGCGCAGCACGGCCGGCGGCACCATGCCGCTCACGTCGCCGCCGAAACCAGCGATCTCCTTGACCAGTGTCGAGCTGAGATAGGCATGCTCGAGGGCGGTCATGAAGAACACCGTGTCCACGTCGGGCGCCAGCTTGCGGTTGGTGAGGGCCAGCTGGAGCTCGAATTCGAAGTCGCTGATGGCGCGCAGGCCGCGCACGACGAACGCCGCCCCGACGTGCTGGGCGAAGCCGACGGTCAGCCCGTCGAAGGTGGCGACCTCGACGCGCGATGCCGCGTCGGCCGGCAGGGCCGCGTCGATCGCCTCGCGCAGCGCGGCCACGCGGGTGACCTCGTCGAGGAAGGGCGTCTTGCGCGGGTTGCGCAGGACGCCCACCACGACCCGCTCGAAGATGTGAGCGGCCCGGGCGATGACGTCCAGGTGGCCGTTCGTGACGGGGTCGAAACTGCCCGGGTAAAGCGCCGTGGCCATCAGGCCTCCCTCGTGTAGAAGCTGAGCTGCGTTTCCCCGAACCGGCGCTCGCGTCGGCGGACCAGCCGTCCCGGCCGCTCGGGCGGGACGTCGCGCCAGAAGTGCTTGGCCACCACCACCGCCTCCTCGCGCAGCCAGCCTCGGTCGGCATCGCCAAGGCGCTCCAGTGCCGCGTCGAGTGTAGCGTCGCCGTAGGGCGGATCCAGCAGCGCCGCGCCGAACGGCCCGCCAAGGTCCTGCGGCGCCCCGACGTCCAGGAGGCGCATGACGTCCCCGGACGTGACGTGCGCGAGCTGCCCCACCCCGGCCCGCTCCAGGTTGGCCTGGATGACGCGGCAGGCGGCCCGGTCGCGCTCGATGAACAGGGCGCCGGGTGCACCCCGGCTGAGCGCCTCGATGCCCGCGGCGCCGCTGCCGGCGAAGGCGTCCAGGAACGGCACGGGCCAGGGGGCCAGCGTGGCCGCCTCGAGGATGCCGAAGAGCGCCTCCTTGACCCGGTCGGTGAGGGCCCGTGTGCCGGGGCCGGGCGCCAGCAGCCGCGTGCCGCGGGCGCTACCGCCGATGACGCGGCCGGCGTCAGCCATCGGCGGCCGCCTCATCGCCGTGATCGTCATCGCCGGTGGCCAGGGCCTCGCCCGCCCCGACGGCCTTCAGCCACCCGGCGCTCAGCTCGTGGGCCAGCGCCTCGTGGCCCGCGGCGAGGGTCCCGTCGGGGGTCACCAGGCGCTCGGCGATGACCCGGGCGCGCTGCGAGCGGGCGCGGTCCTCGGGTGCCTGGAGGCGGGCTACCCGCAGCGGCGGCAGGCCGCTCTGGAGGAGTCCCAGGAGGTCCCCCTCTGCCCGCAGCTCCAGGTCCCGCTCGGCCAGGACGAAGCCGTCCGTCGTGTCGACGAGGGCCTGGAGGCGGGCCCGGGCCACGGGATCGTCGGTGTCGCTGACGAGGATGCAGTAGGCGCGGTCGGTGCCACGCCCGACACGGCCGCGCAGCTGGTGGAGCTGGGCCAGGCCGAAGCGGTCGGCGTCAAGGACGACCATGACGGTGGCCTCGGGCACGTCGACGCCGACCTCCAGGACCGTCGTCCCGACCAGGACCTCGAGGTCGCCGCGCCGGAAGGCATCCATCGTCGCGGCGCGCGTCGTCGTCGGCAGCTGGCCGTGGATGCGGCCGATCCGTGGAAGCGCGTCGCTGCCGCGGCCCACCGCCCTGGCCGCGTCGGCAAGCCACCGCTCGAGGTCGTCGGCCACCTGGTCGACGGACCGGCCGGCCGCCCCCTCCCCTTCCTCCACGAGGGGCACGATGACGAACGCGCGGTGGCCGGCGGCGACCTCGGTCACCACCAGCGGCCAGGTCCCGACGCCCGGGTCCGGGCCCATCTGCGCCAGCTCGTCGAACCGGCGCGTCCCGGTGACGACGCGCAGCCGCCCGGCCGGGGCGCTGCGCAGGTCGGAGACGTCGAGGTCGGCATGGAAGACCTGACCCAGCGTGCGGGGGATCGGCGTCGCGGTCATCAGCAGGACATGGGGCGTGCGGCCCTTGCCCGCCAGCGCCTCCCGCTGGGCGACACCGAACCGATGCTGCTCATCGATGACGGCCAGGGCGAGGTCGGCGAAGACCGTGCCCGCGGAGAGCAGGGCGTGCGTGCCGACGACGAGGCGTCCGGTCGTGAGGCCGTCCGGGCCCGGTCCCGCGGGCGGAGAGGCGAGCACCGCCTGGGCGGCCTGCCGCTCGGCCGCCGGAAGCGAGGCGGTGAGCAGCTCGACGCGGTGGCCCAGCGGCTCCAGGAGGCCGCGGAGCGTCGCGGCGTGCTGGCGGGCCAGCAGGTCGGTGGGGGCCAGGAGCGCCCCCTGGGCCCCGGTGTCGGCCACGAACGCGAGGGCCAGGGCCGCCACCGCCGTCTTGCCTGATCCCACGTCGCCCTGCAGCAGCCGCAGCATCGGCCGTGGGCCGGCGAGGTCGCCGCGGATCGCCTCCAGCGCGGTGCGCTGGTCGGCGGTGAGGCGGGCCTGGGCCGTCTCACCGCGTCCCGCCAGGCTCGCCGTGATGGCCGCCTCCACGATCGCCGCGGCCGCCTCGAGACGGTCGTCCGCCACGACCACCCGGGGCCCGGCCAGGCCGCGCCGCTGTCGGTCGCGCGCCACCATGCCGATCTGGAGGGCCAGCAGCTCGTCGAAGGCGAGGCGGTGCATCGCCGCCGCGTGGGCCCCGAAGTCGTCCGGGTAGTGCGCCTGCTCGAGCGCCTCGGGCAGGCGTGGCAGCGGCGTGCCCTCGCCGCTCGACGCCTCGGCTAGCAGCGCGCTTCCCAGGTAGTCGGGGTACTGGCGGCCGACCACGTCCAGCGCGCGACGCATCGCCGACCGCAGGGCGGCCGTGGTGACCCCTTCCGTCAGGCGGTACACCGGCACGATCCGGCCGGCGTGGAGCGTCGCCCCGCCGGCCGGGCCGAAGTCGGGCCCCTGGTACTGCGGCAGCCAGCCGCGGACGACGACGCGCCCGGACACGGCGATCTCGTCGCCTACCTTCAGGCGGCGCTCGATGAAGCGGCGGCCGAACCAGACGGCCTCGCCCTCGCCGCTCGCGTCGCGCAGGCGGGCGGTCGTCTTCTCGACGCGCCGCCGGAACGTCTTCTCCGTGTGCAGCTCGATGACCGTGACCGTCGAGCTCACGGGCTCGACCGGCGGATCCTCGCGAAGGGAGCGGAGCGAGCGCGGGTGGGTGAAGTCGTCATAGCGGCGCGGCAGGTGGAAGAGCAGGTCGCCGACCTCGTGCAGGCCCATCCGGGCCAGCCGGCGCGCCTGGGCCGGGGCCACGAGGCCGCTGCGGGGCAGCGGCGTGTCCGGGCCTGGTGGCGCGAGCGGGGTGGCGCCCGCGCGGGCCACCGCCCTACTCGGCCGCGAGGAGGACGTCGTAGAAGGGCTGGCCGCCGGACACGACCTCGACCTCGACCCCCGGATGCGCGGTGCCGACGGCCTCGCCCAGCCCCTTGCCGGCGGCTTCGTCGGCGTCGGCGCCGTAGTAGATGGTCACCAGCTCGAATCCCGGATGCAGGGCCGCCACCGCCTCGAGCACGACGGTCGTCCGGTCATCGCCCGCGGCCAGGATGCCGTCGTCGGGTCCGAGCGCGATGACCTGGCCCGTGCGCACCCGGAGCCGGCCCAGATGCGCGTCCCGGACGGCCCGCGTCACCTGGAACGTCTGCACCGCGCGTGCCGCGTCCAGCATCGGCCCGGCGTTGGCCTGGGCATCGCGGCCGGCGTCGCATGCCACCAGCGCGGCGATGCCCTCTGCCGCGTTGCGGGTGGGGACGACGACGACATGGCGGTCCGGCGACAGGGCCGCCGCCTGCTCCGCTGCCAGGCGTGTGTTGGGGTTGTTGGGCAGGACCACGACCTCGTACGAGGGGACGCTCCGGATGGCCCGCAGCAGCTCGGCGGTCGAGGGATTGGCCGTCTGGCCGCCGGGCACGATGGCCTGCGCGCCAAGGCTGCGGAAGGCGTCGGCCAGGCCGTCGCCGGTGGCCACCACGACGACCGCGACCGGCGCGTCGGCGGCGATCACGGGCACGGCGGGCGTCCCGGCGAAGGCCTCGGCGTGGATCTCGCGCTGGTCGTCGAAGTCGCGTGCCTGGTCGTCGAGGTTCTCCACCGTGATGCGGCTCAGGTGGCCCCACCGCAGGCCCATGGCGATGACCTGGTCCGGCTGCTCGTTGTGGATATGGACCTTGACCGCCTGCCCATCCCCGGCGACCAGGACCGACCCGCCGATCTCCTCCAGGTGGCGCCGCATGAGCCCCAGGTCGAGCGGGGCTCCGTCGCGGGCCTCGACGAGGAACATCGTCTCGTAGCCGAACTCGTCGGCCGCCGCCTCGCCGGGTGGACGCGCGACCCGCGGGGCGGCCATGGGGGTGAGCTCCGGCGAGGCCTGATGGCCGCGACGGCCCCGCCGCCCGTGCCGCCGGTGGGTCGCCGTGAGGGCGCCCTCGAGCAGGCGATAGAGGCCCTGTCCGCCGGCGTCGACGACGCCCGCCTGCTTGAGGATCGGCAGCAGGTCGGGTGTGCCGGCCACGGCGCTCTCGGCGGACGACGTGGCGGCCCGCAGGATCCGCTCCGTGTCCGGGCCGTGGGTCGCGGCCTCGCCGGCGCCGACGGCCGCCTCCCGCACGACGGTCAGGATCGTCCCCTCGACCGGCCGGACGACGGCGGCGTAGGCCGTCTCCGTGCCGCTGGCCAGGGCCCGCGCGAAGTCGCCGCCGTCGAAGCGCGGCCGTCCGCCGACCGTGGCGGTCATGCCCCGGAAGATCTGGCTGAGGATGACGCCGGAGTTGCCTCGCGCGCCCATCAGGGCGCCGAAGCTGATCGCCTCGGCGACGGCCGGCAGGGTGCGCTCGGCGACGGGCAGCCGATGGACCTCGTCGAGCGCGGCGCGGACCGTGGCGGCCATGTTCGAGCCGGTGTCGCCGTCGGGTACGGGGAAGACGTTGAGGGCGTTGATCTCATCGACATGGGCCAGGAGGTGCCCGGCGGCCTCCTCGAAGGCGGCCAGCAGACCCTCCCCGTCGCAGGCTCGTGCGGGCGGCATCGGGTGCTATAGTACGCAGCCGACCGGCGGTCTCGCGCCGGTCTCGTGCGTCCCCCTTCCCGAGAGGATCCTGTGGCTCGTTCCTGCGCCATCTGCGGCAAGGTCTCGATGGGCGGTTTCAACCCCCAGTCGAGCGGTATGAACCGCGTCCGCGCCCATCGTCGCTACCAGCCCAACCTGCAGCTCCTGCAGTTCGAGCGCGACGGCCGGATGGTCACGGCCCTGGCCTGCACCCGCTGCCGCCGCACCCTGCGCAAGACCGCCTGACCCCCTAGCCGAGGCGATCCGCCTCGCGGGCCTGGCTGTCCAGCCAGATGGTCATCGGCCCGTCGTTGACCAGCTCGACCTCCATCTCCGCACCGAAGACGCCGCGTCCGACGGTCACGCCGCGCCCCTCCAGCTCCGCCGTGAAGCGCTCGTAGATGGGGATGGCCATGTCCGGCGGGGCGGCGTCGAGGAATGACGGACGGCGCCCTTTCCGGGTGTCGGCGTACAGGGTGAACTGGCTGACCACGAGCGCCTGACCGCCGACCTCCAGGAGGCTGCGGTTGGTGCGGCCCTCCTCGTCGCGGAAGATGCGCAGTTCGGCGACCCGCCCGGCGACGCTGGCGGCGAGGGCGGCATCGTCGTCGCGGCCGACGCCCAGCAGGATCAGCAGGCCGGCGCCACACGCGCCGACCACCGCGCCATCGACCCGCACCGCGGCGCGCGTCACGCGCTGGAGCAGCACCCGCATCGCTCAGGCCCCCAGGGCCGCGGCGCCCTCGCGCGCGAGCCGCTCCCGGCGCAGGGCCACCGCCGCCGGTGACGGCAGGCCTGCCGACTCCGCCGCGAGCTGGCCGCACGCCGCGCCGATCTCGAGGCCGCGGTTGCGGCGGATCGTGGTGGCCAGGCCCGCCTCGCGCAGGACGGCGGCGAACGCGGCAAGGCGCGGTGGCCGGCTCGGCTGCCAGGGCGTGTGGGCCACCGGGTTCATGGGGATCAGGTTGACGTGGGCCAGCCGGCCGCGCAGGAGCGCGGCCATGGCGGCCGCGTCGGCCGGCGTGTCGTTGATGCCCTCGATCATCACCACCTCGTAACTCACGCGCCGACCCGTGGCCTCGGCGTAGGCCGTCGCCAGGCGCACGACCTCGTCGATCGGATAGCGCTGGTTCAGCGGGACCAGGACGTCGCGCAGGGCCGGCCGCGCGGCGTGGAGGGAGACGGCCAGGGTGTACCGCGGGCCGGCGGCCACGAGGCGCTCCAGCCCGGGCACGACGCCGCTGGTGCTGATCGTGAGGTGACGCGCTCCCAGGCCGAAGCGCCGCGGATCGGTGAGGGCCGCGGCGGCTGCCAGGACGCGCTCGGTGTTGAGCAGCGGCTCGCCCATGCCCATGAACACGACGTTCGTCAGGCGCCGTCCCTCGGCGGCCAGCCGGCGTTGCCAGAAGCGCACCTGGTCGACGATCTCGGCCGTCTCCATGTCCCGTTCGAAGCCCAGCTCGCCCGTGGCGCAGAAGGGGCAGCCGACGGCGCACCCGGCCTGGCTGGAGATGCACACGGTGGCCCGCTCCCGTCGAGCCCCCCGCGCGGGGTAGCGCATGAGCACCGATTCCACGAGGCGGCCGTCATCGAGGCGGTGGAGCGCCTTCTCCGTCAGCCCCGCGTCGGTCGGTCGGACGACGGTGTCCCCCAGCGTGTCGAGGCGAAAGGAGCCCACGAGCGCCTCGCGCAGCCCGACAGGCAGCGTATGGAGGGCCGTCGCGGAGGTCGCGTGCTGGCCCCACACGGCATCCGCCACCTGGCGCGCCCGATAGGCCCGCTCGCCGCGGTCGCCCATCCAGGACACGAGCTCCTCCGGCGTGAGCCCGCTGAGGCCCGGCCTGGTCACGGGCTCCCCTCCCCGCCGGCTTCCACGACGCAACCGACCAGGCCGGGGTGGCCGCGTCGCAGCTCGGCCCCCGTCATCCGGCGGCCGCCGGCGAGCTGGACCTCCTCGAGCAGCAGCCGTCCGTCGCCGACCACCAGGGCGAGTCCGGGACCGTTCGCCACCACGGAACCCGGTGGCGTGTCGCCGGCCGGGGGCGTGGCCTCGGGACGGACCCGCCAGAGCGTGAGGCGGCCGGCGGGCGTGTCCACGAACGAGCCGGGCCAGGGCTGGAACGCGCGGACCTGCCGCTCCAGCTCGGCGGCCTGACGCCCCACATCGATCCGGCCGTCAAGCCGGCGGAACTGGCGCGCGACCGAGACACCGACGCCCGTCTGTGGTCGTGCCGCGGCCTCGCCGCGCAGCCACGGGCCCAGCCGGTCGAGCAGCAGCGCCGCGGCCATCGTCGCCAGGCGCGCCTCCAGGTCCGGCGTCGTCTCGTCGGGCGCGATCGCCGTTTCGCGCTGCGCCACGAGCGGGCCGGTGTCCAGGCCGGCGTCCATGCGCATGAGGCTGACGCCGGTGATCGCGTCGCCGGCGGCGATGGCTCGCGCGACCGGCGTCGCGCCGCGCCAGCGGGGCAGCAGGGACGGATGCAGGTTGAGGGCCCCATGGCGTGGCGCGTCGACCACCGTGGCAGGCAGCAGGCGGCCGTAGTCGGCCAGGACGATGAGATCGGCCGGAGGCGCGGCGGCCGGGTCGGCATGGACGGGCAGTCCGAGCGCGGCCGCCCGGCGCGCCACCGGTGTCTCCGTCGGCGACTGGTGACGACCGGCCGGCCGGGGTGGAGCGGTGACGACGGCCAGCAGCGTCGTCTCCGGCGCCTGTGCCAGCGCGTGCAGGATGGGCACGGCGAACGCGCCGCTGCCGAAGAAGACGGCCGGGACCGGCCGGCTCATTCGACCGCCGCGAGGGCCTCGGGCTCGCCGGTCGCGGCCTCCGGATGCCTCGGCGGCCTCGTCGGCTTCGCGCAGCCTGGCAGCCGGGATCAGGTCGGCGTCGGGACCCAGGGCGTCCAGGTACAGCTCGCCCTGGAGGTGGTCGTACTCGTGCTGCATCGCCCGCGCCAGCAGACCCGTGCCCACGAGGCGCACCTTGCGGCCGTGGCGGTCCTGGGCCTCGATCACGGCCCGCTCCGCGCGCGTCCGATAGGCGTAGAAGCCGGGCACCGAGAGGCAGCCCTCGAGATCGTTCTCCTCGCCGCTGCGGCCGACGAGGCGGGGGTTGACCAGCTCGTGGACGTGGCCCTCCACCTCGATGACGCAGACCTGCAGGACGACGCCGACCTGGTGGGCGGCGATGCCGACGCCGGGCGCGTCGCGCATCGTCTCGAGCATGTCGTCGATCAGGCGGTGGAGCGTCTTGTCGAAGGTCCGCACACGCTCACCGCGACGGCGCAGGCGGGGGTCGCCGAGCGTGACGATGGGTCGGATGCTCATGGCCGCGGAGTATACGGGCGGGCGGTCACAGGAGACTGTCGGGGTCGACATCGACGCTCCACGGGGCGCCCGGATCACCGCCCAGGGTCCGCGCGGGGTCGGTCCCGCGGAGCGCGAGCTGGAAGCGCCAGCGGCCAGCGCGCCTGGCCAGGTAGGCCGGAGCGGGCCCGAGCACGACGGTGTCGCTGGCCGCCTCCGCCGCACGGACGCGGAGCGCGGCCGCCATGCGCCGTGCTTCCGCCTCCGCCGCGTCACGGTCGGCCAGGGCGACGGTCAGCTTGATCACCCGGCCGAAGGGCGGCGCCCCGAACAGGCGGCGCTGGGCCAGCTCGGCCGCGTAGAACGCATCTGGGTCGCCGCCGGCCGCCGCCACCATCGCCGGATGGTCCGGCTGGTAGGTCTGGATGATGGCCCGGCCCGGCCGGTCGCCGCGCCCGGCGCGTCCGACGGCCTGGCGCAGGAGCTGGTAGGTCCGCTCCGCCGCCCGCTCGTCGGGCAGGTTGAGGGCGACGTCGGCCGAGACGACCCCGACGAGCACCACACCCGGCACGTCCAGCCCCTTGGTCACCAGGCTCGTGCCGACCAGCACGTCGACCTCGCCGTCCGTGAAGGCATCCAGGACCCGCTCCGCGGCGCCCTTGTGGCGCACCACGTCGCGATCCAGGCGCGCCACGCGCAGCGCCGGATAGCGCTCGCGGACCTCGGCCTCCAGCCGCTCCGTGCCCGCGCCCAGATAGCGGATCCGCGGCGAGGCGCAGGCCGGGCAGCGTCGCGCGAGCGGCGCGGTCGCCCCGCAGTGGTGACACCGCAGGCTGCCGCTGGCGGCGTGGTAGACCAGCGGGCGCTGGCAGTCCGGACACACCTGGACGTAGCCGCAGTCCCGGCACAACACGACCGACGCGCTGCCGCGCCGGTTGAGGACCAGGATGGCCTGTTCGCCAGTCGCGGGATCCAGGTCGTCCAGCGCGGCCGCGAGGGGTGCGCTGAGCAGCGTGCGGTTGCCGGCCGCCAGCTCCGCCCGCAGGTCGACCAGCGTGACCTGGGCGCGCCGGCCGACGACCTGGCCGCCGAGCCGCAGCGGCGTCAGCTCGCCCGAGGCCGCCCGGGCCCAGGTCACGACGTCGGGCGTCGCCGAGCTGAGCACGACGACCGACCCGGCCAGGTGGCCCAGCGCCAGCGCCGCGTCCCGCCCCTGGAAGCGCGGCGTGCGGTCGGCCTTGTAGGCCGGGTCGTGCTCCTCGTCCACGATGATGACCCCTGGATCGGCCAGCGGGGCGAGGACGGCCGTGCGCGTGCCGATGACGACCGGCGCCTCACCGCGTCGCACCCGGCGCCAGCCATCGGCGCGCTCGCCGTCCGAGAGGCCCGAGTGGAGGAGCACGATCGGCACGTCCAGCTCGGCCCGGAGGCGGTCCAGGAGCGGCGCGGCGAGGGCGATCTCGGGCACCAGGACGAGCGCTCCGCGCCCTCGCCGCAGCGCGGCCTGGATGGCCTCGGCATGGACCGCCGTCTTGCCGGCGGCCGTCGGCCCCTCGAGCAGGAAGGCGCCGCCCGTGCCGTCGGCCACAGCCGCCTCGATGGCGGCGACGGCCGTCCGCTGGTCGGGCGTGAGCGCGGCGTCGGCCGGCCGGGCCGGCACGCGGCGCTCGGGTCGCGACGCGAGCGCGTGGCGCTCCTCCACCTCGGTGCGCAACTCGATCAGCTGGCGCCGTGCGAGGCTGGCCACGGCGCTGCCGCCGTGGCGCGCGGCCAGCTCGGCCGCCGGCAGCGAGACGGCCGGATCCGCGTCCAGCTGGGCGAGGAGCGCCAGCTGCCGCGGCCCGAGCCGCGGAGCCGGGAGCGTCTGGCCCGCCGCGACGGCCCGCGCGGCGGCCAGTCCCGCGTCCGTGAGACGCGCGGACCGACGGATGCGCGGGCCGGCCGTCGGCGCGCGCAGGACCCACGCGAGGTCGATGGCGCCCGTCGCCGCGGCCTCGCGCAGGGCGCGGCCAAGGGCCGCTCGCGCCGCGCCGGACGGAGCCAGCCGGTCGACCGCCACGCCGGACGGGCCCGCCTCGATCAGGGCCGCCAGCACGTCCGGCGGCAGGTCCGGCCCGGGCACCGGCAGGCCGTCGACCGGGACGGACGCCACGAGGCTCAGACGCTCGAGGAGGCCCGGCGGGAGCATCGCCCGCAGCACGACCGCCGGCGGGGCAAGGTAGTGCTCCGCGAGCCACGCCGCGAGGCGCAGGCCGAGCGGCGGCAGCAGCGGCCCGTCGGAACGGACCCGGGCGAGCAGCGGCTTGGCCGGCACGGGCGGCTCGGGGGCCGGTCCCAGCACGACGCCAAGGGCCTGCCGGCGGCCGAACTCCACGACGACCGCCTCCCCCGGCTCGAGGCCGGCCATGGCCGCCGGGACCGCGTACGTGTAGGTCCGATCCCCCGTGGCCGGCGCTTCGACCGCGACCTCCACGAATGCGGGCGCGGCGACCCCCCTCACACCGTGATGCGGCGGTCCGCGTTGACGGAGCGCTCGGCCGTCAGGATGGCGAGGATGCGGCCGGCGGTGGCGTCCACCTGGCCGTCCTCGTTGACCACGACGTAGTCGTAGTGGTCCTGCTGGGCGAGTTCGATGGCCGCGTTGCGCTGGCGCAGCTCGAGCTCATCAGCGGTCTCCGTGGCACGGCTCTGGAGACGCTGGAAGAGCGCCTCCAGGGATGGCGGCACGAGGAAGATGAGCAGGGCCTCGGGGACGCGCGCCTTGACGGTGGCCGCGCCCTGCACATCGATCTTCAGGATGACGTCCTGCCCGGCCGCGAGCGCCTCCCGCACCGGACCTCGCGGCGTGCCGTAGAGGTGGCCGTGGACCTCCGCCCATTCGAGCAGCTCGCCGTCGATCCTCAGGCGCTCGAATGCCGCCTGGGACAGGAAGTGGTAGTCGACCCCGTCGACCTCGCCACGGCGGCGCTCCCGGGTCGTGCAGGTCACGACGTAGTGGTACGCACGTCCGCCGGGCGCGCGACGGAGGGCTTCGATGATCGTGTCCTTGCCCACGCCCGACGGCCCCGAAAGGATGATGAGCATGGCCCCGGGCGCCCCCGCCGCGGGTCGGTCCGTGGTCGTCATGCGGGCTGCTCGGAGCGCAGCCCGGCGAGGACGCTCTCGAGAGCCGCCGGCAGCGGCGCGATGAGACGCAGCAGGCGGCCGTCGGACGGGGCCGCGAACTCGAGGCGCCAGGCATGCAGGAAGAGCCGGTCGAGGCCGGCCGGACCGCGCCGCGCCGCGCCGCTGGCGTACACGGGGTCGCCGGCCACGGGATGGTCGATGGCCGCCAGGTGGACGCGGATCTGATGGGTCCGCCCGGTGATGAGGTCCAGCTCCAGGAGCGTCCAGAGCGGGAAGCGCTCGCGGACGCGATATCCGGTCGTCGCCGGGCGCCCGTCCGGCACGACGGCCATCCGCGTGCGGTGGTGCGGGTCGCGGCCGATGGGTGCCTCGATGCGCCCCACGGTCGCCGGCGGGGCGCCGGCCACGAGGGCCAGGTAGGTCTTCTTGACCCGGCGGGCCTTGAGCTGGGCCATCAGGGCGGCCTGGGCGCGATCGTCCTTGGCCACCATCAGCAGGCCGCTGGTGTCCCGGTCCAGGCGGTGCACGATGCCCGGGCGGGCGACGCCGGCGATGCCCCCGTACACCGCGCCGGCGCGCCCCAGCAGGGCGTTGACGAGCGTGCCGGCGGGATGGCCCGGCCCGGGGTGCGTGACCAGGCCGGCCGGCTTGTCGACCACCAGCAGATCCTCGTCCTCGTACACGACGGGCAGGTCGATGGCCTCGCCCGCCACGTCGGGCGGCAAGGCCGGGGGGATCTCCAGGCGGACGGTGGCGCCCGCGGGGAGGACCGTGTTGGAGCGCAGCGGCCGGCCATCGCGCGTGACATGGCCGGACGCGATCAGGCGCTGGACGTGCGCGCGGCTCAGGCCGGAGGCGTCCGCCACGAAGCGGTCCGTGCGCGAGCCGGCGGCGCCGGGGGGCACGGTCAGCGTGGCCGGCTCACCCGTCACCCGTCGCTCACCCCTGGAGCGTCGACCGGGCGGGGTGGTGCATCGTCCGCCCCGAGCCGGTCGCCGAGGAAGGCCATGGCGATCAGCCCGACGATGGCCAGCGAGATGGCCGCGTCAGCGACGTTGAAGGTGAACCACCGGTTCGCCCCCAGGCCGGTGTCGACGTAGTCGATGACGTAGCCCAGGCGCAGGCGGTCGATGAGGTTGCCCACCGCGCCGCCCAGCAGGAACCCCAGGGTGATCGTCATGAGCAATGGACCGCTGGTGGCGGCCCGTGCCTGGAACCAGACGATGATGGCGATGACGAAGAGGCTGGCCAGGGCGAGCATCGGCGCCGCCGTGCCGAACAGGCCGAAGAGGCCGCCGTCGTTGTACGACTTGGCGATCCGCACGAGGTCGCCGATGACCGGTGTCGGCGGGGCGAGGCCGGGGATCGGCGTCGAGAGGTAGGCGCGCTGGAAGTTGGCGTCGACCCACCGCTTGGTGATCTGGTCGGCCACGACGATGGCCCCGGCGAGGGCCGCGAAGAGGACCCAGCGCCTCGTCCGGCGACCGGGCCCCGAGGTCGCCACCGTGTCGGCGGCAGCGCTCACGCCGCCACCCCCGCGCGATGGACCGCCAGCCGTGCGCTGCCGGTGGAGAGGGCCGCGGTCCCTTCATGCGTCGTGCGGTCGGGCGGCCAGGGGTCGCAGGGCCGGATGTCGGTCGCCAGGGTGTCCGCCTTCAGCCGGTCGAGGTGGGGCGCGAGCGCGGCCATGAGCGCCGCCGCTGCCTCCACGTCGACGACGATCTCCTCGTCCAGGTCCAGTTCCAGCTGCCGCCGCAGGTCCTGGATCGCGCGCGCCAGCTCGCGGGCGTCGCCCTCCGCCACGAGCGCATCGGTGAGGGTCGTGTCGAGCACCACGACCAGCCCCTGGTCGTGGGCCACCGACGTGCCCGGACGCGGCGTCGCCTGCACCTCGACCTCGTCGGGCGCCAGGGTCACCCCGCCGAGCGTGACGCTGCCGTCGGGATGGAGCTCGAACTCGCCGGCCCGCGCCGCCGCCATGACGGCCGGGACGGCCGCGCCGAGCCGCTTGCCGATGATCGGCAGCAGGGGCCGCACCCGCCGGGCCAGGAGGTCCGAATCGGCCCCGATGAGGCGCACGTCGTGGACGTTGAGCTCGTCGGCGAACACCTCGAGCAGGGCCGCCTGGTCGGGCGCGTCGAGGCCGGCGGCGAGGGTCCCGCCGGGCAGGGCGAGCCAGGCCGCGGCCAGCGGCTGGCGCACGCGGAGGCCGGCCTGGGCGCGCAGGGTCCGCGCCAGGTCGACCGCCCGGCGCAGCGTGACCATGGCCGCCGCCAGGGCTCGATCGGCCGCGGTCGCGGGTGGCGGCGCCGGCCAGTGGGTGAGGTGGACGGACGACGGCACGGCCTCGTCATGCTCGGCGACCAGCACCTGGTACAGCTCCTCGGCCAGGAACGGCAGCAACGGCGCGGCGACCCGGGCGGTCGTGACCAGCGCCTCGTGCAGGGTCCGGAAGGCCGCCGCCCGATCGGCCGGGCGGGCGTGCCGGGAGAAGCGTCGCCGGCTGCGCCGGAGGTACCACGTGGAGAGGTCGTCGATGTGCTCGCCAAGGCGCACCGCCGCGGCGCGAGCGTCGTACGCCTCCAGCGCCGCGCGCACCTGGAGCGCCAGGTCATCGCCGCGAAGGGCGACCCACCGGTCGAGCACGTCGCTCCGCGGGCCGCCGGCAAGGGCCAGGCCACGGAGCGCCGGCGCGCGGCGGCTCCCAGCCGGTCAAGCGGGCGTAGCGCACCAGGAAGGCGAACACGTTCCACAGCACGAGCAGCTCGCGACGGGCATCGTCGCCGGCCTCCCAGCCGAAGTCGATGTTCTCCTCCGGCCGCGCCCGGGCGAACGTCCAGCGCATGACGTCGACCCCCATGCGTTCGGCGGCCTCGTCGAACTCGATGGCGTTGCCCGCGCTCTTGTGCATCGGTCGCCCGTCCGCCCCGAAGACCAGGCCGTAGCCGAAGAGCGTGCGGAAGGGAGGCTCCCGGCGCAGCACCGTGCTCATCGCCAGCATCGAGTAGAACCAGTTGCGGAACTGGCCGGGGAAGCTCTCGGTCACGAAATCGGCCGGGAACCACTGCGCCCAGTAGGCCGGGTCCTCGCGGAAGTGCATCGTGCTGAACGGCACGATCCCGGCGTCCAGCCAGGGATTGCCCACGTCGGCGATGCGCCGCACCGGCGCGCCGCAGGAGGCGCAGGCGATGGTCACCGCATCGACCCACGGGCGGTGCGGCGTGTGGCCCTCGAAGGCGGCCCAGCCGTCCACGGCCCGCTGGCGCAGCTCCTCGCGCCCGCCGATGACGGCGACCGTGCCGCAGGCGGCGCATTCGTAGATCGGCAGCGCCAGGCCCCAGTAGCGCTTCTTGCTGATCATCCAGTCGTGCATGTTGCGCAGCCAGTCGAGTTCGCGCTCATAGCCGAAGCCGGGGATCCAGGTGATGCGGTCGACCTGCTCCATGATCTGGTAGCGCAGGCTCGCGTCGACCTGCGCGGCGGTCAGCGTCTCGCGGGGCTGGTCGTAGACCGGGCCCATCGAGATGTACCACTCGTCGACGAGGCGGAAGACGAGCGGCGTGCCGCAGCGCCAGCAGTGCGGGTACCGGTGCTGGTAGGGCTCGAGGCGGTAGAAGCGGCCGGCGTGGCGCAGGTGCGTCACCACCGGGTCGGTCACGTCGCGCACGTCGCGGCCGGCCAGGAAGCCGAAGCCGTCGAGGAAGATGCCGTCCTCGGTGAGCGGCGCGATCATCGGCAGGCCCAGCTGCTTGCCCAGCGCGTGGTCCTCGGCGCCGCAGCCGGGCGCGATGTGGACGATGCCCGTGCCCTCGAGCTCGCCGACCTCATCCCAGGCCACGACCCGATGCTCGAAGCCGTCCAGCACCCGCTCGACCGCCGGCAGGTCGTCGAAGAGGCCGCCGTAGCGCCAGCCCACCAGCTCCTGGCCGCCCTTCTCCTCGAGCACCTCGAAGGGGCCCGCGAGGGCCTGCTTGAGCGTCCCCTTGCCGAGCCATGACAGCTGGTCGCCCTGGCGCACCTTGACGTAGCGCAACTCGGGCCCGACGGCGGCCACGACATTGGCCGGCAGCGTCCACGGCGTGGTGGTCCACACGAGCAGCGACTCGCCAGGACGGTCCAGGAGGGGCAGGCGGACGGTGAGGCCGGGGTCCTCGCGGTCCTGGTAGCCCTCGTTCATCTCCATCTGCGAGATGCCGGTGCCGCAGCGGGCACACCACGGCATCGTGTCGTGGCCCTTGTAGAGCCAGCCGCGGCGATGGCACTCGGCAAGGAAGCCCCAGATGAGGTCGTTGTTCTCGTTGCTGAACGTGAAATACGAGCCGCCCAGTTCGGGCATGCCCAGACGCCCGACGATCATCTCCACCGAGTCGGTGACCGGGCCGGCGGGTCCCTCCACGGTGACCGTGCCTGCCGGGTCGGCCGCCAGCAGGTCGCTCAACCGCCGCAGCTCAGCGGGGTCGTTCCAGTCCATCCACATGCCGAGGCGGATGGACTGCTCGGTCTGGCGGGCGGCGAACGTCAGGACGCGCTGCTTGCACAGGTTGACGAAGGGGCCGATGCCGTACGACTCGATGTCGCGCTTGCTGGTGAAGCCGAGGTCCCGTTCGACGTTGACCTCCACCCACAGGCCCTGGCAGTCGAAGCCGTTCTGCCACCGCTGATCGTGGCCGAGCATGGCGTGGAAGCGCTGGAAGAGGTCCTTGTACGCGCGACCCCAGGCGTGGTGGACGCCCATCGGGTTGTTGGCCGTGATGGGGCCGTCGAGGAACGACCAGCGCGGCCCGCCGGCATTCTGGGCGCGCAGGCGCGCGAAGGTCTGGCGCTGCTGCCAGTGGTCCAGGATGCGGTGCTCCAGCGCGGGCAGATCCGGGACCGCCTCGACGGTCCGGAAGGGGTGGTCGGCGGGCATCGGCCCAAGTCTAGCGGAAGGGTCGGTGCGCCCGGCCGGGCGTTTCCCGCCTGAAGCCCTATCATCCGCGCGATGCAGCCCCAGCCGCCGCAGCCGTCGGGCACGCACTCCCCGTTCGTCGCCGCGTTCCTGTCGTTCCTCTTCCCCGGGCTCGGGCAGGCCTATGCCGGCTACCGCCTGCGCGCCGTGGCTCTCGCCGCGCCGCTCATCCTGCTCATCGCCCTGCTCGGCGGCATGCTCGTCAGCAAGGCCAGCCGCGACTGGCTCATCGCCCAGTTCGTGAGCACCGACGTGCTGACCGTCCTGCTCGGCCTGAACGCCCTGCTGCTGCTCTACCGCCTCGTGGTCATCGTCGACGCGTACCGCCTGGCACGCGGGCCTGCCGCGATCGTGCCCAGCCTTGCGTCGCCTCGTCGCCGGAGCAGCCTGCAGCCCCTGGGCGTGCTCGGCCTGCTGGCCGTGCTGGTGGTCACTCCGCTGGCCCATGTCGGCGTGGCCCGCTACGACCTGCTGGCCATCGACGCCCTGGACACGGTCGCCGGGGCCGGTGGCGAGCCGACGTTCAGCCTGGGCGCGACGGCGTCGAGCGGACCGACGGACACGTTCGCAGCGCCGACGACGCCCGGAGCCACGGCCACGGCGCAGCCCCTGCCTCAGTGGGATGGCAAGAGCCGCCTGAACATCCTGCTCGTGGGCGTCGACCAGCGGCCCGGCGACAGCACCTTCAATACCGACACGATGATCGTGGCCAGCATCGACCCTGTCAGTGGGCAGGTGGCGATGCTCAGCCTGCCGCGCGACACGGAGGGGGTCCCCCTCCCCTCGTCGTGGCCGGCGCACGCCTACTACAGCAACGGCCTGTACCCCGGCAAGATCAACAGCCTGTGGGCCCGCGCGGCCGGCTCACCGGGCCTGTTCCCCTTCCCCGGCAGCGCCTACAACCGCGGCATGCAGGCCCTCAAAGGCGCTCTCGGCGCGCTCTACCAGCTCAATATCCAGTACTACGTGGCGGTCAACTTCCAGGGCTTCGAGAACATCATCGACACGCTCGGCGGGGTGACCGTCGACGTCCAGATGCCGGTCACCGACGACAAGCTGCCCGTGCCCGGCAGGAACGACCAGAACCTCTACGTCATGCCCGGCATCCAGCACATGACCGGCCAGCAGGCGCTCGCGTACGCGCGCTCGCGGCACGCCAGCAGCGACTTCGACCGGGCCCAGCGCCAGCAGCGGGTGATCCTGTCGGTCCGGCAGCAGATGGATATCGCCAGCCTCTTCAACCTCCAGACACTCCAGGCCCTGGTGACCGACCTGAAGGGCGCCTTCCACACGGACATCCCAACCAGCCTCTTCCCGAGCCTGGCCCAGCTCGGCGAAGGCCTCGACCTCAACAACCTCCGCTCGCTGGTCTTCACCCCACCCACCTTCGCGGTCGAGTGCAACAACCCGGCGCTGTCGTGCTACTACTCGCTGACGGCCAAGGTCGCGCCCATCCGGCAGGCGGTGCGCGAGGTCTTCACGGTGCCCGCCGCGCTCGCCTTGTCCCGCCAGAAGGTGCAGGCCGAGGGCGCCACGATCGACGTCCTCAACGGCACGACGAACACCGGCCAGGCGACCAACGTCGTGAACTGGCTGCAGTACCAGGGCCTGGACGCCGAGGTGTCGACGTTCAACGGCGGGCACGCCGCGACGCTCGGCAACCCGCAGACGATCATCACCGTCTACAACGGCGCCGAGGCCGCCCTGCCCGAGACGATCAAAGTCCTCCAGGCGCAGTTCGGCGTGACGGTCGTGACCAAGGACGACCCCACGATCACCACCCAGAACTTCATCCTGATCGAAACCGGGACGCAGACGCCGAAGTTCAAGACGCCCAGCGGCTGAGCCGTCAGTAGACGGGGGTCAACCAGTCGCTGTACGTCGGCAGGCGGCCGCGCACGGCATCGAAGTAGAGCGTCATCAGCTGGCGGGTGATGGGCCCGACAGCGCCCTCGCCGACCGTGCGGTGGTCGACCTGCGCGACGCCGGACACCTGCGCACCGGTGCCGCACAGGAAGACCTCGTCGGCCACGTACAGCTCGCTGCGGTCGATCGAGCGGACCTGGGTCTCCAGGCCGAGCTCCTGGCGCGCGAGCTGCATGAGCGCCGCCCGGGTGACGCCCTCGAGGATGTCGTCGGTCACGGGCGGCGTGATGAGGTGGCCATCGCGCACGATGAAGAGGTTCTCCGCGCTGCCCTCGGAGGCGTGGCCGTCGGCCGTCAGCACGATGGCCTCGTCGTGGCCGTTGAGGTTGGCGTCGCTCTTGCTGAACGCGCTGTTGGCGTACGCCCCGGTGATCTTGGAGCGCGACGGGATGGAGACGTCGGACGTGCGGCGCCACGAGGTGGTCATGGCACTGATGCCGTGGGCCGTGTCGATGTAGTCGCCAAAGGGCAGGGTGATGATCATGAAATCGTGCTCCAGGTCATGGAGGCGCACCCCGATGACCTGGCTGGACTTGTAGACCGACGGCCGGATGTAGGCATCCTCGCGGTAGCCGTTCCGGCGCAGGAGTTCCACGGTCAGCTTCACCAGCTCGTCGACCGGCCGCGGCAGGTCCATCAGCATGACCCGCGCGGACGCGCGCAGGCGTGTGTAGTGCTCGTGGCCCTTGAGCAGGTACAGCTGGCCCTGGTCGGCGTTCCAGTAGGCGCGCACGCCCTCGAAGCAGGCGGTGCCGTACATGAAGGCGTGGGTCATGACGCTGATCCGTGCCTCCGCGAGCGGGACGAAGGCCCCCTCGAAGTAGCAATCGGCGGCCGTGGACTTCGGCGGTTCGGGCGGCGCGGACGCCGCCGGTTTCTGGGTCAGCATGGCCGCGAGTATAGAGCGAGGCCTCGGGACGCTCCCGCGGCACCCCTGTTCAGACGATCCCCGCCAGGTCCAGGGCGATGAGGACCAGGAACACGGCGTAGAAGCCGCCGCCCACCAGCAGCCGCCGGCCGGTCAGGACGCGACCCTGCAGCAGCGGCCAGAAGATGGCCAGCAGCGAGGCGAAGGCCAGGGCGACCGAGGTGAACGGCACCGCCGTGTCCGACGTGAAGGCCCAGGCCGTCGGCACCAGCACCAACCCGAGCACGGTCGGGATGCAGGCCTGGAAGACCATCGCGCCGGTGATGTTCCCGAGGGCCAGGGTGTCCTTCTGGCGACGCACCCACAGGAACCCGTTGGCCGCCTCTGGCAGCTCGGTCGCGATCGGCGAGATCACGAGGGCCAGGATGAGCGGCGCGACGCCCAGGAGGTGGGCGCCGTCCTGCACGGCCTGCACGAAGATGATGGCGCCGCCGACGATGCCCGCCAGCCCCACGGCCACCTGGAGGGCGATGATGCGGGACCGTGGCAGGTGCGGATCCAGGCGGTGGTGCGTGCGGTCGAGGCGATGCAGCCGCAGCGGGTTCGGATGGCCACCCTCGGCGCGCTCCTCCTGCAGGTGCGCCCGGACGTACAGGGCGTAGATGATCACCAGCCCGATGGCCACGACCGGCCGGACCCATCCGATGTCGACCGGCACGAAGGCGGCCCCGATGGCCAGCGTGTAGGCCACGGCGAAGACGGTCACGTCGCGCTGGATGGGCTCGCGCTCGGCCTGGACCCGCTCACCGCTGGAGCGGTTCGCCCGCTGGGCCAGCACGGTCAGGCCCACCACGCCGAGAGCCAGCGTGGACAGCATGAAGGGGGCCCCCAGGATGGCGCCGACGCCGATCTCGTCAGAGGCCGACGCGCCACCACCCAGGAGGATCGCCACGGCAGGGACGGCGGTCTCGGGCAGGGCGGTGCCGACCGCCGCCAGCACGCTGCCCACTGCGCCCTCGGACAGGTCCAGGCGGTGGCCGGCCCACTCGACGCCGTTGGTGAAGAGCTCGGCTCCGACCAGGATGACCACGAAGGCGACGGCCAGGAGGATGAGATCGATCACGGTCGCCCCTGTCGCTCAGGCCGCGGCCGGGAGCAGGTCAGGGTCGCAGGTGCTGCGGGGCGTACGGGAGCAGCGCGACGTGGCGGGCGCGCTTGAGGGCCACCGAGAGCTGGCGCTGGTGCTCGGCGCACGTGCCCGTCTTGCGGCGGGGCTCGATGCGGGCTCGCTCGGAAAGGTAGCGCCGGAGGCGGTTGACCTCCTTGTAGTCGATCTGGGCGGTCTTGTCGGCGCAGAAGGCACAGACCTTCCGGCGGCGGCGGTCCCGGTAGTACTCATCGCGCTTCTTGGCGCGTGCGGTGGGCATCGTGGCGGGTCCTCGTGGTGGGGCTAGAAGGGGATGCTGTCGAGGTCGTCGTCACCCAGGCCGGCTCCCTCGGCCGGTCGTGGGGCGGCAGCAGCAGCGCGGGGCGGTCGGGCACCGGGGGCAGCGTCATCGGGGAACTCGTCGGCTCCCTCGCTGCGGGCGCGCGGCTCGAGCGGCACGGCACGTTCGGCGAGCAGCTCGGTGATGTAGCGGGTCTGGCCGTCCTTCTCGTACTGGCGGGTCTGGATGCGGCCCTCCACGTACACCTTGCTGCCCTTGCGCAGGCGCTCCGCGGCGCGCTCAGCCGGCTCCCGGAAGATCACGACACGGAACCACTCCGTCTCTTCCTTCCACTCGCCGGCCTCGTCGCGGCTGTTGCGGTTGACGGCCACGCTGAACTGGGTCACGGCGACGCCGCTGGCGGTATAGCGCATCTCCGGGTCGCGGCCCAGGTTGCCGATGATCATGCATTTGTTGAGCGACATGGCAGGCCTCCTCCCCTGCTGCGGAACGGGGGTCAGTCGATGGCGGCGGGGGCCGCCTCGCTCTCCGACTCGTCGATGAACTCGCCATCGGGGACGAACTCGTCGTCCTCGGGCGGCGGCGCGGACAGGTCGGCCTCCGTCTCGCCCTCGGCCGGGCCGGTCGCGCGGTGGGTCGCCGTGGGCCGCTCGACGCGCGTCACGAGGTGGCGCATGACCTCTTCGCTGATGGCCAGGTCGCGCTCCAGGCCGAGGACGCCCTCGGGCGGCGAGTCGAAGACCACGATGTGGTACGAGCCCTCGTGGTAGGGGCCGATGGGATACGCCAGGCGCCGGCGGCCCCAGGGGCTCACCTTGACGAGCTGGCCGCCGGAACCGGAGATCGAACGGGTCGCGCGATCGAGGATCGCCTGGCTCCGGTCGTCGGGCAGATCGGGGCGCAGGACGAGCATGAGTTCGTAACGGCGCATGGGCCGTGGGCCTCCTTCCGATGGGGATGGCTCGGCTCGACGTGACGCTGGGTCAGGGCGACGGCCGGGCTGAAAGGACCGCGGAAGTCTAGCACGGACCGTCTGCTAGACTCCCCGCCGCACCCAGTTTCGCGGCCGTCGAGGTACCGACCCACTTGCCCTCCAGCTCCGTCCTCCTCCTGGCGAGCGACTCGTCGTTCGTCGAAACCATCCGCACGAGCATGGCGAGCGTCGGGTACGAGGTGCTGGTCACGGCCGACGTGGACGAGGCGTTCCGGCGCGCACCGGAGCAGGCCCTCGTGATCGTCGACGCGCCGGGTGGCGCTCGCACCCCTCGCGAGATCTGCCGCGACCTGCGCGCCACCCCGGCCCTGGCGCGGATCCCCGTCCTGTGCATCGCCCAGAGCAACGATGTGGAAGAGCGCGTCGGGTTCCTGGAGGCCGGCGCCGACGAGGTCATCGTCAAGCCCTTCGACAACCGCGAGCTGGAGGCGCGCGTCGAGGCGCTGCTCGTGCGTTTCCAGCACAGCCGGGACCTGGCGCCCATCGTGGTGCCCGGCGCGCCCGGCATGGCCACGCGCAAGGTCATCGCGTTCTTCAGCCCCAAGGGCGGCGTCGGCACGACCACGGTGGCGGTCAACGTCGCCGTGGCGCTGGCCGGTTTCCGGCCCGAGCGTGTCGCCCTGTTCGACCTGGACCTCCAGTGGGGCCAGGTGGCCACGCACCTCGACCTGCGGCCGCGGATGACCGTGGTCGAGCTGTGCCGTGACAGCCAGGCCCTGGCCGAGCCCGAGCTGATGCGCACCTATGCCGAGCACCACGCCTCCGGCCTGGCCGTGTACTGCGCCCCGCCGCGCCCCGACCAGGGCGAGCTGGTGACCGGCCCGGACCTCACCCAGGTCCTCGACGGCGCGCGGCAGGTATACGACGTGGTCGTCGTCGACGCCGGGTCGCAGCTCGACGAACGCAGCCTGACGATCCTGGAAGCAGCCGACGACGTGGTCCTGGTCTTCTACCCGGAGATCGCCGCCATCAAGGCCCTGCTTTCGCTCCTTGAGGTGCTGGCCGACGTCGGCGGGGTCGGGAGCAAGACCACGTTCGTCATCAATCACCTGTTCGCGCGCGAGCTGTTGAAGACGCGCGACGTGGAGAACACGCTCGGGGCGCGCATCGCGTTCGAGCTGCCGCACGAGCCGGTGGTCCACCTGAAGGCCGTCAACGAAGGCATCCCGGTCGTGCGCGGGGCATCACGCAGCCCGGCCGCCGAGTCGCTGGTGCGACTCGCGCAGCAGCTGGTGGGGACGACGCAGCGTGACGCGGTCATCCTGCCCGACACGCGCAAGGGGCTCGGCTCCCGCCTTCGTCGGGCGTAGGCGAGCCCGCCAAGGGCACGATCGGGCGTCAGAAGGCCCCCGCGGGTAGCTGTCACACCGGGGAGCCCGGGTCCCGCGAGGGCCCTGGTGATGGTGTACCGCACCCGGTTTGCCGTCGACCTTGCGATGGTGCCCTGATGCACCAACCTGGCCTTGCAACTCGCGTCAGGGCGCGCCGCCCTCCAGCGCGACGTACACCGCGTCCTGCACCTCGGGGGCCCGGAGATACCCCGGCAGCGCGTGGTGCCACTCGGCCTCATTGCGGACCTCCGTGGCATGGATCCGGTCCGCCGGCGTGAAGTCGTTGCGCAGACCCTCCTGGAACGAGCCGTGGGCGACCGGGTCCCCCTTGGCATGGAAGTTGCGCCAGCGTCCGACCCCCGGCGGCAGCTCGATCGGTCGACTGCCTCGCCAGGCCTGCAGATGGTCCTGGGTCGGCCCCAGGCCCAGGGGCGACCCGACCGTCAACAGCGTCACGCCACGATCGGCGAACTCGGCCTCGCCCAGCACGTCGTACGCCACGACCGATCCGAGCGAATGCGCCAGCACCACGACCTCGCCCGGATTGCGCCGGAGTGCCGCACGGAATTGCTCACGCATGCCGTCGGCGAGGATCAGCTCGCCATGCAGGTACCCGCTGACCTCACGGTAGAACGTACGCATGGCGTGGGGCATCCCCGCGTCTGCGTCGGCCGGACGGGACCGGTGATCCAAGGGACCCATCGCCGCCGCCAGGCGTACGAGGAACGTATGGGCTGCGTGCTCGCGTCCCGCGACGACGACGGATGGATGCAGCAGGTGAGGCGCATCGTCCCCACGCCCGGGGTCATCCGGTACCACGACGTCGGCGGACGGCGTGACGAGGTCGGCGTAGTAGGCCAGGTCCGTCTCGCTGTGCGTCCGAGCGCCGAACAGCAGCTCGTCGTGGAGCCGCAGCCAGTCGTGTTCGGGCGGCTGCAGACCCGCCCCGTGGACGTGGATGAGGACCGGTCGTCGAGATGCCATCCGCTGCTCAGCTGCCCAGCCGCGGTCCGAGCACGGGACTCGCATGCTGCGGCTGATACACCGGGAGACGCGCCCCGCCGGGCATCGTCATGACCGCGATGCGGCCCCACCGCTCGGCTTGGACAGGATCGAATGTCGCGCCGGCGGCCCCGAGCCGGGCCATCGTCGCCCCCAGGTCGTCGCACATGAGATAGAGCTCGTGGCGCTCCGTGGCGGAAGGGTGGACCGCCACCTCGGCGGGCGGCAGGGCAAAGATGAGCCAGCCGCCGCCGGCATCCACCGATGCGAGTCCCAGGGCTTCTTGCAGGAAGGCCCGCGTCTCCTCGGCGGCGCTCGTGAAGATGATCAAGTGCGACCCGACGATCATGGGAGCCTCCTGTCGGCCGAGTCTAGACCGCCGTGGCGCTCGGGCGGTGCCGTAGAGTCAGGTCCATGGCCCCCTCGCCTCGCGCGTTCGTCCTTCGCCACACGCGGCTCCGCCCCGTACCCGGCCTCCAGGGGATCCGTCTCCACCTGGTGGACGACGTGCTGGCACTGTGGCATGCCGTCCAGATCGAACAGGACGATCCGGACCCGGCTCTGCCGTTCTGGGCGATCGCCTGGGCGGGCGGCCTGGCCATCGCGCGCTACCTGGGCGAGCACCCCGAGGTCGTGGCTGGCCGCCGGGTGTTCGACCTTGCCTCCGGTTCGGGGCTCTGCGCCATCGCCGCCGCCGGGGCCGGGGCCGCGGAGGTGACGGGCGCGGACATCGACCCATACGCGGCGGCCGCCATCGGGTTGAACGCGCGCGCCAACGACTGTCGGGTCACCGTCCTGCAGCGCGACGTGCTGGACCTGGACACTCCGGACGTGGACGTCATCCTCGTCGGCGACTCCTGCTACGAGGCGACCCTTGCCGCACGCCTGCTGCCGTGGCTGCAGCGCGCGCGCTCGGGCGGCATCGAAGTTCTCCTGGGCGACCCGGGCCGACGCTACCTGCCGCTTGACGCGCTCGTGGAGCTGGCCGCCTATGACGTCCATACCACGTCCGAACTCGACGACCTGGCGCTTCGGCAGGGCCTCGTGTACGCCTTCCGCCCGCCCGCTCCTTAGCACGAGGCCGCCTGGGAGAGCCAGGCGGGTCCGGCTTAGGCTTCGGCCAGCCGGCCGCCGATGATAGCCAACGCGTCGCAGGCGGCGCGGTAGCTCTGCGGCGCGATCGCCAGGACTTGCGTTGGGTGGTCTGGATGCTCGGGCACGATGACGAGCGTGGCAGGCCGGTCGCGCTCGATGTCGAACTGGACCCGGCGGATCTGGTCGATGGCCACGTTGAGCGCTACCCGCTTCGCGTCCGCCACGACGATGCGGCGATCCGTGGCGGCCACCACGGCTTCGACCGCGAGGGCCTGGGCGTGGACGGTCTCGTCCGCGTCCAGCACGCTGCGGGTGATGGGATCGGCTTCGGTCGGCTCAGTCATCGGGATGGCCGCTTCGACGATCCTGGAGGTCGACGATCCTGGCACACGGAGGTTGCGGCTGCGGGGTCCCGGGCCGACTCTCGTGCGGTGGTCGCCTTACACGTAGGGATTGTACGCCCGGGTGCACCGGACTAGGCTCTGCCTCCAGGCCAACGCGTCGAGCAGGGGCACGCCGGTGGTCGCGCGCGAGTTGCACACCTACCCGCGAGACGACGACGACTTCCGAGCCGCCGTGGCGGACGCCTTGGCCGGCCTGGCCACCAGCAAGGACATGGCGCAGCGGCTCGAGGCGCAGCTGCGGCTGACCTATCCCGACGCGGTCGTCCATGACGGACACGAACTCGCCGAGCTCGCCATGCGCCCGCTGTACGCGTACCGCGACGGCTCGCCGATCGCTCGGAGCTAAAGCGCGGGAGATGGCGGCCCCGGCCAGCGCGAGTGTGCTGGCGCTGGCGCGGGGCCACGAAGGTGCCAAGAGGCCCGGCCAAGCCGGTGGGGTTGGAAGGATGATGCCTACCGGCGGGTCGGGCCTCTCGGCTATTGGGGGGTTGGTCCGTTCTCTCGAACGGCGCATGCAATCTCGACCGTCCGCCGTCAAGGGGGTCTGACGGGCGGCCTCCACACGTTGCACGTGCGTGTCAGGCCACGTGGCACAACGTGCGCGCTGTCAACGCCCAGGCAGGCGCGATGCAGCTGATACGTCGGGACGATCGAGGGATCGCGGCCGCGAGGGGCCGATCCGTATCGTGCCGCGATGGCAGCTGCGCCGCATAGCGGTCTTCGGGCGGTCCGTGGCTACTATCTTCGCCATATCGGTGCTGGTGCCGAAGGCAGGACTCGAACCTGCACGACCCGAAGGTCAGCCGAGTTTAAGTCGGCCGCGTCTGCCGTTCCGCCACTCCGGCGCTCGCCCGAGTCTACAGGCGCCGGTGCGGCCGAGGGCTACTGCTTGGTTGCCGTCCAGGTGCCCTGGGCGTCCTCACAGGCGCTCGGGGCCGTGTAGCCGCCTTGCATGGTGCTGCCGCTCACGGTGCCGTTGTAGGTGACGGTGTTCGTGCCTGAGACCGCGCCGAAGCTGATGGCGGCCCCGTTCACCGTGCCGGAGACGGTCGCTGCACTCAGGCAAGGTGTCCCGCTGACGACGATGTTGCCGGACAGGGCATTGCCGTTCTGCGTCCACGTCAACACGAACGTGCCGCCGGCCTGATCAGGGGTGGTGTCCTGCCATGTCCCGTTCCAGGTACCGGTCAGACCTTCCGACGGGTTCGACACGGCAGGCGTCGGTACGGATGTGGCTGCGCCTGTCGGGGCACTGGACGGCAGCGGCGTGGCGGCTGCCGTCGGGGCCGGCGTCGGCGTCGCTGTGCCCGTCGTGCTGCAGGCCCCCAGGACAAGGACGAACACGACCCCCAGCAGAATGGCGCGCAGGGCGATTCGGTGCATCGGGAACGCCTCCTGGATCGATGTTTGTGGCGTCATCGTCGCGATTGTGCCATCCAGGCGCATTTCGGGTCCCGGCAGCGCACGGGTGGCCGCCCACCGTATCCTTCGATGCCATAGCTCCACGAACGGCCGACCGACGGGAGAGAGAGGCGCGGATGGCTGATGATCTGAAGTCCCGCCTGACACCCATCCAATACGCCGTGACGCAGGAGGCGGCAACCGAGCGGCCCTTCACCGGCGCCTACTGGGACAACCATGCCGATGGCGTCTATCGCTGCGTCGTGTGCCAAGCACCGCTCTTCGACGCCGGCCAGAAGTTCGAGTCGGGCACTGGCTGGCCGAGCTTCTACGACGTGGTGGAGAACGGGCGGGTGACCACTGTGACCGACCAGTCGCACGGCATGGAGCGGATCGAGGTGCGCTGCGCCGATTGCGGGGCACACCTTGGCCACCTCTTCCCCGACGGCCCACGGCCGACGGGGCTGCGGTACTGCATCAATTCGGCCGCGCTCGACTTCGCGGATCGAGCGGCCGAACCAGAGAAAGGGTCGGACCGATGATGTTGTCGCGTTCCAGGATCGCCCTCGTGGCCCTCACCCTGGTCCTGGCCGCCTGCTCGGGAGGGACCGCCACGACCGGCGCCAGCGGCACGCCGGTGACCGGCGGCGGCGCGTCGCCCAGCGTGTCGACGCCGACGCCGACGCCCACACCGGTGACGACTCCGACGCCGCTGCCCAGCCCCTCTGGCTCAGCGGCCATCGCGCCCCTGCCCTCGGGTTTCAACGCCTGCACCCTGCTTACCGACGCACAGGCAGCCGCGATCAACGCCAGCAGCTATCCACCTGGGGTCAACCACCTGTTGAACAGCGGTTTCATCGAGTGCGTGTGGCAGACGCCGACGCCGCCAAGCAGCATCACCGTCCAGGTGCTCTTCACCTCGGGCGACACCTCGGCGGAGGAGGCCTACGCCAACAATGAGGCGGCCGCACACGGGTTCGCTCTGACACCGGTGGCGAACTTCGCGGACGAAGCCGAGATCGTTCGTGCCCCCGGTGGGACCGTCTCCACGGGCGGGATCTACGTCCGCGAAGGCTCGATCTTCTTCGACGTCGTGTACCTCGGCGGCACGGTCCCGTCGGACGACATGCTCAAGGGCGCGGCCACGTTCGTGTTGGGCAACCTGCCCTAGGCGCGAAACGGGGAGGCGGAGGTGTCGGCCTGGGGCGGACGTCCGCTCAGCGGGCCGAGGCAAGCCGTCGATGGAGCAACCAGGCGCACGCCACGAACAGGGCGGCCGCCATGCCGAGGAGCGCGCCGAACCGCCATGGCTCGGCGGTCGCGCCGCGCAGGAAGAGGTCCTGCAGCAGCGCCGCCGCCTCCGTCACCGGCAGGATCTGCGCCCCCGCCTGGATGGGCGGTGCGAACTGGCTCAGGTCGATGGCGAGGCCGCTGAAGAACACCGAGGCGAGCAGCAACAGCAGCGCGAGCTGCACGACCTGCCGTTCCGAGTCGGTCAGCAGGGCGATCAGCAGGCCGAGGCCCGTCGCGGCGAGGATGAGGAGCCCCAGGGTGGCGGTCGCCTGGACAGGATCGCCGAGCAGTGGCACTTGCAGCGGACCGACCATCGCGGCCACCACGACGGCCGTGACCAGCGCTGTCAGGAAGCCGGCGGCGAGGTACTTGCCGATGAGCATCTCGCCGCTCCTGATCGGTGAGAGACGGAACATCTCCACGAGCCCGCGTCGGCGGTCCCGCAACATGGCGAGGCTGCTCAGGGTCACGCCGACGTGCTGCACGATCAGCGCGAGCACGGCCAGCCCGTAGAACGGGACGATGGCCGGTCCGCTCGGTGCCACATCGATCGGGTCAGCCTGCACGGGGGACGCCAGCAGCTCAGGTTGGAGGGCCGGCGGGACCTGCTGGCCGGCCGCCGCCAGCTGGCCCGTGATGGTCCCCGCGGCCGACGCCACGAGGTGGGCGTTCACCGTGGAGGCGATGCTGTCGGCCGCCGTCACCGCCAGGACCTCGCGATACGGACTCACCGTGTCATAGAGCACCGTCAGGACCGCGTGCCGTCCGGCGGCAAGGCTTGCCGCTGCGTCGCGCGGCGCCACGATGACGAGGTCGACGGCGCCCGAGGCCAGCGCCGTCCGGGCCGCCGAGTCGTCGGCCTGGACGGCGGTGATCTCGATGCCCGCCCCCGCAGCCTGCTGGTAGGTACCCGGGTCCGTTGGCAGGCCGGCGTCGGCCGGCACGACGACGATCGCCCGCATGATCGGTCGGCCGGTGAAGCCCAGACCGAACAGGCCCAGGATGACCAACGGGCCGATGACGATGCTGATGAGTGCCCCCGGGCGCCGCATGACCTCCACGATCTCCTTGCCGGTCACGGCAAGGATGCGCAGGAGTGACCTCATGCCGCAGCCCGCTCCACCAGCGTGGCGAAGACGTCATCGAACGACGGCTGAGCCTGGTCCACCGACTGCACGGAGGCGCCGGCGGCCTGCACCATGGCCACGACTAGTGGCGTGGCGGCAGCCGCGTCATGGGTCACGAGGCGGAAGTCGCGCGGACCCGTCTGCCGGAGGTCGCCCAGGTCATCGGTCGCCGGCAGGCGGTTGATGTCCAGCAGCTCGGCCGTATGGACTTCGAGGACTTCCCCGCCGAGTGCCAGCCGACGAAGCTCCGCGGGCGTGCCGACGGCGACGAGCCGGCCCTGCGTGATGAGCGCGACGACGTCGCACATCTCCGCCTCGGCGACGTACTGGGTCGTGACGAGCATCGTGCGCCCTTCGTCGCGCAATCGGCGGAGCGTCGCCCAGACGGTCTCCCGAAGCAAAGGATCAAGACCCGTGGTCGGCTCATCAAGGAACAGCAGGTCCGGTGAGTGCACGAGGGCGCAGGCGAGCTGCAAGCGGCGCTGTTGTCCGCCCGATAGGCGCCCGGCGGTCTGACCGCGCGCCTCCCACAACTGCAGGAGGCCCAGGACCTCGCGCATGCGCCGCCTGCGGCTGGGCGGGAAGAGGCCGAACAGGCTTGCCACGAAGTCGAGGTTCTCGGCCAGTGTCAGCTCCTCGTACAGCGAGAACTGCTGCGGCATGAAGCCGATGCGCGAGCGCGTCTGGCCCCGCAGGCGGCTGGGCACTTCGCCAAGGACTCGAACGTCCCCCGAGGTGGGCAGAAGGCCCCCGGTGAGGATCCGGATGGCCGTCGTCTTGCCCGCCCCGCTGGGGCCGATCACGCCAAGGAGTCGCCCGGGCGCCACGTCCAGGGACACGTCCTGCAGCGCGGTCAGGCCGTCGAAGCGGCGCGTCACCGCCCGCATCGAGGCGGCGAGCTGGAGATCGATCGCGGGCGTCCCGGTGGCCGTCATGACGAGCGGGCCGGCGAAGTCACGAGCTGGCGTCGCAGCCATAGGCCGCCGGCCGCGGCGGCAGCTGGCGGAAGTCCCACGGCGACCGTCAGGCCCAGGACCAGCCACACCAGCAGGCCCGTCAGCCCGTCCCGCACGCCCGCGGCTGCAGCGTGCATCCCGGAGCCGAGCCCCCGGAGGCGGGCGCTCAGATCGGCCAGCTGGGCGGGCAGCGCATCCACGCTGGGCTGGGCCGCGACCAGGCTGGCGTCGATGCCGTCGAGGTCGCCGCGGATCCCCAGGACCTGGGTGGCGGTGTCCTGCAACGACCCGGCCAACGCCGCGAGCGGCTGCGTGCCGAGGAGCGTGACGCCGCCGGCGGCCGCGGCACTCGTGCGGAGGGCCTGAGCCGTGGTGTCGAGCGTCGCGGCGGCTGCCTCCAGGGCCGCGGTCGTCCGGCGCATCGAGGCGCCGAGTCCGGTGGTCGTGCCGTTGGCCGCGTCGATGGTGGCAGCGACGGCCTCCACACCGGTGGCCCCTGTGTCCGCTGCCGACACGAGCGAATCCGCCTGCGTGCGCAGATCGGCGACGAGGACAAGGCCCGACATGAGGATCAGCAGCGCAGCGACGCCCCCGACGACACCGTAGGCGAGGAGCACCCTGGGAACGGCGTCGGCCGGGCGGGTCTCAAAGACGGATGACACCGACGAGGATGAGGATGACCACGACGATGACGATGACGCCGACCACGCCGACGCCGCCGGTTCGATAACCCATGGTGCTAGACCTCTACCAGGCGCTGTCCCCCATGGGCGGGACTGTCGAGGCCGGGGCGCTCACGGCGCGCGAGATGGCGAGCGCCGACCATTTCAATCACGCGACAGCGGCCGGGTCGCGGCCGCCCCAGCCGCTCCGATCCGACGCCCGCTCAGAGCGGGCGGAGCTCGAAGACGGGTCGGCCCTGCGCGGCTTCCACCGGGTGCTCGAGATCGACGCCGTCGACCGTGCGGATGAACCGGACCCCGAACGGCATGGAGCGCGCGACAGGCCCCAGGACGTCACGGAAGAAGCCGACTCGCTCCGCCGGATCCAGCTCCGTGGCGGTGACGTCCTCCTTCTGACGGCGAAGCGTGATGGTGGCGCGTCCGGACGCGCGCAGGTTGCGCACCCACTGGACGTCGCCCCAGGGAGCCCAGACCCATCGTCTGCCCTTGACCTCGATGATGGCCACGCCCGTGGTGCGCGGTAGGCCGCTCTTCCGGCCGTGGACCGTGATGAGGCCGTTGAAGCCCATCGGTACGCCCGCGGCCAGGAGGCGCATGAGGAGCGGGTTGAGGAGCACCACGTGCCGCGGCGCCCTCGCTGCGCCGTCGTTGGCGCTGCTCGGCCGGTCAGCCATGAGGCGTCACGACCGAACCCACCAGCATGGCGGCGACCCGATGCAGGTCCGCCATCGCTCGGACGAGCACTGGTCGGAGGACGAGCTGCGGGGTGGCCCGCCGGGCCGGTGTGGCGGCAGCCACCGCGCCGATCGACTGACGGGGGCTGGAAGGTGGCGCAGGCCAGGCCGGATGCAGCTCACGCCACGACGCCGTGCCGGCGCGCCTTGGGATGACGAGCCGATCGCGCCAGCCGGCCCGCCCGGCCCCGTTCGGCAGGAAGGCGACACACAACAGCGTCGTGAACAGGACGAGCGGCACCGCCATCACGAGGAACAACAGCATCAGCCAGCCCCCAAGCGGCAGGCTGGCCAGCCATTCGGCCATCCTTCGATCCCAGCACACCCTATAGCGAGAGGATGCGGTGAGCGTGGCGAGCGCGACGGGGCGCGGGCATCAATGCCCTGGCTGGTGCCGTTGCAGGTCCATAACGTCGGGGCCTGGATGTGTCGTCGGCGCCATGCGGCGCCGACGACGAGCGCTCACTCGCGGTCGATGAGGATCATCGGGCCGCCCGGGCCGCTCAGCGCCTTGAACGACTCGGCGAACGTGCAGCTGTGCAGCCGGATGTAACGATCGAGTCCGGCCGCGGCCTGGATCGGGACACGGCCATGGTGGTCGTCGTACCAGTCCCCGACCGAGGCGTAGACCAGGTCGTCCACGCGGCAGCGATGCCCCGGCGGCAAGGTGGCGGGTTCCAGATACCTCGGCCGATGCGGAAGCGGCGTCGAGCCGTCGTGTGTCGGCATCCCTCGTCTCCTATCGCGCCTGGCGGGGGCACCGTGCCGAGGCAGAGGGGCACTCGGCGGTTGCCGCGCCGTCATCGAGCCAGGACTCTCGGGCGCTCTTGATAGGTGCGCGAATGCGCGCGTGCATCGTAACGGGTGGGGCCAGGGACCCGCCCGGACGACAGCGCAGGGCGGCCGAGGCTCGGCGGGAGGATCGGCCGCGGGTCCGTCAGGTCAGGGAAGGTGGAGGCGACGAGCGGATTCGAACCGCTGAATAGAGGTTTTGCAGACCTCCCCCTTAACCACTTGGGTACGTCGCCCGGGAACGGAGCCGAGGGGGACTCGGCGGTGTGTGACTGGCTGGCCCTCGAGGATTCGAACCTCGGTTCACGGATCCAAAGTCCGCTGTCCTACCACTAGACGAAGGGCCAGCGGGACGCGCTCACCTGACCGTGGTGCATGCTCGAGAGAGGGAGTGGAGCGGAAGACGGGACTCGAACCCGCGACCCTCACCTTGGCAAGGTGATGCTCTACCAACTGAGCCACTTCCGCCCGTTGACCTGACCGATGACCCCCGACACTCGCCGCGGCGTGGTGCCGAGAGCCAGGATCGAACTGGCGACACCGCGATTTTCAGTCGCGTGCTCTACCAACTGAGCTATCTCGGCCCGAGCACTTGACGGGCAACGGCGGTCCGCCGGCGGCAGGAAGGATAGCACGAGCGCCCGTCATTCAAGGCCGGCCAGCGGTGCCGAGGCGACCGAATCGAGCGGCGGCTGGCCCGACAGCGCCCGCAGCCGGTTGATGCGGTCCAGGATCGGCGGGTGGGTCGACATGAGGTTCTCGGACCTCGGAGTGCTTCTTCAGCGGGTTGACGATGTAGAGGTGCTGGGTCGCCCGGTTGGCCACGGCGAGCGGCTCGGGATCGGCCGCGATCTTGGCCAGCGCCTCCTCCAGCCCGACCGGGTTGCGCGTCAGGTCGACGCTCGAGGCGTCGGCGAGGTACTCGCGCTGCCGGCTCACCGCCAGCTGGACGAGGGCCCCGAAGATGGGCGCGACGATGGCCAGCACGAGGGCCAGGATGAGGATGATGGCCTGCGCGCCGCCCCCTCCCCCGCTCGAGTCGCTGCGGCGTCCGCCGCCCGACAGACCGCCGAAGAACGTGAAGCGCAGGAAGACGTCGGCGATCAGCGCGATGCCGCCCACCAGGACCCCCACGAGGAGCGCGAAGCGGATGTCCAGGTTGCGCACGTGCGACATCTCGTGGCCGATGACGCCCTGCAGCTGCTCGCGGTCGAGCTTCTGCAGAAGGCCCATGGTGATGGCCACCGACGCGTGCTGCGGGTCGCGGCCCGTGGCGAAGGCATTGGGTGACGGGTCGTTGATGATGTAGACGCGCGGCATCGGCAGGTTGGCGGCGACGGCCAGCTCGCGCACCACGTTCATCAGCTGGGGCGCGCTCTGGTCGTCGACCTCCTGCGCCTGGGACGCGCCAAGCACGAGGCTGTCCCCGCCGAAGTACGAGCCAACGCTGAGCAGCCCGGCGAGGATGATGCCGCCGGCCATCACCAGCAAGCCGCTGGTCACGTCGCCGGTCAGGCCGTAGCCGATCGCCAGGCCAAGGACGCCCAGGATGACCATCAGGACGAGCACCAGCAGGACCGACTGCCGTCGGTTCTGGGCGATCTCGCTATAGAAGGTCTGGGTCGGCGCCAGGCTCATGGGCGGTCAGGTCGCCGCCCGGGCTCAGGCGGTCGGCGCGTCGGGTGGCGCGCTGGGGTCGGCCGGTGGCGCGCTGGGGTCGGCCGGTGGCGCGCTGGGGTCGGCCGGCGGCGCCGGAGGGGGCGTCAGGTCGATCGACGGGGCCGGCGCGGCCGCGGGCGTGCCGTACGAGCCCAGGTCGACGGTCGGGGTGGCCTGCGCGGCCTCCTCGGCCTCGAAGAATTCGCGCTTGGTGAAGCCCAGGGGGCCGGCCAGCAGGGCCGCCGGCAGCGTCTGGATGGACGTGTTGTAGTCCAGCACGGTGGCGTTGTAGTGCTGCCGCGAGAAGCTGATCTGGTTCTCCGTCGTGGTCAGCTGCTCCTGCAGGTTCATGACGTTCTCGTTCGCCTTGAGCTGCGGGTAGTTCTCCACCACGGCGAAGAGCGAGCGCAGGGACGAGGTGAGGGCGTTCTCCGCGGCGGCCGAGGCGGCTGGGCCCTGGGCGCCGGCGGTGACGGCCGAGGCGCGGGCGTTGGTCACCTGGGTCAGCACGGACTGCTCGAATCCCATGTAGCCCTTGACCGCGTTCACGAGGTTCGGGATGAGGTCCCAGCGCCGCTTGAGCTGGACCTGGATCTGGGCGTACGCCTCGTCGATGCGGAGCCGGCGCTGGACCAGCCCGTTGTAGAGCAGGACCACGACCACGGCGATGACGACGATGATGATGATCAGGATCAGCAGGGGACCCATGGATGCCTCCGCATGGCGCCGAGATGGCCGGGCCAGTATAGGCCGGCGGACCGTGCCGGCGGGGTGGTGGGCGGTGCTGGGCTCGAACCAGCGAACCTCCTCGGTGTAAGCGAGGCGCTCTGACCCACTGAGCTAACCGCCCCCGGCGATGCTAGCAGGGTGTGCGGTCGCCGCGGTCCGAGGAAGGTGGTGCCCAGGCCGGGACTTGAACCCGGATGACTTGCGTCATACGCCCCTCAAACGTACGCGTATACCAATTCCGCCACCTGGGCAGGTGCTGAGCGGAGCTTCGACCGGTCAGGGATGGTACCGAGGGAGGGACTTGAACCCACACGACCTTGCGGTCACTAGGTCCTGAACCTAGCGCGTCTGCCTATTCCGCCACCTCGGCGCCGACGGACCAGGCCGCGCGCGTCTTCGCTCACGGCGCTCCGGCGAGCCCGCATGGTAGCACGGCCGTCGCTCAGGGCGCGAGGCGCCAGTCGAGGACGTCCCAGAAGCGGTCGGACGGATTCCCGAGCGGCACGAGGCTCGGCCCGGTGACGGCGTCGCGGTAGACTACGACGCGCGCCGGGAAGACGAGGGGCAGGAACGGCAGCTGGGCGGCGAAGGCCGTCACGAGCGCCGCGACGCGCTGGGCATGGACCGCGGGCGTCGCGTAGCCGTGCGCGGCCGCCAGCAGCGCGTCGAACGACGCGTTCTCGAAGCCGGCCAGGTTCGTGCCACCCCTGACTGCCTGCGTCGAGGTCAGCAGCGGCTGGAGGTCCGGAACCCGGCCGAGGTCCATCTCCAGGAGCGCGACCGTGAAGTCGTGCTGCAGGAGACGCTGCTGGATCAGCTCGGTCGGCGGCAGCTCGGTCAGCGTCACGTGCAGGCCCAGGCTGGTCCACGCGGCGACGACCGCGTGGGCGACGGCGTTGAGGGCGGGGTTGGCGCTCGCCTGGACCGTCACGACCTCGAACGTCACGACACCCTTCACGCCGGGCGCGGTCCAGCCACTGGACCCGTGCTTCCAGCCGGCGGCCGTGAGGGCCGCGGCGGCCGCGGTCGTGCTGAAGGGCGGCGCGGTGGCCGTGAGCTGGGGCAGGCCGTTCGTGGTGGGTGGGAAGGGCGTCGTGGCCACGCTCGCGGCGCCATGGAAGACCGTCTGGACGAGCCCGGCGCGGTCGATGGCGCGCAGCAGGGCGGCCCGCACGCGCGCGTCCCTGAACAGCGGCTGCCCGACGCGGACGTTCATCACGGCGGCCAGGAGGGTGGACTGCGGGTAGGCCAGCGCCCGGTCCCCTGACTGGGCCCCGATGGCGGCGGCGTCGTCCGGGAGGAGCCCGTCGGCCCCGTCGAGGTCGCCCTGGCGGAAGGCCGCGGCCAGGGAGGCGGCGTCGGGATACAACTGGACCGTGATCGCCGGGATGGCGTCGGGCGAGCTCGTGCCGGCCGGTGCCTCGCCCTGATGGGGCGCCAGGACGAGGTGGATCGTGTCCCCCTCGCGACCCGTGACCTGGTACGGGCCGTCGCCGACTGGGTGCGTCTCGAAGCCCAGCGCGGGCAGCTCGCCGACGGGCGTCGATTCGAGGAGGTGGGCTGGCACGACGGGCTGGGTCGTCACGTCGAGGAACGACGCGGCAGCGTCCTTGAGGGCCAGGACGACCGTGTCGGCGTCCGGCGTCGTCACCGTGACGCCGCGCCACGCTGCGCCGTTGGGCCCGTCATACGCCGGGTCCTGGAGGACGCGGATGGTGTAGGCAACGTCGGCGGCGGTCACGGGCTGGCCGTCGGCCCACACGGCGTCCGTGCGCAGGCGGAAGGTGTAGGTGTGGCCGTTGTCGGTGACCTGCCAGCTCGACGCCAGGTCGCCCACAAGGGCCCCGCCGGCGCCCGTGCGCGTCAGGCCACGGAAGACGAGGGCGTCGACATCACGCTCCGCGGGCAACGCGGCGTAGAGCGGGTCGAGCGTGTCGAGGAGGCCGACGTCGCCGAGCCGCAGGCCGGCCGGGGCAACGCTTGGGACGGCCGACGGTGAGGCTGAGGGATGGCTGGTCGCGGGCGGCGCGGCGACCTGGGCCGCGAGGAGGAGGCTCAGCAGCAGGATGCCCGAGCCGACGACCAGGCGGTCCCGGCGGCTCGGCCAGGCGGCCGGTGCCGGCGGGAGGCGGGGAGCGCTAGGCGCCAGTGGTCGCCGGCAACGTCAGCGCGTAGGCGGCGAAGGAGAAGATGACCCACACGACCGTGATGACGATCGTGAAGCGGTAGAGGGTCTTCTCGATGCCGCGACGGCTGCGGTAGACCGCCGAGTCGCCACCGAAGGCCTGGCCCATGCCGGCCCCGCGCGACTGGAGCAGGATCGAGGCCACGACCCCGGCGCTCAGCGCGATCTGCCCGAGGGCAAGGAACGGGTCCACGGCTGCGGCAGTCCTCCGATGGGGTGAAGCCCGCGCAGGATAGCACGGCCCTCGGCTCAACCCGCGGGGCGCGGCTCCAGCAGGTCGCGGCCGGTCATGCCGGGCGACGGATCCAGGCCGGCTCGTGCCAGCAGCGTCGGCGCGACGTCGGCGAGCACGCCGTCGCGCAAGCGCGCACCGCGGACGCACCGGCCGGCCAGGAGCAGGGGCACGGGGTTGAGCGAATGGGCCGTCACGGGGTGCCCGTCCGCGTCGGTCATCTCGTCGGCATTGCCGTGGTCGGCCGTGATGCAGAGCAGGGCTCCCTCGATCGGCGCCGCCGCATCGAGCGCCAGGACGGCTTCGGCCACACGCCCCACGGCCTCGTCGAGGGCCTCGACCGCGGTGACCGTGGCGTCGAAGTGGCCCGTGTGGCCGACCATGTCGGCGTTGGCGAAGTTGGCCACGAGGAAGTCGAAGCGGCCGGTGGCAAGGGCCGCCAGCAGCGCGTCGGCGACCTGCGAGGCCCGCATGGCCGGTTCCAGGTCGTACGTGGCGACATGGGCGCTCGGCACGAGCACGCGCTCCTCGCCGGGCCACGCCGCCTCCGTGCCGCCGTTGAAGAAGTAGGTCACGTGGGCGTACTTCTCCGTCTCCGCCACGTGGAACTGGCGCCAGCCGAGCTCCGAGAAGCGCTCCGCCAGGCTGGGCACGACGAGCGGCGGGAAAGCCACCGCGGCCGGCAGGCCTTCTTCGTACTCGGTCAGCGTGGCGACCTGCAACTCGAGCGGCCGGGTGCCGCGATCGAAGCCGTCAAACGTCTTGTCGACCAGCGCATGGGTCAGCTGCCGCGCGCGGTCGGCGCGGAAGTTCATGTACACCACGGCATCGCCGTCGCGCACGCGGCCGTCGACCCCCGCGATCACCGTCGGCTGGACGAACTCGTCGTCCTCGCCGCGTTCGTAGGCCGCCTCGATCGCCCCCACGGGGTCCGCCGCTTGCAGACCCTCGCCATGGACGATCGCGGCGTAGCCCCGGGCGGTGCGGTCCCAGCGGCGGTCGCGATCCATGGTGAAGTAGCGACCGGCGACGGTCGCGACGCGGGCCGCCGGGCACGCCGTCGCGAGGCGCGCCAGGAGGTCGCGCATGAAGCCCGCCGCCGACCGGGGCGGCGTGTCGCGCCCATCGAGGATGGCGTGCACCACGATGTCCCGCACCCCACCGCGGCAGGCGAGCTCGGCCATGGCGACCAGGTGGCGGTCCATGGCGTGGACGCCGCCGGGGCCGATGAGGCTCACGAGATGGAGGCGCCGACCGGGTTCGGCAGCCCGCCGGCAGGCGGCCTGCAGGACCTCGTTGGCGGCGAATGACCCGTCGGCGATCGCGGCATCGATCCGCGGCAGGTCCTGCAGCACCGGCCGGCCGGCCCCCAGGTTGAGGTGGCCGACCTCGCTGTTGCCCATCTGACCGGCCGGCAGCCCGACCGCCTCGCCCGAGGCCTCCAGGCGGCTGTGGGGCCACGCCTCCACGAGCGCACGCCAGGCCGGCATCCTGGCCGCGGCGATGGCGTCTGCCTCCGGCCGGCGGCCGAGGCCGAAGCCGTCGAGCACAAGCAGGACGATCGGACGGGGGCGTCCCTCGGTCACGAGGCGGCGTGGCGCGCGTGCGCGGTGAGGGCGGCGCGCGCGACGATGCCGGCCATCTCCTCCACCTTGAGGCTCGCCCCGCCGACCAGGGCGCCATCCAACTCGGGCTCGGCCATGAACGCGTCGATGGTGGCGCTCGTGACGCTTCCCCCGTAGAGCACCGGCACCGCGTCGGCGGTCGCGCGCGGCCAGCCCCAACCGGCGAGGGTGGCGCGGATCACGCGCGCGATCGCGGCCGCATCAGCGCCGCGAGCGGTCCGACCGGTCCCGATGGCCCACACCGGCTCGTAGGCGATGACCAGCTGGGAGGCCAGCTCGGCTCCATCGTCCGTCCCGCCGCCTGGCGAAGCCGTGGCGAAGCTGGCCCAGGCGCCATCCAGCTGGTCGCGCACGACGGCGTCGGCGCGGCCGGCATCGCGGTCCTCCAGCCCCTCCCCCACGCACAGGATGGGCCGCAGCCCGGCCTCCAGGCAGCGCCGCAGCTTCAGCCCGATCTGGGCGTCGGTCTCGCCGGCGTCGCGGCGGCGTTCCGAGTGGCCCACGATGGCCCACGTGGCGAGCCCGGGCAGCATCGCCGCCGCGACCTCACCGGTGTACGCCCCGGCGGCTTCGTGGTGCACGTTCTGGGCACCGACGGCGACGTCCCGGCCGGCGAGGGCGTCGCGCACGGCGGCGAGCGCCACGTAGGGCGGGCAGATGACCCGCACGACGGCCGGCTCCGCGGTCGCGTCGGCGAGGGCGACGGCGAGGCTCTCGGCGTCGGCCGGCGTGGTGTGCATCTTCCAGTTGGCGGCGATGATCACGGGTCGCATCGGACCCATCATGGCAGCGCGGCCTGTCATCCGCCGCCCACCAGCTCGCCGAGGGCCTCGAGGCGCTCCAGCGCGCGCTGCACGGCCGGCCGCGAGAGGCCCGTCTCGGCCGCCAGCTCGGCCAGCGAAGCCTCCGGGGAGGCCAGCCGGGCCCTGGCGACCACCTGGACCGGCGCCGGCTGGTGGCCAAGGCGGCCCTCACCCTGCACCCGCTCGATGGCCTGCACCTGGCGGGTCGCGGCCGCCGCCACGCGTCCCAGGTTGGCCGTCTCGGCGTTGAGAGCGCGGTTGAGCTGGCCACGCAGCGAGCGCACGACGAGCCGGCTCTCCAGCTCCAGCACCGCCGCGGACGCGCCGGCCGACCGGAGGAACCGTACGATCGTGTCGGTCCGTTTCCAGGTCACCACGCCGGCGCCCCGCCGGATCCGCCACGAGGCGGGCAGCTCGACCGCGGCCAGGCGGGCGGTGAGGCGTCCCGCCTCGTCGGCCGGAACCACGAACTCGAGGTGGGCGCGGCCCGCGGCGAGGCTGAGCGAGCCGCGCGCGAGGAAGAGGCCGCGCAGGTACGCCATGCGGCAGTGCCCGGCCGCGCCCTCCCACGTGAAGGCGAGCCGCGGTCCGTGTTCCAGGCGCACCGCGAGACGGGCCACCGCGGCCGTCGGCGCCTCGCCACGGGCGGCCGCGCCAAGGCCCTCGCGCTCCGCCGCGCGGCAGCAGGCACGGGTCGGCTCCACGGCCGCCAGCTCGCCGCGCATGGCGGCCACGAGGTCGCGGGACGGACGGTCCCGCGTCCGCTGCGGCCCGGGCACGCGGGTCAGGCGCTCCGTGCCACGCCTGCGGGCGCTCCGAGCGCACCGGCCTCGAGCAGCGCGAGGAGCGCCACCGCCAGGTGCTCGGGGTCGTGGTGATGCCCGTTGCGATGGTCGACCACGTCGGCCAGCACGAGCCTCGGGCGCTCCTCGCCGTCCGCGGTCATGTCCACCCGGACCGGTTCGACCGGCCACCCCTCGGGCGCTCGCGCCTCGGGCGCGTCGTTCGCCACCACCACGTCGACCGCCCCGAGGATGGCGTGTGCCTCCAGCGCCCGGAGGTGGTCGGACAGCGCGTACCCCTCGGTCTCACCCTGCTGCGTGGCCACATTGGCGACGTAGACCCGCACGGCGCGGGTCGCCAGGAGCGCGTTGCGGATCTCGGGGATGAGCAGGTTGGGCAGGATGCTCGTATAGAGGCTGCCGGGGCCCAGCACGATCAGATCGGCGCCCGTGATGGCCTCCGTGGCCTCGGCCGTGGCATGGACGTCGGCCGGCGTGATCCAGACGCGGCGGATGCCGCGGGTGGCGCCGATCAGCGACTGGCCGTCCAGGCGGGACCCGTCGGCCAGCTCCGCGTGCAGGGTCAACGGTACGGCCGCGCCGGGCACGACCTGCCCGCGCACCGCGAGCACCCGGTTCGACTGGCGCACCCCTTCCTCGAAGTCGCCCTCGATGTCGCTCAGGGCGGCGATGAGGAGGTTGCCGAAGGCGTGCCCGGTGACCCGCTCGGAGCCCGACGGGGTGCTCGGGAAGCGGTACTGGAGGAGCCGCGTCATGACCGGCTCGGCGTCGGCGAGGGCCGCGATGCAGTTGCGGATGTCACCCACCGGCGCGATGCCCAGGTCATGGCGCAGGCGGCCGGACGACCCGCCGTCGTCGGCCACCGCGACGACCGCCGTGATGTTGCTCGTGTAGGCCTTGAGGCCGCGCAGCAGGGTCGACTGGCCCGTTCCGCCGCCGATGGCCACGACGCGGGGGCCGCGCGCCAGCGAGCGTTTCTGGTAGATCAGCTCGACGAGCGGCTCACGTCGCTGCTGGAACGGCGCGAGGACGGCCCGCAGCACGCCCCACAGGCCGATGGCGAAGATCAGCACGCCGCCTCCCACCAGCACGACCGGCCGGAGCGCGACGGGCAGGAACTGGAGCGTCAGCCACCACAGCACGGGCGCCTGTGATGGGTCGTCCGGCGCCAGGTCGCGATAGAGCTGGCGCAGGATCAGGGCGCCGGCGAAGGCGACCAGGGCCTCGCCGACGAACACCGCCACCAGCCAGCGCTTGAGGCCCATGCCCGGGCGCAGCCAGCGCCGGTAACGTGCCCACCGCGTCTCGGGCGCGCTCACGCCTTGTCCAGCTCGCGGTGCCAGACGCTGACCGGACCGTACCCGGCCGCCCGCAGGTCGTCCGCCATCGCCTCGGCGATGGTGATCGAGCGGTGGTAGCCGCCGGTGCACCCGATGGCGATCGTCAGGCGGTTCTTGCCCTCGCTCTCGTAGGCCGGGATGGCGAACGCCAGGAAGTCGTGGGTGAAGGCCAGGAACCGCTGTGCCGCGGGCTGGCCGAGGACGAAGTTGCGCACCGGCTCAGCGAGGCCCGACTGAGCCCGCAGCTCGGGCTCGTAGTAGGGGTTCACCATGAACCGCACGTCGAAGACGAGGTCGGCCTCCAGCGGCAGGCCGTATTTGTAGCCGAAGCTGATGAGCTGGATGGCGATGCGGTCGCCCTCCTCGTCCGGCCGAAGCGTGGCGAAGATGCGCTCGCGGAGCTGCCGGCCGGAGAGGTCGGACGTGTCGATGACGACGTCGGCCTGGTCATGCACCTCCTGGAGCATCGCCCGCTCGGCCGCGATCGAGGCGGCGATCGAGCCGTGGCCTTCGAGGGGGTGACGGTGGCGCGTCTCGCTGTAGCGGCGGATGAGGACCTCGTCGCGAGCGTCCAGGAAGAGCACCTGGGGCACGATCGAGCGGCCCTCCAGGGCGCCCATCACCGCACCGAACGCGACGGCCGCGTCCCCGGAGCGGACATCCAGCACGAGGGCGACCCGCGCGAAGCGCTCGGGATCCGAGGCCACCAGCTCGGCCATCTCCGGCAGCAGCTCGGCGGGCAGGTTATCGACGACGAGGTAGCCCAGGTCCTCGAACAGCTTGCTGGTGGCCGTCTTGCCGGCGCCCGAGAGGCCGCTGATGACGGCCACGTGCTGCCGTCGCGCTGGCTCGGTCGGCTCAGCCACCGCCGGCCCGACGCGCGTCGTCGGCTGCGGCCCGCGCCGCCTGGCGGTCCGAGCGGGCCAGGAGCTGGATCGTGACCTCGTAGAGGATGTACATCGTGACGCTCATGATCGTCGGGCTGACCGGGTCGCCGCCGGGCGTGATGATGACGGCGAAGATGACGATGGCCAGGATGGCGTAGCGGCGCTGGCGGCGGAGCAGCTCCAGCGGCAGCACGTGCAGGCGCACGAGCAGGACCAGGACCATGGGGAACTCCATGACCACGCCGAAGGCCAGGAAGAGGAGCGTCACGAAGCCGAAGTACGACTCCAGCGTCCAGGCGTTGACGCTGACGCCCGGGGTCGTGAAGCCCTCCAGGAAGGCGATGGCGAACGGCAGCACGAAGTAGGCCACCACCAGGCCGACCGCGAAGAAGACCCCGGCGAGAGGGATCCACGGACGCGCCACCGCCCGTTCGCGCGCCGTAAGGCCGGGCGAGATGAAGCGCCACAGCTCGAACAGGAAGACCGGCAGGGCGATGGCGAAACCCACGATGATGGCCACCTTGAGCTGGATGAAGAACCCGCCCCCGACCGTGATGATCTGCAGCGGCTCCTTGATGGGGGCGGCGAGCAGCCTCAGCACCGGGCCCCCGAAGACGTAGCCGATCCCCGAGCCGATCACCAGCGCGACGGCGGAGACGAAGAGACGGCGGCGCAGCTCCGAGAGGTGGTCGATGAGGCTCATCACGCCGCCTTCCGGCTCGATGGCCGGGGCAGGCGTCAGGGCGGGCGTGCCGAGGGACCCGCCGGGCGGGACGTCGCGCAGTTCGATCTCGGCCATCGCGGGGCGCGCGGGCCGGCTAGGCGCCGGGGCCGCTCGGCTCGGAGGGCCCCGCCGCGTCTGCGGGAGGTGCCGCGGGGGCCGCGACCACGGCGGCAGGGGCCGCCGGCGCAGGCAGTGCCGGGGCGGGCGGGGCTACCGTCGGGCTGGTGGCCGTCGTCGGCGCGGCGCCGATCTTGACGGCGTCGGTGGTCTCGCTGATGGCGTGGCGGAACTCGCGCAGGGAGCGGCCAAGCGACTGGCCCATCTCCGGCAGGCGCTTCGGGCCGAGCACGATGAGCGCCACGACCAGGACGATGATGAGTTCCGGGGCTCCGATGTCAGGCATGCGGCGAAGGATCCTCCAGCGGCGTCCGCTGCGGCGGCTCAACATCGTAGCACCGCAGGCGCGCCGCCCAGTTCGCGGCGGCTGCCGCGATGGCCGCGCCCGGGTCGCGCGCGTCCAAGCCAGCAGCGGCGATGCCCCGTGAGACGTTGACCAGGACGCCCCGTCCCGACGAGCTCGCGTGGGGGCCGGCAGTGGCCGCGGCAAGGTCACGGACCATGGTCGCGTCGCCGCCCTGCGCCCCGACCCCAGGCACGAGGAACGGCAGCTCGGGGGCGATGTGGCGGACCGCGGCCAGCTCGGCCGCCGCCGTGGCGCCGACCACGAGGCCGATCGTGCCGTACGTGGCCTGCCAGGCCAGCGCCAGCCGGGCCACCCGCAGGTAGAGCGGCTCCCCCGGCGCACCGCTCGCGGCGTCGACGCCGACCGGCAGATCCTGCAGCTCACCGGCGCCCGGGTTCGACGTGCGGCACAGGACGTAGACGCAGCGGTCCGCCCGCTCGAGCAGCGGGGCGAGGGCGGCCGAACCGACATACGGGGCGACGGTCACGGCGTGGGCGCCAAGGTCATCGAAGAGCGCCGCCGCATGACGCGCGCTCGTGCTGCCGATGTCACCGCGCTTGGCGTCGGCGATGAAGGGCACGTCCGCGGGCAGGCTCGCCCGCACCCGCTCGAGCGCGGCCAGGCCCGCCGACCCGAACGCCTCGAAGAAGGCCAGGTTCGCCTTGACAGCGGCGGCGTGGGGCAGCGCGGCGTCGAGCAGCAGACGAGCGAACCGCTCGACCCCGGCCACGTCGGCGCCGAAGCCGCGCGGGAAGCCTGCCGGGTCCGGGTCGAGGCCAAGGCACAGGAGCGTCCCCGTGCGGCGCACCCGCGTCTCGAGGAGCGCGTCGTAGGCCCCGTTCGACCCCGTCGCAGGGCCGATCGCCTCCGTCACGGCCCGCTGGGCGACGGCCCGTTCGAGGCCGGAGCGCTGGCCGGCGGCGCGGTCGGCACCGGCGTCGGCAGCTCGGAGGCAGGGATGAACCAGGCCGGCCGCGAGGTCCCGTCGAGCAGGCTCAATTCGGTGAGCGGGATGATCTGGGCGGTCGTGAACGGGCTGCCGGGCCCCAGGACGGCGAGGTCCAGGTCGATGCCGGTCCCCTGCGCATGCAGGAAGGCGACCGCGGTGCCGTCGGGCGACCAGGTCGGCGCGAACGACTGGCCGTCGTTGGTCAGGCGGGCGACCTCCGCCCCGGTCGAGGCGTTGAGGATGACCACGTCGCGGCCCTTGCCGTCGGTCTTCTCGGCGGCGATCCACTTGCCGTCGGGCGACCACGACGGCCGGGCGTACCCGGCGGCGCTCAGGAAGCGCATGCGCTTGGTCGCGACGGTGAAGAGCGCGATGCGCGGATCACCGATGGCCCCGGAGCGCTGGTTGTAGGTGAACGCGACCAGCTTGCCGTCGGGGCTCCAGGCCGGGTCGTTATGGCCGAGGGGGTTGAACTGAGCGATGTTCGGCACCGAGGGCGTCCCGCCGCCGGCCGGGATGAACCCCAGCTGCGGGCCGAAGAACAGGTTGAAGGGATTCGGGTAGTTCGTGATGAGGGCGATCGTCTTGCCGTCGGGGCTCACGTCCGGCTGGTCGTACCAGTCGAAGAAGTGGGTCCCGCCGGAGAAGGTCAGGAGGCCGCTCTTGATGACCTTGGCGGCGCTGCCGTCGGCGGCCATGCGCGTGATGACGGGGTAGTACAGGTCGTACCGGCCGCCGTTCTCCTGCGGCGGCGTCAGCGAGTCGAGCGCATGGGTCTCGACGTAGTAGATGGTCGTCCCGTTGGGCCCCCACGTCGGCTGGGACTCGGTGCCACCGGAGGTCAGGCGCACCACGTTCTGGGCCGTGAGGGACCAGATGTCGCCGTTCTTGGCGAAGAGGATCGTGCCCTTCATCTGGTAGCCCAGGGCCGCCGAGGGCGGAGGCGTGAATACGACCGAGGGGTTGACCGTCGGTGGCGGTGTCGGGTGGCCGGGCGTGACGTTCGACACGAGGTCGAGGCGGCCAAGGACCAGGACCATGCTGAGCCCGAAGGCCAGGACGAGGCCGGCACCGGCGACGACCGGCCCGAACGGGAACGGCGGCCGGCCGTCGCCGCGGTTGGGGGGACGCGCCGCGCTCATGCGCTGCCCGGGCCTGGTGCCCCGGCCATGACGGGCTCCGCCGCCCGGGCTGCGGCCGCGAGGCTGGCGAGGTGGCCGCCGGGCGCGACGTCCCGGACGTCCAGCTGGAGCGTCTCGAAGCCGCCGAACTGCCGGCTGTCCAGGCGTGCCACGACATCGACGACATCACCTTCCGCGAGGCTGACCGCAAGGTCGTCGCGGCCGAAGGCGATGCCGTCGAGGACCTCCCGGCCCCGGCGCAGCACGAGCGAGGTGTGGCCGCCCGTGGCCGCGCGCACCCGCCCGACGGTCAGCCCCCGGATGCCGACCAGCGCCTCCGGGTCGCCGGGCGAAATCGGGCCGAGGGGGTCGAAGTCGCGCAGGAGGCGGTAGTCGACCTCGGCGGCGTCGACGGCCAGGTCCAGGAGCAGCGTCCTGGGGCTGGTGGCGGCGGTCGGCCGCTCGTCGCCGGCCGGGATGACGAGGAGCGGCATGAGGCGTGCCCGCAGCATCGGGTACATGGCGGCGGCGAACTGGCACCCGGCGGCCTGCGGATGGCCGCCATGTCGGTCGAGGAGATCCGCGCAGGCCTCGAAGGCTGCCGCGAGCTGGCTGCCGGCCGGCCCCCGACCGGAAGCGCGCCACGGCTCCATCCCGGTGGCCACGACGATGGCCGGGGCGCCGCGGTCCTCGGCGAGCCGGCCGGCGACGAGGCCGATGATGCCCACCGGCCACGCCCCGGTGACGATGACCGGGCCGGGCGGCAGGTCCGCAACGGCGGCGTGGGCCTCGTCGAGGATCGTGGCCGTGAGGTCGCGCCGCTCGCGATTCGACGTCTCGAGCCGGCCGGCCAGCTCGGCCGCGGCGGCGGCGTCGGTCGCCAGCAGCAGGTTCGCCGCGGTGGCGACGTCGCCCATGCGGCCGCCGGCGTTGAGCCGCGGGGCGAGCGCAAAGCCGATCCGGTCCAGGTCCACCCGCTGTGGCGCCACGCCGGCCGCGGCAAGCAGGGCGGCGATGCCCGGCCGGGGCGCGGTGCGGAGCCGGGCCAGCCCCAGGCGGGCGATGGCGCGGTTCTCGCCGGCGATGGGTGCCACGTCGGCGATCGTGCCGATGATCGCCAGGTCGGCCAGGTCGAGGGCGGCGGCCGGGCCGCCGGGCTCGCCCGCCAGCAGCAGCTGCGCCACCTTGAACGCGACACCGCTGCCGGCAAGGCGGTCGTCCGGGTAGACGCTGTCGTCTCGATGCGGATTGACCAGGGCGACCGCGGCGGGCGGGACCGGCGGCACGTGATGGTGGTCGGTGACGATCACCTCGATGCCGCGTGACGCCGCGAGGGCCACCTCGTCCACGCTGCTCGAGCCGGTGTCGACGGTGATGATCAGGCTGCGCCCCTCGGCCGCGGCGCGGTCGATGGCTGCCACCGAGAGGCCATGCCCTTCGGCCTCGCGGGCCGGCACGTGCCAGCCCACATCCAGGCTCAGCCGACGGAGCGCCGTGACGAGGATGGCCAGGCCGGTCAGCCCGTCGGCGTCGAAGTCACCCAGGACGAGCACGCGCTCGCCAGCCGCGCGGGCCCGGGCGATGCGTGTCTGGAGCGCCGCCGCGTCGGGCAGCAGCCGCGGATCGTGGAGGGCGGCCCGGGGATCGCCAAGGTGCGCCGCCAGGTCCGCCGGGCGGCCGATCCCGCGGCCGGCCAGCAGCCGGGTGGCGCGTTCGGACAGGCCGGCGACGGTGGCGGCTTCGGCCAGCGCCGGCGATACGGGCGCGGCGGGGCGGATGATCCATTCGAAGGCCGGCCGGAGTCCTTGCATGGGGCCAGCCTGCTCCACGGCGGTTGGCGGCGCCTTACCGGTCAGCGGCCGGCACGCACGAGGGCCGCCGCGCGGGCCCGCCGCCGATCGTCCCAGGCGTGCCATACGACGAGCAGCGGGCTGGCATTGAAGATCGAGGAGTACGTCCCGGACACGATGCCGATGAGCAGCGCCAGGACGAAGACGCGGATCGATTCGCCGCCGAAGAGGAGCAGCGCTGTCAACGTGATGATGACGGTCAGGGAGGTGTTGATCGAACGGCCCATCGTCTGCAGCAGGCTGTGGTTGACGATCGCGTCGAACGGCTCGCCGGCGTGGCGGGCACGGTTCTCGCGGATGCGGTCGAAGACCACGATCGTGTCGTGCACGCTGAAGCCGATGACGGTCAGCACCGCCGTCACGAACAGGGCGTCGACCTGCAGGCCGAGCAGCGTGCCCAGGATGGCGAACGTGCCGACCACGACGATGACGTCGTGCAACAGGGCGATGAGGGCCGTGGCGCCCATGCGGAAGTCATGGAAGCGGATCGTGATCCAGGCCAGGATGCCGATCGAGCCCAGGATGATCAGCAGGAACGCCTGCTGGATCAGGTCGCTGCTGACGATGCCGCTGATCGAGTTGCGGCTGATCTCCCCGTCGATGGGCCCGAAGCGTGCCTGGAGGGCGGTGGCAAGCGCCCCCAGCTGGCCGGCGGTCGGCGGCTGGTAGCTGCCCGAGATGCCGGTCGAGGGACTCGGCGAGGGGCTGGGGCTCGGCGACGGCGATGGACTCGGACTCGGACTCGGACTCGGGCTGGGGCTGGGGGTCGGGCTCGGCGTAGGGCTCGGGGACGGCGAGGGGGAGCTTGAGGCGGTAGCCGAGCCGCTGGCGCTCGGCGCCGGGGTCGGGCTGGGGGTGGCCGTGGGGCTGGCCGTGGCCGTGGCCGTGGCAGACGCGGAGGTGGACGGGCTCGCAGTCTCCGAGGGCGGTGGCGTGGGCGTCGGCTCGGGGGTCTCCAGGCCCACGACCGGCAGGCGCATGAGGACGTACGTCAGCCCGTTCTGCGTGCTCGTCGTGACCGACGAGTCGCTGAGGCCCTGGGCGTCGAGCACCTGCTTCACCTGGTCGGTGCTGGGGGTGCCGTTCTTGAAGTGGATCTCCCACACCGTGCCACCGGTGTAGTCGATGGAGAACTGGATGCCGACCTTGCCCGATGTGATGGGCGTCAGGAGGATGAAGATCAGGCCCGGGATGGTGATAAGTCCGCTGAAGAGGAAGAACCAGCGGCGGCGGCCGATCAGGTCAAACACGCGCACCAGCCGGGCGGGCCCGACGTGCAGGGGCCGTGGTCACGAACTCATCCTCGTGCACGCCGAAGAGCCGCGCCTGGCGCGCCCATGGCTGGCGCACCACCCAGCGCAGGACGGTGCGGCTCAGCGAGATGGCGGTGAACATGGAGACGAGCACGCCGATGATCAGGACGAGGGCGAAGCCGCGGATGGTCGACGAGCCGACCAGGTAGAGGATCGACGCCGTGATGAGGCTGGAGACGTTCGAGTCCAAGATGGAGTTCCAGGCCCGGTTGAAGCCCGCCTCGATGGCCTGCGTCACCGGCTTGCCGGACCGCAGCTCCTCCTTGGTGCGCTCGAAGATGAGGATGTTGGCGTCCACCGCCATGCCCACCGAGAGGACGAAGCCGGCGATGCCGGCCAGCGTGAGGGTCACCGGGATGAGGCGGAACAGGGCGTACACGACGGCCGCGTAGTAGATCAGGGCGATGCAGGCCACGACGCCCGGCAGGCGGTAGTAGACGAGCATGAAGAGGAAGACGAGCAGGATGCCGATGGCCCCGGCGAGGAGCGTCTGGCGCAGGAAGTCGGCGCCCAGCGTGGCGCTCACCTGCGACTCGCTGATCTCCTGCAGTTGGACCGGCAGGGCGCCGTACTTGAGGACGGTGACGAGGTTGTTCATGTCGGCGACGGTGAAGTTGCCGGTGATCTGGCCCGAGCCGTTGGGGATCGCGCTCTGGATGACCGGGGCGGAGACGACCGTGCCGTCGAGGACGATGGCGAAGTAGTGGCCGACGTTGTTCTCCGTGTAGGTGGCGAAGAGCGTCGCTGCCTGGGACTTCAGCTTGAACTGCACGACTCGCTCGTTCGTCGTCGGATCGATGCCGGGGGCCACCCCGCTGGGGTCGATCTGGTCGCCGCTGAACAGCACCGGCAGGGTCGGGTCGATCGCCTCGCCCTGCTGCGGCACGGCCTTCGTGCCGGTCGTGCCGGCCGTGGTGGTCGTCGAGCCGGTCCCGTAGGTGTCGGCCGGCAGGTCGACGAAGTCGAGCCGTCCGGTCGTTCCCACCAGCTTGCGGATCTCGTCCGGGTCGGCCGCGCCAGGGACCTCCACGATGACCTTGTCCGTGCCGAGCACCTGCACGAGCGGCTCGGACACGCCGGTGGAGTTGACGCGGTTCTCGATGATCGTCTGGATCGTGGCCATGTCGCCCGGCGCCGGCCCCGCGCCGTTGGTGGTCACGGCCTGGTACTCGACGGAGATCCCGCCCTGGAGGTCGAGCCCCAGGCGCGTCTCGATCTTGACATCGCCGTTGGTGCCCGGGCGTGACAGGTTGGGCACGAAATCGATGGCGAGCGCGGCCAGGCCGACGGCCACGATGAGGAAGGGGAAGAGACGGCGCATCGGCCGGGACTATATCAGGGGCAGGGTGCTCAGGCTTCGAGGGTGGCCTTGATGGTCGCCGCCAGGCGTGGGCCGATGCCGGGCACGGCCGCCACCTGGGACTCCGTCGCCTCGCGGATGCCGCGCGCCGAGCCGAAGACCCGCAGCAGCGCCCGCTTGCGCGCCGGACCGATGCCGGGCAGGTCATCGAGGACCGAGCGCACCTGCGCCTTGGACCGCAGCTGGCGGTGGTAGGTGATGGCGAAACGGTGGGCCTCGTCGCGCAGCCGCTGGACGAGGTACAGGGCCGGCGAGCTGGCGGCCAGGACGATCGGCGTCGGGCGGTCGGGCAGGAACAGCTCCTCGCGCTCCTTGGCCAGACCGGCCAGCGGCAGGTCGTGCAGGCCCAGTCCGTCCAGGACCTCGCGGGCCGCGCTCACCTGGCCCTTGCCGCCGTCGATGATGACCAGGTCGGGCAGGCGCCAGCGCGCCTCCTCGACGGCCCCCTCCTCCAGGCGCAGGGCGTGGCCGAAGCGCCGCCGCAGGACCTCCTGGTGGCTGGCGAAGTCATCGGGCCCCTGGACCGTGCGGATGCGGAAGCGGCGATACTCGCCCGACCGCGGCCGGCCATCCTCGAAGACGACCATGCTGCCGACCGTGTTGCTGCCCTGGATGGTGCTGATGTCGTAGCACTCGATGCGCGCGGGTGGGGCGGCCAGGCCGAGCGCGTCGGCCAGCTCCTCCAGGGCCGCCAGCGTCTTGCCCGCGTCGGCCAGCCAGCGGGCCTGTTCGCGGGCCAGCGTCTCGGCCGCGTTGCGCGCGGCGAGCTCCAGCAGCTGGCGGTTGCGGCCCCGCTGTGGCACCGCCAGCTCCACGCGGCCGCCGCGACGATCGCCGAGCATCGTCGCCAGCTCGTCCGCCTCGACGGGCTGGACCGGCGTCAGGACGCGCCGCGGCACCGATCCGGCCGTGGCGTAGTACTGCTTGATGAACGCGCCGACGACGGTCGCATCCGTCTCGCCGGCCACGTCGGTCAGCAGGAAGACATCGCGCCCGACGAGCTTGCCCTCGCGCACGACGAAGAGCTGCACGGCCGCGTCGTTGGCCTCGCGGGCGAGCCCCACGAGGTCGGCCTCCGCGTCGCTTCGGGCGGCCATCTTCTGGCTCTCCATCGTCCGCTCGATGGCGCGCAGCTTGTCCCGCAGCGCGGCCGCTCGCTCATAGGCCATGCCTGCGCTGGCGGCGGCCATCTCCTGGCGCAGCGCCCGGGCCAGGAGCTCCTGCCGCCCATCCAGGAAGAGCATCACCTGCTCGATGTCCCGGGCGTAGGCCTCGCGCGAGATGGCCTCGATACAGGGGCCCTGACAGCGCTTGATGTGGTACAGGAGGCACGGCCGGGCCAGCGCCCGCTGGCCGTCGTGGATGTCGATCGTGCAGGTGCGGAAGGGGAAGAGGCGGCGGATGAGGTTCATGGCCTCGTCGACGCTCGTCGCCGAGGCGTACGGGCCGAAGTAGCGGCTCCCGTCGGCCGGCAGCTTGCGGGTCCGCTCGATGCGCGGGAAGTCGTCGGCCAGGGTGACCTTGATGAAGGGGTAGCTCTTGTCGTCCTTGAGCCGCACGTTGAAGCGCGGCTGGTAGCGCTTGATGAGATTCGCTTCGAGCAGCAGCGCCTCGCTGACCGTGTCGGTCAGGGTGTACTCGACGTCGACGACGCGATCCAGCGAGGACTCGATGCGGAGCGGCGGCTCGGCCGCGCCGCGCCGCTGCCAGTAGCTGCGCACCCGGTGGCGCAGGCTCTGCGCCTTGCCGACGTAGAGCACCGTGCCCCGGGCGTCGCGCATGAGGTACACGCCCGGGTGGTCGGGCAGCTTGGCCAGCGTGGCGGCGAGGGCCCCGGCTGGCGCGGTCACGGCCTGCGGCCCGGTCCGGCCCCCCACGCGGCGAGGGCGATGCTGCCGGCGACCAGCAGCACGAACGCGATGTCACGGATCCCCTCGGGGACCGGGTACGGATCGGCCGGCGCGGCCGTCGGCGTCACGTCGGCGCCCGAGTCGTCCAGCGGGGTCGCGGTGTCCTGGCCGAGGTCGGACGTGTCGGTCGCGGTCGCCACGTCCGTCGTCGGCGGCCCGACATGGAGCGGTGCCTGGATGATGTCCTCGGCCGTGTCGTAGACGATCACGTCGTAGTCCCCGTCGGCCGTGTCGGCGGGGATCGTGACGGTCGTCCGGAAGGCGCCCTCACTGTCGGCCTTGGCCGTCCCCAGCTGCACGCTCGTGCCCGGACCGGCGAGCAGGATAGGGACATCTCCCGCTCCACCCAGGCTGGCCGCCGTCACGGTGATCGCGTCGCCCGGCTCGGCGACCGAGGTGCTCAGGGTGACCGTGGCGGTGCCGCTCGCGGCGGTCGCCGGCCCGGCGACCGCGAGGGCGAGGCCGAGGATGAGGACGACCCCGGCGGCCCGCCGCGCTGCCAGGCCCGCCCTGATGCCGCTCATCGAACCGATGATAGCCGCCGACCCGCGTCGAGGCGGTCATCGATGGTCGTCGGTGCCAAGCGCCGGGCAAGCGCCGACGGGCACCATCATCAGCCCATGGCCGACCACGGGCCCCTGAACGAGCTGCTCCGGTCCCTCGCGCCGGACCAGCGGGCGGCCGTCACGGCGCCGCCGGGACCCCTGCTGTGCGTCGCGCCGGCCGGGAGCGGCAAGACGACCACGCTCGTCGCCCGGCTGGCCTGGCGCCTCGCCCGTGGCACGTCGGCCGAACGCACGTGTGCGGTGGCCTTCAACCGTCGCGCGGCAGCCGCCCTGCGGACTCGCCTGGCGCCGTTGCTGGCCGAGCAGGGCCTGGCGCCGGATGCGGTCCGCGTGCGGACGTTCCACGCCCTCGGCCGGGAGATCATGCTCGACGCCGGCCGCCCGGACCGACGGGTCGTCGATCGCCTGGCGGTGCTCCGCCACCTGACCGGCGATCGGCTCGCTCCGGCGTCGCTGCGGCGGCTCGACGACGGGATCGCGCGGTCCAAGCTGGACCCGCAGGCCACGTCCGTGCCCCCGGCGGCCCTGCGCGCGTACCAGCGGTTCCTCGCCGAAGTCGGGTCGATGGACCACGACGACCTCGTCGTCGAGGCCGTCGGGCTGCTGGCGAGCGTGCCTGCCCTCCGAGATCGGTGGCGCGAACGCTGCGCTTCGCTGCTCGTCGACGAGGTGCAGGACCTTGACCACGCCCAATGGCGTCTCGCGCGGTTGCTGACGACCCCGGGCGACGACCTGTTCCTGGTGGGCGATGACGACCAGACCATCTACGCGTGGCGCCTCGCCGACGCCCGCCGGATGCTGGGCCTCGCCGCCGAGCTGCCGCGGGTGCGCCGCATCGACCTGCAGACCAACTACCGCTGCCCCGCCGCCGTCGTGGAGCGAGCGGTGGCGCTCGTGGGCCACAACCGGGAGCGGCTGGCCAAGCATGTCCGAGCCGGACCGGACGGCCGCGGCTCGCTGGTGCTCGTGGCGGATCCGGGCGACGATGTGGCGCGGGCCCGCCAGCTGTTTGGCCGGTGGGCCGGCGACCTGCGCTCCGCGCCGCCTCGTGCCGGCCCATCCCATGCCGTCCTTGCCCGCACGACGGCCGAGCTGGCGCCGTATGCCGCAGTCGCGCTCGAGCTTGGCCTCCCCTACTGGGCCGAGCGGGACCACCTGTCGTTCGATCCAGACGACGCTGCCTCCGCTCCCGGCTGGGCCTTCGGGCTGGCCGCCACCTGGACGACGCCAGCACCACGGACGCTGCGCCAGGCGCTCGCCGCCGCGGCGGCCAGGCGAGCCGACCTCGGGCAGCGTGACGCTGCCTTGTTGCTGGCCACGGTGCATGCGACGAAGGGCCTCGAATTCGACGTGGTCGCCTGCGTCGGCCTGGACGAGGGTCGCTTTCCCAACGTCCGTGCGCTGCAGGAGGCCGCCGAGCCGGCGCGCCAGCTGGAGGAGGAGCGTCGCCTGGCGTACGTCGCCTGGACCCGGGCGAGGCACTCGCTCGAGCTGGTCTACGACCCTGGCGGCCCGTCACCCTTCATCCAAGAGGCCTTCCACGAGCGCGAACTGCGCGGCGCCGCGGCGAACGGGGCTGAGGTGATCGCGGCCCGCGGCACGCGACAGACATGACTCCGGTGGGTGTGGCGACTCGGATGTCGCAGACGCGCATCCGCGGAACGTTCGCGAGGTTTCGCCTGGTCACGGCGCGCCGTCTCGGGGTCGTCGCCTCAGCCGATCCCCGACTCGAGCTCAGCGCGACCGAGCGCCGAGCTGTGGGTCCCCGATCCGGGTCCCACACCGGCGAACGTCCCCCCGGTGTGCATCTGACACTGGCGGTGCAGCTGCCCCACGTACATGTCAGGTGGCGCGCGACGGGCGGCGCGCCTAGATGCCGAGCGCCTCGCGTGCCGGAGCGAGCCCGGCGATGATGTTGGCGATGTGCTCCTCCAACGGGAGCCCGAGTTCTGACGCGCCGTTCTCCAGCTGGTCACGCGGCACCTGGCGGGCGAAGCCCTTGTCACGCATCTTCTTGACCACCGATCGCACGTCGACCTCGTCCAGCGAGCGGTTCGGCCGGACGTACGTGACGGCCACGACGAAACCGCTCATCTCGTCGCAGGCATAGACGACGTGCGCCAGCGGGGTGGTGCGCGGCACGCCCGTGTGGTCGCCGTGGCCCAGGACCGCGCCCACGATCTCGTCGCCGAAGCCCAGCCGCTGCAGTTCCTCCGCGCCCTGGCGCGGGTGGGTATCCGGGTACCGTTCGTAGTCGAAGTCATGCAGCAGGCCGGCGATGCGCCAGGTCTCGAGCGCCGCCCCGGTGATCCCGTAGCGCTGCTCCCCGTACCACGCGACCGTGGCCTCCACGGCCTGGCCGTGCTTGCGCAACGACGGGCTGGCGGTCCATTCGGTCAGCAGGCGCCACGCGTCTTCGCGGGTCGGTGCACCGGGCGGCGTCGCCGCGGCGGTCAGGTCGGTCACCCGGGGATGGTAGCAAGCCGCTACGCTCGCATGGGGTGACCATCCTCCAGTTCCTGGCGCTCCCGGTCGGCGTGGCCATCGCGCTCGCCCTGTGGTTCGGCCTGCGCCACGAACTCGAGGAGCGCGACGCTCCCCCTGGCGCCGCCTGGACCGCGCTGGCGACCTACCTCGTCGCGGCGCTGGCGTGGGTCATGGTCCTGGAGTCGCCCGTGCCGGTGTGGGTGGCCTGGGTCGCCTCGGTGCCCGCAGCGCTCGTGACCGTCTGGCCCGACGGCCTCATCCGCTCCGCCGGCGGCTCGCAGGCCGCGCCGCACCTGCGGGCCGAGACGGAGATCCTGCTCGACATCGTCGGCGCCCCGCTGAGCAACATCACGCCCGCCCACCTGGACGCCCTGCGGGCCCGCGTCCGGGGCCTCGAACGCTGGCGCACGCCGGCCACGACCGAACTCATCGACGCCCTGCAGGTGTGGGCCTTCGACCGCCTCGACGGGATGCCCGTGCCGACCGCCGATGAGGCTGCCCAGCGCCGGCGGATCGCCCGGCTGCAGAGCCGCCTGCTGGTCCCGTCAGGCGGCTGGTCTGCGCCACCCCGGGCGGCCAAGGCGCCACCACACGAAGAGGACCACGACGAGGACGGCCAGGACCGCCAGCAGGAGGTCGAACGGCTGGAGCGCGTGCCGGATGTCCTCCCAATGGACGCCAAGCTGCAGCCCGGCGAAGACCAGCACCGTGCTCCACAGCACCGCGCCGAGCAGCGAGTAGGCGAGGAACGGCACGAGCGGCATGCGCGTGACGCCGGCCGGGAAGCTGATGAACGTCCGCACCACCGGCAGGAGGCGGCCGACGAAGACCGTGGACCGGCCGTGGCGGGCGAAGAAGTCGTCGGCCCGGTCGATCTCCTCGGTCCGGATGAGCAGGTAGCGCCCATAGCGCTCGAGCAGCGGGCGGCCGCCCCAGGCCCCGATCGCGTACGCGATGAGTGAGCCCAGCGTGTTGCCGAGCGTGGCTGCAACGACGACCAGCCAGAACGCCCACGGCTGACGGGTCAGCGGCTCGATCTGGCTCGGATCGGAGACCAGGAACCCGCCGAACGGCAGGGTCAGCTCACTGGGAAGGGGCACCATGGCCGATTCGATGGTCATGGCCACCACCACGCCGAGATAGCCGACCGCGCCGTAGAGGCTGGTCAGGAACGGGATGACGAGCTGGTCGACGAAGGCGAGCACGGCCGCAGAGTCTACGGCCTGGTGTCAGGTCGCCGCCGGGGTCATCTCCCGACCGCGGCCGCCCGGCGGGCGACCGGCCGTGCCGCGCGGCCATCGCGAACGCGCCTGGGGCCGGGCCGCCCGGCTGCTTCGGCGAACGACACGTCGCTCAGGGGCACCAGCGGCTCGCCGCGCAGGACCCGCCCCAGGTACTCACCGGTGGCCGATCCGGCGACCCGGGCGACCTGCTCGGGGGTGCCGCTTGCGATGACCTGCCCGCCTCGCGCACCGCCCTCCGGGCCCAGGTCGATGATCCAGTCGGCCGTCTTGATGACGTCCAGGTTGTGCTCGATGACGATGACCGTGTTGCCCGTGTCGACGAGACGGTGGAGGACCTCCAGCAGCTTCTCCACGTCGGCGAAGTGGAGGCCGGTCGTGGGCTCGTCGAGGACGTAGAGCGTGCGGCCGGTGGCGCGCCGCGAGAGTTCCGTGGCCAGCTTGACCCGCTGGGCCTCCCCGCCCGAGAGCGTCGTGGCCGGCTGACCGAGGTGGATGTAGCCGAGCCCCACGTCGTACAGGGTCTGGAGCTTGGTGCGGATAGCCGGCACGGCCTCGAAGAGGTCGAGCGCCTCGGCGACGGTCATCTCCAGCACCTCGGCGATCGAGCGGCCGCGGTAGAGGACCTCGAGCGCCTCGCGGTTGTAGCGCTTGCCGCCACACACCTCGCAGGGCACGTAGACATCGGGCAGGAACTGCATCTCGATCTTGATGATGCCGTCGCCCTTGCACGCCTCACAGCGGCCGCCCTTGACGTTGAAGCTGAAGCGGCCGCTCTTGTAGCCGCGCAGGCGGGCGTCCGGCGTGCCGGCGAAGAGGTCGCGGATCGGCCCGAACATGCCCGTGTAGGTGGCCGGATTGGAGCGCGGTGTGCGACCGATCGGGCTCTGGTCGATCTCGATGCACTTGTCGACCGCGTCAAGCCCGTCGACCCGGTCGTGCTCGCCGGGGTCCTCCCGTGCCCCGAAGAGCGCCCGCGCCAGGGCGCGGTAGAGGATGTCGGTGACGAGCGTGCTCTTGCCCGAGCCCGAGACGCCGGTGACGGCGGTGAAGGTGCCCAACGGGAAGCGCACGTCCAGGTCACGCAGGTTGTGGGCCCGCGCGCCGATCACCTCCAGGGCCCGGCCGCTGCCGGTCCGGCGACTGGCCGGGATGGGTACGCTGCGGTCGCCCCGCAGGTACGCCCCGGTGATCGAACGAGGCTCGGCGAGGATCGCCTCCAGGGGCCCCTCGGCCACGACCTCACCGCCGTGCTCGCCGGCCCCCGGACCCACGTCGACGATCCAGTCGGCCGTGCGGATCGTCTCCTCGTCGTGCTCCACGACGAGCAGCGTGTTGCCCAGGTCGCGCAGCCGCGTGAGCGTGGCGATGAGCTTGGCGTTGTCGCGCTGGTGCAGCCCGATCGACGGCTCGTCGAGGATGTACAGGACGCCCATCAGACTCGAGCCGATCTGGGTCGCCAGCCGGATGCGCTGCGCTTCGCCGCCCGACAGGGTGTTGCTGGTGCGATCGAGCGTCAAGTAGTCCAGGCCGACGTCGACGAGGAAGCCAAGGCGAGCCGTGATCTCCTTGAGCACCTGCCGGCCGATCGTCTGCTCCCGCTCGGTGAGCCGCTCGTGGAGGTTGGCCGCCCAGCCCATCGCGTCGCTCACGGCGAGGGCCGCGACGGCGGCGATGTCGAGCTCGGCCACGGTCACGCCCAGGGCCGCCGGCTTGAGCCGCTTGCCGCCGCAGGCGGGGCACGGCCGCTCGACCATGAAGCGTTCCAGCTCCGCCTTCACGTACTCCGAGTCGGTCTCCTTGTACCGCCGCTCCAGGTTGGGGATGAGGCCCTCGAACGTCGCCGAGTAGCTGCTGTCGCCCCGGTCGTGGTGGTAGCTGATGCGCACCTGCTCCCCGCGGGGCGCCCACAGCAGGTGTTCCAAAGCCTCCGGCGGCAGCTTGTCGAGCGGCACCGTGGGGTCCCAACCGTGGGCCCGGGCGACCGCTTCGGTGACCTTGCCGTACCACGAGTCGGCCATGGGCATCCGGGCGAAGGGCCGCATCAGGGCGCCCTTGGCGATCGACAGGGAGCGATCTGGCACGACGCGCTGCGGGTCGATCTCGAGTCGGATGCCGAGCCCGGTGCAGGTGGGACAGGCCCCGTGCGGCGAGTTGAAGCTGAAGCTGCGCGGCTCCAGGTCCTCGATCTGGGTGCCGTCATACGGGCACGTGTAGTGCTCGCTGTAGCGCAGCTCCTCGAAGGCGTCGGCGTCGGCCGGTGCGACGACCATGACCCCTTCGCCAAGCCGGAGGGCGGTCTCGACCGAGTCGGCCAGGCGGGCGCCGTCGGGGTTGGGGTGGTCGCGGTCGTAGGGCCGGCCCTCGTCGTCGGCGTGGTGCACCACGAGCCGGTCGACGACCACCTCGATGGTGTGCCGCTTGTACTTGTCGAGCGTCTGCACGTCGTCGAGGTCGCGCAGCTCACGGTCGACGCGGACGCGGACGAAGCCCTGCCGGCGAGCCGCTTCGAAGACCCGCTCGCCTTCCGTCTTGCGGTCCTTCACGAGCGGGCCCAGGACCAGCAGCCGCGTCCCGTCGGGCAGGGCCTGGATGCGCTCCACGATCTGGCTGGCGCTCTGCCGCGCGACCTCCCGGCCGCACGCCGGGCAGTGCGGGTGGCCGACGCGGGCGAACAGCAGGCGCAGGTAGTCGTAGATCTCGGTGACGGTGCCGACCGTCGACCGCGGGTTACGGCTGCTGCCTTTCTGGTCGATCGAGATGGCCGGGCTCAGGCCGTCGATCTGGTCGACGTCCGGCTTCTCCATCTGGCCCAGGAACTGGCGGGCGTACGCCGACAGACTTTCGACGTAGCGGCGCTGCCCTTCGGCATAGATGGTGTCGAAGGCGAGGCTGCTCTTGCCGCTGCCGGACAGGCCGGTGATGACGATCAGCCGATCGCGCGGCAGGGCGACCGTGATGTCCTTGAGGTTGTGCTCGCGCGCGCCGCGCACGATGAGCTGGTCCTGGGGCACGTTGCGATTGTACCGTTTGTCGGGCGATTGGAACAGACGTTCTGTCCCGCGATCGACCTCAGACGCGCGCGAACCGACCGAGCAGGTTGGCCTGATGCTCGAAGCCGAACGCGCCGTAGAAGGACGCGGTCCCGCTGGCGGCGTGCAGGACGAACCGGATCTCGTCGCGTCCCTCGAGCAGGCGGGCCATCAGCTCATGGCCGATCCCTCGTCCCTGCCACCGGGGATGGACGTAGACCATCGACACGTAGCCATTGAGGACACCGTCGTGGACCGAGCGGGCGAAGGCGACCAGCCGGTCGCCGTCCCACGCACTGACGACGTCCGTGGCGCCCGCCACGGCCGCCGCCAGCCTGGCCCGATCCTCCGCTCGCCGCCCCCGTCCGTTGAGGATGAGCAGGTGGGCAAGGTCCTCGATGGCCACGTCCGGCCCGCGGCGCCAGGCCAGGCGCGCGGCGCGGCCCTCGGCCAGAGCCAGCCGTCGATCCAGCTCCTCGAGGTGGTCGAGACCGTGGTAGACGTACCGGCGCAGGACCTTGAAGAGCGTCCAGGCCTCACCCTTGCCGTCGGTGGCGGCGGCCGCCGGGTCGCGTCCCTGCAAGTCTCGGATGCGCGCCTCGAACCAGGCCCGCGACGCCGTGAGGTACGTGTCGAGGTCACCGTCGGCCGGCGGCCCGTCGTATCGCACACCACGGTCGAGGCGGCTGGTGAACCACACCTCGGCCTGACCCAGGTGGCGGAGTACCTCGTCCAGGCTCCGAGGCGTGAGGAGGGCCGCCGCGGTCGCGCGCTCCGCGCTCCGCGGACGGCCCTGAAGGACGCCGGGGTCCGGCAGGGCCCGCGCCCGTCCGACCGTCGTGAGGAGGTCCTCGCGAGCCCACCGAGCACGACGCAGCAACCTCTCGAGCTCCTCGGCCCCCACGGGCCGACGATCGGCCTGGAAACAGGCGTTGCGCTCATAGTCGCCGTCCCGATCCGCCGCCACCTCCTCGATCACCCGTGGGTGCCCCGACTCGAGCAGCGGCAGCACCTCGCCGTGGTCGGCCAGCCAGTCGAGATGGGCGCCGACCGCCGAGGCCGCTCGCTCGAGGGCGGCGTCGCGGTCCGGGGCCCAGGTGAAACAGCCCGGCCAGGCCAGCATCCAGGCACCGGTCCGGCCCTGGTCGTAGCCCGGTTCCAGCCAGACGTCCAGCCCGTCGTCCACGTGCGCAGCGTACCCGGCGCACGCGGCCGCTACCAGCAGATCAGCCAGCGCCCCTACGGCACGGCCAGCGGGATCGTGGCATCCACCACCTGGCGCGCCTGGACTCGCGCGGGGCGACCTAGCGCCGGCGGCGCGGTCGCGTACCCGTGCGCTTGATGACGTTGGGGGTGACGCGGCGGTCCCAGGTCGGCCGGTCAAGCCACCGCGCCTGCCAGCCGCCGTCATCGTCGTGCTCGTCGCGGATGCCGGGCAGCCAGTCCGCGGCGGTGCCGTCGTCGGGGGCGGCCGGCTCGACGGGCTCCTCGCCGCTCGGCAGCACCTCCACCCTGGTCACCTCGACGACCCCGGCGGTCGAGCCGGCGGAGGCTCCCGAGGCTCCTCCCCGGGCGCCGCGCCGGCCGCGCGATGGCCGTCCGGAGCCGCCGGCCGCAGCCTCCGCGGCCCGCGCCACGGTGACCGAGGCGTCCTGCTCGAGGACGCGCAGCCGGATCTCCTGGACCTGGTCGCGGAGGGCCGCCGCCCGCTCGAACTCGAGGTTGCGCGCGGCCTCGCGCATGTTGGCCTCGAGCTGGCCCACGTACTGCGCGATCTGCTCCTGGGACAGGTCGCTGAGGTCGCCGGACGCCTCGCCGGACGCATAGCTGCCGGGGCGGTCCGCGACCGCGCGCAGGCGGTCGTTGATGTCGCGGATCTCCTTGATGATCGTCGCCGGCTCGATGCCGTGCTCGGTGTTGAAGGCCTCCTGGATACTGCGCCGGCGGTTCGTCTCGTCGATCGCGACGCGCATCGACTCGGTGATCGTGTCGGCGTACATGACGACCTCGCCGCCGATGTTGCGGGCGGCGCGGCCGGAGACCTGGATGAGCGACCAGGCCGAACGCAGGAAGCCCTCCTTGTCGGCGTCGAGGATGGCCACCAGCGTGACCTCGGGCAGGTCGATGCCCTCGCGCAGCAGGTTGATGCCGACCAGGACGTCGTAGACCCCCAGCCGCAGATCGCGCAGGATCTGGACCCGCTCGAGGGTGTCGACCTCGCTGTGCAGGTAGTTGACCTTGACGCCGAGCTCCTTGAGGTAGTCGGTCAGGTCCTCCGCCATGCGCTTGGTGAGGGTCGTGACGAGGACCCGCTCGCCGCGCACCGTCCGCTCCCGGATGCGCTCGAGGAGGTCGTCGATCTGGCCTTCCGTGGGCAGCACCTCGACGGTCGGATCGACGACGCCGGTGGGCCGGATCAGCTGCTCGACGATCTGTTTCGAGCGCTCCAGCTCGTAAGCCCCCGGGGTCGCCGACATGTAGACGACCTGGTTCAGGTGGTCGTCGAATTCCTCGAACGTCAGGGGCCGGTTGTCGAGCGCGGACGGCAGGCGGAAGCCGTATTCGACCAGGATCTCCTTGCGCGTCCGGTCGTTCTTGTACATGCCGACCACCTGGGGGATCGTCATGTGGCTCTCGTCGACGATGAGCAGCCAGTCGGGCGGGAAGTAGTCGAGCAGCGTCCACGGCCGCGACCCCGCTTCGCGCCCGGCCAGGTGCCGCGAGTAGTTCTCGATGCCCGAGCAGAACCCCAGCTCGCGCATCATCTCCAGGTCGAAGGTCGTGCGCTGGCGGAGGCGCGCCGCCTCCAGGACCATGCCCTTGGCCTCCAGCTCGGCCGTGCGGGTCTCCATCTCGGCGTCGATGTCGACGATGGCCTTCTTGAGCTTGTCGGCCGGCGTGACGTAGTGGCTGGCGGGATACACGTTGAGCTCGGCTCGCTCGGCCAGCATCTCGCCGGTCAGCGGGTCGAGCTCGGTGATGCGCTCGATCTCGTCGCCGAAGAACTGCACCCGGACGATGAAGTCGTCGTAGGCCGGCTGGAGCTCCAGGGTGTCGCCCCGGACCCGGAAGCGGGCGCGGCTGAGGGCCTGGTCGTTGCGCTGGTACTGGAGGTCCACCAGCTGGCGAAGCACGCCGTCCCGGCGGTAGCGGCCTCCGACCCGCAGGCGGATGACGGTCGCCCCGTAGTCGACCGGCGCGCCAAGGCCGTAGATGCAGCTGACGCTGGCGACGATGATCACGTCGCGGCGCTCGAAGAGGGCGTGGGTCGCCGCGTGCCGCAGCTTGTCGATCTCGTCGTTGCGCGACGAGTCCTTCTCGATGTACGTGTCGCTCCGCGGTAGGTACGCCTCGGGCTGGTAGTAGTCGAAGTAGCTGACGAAGTACTCGACCGCGTTGTGGGGGAAGAAGTCGCGGAACTCGCTGTACAGCTGCGCCGCCAGCGTCTTGTTGTGGGCCAGCACGAGCGTCGGCTTCTGATGCTTCTCGATGACCGAGGCGATGCTGTACGTGTTGTGGACGACGAGTCCGCCGAACCCCGCGAGGAACGTCTCCGCGCCATCCACGGAGAAGTCATAGACCCGCGGTGACGGCGGAGCGATCGGCTCCGCATCGAGCACGGTCGACCACCGGCAGGCCAAGAGGCGCCGCAGGCCGCCGAGGGCGGCATCCAACGCGACCGGCTCCTCGACCTCGCGATCTCGTGCGACTTCGTCGAGGGCGTCGAGGAGCTGCCAGGCGGTGCTTCGCCGCAGCCGACGCTTGCCGGTCTCAAGGAGGCCAACGGCGGCCCTGGTCAGCCCCGCCAGCTCCGCCAGCTCCCGCTGGCTAAGTCCCGCGCCAAGGCGGGCCGTGATCAGGAGGTGGTCTGCCCCAGCAGGCAGAACATCGGCATTTCCGCCCTCAAGCGATCGGCAGATCCCGGCGAGCTGTGCCTGCTTGCGCCGGCTCAGGAAGCCGATGCTCCTGGCGAAGGCGACGATGTCCTCGGCGCCGCGCACAGCCACCTGCCAATAGAGCGCTCCTGCGTGGTTCGTGCCGACGGCCCGCTTGAAGCTTTGGCTGAGTCGCGCGACGATCCCAAAGCGGAGCAGTGCGTACGCCAGCTCGTTCGCCAGGCGAGTGCTCTTGGTGACGGCCAACACCGCCGCCCCGTGGGCCTCTACCCAGCCGTCGCCCTCGAAGTAGCCGGCCAGTAGGCTCCCGAGATCGGCATTGCTCAGATCCGCCCAGAAGAGCGGCAGGTGCTTCTGTCCGGCACGGCTGCCGCAATGGACCCTCAGCAGCTCGGTCACGACCTTCGAGCCGAGGCCGAACTCCCCTCTCCCACGGTCGAAGTAGGTGATCGGGATGGCGTCAAGGAGGTCGCGCGTCAGCTCGAGGTTCTCGGGTCCAGGGGTCACCGTCGCGTAGGTATCAGCCACGTGGCCTTCTGCGACGAACATCCCGAGGAATGCCAGAAGGTCACGCTCCAGGGGCATGCTCACGGGCAGGTACCGGTGACCGATGCGTCCGGTCACGCGTGTCTCACCGGTCCGTTCGAGGGCCGCGATCCCGGAAAGGCCCAGCTTGCGGAGCGGCTGGCGAGGACCGCCGCCAGCCGGACTGCTCACGTACAGGGCAGACCCGACGAGATCTGCCCCGACGTCCAGTCGCGCGCGCGGATCCTCCGGGCCTGGAGTCGCCAGGGGGATCGGCAGGGCATCACCTGGCGTCAGATCACGAGTCGGGACGGTCCGCAGCCGTTGGTCGTCGTCCAACCGCACGAAGTTGTGATCGCCCGTTACGACCACGGAGCGGCCGTCCGTCGTGGTCACCCGCCACATCTCCGACGGGGCCTCGTGTCGCGAGAAGGCGGTGACGGGTCGGACCACCGACGCGTGAGTGGCCGGGTCGACCGTCGCAACGACATACCCGGTCGGCAGGCCGCGAGCGAACACCACTTCTGTCCCGTGGTCGTCGACCCACCGGCGACCGCCCTCGATCACGCCGTCGACCAGCGGACCGATGGCCTCGACGGACCAGCTCACGGACCCGCATTCGTCCTGGCGCCCGATCAACACGGGTTCTTCCGCGGCCAGGCTCTTCCCCGTGCCCGTGGCTCCCATGAGGACCTGCTCCTTCAGGCCGCGGGCGAGCCCCGACGAGAGGCGCTCGATGGCGCGCGGCTGGTCACCGGTGGGCTGGAAGGGGGCGACGAGCTGGAAGTCAGGCACGACGTGATTCTAGCATCGAAGACCGGGAACAGAACACCTGTTCTGTCTAGGCGCGCGCCCGGGCGAGCGCCTCCTCGTACGCGGCCAGCGCAGCGGCCCGGACGCTGTCGGGCGCGCCGTCGGTCACGAGGACCCGCGTCGCATCGGTCGCCAGGCGCTCGCGGATGTCGCCCTGGGCCGCCATGCGACGCGCCGCATCGGCCGCTGTCACCCCGCGACCGGCCAGTCGGCTCGCCTGTGACGCAGCGTCGCAGGTCACGAGCCAGACCTCATCGCAGGCGGCGGCCAGGCCGCCCTCCACGAGCTTGATGGCCTCGATGATGACGGCCGGCGCTCCGCCCGCCTCGGCGGCCGCGACCGCCGCCTCCAGACGCGGTCGAACGTGCGGGTGGGTCAGCGCCTCCAGCCGGACGAGGGCATCCGGGTCGCCGAACACCGTCGCCGCCAGGGCTCCGCGGTCCAGCCCTCCCTCGCGGCCCGCCACGGCCGACCCGAAGGCGGCCACGATCGCCGCTCGCACCGCCGGCTCATCGGTGACCTGGCGCGCGATCGCATCGGCGTCGACCACGACCGCGCCGCGCGCCGCCAGCCAGGTGGCGACGGTGGACTTGCCGCAGCCGATCGGTCCGGTCAACCCGATGCGCACCGTCCGACGCCGCGTCTCCGGAGCCGTCATCGCGGCGCCCGCTCCTCGAGGGCCAGCCAGGCGTCCTCCGCCTGCGCCAGGGCCGTGTCCACGTCGGCCAGCTCGCTGGCCACCCGCCGCAGTTCGACGAAGTTGGCCTGCGTGTCGGGTCGGCCGAGCGCCAGCTCGAGCTGGGACTTGCGCAGCCCGAGCCGCGTCAGGTCGGCGTCCACCACCGCCCGCTGGCGGCGGTAGGCATCCTTGGAGAGCGGCTCCCGCCGTCCCGCCCGGGCCGCCACGGCCACGGGTTGCGAGGACCGCCCGCGGCGCCGGCCTGCGGCGCGACCGTGCGGGCCGCGTCCGCGCCTGGCACCGGCCGTCCGCCGTCGAGCCGTCGCGCCTGCAGCTCCAGCTCGCCGGCCACGGTCCAGCCATCCGCCACGGCCGCGCGCCAGGCACGCCAGCCGCCATCGAAGGGCACGATCCAGCCGGGTTCACCGCCGCGTCCCGCTTCCACGACCCACAGCCGCTGGCAGACGCTCTCGAGGAGGCGGCGGTCATGCGACACGATGAGGAGCGTGGCACTAGCCTGGCGCAGGAAGGCCTCGAGGGCTTCCCGGGCGGGGATGTCGAGGTGGTTCGTGGGCTCGTCGAGCAGCAGCAGGTTGGCGGCGCTGACGCCCAGGACGGCCAGCTCGAGACGCGAACGCTCACCGCCCGACAGCTCGGCCACCGGCTTGAACGCGTCGTCGCCGCGGAACAGGAAGCGGGCCAGGTACGACCGAGCCTCGCCGGGCTCGACGGGGGACGAGTCGACCAGCGCATCCAGCACGGTCTGGCCGGTGAACGCCGCCCGACGCAGCTGGGCCAGGTAGCCCGGCTGGACGGCCGCGCCCAGCCGGACGATGCCGTCGAGCGGCGCCAGGTCGCCGGCGATCGTCCGCAGGAGCGTCGTCTTGCCGGCCCCGTTGGGCCCGACGATGCCGATCCGTTCGCCGCGCTGCGGCCTCGAGCCGCGGCGCCCGGGCGATGGCGATGGGGTCGCCCCCGGGCGAGGCGGGGAAGCCGACCACGACGTCTCGCACGCTGACCACCAGGTCGCCGGACCGCACGGCGCCGTCGCCACCGAGGCCCCGGCTCGAGAGCGCCAGCGAAGCCCGTCGCCTCGGCCCCTCGACGGGCGTCGCCCGCAATGTCTCCAGCCGCCGCTCGTGCTCGTGCATCTTGGCGTACTTGCGGTGGCTGCGGTACCGCTGCACCAGCTCCAGCTCGCGCGCGACCGCGTCGGCATGGGTCTCGGCATCCTTGTGGGCCCGTGCGTCGGCCGCCTCGCGTTGCGTGAGGTAGGCCGAGAACGCGCCGCGGAACACGCGCAGGCGGCGGTCCCGCAGCTCCCAGATCCGCTGCACGACCGCGTCGAGGAAGGCCCGGTCGTGCGAAGCGACGATGACGGCCCGATCCCGTCGGGCGAGGGCCTGCTCGAGCCACTCGATGGCGGCCACGTCGAGATGGTTGGTCGGCTCGTCGAGCAGGAGGAGGTCGGGGTCGGCGATCAGCAGGCGGGCCAGCGCCGCACGCGTCTGCTCCCCGCCCGACAGGCTCGTCGGGGCCCGGCCGAGGTCGCCGGCCTCGAAGCCCAGGCCCGACAGCGTGGCCTCGACGCGCTGGTCCAGGCTGTAGCCGTCGCGGGCCTCGAAGCGGTGGCGCACGTCGGCGTAGGCCGGCGAGGCCACCCCTTCCGCGCCGGCCGCCTCCAGGCGCGCCAGCTCGCGCTCGTCGGCCTCCAGGTCGGCCGCCCCCGCGCGGACCGCGGCCCGCAGGTCGGGCGCGCCGGCGAACGCGGCGTCCAGGTTCGCTTCCTGGCTGAGGAGGCCGATGGTGAGACCCGCCTTGCGCACGACGCGTCCGCCATCGGGGCTGTCCGTGCCGGCGGCAAGGCGCAGCAGCGTCGTCTTGCCCGCGCCGTTGATGCCGACCAGGCCGATGCGCTCGCCGTGGGCGACGGCGGCCGACACGTCGTCGAGGATGACGAACGTGCCGATCTCGCGGCGCACCGCCTCGAAGCGCAGGATGGCCATCAGGCAGACCCCGGCCGTGACCCGGATCGTCGCGCCGCGCGCGTCCAGCGCGCACCCACCGAGCCCTCGCCGAGCGGCAGCTCGTCCCACATGCGGCCGCGCCGCGCCTCCGTCCTGGCCGCCCGGAGGAGCCGCTCGAGGGCCGCTGTCCGCTGCCCGTGCGGCAGGCGCTGGCACCACGAGCAGAAGTGCGTGCCGCGGCCGCCCACGATGATGCGGCGGATCGGTCGGCCGCAGCGATGGCACGGCAGGCCGGTGCGCTGGTAGACGTCGAGGTGCTCCTGCATCTCGCCGTCCCCCTCGGGCGCGGTGTAGTCGTCGACCGAGCTGCCGCGCCGCTCGATGGCCTCGGTCAGCACGCCGCGGATGGCGGCGAAGAGGCGGGCCTCGTCGGGGCGTCGCAACGAGGCGGCGGTGCGCAGCGGATGGAGGCGGGCCCGCCACAACGCCTCGTCGGCATAGATGTTGCCGACGCCGGCCAGGAACGCCTGGTCCAGCAGGAGCGGCTTCAGCCGCCCGCGACGCACCCGCAGGCGGCGCCGGAAGTCGGCCAGCGTGAACGTCGGCTCGAGCGGCTCGGGTCCGTGGCCGGCGAACAGCGCCCCGGTCTCCTCGGCGTCGAGCGGCAGGCCGTCGTCACCAGCACGGTAGAGGCCCACCCGGGCGAACTTGCGGGTATCCCGCAGCCGCAGCTCGCGCCCGTCGGCCAGCCGCCACGCGACGTGGACGTGGCGATCGCGGGGCGTGGCCGCGTCCACCACGAACAGCTGGCCGGTCATCTTGACCTGGATGACCAGCATCGCCCCGCCGTCGAGCGTCAGGACGAGCCACTTGGCGCGGCGTCCGACGTCGACGATGCGACGGCCCACGAGGCCCGCCCCGAAGGCGGCGGGCGCCGGGTGGCGGATGGCGCGCGGCCAGTCGGTCCACACCTCCGCCACGACCGCGTCGCGGACGAGCGGGCGCAGCTCGCGCGCGATCGTCTCGACTTCGGGCAGCTCGGGCATGGTCGCCTACGCCTGTGCCGGGACCGGCGTCATCCGCTCCCAGTCGTCGCCCACCTTGACGTCCACGTCGAGCGGCACGTCGAGCGGCATCGCCGTGGCCATCGTCTCGCGGACGAGCGGGGCCAGCGTGGCGACCTCGCCGCGCGGCACCTCCAGGACCAGCTCGTCGTGCACCTGGAGCAGGAGGCGGGCGGCCGACCCCTCGCGCCGCAGCCGTTCCCGCAGCCGGATCATGGCGATCTTCATGATGTCCGCCGCGGTGCCCTGGATGGGCATGTTGATGGCCATCCGCTCGCCCGCGGCGCGCAGGTTGGGGTTGCGCTGCTGGAGCTCGGGGATGGAGCGACGGCGGCCCAGGAGGGTCGTCACGTAGCCCTGCTGGCGGGCCTGATCCTTGATGTGGAGCATGTAGTAGCTGATACCGCTGTAGGTGGCGAAGTAGCGGCTGATGAACTCCTGCGCCTCCGCGCGCGGGATGTTGGCGCGCGACGAGAGGCCGAAGTCGCTCATGCCGTAGGCGATCCCGAAGTTGACCATCTTGGCCATCGACCGCTCGTCCGGCGTCACGTCGGCAGGATCCTTGTGGAGCACCAGGGCCGCCGTATCGCGGTGGACGTCGGCGTGGCGGGCGAACGCGTCGCGCAGTGCGGCGTCGCCCGAGACATGGGCCAGGACGCGCAGCTCGATCTGGCTGTAGTCGGCCGCCAGGAGCGTGGTGCCCGGCTCCCCGGCGACGAACGTGCGGCGGATGCTGCGCCCCAGGTCGGTGCGGATCGGGATGTTCTGCAGGTTGGGGTCGGACGAGCTGAGGCGCCCGGTGGCGGCGACCGCCTGATGGAAGGTCGTGTGGAGGCGGCCCGTCCGCGGGTCGAGCATCAGCGGCAGGGCGTCGACGTAGGTGCTCTTGAGCTTCGTGTAGACCCGCCAGTCGAGCAGCATGCCGATCGCCGGGTGGGCCGGCCGCAGCTCCTCCAGGACGGTCGCGTCGGTCGAATAGCCGGTCTTGGTGCGCCGGCCGCGGGGCAGGTCCAGCTCGTAGAACAGGACCTGCTCGAGTTGCTTGGGGCTGCCCAGGTTGAACTCGTGGCCCACCGCGGCGTAGATCTCGGTCTCCAGCCGGCCGATCTCGGTAGCGAACGACGCTCCGAGCCCGGCCAGGGCCGCCCGATCGATCGCCACGCCGGTGGCCTCCATGTCGGCCAGGACCGGGATGAGCGGCAGCTCGAGCTCGCGGTACAGCCGCTCCAGGCCCGCCTCGGCGAGCTGGGGCGCCAGCACCGCCCGCGCCGCATCCACGGCGGCCGCCTCGACGGCCGCGTGCTGCGGTCCGTTGAGGGTGCCCGGCTTGGGCAACTCGACCCCCAGGCGCTCGTTGGCGATGTCGGCCAGTGACTGGGAGCGAAGCGCGGCGTTGAGGATGTAGGCCGCGATCTGGGTGTCGAAGGCGGCCTCGGGCAGCGGAGCCGCCGCCGCCGCGCGATCGCGGCCGTCGGGGTCGCGGCGGGCCCGCTCGGCGACCAGGAGCCGCTTGACGTCATGGCCGGCCACCGGGCGTCCCGCGTCGGCCACGAGGGCCAGGAGGCGGGGGGCCTGTGCGGCATCGGCGGTCAGCAGCCGGCCGTCGGTGCCCGCGACAGCCAGACCCAGCAACGTGCCGCGTCGCGGCCGAGGGTCATCGACCGCCAGGCCCACCGTCAGGTGGTCCTGCCCCGCCAGCCAGCCGGTCGCGTCGTCGCCCTCCCCGAACGTCTCGGTCGCGTCCGGGGCGCCGAGCAGGCGCGCCAGTCGCTCGTGGGGGTCGGTCGTGGCGGTGATGACGGCGGTCGCCACACCGGACGGGCCCGCGCTCGCGGCCGTTCCCTGGCTCGGTGGCGGGGCCAGCGGCTGCGGGGCCGCGGGTGCCGTCAGGGCATCGAAGTCCAGGGTCAGCTGCAGCCCGCTCCCCTCCCCCCGCGTGGACGGCGAACGGCCAGGCACGACCGCGGCGGGGACCGCGCCGGCCTCGTCCTCTTCGCGCAAGCGGTCGCCGGGTGCTCTCGGCGCTTCGCCATGCAACGGCGGCAGGCGCTCCACCAGCGAGCGGAACTCGTACTCGCGGAACAGGCGCATGACCTCTGCCCGGTCGTAGTCGCCCGGCCCGCCGCCGCTCAGGTCGAGCGTCACCGGCAGGTCGCGGTGGATCGTCACGAGCGACCGCGAGGCCATCACCTGGTCGCGGTGCTCCAGCAGCTTGAGGCGCAGCTTCTCCGGCTGCACCCGGTCCGGATCGGCGTACACGGCGTCGAGGTCGCCGTAGTCCTGCAGCAGCTTGGCGGCCGTCTTCTCGCCGACGCCCGGGATGCCCGGGACGTTGTCGGTCGTGTCGCCCTTGAGGGCCTTGAAGTCGATCATCTGGCCGGGCGTGAGGCCGTAGCGCTCGAAGACCGTGGCCGGCTCGTAGGTGACCGTCTGCTGGACGCCGCCCCGGGTGGTCATGACGTGCGTCAGGTCGGTCACCAGCTGGAGCATGTCCAGGTCGCCGGAGACGATCGTGGTGGCCAGCGGCCGCGCCTCCGCCTGGAGGGTGAGCGTGCCGATGAGGTCGTCGGCCTCGAACCCCTGCAGCTCGTAGATCGGGATGTGGAAGGCCTGGATGAGCTCCCGGACCCGCGGGAACTGCTCGCGCAGATCGTCGGGCATCGGCCGCCGCGTGGCCTTGTACTCCTGGTACTGCTCGTGGCGGAAGGTGGGCCCGGCCAGGTCGAAGCAGGCGATGACGTAGTCCGGATGCACGTCCTGGTAGCCCCGCAGGACGATGCTCCAGAAGCCGAAGATGGCGTTGACCAGCTGGCCCTTGCTGGTCGTGAGGGGCGTGTTGAAGAGGGCGAAATAGGCGCGGTAGATCAGGCCGTTCGCGTCCAGCAACATCAGCCGCTCCACCGGCCGAGTGTACCCGCTCGGTCGGGCGCGACCGTCTACGCCGGAGCGCCGCCGAACGAGCAGGAAGGCTCCGCCGCCGACGACGAACAGGACCAGACCGCCGTCGATCAGGACGTCATTCGGGTCGGGGCCCGGCGTCGCCGCGCTCTTGGCGGCGGTCGGCGGGATGCCCCCGCCTGCCAGGTCGCCGGCACCACTGCTCGGCAGCTGGCCGAAGGCACCTTCCGGCGGCGTCGGACGGGGCTGCGGCGAACCGATGGCCACCCCGACCGCCGTCGGGCCAGGGCCGCCGGCCTGGGTGGAGCGGTTCTCGTCAGGGGACGCGGCGGGCGTCGCAAGGGCAGCGGGGCCGCCGGCCGGGACGGATGCTCCGGGCGCCGCTGCCGGCACACTCTGGTCGGTCACCGCGCTGCCGGTGTTGGAGAGGGCAGGCGTCGCGGTGCTTCGCGGCATGACGAAGCCGGTCACCGCGAGGAGCAGGCCGAAGGCGCAGATCGCGGCCGCCAGCGGGCGCATCGCCGGCCCGACGAGGCCGCGGCTCAGCCGCTCGCGCCACGAGGGGCCGGGTACCAGCACCTCGGGCGACAGGCGGAAGTCGCGCGGCCGGCGCGGCAGGGGCAGGTCGGTGCGCAGGCCGGCCGCCATGGCCACGAGGTCGGCGTGCAGCGCGGCGCAGTCGGGACAGGTCGCCAGGCGCTCCGCCACGGTGCCCCGCTCGGTCGGGGTCAGGTCATCGTCGGAGGCTGCTCGCGCGATCAGGAGCGGGTCGTGGGCGGCATGGTCGGCCGTGGGCCGACCCCCTCGGACATCGGTCATGCCCATCAGACGTCCTCAATCACGGAACAGTTCCAGCTGATCCGCCAGGCGGTCGCGCAGGGCGAGCCGCCCGCGGTGGATGCGTGACTTGACCGTGCCCAGCGAGACGCCCGTGATCTGCGCGATCTCCGGGTAGTCGAAGCCCTCGACGTCGTACAGCACGATCGCCCGCCGCTGCTCGTCGGTGATCGTCAGCAGGGCCGCCGCCAGGGCGCGGCCGCGGGCGCGGCGCGTGACCTCGTGGTCGGGGTCGGTGGCCGGACCCGACGGCGGCTGCCACTCGTCGTCCTCCCACTCGGGGTAGGGCTCCGACGGCCGGCGCTTGCGGCGGCGCAGCACGTCGGTCGCGGCGTTCAGGGCGATCCGCGCCAGCCAGCCGCGGACCAGGCCGCCGCGATACGAGCGGACGTTGCGCCACGCGTGCAGGAACGCGTCCTGCACCGCGTCCGCCGCCGCCTCGCGGTCACCGACCACGCGCACGACCACGGCGAAGAGGAAGTCCTGGTACGCCACCACGATCTCGTTGAACGCGGCGAGGTCGCCGGCCGCAGCCTGCGCCATGAGCGCCTCGTCACGGACCTGGGTCGCGCTGGGCGCGGTCGCCCCGTCAAACTGGGTTCGAGCGTGGTCCACCGTCGCGCGGGCGTCCTCCTGTGGCGGCGGTCGCGGGGCGCGCCGAGTCTACATCGGCCCCCGCGGCTCCCCGACCAGCCCTCGCGCCTGCCGTACACTCGGCCGCGGGCCCGGGTGGTGGAATGGCAGACACAGCAGACTCAAAATCTGCCGCTCGCAAGGGCGTGCGAGTTCGACTCTCGCCCCGGGCACC
>CAWCMN010000005.1:0-107244 GCA_963796715.1 uncultured Chloroflexia bacterium
ACCTGTGACCACCGCGATGCCCGCCGCTTCCCCGTCCGACCCTGCCTGTACCCTCGTCGCACGCCCGATCGCCTTCGACGCGATCCCCCGTGCGACATGGGATGGACTGCTCGCGCGGACAGCGCGGGTCACGCCCTTCAGCCGCTGGACGTGGCATCGCGCCTGGTGGGACGCCTACGGCTCGCAAGCCAAGCAGCTCTACCTGGCCTGCGAGGACGCCTCCGGCGTGATTCGCGGCATCGTGCCGTTGATGGACAAGGAGGGCTCGCCCTACTTCGCCGCGACGTACCACGGGGACTACGCCACGGTCCTCTGCGCCACCGACGACCTGCCTGCCGTCGCCGAAGCGACGGCCGTGGCCCTGGCCGGTCGCACCGTGGACCTCCGTCGGCTGCGCGCACGACGACCCGGCGCTGGAGGCACTGGAGCGCGCCCTGGGTGTCCCACGGGAGCAGGAGGACGTCTGCCCCGTGGTCGACATCGCGCCGGGCATGGATTGGGAAGGCTACCTGGGCACGCTCGACAAGAAGGACCGCCACGAGATCCGGCGCAAGATCCGGCGAGCGGAAAGCGCGGGTCCGGCCGCCTTCGAGCTGGTCGAGCCGACGCCGGACGCGGTCGAGACGTTCATCCGTCTCCACGACCTGCGCTGGGGCGAGACCGGCCTGTTCCCCGCCACGCCGGTCGGTGACCGGACGCGGGCCTTCATCCGCCGCCTGGCGGAGCTCGAGCGCGACGAGGGCGAAGCCCGGCAGTCTGCAGCTCGGCCAGTACCGCGTCGGCGACCGGGTGATCTTCGCCTCGGTCGGCTTCCACGACGAGGCCACCTGCTACTTCTACAACGCCGGCATGGACCCCGCGGCGAAGGATCTCTCGCCCGGCGTGACAGGCGCCGCCGCCTACCTGCGCTACGAGCTGGAGCACGGCTGCCGCCGCTTCGACTTCCTGCGCGGCGGGGAGAGCTACAAGTACGAGTGGGGCGCGGTGGACGAGCCCATCTACCGCCTCGCCGGGACCGTGGCGGCGCGATCGTGACGGTGGTCGACGACCGGCCCATGTGCTGACCTGCCGCCGCGTCCGTCGCTGGTGGCCGACCAGCGCATCCGCGTGACGCAGGTGCTGGCCACCGGATCCAACGGCGGGGCGCAGGAGTACGTCCGCTCGCTGGTCGAGCGCATGGACCCGCACCGCTACGACGTCGACGTGGTGAGCCTGACGGACGGACCCACGATCCGCCGCATGACGGCTGCCGGCGTCGCCGTGACGGTCCTGGACGAGGGGTCCGACGAGGACGTGACCCGCCGGCTCGTCGAGCAGCTCCGCCGCCGTCGCACGCAGGTCGTGCACAACCACATGTACCGCGCGGAGATCGTGGGCACGCGGGCCGCCATCCGCATCGGCGAGCTGGGTCTGCCGCGGCCGTACATCGTGGCGACGGTCCATTCCAGCCGCGTGCGCAGTCCCGAGGACCGCGACCTGGTCGCCGCCGCTGACGCCGCGCATGGACCGCCTCATCGCCGTCAGCCGCTCGATCGAAGCCAAGATCGAGCGCGAGGGCCGCATCGGTGCGCCGGTCGAGCTCATCTACAACGGCGTGGACCTGTCGCGCTACGACCGGCTGGAGGCGTGCTGCACGCTGCCGGAGGAGTACGGCTTCCCGGTCGGCAGCCCGCTGGTGGGGATCGTGGCGCGGCTGGAGCCAGAGAAGGGCCACGCGACGCTCCTGGAGGCCTGGCCGCAGGTCCTGGCGCGCGTGCCCGAGGCACGCCTGCTGATCGTCGGCGAGGGCACGCCTGCGCGAGGCCCTGGAGACGCAGGCGGAAGCCCTGGGCCTGCTCGGCGAGCGATGCGAGGGTGACCACTGCGTGGGCACGCGCCATGCCAGGCCGGGGGCCAAGGTCGTCTTCACCGGTCGTCGCGACGACGTCCCGTCGGTCACCGCCGCCCTGGACGTGGCCGTCCTGCCCTCCTACCGCGAGGCGCTGGGGCTGGCCATCCTTGAGGCCATGGCCCTCAGCCGGCCCGTGGTGGCCACCAACGTCGGGGGCATCCCCGAGATGGTGGTCGACGGCGTCACGGGACTGCTCGTCCCACCGCACGACCCGGTCGCGCTGGCGGGCGCCATCGCGCGGCTGCTGACCGACCATCCGCTCGCCGACATGGTCGCCCGCGCCGGCCACGATCTGGTCCACGACCGCTTCTGCATCGACCTCATGGTCGATGCCATCGAGGCGATCTACGACGAGGGCGTCGAGTCGGTCGAGGAGCGCGCAGCAGCGTCCGCACCGGCGGCTTAGGGTGCTTTCCTGACCGGCTCGCGTGCACAGGCCCGGAGCGGTCGCGGTTACGCCTTAGGGCGGCGCTACTGCAAACGCGGCTGCGGCGGGTTCTACGTCGTCCTTCGGACCTTTGAACGGCATGGCAAAGGGCGCCACCGCCGGGAGTAACAAGGCCAGGGTCCCCGGATGGTTGGGCGTGGCAAGCGCGGCGCCGATCACCGCCGTTGCGAACACTAGTCCGGTGTGTTTGCGAGCGAGGAACGCCGTTAGGCAGACCAACAGAGTGACCGCCGAAACGAACAATCCATACGGTACCGGCGGAAAGCCGAACGACGGAATCAGGCTCGAGATGCCGCCATTGAATCCGACGGCTTTGGTCGTGGTTGCTGCAACCTGCAGCCAGGCCGCAATCGACGACCATCCCGCTCCAAGGACAGTGATGGCAGCAATAGCCAGTGAGCAGGCGACGGCACTCGTCAGGGCGCGCCATTGCCTGGTGACTAACAACCAGGTCAGTAACAGCGCCGGAGTCAGTTTGGCACCAATCGCAAGACCGACGAGGATGCCGACCCCTATAGGCCGCTCGTTGCGGTAGCACCACCAGATGCCAACAAGGATGGGCAGCAGGAAGGCGTTGACGTTGCCGGAGAGCGCAGTCCAGCCGATATCGAGCCCTAGAGCGACGCCGACCAAGGCGGGGACCCAGGCGCCGCTTCGGACAAGGAGCCAGGTGGTAAGGAGCACGGCGACCAACCCGAAGGCCCACCAGAGCCACATGGACGTGTCTCCGGGCAGGAGCGCGAGAGGGCGCCAGACGACTGCCATCGTCGGATGCGACACAAGGACGATTCCCGGAAGCGCACCGGTGTATGCGACTGCGCGGTCCCCAGCCCCAATCGCATAGAGATCGTGACCCGCGTTAAGCCTTTGAGCGGCCGCGAAGTACGTCGACGCGTCATTCTGAAGCGCAGCAGGATTAAGCAGGAATGGGTAGGCAATCGCGATAAACGCGGCCTGGATTAGGACTAGCTGGAAGGCGGAAACGGCCAAGAACCGACGCGGGATGCGGATGTTCCAAGGGAATCGTTTGTCCGCTCCGGACACGTGTGTCAGCATCGTTTACTTGCTATGCCATGTCCGGCGAACACGCTCATCCGGCTCCATCCTAAGCCAGCGATTGGACGCCTGGGCCATCAGGGTGCGAGCCTGAGCCTTCGCCTCCCGACGCGGAATAGGTGAGAGGTTCGGCCTGCGGACCGGACCCCCGGCCTACTCCTCGTCTCGTCGCCGCAGACTCCAGTCGGAAGATGGCGTACAGGCATCGTCAGCGTGTGCAGGTAGAAGGCCGGGACCGCCAGCGTCGCCGCCACGGCGACCGTCCAGCGCCGGCCGGTGAGCGCGCCCCAGACGACGATGACGACAGCCGGCGGCAGGCGCACCCAGATCGGGATGGCCAGCTCGCTGACGCCGCCGGTGCCGGTGTTGTTCTGGAGGACCCCGAACCAGTCGGGCCACAGGCTCGGCGCGACAAGGAACGACACGGCCGCGATGACCACCGTGGCGCCGAGAGCGATGGCCAGCGAGCGCCATTCCCGCCGCACGGCGAACCACAGCAGGCCGATCCCCGGGGTGACCTTGGTGAGGAGCACGGCCGCCCACGCCGCGGGGTAGCGGAAGCCCAGCACGATCGCCACCGCGAGGAAGACGTGGATGTTGCCCGACACGAGCTCGGGGCTGGCGAGCAGCAGGAACGGCACCTGCCATGACCACGGCAGCGGGCGCAGCAGCCAGAGCAGGCCCGCGCCCTCGGCCACGAACCAGAAGGCGGCGAAGACGGGGAACGGGACCTGGGTCAGGGGCCAGATGAGCTGCGCGAACGCCGGCGAGTAGAGGTACGCGTCGCGGCCGCCGACGACGGCGCCCTGGTAGAGGTGCCCGAGGTCGGTCGCCCAGTAGGCGTGGGCATCCAGGAACCCCTGGCCGCCGACCAGGATCAGCAGGTACAGGCCGGTGAACATCAGGCCGGCCACCGTCAGGCCGGCGTGCACCGCCCGCAGGCGAGCCGGCGTGACCCATGCGGGCCACGCCGCGGGGGTCAGGGTCGTGCGGCCGCCCAGTAGCGTTCGGCGTAGCCGGAGATGCCGCCCTCCAGCGCCACCCGGGCGTGGTAGCGGGCGAGGCCGTCCAGCATGGCCTGGTCGCTGTCGAAGAGGTGCGTCACCTGGCTGCCGTAGAGGCGCAGGCCGGCCGCCTTGTGCTCCATCTGGTCGCCGATGTCGGCGTACTCCGCGGTCAGGCCAAGGCCCGGCGGCAGCTCGGGCGGGCCGTCGGGCAGCTCGGCCGGCCGGTGGAAGTCATGCCACCAGGCGTACGGGAAGTCCTCGTAGAAGCTGAGCCGGCCGGCGAAGTCGGGGCCGGGCATCACCCATCGGCGGCCTTCATCGAGCAGCGCCAGGCCCACCTCGCGGCACTGCTGATGGTCGACGTGGTTCCCCACCGCGAGCGGGAGGTACACCGCCTGCGGCTCGAGCCGGAGGATCTCGCGTCGCAGGATGTCGTACGGCGCCGCATCATCCGCGCGGACCGAGCCAAGGAGCTCCTCGTCGCCCACGTACCCGCGGAAGACGGCGTCGGGCAGCTCGAGCGAGATGAGCGACACCTCGGCGAAGTAGGCGTAGCGCTCATCCTCGATGCGACGCGCGGCCATCGCGTCGGTGGCCCGGAAGTCCAGCGCCTCGTCGCTGCCCTGGTTGCCGATCGAGTCGGCCAGGGGCCGCTCCGCCGTCTCGACGTTGGTGACGTTGGCGCTGCGCGTCCAGGCCGCGCGCTGCCAGAACTGGCGGGCCTGGGTGGCGGCGCGTTCCTGGGTCACGGTGATGCGGGCGGGGTCGGCCGCCCACGGCGTCGCATTCGCCGGGAGGTCGACATCCGACGGGATGTTGTCGCGGCGGAAGGCCTGCGTGTTGGGCCACACGGCCTTGGAGCCGAAGCCCAGCGCCGCCCGCTGGTAGTCGGTCAGGTCGTCCTCATCGCGCGGCCCACCCGAGTAGACCGAGATGATCGTGACGTTCTGGCCAAGCTCCCGCAGGCTGCCGATCAGCCCGCCACAGGAGAGGGCCGCATCGTCGGGGTGCGGGGAGACGAAGACGTGCGTCACGTCGGCGAGGATACCTGCCGCGCGGGGGCTACGTCCCGGGGGTTGGCGTGAGGCTCGGGCTGGGTGTCGGCCCGGCCGCGGCTGAGGCCGAGCTGGTGGGCTCGACCGACGCCGACGGAGACACGGAAGGCGTTTCCGTCGGCGGGACGGTCTCGGTCGGCGTGGCGGTCGACACCGGCGGATACGTCTGGCAGGGGGTCGGCGAGGGTTCGGGCGATCCGCTCCCGGTCGGCGAGGGCGACGGCGACGGGCGAGGGGCTCGGGCTCGGGCTCGGCGTCGGGCTCGGGGTCGGGCTCGGCGTGGGCGAGGCACTGGCCGTCGCCGAAGCCGACGCACCGCTGGCGGTCGCCGCCGCCGTCGCGCTGGCGGTAGCGGCGGGCGTGCTCGTCGGCGGGATCGTCTCGGTGGCGGTCGGGCTGGCCGACTCGGTGGCGCAGTAGGGGAGCGTCGGGCCTGGCGTGATGATCGGGGTGAAGACGCCGCCGACACCCAGGAGGATGCCGTTGAGGAAGATGCCCACGAAGACCACGACGATGACGGCGACCCAGATCTTGGAGCCGCGGTCGTCGATGTAGGGCAGGACCTCCTGGCCGGCGACGGGCTGCGTGGCCGCGGTCGGACTGACCGGGCCCCTGGCTCGCCCGGCGCGGGCACGCGCGGCGGCGGGCGATGCCGCGACGGCCGCGGCCGCCTCCTCGAGGGCGCGCTCCTTGGCTTCCTCGGCCTCCTGGGCCTCGCGGTCCTCGAAGTCCTCGGGGGCCGGTTCGTCGGCCGGGGGCGCGTCGTCCTCGGGCTCGAGGGCGTCGTCAGGTCCAGTCGGATCGGTCATGCCGGGTGCACGTCTCCTCGCGGGGTTGCGGCTGCGTAGTATGCCGTGTCAGGCGTCCCGCATGGCAGGCAGGCCGAGCGCGATGATGCCGCAGGCCACCGTGAGGGCCCCGAAGCCGGACAGCACCAGGCCCACCGGCAGCACCTGGGCGAGCAGGCCGGAGGCGCCCATGCCCAGGGTCATCGACCCGTAGACGAGCCCGGAGCGGAACGAGACCACGCGGCCCATGAGCTCGGGCGGCGTCAGCTCGGCGAACAGCGTCTGGGTGGGCACGATGTACAGGAGGTTGGCCACGCCGGTCACGACGCAGGCCGCCGCGGCCAGCCAGACGTTGGTGGTCAGGCCGATCGCCACCAGCCCGCCCCCGGAGATGAGCAGGCCAAGGGCCACCAGCCAGCCCTTGGCGAAGCGGGTGCCGATGAACCCCACGGCCAGGCCGCCGATGAGGTTGCCCAGCCCGATGGCCGTCTCCAGCGTGGTGTAGTTGGTGGGATAGGCGATCGTGCTGGTGTCGAGCGCCCGTGCCGCGTAGACCAGCGCGAGGGCGACGAGCGCCCCGGTCGACATCTGGGCCAGGGCGGTGACCAGCGTGTTCTGCCAGAGCGCCGGCTGGCGGCGCAGGAAGCCGACACCCTCGCGGAAGTCGCGGGCGAACGGCCCGATCCGACCCGCCATATGCTGGCGCGACCGTGTGCACCACCGGCGGGATGGCGAGGCCCAGGATGACCACGCCGCTCACGAGGTAGCTGGCCGCGTCGGCCCAGAAGGCGATCGTGAGGGCCGAGCCAAGGATGGCCACGAACAGCCCGGCGATCGGGTAGCCGGCGAGGTCGGCCAGCGTCTCCGACGTCCACAGGGCGCTGTTGGCGGCCATGAGGTCGTCGCGGGCGACGATGCGGGGGACTGCGGCGTTCTTGGCCGCCCGGAAGAAGACGCTGATGCAGGTGATCACGAAGACGATCGGGAAGGCGTACCAGACGTTCTGCGCCGCGGCCAGGGGCAGGGCCACGACCAGCGCTGCTCGCAGGAAGTCGGCCGTGATCATCGTCAAGCGCTGATCCCAGCGATCCACCAGCGTTCCGGCGACGGCGGCGACCAGGAGGTTGGGCACGGCCGCCACCAGGAAGACCAGCGCCGTCGCGAGGGGCGAGCCCGTGACGGCGAAGACGAGGACGCCCAGGGCCACCTGGTGGATGCGATCGCCGAACGCGCTCACCGTCTGGCCGAACCAGAAGGCCGAGAAGCGGGCGTCCAGGGCCAGGCGGACCAGCGGCTGCTGGCGCAGGTGACCCAGGATCGACCCGACCGTCCCACCCGCCGCCGTGCCCGCCTTCGTCGGGTCGAAGGCACCCGACCCAAGGCCGGTGGCGGTGGCGCTGGGATACGTCGTGCGATAGGTCGGGTAGGTCTGCGCGATGGCGCCTCCGGTCGGCGCGGCGGGATAGGTGCCGGCGAAGATCAGGCCGCCGCCCGCCATGACCTGGGCGCTCGCGTTGCGGCCCATCAGGGTGGCGAAGACGAACCACCCCAGGCCCACCGACAGGAAGACGTCACCCACGCTGGCCACGTTGCGCAGGACCGGGAACGGGATCGGCAGGATGTCGCCCAGGGGCGCAGCCTGGAGCAGGATGTTGATCCCGGTGGGGTCCGGCAGGAGACGGTGGAATTGCGGGATCAGGTCCGCGGCGGTCATCCCCGCCGCCGACAGCGCGCCCGACCAGACCGGCATCCACCCGCCGTTGGCGATCATGGCCACCGCGTTGGCCGCCACGCCAACGCCGGCCACCAGCAGGCCCGGCTGGTCGCGGTTCAGCCAGAGGCCGTAGAGCAGGATGCCAAAGCCGAGGGCGAAGAGCGGGAGGCGGAAGTCCTCCGCCCCCTGGACGTCCAGCCGCAGGGCAAGTTCCGTGCCGTACCGCACGATGACCGCGAGGAACAGCAGGACCGAGGCCCGGAGGCGGACATCAAGCAGGTGCGCCGGCCGACCACCCAGGACGAGCGCGAGCAGGATCCCGACGACCATGCCCGTGATCAGCATGGCGTCGTCCCGCGGGTGGCATCCGCGTTGGCGCGCGCCCGGTCACGGCAGGGCACATGTGGCACGCGGCCGACTCTAGCGGCTGCGCACGGCCGAGGGAACGCCGGTGAATGACGTACGGGACGCCGCCGGGTGTGTGGTCCTAGGAGGCCGCGACGGTCAGGCCCGCGCGACCACGTTCGCGTCGGTGTAGATGCGGCGCATCCGGAAGGGCGCTGGGCTTTCGATCAACTGCCAGGTATGGAGCGCCGCGCCCTCGGCCACGAACCACGGAGTCGGCAGCACATAGATCGGATCTGCGAGCCAGGCTGGGCCGTGCAACCTTGGTTCGGTGGTCCAGCACAGCCAATCGATCGCCGCGGTGATGAGCGCAGCCCATCGAGTAGTGTCCCAGCACGTGGTGTAAGTCGGGGCCCTTGACGGCAAGGGTCACCGCGTGGTCTTCCAGTGAATGTCTGACGTTCGCTGAGGAGACCACCGCGATGACCGACCAGAGGATGGCACTGCTCGCCCGCCTCGAACAGGCGGCCGGTTCGACCGAGCCGGACGTCGTCCGGGAAGCCCTGCGCTGGGCGATCGAGGAGCTCATGGAGGCCGACGTGACCGAGCGGCTCGGGGCGGGCCCGCACGAACGGACGCCCGATCGCCTCGGCCAGCGCAACGGCCACCGCCTCCGCCCGTTCGACAGCCGGGTCGGGGCACTCGAGCTGGCGATCCCCAAGCTACGCACCGGCTCGTACTTCCCCGACTGGCTGCTGGAGCCGAGGCGGCGCGCCGAGCGGGCCCTCGTGGCGGTCATCCAGGAGGCCTACGTCAAGGGCATCAGCACGCGCAAGGTGGACGACCTGGTGCGGGCGATGGGCGCCAGCGGGATCTCCAAGAGCGAGGTGAGCCGGCTCGTCAGCGAGCTCGATGTCGACCTGGCCGCCTTTCGCGACCGGCGCCTGGACGGGACCCGCTACCCGTACCTGTGGCTCGACGCCCAATACGAGAAGGTCCGCGACGGCGGGCGCATCGTCAACGCCGCCTTCCTGGTCGCCATCGCCGCCAACGAGCGCGGCGAGCGGGAAGTGCTCGGCTGTGCGGTCGCCTCGGCCGAGTCGGAGGCGTCCTGGACGAGCTTCCTGCGCTCGCTCGTGGCCCGGGGCCTGACCGGTGTGCGGCTCGTCACCAGTGACGCCCACCTGGGCATCCGCGCGGCGGTCGCCGCGACCCTCGAGGGCGCCGCCTGGCAGCGCTGTCGGGTCCACCTCCTGCGCGACCTCTTGACCCACGTCCCGCGCCACGCCGCGGCGATGGTCGCGGCGTTCGTGCGCACGATCTTCGCCCAACCCGACGAGACCGCCGCCCGAGCGCAGCTGCGCGCCGTGGCCGAGCGCCTGGCGACGAGCTTCCCCAAGGCCACGGCCATCTTGCTCGCCGCCGAGGACGACGTCCTGGCCTACCTCGCCTGCCCACGCGAACACTGGACGAAGATCTGGTCGACCAACCCGCTCGAGCGGGTCAACCGCGAGCTGGCCCGGCGCAACGACGTGGTCGGCATCTTCCCCAACCGCGACGCCCTGCTGCGGCTCGGCACGGCGCTCCTTGTCGAGCAGCACGACGAGTGGCTCACGATGGGCAAGCGCTACCTCACCCAGGCCTCGCTGAACCAGCTCATCGGGGGCCTTCCGGCGACCACCCTCGGCGACCTGCTGAAGGAGGGTGTGGCCGTCTGAGACACCTCCCGGCTGGAAGCCGACTTACACCACTTGACGGGGCATGGCCGCCCATCGGCGATCTGGGTCATCCTCTGAGGTTGCGATCGGCTCCATGACGATGCGCGCACGCTGGTCTGGCTCCGCACGATGCCAGTCATCCAGGAAGTCGCCGATCGCGATCCATGGGTCTTCGCCTCGACGGATGCGACCAAACGATTGGCTTGCCGTGCTCAGTCGGTAGCCCGTGGCGTCATTGCCGCGCTGCAGGAGCGCATCGGTCGTCATCGCCTTCATTGTGGGACGTCGTCTCTATTCGAACAATGACTCGACAGTGAGTTGCGTTTGGATTCGCAAGCGGCTCTCGGGGACATAGCGTTCGACGATCTGCATCGCCTCATTGACATCCTGGAGTCCGAGCTCGTCACGAAGCCTGACCAGATCCTCGTGATCCCCCGGACGTGCGGCGTCTGCCTTCATGGCAAACACGTAGTCGGCGCCGGGTACATACAGCCGGAGGCCCGGGTACTCGGCCCAGAGATGTTGCGGCGGCTGGGTATAGATGAACCCCTTGGCCGCGTCGTTGAGCCAGTCGGCGGGCAGCGCGTGCCGTTTCGCGACGATGACGGCCGCCTCCCGCATCGGCTTTGGATCGCTTCCCACGATCGCGTCGACATCCTTGGTGGCCGTCGGCGATCTGGGTCATCCTCTGAGGTTGCGATCGGCTCCATGACGATGCGCGCACGCTGGTCTGGCTCCGCACGATGCCAGTCATCCAGGAAGTCGCCGATCGCGATCCATGGGTCTTCGCCTCGACGGATGCGACCAAACGATTGGCTTGCCGTGCTCAGTCGGTAGCCTGTGGCGTCATTGCCGCGCTGCAGGAGCGCATCGGTCGTCATCGCATTCATTGTGGGACGTCGTCTCTATTCGAACAATGACTCGACAGTGAGTTGCGTTCGGATTCGCAAGCGGCTCTCGGGGACATAGCGTTCGACGATCTGCATCGCCTCATTGACATCCTGGAGTCCGAGCTCGTCACGAAGCCTGACCAGATCTCGTGATCCCCCGGACGTGCGGCGTCTGCCTTCATGGCAAACACATAGTCGGCGCCGGGTACATACAGCCGGAGGCCCGGGTACTCGGCCCAGAGATGTTGCGGCGGCTGGGTATAGATGAACCCCTTGGCCGCGTCGTTGAGCCAGTCGGCGGGCAGCGCGTGCCGTTTCGCGACGATGACGGCCGCCTCCCGCATCGGCTTTGGATCGCTTCCCACGATCGCGTCGACATCCTTGGTGGCCGTCCTACGAGGATGGATCTCCAGGGCGCACGGCCTCGGCGGGTGTGGGCAGCGCCTGGGGGCGAGTGGCCACCGCTTCGGCACGCGCGGCCGCGGCCTGGCCGAGCAGGGGGATCGGCCGCGGCGCCACGGGCGGGCGGCCCGGGTCGGCCACGTTGCGCACCCAGTCGGTCCGGGCGAAGGCATCAAGCACGATCGGGTCGAACTGGATCCCCGCGTATCGCCGCAGCTCCAGGAGGGCCTGTTCGCGCGTCAGCGGCTGGAGGCGGTACGGGCGAGCGGCGGTCATGGCCTCGAACGCGTCCGCGACATGCAGGATGCGCGCCAGCTTGGGGATGGCCTCTCCGACGAGGTGGTCGGGATAGCCCGAGCCGTTGTACCACTCGTGGTGGTGGCGGATGATCGGCAGCTCGGGCTTGAGGCGTTCGACTTCCATGATGATGTCGGCACCCAGGACCGGGTGCATGTTCATCTGGATGCGCTCTTCCTTGTTGAGGCGCTCAGGCTTCAGCAGGACCGCGTCCGACACCCCGATCTTGCCGATGTCGTGCAGCAGCCCGCCCCACTCCAGGGCCTCGATCTCCGCCTCGGAACACCCCATTTGCCGACCGATGGTGACCGCGATCTCCTGCACGTTCTTGCTGTGGTTGGACGTGTAGGGGTCCTTCTTGTCCACAGCCGACGCCAGAGCCCGGATCGTCTGCGTGAACATGCTCCGGATCTCAACAACGTTCTTGAACGCTCCACGAGTCGAGGCTAGCGGCAGAGCGAAGAGAAGCGTCGCCCACCACCCGATCGTGGCGTAGACATAGGCGACGAGCCAAGCAAGGGGGCCAAGTGCCAACATGCTGGTGGCCACGAACCGGATGTCGCCGCTAAGCACCGAGCGCACCGTCACTCCGTCCCGAGCGACGACCGCCGCAATTGTTAGGAACGTGTTCGAGGCTGTAGTAGGCCGCTCCCGCGACAACCACGGCGAACAAAGTCAGCAACGTTGCTGCGAAGGCGTCCGCCTGCAATGAACCGGTAGAGAAGCGCTGCGGCGATTGCGGGCAGGATGACCTCGCCGTGGTTGTAGACGGTTCCGTACCACGGGATATCCGCCGCGGAGCTCCCGGGTTTCGGTTGTACCAATCGCCGCAACCAGACCACCGACAGCTGGCCCGCCCAACATCCCAGCCGCGAGAAGCGCGCTACCTGAGACGCTGACCTGCGTACCCGCGTGGCAATTGATTGGAGACGCAGAGGAGCAGGGTCGCCACGATCCAGAAGGAGACGCCTTCGACTCCGAAATCCAGGGGCAATCGGGAATACAACAAGAGCAGCAGCCAGCGCAAACACGCTGGCTGCTGCTACGAATGCGATAAGTGCTCTGAGCGCGGCTCTCACGGTGGCGTGACGCTCCGTAGCATCGACGCCGTAGTCGTAAGGTGCCGATCATCCGTTCCTCCGTAGGCCGAAAGTACCGGTGCTAGAGCAGGTGCACTCCGGCTCCGCCGGCCAACAGCACAGCTATGAGCGCCGCCAGCATCAAGGAAGCCCAATCGGGCGGCACGCATCCTCATCTGACTACCAGGGCTTGAGAGTCATGGCCCGACTCCTACTTGGGCCGCTGCTCTGAGAGAGAGCGGACGACCTGCGCTAGCCGTCGGTCGGGTTGCACTATCCGCTCAGCATCGCCCCAAGTGCCCAATTCAGGCGATGCGTCGACGCGCCCGTACGTTGTCCCGGTCTGGTACTTGAGTACTAGACCCGAGCAGGACTTTAGGAGTGGCCACGAAACCGGGTCAATACGCCGATCGGCGTATGGTTCCCCCTCGAACCGGCTCGATCTGCTCTAGTCGATCAGGCTCCACGCCCAGCTCCTCGCGGCTCACGGCTGCGTACCTTACGTATTGCTCGGCGGCAGCTGACCGCGAATCCGCCCCTAGGTAAAGGGCCACTAGTGATCTGTGAAGCTCCGGATTGCGAGGCTCCAAGGCAAGAGCTCTCTGAGTAAGGGCGAGCGCGGCGCTGACGTTGCTATGCCTGAGCAGCTGGGCCCTCGCCTTGTCGACGAGGTGCAGGAACACTGTGGCTAGTTGCTGACGCCAGTCCTGAGCCCACTCCTCGTACTCGAACTCCGGCGCGAACGAGCCGGAGTAATGGTCGATCGTCGCCAACAACCGTGCTGGCTCAGGGGCCGGGTCCTTTGACAAGGCCACGGCATCGGCGTGGAAGGTGACGCTATCAGCTACGACTAGGGCTTCATCCAGAGCCAGCGTTTCGCCTTCGTAGCGTACGTACTCGACTGAGGTGCCCACCTCATACCAGGGGTCGACATCCCGCCTCAGGAAGTAAAGGGTCTGGTTCAGGCTGTTGGCGGCTGCATCTGGGCTCAGATCAGGCCACAGGTCGTCGAGAACCCGCTCGCGTGTGGCCGTCTGGCGTGGGCTCGCCACCAGATAGAGCAGAAGGGATGCGGACTTTCGCCGCATCCGTCCGATGCCCACTGTGCGATCACCAATCGAAAGGTTGCCATTGCCCAGATCGTGGACCTGCAGGACTGGGCTAGTTCGCCTGACTAGATCCCTGCCCACGCCATTCCAGCCCGTCCCTTTGAGGTATTTGCGAGCGAACGCAGTGACCAGTGGAACATCCTCGCCCGAGCCGCAGCGATCGAGTACTAAGGCCGCCTGGCGCGAATTCGGGGTAAGCCCCGCTCCCAGTTGCTTCCGGAAGACCGGAAGCCACCGCTCGGGAAGCTCAGCGACGCTGTCGAGTAGCTCTGGCGGAAGTGTCGGAAGGACTTCCAGATGGGCAGCCACCACCTCGGCAACTTCTGGAAGGCTTAGGCGTCCGGCCTCGCGCGCATCCTTGATCGCCTGAGCCAGGGCCTGCGGCTGTCGCGTTGCGGCCGCTAGGACAACCCTCAGCCTCGACGGCCACAGGCCGTTTCCTTCTTGGTAAGCGAGCTGCAAAGCTGACTGGGCCAGGTCGGTGGCCTCAGTGACCGAACCACTAAGTAGTGAGGCCATGGCCGCGATGCTTGTGGCAGCCACCTGTGTGCCCGGGCCTTGAAGGGTAGCGTCGCGGCAGACGGCGAGCGCGCGAGTTGGATCCTCGCCGACTGCCCGGCGTGCATCCGCCAGGATGAAGGTCGACGTTGCAAGCGAGCTGACGCGGCCGCTCGTGATGTCGGAACGGATGCTTTCAAGCAGTGTGGTGGCGGTCGCTCCAGCGCCGAGCACGGTGGAGAGGTATGCGACCTCTAGCGCGGCGTCGGGCGGAATGACCCTCGCCTTCCGGACGGCCGCGAGATGTTCATCCATTGTCGCAAAGAGCCCCAGCTCCCCGGCGCATGCCGCCAAGGTGGCATGGGTGCCGAACGCCTCGCCAACGCCGAAGCCTTCCTCGCCGTAGAGGCCCAGCGCTCGCTCGCCGGCCGCGTATGCCTCGCGAAAGCGGCCGCGCGCCCGCTCCACCTCCATCAGGTTGTGCAGTGAGACTGCCGCGAAGAAGCCCAGGCCCTGCGCCTCGGAATCACCGGCCAGTCGTTGCAATTGTTCGGCCGTCTCGGCCAGCGGTTGCGCGAACCCGGGCAGCCCTACGGCAAGCAGAGCGCTTGCCACCGATTGGATGAGGACGGGAGACTCCGGATCGACGGCGATTTCGTTGTAGGCGCGGCGTGCACGCTCCAAATCTCCTAGCTGCCAGGCCAGCTTCATTTGAGAAAGCCTTACGAGACCACGACTCGCTGATGGGGTGGCGCCAAGGTCGATGCCGTCTAGGCGTCGCGCTGCCTCGTCGGGGTCTCGAGCCCTTAGGGCCCGGAGGGCGAGGATGACCTGGACGGCTGGCGCGTCCGGTTCGGTCGGGAAGCGGTCGAGGAGGTCGGCGGCGACGCCCCAGGCGCCAGTGCCGATGGCCACGAGCAGTGAATCACTCATGACGCGGACAGCCTCGGCGGGCTGGCTCGCCTCCAGGTAGTGGTAGCAGGCGGTGAGCCAGTCGTCCGCCTCGGCGGCGGCCGCGACCCGAAGGTGACGCTGGCGGATGACCTCCGCGGGCGTGTCATCGGCGAGTTGCCGCAGCAGGAACTCGCGCAGCAGCGGGTGGAAGCGGTAGCCGCGGCCGGACTCGCCGCGTCGGCCCATGAGCCCGAGATCGTCGGCGGCTTCGATCCACCCTCGCGCCGTCTGGATCGTGGGCGGTTCCGGGTCCTCCGCGAAGATCGCGGCGACCAGCGCGGGCACGATCCGGCGGAGGATCGCGGAGCCGATGACGAACCGACGAAGGTTCGGCGTCAACTCGCGGAGGACCTCCTGGGCCAGGAAGTCGTAGATGGGGCCCTGTGTGCCGCTCATGGCGCGCGTGAAGGCGCGGATCTCCAGGGCGGAACGCCCACGGATCGACGACCGGAAGAGCTGCAGGCTGGCCGCCCATCCTTCCGTGCGCTGCTCGACCTGATCCAGCACGTCTGGCTCGAGTGGTTGCTGGTACGTCTCGCTGAACAGCATGTCGGTCTCAGCGCGCGAGAAGCGCAGATCGTCCGTCGTCAACTCGGCGACCTGGCCCTGGGCCATCGGGCGGGCCAGGTCCAGGTCGGGTCGGCGGCGGCTGGCGATCAGCACGGATAGGCCGGATGGCGCCTCGCGCAGGAGGCGGGCCACGATCTCGCGGGCGTCCGGACTCAGATCGACGAGGTGGTAGTCGTCGAGGATGAGCAGGGCGGGCTGATCGACGTGCGCGACGTCCGCCAGCAGGGCATCGATGATGCGGTCGCGCGACTGGTCGGCCGTGGCCAGCTGGTCGAGCAGCCCCAGGGTGGCCTGGCCGAAACCCGGGTCCAGCTCCCGGTAGGCGGCGATGAGGTAGTTGGTGAACGAGATCCAGTCCGCGTCAGTGTGGTCGAGCTTGAACCACAGGACCGGCACTTCCGAACGGCGGCCGTAGTCCGCCAGGAGGGTCGTCTTGCCATAGCCGGCCTCCGCGATCACCAGCGTGAGGCGTTGCCGCGTGTGATGCCGTAGCCAGTCGATGAGGCGCGCGCGGGTGAGCGTCTCCTCGCGCAGCAGCGGCGGCGTGATCTTGGTGCGCGAGATGGAGCGAAAACCCGCGGGCCGCTCGCTCGAGGGCGAAAGATCCGGCTCCGCGGGCGCTGGAGACGGCATGACCTGCACCACCGATCGGTCAGGGCTCCAGGCGGACGGCTGGGCGGCCGGTTCGAGGCGCCTGGCTGGCGGCGCCAAGGCTACCGCGGGGCGTTCGGCGGTGTCGAGGGGTGCAGTCCGGTGGGCATCGGGCATGTCGGCAGTCTGCCGAACGGCGCTCACCAGCCGCTTAGCTGCGCCTCATGCCCTCACCGGAGAAGCGGTGCACGGGGGCACCATCACGCGCTCGCCGGCGCGCGAACGGATCAGGCGGGCGCCGACGCCGAGGTCGTGGCGAGGCGCACCACGTCGAAGCAGGAGCTGCAGTACACCGGCCGATCATTGCGCGGCGCGAACGGCACCATGGCCTGCTGCCCGCACCGGGCACAGACGGCCGCGTGGTACTCGCGGGCCGCGCCGGCCGTGCGGTTCTGCTTGGCCACGGCGCGGCAGGACGTGCAGCGCTGCGGGTCGTTCTGAAGACCTTTGCTGGCAAAGAAGGCCTGCTCACCAGCGGAGAAGAGGAACGAATCCCCGCAATCCCGGCAGGTGAGTGTCCGATCCTGGTACACCCTCTCCCGACCTCCCTCGGCGGCGGCACAGCCGTCGCGGTCCGTCCCGGTTCCGGGTCGGCGGGTCGGGCGCTCGCCCTCCATCGGTCGCGTCCGTGGCCACTGTCGTCCCTTGGCCGGATTGAGGCGCGACTATAGGCACGCCGCGCGAGCGTGCGCAAGATGGAAAACGCTAGGCGTATTCCTCGGCGAAGCGCTCCGAGTCGGCGTAGCTGGTGAACCGCGTCTGGCCCTTCTTGAACCAGAGCTTGACCTCACCCGTGGGGCCGTTGCGGTGCTTTGCCAGGCGCAGGTTCACGACCTCGCCCTCGGCGTCGTTGTCCTCCGCCCCACGCTCCTTCTCCCGCCACAGGAACATGACCAGGTCGGCGTCCTGCTCGATGCTGCCCGACTCGCGCAGGTCCGACAGGCGCGGCTCCTTGGACTCGCGCATCTCCGCCTGCCGCGAGAGCTGTGAGAGGGCCACGACCGGCACCTCCAGCTCACGCGCGAGGGCCTTCAGGCCACGCGAGATCTCCGACACCTCCTGCACCCGGTTCGCGTCACGGGAGATGAAGTTGGACTGCATCAGCTGGAGGTAGTCGACGATGAGCATGTCCAGCCCTGACTCGGCCTGCAGGCGCCGCGCCTTGGTGCGCAGCTCCATCGTCGAGATGTTGGGCGTGTCGTCGATGAAGACGGGCGCCTCCGCCAAGGCGTTCATGGCCGGCGCCAGGCGGGTGAAGTCCATCTCTTCCAGGAACCCGGTGCGCAGGCGCTGCGAGTTGATGTGGGCGACCGACGACAGCAGGCGGAGCACGAGCTGTTCCTTGCTCATCTCCAGGCTGAAGACGCCGACCGTCTTGCCTTCAGTGACCGAGGCGTACTCGGCGAGGTTGAGCGCCAGGCTCGTCTTGCCAACGGACGGCCGCGAGGCGACGATCACGAGGTCCGACTTCTGGAGGCCGGTGGTCAGCGCATCCAGGTCGCGGAACCCGGTGCGGACGCCGCTGATCTCGCCCTTGTGCTCGTGGAGGTAGTCGAGACGGTCGTACGCGGAATGGAGCAGCGTGCGCAGGGGACTGAAACCGGTCTCCACCCGCTTCTGGCTGACCGCGAACAGCTCCTGCTCCGCCCGGTCGATGGCCTCCCCGACATCCGGGCCGTCCTCGTAGCCGATGCCGGCGATGCGGCCGGCGGCCCCGATCAGGTTCCGCAGGACCGCCTTCCGCTCGACGATGCGGGCGTAATAGACGGCGTTGACGGCCGTTGGCGTGAGGTTGATGAGGCTGGTCAGGTAGGCGGCCCCGCCGACCTGCTCGAGGGCGCCCTCGCGCTCCAGGACCTCTGACACCGTGACGATGTCGATCGGCTCGCGTCGTTCGTAGAGGTCCAGGATCGCGCCGTAGATCGTGCCGTGGTGGCCGCGATAGAAGTCGGCCGGGCGGAGGAGGTCGGCGACCTCGATGACCGCGTCGCGGTCGATGAGCAGGGCGCCAAGGACCGACTGCTCGGCGTCGATGGATTGCGGTGGCAGGCGATCGATGGACACGACGGCTCCATGGATGAGGCAGGCGGTGGCCCGCGATGGTGCGTCGCGGCGGGACGATGATGGGCGCCGTCAGGCACCGCCATCGGCGGTTGTCGACCGCCTGTCTCCCCAAAGATGGGTTTCGGCGGTGGAGGGCGGTGGACGGGTTGTGGATGACTGGGCGGTGGGCGGTGGACGACGCCGTCAGTCGAGCCGGCGGATGACCCCGATCAGCTTGCCCTGGATGCGCACGTCGTCGTAGATCATGGGCTCGTAGCGGCTGTTGGCGGGCTGCAGGCGGACGCGGCCGCCTTCCTTGAAGAAGCGCTTGAGGGTGACCGCGTTCTCCTCCACCTGGGCGACGACGATGTCGCCGTTGCGGGCGGTGTCCTGGGGCCGGATGACGACGTAGTCGCCGTCCTCGATGTGGGCGTCGATCATGGAGTCGCCGCGCACCTTGAGCAGGTAGGCGTCGCCGCTGGGGGCGAGGAACTCGGGCACGGCGAGGGTCTCGCTGGCGTCCTGGTACGCCTCGATGGGGCCGCCGGCGGCGATCTCGCCGAGCACCACCAGCAGGTGGCTGTCCATGGCCGCGACCTGCGGCAGGAGCTCGCTCGTCAGACCGGCATGCAGGGCGGCGGTGGGGGTGAGCCGCAGCGCGCGCGAGCGCGTCGCCCCGCGTTCGAGGTAGCCGTCCCGCTCCAGCGCCTCGAGGTGATGGTGGACCGCCGACGTGGAGGCCAGCCCGACCGCCTGGGCGATCTCGCGCACGGACGGGCGGATAGCCGCGGGTGCGCAACGTGGCCGCGATGTATTCGATGATGCGTTGCTTGCGGGCGGCGTCGTGCTTGGTCACAGCGCCTCCTTTCGCGGCCGATGCTACCGAACGTCTGTTCGATTGTCAAGCCGACCGCGAAGCCCCGCGGCGCACGAGGGCAGGCCGTGAGAGTCTCGGACGCACACCGGTGGGACGTTGACGCGCCAGAGGCTGGGCGAGGCCGGGACGGGGCGCTCGTGAAGCGCGACAGTCGTACTCACGGCACGACGGGGGTCAGCGGCTTCGGGGCCTTGTGACCCGCCGCACCGTAGCGAAACCCGCGCGAACGTCCCCCGGGCGTGCATCTGCGACGAAGCTCAAGGCTCTGATCACGCCGGTCGGATCCGCTAACCACGCCCGCAGTCGCGGAGCTCGGTCCGAGAGGGCTGCGCTGAAGACAGCCAGGTGCGCGCTCACCCGGCGTCGGTTCGTCGCGCCGTGGCCGATCGCCAGCCAGCACGACACGCTGAGCGGCGCCCAGCCAACGTCCCGCGCGATCACCCGGGCGAGGCGGACCTTGCGGTCAAGGGTCGCGAGGATCTCGCCGACGTCGACGATCTCCGTCTTGAGTTCGACGAGCAGCAGGGACCGGGACCCTTCGTGCCAGGCGAGCAGGTCCACCACCCCGCGCTCGCCGTAGATGGCGAATGACACCTCCGGCCGCACGACCCAGCCGCGCAGCGATCCGAAGTCGCGCGCGACCTGCTCGGCCAGGGCGGCGTGGCGGCCGTTGGCAAGGCGATCGAGGTCCGCGCCACGCGACCGACCGACCAGATCCATGCGCACATCCAGGGCGCGGCCGACCGACCGGATGGTCGACAGCGCCAGATGGTCCAGGTGCCCCCGTTCGACCCTTGAGATGGTCGCGCGCGAGACGCCGGCCGCCCGTGCGACGTCCACTTGTCGCATCCGACGGTGCACGCGCGACGCGCGCAGGGCGGCCCCGAGCCGCTGGTCATCCATCTCCGGAGGATGCAGCCCGGCGCTCACCGGACGCTTTGCTCTCGCGCGGTGTGGACGCGGTCGCTGCGCGGTGGTGACCTCCCCAGGCCTCCCGTCGCCAGGGCACAGACGCACGCCCTGGGAACGTTAGCGCCCCGGTGAGCGCCTTACGGACCCTCGTAGTCGCTTCGAGGATCGATCCGTGCGAGCGGCCTGGCTGCTTGACGGCCGCCATCGCGGGCGGCGCAGGGCCGAGGCGTTCCAACGTTCCACCGGCGCGCGTCTGCGACAGTCGCCCGGGTCGGCCGCCGCCACGCTGACGCGACGCCTGCTCGAGGTCGGCCGCCGAGCGCGGCCGCTATACTCCACCGTCCGATGCCCTCTCGATCCCGTTCGCCGCGCCGTCGCGGCTTCATACGGGCCTTCAACTACCTGGCGTTCATGCCCCTCGCCTCGCGCGCGCCCACCTATGGACGGCTGCTCGCGGCGCTGCTCGCCGATGCCCGCGTGCCATGGACGCACAAAGCGATCCTGGGCCTGGCCGTCGGGTACGTCCTGTCGCCCGTGGATCTCGTGCCGGACTTCGTGCCCGTGCTGGGGGCCATGGACGACGTGGCGGTCACCCTGCTGGCGGTCGACCTGTTCCTGGAGCGCATCCCCGATGAGGTGCTGAACCAGAAACTGCAGGAGCTTGGCATCGAGCGCAACGCGCTGGAGCGCGACCTCGCGCAGGTCCGGCGCATGATCCCGCGGCCCGTGCGCCGCATCCTCGGCGAGCTGCCGATGGTCGTCGAGACGGGGGCCTCCATGGTCCGCGGGGCGATGGCCGCGGCGCGCAGGACCGGCCTGGACCGGCGCCTGCGCGAGTGGCTCGAGGACACCACCCCTGACCAAGACCCGGAGGTACTGCCCGCGTGAAGGTGATCCTGACCAGCGATGTCGAGAAGCTCGGCAAGAGCGGGGAGCTCAAGGACGTCGCCGACGGGTACGCGCGCAACTACCTCATCCGCCAGAAGCTGGCCGTACCCGCCGCGGGCGGTGCCTTCCGCGCCTGGCAGCACGACATCGCCAGCCGCGAGGAGAAGCGCAAGCGCGAGCGCGAAGAGGCCGAGATCGCGGCCACGCGCATCGCCAGCACGACCCTCACGATGGGCGTCAAGGTCGGTGACGGGGGCAAGCTCTACGGCTCGATCACGACCAAGGACATCGCCGACGCGCTCGGCCGGCGGGGCATCGAGGTCGACCGTCACAAGGTGGACCTGGATGAGCCCCTCAAGAGCCTCGGCACCTACAAGGTGGCCGTGAGGGTGTACGCCGGCATGTCGCCGGAAGTGACGGTGGTGGTCGAGCCCAAGGGCTGACCCACGCGCCGCGGGGCGCGATGATGGCGCCATGAGCGGCGCCGCCACAGCGACGATCCTGCACGTCGATCTCGACGCGTTCTTCGCCGCGGTCGAGCAGCGCGACCGTCCCGAGCTGCGAGGCAAGCCGGTCATCGTGGGCGGCGGTGGGCCGCACGATCGCGGCGTCGTCTCGGCCGCGTCGTACGAGGCGCGTCGCTTCGGCATCCACTCGGCCATGCCCTTGCGGACGGCCGGCCGGCTGTGCCCCCGCGCCGTCTTCCTGCCCGTCGATGGCGCCAAGTACAGCGCGGTCAGCCGGCAGGTGATGGCCATCCTGCGCCGCTACACGCCGCGCGTGGAGCAGATCTCGATCGACGAGGCCTTCCTCGACGTGGCCGGTTCCGAGCCGCTCTTCGGCCCGCCGGAGGAGATCGCGCGGCGCATCCGCGCGGCCATCCGCGACGAGCTGCAGCTCACCGCCTCGGTCGGCGTGGCCACGACCAAGCTGGTGGCCAAGGTGGCCTCCGACCTGCGCAAACCGGACGCGCTGGTGGTCGTCCCACCCGGTGACGAGGCGACGTTCCTGGCGCCGCTCGGGATCGAGCGACTGTGGGGCGTCGGGCCGCGCACTCGCGACGTGCTTGCCGAATACGGCGTGCGCACGATCGGCGACCTCGCGCGCCTGCCCGCCGACACCCTGGAGCGCCGCCTTGGCCGACATGGCCCGGAGTTGCTGGCACGGGCCTGCGGCGTGGATCCATCGCCGGTGGGCGACGATCGCGAGGCGAAGTCCGTGGGCCACGAGCACACCTTCGACGTCGACACCGCCAGCACGGAGGTCATCGAGCGCACCCTACTGGCCCTCGCCGATGGGGTCGCCGGGCGCCTGCGCGCGGGCCAGCTGCGGGCACGGACGGTGGCCGTGAAGGTCCGCGCCAGCGACTTCACCACGCTCACCCGCCAGCGCACCCTCTCTCAGCCGACCGACGAGACCGACGTGATCTGGCGGACCGCCCTCGACCTGGCACGGCCGCAGGTCCGCGGGATCCGTGTCCGCCTGCTGGGCATCTCCGCCAGCCAGCTGGTGGTGGGCGAGCAGATGTCGCTCCTGGAGGGTGCGGCCACACGCCGGCAGCGGGCCATCGAGGCCGCCGATCGGATCCGCGAGCGGTTCGGGCCACGGTCCATCACGCGCGCCCGCCTGCTCGGCTCGAACGTGGCCCATCCCTTCGAGCGCGATCCCAACACCGCGCCCGAGGCGCGTCGCATCGGCCGCCCGCCTCCGGGGTCTTGACATCGAACGCCTGTTCGATTAGGTTCGGGCTCCACAACAGAACGGATGTTCTCTGTCGGCCTCCCCCAGCCGGCGTGAGGTCGCACCGTTGGTGGAAAGGAGCCGGCGCCATGTCCCTGGTCCAGATCACCCCGCTGGAGGTCCGCGTCCGCGCCGACTGGCTCAGCGGCCGCCCGCGCCGCCTGCGCCTCGCGGGCGAGGACGTGCCCATCGTCTCGGTCGAGCAGGTGCGCGACGAGTCATCCGCCTATCCCGCCGAGCGCGGGCCCCGCACCACGTTCAAGGTGCGGACGCCGACCAACCGCCTTGTCCTCGCCTTCGAGCATCGCCGGCGCCGCTGGCTGATCGAAGGGCTCGACCCCGAACTTCCCGCCCTCGCGCCGGCAGCCTGATCGCCGACCCCTCTCCGGTCGATCCGGTCGCTCGCGCGAGTGGAGCGTCGATCCGCCCCGCCCGGTCCCCACCCGGGCGGGGCGGGTTCGCCGCAAGGCCTTCGACCGCCGCGCGTGCGAGAATCGCGCCGTGAGCGACGAGACCGCAGGCTTTGGTTCGACGACGCTGGAGGCGTTCTCCGCGCGCCTGGCTTCGGCCGAGCCGGTGCCCGGCGGCGGCAGCGCGGCAGCGATCGCAGCTAGCCTTGGCGCGGCCCTCGCCGTGATGGTCGCGCGCCTGTCTGAGGGCCGACCCCGCTACGCGGCGCATGGAGCCACCCATCAGCGGGCGATCGCAGCGGGCGAGGCGGCTCGGCGGCGGTTCATCGAGCTCGCCGACATCGACGCACGTGCCTATGGCGGGTACGCGGCGGCCATGAAACTGCCGCGCGAGACGGACGCCGACCGTGCCGCGCGCGCTCAGGCCATCGCAGAGGCGGCGAAGGCGTCGACCCTGGCGCCGCTCGATACGGTCCGTCTGTGTGAGGCGGTCGTGCAGGTGGTGGAGTCGCTGGCCGGCCGCAGCAACGTGAACGCCGCGAGCGATCTCGACGTGGCGGCCCTCCTGCTCGAGGCGGCGGCCGAGGGGGCGGCGGCGAACGTGCGCATCAACCTGCCGTCCGTGACGGACGCCCCGTTCGTGGCCGACGTGCAGGAGCAGGTCGCGCGGGCCCTCACGACGACGCACACGGTCGCCACGCAGGTGCGGCGGATCGTGGCGGAGGGTACGGCCCGCGATCCGGAGGCCGGCTGAAGTACCGATCGGTGCTCTTGCCCGATCTGCTTGACATGCGTACTATCTCCGAGTCGCCGGTCGCGGCGACATCGATGCGTATACCGCGAGGGAGTCCCATCGGATGCTCGAGACCGAGCCGCAGACCCAGCCGCAGCCGCTGATCAACATCCCGCTCGCCCCGAGCCAGCCGGATCTCGTGCACCTGACGGACGCGGCGGCCAGCAAGCTGCGTGAGTTGACGGCCCAGGAGCCGAATCCCGCGATGGGCCTGCGCGTGTACGTGTACAGCGGTGGCTGTTCGGGGTTCCGCTACGGGATGATGCTGGAGGACCAGCCCACGGCCGACGACGTGACGGTCAGCAGCAACGGCGTCACGGTCTACGTCGACGGCCAGAGCACGCAGTACCTCACGGGCTCGGAGATCGACTACGTCGACACGCTGATGGGCGCGGGCTTCACGGTCAACAACCCCAACGCCGTCTCCGCCTGCGGCTGCGGCAGCAGCTTCCGCACGGCCGACTCCGAGGGCGCGCCGGGGGCCTGCCACCACTGATCCGCCCGGGCCGGCGAGCCAGCGGCTCGTCGAGGCCCCGAGGACGAACTAACCCGCCGGAGCCCCGCAGGCGCTGGCGGCCGCCCCTGACCGCTCGATCTTGAGCAACCAGTAGCCGGCGGCCGCGTCGGCGATCAGCGGTGTCAGCACGACGTCCCCGCCGACCGTCGTCGGCGCCGGGACCTCGAGGACCGCGTACCCATCGACGGGCGCGTCGCCGCTGCGCTCGTGCAGCACGAGGACGGCGCAACCCAGGAAGCCCGGGCCCGGCTTGACGGACGCCGGTGCGAGGCCCGCGATGGCGGACAGCGGGAGGTCCAGATCCACGGCCAGCCGCGGGCGGAGCAGGTCCGGTCCCAGCAGCACGGGCGGTCCGGCATCGCCGCCCCGCCAGTCGACGCCCTGCGGCGGAGCATCGCGGGCGTGCGGGATCTCGTCGAGGGCGGCGCGAATGGTCGGCACTGCGGCGTCGGCGTCCTGGGTGAGGGTCCGCTGCGTCTCGGCCGACGTCCTGAGGGCCGTGGAGAGCGGCGCCGGCACCGGCTGGGCCGCCAGCGCGGCCACGACGGCCAACGCCACCGCGACCGTCGCGCGGCCGACCGGGCCGGCCCGCATGGCCGGCAGCCGCGCCACCAGCCAGGCGAGGGCCACCCCGACCCCGATCGCAGCGGCCGTCACGACCGCCACATCGACGGCCGCGAAGTAGCGGGTCGACACGTAGGTGTGGCGCGCGGCGAGCACCAGCAGGAGCGCGACGACGCCGCCCGCCAGGCCCAACAACCCGGCTCCCACGGCCGCGTAGCCCGACCGATGCACGGCGCCCCGCACCAGCACCAGGCCGCCAAGGACCGCCAGCGCGGTGAGCACGGGCTGATGCAGGTAGCGGCTGTCCAGGACGTGACGCAGCTGGCCGGGAGTGTCCACCGATCCGGGTGCCGCGGCCGAGAAGACCTGCGAGACGTAGGTCCAGTAGAAGGCGTCGCCGGTCAGCAGCCAGTCGTGGACCAGCATCACCGGGAGGGCCAGCAGGCCCAGGCCGATGAGCCAGGCACGCCGTGGTGGGGCCGGCAGGCGGAGCCACCGCCGAGCCACGGCGCTGCCCGTGCCGTTGCGCCTGGCCACCCAGCCGGCGCTCCACCGGACGACCGCCGCCACGACGAGCATCGCAAGCAGTGCCGCCACGACGGCGAGCGTCTCCAATCGCGCGAGCGTCGCGAGCAGCAGGGCGATACCGGCCCAGCCGAACCTGGGTCGCTCGCCGGTGACGAGCAGGCCAGCGCCGAACCAGCCGAGCATCGCCCACGGCGTGGCATAGGACACGAGGAGATCCGACTGCAGGAGGGGCAGCGAGACCAGGCCGACGACCGCGAATACGGCGGCCGCGGGACCCGCCAGCCGCCCGACGAGGCGGGCCGCCAGCAGGACGCTCACCGCGAACGCGCCGATCGTCGCCCACGAGATGGCGCGCCAGTCCCCGGACACGCCGTGCAGCACGCCGTAGATCAGCGTGAGGAGCGGCTTGGGCGTGGCGCCAAGGAAGGCCTCGAGCCGCTGGCCTGAGACGATCCTCTCGAAGAACGCGACCGACGCCGCGCTGTCGAACCCGACCGGCCCGGTCGAGAACGGCTGCACGACCGCGAGGCCCACGCCGCCGACCGCCACCACGACCGCCCCGCCGGCCAGCCACACGAGCCAGGCGGGCCACTCGCGCGCCGGGGTCCGCGCGGTCACGGGCCGCTCACCGCGTAGATCCACAGGCCGGTCTGGGGCTGGACGAGTAAGGGCGTCAGCGTCTGGCCGCCGTACGTCGTCACGGTACCGACTTCGAGGTGCTGGTAGATCGGGTCGGCCGGGTCCGCCGCTCGATCGTGGACGACGAGAGCGGCCCGCCCAAGGACCGTGCCGGTCGGCCCCAGGCCGGCCACGGTGACGCTGCCGAGCCGCGTGAGGGGGACGCTCAGGTCGACCGCCAGCAGTGTCCGCATGGGCACCGGCACCACCACCGTGATGGGCCGCTGCCCCGGACCGACCAACTGGTCGCGGGCGCCGGGTATACCCGCGAGCGCGACCTCCAGGACGGTCACCGCGGTCCGCTCGTTCTGCGCCAGTCGCTGGGCGGCAGCCGCCAGCGTCTGGGTCCCCGGCGCGATCAGCGCGGGCGGCCAGCCGACGAGGACGGCCGCCATGGCGCCCGCCAGCAGGGCGCCGCCGGTGGTCAGGTCACGCCCGCCGCCGAGGCGTGTCAGGCGGGCCCACGGCGGCTGCGCTCCGCGAGCCTGCGCCCATCGGATGATCGCCTCGGCCACGCCGGCCGCGCCGATGCCCGCGGTGAACAGCACCGCCACGTCGATGGGCACGGCATACCGCGAGGCGATGAAGGTGCCCCGCACGGCCAGGAAGAACAGCAGCGCGACCACGCCCGGGCCAAGGGCGGCCAGCCCGGCCGCGATCGCCCAGTGCCGTCGTCGGAGCAGCCACACCCCGCCGCACAGCGCCAGCACGCTGAACGGGGCCATGCTGATGTAGCGGTGGGCCAGGAAGTGCGTCAGGGCGAACGGATCCAGGAGGGACGCCGCACCCGCGCCCTCCGAGTATCGCGTCGACACCGTCACCCAGAAGAAGGGGTCACCGGTCAGCAACCAGTCGTGCAGCAGCATCACCGGGAGGGCCAGGAAGCCGAGCAGGATCCACCAGGCGCCCCGTGGCACGAGCGCGGCACCGGTCCGGCGTCCGGCCACCCAGAGGCCGACGAGCAGGACCAGCGCGGCGCCGACCAGCACGAGCGTCTCGAGGCGGGCCAGCGTGGCTAGGAGCAGGGCGATCCCGGCCAGGGCATATCGCGGCCGGGGGGCGGTCACCGCCAGACCGGCCGCCGCCCATCCGACCATCGCCCAGGGCACGGCCGACGCGATGAGCAGCTCACCCGCGAGCGACGGGGAGGCGATGAGGGCGACCGCCGCGAAGGCAGCCGCGAGCGGCCCCGCGACGCGGCCGGCCAGCCAGGTGGCCAGGACGACGGCCACCGCGAACGCCCCGATCGTGGCGAACGAGATGGCTCGCCAGTCGCCGGTCAGCGCATAGAGCCCGCCGTACACGCCGGTCAGCAACGGCTTGGGCGTCGTGCTGATGAACGACTCCAGGCGCTGCCCATGGATCAGTCGCAGGAAGTGGATGACCGAGCTGCCCACGTCATAGCTCGCCGGCCCTACCGCGAAGGGCTGGACGACGGCGAGCGTGAGGGCGGCGGCGAGGAGCCCCACCACGACGAGCGACAGCGCAGCCAGGCGAGGCGACACGCCGGGCAACCCCCCGCCGGCGATCCCGTCAGCCGTCGGCGAACCGCTCCTCTCGCCAGGGGTCGGCGTCGTTGTGGTAGCCGTACCGCTCCCAGAAGCCGAGTTGATCGTGATCCAGGAACTCGAGGCCGCGGATCCACTTGGCGCTCTTCCAGAAGTACCGCTTGGGCACGAAGAGGCGCAACGGCCCGCCATGTTCCGGCTCGAGCGGCTTGCCCCCGAAGGCGTCGGCCAGCAGCACGTCGTCGTCGTCAAGCACGGAGAGCGGCAGGTTCGCGGTGTAGCCCTGTTCGCAGTGCGCCACCACGAACCGCGCCGTGGGGCGCAGCTGGGCGAGCCCCAGGATGTGCTGGATGGCGACGCCCTCGAAGTCCGTGTCGAGCTTGGTCCAGCGCGTCACGCAGTGGATGTCGGTGTGCACGGTCTTGCGGGGGAAGCGCTGGTACTCCGCCCAGGTGAAGGTGAACGGGTTGTCGACCTCGCCATAGACCCGCAGGTCCCAGCGGGCCAGGTCGATCCGCGGCACCGAGCCGTAGTGCAGGACGGGGAACTTCTCGGTCACGTACTGGCCGGGAGGCACGCGTTTCTTCTGCTCGTCGGTGAGCGGCGCGCGTCCGATCAGTCGTCCCAGCATGCGGCGGCCCTCCCAGCCTAGGCTTCGTCGAGGGCGCGGTCGACGGCCCGCAGGATGAAGCGGGATGCCTCGGCGCTCTTGCCGCCCAGGTTCTGGCCGTCCTCCTGGTCGAGCGCCGTCGCCAGGTCACCGAGCGCCTGGTCCAGGAAGGGTGTCCGGACCAGGTCACCCGCCGCGAAAGCGGCCTCGAGCCGCGCCATCGCCGCGCGCGCGTTATCCACCGCGTGGCCCTTCTGGGCGATCAGCTCGCGCACCGCTGCGCGCGCGGCCGCGGCGCTGGGGCCGATGCTCGGCACGGCCGTCCGTCAGCTCGCGCTGGAGACCGTCGCCAGGTCTTCTGGCCGGTCGGCGGCGCCCGCGGAGCCGGCGGTCGCCGCCGCTAGGCGCCCGGGTTCCCACTCGGTGGACAGGATGCCCATCTGGACCTCGTCGACGTAGTGGCCGTCGCGCCAGATCGCCTCGCGCAGGCGACCCTCGACGCGGAAACCGGCCTTCTGGTACGCCCGGATGGCCCGCTCGTTGAACGCGAACACACTCAGGCCGACGCGATGGAGGCCCAGGCGCCGGAAGGCGTGGTCCAGCATCAGCTCGGTCGCCTCGGTGCCCATGCCGCGGCCCCACGCGTCGCGTTCCCCGATCGTGATGTGGAACAGGGCCGACCCGTTGTCCGGGTCGAGTGCGCTGAAGGTGGTCAGGCCGATCAGGCGATCCCCCAGCCGCTCATGGATGGCGTAGGCCATGGCCTCGGGGGCGATGAGCCGGGAGCGGAAGAACTGGGCCACCTCGTCGGTGCTCATGGGTCGCGTCTGGTAGCGGGTCAGGCGGGCCAGCTCGGGGTCGTGGTACCACCGCACCACGGCCGGCAGGTTCTCCTGGCGATGCCGCCGCAGGGTGACCGACCGGCCCTGGATGGCCGCGGGATGCCACTGGTCGCGATCGAACTCGGCCGACATGGGAGGGCGATGCTATACCATCGCTCGGATGCGCCGTTGGAGCGAGACGGCCGAGCGCGTGGCGGCCACGAGCCGCACCTCGGAGAAGGTCCGCATCCTGGCCGAGTACCTCCGCACCCTCACTCCCGCGGAGCTGCCGACCGCCGTCACGTTCTTCACTGGTCGGCCCTTCCCCGAGCGCGATCCGCGCGTCCTGGGCCTGGGCTGGGCGGCCATCGGTGAAGCCGTGCAGGCCGAGGCGGACGCCGAACCGGGTGCGCTCGGCCGGGCCTACGACCGCTCATCCGACCTTGGCCAGGCGGTGTTCGACCTGTTCAGCGAGTCCAGGCGGCGCCCCTCGGGTGAGCTCCCGACCGTCACCGATGTGCGCGACGCGTTCGCCTCCATCGCCACCGCCAGCGGCCCCGCCGCCAAGTCCGTGCCGCTGCGGACGCTCCTCTGGCGCAGCGACCCGCTGGTCGCCAAGTACCTCGTCAAGGTCATGAGCGGCGACATGCGGATCGGCCTCCGTGAGGGCAACCTCGAGGCCGCCGTCGCCGCCGCGTTCGACCGGCCCCTGCCGGCCGTGCAGTGGGCGGGCATGCTGACCGGCGACCTCGGCCACACGGCCGAATTGGCGCGCGACGACCGCCTGGACGAGGCCGAGCTGACCCTCTTCCGCCCGCTCAAGTCGATGCTCGCGTCGCCGGCCGCGGACGTGGCCGAGGTGACCGCACGGCTTGGCACGCCCGTCTGGGTCGAGGACAAGTACGACGGCATCCGCGCCCAGCTGCACCGGCTGGCCGGCGAGACGCGCCTGTACAGCCGCGACCTGCACGACGTCTCGGGGCAGTTCCCGGAGGTCATCGCCGCGGCGGGTGACCTGGCCTGGTCGGGCATCCTCGACGGCGAGCTGCTGGGCTGGCGCGACGGCACGGCCCTGCCCTTCCAGCAGCTGCAGGGGCGGCTCGGCCGCAAGGGCCCGAGCGCGGCGGTGCTGGCCGCGACGCCGGTGATCTTCGTGGCCTTCGACCTGCTGGCCAGCGGCGCAGGCGCCGCGACCCCCGAGCCGCTGCTGCGCGCGCCGCTGCGGGAGCGCCGCAAGCGGCTGGAGGGGCTCGGGCTCGGCGAGCGGCCCGGCTTCGGCCTGTCGCACCTGGAGACGGCCGCCTCGGAGGCCGAGCTCGACGAGCGCTTCACGGCGGCCCGTGCACGGGGCAACGAGGGGCTCATGGTCAAGGATCCCGCCAGCGGCTACTCGCCGGGCCGCCGCGGCTTCGGGTGGCTCAAGCTCAAGCGGCCGCTGGCGACGCTGGACTGCGTCGTGGTGGGCGTGGAGGTCGGCCACGGGAAGCGCCACGGCGTCCTCTCCGATTACACCTTCGCCGTGCGCGACGACCGGCCGGACGCGCCGCATCCCCTGGCCACGATCGGCAAGGCCTACAGCGGCCTGACGGACGCCGAGCTGGCGGACATGACGCGCTGGTTCAGCGACCACACCATCTCGATCCACGGCCGCTACCGCGTGGTGGAGCCCACCGTCGTGGTGGAGGTAGCTTTTGACGTGGTCCAGCGCTCGCGCCGCCACGCCTCCGGCTATGCGCTGCGGTTCCCCCGCATCGCCCGCCTGCGCGACGACAAGGGCCCCGACGAGATCGACCGGCTGTCCACCGTGGCGGCGCTCGAGGCCCGCCTCGCCGCCGGCGCCCACGTGGTGGTCGAGACGACCGCCTGAGGCGGCGTCAGCGGTCGACTGGCAGGTCCGCGCGCGCTCCCCAATCGGACCACCCGGCGTCGTACACGGCCACGTCGGGATAGCCAAGCAGCCCCAGCACGAAGGCCGCCTTGGCGGCGGCGATGCCGCTGCCGTCGTACGTCACGACGCGGCGTCCCCGCTGCACGCCGGCATCGGCGAAGAGCCGCCCGCAGGTCTCGGCATCGTGGAAGGTCTGATCGCCGGGAACCGTGAGCAGGGTGGCCGGGACATTCAGCGCGCCGGGGATGTGACCGAGGCGCACGGCGTTGCCACCCTGGCCGCGGTATTCCGCGGGCGCCCGCACATCCACGAGGTCGACGTCGCGGGAGCCCAGGAGCGCACGCACGTCGCCGGTCGAGAGCACGCGGCGGGGCTCCATGCGTGGCGTGAAGGTCGCCGGCTCTGGCGACGCGTGGGCCGCGGTGGAGATGGGGCGGCCGCTGCTGCGCCACGCCACCCACCCGCCATCGAGGACGCGGACGCTCTCGAAGCCGTAGACCTGCAGGCTCCACCACACGCGTCCGGCGTAGAGCGAGGCGGTGTCGTCATACAGCACGGCCGTCATCCCGTCGCCGATCCCGGCGCTGCCAACGGTCCGGGCCACAGCCTCCGGCCCGGCCAGCTGGAACGGCACGGCCTGGTCGCGGTCGACGAGCTCGTTGGCCCAGTCCAGGAAGGTGGCCCCGGGGATGTGGCCTTGCGCGTGCAGCTGGCGGGCGGAGCCATCCACGCGATAGCGGCAATCGACCACCCGCACACCCTGGCGACCCAGGTGCTCGGCCAACCAGTCGGGGCTCGCGAGGAGCTCTGGTCGAGCGTAGGTGCCGCTCATCGACGGCTATGATAGCCGCCCATGGTCGCGCCCTTTCAGCCCGACCCCGACAAGGTCGCGACGATCCGGGCGGCCCTCCCGGCCACGGGGGCGGGCATCTACCTGGACACCGCCACGGCCGGCCCGCTCTCCCTCGACGGCCTGCAGGCCATGCGCGAGCTCCTGTCGTACGAGGAGCGGGTCGGGCGCGCCGACGTCGACTCGCGCGAGGCCTTCGATGAGCGGGCCGCGGAGGCCGGCGCCGTCCTGGCGACCATGATCGGGGCCGATCCGGACGCCGTCGAGCTGGTCCCCGGCACCACCGTGGGCATCGCGTGGGCGGCCGGCCTGCCCGCCTGGCGACCGGGCCAGCGGATCGTCACGACCGACGGGGAGCATCCCGCGGTGCTGGCGATGCTCGACGCCCTCGCGGCCCACCGCGACCTCCAGCTCGTGCGGGTGCCCGTGGGCGAGGCGACAGACGACGAGCTTGTCGCCCGCTTCGGATCCGCCATCGATCGGCGGACCGGCCTGCTCGCGGTGAGCCACGTGACGTGGGACACCGGTACGGTCCTGCCGGTCGCGCGCCTGGCCGCGTTGGCCGGAGGCGTCGGGGCGTGGTCGGTGATCGATGGCGCCCAGGCGGTCGGGGCGATCCCCGTGACGGTGCCGGAGATCGGCGCCGACGTCTACGCGTTCTCCGGCTACAAGTGGCTGTTGGGGCCGCACGGCGTGGGCGGCCTGTGGCGTTCGACCCGAGCCCTGGCGGCACCGAAGCTCCCTGTCACAACGCTCCACCGGCCGTCGGTGGTGGCGCTGGGCCGCACCGTCGGCTGGCTGGAGATGCACGTGGGCCTCTCCTGGGCGCTCGAGCGTTCCACCCGTCTCGCTGCTGCCACGGCGGCGTCCCTTGCGGGCATCGAGGGCGTGGAGCTGCTGACGCCGGACCCGCCCGGGGCCACGCTCGTCACGTTCCGCATCGCCGGCTGGCCGGCGCCCGTCGCCCGCGCGGCCCTGGCCCGGCGCGTATTCGCCATCTGCGAGGCCCTCGAGACGCGTGACGCGATCCGCGCCAGCGTGGCCTGGTTCAACACCTCCGCGGAGCTCGAGCGGTTCGCCGGCGCCGTCGCCGAGCTGGCTCAGGCGACGCCGTCGACGCTGGCGGACCGGCCGCGTCTCGTGGTGCTGCCGGCGGATGGCGGCCGCTGAGATGAGCGAACCCCGTCCCGTCCGCCGGCGGTCCTGGCTGGAGGTCCGCTGGCGCCAGTTCCGCAACGCGCCACGGCCGGTCGTGCGGGCCGTGACGGCCGACCTGGCGGTCGCGATCGTGGGCGGCGTCCTCCTCCTGATCGACCGGCAGTCGCTGACGCACGGCGCGACCCAGGCCGGGGCGGGGGACCTCGCCCCCGCTGTGGCCCTCTTCGTGGTGGCGGTCGTCGTGGCCGGTTCGGCGCTGACGTGGCTGTGGGTGCCCCAGCCGGGCCCGGGGGGCGGCACGCGCCGGTCGGCCTGGAGCGCGATGCTGGGGCTCTTCGCGGCCCTGCCGATCGCCTACCTCGTCCTCGTCCTCGTCTTCCAGGTCATCGGGCCGCTGCTGGGGTGATCGGCATGCCGTTGTCAGGCGAACGGTGCCAGCTGGCACCGTTTCGTACAGCGTGCGAGGGTACGTTCGGGGTATACCCGGGGCCGCGACCGGCCGTATCCTGCGGTGGAGAGTCATACCAACAGGGGAGTCGACAAGCTTGAGTCCACGCGCCACGCGGCCGCCCAAGGAGGGCCCTGCCCAGCCGTCGACCCGTCGGCGGCCGTCGCTGCCCACCACCCGGGGACGGAAGGCGGCCGCCACCGATGGCGCGTCGCCGAGCGCCGCCGTCGCCCCCGAGTCGGGCGCCGCGAGCACGGCCGACGCGGCTGCCACCGAGACGACGCGCGAGCCCATCTCCTGGATCGAGATGTCCCAGCCCGCCGCCTCCGTGCCGCACATGGCCATGCCCAAGCTCATGGGCCAGCCCGCCTACGCGCGGCCACCGCGGCCCCTGGCGGTCGCAACGCCCCGGCCCCTGGATCCCGATGACCTGCCGATCGAGGCGTTCCGCAGCGAGGAAGACCAGGAGCTGGCGACCCGCCTGGCACACCGCGGCGCCGACCTCGACGCGGCCCAGGGCGTCACGCTCCGTCCCTCGAGCGTCGGCGGGCTGCGGGGCATCGCCGGACGGCTCCTGGGGCGCGGCTGACCCTACAATGACCGCCGGCCTCGTCGGCGGGGGAGTAGCTCAGCGGTGAGAGCAGGAGGCTTATACCCTCCATGTCGGTGGTTCGAATCCATCCTCCCCTACCAACACGCAGCGGGCCCTCAGAACCTTTTCAGGAGCGGTGACGAAACTGGGGTAACGAGCCCAGGAAAGGAACCGTTACCTCGTGGATCTCTATCCCGCACCCCAGGACCCCCGTCCGGAGCCCACCGAGCCGGCTGATACGCCGACCGGCTTCACCCCCGGCACCCCGCCGAACCCGCCGTCCACGCCCCTCTGGTGGTCGGCGCCGGCCCTGCCGCCGACCCAGCCGGTCCTCACGGGCCAGCCACCGCGGGCGCCCCGCAGGGGTGGCGGCTTCGTCTCCCTGTTCATGGCCGCCCTGCTCGGCGCCCTGCTGGCCTCCGGGGGCACCTTCGTGACGCTCGAGGCCGTTGGCGTCGGCGCCGCCCCAACGGCCGCCCCGGCGGCCACGACGAGCGCCAACTCGGCCGACCAGGCGTCGTCCAAGACGGCCGCCACTGGCGACCCCGACGCGGACATCGTGGCCGCGGCCGCCAAGGTCAGCCCGGCCGTCGTGACGATCACGACGCAGTCAACGTCCAGCAACGGCTTCGGGCGTGGCTTCCAGACGACCGGCGTCGGCTCGGGCACGATCTTCAACAGTGCGGGGTGGATCCTGACCAACCGCCACGTCGTCGAGGGCGCCACGAGCGTGTCCGTGCAGCTCGCCGACGGACGCACGCTCACCGGCACCGTCTATGGCGAGTCGTCCACGACCGACCTGGCCATCGTCAAGATCGACGCGACCGGCCTGCCGACGGCCGCCGTCGGCGACTCCACGACGCTGGTCGTCGGCCAGCGGGTCATCGCCATCGGCGATCCGCTGGGTGACTTCCAGAGCACCGTGACGACCGGCATCGTGTCCGGCCTGAATCGCTCGATCGACGTCGAGAACGAAAGTCTGACGGGCCTCATCCAGACCGATGCCGCGATCAACCCTGGCAACAGCGGCGGTCCGATGCTTGACACGGCCGGCGAGATCGTGGGCATCAACACCGCCACGGCCTCGACGGCGCAGGGCATCTCCTTCGCCATCCCGGTGGCCGTCGCGAAGCCCCTGATGGCGGCCGCCCTGGCCGGTCAGCCCATCCCGTAGCCCCCATGGCCTGCGGGCCATGACCTCCGGGGCGGGCCGGTCCGACCCACGTACCATTGTCGGCCCGCCCAGCCACGGCGCATCCTCCGGAGGCTCCGGGCCTTTCGGCCCAGCCCCGGAGGATGCCCTTGTTGGTCCGCCATATCCGTCTCCCTGGCCGGCATCGGCGAGCGCACGTCGCGGCACTCACCGGCGCCTTGCTGCTCGCTCTCGTGGTCAGCCTGCCCGCCTTCGCGGCGGATGGGGCGCCCACGCTGACGAACGGCACGATCTCCCCGGCCGGGGGCGCAGCGGGCACGAGCTTCACCGTTCGCGTCACCTACACGAGCTCGGGCCACGGCGGCCACGGCTGGCGGCCCGCCTACGTGACGCTCTGGCTCGGCTCGAAGTCGACGCCCATGGCGGCGGTCGACCCGAAGGACACCGACTACCACGACGGCGCGGTGTTCGGCGCGACGGTCAAGCCGGCAGCCGGGACCTACGCCGTGGTCATCCGGGCAGCCGACAGTCGCCTGTTCCCCCGCACGGCGGTCCTTGACCTGCCGTCGCTCGTGGTCGGGCCGGCGCCCATGCCGACGCCCAGGCCCACCCCGAAGCCCACGCCAAGGCCGACCCCGACGCCCGCCCCACGTGCGACCCCGCGCACCACGCCGGCGCCCCCGCCCGCGACCGTGATCGCCACGCCGTCAGCGACGCCGACCGAGCCCTTCGTCCTGACGCTCCCGGTCACGCTGCCCACCCCGTCCGCCAGCGTCGTCCCGTCGCCGAGCGCCGCGCCGGTCGTCGCGGCAGCCGGGTCCACGGGTGGATCCGGAGGCTCCGGCGCGATCCGCGCATCGCTGGCCGCCCTGACCGCCGGCCTCCCACCGGTCGGCTCGCCCGCGTGGATCGAGCTGCTGACGCGCCAGATGGCCGTCGCCGTCGGGGCCACCACGATGATGGCGATGGCGCTCTTCACCTTCGGCCGACGGCGGCGCGACGATGAGGAGGCCGGCGCGCCCCCGGCCCCCGATGCGTACGCGTCCCCGCCGCCCCTGTCGGAGCAGCTGGCGGCCGAATACGTCGCCCTCCCCGAGCTCGGCGAGCTGGCCGGCGAGGCCGGCATGCCCCGCTGGCGCCGGCCCTCGCTGCGGGCCGCCCGCGAATCCAAGGGCACCGACCTCCGGGCCCTGGAGGCCCAGCGCCTGACCTTCAGCCACACCGAGTACGCCGTCTCGCACGGGCTTGAACGCCGGCGCCTGCGCTACCGCATGGTCCGCCTGAGCGACGCCCCCGACGAGATCCGGAGCGCCGAGCTGGCCCTCCTCGATCAAGGGGACGAGGTCGAGCTGCTCCAGCAGTCGGGCCAGTACTGGCAGGTCAGCACGCCGACGGGCCTCGTCGGCTGGGTCCATCGCATGACCCTTGGCGACGTGGTGGCGGCTCCCGCGGCCCCGACGCCTCCACCGTGGCAGCAGCCGTCGCCCGCGATGGGCATCCAGGATGGTCCGGACGCAGCCGAGCCGGCGGCCGAGCAGGCCGAACCGGCCGAAGCGGATCCTTACAACGAGGGGCTGGCCCAGCGCCTGGTCCGCGAGCGGTTCACCCTCTGACGGATCACGCCCGCAGCACCAGCACGTGCTGGTGGACGATGTTGGGCACGAAGCTGCGCGGATAGCCGTACGGCCGCAGGCGCGTCCCCACCTGGTACCAGATCAGGTCGCCCTTGGGCACCAGGCCGGCGGCCTCCGCACGCGCGGCGAGGTCCGAGGCGGTGAAGCGGTACCGACCATCCTGGTACGCGTCGCGCACGATGACCGTGGCGTAGCGGCCCGGCCGCAGGACGCGCCGGACCTGGGCGAGGACAGCACCCATGCGGTCCAGGTACTCCGGGTAGCCGGGGCTGTTGGCCAGGTCGGCCGGGTCGTCACTGACCATGCGGTAGTCCGTGCGCCGGTTCGCGTGGACGAGGGCGAGCGGGCCACCGGCCATCGTCATGGGCAGCTGCGGGTTGTACGGCGGATCGGTCGCCACGAAGTCGATCGACCCGTCGGCAACATCGGCGAAATGGGCCATGGCGTCACCCACCAGGAGCTGGCAGCCCGAGGGATCGAAGGCGCGCGGGCCACCGGGATCGGCGTTGCCCAGGTCCGCCAGGAGGGGGCCCAGGCCGTCCCGCTCGGCCAGGGCCGCACGCACGACCTCCTCGTAGATGGCTGCCCAGCGGGCCTCCAGTTCGAAGCCGATGGCCCGACGCGGACGGCGGCAGATGGCCGCCCCCAGGAGTGTGCCGCCCACCCCGGCGAAGGGGTCCAGGACCAGCTCATCGCCGCGGGTGAAGAACTCGATCAGGCGGGCCATGAGGCGAGGCGGCTTGTTGGCGCCGTGCGCGCGTCGCGCGGCGTGGCCGAGCTCTGACGGATAGGCCGTGGTCCACAGCGAACGGGTGAAGTAGAGCCACGCGTCGCCGCCCAGCTCGTTCAGGGCGTTGGACCGGTGCACCGGCGCACCGTCGGGCCTGTCAGCACCACCTCGCACGAGGGAAGTATCCCGTACTGCGGCCGCTATCCTGTGGCCATGGCGTTCGTCGGGCGGGAGCGTGAGTTGGCGCGCCTGGCAGCGAGCCTGGAGCGCGCGGCCCGGGGGGAGCGCGTGAGCGTGTCCCTCACGGGGACGTCGGGCGTCGGCAGCACCCGGTTGCTCGCCGAGCTCGCCAAGCGGCTGCGTGGCCTGCCGCAGGTCACCGTCGTGCGCGGCAGCGCCTACGCCCCGCTCCAGGGCACCCCGTACGCCGCCGTGCGCGAAGCCCTGACGGGCGCGCTGTGGGGGCTCGACCCGGCCCGCCTGGCAGCGGTGACCGGTCCCCATCGGCACGAGCTGCGCCGGCTGCTGCCGCTGCTGGGTGAGCGCCTTGGCGGCCCCACCGACCCCGACGACGAGCCGTTCCAGGTGTCCCCCGACCAGCGCGCCGGACGGACGGCCGAAGCGGTCCTCGGCCTGCTCGAGCGGCTGGCCGGCGAGGGCGTGGTCCTCCTCGTCCTGGAGGATCTCCACTGGGCCGACGCGGGGACGCGGCGGCTGGTGGAGACGATGCTGCGCGTCGGCCGTCCCCTGCCGCTCTGCCTCGTCGTCTCGTACCGCCCCGACGAGCTGCACGTGCGGCACCCGATGCGCGCCCTGGCGACCATGCTGGAGACCGAGCCGGACGTCGAGCGCGTGGCGCTGCCACCGCTCGAGCGCCACCAGCTCATGGCGCTCCTGGAGCAGCTGCTTGGCGAGCGGCCCAGCGGCGGCTTCGTGGCCGCGGTGGCCAGTGCATCGGGCGGCAACCCGCTCGTGGCAGAGCATCTGGTGGCCGCGCGGCAGGCGCGCATCCGGCTGTCCGATCCGTTCGACCAGATCGTCGGCGCGCGCGTCGCCGCCCTGCCGGTGGGCGCGATCCGCTGCCTGCGCGTGCTCGCCGCTGCCCGGCGTCCGCTGCCCGTGGCCCTCGTCCGCCAGGCCGATCTGCCCGGCGGCCGCCTGCCGGCCAGCGCCATCGCCGAGGCGATCGCCAGCGGGCTGGCCCACGAAACGGTCGACCGCGAGGGCGCCACGCTCGTGGGCATCCACCACGAACGCTACGCCGAGGCCATGGAGGCCCTGGCCCTGCCGGGCGAGCGTCAGCCGGCCCACGATGCCCTGGCGCGCGCGCTGGCCGGCGAACCGGCGGAGCAGGCCTGGCACTGGGAGGCGGCCATGCGCTTCGGGCTGGCCCGCGACGCGCACGTGCTGGCCGGTGAGGCGGCGGTCGAGGTGGAGCCTGCGGGGACCGCGTTCTTCCATGACCAGCGGGCCCTGGAGCTGCTCGACGTCCACGACGCCCACCCGGGCGCCCTGGCCCTCGCGGGCTCGGCCGAGGACGAACTGGTGCTGCGCACCGCGGACGCGGCCTTCGCCGACGACAACCCGCGGCGTGCGGTCGACCTCGTGCAGCAGCTCATCGACCAGCGCTCCAGCGTGACGCAGCTGAGCGAGGCCGCCCGGCGGGGGGAGGCGGCCCGCCGCGACCTGCAGCGCCAGCTGGGCATGCTCCACCTGCGCGTGGGCCAGTACCAGGCCGCCAGTGGCGACCTGGGCAGCGCGATCGCCGCGTGCGAGTCAGCCGTCCAGCTGGTGCCGCGCGAGCCCGCCAGCGCCGAGCGCGCCCGCGTCCTGGGGGCGCTGGCCCAGCAGCAGATGCTGGACGGCCGTTTCGAGCGCAGTGCCGTGCTCGCCGAGGAGGCCTGCGTCGCCGCGCGGGCGGTCGAGGACGGAGCTGCGGCCGCGGAACTCGGCCATGCGACGTGCACCCTGGCGGTCAACCGCGCCTACGCCGGCCATATCGACGACGCGCTGCGCCTGCTCGACGAAGCCACCGCGATCGCGCTCCGTGCGCGCCGCCTGGACGACCTCATGCGGGCGTGGGCCAACCGCACGCACATCCTGGAGCTTGACGCTCGGCTGGAGCCCGCCCTTGCGGCGGCCCGCGATGGTATCGCGGCCGCCGGCCGGTTCGGCGCCGAGCTGGCCTACGGCTCGTTCCTGCGGGGCAACGCCGCCGACATCATGCTCAAGCTCGGCCGCTGGGCAGACGCGGAGGCCGAGGCGCGGGCGGCGCTGGAGCTGTCGCCGAGCCGCCTGACATGGAGCCCGCTCCTGGCGCTCGGCTCGGTGCTCGTGGAGTCACGGGCCGACGAGGAGGCCAGCCGGGCCGTCGGCCAGATCCTCCTCCAGCTCGAGTCGGCGCCCGAGGGCCAGTGGACGGCCATGGTGCAGCGGATCGCGGTCAGCTTCGCGCTCTGGCGCGACGACCTGGCCGACGCCGAGCGCGTCGCTCGCAGCGGCTGGCACCGCGTCGCCGACTCGACCGACTGGCGCCAGGTGGCCCTCGCGGCATCCACGACGCTGGAGGCCTGTGCCGCGGTCGCCGATGCGGGTCGTGCCCGGCGCGACATCTCGCTGGTGGCCACCGCGGGCGAGTTCGGCACGTCCGTCCTGGCCCAGACCGAGCAACGGGTCGACGTGATCACGATGCCGCCGACCGTCGGTGCCCGTCGTGAGGCGGACCTGCACGTGGCCACGGCCCGAGCGCACCTCGCCCGCCTGCGTGGCCGGCCGGACGGCGCGGCCTGGGACCGCATCGCCACCGGCTGGTCTGATCTCCACGTGCCCTACCTCACGGCCAAGGCCCGTTGGTGGCAGGCCGCCGCGCTGCTCCACGACGGCGGCCGGCGGGTCGCCGCGCGACAGGCCCTCACCGATGCATGGCAGATCGCCGCCGCCCTGCCGGCACGGCCCCTGCTGCGGGAGCTGGCGCGCCTCGCGCAGCGCGGTCGCCTCGCCCTGCCCGAGTTGCCGGACGGCCTGGTGCCGGTGGCGGTCGGCGACGCGCCGCGGCCGCCCGTCGCCGTCGGCCCGGGCTTCACCGTGGGAGCGCCCGTCATGACGCTCGGCGCCACCACGCCGGTGGGAGCGGACCTGGGAGATCTGGCCGCACGGGTCGTGCCCCCGTCGCCCGCCGCGGCCGACCCCTTCAACCTGAGCCCGCGCGAGTACGAGGTCCTGGCCATCGTCGCCGAAGGGCGCACCAACCGCGAGATCGCCGAACGGCTCTTCATCAGCGAGCGCACCGTCGGCGTCCACGTCCGGAACATCCTGGGCAAGCTTGGCGTGGCGGGGCGGGTCGAGGCGGCGAGCGTGGCCATCCGCCTTGGCCTGGTGCCCGGCGTGGCCCGCGGCGTGCACGGCGGCTGAGCCTCCGGATCGCCGTCTTGGGCGACAATAGGGGCATGCATATGACTCACGCGCGCCTGGCGCGCCTCCTCACCATGTCCGCCCTCGTCCTGCTCGCTGCCGCCGCCTGCACCTCCGCGTCGGGCGCGGCCGGCTGGACCTATGCCCCGCCGATCGCCACGGCCGCCCCGGGCGCGAGCGGATCGGCCGGCGCCTCCGGCTCGCCCACCAGTAGCGGGTCGCCCGCTGCGACCGCCACGGGTGGCGCGACGATGAACCCGAGCATGTCGATGGGCGTCGAGCCCTCCGCCTCCGGCGGTGGCAACGTCATCCAGCTGACCGAGACCGCCGACCTGCGGATCACCGACCCGAGCGGCAACACCGTCAGCTCGATCACCGTCCAGAAGGGCCAGACCTACACGTTCCAGATCACCAACACGGCCGGCTTCGCGCACGACTTCTACATCGGCTCGCCCGACGACCTGAAGGCGGCCAACACGGCCAACCTCAAGGGCCTGGACCAGTTCGTGTCGGGCACCCAGTCGTTCAGCTACACGTTCGACTCGGCCGGACCGCTCGGCTTCGGTTGCACGCTGCCGGGCCACTACCAGTCGATGAACGGCCTGTTCGTCATCCAGTAGCGCCGTAGCGCCATGAAGGTCGACCTCGCCCCCGGCGCCGTCGCGCCGGGGGACGTCGCCAGTCTGGCGGCCGCCGCCGAGGCGCTCGGATTCGACGGTCTGTGGTTGCCCGAGACGCAGCACGACCCGTTCCTCGGGCTCGCCCTGGCGGCAGCCGCGACCGGCCGCCTGCACCTTGGCACGTCCGTGGCCATCGCCTTCGCCCGCAGTCCGATCGTGCTGGCCCAGACGGCGTGGGATCTGGCCGCGCTCTCGGGCGGGCGGTTCGAGCTGGGCCTGGGGACGCAGGTGCGGGCTCACGTGCAGCGCCGGTTCGGGATGGCCTGGAGCGAGCCCGCGCCACGACTGGCCGAGTGGCTTGGCGCGATCCGAGCGGCCTGGGCGACCTGGCAGGACCAGACGCCGTTCACGTGGACGTCCCAGCACCTGGAACTCTCCCTGATGACGCCCTTCTTCAGCCCGCCGCCGCTCACGTATCCGGTGCCCGACGACGGGCCGCGCATCGCCATCTCGATCGCTGGGGTCGGCGCGGGCCTGGCGCGCATGGCGGGCCGCGTTGGCGACGGCTTCCACGTCCACCCGTTCCATACCGCGCGCTACCTCGGGAGGGTGCTCGAGCCGGCCCTCGCGGCCGGCGCCGAGCAGCGCCCTGCCGAACTGCCGCGCCGCCGGGCGGAGCGCATCGTGCCGGTCTTCCTGGCCCCGACCGACGAGCCGGCCGTGCTGGAGGCGGTGCGCCGGCAGGTCGCGTTCTACGCCTCGACGCCCAGCTACCGTGCCGTGCTGGCGGCGCACGACCGGGCTCACGTCGGGGAGCAGCTTGGTCGCCTCGCCGCGACCGGCAGGTGGGCGGAGATGGCGGCCCTCGTCGACGACGAGCTCCTCGCCGAGGTCGCCGTCGTGGGGCCGTCGGACGGTCTCGCGGACGCGCTTGCGGCGCGGGTGGCCGGCCACGCCGAGCGCGTCGCGCCGCTGCTGCCGGTGCGCGTCGAGCCCGACGGCAGCGTGGCGGACGGCCGGCGATGGGAGCGCCTGGTGGCCACGCTGCGCGACGCCTGACCATGCGCTGAGGCTCCAAAGGTCCTATCGACACCCCGTGGGGCCCGTCGGTAGGGTGCGGTTCCTGCCGGCCACAGCGGCCGGGTACGCCTCGCTCGTGAGCCATGGGAGCCGATAGCACCAGCCCCCGTCACGCCCCCGCCCGCCGCGTCTCCTGCTGCTGGTCTTCGCCGCCAGCCTGGCCCTGATCGGCGCGACCGCAGTGGCGGTGGCCGGCATGCTCTATCTCATCTTCCGTGCCGCCGCGCGGCGGCCGGACCGCCAGACGGACCTGCTCATGCAGGCCTCGCAACAGGACGCCCTGACCGGCCTGCTCGACCACGGCGCGGTCGTCGAGGTGCTCGGCACGCAGATCGACCGCGCCAGGCACGCGGGCACCGGGCGGGTCGGCCTGGCCCTGGTCGACGTGGACAACTTCCGGCTGCTCAACGACACGCACGGCCACGCGGCCGGCGACACGGTCCTGCTCGAGGTCGGTCGGCTGTTGCGCGGCCAGCTGTCCCAGGCGTCGGTCATCGGCCGCTTCGGGCCGGACGAGTTCCTGGTCGTGGCTCCGCCGGAGTGCGCCCATGACCTGGAGCCGGCCCTTGGCCGGATGCGTGAGGAGTTCGAGGAAGTGGCCGTGCAGTTCGGCGGCACCGAGCGCCTGCCGATCTCGGTCAGCGCCGGCGTGGCCTACTACCCGGAGCACGGCGACGCCATCACCGAGCTGCTCTCCGAGGCGACGGTCGCCCTTCGTGGCGGCCAAGGCGTCGGGCGGCAACGCCCTGCGCCTGGCGGAGCGGACCGCCGACGACCGCCTGGGTCTGGACCCCGACCTGCGCCGGACCCTGGAGGTGGCCGGCCTGCTCCACGACATCGGCAAGATCGGCATCTCCGACACGATCCTGCGCAAGCCCAGGCCGCTCACGGCAGAGGAGTACGACATCGTCAAGCAGCACGTCGCGCTCGGCGACATGATCGTGCGCGACCTGCCCAACCTGGACCTGGTGCGGGGCGGTGTGCGCCACCACCATGAGCGCTGGGACGGCCACGGCTACCTCGACCGCCTGATCGGGGAGGAGATCCCCCTCATCGCTCGCATCCTGGCGGTCGGCGACGCCTTCAGTGCCATGACCACCACACGCCCGTACCGCAAGGCCCTGTCCGTGGAGGAGGCGCTGCGCCGCCTGGGCGACGCCGCGGGCAGCCAGCTCGACCCGCGACTCGTGACGGCGTTCGTACAGGGCATGGAGCACGCGGCCGATCCGCCGCTGCCGGGCCAGGTCACGACCGGCGTGTCCGGCCTGGCGCTGCCGCCGATCCTGCGCCCCTCGCGCCGGGTGGCCTGAGCCGGTCGGTCGGTCCTGCCGGACGGGTGCCTGTCAGGCGACCGCGCCGCGCCGGCGCAGGTCGGCCGTGATGGCGGTCAGGTCCGGCACCACCACGACGGCGCCCGCCGCGCGGAGCGTCCGGGCGCTGGCGGCGCCGCTCGTCACACCGACCGCCTGCATCCCCGCCGCGGCCGCGGCCAGCATGTCCCACCGCGCATCGCCCACGTACCAGCACGCGGCCGGCGCGACCCGCAGGCGCCGCGACGCCAGCACCAGCAGGTCCGGGGCCGGCTTGGCGTGGGCGACGTGGCTCCCGTCGACGATGACCGGACGACGCATGAGGTGCAGGGCATCCACCGAGGTGCGCACCTGGGCTCGGCGGCTCGAGGTGGCGATGGCCCACCGGATGGGGCTGCCGGTGAGGCCCAGCAGGAGCTCGCGCGCCCCGGGCAGGGGCCGCGGGTCCACGTTCGCGGCTTCGTGCAGCTCGCCTGCCCGATGGTCCAGGCGCTCCAGCTCGTCGTCCGAGAGGTGGCGCCCCGCCCGCGACCCGACCTCGCGCGCCAGCGCCCGTCCGTCCGAGCCGATGAGCGCCGCGACCCCTGCGCGGTCGGCAGGGATGTCCGCCTCCCGGAAGGCGCCGAGCCACGCCGCGATGCGGATCGCGACGGTGTCGACGAGGGTGCCGTCGAGGTCGAAGAGCAGGGCTCGCGGGTCGGGCAGGTCGGCGAGGGCCATGGGATGCAGCCTAGCGGAGGCTTTACCCCCGCGTCATGACTCGCTAGGCTTGCCGGCCATGGATCGCGCCCGCGCCTACGAGGCGCTCGGTTACGTGGTCGGGACGCTCCTCGCGTTCGCCGTGGGGCTGCTTGGGCCTGCCGTCTCGGTCAACCTCTCGTCGAGCATGCCGGCCGACATCGTGACCAAGGGCATCTACGGCCTCGCCGCCATGTTCATCGTGGGCACGCTGGCCGGCATCTTCGGGCGGGGTCTGCCGGGCCTGGCCGGACTCTTCGTGGGCATCTACGTCGCCGACCAGCTCGGGGAGGCCGTGACCATCCCCCATCCGGACTGGCTTCCCGCCGTGGCCATGTCGCTCGTGGCGGCCACCATCGGCTACGTCATCGCACGGGCCATCGACCCGCTGTGGGGCAGCGGCGAGGGTCTGCGGCGGAGCGGCCGGCCGGCCTGAGCGCCCGCGGGCCCGTCGCGGCCCACCACATCACGAGGCAGTCCGCGCCTCCACCTGAGCCCGGAGCTCGTGCGGGTCGTTGACAGGTCGCAGGCAGGCGAAGCCGCGGCACACATACGCGGTCGGCGCGTCGCCGATCGCCGGGCGGTCGTGGAGGAGCGCCACGGCCGACGCCTGGCTCGCCTCCGGTGACGCGACGGCGACCACGGTCCACGGCCGGAAGCCGTGCCTGACCTCGGCGATGAGCTCGGCACGCGCCGGCGCATCGGGTCGCCCCACGATGGCGACCTCGTCGAACGGCCGGCCGGCCAGTTGGAAGGCCACCAGCCACTGGGGGAATGCCTGCGGGTGGCGCGCCGGCAGGTCGCCGACCGTCCGAAGCGCCGCCTCCGCCGCGTCGCGGTAGCGCGCCTCGCCGGTCAGTGCCGCGAGGCGGAGCAGGGCCGTCGCGGCCATGGCATTGCCCGACGGCACGGCGTTGTCCTGCATGCCGCGTGGCCGCGCGATGAGCGTCTCATGATCGGCCGCCGTGTCGAAGAAGGCGCCTTCGGGCGAGCCGAACCGCTCGAGCACGGCGTCGAGCAGGCTGCGGGCGGCCGAGAACCAGCGCTCGTCGAACGTGGCCGCGTACAGCGCCAGCAGGCCCTCCGCCAGGTCGGCGTGATCCTCCAGGACGGCCTCGTGGCTCGCCCGGCCGTCCTTCCAGGTGCGCCGGAGATGGCCGTCGGGGCCCACGAGCCGGGCCAGCAGGCAGGCGGCCGCGCGCTCGGCGGCCGCGCGGTAGTCGTCACGATCCAGGGCCACCGACGCCTCCGCGAACGCCGCCAGCGCGAGACCGTTCCATGCGGCGATCGCCTTGTCGTCCCTGGCCGGCTGGGGTCGCGCCCCACGCACGGCCAGCAGCCGTGCGCGCGACTCCGCGAGCGAACGCGCGACGGCCTCCTCGGGAAGGCCGAAACGTTCCGCCAGCCGCCCATCGGTGGCAACCCGGCGGAGGATCGTGCGGCCCTCCCAGTTGCCGCCCGACCGCACGTCATGACCCGAGTCGAAGAGTGGCGCCGCCGGCCCCAGGTGGCGCGTCACCTCCTCGGCCGTCCACACGTAGGTGGCCCCCTCGACGCCCTCCGTGTCGGCGTCCTGGCTGGCCGCGAACGGACCGTCGGGCAGGGTCAGCTCGCGTGCCACGTAGTCCAGCGTGTCCTCTACGACCGCCCGATAGCGCGCGCTCGCCGGTGAGCTGCCACGCGTGGAGGTAGGCGCGGGCGAGCTGGGCGTTGTCGTAGAGCATCTTCTCGAAGTGGGGCACCAGCCACTGCCCGTCGGTCGAGTAGCGCGCGAAGCCGCCCCCCAGCTGGTCGTGGATCCCGCCGTCGGCCATGGCGTCCAGCGTGCGGCGCACCATGGCCAGGGGGGCCCCGTCGGACGGCTCCGCCACGGTGCGGATGAGGAGGGCCTCGATGAGCATGGGGGCCGGGAACTTCGGGGCACCGCCCCAGCCGCCGTGCGCCGGATCGAAGCTGGCCTCCAGGGCGGCCGACGCGGTGGGCAGCCAATGCGCCTCCAGGTGCCAGCCGACCGCGCCGCCGCCGGCACTCCCGTCCGGGCCAGCGGTGCCCGCGGGGACCTGCTGGTGAGCGGCCACCGCATCGGCCACGCGAGCCGCCGCCCGCCGCACGCCCTCAGGGTCGTCGTGCCACGCCCGGCTGACGGCTGCGAGCACGTCGCGGAAGGCGGGCAGGCCGTGCCGGCGCTCGTCGGGGAAGTACGTCCCGCCGTAGAACGGCTGGCCGCCCGGGGTAAGGAAGAGGCTCATCGGCCAGCCGCCCTGGCCCGTGAGGGCCTGCACGGCGTCCATGTACAGGGCGTCCAGGTCGGGGCGCTCCTCGCGGTCCACCTTGATGGCCACGAAGGCGTCGTTGAGTCCTGCGGCCGTGACCGGGTCGCGGAACGACTCGTGGGCCATCACGTGGCACCAGTGGCAGGCGGCGTAGCCGATCGAGAGGAAGATCGGCCGGTCCAGGCTCGCCGCCCGCTCCAGCGCCTCCGGGCCCCAGGCGAACCAGTCGACGGGATCGTGGGCGTGCTGCAGGAGGTACGGGCTCGTCTCCGCGGCGAGGCGGTTCGGCGGGCCGCCGGCCGGCGCATGGTCGGGCATCAGCTCGATGGTACGGCGACGTGGCACGATGCCCCGGTGGAGCGCACGTACGACAAGCCGCGCCTGGAGAAGCTGGGCATGCGCGCCGGCGCCCGCGTCGCGCTCATCGACGTGGACGACCCGGACCTGGCCGCCGAGCTGGCCGCCTTCACCGACGACCTGACCGAGGGGACGGCGCGGCCCGGATCCGACCTGATCTTCCTTGGCGCGGACGAGCCCGCCGACCTTGGTCGACTCGCCCAGCTCCGGGCGTGCCTCCAGCCGCGCGGCGGGATCTGGGTCGTCTTCCGCAAGGGTCGCGCCGCGACACTGCGTGACGTCGAGGTGATGGCAGCCGCGCGGGCGGCCGGCCTGATCGACAACAAGGTGGTCGGCTTCTCCGCGACCCACACCACGATCCGCCTGGTCATCCCCGTCGCTGACCGGCCTCGCCCTTAGGTCTTCACTCTGTTGCTGCACGCGACTTCGATATAGTGAAGGTCGCACTTGACAAAGTGTAGCCGCGACTCTATAAAGAGCCATGGCACACGACGTCATCGCGATCTGTCCGGTCTGTGAACAGGAACTCTCGGTCACCCGGCTGCATTGCCGCTCCTGCGGCACCACGCTCGACGGGGACTTCCGGGTCGGCCGTTTCGGCCGCCTGACGCGCGAGCAACTGGAGCTCCTCGAGGGGTTCCTTCGCTCGCGCGGCAACCTCCGTGAGATGGAGCGTGAGACCGGCCTCTCCTACCCCACGCTGCGGGGGCGCGTCGACGCGCTCATCCGCGCCCTGGGCCTTGGCGAGCCGCCGGTGGAAGCCGTGCCCGAGGATGTCGAGCCGACCGAGGAGCAGGCCGGGCGACCGGCTGCCCCGTCTCCTTCGACCGACGACGCGCGACGCGCCGTCCTGGAGCGACTTGCACGACATGAAGTGAGCGCAGCCGAAGCCTCGCGGCTGCTGCGTGACCTGGGACGAGGCAAGGAAGGATGAGCACCATGACCGCCCCCACCGCCGCCGGGCCGATCTCGAGCGTCGAGCACGAGATCGGACCACACGGCACGCTGACCCTGTCGATCCCCTTCGGCACCATCGAGATCCACGCCGTCGACGGCACGATCGCGCGCGTCCGGGACGTGGCGCAGCACGAGCCGCTGCTCACGGCCGACCAGGCCACCGGCTCGCTGCGCGTCGAGATGGTCCATTGGCGCGGGATCCGCTGGGGCCGTCCCCCGGCTCCCGACATGCAGGTGGAGGTGCCCGCCGGGGCGCGCGTCGAGATCGACACGACCGCCGCGGAGATCACCGCCCACGGCCTGCTCGGCGAGCAGCGCGTCCGCACCGTCTCGGGTGGCGTCCGCCTGGAGCACGGCGGCGGGTCGATCGATGTCACCGGCGTCGCCGGCGACGTGTGGGTGGAGGCCGACGAGCAGCTCGCGGCCCACGTCCGGACCGTGTCGGGCGAGGTGCACATGCGCGCGCCTGCGTGGCGCCTCCTCGAGGTGCGCACGATGAGCGGCGCCATCCAGGTGGAAGGGCGGATCCTGCCCGGGTCCCATCGCATCGAGACCGTCAGTGGCGACGCGGCCCTCGTCGGCACGACCGACATGGCCGCCGAAGCCTCGACGCTCAGCGGCGACATCACGACCGACCTGCCCCACACGACGAGTGGCGGACTCGGCCGCCGCAGCATGCGCCTGGGATCCGGCGACGCGAAGGTGATCTTCAAGTCGATGTCCGGCGACCTGGCCATCCTGCGCGGCCCGGCCGCCTCCGGCCCGGCCGGCTCCGGCCCCGCCGAGCCCGTCGCGGCGCGCGACGCGTCAGCGGCCACGGCGGCAGAGGCGACCCGCCTCGGCATCCTCGAGGCCCTGGAGAACGGCTCCATCGACGTGGCCGAGGCGGCGCGCCGCCTCGCGGATCTCGACCATGCCTGACGGACTCGACGCGATCCTGCGCCTCGTGGCCCAGGGTCACATCTCCGCGGACGAGGCGGCACCCGTGGTGGAGGCACTGCTCGCGACCGAGGACGGCCCCACGGCGACGTCCCAGGCCGGTGCTTCGTCGACCGGGTCCTCTGCGGCCGACATGCCGGCCCACGTGCGCGTCCTGGTCACGGAGCGCGGCCGACCGGTCGTCAACCTGCGCGTGCCGCTCGCCCTGGGGAAGGCGGCCGTGGCGCTCGTGCCCGGCCTCTCGCTCGGCGACGCCGCCCGACTCGACGCGGCCCTGACGGCCGGTCGGATCGGGCCGCTGCTGGACGTCACCGACGACGATGGTGACGGGGTCCGCGTGGTGCTCGAATGAGCGCCGACGCGACCGCTTCCCTCGACCAGGTCCGGTCGGATCCGCCCGCGCCCCGGCCGGCGGCGGTGGTCGGCCCGCGCCTCCTCCAGCCGCTGCGTGAGCACGACTTCCGCCTGCTGTGGCTGGGCGAATCGATCTCCTCGCTCGGCGACCAGTTCCAGTTCGTGGCCATGGCCTGGCTGGTGCTGGGCCTGACTGGCTCGGGCCTGGCCCTTGGCGGCGTGCTCGCGGCCGCGTCGATCCCGCGGGCCGCGCTGATGCTGGTCGGCGGCGCCGCCAGCGATCGCATCTCGCCGCGCACGATCCTGCTGCTGTCGAACGGGTCGCGCGCGATCTTCGTCGGGCTGCTCGCGGTCCTCGTGCTGACCGGGACGATCCAGCTCGTCGAGGTCTACGTGCTGGCGATCCTCTTCGGCATCAGCGATGCCTTCTTCTTCCCGGCCGCGGGCTCCCTCCTGCCCCGGCTGGTGGAGGACCAGAGCCGGTTGCCATCGGCCAACGCCCTGTACCAGAGCACGGCGCAGTTGATGGGCCTGATCGGCCCGCCGCTCGCCGGCCTCGTCGTCGCGCTGGTCCAGACCGGCCCCGCCTTCGCCGTCAACTCGCTCTCGTTCCTCGTCGCCACGACGACCCTGCTGGTCATCCGCTGGCGGATGCCGCGCGCCGGTACGACGGTGGGGAAGGCGAAGGCCGGGGAGAGCATCATCGGCAGCATCCGGGCCGGGATCGCCTACGTCTGGCGGGACGAGGCCCTGCGCCTGCTGCTGATCATGGTGGCGGCCATCAACTTCGCCTTTGCCGGCCCGGAGGCCGTGGGTCTCGCCTGGCTCTCGGCCAACCGATGGGCTGCCGGCCCCATCGGCTACGGCGCGCTGACGGGCGGCTTCGCCCTGGGGGCGCTGGCCGGTGCCTTGCTGGCCGGCTCGATGAGCCAGCCACGCCATCGCTCGCGCATCCTCACGGGCGTGGCCATCGCCCTCGGGGTCGGCCTGGGACTGCTGGGCCTCGCGCCTGCGCTCTGGGTAGCGATGGCGGTGACGCTGCCCATGGGGGTGTGCGTGGGACTCATCAACGTCCTCCTCATCTCGTGGCTCCAGGTCCGTGTCGAAGAGACGATGCTGGGGCGTGTCATGAGCCTGGTCATGCTGGCCGGCGTGGGGCTCGCCCCGATCTCGCTGGCCGTGGCCGGACTGCTGATCGATAGCTCTGAAGCGGCGTTGTTCCTGGGGGCCGGTGGGGTCGTGCTCGCGGCAGCTGCCTTCGGCGTGGTGTCAGGCGCTGCTCGCCACCTCGACTGACCGGCCCGCTCGACGATCCAGGGGTGATCACCGGGCGTATGCTGGAGCGACCATCTCCCGAGGAGGCTCTACTTCCATGCCGTTCGGCCTGCAACCCTGGCACCTGCTGATCCTGCTGGTCGCCGTCATCGTCATCATGGGCCCGAAGCGCCTCCCCGAGATCGGGCAGGCCCTGGGCAAGACGCTGCGCGGGTTCAAGGACGAGCTCGACGCCCCTCAGCCGCCGACGTCGACGGTCGCGGCCGCGGTGGCCCCGAGCGAGCCCGTCGCACCCCCCGCCACGACCCCGCCGCCCGCTCCGGTCGCACCGCCCGACCAGCCCTAGCGGGCCCGACGTGGGCGACCACGCCGGCGATCACCAGCACGCCGACGAACCGGGGACGGGGACCGCCGAGTCGGAGCAAGCGCACGTCCATGGAGCCGGGACGCACGTCCACGGCCCACGCCTCGAGAACGCCATCCTCGATATCGGCGGCGACGTCGGCGCGCTGATCCTGTACACGGACGCCGGCTATGCCGAGCGGGAGATCGAGGTCAGCCTCGAAGGGGACGACGAGCACCGTACCCACACGGCGATCCATGAGCGACGCACGAGCGTCGGAGCCGTCTACGCCGGAATCTTCCGCGAGCTCCGCGCCGGGCGCTACCGCATCCGGGCCGACCGACCGGGCCTCACGGACCACGTGACGATCGCCGGCGGCGAGGTCGCCGAGGTCGACTGGCGGTAGCCGCGGCGCGGTGCCCCGGACCGATGCCTGCTCCTCTGACCGATGCCGCCGCCCCTGGTCCGAGGCGCTGGGTTGTCGCTCATTCGCCTGGGGACTCTTATGCGCCCATTCGGGAGCTGCCGTTGTCGCTGAGTCAGGTGCGGCATACGGCCACGCTCGGCGGACAACGGTCCGTGTGGAACGGCGTCGCTTAAGAGTCTGCTGGCTGACGATCCAACGACGTGCAGGGCCGAGCACGCGCAGGCAACGCGCAGACCGAGCACGCGCTGGGCCGAACCGCCGAGGCCGCGGCCGCGAAGGGACCTCCGGCTGACGCACGGAACGGCCCGGTGATCGCGAGGACCACCGGGCCGTCCGGGTGAGGCGACCGGCCGGGCGAGGAGGGCGGAGCAGGCTCGACCGGTCGTGCGATATGGCGGCCGCATCGGGTGCGGCCGGGTGGGCCCTAGCTGGACGGGTTGTCGAACCCGTCGAGCGGCAGGCCAAGGTACGGGAACGTCGCCTGGTAGCGCGACGGGCTGGGGGTCAGGCCCTGCGTGACCAGGCCGGCCGCGCCGTCGGGCGTGAACGTCGGATCGACCAGCGGGATGGTCAGGCCGGCGACGGCCCGGATCTCGATGGTCACCACGTCGTCCTTGACGCGGCGGCCGTTGGGGAAGCCGGCAAGATCGCCGCCCAGGATGCCGAGGGGGCTCGGCGAGCTTGACGGCGGGATGGCCATGTTGAGGCGGAGGAGGTCGGCCGCGGTGCTGCCGGTCGAGTTCTGGAAGCCCGGGACGATGCCACCGGGGATGCCGGTGAGCAGGATCGCCTCCAGGTCGACGCGGTCCTTGGTGTAGGCCGCCAGCTTGGGGAAGACGCCCGGGTACAGGACCGGCAGGAGGCCGGCCAGCTCGGGATGGGCATAGGAGGCCAGGAACTGGCTGTCATGGTGCGGCCGCTGGCCGTTCCAGTAGTCCATGACCGAGACCTCGCCGGTGGACGCGTCGCGCAGGTGGGCGACGACGTCGGTGCCGAGGGGGGTCAGGTCGGGCGCGTCGGCGGGCGTGGCGCGGCCGACACCGGCGAGCAGTCGGGGGACAGCCGCGGCCGCACCGATGCCGCTGGCGGCGGCGGCGGCGCCTGCGACGCCGAGGGCCGTGCCGGCGATGAACCGGCGGCGAGAGAGTTCAGCCATGGGAGACCCTTTCTCCACACTGGGGATGGGGAGGGCGGAGACGCGGAGGAAGCTGGACTCGGGAAGGTCATCGCACCTCGTCAACGGGGACGCGGTCACGGCGCTCGCGGCGGGACGGGTCCGCCGGGTTGTACGCGGCCCGGCGCCCGGTGGATGAAAGGGCCCTGACACGGAGCACGGCCGGGGCGTCACGCGTACCGGTTGACGGTCCGCGGCATGCTCCCTACGATGCCCCGACGCCCCGGTCGCAAGGGGTGGACCTGAGGAGAGAAGAACGCGATGGCTCGCTCGATGTGGCGCGGCGCGGTCCAGTTCGGGCTCGTGACCATCCCCGTCAAGCTCTACCTGGCCACGGAGTCGAACGCCGGGCTGAGCTTCAACCTGCTCCACAAGACGTGCCTGACGCGCGTCCAGATGCGGACCTGGTGCCCGTTCCACGAGGAGTACATCAGCCGCGCCGACACCGTTCGCGGCTTCGAGTACGCCAAGGGCCAGTACGTCGTGATCGACGATGCCGACCTGGAGAACGTGCCCCTCAAGACCGTCCGCTCCATCGAGATCGAGACGTTCGTGCCGGCCCGCCGCGACGGCGAGACGGCCAAGTTCGTGAAGTCGGCCTACTACCTGGAGCCCGAGGCGGTCGGGCGCAAGGCCTTCTACCTGCTCCAGGACGTGCTCCGCGAGGATGGCCTGAGCGCCATCTGCAAGATCGTCATCAAGGATCGCGAAGCGCTGGCGGCGATCGACCCGTACCAGCGGACGATGCTGCTCTCGACGCTCTACTGGCCCGACGAGGTCCGCTCCGTGGAGGAGCTGGACCTGCCCGACGAGCAGCAGACGTTCAAGCCGGCCGAGGTCGCGATGGCCCGCAACCTCGTGGCCGCCATGACCACCGAGTTCGATCCCGCGCAGTACCACGACGAGTACCGCGCCGCGCTCCAGAAGGTGATCGAGGCCAAGGTCGCGGGCGAAGAGGTCGAGCGACCGGCCGAAGCGCCAAAGGCGGCCGGCAAGCTCGTCGACCTGATGAGCGTCCTGGAGGCCAGCGTCGCGGCGGCCCGCGCGACGCGCACCGAGGCGAAGCCCGAGCCCGAGTCGCGCGCCAGGGCGTCGGCGAAGGCCGCGGCGCCCGCCAAGGCCTCGTCCGCTAAGACGGCTGCCGCGCGGCGCAAGGCTCAGGCGGCGGCCGCGGAGGCGGAAGAGGAAGCAGCGGCTCCGGTGCGGCGGCGCAAGTCCGCCTGACGCCGCGGCGCACGGGGTGGCCGAGCTGGACCAGCCGCCTCGGCCGTTGGCCGAAACGGATCAGCTGACCCTCAGCCTGGGGGACGGCGAGCCCGTCGTCCCGGCCGATGCCGCGGCGCAACGACCCCGCTCGACGGGCAAGCCGCGCCGGTTCCGCCCGATGGAACCGCTGATCGGCGACGGCCCCTTCGACGACCCGGCCTACAGGTTCGAGCCGTGGTGGCCGGGCACCCGCATCCTCGTCGGGGTGGCCGACGGGGTGGTGCGCCTCGACGCTCGCCACCTGGCGGATCCGCTGACCGCGTTCCCCGAGCTGCGGGACATCGCGGGGCTGCTGCCGTCGCCCGGACCGCACGTGCTGGATGGGGCGCTGCTCGTGCTCGACGGCGACGGCCGGCCCGACAGCGATCTGCTCCGGGAGCGGCTCTCGTGGCCCGAGGTGCGGGACGGGACGCCGGCCTTCGTCGCCAGCGACCTGCTGGTGGCAGGAGGCGTGGACGTGACCGGCCTCCCGTTCCGGGCGCGGCTGGAGCGGCTCACCGGGCTGCTGAGCGAGGCCGACTGGTGCATGGTCGCGCGCGGCTACGAGGGCGACGGGATGGCAGTCGCGGCCGCGCTCGAGTCGATGGGCCTGACGGCGATGTCGGCCAGGCACCTCGAGTCGCGCTACCACCCCGGGCCGTCGCGCGGCGCGTGGCTGCGGCTGCCGCTGCGGCCGGCTGCCCCGCCGACGCGGCCGCCGTCACTGGCGCTCATCCAGCGGCTGGGCCTGTGACCCTCCCCGGCGCGGGGACGACCCGGAGCTCGGCGTCCGCCTCGGTGACGCGGGCCAGGACGGCGTCCCGCAGGTGGTCCAGGGCGCCCTGGATCTCGCGCGTCGTCGTCGAGATCGAGGTCAGCGATGCCTTCATGCGGCGGACCGCCTCGAGCTCCTGGCGGACACCGGTGAGTGCGACACGGATGGCCTCGGCGTCGACCTCCACTGGCCGGTCGCGCAGCGTGGCGAGCGCCAGCAAGCGGGCCAGCCGCAGGGCCGCCTCCAGCGTGGCGCGGTCGGGTGCCTCCGGATCGAGGACGCAGTAGACGTCGCCGGCGCGCACGTCGAACGGCGCGATCCCGGTCGGCGCGTGGGCCGGCGTGAACACCACGAGGGCGACCGCCGCATCACGGTTGGTCCGCGCTTCGCGCAACTCGTCGCGCATGGCGCGGCCGGAGATGGCCCGGTCCTTGGCCTCGACGACCACGCGAATGTCGGCGCCCCCGGTCACCTCGGGATCGAGCGTGAGCACGAAGTCACCTTTCTTCGAGGCGATCGTGGCGCCGGACTCCAGGCCGGTGCGGTCGAGCAGGTCGCCGCAGCCGCGAGCGATGTCACCCAGGAAGTCGGCCACGAGCGCTTCGAAGTCGGCGCCCTTGGCGGCCGATCGAGCCCGTTCGGCACCACGGGCCGCGGCGGCCGCTTCGATGGCCGTCAGGCGGTCGTTCAGCTGCGTGAACCCTTCGCTGACCTCCTTGCGGAACTGGTGCAGCGGCGAGTTGAGGCGCGTCGGGTCGAGCAGCAGGGCGAGGCGTGACGCATCGCCGTCGAAGTACGTGCCCAGCAGCTCGCGCATGCGACCGATGGCGCTGTCGCGGCGCGTCTCATCGAAGAGGTCGTTGACGAACGTGCGGAGGGCGCCGCGATCGCCGAGGAACTTCTCCAGGGTGCGCGGCAAGCGCCCGTCGCCGTCGGCGAAGTTGAGGCGCAACGCGTCCTCCAGGGCGCGGCCGGCCTGCTCGTTGGCGACCTGGGTGCGCGCCAGCAGGGCATCGAACTCGCGACGCACGACGTCCACGTTGACCGACACGCCGGCGTCCTGGAGCGCCATCAGGCCGATGCGCACGGCGCGCTCGACGATCCCGGGGCGCTCCTCGGCCGGGCGACCGGCCAGGAACGCGGCTGCCCCGCCGTCGATCAGCAGCAGGTCGCGGATCCGGACCCGGTCCCCGTCGATCGAGATGTCGGCGGGACGATCGCCGGGCGCCGGGCGGCGGCCCGGCAGGACGGAGACGGGCGGCAGATCGAGCAGCGCGGCGGCTTCCATGGGACGTGCCTCCGTCAGGAAGGGTCCAGGGATCGACGGTCGGCCAGCGAGCCGGCCACGGCGGCCGCCAGGGCGACCAGGGACGGCAGCACCAGGAGACGCAGGTCGAGCGTGACCGCGAGGAAGAGGTAGCAGGCGACGACGGCGCAGATCGCGACGTCCTTGGTCGTTTCCATGGGCGCATCGTCATGTGCCGCAGTGCCACCTTGGATGGCACGATGGATGACCCGCCGGAAGTCCCGTCGACGCCGCCCTGTCAGGACGAGCGAAGGTAGGATGGCGTACATGCTCCGGACTCGCGGGGGGCGCGCCGTGCCGGCGTGGCGGTCGAACATCCTCGTGCGCCTTGTCCTGGCGCTCGGGATCGTCGGCGCCTGCTCCGGCGCTCCGGACGGCACGACCGGGAGCCCGACGGGCACCCCTGGCGCGGCATCCCCGACGGCGACGGCCCCGACGGCTTCGGGGTCGCCGGCCGCATCCGCCACCTCGACCCCGACGCCAGGCCCGACGCCCAAGCCCACCCCCATGCCGCCCCTGGCCCTCGCGTCCTCGGCGTTCTCGAATGGCGGCGCCATCCCCGCCCGCTACACCTGCGGCGGCGCGGACGTGTCGCCGCCCCTGGCCTGGAGCCACGCACCCCACGGCACGGTCGCGTTCGCCCTGGTCGTCGTGGACACCGACGCGAGCGGGTACGTGCACTGGGTCGTGTCGGACATCCCGGGCGACCTGTCAGCCCTCACCGCCGGGCAGCGGGCCGGCGTGGCCGGGCGCAACAGCAACGGCGGCGCCGGGTATTACGGGCCGTGTCCGCCGCCTGGATCGGGCGTGCACCACTACGTGTTCACCCTGTACGCGCTGTCGCATCGCCTCGGTTTGGGCGGCGTGCCGACTGCGGCCCAGGTCCGTGCTGCCGCCGCCAAGGTGACGCTGGCGACGGCCCACACCACCGGGACCTACCGGCGGTAGCCACGGCGCACCCGTCGCGAGGCCGCGCCCAACGGTCCCCGCGCACGGTGAACCTGTGATGTTCGCAGCGAGGACGATGGCAAAGCTCGTTGGCCGACCTGGACACCACGGGTTCGATTGGGCGAAGGAGCGTTCGAGATCGCCCCGCTCCGCACCTCCCGGAGTGCCTCCTTCGCCGTTGCCAACACCGGAGGTTCAGGGGGGCCCTGGCTAGCGAATAGCGCCCCCCACCTGCCCCTTCACAGCACCTTGCCCGGGTTGAGGATGCCGAGCGGATCCAGGGCGGTCTTCAGCGCGCGCATCACACGCATCGCATCGGGGCCGGTCTGGGCCTCCAGGTAGGCTCGCTTGGCGACGCCCGTGCCGTGCTCGCCGGTGATCGTGCCCCCGAGGGCCATCGCGGCCTCGTAGATGCGGGCGCGGGCGGCGTTGATCCGCGCTTCCGCGGTCGGGTCGTCACGGTCGACCACGAACGTGGGGTGGAGGTTGCCGTCCCCGGCATGGCCGAAGACGCCCACCGGCAAGCCGGCCTCGGAGCTGATGGCCTCGATGGCATCGAGGAGCTCGGGCACGCGACTGCGCGGCACGCCGACGTCGTCCATCCGCGCCACGCCGGCCTGCTCGAGCGACCAGTGGGCCTTGCGGCGCGCCTCGCGCAGCCAGTCGGCCTCGGTCGGGTCCGCGGCGCGGGCGGTCGAGGTGGCCCCCGCCGCGAGGCAGGCCGCCTCCGCCCGGTCCAGCTCGTCGGCCGCCGCCACACCGGCGTCGGACTCGATCATGAGCATCGCGCCGGCGTCCTCGGGCAGGCCGACACGCATGGCCGCATCAACGGCGCGGATCGTGAAGCGGTCCATCAACTCGAGCGTCACCGGCACGAGGCCGGCCGCCGTGATCCCGGCCACCGCGCGGCCCGCGTCGTGGACCGTGCCGAAGAACGCCAGCAGGGTCAGCTTGGGCGGCGGGGCCGGGTGCAGACGGAGCGTCGCCTCGGTGATAAGGCCGAGCGTCCCCTCCGAGCCGATGAAGAGCTGCGTCAGGTCGTAGCCGGCGACGTCCTTGATCGTCTTGCCGCCGGTGCGGATGATCGTGCCGTCGGCAAGGACGACCTCCAGCCCCAGCACGGCGTCGCGCGTCACACCGTACTTGAGGCAGCGCAGGCCGCCGGAGTCCTCGGCCAGGTTGCCGCCGATCGTGCAGGTCTCGAAGCTCGCCGGGTCGGGCGCGTAGAAGAGGCCGACCGCCGCGGCCGCCCGCCCCAGGTCGGCATTGATGACCCCCGGCTGGACGACCGCCACCAGGTTGGCCTGGTCGATCTCCAGGATGGCCGCCATGCCCGTCATGACGACGGTCAGCGCGCCCTCGACCCCGGTGGCCCCGCCCGACAGGCCGGTGCCCGCCCCGCGCGGCACGAGCGCCACGCCGTGGGCCGCGGCCAACCGCACGATCGTCGCCACCTCGGCGGTCGAACGGGGGAACGCCACACCCAGCGGCACGCCGGGGTGGAGGTACTCGGTCTCGTCGTAGCGGTACGCCTCCACCTCGGCGGCCACCGTGAGGACCCGCAACTCGGGCAGCGCCGCTCGAAGGGCCTCGAGGAAGTCGGCGCCCATCGTCAGTCGCGCTCGCGGATCCGCCGATACGCCCGCCCGACCACGACCACCGCCGGCAGGCGGTCGAGCAGCTCGCCCATCGCCGCGGCATCAGCGGAACCGTCGCGACGGGCGACCAGGAGGCGTCCCTCCAGCTTGCGTGCGTACTCCGGCTGGGCATCGGTCTCGGCCAGGTCGAGCCGGTCGCCGCGTCGCGCGCCCGCGGCCAGGATCGCCTCGACCTCGTCCCTGCCGCCATGGCGAGAGTCGCGACGGACCTCGTTCACAGCCCGCCAGCGCGGCTGTCGAAGCAGGATGCCGCGCCACAGCCCGCCGACCGCCGGCGTGACCCGCCCGTCGCCGGGGACGGGTCGGTCGGCGAGTTCATGGCCGTCGGCCCAGCGCGATGCCTGGTGCAGCAGGGCGTACTCGTCAAGGGCGACGTAGGCATCCAGCACGCCAAGGGGGTTGGCCCCGCCGAAGATGGCCCGGATGGCCGGCCAGAACGCTTCCGCCAGGTCCAGGTCGATGGCCCGCACGGTGCGGTGGAAGTAGACCGTCTGGTACATGAAGAGGCGGGCGGTGAGGAACATCTCCAGCGCTCCAAGGCCCGACTCGTAGAGCGCGAGGCCCCCCGGCGAGACGAACGTGTAGCGCCGCAGGCGGTCGGCGTCCACCGGGACCGTCCGCACCCCGGTCATGTACGCGTCGCGCCGCACGTAGTCCAGGTTGTCGACGGTGAACACGCCGCTGAAGAGCGGCTGCATGAGGCGCACCCAGCGCGGCATCGCCGCGTCGGTGAGGGGCGGCTTGCTGATGAGGAAGCTGACCCACGCCGGATCGATCGACTCCCCCTCGTGGAACGCCGCTTCAGCGGCCCCATCGGCCGGGGCGCGCCGCAGAGCGCCGATGAGCGGCGCGAGCCCTCGTTCGATGATGGCCTGCCCAAGGTCCTCGTGGCTCAGGCGCTTGCCCGGGTCGCGGCTGGGGTGGCGCGGGGCGGGGAAGCGCGACAGGACGTGCTGGTCGAAGAAGTGGGCGAACGGGCCGTGGCCCACATCGTGCAGGAGGCCGGCGACACGAAGGGTCTCGACCACCAGGCCGGCGGAGGGAACGGCCTGGCCATCTGCCGCCAGGACATCCCGCAGCGACGGGTAGAGCGAGCGGCCCCACAGGCCCGCCTCGTGCATCACCCCAAGGCCGTGCGTGAAGCGGCTGTGTTCCGCGGTGGGGAAGACCCAGCGGGCGCTCTGCAACTGGCTGATGCGGCGGAGGCGCTGCACCCACGGCGAATCGAGCAGGTCTTCCTCAGCGACCGTCTCAGGCGGCAGGCCGGCCTGCGCACTCTGAGCCGCGGTGAGCCGCTTGGTCAGCTCCAGGTAGCCATGGATCGGGTCGCTGATCAGGTTGACCGCGGCGAAGCGGGGGTGGGCCACGCCCGGAGTCTAGCGTCGGCGGGTGTGCTCGCCGGTATCCTTCGCCCATGGAGCAGGACGACCTGAAGCGCCGGGCGGCGGAGCGTGCCGTCGAGCTGGTGGAGCCCGGCATGGTCGTCGGCCTGGGCGGCGGGACGACTGCGCTCCTGGCGGTGCGCCGCCTGGCGACCCTGGTCCGTGAAGGCGCCCTGCGCGACATCGTCGGCGCGCCGTGCAGCGAGCGGGTCGCGGCGGTGGCGCGAGAGCTCGGCCTGCCGCTCGTGACGCTCGAGGCACGACCGTCGATCGACCTGACCATCGACGGCGCGGACGAGGTCGACCCGCAGCTGCGCCTGATCAAGGGCGGTGGCGGGGCCCTCCTGCGCGAGAAGATCGTGGCCCAGGCCAGCACCCGCGAGGTGATCGTGGTCGACGCGTCGAAACTGTCCGACCGCCTGGGGACGCACCATCCCCTGCCGCTGGAGGTGACGCCCTTCGGGTGGCGCACGCAGGTGCCGTTCCTGGAGGCGCTCGGGCTGCGGCCCACCCTCCGTCTCGACGGCAGCGGCCAGCCGGTGAGGACCGATCAGGGCGATTTCCTGCTCGACTGCGCCACGGCGCCGCTCGACGAGCCGGAGACGCTGGCGCGGACGCTGGAGGGGCGGGCCGGGATCGTCGAGCACGGCCTGTTCATCGGCCTGGCCACCGACCTGATCGTGGCCGGCCCGTCCGGCGTCGAGCATCGCGCGGCATGATCCAGGTCGCCCCCTCGATCCTGGCGGCCGACCAGGGCCATCTGGCCGACCAGGTGGAGGCCACCTTCAAGGCCGGCGTGCGCCGCCTCCACGTCGACGTCATGGACGGCCGGTTCGTGCCCAACATCACGATCGGGCCGACGGTCGTGGCTGCCCTGCGGCCGATCGCGGACCGCTACGGCGCCGTCATCGAGACGCACCTCATGATCGTGGAGCCGGACCTGTGGCTGGAGCCGTTCCGCGAGGCCGGAGCCGATGTCCTCACGATCCACGTGGAGGCCGCGTCGCACCTGCACCGCTCCCTGCGCCGCATCCGCGAGCTTGGCGGCGGCCCCGGCGCGGCGATCAACCCGGCGACGCCGCTGACGGCTCTCGATGAGGTCCTTGACGAACTCGACCTAGCGCTCGTCATGACGGTGGAACCCGGGTTCGGTGGCCAGGACCTGATCCCCCACACGCTCGACAAGGTGCGGCGGCTGCACGTGCTGCTGGAGGCGCGGGGCCTGGCCGAACGGGTCGCCCTGGAAGTGGACGGCGGCATCCACGCGGGCACGATCGCGCAGGCTCAGGAGGCCGGCGCCACGCTGGCCGTCGCCGGCACGGCCGTCTACAACACCGAGGGCTCGATCGAGGCCAACCTGCGGCTCCTGCACGCCGCCTGCGGCGCGCCATAGGCGCGGGTTGGCCGGGAGTGCCGAGCCTGCTGCTGCTCCTGCCGGTCCTGGGAGCAGAGCTCCTTGGTCTGACACTGGCCTATGTCTGGCGGGTCGGCGGGATCGTTCTTGTGCGGGCGCGGGCTGGCTACATCCTGCAGCTGGCGGGGGTCGTGGCTATCGGTGGCATCATCGCGATGGCCATAGGCCAGGCGTTGGATCCGGAGGTCGCAGCGATCAGCGGAGCCATCGTCGCGGCTGTCGATCTGCCCCTCGGCCTCTGGATGCGACGTCGACGCATCGCACACGAGGCCGCGATGCCTCCGATGGACCGGCGACTCGCGGCGCGATTCCGGATGCTCGTGTTCACCACGCTATTCGGCACGACGCTGCTGTTCACGTTCCTTCCCTTTGTGCTGCGCTGAGGCTCAGCCGGAGCCACGACGGCACGCGCACGATGCCAACGTCGTCACGTCGGGGCCGGGCTGGCCGGCGCGCAAGGCCGGCCGACGGAGCCGCTTGCAGATGTGCATCCGGGGAACGTACGCGCGAGGGAGAGGCTCGGGCTCGGCCAGCCTGGCCTCGCGCTCCGGGTCGCTGAGCGTGAGCGGGCGTCGTCAACCCGAGTTGCCGGCGCGATCGCGGGACCGGCGCGAGCTAACGTTCCACGGGCGTGCGTCTGAGGCGGTGGTCACCGACCGGCGCCCCTTGCGGGCGGTACCGCTAGCTGCTCTTCTCCTGGTGACCGCCGAACTCGTAGCGCATCGCGGAGAGGATGCGATCGGCGAAGTCGCCCTCGCCGCGGGACGAGAAGCGCTCGTAGAGGGCGGCGGTCAGGACGTGGGCGGGCACACTCGTATCGACGGCCGCCTGCACCGTCCAGCGGCCCTCGCCTGAATCCGAGACACGCCCGCTGAAGTTCGCCAGGGTCGGGTCGGCGAGCAGCGCGTGGGCAGTCAGGTCGAGCAGCCAGGAGGCGATGACGCTGCCCCGCCGCCAGACCTCGGTGACGTCGGCCAGGTCCAGGTCGAAGCGGTAGAGCTCGGGGTCGCGCAGCGGGCTCGTCTCGGCGTCGACGGTGCGCGTTTCGGCGCCGGCGTTGGCGTGGCTGAGGACATTCAGGCCCTCCGCATAGGCGGCCATGATCCCGTACTCGATGCCGTTGTGGACCATCTTCACGAAGTGGCCGGCGCCGCTTGGCCCGCAGTGGAGGTAGCCCTCCTCGGCCGTGCCGCCATGGGTCTCCCGACCCTCCGTCCGTGGCGCCGCGCCGATGCCCGGCGCGAGTGTCTTGAAGATGGGGTCCAGGCGCGCGACCGCCACGTCGGGGCCGCCGATCATCAGGCAGTAGCCGCGCTCGAGGCCGAAGACCCCGCCGCTCGTGCCTGAATCGACGTAGTGCACGCCGTGCTCCACGAGGCTGTGCGCTCGCCGGATGTCGTCGCCGTAGTAGGAGTTGCCGCCGTCGATGACGATGTCGTCCTTGGCCAGGAGCGGTACCAGCTGGGCCAGTGTGTCGTCGACTGCCGCGGCGGGCACCATCAGCCACACGGCGCGCGGCGCCGCCAGCTGCTTGACGAGATCCTCAAGCGACGTCGCGCCGGCCGACAGCGACCCGTCGGCCACGAGACCGTTCACGGTGTCCTCGTGCCGTGCGTACCCCACGACGTGATGTCCGTCGCGCAGGAGGCGGCGCGACATGTTGGCGCCCATGCGCCCGAGTCCGATGAGGCCGAGTTCCATCGATCCCCTCTGCTGGCGGTCTAAAGGTTTTCCATCGCCGGCCGACCCAGCGAGTCTAGCGCTCGGCTATCCTTCGCCTACTTACACCTGCGCCCCGCTGCCCGTTGACTGGAGTCCCGCATGAAGGTTGGTGTCGCCAAGGAGACCGTGCCCGGCGAACGGCGCGTGGCCCTGGTGCCTGACGCGTTCGGCAAGCTGACGGCGGCCGGCGTGGAGATCCTCGTGGAGAGCGGCGCCGGGGCGGGTGCCCAGATCCCGGACAGCTCGTTCAGCGACGTCGGCGCGCGCATCGTCCCGACGGCCGAACTCTACGCCACGGCAGACGTCATCCTGCGGGTCCAGAAGCCCAGCGCCGATGAGGTCGCCCGGTTGCGCCAGGGCCAGACCGTCATCGGCCTCCTCCAGCCGCTCATCGACCCGGCAACGGCCAAGGCCCTGGCCGATCGTGGGGTGACCGCCATCAGCCTCGACGCCCTGCCGCGCACCCTGAGCCGTGCCCAGGGCATGGACGCACTGTCGTCCCAGGCCAACGTCGGCGGCTACAAGGCGGTCCTCATCGCCGCCAACACCTTCGGCCGGTACTTCCCGCTGCTGACCACGGCGGCCGGCACGGCCAAGCCCGCCAATGTGCTGATCCTGGGCATCGGCGTGGCCGGCCTGCAGGCCATCGGCACGGCCAGGCGACTCGGTGCCGTCGTCAAGGCCTACGACGTCCGCGCCGAGACCAAGGAGCAGGCGGAGTCGCTTGGCGCCCAGTTCCTCGTCCTCAAGTCGCTCGCCGATGCGTCCGGCGAGGGCGGCTACGCCCGGGCCCTCACGCCCGAGGAGCAGGCCGCACAGCAGGCGGAGCTCAATGGCTTCATCGCCCAGATGGACGTGGTCATCACGACGGCCCAGGTGCCGGGACGGCGACCGCCCGTGCTCGTCACCGCCGAGGCGGTGCGCGGCATGCGACCGGGCTCGGTCATCGTGGACATGGCCGCCAGCGCCCTCGGCGGCAACGTCGAGCTGTCGAAGGTCGGCGAGACGGTGGTCACCGACAACGCGGTGACGATCGTGGCCCCGGACAACCTGCCGGCCACGATGCCGGCCGGCGCGTCCGCCTTCTACGCCCGCAACATCTCGACCCTCCTGCTGCATCTGATCAAGGACGGGGCGCTGACCCTGGATCCAGCCGACGAGATCACGGCCGCGACGGTCATCACGCAGGGCGGTCGCGTCGTCCAGGCCGCCACTGCCAAGCTGCTCGAGCCGCCCGCGGCTCCCGGAGGCGCATCCGCATGAGCCCCGAATTGCTGTCCGCGCTGACGATCTTCGTGCTGGCCATCCTGGTCGGCTTCGAGGTCATCAGCAAGGTCCCGGCGACGCTTCACACCCCGCTGATGTCGGGCGCCAACTCGATCCACGGCATCGTGCTCGTCGGCGCCATGGTCATCGCCGTGGAGGCCACCGACCCGCTGAGCCAGCTGCTCAGCTTCGTGGCCGTGGCCTTCGCGTCCATGAACGTCGTGGGCGGCTATGTCGTCACCGACCGGATGTTGCAGATGTTCCGCAAGCGTGCCACCGCCCCCGCGCCGGAAGCCCCGGCCGACGGCGGCAAGGGCTAGGCGGCCGACTCGATGTCCACCCTCGATACCCTCATCCAGCTGATCTACCTCGCCGCCGCGGCCTGCTTCGTCCTGGGCCTCCACCAGATGAACTCGCCGGCCACGGCCCGCAACGGCAACCGCCTGTCGGCGGTCGGCATGGCCGCGGCCGTCGCCGGGACGGTCGTGCTCATCGCGAGCGGCTCGTACTCCGAGGTCAACGCAAGCGCGTGGATCATCATCGCCGCGGGCGTGGTCGTCGGCGGTGGCCTGGGCTTCTACACGGCGCGGACCGTCCAGATGACGGCCATGCCGCAGCTGGTCAGCATCTTCAACGCGGTCGGCGGCGGAGCCGCAGCCCTCATCGCCATCGACGACTACATCCGGCTCTCGGGTGTGATAGGCGCCACGATCCCCCTCGAGGTCTCCATCCCGACCGTTCTCGACGTGATCATCGGCAGCATCACCTTCACCGGGTCGGTCATCGCGGCGGGCAAGCTTCAGGGTCTCATCGGCGGTCAGCCGATCATCCTGCCGGGCTCACGGATCCTGACTGCCGCCCTGGCCGTGGTGGCCGTCGTCGGCGCCCTGTTCCTCTTCGCCGGCAACATCAGCCTGCCCATCTTCGGGGTGATCCTGCTGGCCGGCCTGCTCTTCGGCGTGACGATGGTGCTGCCCATCGGAGGCGCCGACATGCCGGTCGTCATCTCCCTGCTGAACTCGTTCACAGGCACGGCCGTGGCCATGGCCGGCTTCGTGCTGAGCGATCCCGTCCTGATCATCGCCGGCGCCCTGGTCGGCGCCTCGGGCGCGATCCTGACCAAGCTGATGGCTGATGCCATGAACCGGTCGGTCCTGAACATCATGGTCGGCGGGTTCGGCACCGGCGACGCTGCGGCCGGCGCATCGACGGGCGGACCCGGCGGCGCGGTGCGGGAGATCGGCGCGGACGACGCGGCGATCCAGCTGGCCTACGCCCAGCACGTGATCATCGTGCCCGGCTACGGCCTGGCCGTGGCGCAGGCCCAGCACGGCGTGCGCGAGCTGGCCGAGCTGCTCGAGTCGCGCGGCGTCGACGTCAAGTACGCCATCCATCCGGTGGCCGGGCGCATGCCGGGTCATATGAACGTGCTGCTCGCGGAGGCCAACGTGCCCTACCCGCAGCTCAAGGAGATGGATGAGATCAACCCTGAGTTCGAGCGGGCCGACGTGGCCCTCGTCGTCGGGGCCAACGACGTGACGAACCCCGCCGCGCGCAGCAACACCGCCTCGCCCATCTACGGCATGCCGATCCTGGACGTCGACAAGGCCCACAGCATCATCGTCATCAAGCGATCGATGCGGCCCGGCTATGCCGGCATCGACAACGAGCTCTACCTCAACCCCAAGACGGGCATGCTGTTCGCCGATGCGAAGGACGGCCTGGCCCAGCTGGTGGCGGCCGTCAAGGCGGTCTGACCCGGGGCGACGCGCCGCCCAGGTTCACGCGCGGGCGGCCTTGCCCTTGTGCAGCGCGGGCACCCGCGAGTGGCCGGGGCTCATGGCGCGCTCCATGTTCAGCGGGGCCAGCTCGCCGAGCGACTCGGCCACCACGAGGGCGTCGTCGCCGGGCTGCACCACGTAGTCGGCCGGCGGGTTGGTGATCGACGTCCGGTCGCGGCTGACCGACAGGAGCGTGGCCCGATGCTCGACGCGGAGCCGGGCGCTCAGGTCGTTGGCCGAGAGGCCCACGTAGGCTTCGGGCAGGGCCACCCGGTACAGCTCCGATCCTTCGCCGCCGGAGACGATGTCGGTGACGACCTCGGCCAGGCCGGGATAGAGCGCCGAGCGGGCCAGAAGATGCGAGGCCAGGGTGCTCGTGACCAGGATCTCGTCGGCTCGCGCACGCTGGAAGTGCTCGACGTGGCGGGCGTTGTTGACTTCGGCCACGATCCGCACGTCGGGTGCCTCGGCCTTGAGGGACATCACGGTCAGGATGTCGCGCATGTCAGCTTCATTGGAGTCGTCGGTCGGCACGACGACGATCACCGACGCCTCGGCCACGTTGGCCCGTCGCAGGTCGGCCACCTCGGTCGGGTCGCCCTTGACGTAGTAGGTGTGCTCGCCCGCCGGGTTGCGGTCGGCACTGTGGATGATGACGATGCGCTTGCGGTACTCATCGCCGCGCAACTCCAGGATCAGGTCGCGGGCGGTGGAGTTCCAGCCGCAGACGACGATGTGGTCTCGATAGCCTGCGGCGCCCATGCCCTGGCCCTCCTTGAGCAGGAAGTCGATGACGGCGGCGACCAGGGCACCCGTGATCGTGCCGAGCATGGCCACGCCGAAGAGGATGAGCAGCCAGCTGATGACCCAGCCGGCGGGGCTCTTGACGAATGTCGAGTCGCCCTGGCCGAAGATCGTGGTGACGCCCCAGTAGAACGACGAGCCGAACGACTCGAACGTCCAGGACTTCTCCACGAGCGTGATGAGCAGGGCGGCGAGCGCGACCAGGACGAGGATCCCGCCCGCCAGGGACAGGACGAACCTGCGGTCGAGGCCGCCCCGGATGCGCTTGGCATGCCACGCCACGCGCCGCATCAGCGGCACGTCGAGCAGCGGCGATAGCGATGCGCGGAATCGGCCCAACTGGTCTCTCCCTGTCCCGGTGCAGGATACCGGGCGCTATCCTGCCGGTATGTGGGCTCCGCGCGTCGAGCAGCAGGCCGAGCTGCCGATCTCCCGCGAGCGGTTCTTCGACCTCGTGTCGACGGCCGACGGCCTCGCGCGCTGGCTGGACGAGGCCGCGCTCGCCGGGGGCCGGGCCGAACCCGGCGCGGCGGTCCGCCTCCGACTGCTTGACTCGGTCGTCGAAGGCAAGGTCGTGGCGGTGGACGCGCCCCAGCACGTGAGCTTCAGCTGGGACTACCCGGAAGCGCCGCTCTCGGCGCCCACGGTGGTGGCGTTCGACGCCATCGACCACGGCGCGCGCAGCCACGTCACCATCCGCCACGTCGGCTTCCGAAGCCGCCGCCAGGTCGACCTCCACGACGCGCTCTGGCGCTACTGGTTCAGCCGCCTCCGCGAGGCCGCCCGACAGGCCTGACGGGCCGCGGGCGCTCGAAGGCCGGCGCCCTGGGCCGGGCGAGCGGTGAGGGACGAGCGGCGAGCGTCCCGCGGGCCTCGCCAACGGGGCCCGGGCAACGTCCTCTGGCGCGATCCCGTCCCACTGCTCACCAGCCTGGTTGGTGCTCAGTGCCTCTGACGCCCGGCGGGGAGTTGCGGGCCGGCGTCCGCACGCTCAGCACGAGCGCTCCCGTGGCCCCACGGGCCGCCGGATGGCACGTACAACCACACCCGTTGGTGAGCGAGGGAAGCCTCGGATCCGCAGGGCGGCGAGGGAAGCCTGTCGTGAGCGACGGGAAGCCAGGCAGGTCAGCTGTCGAGGAGCGCCTCTGCCTCGATCTCCACCTTCCAGCGCGGGTCGAGCAGGCCGGCCACGACCACCATCGTCGCGGCGGGGCGGATGGCCCCGAAGATCTCGCCGTGCACGCGGCCGACGGCCGCCCCGTCGGTGGCGTCGACGATGAACATCCGTGTCCGCACCACGTGCCGTGGCTCACCCCCCGCCTCGGTCAGCGCCGTGAGGATGATCTCGAAGCAGCGACGCGCCTGGACGGCGACATCCGGATCGACCGATCCGTCGGGCCAGACCGGCGCCGTGCCGGAGATGAGGATCCGATCGCCCGATCGCACGGCACGGCTGAATCCGATCGTCGCCTCGAACGGCGACCCGGAACTCACGAGCGCGCGTGGCACACGTTTGATCATCACGAAGTCTGTCTGGAAGCTGTGCGTGCCGGAGCTGAGGGGCTCGTCGATCCCTGGCTCGTCCGGCCCGGTCTTGGCGAGCGTCCGGATCACCTCGTGGCGCGCCTTGTCCAGGTCCACGCCGAGCGACCCCAGGACTCCCGCCGCGATGCCGTCGCCCACGCGCACGAGGCCCAGCAGGAGGTGCTCGGTGCCGATGTAGTGGTGGCCCAGCCGACGCGCCTCGTCGATCGACTGCTCGACCACCCGCTTGGCGGCCGGCGTCAGCCCGACCTCGCCGACGACCGGCCGATCGCCGCGGCCGATGATGAACTCGACCGCCGTGCGCACCTTGGCCAGATCGACGCCCATGCTCCGGAGGACCTGTGCGGCGACCCCGTCCGTCTCGCGGACCAGGCCAAGAAGGAGGTGCTCCGTGCCGATGTAGCTGTGGCTGAAGCGCTGCGCCTCGTCCTGGGCGAGGGTCAGGACGTGCCTGGCGCGGTCGGTGAACCTGTCGAACCGGTCGCTGGTAGGCATCAGGCGTCGCCCTCGTAGACATCGGCTGCCCGGCGCACCGACGCGGCGATGTCGGCGCGCAGGCTGGCCGGCTCAAGGACCTCGACATCGGGGCCCCAACCCAGGATCCAGAGGCGGATCTCCCGCACGCCGGCCACCCGGCCGCGCCACACCAGGGACCCGTCGGGCGCGGCGTCCAGCTCCTGCGAGGGATGCCAACGCGTCTCGGCGACCCGCTTGGCGACCGACGGGGCGAAGCGCAGGACGACGGTCTCGAGCGGTTCGTCGGCCATGATGTCCCACGCCCGACGGAGCTCGGCCGACGGGTCGAAGGCGGGATCCGGGGCGAACGTGTCGGGCGTCAGCGAGGCGCTCAGGATGCGCTCCACCTTGAAGGTGCGGACCGCGCCGCGGCCCTCGTCGAAGCCGATCAGGTACAGGGCGTGGGTCAGGGCCGACGGCTCGAGCGCGTACGGGCGCACCCTGGCGCGGCGCTTGCCTCGCTCCGGATCGTAGGCCGCCGCGTCGTAGTCGATGACCACCACCCGGCGACCCGCCCAGGCCTGGGTCAGGGCCCGGAAGACGCTCGTGAACCGCTCGTTGGCGGGTGTGCTGGCGAAGGCGTCGGCGGTCGCCCGGATGTGCTGGGCCAGGACGTCGGGCAGGACGTGCGCCAGCTTGACGAAGGCGCCGATCAGCTCGGGATCCTGCTCATCGCTGGCCTTGGCGAGGACCCGCGCCGCGAGGAACAGGGTCGTGGCCTCATCCAGGGTGAGGTTGAGCGGGGGCAGGAACGCGCCGCTCTCGAGTCCCCAGCGGCCGCCGTCCTGCCAGATGGGCAGGGCCCCGTCCAGGCTCATGGCCTCCAGATCGCGGTAGGCCGTGCGCTTGGAGATGCCGACCTGCTCGGCGATATCGGCCGCGCTGATGCCGTCGGGATGACCGTGCAGGATCATCGCCACGCGCAGGTAGCGCGCCGCGCGGTCCCACTTGCCGCCGTGTGCGTCCCAGGTCGCGCCGCGTCTGTCCACCACGAAAGCCTACGGCGTGACGCCGGCCGGCGGCTGGATGGCCACCGGGGTCGACCGACGGGTCGCGGTCAGCATGGCCTGCAGGACGCCCTGCACACCCCCGCCGGGCCAGCTGTCGGGCGGGAGGCCGGAGACCTGGACGGAGGCCATGCCGAGCTCGCCGTCGGCGAAGACCCACCAGTCGATCTGGCCGCGCCAGTCGTGCAGGTCCGGCTGGCCGCCTGCCGCGGTGGTCTCGGCGAGCCACTCGAGTTCGGGAAAGCCGCTCAGGGCCAGGGTGCCGGTCGTCTGCGTCCGGCAGTGGCGTGCCGTGGCGCCGCCCACTTCCTCGAAGCCCACGTCCTCGGCCGCGACGCGCAGGGCCGGCGTCAGGGCCATCTCGACGACGGCCTCGTCGAGCGTCGGGGCGGGAGCCGTCCGGCCCACCGGCGCAGGGACTGCGCGCCAGGTGCCGGAACCGCTGGCCTCCTGCCACGCCTCCCCGTCCACCTCGACATAGGCGCGTGACGAGGTCAGGCCGTCGCGTGTGCCGGTCGCCTGCCACTGTTCGTCGAGGCCTGCGCGCTGGCCGGTGACCGTGCTTGTCGCGCGCTGCCGACGGTCCACGGTGGCCGTGGCCGAGATGTCGACCTCGGCGTAGGGACCGGCCGCCAGTGAGCCCTCACACAGCGGCGGTGTCGTCGCCGCCCCGACGGGCCCGTAGATCGATGACGGCGGAGCGGCAGCTTCCAGGGCCAGGCCGTTGACGAGGATCGCGCCGCCAAGGAGGCTGCCGCTGGCGAGCGTCAGGACCATCGCCAGCGTCGCGCCGACGATCAGCCGTCGCTGCCGGTCCGCCCCTTCGCCGACGAGCCGGCGGGCGACACCGAGGCCGGCGAACAGGCAGGTCAGGATGAGGGCCGCGGTGCCCGCGTACATGGCCTCTGGTGAAGGCACGACCAGCGCTGCATCGCCGGCGTCCATCGCCTCGAAGGCGCCGAACAGCACGGGGATGAGTACCAGGCAGGCCAGCACTCCGAGCCAGCCCATGACCACCGACGAACGGTCGCCGATGGCCAGTGGCGGGTAGCGGACGGCGAGGGCGGCCACCACGACGGGGCCGAGGGCGGCGATCCCCACCAGCCAGTCGACCGGGCCGCCGGGGTGATAGAAGGCGAGGATGCCGACGACCGCGCCCGCCCACAGCAGCAGCAGGAACGCCGCGATGAGGCGGAGCTGGAACAGTCGAACGCGCATCGGCGCCGCAGCTTACGCCGTCGCGCCGCCTACCATGCCCCCATGGCGGACCGACCCTTCGTCAGCCTCCTCAGCGACTTCGGCTCCCGCGACCCGTCGGCGGGCATCATGCGGGCGGTGGTCCTGGGTATCGCGCCGGAGGCGAACGTGGTCGACCTCTCGCACGACGTGGCGAAATACCAGGTCCGGGACGGCGCGCTCCTCCTCTGGTGCGCGGCGCCATACCTGCCGGTCGGGTCCCATGTCGCGGTGGTGGACCCCGGTGTCGGCACGGAGCGACGTCCGATCGCCGTGCGGGTGCACCGCGGCGACGTCCTGCTCGGGCCGGACAACGGCCTGCTGCTGCCAGCCGCCGAGCGGCTCGGCGGGGTCGTCGACGCGCGGCTCCTGGCATCGACCGCCCACCGCCTGCCGGTGGTCTCGAGCTCATTCCACGGACGCGACATCTTCGCGCCCGCCGCGGCTCACCTGGCGACCGGCGTCCCGTTCGGGGCGCTGGGCCCGGAGCTCGCGATCGACGGCCTGGTGCGCCTGCCGTGGCCCGCACCTGAGGTCGGCGCGGGGACGCTCGGGGCCACGATCCTGTACGTGGATACGTTCGGCAACCTGAAGCTGGGCGCCGAGCCGAGCCACCTTCACGCGGCCCTCGGAGAGCTGCCATGGGGCACGTCCCTGCGTCTCCGCTCGACCGGCGACCCGACCGGGTTCGTCGTGCCATGGTGCGAGACCTTCGGACGCGTGGCGCCAGGTCAGCCACTGCTCTACGAGGACTCGTACGGGCGTCTCTGCGTGGCGGTCAACCAGGGCGAAGCTGCCCGCTTGCTCCACCTTCACCAGGACGACCGGGTCACCATCGGGGTCGAGGCCGCCAGCACGCAACCCGCCGCGTCGTAGCACGGGGTTTGGGTCGGGCCGCCCCGAAGGTCTCGCCCCCCGGCTTTGCACGCAGCGGCGACAGCGACGGAGCAAGGGTCGCGGATCCTGCCTGGAGGCCCCGTTCCTCCGTCGTTCGTTGCGCCCGGCGACAGGAACGGCGGGCGGAGCGGCGCTCCTCCGTCGCTGTGACCGCTGGATGCAAAACGCGCCGCCAGCCGCCCCGGCACGTAGCGGCGGGCGCTGGCGCTCGTGTAGACTCGCGGCTCGGTCGGGGGCACGAGGAGGAGGACGTCATGCGCGCGTCGCTGCTGCGGCTGGGAGCCCTGTCGAGCATCGGGGTCCTGCTCGCGGCGTGTTCCGCCGGCGCGACCGCCACGCCCACGCCGGCGCCAACGGCGACGCCCGCGTCCAGCGGGACGCCCGCCGCGACGGTAGCGGCCAGTCCGTCGCCGACCGCCGATGCCTGCGCTCCGAGCAACCTCCAGACGCTCACCCAGGGCAAGCTGACGATCGGCACGGACAACCCGGCGTATCCGCCGTGGTTCGGCGGCGACCCGCCCGCCGGCTCCACGTGGCAGGTCAGCGATCCGCTCAGCGGGCAGGGCTACGAGAGCGCCACGGCGTACGCCATCGCTTCCAAGATGGGCTTCTCGGGCAGCCAGGTGGTGTGGGTCGTCGCGTCGTTCGACACCGTCATCCAGCCCGGGCCGAAGGCCTTCGACTTCGACATCAACGAGATCTCCTATAGCGCTGATCGGGCCCAGGCGGTCGACCTCAGCGATGGTTACTTCGACAACAGCCAGGCCGTCGTGGCCGTGAAGGGCGCGCCGATCACGAGCGCCAAGTCCGTGGGCGACCTCAAGGCCTACCGGCTGGGCGCGCAGGTGGGCACGACCAGCTACTCCTACATCACCGACACCATCCAGCCGACCACTGCGGCCAAGGTCTACAACGACAGCAACGGCCCGATCGCGGCCCTCAAGGCCAAGCAGATCGACGGCATCGTCGTCGACCTGGGCACCGCCTTCGAGATCACCGGTGATGGCGAAGTGCCCAACGGCGTGATCGTGGGTTCGCTGCCGACGGTGGGCACGCCCGAGCACTTCTCGGTCCTGCTCAACAAGGGCAGCGCGCTGACCACCTGTGTCAACCGGGCCATCGACGCCCTGCAGGCGGATGGCACGCTCGCCTCGCTGCGCCAGGAGTGGATCGCGAGCCAGGGAGACGCGCCGGCCCTGACGCCCTAGTCCGGCCGGCCCGCCATGAGCGAGAGCGGGCCGTCGGGGCCTCTCGACATCGGCCTCGGGGTCGAGCCGTCCTTCCAGCTCGGGTCGCCGCTGGCGCCCTCGAACCGTCCGTCGGGGCGGCGCGGCGTGCTCGTGGGCATCGGCAGCGTCATCGTCGTCTTCGGCCTGCTCGGCTGGATCGTCGTCAACTCGCCCAACTGGCCGCTGGTCCAGGACGCGTTCTTCAACGCCAAGTACTTCTGGCGCGCCCTGCCCTACGTGGCCCAGGGCTTCGTGGTGAACATCCAGCTCTGCCTGATATCCGAGGTGCTGGTGCTGATCTGCGGCCTGGGCATCGCCCTCATGCGGACCGCACCGGGGGCGGTCTTCCTGCCGCTGCGGCTCCTGGCCGTGATCTACTCGGACTTCTTCCGGGGCGTCCCGGGCGTCCTCTTCATCTTCCTGTTCGGCTTCGGCGTCCCTGCCCTGGGGATCCCCGGCGTGCCGAACGAGCCGTTCTTCTTCGGCGTCGTGACCCTCGTGCTCCTGTACACGGCGTACGTCGGCGAGGTGTATCGGGCGGGCCTGGAATCGGTCCATCCCAGCCAGGAGGCTGCCGCTCGCTCGCTTGGCCTGAGCCGGGCCCAGGCGATGCGCTACGTCGTCGTGCCGCAGGCGGTGCGGCGCGTCCTCCCGCCCCTGCTGAACGACTTCATCGGGCTCCAGAAGGACACCGCGCTGGTCTCGTTCATCGGGGTGGTGGAGGTCTTCCGCCAGTCGCAGATCCAGGAGGCGGCGACCTATAACTTCACGCCCTACCTAGCTTCGGCCGCCCTGTTCCTGCTGATCACCGTGCCCCTCACGCGGGTCGTCGACATCCTCATCGCCCGCGACCGTCGCCGTCTCCTGGCGGCCGCCCGATGACCGAGGTCCCGCCGGTCCTGCGCCTGGTGGGGGTCCACAAGTCGTTCGGCCCGCTGGAGGTCCTGCGGGGCATCGACCTGACGCTCGCCGAGCATGAGGTCATCTGCCTCATCGGCGCTTCGGGCTCGGGCAAATCGACCCTGCTCCGCTGCATCAACCTCCTCGAGTACATCGATGCCGGGCGGATCGAGCTGGACGGTCAGCCGATCACCGGCACGCAGGTCGATGTCAACCGCCTGCGCCGCCGCATCGGCATCGTCTTCCAGGCCTTCAACCTCTTCCCCCACCTGCGGGTGTTGGACAACGTGACACTCGGGCCCCGCCGGGCCCTTCGCCAGTCGCGAGCCGAGGCGGAGACCCAGGCGCTGGCGCTGCTGGACCGGTTCGGCCTGGCGGACAAGGCGCACGAGTACCCCGACCGCCTGTCGGGTGGCCAGCAGCAGCGCGTGGCGATCGTGCGCGCGCTGGCCATGCAGCCCGACCTGATGCTCCTCGACGAGATCACCAGCGCCCTCGACCCGGAGCTGGTCGCCGAAGTCCTCAACGTCATCCGCGAGCTCGCCAGGGGCGGCATGACGATGCTCATCGCGACCCACGAGATGGGCTTCGCAAAGGACATCGCCGATCGCGTGTGCTTCCTGGATCGGGGCGCGATCCTGGAGGAGGGCCCCCCGGCTCAGGTCTTCCGCGCGCCCCGCGAGGAGCGGACGCGGCAGTTCCTGCAGCGCGTCATCGAGGCCGGCCGGCTCCAGGTGTGACCGCGGCCGGCTGGCGGCAGGCGGTCGCGAACGCGTCCCACAGGCGATCGAACTCGGCGGGCGTGGACTCGGTGCGCTCGGGATGGCACTGGACGGCCACGAAGAACGGGCCGTCGTCCATGGTCTCCAGGCCCTCCACCAGCGGCCCGACCTCGCTGTCCCCGAAGGCGGAGGCACGCAACCCCGGCGCGAGATCGGCCGGGCGCACTGCCTGGTGGTGATACGTGTTCACGATCAGCTCGGCGCCGCCGTGCGCCCGACCTGGCTGCAGGATGGCCGCCAGGCGCGTGCCCTTGACCAGCGTGATGGGATGGTGGTTGGCCGGCCCGGTGCCGTAGCTCGGACTGCCGTGGCCCTCGACGTGCTGCACCAGCGCCCCGCCCATCAGCACGTTGAGCATCTGCAGCCCACGGCAGACGCCCAGGATCGGCAGGTCACGGGCGCGGGCCGCGCCGAACGCCTCGTCCTCGAGCGCGTCGCGAGCGGGCTCCAGGGCCTCCGCCCCGCGCACCGGATGGCCGTACCGCTCCGGCGCGACGTCCGCGCCGCCGGTCAGGAGCAGGCCGTCCATCTGCTCGAATGCGGCCGCCCGCGTCGCGGCATCGGCCGTCTCGTCGAGGACGATGCAGCGCGCCCCGCGGGCCTCGAGCGCCTCGACGTAGCGCCCGTTCTTGCGGCGGGCGACGGTCGCATCAGGGGCCATGCTGGGGGCCTGGACGGTGAGTGCGATCAGTGGTGGACGGACGTCGGGGGCGGCGGGCATGCCGGCGATGGTACGTCGGGTCAGGGGTGCGCGGCGACCGCCGTCTGCGGGGTCGGCTCCGCGCCGCGGGGCTGCGGCTCCGACGGTTCGTCGACCGGGGTGGGGGGCGTGGGCATGAAGCTGGCGGCCAGCTCGGCACCCTGGGCCGCGGTGGACACGAGGTCGCGGCCCGTGCGTTTGGAGAGGTACGCGGCTCGATCGGCCGCGAAGAGCAGCGAGGGCGCATCGGTCGCGTCGTCGGGGTAGGCGGCGACGCCGATCGAACAGGTCAAGTTCAGCCCGGCGTGGCCGGTCTGGATGCCCGCGCCCGTCACGGCCGCGCGCACCTTCTCTGCCACCGCCAGCCCTCCGACCTGGTCAGCGCCGGGCAGGAGGATGGTGAACTCGTCGCCGCCATAGCGGAAGACGGCATCGGTATCACGGCAGGCGGCGACCAGCGCGGCCGCGATCTGGCGCAACAGCGCATCGCCAGCCTGGTGGCCGTAGCTGTCGTTGTACTCCTTGAACTCGTCCAGGTCGATCATCAGGACGCTGAACCGCTCGGCCCGCTCCACGGCGACGTGGAGTTGATGGTGGAAGGTCGTCTGGTTGCTCAGGTTGGTCAGGCCGTCGGTCTGCGCCTGCAACTCCATGAGGTGGTGGGCCTGCGCGTTCTGCAGGCCGACGGAGGCCTGCGCGGCGAACAGCTGGACCAGTTCGAATTCTTCCTGCGAGAAGGGGTCGGTCTGCCCCAGGCGTTCGAGGCGCAGCACGCCCATGACCTGGTCCCGTCCGCGCAGGGGGGCGACGATGAGCGACCCCGCCTCCGGTCCGATCTCCAGGTGGGCCACCCGTGGGTCGGTCAGCTCGTCGGGGACCAGCTGGGCCTCGCCGTGGTGGAGGACCCAGGCAGAGATACCCAGATCGTCGGCTAGCAGGCGGGTGCCGTACAGGTCGGCATGGATACCCCGAGCGACGAGCGGTCGGAGCAGGTGGCCGACGGGGTCGTGCACGTTGACCGTGATCGTGTCGGTCTCGATGAGCCGGCTGAGGCGGTCGACCACCAGTTCCAGAAGGGTCGCCTGATCGCGCGTGGTGATGATCGCCTCGGTCAGGCTCAGCAGCTCCTGCTGGCTGCGCACCCGTCGCTCCAGCGCCGCCGACTGGGCGTGCAGGCCCTCCGTGGCCGCGGCCGTGCGCACCGCCTGGGCGGCCAGCGATCCGTAGATCTCCAGCAGGCGCAGGTCGTCCGACGAGAACTGGTGCAGGCCGAGCTTGGAGAGGACGATCACGCCGAGCACACGGTCCTCGAACTTCATGGGTGCCACGAGGAGCGATTCGTCGAGGTGCTCCTGGGTGCCCGCGATCGTCTGGGTGCGCGGGTCGCCGTCGGCGTCAGGCAGGTACTGGGCCAGACCGTGCTCGGCCACCCAGCCGGTGATGCCCTCGCCCACCTTCAGGCGCAGCTGCTCCTCCGCCTCGTCGGCGTACTCGCCGATCTCACCATGCCAGGCGATCGGCGCCAGCTCGGTGCCCTCGACGGTGTAGACGCGCACGTTGTGGTAGTCGATCAGCTGGTTCAGCTCGCCGCAGATGGCCAGGCCGATCTCACGGACCTTGGTCAGCCGCGAGAGGCGCGCTCCCAGCTTCTGGATCGACTGGAGCTGAGCGGCCCAGGTGGCCGTCTGGGCGTAGTTCCGGGCGTTGGCGATGGCGATGCTGGCCTGCGCCGCGAGGGCGTCCAGGACGTCCAGCTCGGCCTGGTCCCAGGCATGTCGCCGGTCGTGATACAGGACCAGCACGCCCAGGCTCTCCCCGCCTCGCACCAGCGGTGCGGCGGCGACCGTGTCCAGGCCCTCCTGGAGGATGAGGGCCCGACCGTCGTCATCGAGCTGGCTGTCCGCCCAGTCGTGGCTCGCGAAGGCCCGATGGCGGTCCAGTGCTCCCGCCGGCAGGCCCAGCCCATCCGATCCCCGCGTGGCCGCAAGGAAGCGTTCCGACAGGCCGCGTGACACCTGCGGCACGAGGGCGCCGTCGGGCTGGCGCAGGAAGACCGCGGCACGATCGGCCGTGAAGAGCATCGCGGCGTGGTCGATGAGGTCGCCCAGGATGACGCCGAGGTCGAGCTTGGAACTCAGGTCCGCGGACACACGGCGCAGCGCCTCGGCCTGCTCCAGCTGGCGCCGGAAGCGGCTGACCAGCTGCAGGTTCTGGGCCATCACGGTGACCTGGTCGGCCACCGCCTGGAGCAGTTCGCCGTCCTCCGCGCTGAGGGCCCCGATGCGGTCGTCGCCCACGAGCAGCACGCCCCACGGCTCGCCCTCGATGAAGATGGGCACTGCGATCTCGGCGCGCACCTCGGGCAGGTTGACCACGTAGCGCGGGTCCCGATCGACCTCGGGGGCGAAGATCGGGCGGCGCTCGGTGAGGCTGGCGCCGGACAGGCCGTGCTCACGGCCGATGGGCGGGATGCGCGTGACGTCCAGTCCGTCGGCCGCCCGCAGCCAGAGCAGGTCGCCGGTCAGTTCGGCGAACGACACGACGCGATAGCCGAACGACTCGCGCAGGAGGCGGGCGATGGCCGCCAGCGTGACATCGAGGTCGGTGGCGGTGGCGATCGAGCGAGCGATGCCGGTCAGCACCCGCAGCTCGACGTCGCGCCGGTCGGGGTCACGCGCGGACGAGGCCAGGATGCGCTCGGTGATGGCGCCGGGCGGGACCTCGGCGCCTGCAGCCGGCCGGGCCGGGAACGACGCCTCGGACCACGGTCGGAGATCCGGGATCGCCAGGCGGGCGGGTCGAGCGCGGCGCGTCGCCTGCTCCAGGAACGCCTCGAGATCCGCCGTGCGGTAGCGCCGGTCGCCGCGGCTGTTGATGCGCAGGCAGGGCAGGCGGCCCTGCTCGGTCCACGTGCGCACGGTGTTGGCGTGGACGCCGAGGATGCCGGCCGCACGGGTGACCGAGACGGTGCCGGGGGATGAGGCAGGGGGCGGCGTGATGGTGTCCTCGACGAGTGCGACCTGGATGATCGCGGGCCAGCCTATGGTGACCTACCAAAAGTTGCCATGGGGCGGAAGTCCCATGTGCCGAGCGCCGCGGGTCCGGGCCGTCCCCCCGCGGACGGGTCGACGCTCATCCCGGCCCCGCTTCGTCAGACGGGTCACGGGACGCGGCGAGTCGGGCGTAGCCCGCGGCCGCGCCGACCGCCAGGGCGGCCACGCCGACGACCACGAGCACCGCCAGGAAGGGCTGGCCGACGAGGCCGGGCCCCACACCGCTGGAACGGGTGTCGGCCGGGCTGGGGACCGGGGATGGCTCGAAGCTGGCGGGGGCGGAAGCATCGGCCTCGACGGGAGACGCGGCGCGCACGATGCCGATGGCGCCGGAACCGCCGAGCGTCCACGTCGCCACGGCCAGGGCCAGCGCCAGCGCCAGGCTCAGCGCGCCCATCGCCAGACAGGCCGCCGCGATCCGCAGCACGCCCGCATGCCCCGCGCCAAGGATGCGCATCGCCTCCGGGCGTTCGAGCGTGCTCAGGATGAGCGGCCGCCCCAGGCCGGCCGTCATCATGGCCGAACCGTCCGGCCCCACGACCGGGCTGCCGGCCACGTCCGCCTGCTCGACGGCCGAGATCTGGTCGACCCGAAAGCGTGCCGACGCCGCCGGATCGGTGCCCGGCGGCATGTGTTCCGGTACATCGCCCGCGCGGCCACGGGATTCGCGCGGGATGACCACGAGGCCGTGCTCCAGCCGGGCCGCGTCGACGGCGATGAAGGCCGCGCGCTCCTCGACCCCGAAGGGCACCGCCTCGCGCTCGTGCCACACGTCCTGCCAGCGGGGGCCGGTGCGCAGCTCCAGGCGACGACGGCGGAAGACGAGGGGCCGGTCGTGCTCGTCGGGGAACTCCTCGGTCGACGTGATGCGACCGTGGACGCGCACGTACCGCGGTTCGCCGGAGCGCGCCAGCTCGACGGCCGCGGCGATGGGCATGAGTGGCGCGGCTGCGAGCAGGCGGCCGACCCGGTACGCACCGCCGAGCCGGCTCAGCAGGACGAGGCCGCACGCGATGAGACCGAGGCCGATCGCCAGTAGCAGGATGGGGAGCACACCGAGATGCTAGCCGAGCCCGCGGCGGGGGTCCCGACGGGCGTTGGGCGCCGCATGGCCCCAGCCTATAGCGCTGCGGGCACCAGCCCATGGTGTTGCGGGGCCGAGCCCATGGCGCTGACGCCCCAGGTCAGTATCGGGCTGGGACACGGCCAACAGGTGGCGAGTGAGGCCCAACCTCGCCCTCCTCTGACGCCGTAGGTCAGGATCGTGCGGATTCGGCGCCTTGTCGGCCGTTTCGCGCCCGATACGAACCTCCCAGGTCAGGAACCGCTGACCTCCCAGGTCAGGAGCCGCTGACCTACCCAGGTCAGGCTGGAGGGGCCAGCCGGTGCGTCTCGTGTGGCACGATCCGACCGTGACGGACCAGGCACGCGACGAGGGGATCCGCGCCGCGGCCGGGGCGCCCGGCCGTGGCGGCCCCCGGAGGGCTAGCGGGTCGGCCACCCTGCCGGGCCTGCCGCCGGACATGGAACGGCCCAGAGGAACCACACGGCTGCGTGAGTGTCGATCTTGCGATCAGCACCGCCAGCGGTCGCTTCGGCCCCTCCGGGCACACAAGAACCATAGGTCTGCGCCAGGGGGCCGGTCAAGGCTCCCTCTCCACGAGATCCGGGCCCGTTCGGCCGCTTGTCCACCACCCGTCCACAGGCCGGTGCAGCGGGCGAGCCCGTCAGAAGTCGGTCGGGCGCCGGTCATGTGCTCGGCGCCAGCCGTCGGGGCTCGGTCGGGCAAGAGTCGGGGCTGGCCGCCCCGGACTTGCATCCAGCGGCGACAGCGACGGAGGAACGGGTCCCCCACCGCCGTTCCTTTCGCGCGATGCAACGAATGACGGAGGAAGGGGTCCAGATCGGGGTTTTGACGGGTCTCCTCCGTCGTTGTGGCCGCTAGACGCAAAAGGACCGGCGCAGGGCGCCGGCGGCCGACCCACTGGACCGGCGCGAGAGGCCCGGCTGAGGGGCCGCACACGCCGCGCCGGCGGGCCCCTGGGGCTTAGGCGGCCAGCCCGGTGGCCGGGTCGATGGCGCTCGTGCGACCCGCGTACGAGGTGAGCACCAGGCGGCCCGCCACGAGCGCAGCCTCGGCCACCACATCATCGTGGGCCAGCCGCCAGGCGGTCGTGCCGTCGGGACGCACGGCGAGGGTCTCCACCTCGCCCTGCAGCAGCACGTGCTCCAGGCGCGACGAGCCAAGTACGGCGATCAGCGGCGTGCCGGCCTTGACGTGCCAGGCGAGGTCGCCCGACCGTACCGCGAAGCCGTAGCCGATGAAGCCGTAGCGCACCACCAGCAGCGCGGCGGTGTCCAGCAGGACGGCGTCCGGCTCGTCGAAGATGGGGGATGCGAGGCGGGTCGTCCACGTAGCGGCCGGGCCTTCCACGCGGAGCTCGGCTCGACACAGCAGGTCGGGTTCAGGGCCGGCCAGCAGGCCGTGGTCGTGCAGCGGTCCGCCGGCCTCGGTCAGGGCGAAGAGGGACGCGGCCTGGCCGCTGCCCACCCAGCGGTACCGCGCCTGCAGGCCGGCGGGATAGCGGACGGCGCGGAACGACGGCTCGGCGGCCGTCACGCGCCGGAGGTGACGCCCGCCGTCGAGGATCCTGCCCCCGGCAGGGCGGGTCCGGCGGACCCCTGTGCGTCAGGGTCCATGACGCCGACCGGGGCCTGCTCGGCGACCGGCGCGACCGTGGCGTTGGCCAGCGAGCGCAGGGTCCCCGGTGGCACGGCGAAGACGGACGTCGGGGTGCCGGCGGCGGCCCACACGACCTGGTAGCGGCCCAGGTCGGGGTCCATCACCACCCGGATCGGCCGGATGTGGCCGATGGGCGGGATCCCGCCGATGGGGAAGCCCGTCAGTGCGTTGGCCTCGCGCGCGCTGGCCCGCCGCATGCCGCTCTCGCCGACGATCGCGGCCAGGCGGCCGATGTCGACGCGGTTCGCGCCGCTGGCGAGCACGATGAAGGGGATCAGCTCGTCGGCGTCGTCGGGCGCCACGAAGACGAGGCTCTTGACGATCTGGCCAAGTTCGACGCCGAGGGCGGCGGCCGCGTCCGAGGCGGTGTGGGTGCTCTCGGGGAACGTCACGATCTCGAGCGTCACCCCCTTGCGGGCGGCGGCGTCGAGGACGCGCTGGTGCGCCGCGGGGAGGTCGGACACGGGTTCGAGTCTAGCATGGGCCGCCGGCCCTCCAGCGTGCTCCGACGCCGCCTCGACCGGGCGGCTACCATGCCCGTCCGTGCCCCTGTTCCGTCGCTCGCGTCCATCCCGCGCCGTGGTCGCACGGCTGCGCGAGGCGGAGGCGTGGGCCTTCGACTGGGACGGCACCCTCCTGGACTCGATGGCGCGGACGCTCGCCGTCTACCAGCAGCTCTTCGATGAGTTCGCCGTGCCGTTCGACGAGGCCACCTTCCGGGCCCATTACTCGCCCACCTGGCAGCGCATGTACGGCAGCGTCGGGCTGCCCCGGGAGCACTGGGACGCGGCAGATCGACGCTGGGTGGAGTTGTACGAGACGGAGGTGCCGGCGCTCGTGCGGGGCACCGGCGAGGCGCTGCTGGCGCTCAAGGCTCGTGGCGTCCGCCTCGCGCTCGTCACGTCCGGCCACCGCGCCCGTGTCGAGCTGGAGCTGCGGGCCACCGGCCTCGGCGACATCTTCGCCACGGCGGTCTACGGCGACGCGGTCCCCCACCAGAAGCCGGACCCGGCGCCGCTGCTCCTGGCCAGTCGCTACCTGCGCCTCGAGCCGAGCACGCTGGTCTCGGTCGGGGACGCCATCGACGACATGGAGATGAGCCGGCGCGCCGGGGCCTATCCGGTGGGCGTCCTGACCGGCGCGGCGGACCGCGGCCGCCTGAAGAGCGCCGGGGCGCGCTGGGTCGCGCCGACCGCCGTGGAGGTCGTCACGGCCGCCATCCGCTGAGGGGGCCCTCCCGGCACGGGTGCTACGATGCGGCCACAACAGCACATGGGACAGGGGAGCGCCATCCGGCGCTGAGAGTGCGGATCCGACCGCAGACCCTTGGAACCTGATCTGGTCCGTACCAGCGAAGGGAGTCCACCGGCTTCACCTCCGTCCCGCACCACGGAGGTCGCCGCCCCGCATGTCCGACCCGGTCAGTCCCTCGACCCTTGTCGTTGGCGACGGCGATGTCCCGACGCGGGCGGCCCTCGATCGGGCCTGGCCCGCCTGGGCAGCGGGTGTGTCGTGCGTCATCGGGGCCGACGGTGGCGCCGCCCACGCCGTGACCCTGGGCTGGCAGCCGGACCTGGTCATCGGCGATCTCGATTCGCTCGCGCCGCGTGAGGCCGACCGCCTTGTGCGCGCGGGCGTGCCCATCGAGCGCTGGCCGGTCGACAAGGACCAGTCGGACCTGGAGCTGGCCCTGCGCGCCGCCCTGCGCCGTTCGCCGGCCCCGGTGACGATCCTGGGGGCCCTCGGCGGGCCGCGCCTGGACCACGCGCTGGCCGCCGTGTGGTTGCTGGCGATGCCCGCCGTGCGCGGGCGCCTCGTCACCCTGCTCGATGCGCGGAGCCGCGTGCGCCTGCTGCGTGGCCCAGGGACGCTGGACCTCGTCGGCCGGGCCGGCGACCTCGTGACCCTGCTGCCGTTCGGCGCCCCGGCCCGTGGCGTCCGTGCCACCGGCCTGGCGTACGGGCTCGATGGTGCCACGCTCGCCTTCGGGCCCAGCCGCGGCCTGTCGAACGTGCGCACCGGCGAGCGCGCCGAGGTCACCCTCGAGCACGGCCGCCTGCTCATCGTGGAGAGCCACCGCATGGAGGACCCGTCATGACCGTTTCTGTCGCCGCCGGCCCCGCGCCGCTGTCGACCAACCGCTGGCGCACGCTCGACATCGTCATCACGGCGGTGATCGGCGTCGTCTTCGGCGTCGTGTTCTGGTTCTGGGACGTCTCGGTCTGGCCGGCCACGACGCCGATCTTCGCGGCCGCGCCGCCCTTGCAGTACGTGGTCAGCGGCGTGTGGCTCCTGCCCGCGGTGCTGGCGCCCCTGATCGTGCGCAAGCCGGGCGCGGCGATCTTCGCCGAGGTCATGGCAGCCGTCCTCTCCGCCCTGCTTGGCGGTGGTCCGTGGGGCCTCGACGTGATCCTCTCCGGCTTCGCCCAGGGGGCCGGGGCGGAGCTGATCTTCGCCTTCGGGCTGTACCGCTCGTTCGGCCTGCGGACGGCGATCCTGGCCGGGGCCGCCGCGGCCGCGGGCGAGGCGCTGCACGACCTCGTCATCTACTACCCCCCGGACAAGTTCGGGCTCGACGTGCAGGCCACGATCGCCGTGGTCGACGTCATCTCGGGCGTCGTGCTGGCAGGGCTGCTCGGCTGGTGGCTCCTCAAGGCGCTGCGCCGCACGGGGGTCCTGGACACCTTCCCCGGAGGCGCGTGACCACACCAGCCGTTCGCGCGGACGGGTTCGGCTGGACGTACGCGGGCCGGTCCCGGCCGGCCCTCCACGACATCCGTTTCACGCTGGATCCCGGCCAACTGCTGCTCGTGGTCGGCCCGTCCGGGTGCGGCAAGAGCACGCTCGCCCGCGCGCTGGCAGGCATCGTGCCGCACGCCCTGCCCGGCAGGTGGGCCGGCGCGCTGCTCGTCGGTGACCGGGAGGTGGCGAGCACGCCTCCGGGCGTCCTTGGCCAGGAGGTCGGCCTCGTCTTCCAGGATCCCGAGACGCAACTCGTGATGCCGCACGTGGCCGATGAGGTCGCCTTCGGGCTGGAGAACCGTGGCTGGGACCGCGACCGGATGCTGACGGCCGTCCCTGAGGCCCTCGCGGAGGTGGGCCTGGCCGGCTTCGAGGCACGTCCCACCGGGGCCCTGTCGGGCGGCGAGCAGCAACGCCTCGCCCTGGCCGACATCCTGGCCCCGCTGCCGCACCTCCTCGTCCTCGACGAGCCGACGGCCAACCTGGACCCGCCGGGCACGGTGGCCGTGCTCCAGCGCCTGGCCGACCTGGCGGCGCGGCGCGATCGGTCGATCGTGGTCATCGAGCACCGCCTCCAGGCGCTCCTGCCGCTCGCCGACCGTGTCCTCCTCCTGGATGGCGAGGGCGGCCAGGTGGCCTTCGGGGCACCGGCCGACGTGGCCGCGCATCACGCGACGGCCCTGGCCGGGGGACGCACGTGGCCCGCCGTGCCGCCGCTCGCCCCTGGCGCACCCGTGATCCTGCAGGTGGACACGGTCTCGGCCGCCTATCCGCCCGTGGCGGCGGGCCCGCCGCGGCCGGCTGTCGACGCAGTGAGTTTCGTGGTGCGGGCAGGCGAGCGGGTCGCCCTCGTAGGGCCCAACGGTTCGGGCAAGTCGACCCTCCTGCAGGTCGTGGCCGGCCTGCGCCGCCCCACCGCCGGGACGGTCCGCCTGGGCGATGGGGAGGGGCGCCGCGACGACCCGGCACGCCTCCCATCGGCTGCCCTGCCGGGCCGGCTCGCGCTCGTCTTCCAGGATCCCGAGGTGGGCTTCGTGGCGCGGCGCGCCATCGACGAGGTCGGCGGTGCCAACGCCGCTCCGATCCTCGAGCGGTTCGGCCTCGCCGCCCTGGCCGACGAGGACCCGTTCCGGCTCAGCACGGGTGAGCAGCGGCGCCTGAGCCTCGCCGCGACCGCGCAGCACCGGCCGGCCCTGCTGCTCCTCGACGAGCCCACATTCGGCCTGGACGAGCAGGCTCGCGACGCCGTGGCGCGGCTGCTCGATGAGGGACGGTCCGCTGGCCAGGCCCAGCTCATGGCGACGCACGATCCGCGTCTGCTGCCCGGCTGCGACCGCGTGGTCGCCCTGCGCGACGGCCGCGTCATCTTCGACGGGTCGGCGGCCGACTTCCTGGCCTCGCCCCCGTACGAGCCGCCGGAGCCGTGGCGCCTCGGCGCAGTGTCGCCGGTCGCCGTGGGCGCGGCGGCATGAGCTTCCTGCCCGCACCGCTCGTGGTCCGCCCGGATGCGCCGCTGGCGCGTGTCACGGGCGTCACGCGCCTCGCCGCGGGCATCCTGTGGCTCGTGGCGGCCGCGGCCATCCCCGACGCGCGGGGCGAGCTCGTGCTGCTCGTCGTGGCCGTCCTGGTCCTCCTCGCATGGTCGGGCATCCCGCTGCAGCCGTTGCCGCGACGCATGTGGCCGGTCGCGCTGGGCGCGCTGGGCATCGGCCTGACGGCCGCCCTCGGCAACGCCGCCGATCGGGATCTCGCCCTGCCCACACTCATGGCGCTGGGGCCGCTCCGGCTCACGCCGCCTGGCCTGGAGGCGGGCGTCGCCCTGGCCCTGCGGATCCTGGTCATCGGGCTCACGAGCCTCCTGGTCTTCGCGCCGGCCGACCTGACCCGCCTGGCCGATGCGCTTGTGCAGCAGCTCCACCTGCCCGATCGCCTGGCCTACGGCAGCGTCGCCGCCATGGGCCTGGCGCCCCGAACGGCGGCCGACTGGCAGGCCACCGGCGCGGCGCGTCGGCTCCGCGGCCTGGCGCCACGCACGCCTGGCGGACGCCTGGCGGCCGTGCCGGGGCGTCTCCTGGTCGTGCTGGTGATGGCCTTCCGTCGTGGCGAGCGGCTGGCCCTGGCCATGGACGCGCGGGGCTTCGACAGCGGCCTGGTCCGCTCGCGCTTCCGGCCCGTCCGGGCGGGCCCGCTCGACGTCGTCGTCCTCGCCGTCGCCGTCGCCACGGTGCTCCTCGTCGTGGTGGTCCAGCAGGCGGGCTGAGTCGCCCGGGCCGGGCCCTGCCGGCGGCGGATGTATCGTTCGGGCCATGGAAGAGCCCCACGTCCCGGATGTCGGGGAGGTGGCCCCCGACTTCGCCCTGCCCGATGCGGACGGCGCGGTGCACCACCTGGCCGACCAGCACGGCCACTGGACCGTCGTCTACTTCTACCCCGCGGACGACACGCCCGGCTGCACGACAGAGGCATGCGGTTTCCGCGACGCCAACGTCGTGATCGCGGAGCACGGCGCCACCGTCTGGGGCATCAGCCCCCAGGGCGTCAAGAGCAAGGCGGCGTTCCGCGACAAGTTCGACCTGTCGTTCCCCCTCCTGGCCGACGTCGGCCACCACGTCGCCGAGGCGTACGGCTGCTGGGTCGAGCGCACCAACTACGGCAAGACGTACATGGGCGTCGCGCGCCGCACCTTCCTCGTGGACCCGGATGGTCGCGTCGCGCAGGTGTGGCTCAAGGTCAAGCCCGAAGGCCATGCTGCGGACGTGCTCGCCACGCTCGAGACAGCCCAGGCGCGGCGCCCCGCCTGACCCGGCCCATGACCGAGACGACGGCGCCAGCCATCCAGCCACACACGGCCCGACCCGAGCGGGCGATGGTCATCGTGGCCCACCCCGATGACGCTGACTTCGGGCCGGCCGGCACCATGGCCCGCTGGATCGACGCCGGCACGGTCGGCCACCTCATCTGTTGCACCAGCGGCGACGCGGGGGCGGACGACCACACCATCGACCCTCTCGTCCTGGCTGCCACGCGCGAGGCGGAGCAGCGGGCCGCGGCGGGCATCATCGGCTACGAGGGGGTGACCTTCCTGCACGCGCCCGACGGCGCGCTGGCGAACGACCTGGCCCTTCGGGAGCAGCTCGTGGCCGCCATCCGGGAGTTCCGCCCGGACGCGGTCCTGACGATGGACCCCTCGATGCTCTTCAGCCGTTCCGGGCGGATCCAGCACACGGACCACCGCGCCGCGGCCATGGCGGCGGTCGACGCCGTGTACCCGGCGGCGCGCAACGCGATGGCCTTCCCCCACCTGGCACGCGCCGGCCTCGCCCCCCACACGGTCCACTGGCTCTACCTGTTCTGGACCGATGAGGCCGACGTGTGGGTCGACACCAGCGCCACGTTCGAGCGCAAGCTCGCGGCCCTGCGCGCCCACGCCAGCCAGATCCGCGATCCGGCCGACCTGGAGCAGCGGCTGCGCCAGTGGGCGACGGAGGATGGCGCGCGGATCGGCGCGTCCGCGGCGGAGGGCTTCCGGCTCCTCGACGTCGCCTGAGATCAGCCGGCGGTGGCCATCAGCAACGGTCGCACGTGGCCCCACTGGTTCCACAGGTCGGCCAGCGCCTCTGACCGCCGTCCCAGGAGGCCCACCAGCTCGCTCAGCGACAGCTCCGGGGCCATGCTCGCGAGGTACTCATCGGCGGCCACCGTCACGCCGCGGTACAGGTCGCGGCTCTCTGCTTCGGTCGGCCACTGGCGGATGCGCCGCGGGTCCAGGCCCGCATACCCCACGGCCAGCGACAGGTCGCGCGCGCTCGGGACGCGGCCGCCGTCGAACCCGCCGAGGCCATCGAAGCGGTAGCCCAACCCGGCCAGTCCGACGGCCACCTCACGCGACTCGACCCGCGTCAGGCCGCCCCAGAAGCGGTGGCTGACGGGGAAATCAAGGAACGCCTGTTCGATGGCCCCGGCGACGATGGCGTCGACCAGGCCACTCAGATCCAGCTGCAGCTGGCGCCGTTCGTCCGGCGTGCGGACCGCGGCGTCCACGACGCGAGCCATGGTGCCGGTGTCGCCCTCCAGCAGGCGGTAGATGGCGGGCTGCCGGCCGGCTTCGTGAGCCACGATCCGGGCGTCATCCGGCTCCTCCGACGAGCGCTCGTCGGGCGGTCGGTCCCGGGAGGGCGCGACGGCGATCAGGTCGGCCGCGCGGCGGTCCACGCCGGCCTCCTCGCAGATCGCCAGCGCATTCCGGGCATCGTTGCACGCGGCGGTCGCCGTCTCGGCCGTGATGCGCGCCGCGTCGGCGGCAAGCGCCCGGGCCTCGATCGTGGGGAGCAGCTCCTCCATCCGCTTCGTCGCCGTGGCGGCCCGAGCCATGGACGCACGGCGGTCGCGGTTGATGCGGTTGATCTCGGTCAGCCACGTGGTCGCGGCAAGCTCCTGGGCGTGCCGATCCCGGGCTCCGGTCGTCGCCTCGCGGAAGGCCCGCCGCGCGGCCTCCTTGGCGTTCGCGATGCCGCGCGGATCCGCGTCGCGAGCCGCTGCTTCCGCCTCCTGGACAGCCGCGTCGTAGGCGCGGCGCGCATCGCGGGCTTCACCGGCCGCTCGCTCCGCGTGCGTGCGCGCCTGTTCGGCGACGGCGCAGCGCTCGCCGGCCAGCTGGCGCGCCCCGGCGCACGGGTCGGCCGCCACGTCAGTCGCGGACGGTCGCGCGTCCGCCGCGGCGTTGGCCTCGCGCGCCGATTCATTGGCCGGCGCCATGGCCACGGGTCGTTCGGCGACCGCGACGCCGCCCGTCGCCCGCCGCTCGGCGACGGCCACCGCACTCGGGGCGCGTTCCAGGAGGGCGACCGGCCCGGACGCCTCGGTGCGGCTGCGGCCGAGCGGACGACCGGGATGCAGGTCCACCTCGCCGATCGCCATCAGCAAGGGGTCGACCCCGCCCGAGACGGGGATGGGGACACGCGCCGGGGTTCGCCGTGGTGCGGGACGCAGGTCGGGCATCAGGTCGAGCGCGGGCTCCGTGGTCACCGGACCTGGGCCCCGCACCGACCGACGCAGGGTGATCGGCTCGCCGGGCGTCTCGGATCGCACGACCCGCAGCGGCAGCGCATTGTGGGTCACGGTCACGCGGATCTCCGGACGCGACGGACGGGCTCGCACGACGTCGAGCAGGAGCGCCCCCGCGACGACGCCGACCGAAAGGCCGAAGAGAAGGAAGAAGAGCTCGCCCGCGGTCACGGGGCGCGTTGGACCCGGTGGAGTGACGGTCGAACCATCGGTACCCGAGCGTAGCTGCGCGTGCGTCCCGCGTCAACTCTGGCGGTGGGCACCGGCCGATGCTAAATTCGTGCCCGCGCTCGCTCCTCCACCTGACCCCGGCGTCCTGAGAGGCTGAACCGCCGTCGTGACGATCGACCCCCACCAGGAGTTCCTGGTCCAGCCGGTCAACGCCTCCTGGCTCCAGTGCAACATCGAATGCCAGGAAGCCTGCCCGGTCGGCACCAACTGCCGCGGCTATCTCAATCTGGCCGCCGAAGGCCGGTTCGAGGAGGGGTATCTCCTGTCGCGGGAGCCCAACCCGGTCGCCGCGATGTGCGCCTACGTCTGCTCCGCGCCGTGCGAGCGCGCCTGTCGTCGCGGCGACATCGATCGTCCGCTGGCCATCCGGGCCATGAAGCGGTTCCTGGTCGAGTGGCATGAGGCCTCGGGCATCCCCGACGACATGCCGGCCATCACGCCAAAGGGCACCAGCGTGGCCGTCATCGGGGCCGGACCGGCGGGCATGGCCGTGGCCCGCGAGCTCGCGGTGGCGGGCCATCGGGTGACCGTCTTCGACGAGCTGCCGTACGCCGGCGGCACGATGCTCATCGGCGTGCCGGCGTTCCGCCTGCCCCGCGAGGCGATCGAGATGGACGTCCGCCTCATCGAGCGCCTGGGCGTCACCTTCCGCTACGGCGTGCGCATCGGCCGCGACCTGACGTTCGAGCAGCTCCAGGAGCAGTTCGACGCCATCGCTGTGTGCGCCGGCGCGATGGATGCCGTGCCCCTGGACGTGCCCGGCAACGAGCTGAGCGGCATCCAGTACGGCGTCGACTTCATGAAGCGCGCCAACCTGGGCGAGCCGCTCGAGGTGGGCCAGGACGTCGTCGTCATCGGTGGCGGCTACACGGCCATGGACTGCTCGCGGACCAGCCTGCGCCACGGTGCCGCCAACGTCACGATCGCCTATCGCCGCACGCGCTCCGAGCTCGTCGTGGACGAGGAGGAGCTTGGCGAGACCGAGCGGGAAGGCGTGCGCATGGAGTTCCTCGCCAGCCCCGTCGAGCTGATCGGCGAGGACGGCAAGCTGACCGGCGTGCGCTTCATCCGCAACAAGCTGGGCGAGCCCGACGCCACGGGCCGCCGCGCGCCGGTGCCGATCCCGGGGTCGGAGTTCGTGGTCAAGGCCGATACGGTCATCCCGGCCGTCAGCCAGGCCGCCGACAATACGTTCCTGCCGGCCACCTCGACCTTCGAGATCAACCGCGGCCGCGTGCGGGTCGACGCCGGCACGTACGCCACCAACGTCAAGGGCGTCTTCGCCTGCGGCGATTTCGTGACCGGGCCGACGACGCTCATCGAGGCCGCCGGCCACGGCAAGAAGTGCGCCTACGCCATCGACCGCTACCTCTCCGGCCGCTCGACGGTCGAGGTCGCCGCCAACGTGCGGGTGATCAGCTCATGGCGTCACGAGATGCCCGAGTTCTACGACGTGCTGCCGCGCCAGCACATCCCCATGGTGCCGGTCCAGGCGCGCATGCCGTCGACCGACCCGACGATCAACTTCACGACCCACGTGGAGGAGGGCTACGGCGCCTCGGCCGCCGTCGCCGAGTCCACGCGCTGCCTCATGTGCAACTACAACATCTGGTTCGACCCGTTCCGCTGCGTTCTCTGCGGGGCCTGCGCGGACGTGTGCCCCGAGGGCGTCATCCACATGATCGACGTCAACCAGATGAAGGCGGAGGGGCCGCTCCCCGAGCTCATCGACGCCTATGGCTGGGACCAGGGGGCGGCCATGGTCCTCGACGAGGAGCGCTGCATCCGGTGCGCTCTGTGCGTCAAACGCTGCCCGTACGACGCGATTACCATGGACCGGTTCGAGCTCCAGGAAGTCAGCGACGACGGCCGGCTCTACAAGGAGAGCTACCGCGACGCGCAGTTGGGGCTCCATGGCCTCGGTAACGCCCCGGTCACTGGAGGAGTGTCGCGGTGAGTTTCCTGGAGCGGGTCGACGAGTCGATCCGCCGCAGTGCGGCGTGGCGCGCGATCTTCCGCCAGCCGTATCCCGCCGACGAACGCTCCCGCGCCATGGCCGTCATGAACAACGTGTTCCTGCACCTGCACCCGGTGCGGGTGCGGCAGCACGCCGTGAAGTTCGCCTACACCTTCTGCCTTGGCGGGCTCTCGTTCTTCCTGTTCCTGGTGCTGGTCATCACGGGCGTGTATCTGATGTTCTTCTACGTGCCGTACACCGGCCAGGCGTACACGAACATCCTGAACATCGACTCGAGCGTCGTCTTCGGCCAGCTGACCCGCAACATCCACCGGTGGGCCGCCCACCTGATGGTCTTCTTCGTCTTCCTGCACATGATGCGGGTCTTCTACCACGGGGCCTACAAGCCGCCGCGTGAGTTCAACTGGGTCGTCGGCGTGGTCCTCCTCCTGCTGACCCTGCTGCTGAGCTTCACCGGCTATCTGCTGCCGTGGGACCAGATCGCCTACTGGGCCGTTACCATCGGCTCGACCATGGCCACCTACGTACCCATCTTCAACAAGCCCAGCCAGCTCATCCTGCTGGGCGGCGTGGAGGTCGGCCAGAACACGTTGCTGCGGTTCTACGTGCTCCACGTGATCCTGCTGCCGCTGGTCGGGGCACTCTTCCTGGCCGTCCACTTCTGGCGCATCCGCAAGGACGGCGGGATCTCGGGGCCGCTGTGAGCGACGAGAAGCCAGGCCAGCCGCACGCTCCCGCCGGGTCATCCGTCACGCCGGCGTCCGGCGCCGAGCCGCCGGTGCGCCGCACCACGGTGCCGGCCGCGCCGGCCGAACGGCGCACGACGGAGATCGACAAGCAACGCGTGCCGATGGCGGCCAAGCCGTACCGCCTGCTCGCGCTGGTCAAGCAGGATGCCGTCGTGCGGGTCCAGAAGGAGCCCGACGACACGGTCATGACCTGGCCGCACCTGCTGGCCATCGAGTTCTTCGCGGCCGGCGTGATGAGCGTCTTCCTGCTCCTCATGGGCATCTTCATCAACGCGCCGCTGGAGGACCTGGCCAACCCCAATGTCACGCCCGCCGTGGCCAAGGCGCCCTGGTACTTCGTGGGCCTGCAGGAGCTGCTGGTCTACTTCCACCCCACGGTGGCCGGCGTCCTGACACCCACCTTCGTCCTGGTCGGGGCGGCGCTGGTGCCGTTCATCGACCGGGGCGCCCGGGGCGATGGGGGATCACCGAGACCGCGTGATCGCAAGGTCGGGGTGATGCTCTTCACCCTCTTCTGCATCGCCGGTCTGACCGTGACGTTCCTTGGCGCCCTGTTCCGGGGTCCCGGCTACACCTGGACCCTGCCCCTCTTCGGCCTCGAATTCTCCCTGTAGGGCGGCGAGCGACCGTTGGGCAACTGGAAGCTGACCACCGCCGACCAGCCGCAGGCGCTGACACGCGAGGCGCTGGCCTCGCTGCGCCACGGCCAGACCGGCGGCATGTCGCGGCGCACGATCCTGCGCCGTTCGATCGGCGCCGCAGTGGGCCTCTGGCTGGCGGAGGTGACCGGCGGCACGATCGGCTTCGTGTGGCCCAACCTGACCGGCGGCTTCGGGTCCAAGCTGACGCTGGGCGACTTCGCCACCGTCCTGGCCTCGCCGGCGGTGGCCGGGGCCACGTTGAAGGATGGGGCACCCTCGTACTTCCAGGCGGCCCGCTGCTACGTCACGCTGCTCGATCCGGGCCGCGGCTTCGAGACCGGCGACAGCCCCGAGGGCGACGGGGCCGCGACCAATGTGCGGACGCTCTACCAGCGCTGTACGCACCTCGGCTGCAAGCCCAACTTCTGCACCACCAACTACTGGTTCGAGTGCCCCTGCCATGGCTCGCGCTACGACCGCCTGGGCATCAAGGTGCTGGGGCTGGGCCCGGCCCCGCGCAGCCTTGATCGCTTCGCCTCGACCGTCGACTCGTCGGGCGTGCTGACGGTCGACACGTCCAAGATCACGCTCGGGCCACTGCCCGTGGCGCTCGGCCAACCGGGGGTCATCCCGCCCAAATCGCCCACCGGGTGCATATGAGCGAGGAGCGATCGGGGCGGGAGCTCGAACCCCGCGCCCCCGACGCGGGCGATGGCTCCCTGGTCACGCCGCGCGCCGGGTCGGCCAGCCTGGAGCAATTCGACGCCGGCGAGCGTGCCCATCGCGTCGAGCTGACCGAAGAGCGCGCCGCCGGCATCGTGCGCCAGAGCGGCTCCGCCCGGCGGTGGTCGTTCTGGTTCGTCCTCCTCATCGTCCTGTTCATCCCGGTCTACTGGCTCTTCGAGCAGGGCGTGCCGTTCATCGCCGGTTCGGGCGCCATGACCCAGACGAAGGACCAGCAGTACATCACCAGCGTGGCCAACGGCTACGCGCTCTTCCTGGCCAACTGTGCGCAGTGCCACGGGACCCAGGGCCAGGGTGGCGTCGGCCCGCCGCTCAACGACCAGGCCAAGCTCTACAACGCACTGACCGCGACCGGTGGCGCCGGGACCGGGCACCTCAACCCGACCTACCTGATGAACGTGCTTACGGTCGGCGGGCGCTACGTCTGCGGTGACGCCAACAGCGTCATGCCCATCTGGTCGCAGGCCAACGGCGGGCCGCTCAACTACAACCAGATCAACGACCTGATCAACTGGATCACGGCGCCGAACACGGTCTCCTTCCAGTACAAACCCGCGGCCCCGAACGCGGCGGCGACCGCGCCACCGGTGGAGACTGTCACCGGCTGGACAGATCCGACCTACAAGCCGCCGGCCGGCCAGGCGACGCCGCCCGCGTGCTGGCGCAACCCGAGCGGGGTCATCGGTGGTTCGGCTGGCGGGTCGGCCTCGTCGACGCCCGGCACCGTGACCAACCCGGGCACGGCCGCCTCGCCGCGCGTCATCAAGCTCGACGAGAACGGCTCGCTGCAGATCACCGACAGCACCGGCGCTCAGGTCCCGGCCATCACCGTCAAGGCCGGCGAGGTCGTCACCTTCGAGGTCACCAACACGGCCGGCTTCGACCATGACTTCTATGTCGGAGCGGCGGCCGACCTGTCCTCGGACAACGAGGGCAACCTGAAGGGCATCGCGGCCTTCTCATCCGGCACCAAGGACTTCACCTGGACCGTTCCGGCCAGCGGCACCTTCCAGTTCGCCTGCACGTTGCCGGGCCACTACGCCACGATGCACGGCGACATCGACATCGTGCCGTAGGGACCGGAGACCGCCGATGGCTCAGCAGGCGCTGCCGCCCGGGACCGTCCAGCGACGGACGTTCTTCGGCCTGCTCGACGCGGATGGCTGGCCGGCGGCCTTCTGGAAGGCCCTCTTCTGGTTCATCCTGATCCTGTTCATGCTGGGCTACCTGCCCGATCGGGCGTACTACTTCACGGTCGAGCCGGCCCTGGACATCGGCGAGAACGTCTTCAGCCCCATCAACTTCTGCGACGGCAGCAACGAGTCGTTGCCGTGCCCGGCCCCGCGCGGCGCGATGATCCCCTGGCAGGCCAGCCCGGCCGCCCTGGCCCTCCCCGCACCGCGGACCCAGGCGGGCACGTTCCAGTCGGGCACGCAGCTGTTCGTGGTCGGCGGTATCGTCGGCGGCAAGGCGACCGACTCGGTGCTCGTCACGAACACGACGAGCGACGGCAACTTCGCCGCATGGCAGAACGGCCCGGCCCTTCCCGCCCCCCGGACCGACTTCGCCATCGCCAGCTTCAACGGCACGCCGTACGTCATCGGCGGTCTTGATGCCGACGGCAAGCCCACCTCGACCGTCTTCGTCGGCGACATCGAGAACGGCGATCTGGCCGGCTGGAAGGCCGATGACTCGCTGGCCCTGCCCACCCCCCTTTCCGGGGCGGCCGCGGTCGCCACGGGCACGGGCCTCTGGCTCATCGGCGGCAAGACGGCCAGCGGGCTGTCCGCCACCGTCTACCGGTCCGTCCTCGACAGCACGGTCAAGCCGCCCGTGCTCCGCCCCTTCATGGAGCAGCCCGCGCTGCTCCTCCGTGACGGCAGCGGCAACCCCGCGCCCCGCCAGCATGCCACCGCCCTCTCCACCGGCAGCCAGATCTTCCTGATCGGCGGTGACGGTCCACAGGGCGTGTCCGACCAGCTTTTCCTGCTCACCCTGAACGCCATCGGCGAGCCGACGGTCGACGGCCAGGGCCGGACGATCGGCTGGGGCCAGAGCGTGGGCGCCTCCTCCCTGCCGGCCCCGCGGACCCAGTTCGCCGGTTTCGTGGCTAACGGCGCGCTGTATGTGCCCGGTGGCCTCGGCGTGGACGGCAAGCCGACCTCCACCGTCTACTGGACCGTGCCCGACGCGACGACCGGCCAGATCAGCCAGTGGAACCACCTTGACCAGACCGACCTGGCCCAACCCGTGGCCGAGGCCTCGAGCGCTGTGGCCGGCTCGTTCGCCCTGCTGATCGGCGGCCAGGGGCCGACCGCCGCGCAGGCGGGCGCCTACCGCGCCAGCCTCGCGCCCGCCGCGCCGTTCTTCCGCCTCGGCCTCATCGGGGCCACCATCCCGGGTCTCTCGGTGAAGGGCGGCGTTGGCGCGCAGCTTGGCTATGTGATGGCCGGCATCGTCGGCGGCACGAACTTCATCCTGCTGATCGCCGTCGGCGTGCTCTACACCCGGCCCGAGGCGACCCGGCGGCTGCTCGAGCGGCTCAGCCGGGGCCGCTACCGGGCCCCGCGCGGAGACGAGTACTTCGGCGACTGACGCCGGCCCGCATCGGCGCGGCCCAGCTGACCTCGGGTCGTGCCCCGCCGGCAATGGCCTCGCTCTATGAACATTAGAGGTGGCTAACGACGGCGGAACCGCCCCAGGTCCGCCGCGTGAACCGCATGCGTACGAGTCGACGCGGGAAACCCTCAGTACAGGACTCCGTCGGGCCTTCCCTTGTCCCTAGCAACCTTTTGTGCTCACCGATGCGGGGGCCTCACACACACCCCTGCGCGAGCAAGGCCCGCCGCGCATCCTGGCTCTAGCCCAGGCGGCGGCTCACTGGTTCCCGCCACCCCGGCACGCGCGACGCGAGCGCCCGCAACAGTCCGAACGGTCCGGCCTGCATCATGTCGCCGTGCGGGACGGCGAGGTGGGGTCGGCCCAGGCCGCGCACGACGTGGCCCGCCAGGAGCTCGCGGCGCGGCCCGGTCAGGGCCAGGAACGGCCGCGTATCGCCCGACGCCGCCGACGCACCGCCGAGCGCCGGCAGGACGAGCGCGCCGTGGCCCTGCGAGCCGAACACGTCGTCGTCGCGGATGGTGCCATCGGCCAACTGACGCAGGAAGCGGCTGAGCTGCGGCCGAGTCAGCTCGCCGGTGTGGTGCTCGAAGATGCCGCTGATGCGTGCGGCGGCACGGCCGCGCGAGCGGCTCCCGCCGGTCGGCTCGAGGTGCATCGCGAGGGTATGGAAGTTGCCGATGTTGACCGCCACGACCGGGCGGCCCCGCTCGAGCGCGTGGCGCACCTGCGCGTCGTCCAGCGCTCCCAGGATGGCGGCGGGACCGGTGTCCATCGCCAGCACGGCCACGCCCGTCCGCCCGGCCGGATCGAGCCACCCGCGAGCGGCAGCCGCCGCAGTGGCCAGGCGGGTGAAGGCGGCGGGCACGTCGGGGGCGAGGTAGCTGAAGGCGATCGGGCCAAGGTCGGGCTCCGCGGCGAGCCGCTCACGGAGGCGCTCGAAGCGGAAGCGGCGGTCAGAGACACCGGGCGGCGCCGCGCCATGGTCGAAGACGGCGATCGCCACGGCATCGACCGCGGCAAGGTCAACGTCGAACAGACCCAGTGCCTGCGCCAGCTCGGGGATCCAGGCATCCCGCAGGTCGACCGTCACGGTCCCCGGCACGGCCGCCCGGTCGGCGACGCCGTCCGCCGGCACCACGGCGATCCCAAGCGCCCGGACCTGCTCGAGGTCGTCGTCCATCGTGCGCGCGGCGTCCGGCGTGGCGGCGATGGCGAGCCCGGCGGCGGCATGGTCGCGGGCCGCCCACGCCACCGGCCCGCCGCCCATGAGGGCGCCGGTCAGGAGCACCGGCCGGCGGGCGCGGGTCGCGGCGCGGATGCGCTCGGCCAGGATCGCGGTCGGGGACGGCAGGATCAGGCGGACGGCGTTCTCGATCTGCTGGTCGGCGTCGAAGAGCAGGACGTCCTGCGTGCCCGTGCCGACGTCGATGGCGAGCGCCCGGCGTCGCCCCGCCGCGGTCACGGGAGAGGCGTCAGGTCAGTTCGGCGAGCGGCTTGCGCCCGGCGAACCCCTCGTTGGTCTCGTGCCACCAGCCGACCCCGGTGTCCTCGAGGCGCCAGCAGAGCCAGATGGGCCGGCCGTTGGCGAGGGCAGGGAAGTCGATCAGGCCGCTGCCGATGTCGCGCAGGGTGACGTCCCAGTCGTCGAGCTGCTGGACCGCGGCCTCCATCTGGCTCACGATGCCGGCCATCTCGCGCTCCCGGCGGCGGATCTCATCGGCGTGTTTGGCATTGCCGTTCGTCCCGCGGAAGACCTCCAATTCCGCCTGCGCCTCGGCGATGCGGGCGCGGTCGCGGCGCAGTCCCTCAAGCAGCGGCCGCACGTCCGCCAGCCGCGCCGTCGCGTCGTCGATGTCGTAGAAGCGGGTCACGTCTGGATTCTCCCACGGTGCCCCCGGACCGGCGCTAGCATGCACCGATGCGCCTGGCCGACCGCGTCGTGGACATCGGCACCGAGACCGCGTTCGAGGCCGCCGCCCGCGCGCGCGCCCTCGAAGCGACCGGCCGGAAGGTCATCCACCTCGAGATCGGGGAGCCCGATTTCGACACCCCGGCGAACGTGCGTGAGGCGGCCAAACGCGCCCTTGACGCCGGGTGGACGCATTACGGCCCGTTCATGGGCCTGCCCCAGCTCCGCGAGGCGATCGCCGCCGACTCGACCGCGCGCCGCGGCATGCGTGTCGATCCCGCCACGGTGGTGGTCACGCCGGGGGCCAAACCGATCATGTTCTTCGCCCTGCTGGCCCTGGCCCAGCCGGGCGACGAGGTCATCTACCCCGACCCCGGCTTCCCCATCTACGAGTCGATGACCCGGTTCGTCGGCGCCACGCCCGTACCGCTGCCGCTGCGCGAGGAGAACGACTTCCGGCTGGACGTCGACGAGCTGCAGCGCCTGGTCACGGCCCGCACCAAGCTGATCATCTTCAACTCGCCGGCCAACCCCACCGGTGGCGTCCTGACCCTGGCCGACCTTGAGGCGATCGCCGACGTCGCGCGCGAACACGACATCACGGTGCTCGCCGACGAGATCTACATGCGCATCCTGTATGACGGCGCGGAGCACCACTCGATCGCCTCGTTCCCCGGCATGGCCGAGCGGACGATCATCCTCGACGGGTTCAGCAAGACTTACGCCATGACCGGCTGGCGGTTGGGCTACGGCATCCTGCCGGAGGCGCTCGTGCCAGCCTTCGGCCGCCTTGTCATCAACAGCGTGAGCTGCGTCGCCTCGTTCGAGCAGATCGCCGCGGTGGAGGCGCTGACGGGGCCGCAGGACGCCGTGGAGGCGATGGTCAAGGAGTTCGACGCGCGCCGGAAGCTCGTGGTGGCCGGCCTGAACGCCATCCCGGGCGTCACCTGCCGCATGCCCCACGGCGCGTTCTACGCCTTCCCCAACGTCGCCGGCACCGGCCTCGATGGGCCGGGCATGGCCGACCGCCTGCTGCACCAGGGCGGCGTGTCGGTCCTGTCGGGGAGCGCGTTCGGGCGGGTGGGCGCGACCCATCTGCGTGTCAGCTACGCCAATAGCCGCGAGAACCTGCTCCTCGCGCTCCAACAGTTCGGCGAGGTCGTCTCCGGCCTGGCCGTGAGGGCTTGACATGACAGACCTGAAACTGGGGATCCTGCCGTGGAGCCAGGCCGTCGGTTGGGCCGACCTCCTGGACGTGGGCCGCCGTGTCGAACGGCTCGGGTACCAGCACGTCTGGGCCTGGGACCACCTGTACGCGATCTTCGGCGACCCTGCCCAGTCCATCTTCGAGGGCTGGCAGACACTGGCGGCGTGGGCCATGGCCACCGAGAAGGTCCAGATCGGCCTGATGGTCGGCGCCAACACGTTCCGCAACCCCGGCCTCGTGGCCAAGACGGTGACGACGCTCGACCACATCAGCGGCGGCCGGGCGATCCTGGGCCTGGGCGGCGCGTGGTTCGAGACGGAGCACACGGCCCACGGCATCCCGTTCGGGCGTGGGTTCGGCGAGCGACTCGACTGGCTGGACGAGGCCGTGGCGGCCTGTCGGACGCTGCTGGACGGCGGGACCGTCACCTCCGCCCCCGAGGCCCATTACGCCTTCCGCGAGCTGCACCAGGAGCCCACGCCGGTGCAGCGGCACCTGCCCATCATGGTCGGTGGCACGGGCCGCAAGAAGACGCTCCGCACGGTCGCCCGTTACGCCGACATGTGGAACGCCCAGGGCACGCCCGCCGAGCTGGCTGAGTTCGATGCGATCCTGCGGGAGCATTGCCTGGCCGTGGGGCGCGACGAGCGGGAGATCGAGCGCACGGGCAACCTGTGGATGGTCATCCGCGACTCCGAAGCCGAGGCGAGTTCGGTGTGGGCGGCGGCGATGGCCCACAACCGCACGCGCCTGGAGGACTCCCAGGAATCATCGCGGCCGCTCCTGGGGCCGCCGGCCGCGATCGCCGAACGCCTGCGCGAGATGGTGGCAGTCGGCTTCGAGTCGGTCATCGTCGAGGTGCCGGCGCCGTTCGACATCGAGACCCTGGAGCGGCTGATCGGCGAGGTGAAGCCGCTGGTCGACGCCGCGTGAGCGCCGGGCGACCGCGCGTCTTCGTCAGCCGCCGCATCCCAGAGGAGGGGCTGCGGGCCATCGCCAAGGTCGCCGACGCGGACGTGTGGCCGGATGACATGCCGCCGCCGCGCGAGGAGCTGCTGCGCCGCGTGGCCGGCGTGGACGGCCTGCTCGCCCTCCTGACCGACCGTGTCGACGACGAACTGCTGGACGCGGCCGGGCCGCAGCTGCGGGTCGTCAGCAACTACGCGGTGGGCTTCGACAACGTCGACGTGCCGGCCTGTACGCGCCGCGGCGTCCCCGTGGGTAACACGCCAGGTGTCCTGACCGAGACGACCGCCGACCTCGCCTTCGCCCTGCTGATGGCCGCCGCCCGCCGCTTGACGGAGGGCTACGACTACGTCCGGGCCGACCGCTGGAAGACCTGGGGCCCGCTCCTGCTGCTGGGCACGGACGTCCATCACGCCACGCTCGGCATCATCGGGTTCGGGCGGATCGGCCGCGAGATGGCCCGCCGCGCGGCCGGCTTCGATATGACCGTCCTCTACCACGATGCCGTGCGTGCTTCGCCGGAGGAGGAGGCGGCCCTCCATGCGCGGTCGGTGCCCCTGGACGAGCTGCTGGCGGCCAGCGACTTCGTCAGCCTGCACGTCAACCTGACGCCCGAGACGCGCGGCATCATGGGTCGTAAGGCGTTCCACAAGATGAAGCCGACCGCGATCGTCATCAACACGAGCCGCGGGCCGGTGGTGGACCAGCGCGCCCTGTACGAAGCGCTGCGCGACGGGGTGATCGGCGGCGCGGCGCTTGACGTCACGGACCCCGAGCCGATGCGCGCGGACGACCCGCTCCTGACGCTGCCGAACTGCCTCGTGGTGCCGCACGTCGCCTCGGGCTCGCGGGCGACGCGGGCGCGCATGGCCGAGATCGCCGCCGCGAACCTGCTGGCGGGCCTCCGCGGCGAGCCGCTCCCGGCGCCCGTCAACCCGGAGGTGGCGCCGCGGCGGTGAGGCCGCCGCTCCGGCATTCCTGATGTCGCCGCTCGCGCTCGGCCTGGCGCTCCTCGCCGCGTTCCTGCACGCTTCGTGGAACCTCCTCCTCCGCCGCACCGACGACACGGAGGCGGGCACGGCACTGATGGTCTGCACCGGCTGCGTGGTAGTCGCGCCGCTGGCAGCGGCCACGTGGAGCGTGCAGGCGGCGGTGGTGCCGTACCTGTTCGCGACCTGGACGTTCGAGCTGATCTACTTCGTGCTCCTCGCGGCCGCGTACCGCCGGGCCGAGCTCAGCCTGGTCTACCCCCTCGCCCGGGGCACCGCGCCGGTCGCCGTCCTCGTCGTGGGCGTGGCGCTGCTGGGGGTCCAGCCGACCGTCGCGGGCGGCGTCGGGGTGCTGCTCGTGGGGGCCGGCGTCCTGCTGGTGCGGGGCCTGCGCGGCGGTGGCGATACGGCCGGGACGCTGCTGGCCCTCGCCACCGCGGCCGCTATCGCCGGCTACACCCTGGTCGACCGCGTCGGCGTGACCCTTGCCGGGGCAGTCACGTACCTGGAGCTGGCCATGGTCGTCCCAGGCGTGCTGTACCTCCTGGCGGTCACCTACCTGCGCGGCCGGGCCTACGTGCGGGCCCAGTTGCACCCGGTGACCGTGGTGGCCGGCACGCTGATGATCAGCGCCTACGGGCTGGTCCTGCTGGCCCTGCGCCTGGCGCCCGCCGCATCGGTCGCCGCCGTGCGCGAGTCGGGCGTGGTCATGGCCACCGCCATGGCCGCCGTCCTGCTCCACGAGCGGGTGTCGCGGGAACGGTTCGCCGGCGCGATCCTGGTCGTCGCCGGCATCGCCGCGCTCGCGGTGAGCTAGCCGCCCTACCATTCGCGCATGGGCCGGTAGCTCAGCGGTCAGAGCAGGGGACTTTTAATCCTCGTGTCCTGGGTTCGAATCCCAGCCGGCTCACCACCCATTCACGCACGAATCGGGCTCCCGGACGGCTTCCGCGGGGCCGTCCGAGGGCCGTTTGACAGCCACGGAGACAGCCACGTCAAACACACGTGGTGAAGCTGCGTGGAGGCGGTGGACCTGGCGCGAATCGATGTCCGCTTTCCGACCGTTCGTGCGTCTTCTAGGCAAGAACCCACTACCGGAGTCCGGATGCTCTCGCAGGACAGACCTGCGCTGCCCGGCGCACGGAGTCACGGGACCAAGAGCGCGCCCGGGATAGCTCGGCCGCCTTAGAAGCCCTGTACGCCGCCCATCGGACTCGGCGGCCGCTACCTGCGTCGCCGGACGGGCAGTGACGACGCGGCCCTCGAGCTCGCGGCCATCACGTTCGAGCGTGCGTGGCGTTATCAGCGGGCATCCTCCGGCGACTTGGCATCGGCACTGGTTGGCTCTAAACGACTCGAATGGACCGAGTCGACGCCTCCCGGGGTCGGGCGGGCCAGCGGACCTACCTGCCATTCCCGATCATGGGTACCGTCGGTGAAAACGGACTGGCAAGAGCACCCTCCTCCAGGCTGCTGCTCCGTGTATGCGTCGGAAGGGCCGAGGGCTCGGTTCCGTTGGGCGTCTGACTGACTTCGCAGCGCGACACGATCGCGCTCGCTACGCCAGGATCGACCGTGCCGAGATCAGATACAGCGTCCGGGAGGAGCGAGGCCGTACCCAGAAACGGGTTATGTCGGGCCTAAGCGCGGCAGCGGGAGGTTCTCGATGGCGGGATTAACCCCGACTCGCACCACGAGCGGAACGTGGAGTACATACGGCGACCATGAGTCGCATACAGCCGGTTGACCCAGCACGTGTCGGGATACCACCAAGCTGGCCGAACCCCGCTTGTCGCGGAGGTCCGTGGAGCCCTCCTTCCGAACTGCCGCGGCTCGAGCGTTTCGGCCGAGATCGGGCCGGACCGACGACCTGGCCAGGAGTCGGCGATAGTACGCATGCGGATCGCCGCCGACGGACGATGTGCCTGTCCTTGAGCCAACAGGGTCGCGTCTACTCCGGCTTCCACCCAAGGGGCTGGCGAGACTACCGTGGCGCGAGCTGCTCCAGCGAACTCGACGATGCCAAGGTACAGCCTGGTGTTGATCGATGAGCGTCGAGAGGTGTCGCTCCAGTCCGTCGGCGCCCAGCGGAGTCCGCACGTGGCCTGATCTACAAGGCCTCCGATCTCGCCGAGGGATGCCCGCAGAGAACGACGGCTATCAGGTCGGCCGCACAGGGGAACCCCGCTCCGATCCAGAACTTCGTCTCGCTCAACTGCATTCCCCTTATGTGCTCGACAGGAGCTACGGATCAGCTGTGACGCCCATGAATCTCGCGCCCTACATTGTCCATCGCGACATCTGCGGGCCGGCGGGACATCTTCTATGGGGTCACGCCGGTAATTTGCGACCTCGAGGCAGAATGGACGACCAGCGTCGCACTACGAGGTAGACATATACGTTGAGGACGTGCACGCGGCCCGTATGGTCGCAGAGCGTATTAGCCGCACATGATCCCGACCTCGCCCTTCAGTGCCAGACAATCCCATATGGCGCAGCCACCGTTGGGATGGCGCTGTTGGGATAAGATGGTATGCTGAAGATCGATTCCCGTCGCCGCACATGCGTGTTCTTGGACGGACGGATCGTGGCGCCGCACCGGGTTGTCTAATTCTTCCCGGCGACGACGCACCTGAACGACCCGGTTGTGTTCGAGGCGCTTCAAGGTAGGTGGGTAGGGTCAAGTTCACGGCATGGAATGCGGTCGACCGTACCCGGAAGTGGCCGACGCCTGTGCGCGCGCCATGACGGCGATGGATCATCACGAGTGGGTACTTTCAAGACGCTGCTCGCCGTCTCGTCGTGGAAGTAGCGATGTAGCTCTGGCAGGCGAATGACTGATGCCGCCACGACTCGACACGGACGGCCAAGCGCCCGTCTACGCGTTCGACCAATGGCTCCGGCAACACGATGTCTAATGCCGTGAAGAGGCAAGGCGGAGGAATTCGAGGCACTTTAGCGCCTATCCGATACGTGGCGACGCATTGGTAGCTCGGGGAGCGAGCAACGGGGCGACTGCCCGGACAACGCCCGGCGCGGCGACCGAGAACCCTCGAACGATCGCCGCCCAGATGAGCCCGAGCCACAGCTCGAGCTGCTGCTGGAAGGACGTCCCGGGTTGAGAGGTGCACCGACAACGCCCTCGGGGATGGCGCAGACCCAAGACTGTCGCGCACGCCGTAGCTCTCATCGAGCCCCAGGATCGCGTCCATCCCAGCGGCGACTTGCGCCTGTCGCTGCTCCAGCACGTGCCCGTAGGTGTTGGACGTCAGCGTGATCGAGCTGTGGCCAAGCAGGTTCTTGACGTCCTCGAGGGTGAAGCCCTGTGCGAGCAGGTAGGTCGCCGCCGCATGGCGGAGGTCGTGGAAGCGGCTGCGCGGTAGCCCGGCTCGGGCCAGGGCGGCATGAAAGGCCCGGGTGACCCGCGCCGCCTCGATGGGCGTGCCGACGGTCGTCGTGAAGACGTGGCCCGTGTCGTGCCAGCGCGACCCGCCACGAGGCGTTCCATGCGCTGCCGCGTCCGATGGGCACGGAGGGCGGTCACGGCGACCTCCGGCAGCACCAGGGTCCGTCGGCTGCGTTCGGTCTTGGGTTCGAGCAGCACGAGCTTGCCCGTTGCACCCGGGCGAGCGTGTGGCGAACGGCCAGCCGCCGGGTATCGAGGTCGACGTCCTCCCAGCGCAGCGCCAGCAGCTCGCCCTGGCGCAGGCCGGTGGCGAGGGCGGTGACGTAGAGCGCCTGGAGGCGGTCGTCGACCGCCGTGTCGATGAGCCGGCGCGCCTCATCGGGGGTAAGCGGGCGGATCTCGTGGTGCTGGACCCGTGGCGGGTCGACGAGCTTGGCCACGTTGCGCGAGACGAGGCCCCAGCGCTCGGCGGTCACGAGCGCCCGCCGCAGGACGGCGTGGATGTAGGCGACGCGACGTGGGGATAGGCCCGCAGCCCGCTTGGCGTTGAGCAGCCGCTGGACGTCGGCCGGGGTGAGTTTGGCCAGCGCGATCCGGCCGAGGTCGGGCGCCAGGTGCAGGCGCACGATCCCGTCGTAACTCGAGAAGGTCGAGGCGCGCACGCGTCGGCTTGGCGACCTCGTCGAGCCACTGGCGCAGGAACGGTCCGAGCTTGGTGCGCTGATCGGGCACCGGCCGGCGCTCGTCTCGCGCCTTCAGCAGCGGCGCGAGCTTGGCCGCGGCCTCCGCCCGAGTCGCGGCGATGACGAACTTGCGGACTCGCCGCCCGTTCTCGTAGCCCAGGTGGACGGCGCCTTCCCAGCGGCCATCCTGGCGTTGGTAGAGGGAGCCCTCGTTGGGGCCGCGGCGGGTCATGCTCGACTCCTACGGCGTGTGACTGTGGGCTGGGCTGCCAGGCGCCTGCGGCGTTCGCGCTGCGACCAGCGGAACCGATCGCGATCGGTGCAGAAGCTCGAGCGGCGGGCGTCGAGGGTGAGGAACGGCTGGCCGCACTCTCGGCACCACGCCGCGCCCGTGCGGCCCTCGTGACCCGGCGCAGGCCCTCGACGAGTTGGAGGTACACCGGAGCGAGCAGCGAGCGCCAGATGCGGCGCTCCTGGACGACGATCGGCCCACCGAGCTCCGCGTACACGCGCGGGCTACCAGGGGCGAGCCGCACGACTGCGCTGCCAGTCGCCGCGGAGGGCGTGGCGCGCAGGGCCAGGTCCCGATGACCGACCCGCACGTCACGCTCGGCGGCCCGCCGGACGTAGGGCTCAAGCAGACGCCGTTCGAGTTCCACGAGGCCTTGCCAGTCGGCCGCGAGCGGCCCGACCGGGCTGAGGGGTCCCAGCTCAACCCCCACCGGGATGTAGTGGCGCCAGTCGTCATCCCAGCCGATCCGCGGCACCCACAGGATGGGCACGCTGTCGCTGGCGATCTGTTCCAGGATCGCGCGGCTTCCGTCCACCACTCCTCGTCGGTCTCGTCCCGCTCCGCGGGTCGATCGGCATCGTCCCTCGAAGGCGCCGTCGCGTCGTGCGTGTTCGACGCCTTCGTATACGGCGCATGGCGGGCGGATATGGGCTGCGTACGTGGGACGTGCCCCCGAGCCACACCGTGTCGCCATCGGAAGCCTGCAGCGCCGGTTGCGCCCACGCCGGCTCCCAGCGCAGGTGCGTGTCCTGGCCGGCGCTAGGGGCCCAGCCGCCTCGCGCATGGCGCTGAGGCGGGCGAGCGTGAGGAGATGCCAGCGCGCGTTTCCTGCTGGGGGAGCACCCCCTCGATAGGGTCGCCGAAGCGGCTCAGATGCGGCCTCAGCGGCGGAGCATCCTCGGGGAGAGGTCACCAGATCGAGCACCCCGTGCCGCGCCAACCACTGTTGCGCGTGGCGGGACGCCTGAAATCGAAGCGGGCGAAGGACTCAGGCGAGGAGTAGGCCGTCCGCCGGCGAAAGGGATCGCGGTGACGGATGC
>CAWCMN010000006.1:0-79719 GCA_963796715.1 uncultured Chloroflexia bacterium
ACGGCAACAGGTCGCCGAACGACCGGCCCATGGCCGCCGAGGCCGGGTACCCGAAGAGCCGCTCCGCCGACGGCGCCCAGTAGGTGATGTGGTTGTCGAGATCGGTCGCGAACACCGCGTCGGCAAGGTGGCGGAGGATGATCTCGACGACCTCACCACTCGGCACGTCCAGGTCGTGCCCGGGCGCGCTGGCGGCCGCGGGGCGTTGCCGTCGCGGTCGGGGAGCTGCGGTCATGCGGTCGGGCCTGCCATCTCCGCGGCGAGTCTACGCCCGGGTACGATGCAGCCCATGACGGTGTGGCAGGAGATCGCCGACCGGGTCTGGGTGCGGCGGTACGACTTCTTCGACCAGACGATCGGCGTCGTCGGCGGCGAGGCGGGCCTGCTGGTCATCGACACCCGCACCTCGCAGCGCCAGGGACACGAGCTGAGGGAAGAGCTCCGCGAGCTGCCGGGCTCCGTCCGGTGGGTCGTCAACACGCACTACCACCACGATCATTGCTTCGGCAACGCGGTCTTCGTCGGGACGGAGCTGTGGGGCCACGACCGGTGCCCGGCACGACTGCTGCAGCACGGCGAGGCGATGCGCGCCGAGATGATCCGGGAGATGCCCGAGCGCGAGGACGAGTGGCGCGAGGTCGTCCTCACTCCGCCCACCGTCACGTTCCCCGAGCGGGCCACGATCGACGTGGGCGCCCGGGAGGTCGAGCTGCGGTACCTGGGCCGCGGCCACACCGACACGGACATCGTCCTCACGGTGCCCTCGGTCGGGGTCCTCTTCGCCGGCGACCTGCTGGAGAACGGCGCTGCGCCGTACTTCGGGGACGGCTATCCGCTCGACTGGCCGGCCACGCTCGAGGGCTTGATCGCCCTCAGCTCAGGCGCCGTCGTGCCGGGCCATGGCGACGTGGCCGATCTCGCCTTCGCGCGGCGATCGCTGGAGGAGATCCGCGCGATCGCCGACCTCGGGCGACAGGTCGCCGCGGGGGACCTCTCCATCGAGGATGGCGTCGCCCGGGCGCCGTATCGGCCGGCCGCGGCCCGGGCTGCCATCGAGCGGGCGGCCGCACAGGCGCGCGGCGAGTCGGACGCCGGCTAGGCAGGTTCAGCCGGTCGCCCCGCGAGCCTTGGCCTGCTCTTCAGGACCCCTTCAGGTGCGTCGGCGACACTCGGGTCACTGTTCGTGGCCGGCAGGGACTCTCATGCGTCCCACGGGAGAGGCTGGTCTCCCATTCCTGGAGGAGCGCATGAAGCACCTCATCGTCACGTTGTTGCTGGCGTCGTCGCTGGCCGGCATGGCGGCCGCCTGCAGCGGGTCGCCGAGCGCGACGCCGACGCTGCCCCCCACGGTGGCACCGACCGTCGCGCCCACCACATCGCCCACCATGGCTCCGAGCTCCGCTCCGACGGTGGCTCCGACCAGCACCCCGACCAGCGCCCCCAGCTCAAGCTAGCCGTCGGGCACGCATCTCGTTGACGAAGCCCCCCGGGACCTCCCCGGGGGGCTTCGTGCTGTGCCGCGGACCTACCCGGCTTTGGCGCTGCGGCCGAACAGGCCGCTCCGGGCGCGTGCCTGGAACGGGCGGGCCAACGGTCGCTGCGGGCCGGTCAGCAGGGTCTCGATCTCGCTGCGGTAGCCGCGCCCCGCGGGTGTGCGCGCCAGCCAGGTGAGGTAGTCGGGGTCCTGTCGGGCGAGATCGCCCAGCGACCAGCCCTTGTAGCGGCCGTAGTCCAGGACCGTCGCACTCGGGCCATCCGCTCGAGCGGTGGTCGCGGCCGCGGCCTGAGCGGCGGTGTCGGCGCGTGCCGCGGCGCGACTGGAGACGACCACCCGCCCGCGGTCGTAGTTCCGGCGGGCCTGCGGTTCACCCAGGACGGCCCACGCGTGGTTGAGAGCCGCCATCCGCTCCTGCGTGCCGCCGGCGTCAGGATGGTGCTTCTGGGCCAGCGCGCGGTAGGCGGCACGGATGACCTCGGGCTCGGCGTCCGGGGTGACTTGAAGCACCTGGTAGAGATCTTCGGCTGAAGGCATCGCTCGTACCGACTGTCCCACCTGGACGGCGGGTTGTCACCCGTCACCATGGACTCGGTGCAACGGGACTATCGGCCCACGGGGAAGTCGCGCTAGAGCGCCCGCATGCTGTTGTTGCGCGGCTCGTGCGTCAGCTCGGCCAGGCCCAGCGTCTCCAGGAGGGGCGGCATGTACATGCCGAAGCGGCCGCGGAGGCCCTTCTTGAGGCCATACCAGCCGCCGACGGGATTGCTGGGCAAGCGACCCCACGCCTCGACCGTGCCCTCGGCGGCCTGTTTCTGCTCGTCGGCCGCGCCGAGCGGCACCCAGCCGCCGTTGGCCTTGAGCATGGCGTGAAGGTCGTCGATGGCACGGAGGTCGTAGCGCAGCTGAGTGCTGCCCACCTGGCAGACGATGGAGGGCGGATCCGAACTCTCGTCGCGGTACATCGTGTAGTCCGACGTGCCCGGCGGGGTCTTGAGGACCCAGGGATCGGCCTTCGTGCCGCTGCCTGCCTGGTGGGTCATGCCCATGCCTCCGTGTCGCGGCTCATGCGATGGTCGCGTCACGGTAGCACGGGGGCCATGGGCGCCGAGGAGCCTGTCAGCTGCTCTTGGGGAAGCCCACCAGCTCGTTGTAGATACCCTTCGACACGGCTCCAAACCCGCCGAAGATGATGATCCGATTGGGGAACAGCCGGGTCGAGCCGAACTCTTCCCTGATCACCATATGGCCGTTCACCACGACCCCGTCGATGTTCTTCGCGGTGCCCGGGACCAGCAGCAGCGGAGCACCCAGCGAGCCGGCCAGCGCGCCGCCCGCCAGGGCATCCGGGAAGTTCAGCCCCGACGCGACGTAGACCGTGTTGACGGGCGTCGCGCCGAATGGCGGCACGGCCGGGTTCTGGAAGAAGAAGTCCGCCATCAACGTCGCGGTCTGGTAGCGGTTGGCGCCGGCGAAGCGCCGGACCGTCGCGAGCGGGAACAAGGTGTGGAGTGTCGACTCGATGCCCGTGGACACGGACGCCGTGCCGCCGGCGATGTAGATGGTCGACGGGCCCAGGCGGCTGAGTTCGGCGGTCACCTTGGGGACGCTGACTAAGCTACCGGTCGTCCCGCCCGGCACGAGCAGCAGCGGCGCTCCCAGGTGACCGGCCACTGCTGAGGCCGAGAGGGCGTCCGGGAAGGCTGCCCCGCTGGCGAGGAAGACGGTGCCGCTGGCCGGCGGCGTCGGATAGGTGTCCTGCGAGATCTTGACGGCGGTGCCGTAGCGGTCCGTGTCGGCCAGCCGCGAGATGTTGCGGGTCACCCCGTCGGGCAGGAGCGGCGCTTTCGCGGCGAGCAGGTTGAACATCGTGGTGCTGATGGACGCGGTGCCGCCAAAGGCCACGATCCGGGTGTCGGGCCCGATCAAGCCGTTCAGCTCCGTGTTGATGTTGCTGGGGATGCTCCTGCCCTGCCCGTTGATGAGGACGAGCGGTGCATGGTTGAAGCCCGCGGCGGCGGCACCCGCGAGCCCGTCGGGGAAGTTCGTGCCCGTCGCCACGTAGATCACCGACTGGTCGTGGCCGTAGTTGGCCGAGACGATCGCCACGCCGGTCGCGTACCGGTCCGCGCCGAAGTACTGCGTGACCGACGGCGTCACGGTCAGGAAGACGGTGCCGGGCGACGACGTAAGCGGCCCGGGCCCTGTTCCGTTGTCGATGATCGTGTAGGTGAAACTGTCGCAATTCTCGGGCGTGCTGGCAGGGCAGACGAACCCGGCGGTCGGCGTGTAATCGATGAGCGTGTTGCCGTCGACGGCCGTCACGTGGCCATGCGCTGGCTGGGTCACCGAATTGATCTTGATGGTCTGGGCATTTGCGCCGCCGGCCTGCTCATCGGGCGGGCCAGCCTTGTCGTTGGCAAGCACGTCGATGCTGTTGCCGGAGCTGTTCTCACCGACCGACTTGAGGTCGCCGTTCGCGAAGGGGGCGTCGTTGACCGGGGTGACGGTGATGGTGAACGTCTGGGGGGCGCTCGTGTTGTCGTTGGGCGGCGTGTTCGAGCCGTCGTCCTGCGCCTTGACCGTTACCGTTGCGGTTCCGTTTGCATTGGCCGCGGTCTTGAACGTGAGCGTCCCGGAGGTGGAGATCGCCGGCTGCTGCGAGAACATGGGGTTGTTGTCATTCGTGACGATGTAGTCCGCGAGGTGCTGAGTCGCCTCATTCGGAGGACCCGGCAAGAAGCTGCCGGCCTGGACCTCATTCGTCTGGCTGAAGGCAGTCGAGTCGAACTGATCCTCGCTGATGCCCGAGATGTCCGGGCTCGCGGCAAGGCTGAACGTAGGCGGCTGGTTGACCGGATCGATCGTGATCGTGACCGTGGTGGTGGTCGAGTCGATGAAGGTGTCGTTGGCGGCGTAGGTGAATGAGTCATCGCCGACGTAGAGCGCATCCGGCGTGTATACGAACGAACCGTCGGCGTGCAGGGTGACGCTGCCGTGCGCCGGGTCGCTGATCTTGACGGCAGTCAGGGGATCGGAGTCGGCGTCCGAGTCGTTGCTCAGGACGCCAGTCCCGGCGGTGGTCGTCAGGGCGCTGGCCACGAAGCCGTTCTCGTTGGTCGAGTAGACGTCTGCGACCGCGGCAGGAGGCGTGTCGACCGTGTGCGGAGCGCTGTCCGAGCTGCCAGTGAAGTCGGTGTCACCGGCATAGGTGGCGGTGATCGTCTTGGGCCGTCCGGCCGTCGTCGACGTCAGGTCACATGAGCCGCTGCCGCTGCTGAGCGTGATGACGCAATGGTCGGTCCCGTCGGAGACAGTGACGGAGCCCGATGGCGTACCGCTACCCAACCCCGTGGCGGTGACTGAGGCCGCGACTGTGTAGGTGTCGCCGACGAACGTCACGGGCGTCAGATCCGTGGTGATGCTCGTGGCCGAGGCCGCCGGGCCGACGACCTGGCCACCGATGATCGATCCGTTTGAGGCGTCGACGTTGCCGTCTCCGAGGTAGTTGGCGGTTACCGTGTGGGTCCCGACGCTGAGCGCGGACGTCATAAAGCTGGCCTGGTTGGCAATCAGCGTCTCTCCCTGGGTAGCGAGGCCGCTGACCACGAAGTTGACGGTCCCGGTTGCCGTCCCGGATCCGAAGCCGCTGATCGTGGCCGTGAACGTCACGCTCTGGCCCCAGACCGACGGGTGATTATCGGAGACGACCACGGTCGTGCTTGCGGATGTCGTGACGGTCAATTGACCATTCACGAACGCGAACGTGTAGTTAGCCGACGCCAGACTGCCGATGCCGCAGGTGATCGTGTAGGGACTTCCCGCCACGGAACTCGTGGGGGTGGCCGTGGTGGAGCACGAAGGCACACCGGTCACCCCGGAGGTAGCGAGGGTCTCGCTGTTGACGAACCCGACGTAGTCGACGGTGAAGGCAGGGTTCGCCGCCCCATACGCCCTCGACTTGTTGGCGGCCGTCACGGTCAGCGTGGCCTGGCCGACCTCCTGTCCGCCAACCAGGTCCGGACTGGTCGCCGAGGTGTAACTCGCGTCGCCGTTGTAGGTGGCTGTGATGACATGGGTACCTGCCTTGAGCAGGGAGGTGTCGACGGTGGCGTTGCCGCTGCCGTCGACCGTGCCTGAACCGATGGAGAGGCCATCTGACTTGAACGTGATGGTGCCAGCGGGGGTTCCGAGAACCCCGGTCACGGTCGAGCTGAAGGTCACATCGTCGCCGTAGACCGACGGGTTCTCGCCGCTGGAGACCGAGACCGTGGGCGTGGCCTTTCCGACGGTCTGGGTGATGCCGGATGACGTGCTGCCGACGAAGTCGGCGTCATCCGCGTATACGGCCTTGATCGTGTGCGAGCCGACGGCTAGGGCGGTGGTCGTGTAGTGCGCGTGTCCCGTGCCGTCAAGGGTGTCGCTGCCGATGATCGCGGCCCCGTCCTCGAAGTTGACGGTGCCGGTGGGGGTACCGACGCCAGGGGAGGTGACCACGACCTGGGCGGTGAATGTGACCGAGGTGCCGAAGGTGTCGGGGCCGGGTGGCGTCGGATCATCTGAAGACACGGCCGTGGTCGTCGCGGCCTGGCCTACTACCTGGGTGACCAGCGTCGAAGTGCTGCTCGCGTAGTTGCTATCGCCCTCGTAGAACACCGTGATGGGATGCGACGCGGTCGTAAGCGCCGACGTCGTGAATGTGGCCATCCCGGAAACGAGCGTCTCCGAGTCGATGGTCGCCCCCGCGTCCTTGAAGTCGACTGTTCCGGTCGGCGTGCCCACGTTGACGTTCCCAGCCACAGACGCAGTGAACTTCACCGGCTGGCCATGGACTGACGGGTTGTGGTTGCTGCCGAGGCCTGTGGTCGTGGGCGCGGGATCGACCACGTGGCTGGTCCCGCTGCTCACACTGCCGTTGAAGTCGAGGGATCCGCCGTAGGTCGCCGTGATCGCCTTGGGGCCCGCGGTGGTATTGGGGAGCGAGCACGTCCCGATACCGCCGGACAAGGTGATGGGGCAGGACGAGCCTGTGCCGTCGCTGATGGTGACCGTCCCGCCGGGTGTGCCGTCACCGGGCACTACCGGGTCGACCTCGACCGCGACGTTGTAAGCGGTGCCTGCATCGGTATGCCCAGTCAGGTCGTTGGTGATCGCGGTGGTCGTGTCGGACTTGTTGACGACCTGGTCGAGGTTGTCACTGCTGCCGACGAAGTAGAGGCTTCCGCTGTAGGTGGCGGTGATGGCGTGCGTCGCGACGGGGAAGTTCGAGACCTGCAGTTGCGCGGTGCCGCCGACGAGATCGACTGGCCCAAAGTCGGTCGAGGTCGTGGTGTCCTCGAAGTCGACCGTGCCATCGGGCGGCCCGCCGGCGCTCGTGACGTTCGCGGTGAACGTCACGGTCTGGCCAAAGACGCTGGGGGTCCCGTCCGTCAAGAGCGTGGTCGTCGTCGCGGCGTTGTGGACGACCTCCGCCACGGGCGGCACCGAGGAGCTTGCAGCGGCGGTGCCGTCGCCTGGGTAGTCAGCGGTGATCGGATGGGAGCCCGCGAGGAGCGCGGAGGTCGTGAACTGCGCTTGGCCCGAGCCATCGAGAGTCTCCGTATCGATGACAAGGCCGTTATCTAGGAAGTCGACGGTCCCAGAGGGCACATACTCGGCGTTATCGTTGTCGATGACGGTCGCGGTGAACGTCACGCTGGTGCCGAAGTCGATGGGGTTATTGTCGGGCGAGACGGTCGTGGTCGTGCCGTCGCCCGCCATGACGCTCTGCACGCCGATCAAGGCGAAGAGGAGGACGCCGGTCATCAGGCTGGCGCGGCCGGCGCGGCGGAGCCACGCTCGACGTGAGGCGGATCGCTTCAGGCCCATGGGATCCCCTTGCCGGTCTGCGCGGCGGCTAGCCGTCCTCGGATGCTTGACCTACCAGTTTCTACCACCAACGGCATCGTACGGGTATACGTCGTTCAACTCACGCCGACGTACTGGCCGGCGCTTCCCGGCTTGTAGCCGGACCTTGTCACCTTCAGCACGACCAGGTGATCGCCCGATGGCTGGCCGCTCAGGTCGAGTGACGCGCCGGTCCCGACGATGACCCCGTCGACCGTCCACGAGTAGGTCACGCCGCTGCTCGGGATGACGGTCGAGGAGCAACTGATCTCGCCGGAGCTAGGGGAGCTGCAGCTGATCGCGACGTAGAGCGGCGGCGCCGTCGGCTTGGGCGTCGGCTTCGGCGTCGGCGTTGGCGTCTTGGTCGTCTTGGGCTTCGGTGTCGGTGTCGGCCGAGGGGTCGGCGCGGGCGTCACGATCGGGGTCGGCGACGGACCCGGTGTGACCGTTGGTTCCGGCGTGAGCGTGGGCTCGGGCGATGGCGTGATGAACGGGGTGACGAACGGGGTGGGCGAGGGGGTCGGCGTGGCGGTCGGGCCAAGAGCGATCAGGGAAGCGGTGGCGGTGGGGGAGTCGGCTGCGTTGACCGCGAGCGGGCCCTTGGTCGTCTGCGACGACAGGATGTTGGCCACCAGCAGGAGGATCACGAGCGAGGCCAGGACCACGGTCGTGCGAGCCGGCCAGCGACTGCGGACGCGCGGGCGAGCATCGGGCACCGTGGCGGTGGCCACACCCGCGGCGACGGCGGCAGTGACAAGGCCGCCGGCCAGCGGTCGGGTGATCTGCGGCCCGTCGGGATCCAGGCTCGGCGCCACGGGTCCCTTGGCCGCTCGCGGACCGGCGGCGCGAACCGCCTTGCGCGGGGCGCAGGTCAGGCACTGGCGCTGGGTGTCGTTCCAGCAGTCCGAGCAGACGAACTGGCGGCAGTTGTGGCAGAAGTTGAAGCTGCGGCGGAAGCGCTCGTACTCCGCGTCGGCGATGACCTGCCCGATGCGGCGGGTCGCCTCGGTGAGGTTCGTGGCGTATGAACCGTCCCGCCGGAGCACCGTATGGCGGGCCGCTTCCAGGGCCGCGCGAACCTTGTTGGACGGGCTCAGCTTGCGACCCGAGAGCGCCAGCACGAAACGGGTGTGGCAACGCTCGCAGACGTATTGGACCAGACCCTCGCTCACGCTCGCGACGTTGCGGTAGCCTCGAGGGCCCCGCAATGACGCAGTAGTCCTGCCCCTGACCGGCTAACGGCGGGAGCTCAGCGCCGGACCACCAGCACGAAGCCGCCGAGCAGCACGAGGGCGATCAGCCCGAGCCCGATGGGGCCGGCCGAGAGGACCGTGCGGACCAGGCCGTCGGCGAGGTGCGAGAACCCGTCGGTGACCGTCAGGATGGCATGACCAAGGCCGTCGGCAAGGTTGCCGATGCCGCTCCCGATGCTCGATCCGATGCCGCCGAACACGCTGCCAGTGTGGGGCCGTGGTCAAGGCCGGAGGGGCCGCGCGGTCGGGCGCAAGGCCCGGACGGGTCGCCACAGTCGGGCGCAAGGCCGGACGGGCCGCGCCGTCGGGCGCCCCGCTGGGGTTGTTGTCGCATATGCAACGGAGCGGACTCTTACGCGCCCGCCCGAAGGCCCCCGTCGTTCGCCTGAGCGGGGCCATATGCGACACGAGACTAGGCGACAACGGACGCGGACGAATCGGCGCGTAAGAGTCTCCAGGAGGATAAGCAACAACGATCGCGGTGCGCCCGAGGGCGGCCGCCGCTGAGACCACTTCGGACCCTCAAGCCGCATCCGGCAGTCCCGTGCCGTACCATTCGAGTCGCAGCGGATGCCCGTGCGGTGCCTCTGCATCCTTCCACTGTGACCCGGTCCCGAGAGGCCGGCGATGGCGGCCCGAGAGGCCGGCAAGAGGAGGACTCGCTTGACCTTGCCCGTCCCCGCGGAGGCGGTCGTGGACCCGCGCCTCGGCGCTCGTGGTCCAGCGCTGATGGCGCTGGAGGACGGCACGGTCTTCCCGGGCATCGCCTTCGGGGCGGCGATCGCGGCGGGCGGCGACCTGGTCGCCAACACCAGCCAGACCGGCTACCAGGAGGTCTGCACCGACCCCTCGTACGCCGGCCAGGTCGTCGTCATGACCTACCCGCTGATCGGCAACTACGGGCGCCTGGAAGGCGACGACCAGTCGGCCCGGCCGTGGCTTCGAGCGCTGGTCGTGGCCCATGCGACCGCCGGCGTGATGGGTCGGGCGCGGCAGCTGGCCCACCTGCTGCGCGAGAACGGCGTGCCGGCCATCGCCGGAGTGGACACGCGCGCGGTCGCGCGACGCCTGCGCGAGACCGGTGCGCAGCGGGCCATCGTCACGGCCCCCGGCGAGATCGATCCCGACGCCGCGGTGGCCGCAGCACGCGCGGTGGCGCGCTGGGAGGACCAGGACTTCGTGGAGGACGTGTCGGCCCTGGACCCGTTCGAGGTGCCGCCATCGGGTCCCGCCACGAGCGGATCCGCGCCACTCGTGGCCGTCATCGACTACGGCCTCAAGCACAACATCGTGGCCGCGCTGGCGGCACGCGGCGCACGCGTGCGCGTCATGCCCCATACCTCGACGGCCGCGCAGGTCCTCACCGACGACGTGGCCGGCGTCGTGCTCTCGCCTGGGCCGGGCGACCCGGCCCGACTCCCCGGCCCGGTCGCCCTGGCGGAGGCGATCCTGGCCGCACGACGGCCGCTGCTCGGGATCTGCCTCGGCCACCAGATCGTGGGCCTGGCGGCCGGCGGGCGCACGACGCGTCTCCGGTACGGCCACCACGGCGCCAACCACCCGGTCCAGGACATCGACTCGGGCCGGGTGCAGGTGACCGCCCAGAACCACGAGGTACAGGTCCTGGGCGACAGCCTGCCGGCGGCCGGCGGCTTCTACGTCAGCCAGCGCAACCTCAACGACGGGTCCGCGGAGGGCCTCCGCCACCGCGAGTGGCCGGTCGAGACGGTGCAGTACCACCCCGAGGGATCGCCCGGACCGCTCGACGCGCTGGAGGTGTTCGACCGCTTCATGGCCGCCTGTCGGGTCGCGCGCTGATGCCGCCGCGGCGGCCAGCCAGGCCGGCCAGCGTCCTCCTCATCGGCTCCGGGCCGGTGGTCATCGGCCAGGCGGCCGAGTTCGACTACGCCGGCACGCAGGCGTGCCGTGCGCTGCGCGAGGAGGGCGTGCGCACGATCCTGCTCAACTCCAACCCGGCCACGATCATGACCGACCCCGGCGTGGCCGACGTCGTCTACCTGGAGCCCCTGACCGTCGAGTCGGTCGACCGGATCCTGGCCCGTGAACATCCGGAGGGCCTGCTGGCCGGCCTGGGCGGCCAGACCGCGCTGAACCTGGCGGCCGAGGCGGCGCACGCTGGCGTCCTGGACCGCCACGGCACGCGGCTGCTGGGCACGCCGCTCGAGGCCATCGAGATGGCGGAGGACCGCTTGCGCTTCCGCGACCTGCTCGACCGGATCGGCCAGCCCTACGCCCCCTCGGCCATCGTGACCGGGGCGACCGAGGCCGAACGGGCGCGGACGGCCGGTGACGCCCTGGCGGAGATCGGGCTGCCGGCCATCATCCGGCCGGCCTTCACGCTGGGCGGCTCGGGCGGCGGCATCGTGACCACGGAGGCCGAGTACCGCGAGCGCATCCGGGCCGGCCTGCGCGCCAGCCCCATCGGCCAGGTCATGGTCGAGCGGTGCCTGGTGGGGTGGCAGGAGATCGAGTACGAGGTGATGCGCGACGCCGACGACACGTGCATCGCCGTCTGCTCGATGGAGAACGTGGACCCCCTCGGCGTCCACACCGGCGACTCCATCGTCGTGGCCCCCGTCCAGACGCTGCCCGACCCGGTCCACCAGCGCCTGCGCAGCGCGGCCCTGGCCATCATCCGGGCGCTCGGCGTCGAGGGCGGCTGCAACGTCCAGTTCGCCCTCTCGCCCGACAGCCGCGACTACGCCGTCATCGAGGTCAACCCGCGCGTCAGCCGCTCGTCGGCGCTGGCCTCCAAGGCCACCGGGCTACCCCATCGCCCGCGTGGCGGCCCAGATCGCCATCGGGCGGCGCCTGGCCGAGATCCCCAACGCCATCACCCGCACGACCGTGGCGGCCTTCGAGCCGGCCCTCGACTACGTGGTGGTCAAGCTGCCGCGCTTCCCGTTCGACAAGTTCCCCTCGGCCGACCGCTCGCTGGGCAGCCAGATGAAGGCGACCGGCGAGGTCATGGCCATCGACCGCACGTTCGCGGCGGCCCTCAACAAGGCCTTCCGCAGCCTCGAGCAGGCGGGGGCCGGGGTCCTGGCCGAGGATCCCGCCTGGGGCCCGACCCTGGACTACCTTGGCGCCGGGGGCGGCCCGGCCATCGTGGACGAGGACGGCCTGATGTGCGAGGCGGAGGCCCACGCCACGCGCGTCGCCCGGCCGATCGTCCTGCGCCGCTTCCTGCGGCCCTCGGACTCCCGCGCCTGGCGGCTGCTGGCCCTGATGCGACGCGGCGTGGCGGAGGCGGAGCTGCACGAGGCGACCGGCATCGCGCCGTGGTTCGTGGCCGAGATGGCCCGCCTCGTGCGCCTGGGGGCGGAACTCCAGGCCGGGCCCCACGGCGAAGCGGACGCGACGAGGTCGCGGATCTGCCGGTGCGCTGCTCGTGAGCGCCAAGCGGGCCGCCTACGGTGACCGCGACATCGCCACGCTGAGCGGCCGGTCGGAGGCGGCGGTCGCGGCGCAGCGCGAGGCCCTGGGCCTGCAGCCGGGGTTCGCCATGGTCGACACGTGCGCCGGCGAGTTCGCCGCCCAGACGCCCTATTTCTACGCCACGTACGCCGCGGCCGGCTCGCCGCCGGAGGCCCCGCCCGTGGCGCGCCCGGCGGCGCTGGTCATCGGCTCGGGGCCGGTCCGCATCGGTCAGGGCATCGAATTCGACTACTGCGCCGTGCAGGCCGCGGCCACCCTTCGGGCCATGGGCTGGCAGGCCGTCATGGTCAACTCGAACCCCGAGACGGTCTCCACCGACTTCGACGCATCCTCGCGCCTCTACTTCGAGCCGCTCGACGTGGAGAGCGTTCAAGCCGTCGTCGCCGCCGAGAGCCCGGACGGCGCGCCCCTCCTGCCGGCGCTCATCCAGTTCGGCGGCCAGACGCCGCTCAACCTGGCCGCGCCGCTGGCGGCCGGCGGCGTGCCGCTGCTGGGCCTGGACGTCGACGCCATCGAGCGGTCGGAGGAGCGCGTCCGCTACGCCGCGCTCGTGGAGCGGCTGGGCATCCCGCAGCCGGAAGGCGGCCGCGCGACATCGGTGGAGGAGGCGCTCGTCGTGGCCGAGCGGATCGGCTACCCGGTCATCGTGCGGCCCAGCTACGTCATCGGCGGCCTGGCCATCGACTTCGCCTACGGGCCAGGCGACCTGGCGGCCCAGCTGGCGGCGGCCACGGTCGTCACGCCCGACCGGCCGGTGCGCCTCGACGCCTATCTCGAAGGGCTGGAGGTGGACGTCGACGCGGTGTGCGACGGCGAGCGTGTATGCATCCCAGGCCTCATCGAGCACGTCGAGCGGGCCGGCGTCCACTCCGGGGATTCGGTCGGCATCTGCCCGCCGCAGCACATCAGCGAGGGCGACCAGGGCCTGCTGGTGGCCACCATGCGGCGCATCGCCCTGGCGCTCGGGGTGCACGGGCTCATCAATGCCCAGTTCATCGTCCGCGACGACGGCGTCTATCTCCTGGAGGTCAACCCGCGCGCGTCACGCACGGTCCCGTTCCTGTCCAAGATCACAGGCGTGCCCATGGTCGAGCTGGCGACACGGGTGGCCCTCGGCGAGCGGCTGGCCGACCTGGGCTGGCCGGACGGCCTGCTGCCTGCCCCGCCGCTGGTCGCGGTCAAGGCGCCGGTCTTCTCGACGGCCAAGCTGCGCGGGGTGGATCCGTCGCTGGGGCCCGGCATGCAGTCGACCGGGGAGGTCATCGGCCTCCACGCGGACGCGCGCGTGGCGCTCGCCAAGGCCCTGCTCGCCGCGTCGCTCCGCCCGCCCGCCCCGGGCGCCGAGGGGGCCACCGCCCTGGTCAGCGTGGCCGATCGTGACAAGGCCGGCCTGGGCCAGCTGGCGGCCGCCCTGGTCGTGGGCGGCTACCGCTTGGCGGCCACCGCGGGCACGGCCGCCGCCCTGCGCGGTCTGGGCCATGACGTGCAGGAGGTGGCACGCCTTGGCGAGACCGGCACGGCGGAGCGGCCCGACATCCTGGGCCTGATCGAGGGCGGCTCGGTCAGCCTCGTGGTCAACACGCCGTCACCCCTGCCCGGGCCGGTGCGCGACGCGGCGGCCATCCGCCACGCGGCCGTGGCCGAGGGCATCCTCTGCCTGACGGCCATCGAGACGGCCATCGCCGCGGCCGAGTCGCTGGACCCGGCGTTGCGGGCGGCGCTCGACGACGTGCGTCCGCTGCACGAGTGGGTGCCGGCGGAGCGTCAGGCGGTGGGCCGGGGGGCGCCGAGCGAGTAGCCGGCGCGCACCAGCAGGGTGCCAAGGCGCTTGCGCAGGCGGGTGTTGGGGGTCTTGGCCTTCGACCGCCGGCTGGCCGTGGCGAGGCGGTGCTCGGTGGCCTCGCGGCGACGGGTGCTCGCGGTGAACGCGAGATCATCGACGACTGGGTGACGGAACACAGGGACCTCGGGATGCGGGGCACTGGGGTGGTTCGTGGTGGGATAGGTCGGGATGGTCATTTCGGTCGTCCTCCTGTTAGTCATCGGTCTAACTCGTGTTCGTTCGAGATCCGGGCGCTGATCCGCAGCGATCTAGTGCAGGAAGCGGAGGAGTTCGGGGCCGGCCTCGGCGACGCGGGCACGGCGAAGGCTGTAGTAGGTCATGTTGCCCTCGTCGGTGACGGTCACGAGCCCGGCTGCCCGGAGGGCGGCGAGGTGGTGCTTGACGGTCGGCTTGGACAGCTCCATCTGCTGGGCGATCTCGGTGAGGTACAGGTCGCGGTCGGTCAGCAGGCGGAGGATGCGCAGGCGCGACGGATCGCCCAGCGCGCGGTAGAGGAGCAGCACGCTCTCCGGCGGGGCCACCTCGTCGGCCCGCCCCAGCGCGTCCTCGTGGACCGGATAGGCGAAGAGCCGGAAGTCCGAGCCCGAGCTGATGTTGTTGTACGGCCGCCCGAAGTAGCTGGGAGCGAGGATGACCCGCTGCGTGCCCGGTTCGGGCAGCCAACGCAGGCCACCGGTCGTCCGTTCGATCAGCTCGGCCGGCGCCAGGGTCTCCCGGTCGGCGCGTCGCAGCTCGACGTCCCGAAGCTCGATCTCCGCGATCCGCGGCTCGATCGGTTCGAAGGGCACGAGCCAATCGGCCAGCAGGCCCCGCAGCTTGTCGATCCAGATCGTGGGGGTCCGCAGGAACTCGACGACGGGCGCACATTCCTGGTCGGAGAGGTGGGCCGGCAGTTCCTCGAAGGCGGCCTCGTCACCGTCAAGGGCGCGGTCGATCAGCTCCATGACGGGGCCGCCGAAGCCGTCGCCGGCCATCTCGCGGGCCAGCTGGCGGGTCTCCATGGTGGCGATGAGGGTCACCAGCTCGCGCGCGGTCCGCGTCTCCGGATGGAGGACCGGCACCACCGCGAGGCCGTGGCCGAAGCCGCCCTTGGCCTCGCCGAACAGGTCGCGCAGGTCCTGCCGGCGCTCGGGGGACAGCGCCGCGCGGGAGCGCTCGAGCCACGTCCGGTCCTCCGGCAGGAGGTCGTAGTCCAGGCCCTCGATGGTCACCAGGCTGAGGAGGAAGTCATACGCCGGGCGGGGGTCGAATTCGATGCGGTAGTCCGCCCCCCGGCCGCGCACGAGCGCGCGGGGCCGGATGACGGGTGTCGGTTCGGGTCGGCTGATCGAGCGTGGCATGTTAGACGGTAATCTAACACGTGGGTGATGAGTGTCAAGCGCCCGGGGGTGGCACAATCCGCGCGATGGTCGCTCCCGACCCCACCCACCCGCGCATCGACTTCACCGAGCGCCGCCTCGCCAACGGCCTGCGCGTCATCGTCGCGCCGGACCACCTCGTGCCGGTGGTGGCCATCAACCTGTGGTACGACGTGGGCAGCAAGCACGAGGCGCCCGGTCGCACCGGCTTCGCCCACCTCTTCGAGCACTTCATGTTCCAGGGCTCGGCCCACGTGGCCAAGGCCGAGCACATGAGCATCGTCCAGGGCTCGGGCGGCGTGTGCAACGCGACGACCTGGTTCGACCGCACGAACTACTTCGAGACGCTGCCGTCCAACCAGCTCGAGCTGGGCCTGTGGCTGGAGGCCGACCGTCTGGCCACGCTCCTCGACGCGCTGAGCCAGGAGAACCTCGACAACCAGCGCGAGGTGGTCAAGAACGAGAAGCGGCAGAGCTACGACAACCAGCCGTATGGCTCGTTCTACGACAAGCTCATGGCCGCCATCTTCCCGCCCGGCCACCCGTACCACCACACGCCGATCGGGTCGATGGCCGACCTCGACGCCGCGAGCCTGGCAGACGTGACGGCCTTCTTCCGCACGTACTACGCGCCCGACAACGCGGTGCTCACGATCGTCGGCGACGTGGAGGAGGAGGCGGCCTTCGCCGCCGCCGAGCACTGGTTCGGGCCGATCGCGGCAAGCGGTGCCGTCCCGCGGTTCGTGGCGCCCGAGACGCCGGCGCACATCGGGGCGACCTCGCGCGAGATCGTGCCCGACAACGTGCCGCTGGTGCGCATCCACTTCGGGTGGCGCACGGTGCCCTTCGGCTCGCCCGCCTTCGATGCCCTCGAGGTCGCCACCCAGATCCTGGCCGGCGGCCAGGGCAGCCGCCTGTACCGGCACCTCGTCCGGGAACGGCAGATCGCGCAGGACGTGTCGCTGTTCTCGATGCCGCTCGCCGCGGGCAGGGCCATGCTGGCCGGCTGGGCCACGGTGCGCCCCGAGGCCGACCCCGCGGAGGTGGAGGCGGCGTTCCTGGCCGAGATGGAGCAGGTCACCCGCGAGCCAGTGACGGCCGACGAGCTGCTGCGTGCCCACGCTCTCATCGAGTCGAGCGAGCTGTCGGCCTTGGGCCGGGTGGAGGAGGTGGCCGACCGCCTGGGCATGTACGCCACGCTCTTCGACCGCCCCGAGCTCATCAACGAGCAGCTCGGGCGGTACCTGGCCGTGGGCGCCGACGACGTGCTGGCGGCGAGCGCGGCGACGTTCCGCGACGACAACCTGGCGATCATCACGTTCGTGCCCCGCGAGGACGAGCCGGCCAAGGCGGACGCCGCATGAGCGGCCCGGCGTTCCTCGCCGACCGCCCGTCGGCCGGCCCGCCGCGGCCGTACCGGTTCCCCGGTTTCCGGCGCAGCCGGCTCGCCAACGGGCTCACGGTCATCGCGGCCGATGTGCCCGCACGTCCGCTGATGGCGGCCGCGCTCCTCCTGCCCGGCGGCGCGGGCCACGAGCCGGCCCGCCTGGCCGGCGTCAGCTCGCTCGCGGCACGGGCGCTCTCCGAGGGCACGCGACGGCGCGACGCCGTGGCCTTCATCGAGGCCTCCGAGCGACTCGGGGCCTCCCTCGGGGCGAGCTGCGACTGGGAGATGCTGTCGCTCTCGCTGACCGTCCCGCGCGGGCGTCTCGATCCGGCGCTCGAGCTGCTCGCCGAGATGCTGCGCGAGCCGGCCTTCCCCGCGCACGAGGTCGAGCGCCTGCGCGGGCAGCGCCTGAACGAGCTGCTGCAGGCCGCGGCCCAGCCCGGGCGGCGGGCGGAGCGGACCTTCCTGGCCCATATCTACGACCCTGCCTCGCCGTTCGCCCGGCCGCTCGGCGGCGACGAGGAGACGGTGCCCCGCCTTGACCGGGCCGAGCTCGTGGCACGCCACGAAGCGCACCTGGATCCGGCCCAGGCGACGCTCATCCTCGCGGGCGACATGGAGGGACTGGATCCCGTCGCCGTGGCGGAGGCACGCTTCGGGGGCTGGCGCGCCGCGCCGGGCGTCGCCGGTGGAGCGCCGAGCCCCGTGCCCGCAGAGCCCGCCGCCGGAGCTCATGCCACGGTCGTCGTGGACCGCCCCGGCTCGCCCCAGTCGGAGGTGCGCATCGGGCACGTCGGGCTGCGCCGGCGGATCCCCGACTACCACGCCACGATCGTCCTCACGACGATGCTCGGCGGCCTGTTCAACTCGCGGCTCCAGCGCCTCCTGCGCGAGGAGAAGGGCTACACGTACCACATCAGCGCGAGCTTCGACTTCCGGCGGTCACCCGGACCGTTCGCGGTGCGCACGGCGGTGCAGACCGAGGTCACCGCCCCGGCCGTCACCGAGGCGCTCGGCGTGCTGCGCCGGCTGACCAGCGACGCGCCGACGCCGGCCGAGCTGTCCGACGCGCGTGAGTTCCTCATCGGCGTCTTCCCGCTCCGCTTCGAGAGCCCCGAGCAGGTGGCCGGCGCCATCGCCGGCCTGGTCGCCCAGGAGCTGCCCGACGACGAGCTGGATCGGTACCGGCCGGCCGTGGCCGCGGTCACCGCCTCCGACGTCGTCGCCGCCTCGAGCCACATCCGGCCGGACGCGGCCGCTGTCGTCCTGGTGGGTGACGCCGAACGGGTCGTGCCGGAGCTGGAAGCGGCCGGCCTGGGCCCCGTGCAGGTCGTGCCGGCGGCGTGATCGTGGTCGTCGGGCGGCCCGCGCTGGGGGCCGCGGCGGCCGCTGGTCCGGATCGCCCGACGGGTCCGGTGGCCCTGATCGCGCTGGCCGCCGCCGCTGCCGGTGCGTCCGTCGAGCTGCTCGGGGCGGTCGGCGACGACGATCGTGCCGATGCCCTGGCGGTCGCCCTGGGTCGTGCCGGTGTGGGCCATGCGGCGCTCCTGCGGCTGGCCGGCGCGGTGACGCCACGCTGGGGCGACGGCCCGGCGGCCTGGCCGCGGCTGGATGCCGCCGACCTGGACCTGGGCCTGCGCTACCTGCCCGAGTGCCGCGTGCTGGTCCTGGCCGAGCCGCTGCCGCCGGCGGTCCGCGACGTGGCCCTCGAGGCCGCCGCGTACCACGGCGCCGCGGTCGTGGCCGTGGTCGCGGACGACGAGTCGCCGGACGAGCGGCTGGCCCAGGTGGCGACCGTCCTCGTGGCGCCTGACGACGCCCTGTCGCCGTTCGCCGACCTGATCGGCCGCTTCGCCGCCGCGCTCGATGGCGGGCAGGCCCCCGGCCCCGCCTTTCGCGGCGCGATCGAGGCCGTGGGCTGGGAGCCGGCGTCCTGACCGCTCCCCAACCGCTGCTCGTCTTCGGGCCGCGGTCGACCGACTACGACTTCGGGTGGGAGCATCCCCTCACGCCGCGCCGCTTCGGGCCGGGCATCGAGCTCCTCCGCGACCTCGGGGCGACCGGGTTCCTGGCGCCGGAGCCGGCCACGGTCGCGCAGCTGGAACGCCTCCACGAGGCGGCCTACATCCAGGCGGTGGAGCACTTCTCCGACCACCCCGCGAGCACCCCGCAGCGCGGCATCGGTCCGGGAGACTGCCCCGCCTTCCCCGGCATGCACGACGCCTCGGCCGCGGTCGCCGGCGGGTCGTTGGGGGCCGTGGCGCGGATCCTCGACGGCTCGGTGGAGCACGCCTTCCACCCTGGCGGCGGCCTCCACCACGCGATGCCGGGCCACGCGTCGGGGTTCTGCATCTACAACGACGTCGCGCTGGCCGTGGCGGCCGCTCGTGACGCGGGCCATCGGGTGCTCTACGTGGACCTGGACGTGCATCACGGGGACGGTGTCGAGGCCATGTTCTGGGACGACCCGCAGGTCCTGACCTGCTCGTTCCACGAGACCGGCGAGACGCTCTTCCCGGGCAGCGGCGCGGTCGAGGACCGCGGCGGCCACCTGGCGCGGGGACGGGCGGTGAACGTGCCGCTCCAGCCGGGGACCGGTGACCAGAGCTGGCTGGAGGCGGTCGGACGGGTGGTGCCGGATCTCGCCGACGCGTTCCACCCCACGTTCCTCGTGACCCAGCACGGTTGCGATACGCACGCGTTCGACCCCCTGGCGCACCTGCGCCTCACCACCGCCGCGTACGCGCAGGCGACGGCGCTCGTGCACGACCTCGCGCACCGCCACACCGGACGGCCGCTGGCTGGCGACCGGTGGTGGCGGGTATGACGCCTACCGGGTGGTCCCGCGCGCGTGGGCCCTGGTATGGCTGGCCCAGGCGCACGCGGAGGTGCCGGCGGTCACGCCCGAGCCGTGGCGGGCGCGGTGGGCCGCCGAGGCAGCCGAGCACGGCCAGGGGCCGCCGCCCATCGAGCTGGTGGATCCACCCGGCACGGTCGGCTCCGAGTCGCCCGCGGTCGCCGCCCGCAACGCTCGCACGCTGGAGCATGCCCTTGGCGGGGCCCTGGAGCTGCTGGCCGCGGGCTGACCGGGCCCAGTACCCGGGTGATGCTCGTGGCGCCGATCCGAAGCATCGCGTCCACCTGATGCGGTCGACGTCATCACGAGTTGGGGGGTGACGCTGACCTGGGAGGTCAACCCGTTCTGACCTGGCAGGTTCGTAATGAACGCGATCGGGGTGGCCGGAGCCCGGATCCGTCCGAATCTGACCTGCAGGGATACGCAAACGGCCAGTTCCGACCCATTCGGGCTCCGTCGCTCTTGTCCCTGTCCGTTACTACCCTCCCACGTCAGCCGAGAGACGGGCACGGCGCTTGTCGGGCACGGCGCTTGACGGGCGCGGCGCTTCGGGGGCCACGCGCTCGGGGCCACGCGCGTTGGACCCACCCGCCCTCACGCTCGATGACCTCGACAGCATCAGCGCGGAGGGCGTGTGGATCTCTGGCGCGCATCAGCTCTGGCGTCCGCACGGGCGCCGTGGCCGGCATTCGACCGTCTGTTCTAAACGAACCTGGCGACCTATACTCGCCACCCGTGCCCACGAGCCGAACCACCGCCCGCCGCGACCAGCCCACGGCGCCCGCCGACCCTCTCGAGCTGTTCGGCCCGGCCACCCGGGCATGGTTCCGCGGCGCGTTCGGCGCCCCGACGGCGGCCCAGGCCCAGGGCTGGCCGGCGATCGCCGCCGGCCGTCACACGCTGATCTGCGCGCCCACCGGGTCCGGCAAGACGCTCGCCGCGTTCCTGTGGTGCCTGGACCGCCTGGGGGCGGAGCCGCCACCGGCCGATCCGCTCGGCGCCCTGCGTGTGCTGTACGTCTCGCCGCTCAAGGCCCTCGTCCATGACGTCGAGCGCAACCTGCGCGCGCCGCTCCACGGCCTGACGCTGGCGGCCCAGGGACTGGGCCTGCCCGAGCCGCACATCCGGGTGGGGATGCGCACCGGCGACACACCGGCCGACGAGCGGCGGGCCTTCGGGAAGCACCCGCCGGACATCCTCGTCACGACGCCCGAGTCGCTGTTCCTGATCCTGACCTCCCAGGCACGCGACGCGCTGCGCAGCGTGGAGTGGGTGATCGTCGACGAGATCCACGCCTTGGCTGGGACCAAGCGGGGGGCGCACCTGGCGCTCTCGCTGGAGCGCCTCGACGCGCTGGCCCGCACGCCGCCGCAGCGCATCGGCCTGTCCGCCACGCAGCGTCCGCTGGAGGCGGTGGCGGGCTACCTGGGCGGGCGCCAGCCCAGCGCCACGGGGGGGGCCGGGTCGGCTCGACCGGTGACGATCATCGATGCCGGGGTGCGCAAGCCGCTCGAGCTCCAGGTAGTCGTCCCCGTCGACGACATGAGCCGCCTTGGCGAGGCCATCCCGCTCGATGAGCAGCCCGGGGGACCTGCTGCCGGACCCGAGGCCCGCACGAGCATCTGGCCCGCCATCCACCCGCGGATCCTGGAGCTCATCCGGGCCCATCGCAGCACCATCGTCTTCGTCAACAGCCGGCGCCTCGCCGAACGCCTCGCCCAGCGGCTCAACGAGTTGGCCGGTGAGGAGCTGGTGCGGGCCCACCATGGCTCGCTCGCGCGTGAACAACGGATGGAGATCGAGGAGGCCCTGAAGGCCGGCCGCCTGCCGGCGCTGATCGCCACGAGCTCGCTGGAGCTGGGCATCGACATGGGCGCCGTGGACCTCGTCATCCAGGTGGAGTCACCGCTCTCCGTGGCGCGCGGGCTCCAGCGCATCGGCCGGGCCGGGCACCAGGTCGACGAGCCGAGCCGCGGCGTGATCTTCCCCAAGTACCGCGGCGATCTGCTCGAGGTCGCGGTCGTGACCCGGGCCATGCACCAGGGGGCCATCGAGCCCACGGTCGTGCCCCATAACCCGCTCGACGTGCTGGCGCAGCAGCTGGTGGCCATCGCCGCCGACCGACCGTGGCCCGCCGACGAACTCTTCGCGCTCGTGCGCCGGGCGGAGAACTTCGCCGACCTGGGCCGCGATGCCTTCGATGCCACGCTGGGCATGCTCGCCGGCCAGTACCCGTCGGACGAGTTCGCCGACCTCAAGCCGCGCGTCGTGTGGGACCGCGTGGCGGGGACTGTGTCCACACGGCGTGACGCCCGCACGGTGGCCCTCATCTCGGGCGGCACGATCCCGGACCGCGGCCTGTTCGGCGTCTTCCTCGACGACGGGATGGATGGATCGGGCGGAGTGCCTGTCGGGGCCCGCGCCGCGCGGGCCGGCGGGCGTCGTGTCGGCGAGCTCGACGAGGAGATGGTCTACGAGGCGCGGCCGGGAGAGGTGATCCTGCTCGGCGCGTCTGCCTGGCGCATCGAGCGCATCACGCACGATCGCGTGCTGGTCAGTCCCGCGCCCGGCGAGCCGGGCAAGATCCCCTTCTGGAAGGGTGACACGGCCGGCCGGCCGGTCGAGCTGGGGCGAGCCATCGGCGCCTTCACGCGCGACTTCGGCGAGGCCGCCCGGGGCTCGGCAGGCCAGCGATCGGCGGCGGTGACGCGCCTCCGGGCCGAGCACGACCTCGATGAGCGGGCGGCCGACAACCTCCTGGGCTACCTCGCTGAGGAACAGGAGGCGACCGGCACCCTGCCGACGGACCAGACGCTCGTGCTGGAGCGTTTCCGGGATGAGCTCGGCGACTGGCGGATCTGCCTCCTCACGCCGTTCGGGGCACGGGTCCATGCCCCGTGGGCGCTGGCCATCGAGGCGCGCCTCCGCGAGCAGCTCGGCCTGGAGGTCCAGCCGATGTGGTCGGATGACGGCATCGTCATCCGCCTCCCGGCCACGGATGTGTACCCGGACGGCGCACGCGAACGGGACGGGAGCGCGCCCGCCGGAGCGGCCTCCGAGGACGGATCAACGGCCCCCCTGGAGCTTGACGGCCAGCGAGGGGCGGTCGCGGCGGAGGCCGCCGTGCGCATCGCCGCGGACGAGGTCGAGGAGCTCGTCGTGGGCATCCTCGGTGGCTCCGCGCTCTTCGCCAGCCGCTTCCGGGAGAACGCGGCGCGCGCGCTGCTGCTGCCGCGACGCCGCCCCGGCATGCGCACGCCGCTGTGGCAGATGCGGCAGCGGGCCGCGCAGCTCCTGGCCGTGGCCAGCCGGTACGGCAGCTTCCCGATCATCCTGGAGACCTACCGCGAGTGCCTCCAGGACGTCTTCGACCTGCCGGCGCTCAAGGCCCTGCTGGGGGCCCTCGAGCGGCGCGAGGTCCGCCTCGTCAGCGTCGAGCTGCCGCGTGCGTCGCCGTTCGCCAGCTCGCTCCTCTTCGACTACATCGCGGCCTATATGTACGAAGGCGACTCGCCGCTCGCCGACCGCCGCGCGCAGGCGTTGGCGCTCGACCGCGACCTCCTGCGCGAGCTGCTGGGGGCGGACGAGCTGCGGGAGCTGCTCGACGCTGGAGCGCTGGCCGACCTGGAGCTGGAGCTGCAGGCCCTCACACCCGAACGAGCCGCCACATCGGCGGATCAGGTCCACGACCTGCTGCGCCGCCTGGGGGACCTGGGCACGGAGGAGGTCGCGGCTCGGATCGTGGCGCCGGACGGGGCCGGGCGGGGACCGACCGCAGCCGCGTGGCTGGCCCACCTCGAAGCCGACCGACGGGCCGTCCGCGTGCGGGTGGCCGGTGACGAGCGCTGGATCGCGGCGGAGGATGCCGGCCGCTACCGGGATGGGCTGGGGGTCACGCTGCCGGTCGGCGTGGCGGCGGCGTTCCTTGAGTCGGGCATGGATCCGCTGGCGGCGCTCCTCGTCCGGTTCGCCCGCCGTCGGGGCCCCTTCCTCGCCGACGCGCCGGCGAGTCGGTGGGGCCTGCCGGTCGGGGCCGTCGAACCAGCGCTGGAGCTCCTGCTGGCGGCGGGTACGCTCGTCCGCGGCGAGTTCCGTCCCGGTGGCACCGAGCGGGAGTGGTGTGACCCGGAGGTCCTGCGGATGCTGCGACGGCGCTCGCTGGCCCGCCTGCGCCGGGAGGTCGAACCGGTCGAGCCGGCGGCCCTGGCGCGCTTCCTGACCGGCTGGCACGGCATCGGCGGGTCGGCCGGCGGCACGAGCCGCCTGGCGGAGGTGGTCGCCCAGCTGGAGGGCCTGCCGCTGCCGGCGAGCGTGCTGGAACGCGAGATCCTGCCCGCGCGGGTGCGCGACTACGCCCCGCGGCTCCTTGACGAGCTGGGTGCCGCGGGCGAGGTGCTGTGGGTGGGGCAGGGGAGCCTGGGGCAGGACGACGGCCGAGTCGCCCTGTACCGCCCCGACCGGCTCGCTTTGCTGCTGCCGCCGGCCACGCAGCCGGCCGATGCCGGGTGGCTGGCCGACCTGATCGTGGGTCACCTGGAGGCGCGCGGGGCGTCGTTCTATCGCGACCTCTTCGCGGCCGCGCTGCGTGGAGCGACCGCGGCGGGTCGGCGGGCGCCGGACGCGCGCGAGCTGCTGGATGCCCTGTGGCAGTTGGTCTGGGCCGGCCGGGTCACGAACGACACGTTCGCTCCGCTGCGCGCCCTGCGCTGGAAGCGGCGGGACCGGCCCGCCGGACGGCCCCGACCGGGCACGCTTCGCATGGGCCCGCCGGAGGCCGCCGGCCGGTGGTCGCTGGTGAGCGAGGCGGTTGCGACGGCCGTCGCGCTGGGCGGCGACCCGCCGTCGGACACGATGCGGCGCCACGCCCTGGCCAACCTCCTGCTCGATCGCCAGGGCGTCGTGACGCGTGACGGCGTCGCGGCCGAGGGGACGAGCGGCGGCTTCGGTGCCGTCTACCCCATGCTGCGCGAGCTGGAGGATCGCGGGCGGGTCCGACGCGGCTACTTCGTCGAAGGCCTTGGCGGGGCCCAGTTCGCCCTTCCAGGTGTCGTCGACCGCCTCCGCGCGGCGCGTGGCGAACCCTCCGCCGGGGCGGAGGGCACGGGCGATCTGGAGATCGTCGTGCTGGCGGCGACGGACCCGGCCAACCCCTACGGCGCGGCGTTGCCGTGGCCTGCGACCGCCGACGGCGCGACGCTGGCCCGGGCGGCCGGGGCCCACGTGGTCCTGCTCGACGGCCGGCCGGTCCTCTACCTGGAGCGCGGCGGCCGGTCCCTCCACACGCTCCCCGACGCGGCGCCGCCCGGCGCGTTCGAGGCTGGCGTCCGGGCGTTGGTTGCGCTCGTGGCGGAGGGTCGGCTGCGGTCGCTGGAGATCGCCCGGGTGGATGGACTGCCGCCCGGTGACTCGGCCTGGCGGGGGCGCCTGGAGGGGGCCGGCTGGCGAGCGGCCTACCGCGGGTGGGTCCCGTCCGCGGGCCTGACGACGGCGGGCGCCCGTTACCATCGTGCCGATGTGTGAGCTCCTGGTCGCCCGCGCGACGCAGCCGTTCGCGCTCGGCGACGTGTGGCCGGTCGCGGCGCGGATGGAACGTGACGGGCTGGCCGGCTACGGCTGGGGCGCGGCCTGGATCGACGAGGACGGCGGGCTCCGCGCGCACCACTCGGTGGCCGCCTTCCGCCACGATCCGCGCGCGGAACGGCTCGGCGCGCTGCGGACCACGGCGGCCCTGGTGCACCTGCGGCGGCCGTCCCGGCTGTCCACCCATGCCCTGCCCGACACGCAGCCGTTCCTGGATCCCGCCGGACGGTTCGCCCTTGGCCACAACGGCGACTTCCGTGACTACCGGGCGGCGCGTGAGGCCTACGTGGCCCAGGGCCGCATCCGCGGACGCGCCGACTCCGAGGTCGGCGCGCGGTGGCTGGAGGATCACTGGGGCGCCGGTCCAGGTGTCGGGGACGCGGCCGGCGCGGGCCTGCTCGCCGCCCTCCATGGGGCCCTGGGCGGTCAGGCCAATCTGGGTCTGCTCCAGCCCGACGGCACGGCCGTGATGTACGCCGGCAACACCGAGAATCCCGTGTTCGCCTTCCGGTTGGGCCAGCTGGAGGTCGCCGCGACCGGCCTCTACTCCCTGGACCGCTCGTTCTTCCGCCTGGCCGCTCCAGACGCCACGGCGCGCCGCCTGGTGCGGATGGGCCAAACGGCCGTCCTGGCGCGCACCACCTCATCGTCGCGCGTCACCACCGGTGCTTGACCGCGCGCGGACCCTCGGTGAACCGAAAAGGTTGCTAAGGACGACGGACGAGCCATTCCTCCGCCGCGTTGAACATGAACGGTCCGCGCCGACCGCGGAACGCCCCGCGCCGACCGCGGAACGCCCCGCAAGGACCATCTGGGACGGCTTCAGCGGTCCTTAGCAACCTTTTGTGCACATACCCGCGACAAGCGGGGAGTGGACGAGCCGCCTAGCCCAGGCCGAAGAAGGCCCGCAGCCGCACCCGGGCGGCGTGGCGCGCGACGACCGTGGCGCGCTCGGGATCACGGCGCCAGCGGCGCAGCAGCCCCTCCATCTGCTCGACCGTGGCGTGCGCCACCAGCGGGAGGTCGCGCCGGTTGAGCCACCACAGCGGGTCGGCGTGGCGCCAGAACCAGGGGACCGTGGCCCACAGCAGGAGGAGGTAATCCAGGCGTATCGGCCGCGGGAAGTTGATGGCGAGGTCGATCTGCACGAGCGTCTGCGGCCACGTGGCCAGGGTCAGCAGGAGCGCCACGGCCGCCGCCGCCAGGCCCCAGAGGCGGGCGCGCGGGGGCAGGAAGAAGAACAGCACGACGGGGAACCACTTCATGGAGGCCGCGACCATCCACAGCGACGCGCTCAGGCGCGGCCCCACGAACTGGGCGGCCCACACGGCCAGCGCCAGCAGCAGCGTCACGTTGCCCGTATCGAGCGTGGCGATGAGCGGCAGGAGCAGCAACCACACGATGAGGGCCGTGGCGAGCGGATGGCGCCGGTAGGCCCACTCGGCCGTCCACAGGAAGAGCAGCACGTTGAGGCCGCTCCATACGAACCACGCCACGCTCCACGGCAGGAGGGCCCACGGGACGAAGAGCGGCAGCAGCCACGGGGCGTAGACATAGGGCAGGAACGGGCCGGTCGGGTGGTACGGGTCGCCGCCGTCCAGCCATGTTCGCACGCCGACCCAGTAGGCCCGGGCGTCTGCCCCGACCAGGTCGCCGCGGGAGACGAGCCACACGACGGCCGCCGCCCCGGCGATGCCCAGCAGCACGATGGCCAGGAGCCGTCGTGGTTCGTGGAGCCGCTGCCACTGGGCGCGCGCCGACCGCCGCATGAGCCGCGAACGGGCACCCGGCCTGACGCCGGCCCGACGCGGGGATGCGGTCCGATCGGCACCGGACAGGGCGCTGGGGGTCGTGGTGGCGGTCATGCGGTACCGCACGGATGGTAGCAGTCGAGCGGCCCCGAAGCGCCGGTATACTCGGACGATGCCCAAGGGTCACGTCATGGTCATCGGCGGGGCCGAGGACAAGGTCCGCGAGCGGGTCATCCTGGGTCGGTTCGTCGAACTGGCCGGGGGCCCCGCGGCGCGCCTGACCGTCATCAGCACGGCCTCATCGCTTGGCGCGGCCGCAGGCGAGCTGTACAAGCGCGTCTTCGGCGAGCTCGGCTGCAGCGTGGTGCGGCCCATTCACACGGTGACCCGCGCGGAGGCCAACGACGAGGTCCGGGCGCAGCCCCTGCGCGACGCGACCGGCATCTTCCTGACCGGCGGCAACCAGCTGCGCCTGAGCTCGACGATCGGCGGGACCCTGATGGCCCACATCATCCAGGAGCGCCATGCGGCCGGGGCGGTCATCGCCGGGACGAGCGCAGGCGCCTCCGCCATGAGCACGCATATGGTCGCCTTCGGGGCCAGCGGCGCGTCGCCGCGCCAGCGCATGGCCCAGCTGGCGGCCGGCCTCGGCGTGCTGCCGGATGTCATCGTCGACCAGCACTTCCAGCAGCGCAACCGCCTCGGGCGGCTGCTCTCGATCATCGCCCAGAACCCGGCCCTGCTGGGCATCGGCATCGACGAGGACACCGCCGGCGTCGTCGGGCCGGATCACATCATGGAGATCATCGGCCGCCGGAGCGTCACGATCGTGGACGGCGGCCGCTCCGACACGGACGCGTGGGAGGTGCCGGCCCACCGCCCGATCATGATCAGCAACGTCGTGCTGCACTCCCTGCCCAGCGGGTACCGCTTCGACCTGCGGCATCGCGAACGGGTCGCGACGCCACGGCTGCGGGCCATCGAGGGCGGGGAAGCGGTGGCCTCCAGCTAGGCGTCGGGGGGAGGGCCCGGGCATGTCGGACACGGCGACGACGGCGGTCCAGGTGGATGCGGCAGGGCCGCGGCCGGACCTGCGCGTGCTCGAGACGCGCGTCATGCGCGGCGCCAACTACTGGGCCCGCGAGCCGGTCATTCGCATGCTGGTCGACCTCGGCGGCCTCGAGGCCTACCCCTCCAACCGCATCCCCGGCTTCACCGACCGACTCCTGGCCCTCATGCCCACGCTCAGCGAGCACGCCTGCTCCCTTGGGCGCCGGGGCGGGTTCGTGTCGCGGATGCGCGACGGGACGTGGATGGGCCACATCGCGGAGCACGTCGCGCTGGAGCTGCAGACGCTGGCCGGGACCGAGGCCCGCCACGGCAAGACGCGCTCGGCCGGCACGCACGGCCAGTACAACGTCATCTACCAGTACGTGGAGGAGCAGGTCGGCCTGGCCGCCGGTCGCCTCGCGGTGGCCCTCGTCAACCACCTCGTCGTGCCCGACGACCCGACCGTCGCGCTGGAGTACCCGCTCGAGCTGGAGAAGCTCATCCGGATCGCCGAGCGCCAGGCCTTCGGGCCGTCCACCCAGGCCCTCATCGACGAGGCGGCGCAGCGTGACATCCCCTGGATCCGGCTCGACCGCCACAGCCTGATCCAGCTCGGCCAGGGCATCCACCAGCAGCGCATCCGGGCCACGATGACCTCGCGGACGGCGGCCATCGCAGTTGACATCGCCTCCGACAAGGGCCTCACCAACGCGCTCCTGAGCGCCGCCGGCCTGCCCGTGCCGCGCGCCGAGGTGGTCGCCGATGTGGACGCTGCCGTGGCCGCCGCGCGTGTGGTGGGCTATCCGTGCGTGGTGAAGCCGCTGGACGGCAACCACGGCCGCGGCGTCAACCTTGATCTGCGCGACGAGGCCGCCGTGCGGGCCGCCTTCCCGCGTGCGTTGGCCGAGTCACGCGGCGGGGACGTGGTGGTGGAGACCTACGTGCATGGCAACGACTACCGCTGCCTGGTCATCGGCGGGCGCATCGCGGCCATCGCCGAGCGGGTCCCGGCCAGTGTCACGGCCGACGGGAGCCACACGGTCCGCGAGCTGGTCGAGCGGGAGAACGCCGACCCCCGCCGCGGCATCGGCCACGAGAAGGTCCTCACCAAGATCACCGTCGACGACGCGGCCGAGGCGCTGGTGCGTGCGCAGGGCTTCGGCCTGGACGAGGTGCCGCCCGCCGGCACGTGGCTGAAGCTGGCCCTCACCGGCAACATGTCGACCGGCGGCACGTCGATCGACCGGACGCTCGAAGCGCACCCCGACAACGTCGAGATCGCCGAGACGGCGGCCCAGGTGGTGGGCCTGGACGTGGCCGGCATCGACTTCATCGTGCCCGACATCGCGGTGCCGGTGCGCGAGCAGGGCGGGGCCATCGTCGAGGTCAATGCCGCTCCGGGCTTCCGGATGCACACCCATCCCACGGTCGGCGATCCGCAGTACGTGGCCAAGCCCGTGCTCGATCTGCTGTTCCCGGCCGGCAACACGGCCCGCATCCCCATCGTGGCCGTGACCGGCACGAACGGCAAGACGACCACCGTGCGCATGATCAGCCACGTCCTGAAGCTCATGGGCCGGCGGGTCGGCATGACCACGACCGACGGCATCGTCATCGACGGCCGCATGATCAAGAAGGGCGACATGTCGGGCCCGCGGTCGGCCCAGATGGTCCTGCAGAACCCCTCGGTGGACACGGCCGTCTTCGAGGTCGCGCGCGGCGGCATCCTGCGCGAGGGCCTGGGCTACGACCGCAACGACGTGGCCGTCGTGACCAACGTGACCGAGGACCACCTGGGTCTCGGCGGGATCACGACCCTCCGCCAGCTGGCGGCCGTGAAGGCCGTCGTCGTGGAGGCGGTCCCGCGCTCCGGCACGGCCGTCCTCAATGCCGACGATCCGCTCGTGGCGCACATGGCCAGCGACTGCCGCGGCTCGATCGTCTACTTCTCCATGGCCACCCTGGCCGGCGAGGGCGGCTTCGACCGGGTCGACGGCCACTGCGGCCGGGGCGGCGCGGCGATGGTCATCCAGGAGACCGATGAGGGCGAGCTCATCGTCCTCCGCCACGGGCCGCGCACCATGCCGATCCTCTACACGCACCTCATCCCCGCGACGTTCCACGGGCACGCCCGCATGAACGTGCAGAACGCGCTGGCCGCAGCCGCCGCCTCGTGGGCTGCCGGGGCGCACCTGCACGACATCCGCCAGGGCCTGCGGACGTTCTCGACCTCGTTCTTCCAGGCCCCCGGGCGCCTGAACCTCCTGGAGGTCAACGGCCGCAAGCTGATCATCGACTACTGCCACAACGTCGACGGCATGCGCCGCCTGGCCGAGTTCGTCAACCTGACGATGGCCGACGGGGCGTCGCCGGCGACGCGACGGCGCAGGATTCGCGGGGCGGGTGACGGGGCCTCGGCTGCGCCGCCCGAGCGCCAGGGCCGGGCCATCGGCGTGATCGGCGTCCCGGGCGACCGTCGGGACGCCGACCAGCGGGAGTACGGCGCCCTGGCCGCGTCGGCCTTCGACAGCATCTACGTGCGCGAGGACGTCAACCTGCGCGGCCGCAAGCCGGGCGAGAGCGCGGCCCACGTCCTCGAGGGCATCGAGGCGGCGCGCAAGCAGGGCGCCCGCACGAGCGGCGCGCGGGCGGTGCTCGAGGAGCACGAGGCATCCGTCGCCGCGCTCGATGAGGCGCAGCCGGGCGACCTCGTGGTCGTCTGCGCCGACGACGCGCCGGGCATCTACCAGCTGGCGATGACCCACGGCCGGACGGGTCGCGGGCGCGCCATCTCCGACCCCGGCGAGATGGCCGTCCCGGAGGGCTAGGCCGAGGCGTCCCGCCCGACCACCCGCACCACGCCGATGATGATCAGGGCGCTCAACACGACGAGCGCGATACCCACGATCGCTTCCAAAGCGGCGTCCTCCTCGGGCGGCGGGGAACATCCCCACCGGACTCGCCGCATCATCAGGCGGTGAGGCCGGCCTCCGCAAGGGCTTCCAGGGTCGCCAGGTCCTCGGTCGTGCCGTCGGCCGACAGCGGGATGATCGCCACGTGGTCCGCCCCGGCGTCACGCAAGGCGCGCCAGCGATGCCAGATGGCGGGCATGGCGCCCCATGCCACCATCGCGTCGACGAGCCGGTCGCTGCCCGGCCGCTCGCGGTCGTCGGCACCGAACCCCTGGAGGCCCCATGACGCCTGGTAGGCCGGCGGCCGCAGGTACGGCGCCAGGTACGCCCGGGCCGCGGCACGCGCCGTTTCGGGCGCGATCTGGGTGACCACCGGCATCGTCACGGCCAGGATCGGGCGGGCCTTTGGCGCGCCGGTCGCGCCGGCCGCGGCCTCCGCCGCCGTGTCCAGGTGCTGCCGCACCCACGCCACTCGTTCCGGCGTCACGAGGTAGGGGAACGCGCCGTCCGTGTCGGTCGCCGCCAGGGCCAGCATGTGCTCGCGAAGCGCGGCCAGGAGGATCGGCGGGTCCATGTCGTCCGCGGGCATCGGGCCCTTGTAGACGGCGCGCGCGTAGGCCGCCAGGTACTCGCGCATGTGGGTCAGCGGCCGCTCGTAGACATGACCGCGAAGGCGTTCCGCGAGGTGCGGATGCGAGACGCCCAGGCCAAGGACGAAGCGCCCGCCCGTCGCCTCGTCCAGCGTATGAGCGGCCATGCGTGTCGTCTGGGCATCGCGGGCCCACATGGAGGCGATGCTCGTGCCAAGGGCCATCCGGCTCGTCTCGGCGGCGAGCAGGCCGAGCGACGTGAACGGGTCCCGCCCCACGGTCTCGGGAACCCACAGGGTCCCGAAGCCGAGCGCCTCGACGCGCGCCGCATACGCGCGCGCCTGCGCGATCCCCAGCGTATCGAGGTGGCTCCACACGCCGACCGCGCCAAGGCTGGGGGCGCGTCGCGGCCGGCCGGTGGCTGTCGTCCCGCCCTGCTCGGTCATCGGCGCGCCTGCAGGCGTGGCATCAGTTCGAGCAGTTCCCGCTGGTCGGCCAGCGGCCTCGCCCCGAGCTCGCCGAGCAGCCCGACGACCCCATCGCGGTCCTCGTGGCACATGAGGGCGATGACGCCGGGCTCGTTGGCATGGGCGGCCGCGCCCGCGCCGTTGCCCAGGACCGCCCGCAACGCGGTCGTCTCGGACGGATACGCCGGCGCCTCCACGGTCCAGCCGCCCTCCCGGAGACCGGCCCGGAACTCGCCGATGGCCGACTCGCGGCTGCGTCCGCGGAGGTAGTTCAGGGTCTCCTTGATGACCACGCGGTCGGCCCGGCCGGCGGCGATGCGGCCGATGCCGCGCAGCGTGTCGTCGGGCCGGTCCCCGGCGGTGCCGATGATGATGGTGACCGGCAGGCGACGGCCCGCCGCACCGCCGGCGATCGCCTCGGCCACGTCGAGCAGCACCGCCACGCCGGCCTCGTTGTGGGCGAAGTCGACGATGACGACGCGGGCCCCCAGGCGATACAGGTTGAGGCGCCCGGGCGCCTGTTCGGCCGTCGGCCGGTAGTCCCGCAGACCGTCGGCGACGGCTTCGGCCGTGGTACCCAGGGCGAGCGCGGCGGCGGCCGCCGCCAGCGCGTTGGCGATGTTGTGGCGGGCCAGCCCGAACAGGGCGGTCGGGACCTCGCTGACCGCCACCACGCGCTTGCGGGTCGAGCCGTCGAGCTCGACGAGCCAGCCTTCGTCGAGGACCACAGCCCGGCCGCCGCGACGCACGTGCCGCGCCACCCGCGATGAAGCGACCTCCAGTGAGAACAGGCAGACCGCGGCGTGCACGCGGCGCACCTGGGCGGCCACGAGCGGGTCGTCGGCGTTGAGGATGACCGTGCCCTGCGGGCGGGTGATGCGGGCGATGACCGCCTTGACCTCGGCGAGTTCGGGCAGGGTGTGGATGCCCTGCAGGTCCAGGTGATCGGAGCTGACGTTGGTCAGGACGCTCACGTCATTCGACTCGTAGCCCACGCCCTTGAGCAGGATCCCGCCGCGCGCCGTCTCGAGCACGGCCACGTCGATGTCGCTGCGCCCCAGGACCTGGCCGGCGCCGCCGGGCCCGGTCCAGTCGCCCGGTTCCACGAGTCGCTCGTCGATGAGGACCCCGTCGGACGTGGTGGTGCCGACTCGCCGGCCGGCGCGACGGAGGATGTGCGTCAGCATGCGGGTAGTGGTGCTCTTGCCGTTGGTGCCGCTGATGCTGACGGTGGGGATGCGCCGGTCCGCGTCGGTGATCCAGGTCGGGCCCGGCCCGGCCGCATCGCGGACCCGCCGGAGGACGCGTTCCAGGGCCCGGCTGCCGCGCGGCGTCGCGTGCGTGTCGATCTCCGCCTCGGCCAGCCGCCACGCGCCGTCGGCGATCTCCTGGGCCCGTTCGCGCTCGCGCCAGGGGAAGGCCACGATCCAGTGGCCCGGCTCACCCGTGCGATGGATCGCGATGGGGATGGCTCGTCCCGCGGGCCGGCCCGCCCGGGTGCCGCTGAGCCGGTGCAGACGGGCCACCCAGGCGGCGAGGTCCTGGACCGGCCGCGGCGCGTCCGTGCGCCCGACGGGTCGGCCGAGCCGGACGATGGCGTACGCGCCGGGCGTCCGCTGCCCGTACCAGGTGCGCCTGCGGCCGACCGTGACCTCGATCTTGACCGTCGGCTCCAGCCGGTACAGGTTGGGACCTTCCAGCAGCCGCACTTCGACGAGTCGCACGATGGTCCGAGTATAGGGTCGGCTCCGGGCCGCTAGACTGCCGCCCGATGCCCGCCCTGCCGCCGCCCCCGGTGCCCGACCCCATCGTGACCGACGACGAGCTGGCGGCCCTGCGCGCCATCGTCGAGGCCTCGCGCCCGGCCTACCTGGCCGACCTGGAACACCTGGTGGACATCGACTGCGGCAGCTATACCAAGGCGGGCGTCGACGAGGTGGGGCGCTTCGTGGCCGACCAGCTGGCGCGCCTGGGGGCGGACGTGACGATCCATCCATCGCGCGAGCTCGGCGACACCGTCGTCGGCCTGCTGCGGGGCGAGGGAACACGGCGGGCGCTGTTGATCGGCCACATGGACACCGTGTTCGACCCGGGCACGGCCGCGGCGCGACCTTTCCGGACGGAGGAGGGACGGGCGTACGGGCCCGGCGTCACCGACATGAAGGGCGGCCTCCTCGCCGGGCTGTACGCGCTCGCCGCGCTGCGCGGACTGGCCGGCGTTGGCGCCGACGAGGCGGCCGACGCCACGGCCTGGCTGCCCTTCGGGCGGCTCGCGTTCGTGGCCAACCCGGACGAGGAGATCGGCTCGCCCGAGAGCTCGGCGGTCATCCGCGAGGCGGCCGCGGCTAGCGACCTTGCGCTGGTCCTGGAATGTGCCCGCGCCAACGGCGACATCGTCAGTTCGCGCAAGGGCACGGTCGACCTTCGCCTGACGATCACGGGGCGCGCGGCGCACGCCGGGGTGGAGCCGGAGAAGGGCCGCAGCGCCATCCTGGAGGCGGCCCACAAGACGATCGCCCTGCAGGCGCTCAACGGCCGATGGCCGGGCGTGACCTGCAACGTGGGCGTGGTGCGCGGCGGGACGCGCCCCAACGTGGTGGCCGAGCAGGCCGTGCTGGAGGTCGACCTGCGGGCGAGCAGCCGCGACGCGCTGGAGGCGGCCGAGGCGGCCGTCCGGGCCGTCGCCGCGACCACGACCGTGGCCGACGTGACGTGCGCCGTAGCGGAGGGTGGTCGCCACTGGCCGATGGAGAAGCTCGCGGCGAGCGGCCGCCTGGTCGATCATGCCGTGGCCCTCGCGGCGCGGCTCGGCTTCCCCCTGGCCGACTGCGCCACCGGCGGGGCCTCGGACGCGAACACCACGGCCGGCATGGGCGTGCCCTCGCTCGACGGCCTTGGCCCGATCGGCGGCCTGGATCATGCCCCCGGCGAATACCTGGAGCTGGACTCGATCGTGCCCCGCGTGACGCTCCTGGCCGCGCTCCTTCTGGCCACCGCGCGCGACCCTCGCCTGGGCACGGGCGGCTAGGGGAAGTCCCCTGGAGATGACTCAAGCCGCGAGGGTGCCGGTGCTGGTGCGATCCGCTGAGCCCTCGGATCTGTCAGCGGTGCGCGAATTCGGGCGGCGGGTCGTGGTGCCGTTCTACGAGTCGCTCATCGATCTCTACTACGGCGAGACCATCTTGCGCCAGTACTGGGGCTCGGACCTCCAGGAGGACGCGATCGCCGAACATCGAGTCCTGCTCGCGGAGGCAGGCGCCAGGATCGTCGGGGTGACCGAGTTCGGCGAGTACGAGGGCGAACCGGTCATGTGGAAGCTCTACGTGTCGCCTGACGAACGAGGGCAGGGCATCGGAAGGATGCTGGTCAAGGGGGTGGGTGACGCGGTGGCCAGCCAGGGCGCCACCAGCCTGCTCGTCGAGCACCCGTCCGAGAATGAAGACGCTGGGCGGTTCTACGACAGCCTGGGGTTCGCGGTGGCCTGGGTGGACAAGGGCGAGGGGCCCGGCGGCACGACCATGTGGCGCCGGAAGAGGCTCTAGGCACCCATCGCGCGAGCCAAGGCCGTGATGACCACGGCGACGATGATGCCCAGGAAGAGGTTGCGCCGCCACGCCACGATCACGACCCCCACGACGACGGCCGCCGGCTCGAGGCCCAGGTATACGCTGGCGCGCCCGCCGGCGTCGGTCACGACCAGCACGTTGACTGCGGCAAGCGCGGCCAGGACGGCCGGCCCGACCAGGCGGAGGTAGGCCAGCGCCCATCCTGGCAGCCGTTCGATGCCGGGCGCCAGCAGGGGCACGGCGCGCGAGGGGTAGGTCACGGCGGCCATGAAGACGGCCAGGCCGACGAAGCCGACGTTCACAGCGGGTACGCCTCGACCTGCTGCAGGCGCTCCCGGTCGGGCGTCAGCAGCCCTGCCAGCGGCCCGAGCAATCCGCCGGCTACGACCCCCACGGACGGCTGGGCGACGAGCGCCACGACGACCCCGATGAGCAACCCGGCCAGGGCCGCCACGACCTCGCGGCGGCCGGTGATGAGGCCCACGGCGAGGCCGCCCATGGCCGCCGGGAAGACGATGTCGAGCCCGAGGCGTGCCGGGTCGGGGATGACCTGGCCGCCCAGGTAGCCGACGGCGGTGGCGCCGATCCAGGGCACCACCACGAAGGAGGAGGCGAGCCAGTACCCAAGGCCGTCGAAGCGCCCGAGCCGCCGGAAATGGGTCAGGGCGAGGGCGAACGTCTCGTCGGTCAGGACGTGCGCCGCGGCCGCGCGTTCGACCAGCGGGCGGCCGCGGAACCAGGGCGCGAGGGCGGCCGAGTAGAGCAGGTGCCGCGCATTGAGCAGGAACGTCAGCAGGACGATCGCCGGCCAGGCAGCGCCCGCGGCGATGAGCCCGACGGCGGCGAACTGGGATGCGCCGGCCAGGACGAACGTGCTCATGGCCATGGCATCCACGAGCGAGAAGCCGACGGCGCGGGTGGCCAGGCCGTACACCACCCCGAAGGCGCTGGCCGACAGCATCACCCCCACCGCGTCGACCACGATCCGGCGGCGGGATGCGGCGAGGTCGGCATGGCCGGGCGAAAGGTCGGGCGTCGCGTCGGGGGCGGCCATCGGGGCATGGTACCCGCGGGTGAGATAACCGTCTAGATTGGGTGGGAGGGTTACTCCATCAGCGCAGGAACGTCTGCCCGCAGGTGTCGCACACGGTATACAGGCCATGCCGCTCGAGGGCGTAGCCGGCCACGTGCAGGCGGCCGCTCAGGTCGCCGACCGGGCAGACCCAGACCCACCACCGCTCGTCCGGCTCGACCGGACCGAGGGGACTGGCCTCGGCCGCGATCCGGTCGGCGAGGCCCGGGAACCGCTCGACCGCCGCGGTCACGGCGGCGGCTCGCTGCGTCTCGGACTCGCTCGCGTAGGGGTAGTTCTGGCCGACGTTGGAACTCACGGGACCCTCATGACGGGCTCGCGGCTCGGCCCCGGCGGGGCCATCCATGGGGCGGGAGGTGCGGCCAGCCGCGGAGGTCGTGAGCGCGGCGCGACCGGCCGAGGCGAGAGTATAACGCTCCCTACCACACGCTCGGCGAGCCCTCCGAGCGGGGGTCGGTGACCGCTCCGAAGGTCGGTCCGGCACCCTCGTCGGACGGCCACTGCACCTCGATGGCATGCTCGTGGCCGAAGCTGCTGTCGAACGGCAGGCCCCACGTGACGTCATGGCCGCGGGCCGCCAGGCCGCGCGCGACCGATGGCGGGACTCGGCGCTCCAGCCTCGTCACGGTCGGCGGTCGGCCGTGCGCCGGTACGTCGGCCGCCCAGCGTGGTGCGGCGACGGCCGTGGCCAGGTCGCCGGTGCCGTCTACCATGGCCGAGATGAACTGGGCGAAGACCTGGGGCTGGAGCTCACCACCCATGGCGCCATGGACGAGCCACGGCCGGCCGTTGCGGAAGGCCAGGCCGGGCGTCAGGGTATGCATCGTCCGCTTGCGTGGCGCCAGCGCGTTGGCGTGGCGCGGATCGAGAGAGAAGAACGCGCCACGGTTCTGGAACCCGATGCCCGTCGCCGGGTCCACCAGGCCCGACCCGAAGCCGGCGTAGTTCGACTGGAGCAGGCTGACGAGGCCACCCCAGCGATCGGCCGTCGCGAGGTAGACCGTGCCGCCGCCGGCGGGGCCCGGCAGGGCCGGACGCGGCAGGACCAGCTCGGGATCCAGGCTCGCCGCCACGGCCGCGACGTGGCGCGCGGAGAGCATCTCCGCCAGGGCGCCGGGCGCCATCGCGTCGGGATCGGTCAGCCAGCGGTCCCGGTCGGCCATCACCGAGCGGGCGGCCTCGAGGCCCAGGTGGACCCAGGTCGGGTCGGTCGGGCCGCGCCCGCCGAAGCGGCCGCGTGGCGGCGCCTGGAAGCGATCCAGGACCGCCAGTAGCTCCAGGGCGGACGGGCCGCAGCTGTTGGGCGGGTGCGAGGTCACCGTCACGCCGCGGTAGGCCCCCCGGATCGGCTCCGTCCAGGTGGACCTGTGGGCGGCGAGGTCCGCCGCGCTGATCGGCGCGCCCTGATCGGCGAGGTAGCGCGCGCTCGCGGCGGCGACCGAGCCCGTGTAGGCCGCGTCCGGACCGTCGGCGGCCAGCGTACGGATCGTGCCCGCTAGGCCGGTGATGACGACCCGTTCGCCGACGCGCCACGGGCGACCCGCGGCGCGGAAGACCCGCGCCCAGTCGGAGCCGACACCGAAGATCGCCGTGCTGCGCTCGACGGCTGCGCTCCAGCCAGGCGAGGCAGGGAACCCCTCGGCCAGCTCGATCGCCGGCGCTAACAGCTCGGCCCACCGCAGCCGCCCGAAGCGCGCGTGGGCATCGCCCCACGAGCGGATCGCGCCGGGGACGGTGACGGTCCACGGCCCGCGCAGGGGCAGACGGTCCCCATGACCGGCGGCGTGGGCGGCCTCGATGGTGGCCGCCGCCCCGGCGCGTCCGCTGCCGTTCAGGCCGATCTCCGCACGGCCGTCCCAGATGAGCCAGAACGCGTCGCCACCCAGGCCGCAGGAGTGCGCGGCCACGACGGCGAGCGCGGCGTTCGTGGCGATGGCCGCGTCGACCGCGGAACCGCCGGCGCGCAGGACGCCGAGGCCGGCAGCGCTGGCGAGCCGGTGCGGGCTGACGACCGCGCCGCGGGTGCCGAACGCCGTCTGGGCCGGGACGAGGGGTGGGTCGGTCCGGCGAGCCCGGGTCACGCCGAGGGTGACAGGGGCGACGGCAGCGGCGCCGGGCTCCAGGCTCCCGACGCGGCCGGCAGCGCCGGCAGGATGACCCCCACGCGCGCGCCGCCGTCGGGCATGTTCTCGGCGAACGCCCGGCCCCCATGCGCGCGGGCCAGCTCGTCGACGATGGCCAACCCCAGGCCGGCCCCCTGCCCGGCGCGGGCCGGATCGGCCCGGTAGAAGCGTTCGAAGACGCGGGGCAGGGCGGCAGAGGGGATGCCCGGACCGTCGTCCCGCACGGCCAGCATGACCGCCTCGGCGGGCATCGGCGCGACCTCCACGCGGACGTGGCCGCCGGGCCGCGGCGCAGCGGCCAGGGCGTTCCGCACGAGGTTGCCCAGGATGCGCTCGACCGCCACACGATCGCCGGCCAGGGGGAGGGGGGCGGTCTCGGTCGCGGCCGTCACCTCCTGGCCGTCGGCGGCCGCGCCAGGCGCGAAGCGTTCGGCCGCGTCACGGGCCAGCAGGCCGGCGTCGAGCTGTTCGAGTTGCAGGGGCCGCACGCCCGTCTCGAGATCGGCCAGGGCGCCAAGGTCGGTGACCATGCGGTCCAGGCGCGAGGCCTCATCGGCGATCGCGGCAGCCGCCCGTCCCGCCTCCTCGCCGCTCGCGGTGCCGTCCTGGAGCGCCTGGGCGAACCCGCCGATGACGGTCAGCGGGGTGCGCAGGTCGTGGCGCAGGCCGGCCAGCATGTCGGCCTGGGCACGCCTCGCGTGCTCCACCTCCGCGGTCATCGTGTTGAAGGCCAGGCTGGCGTCCTGGACCTCTTGCGGACCGTCGGCCGGCAGGGGCGGCGGCAGGCTGCCCTGGCCGACATGCCGCGCCGCGACGGCGAGGCGCTCGAGCGGCCGCGACACCTGTCGCGCCAGCAGTGTGGCCAGCGGCACGCCCACGATGAGCAGGGCCAGGAGCGCCAGCAGCAGACCGCGCACGAGGTCGCCAAGCGCCTGGGCCGTGGCCGTGTCGGGATGGGCGAGGACGAGTGCCCGCGCGCCACCGGGCGTGGCATCGGCGAACAGGGTGGCCGCCACGTACTGGTAGGTCCGGCCGTCCAGCTGGTAGGTGCCGTTCGTGACGTCGCCTCGGCGCTGCGGCCCGGGGATGACGAGCCGGCCGGGCGCGATGTCGCTCCCGGTATCCAGCACCTGGCCGTTGTTGTCGGTGAGGAAGACGCTCACGTCGCTGCCCTGCGTGAACGGCGTGAGCGCGGCCACGACCTGGCTCGGGGCGGTCCCCGCGACCAGCCGCAGGCGCACCTGGACCACGAAGGGCACGAGCGCCTCCGTCAGCGCCGCCTCCTGCGACTGCTGGCTGAGATCCCGCAAGACCACGAACAGCGCCCCGCCGACACTCAGCAGGAAGGCCAGGCCAAGGAGGGCGAAGGCGGCCAGGACGCGCGCCCGTAGGGACCGGATCATGACGGGGTGGCAGCCGGCAGCGGCTCGCGAGCCGGGGGCACCAGCCGGTAGCCGACGCCGCGGATCGTCTCGATGTCGGGGCCGTCCTCGCCCAGCTTGGCCCGCACCGCGGCGATGTGGACGTCGACGGTGCGTGTCTCACCCGGGAAGTCCGTGCCCCACACCGACTCCAGCAGGCCGTCACGCGTGAGCACCACGCCTGGATCGCGGGCCAGGGCTGCCAGGAGGTCGAACTCGCGCGGTCGCAGGTCCAGCCGGCGCGCGCCCACGTAGACCTCCCGCCGGCGCGGGTCCAGACGCAGCTGGCCGACCTCCACGGGCCGCCCTCCGCGCGTCGTCACGTCGGTGCGGCGGAGGATGGCCTTGACCCGTGCCACCAGCTCGCGGGGGTTGAAGGGCTTGGTCAGGTAGTCGTCCGCGCCGAGCTCCAGGCCGACGATGCGATCCACGTCATCGGCGCGCGCGGTGAGCATCAGGATCGGCACGTCGCTGCCGCGCCGCAGCTCGCGGGTGACCTCCAGGCCATCCATCTCGGGCAGCATCAGGTCCAGCACGATGAGGTCGGGGTCGTGCCGCGCCGCGAGCTGCAGCGCCTCCCGGCCGTCGCGGCCGGTGACGACGGCGAAGCCCTCCTTGTCCAGGTAGAGCCGCACGAGGTCCAGGATGTGGCGCTCGTCATCGACCACGAGGATCGTCTTCACGGCGGCAGGATACGCCGCGTCGACATGGCCACCGGAAGGCTACGTAAGGGGCATGTAAACGGCGCCGAACGTCCGCCACCGCGTCGGCGACCGACCGCGGCGCTAAGCTGCGAGCGTGTTCGCCACGCTCGCCGGCGCCTATCCGCCGCCGCCTGAAGCCACCGGCTCGGCCGACGGGGCCCTGCGCGCCATCCTGACCGACCAGCTCGAGGCCGGGCTGGAGCTCCTCGGCGATGGCGAGGTCGGCGTACCCGATCCGATCGCGGCGGCGGTGGCCGGCATGGACGGGGTGACCCCCGGTCCGGGGAGGGCCATCCTCGGGAGCGGCTGGGCCGGCGCCCAGCCCGTCGTGCGGCGCCTGCCGACGTGGCGGGCGGCGACAGTGGTGGCCCGCTGGCAGGCCGCGACGACCGTCGCCCACGGCCCTCGCCGCTGGGCGGAGCGAAGGGCCGCGCCCGGTCCGTGCCCAGCTGCTCGGTCCGTACACCCTTGGCCGCCTGGCGGATCGCGGTCGACTCGGGCGGCAGCGGGTCACGCTGGCGTTCGCCGAGGCGCTCGGCGCCGAGCTGCCGAGCTGGCCGCGGCAGGGGCGCTCGTCGTCCAGGTCGACGAACCGGCACTCGTGGAGATCGGGCCAGCCGATGCCCTCGAGCGGGCCCTGGCGGCCGACGCCTGGCGACGCCTCGCGGCGGCGGTCCCCGACCTGCACCTGACGCTCGCGATCGTGGGCGGCGCGGCCGAGGGCGCCGGCCCGGGCCTGCTGTTCGACGCGCCGTTCCGGAGCTACTTCTTCGACCTGTGTGCCGGGCCCGACAACTGGCGCCTCGTCAGCCAGGCCCCCCGCGACCGCGGCATCATCGCGGGCGTCGCCGACGCGCGCGACGCGCGGCTCGACAGCAAGGAGATCCTGGTGTGGGGGGCGCGTTACGCCGCGGCGCTCGGCGGCCGCGGCCTGGACCGCGTGGGCATCGCGCCGTCGGGCGGCCTTGGCGGCCTGACCCACGCTCAGGCGCGGGCCAAGATCCGCTCCGTCGGCGAGGCTGCCCGCCTCGCCGGTCTGGAGGACGCGGAGGAGCTGCGCCGCTCGGTCGACCCCCGCGCGGTCAATTCGCGCAGCGCGGCCCTCGGCCGCTACGAACCCGGCCGGGGCAGCGCCCTCGAGGGCCGTCCACAGGCCATCCGGCGGCGCCGACGAGCGCCATGAGTGCGAGCGACCGCGCGCTCGGACATGGGGGCGGGTGGAGCCTGGCCTTCCGGTCGCTCTACCGCGTGCTCGGCTGGATGGACCCGCTGCTGCGCGCCTGGTGGCGGCGCTTCGGGCTGGGCAACGTCGTCCTGGTGACCACCACCGGGTGGCGCACCGCCCATCCGCGGGACGTGTTGCTGGGCCTGCTCGCCGCCGACGGACGCTGGTACCTGGGCCACCCCGACGGGTCGGCCGCCTGGACGCGCAACGTGGATGCGGCGGCCGGCCGGCTGCTGGTGCGCTGGCCGGGCCTTGACGCGACGCCGTTCATGGCCCGGCTCCTGCCCGTAGGCCCCGAACGTGAGCGGGCCATCCTGGCCACCTCGCAGCATCCCTTCCCCGGCGACCTCCTCTACCGCGCGGCGCGGCGGCACGTCCTGGCGGTCGGCCGCTACTACCGGCTCGAGCGGGACGAGGCGGCCGCCTGATGGAGTTCCTCCACACGACCGTCGGGCCCATCGCCACCAACGTCTACGTGCTGGGCGACGAACGCAGCCGCGAGGCCATCGCCATCGACACCGCCACCCCGTGCGTGGCCTGGGTGACCGAACGGCTGGCGGCGCGCGGCTGGACCCTCAAGCTGATCGTGAGCTCGCACCGCCACTGGGACCACATCGGCGACAACGCCGCGGTCATGGCCGCCACCGACGCGACGCTCGCCGCCCACGCGCTCGACGCGGCCGGCATCCGCGCCCCGCACGGCACCGGCGCCCCGTTCCCCATCCCGCCCAGCGTGCCGGCCCTCGAACTGGCCGAGGGCGATCACATCGTGTTCGGGGACCTGCGCCTGGAGGTCCTCCACACGCCGGGCCACACGCCCGGGTCGGTCTGCCTCCTGGCGCGCGACGCGGGCCTGCTGCTGAGCGGCGACACGCTCTTCGCCGGGGGTTGGGGCCGGGTCGACCTGGACGGCGGCTCGCCGGACGCGATGGCCGCCTCGATCGCGCGCCTCACGGTGCTGCCCGACGGGACGCAGGTGCTGCCCGGCCATGGACCGCTGACGTCGATCGGCCGGGAGCGGGCCTGGATGGCCCTCGTGGCGCAGACGGGGCGCCTCTTCGCCTGAACCGAGCGCCTCAGAGGTCGAACGGGCGCCGGTAGGCAGTGACCTCAGCCGACCCGCTTGAGCTTGCCGGTGCGCTTGGCGTACCGTTCCGCGCGCCCGAAGACCCACACGCCGAGCGGGATGAGCACGACGCCCATCACGACGAGCGGCCAGACATCGCCCCACAGGGCGGTCACGGGCGTGCCGTCCAGCAGGGCGGCGCGGACGCCGTCGAGGATGTATGTGGCCGGGCTGAAATGGCTGATGACCTGCATCCAGCCGGGCAGGATATCCACCGAGTAGTAGACGCCGCTCACCAGCAGCAGCAGCGACTGGAGCACGAAGGTCATCTGCGCGCCACGCTCGACGTAGAGCAGGGGCAGCACGGCGGCCATCATGCCGATGCCGACGAACGACGCCGAGCCGAGCAGCATGAAGATCGTCCCGCTCAGCAGGTCCGCGTGCGACAGGTCGAGCCCGAAGAACAGGACGAGCGCGGCCAGCACGACGACCGTCTGGATCAGGCCGTACAGGATGGCGTACGCGGTCGAGCCGAGCAGCTGGGCGTAGCGCCGCACGGGGGCCATCATGGTGTACTCCAGGGTGCCCTCCCAGCGCTCCCAGGCGATCGTCTCGGCGATGAACGCGAAGACGGTCGAGAGGTAGTTCCAGAAGATCGCCCCGATCATCAGCGACAGGATCAGACGGGCCGAGCCCTGCTCCTTGCCGATGAGCGTGATGGAGAGCGCGCCGGCGATGGCATAGACGAGGAAGGCGGCCTCCCACCCCCAATACCGCCGGGTCAGGTTGAAGTTGCGCTCGACGAAGGCGAAGCTCGCCCGCAGGTCGCGGGTCGTTCCGGTCACGACGTGATCCTCCGGGTTCGAGGGCCGGTCCGCCCCTAGCGGGAGCGGACCGGCGTGAAGCTCGGGTCGCCGGCGAGCCGGGTCCCGAGGCGCACCATGGACCGTCCGATCCGCCGGCGGGCGGCCGACGGACGAGCCGGTCGGCCGGCTGGGTGTCGCCCACGGCGATCGGCAGCGGCCTCGCGTCGCACTTCGGCGGCGCGGGCCTGGTGCATGGTCAGCGCGAGATGGGGATCGATACGCATCGGAACCTCCTTTCCTGCTGATGTGTTCGTTGCGTCCTGCGGCCGACGCCGGCGGGGTGCCGGCTCAGGCCTCGGTCTCGGGGTCGTCCTCGGTCTCGATATCGTCATCGAGCGAGCGCCCGGTGTAGGTCATGAAGACGCTGTGCATGGTCGGCGCGAGACCGGTCTCAAGGGCGACCCGTGCCTTGAGCTCCGCGGCCGTCCCTTCCACGATGAGGCAGCCGCCGGCCAGGATCGCCAGCCGGTCGCAGAGGCGCTCGGCCTCTTCCAGGTCGTGGGTCGTCAGCACGATCGTGGCGTCGTGCGTGTCCCGGAGCTCCTCGATGAAGGCCTGCACCTCCAGCTTGGAGCGCGGGTCGAGACCCGTCGTTGGCTCGTCCAGGAGCAGCAGCGTCGGGCTGGTCAGCAGCGCCCGCGCGATGGCGACCTTCTGCTGCATGCCCCGGCTCATCTGCTCGAGGGGTCGGTCCAGCCGGGACTCGGCGACCCCCAGGCGACCCAGGATGCTCACCGCCTCGCGCCTCGCGACCTTCGCGTCCAGCCCGTACAGGCGGGCCGCGTAGATCAGGTTCTCGAACGGTGAGAGCTTCTTGAAGAACGCCGCGTCGACGCTGACGCGGTTGATGAGGCGCTTGACCGCCATCTCGTCGCGAGCGATGTCGTGGCCGAAGACCTCGACCCGGCCCGAGTCGATGGTCAGCAACGTGCTGACCAGGCGGATGAGCGTCGACTTGCCGGAGCCGTTGGCGCCGAGCACCCCGTAGATCTCCCCGCGGGCCAGCCGCATGGAGACGTCGCTGATGGCGACGACGGGGCGCTTGTGGCGGCCCACGACGAACGTCTTGGTGACGTGGTCGATGAGCAGCGCCGGGAGCGCGGGCATGGCCGATCCGGCCGGCCCTGCCTGGGGCGCGGTCACCAGTGGTTCGATGGTGAGGGTCATGGCGCGTGCTCCACGTGTCTGAACGAGGCCTGGACGGCGGGCTCCCTGGGGAGGGGCGGCTCTCGTTGACGACCGGCACGCGGGCATCGAAAAAGCCGGGGGGCCCATCTGGCCCTCCGGCTCCAGTGGTTCGGCGGCTCAGCCGCCTGGCACTAGTCGGTGCAGGGCACAGATCTCCCATCGACGGCGGCGCCGAGAGGCGCGACCATCGGCAGCTCGATGGCTGCCTGCTGGGGGATCGGGGTGTTGGACATCTGCGGTTTGGACTCCTAGAGGGCGCGCGCTGCCCGTCGCGACCGAAGGTCTGGAGGATAGCCGAGCGCGCCTGTCGATGTCAACGCGCGGGCCCGGCCGGCGGCTACGGCCCGGGGGTGTCGGTGGGCGGGGGTGCCGGCGTGTCGGTCGGGGGCGGGGGTGGCGTGTCGGTCGGGGGCGGGGGCGGCGTGTCGGTGGGGGTCGGCGCCGGCGTGTCGGTCGCGGTCGGTGCCGGGGTGGGCGTCATGGTCGGTCCGTCCGTCGGCGTCGCCGTCGGCGTGGCCGTCGGGCGTGGGGTGACCCGCGGGGTCGCGCCGGCGCCGCCCTGGGAACCGGCGCCGTCTCCGGAGCCGGGCTGACCCCGATCGTGATCGCCCTGGTTCCCGCCGGCGCCACCGGCAGGCACGGGTGAGGCGCCGACATCGAGGGGGCTGGCGGACGCGTCGGCGCTCGCGGTCGGACCGGCCCCCAGCGCGGCGCCCGGGGCGGTCGACGTCGGCAGGGCCGTGCCGGCGAACGAGACGAGCTGCCAGGTCACGAGCAGACCCAGCGTGGTGAGGCAGAGGAGCAGGACGGCGTGCGTTGCCATGCGCACCGGCTTGCCCAGGGCGCTCGCGAGGGCCCCCAATCCGACCATGCCGCGGCGACGGAAGGTCGCGAGCGTGCCGCCCAGCCGGATCCTGGCGGCGGCGACCGTCTCGAAGGCGCCGGCCGTCGCGGCGGCGACGGGCGCGACGACCGTGCTCCGCGCGGCTGCCTCCGGTGAATCGTCCGGCGCGACGAGGGTCCAGCCGGTCGGCTGCGCTGGGACGCTCGTGGCGATGGGAGCGGGACCGCCCGCGGCCGGCACATCGGCCGGAGCCGCGAGGCCCACGCTGAAGGGGGCGCAGTTCAGGCAGAGGTCGCGACCGCGGTTCCAGCAGTCCGGGCAGACCTCCAGGCGGCAGGAGGCGCAGCGATGGAAGAGCCGCCGGTCGGGGCTCCCGTACTGGTCGCGGTCGGTCCCGCAGTTCTCGCAGAAGGCGGCGTCAGTCAATGGTCGTGCGAGCCCCCTGAAGTGGGCAGGCGGACGCGTGGTCCGAGACGTCGCTCACGCTAGCGGGCGCGGAGGGGCGTCGGGGTAGTGAAGTCGTACCGCCAGACCCGGCAGTGGTCCCCGCCGGTGCCGCCACGCGCCACGCGGCGCATCGCGGCGGTCAGATGCCCGGTTCGGCGATGACCTGCCCACCGGCCCGGTCCCGCCCGACGGCCACGCTGCCCAGGATCACGGCGCCGCCCGCGAGCTGCAGGAGCGTCACGGAGTCACCCAGCAGGATGACGGCGAAGAGGACCCCCAGGAACGGCTCCATGTAGGTGAAGAGGGCCGCCCGGGAGGCACCGATCCGGTGGATCGCCGTGAAGTAGAGGATGTTGGTCACGGTGACGCTCAGGATGGCCGCGTAGAGCAGGCCCAGCCACGCGCCGGTCGGTACCGCCGACCAGTCCTGCGTGGCGACGCTTGGTACGCTGAAGGGCACCAGGATCAGGGTCCCCACGACCATCACGAAGGCCGACAGCTGCAGGGCCGAGTAGCGCTGCATGAGCGGTCGGATGAGCACCGAATAGACGGCCCAGCTGAGCGCCGTGGCGAGCGCCCCGAGCTCGCCCACCACGCTGAGGCCACCGACCGCCCCCTGGCCGCCGACCACGACCAGCGTGACCCCCACCAGGCCGGCCGCCAGGCCCACCCACAGGTTGCGGGCGACGTGCTCCTGGCGAGTCAGCACGGCGATGACGGCCGTCCAGATCGGGATCGTGCCGATGAGGAGCGCCACGTTGGACGCCGAGGTGGCCTGGAGGGCGCTCACGAAGGCCACCTGGTTGACCGTGATGCCGATGACCGCCGCGGCGACGAGCAGCGGCAGGTCCCGGCGCTGGAAGCGCGGCCAGCCCTCGCGCCACACCACGACGGCCACGGTGATCGACGCGCCGAGGGCGAACCTGGCGACCGAGAAAGCGAGCGGCGCGATGGTGGTCACGCCGACCTTCACGGCCGAGAAGTTGCCGCTCCAGATGAGGACCGTGACGATGAGGGCAAGCTCGGCCGAGGGGCGCGTCCGCATCGCAGGATGGTAACCGTTCATCAGGACCGGTGCGGTTATCTCCGCGGCGTCGCAGGGCTGGTGTGGCAGGGGCCCGGGCGACGGCCCCGCATGAGCCGAGTAGGATGGCGTCCGGATGGCTCGCGAGACACCACCAGCGCCCCAACCCAGACCCCGCCGGTCGCGGCCGGCGGCCGGCCGTGACGAGGCGGCGCAGGCACGCACGATCGGACAGCTGCGAGCCGCGGGCTGGGCGTCGCGCACGGTCAAGGACGAGATGCGGGCCAACCTGCTCGCCCGCCTGGGGGAGGGCGAACCGCTGTTCCCGGGCATCGTGGGCTACGACGACACCGTGATCCCGGCCATCGAGAACGCGATCCTGGCCGGCCACGATCTGGTCTTCCTCGGCGAGCGCGGGCAGGCCAAGACGCGGCTGGCACGCCTGCTCGTGGGGCTCCTCGACGACGTCGTGCCGATGATCGACGGCGGCGAGCTGCACGATGACCCGTACCTCCCCATCAGCGCTGCGGCCCGGGCCATCGTGGCCGCCCAGGGGGACGCGACGCCGGTGACGTGGCTGCCGCGCCAGGCGCGCTATACGGAGAAGCTGGCCACGCCCGACATCACGATCGCCGACCTGATCGGCGAGGTCGACCCGATCAAGGTCGCCGAAGGGCGCTACCTGGCCGACGAATCGACCATCCACTTCGGGCTCATCCCGCGTGCCAACCGCGGCGTGTTCGCCCTCAACGAGCTGCCCGACCTCGCCGAACGTATCCAGGTGGGCCTGCTCAACATCCTGGAAGAGCGTGACGTCCAGGTGCGCGGCTACACGTTGCGCCTGCCGCTCGACCTGTTCGTCGTGGCCAGCGCCAACCCTGAGGATTACACCAGCCGCGGCCGCATCATCACGCCGCTCAAGGACCGTCTGGGATCGCAGGTCCGCACGCACTACCCGCACACGATCGCCGACGAGATCGCCATCATGCGGCAGGAGCGGGTGTCGTTCCCGGACGCCGCCCAGCCGGTGGCCGAGGAGCCGCCCTACATGCTCGAGCTGGTGGCCGAGATCTCGCAGCTGGCCCGCCGCTCGGCGGAGATCAGCCAGCGCTCCGGGGTGAGCGTCCGCGTCAGCATCACCAACCTCGAGACGCTGCAGGCCAACGCCCTCAAACGGGCCGTGCGCCTGGGCGAGCCGACCGCCGCGCCGCGCGTCAGCGACCTGGGGGCGCTCATCCCTTCGACGACCGGCAAGATCGAGCTGGAGACGCTCAATGATGAGGCGCCCGAGGAACGGGTCGTGGAGCGGCTGATGTCGCGAGCCCTGGCCAACGTCTTCGGGCGGCGCGTCGCCATCGACGACCTGGACCCGGTGGTCAGTGCCTTCGAGAACGGCCTCGTGCTCGAGACGGGCGAGCGCATCCGCTCGCGCGAGTACGTCCGCTGGTCGCGCGAGACCCCCGGGCTGGCGGGTGCCGTGGCGCGCCTCGGCGGCGGCGACTCGCCGGCCGCGGTCGCCTCCGGCGTCGAGTTCCTGCTGGAGGGCCTGCACCTCCATCGGCGGCTGAACAAGGACCGCGCCAGCGATGGCGGGGGCGGCCGCTACCGCCGTTGAGGATGGGCCGCGCGTGATCGAGCCGACCATGGGTGGCGAGGGACCGGTCCGGCCCAGCCACTTCCGTTACTCGCGCTGGGACGGCACGCAGCGGCTCGAGGCGCTCGATGCCGACGAGGCGCTGGCGGCCATGCGCGACGACCTGCTGGCCGACGGGGACCTCACCGCCGCCCTGCGCCGCCTGCTGGAACGGGGCATGCCCGGTGCGCCCGACGGCACGGACACCGGTCTCGCCGGGCTGCGCGACCTGCTGCAGCGGATCGCCGCGGAGCGCCGCCAGACCTTGGAACGCTACGGCCTTGGTGAGGTCATGCCGGAGCTGCGGCAGCGCCTGGAGCACGTCCTGGAGACCGAGCGCCGGGGCATCGATCGCCGGGTCGCGGAGGCGGCCGGGGAGGGGGGTACGCCCGACCTGCGGCGCGTGCTCGGCGAACTGGCCGGGCGGCGGCGCGAGGAACTGGCGGCGATGCCCGAGGGCCTCGGCGAGCGGATCCGGGCGCTCGAGGGGTACGACTTCCTCGAGCCGGAGGCCCGTACCGAATTCCAGGCGCTGCTGGAGCAGCTGCGCGGGCAGGTGCTGGACGCCCACCTGGACGGCCTATCGGAGCAGATCCGGAACATGTCGCCCGAAGCCCTCGCGGCGAACCGGGCCATGGTCCGCGAGCTCAACCAGCTCCTGCAGGAGCGGCTCGACGGCGGCGAGCCGGATGCGTCCGCCTTCCTGGCGCGTCACGGCGCGTTCTTCCCGGGCGCCCAGACGCTCGACGACGTGATCGAGCAGTTGACCGAGCGGATGGCCGCCATGCAGTCGTTGCTGGCGTCGATGTCCGCAGCCCAGCGGGCCGAACTGCAGTCGCTGATGGACGCCCTCCTGCGTGACGACCGCCTGCGCTGGGACCTGGCGCAGCTGGCCTCGACCCTCGACCGGCTCCTGCCGGGTGGGTTGGGCCAGCGGTTCGCCTTCCGGGGCGACGAGGGCCTGTCGCTGGAGGGCGCGCTCGACCAGCTCGGCCGGCTCCAGCGCCTCGACCGCCTGGCCGACGAGATGGACGCCGCGGGCGGCCCCGGCGACCTGGCGGCCATCGACCGGGCGGAGGTGCAGGATCTGCTCGGCGAGGACGCGGCGCGCGACCTCGACGCGCTCCGGCGGCTGACCGACGCCCTGGAGGCCGCCGGCTACCTGGAGCGACACGGTGACCGGGTCGAGCTGACCGCGCGCGGCAGCCGGCGCATCGGCCAGGGCGTCCTGGACGAGCTGTTCGCGCGGCTCCAGCGCGACGCGTTCGGCTCGCATGCGCTACGCGGCGGCGGAGCCGGCGGCGAACGGGCGGAGGTGGCGGTGCCTTACGAGTTCGGCCGGCCGTTCGATCTGGACTTGCGCCGGACGCTGGCCAACGCCCTGGCCCGGCAGGCGGGGGAGGCGCGGGGCGGTGATGGCGGGACCTCGGCCGCGCCACGCCCCACGCGCCGCGGTGTGCGCCTGGCGCCCGAGGACCTGGCCATCTACGAGCACGAGGACCTCACCAGTGCGGCCACCGTGCTGCTCCTCGACATGAGCCGCTCGATGCTGCTGCGCGGCTGCTTCCTGGCTGCCAAGAAGGTCGCCGTGGCGATGGACACCCTCATCCGCACGCGCTTCCCGCAGGACCAGCTGCACGTGGTGGGCTTCGCCTACTACGCCCGTGAGATCCCCCCGGGCACGCTCGCGTCGCTGTCCTGGCAGGGCTACGAGTACGGCACCAACCTGCAGCACGGCCTGCTGCTGGCCCGCCGCCTGCTGGCCCGTTCGCACGCCTCGAACCGCGAGATCGTGGTCATCACCGATGGGGAGCCGACGGCCCACTTCGAGGACGGCCAGGTCCGCTTCAGCTACCCGCCCACGCGGCGCACGATCCAGGAGACGCTGGCCGAAGTGGGCCGCTGCACGCGCGAGGGCATCACCATCAACACGTTCATGCTCGAGCGCTCCCGCGCCCTGGCCGACTTCGTGGCCCATCTCACGCGGCTCAACCGCGGCCGCGCCTTCTACGCCACGCCCGAGCGGCTGGGTGAGTACATCCTCGTCGACTACGTGGGGCGCAAGACCCGCCGCGTCTGAGGCTCCACCCGGTAGCGGGCCAGCTGCGGGAAACGCCACGCCACGAAGGCCGTGCCCACGAGGCACAGCACCCCGCCGCTGAAGGCCGATACCTGCGCCCCGGCGACGGCCGCGATGGCCGTGGCCTCGATGTCGCCCAGCCGCGGGCCGCCCGTCACGACGAGCAGCGTCAGGGCGCTGACCCGGCCGCGCAACGCGTCGGGCGTCAGGTCCTGGGCGATCGTCGTGCGGAAGACCGCGCTGATGACGTCCGCGGCACCAGCGAGGGCGAGGCAGAAGAGGGCCAGCGGCAGCGAGAAGACGAGGAGGCCGAAGGCGCAGATGGCCAGGCCCCACGCCGTCACCGCGGTGATGACCGCGAGGCCCTGCCGGCGCACCGACCCGACCCAGCCGGCGGTCAGCGTGCCAAGCGCGGCACCCACGGCCGGCGCCGAGGTCAGCAGGCCCAGGGTCGCCGGACCGCCGTGGAACGTCACGAGGGCGAGGATCGGGAAGAGGGCCACCGGCAGGCCGAAGATCATCGCCGAGAGGTCGATCACGAACGACCCCAGGATGGCCGGCGTGCGGCGGACGAACTGCAGGCCGTCGATGACCGCCTGCACCGTCGGGCGGCCGACGCCCGCGGCCACCGGCATCGGCGCGATGGCCAGGGCGGCCAGGAAGGCCGCCACGAACGTGGCCGCGTCGAACAGGTAGGCCGCGGGGAGGCCGATGAGGGCGATCAGCAGGCCGCCGATGGCCGGACCGACCACGCTCGACGCCTGCATGTTGGTCTGGTTAAGGACGTACGCCGCGGGCAGGCGTTCGGGTTCGACCAGGCGCGGCATGGCCGCCCGCCGCGCCGGCCCATCGATGGTCGAGATGCCTGCCGCGATGAAGGCGATGAGGTAGATGAGGGCGAGCGGTGGGGCCGCGAGCAGGGCCAGCAGGCCCAGGGCAAGGCTCGTGCCGCCGAGGCCGACCGCCGTGATCAGGAGGAGGCGCCGCCGCTCGTAGGCGTCAGCGACCGCCCCGCCGGGGAGGCTGAAGACGAGCAGCCCGGCCAGGGTCGCGGCCGAGAGGCCCCCGATCGCCAGCGCCGATCCCGTGAGCACGAAGACCTGGTAGGGCAGGGCCACCAGCGTGACCTGCCGGCCCATGTTGCTGATCAACTGGCCGGCGAAGAGCCACCGGAACCCGCGGTCCCGGCGCAACGGCGAGACGTCGATCAGGAACCCGCGCAGGCGCGCTCGGGAAGGGCTGGGGATGCGACTCATCGACCGGGGCTAGGATATCGGAGCGCCCCGACCCCGGCGCCATCCCTTGAGGAGCCTCCTGATGCCCGAACCTGCCGTCGCCGCCTCCGTCTCCGAGTTGCTGGACGTCCTGCAGGGCGCGCTCCGCGTGGCCGACGGCCGGGTGCACATCGGTGACGAGACGGCCCTCCGGACGCGCGGCATCCGGGACCTCGCCTGGACGGCCACTTTCAGCGCCGATCCGGCGACCGTCGAGGCGGCCCGCTGGCTGATCTGGGAGGCGAGCGTCTTGCTGGAGGCGCCGTCGGCGAGCATCCACGATCTCTACATGGCCCGCGGCCGCGGCGAGGTCGGCGGCTTCACCGTGCCGGCCATCAACCTGCGCACGCAGGCCTTCGAGATGGCGGAGGTCGTCTTCCGCGCCGCTCGCGCCCGGGACGTGGGGACGGTGATCCTGGAGCTTGCGCGCAGTGAGCAGGAGTACACCTTCCAGCGCCCCGGCGAGCTGATCACCAACGTGCTCGCCGGCGCCATCGCCGCCGATTGGCACGGGCCGGTCTTCGTGCAGGGCGACCACTTCCAGTTCAACGCCAAGAAGTACGCCGCCGATCCCACCGCGGTGACCGAGGGCCTGCGCCGCCTGACGGTAGAGGCGCTTGGCACGGGCTACGGCAACATCGACATCGACTCGTCCACGCTGGTCGACCTCTCGCGGGCCACGGTCGACGAGCAGCAGCACACCAACTACTCGCGCGCCGCGGAGCTCACCGCGCTGATCCGGCAGCACGAGCCGGCCGGCCAGACGACCAGCGTCGGCGGCGAGATCGGCGAGGTCGGCAAGGAGAACTCGACCGAGGCCGAGCTGCGTGGCTACCTCGACGGCTATCGGGCCGCCCTCACCGGCCTGGCCGGGGCCACGGCCGTCGGCATCAGCAAGGTCAGCGTGCAGACCGGCACGAGCCACGGCGGCATCCCCCTCCCGGACGGCAGCGTCGCGCCGGTCAAGCTCGATTTCGGGACGCTCGAGCGCCTCGGCGTCGTGGCCCGCACGTACGGTCTCGCCGGGGCGGTGCAGCACGGCGCGTCGACCCTGCCCGACGAGCTCTTCCACCGCTTCCCCGCCGTGGAGACCGCTGAGATCCATCTCGCGACGGGCTTCCAGAACCTGCTCTTCGACCACCCCGCCTTCCCGGCCGACTTCCTGGCCGAGATCAACGCCTGGTGTGACAGCACCTGCGCCGACGAGCGGGCGCCCGATCAGGATGAGGCCCAGTTCATCTACAAGACGCGCAAGAAGGCGCTTGGCCCGTTCAAGCGCCGCGTCTGGGAGCTGCCCGGTCGCGAGGCGATCCTGGCCACCCAGGAGGCCAAGATCGGCTACCTGATGGAGCAGCTCAAGGTGCCCGGCACGGCTGAGGTCGTGCAGCGCTACATCCGGCCGGTCGCCACCTCACGCCCCGCCCCAGCCGCCGTCACGGAAGTCCCCGTCTGAGCCTGGGCACGTCCCGGCGGATCAGCTTGCGTGGAACGCTACCTGCGATCCCAGATCCTCTGGGGCACCAGCCTGCTTGGTGGTATGTGGATCCGCCAGCTGGTGCAGCGCTCGTCTGCCGCCTGGCCGAGCGTGGACGCGGGCGACACAGCGTCTTCGTCGGCCGAAAGGCTCGCCTGGAGGCCCGTACCACCAACGGTGTTGGTGGCTGAGGGAACCGACCCTCTCTGGGCGGGCGGGCGGTATCAGTCCGGTTGGGGTACCAGGACCAGGCGCATCAGCCAGCGCGGGCGGTGGTCGCTCCGTGAGGCCGTCATGAGGACGCGGCGGAAGCCGGCCGTCTCGAACATGCTCGTCGTGCCCACGTAGAGGGCAGCCGTCTGGAGACGGACGCCGGCCGGGTCGACGGGATAGCCTTCCAGCCCGACCGCGCCGGCCTCGCGTGCGTATCGCACAGCGCCGGTCAGGAGCGCACCGGCGATGCCGCGACGACGCATCCCCGGTCTGATGAGGAAGCAGACGACCGACCAGACCGGTGCGTCGTCCACGCGCGGGATGGTCGTCGAGCGGACGAGGCGCTCCAGCCGGGAGCGGACACCGATGCCGCACCACCCGACCGGCCGGCCCTCGATGTACGCCAGGAGCCCGGGCGGCGGGTCGTCGGCCAGCTGCTTGCGCAGGGCCGCCGGCCCGCCCTCGCGGCCGAGGCGGCTGAAATCGCCCGACGACCAGCGGTAGTACTGGCACCAGCAGCCCCATCCTGAGGGCGACCCCAGGACCTCCGCTACGTCAGGCCAGAGGTCCGGGGATGCCGGCGCGATGGTGATGGGTGAAGGCCCGGCGGTCGGGCCCGGGTCAGCGACCGAGCGGTCCCGCGCCACCCCGGTCATGCACCGGCGGCCCCGAGCGCCTCCCGCAGCACCGAGAGGGCGTGCGCGACCTCGGCCTCGGTCGTCACGAGCGGCGGGATGATGCGCACGACCTGGCCCCATGACCCGGCCGAGAGGACGATAAGGCGCCGTGCGAGCGCCTCGGCGATGACCCGTTTGGCCATGTCGGGATCGGGCGTCCGGCCGTCCCCGACGCCGGGCTTGACGAACTCGAGGGCGACCATGCAGCCCAGGCCGCGGACGTCACCGACGCCTCGTCGGCCCGCCGTGGCCGCCCGCAGGCCCTCGAGCAGCTCCGCGCCGCGGGCCTCGGCGTTGGCCGGCAGCCCCTCGTCGCGGATGACGTCCAGGGTCGCGTTGGCCGCGGCACAGGCGACGACGTTGCCGCCGAACGTGCCGCCGTGGGCGCCAGGCGCCCAGCGGTCGAGCAGCTCGCGCCGCGCGATGAGCCCGGAGAGCGGCAGTCCGGAGGCGATGCCCTTGGCCATGGTCAGGATGTCGGGGCTGACGTCCCAGTGCTCCACGGCGAACATCCGGCCCGTCCGCCCGAAGCCGGTCTGCACCTCGTCGGCCACGAGGAGGATGCCGTGCTGGCGGGTGATCTCACGCAGGCGCCGCAGGAAGCCGGCCCCCGGCACGACGTACCCGCCCTCGCCGAGCACCGGCTCGACGACGATCGCCGCGACCTTCGTCGGCGGGATGATCTGCTGGAAGAGGAGCTCCAGCTCTGCCTCCCAGTCGCAGGTACAGGCGGCCGGGTCGTGCGGCCCACCGCTCGCCCGGTAGCAGTACGGGAACGGCGTGTGGTAGACGGAGCCGGGGAGCGGCTCGAAGTCGCCGCGCATCGTGACCCGCGAGCTGGTGAGGGCCATCGTCTGGGCCGTGCGGCCGTGGAAGCCGCCGCGGAAGGCGATGATCGCCGGGCGGCCGGTCGCCACGCGCGCCAGCTTGACCGCGGCCTCCAGCGCCTCGGCCCCGCTGTTGGACAGGAAGGCACCCCAGCCGCCGCCCGGCAGCACGTGCTGGAGTCGCTCGTAGAGGCGCAGGCCGGGCTCGTGGTAGACGATGTTCTGCTGGCCGTGCAGCAGTCGCGCGGCCTGGTCCTGGATGGCCGCCACGACGCGTGGATGGGCGTGCCCCGTGTTGACCACGCCGATGCCGCTGCTGTAGTCCAGGTAGCGCGCCCCGTCCACCGTGATGAGCCACGAGCCCTCGCCGCGCTCGACGACGAGGTCGGTGTAGCGAGACCACACGGCAGGCACGACCGTGCGGTCGGGCAGGCGGGTGCGCGGCGCGACGGGTGCGGTCACGAGCCTATGCCGACCGCCGGCGCTGCCACAGGGTCGTCACTCCGACGAGCCCGACGGAGATCAGGAAGATCAGCGAGCCGATGACGTTGATCTGCGGCGGCAGGGCGTTGCGCTGGATGGAGTAGATCCAGATGGGGAATGTGTTGGTCGTGCCGGACACGAACGAGGTGATGACGAAGTCGTCGATGGACAGGCTGAACGCGAGCACGGCGGCGGCCATGATGCCGGGGAAGATCAGCGGGAACGTCACCTTCCAGAACGTCGTCCACTCGTTGGCGCCCAGGTCCATCGCGGCTTCCTCGAGCCGGCGGTCGAAACCGGCCAGGCGCGCCTTGACCGTGACGACCACGTAGCTGATGTTGAACATGATGTGCGCGATCAGGATGGTCACGAAGCCCAGGGGATAGAGGATCCCCGTCGGCACGATCTCCCGGAAGGGCGACACGGTGGCGGTCCCGATGAAGACGGTCAGCAGGCTGGCACCCATGACCACCTCGGGGGTCGCCATGGGCAGGAAGATCAGGGAGTTGATGGCTCCCCGGCCGCGGAAGGCGTAGCGTGTGAGGGCGAGGCCGATGAGGGTGCCCAGAGCCGTCGCTCCCACCGTTGACAGGATGGCGATCGAGAGGCTCGTCACGATCGAGGAAGGCAGGCCGGGCCAGTCGAGCGGGTGGGCCCACGCATCCAGGGAGAAGGCGTGCCACGCGAAGTTGAACCGGCCGTCGCCGAGCGACTGGTCGACGCGGTTGAAGCTGAAGGCGATCATCACGGCGATCGGCAGCAGCAGGTAGCCGATGGCGACGACGGTGAACACGGGCAGGGCCCAGTGCTCCACCCGTCGCGAGAAGCGGCCGCCGAAGCGCGTGGTGCCGGTGACCTGCGTCGCGGTGAGGGTCGCCATCGTTAGCCGGTCAATTCTTCGGTGCCCAGCACGCGGGCGTACACGAAGACCGCCACGAGGATGGCGGACATCAGGATGAACGAGAGCGCGGCCGGGATCTGGTAGTTGCCGATCAGGAAGAACTGGCTCTGGATGACGTTGCCGATCATGCGCGTCGTGGTGGTGCCAAGCAGGTCGGCGTTGACGTAGTCACCCAGGGCCGGGATGAACGTCAACAGGGTGCCGGCGAAGACGCCGGGCAGGGCCAGCGGCAGCGTGACGTGGCGGAAGGCGCCCCAGCGACCGGCGTACAGGTCGTGGGAGGCCTCGATCAACCGGATGTCGATCTTCTCCAGCGACACGTAGAGCGGCAGGATCATGAACGGCAGGAAGTTGTAGGTGAGCCCCGCCACCACGGAGAAGGCGCTGGGCAGCACGCTGAAGTCGGGCGACACGATGCCCAGCGACTTGATCACCGACAGGAGGGGTCCGTTGTCGCCCAGCAGGATCTTCCAGCTCAGCGTCCGGATGAGGAAGCTGGTGAAGAAGGGGGCGATGACCATGAACAGGATGAGGTTCTTGTAACGACCGCCCCGGAACGCGATCGTGTAGGCCACGGGGAAACCGATCAGGAAGCACGAGATCGTGGCGATCGAGCCGTAGGTCAGCGAGTTCACGAACTGCGGCGTGAATTCGCTGAGGGCCTTGGCGTACGCCGACGTGTCGAAGGTCAGCCGGAAGCCGCTCTCGATGTCGCCCGAGGAGAGCGAGATGAGCAGCATCCACACGGTCGGGAAGATGAAGAAGATGAGCAGCCACAGGATGCCCGGCGTGAGCAGGATGTAGGGCGCGGCACGGCCCAGACGGGCGCGCAGCGACGCATCGCGGGCGCGTGGCGCCCCGGTGGTCGGGCTGGCGGCGCTGGCGCTGGCCATCGGGTCGACGGGGTCTGTGCTCAGCCGCCGGAAAGGTCGAGGTACAGGTTGTTGAGGGTGTCCTCGGTGTCGGAGTCCAGGGGCGCCTGGAATTGATGCTGCTTGGCCACGATGTCGGGGGTGGGGAAAAGGAGGGGATTCGTCGAGGCATCGGGATCGATCTTCTTGATCTCGTCGGCTGCACCATTGACCGGCGAGATGTAGAAGACGTAGTCGGCGATGTTGGCGGCGATCGTCGGGTCGTAGACGTAATTCATCATCGCCTGGGCAGCGGGCTGGTTCGTGGCCCCCTTGGGAATCATCATGTTGTCCGACCAGACCATCACACCCTCGGTCGGGAAGACGAAGTGCTCGGTCGCGGTACCTGATCCGGCGAGGTCGCCCGACCAGACCATGGCGGCCCACGTCCTGCCTTGCGCGAAGTCCTCGAGGTACGAGTTGTCGGCGAAGCGCAGGCCGGCATCGACGAGCGGCCGGATCGCGTCGTGGGCCTGCTGCAAGGTGTCGACGGTGACCTTCGACGGGTCGAGGCCCAGCTTCAGCATGGTCAGGCCGAACGTGTCACGCGACTCGGTCAGGAACGAGATGTTCTTGGCGTGTGCCATGGCGATCGTCCAGAGATCAGCCAGGCTGGTCGGCGGGGTCAGGTTATTCGTGGTCAGGGCCTTCGAGTCATAGCCGACCCCGGTCATGCCCGATTGCCATGGGTAGTGGTAATCGTTGCCGGGATCCCAGACGAGGTTCCTGAGCGGATCGCGCAGGTTGGCGACGCAGTTGGGCACAGCGCTTTGGTCGATCTTCTCGATCCAGCTCTTGGCGATCAGCTTGGCAGCCATCCAGTCGGTCATGACGATCAGGTCCCACCCGGTCGACAGGCCCGCCACCAGCTGGGGCTGGATGGTGGCGAAGAAGTGCGCGTTGTCCTCGATCTTCTCTTGGTAGTCGACCGTGATGCCGGTCTGCTTCTGGAAATTCACGATCGTCGGCGACGAGCCGGGCGCGTACTTCCCGGCGTCGGCGGCCGCGCCGGTGAGGTCGATGTAGGCCGGCCAGTTGGCCCAGTGCAGGGTGCCGCCAAGGGTCGGGCTGGGCGTCGGCTGGGGCGTCGGGCTGGGTGTCACGCCGGGAGCAAGGCTCGCCGGGGCGGGAGTCGTGGTCGCGGCGGGGGTGCCTGTGGCCAGCCCGCCGCCGCACGCGGCCAGGAAGGCAGCCACGCCGGTGGTGCCTGTGACCTGCAGGAACCGGCGCCGTGTCAGGCCCGCGGACACGACCTGCTCATCCATCTCAGCCATGGGACTGGTCCTCCTGCTGGCGGGATCGGTCACTCTGGCTCTCCCGCGCCGGAGGTACCGCTGGTGTCGTGGACGACGAACGAATGATCGGGCGACCAGGTCAGCTGGACCTCCTCGCCCTGGGCCCACAGCTCGGCGCGCGTGGCGCGCTCCACGTTCTGCTCGTAGACGGTCAGCCGGGCGCCACCGCGGGCCTCGACGATGTACTGCGTGCTCACGCCGATGTACGACGCGTCCACGATCGTGCCGGTGAGGCGATTGAAGGCGGCCGGCACCTCGTCCTTCAGCTCGTGCAGGCGGATCTTCTCGGGTCTGACCCCGACCTCGATCTCCTGCTGGCCGTCGAGCAGGACAGCGGGAACCCGGACCGTGCTCTGGTCGCGCAGCGTCACGGCCACGTACCCGTCGGTCGCGGCATCGGCCCGCTTGCCAGGGAGGAGGTTGCTCACCCCGAGGAAGCCGGCCACGAAGCGGGTCGTGGGCCGCTCGTAGAGGGACTCGGGGTCGCCGAGCTGCTCGTAGTGCCCGCGGTTCATGACAGCGATGCGGTCGGACATGGTCATCGCCTCTTCCTGGTCGTGGGTCACGTAGATGAACGTGATGCCGACCTCCTGCTGGATGCGCTTCAACTCGACCTGCATCTGCTTGCGCAGCTTGAGGTCGAGGGCTCCCAGCGGCTCGTCGAGAAGGAGCACGGCCGGCTTGTTGACGAGTGCACGCGCGAGGGCGACACGCTGCGCCTGGCCGCCCGAGAGCTGGCTGGGCTTGCGCTTCTCGAAGCCCTTCAGCTCCACCAGGGCGAGCACGTCGGCGACACGTCGCTTGATCTCATCCCCGCTGATGCCGCCCTTTCGCCGCAGGCCGAACGCGACGTTCTCCTCGATCGTCAGGTGCGGGAAGAGGGCGTAGCTCTGGAAGACGGTGTTGACGTTGCGCTTGTAGGGCGGCAGCCACGTCACGTCCTGGCCGTGCAGCTGGATCATGCCGGACGTGGGGACCTCGAAGCCGCCGATCATGCGCAGCGTGGTGGTCTTGCCGCATCCCGAGGGACCCAGGAGCGAGAAGAACTCGCCGTCCTGGACCTCCAGGTTGATCCCGTCGACAGCGGTGAAGTCGCCGAAGCTCTTCGTGACGTCCGCGAGATGGACCGCGATATCCGCCACGGGCCGGCGCGCCTCCTCTGACCCTCCGTCCCGTGTCGGCGGTGGCGACGCGGCAGGACCGCTCGCGCGCCGATCGGTGGGGACGGTGGCGCAGTATAGGAACGCGGCCATAGCCGTGTCAATTCGCAGGATGGCGCTTGTCGGCATGCGAATCTCGTGGTTCGTGGTGCTCCAGAACCGGTGATTCGCACGGTCGATACGACCGACGCCCCTTTGCGCGCACGCCTCGCCCCCGCGGTACGATGACGACGCAACGACCGCCACCGGTCGGTACGCCCCCGAGGTACCACGACCCCCATGCCGACCCTCACCGACACCGCCGTCTACGACGCCCTGCGCCAGGTGCAGGAGCCGGAGCTGGGCGGCGACCTCATGAGCCGCAACATGGTCAAGGGCCTGGCCATCGATGGGTCGCGGGTCGCGCTGACCATCGAACTGACCACGCCGGCATGCCCGCTCAAGGACGAGATCGAGGCCGACATCCGGGCCAAGCTCGAGCCGCTCGGCGCCCAGACGATCGACGTCACGTGGAACGCGATGGTCCGTCGGGCCGCGCCGACGGCGGCGGCCCAGCTGGTGCCCGGCGTGAAGAACGTGCTGGCCGTCGCGTCCGGCAAGGGCGGCGTGGGCAAGAGCACGGTGGCGGCCAACCTCGCCGTGGCGCTGGCCATGGAGGGTGCCGCGGTCGGGCTGCTGGACGCCGACATCACGGGCCCCAACATCCCCCAGATGATGGGGCTGGAGGGGCAGCCCTCGGCGACCCCCGAGGGCAAGATCCGGCCCCTCGAGCGTCATGGCGTGAAGGTCATCTCGATCCAGTTCTTCGTCCCGGAGGGCCAGCCCATCGTGTGGCGCGGCCCGCTCGTCGGCGGCGCCATCCAGCAGTTCCTGCGCGACGTCGACTGGGGCGAGTTGGACTACCTCGTGGTTGACCTGCCGCCGGGCACGAGCGATGCGCAGCTGACGCTGGCCCAGGCCGTCTCGATCAGCGGGTCGGTCCTCGTCACGACGCCCCAGGAAGTGGCCCTTTCGGACGTCGGCAAGGCGCTGGCCATGTTCCGCCGCATGAGCGTGCCGATCATCGGCGTGGTGGAGAACATGGGCTCATTCGTCTGTGCTCACTGTGGCGAGGTGACCGAGATCTTCGGCCGCGGCGGCGGCGAACGCTTCGCGCAGCGCAACGAGATCGAGTACCTGGGCTCGATCCCCCTCGACGTGACCGTCCGCCAGGGTGGCGATGCCGGCGTGCCGGCCGTCGCCCAGCGCGAGCCGGGGCCGGCCGCGGTCGTCCTGCGCGATCTGGCCCGCACGGTCGCCGCTCGCATGAGCGTCCGCGCCGCGGCGCAGGTCCCGGTGCTCACCATCAGCTGAGGGCCGCGGGGCGCGGGTCATCCGGGTTGAACCAAACGTGATGCGCCCGCGTGGCCGCGTTTGCGTCTGGCGGCAACAACGACGGAGCAGGAGCCCCGAAACCTGCCCATAGGCCCCTTCCTCCGTCGTTCGTTGCATCTGGCGGCAAGGGCGACGCTCGAAGCGAGGTTCCTCCGTCGCTGTGACCGCTGGAAGCAAACGGATCGCTGGATGCAAACGGATCGCTGGATCCAAACGCCAGCCGCCTGGTAACCGCCAGCCAAGGGGCAGCCACAGCGCCCGAACGCAGGCGGTCAGCCTCGCTCGGGGTCCAGGCTGCGCCACAGCTCGGCCGCGGCGATGACCGCCGCGCGTCGCCGGCCCGCCTCGCCACCGATGAACGCCATGCGCGTGACGCGGGTCGTCCCCCCGGGCCGGGCGAGGCCGATGCCGACCGCCAGATCGACGCCGCGAGGCCGCACCCGCACGGCCATGCCGATGTCGGTCGACGCCGCCTGACGGGCGGCCGCGGCTGCCCGGCGCAGGTCGCCGGGCAGGGTGCGCAGGACCTCGCCGCGCACCAGCCAGGGGGAGCTGCCGACCAGACCCGCGAACGCGCCGGCCGTCCCACTCTCCACGCTCACGACGGTCCGGCCGGCCAGGCGCCGAGTGAGGGCATCGGCCCACGTTTCGCCGCCCCGGGCGAAGACGAAGCGGCCGATGCGCGGGACGAGCATGGCCTCCGCGTCTCGCACGAGGGCCTGGGCGGACCGGCCGCCGGCGGCCCTGGCGCTGATACGCACGTCGACGGCCTCCTCGCGCGCGTACGTCGCCACGACCGGGTTGGTGGCCCGCAGCGTCGCCTCGCCGATGAGGTCCACGAGGGCCGACTCACCGACCCCGGTCAGGCGCCACACGACCTCTGCCCGGTCCGTCCCAAGGCCGATCGCGCGCAGCCGGGGCAGGACGTGGTCGCGCCACATCGGCCGCATCTCGCGGGGCGGGCCGGGGAGGGCCACGACGACCCTGCCGCCTGGCGCCTGGACCCACCAACCCGGCGCCGTGCCGTTCGGGTTGGGCAGCGCCGTGGCGCTCGGGATGAGCCACGCCTGCTTCGAGTTGGCCGAGGCCATGGGCACGCCGCGCCGTTCGAAGAGGCGCTGCAGGGCGACGGCCTGATCGGGATCGACGGCCGGGACCTCGCCGAGGGCCGCCGCGATCGCCTCGCGCGTGAGGTCGTCGGGGGTGGGCCCCAGGCCCCCGGTCGTCACCACCAGGTCGGCCTCGCGCAGCCCGGCCCGGACCGCCCCCGTCGCCGCCGCGAGGTCGTCGGGCAGCGCCACGAGGCGGGTCACGGCGACGCCAAGCGCCGTCAGCTCGGCCGCCAGGTCGCCGCCGTTCGTGTCGCGGGTCGCACCGGTCGTGAGTTCCGTGCCGATCGCCAGCAGGACGGCCGTCTCGAGACGTCGCACCACCTCTTCACGGTAACGCGACGCGGCCGGTGTCGCTCGACCGGAACGGGCGGACCGTGGCGCGGCGTATCCTTGCCGGGTGACGACCGGTCCGACCCAAGCCCCCAGGCAGCCCGGCCTGCGGGAGCAGATCGACCGCACCATCGCGGCCGCGCGGGCACTCCTCAAGGCCCATCAGGCGCTGCTGCAGGCCGAGCTGGCCGAGATCGGCGGGGAGATCGGCCGGATCGCGGCGATGGTGGGGGGCATCATCGCCCTCGCCCTCTTCACCGGCGTGCTCCTGTCGGTCGGCGGCGCCCTGTTCCTCGGCGAGTGGCTGTTCGGCTCGATCGGCTGGGGCATCGCGCTGGGGACGCTCCTCTGCGTGGGCCTCGGCGTGACCCTTGCCCTCGCCATCGTGGGCGCGCCGCGGCGGGTGATGGGCAGCGGCTTCCTGGTCGGCCTCGGCGTGGCCATCGTCGTGGGGGCCGTCCTGGCGGCCGACCTGCCGCGCCGGATCGCCCAGTCGCTGGCCGACGGGCTTGGCTCGGGTGCCGGTGGGCTCGACCCGCATTGGGCGCCGACGATCGTCGGCCTGGTCGTCGTGGCCATCGTCCTCGGCGTCCTCGGCTTCATCCTTGGGGCCCGTGTCGGCGGCACGAGCGCGGGGATCGGCGGCGCGGTCGCCGGGCTGGTCCTTGGCGCCCTGTTCGGTGCCCTTCTGGGCGGCCTGACATTCAGCCGTCATGGCGGCGTGGCGGTCGGCATCGCGGTCGGGCTCCTCGCCTGGCCGATCACCTCCGCGGCCCTCCTGCGCGGGGCCCGGTTCGATCCCACCGCCCGGTTCCGCGGCCTGTGGCCGCGTGAGTCCTACGAGGCGGCCATGGACACCAAGGCCTGGCTCCAGCAGCGCTGGGAGGAGCGGCCCGGTCGCCGCTCGACGAACGCATGACCGACGATCCGCACGGCACGACCACCACTCCGCCACCGCCCGGACGCCCGGGCACGGCCCAGGCACGGGGCGGCGTGGCGGCGGCTCGCGACGCCCTTGGGGCCCAGATCGGGGCGCTCGAGGGGACGGTGCGCGAGACCTTCACACCGGGCAACCTGATCCGCCACAACGCGGGCAAGCTCGCGGCCGGCGCCGGCGCGGCCGGGTTCGTGGCCCTGGGCGGCCCGAGCCGCCTCATCAAGGGCGCCGGACGAGCCCTGCGGGGTGGCCGCAAGGCGCCCGTGAAGCGCCTCCTGCCGAAGGAGATCGACGAGGCGGTCAGCGGCCTGGGACCCGACGAGCCGGCCGTGCGGGCGAGCCTGGAGCGGGGCTTCGCCGACTACCTCCGCGAGCGCAAGGCCGATGAGCCCAACGCCAGCCGCAGCCTGTGGCGCTTCGTCGACGCGATCTCCGTGCCGGTCGCACGGCGCATCGTGCGCGAGGCGGTGACCCGGTTCCTCGAGGGAGAGGGCGAGGGCGAGGCGCAGAGCCAGTCGAAGTCGTAGCCGGGCGGCCCTCCGCCGCTGCTACGCTGTCACGCGGGCGAGTGGCGAAATGGCAGACGCGCCGGCCTTAGGAGCCGGTGCCGCGTGAGCGGCGTGCCGGTTCGACCCCGGCCTCGCCCACCAGTCCGGACCCCCGCGGGACTCACCGTCCGACCGCGCAGGGTCCCCGCCCGTATACTTCGCGGTCCATGGACGTCACGTTCACACCCGCCCCCAAGAGCACGGTGGTCCTCCAGGTGGAGGTGCCCGCCGAGCGGCTCCAGCGGTCGATCGACGAGGCCGTCCGCCACGTCGGCCGGCGCACGCGGGTGCCCGGCTTCCGGCCCGGCAAGGTGCCGCGGGCGATGCTCGAACGCGAGCTCGGCATCCACCGCGACGACCCGGCGAGCCCGGACCCCATCTACGACGAGGCGCGGGACCACCTCTTCCAGGCGACGGTCGTTGACGCCCTCGAGCCGCGCACGGATCTCGACGTGCTGGAGATCCCGGCCCCCGAATGGATCCGCTTCGCCGAGGGCGAGGGGGCGGCCTACCGCGTGACCCTGCCCGTGCGCCCCGCGGTCAAGCTGGGCGCCTACACCGACTACCCCTTCGCGCCCGAGATCGAGCCGGTCGACGACGCCAAGGTGGACAAGGTCGTCGAGGAGCTGCGGGACCAGCACGCCAGCCTCGTCGCGGTCGAGGGCCGGCCCGCCGCCAACGGCGACTATGCGGTGATCAGCTTCCAGGGGACACGCGACGGCAAGGCCTTCGAGGGCGGCTCGGCGGAGCGTTTCCCGCTCGTCGTCGGCCGCGAGCGCATGGTGCCGGGCTTCGAGGCGGAGCTGGTGGGCATGCGGGACGGCGAGGAGAAGACGTTCACGGTGACCTTCCCGTCCGACTATCCCGACGAGACGATGCGGGACCAGCCGATCACCTTCCACGTCACGATGCGCGAGCTCCGCGAGAAGCGCCTGCCCGAGCTGGACGATGACTTCGCTACGACGGTCGGCTCGTACGCCGACCTGGCCGCCCTGCGTGCCGACCTGCGGCGCCGGCTCGAGGCCAGCGCGCTCGACCAGGCGCGCCACGCCTTCTCCGATCGCATCATCGAGTTCGCCGTGGCCAACGCGACGGTCGAGATCCCCGACACGCTCATCGACCGCGAGGTGGAGGTCATGCACGACGAGCTGCGCGTCCGCCTCGCCGAGCAGGGCATCGGTTACGACGAGTACCTCAAGGTCACCGAGCGCGACGACGCCAAGATCCACGCCGAGTACCGCGAGCCCGCCGAGCACCGCGTCAAGGTCCTCCTCGTCCTCTCGGCCGTGGCCGAGGCGGAGAAGGTGACCGTCGACGACGCCGACGTGGAAGCGGAGGTCGCCCGGGCGCGCAGCCGCTACACCAACAACCCCAAGCTGATCAGCTACTTCGACTCGCCGCGCGGGCGCTCCTACCTCAACTCCACCCTGCGCCGGAGCCGGGTCGTGGAGGGTCTGGTCGACCGCTGGCTGGCGGCCCACCCCGACGTCGGGCCGCTGCCGCACCTGGAGGAGGACGCCGGCGCGCGCGGCGATCCGCTCGACGTCACCGGGTCGACGCCCGATACGGCCATGGCCCTGGAAGGGAGCGCTGCATGACCCGCGTCCATGTCCCCTCGACCCGCCAGGCGCTCGCCGCCGCGAGGGCCACGACGAACCTGACGTTTGGCAGCGACTCGCGCGCCCTCAAGGCGGCCCTCACGGCCCGGGCGATGCTGGTGCCGATGGTCATCGAGTCGTCGAGCCGCGGGGAACGGGCCTACGACATCTACAGCCGCCTCCTCAAGGAGCGGATCGTCTTCCTTGGCGACGTCGTGGAGGACCACGTCGCGAACCTGATCATCGCCCAGCTCCTGTTCCTGGAGTCGGAGGATCCGGAGCGTGACATCAGCCTGTACATCAACTCGCCCGGCGGCGTCGTGACCTCCGGGCTGGCCATCTACGACACCATGGAGTACCTGCGGGCGCCCGTCAGCACCATCTGCATCGGCCTTGCCGCGAGCATGGCCAGCGTCCTGCTGGCGGCCGGCGCCAAGGGCAAGCGGTACTCGCTGCCCAACAGCCGGATCATGATCCACCAGGGCTCGGGCGGCTATCGCGGCAATACGCCGGACGTCTTCATCCAGGTCAAGGAGCTCGAGGCGCTCAACGAGAAGCTGCACGAGATCCTGGCCCACCACACCGGTCAGACGGTCGACAAGATCCGCCACGACACGGAGCGGGACTACTTCATGGCCCCCGACGCGGCGCAGGCGTATGGCATCATCGACGCCATCTTCAACCGGCCGGGCAGCTCGCTGATCGCCAAGAGCCATGACGAACAGGGGACTGCCAAACCCAGCGGGGAGGCGGACGATGCTCCTGAACCGGCGCGCAAGCCGAGCAGTGAGTGACCGGGACGGCCGGCTGACCGGGTAGGCGAGGGCACGAGCCAGGTGGCGACCACGACCAAGGGCCCCAAGGTCCCGTACCGCTGCAGTTTCTGCGGCAAGAGCCAGGAACAGGTCCGCAAGCTCATCGCGGGACAGGGCGTCTACATCTGCGACGAGTGCATCAACCTCTGCCAGGAGATCATCGAAGAGGAGATGCTGGAGGCGCCCCGCGCCAAGCCGCAGGTCGCCAAGCTGCCCAACCCGACCCACATCAAGTCGGCCCTCGACGAGTACGTCATCAGCCAGGAGCGCGCCAAGCGCGTCCTCTCGGTCGCCGTCTACAATCACTACAAGCGGGTCAACGCGGGCCACCAGGTCGATGACGTCGAGCTGCAGAAGTCGAACGTCATGCTGGTCGGGCCCACCGGCTCGGGCAAGACCCTGCTGGCGCAGACCCTTGCCCGCGTGCTTGACGTGCCGTTCTGCATCGCGGACGCGACCTCGCTCACCGAGGCCGGCTACGTGGGTGAGGACGTCGAGAACATCCTGCTCCGGCTCATCCAGGCGGCCGACTTCGACGTCGCCCGGGCCCAGCGCGGGATCATCTACATCGACGAGATCGACAAGATCGCCCGCAAGGCCGACAACCCCTCGATCACGCGCGACGTCTCCGGCGAGGGCGTGCAGCAGGCGCTCCTCAAGATCCTGGAGGGCACGGTCGCCAACGTGCCACCGCAGGGTGGCCGCAAGCACCCCCACCAGGACTTCATCCAGATCGACACGACCAATGTGCTCTTCATCTGCGGCGGGGCCTTCGAAGGCCTCGAGCGCATCGTGGAGGAGCGGGTCGGCCGGCGGTCGATCGGCTTCGGCTCGGAAGCCCATCTCGATCGGGCGGAGCGGGAGAAGGTCCTCGAGCAGCTCATGCCGGAGGACCTCCTGAAGTTCGGCCTGATCCCCGAGTTCGTCGGCCGCCTGCCGGTCATCGTGACGCTCCACCCGCTCACCCAGGACGACCTGGTGCGGATCCTGACCGAGCCGCGCAACGCGGTGGCCCGCCAGTTCACCAAGTTCCTGTCGCTGGACAAGGTGGACCTCGTGTTCACGGGCGGCGCGCTCGACGCGGCGGCCGAGCTCGCCCTGGGCCGCCGAACCGGCGCGCGGGCACTGCGCTCCATCGTCGAGGAGGCGCTGCTCGACGTGATGTACGAGATCCCGGAGCGCACCGATGTACGCCGCTGCATCATCACCGAGGAGACCATCCGCCACGGGCGCGCCCCGCTCCTCCTGACCAAGGCGGACGTGGACCAGGGCGTCGACGAGACCAACCATCCCGCGCTCCTCCGCAACGACGCCACGGCCTGACCCGCGCGCGTCTGGTCTGGCCGCCGGCCAGGCAGCGCTCGCCCTCGATCACGAGCTCCTGGACCTTGGCGGCGGCCGTCGCCTGGAGCGGTTCGGCGCGCGCGTCGTCGACCGGCCGGCCGCAGCGGCCGAGCGATCGACGCCACGTGAGCCGGGCCCCTGGGCTGGCGCGGACCTCCGCTACGAGCGCGACGGACCGCGCGGACGCTGGGTCTCCGCTCCCGGCGCCTTCGCCCCGTGGACGATCGACGCCGGCGCCTTCCGACTCGAGTTGCGCCCGACCACGTCCGGCGAGGTCGGCTGCTACCCGGAGCACGCGGCCGCGTGGGCCGTCGTGGCCGCGGCGGTCGCGTCCGGCCTGGGTCGCGTGCTGAACCTCTTCGCCCACACCGGCGGCACGACACTGGCCGCCGCGAGCGCGGGCGGGGCCGTCGCACACGTCGATGCCGTCCGCACGGCCGTGACGTGGGCCCGCCGCAACGCCGAGCTGTCGGGACTGGCCGGGGCGCCGGTCCGCTGGATCATCGACGACGCGGCCGCGTTCGTCGCCCGCGAGGCCAGGCGCGGTCGAGCGTACGACGTCGTCGTCGCGGACCCGCCGGCGTACGGCCACGGCACCGGGGCGCACCGCTGGCACCTCGCGGCAGACCTGCCGCCCCTGCTGGCCTCGTGCCGGGAGCTGGGCGAGGGCACCGACCCGCCGATGCTCGTCGTGACGAGCCACTCGGCGGCGCTGCCGGCCGGCGACCTCGCCGACCTCGTGCGCCAGGCCTGGCATGGCACGCGCCCCGGCCGTTTCGAGGTGACGCCGCTGCGCCTGGTCACCGCCGATGGCCGCGCGCTGGAGGCCGGCACGATGGTCGTGGCGCGCCCGTGACGGACGAGCCGATCACCTCACCACGCAACCCGCGCGTGGCCGCGGCGCGGGCCCTCCGCGACCGGCGGCGGCGCGACGAGACGGGTCTCACCCTCGTGGACGGGGCGCGCGAGACGTGGCGGGCGCTGCAGGCAGGCGTCGAGCTGGAGACCGTCTTCGTCTGTCCTGCGCTGGTCCATGGTCCGGACGGCGCCGCCCTGCTGGACGCCCTCGAGGCTCGCGCGCGGCAGGGCCGCGACGTGCGGCTGGAGGTGGGGCCGCAGGCCCACGAGCGGCTCGCCTACGGGGACCGCAGTGACGGCATCGTGGCCGTGGTGCGTCCGCGTCGCCTGGCGCTGGGCGACCTGCACCTGGGGACGCCTCCGCTGGTCGCGGTGCTGGAAGGCGTCCAGAAGCCGGGCAACGTGGGGGCGGTCCTGCGCACGGCCGACGCCGCCGGGCTCGACGCCGTCGTACTGGCCGACCCGGGGACGGACCTCTACAACCCCAACACCATCCGCGCCAGCCTGGGCTGCATCTTCAGCGTGCCGGTCGCCGCGGCCGGCACGGACGAGGTCCTGGCCTGGGCGCGCGGCCTCGGCCTGGCGGTCGCGGTGGCCCGTGTCGACGCGCCGGTGCGCTACACGGAGGTGGACTACCGCCCCGGGACGGCGATCGTGCTGGGCAGCGAGGCCGCGGGCCTGACCGATCGCTGGAGCGGCCCGTCGCTGCTCCCAGTGCGCCTGCCGATGGCCGGCCTGGCCGACAGCCTGTCGGTGGCCGCCGCCGCGGCCGTGCTCTTCTACGAGGCGCGCCGCCAGCGCGACGCCGCTTGAGTGGCCGAGTGCCCGTGCTACACTCGCGCCCTTCACGGCGCTGACCGAGAGGAGTAGCGCTTCGGACGGCCGTCCAGAGATCGTGGGCCATCGGCTGCAAGCCCGCGGCGGCAGGGGAGCGCGAAGGTCGCTCGCGAGCCGTGCGGGTGGCGCCCGGTAGCGCGCCGCGAGGGCCTCCGACGACCGGCGTCGGGCGGACCGGGATGACCGGACCGCGCCGGGGGCCGCACCAGCAGGTGGTACCACGACCCCGTTCGTCCGCTGGGCGAGCGGGGCGTTTCGTTATCCGGGAGCGACCGGCCATGAGCGACATGCCCAAGACGTACGACCCATCGACGGTCGAGACGACGATCTACGAGCAGTGGCTGGCAGCCGACGTCTTCGCCCCCGACGGGCGGGGCAGCCGGGCCGATGCGAGCAAGCCGCCGTTCGTCATCATCCAGCCGCCCCCGAACGTGACGGGCGCCCTGCACCTGGGGCACGCCCAGCGGACGGCCGTGGAGGACGCGCTGACCCGTCATGCCCGCATGAGCGGCCGGCCGACGCTCTGGCTGCCGGGGATGGACCACGCCTCGATCGCCGCCCAGGTGGTCCTCGATCGCATCCTGGCCGCGGAGGGCCAGAGCCGCGCCTCGCTTGGCCGCGAGGCCTACCTCGACCGCATGCGCGCCTTCGTCGCCACCACCCGGCCCATCATGCGCGGCCAACTTGAGCGGGTCGGCGGGTCCCTGGACTGGAGCCGCGAGCGGTTCACGATGGACGACCGGTCCGCCCAGGCGGTGCGGACCGCCTTCAAGCGACTCTTCGAGGACGGCGTGGCCTACCGCACGGAGGCGCTCGTCAACTGGTGCCCCGGCTGCCGCACCAGCGTCTCCGACCTGGAGGTCATCGCCACCCCGGAGACCGGCACGCTGTGGACCATCCGTTACCACCTGGTGGGTGCAGACGGCCGGCCCGACCCCGACGCGGTGATCGCCGTCGCGACGACGCGTCCGGAGACACTGCTGGGTGATACGGCCGTCGCCGTGCATCCGGCCGACGATCGCTATGCGTCGCTCGTGGGTCGCCGGGTACGCATCCCCTTCACCGAGCGGGACGTGACGGTCATCGCCGACGACGCTGTCGACCGAGGCTTGGGCACGGGCGCCGTCAAGGTCACGCCGGCGCATGACCAGACGGACCTGGAGATCGGTGTGCGCCACGGCTTGCCGCGGGTCACGGTCCTCGACGACGCCGCGCGGGTCAGCTTCCCAGGCACGTACGAGGGCCTGGAGCGTTTCGAGGCGCGTCGGCGCATCGTGGCCGATCTCGAAGCCCGCGGCGACCTGGTCGGGACGGCGTCCCACGAGATGGTCGTAGGGCGGTGCCAGCGCAGCGACGACGTCATCGAGCCGCGGCTCAAGACCCAGTGGTTCCTGCACATGGAGCCCCTCGCGGCAAAGGCGCTCGCCGCCGTCCGTGACGGGCGGACGCGGATCGTGCCCCGCCGCTTCGAGAAGGTCTTCTTCGGCTGGCTGGAGCAGATCCACGACTGGAACCTGAGCCGGCAGCTGTGGTGGGGCCACCGCATCCCGGCCTGGTACTGCCCCGACGGCCACGTGACCGTCTCCGACCTGCCCGAGGGCCCCGCCGCGTGTGCCGTCTGCGCCCGGCCGGCGGCCCAGCTGGAGCAGGACGCGGACATCTTCGACACGTGGTTCAGCAGCGGCCTGTGGCCCTTCTCCACGCTGGGCTGGCCGGCCCAGACGGCCGACCTGGCGCGCTACTACCCGGGCTCGGTCATGGAGACCGGCTACGACATCATCTTCTTCTGGGTCGCCCGGATGATGATGCTGGGGGAGTGGCTGACCGGGCAGGCCCCCTTCGAGGCGGTCTACCTCTCGGGCCTCGTGCGCGACCCCTACGGCCAGAAGATGTCCAAGACCAGGGGCAACGTCGTCGACCCGCTTGGCGTGATCGACGACATCGGGGCCGACAGCCTGCGCTTCGCGCTGGTCAACGGGGTCGCCCCGGGCGCCGACCTGCGGCTCGCGCCGACACGGCTGGAGGGCGCCCGCAACTTCGGCAACAAGCTGTGGAACGCCGCCCGCTTCGTCATTGGCGCGCGACCGGCCGACCTCGCCGACGGCTCACCGCTCGCCCTGCCGGCCCCCGCCGACCTCGGGCCGGCCGAGCACTGGCTGCTGGCCGACCTCGCCGACACGATCGACGAGGTCACGCATGCCTTCGAGTCGCTCCAGCTGGGAGACGCGACGCGCGTGCTGCACGAGGCGATCTGGAGCACCTACTGCGATCAGTACCTGGAGTTGGCCAAGGCCCGCCTGGCGGACCCTGCCTCCACCCCCGGGGAGCGGGACGCGACCTGGCGGGTACTCGTGTGGGCGCTCGACCGCTACGTGCGCCTCCTCCACCCGGTGATGCCCTTCGTGACCGAGGCGATCTGGCAGCGCCTGCCCCACCAGGCCACGGACCCGGAGCTGCTCATCGTGGCCGCGTGGCCGGACGCCACCGCCGAGCGGGCCCTGGCCGACCCGACCCGGGCGGCGGCGACCGCTGCCCTGCTCGAGCTCGTCCGTGCCGTGCGCAACGCCCGGGCCGAAGCCGCTGTCGCACCCGCCGAGCGGCTGGCCGCCGAGCTGTCGCTGCCCGACCCCGCTGTCCGGGCCGCGTACGCCGGGCTGGCCGTGCCCTTCGGCCGCCTGACCCGGCTGGGACCGGTCGACGTGGCCGACGGCGGCCTGGCCGGGTCCGGCGGGTCGGCCGTCATCCATGTCCTGGCCGGCACGCTCGAGGCGGCGCTTCGGAGGAGCGGCGCCGACGTCGATCGCGACCGGGCGCGGGTGCAGCGGGAGCTCGACGACACGCGCGCGCGGCTGGCAGCGGCGGAGGCCCGCCTGGCGGATGGCGCGTTCGTGAGCCGGGCGCCGGCGAGCGTGGTCGAGGCCGCGCGCGGGCGAGTCGCCGAGCTGCGCGAGCAGCTCGAGAGGCTGCAGGACCGCCTGCGCTGAGCGCCGGATCCGCCGGCGGGCGGACGACCTTACGGGACGACCAGGTGGACCGGGTTGCCGAGCAGGTCGACCTGCCACGTGGTCAGGTCGAACGCGTCGTCGCTGCTGCTGCCACCCATGTCGTACTCGATCTTCCACCAGCCGCCGCCGTTGGTCTCGCCCGGCGGAGTCGGCGCCGTGTAGTTGACCGGCAGGGCGACATCGATGGTCAGCCAGCACCCGTTGAACGTGCCGGTCGTATTGCCCACGTTGGTCGTGACCGAGGTCACGTTGGTGTTCTTCCCGGTACAGGACTGGCCCTGCGAGTTGACCTTCTTTGCGGACCACGAGAACTTGGTGGCGACGTAGCCGGTGCTCGTGGGGGCCAGGATCTTGAGGCTCGCCGATAGCGGGCTCGTGTCACCCGGGTCCCAGAGGTTGATCTCCATCGTCTTGCCTGCGTGCTCCGCCCCGATCTGGGCAAGGTAGAAGATCGATGAGCCGCCGCCCGGCAGCGGTTCGAAGGTCTCCATGGCCCCGACGCCGTACACGCGCGGGGTGCCACCCGAGGCGGTCGACCAGATCGTGAAGCTGTTGTGGCCGTCGGAGCCGGTCTGCGAGGTCGTGCCGGTCGTGGTGACGTGGAGTCGGTACAGCTTGGCGCTCGAAAGCGTCACCGGCAGCTGGTACCAGCGGAGGTGGCAGTCGATGCCGGACGTCAGGCTCGCGTCGCAGCGCGTGCCCGTCCCATCCGGACCGCCCGGGCTCGCCTTGGTGAAGGTCGTCTCGGTGGCGGCCTTGGCGCAGGACGTGCCACCCGAGCCGTCAAGGTCGGCGTCGGAGTAGCCCTTGGACTGGGCGAACAGGTTGTTGGATGACCAGACGAGCGTGTCGTCGCTCGTGTCCTGCGTGTTCTTCGTGTCGTACAGGGTGTAGAAGGTGCTGATGGGGCTATTGGAGTCCCCATCGAGCCAGCGGTCGCCGGTGCCGTACTGGCCGCTCCCGTCTGTGGCGCAGAAGGGTGCGTCATAGAGCCAGACCTGGCCGTTCGAGCCGCCGACCGGCATCTGGATCTGGTACTGGTAATACGTGTTCGGATCGTAGTACGCGCTGTTGACGATGGGGCCAGTGCTGTTGTCGTACTTCGGGGCGTAGATGTCGCCGTTGAGCGTCTCCCCACCCTGGCTCATGATCGTGCCCCAGAAGCCCTGCGGGGCCATCGCCGCGCCGTTCGGATCGGTCAGGTTCGTGTCCGCCACGAACGTCGACGTGCTGGTGTGGTAGTAGACCGTGGCCGTCAACCAGTCGAGCGAGATGGTGTGGTTGCGGCTGCCCGAACGGGAGTCGCAGTTCGTGCCGCCGTCGTCGCTGAGGCGGACCTCGAAGCTGGTGTTGCTGAAGTTCGAGCTCGACCAGGTCCGATTCCACGTGTCGGTGGGCCCGCCGAATGAATCGCTCTCATCGGTCGTGCCGATGCCGCTGATCGATTCGTTGGCGTTGGTCCAGGAGGACCCGTTCCACGACAGGTCGGCCGAGACGTTGCAGGAAGTCGATGTGGAATGGATCTCCGCATCGACCTGGATACCGTCGATGGTGGCCCCGTTGGGGACGCTCAAGCCGAAGTTCGACCAGGCCTGCGTGTGGCCGCTGCCTCGCATCGTATCGGTGGCGTACTGGTTGTTGCTGGTGAAGGCGTTGTCTGGCGACGTCCAGTCGCCGCCGTTCACGCTCCTCGTGGGCGCCTTGGGGCCGGACTGGCCCGGCGAGGTCGTGGTGCTGGTAGTCCCGCCGCCGGGATGGCGGACCTTGCCGAAGTCGCCGTAGTAGTTGAGCGGGCTCCCCATCGGCACGGGCAGCACGTAGACCGCGTGCGACGTGCGCGTGGCGGTGATCTTCGTGATGCCGAACATGCGCATGAAGAACGTGTTGACCGGCGCGGAGATGGTGACGTCCATCTGGTTCGGGTTGCCGCCGCTGCTCACCTGCGAGTCCTGGTTGGCGGTGATGGTGACGCCGACGCCGGTCGCGTAGCCGTTCTGGGCCGCCGCAGCGTCCGCGGCGGCCACCCCACGCGTGACATCACCGGGGAGCCAAACGACGCCCGCTAGCGAAGCGGCGTCCGCCGCCCGCTGCACCTTCAGGCTGCTGGCCCAGTACCAGGAGACGTCGACGACGACGGCCAGGATGCCCACGAAGACGATCGTGGCGACCGCGAAGATGGCGAGGACCTGGCCGCGTTGGCGGCGCCTCGTGGGGGGGGTGGTGGCAGGACGAGGCGCGGCAGCGCTGGCGGTGTCTGGCAATGCAGTGTCCTCGGAGGGCGACGGATGAGTGCCCTTGAAGAGTACCGATGGCCGCCTTGAGATACACCTTTCGTACTGGTCGAAAACGGGCCATTCCGGTGCGTTGAGGCACCGTCCCGGGCTGTGGGTCCCATATGCCGTGGCGGGGACGCAACAGTGCCCGTCAGTGCCACATATGACGATGCGACCGGGACCGGCCCGGTCGCATCAGGTTGGCATCGGGGTGGCCGTGTCCGCGCGGCCGAGGGTCCCAGGCGGCTACGGCACCACGAGGTGGACCGGGTTGCCGAGCAGGTCGACCTGCCAGGTCGTCAGGTCGTAAGCGTTGGTCGAGGAGCTGCCGCCCATGTCGTATTCGATCTTCCACCATCCACCACCGTTGGCCTCGCCCGGTGGCGTGGGCGCCGAGTAGTTCGCCGGCAGCGGCACCGTGATGGTCAGCATGCACCCGTTGAACGTGCCGGTGGTATTGCCTACGTTGGTCGTGACCGACGTCACGTTGCTACCTGAGCTCGTGCACGACTGGCCCTGCGAGCTCAGCTTCTGGGCGCTCCACGAGAAGCGCGTCGCGGTGTACCCCGTCGTGGTCGGGGCCAGGATCTGCAAGCTGGCGGGCAGGGGGCTGGTGTCGCCCGGGTCCCACAGCTTGATCTCCATCGTCTTGCCGGCGTGCTCGGCGCCGATCTGGGCCAGGTAGAAGATCGAGGCCCCGCCGCCGGGCAGCGGCTCGAAGGTCTCCATGGCGCCCACGCCATAGACACGTGGCGCGGTCCCCGCCGCGGTGGCCCACAGGGTGAAGCTGTTGTGGCCATCGGAGCTCAGCTGGTTGGACGGGCTGTTCGGATCGGTCGTCGACACATGGAGCCGGTAGAGGGTGCCGCCAGAAAGCGTCACGGGCAGCTCGTACCAGCGCAGGTGGCAGTCGAGGCCGCTGGTGGCGCTGGCGTCGCACTGCGTGCCCAGCCCGTCGGCGCCGGCCGGGCCGGTCCCCGTCGTGGTGGTCTTGGAACAGGAACTGCCGCCCGAACCGCTGAGGTCCGGGTCGGACCACGACTGCGTCTCCTTGAAGGTGTTGCCGGAGGACCAGACGAGGCTGTCGTCGCTGGTGTCGTTGGTCAGCTTCGTGTCGTACAGGTCGTAGAAGGTGCTGATGCCGTTGGTGCTGTTGAACCAGCGGTCGCCGGTGCCGTACTGGCCGTTGCTGCCGCTGGCGCAGAACGGCGCGTCGTAGATCCAGAGCTGGCCGTTCGAGCTGCCCGGCTGCATCTGGACCTCGTAGTTGTAGTAGTTGGTGGCGTTGTAGTAGGTGCTGGTCGTCTTGCTGCTGCCGTTGTTGTCGTAGTAGGGGGCGTAGAGGTCGCCGTTGATGCTCTCGCCGCCCTGGCTCATGATCGTGCCCCAGAAGCCCTGGGGGATCAGTGACCCGCCGGCAGGGTCGGTCAGGTTGGCGTCGGGCAGCGTGGTCGTGGTCGTCTGCTTGTAGGTCACGGAGACCTGGAGCTGGCGCACCGAGACAGTGTTCGTGCCGCAGGCCGACGGGTTGGTCAGCTTGATGATGAACTTGCCGTTGTTGAGGTCGGTCGGCGGGCTCCACGTGTGGCCCCACGTGTCACTCGCCCCGCCCAGGCCGTAGGACGTGGCGGTGGTCGTGAGGTTGGTGGTCGTCTCCGCCGTCGTGTAGCTCCCGCTCCCGCCGTTGTTCCAGGAGAGGGCCGCCGAGAGCTGGCAGGTGCTGGCCGAGATCTTGGCCGTCATGGTCACCTGGATACCGAGCACCGTGGCTCCACTTGGGATGCTGAAGCCGAAACTGTTCCAGGTCTGGGTCTTGTTCTTCGTGGCGATCGTGGCGAACTGCGTGCTGGTGCCTGAGTAGGCGTACTGGGGGCTGGTCCACGTGGCGGTGCCGTAGTTGGTGGGGGAGTTAGGACCGGCCGTGTACGTCTGCGTGGTCGAGACGGACTCACCCGATCCGGGGTAGCGCACCTTGCCGAAGTCGCCGTAGTAGTTCTGGGGGCTGCCCATGGGCACCGGCAGGACATAGAGCGCCTTGGAGCTACGCGTCGCGTTGATCGAGTTGATGCCGAACAGGCGCATGAAGAACGTGTTGACCGACGTGTTGACGGTCACGTCGAGCTGGTTGGGATCACCGCCCGAGACTGCCGTGGAGTCCTGTGCCGCCGTGATCGTCACGCCCCCGACCCCGGCGGTGTAGCCATCCTTGGCCGCCTCGTTGTAGGCGGCCTGCTGGGCGCTCGACACATTGCCGGGCAGCCACACGACCCCGGCGAGGGCCGCGGCGTCGGCCGCGCGCTGCACCCTCAGGCTGTTGGCCCAGTACCACGACACGTCGATGACGATGGCCATGATGCCCACGAACACGATCGTGGCGACGGCGAAGATGGCCAGGACCTGGCCCCGCTGGCGCCGGGTGCGCCTGGTCCGGGTGGTCTCCGGAGCATCGGCGCCGCGGCGGGATGGCCGGGCGGTGGCGGGGTCCATGACGGTGCTGAAACCTCTGGTCGAAAGGGTCCCGAGTGATGCGCAAATGCAGTCAACCGTGTGACGTGGGTCCTAGATAGGGCCCGTTGGTACCGGTCAGCCGCATCAGATGGCGCGGCACTCGCCGATGCCACGAGGTTGGGGTCGTGACCTTGCGACGGGGGTTGCGGGCGTGCCGAGGCGCACCGGACCAAGGTCCTGGGTCGCGGGCGCCAGGGTCCTGCCGTCGCGCAAGCGGTGCCGGCCGTGCGTCAGCTCGAGCCGCGGAGAGTCGCCCGCCGCACCTACAGGTCACGCTCAGTGAACACGATTCGGCCCGAAGGAGTGCTGGCAGCCTCAGGGTAGCCGCTCCGAGGGCGTACCGGTCACGGTCGGTGACCAGCCGGCCCCGCCGGGCGGCCGCGCACGACCCAGAGGACGACCTCGGGGGACGATCGTTGACCGTGAGTGACCTCGGTCGGCGGCTGTGCGCGGCCTGTCGCGGCCGGGGGTCGCGGACGGGCGCGGCCCCGGCCGCCGCAGTGGGTCAGGGAACGACCAGGTGCACCGGGTTGCCGATGACCGAGACCTGCCAGGTCGTCGTGTCGTTGCCGCCGACTACGTTGTACTCGATCTGCCACCAGCCGTTGTTCCACAGGCCGCCGGTAGCGACGCTCCCGTACGTGTCGGGCAGCGGGATGAAGATGTGGATCCAGGTGTTGTTGAAGCCGGACGCGCCGCCGTTGTTGGTCTCGATCTGGGTCCGCGTATGGCTGGTGTCGGGGTCACTGCAGGCGTCGCTGGCACCGGTGCAGTTGCCGTCGCTGGTGTAGCTGAAATCCGTGTAGTGCTGGGTGCCGCCGTCCGGGCTGAGGATGCGCAGGTAGGCAGGGCCCTGGAGGTCGCCCGGGTCGAACAGGTCGATCTCCGCCGTCTTGCCGGCGCCGGTCTGCGGGTCGATCTGGGCCAGATAGAACTTCTGCAGCCCGCCCGTCAGGTTGTTGTACGTCGCCATGCGGCCGGCGCCATAGACGCGCGGCGAACCGCTGCCGGAGATCGCCAGCGACCACATGTTCTCGGCGTTGGTGCTGGCATTGCGGGACGCGTTGTTGACGTCCGTCGTCTGGACCTCGAGCTCGTAGAGGCCGGCCGCGAGCCCGCTGCGCATGTTCCACCACGTGTCGTGGTAGGCGTCGCACGCGGTCATCGAGGCCGATCCGTTGGACGTCGTGGGCCCGCCGTTCGCGACGTCGGATGCGGTCTGGTCCTGGAACAGCGTCCCCGAGGTGGTGACCTGTGTCCAGGCATTCGGGACGCCCGGCGCGCCGTTGGTGTTGAAGAGGGTGTAATACGTCGAGACGGGGTTGGTGTTGCCGGCGATCCAGTGGTCACCTGCACCATACGAGCCGCCGGAGCCGTTGCCGCCCATAGCACAGAACCCCGGGTCGAAGACATAGACGCCGCCGCCCATGCCCACCTCGAGCTGGTAAAAGTAGCCCTTGGGGTCGTATTTCAGGTTCAGGGCCGGGCTGTAGCCGCCGTTGTTGTAGGGCGCGTAGGCGTCGCCGTTCTGCTCGTCGCCGCCTCGGGTGATGATGGCCCCCCACCCTCCCTGGCTGCACAGATCGGAGCCGCAGAGCGCGCCGGAGAGGCCGGCCGGTGGCGCGACCCCGCTGTCCCCGTTCGTGGTGGCCGAATGGGTGCACGCGGGCGCGGTCCCGCTCTTGAGGACGTAGCAGCCCACCCCGTAGTACGCGAGGGGGCTGCCCATCGGCACAGGCAGGACGTAGATGGCCTTGGAGCTGCGGGTCGCCTGGATGTGGGTGATGCCGAAGAGGC
>CAWCMN010000007.1:0-739767 GCA_963796715.1 uncultured Chloroflexia bacterium
TGCTTGAAGTGGTCGCGCTGAAATCTCCGCTGAGCAGCGCGGTCTTCCAATTCCGGTGCGGCAGCGGCACCGCCTCCATGCCGAGAAGATGATGCTCACGATCCTCGAAGATGAATGCCGGCACGGCGCCTCGAGGAGCGAGCCGAGCATACCACTGGAGGGCCAAGGCCTCGCGATGGATTCGTTGCGGGTCACTGAACCAGTCGACGGCAACGCGCAGCTTGGGCAGGGCCTGCTTGAGCACCCAGGCGCGACCGTCAGGAAATCGTACGAGAACCGTCCGGTTGGAAACACCCCCTGCGAGCTTCTCAAGCGAGAGGACTGCGCCGTCGGGATTCACGCCGCGCCGAGCGAGGTAATCCGCCAGGGCGGCGAAGTCTTCGATGTTGAGATCGTCCATGCCTCATCGCTGCGCGCGGTCCGAGGAGAGATCAGCCGCGCAGGGCAGCCGCTCCAGGCTCTCTTCGGGCCGGACGCGCCTGCCGTCTAATTTCGGCTGTTGTAGGATCGGCTGTCAATTCCGACGTCGGCTGCGTGGCGGATCAATTTGAGATTGTAGCGGCGAGTTTACCTCGCCAAAATGGCGGGTAGTGGGTCAGTTTGAACTGGTCCGACCACCCCGGCCTTCGGCCACCCCTCCTCGTCCGAGGAGGGGCGCTAAGATCGAACAGCGCCTGTCCTTGTCGGAGCAAGCGTTAATTGGAGATCGAACGCCCCTCCTCGGACGAGGAGGGGTGGCCGAAGGCCGGGGTGGTCGACCAATTCGAAATTGACCCACTACCAAATGGCGGCGTAAAGCTGCCGCTACGTGTCGGAGCAATTTACTGGGAAAAAACGGAGATCAATGATGGCCGCCACCACCGCCGCCGCCAGCCGTGGCACCGCCGCCACCGGCGCCGCCCGCGTGACCCCCTGAGGACATCGCGCTGCTCGGGCTGCTTGCGATTCCCCTCGAAAAGCCGCCCATTCCGCCCCGGCCGCCAATACCCGCGGATTCTGGCGCGCCGCCGCGACTTCCGGCCATCGCGCCGCCATGAGGCATCACGAATCCACCAGAGCCGAACGCACGCGGCGTACTGAAACTCGCGCCTCGGGGCATGCCGCGGGTGCCGGCAAATTCGTGGGGGCCCTGAAATGACTAGCAGGCTGCGGCTCTCGAGCCCGGTCGCGGGAAGGTGTCCGCCCAGGGTGGGACCCATGCGCATGTGCAACGGCTGCTGCCCGCCCGAAAGCCGCTGCCAAAATCCCCGGTGACTGGTAAAGGCTGTCTTCTCGGTGGCAGCATCGCCGCCCATCAGGACGGTTCTGGGTGCAGCGACCGCGTGCGACAAAGTAGTGGGCGCGAGTGAGCGGCCGGGGCAATGGGATGAACCGCTGATGCGGTGACTGCTTTTCGAGGCCAGATGTGTTGGGGTTCCCGGTGGCTCTACGCCCTTCGGCAGTGCCACCCGGAGCGCATCGCCAGCGCGCCAGGCACAAACGTGGGACGGGCGATTGGGATTCCCTGGCCGGGAGGGCGCCGCGTCACGGTGCCGGAATTGATAGCGCCGCCGTTCTGGACCGTGCCTCCGGGAACGCTCACGATGCCGTTGTAGCCCCCCGGGAGCATGGCGCCGTAAGGACTCCAACCGACCCAGCCCGCTCCCTCATACCAATTGACCATGCCCGGCATCCAGGTGTCGAGATTGCCTGGCATCCAGAACCAGCCAAGGCTGGCGTCGTAGTTCCAAAGTCCATAATGGTAGGGCAACCAGCCCCACGGCTCGCCAGAAATCCAGGTCCACCCAAAGCTTGGATACCAGTTCCACAGGCCTGCCGAGAATGGCATCCAGCCGTTCGTCTTCGTAGGGCGACCAGCCGTAGCCGTAGCCGGGGACGTAGGACCAGTCGCCGTATTCGTCGAGGTCGCCCCAGCCGTAGAGCGGGTGATCCAACCCGACGGACTGATCCGCACTCGTCAACTCGGCTTGCGTGTCGCGGGCCTGAGCCCATTTATCCCAGGCGTCTTTCTGGACGCCCTTCTGGATGTTGGCCGCTTCCACCGTAGTGCCCGATCCGAATTCCGACACTGCGTCTTTGCCCATCCGGACCGATCCTGACGCGCTCGCCACCTCAACCCAACCGTCGAAGACCTCCACGCGCAATCGGCCCTGTTCGAAGTCGGTGCGGAACTCGCACTTGCCTCTGGGGGTGAGGGTATCGCCGTTGGCGCTCACGGCGTACAGGTCGTGATGCTGGGGGATCACGTGGAAGGTGGCGTAGCCCTGTTCGAACGAGACGCGGTTCAGCTTATTGCCCTCTGAGTCCATGGCCAGTTGGCTGAAAGTGACCTTGGAAAGCTCTCCGACCCGCGCCGTCGAGCCGTTCTCAAACTGCACTTCCGCGAAGCTATGTGCCGCCGTCTGCAAGGCAAAACCTTCCTCGATGGGTGTGTTCACTACGGCCTTTGCCCACTCGGTTGAGCCCGGCCGCTCGATGGCGACGGTTCCGCTCACATAGCTGAGCCGCACCACGCGCACGTGTGACAGTTTCTGTGGACCATCCTGCCGGGCATTCTTTTGGGCGCAGACAAGGGAAGGAATCAGCATCACGACCAACGGTACGATCCCGGAGGATTGATGCAAAACATGACGCTTCATGGCTGCCTCGCTTGCGGAATTATGCGAACTACATTATGGCGGTGCCGCCCCTCAGCCATCATACCGAAGATTTGGTAGTTCGCAGGGAATTTTCGGGTAGACGCACCGGCGCCGTCCCTATCAACTTTCCGGCAGCGCGCTTCCGGTTTACGCTGTAGATTGCACGAAGGAGGATGCCATCGGCCAGGGCTCTGCCAAGCCATCTTCAACGCCCATCGTTCCCCAGCCGGCGAGGGGTCGCGTGGACGAGCGCTCGTCTGACCGCTTGTCGCTGAGCGCGAGCTTCACTCTTGCGCTCGGATTTGGCGGCCTTCTGGCGATTATGGCGCTCGCGGGCATCGACGGCATACGGGTTCTGCGCCGGATCAGCCGCAGCGACAATCAAATTCGCCGCCAGTTTCTTGCGGAAAGCCGCGCCCTGAACGACATCCGCTCCGAACTCTATCTCTCCGGCACCTACGTCCGCGATTACCTCTCCGATCCCGACCTGGACCGGGCGCGGACGTTCAGGATCGCCGAGGGCAGCGGCGAACGCGAGCTGCTGGACACCATCGCCGCAGGTGAGCTCTGGCGCGGCCAGGGGACGGTCACCGTGCGCGACGGGAGCGAGCGCTGGATCGAGTCCACCGTGAACCCGCTCGTCGTGACCGGGCGCATCGTTGGCAGCGTCTCGGTCAGCCGCGACATGACCACGGCCGTGGCCGCGGCCAACCGCCGCGCCGCGGAGCAGAACCTGGTGACGCGAGTCCTCGAAGGCCTCGACGCGGTCGGCCAGATCCTCGCCCAGGCAGGCCCCACGCCGGAGGCCCTGGCGAGCGTCCTCAGCCGGCTCGCCAGCCTCATGGGCTACCCCTACCTCAGCCTCTACCTTGGTGACGCAGGCGGTCTCCGGCTTGGCGGCCAGGTGGGCTACGAGCGGTTGCCCAGCCGCATCGATCCAGGCGTTGGCGTGATCGGCCGCGTCGTGCGCACGGGTGAGGCGGCCTTCGTGCCGGACGTCAGCGCCGAACCGGACTATCGAGCCGGTCACCCCGACGTGTCGAGCGAGATCGCGGTTCCCCTCCGTGGCGGCGGTGAGCTGCTTGGCGTGCTGAACATCGAGTCGACGACGGCCGCGCCGCTGACGGCCGACGATGTGCATCTCGTCAACACGGTGGCTGACCGGCTGGCCAGTGCCTGGCTCCTGGGTCGCGAGCAGCAGGCCCTGCGCGATCGGACGCGGCTCTTCGCGGCGGTCACCGTGTTCGCGGGCGTGGCCAACGCCATCCTCGATCCGCAGCGTCTGGCAGCGGCGCTGGCCGACGCCGTGGGGGCGGTCGTCCCGTCCGACACGCTCGTGATCACGACGCTCGATCGAACCGACGGGCGCTACCGCATCCGGGCCGTCCGCGGTGTCGACGAGGAGGTCGTCGGCGCCGTCATCGAGCCCGGCGACGGCAGCACGGGACGCGCCATCGTGGAACGCGTCGTGGTCGTCGCACAGCACCACGGCCGGTCCGACTACGCATCCGTGTTGCGGCCCCATGTGCCCTACGACTCGGTCTACGGGGTCGCTGTGCCGCTCGTTCGCGAGGGCACCGTGCTGGGCGTGATCTCGCTCGGCCGCGCTGGCGAGGAAGCGACCTTCAGCGACGCCGAGCTCGAAGTCATCGGCCTGCTCGGCTCACAGACGGCCCTCGCCCTGGCCAACGCCTACCTCATGGAAGAGGTCTCGGCGCTGGCCATCCACGACGGCCTGACCGGCCTGTACAACCGACGCCACTTCGACGCGACGCTCGAGCTCATCCTGGCCCGCTGGCGCAGAACCCGGGCGGACCCGAGCATGCTCGCGGCGATCATGTTCGACCTCGATCACTTCGGCCGCTTCAACCAGGACCACGGCCACCAGGCAGGCGACTCCGTGCTGCGGGCGTTCGCCGGCATCCTGACCGCACGCTGTCGAGCCAGCGATCTCGTCGCCCGCTATGGCGGCGAGGAGTTCGTGGCGATCCTCGAGGGGTGCTCCCTCGCGGATGCCGTGACGCTGGCGGATGCCATCCGTCTCGAGCTGGAGGGTCGCGTCATCGATGGCCCGGAAGGCCAGCCGCTGCACGCGCGCGTGTCGGCCGGCTGTGCGGTCCTGGATCCCCAGAAGCCGACGGCCGAGGTGCTGCTGCGGACGGCCGATGTGGGCCTCTTCATGGCCAAGCGGGCGGGCCGCAACCAGGTGGTGGCAGCCTGATCGACCCGGTGCCCTGAGCCTATCCTGAGGTTGCAAGGAAGGTGCCTCGATGGGCGTGCATCGCCGGGTGCGTTACGTGGCCGTCGCGGCGGCCGCCCTGAGTCTCGCCGCAGCCTGTGCGGCGCCTTCGCCCACGCCGACCGGCTCCGTGCCCGCCGCGTCACCGCCCGCCATCGCGAGCCCTAGCCTCAGCCCCAGTCCCAGCGTGGTCCCGGGGTTAGTCCCGCCGGAGGTGGCCCTAGTCGGCTGGCGCAATGGGGCGGTCGTCGTGGCGACTGCGGCTCCGCCCACCAGCGGTGTGGGCTTGGGCCTCTCGAGGACGAACCTCGTCGATGTCGACCCTGAGAGTGGCCGGTTGCAGCCCCGCTCATCGTTTCTCGGCTGGGCCGCCGACGGCGTCTACGTCACCGACGGTTCGAGTGTGGCGTGGCTCGGCGACGCTGGGGGCGTGAACTTGGCTCGCTCCGATGGGACACTCGTGACCGCGCCCTCCTTGGGCGGCGTCGGTGCCGACGATTGGATCCAGTACCGCCTGGTGCCGCTCGCGCATGGTGGCTACCTGCTGGCCGACGCGAGCAGCCTGGATCGCCTCAGCTCGGATGGTCAGAGCTGGCAGCCGCAGCCGCTCCCGGCGGGGTATGTCGCGCTCGCGGGCACGAGTGACGCCTCCTGGTTCGTGCTGGCCCGCCAGACCGAGCGTGACCGCGAGGGCGGGACGCTCCTGGGCTCGTCGATCAGCCTTTTCAACGCCCAGACACACGCCCTGATCCACGTCGTCGGCGACGGCGCGACGAATCCATCACCCGCCGTCGGCGATCTGCTGGAGTACCTGTTCGATCACACGTGGTACCGGGTCAGCGCGGATGGCCGGCCGCAGCGGATCGCGCCAGCAAGCCCGTCGGTCACCGATCAGTCGCTCAGCCCCGACGGCCTGGTCACGGCGGGCGGCTGTCCGGCGGTGCGTACCCTCAGCCTCCCCGTCCCGATCGCAAGGAACCCACTCGGCTTTGCCGGGGCCCTGGCCGCCGAGACCGCGGAGCCGTCCGTGCCTGGCACCTGTCCCGGGATCTTCGGTCCGGTCGGCGCGCCGCGCGCGGCCCCCGAGCTGGCAGGGACCGACCTCGATGGCTGGGCATGGGCCGGTGACGACCGCGTCGCGGCCATCGTGGACCTCGGGAACGTCGGCTCCGCGGGCGCGCACCAGGTGCTCGTGATCGAGACGCCGGGCGCCGCGGAGCTCCAGGTCCCCCTGCCGACCGCCCCCTGATCGGACCTCGGATAATGGAGTCCGACCATGGATGACCAGACGGCAGGGCCGCTCGCGGGAGAGTTCGTCACCGAGACGTTCGACTACGACGGTGGACGGCAGGTCACGGTGTACGTCCCGCCGGATCGGCCCGAGGCCGTGGTGTTCGCCGGCGATGGTCAGCGGATCTCCCGATGGGGCGTGTTGCTCGAGGCGGCTGACGTGCCCGCCACGATGATCGTCGGTGTCCATGGGCTGGCGGACGAGATGCCGCGGCTGCACGAGTACTCACCGGTCTTTGATGCGGCACGGTTCGCGGCACACGAGCGGTTCTTCGTCGAGGACGTCGGCCGATGGGCGCGGTCGCGGTTCGGAGTGGCGCTGCCTGCGGGGCGCACCGCGGTGTTCGGTGTCTCGGCCGGTGGCGAGCTCGCGCTTGCCCTTGGGCTTCGGCATCCCGACGTCTACGAGGTAGTCCTCTCCGGCTCGCCCGGCGCGGGGTACAAACCGCCTGGCGTGATGCCGAGTCCGATCCCGCGCGTGTACCTCGTCGCCGGCACGCTGGAGCCGTTCTTCCTGGACAACGCGACCCGGTGGGCAGACGCGCTCCGCGACGCCGGCGCGGATGTCGTGATGCATGAACGGGTCGCCGGGCACGGCAACTCGCTTTGGCAAGGCGAGTTTCCGCTCATGGTGGCCTGGGCGTTCGGGCGATGAGTCGTCAGGGCGTAGAACCCTGGACCAGCTGATCAAGAACGGGGTAGTCGTGGTCGATCGACGGCGTTAGGGGTGCTACCTTCCACACCAGCCGTCGCCGCGTTGGACGGGAGGGTGTGTCCATGACCAGCGGATTCGTGTGTTCGGTCTGCCGCACGCCGGTGGCCGACCTCGACGCGATGTCCTGCTCCAACTGTCGTGTCGACTTCACCAAGGTTGGCCCGACGCCTGTCCGCTCGGACGTCCCGGCTGCGGCCGGGCCGGCGACGACGTCTCCGGCGGGCTGGCGCCTCCCACCGGAATTCGACCCATCCTGGTCCCGACGGCCCTGGTTGCGGCGTCACTGGCGACTGACTCTCGGCCTCGCCCTCATCGGGTCGATCGTCGCGGTGTATGCCGTGTTGATCATCGGCGTGTCGCAGATGGCCTCGGTCCCGACGCAGCGGATCGCGTCGGACCTCAGCGAGGCCACCGGCGGTGAGATCCTTTCCGTCCTCCCGGAGCCGCCGATCTTCGCAGGAGGCAAGAACCACTTCGACCTGTTTGTCGCCGACAACGTCACGCCCACCGAGGCAGGACGGCTCGCCTGCAAGGTCGTCCCGGGGATCCTGGCCCAGGATGGGTATCCGGGGATCTCATTCACCCTCGAGCGAGTGGGAGCGCCCGACCTGGCCGACAGCAACTCGCCCTGCAACTGATCCGAGCGCCCCTGGCGGCCGCGCCGCCGACCTGCCCGTGGTCCAAGGCCGGTCGGACGCACCGAGGTGCTCGAATCGTGCCTGGGAGAGTGGTGAGCCGCCAGGGACTTGAACCCTGAACCAGCTGATTAAGAGTCAGCTGCTCTACCATTGAGCTAGCGGCCCACGTGTTCCACGCTCAGATCCAGCGGGTGGTCGAGCGTTCGGGCGGGTCGCGCATCAGCGACCGGCGCCCGGATGATACCAGCGGCCCCCGTCGATGACCTTGAGTCCTGGGCAGGAGATCACCCCGTGAAGATCGCTCCGTCGATCCATCGCCTCGGTGGCAACAGCATCATCAACGCGTACCTGGTCGAAGAGGCCGGGGCGGTCACGATCATCGACGCGGGTGTTCCCGGGTACTACGACGACATCCCTCGCGAACTCGCCGCCATGGGACGGACCATCGCCGACGTGCGGGCGCTCGTCCTGACGCACGGCCACAGCGACCACATCGGTTTCGCCGAGCGCCTCCGGCGCGAGCGCAACGTGCCCGTGTCGGTCCACGAAGCGGACGCCGCATTGGCGCGCGGCGAGGTGCCCAACCCGGCCAAGGGGTACGGCCCCATCAAGCTGGTGCCGCTCGTGGGCTTCCTCTGGTACGCGGCCCTGCACGGCGGCCTCCGGACGCCGCGGCTGACCGAGGTGTCCACCTTCGGCGACGGCGCGACGCTCGATGTGCCCGGTAGTCCACGGGTGATCCTGGTCCCCGGCCACACGCCGGGCAGCGCCGCGCTCCACATCGCGAGCCTTGACGCGTTGTTCGTCGGCGATGCGATAGCGACGTACGCCGTGACGAACGGTCAGCGCGGGCCGCAGATCGCGCCCTTCACGGCCGATCGGCAGCAGGCGCTCGCCTCGCTCGCGCGCCTGGAAGATGTCCCGGCACGCTACGTCCTTCCAGGGCACGGTGACGCGTGGATGGATGGTGTCCAGTCGGCGGCGGCAAGGATCCGCGTCATGTCTCAGGCCGAGGGCTGAGACCGACTCGCGACGGCCGCCGCCGCGCCATCATCTCCGCCCAGGTCTAGGTGCCGATCCCGCAGGTGTCGTCACCTGCGACATGCACGGTCTGCGTCGACGGCGTCGCCCCGGCCGCGACCGAGACCGAGACGTCGCCCGCCATCTGGGCGCCGTTGGCCGTGAGGGTCGCCAGCCCGGCTCCCTCCCCGCTGTAGAAGCTCCCGGTGCTGCCCGTCTCGATGGACACCTGGAGCATCCCCGTGCTGGCCGTCACGAACACGAGGACGGGGGTCGTGCCGGCCGTGCTCAGGCCGGTGGCGCCCACGAAGAGCCCCGACGCGCTATTCGTGCAGGTCACATCGACGCTGGTCAGCGGGGTCCCGGCGAGCTGCCCGAATGGCGTCGTCCCGCTCACGATGATGTTGGCGGTCCCCGCCGTCTCGTCGCCACAGTCGATCGTGCCCGAGATCGACGACAGCGCCCCGAGCTGGCCCGTCGCGGTCGCGGCGGCGGTCGTCTCGGTCAATGGGGAATCCAGGTGGGCGCCCGTCGCGGCGTTGAAGTCCGTGACGCCGGTGCCCGTGAAGTCGCGTTCGCGCAGCGTGGCGGCTGCGCCGGTGCCGACGCGCACCTGCATCGTGGCGGCCTGCAGGAAGACGATGATCATCGGACCGCTGGCCCCCGCCTGGCCGATGAAGAAGATCTCGGGCCACCGGTCAGCGCGGGCCGGTTGCAGTCGATGGTCTGGGTGGTGATCGGCCCGGTCAGCCCCGCGGTCCCGACGATCCCCAGCGCGGCCGAGGCCGGGCCCTTGCTGGCGACCGGCGTCGGTGAGGTGGCCGTCGTGGGCGTCGCGGCGGCCGGCGTCGTGGTCGCGGCTGGCGTCCCGGTCGCGGCCGGCGACGTCGCCGCGGTGCCACCGCAGGCCGCCACGACGAGCAACGCCGCCACCGCGATCACGGAGCCACGGCCCGCGTGACGAACGGCTCGGGGCAGCGATCGCGTGGTGGGCATCCCGCGCACCATACGCCCCGTGTAAAGGCCCTCTGACGCCCGAGGCCGTACGATCGGGCCATGCCCCTCACCGGCGACTACGAACCAGGCACCGCGGCGTGGGCCCGCAAGCAGGCCGAGCTCTACGAGGCGACCGCCGGCGAGCAGGGCGGCGACCTGCGCGGCAAGCCGGTCATCGTGCTCACCTCCGTCGGCGCCAGGACCGGCAAGCTACGGAAGACCGCCCTGATGCGCGTCGAGCACGACGGCGTCTACGCTGTCGTCGCCTCCAAGGGCGGTGCCCCAACGCACCCGGTCTGGTACTACAACCTCAAGGCCGACCCGCACGTCGAACTCCAGGACCGCGCCACCAGGCTCGACTACACGGCGCATGAGGCCGTGGGCGACGAGAAGGCGCTGTGGTGGGCACGGGCGGTCGCCGCCTGGCCCGACTACGCGGCCTACCAGACCCGCACCGACCGCCAGATCCCCGTCTTCGTCCTGGAACCGGTGCCGTAGGGCAGGTCCGACCGGGCTACGCCTCGGTCACGTCGGGGCCGTAGTGGCGCCTCACTACGACGCCAACGATGAACATCGGGATCCAGCAGAACTGGGCGATGATGAGCGAGACCGCCGCTACCGGGATCGACAGCAGGAAGATCACGGGCTGGATCAGCGCGCGGACGGTGTAGTAGCGCCGCAGCTCTGGCGTCACCCCATCGGCCAGGCCGTGCGGGCCCGATCCATACCACCACAGCGCCGTCGCGGCCAACCCGATGGCGGCCATCGCGACCCCGTAGACGACCCATGCCGTGACGTAGCTGCCGTAGTGGCCGAGCACGGCCGTGGGCCACGGGATGAAGACGATCGTCATCAGGAAGACCAGATTGAGCAGCAGCAGCCGGCCGTCATAGCGGTGGATGAGCCGGAAGTGGCGATGGTGCGTCAGCCAGTAGGCCGCCACGACCCAGAACGTCAGCAGGAACGCCAGGACGTTGGGGAACTGGGCCTCCAGCGCCCGCTGCAGGTCGGCTTCGCTGAACCCCGAGGCCAGATCGGGCACGCTCAGGTCGACCACGAGGAGCGTCAGGGCGACCGTGAACACCCCGTCGCTGAACTGCACGACCCGGTCGACCGTTCGCGGCCCCCGGAGCGCATCGGGCGACGGGGTAGGCGGCGAAGGCGTGCCCGCCACGGCTTGCCGGTGTGTTCGGGCGGTTACTTGCCCCCGGTCCGCCAGTAGAGGATGGCGCCCCAACCCATCAGCACGGCGCCGGCCCAGTCACACAGCTCGGCGAGCAGCGTCGACCCGCCGCCGATGCCGCCGCCCGCCACGAACAGGCCGTGCAGCCAATCGAGGAACCCGTCGAACTCGGGGATGACGACCGCCACGACGAGGGCCGACAGGATCAACCCGTACGACGCCGGCCACTGGATGTTGCGCCGGTTCTTCAGCCACACCGCGAGGATCAACTCCGCCGAGGCCAGCAGCGTCAAGGCTGCGAAGACCCCACCGCCGAAGAGGGAGCCGAAGAGGAACTGGCCCCCGATGATGGCGAGCAGCGCCCCACCGACCATGAACTGCTCGGCCATTGAGAAGGACTTGAACATGCCCTCCATGGCTGCCGCGGCCGCGCTGGCCGCCTGGCTCGCCGCCGCACCGGCCTGGCTCGCCGCGGCGCCAGCCGACTCGCTCGGACGTGCCGGGGGTGGGGTCTGGGGCGCGGCTGGCGTCTGATCAGGTGTGCCGCCACTGCCGCCGAGTTCAGGACCTGACATCGGTTGCCTCCACGCCGCTCACGCGCTCAGGCTGGGCCGTTCTGGCCCATCGGCCGCCCACGATAGCGAGCCTGCGACCCCAGCGGAAGGGGTTCCCGCGACCGACTCAGCCGGGCTGGTTGTCGATCTGGGCGCGCTGCAGGCGTCCGCTGTAGTCGACGTAGATGGACTTCCACTCGGTGAACGTGTCGAGCGCGGCGTGGCCCGCCTCGCGGTGGCCGTTGCCAGTGCCCTTCGTGCCGCCGAACGGCAGGTGCGTCTCGGCCCCGATCGTGCCGGCGTTGATGTAGACGAGGCCCGCCGCCATGTCGTGCATGGCGCGGAAGGCCACGTTCGCGTCCCGTGTGTAGATGGCCGCGCTCAGGCCGTAGGGCGTCTGGTTGAGGGCCGTGACCGCCGCGTCATAGTCGGGCACGCGGATGATCGACAGGAGCGGTCCGAAGACCTCCTCCTGTCCCAGGCGACTCATGGGCTGCACGTGGTCGACGATGGTCGGCGTGAAGTAGTGGCCGTGGCCGAGGCGTGCGTCGCCCCTCGGCACCGACCCACCCGTGACGAGCCGCTGGCCGTCGCGCTCGGCCAGGCCGGCGTAGCTGCCGACCTTGCCCACGGCCGGGCCGTTGATGAGGGGCCCCACGTCGGTCTGCGGGTCCAGGCCGGGCCCGAGTCGCAGCGCCGCCGCCCGCTCCGCCAGGCGGTCGACCAGCGCGTCGGCGACCGCCTCCTGCACGATGACCCTTGAACAGGCCGTGCAGCGCTGGCCGGTCGTCCCGAAGGCGCTCCACACGATCCCGTCGACGGCCAGGTCCAGGTCCGCGTCGGCCAGCACGATGATGCCGTTCTTGCCGCCCAGCTCGAGCGAGAGCCGCTTCAGCCGTCGCGCCGCGAGGACGGCGATGCGACGGCCGTTGTCGCCGTGGCCGGTGAAGCTGAGCACCGGCACGTCGGGGTTCTCCACGAGGGGTTCGCCCGCGTCCGCACCGGAGCCGGTGACGAGGTTGACCACGCCGGCCGGCAGGCCGGCCTCGGCGAGGAGCTCCACGAACAGCACCGCACAGTGGGGCGTGTCGCTGGCCGGCTTCCACACCACGGTGTTGCCCGCCACGAGCGCCGGCATCATCTTCCACGCCGGGATGGCGATGGGGAAGTTCCAGGGCGTGATGAGGCCGGCCACGCCGATCGGTTCACGGACGCTCATGGCCCATTTGTCGGGCAGCTCGCTTGGCACCGTGTCGCCGAAGAGGCGGCGCCCCTCCCCCGCCATGAGATAGGCGATGTCGATCGCCTCCTGGACATCGCCGCGCGCCTCCGGCAGCACCTTGCCCATCTCGGCGGTGAGGGCCTGCGCCAGACGTTCCTTGTGCTGGGCGAGCAGCGCGGCGAAGCCGTAGAGCAGCTCGCCACGGCGCGGCGCCGGCGTCCGCCGCCAGGCCGGGAAGGCCGACTCGGCGGCCCGCACCGCTTCCGCCACGTCGGCCGCATCCGAGGCGGCGAAGTGGCCGATGACGTGCCGGTCATCGGACGGATCGTGGGACGTGAAGGTGCGGCCGCTGTGGCTCGGCCGCCAGGTGCCGTCGATGAAGTTGCCGAAGGTCGGTGTCCCCGTGCGTGTCTCAGGCATCGCCGGCTCCCAGGAGGTGCTCCAGCCCGCGCAGCCGGAAGAGCGGCAGGAGGGCGATGGCCAGCATGACGAGGGTGGCCACCAGCAGGCCGTCGATGCCGCGCATCGTGGCGGCCACGCCACCCACCAGGCTGCCCACGATCTGGCCCATGGCCAGGAAGACGCTGTAGAGGCCCATGATCGCGCCGCGATCGTCGGGGAAGCGGCCGGAGATGTCGGCCAGCAGGCCCAGCGCGGCCGGGGTGGCGCCGGCGAGGACGAAGAGGCCCGCTGCGGCGACGACGGCGAAGGCGACGGGCACGACCAGCGGCATGTCCGCGCTGTGGTTGATGACGAGGCAGCTGGCGACCACGACGGCGCCCCCGATGACGCCGTAGAGGATGATCGTGCTGCGCCGCAGGTTCTTGAAGCGACCGCCCCAGTAGAACAGGCCGGCTCCGAAGATGGCCATGATGACGATCGCCGCAAGCGTGATCTCGCTCGCGTCGAAGCCGCGGTGGAGGAGCTGGTTGGGGAACCGGTAGTCGCGCCGCGCGAACTGGAAGATGGACTGGCTGAACCACAGGCCGATCGCCGCGTTGACGGCGACCCAGGTCGGCGCCAGGAGGAGCACCTCGGCGTTGCCCAGCAGCTTGCCATAGCGCCTCCAGCCGCCCTCCTGGGGAGCGGCGTGGACCGCGTCCGCCCGGGGGTCGGACACGCCGACACGGAAGATCAGCAGCGAGACCACGTAGACGACCGCGTTGAGGAAGAAGGCCGTGGTCCCGACCCACTCGAAGAGCTTGGGGGCGACGATGAACCCGGCGCCGAGGCCGCCGAGGGTGGCCGTCTCGAAGAGGGCCGCGGACCGGCCGCGCAGCTCCTCGTTGCCGGCCGTGGCGGCTGCCACGTAGCCCAGGATCGAAGGCACGCTGGCGGCCGTGGAGGTGCCCTCAAGGGCCCGCGTGACGGTCAGGACGGGCACCAGCAGCGTCGCTCCGGCCGTCGCGATGAACCGGCTGAGACCCGTCAACACGGCGGCGGCGAAGCCGAACACCGGCCCGGCCTGCATGACGCGGTGGTGTCCCACGCGGTCGGACACGATACCGAACGGCGTCGCCAGGACCAGCTCCGAAAAGTAGAAGCCGGCCGACATGAGCCCGACCACGAAGGCGTCGATGTTGGTGCCGCCAAGGTCCGCCAGGTGCGCCAGGTAGAAGCCCAGCAGCGCCCCGGTGAGGCCGGTGCTGAAGCGCAGGGTGAACGTGCCGGCGAAACAGGCCGCCAGCGAGCGGCTCATGCGAGTCAACCCACCCGCAGAGCGGTGCCCAGGGCCAGGCCCGCGCCGATGACCGCCACGACGGCGATGACCGCTGCCGACTGGAGGATCGGCGGCAGACCGGGGTTGCGCGTGGCCGCCTCCCCTGGCCTGCGGAAGGCGCCGCCCAGGGTCTGCACGCCACGCGGCGCGACGACCAGGCCAAGCCAGATGCCGGCCAGCAGGCCGCCGATGTGGGCGAAGATGTCGATCCCCACGCCGCCCGCGTCGAGGCCCACGTCGAGCACGAGGTTGATGATCACCAGGATGGCGATCTGCTGCGCCAGGCCGCGCGCCTGCGCCACCATCGGCCGGTAGAACCAGAGCGTCGTCCCGAGGATCCCGAAGAGGCCGAAGATCGCGCCGCTGGCGCCGACCGCGTCCTCGTTGGGCAACAGGATGTAGCTGAGGACGCTCGCCGCGGCCGCGGTCACGAGGTACATCACGACCCACAGGCCGTGGCCGAAGATGCGCTCGACCAGCGGGCCCACGATCAGCAGGGCGTACATGTTGAAGCCCAGATGGATGATGCCCTCGTGGACCAGCACGACCGTGAGCAGGCGCCACAGCTCGCCCTGCGCCACGGCCGCCTTGTCCAGGGCGAGCATCTGGGTGAACACGTCGGCCGGGAAGTTCAGGGCGATCTGCGCGAGGCCGATGCCGACCGTGACGGCGATCACGAGGTACGTGACCCAGGGCGTGAAGACGCTGCCGCGCGCCCGGCTGAAGTAGCCCCGGGCGCGGCCCGCGTCGCCGGTCTCCTTGTAGAGCCAGCCCAGCCGGGAGCTGATCTCGGCGCGCTGGTCGGCGGGCGCCCGGCGCTCGGCTTCGCGGTACGCATCGATGGCCGGTCGGAGGTTGCCGGCCCGCACGAGGGCCGCGGCGGTCTGCTTCCAGGCCAGCCAGCTGAAGGAGTTCTCGGGCGCCTGCGTCGCGGCCTGCCAGGTGGCCTGGGCGCCGGCCTCGTCATCGAGGCGGTAGCGGGCGTCGGCCAGGCCAAGCAGGGCGGCCGTGTGGATGTCGGGGTCGCCGTGGCCGACCAGGCGCAGGTACGACTGGGCCGCCTCCGCGTACTCGCCCGACGCTGCCAGCACGTCCGCCTCGCGCATCAGGTTCATCGCGGAGGCACGGTCCAGCGGCCCCGGCACGCGGGGGTCGCTGCCGGGTGGTGTCGTCGCTCCAGCCACTGGGCAGAGAGTCTAGCCGCCCCCGAACGTGGCAAGCTAGGGACGGCACACGGGGGATGCCTGGAGGTATGAGCATGGACGACGCACAGCTCCTCGGCCGGATCAACGAGCTGGCCGAGGAAGAGGAGCGCCTGTACGGCGCGGCCGGGGACGGGAGCGGCCTCAGCCCCGCCGAGGTCACCCGCCTCGAGGCCATCCGCGTCGCGCTGGACCAGTGCTACGACCTGCTGCGCCAGCGTCAGGCGCGGCGCGCCGCCGGGCTGCCCGACGAGTCCGCGAAGCTGCGCCCGCCGGTCATCGTCGAGGGCTACGAGCAGTAGCGGCTAGCGTGTCGCAGGTGCGCGCCGGCGCCTCAGCGCTTGGGCGTGGGCGTCGGCTTCTTCTTCGGCGTCGGCGAGGGCGAGGGCGAGGGCGCGACGCTGGCCGACGGTGAGGCAGACGGGCTGCCGATCACCGCGCTCGAGGTCACGCTCGGGGTGGCCGTGTCGGTCGGCGTGGCGAACGTGAGGCCGCCGATCGCGCCGCCCACCTGGCCCATGAACCATAGCGCCGCCACGATGGCCACGGCCACCACGGCCAGGCCGATCGATCGCCATACCCAGGCTTGCGGGTTCATCTCGCGCTGGTCGACCCCATGCGCGGCACACTGCCGCCTGGCTCAACCTTAGCGCAGCGTCGAGCCGATTCCCATGCCCTGGTGAGCGCGGGCCTCGTCGCGCTCGTGCGGGCGGCTACGGGCGGCTACGGCCCGGGCGCCCCACCCGACCTGCTCATCTACCAACCCGGGTGGTATCAGATCGAGTATCGGCCGCGGAAAGGTCGGTCGGACGATGGCCACGACCGTGATCCACGCTCAGCGAGGGCTCCTACCAGGGTGAGGACGGCGCGTTCTGCCTCCCAAGTCGTTCCAAAGCCATCCGGATTCGCATCTGACCAGGTGGTCGATCGGCGATGACGCCCGAGGTCACCACCGACGCGGCACGTGGTCATTCGTGACTGGGAGGCACGTTAGACCAACAAAATGGCCCGCAGGCGGCTCGATCCGGCCCCACGAGCGGCCCTCGGCGAGGTTGCCACGCACGAACCAAGCGCCCCGGCAAAGCAAGGCCGCCCGCCAAGGCGCCACGAACGGCCCTAACGTGCCGGGGAGTCACATCTGGCCAAGTTCCTGACGCCGCCACACCACGGCACCGGCCCCGCCGCGCCGGCCGGAGCTACAGGGGCAGGCCGGCCTCGAGATGCGCCAGGGCAGCGTCGAACCAGTCCAGGTAGCCCTGATCTGAGCCGGCGTACACCCAGGCTCCCAGTCCCACACCAAGGACGGCGGACACGATGTTGCGCACGGCGAAGTCGTCGGCTGGTCGACCGACGCGCTTGGCCAGCGCCTGCGCGAACGGCTCCATACCGACCACGAATTCGTCGAGCATGCGGCGCCGGAGCTCCGGGACCCCCAGCAGGAGGCTGGCCCGCTCGCGCTGCTGGATCACCCACGATCCGTTCGAATCGGTGAGGGCCGTGCGCATGGCCACCCGAATCGCCTGGATCGGGCTGAGATCGGCCGGCTGCCCCAGGAACGACTCGATCAGGATCGGGTCGAAGGCGTCGTAGAGGACGACGTCCTCCTTGGTCGGGAAGTACCGGAAGAAGGTGCTCGGCGAGACCTCAGCCGCCTCGGCGATGTCTTCCACCGACGTCTCGTCATAGCCGCGCTCGCGGAAGAGCCGGAGGGCATGGTCCTGGATCGTCGCGCGCGTCCGGGCCTTCTTGCGTTCGCGCAGGCCCATGCGGGGCGGGTCGATGAGGGTCGTCACGTCACCATCGTACGACCGCTCGTGGCGGTCGGGTGCCTCACCCTGCGGGCTCCGGCTGCCGGTCCGTGTCGGGGCGGCCACGGTCCGTCTGCTCGGCAGGCTCCGCCGGCTCGGCCTGCCTGGCCGTTACGCGCGCGGGCAGGAAGGCGACCGTCAGGACGATGCCGATCACGGCGATGCCGGCTGCGACCCGGATGGCATCGTCCATCCCGGCCACGAAGGAGGATCGGACCGACGCCAGGAGCTCGGGCGAACCGAGCTGCTGCGCCACGGCGAGGCCGCCGAAGACGCTCGACTGGGCCGTCGCGGCCGCCTGCGCTGGCAGGCCGGTGAGGTGCAGCTGACCCTGGTACGTGCCGTTGAGGACGCTCCCCAGGATCGACGCGCCGAAGGCGGGCCCGAGCTTGACGACCGTCTGGAGGAGGGCCGACCCGACACCGCTCCGCTCGGCCGAGAGTTCGACAAGCGCAGCGGACGCGGCCGTGGCGAAGCAGATGCCGCCTCCCGCTCCCACGATGAACGTCCACAGTGCGACATAGGCATCGCCGCTCGTGGCGGTCATGCTCGCGCCGAGGGCCATGCCCACGACGGTGATGGCGAACCCAGCGGCGACCGTCACCTTCGCGCCCAGCCGGGCGGCGATGCGGTCTGCGGGCACGGCGCCCAGGACCAGCCCGGCGATGATCGGCAGAAGGCGGACGCCGGCGCCCTGTGCATCGAGCCCGGCGATCGCCTGGAGGTACTGCGGCAGGGCGAACAGGGCGCCGAAGAGGCCAAGGCCGCCGAACGCGGTCAGGATCACGCCCCAGGTGAAACTGCGCGAGGCGAAGAGGTCGAGGTCGATGAGCGGCTGCGCGTTCGGGCGGCCGGTCTGGCGCCGCTCCCAGGCGAAGAAGATGGCCAGCAGGAGGAGGCCGGCGACAGCAGGCACGACGGCCGCGACGCTGCTCCACCCGTTCTCGCCGGCCTGCACGATGCCGTACATGAGGGCCACGAGGCCGCCGCTGGAGAGCAGCACGCCGATCGTGTCGACACCCGGCGCCTCCGGGGCGCGCGACTCGGGTACGAGCCGGATGACCGCCACCAGGGCGATCGCCACGACCGGCACGTTCATCAGGAAGATCCAGCCCCACCACGCGTTGGACAGGATCCAGCCACCCAGGATCGGGCCCAGCGGCAGGGCCACGAAGTTGGCCGCGCTCCAGATGCCGATGGCGCGAGGCCGCTCCTCCTCCGAGAAGAGGACCGTCACGAGCGACAGGGCCATGACGATCAGGGCCGCACCGGCCAGCCCGACCACGACGCGTGCGGCGATGAAGAGGACCGGGGTCGGCGCCATCGCGCAGGCGACCGACCCGAGGCCGAAGACGACGAGGGCCACGATCGCCACCCGGCGGCGGCCGAATCGATCGCCGACCAACCCGGCCGGGAGCATGCCGGCCGCCAGGGCCAGCGTGTAGGCCGTGATGAACCACTGCAGCTCCGACTCGGACGCCTTCAGCGCACCCGCGAGCGTCGGCAGGGCCAGGGTGAGGACGGTCGCGTCAAGGCTGATGGCCAGGATCGCCAAGCTCATCGCCCCGAGCGCCCACCAGCGCCGGCTCATCACTCGATCCATGGCCGTGACCTCCGCTTCGCGCCTCAGGTGCGCACCGTCTCAACACTCGGCAGTCTGCCCCATGTGCTAGTGACTGTCAAGAGCTAGACAGCACCATATGTAGGCCGGCGTCACATCCTGGGCGGGTGCGACGACTGGGGCTGCAGTGCCACGCGCCGGCCGCAGCGCGCCGGCCGCAGGCGCGGGCGCGGGCCGCAGCGCGCCGTCGCAGCGCACCTGCCACGCGATGTGGTCATCTACCAATGGGGGTGGTCTTGGACCAGATGCGAGCTCCATCGAGCGGTCCTGCCCGGCCCTGGCGTCCGTCCGCCGCCAACATCCACGTTCGCCGGCGCCTCGGGAAACGGGTTCGGAGGGGCTCACAAGCCCGACGACCTGCCCTAACACCACCCCGGTTGGTATCTGATCAAGTAGGTCGCGCCGAGCCGACGGAGCCAGACCCGCGGCACCCGTCGCGCGGCGGTCTTGCCGGGGCGCGTACGCTTGCGGGCACATGGGCGATGTGATCAACCAGGTCGTGAACGTCTTCCGCGACTTCTTCGGGTGGATGCATGACCTGGTGCCCGGGGGCTTCGGCCTGCTGATCATCCCCATCGTCGCCCTGGGGATCGTGACACTCTTCGCCGTGAGGAGCCGCTAGGGCGCGCGGCCCTCCCCGGCGCGGGCTACACGACGTCGCGGCGGATGGTCAGCGACGCGATGACGGCGAAGAACAGAGCGATCACGGCGAGCACCACGAGGTCCAGCTGGAGCGCCCCGACCGAGAGGTCGGCGCCGCGGATGAAGACTTGGCGCAGGCCGTCGATGGCATAGGTCAGCGGCAGGATCGGGGCCAGGGGCTGGATGATCGCCGGCAGGCTGCTGACCGGGAACAGCACGCCCGACAGCAGGAACTGGGGCGCCAGGACGATCGGGATGAACTGGATGATCTGCAGTTCGGTCCGGGCGAAGGTCGACAGGAAGATCCCCAGGCTCACAGCACCCAGCGCCAGCAGCAGGACCACCAGGAACGCCATCAGCGGGCTGCCGGCGATGGCCACGCCAAGCCCGACGGAGAAGGCGGGCAGCGGCCCGATGGCCGGTATCCGCAGACTCCCCAGCACCCACGTCATGAGCAGCGCCACCTGGACGACGGCGAACAGACCGAACCCGAGGGTGTAGCCGGCGACGATCTCGCTTCGCCTGACGGGCGTGGCCATCAGGCGCTCGAGCGTCCCGCCCGTCCGCTCGCGCAGGAAGCTGACGCCGGTGAGGATGTAGACGAAGAAGTAGGCGAAGAAGCCCACGATGGCCGGCGCGAAGTTCGTGATCTGGTCGGTCGATGGGGTGCCATAGACGGTCGTGTGCTGGATGGTCGGGAGCACCGCGCCGACGGCCGAGGTGAGCGTCGCCAGCAATGCCTTCTGCACGGCGCCAAGCTGCGCCGCCTCCCCGGACGGGTCGAGACCGTCGGTCACCAGCGTGATCGTTCGTGAGCTGGGCGAGAGCAGGTCGGTCGGCAGGACGATGGCCACCGTGGCCGACCCGTCGGCGATCGAGGCGCGCGCGGTGGCCTCATCCGGGGCCTCGGTCACGGTCGCGCCCTGGCTGCGCAGGCCCGCCTCGAGCGCGCTCACGAGCGGGGTCTCGGCCGGCCCCACGCCCACGATCACGGCATGCACGACCGGTGTCTGACCCTCGCGCAGGATGAACGTGACAAGCCCGGTCAGGATGATCGGGGCGATGAAGAGCAGCGCCAGCGAGGGGCGGTCACGACGGATCTCCTCGACGACGCGGCGCACGAGGGCCTGGACGCGCCTGGCGTTCACGGCACTGACTCCGTACCGGCGAAGCTCAGGAACGCCTGCTCGAGGTCGGTCGTGCCGGCCCGCTGACGAAGCTCGGTGCCGCTGCCCCGGGCGATGACCTTGCCGGCCCGGACGAAGAGCAGCTCGTCGCACCGGTCGGCCTCGTCCATCACGTGGCTGGAGACGACGATCGTGGCGCCCGCATCGGCGAGCTGACGGAAGTGGGCCCAGAACTCGACGCGCAGCAGCGGGTCGATGCCGACCGTGGGTTCGTCAAGGAACAGGACGCTCGGCCGATGGACCAGGGCGCACGCCAGCGACAGTCGCCGCCGCTGGCCGCCCGAGAGCGTGCTCACGATCGTCCCCTGGCGGTCGGCCAGATCCACGACCTTGAGCACGTCGAGGATCGCGGCCTGGTCGCGGATGCCATAGGTAGCGGCGAAGAAGCGGGCGTTCTCGGCCACCGTCAGGGCGGTGTAGATGCCGTCGCTCTGGGTCATGTAGCCGATGCGCGACAGGATCGCCCGGTCGGGCATGACCGCGTCAAGGACCTCGGCGTGCCCGGCGGTCGGGCGCGTCATACCGGTCAGCAGACGGATGAGTGTCGTCTTGCCTGAGCCGTTCGGGCCCAGCAACCCGTAGATGCGCCCGGGCACGAGGTCGAAGCTGACGTCCGCGACGGCCCGGATCTCGCCGAAGGTCTTGACCAGCCCCCTGGCCCGGATCGCGGGCTCCGCCGTCGAGGGTGATCCGGTCATGTCGGCCATCGTAGGCCTAGCTGGGGCCGATGGTGATGGTCAGGCCCACGCGCGACAGACCGTCGATGACGTACTGCACGGCGAGGGCCGCCAGGAGCAGGCCCAGCACGCGCGTCTCCACGTTGATGCCCGTCTGGCGCAGGAGGCGCGCCAGGCGTGCCGAGAGGCGCAGGAAGATGTACGCCACGAGGAGCACCACGGCCGCCATGACCAGCACCACGCCGAAGGCGGCCGGGTCGCCATGGGCCTCGCTGCCGAGCACGAGCATGCTGGCCAGGGCGCCGGGGCCGGCGATGAGCGGGATGGCCAGGGGGAAGACGGAGATGTCCTCCCTGGCCAGGGCCTCGGCCGCTTCTTCCGGGGTCTCGCGGCGCACCTGGGCGAAGACCATGTCCACGGCGATGCGGAAGAGGAGGATGCCGCCGGCGATCTGGAGCGCGCCAACATCGATGCCGAGGTAGCTGAGGAGCGGACCGCCGACCACGCCGAACGTCAGCAGGACGCCGCCCGCGATCAGGACCGCGCGCCGCGCGACCGACGCCTGGACGGCCGGTGGGCGGCCACCCGCGAGCGCCACGAACGCCGGGATCAGCCCGGCCGGGTCGATCACGACGAACAGCGTGATCAGCGCCTTGAGGGCGAAGTCGGCCGTCACCGAACCATCATATGGGCCGGGACGTGACGCCCGGCACCGCGGGAGGGGCGTATCGGCCCTTGTCGCATCGCGTCGGCGGACGGGACGATCGCCTCGGCCTGGAGAGCGGCGGCGAACGAGATGCCCCAGGCCCTCGATGACGAGGCGTTCGATGACGACGATCCATCTGCCCGCGACGAAGGAAGCCGACCTGGCCGGACCCGGCATCGGCGACTACGACGAGCTGGCCAAGGTGCTGCCGACCGACTACCACTCCGCCCTCACCCCCAAGGAGACGCAGCAGGCCATCTACGCGGTCAAGGGCTACATCGAGGAGCACCTCTGCCGTGAGCTGAACCTCACGATGGTCCAGGTGCCGCTCATCGTCGACGTCGCGTCAGGCGTCAACGACATGCTCGACCGCGACGGCTCGCGGACGCCCATCCGGTTCCACATCTCGAACGACCACGACCGCCATCCCCTCGATGCGGAGGTCGTGCAGGCGGCCACCAAGTGGAAGCGCGTCGCCCTGAACGAGTTCGGCATGGGCCTCGGCGAGGGCCTGTGCACCGACATGCGGGCCGTCCGCAAGGACTACTTCCTCGACCATGACCACAGCGTGTACGTGGACCAGTGGGACTGGGAGAAGGTCATCACCGAGGCGGACCGCAACCTCGACACCCTGAAGGATGTCGTGCGGGCCATCTGGCGCGTGCTGCGCGGCGCGGAGGCGCGCGCCCACGAGCTGTTCCCGCAGCTGCACGACGATCGGTACCCGGACCTGCCGGAGGAGATCACGTTCATCCACGCAGAGGACCTGCTGGCCCGCTATCCGGACCTCCCACGCAAGCAGCGTGAGACGCGCATCCTCCAGGAGATCCCCGCCGTCTTCATCGTCGGCATCGGCTGGACGCTCGCCGATGGCTACCCGCACGAGATGCGGGCCGCCGACTACGACGATTGGGTCACTCCGACGATGTCCGCGGACGGCCGGCCCATGCACGGCCTCAACGGCGACATCCTGGTCTGGAACCCGATCACGCGGCGCCGCCACGAGCTGACCTCGATGGGCATCCGGGTGAACGCCGAGACGCTGCGCCAGCAGCTGGCGCTGACCGGCCAGCTCGACTGGCTGGACCTGCCGTACCACCGCGGCATCGTCGACGGCACCCTGCCGTTGTCGATCGGCGGCGGCATCGGCCAGTCACGGACGCAGATGCTGCTGCTCAAGAAGGCCCACCTTGGCGAGGTGAGCGTCAGCGTGTGGCCGCAGATCCTCAAGGACCTGGGGCACGCGCGGGACATCCACGTCCTCGAGTAGGCCTCTGCCGGGCGGCGACTGACCGCCCGACCGCCACACGACACTCGCCGCGTCGCGGGTCCGGCCCGCGGCGCGGCCGCGTCACGCCCGCGCTCCGGTAGGCTCACCGATCGTGGTGACCCCGTCGCTCTGGCGACACGCCGACTTCATGAAGCTCTGGGCCGGCCAGACCGTGTCCGAGCTGGGCTCTGTGGTGACGCGCACGGCGGTGCCCCTCGTGGCGCTGCTCGTGCTCGGCGCCGGGCCGCTGGAGATGGCGCTGCTGGTGGTCTCGGCCAGTCTCGCGGTGCTCCTGGTGGGCTTCTTCGCCGGGGCCTGGGTCGACCGGCTGCGGCGACGCCCGCTGCTCATCGGAGCCGACGCCGATCCGGGCCGTGCTGCTCTTCTCCATCCCCGCGGCCTACCTGGCCGGCGCACTCGGGATGGGCCAGCTGTACGTGGTGGTGTTCCTGGAGGGCTGCTTCGGCGCCCTGTTCGATGCCGCCTATCCGGCGTACGTCCCGTCGCTCATCGGGGTCGAGCGGGTGGTGGAGGGCAACAGCAAGCTCGCCACGAGCTCGTCACTGGCCGAGATCGGCGGACCTGGCCTTGGCGGCGGCCTCGTTCAGCTGATCGGCGCGCCGTTCGCGATCCTGGTCGACGCGGTCTCGTTCGTCGTCTCGTCGATCTCGCTGATCCTGATCCGCAGCCCCGAGCCGCCGCGCCCGCCAAGGAGCTCCCCGACGCCGATGTTGCAGGAGATCGGCGAAGGCCTCCGCCTCGTCCGCCGGCACCCGATCCTCGTGCCGCTGACCCTCCGCTCGGTCATCGCCCATGTGGCCGGCTCGTTCTACGGCGTGCTCTACACGATCTACCTCATCCAGGACCTGCACCTGGACCCGTTCCTGCTCGGCATCGTCGTCTCGGCGGGCGGCGTCGGTTCCCTCGTCGGCTCGTTCGTCGCCTCGAGGGTCATCGCCCGCCTGGGATTCGGGCCCGCCCTCATCTGGACGGCGACCGGCGCCGCGATCGTCGGCGTCCTGACGCCCCTGGCGGGCGGCCCGCTCCTGCTGGCGACGACCATGGTGTTCATCCCGCAGCTCGTCGGCGACGGCCTCCAGACGGTCGAGGAGATCGCCGAGCTGTCGCTCATCCAGGGCGCCATCCCCGACCGGATCCTGGGCCGGGTGAACGCCACCCTCGACGTCTTCTCGCACGGGGTCGCCTACCCGTTCGGCGCCCTGACGGCGGCCGGGGTCGCCGGCTTGATCGGCGTCCGCGGCGCGATCGCCATCGGCTGGGCCGGGATGGCGCTCTCGATCCTGGTGCTCGTGCTCTCCCCGCTGCCGCGCATCCGGCAGCGATCGGATGTGGCCGCCCTCGAGGACTAGCTCCCGGGCGTGTCCTTGCCCAGGTATTCCGCGTCGGTGACGAGCGGGCCGAACTCGCTCTCCGGGCCCTCGCCCGGGGCCTCCCAGATCGCCACGTGTGTCATGAAGCGGTCGGGGGCGGCGCCGTGCCAGTGCCACTCGCCTGGGGGCGTGTAGACCGTGTCGCCGGGGTTGATCTGAAGGACCCTGCCGCCACGCGCCTGGATCCGGCCGACACCGTCCGTGACGTGGATGGTCTGCCCGAGCGTATGCGCGTGCCAGGCGTTGCGCGCCCCCGGCGCGAAGCGGACGACGTTGACGCGGATGCGGGACGGCGCCTCCCCTCGCGCGATGACGTCGACCCAGACGTCGCCGGTGAATCGTTCGGCCGGCGCCTTGGTGGTGGGCCGGCCGGGCAACTTGTTCATCGTCGTTTGTTCTCCTCCGGGTGGTCAGGCCGGCATCGGCTTCGGCTGCCACAGCTCGATCTTCGTCCCTTCCGGGTCGAGGAGGTGCGCGAAGCGGCCATTGGGCTCGTCGGGCATGACGGTCACCTCCACGCCGTGTCCTGCGCAGCTGGCCAGGACGCCATCGAGGTCGTCGACCGCGAGGTTGATCATGAGTCCCTGGTCGACGGCGCGAAATAGTCGCTACCGGCGACGAAGGCGCTGAACACGGTGGCAGCGCCAGGATGCGCAGCCATCGCCTCGGGCCTGAAGACGACGCCGCCCCAGTCCTGCATGTCGAGGCCAAGGACGTCGCGGTACCAGCTGGTGAGCGCGCCATGATCCTTCGACTTGAAGAACACGCCACCGATCCCGAGAACCCTGGCCATCTGACCCTCCTGCGAAAGAGGTCGAAATGGCGCGCCCGGCAGGATTCGAACCCGCGACCTGGTGGTCCGAAGCCACCCGCTCTATCCACTGAGCTACAGGCGCACGGCCGCCATCGTAACGCCAGACGATGTGCCTAGACTGATGTGGAGATGAGACAAGGGCGGCTGGCGGCGTTCGACCACCTCATCGTCTTCGTCGATGATCCCACGCCGCTGCGGGAGTCCCTCGCTCGGGACTGGGGCCTGCACGTCCACGCTGACAGCATGCAGTTCGGCGATGGTGTGGCGAACCTCATCATCCCCCTCGAACCGCCCCAGTACCTCGAGATCCTCTACGTGCACGACCGGCCGCGCTTCGACCAGGTTGCTGACGCGGCATTCTTCGATCGTCTCCGGGGCGGCGGCGGGCTGGGCGCCTGGGCCCTCCGCACCTCGGACCTTCCGGCCATCGAGAGCGCCTTGGGGCAGCAGCGGGACGCCGCAGACCCTGGTCTTCTTGCCGATGGCTCCGTCCCGCCGTGGTCGACCGTCTCCAGACCGGGTGATCCGCTGGGCTATCCCTTCTACATCGAATATGGAGCCGGCGCCGACGAACGCCTCGCCAGATGGCGGCAGCGCCTGGATGAGGTGGCCCACCGCCACCCACCGTCCGGGATCCGGTCGGTCGAGGTATCCGCATCCGACCCCGACGACCTCAAGGGGTGGCTGGCGCCTGCCGCCGATCTCGACATCCGTGTCGTGGCCGGCCCGCCATCACTGCGCGCCACCATCCTCGTCGGGGACCGCGAGATGGTGCTTTCGAGTGACCCGCCTGGCGGGATCCGTCCGCGCGCGTAGGCGCGGACCCGGTTCCTAGCGGTCGCTTGGCCGCCTCGCGACGACCCACCACCCGGCCGGCAGCAGGAGAGCGGCCACGATGAGTTTCGCCAGGTCGCCGACGATGAACGGCGTCAGGCCGGCGGCGATCGTGTCACCGACGGAGAGGTGCGCGGCGGCGCTCAGCCACGGCAGGCCGATGACGTAGATGGCGAGGTCGCCGGCCAGGAGGGCGGCGAACGAGCCCACGAGCCGGCGATCCCAGCCCAGCTCCGCGAGGCGGCCGGAGATGCCGCTCGCCAGCAGGAAGCCGACGAGATAGCCGCCCGTGGGGCCAAGCGTCACGGTGCCGCCTCCGAAGCCGATGATCGTGTCGAGGCCATGGCGATAGGTGCCGCTCGCGGCGTCCAGGGCATAGACCGGCAGGAACAGCCCCAGCACCAGGTACAGCAGGACGGCCAGGACGCCGCGACGGAAGCCGAGCAGGGCGCCACCGAAGAGAACGCCGAACGTCTGGAGCGTGACCGGCACGTACGGGTCGGTCGGCAGGTAGAAGCTGATGCGCGCGCCGATGACGATGAGGAGTGCACCCGTGACCACGAGCACCGCATGTCGGGCGCGGGAACTCAGCCGTTCGCCGACGCGTACCGGGACGAGGAAGTCGCCGAGCGTCAGGCCGTGCTCATCGGAGGGCACACGCAGCAGCCGCGAGCTGGCGAGCATGGCTCGATGCTACCAGACGAATCGGAGCGCGGCGGGCAGCACGCGGAAGGCGAATGGATCGCGGCCGAGGAGCTCGCCGTCGGCCTGCAGGTAGACCGGGCCGCCGCCATCGGTCACCGTCACGACGAGGCCGGGCGTGCGGCGCACCGAGACGCGGGGGCTGGTGAGGTGGTCGCCCGTACGGACGCGCCAGGCGAACGTCGTCATCTCGCGCCGCGAGACCGCGTCGATGATGACGCAGTCGAAGAGGCCGTCGGTGGGGTCGGCATCCGGCGCGACGTGCATGCCTCCGCCCTCGTACTGGCCAAGCGCCAGTTCGACCGACTCGACCGCCCGGTCCTCGCTCGACCCATCAGCCCAGCGCAGCTGCACCCCTCGTTCCCGCCAGTCGATGATCGTCAGGAGGCCCGCGGCGGTGTAGAGGTACGGGCCAAGCCGGGCCGGGAAGCGGGCCGTGCGCTGGGCGACGAAGGGGCTGAAGCCGATGCCGGCGCCGTTCACGAAGTAGCGCAGCGCAGGGGCGGTGTTGGGGGCGGTCGGCTCGGCAGGCAGCGGCGACGGCGGCGTGGGTCGGCCAGCCACCAAGGGCGCGGGCCGGAACGTGGCCTCGCCGGCGTCGACCGCGTGCGCCGCGCTCGCGTCGCCGTCCAGGTACGCGGCGAAGCGGGCCACGATCGTCGGCGCATCGCGGGGCAGGTGGAGGCCCCGTGCGTAGTCGCTCCCCCGCCCTGCCGGCACGAGGCCCAGCGCCGGGATCGCGTCGGCCGGCATGTCGGCCGTCAGGAGGCCGTTGACGACTTCGTGCAGCGTGCCGTCGCCGCCGACTGCGACGATCAGCCGCGCCCCATCCTGCGCCGCGCGGCGGGCCAGGTCGGCGGCCTCGAAGGCACGCGTCGTGAGCAGCACCTCGTTGTCGAGGCCTGCGTCGGCGAGCGCGGCGCCCATCGCCGGCCAGGCACGGGCGAACGCGCCGCGGCCGGCTCCCGGATGGGCCACGAACTGGAGCGCGGCCGTCACGCCGGGGCCACGGTGTCACTGATGGCGAGGCGCAGGAGCCCCAGGTTGACCTCGTACAGCTCGACCTCCAGCTTGTGCGAACCTGGGGCCAGCGGTGCGCCCGCGACGAGCAGGGCCACGTGGTCGCCCTTCTGCACGCGGATGGGGTGGAACTTGTCCACCGCCGCGGCCTGGATCGGCGTGGGATCGTCCGCACGGAGCGCGCTCACGGCGGAGGCCTCGATCGTCTGGCCGTCGACCGCGAGCCGGCCGATGCCGACCAGCGTGCCGTTGCCCATCGGGTTCCGCGCCTCCAGCCGGAAGCCGGTGGGCGTGTTGCGCAGGCTGCCGGCCACGTAGAACTGCTTGGCCAGGAAGCCCGGGACATCCATGTCCGCAGTCTACGCGGCGAGGGGCCGCCTGCCGGACGCGGCCGCTGGGGCAGCCGTCGTCGCGCGGCCGTCGGGGTCCGGCGTTGTCGTTTACCCCTCGAGGGACTGTATGCGCCCCTATCGACCTCGCCGTTGTTGCCCGGCCTCCTCGTACGCACAGCCCGGACTGAGGCGCCAACGGGGCGGCTCGAATCGGCGCATACCAGTCCGGGGGTGACCAGGCGACAACGAGACCTCGCCGGTCAGCCTCTCACCGACGGCCGATCGCGACGCGGCGAGGGGCCGCCCATCGGGTACGATGCGTGGCCGCGGTGGCCTTAGCTCAATCGGTAGAGCATCGGATTGTGGCTCCGAAGGTTAGGGGTTCGATCCCCCTAGGCCACCCCACTCCCCGGCGCGGATCGGCGCCAGGCGTGGCACCAGGGTGGCGCGTGACCTACAGGGGCGGGCTCGGCGCCTCGCGCCATCCCGGCTGCCCTGCGGGCGTGACGGCGACGGAGAGCGAACCAGATCTCGGCCAACTCGGCGGTGCCGGCGTACCAGCCGCCGAAGTAGAACGCTGCGCGGACATCGCCGCCGAGCAGAAGGATGAGCACGAAACCCGCCGCCATGACGGCGAGTCCAAGGCCCAGCCCGTAGGTCCGGGTCGCCCCTGGGGCTGTCCGGGCATGACGGTCGATCAGCGCGCTGACCGGCACCGCGATGGCGCCACCGGCGAGCCCGCACAGGAGGCTGATGGACAGGTCGCCGAGGCGATCGGCAAAGAAGACGACCGGCGCGACGAACGCACCAGCGGCCAGGCCAGCCTTGAACGAGGCACTGGGCACGCGGCGTGGACGTTGGCTCTCCCGACCGACCATCACCGGCCGACACTGCGCCGCGGGTTGGCTGCTGTCAACGCGACTGGAACGGGCGGCGATGATGGGTGGGTGCTCGACTAGTGGGCGACGTTGACGGAGCACTGTCCCTCTCGCCAGAGTCGTTGGTCACGATGCGCCCTCCGCGATCGACCGAGGCGGCCGCCATCGACCCGGCCACCGTGCTACGGCTCGCAATCACCCGGCGTGCCTGGCGACGGCGGCGGCACAGGTCCTGACGGCGGGTAGTCCCCTGCCCAGATCGTGATCCGCCCACAGGAGAGATCCACCCGTCCCATCGGGATCGTGTGAACGGCGGAGTCCGGGCCCTCGATCTCGCCGGGCTCGACCTGCATCGAGGTCAGGACACGCCCCCATGGCGAGAGGGCTCGGACCGACCAGGGCAAGGGTGGCAGGGCCGTGAGGTCGATGGACGGTTCGGGCCCGCCGGGCGGGAAGACGGCGAGGCGCTGGCCGTTCACCACCAGCGTCACGGCCAGGGTCGTGCCGTTCGACACCCCGAGGTACGGGCGCTGCGGCGCGGGCGTCGGCGTGGCCGTGCACGCCAGTAGCACCAGGCACACCAGGCTCAGCCCGACCGCCTTCGCGGCTCGCATCACGGGAGCACGCCGGTCGGGCTGGATGACGATCCCGGCCCGAGCGGGGTGATCGGCGGGAGGCCCTGCCAGACGAGGGCATCGACCACGACGGCGATCTGGCATCGCGCCAGCAGCGCGGCGGGACAGTCGGCCGCGGAGGGATCGTGGACATGAACGCGGTAGACCACGCGGCCCGCCCGTGGCATGAGCCCGGCGAATGCACCAGGCAGGTAGATCGGCTGGATGAAGGCCGCCTGGGTGTCGTCAAGGACGCGGTAGACGTCAAAGGGCAAGTCCGTGAGGAGGACCCCGTCGCACGACGGCACGAGGCTGCTCATCGGCGTGTTGGCGGGCGGGGCGGGGCACGACAAGGCGAAGCCCGCGAACCAGCCGCCGATGAGGAAGGGCTGGCTGGTCGAGGCGGTGGTTGCCTGTGCTTTCCCCTGGCGGATCGACAGCACGGGCTGCCCGTCGATCGTCGCCGGGATGTCATCGGACCAGGCCAGCCGATCGACCACGAACGCCGCGAGGCACCGGGCATCTCCCGGCGTGCAGCGGGCGTCATGGACGTGGACGACGACCACGACCGGCGCGTAGGACTGGAGGTGCAGGTTGTCGGGCAGGGCCGCCAGGAGCACCTGCGTCGTGCCGGTGATGCCGAGCCGCTGGTCGAACTCCGTCCCGCTCCCCTCGGCCATGAGCGGCCGATCGCAGCCCGAGAGGGCCAGTACGTGCTGCGGCTGGGCGAGGCAGGCCAGTGGCGCGGTCGGGCGCTCCCAACCCCCCAGCAGGAACGGCGTCGCGTCGGTGACCGCCGCGGCATGGGTGAGGGCGGCCGCCGGCCGCAGGACCGGCGCCCCGTCGATGACGCTCGGGATGCCGTCGACGAACGTCGTGGTGGTTGCCGCGGATGCACTCGGGACTGCCGCGGTCGTTGGGGCGATCGACGGGCTCGGTTGAGGCGTCTGCGTGGGCAACGTGCAGGCCACCAGCGCCAGCCCGAGCATCGCGACCGCGAGCCCTCTCATGTCAGTCAGACGGTGCGCCGGCCTCGCTGGTTGCGCAAGGGCTCGGACGTCCGACCCAAAGCACGAGAGTCGCCGGCGGTCCCATCTGGCGAACGCGGTCACACCGCCGTGGCCTGCGGGAGCACGGCGGCAAGCGCGATGACGAGTGCCGCCACGGCTGAGGCGACCACCGCCAGCACGGCCGACGCGCGATCTCGATGGGTCACGCAGTAGACGTAGATCAACCCGAGCGGCGGCAGGGCGAGCCAGGCGGCGCACGCTTGGTAGTACAGCCCGGCGCGCGGTGCGAGCACGAAGACGACGACGCCCAGCCAGACGAGGATGAGCAGCGCCACGCGGAAGCCCGTGATCGCCGACGACAGGCCTCGGTCCGGCCCGGTCATCTGCCCGCTGCCTAGTTGACCCAGCGAGGGGGCAGCCCCAACAGGCGGACGGCCGCTTCGAGCTTGTTCATGGCGACCTCGAGGCTCATGTCGCGGGCCATGACGGCGTTGAACTCGTCGCGGTGGGGCCCCGTAGGCATAGCGCCGACGAGCCACGAGCCATCCGGCACCGGGGTCGGGCCCAGGAGCGCCCAATCCGCCGGCAGGAGCGCGACGATCGTCGTCTGGGCCGCCCGCATGGTGCGGCGGACCGGCCCGCTCGGATGAGCGGGCTCCGGCGCCAGCGGGCGGCCAGCGGTGCTGGTCACCGCAGGGCGTGCCGGATGCCGCGCGAACTTGTGAGCATGCTCACAAGGAACACGACGACGATCGCGCCGACAGTGGCGATGACGATGCTCTCGAGGTTGATGCCGTTGACCGAGCCGACCTTCAGGACGGTCGTCGCGACGTAGCCGCCGACGAGCCCGCCGACGATGCCGAGGACGACCATCAGGAGGAGCCCTTCACGCGAGCCCACGACCTGATTGGCGAGGAAGCCGGCGATGGCGCCGACGACGATCCAGGCGAGGAAGCCCATGGTGACCTTGCTTTCTCGAGACGGGGTCCCCGCCTCGGCTGATGACAGAAGTTACGGTGGTTAGGCGGTGCGGGTCGTGGCCGCTTCGAGGCCGGCCTCCTTCGTCTCTTCGTCGGCCTTGCCGGCCGCCGCACCGGCGACCGCGCCGACCGCGCCGCCGACGACCGTCCCGACGGGACCGCCGACGATGGCGCCGAGGATCGCGCCGCCGACCAGGCCGGCGACGGCCCCGCCGGCCTCTTCGGCGTGGTGCTCATAGGCGGTGGGCTTGATATCCGTGGGGAGCGTCACGGTTCCTTGGTCGGTCATGGCGCGGGTCAGGCCGGCTCGCGCCGGAAGATGCCGACGGCCCACAGGACGACGAGCTCGACGACGGTCCAGCCGATGAAGGCCACGACCGCGGCGATGTCGAGCTCCACGCCGCCCGAGGTGAGGGCGTTCGTGTGGAGGAGGCCGTCGAACGGGGCCACGAACACCTGGCTGATGTTGAGGATGGCGGCCACGAGGTCGTTGCCGGTGCGGGCGTCCAGCAGGAGCAGGACGATGCGCAGCCCGATCACGAGCTGGATGAGGCCGAAGACGAGGCCGACGATCCGGCGGGTCAGCTCGGCGCCGCCGGGTCCGCTGCGGGTCGTCGAGCGGGTAGCGGTCTGGATGGTGCTGGGACTGCCGGCCACGATCGGCCCCTGGCTGACCACCGAGCGGTCCACTTGTTCCACGGTCATGTAGCGACTGCTTTCTGACGTCCGTCGAAGCGGGGGTGCGACGGCCACCGCTGGGATGCCACTACGCAGTGTCCCGCCGGGGCCGGCGGTTGTCATGACGGGCCGTCATGAGCCGCTCGGCGCTAATCTGGAGCGCCGGCGACGCTCGACGGATCAACCGATCGGGGACCGGCCAGCAACGATCGCCCCATGGACCCTGCCCCACACGACGCCCGCCGCGCCCTCGTGCTCCACGACCGGCCCCTCGTGGTCGACCTCATCGAGCTGACCTTGAACCACGGGGTGTTCGTCGTCCACGCCGCGAACAACCTGACCGAGGCCGAGGCGATCCTCGCCGCATGGCACCCCCACCTGGCCGTGGTCGACATGGACCACGTGGATAGCGAGGCGCTCATGGAACGGCTCGGCGCCTCGAACAGCCTGACGGCCAGCGTGACGCCGGTCCTGGGCCTGACACGCCGGGGCGATCTGCGTACGAAGCTCAGGGCGTTCGACCTGGGGGTGGACGACATCCTGACCACGCCGTTCTCACCGGAGGAGCTGCTGGCGCGGTCCATCGTCGTCACCCGGCGCGCCTCGGGCACCGATCGCCCCATCATCCCCACCATCTCGATCGGGGAGATGGAACTCGACATCCTCAACCGTCAGGTCCGGACGGCTGATTCGGTCATACCCCTGAGCGCCATCGAGCAGAGCCTGCTCTACCTGCTGGCCAGTCGCAGCGGACGAGTCGTGACGCGCGACGAGATCCTGGATGCCATCTGGGGCACGGACTTCGTGGCCGAGAGCAACATCGTCGATCGCCACGTGGGAAGCCTGCGCACCAAGCTCCACGATGACTACCGCCGTCCGCGCTTCATCGCCACGGTCGCGGGCCAGGGCTACCGGTTCATCCCCACCTTCTCGAACGTGGGCTGGAAGAGCGAGACGTAGCCTGCACCCGGACTGCGAGACGGGCGCAACGCACGGGCTGATGCATGCAAGGCGCCGCGGGGGCCCGCTCTTCGTAGCCTGCGCGCGTGCTGTCTCACCGCTCGCGTGACTGATCGGCAGCGGGTGCGTTCTCGCAAACGCTCGGCCGAGCGCGGCCCTCAGGTCGACCCGCAGCGACCGGTCGATCCCAACGTCCGCAGGATCGAACACACCACCAACCCCCTGTCACGGTTCCTGCAGATCCTGGGACCGGGACTCGTGACGGGTGCGTCGGACGACGACCCGTCGGGGATCGGGACGTACGCCCAGGCCGGTGCCAGCTACGGCTACGGCACCCTGTGGGCGACGCTCCTGATGCTGCCCATGATGTCGGCCGTCCAGTACATCTGCGGCAAGATCGGGCTCGTCAATGGGCGGGGTCTTGCCGGCGTCCTCCGGGAGCACTACCCCCGCTGGGTGCTGTATCCGGCGGTCGGAGCCGTCCTGGTGGCCAACACCGTCAACGCCGGGGCCGATATCGGCGCCGTCGCTGCAGCCATCAACCTCCTCCTGCCTGTACCCATCCTCGTCCTCGTGATCCCCGTCAGCCTCGGCATCCTGGCCCTCCAGATCTTTGGCTCGTACCGGCTGATCGAGCGCGTCTTCAAGTGGCTCTGCCTGGCCCTCCTGGCCTACGTGGGCGCCGCGCTGCTCTCCCGCCCGAACGTGGGGGATGTGCTGCGAGGGACGTTCATCCCGACCATCCAGTTGGACCCGGCGTACATCGGCATCCTGGTGGCGCTCCTTGGCACGACCATCTCCCCGTACCTCTTCTTCTGGCAGGCCGGCCAGGAGGTGGAGGAGCAGGTGAGCATGGGCCGCCGAAGGCTCTGGCAACGACAGGGCGCGTCGAAGAAGGAGCTCCGCTTCGCCCTGTGGGACACGCTGGCGGGCATGACCCTCTCCGAGGTCGTGGCCTACTTCATCATCCTGGCCACCGGGGCGACCCTCTTCACGACCGGCAAGACCACGATCATGTCAGCGACCGACGCCGCCCAGGCCCTGCGACCCGTCGCCGGCGACGCCGCGACCCTGCTCCTGGCGGTCGCGCTCATCGGGGCCGGCGTGCTCGCGATCCCGGTCCTGACCGGCTCGGCGGCCTACGCCCTGGCCGAGGCGTTACGCTGGCGGGCCGGCCTCGACGAGAAACCCTCCGACGCCCGCCCGTTCTATGCGGTCATCGCGGTGGCCACGGTCATCGGCATGCTCATGAACTTCGCCGGGATCAACCCCATCGATGCCCTCGTCCTGACGGCCGTCCTGAACGGCCTCCTGGCACCCCCGCTGCTCGTGCTGGTCATGCTCGCCTCCAACGACCGCCGGATCATGGGCGAACACACCAACGGGCGCGCGCTGAACATCCTCGGTTGGGCGACGACCGTCGTGATGGCCGTGGCGGCCGTGGCGCTCATCGGGACGACGCTGCTGGGGTAGCCGGGTGTACGGGGCCGGAGGGGACCATCGCCGCATGGCCACGCCGCCGTGATGACGGATGCTTCGAGGGAGCGGCGCCTCGATGGATCACCAGCGCGGCCGCCGACGCATGGAGGTGCGCTTCGCGTGCTCTCGACCATCCTGGCGGACCGCCCAGACCGCCGCTCGATGGGCGGCCAGGGACTGGCCGAATACGCCCTCATCCTGACCCTCATCGCCATCATCGCCATCCTGGCTCTGATCTTCCTCGGCAGCGACATCCAGCGGCTGCTCTCGCAGGTCGGCAACTCCGTCTGACCGTCGCAGAACGGTCCATCCGGCACTTGCCCCGACCGTCGGCCCGCGCCGACGCTTGGACCAGTAGCGGTCACCCGTCCGCGTCCACGCGAGGCAAGCCATGGTCGGACACGTCGTCACCCATCCCCGGATCGCGCCGGTCGCGCGCCTCGAGCTGACGCGGGCGGGCAAGGCGACGCTCATCCTGCTGGCCCTGCTCGGTGTCGGCGCCCTCGGCGGCGGCGTCGCCCTCGTGGCGAAGCCCGACGGCAGCGTGATGCACTTCGATCCGGCCCTCCTCGCCGGGAGCCCCTTTTCCGACTTCCTCGTGCCGGGCATGATCCTGGGCGGCCTGTTCGGCATCGGCTCGTTCGTCGTGATCGCGCTCGGGCTGCTTCACGTGCCCCTGACGCCGTTCCTCGCCTTCGCCCTCGGGTGTGGCCAGATGATCTGGATCACCGTCGAGCTCGCCGTGATCCGCGAGTTGAGCTTCCTCCATCCGACGTTCTTCCTCGTCGGGCTGGCCATCGCCCTGGCCTCGGCCCGCTGGGGCTGGCCGACCCTGGAGGCCTGGCGGGCCCGCCGCTGACCTCAGTCGTCCGCGGGTTAGTTGCATGCGCAACCAACCGTGTGCGATGATGGCGGTCGCACCAGCCCCCCAGGAGTCGCTCGTCCATGCCCGCCGTCACCGTCCACGACATCACCGTCCTGCCGCGCATCCCCGAGCCGGGGCCCCTGGCGCCGCAGCGTGTGGTCCGCAGCATCACGCTGGCGCCACATGGCCTGGAGGGCGAGGGCTTCCCCGTGCGGCGCGCCTTCGCCGGCGTCGACCTGGCCGACCTGGACCCGTTCATCCATCTCGACGAGATGGGCGAGGTCGACTACGCCCCGGGTGAGCCCAAGGGCACCCCCTGGCACCCCCACCGCGGGTTCGAGACGGTGACCTACATGATCGACGGCATCTTCGAGCACAGCGACTCGAATGGCGGCGGCGGGGTCATCACCAATGGCGACACGCAGTGGATGACCGCCGGCGCGGGCATCCTCCACATCGAGAAGCCGCCGGAGGCGCTCGTCGCGAGCGGCGGGCTCTTCCATGGGTTCCAGCTGTGGGTCAACCTGCCCGCTGCCCAGAAGTGGTCGGCCCCGCGCTACCAGGACCTGCGCGCCAGCGAGGTCGCGCTCGCGTCCTCACCGGACGGCGGGGCGTTGCTGCGCGTCATCGCCGGCGATGTCGCCAACCAGCAGGGACCCGGCTCGACCTACACACCGATGACCCTGGTCCACGCCACGCTGGCCCCGAGTGCCCAGCTGGTCCTCCCCTGGCGGCCCGACTACAACGCGCTGCTCTACGTCCTGTCCGGCTACGGCACCGTGGGCACGGAGGGTCGGCCGATCGGCCCGGGCCAGCTGGCGGTCTTCGGGCCGGGCGAGGCGCTCACGGTCGCGGCCACGAGGGCGCAGGAGAGCCGCAGCCCGAATCTGGACGTGCTGCTCCTCGGCGGCCGCCCGATCCGCGAGCCCGTGGCGTGGATGGGGCCATTCGTGATGAACACCCGCGAGGAGATCCTGCAGGCGGTGGCCGACTACCAGGCCGGCCGCCTGGGCTCCATCCCGGCCGTGCACGCGGCGCCGACCACGCTCGTCGAGTCCCCGGCGAGACCGCCCGGCGACGCCTAGAGGCCCGACGGCGGCGTCGGGGACGGGCTCGGAGACGGACTCGGTGAGGGCGATGGGCTGGGCGACGGCGACGGCGACGGGGTCGGTGTGGGCGGGAACTCGAAGGCGTAGCCGGCGGCTCCCACCGCCGAATCACCGACCGCCCCGTTGCCCCCGAGGAGGACCAGCTGCTTACCCGCCAGCTGGCCGATCTCATACAGCACGGCGAACGGCACGGGTGTCGCGCTCGGCAGGAGGAGGATCGGGCCACCCAGCGCCGCCCCGGCGAGTCCGTCGGGGAAGTTGAGGCCGGAGGCCAGGAAGAGGAAGGGCTCGCCGCTCTGGTACGTGGCGGCGGCCAGTGCGGCGGCAGTCGAATACCGGTCGGGCCCGGAGATCCGCGCCACGTCATCAGCGAATGGCTGGACGTCCTGCAGGAAGCTGTCGGGCACAACGGACGCACCGCCGAGGACGCGGATGGCGGCCGGATGGAGCCGCGTCAGCTCCGCCTGCAGCGCCGGCTGGTCGGCCAGTGCCTTGCTGGGGTCCTCCATCAGCACCGGCCCGCCCAGGCGCGCCCCGGCTGATGCGCCGGCCATCGCGTCGGGGAACGTCGAGCCGTTGGCCAGGAAGACGACCGGCACGTCCGGGGACACCACGGGCGGACCGGCTTGCGTCGGGAAGGCGAACTGCGAGATGGCGATCGCCGTGTCGTAGCGCGTCGCTCCCGCGAGCCGCACGACGTTGGCGGGGTCTTGACCCGGGACGAACGCCGCGAGCGCGGCGGCCTGCGCCGCGGAGATGACGCCCACGCCGCCGAGGACGATGATCCGCGCGGGGGTCAGCCGCTGCAGTTCGGCGGCGACCCCGGCCGGGATGCCGTCAGTCGGAGGCAGCAGCAGGATGGGGGCCCCCAGGCGCGCGGCCAGCGGTCCGCCGGCGAGCGCGTCGGGGAAGTTCGCGCCGCTGGCGACCACCGCGGCCGGGACGCCGGGCTGGAAGCGCCAGGCGGAGATGGCCGCGGCCGTCGCGTAGCGATCGCCGCCGGCGAGGTCCACCAGGTCATCGATGCTCAGGGGCGGGTTGGGCGGATCCAGGTAGAGATGCAGGATCGCGTTGCGCGCCATGCCCTGGGTGATGCAGGTCTGGATCGCCTGCTGGGGCAACAGCGTGCCGGTCGAGAAGCCGCCGGCGCCACAGGCCTTGTCGGTCGTGCCGTTGTAGTGGGGCAGGAAGAAGACGCCCGCCTTGCGCATCGAGATCTGCCAGGTCGCCATGACGGCGTCCTTGTCGGCCTGCGATGGCGTGTGGTGGGCCGGGTCGTAGACCTGGTCGATGTTGTCGCTCCGCACGTCGAAGCACTGGCCCATGAACGTGTGGTTCAGCCGCCCGTGGATGGCGTAGTACCAGCCGTACTGCTTGACGGCCATGGCCCCGATCTCGAGGTACGTGGAGTCGTTGGCCGTGCCCCACTCGGCGGCCAGGACCGTCTGGACGTACGTCAGGAAGGGGACCTGCACGACGCTGGTGACGTCGCCAGACGTGTTGACCATCCCGACGTCGATCGTGAGCGGCGGCACGTACGTGCTGGACCAACCGGTACAGCTGGCCGCCGTCGACTCGGGGGCCACAGCCATGTCGGGTGAGGTCGCAGAGGACGTGAGGGCGGGTGGCGGGGCAAGGACAGCGACCAGCAGGACCGCCGCCAGGACCGCGCCGCCCACGGCAAGCGGATGGCGCCGCATAGGGGCCGGACGATACGCGGCGCAGGGGGCCGGGTCAACCGGACATGACGAAACGGGCGTGGCCCGTCAGGCCCGCCCTTCGTCGTGATCTGCCTCGCCGCCCGCCGCGGCGCGGGTCAGCCGGTCATGGGCGCCGCCTCGCGCCCGGGGTAGCTAGTTCCAGCGCCAGGACGCTGCGAGGTCCCACCGCCAGGAGGCGGCGATGTCCCAGCGCCATGAGGCCGCCACGTCCCAGCGCCATGACGCGAGGCGCCAACGCCAGGAAGCGAGTCGCCACCGCCATGAGCGGGCCAGCAGATCGGTGCTGCGCTTGACCTTGTCCATCGTGGGTCTCCGGTCGAACGTCCCGAGGCGGACCGCGACCTGCGGTCCACGACCGGCACCGCTGGCGTCGATCGCACGGCGATGCTCCCAAGCGACCCGAGGCGCGTCGATGAGAAGGAGGTACTGGTCGCTCGCGGCCCGGAGGCGTCCCCGACGGCCGAGCACGGCCCCGCTGCACTCCCGGGAGTGGCGATCCGTGCGTGGGATCGGCCCGACAGCACGCGCGGCGCGTGTCCGGCGCCTAGTACGGAAGTACCAGTGGCCAGGACGCACCACATCGCTGGCCGACCCTATACTCGCGGGCGTGAGCGAGGCGCCAGATGCAGATGCGGCGCTCCGCGAGACGACGATCGCGCGGCGGACCGTCCACGCCGGCCGCTTCATCCGCTTCCGCGTCGACACCGTGCGTGGACCGGATGGCCGCCAGCACCAGCGTGAGATCGTCGACCACCCCGGCGCGGTCGCCATCGTGCCGCTCGACGGCACCGATCTCCTGCTCGTGCGCCAGTTCCGGTCAGCCGCCCAGCGTGTCCTGCTCGAGATCCCGGCCGGCACGCTCGATCGGCGGACCGATGGCACGATCGAACCGCCGGAGGAGGCCGCCCCGCGGGAGCTGGCCGAAGAGACCGGCTATGAGGCCGGGACGTGGCGGCGCGTAGGGCATTTCTGGACGGCGCCGGGCTTCGCCAGCGAGGCGATGACGCTCTACCTGGCTACGGACCTGCGGCCCGTGCGCGATTACGGCGGACCGGAGGAGGACGAGCACCTGCAGCTGATCCGGCTGCCGTGGCAGACGGCCCTGGCGAGGGCGGAGGCCGGGGAGATCGAGGATGCGAAGACGCTCATCGGCATCCTCTGGGTGGCTCGCCTGGGTGTGGTCCCCGGCGCCTGAGGCTCAGCCCCCGCGCCAGGCTGCCAGGTCGACCGGCCGCAGCCGTGGTGAGGGCGTCACGCCCGGGATCCGCCCCCGCTTGGCGATGGGCCGCCCGTCGATCTCCTTGAGGTCCCCGGTGAAGTCGATGGGGCTGGCGCCGCTGATGTAGGAGCCCACGGCGTACGAGTCGACCGGCGCCTCCTGCTCCTTGAAGTGCGTGATCCGCTCCGGGTTGAGCCCCCCGCTGATGATGATGCGGACGTGGTTGAAGCCCTCCATGTCCAGGCGGGCGCGGACCTCCTTGACCAGGTCGACCGTCACGCGGCCCCGCTCGGAAGGGGTGTCGAGGCGGATGCCGTACAGCCGGTCGCCCAGGGCATGGGCGACGCGCAGCGCCTCCTCCGCCTCGTCCTTGAACGTGTCGACCAGGACGATGCGCGGCACATCCGGCTCCAGGTCGCGGTCGAACGCCTCGGCGGCCTTGACCGTGTCGCCGAAGATCAGGACCAGGGCGTGCGGCATCGTGCCGGTCGGCCGCAGGCCGGCAAGGCGCGCGCCGGCGGGCGTGGACGCCCCCACGCAGCCGCCGACGATCGCGGCATAGTCCAGATTGTCGGTGACGTCAGGGTGGACGTGGCGTGCCCCGAAGCTGATGACCGGGGCGGGCGCGGCGGCTTCGACGGTCGCACGCGCCGCGGTGGCCCATCCGGTCGACTGGGCCATCATGCCCAGGATGGCCGTCTCGTAGAGGCCGAACCGCCGGTACCGCGCCCGGATGCGCAGCACGATCTCCTTCGGCGCGATCCGGTCGCCGTCATCGAGCGCCTCCACGACCGCCTCGCCGGCCGGGGCATCGGCCAGCGCGTGGGCGAGCAGGATCTTGGCCTCATCGATGCCGCACAGGATGGCCTCGTGCCGCGTGAAGACCTCCATCGTCACGAGCGGATCCAGGCCCTCGCGATCGAGGACGTCGTTCGCCCGGGCGAAGTAGACGTCGGCCGAGTCGCCCGACAGGATCTCGTGCGACGGGGGGCGTCGTTCCATCAGGCGAGCCGCTGGGACAACGCGAGGACGGACGTCACGGTGGTGGTTCCTCTGATCGGGACTCGGTCCAGGGCCCGGGCCGGACAGCCGAGGTGGGGTCGCCGGGGAGTGTACCAGCGGCCTGCGGGGACACGACCGCCATCGCCCTCCCCCTCCCCCGCCGCCGCCGGCCGGCCAGCAGCGCGAGCGCCAGGAGCAGCACCGCCAGCAGGGCCACGAAAAGCGCGACGCGCTCCTGCCCCAGGGTCGACGCCGCCGAGATCGTGGCGAGCGCGGTGGCCGCCGCCGCGCGCGCGCCGGCATCGTCGCCGCTGCCGAAGGCGCGCCCCGCCGCGTCGAGCGCAGCCTGCGGCGTCGAGCCAAGGAGGCCGATGCTGACGAATGGATCGTGGTCCGAGACGACCGCCGCGTGGGCGCTCGAGATGGCGGCGATGGTCGTCAGTTCATCCTGGGCCAGCAGGAGCGTGGGCGCCAGGTCCCCGGTCGCGGCCTCGTAGCTCGCCTGGAGCGCGTGCGGCGCCGCAACGCCGAGGGGGGCGGCCGCCTCCTGGATCCTGCCGCGCAGCTGCAGGACGGCCTGCGCCTCGGCGACGCGGATCGTGGTGAGCGTGAAGTCCCACGTCGCGAGCGGCATCCGCACCCCGGCCCCGGGGAGCCACCCGTGCCCTGCGGCCACCAGCGCGGCGTACTGCTGGACCGCCGTCGCGTGCTGGGCCATGAGGCCCGCGTCGGACGGCGGCAGGACCCACGTGTCGAACAGGGTGTCCGCATCGCGGGCCCCGCCGACCTGCTCGAGCAGGTCCAGGAACTCGCGCCAGTCGACCCCGCCGTCCGGGAGCGGCAGGGTCTCCGGTGCGGGTCGACCGGTGTAGGCGACCTGGTGCGCCGCGGCCGCCTTGAACACCAGCCGCATGCGGTCGGGCCCCACCTCGGTGACGAGCTGCTGCACCAGCGTCCAGGACGCGTCGTAGCCGTAGGTCTCCGCCAGCTGCGTCGGCTTGTCGGTGATCGCCCCCGGGGCCGGCCAGGCCTCGAGCGGGAACGCCCCCGCCTGGTCGCGCTGCACCGCGTCCGGCGCCGCCGGCGGGTCACCGAGCTGGGCCAGGACGAGCGACGCGTAGGTGTTGGCCAGGCCCTCATCGATCCAGCGTTCCTGGAACAGCTGGTCGTTGAACCAGGCATGGGATGCCTCATGCACGATGACGAGCGGGGCGGGGTCCTCGGAGATCTCGATGCGGGCCAGGTCGCCGGCCGCCAGCGGAGGCTCGTAGAAGCCGGCGTACCCGGCCAGCGACGGCGTGTACGCCTCGGTCACGTCGAGCGGCCCCTGGACGGGCCACGCGAGACCCACCAGCGCAGTCAGGATCGGCAGGCCGCGCGTCAGGCGGTCGGTGACCGTCGTCGCCCACGTCGGATCATCGGGGAACCCGTGCACCTGGATGGTCGCGGTCGCCCCGCCGACCGGCACCGATGCGGCCAGGCTCGTGAGCCGGTCGGGACAGGTGGCGGTGATCGAGGCCAGCCACGTGGCGCGATCCCGGATCGCGTCGGCGGCGAGCTGGATCACGTCGCCCTTGTGGGTCAGGACCAGGGGCTCGCCCTGCGTCACGGGGTCGCAGTCGCCGGGCAGCAGGACGTGGACGCTGGCACGGTCGGCCCCGAACGACCAGGCGTAGAACGCCGCCACGCCGGGCGCGACGCGCACCGCGCCGGTGGTTCGCGGTCCGCCGTCGGGCAGGTCGTACTGGACGCGGAAGGCCTGTGTGTGGCCGTGGAAGAGGCGCGCCGGGAACGTCACCTCCAGGGCGACGTACCCGTCGGCCGCGCTCGTCCTGTCGGCCAGCACCGCCGCGCCGTGCGTGACCCGCACGCCGGAGGCCTCCGGCTGGATGGCGAGTCGGTAGCCGCTCAGGTAGTAGATCGTGCTGGAGGTGTCGGGCTTGACGTCCTCGACCGCCATGTCGACCAGCACGTGCACCGCGTGGCCGGCCGGATCGACCGTGTACGTGGTGGCACCGGTGACGATGGCGTCGGGCGACGCCGCCGACGCCGGTGCGGTGAACGGCGCGGACAGCCCCGTCCCCAGGCCAGCCGCCAGGACGGCCGCCAACAGGATCGGCGCGCCGCGCCGCCGGCCGCGTCTCATGGATCGCCGTCCGGGGTCACGCCGAGATCACCGAGCTCATCGGCGTACCGCTCCAGGATCGTCGAGACAGGCCCCACGACCACCGAGGGCGGCGCCCCGGACGGCCAGATCCACGACGCCGACTCGTCCCGAAGGAGATCGCAGATGGCGGTCAGGCGCGCCAGGGCCGTGCCGAGGGCGTCGCGGTCGAGGGTCCTGGGCGCGAGCTCCGTCGCCAGGATGAGCCGCTCGTCTGCCCCCAGGGCGAACTTCGCGAAAGGCAGCTCGTCGTTCCAGTGCAGCAGCTGGCGGTAGGACTTGCGGAAGCTGTCGCCGAGCGGCGGCGCGTAGTGCACCCACACGACGCAGGCCACGGCCGCCTCCAGGATGACCGTGGCGCGGATGTCGCGCCGGCGCCGTCCGTGCAGCCGGATGTCCCAGCTGTGGACGCCGTCACGTTCGCCGTGCTCCAGGACCTCGATGTCCAGCTCGGCCAGCCAGCGACCGACGGGCGCCGCTCCCGGGGCGGCCGGCCCCATGCCGGACCTCAGATAGCGGCCGGCCGGCCGGACCGCCGGGTCTGCACGGGCGCGACCTGCGCGACATCCCGATGGACCTCCACGGTCCCGCCACTGCGGACCACCCGCGAGCGGAAATCGGTGGCGCGCACGCTCTCCGCCACCTTGCAGTTGCGCCCGATGCGCGTGCCGCGCGGCACGACGGCTCGCTTGCCCACCAGGGTGATGCCGGTCGTCAGCCGCGTCGGCTCCTGCCGGTTGACGACGTCCATGTCGTCGCCGTTCCCGACCACGGCGTTGGGGTAGATGGTCACGTTCTTGTCGATGATGGCGCGATCGACGACCGCCCCGGCCCGGATGTCCGTGTCCAGGAAGACGATGCTGTCGCGCACGACGGCCCCGATCCCGACGCGCACGCCCGGGCCGAGCACCGAGCGCTCGACGGTGCCGTTGATGACGCAGCCGTGGCTGACCATGCTGCGGTGGACGGCCGCGGTGGGCCCGATGCGGGCCGGGGGCCGCTCCTCCGACCGCGTGTGGATGACCCAGGCGCGGTCGTCCAGGTCCAGCTCGGGACGCTCCCCGAGCAGGTCCATGTTGGCCTGCCAGTAGCTCTCGACGGTGCCCACGTCCTGCCAGTAGCCGTCGAAGGCATAGCCGAAGACCCGCGACCGCGCCTCCAGCATGGCGGGGATGACGTGACGACCGAAATCGACGCGCGATTCGGACAGCCACTGGGCCAGGGCGCGCTTGCTGAAGACGTAGATGCCCATGCTGGCCAGGTCGCTGCGCGGGTGCTCGGGCTTCTCCTGCCACTCGACCACCGCACCGTTGTCGTCCAGGGCCAGGATGCCGAAGCGATGGGCGTCATGGAGCGGCACGGGGCGCACGGCGATGGTCACGTCGGCCCTGTGGCGGCGGTGGGCCCGGATGAAGGGGTCGTAGTCCATCTTGTAGATGTGGTCGCCGGCCAGGACCAGCACGACGTCGGCCGGTGATTCCATGATCGGGTTGAGGTTGCGCAGCACCGCGTCGGCCGTGCCCTGGTACCACTCCATGGCGCGCCCGCGGCCGATGTAGGGCTGCATCAGGCGGATGCCGCCGCTGTTGCGGTCGAGGTCCCAAGCCCGGCCAAGGCCGATGTGATCGTTCAGCGATCGGGGGTTGTACTGCGTCAGGACCATCACGTCGGTGATGCCCGAGTTGATGCAGTTGCTCAGCGAGAAGTCGATGATGCGGTACTTGCCGCCGAACGGCACCGCCGGCTTGGCCCGCACCGACGACAGGAGCGAGAGCCGCTCGCCTTCCCCACCCGCCAGGATGACCGCCAGCGCGCTCTTCACCGCCGGGATGCTACACCCCGGCGCGAGGCGGCTACAGGAACAGGCGCGGGTTCACCCAGTTGTCGTCGAGGAGCACGGCCCAGTGCAGGTGGGGGCCGGTGCAGTTGCCGGTGCAGCCTTCCCAGCCCACGACCTGGCCCTGGGTGACGTGCGCTCCGTCATAGATGCCGCCGGGGATTCGGGGCTGCATGTGGGCGTACCAGGTCTGCAGGTTCGAGGCGTGGGCGATGATCACGATCCAGGCACGGTTCCCGGGCGGGTCGTAGGGGTTATAGCCCACGAATTCGACGATGCCGTCGCCGGCCGCGTGGATCGGCGCGCCATACGGACCCGCGATGTCGATGCCCCGGTGGAAGTGAGCGCAGCTGCCGAGCGGCGGTTCGGCCGGGAAGCCGGTGCAGCCGAACTCCTGGGTGATGGTCCCCACCAGCGGCCAGGTGAACTTGCCGCTGTACTGCGACGGGATGCCGCCACCCTGCGACTGGGCCGCGATCAGGGCGTCGATCTGGTGCTGGAGGTCGGCCTCGGATTGCTGCTCGCGGCGCAGCAGGGCGGCCGCCTGGGCCTGGTTCTTGGTCGCCGCGCGGTAGGCCGCCAGCTGCTCGGCCTGGAGCTTCTTGGTCTGCGCGGCGAGGAGGTCGAGCTGGTGCTTAGCGACCTTGAGGGCCGCCTCCTGCGCCTGCATCTGGGTCGCCTGCTGGGCCACATCCGCGCGCAGCTGGTCGGTCTGGTAGCGCGCCGCCTGCGTCGTCGCCTGGAGGACCTGCAGCGCCGCCTGGTCCTGCTGGATCTCGGCCGCCAACGCGGCGTCCTGGTCGCCCTGGCTGAGGTAGTCGCTCACCTGGGACAGGACCGTGGTGAACGAATCGGCGCTCAGGAGCTGCTCAAGCAGGCTCGTCTGCTGCGTCTGGTAGGCCTGCGACAGACGATCGGCGAGGAGCTGTCGCCGTGCGGCGAGCGCAGCTTCGCTCTGCTGCTGCTCGTCCTGCAGGATGCCCAGGGTCCAATCCAGGTGGGCCAGCTGGCCGACGAGGTCCTGGTAATGCGCCTGCACGACGGCGAGGGCGGCCGTCGCCTGGTCGATCTGGGTCGTCAGCTGGGCCTGGTTGGTGTTGATGGCCGACAGCTGCTGGGCCGTCTGGCTGAGCGCGGCCTTCAGCTGCGCCTCCGCCGCCTTCAGCGAGGCCAGCGCCTGCTGCTGCTGCTTGATCCGCTGCTGGAGCGCCTGCTGCTGCTGCTGGGCATCCCCGAGCTGGTCCGCCCTCGTAGGTGACACGGGCGTCGCCACGCTGAAGACGAGCGGTACAGCGAAGAGCACGGCCAGCAGGGCCGCGCAGAGCGGGCGAGGCGAGGCGCGCCGCGTCCCCCTCATGAGACAGGCATCATCCGGGCGGCATCATAGTCGCGCTCGGCGGACTCGACAACCCGCCCTGCCCGCTCGTCACCCCACCAATGCCGCACAGATCCCGGCCGCCAGGAGGATCGGGCCGAACGGGATGGCGGTCTTGAGGCCGATACGGCGGGTCGCCAGCAACGCCACGAGCACCAGCGCGCCGCCGATCGAGGCGACCAGGAAGCCCGCGATCAGCTGCACGATGCCGGCCATCAGGCCGAGCGAGACGGCCAGCTTCACGTCGCCTGCCCCCAGGCCGCCGCCGAGGATGGCGCTCGATGCGACCAGGAGGGCCGGTGCCCCGAGACCGGCGACCACCGCGCTCAGGAGGGCCAGGTCCTTGCTGGCCAGGACGGGATCCCAGCCCACCACCACGAGGACCAGGGTGATGGGGATGAGCGGCAGCGTCAGGAGGTCGGGCAGGAGCTTCTGGTCAAGGTCGGTCGCCGCGAGCAGGAGCAGGACGAGGAACCAGGCCCCTACGACGACCAGATCGCGCGGCTCCGTGTAGCGGACGGGCACGGCGCCGAGAGCTACCGCACCACCGACCGCCAGCGCCGCCGTGCGCCAGTCGGGGCGGCGCAGACCTTCCTCGTCGTGGGCCGGCCAGCGGGCACTGATGCGGTCGGCCAGGATCCCCCAGGCGCCGCCCACGAGGGCGAAGAGGATGGCCGCCCCGGGCACCGGGTTCAGGCCCCGTGGACGGCCAGTTCGACCAGGGTGGCGTGCGTCACGCCCGTGGCCCCACGGGCCGCCCATGGCGTGGGCTTGCGGAGGTAGCCGGAGCCGCCGATGTCGAGGTGGACCCACGGTCGGGTGACGAACTCGCGCAGGAACAGCCCGCTCTTGACGAGCGAGCCGTCGGCGCTGCCCGAGTTCTGGAAGTCGGCGTACCAGCTGTCCATGTCGCGGCGGTAGTCGTCCACCAGCGGCACCTGCCAGTAGCGCTCGCCCTGGCGGTCGCCGGCGGCCGCGACCTCGTCCCACCACGCCTGGGGCGTGCCGAAGCCGCCCGTCACGAGCTTGCCGAGGGCCCGCTCGACGGCGCCGGTCAGGGTCGCCACGTCGACCAGGTGGGTCGCCCCGGCTCGCTCCGCCCAGGTCAGGGCGTCGCCCAGGATGAGGCGACCTTCGGCATCGGTGTTGGTGATCTCCACGAGCTTGCCGTTGAGCGCCTTGACCACGTCGCCCGGGCGCGTGGCCCCGCCGCCGGGCATGTTCTCGACCGCCGGGGCGACCGCCAGCAGCGGCACATCCGGGGCGAGCTGATGGGCCGTGGCGATGGCCACGATCACGGTGCATGCACCGGTCTTGTCCATCTTCATCTCGTCCATGCGGTCCGACGGCTTGATGCTGATGCCGCCCGAGTCGAACGTCACGCCCTTGCCGACCATGGCCAGGAGGCGGCCCCGCTCGTCCGTCCGGCCCGCCTCGCCGGCGCGCATCGTGATGAAGCGCGGCGGGTTGTGGGAACCCTTGCCGACGGCCAGGAAGAGGCCCAGGCCGGCCTTCTCGGCCTGCTTGGGGTTGAGCACCTCGATGGTCAGGCCGGCCTGCTTGGCGATGGCCGTCGCCTCGTCGGCCAGGACCTCCGGGCTGACGTCGTTGCTGGCGCGCTGGGCCAGCGTGCGGGCCTTGTTGCTGCCCTCGCCGATGATCCGGCCGCGTTCGGCCGCCGCAGCCAGGTCGCTCGCGTCGAACCCCGGCGCGACCAGCACGACCTCCTTGAGCACGGGCGGCGTGTCCTTGCCCGGGCCGCGGTAGATCGCCGCCGGGTCGTAGCTCCCCTCGACCAGGCCGCGCGTCAGCAGGAGCGCCACGTCCGTGGGCTCCAGGCCGGGCCCGCCGGCGAGCCCCTGGCGCACCCAGACAGCCATGCTGCCGATGCTGCGCCCGGCCAGCCGACGCTGGATCGCCGCGCCGAGGCGCAGGATCCGCTGCCGGTCCACGCCGTCGACATCGCCGCTGCCGATGGCCAGGATCCACTCCGCGGCCAGGCCCTGTTCGACGGGGCCGCCCGGCCGCCGCACGAGGGCCGTCTCATACGGCTCGCCCGAGAGCTCACCGACGCGGCGGTAGGCCGTGAGGGTCCCCCCGAGTCGTCGGTCGAGTTCGACGAACGCTTCGTCGGTCGGGCCGCCCTCAGGGAACGGCACGACGAGCAGGTCGGCCGGAACCTCCCAGGGTTGACTCGTGACCACGCGGATCTGCATCGTGGCGAACACTCCTTCGGGCGAGGACGGCGCCACAACGGCGCGGTGTGATCGCCGGCTAGTCTACGCGCGCCAGCTGTTCGAGCGAGGTCTGGACCCGCTTGATGGCGGCGACCCCGTCGGTCAGCCCCGTCGCCTCCAGGTCGCCCAGGATCGCCACCAGCGGCGCGGTGGTCCGGGGCAACTGCGCCTCCGCCTCGGCCTGGGCGTTGTAGAGCGGCGTCAGGATGCGTATATCGTTCGTCGTGAGGTGGACCTGCAGGTAGTGCCGCAGGGCGGCCTCGTATGCCCGATGCAACGCGACCCACTGGTCGTACGTGCCCATGTCGGTCGTGGCGGCCAGCTGGCCCCGGATCGTGTCGGCCTGGGCGAGGAAGGTGTCCGCCTGGCTCAGCGCAGCCAGCGCGCCCTTCAGGTCGGGTGCCTTGGCCTGGCCGGTGGCGTCCTTGTTGTTGGCGTCCAGCACGGCCTCACCAGCGGCGTTGACGAACTGGGCCATCAGGGAGAAGAGCTTGCTCGCGACCGACGCGTGGGTCGAGACGGCCTGCCAGTCGCCGGTCACGGGCGACAGGAGGTCGAGCGCCTGCCGGATCGCCGCCAGACGGCCCTTGGTGCGCCCGCTGATGTGATCGGACGAGGCGTCATAGGGCAGCTGCGCATAGGTCGCCTGGAGCGACTGCGCCTGGTCGTCGAGGGCCAGGAGCTGGTCGTCGCCCTGCTGCAGGTCGGCCGAGATCTGCGCCGACGCGACGGTCCCGCTGGTCATCCCGGTGAGGTCGACCAGGACCTGCTCACCCGTGCCCACCAGCTCGCCGAGGCGGCCGTCGACGGCCGTCAGCCCGGCGTCCAGCGCGGCCAGGCCGGGCGCCATCCGTGCGTCGCCGCGCACCGTCAGCTCGGGCCGCGCCGCATCGGTCGGCGGCAGGGACGCCCCGGCCACGAGGCCCGCGCCGCCCAGCGCGATCACGGCCGCGACCATCACCCAGGCGATGCGACGCAGCGTCCGGCCGACCGACGAGGTGCCCATCGGCGGCAGTCTACCGGGCGGTCTGGAGCGCGGTCTCGAGCCGACGCGGGCGGGCTACCATCGCTGGCCATGACCCTGCCTGCCGCGGTCCACGATCTGATCACGCGGCTGCCGAAGGTCGAGCTCCACCTGCACCTGGACGGCTCGCTGCGGCCGCAGACGGCCTTCGAGCTCGGGCTGGCGCGCGGCGTGGTACCCACCAGTATCACGGCGGAGGCCGTGGGTGAGCGCCTCCGTGCGCCGATGCCGTGCCGCGACCAGGCCGAACTCCTGGCCGCGTTCGATCTGCCGCTGGCGATCCTCCAGGACGCGGAGGCCCTGGAGCGGGCAGCGGCCGAGCTCGTCGTGGACGTTGCCGGCGACGGCACGATCTACGCCGAGGTGCGCTGGGCTCCGGCACTCCACACCGTCCAGGGCCTGACCCTCCCCCAGGTCGTCGCCGCGGTGGCGGCCGGCACCCGCCGCGGCATGGCCCACGTCAGCGCGGCCGGTGGCGGCCTCGAGGTGCGGCTCATCGCCGTGGCCATGCGCTCCCACAGCCCGGCGCGGAACGAGGCCGTGGCCCGGGCGGCCGTCACGGCCGCGGGCGAGGGCGTCGTGGGCTTCGACCTGGCGGGTCCCGAAGCGGCCTACCCCGACCCGCTGGCGCACCGACGGGCGTTCGCCATCGCCCGTGCCGGCGGCCTCGGCATCACGGTGCATGCCGGCGAGTGGGGCGGACCGGCCCAGGTCCGCCGGGCCCTGGCGCTGGATCCCGCGCGCATCGCCCACGGCGCGCCGGCCGTCGATGATCCGGCCCTGATGGCCGAGCTCACGCGCCGCGCCGTGACCCTGGACCTCTGTCCCACGAGCAACTGGCAGGCCGGCGTGGTGGCGAGGCTGGCCGACCATCCCCTCCCCCGGCTCCTGCGCGCCGGCGTGCCGGTGACCCTCAGCACGGACGACCGGACCGTCAGCGACCTGACCCTCCCGACGCGAGTACGAGCGCGCCCTGGACCCGCTGGGCCTCTCCGTCGACGAGCTGTGGGCCATGGACCGCCACGCGCTCGACGTCGCCTTCCTGGACCACGAGCCGATGCTGCGCGACCGCCTGCGGGCGCAGATGGCGGCGTTCGAGACGCGGGAACCGCCGCTCGGCGCGACGTAGGAGCGGATCCGCCGGCTAGCGGCCGAGGCGATCCAGGATGCGCGCCAGCTCGCCCGCGTTCGCGGCCACGGCGGTGGGCTTGGCCGAGCCGGCTGGGGGCCGCGGCGAGCTGGGCCGCCGTGGTCACCCCGGTGAGCATGAGCACCGACCGCGCTCCGACGCGGTGCGCCGCCAGGATGTCCGTGCCCAGGTTGTCGCCGATGACGACCGCCGAGCTCGCCTCCCCGCCGGCCAGGTGGGCGGCCTCGCGAAGCAGCCCCGGTTCCGGTTTGCCGATGACGAGGTCCGGCTCCCGTCCGCCGGCCACGGCGAGGGCCGCCACGATCGATCCGGCGCCCGCGGCCAGGGTGTCCGCGGTCGGGAAGTTGGGGTCGCGATTGGTGGCCACGAACCACGCCCCGCGCCGGACCGCCTCGGCGGCGATGCTCAGGCGGCGGTACGAGAGGGCGAAGTCGACCCCCACCACGACCGTGCCGGGGTCGGCCGCCAGGCCGAAGTCGCTTGGCGCCACGGTGCGCCGCCCGACCTCGCGGACCTCACGTCCGAGCCCGGGACCGCCGAAGATCATCACCGGCCGCAAGGCGCTCGCCGCCGGGCCGCCGGCCAGGGCGAGGGCCGTGGCTCGAGCGGCTGTGACGATGAAGGCCATGTCGTGCGGCGCGCCCATGCGCGCCAGGCGGGCCGCGTAATCGGCGCGGTGCCAGCGCGAGTTATTGGTCACGTAGACGACCGTGTCACCGGCCGCCACGCGGCGGGTCAGGAGGGCCGGCATGCCGGGCACGGGGACCTCACCGCGGTAGACGACGCCGTCCAGGTCGACGATGAGGAGCACCAGCGGATGGTAGGGCAGGCGGCGCCCGCCACCGGCGTGCGACGCGCGCCGCCCGACGACGAGCCGCAGGGTCGCCGTTAGAATGCCACCGTGGGTGCGATCGCCGACGGCCTCAACGCGTGGTGGAACCAGGTCCTCAGCATCCTCTCGGTCGTCCTCAGCCCGGACTGGTCGGCGCTCGTGGCGTGGGTCCCGCTCCTGCTCATCGTCGGGGTGATGGGCCCCATCCTGACCCTCGTCATGGTCGGCTGGACGCATCACCTGCTGATCTCACGGCGCGCCCACGTGGACTACGAGGAGCCCGAGGCGCGCGCACCGGAGCACCTCGCCGACGGGACGTCCATCGTGCCACCCAACACGCCCTACTGCGCCCGTGACGACCTCCTCTTCCCGGCCCGCACGACGACCTGCTCGGTCTGCCGTGACGAGCTCACCGTCCGCTGCCCCGTCGATGGCGCCGTGCGCCCGGCGACCCAGCAAACCTGTCGAGCCTGCGGCACCAAGTACGTCCTGGGGGCCGGCCTCGATCCGCTCACCGTCCGTTCGTCGGCCCATCCCCCATCAGGAGGCGCCGCGATCGCCTGAGGCGGTCACGGTCACGCAGCAGAGGAGACTGCCGCATGGCGCAGATGTCGCTCTACCTCTACGTCAGCGGTGGGCTGAGCCTGCTCTTCGCCCTCTTCTTCCACGTCGCCTACACGACGATGCTGGCCCAGCGCGGGGGCGTCGCGGCGCTGCGCCTGGCGCCGGCCCGCCTGGCCGGCGTGACGTCCGGCGGGACGGCCACGGTGGCGCTGGGCGGCGGCCCGGCCCCCACGAGCCGCTGGACGGAACAGACCACGGCCGTGGGCTCGCTGGCCATCATCGGCACGTGGGTCGGCTGGGTCCTGCTGGCCATCTCGCTCATCACCCGGGCCATCATCGTCGGGCGTGGGCCATGGGGCTCGATGTTCGAGTTCTCGGTCGCCTTCGCCTTCGGCATCACCACCGGCTACCTCTACCTCCAGCGGCGCTACCCCATCCGAGCCCTGGGTTTCATCCCCACGGCGGTGGCCTCGTTCCTGCTCCTCTACGCCTTCTCCCTGCTCCTCTTCCTGTCGGTCCCTGGCTCGACCACCGTGGCCACCTTCGAGCCCCTCGTGCCGGCCCTCGACAACGCCCCCCTGCTGACCATCCACGTGGCGATGGCCATGATCAGCTACGGCATCTTCTCCGTCTCCTTCGCCGCGGCCATCGGCTACCTCCTCCAGGGGAGCGCGGAGCGCTTCGCCTGGCTACCCTCGCGCAAGACGCTCGACGAGGTGGCCTACCGCTCGGTCATCATCGGCTTCCCGATCTTCGCCACGATGATCATCCTGGGCAGCTACTGGGCCTCCATCGCCTGGGGCGCCTACTGGAGCTGGGACCCCAAGGAGACCGCGGCCCTCGTGACCTGGCTCATCTACGCCGTCTACCTGCACGCGCGCAATGCGCGAGGCTGGGCCGGCCGGCCGGCCGCCCTCATCCTGGTGATCGGCTTCGGGGCCATCATGTTCACGTTCTTCGGCAACCTCTTCTTCAATGGCCTGCACGCCTACAGCGGCCTGAGCTGAGGACCGCCGGCCCACCACCCGACGTTCCCGAGGTCCGCCCATGACCTTCGACCCGCACGCCCGCCTCGACACCTCGGAGGTCGAGGACTACCGCGGTGGCGGCGGCGCGGGCTTCGGCCGCGGCGGCCTGGTCGCCGGCGGGGGCGCGGTGGGTCTCGTGCTGACCCTGGTCTACGTCCTCCTCGGCGGGAACGTGAACGACCTCGTCGGCGGCACGGGCGACTCGGGCGGCGTGGACAACGGGCCGCTGGCCAGCGCCTGTGTCACGGGGGCCGACGCCAACACGCTCGAGGAGTGCCGCATCGTGGGCGATGTCGACAGCGTCCAGGCCTTTTGGCAGAGCGAATTCCAGGCGTCCGGGCAGACCTACACGATCGCCACGACGCGCCTCTTCAGCGGATCGATGGACACCGCCTGCGGGCCGGCGACCACGGATGTCGGTCCCTTCTACTGCCCGGACGACGGCCACGTCTACCTGGACCTGGGCTTCTTCGATGAGCTCCAGTCGCAGTTCGGCGCGCAGGGCGGGCCGTTCGCCCAGGCGTACGTGGTGGCCCACGAGTACGGCCATCACGTGCAGGACCTGCTGGGCGTGCTGACCAGCCAGACCAGCCAGCAGGGCGCCGAAGGGACGTCGGTGCGCACCGAGCTGCAGGCCGACTGCTACGCCGGGGTGTGGGCCGAGCACGCCGCCGGGACGGGCTACCTGGAGCCGCTCACGGCCGCCAACATCGCCGATGCGCTGGACGCCGCCGCGGCCGTCGGGGACGACCGCATCCAGCAGGAGTTCCAGGGCCAGGTCAACCCGGAGTCATGGACCCACGGCTCCTCGGCCCAGCGCCAGCACTGGTTCACGGTCGGCTACCAGAGCGGCGACCCCAGCAAGTGCGACACGTTCAGCGGCACGATCTGAGGTACTGAGCCCGACCGGAGAGGCGCCCCACGTGGGCCCGGCTCCGAAGGAGGCCTTGGTTCCAGCCGTGCTCGCTGCATGGGCGCTCCAGCACCAGCGAATGCCCCAAGGCAGATGCAGCACCCTCGAAGGTGCCCACATGGGTCGGGTCAGAGACAACGGCGGGCTGACGCACGCTTGGAAGCCACCTCTCGACCCTCGCCTTCGACGGGTCGGGAGGCCAGGGTCGCGCTTCTGGACGAGCGTTGCGTTCGCAGCGACCATGCAGCGAGCGGCGCCCCGCCCCAACGCCGGAGGTACGACCAGCCGAAGGCCTCCAGGCCCTGCCGGTGCACGATCCCTCCTTTCGAACACCTGTTCTATACTGACGCACACCCCGCGGCCGCGCATCCTGGCCGACAGGCTTTGGGGCGCCGTCCACATGGTCCCCACACGTCGTCCACCGGCCATCCCCAGCGCCGTCGATCGAGCGTGCGCTCGTGAGCGCTCCCGATACCACGGCTTGTGGTACGAATGGCGGCGCGCCACCAGATATTGTGGTTTCGGGCCGAAATCTGCTTGACAGGCGGCCGGCCGAGGACTAGATTCGATGGTCTACGGGCGACGCGATCAACGGCCCTTCGAGCCACGCCAGGACCCCCGTCCCGGGTCTGCGCAGGGAAGGTGACCGGGCCCTCCGGCGTCCAGGCGGACCGGCCTCGCAGCTACGGCGAGCGGCCCACAGTCAGGGAGGACGAGAGACGATGGCCCGCACTGCGACCGCTCCGGCACGCACCCGCACCGACACGCGCGACCCGGCCAGCTTCACCGGCCGCGGCGCCCGGGGCCTGAGCTTCGAGCGGCGCTGGACCCAGCCGGACGTCCACCCGTACGACGAGCTGACCTGGGAGTTCCGCACGGCGGAGATCAAGAACGAGAGCGGCGGCACGGTCTTCGTGCAGCAGGACGTGGAGGTGCCGGCCGCGTGGAGCCAGCTCGCCACCAACGTCGTGGTCAGCAAGTACTTCCGCGGCCACATCGGCACGCCGCAGCGCGAGCACAGCGTCAAGCAGCTCATCGATCGGGTCGTCGACACGATCACCGCGTGGGCCGCCACGCAGCGCTACTTCCACACGGACGCCGACCTGGAGACCTTCAAGGCCGAGCTGACGCACCTGCTGGTGCACCAGAAGATGGCCTTCAACAGCCCGGTCTGGTTCAACGTGGGTGTCGAGCCGCGACCGCAGTGCTCCGCCTGCTTCATCAACTCGGTGGAGGACACCATGCCCTCCATCATGGATCTGGCCAAGACGGAGGCCATGCTCTTCAAGTACGGCTCCGGCGCCGGCGTCAACCTGTCACCCATCCGCGGCAGCAAGGAGAAGATGTCGGGCGGCGGCATCGCCTCCGGCCCGGTCAGCTTCATGAAGGGCTTCGACGCCTTCGCCGGCGTGGTCAAGTCGGGCGGCAAGACCCGGCGCGCGGCCAAGATGGTCATCCTCGACGCCGACCATCCCGACGTGCTCGACTTCATCGACTCCAAGGCCAACGAGGAGAAGAAGGCCTGGGCCCTCATCGAGGCCGGCTACGACGCTTCCTTCACCGGGGAGGCGTACGCCTCGGTCTTCTTCCAGAACGCCAACCACTCGGTGCGCGTCACCGATGCGTTCATGAGCGACGTCGAACAGGATCGCCCGTGGCAGACGCACGAGGTCACGACCGGTGAGGTCGCCGGCACCTACAAGGCCCGCGACATCTTCCGGCGCATGGCCGACGCGGCCTGGATCTGCGGCGACCCGGGCATCCAGTACGACACGACCATCAACGACTGGCACACGTGCGCCAACACGGACCGCATCTACGCCTCCAACCCGTGCTCGGAATACATGTTCCTCAACGACACGGCCTGCAACCTGGCCTCGTTGAACCTCATGAAGTTCGTGCGCGAGGACGGCGAGTTCGATGTCGACGCCTACGCCTACGCCTGCCGCCTGACGATCACCGCGCAGGAGATCCTGGTCGACAACGCGAGCTACCCCACGCCGCAGATCGAGCAGAACTCCCACCGCTTCCGGCCGCTCGGGCTGGGCTATGCCAACCTGGGGGCCCTCCTCATGAGCCGCGGCCTGGCCTACGACTCGGACGAGGGACGGGCCGTGGCGGCCGCCCTGACGGCGATCATGACCGGCGAGGCCTACCGCCAGTCGGCCATCGTGGCGCGCGATCACGGCGGCCCCTTCATGGAGTACCCGCTGAACGAGCGGCCCATGCTGCGCGTCATCGGCAAGCACCGTGACGCCGCCTACCGCATCCCCGAGGCCGGGGCACCGACGGAGCTGTTCGCCGCGGCGCGGCAGGCCTGGGACGGCGCCCTCGAGCTTGGCACGGCCAACGGCTACCGCAACTCGCAGGTCACCGTCCTCGCGCCCACCGGCACGATCGCCTTCATGATGGATTGCGATACGACGGGCATCGAGCCGGACATCGCCCTCATCAAGTACAAGAAGCTGGTCGGCGAGGGCTTCCTCAAGATCGTCAACCACACCGTGCCGGGCGCCCTGCGCAAGCTGGGCTACACGCCCGAGCAGGCCGACGAGATCGTCCAGTACGTCAACGACCGGGAGACGATCGAGGGCGCGCCGGGCCTCAAGCCGGAGCACCTGTCGGTCTTCGACTGCGCCTTCAAGCCGGTCAACGGTGAGCGGTCCATCCACTACATGGGCCACGTCCGCATGATGGGCGCGACCCAGCCGTTCCTCTCCGGCGCCATCAGCAAGACCGTCAACATGCCGGAGGCGGCCACGGCTCAGGACATCGAGGCCGTCTACGACGCCGGCTGGCGCCTGGGCCTCAAGGCCATCGCCATCTACCGCGACGGTTCCAAGCGCAGCCAGCCGCTCAGCACGGGCAAGAAGAAGGACGGCGACGTCGTCGAGTCGGCCACCCTGGAGGAGCTGCGCAAGCAGCTCGTCAGCGCCCAGGCCGAGGCCAAGAAGCCGCATCGGCGGCGCCTCCCGGCCGAGCGGACGGCGGTGACCCACAAGTTCGACATCGCCGGCCACGAGGGCTACATCACGGTCGGCCTCTACCCCGACGGCCAGCCGGGCGAGATCTTCCTCAAGATGGCCAAGGAGGGCTCGACGGTCAGCGGCCTGATGGACTCGTTCGCTACGACCGTCAGCGTCGCCCTGCAGTACGGCGTGCCCCTGCGCGACCTGGTCAACAAGTTCGCCCACGTCCGTTTCGAGCCCGCCGGCTTCACGGGCAACCCCGAGATCCCCATCGCCAAGTCGACCATCGACTACATCTTCCGCTGGCTCGGGGCCCGCTTCCTGCCCATCGACGAGCGCCAGTCGCTCGGCCTGATCACCCGAGAGGAGCCCGAGGCGCCGGCGTTCGGGACCTCGGCCCTGGGGGCGACCTCGGCGTCGGCGCCAGAGGCATCGCGAGCGTCCGACCCGGCGACCCCGCCGACGGCCACGGCCGTGGCGGAGGATGCGCTGCAGGCACCGCGCGCCGAGGCCCGGCGCGACGTGCTGATCCCGTTCGCCGAGGGCACGTCCAACGGCAACGGCCACACCAATGGGCACAGCAACGGCAACGGGCATGCCACGCCGGTCATCCGGCCGCTCAACCTGGGCGCCACCCGGGTCAGCTTCGAGGTCAGCTCGGACTCCCCCAGCTGTGCCGACTGCGGCTCGATCATGGTCCGCAACGGCAGCTGCTACAAGTGCCTCAACTGCGGCAGCACCAGCGGCTGCAGCTGAGGCGACCGACCGCAAGGTCGAGCTCGTTCGACACGCGGGTCACGGCGTTCGCCGCGCCGTGACCCCTGACATATCCTTTGAGCGGTGACGCTCTATCGCCTCCGTGAATCGGTCGAGCTGATCGCTCCGACGGTCGTCGTGGCGTTCGACGGCTGGGTCGACGCGGGCGGGGCCGCGACCGCGGTGGCCGAGCTGCTGGCCACCGACGAGGGTCATCTGCTGGCGACGTTCGACAGCGACGTGCTGTTCGACTACCGCGCCCGGCGGCCGACGCTGGAGATCCTCGACGGCCGGCCCGCCGAGCTGACCTGGCCGGCCGTGACCCTCCACCGGGCCCGGCTGGAGGACCACGACACGCTGATCCTCAGCGGCCACGAGCCCGACTTCCGCTGGCAGGAGCTGGCCGCCGACCTCGTCGAGCTGGCCCACCGCTTCGCGGTCGCCGAATGGATCAGCCTGGGGGCCATCCCGGCGGCCGTGCCGCACACGCGACCGGTGACCCTCATGGGCACCGAGTCGAGTCCCGGGCTGCTGCGCGGGGACGTCCAGCCCGGACCGACGGGCCTGCTCCGCGTGCCGTCCGCGGCGATCTCCGCCATCGACATCGCGGTGGCCAAGGCGGGCATCCCGACCCTGGGCTACTTCGCCCAGGTGCCCCACTACGTCAGCGGCCCGTATCCAGCCGCCTCGCTGGCCCTCTTGCAGGCGCTGTCACGCCACGTCGGCACGGAACCCGCGGCGATGGCCCTGCGGCGGGAGGCACGTCAGCTGCGCTCCCGCCTGGACGCTGCCACCACGGCCGACGGCGACACCAAGGCGTACGTCGAGAAGCTGGAGGCGATGGTCGACGAGTCGCGCCTGCCGTCGGGCGACGACCTCATCTCGGACATCGAGCGCTTCCTGCGCGACCGCGGCACCGAGGGCAGCCAGCGCCCGTGAACCCCAGTACCGGGGCCCTGCCGGGCCGCGCCCGCGAGGGGGACCGCTAGGCCGTGGAGCTCGAGCTGGACGGTGCCGTGCGCATCGCGTGGCTGGCCGACGGCCTGACCGCCATCCGTGTCGCCGCGCCCCGACGGAGTCGCGCCGAACTGGACGCGTTCGCCAGCGTCGTCGCCGACATCGCCCTCCTGGAGCGCTCGGTCCATGGCGTGCGCACCGCGCTCCGTGATCGCTTCCCCGGCGCGCTCGAGTCGCAGGTCCGCGATCACGGCCGCGACGCCGACGCGCCGTACCTCCTGATCACGCTGCGTCCTCCGCGGCGCGAGCCGGATCCGCGCCAGGTGGAGTGACCTGGCCCGCGGCGCTTCTTGCTCACGTCAGCTAACATGTTATACTCCGGTAGCAAGATGACCAGCGCAGCCGACTCCCCCACCCGCACCCCCGCGCTCATCGTCCTGTACGACGCTGACTGCGGCTTCTGCATGGCCACCGTCCGGTGGCTCCAGCGGCGGGATCGGGTCGGCCGCCTGACGTTCGTGGCGCTCCAGGACGCGGCGGCTGGCGACGAATCATGGCGCGCGAGCGTCGCCGGGCACGACCTCCGCGCGGCGCTGCACGTGGTCGACCCGGCCGCCGGCGCGGTGGTCGAGGGCGGCCCTGCGATGCTGGCGGTCCTCGGGGCACTGCCACGCTGGTGGGTCGTGGCCCGGCTGGGCGCCGCCCGGCCGGTCGCGCCGCTGGTCGATGCCTCGTACCGCCTGATGGCGGGGCATCGCGGCGCCCTGGGTCGCCTCATCGGCGCCGACGGCCCAGCCTGCCGCGTGCCACCGGCCGGCCGCGGGACGGCGCCGTGAGGATCGTCGTCGCGGGCGGGTCCGGGCTGATCGGTCGGGCCCTCGTGGCGGCCCTGCTGGCCGACGGCGCCGACGTGGCCGTGTTGACACGCGACCCGGCCTACGCCAGCCGGCGGCTGCCGCCCGGCGCCCGCGCCGTCGCCTGGGACGGACGCGACCGCCACGGGGCATGGGCCGGCGAGCTGGCCGGTGCCGACGCGGTGATCAACCTCGCCGGGGCCACGATCGGCCACTGGCCGTGGACCGCGGCGCGGCGGCGCCTCCTCGTGAACAGCCGCGTCGAGGCGACCCGCGCGCTGGTCGACGCGATCGGGGCGCTGCCCCCGGGCGACCGTCCGGCCACCCTCCTGAACGCCAGCGGCACGGACGGCTACGAGGGCCTGGATGCGGAACCGGCGACCGAGGCGACGCCCTTCTCCGACACGTTCCTCGCGCGCCTCTGCACGGCGTGGGAAGCGGCCGCGTCACCGGCCGAGGCGCTCGGCGTACGCGTCGTGTGCCTGCGGCAGGGCGTCGTCCTGACTCGCGGAGCACCCGCGCTGCAGCTGCTGGCGCTCCCCGTCCGGCTGTTCGTCGGCGGCCCGATCGGCGGCGGGCGCCAGTGGTTCAGCTGGGTCGACCTGGAGGACCTCGTCGGCCTCTACCGCCTGGCCCTGGCCGACCCCTCGCTGCACGGTGCGCTGAACGTGACTGCCCCGGAACCGGTCCCCCAGGCCGAGCTGGCGCGCGCGATGGGGCGGGTCCTGCATCGGCCGGCGCGTCTGCCGCTGCCGGCCCTGCCCGTGCGGTTGCTCCTCGGCGGCATGGCCACCCTCGTGCTCGGCAGCCGCCGGGTCATCCCATCGCGCGCACTGGCCGCCGGCTACACCTTCGAACGACCGGCCCTGGATGACGCGCTCAGGAGCGCCCTGGCGTAGCTCCTGCGCGGAGGGCGGCCTTGTAGGCCCGCTTGCCGGCCTGGTAGCTGGCCAGGGCCTCGGCCGAGTCGACGTCGCCAAGGGTCGGGTGGTGCGGCAGGACCGCGTCCAGACCGGGCAGCTGGAGGCCGAACCGCTTGGCCAGGACGGCCACGATCGTGGCCGCCTTCATGTCGCCCACACCGGGCAGGGCCAGGAGGCGACGCTTCAGGTCCGCGCCATCGCGGGCTTCCGTCCAGATGCGGCCGGCGTCGCCGCCGTAATCACGCACGATCGCGGCGCACAGGGCCTGCACCCGGCCGGCCATCGCGCCGGGAAAGCGGTGCAGGGCCGGCCGCTCCTGGAAGATGCCCGCCAGGCGCTCCGGCTCGGCGTCGGCGATCGCGGTGGCGTCGAGCCGGCCGCCCATGCGGCGCTGCAATTCCAGCGGGCCGCTGAACGCCTTCTGCACCGTGACCTGCTGGTCGAGCACGAACCCGATCAGCAGGGCCAGCGGGTCGGCCGCCAGGAACCGGTCCGCGGCCTCATCGCCGGCGTACCACAGACGGTCAGGGGCATGGAGGACGACCACGTCGCGATGGTACCGCGAGCGTGACTACCGTACCAACCTCCACGCTCCGAGCCGCGCCTAGACTGCCGCCGATGAGCCGCCCGACACGCACCTGGGACGAAGAGGTGGAACTGCTCGTCGGCCGCTTCATCGGGGCGCCCCTGACACGGGCCCAGGGGCTCCTCCTGCGAGCCGTGCTGGTGCTGGCGATGGCCCTCCTGGCGCTGGTCGTCCTGCGCCTCATCCTGCCCGCCCTGGCCGACATCCTGGGGGCCGTAGCCGTGACGGGTCCGCTACAGTGACGACGATGGCAACGGTCGACGAGGTGGCCGGAAGCGGTCCCCCGGTGCGGCCCGCGAGCACGGCGCCCGGCTCGCGGGCCGCGGCGGGGAACAGCGTGTGGTCGCCGGCGCGACGCGCGCTCACGATCGGCATGGTGCTGACCGTGACCCTCGTGGCGTTCGAGGCGCTCGCCGTCTCCACGATCATGCCCGTGGTGGCGCGCCAGCTCGGCGATGTCGCGCTCTACGGGTGGGCCTTCAGCGCCTTCTTCCTTGGCACGCTCGTGGGCATCGTCGTCGCCGGCCAGGCGATCGACCGCGGGGGCCTCGTACGCCCGTTCGCCATCGGCCTGGCCCTCTTCGGCGTGGGGCTCGTGATCGGCGGATCGGCCCCCTCGATGCCCGTGCTCATCGGCGCCCGCCTCATCCAGGGCCTGGGCGGCGGGGCCATCCCGACGGTGACCTACGTGGCCATCGGGCGGGCCTATCCCGATGAGGTCCGGCCGCGCATGTTCGCCATCCTCTCGACCGCCTGGGTCGTGCCCGGCCTGGCCGGCCCAGCGGCGGCCGCCTTCGTGGCCCAGTTCTTCGACTGGCGGTACGTCTTCTTCGGCCTGCTGCCGTTCCTGATCATCTCCGCCGTCCTGACCGTGCCCGCGCTGCGGCGGGTCACGGGGCCGCCGGCCGACCCCGACGCGGCCTCGGCCCGTGGCCGGCTGGCGCCGGCCATCGTCACGGCCCTGGCCGCCGGCGTGCTGCTGGCCGGCCTCACCTCGGTCACCTGGTGGGGGCTGCTGATCGCGCTGCCCGCGCTGGCCATCGGCCTCGCAGCGCTGGTCCGCCTCGTGCCGCGCGGCACCCTTCGCGCCGGCCGCGGCCTGCCGGCGACGATCGCCCTGCGCGGCATCATGACCTTCGGGTTCTTCGGCGCCGAGGCGTTCCTGCCCCTGGCCATCGTCCTGATCCGCGGCCAGACCCCCTTCTTCGCCGGGCTCGCCCTCACCTCGGCCACGATCACCTGGACCGCGGGCTCGTGGATCCAGTCGCACGTCGTGCAGCAGTGGGGCGCGCGCGCCCTGATGGCCCTTGGCCTGGCGTGCGTGGCGGTGGGCATCGCGGTCACCTCGGCGGTCCTGCTGGACACCACGCCGATCTGGGTGGCCATCGTGGGATGGTCGGTGTCGGGCCTGGGCATGGGCCTCTGCTATCCGGTCGTCACCCTGACCGTCCTGCGAGAGGCCGAGCCGGGGCAGGAAGGATCGGCCACGGCCAGCCTCCAGCTGCTGGACGTGCTCGGCAACGCCCTCGGCAGCGGCATCGGCGGTGCGCTGGTGGCGGCCGGCCTGGCGCTCGCGTGGGATCCGCACGCCGCGCTGGCCATCGCCTTCAGCGGCGCGATCGCGGCCGTGCTGCTGGGCCTGCTCGTGTCGCGCCGCACGCTCGCGCCTACGATGGTGGCGTGATTGAGGATCCGTTACCCGCCGCGCGCATGCGCATGGGCCGCCTCCTCGCAGACCGGGATCAGGTGCGCCGCCGGGCCCGGGCGACCACCAGCGTCGCGGCCCGCCAGACCTACAGGTGCCGCAGGCTCGAACTGGTCGACGACGTGAACGCCGCCATCGCGGCGGTCGACAGCCTTGTCGGCCCGTCCGGCTCCGCGGTTACGCGAGGGCTGACCGACCGCGGCCTCCCCGCCCTGAGTCTCACCTAGTACTGGGCGATCTGCAACTCGACCGACGTCGACACGGCGCCCGTGCCGCCGAAGATGACGATGTTGGTGGGATCGAGCGCAGTGAGCTCGGACGTCACCGAGGCGGGCAAGGCGCCGTTGGTCGGCACCAGCAGCAGTGGCGCGCCCTTGCTCCCGGCCAGGGCCGCCCCGGCCAGGGCGTCGGGGAAGTTCTGCCCGGTGGCGATGTAGACGGTCGCCTGGGGGTTGCTGTAGGTGGCTGCGATCTGGGCCGCCGTGTCGTAGCGGCTGGCCCCGAAGATGCGGGTCGGGGTCACCCCGGTGGCTGTCTCGATATTGCCGAGCATCGCATCGGACACGGCGCCCGTGCCGCCGAAGATGACGATGTTGGTGGGGTCGAGCGCAGTGAGCTCGGACGTCACCGAGGCGGGCAAGGCGCCGTTGGTCGGCACCAGCAGCAGTGGCGCGCCCTTGCTCCCGGCCAGGGCCGCCCCGGCCAGGGCGTCGGGGAAGTTCTGCCCGGTGGCGATGTAGACGGTCGCCTGGGGGTTGCTGTAGGTGGCTGCGATCTGGGCCGCCGTGTCGTAGCGGCTGGCCCCGAAGATGCGGGTCGGGGTCACCCCGGTGGCTGTCTCGATATTGCCGAGCATCGCATCGGACACGGCGCCCGTGCCGCCGAAGATGACGATGTTGGTGGGGTCGAGCCGCTGCAGTTCGGACACGACGGACGCCGGCAGAGCGCCACTCGTGGGCACGAGGAGCAACGGCGCGTGCTCCTTGCCGGCCAGGGCCGCCCCGGCCAGGGCGTCGGGGAAGTTCTGCCCGGTGGCGATGTAGACGGTCGCCTGGGGGCTCGCGTAGTTCTGGGCCGAAATCATGGCCGCGGTGTCGTAGCGCGAGGCGCCGGCGATCCGCCCGACGTTGGAGGGCGTCAACAGGAAGCCGTGCAGCTTGCCGTTGTCGTTGGCGCCGCCGACGATCTGCCCGGCGTCGTTGATCGATGTCGCCGACTCGAGCGTCCAGCCGCGCGGCAGGGCCACCCGCGTGTTGAGGTCCGTCATGACCCCGCCGGGCGCCTCGACCATCGCGTGGAGCGGACCGTTGGCCGTCTTGCCGACATCGCCCACGATCCAGTCAGCGGCGTTGATATCCGACGCGTCACTGAACGGATAGCCGGAGATCGTACCCAGGTCGTGGAGGCTGCCGTCCCAGTACAAGGCGTGGTTCAGCGTCCCGTACTGGTAGCCGACGATGTGGCCGCTGCCGTTGATGGCCGTGGCGACCGTTCCGTCGCTCGCCTTGCCACCAAGCACGCCGAGGTTCGTCACCGTGCCCCCGTCGAAGAGGAACGCCCGCAGCGGGCCACCGCTGACCGAGCCGTCGCCGACGATCTGCCCGGCCGTATCGATGTCGGTGCCTTCGTCGAGATGGAGGTTGGTCGGGTTGGTCGTGACCAGGCTGTTCAGGTCATCGACCGTGCCGGAGTGGGCGTAGAGGGCGTCGAAGGTGCTCGACGTCGGCTCGGTGAAGCCGACCACATCCCCGCCGTCGTTGAGTGATTCGGCGAAGGAGTAAACCCCCCTTCCGGGGTCGACCTCTGATGGCCCCGTGCCGGTCCAGGTGAGCGCCGTCAGCTGGTTGAAATCGGCGAAGTCGGCCTCCTCCCCGGCCACCTCGCCGCTGGCGTTGATGGCGAAGCCCACGTCCTGCAGCAACGTGGAGACCTGACCGAGGGCTGTCATCGTCCCGCTGGAGTACCGGAAGGCCTGCTGGTTGCTGCCGTTGGCGGTCCACCCAGTCACGTCACCGCTGGCGTTGATGCCGTTCGCCCAGGACTCGGTGTCGCCCGGGCCGACCCCGAGATCGGTCAGGTTGTAGACGGGGAGATACGCCGCAGGTGGCGCCACCACCGCATCGACCACTTGATGTCGGGGGAACCAGCCGCCAGCCACAGCCAAGGCCGTCGCCAAGCCGACCGCCGCGACGTGGACCCGACGAGAACCAAGGTAACGCTGAGCGCCCATCGCTGCCTCACCCACTCCCTCCGGTCGGCGTGTGCAGAGCACGCCGAGGGGCGGAACGGATACTACTCTTTGCCCTGCCCGAAAAGGCCGCCCGTTGACAGAACGCCCGTTCGAGCGCATGATTGCCGAGACCTCGCGAGCCCGTTCCGGTGTGAGCAGCACCATCCCGCTGTTCCCGAGTCAGGGCCGAGGATCCTCACCAACGACTCGCTCCGGGCCGCGGCCCGTCGAGCCCATCACGTACCGGCACGCGGCCGCGGACACGATCCGCCGGCGCAGCCACCCATCGAAGGACGTTCCTCATCATGATCTCGCGAAGCGCGAGCACCATCACCACCATCAGCCAGCGCGGTGCCGCCATGCGACGCCAGCAGCGGGCCCGTCACGACGGCGACCGAGCCGCCGCCCCCACCCTGTACTGCCGCACCAACGGCTGCACCACGTTCATGCGCCTCGACCCCGAGACCGCCCTCGCCACCTGCCCGGTGTGCGGCGCGAAGCGTCGCCTGCCGCACGGTGGACCGCTATCCTTGCCGCACTGATGCGGCCTTGATCGCCGCGGACATCGCCAGCCTGCCTAACGGCGCCGGAGTCTCCTTGTCGTTCGCCCAGCTCGGCCTGCCGGCCGAACTCCAGAGAGCCATCGACGACGAGGGCTACGTCGACCCCACGCCCATCCAGGCCCGCGGCATCCCCCTCGTCCGAGAGGGACGCGACCTGCTGGCGGCGGCCCAGACGGGCACCGGCAAGACCGCCGCGTTCGCCCTGCCCATCCTCGAGCGGCTCATGGCGAGCGGCAACGCCAGCTACTCGCCCGCCCGGCACCCGGTCCGGGCGCTGGTCCTGCTGCCGACGCGCGAGCTGTGCATGCAGGTCGAGGAGAGCTTCCGCACCTACGCCCGCCACCTTCCGCAGATCCGCTCCACGGCCGTCTACGGCGGCGTGGACATCGCCCCCCAGACACGGGCGCTGCGCGGCGGCGTGGAGATCCTCGTGGCCACGCCCGGCCGCCTGCTGGACCACGTCGAGCAGCGCAACGTGAACCTCGGCCAGGTGGAGGTCCTCGTCCTCGACGAGGCCGACCGGATGCTGGACATGGGCTTCCTGCCCGACATCCGCCGCATCCTCGCCCTCCTGCCCCCCAGGCGGCAGAACCTCCTGTTCTCGGCCACCTTCTCCGACGATATCCGGCGGCTCGCCGCGCAATGGCTGCACGACCCCGCGACGGTGGAGGTCGCGCCGCGCAACACGGCCGCCGAATCGGTCCGCCAGCTGGTCATCCCGGTCGATCGCGACCGCAAGGAGGAGCTGCTGGCCCACCTCATCCGGCGCTACGACCTGCGCCAGGCCCTCATCTTCACGCGCACCAAGATCGCCGCGCGGCGGCTGGCCAGCTGGCTCGAGCGCCAGGGCATCGCGGCCGAGGCGATCCACAGCGACCGCACCCAGGCCGAGCGCATCCGGGCCCTCGACGCCTTCAAGCGCGGCGAGGTCATCGCCCTGGTGGGGACCGACGTGGCGGCCCGCGGGCTCGACATCGAGGACCTGCCCCACGTCGTCAATTTCGAGCTCCCGTTCGACCCCCAGGACTACATCCACCGCATCGGCCGGACGGGGCGGGCGGGCCTCACCGGCGACGCCATCTCCCTGGTGTGCATGGACGAGGCCGACCTCCTGCGCGGGGTCCAGCGCCTGCTCAAGCGAGCCATCCCGTGGCGCGTCGAGGAGGGCTTCGTGCCGGAGCGCGACGTCGAGCCCCGACCGCTGCGCGGCCCCGGCTCGGCGGGCGGTCGCGCGGGCGGCGGCGCGCATCGTCCCGGGCGTCCCGAGGCCGGAGGTCGTCCACCGGTCGCGCCACGTTCCCGGAGCCGGACCGGCTGACGCTTCGGGTGGCCGCGGCCACCTCTTCCGCGCACCTTCAGGACTCCTTCAGCGGACCCTTCGATAGTGAGTTCGGCGCGCGCGCTGGATCCCCCGCCGGCGCGACGCGCCTCCAACCTTTGTCTCGAGGTCATCCATGCGCCTGAAGATCATCGCCGCCGTCCTCCTCCTGGTGATCGGCGTCGGCGCCGTCGGCTTCGTCCTGGTCGGCCCGAGTCTGGGCGGCGGCTCGAGCAGCACCCTGCTCACCGCGCAGGCCACGATGACCAACGTCGTGGACGACGTGGTGGCGACCGGCAGCCTGGCCCCGGCAACGGTCTACGGTCTCTGCTTCGGCCAGGTCCCGACCCTCGTCACCGGCTCCTCCAGCTCCTGCGGATCGAGCAGCTCGAGCGGATCGGGCAGCGTCACCTGGCCGGTCAAGACGGTCAGCGTCGTCGTGGGCCAGACCGTCAAGCAGGGCGACGTACTGGCCACGGCCGACGACGTCGATGCGACGCCGCAGCTCGCGGCGGCCCAGGCCAACCTCGCCGCGGCCGAAGCCAAGCTGGCCACCGACCAGGCCGGCGCCACGGCTGCTGACAAGGCCGCGGCCCAGCTCTCGATCACCCAGGCCGAGCAGCAGCTCAGCAACGCTCGCACGAACTACAACGACACGGTGGCCAAGAACAAGCTCTCCGTGACGGCCGCCCAGGCCAGCGTGACGAAGGCCAAGGCCCAGCTCACGGCGGACCAGGCCGCCAGCGCCCCGGCCGACGTCATCGCCAACGACCAGGCGGCCATCACCAACGCCGAGCAGCAGCTGGCGAGCACCCAGCAGCAGGCCACCCAGTCGGCCCACCAGGCCTCGCAGCAGATCAGCAGCGCCGAGCTATCGGTGACCTCAGCGCGGGACGGCTACACCTCCAAGGTCGCGCCCGCGCCGGCGGCCACGATCGCCGCCGATCAGGCCCAGGTCGCCACCGCCCAGGTGAGCGTGGACTCGGCCAAGTCGGTCGTGGACAACGCGACGCTCGTGGCGCCGGCCGACGGGACCGTCGCCACGGTCACCGTCGTGGCGGGCTTCAACGCCCCATCGGGCACGGCCATCACGCTCCAGACGGGCGGCATGGTCGCGTCGGGCTCGTTCCCGGAGGCCGACATCAACTCCCTCCAGGTGGGCCAGGTGGCATCGGTGACCGTCAATGCCGTCGGCAAGATCCTGCCCGGCAAGGTCACCAGCATCTCGCCGTCCGCGGCCACCAGCGGCGCGTCGTCGGTCGTCACGTACGCCGTCCAGGTCACCCTCGACAGCTCGGACGCGACGTTGCGCTCGGGCATGTCGGCCAGCATCTCCGTGACCACCGCGTCGGCGAGCGATGTGCTGGCCATCCCCGCCATCGCCCTCAACGGCACGAGCGGCAGCTACACGGTCAACGTCGTGGGGAGCGACGGCTCCGTCACGCCGACGGCCGTCCAGGTGGGCCTCGTGACCACATCATTGGCCCAGATCACGAGCGGCCTCAGTGCCGGCGACCGGGTGGAGACCGGCACATCCGCGACCCGCACCGGGACCACGACGACCACCGGCACCGGCGGCTTCGGCGGCGGCGGCACCTTCACACGCGGCGGCGGCGGCACGGTCGTCCTGCCGTGATCACGCCGCTCCTGGACCTAGAGGGCGTGTCGCGCGTCTACGACACCGGCCGCATCGCCGTGACCGCCCTCCAGGACGTCAACCTGATGGTCGCCCATGGCGAGTTCCTCGCCATCGTCGGCCCGTCGGGTTCCGGCAAGTCGACGCTGATGAACATCCTGGGCTGCCTGGACCGGCCGACCACGGGGGTGTACCGCCTGGAGGGCCACCCCGTCGAGGAGCTGTCCGACGACCAGCTGGCGGAGGTCCGCAGCCGGGCCATCGGCTTCATCTTCCAGTCCTACAACCTCCTGCCTCGGACGAGCGCGCTGGAGAATGTCGCCACCCCCCTCCTCTACCAGGGTGTCTCCCGGCACGACCGCCTGGCACGGGCCCGCGAGTCCCTGGAGCGACTGGGCCTGGGCGATCGCATGGACCACGAACCCAGCGAGCTGTCCGGCGGCCAGCAGCAGCGGGTGGCCATCGCGCGCGCCCTGGTCACACAGCCGCGCCTCCTCCTCGCCGACGAGCCGACCGGCAACCTCGACAGCGCCTCCGGCGCCGAGGTGATGGCGCTGCTCCACGACCTCCATGCGGGCGGCATGACCGTGATCCTCATCACCCATGACGCTGACGTCGCCGCCGCGGCCCAGCGGCAGGTGCACGTGCGCGACGGCAGGCTCCTCCATTGAACCTGCTCGAGCTCATCCATCTCGCCCTTTCGCGGCTCGGATCGAGCCGCCTGCGGGCGTTCCTGACGATGCTTGGCGTGATCATCGGGGTTGCCTCCGTGGTCGCCCTGGTCAGCGCCGGCCAGGGCGCCACGAGCGGCATCACCAGCCGGCTGCAGGGCCTTGGCACCAACCTGCTGACGGTCTCGCCGGGCGCCAGCTTCACCGGGTTCACCCGCGGCGCGGCCGGATCCGCCACGACCCTCACCGTCGCCGACGCCACGGCCATCGGGACCCTCGACGGCGTGGCCGCCTACGCCCCCCAGGTCAGCACGCAGGCCCTCGTGGTGGCCGGCACGAAGAACACGACCACCTCGATCGTGGGCACCACGTCCGCCTACGCCTCGGTCAACGCCTTCGACATCTGGCAGGGCCGTTTCCTGACCGACGCCAGCAACGACTACGACCTGCGCGAGGCGGTCCTGGGCGGCACGACCGCCGACGACCTAGGCCTTGGCGCGAGCTCGATCGGGTCCACCATCACCATCGACGGCCTGCCCTTCCAGGTGGTGGGGATCCTGCAGACGAAGGGCAGTTCCGGCCCGACGAGCCAGGACGACCAGGTGCTGATCCCCCTCACCACCGCCCAGCACCATTTCGTGAGCGGCACGAGCGTGCGGTCGATCAGCCTGAGCGTCGCCACCGCCGACCAGATCGATGCGGTCAAGGCGTCGATCACGACCACCCTCGACGAGCGCCACGGCATCAGTGCCAGCGGCACACCCGACTTCAGCATCACCGACCAGTCGCAGCTGCTTAGCACCGTCGACTCGGTCAGCGGCCTGCTCACCGTGCTGCTCGGCGGGATCGCCTCGATCTCCCTGATCGTCGGGGGCATCGGGATCATGAACATCATGCTGGTCTCGGTCCGCGAACGGACCCGTGAGATCGGCATCCGCAAGGCCATCGGCGCGCGCAGCCGCGACATCCTGGCCCAGTTCCTCGTGGAAGCCCTCGTCATCTCCTTGCTTGGCGGCCTGATCGGCATCGCGGCGGGCGTCATCGCCTCGGCGGTCATCGGCCAGGTCGCCGGCTGGGGCTTCGCCTTCAACCCCCTGACGGTCGTCGTGGCCGTCGCCTTCAGCCTCGTGGTGGGCGTCGTCTTCGGCGTCTGGCCCGCTCGCCAGGCGGCCCGCCTGGACCCCATCGTTGCGCTTCGTTACGAGTAAGGAGATCCGACCGTGACCGACCCGCTCACCCCACGACCGACCGACCCGGCCACGCCCCCGCAGCCCACGTGGCAGCCGCCGGCACCCGCGCCGGCCGCGGCACCCCTGATCCTGCCGACGGTCAAGCCGAAGACGTCATCGAGCCGGCTCGGGACCTACCTGCTCGCCCTCGCCGTCCTGGTCGCCGCCGCGGGCGTCGCCTTCGCGGCCGGACGCGTCACCGCTCCGGCGGCCGCCGACACGCGTACGGGCGCGAACGGCAACTTCCCGCGCGGCAGCTTCGGCGCGGGCGCCTCGTTCGCGATCGGCCTCGGCGGCGGCGCCGCCCTGGGGGCGGGCGGCGGCGGAGTCAGCCTCAGCGGCACGGTGACCGCCATCAGCGGCACGACCATGACCCTCCAGCTGGCCAGCGGCCAGACCATCACGATCGACCTGCCGAGCACGACGACGTATCACACGGCGACCACCGCCTCCTCCAGCGCGGTCACGACCGGCAGCTCGGTGGTGGTCGAAGTCACCGGCTTCGGCGGCCGCGGCTTCGGCGGCGGCGGCGCACGCGCCAGCGGGGCGCCCGACGCGTCCGGTGCGGCCTCCGTCACGGCCAGCGACGTGACCGTGGAGACGCCGTAACGCCGGGGACAGGCGCACACTCCCGCCATGCACCTGCTCGTCGTCGAGGACGACCCGCGCCTGGGGCGCCTGCTGTTGCGCCTCCTGCGTGAGGACCGGCACGTGGTCGAACTGGCCACGACGGCCGAGGGCGCCCTCGACGTGGTCGCCGGCGGCTCCCTGCTGGAGGCCATCATCCTCGACGTGGGGCTGCCCGACCGGTCGGGCTTCGAGGTCGCCCGCGAGCTGCGTCGGGACGGGTCGAGCGTGCCCATCATCATGCTCACCGCGCGTGACGCCATCAACGACCGCGTCCGCGGGCTCGACGCGGGCGCCGACGACTACCTGGTCAAGCCGTTCGCCTACGAGGAGCTCTCGGCCCGCCTGCGCGCCCTGACGCGGCGCGCGGAAGGGGCGGCGCGCCCGGCCCCCGTCCTGCGCAGCGGGCCGATCGCCCTCGACGAGCACAAGCGCCTGGTGACGGTCGCCGAGCGGCCCGTGTCGCTCACCCCACGCGCATTCGCCCTGCTCGAATGCTTCCTCCGCCACCCCGGCCAGGTCCTGACCCGTGACAACCTCCTCGACGCGGCGTGGCCCGCCGGCGTCGCGGTCACGCCCAACACGGTCGACGCCTACGTCCACCTGCTCCGCGAGCGGCTCGGCCCGCAGGCCGGCGCCCGCATCCAGACCGAACGCGGCGTGGGCTACCGCCTGCTGGAGGCCTGACGTGACGGCCGGCCACGACCAGGATGGCGACGCGCGCCTGCTCGGGCGCGTCCGCCGCCGGCTGGTCCTATGGAGCGGGGCCATCACCCTGGCCATCGTCGTCATCCTGGGGATCGCCGTGTACGTGACCGTGGACCAGGCCCTCTCCGCCGCCGGGCACGATCAGCTCAGCGGCCGCACCAGCGCCATCGCGCCGCTCATCCAGAACGCCGGCCAGCGACCCGGCGATCTGGGCACCCGCTTCCTGGGCTTCGCCACCGGGGGGTCCAGCTCCGGGACCTATGCGATCGTGATCAGCCCCGACGACACCGTGATCGGGCCCGTCGGCGAGGCCGCCTTCCCCGGCCTGCCCGTCAGCTCGGCGGTGGCGGCCGCCCGCACCGGCACGGCCGACTACGAAGAGCTCACCCTCGGCGTGCCGATCCGCATGCTCAGCACACCGGTCACTACGAGCCTTGGCCAGACGTACGTCGTGCAGGTCATCGCCGACCGCCGCGGCGACGTCAACACGATGCAGGTCCTGCTACTCGTGCTGGTGGGCGGCGGCCTGCTCGCGGTCGGCCTCTCGCTGGCCGGCGGCGCGCTCTACGCCCAGCGAGCGCTCGTGCCGATCCGCGAGTCCCTGCGCCGCCAGCGCGAGTTCGCCGCCGACGCCAGCCATGAGCTGCGCACCCCCCTGGCCGTGGTGCGCGGCAACCTGGAGCACCTCCAGCGGCACCCCGACCAGACGGTCGCCGCGCTCCACGAATCGGTCGACGACGCGCAGGCCACCGTGGACCACATGACCGACCTCGTCGAGTCGCTCCTGCTGCTGGCGCGCGCCGACTCGGGCGTGGTGGAACTCGAACGCATCCCGGTCGACCTGGCCGACGTCGCCGCCGCGGCCCTCGACGGCCTCGGCACGCTGGCCCGCCAGCGCGAGGTGCACCTCGTCCTTGACGGCGCGCCTGCCACGCTGGAGGGCGATCCGGTGCGCCTGCGCCAACTGGTGACGATCCTGACCGACAACGCCATCCGCCACAGCCCGCCCGGCACTGCCGTCGAGGTCGCCGTCGCGACCTCCGGCCGGCAGGCCGAGCTGACCGTCGACGACGCAGGGCCGGGGGTGCGCCCGGAGGACCGGGCCCATGTGTTCGAGCGCTTCTGGCGGGCCTCCGATGCGCCGCCCGGTGGCGTCGGCCTGGGCCTGGCCATCGCCGCCTGGATCGTGCGCCGCCACGGCGGCACGATCGCGGTCGAGAGCTCACCCGCCGAAGGGGCACGCTTCCACGTCACCCTGCCCCTCAGTGGCGGCCGGACCGCCCGTGACGACAGCCTGCGGGCCGAGTCGAGCAAGCCGGGCTGAGGTCAGCCTCGCCGGAACGGACCGCCCCGCTTGCGCTCGGCCGTCGGCGGTGGCCGGCGCAGGCTCATCTTGTGGAGGATGTCGTCGATCTCCGCCCGGTAGCGGGCACCTTCGCGCCGGTCGTCCAGCCACATGAGGTAGCCGGGGTCGATGCGGGCGATCTCACCCAGGGACCAGCCCTTGAAGCGGCCGAAGTCCAGGACGCTGCCGCTGGGCCGGCCGGGAGGTGGGCCCGCGGTACCCTCCCACGACGCGCCCTGGCGACTGCTGGTCCATGACGCGCCGGACGGCGGCTCGCCCGGCGGCGGCGGCGGCGCGACGGCCTCGCCATTCGGCCGCGTCGGGGTGGCGCCGTAGCCGTGCTCGCGGTCGTACGCCGCGCGGCGATCCGCGTCGCGGATGAGGTCGAACGCGGCGTTGATGGCGGCCATACGCTGGGCCGTCTCAGGGTCGGGGGCGACGTCGGGGTGGAAGCGGCGGGCGAGCGCCCGGTAGGCCGCCTGGATCACCTCATGGTCGGCCGTTGGGTCCACCTGCAGGACGCGGTACGGATCGATCGCCTCGTCCGTGTCGGCCATGGTCCTCCACCTTCCGGTCGCCCCTGATGGCGCCGGCAAAGTCTACCGTCCGGGAGAAGGGTCTCAAGCGCCGCCCGATCGGGGCCGCGGATGGTCCCGTGCTCGACCGGTACGGCCGCGGACTGCGACGGGCGCGGCCGACCTGCCACAGTTGCGCCGATGCACCGAACGCTCGACCTGCCGCGCTGGGGCGGCGCATCGTCCCGCCGCCTGCTCGGCCATGCCGCCGCCGTGGTGGCCATCGTGTTCGTGGGCTACTACGACCTGCTCGTCGCGGCGACCTCCGTCGGCCTCGACTCGCACGCCTACTGGGCCGCGTGGACCCATCCGCTCTACAGCATCCCGCCGGGCCACGTCGACGCATTCCTCTACGCCCCGCTCATCGCCGAGGTCCTGTGGCCCCTCGGCCATCTGCCGGCCGACGTGTTCATCGGCCTGTGGGCCGCGGTCATGCTGGCCGCCTTCGCCTGGCTGCTGCGGCCGCTCCCGCCGGTCTGGTATCTCGTCGGCCTGCTGCTGTGCCTGCCGGAGGCCCTCGAGGGCAACATCAACGCCCTGCTCGCGCTGATGGTGGTGGTCGGCTTTCGCTACCCTGCGGCGTGGGCGCTGGCCCTCCTCACGAAGGTCAGCACGGGGGTCGGCCTGCTGTGGTTCGTGGCGCGCGGCCGGTGGCAGGCCTGGCTTGCCGCGGTGGCCGTCGCGGGGGTGCTGGCGGCCGTCTCGTACGTCTGGTGGTCCGACCCGTGGCAGGCATGGGTGGCCCTCCTCGTCTCCGGGTCCGGGGGCGGCGACTGGTTCTTCCCGGTCCGCCTGATCGTCGCCGTGGGCCTCGTGGTGTGGGGCGCGCGGACCGATCGCGCCTGGACCGTGCCCGCCTCCCTGGTGCTCGCCTCGCCGATCCTCTTCCTGAACACGCTCACCATCCTCGCCGCGATCCCGCGCCTGGAAGCCGTGCATGACGGGCCCGCGCGGGCCGCAGAGTAGGCTTGACGGGTGCACGCGCTTCGTCCCGGCATCCGGTCCGGCCTGGATGAATGGCGCGCCTTCGGGGGCGACCGCTATCGCCGCTACCTGACGATCGGCCTGGGGGCGGCCGGGGTCAGCTCGCTCTCCGATGCGGCCCTGACGATCCCCCTGCTGCTCGTCCTTGGCGCTCCGCCGGCGCTGGCCACCCTCATCGGCCTCCTGCCCATCGCCGGCTCGGCCGCCCAGCTGGCCGTGCCGCGGCTGCTGGAACGCACCGACGGCAACCTGCGCGGCGTGACGCTGGCCATCACCGCGGCCGGCGAGACGCGCGGCATCTGGCTGGCGCTGGTGACGCTGGCCAGCGCGGCGCACCTCATCCCGACCGGCCTCGTCATCGGGCTCATCGCCGCGATCATGACCGTCGCCGGCGCCGCGACGACGATCGGCGGCGCGAACCAGCTGGCCTGGTACGGCGCCATCCTCGTCGAAGCAGAGCGCCGCTTCGTCGCGCCGCGAGTCATGGGCATCACGCTCGGCGTGGGGGCCGTGCTCCTCCTGCCGGCGGCCCTGCTGGTGCAGCTGCTGAGCCCGGTCGCCGGCGTGCTGGTCTTCGGCCTGCTGTTCCTGCTCGGCGGGGCGGCCGGCCTGCTGGAGCTGTGGGCCCTCAGCCACCTGCCGCGGCCCGGGCGCGTGCGCGTCCCGGCGCCACCGCAGCCACGCCCGACGAACCCCGAGCTGGGGCGCTTCGTGCGCATCATCACCGTGGCCGCGTTCGGCTCCGGCTTCGGGCCTTACCTCTCGATCTACGTCATCAGCGTGCTCCACCAGCCGCCAAGCTTCGCCATCGTCCTGACCGCCCTGGGGGCGGGCGCGTCGCTCGTGACGTCCACGATCGTCGGCGGCTGGCTGGGCCACGGCTCGTCGTCGCGCCTGCTGCGTGTCTCCTTCCTGTTGCGCGGCGGGGCCATGCTGCTTGGCCTGCTGGCGTTCCCCGCCAACCCGCTGTCGGGCCTCGTGCTCTGCCTGGTCAGCGTCGTCGTCTCCGCGGGCGCGGCGTCCGGCACGATCTCGGCCAACGAGCGCCTGCTGCGGCTCGTCGGGCGCGAGCAGTGGTTCGTCGCGCAGGGCCGCTACGTGGCCGGCACGGCGGCCGGCACGACCGGCGGGCAGCTCCTCAACGCCGGCCTGCTGGCCGTCGCACCGCTGGGCTACCTGCCCTTCGCCGCCCTGTTCCTGGTCTCCGGTGTGACGCGCTTCTTCGCCGCCTGGCGGGTGGACGTCTCGACCTCCTGGTCGTCCACGACGGCCGCGTGGCGGACAGACGAGCTCGAGCCGGGTAAGGTGGGGCGGTGAGTCAACGGGTGCCGGCGCTGGAACTGCTCCGCGGACAGGGCCTGCTGCCCGATGGCCCGCTCCTGTTCGGTCAGCCGCTGCCCACGCCGCGGCCGGGTGTCTACGTCATCGAATGGCCGACGACCGAGGCGACGGTGCCGGTCGACCACAACCTCCTGCGCGAATGGCTGGCCCGGGTGCCCACGCTCCGCGTCGACGGCGCCGTGCCGACGCCGCACGAGCTGGCCGCGCGCCTGGGCACCTTCTGGCAGCCCGAGCAGACCGTCGTCTACATCGGCCGAAGCCGCTCCCTGCGCCGCCGCCTCGCCGAATACGCGGCCACGCCCCTCGGCGACGACGGGCCGCACCACGGCGGCCACTGGCTCAAGACGCTGCGCGGCTACGAGCAGGCGCGGGTCTGGTGGGCCGAGACCGACGCGCCCGAAGAGTACGAGGACGCGCTGCTGTCGGCGTTCGGCGAGGCGGTCGGGCAGCCCGGCGCATTGCCGTTCGCCAACCTGCGATCGCTCAGCAGCGGCGCCCGCGCGCACGGCATCACCGGCGCCGCCAAGGCCGCCCCGGCGGCGCTCGCACCGGGGCCCGGGGCGGCCCGGTCGAGCGGGCAGGCCCGTCGCACGGCGAGTGGGGCGCCGGCCGCGCGCCGCGCGCCATCTCCTGCGCGCCAGGGCGTGAGCTCGCCGCGGCGGGCGCCCGGTCCACCGCGGCACAACCAGCCCCAGCAGGTGGTGCTGTCGGCGGAGGGCCACGAGCGCCTGCGATCGGAGCTGGACCGGCTGCACGAGTCGCGTCCGGACGTCATCGGGCGGGTCAAGGCCGCCCGGGAGCTGGGCGACCTGCGCGAGAACTCGGAGTACCACGCCGCGCGCGAGGAGCAGTCGTTCCTGGAGGGCCGCATCCAGCAGCTGCAGGCCACGCTGGACCGGGCGGTCGTGTCGGAGGTGTCCGCCGACGATGGCCTGGCCCGTGTGGGCTCGACCCTGGACGTCATCGATGAGGCCGACCTCCCGCCGGAGCCCGTCACCTACAAGCTGGTCGATCCGGCTGAGGCTCGCCTCTCCGAGGGCCGCCTGAGCTACCGCTCCCCCATCGGGGCGGCGCTGCTCGGCCGGCGTGCGGGCGAGGTCGTGACGGTCACCACGCCGGCCGGTCCACGCACCTATCGGGTCGTGGCCGTCCGCTGATCCGGCCGCGGCGCCGCTGACGCACCGTCGGTGTGGCGGGCGAGGCGCGCCTGGAGGCCGGCCCGGACGGCCGGCCACTCCTGCACCGTGATCGAGTAGTAGGCCGAGTCGCGCAGGCGGCCGTGGCGCGTGATCATGTGGTTCCGGAAGACGCCCTCGAACGTGGCGCCAAGGGCCAGGATGGCCGTCCGGGACTGCGCGTTGAGCGCGTCGGTCTTGAGTTCGACACGGTTGGCCCGCAGGTGCTCGAAGGCGTGGCCCAGCATCAAGAGCTTGGCCTCCGAGTTCACCGCGGTGCGCTGCCACGGTGGCGCGATGAACGTGTAGCCGATCTCCAGGCGGTGGTTGGGCCGGTCGATGTTGAGGTAGCGGCTGCCGCCCACCACCCGTCCGGTGGCGCGCTCGACCGTCGTGAAGGGCAGCTCGGCGCCCCGCTCCGACGCCTCCACGGCCGCCGACACGATGGCCGCCATGCCCGATGCGGTCGACCCGTCGAGGGGCATGTACGTCCACATGTCCGGATCCGCGCAAGCGGCCGCGAGGGCCGCCGCGTGCTCGGGCTGCATCGGCTCGAGGCGCACGTGGCGGCCCACCAGGGTGACCGGCTCGACCGGCATCGGTTCCGGCGGGTACGTCAGGTACGGCGCCGGGTCGCTCACGGGGTGGTGGCGGCCTTCAGCTCGGTGAGCGCAGCCAGGAGCTGCGCGTCGCCCGAGGCGGCCAGCTGCGCGGCGGTCATGTCGGTCAGGGCATCGGGCGAGACGATCGTCGCGCCGGTCGGCATGTCGACCTTCACGTCCGGCGTGATGCCGTCGGGGAAGATGTGCCGCCCCTTCGGCGTGAGCCACTCCTCGACGGCCAGGCGGAGCGCCGAGCCGTCGGGGAGCATGAAGGTGTTGAGCACGGTGCCCGTGCCGAAGGAGCGCACGCCGACGATCTTGGCCCGGCCCGCGTCCTGCAGGGCGCCGGCCACGATCTCGGCCGAACTGGCCGTGCCGTAGTCGATCAGCACCACCAGCGGCGCCTGGGTGGCGACGCCGCCGGAGGCGACGGGCACCTTGATCTGGGTGCCATCCGCCGTCTGGCGGATGTACACGGCGCCGCTGGAGAGGAACTGGCTGGCGGTCGTGACCGCCTCATCGACGAGACCGCCCGGGTCCTCGCGTAGGTCCAGGATGTACCCCTTCGCGCCTTTCGCCTGGGCCGCCTGAAGGGCCTGTGTGAGCTGCTTCCCGGAGTTGTCGGAGAACTGGGTGATGCTCACCAGCGCGTCCGAGGTGCCCGGCACCATGTGCCAGGCGACGGCCGGCACGGTCACCACGGCACGGGTGATCATGATGTCCTGCGGCGAGCCCGAGCCGCTATGCAGGATCGTGAGGGTCACCTTGGTGCCCGCCGTGCCACGGATGAGGCTGGCCGCCGAATCGACGCTCACGTTCTCCACGCTGTGGCCGTCCACGGCGATGATCGTGTCCTGCGCCCGCAGCCCTGCGGCCTCCGCCGGCGAGCCGGGGATGACCGACTGGATGAGCAGGCCCCCGCCGCTCCCCGAGGGCTGGCCGAGGAAGACGCCGATGCCCACGATCGTGCCGTTGAGGGCATCGTTCTCGCTCTTGACATCGTCGGGTGTCAGGAACGTGGTATGGCCGGGATCGCCGAGCGCATCCACGAGCCCGGTGATGGCCCCGTACGTGATGGCCTGCGTGTCGACCTTGGTCTGATCGACGTAGTGCTGGCGGATGAGATCGACGGCCTGCCAGAAGAGGCCGAAGTCGGCGGGCATGTCCGGCGGCAGGGTCACGTCCGGGCCGATCGTGGCCCCGGCCACCGCTGAGCCTGACGGCGTCGCCTCGGGCGCGACGGCCGAGCCACCGCCGAGGGCGGTGCGGTCGATCGCCATGCCCGAGACGAAGGCGACGATGAGCAGCACGAGCACGACGATGAAGGTCCCGTCCGACCATGACGGACGGGTCCCTCCCCGCCCGGACGGCTGCTGCGGCGGCGCCTGGGTGCCCCAGGGACCCGAGGGGGTGCCCCAGCCCGGGCGCGCTGGATCGGCGGGCGGCGGCTGGCGGTCCCAGTCGGGCGGGCGCCAGCCCGGCGGCGTCGGCGCGCCGGGGTCGGGGGCGTTCGGAGCGGGCGGGGTGGGATCACCCGACATGCGGCTCTCCTCGATCAGCGACCGCCGGGACGGTCGACCGTGCTGGTGGGCGACGTTGCGCGGCATGATGGGCGGCGGACCAGAATCGTGCTGGGCCGGTCAGGCGGCCTGCTGGACCCTGGTCCGCGCCCCGCGTATGGTGGTCGAGAGACTGAACAGCGCGGCCGCCGCGAGCATGAGGCCGCCCATCCCCAGCAGCGTCGTCGAGCCGCCCACGGTCTGCAGCGCCACTCCCCCGATCAGCAAGCCGACCGGCTGCAGGCCCAGCGTGACGATCCGCGCGGTGCTGCCCACCCGACCCAGGAGCTCGTGAGGCGTCAGCGACGCTCGCAGCGTGACGTAGGAGACGGTGACGAGCGACTGGCTGATGCCTGCCCCCAACGCGGAGGCGACGAGCATGACCGGCACGCCGATGAGGGCCAGGGCGATCATGAGCGCACCCGTCATGGCCGCCCCGCCGAGCAGGAGAGGGGCCAGAGGGCCGCGCATCAGCCGTGCGCCGGCCAGCGCGCCGATCACCGCACCGACGCTGTAGGCGCTCAGGACCAGACCGAAGACCACGGCCCCCAGGCCCAGCTGGCCCTCCACGTAGATGGTCAGCGCCGGGATGATGGCGGCCGTGCACAGGGCGGTCGCGGCATAGAAGATCAGGACCATCCGCAGCGTCCGCTCCTGGACCAGGAAGCGCACCCCGTCCAGCATCTCGCTGGTCAGGTGCCGCCTCGGCACCGTGCTGACCGAGCGCAGCGATCGCCGGACCAGGGTCAGGCTGGCCGCGGAGATGGCGAAGGACAGGGCGTCGATTGCGATCGTCGGACCCGGCCCCACGAGGCCCACGGCGACGCCCGCCAGGGCTGGCCCGACGATGAACCCCAGGTTGGCGACCGCCTCGATGGTCGACGACCCGGCGGCGATGCGGGTCGGCCCGACGAGGATCGGCACGGACGCCGTCCACCCGGCCATGAAGGCGACGCGTAGCGCATTGAGGGGGAACATCACGAGGTAGACGACCGGCATGACCGGCAGGCCGAGCAGGAAGGCGAGCGGGATGCAGGCCGTCAGGAGGGCCCGCCCGAAGTCGGCGAGGAGCATCAGGCGCCGCCGGTCCCAGCGGTCGGCCAGCGCCCCGACGGGCAGGCCGAGGAGGAAGTCGGGCAGCGTCTGCAGCGCGCCGACGAGGCCCATCGCGAGGCCCGACCCGGTCAGGCCGAAGACCAGCAGCGGCACGGCCGTGAAGCTCACCGCGTCGCCGAGCGCCGAGGTGCCCTGGCCGCTGAGCACGACCAGGAAGTCGCGGTTGGCGCGCAGCGGCGGATCGATGGGCTTGGCGGTGGCGGTCACCGCCGAACGGTACCGGAGACGCGGCTGTCACACTGGCCGCATGCGCGACATGAGGCCCCGCTGCTGGTGGGCGCCGGGCGAGGCCGCCGACCCGCTGATGGTCGAGTACCACGACCTCGAGTGGGGCGTGCCCGTCGCGGATGAACGCGAGCTGTTCGAGCGACTCGCCCTGGAGTGCTTCCAGGCCGGGCTCAGCTGGTCGCTCATCCTGCACCGGCGCGACGGCTTCCGGGCCGCGTTCCGCGGCTTCGATCCGACCGTGGTGGCCGCCTTCGATGAAGGCGACGTGGCGCGCCTCATGGCCGACCCGGGCATCGTGCGCAACCGGGCCAAGGTCCTCGCCACCATCGGCAACGCCAGGGCGATCGAACGGCTGCGCAGCGAGGACAGCTCACTGGGTGCGTTCATCACGCCGTACGGCGAGCGTCCGCCGCGCCGCCTGCCGGCCGCTGCCCGGGCCGGCGACGTCCCGGCCACGACCGCCGCGTCCGATGCGCTCTCGGGAGCTTTGCGGGCCCGTGGCTTGCGGTTCGTGGGCTCCACGGTCGTCTACGCCTTCATGCAGAGCGTCGGCCTGGTCGACGACCACCTGCCGACCTGCTTCCGCTACGGCGCCTCAGCGCAGGTCACGCCCGGCTAGAGGATCTTGGAGAGGAAGCTCTTGGTGCGCTCCTGGGTGGGGTTGGCGAAGAAGGTCGCCGGCGGGCCCTGCTCCACGATCACACCGTCGTCCATCATCACCGCTCGATCAGCGACCTCGCGGGCGAAGCCCATCTCGTGGCTCACCACGATCATCGTCATGCCTTCGCGGGCGAGCTCCTTCATGACCTCCAGCACCTCGCCGATCATCTCGGGATCGAGGGCGCTGGTCGGCTCATCGAACAGCATGAGGGCGGGTTTCATGGCAAGGGCCCGGGCGATCGCCACCCGTTGCTGCTGGCCGCCCGAGAGCTGGGCGGGATAGGCGTCGGCCTTGTGGGCGAGCCCGACGCGGGCGAGGAGTGCCTGCCCGACCACCCTGGCCTCATCCGGTTTCTGGCCGCGGACCTGGATGGGGGCCTCGGTGATGTTCTCCAGCGCCGTCTTGTGGGGGAAGAGGTTGAAGCGCTGGAAGACCATGCCGATGTCGCGCCGCTGCAGGGCGATGTTCTTCTCGCTGTCCTCGCGCAGTGGGGCACCAGGCGGTCCGGGTCGGTACCCGATGGAGCGCCCGTTGACCATGATGCTGCCGCGCTGGATCTTCTCCAGGTGGTTGAGGCAGCGGATGAAGGTCGTCTTGCCCGAGCCCGACGGCCCCAGGATGACGACGACCTCCTGGCGCTTGACGGTGAGCGAGATGCCCTTGAGCACCTCGACGCGCCCGAATGACTTGTGCACGTCGACGGCTTCCACCACCGTCTCCGCGACCGTCGTCGACGCTCCGCCGATGACGTCCAGCAGGTCGTGACTGATCTCGACCATCGCGCCAGCTCCTAGCGCACGCCGGTGTTCGCGCTGCCGAAGCGGAAGCCGATCAGGCGCTGGCCCAGGCCGGGTCCGGAGGCTTCGCTGCCCGCCGTGCCGCGCGCGAGGCGCCGTTCCATCCAGCCCTGGAAGAAGCCCCAGATCGTGGTCAGGAGGAGGAACCAAAGCGCGCAGGCAAGGTACATCTCGAAGGGCAGGAAGTTATTGCCCTGCTTGATGACGAAGGTGTTGTAGAGCTCCTGCACGCCGAGCACAAAGAGCAGGGCCGTCGTCTTGAGCATGTTGTTGAACTCATTGCCCAGCGGCGGCACGATGATCCGCGCGGCCTGGGGAAGCACGATCCGCCGCATCGCCTGGCCGTAGGTCATGCCGACGCTCTTGGCCGCCTCCATCTGGCCCGGATCGATGGAGAGGATGCCGGCCCGGATGATCTCGGTCATGTACGCGCCCTCGTTGAGGCCGAGCGCGAAGATGCCGGCCTGGATGGCGCCGGGGATCGTGATGCCGGCCACATCGATGGCGTTCCAGTCGTACAGGTGGACGGCGCCCAGCCCGAAGTAGAAGAACACCAGCTGGACGAGCAGCGGCGTGCCGCGGAAGACCCACAGGTAGGCGGCGGACAACCACCGCGCGGCGCGCCGCCGGGACAGGCGGCCGAGGGCTCCGAAGACGCCCAGGACGATGCCGATGAACTGGCTGATGACCGAGATGCTGACCGTCAGGCCGATGCCGGCAAGGATGAACTGGTCGGGTTGGAAGATGGCGGTGGCGAACGCCTGGGTGTCGAACTTGACCGGCTTGCCGGAGGTGCAGCCCGCCACCAGCAGCGCGCCGACGACCGCCCCGGCCAGGACCAGCCCGGGCCGGGGCGACCGTGTTCGCATGGCCGGGGCAGTGCGCGTCCCCGTCTCGCTACTGCGTCTTGTTCATCTGGTTCGCCACGTCGGCGGTGACCGCGCCGCTATCGTCGCCGTACTTCTTGAGGATGGTCAGGTACGTGCCGTCGTTGATCATCGAGATGAGGGCCTGCTGGACCGCATTCCGCAGCGCGGCGTGCGCGTCATCGTTGGAGACGCTGATGCCCTCGAGGGCGACGCCCAGCGTCAGGCCGGACAGGGCGAACTGGTCGGCATGCTGGACGGCGTAGTAGCCGGCCACCGGGGAGTCGGCGAAGTAGGCGTCGACCTTGCTCGTCTGCAGGGCGAGCAGGGCGTCGCTGTCCTTGGCGAAGCTGGTCACGGTGATCTTGGCCTTGCCCTTGGCGACGCAGGCGGCCGAGAGGCCCTGGCCCTTGTAGTCACCGGTGCCGTTGAGGTAGTCGACCTCGGTCGTGCCTGTCTCCGCGGCGATGTTCTTGCCGCAGAGGTCATCCTGGACCTTGATGCCTTCCGGATTGCCGGCCGCCACGACGAACGACTGGCCGGCCTGGAAGTAGGGGATCATGTCGACCTGCTTGACGCGGTCGGTCGTGATGTTCTGGGCGCTGATGATGATGTCGCACTTGCCGCCCTGGAGGGCCGCGATGATCGTGTCGAAGACCGAGTTCTGGATGTCGGGCGTCAGGCCCAGCCGCTGGGCGATCGTCTGGCCGATCTCGATGTCCGAGCCGACCGGGTTGCCCTGGGCGTCGAAGAACTCCTGCGGCGGATACGGGATGTCCGAGCAGATGACGAGCTTCCCAGGCAGGACCAGCTGATCGGCCGAGACGCTCTCCATCGGGGTCGGCGAGGCGGGGGCCGGTGTGGCGGTCGGCGCGGTGGAACCGGACGGCGTGCCGGTGGCGGCCGGGGTGGCGGTCGGGGCGGGTGTCGGGGTGGCGGTCGCCGCGGCGCTGCACGCACCCACGACGACGACCGAGCTGAGCACGAGGCCCAGCAATGTCAGGGATCGCGACATGACTCCTCCATCACGTGTCATCAGCCCGCAGCCCACGGCCTTCTGTGCGCTCTCCCGCGCTGCCTCCCGCGGGTCTGCTGGGAATGGGGAAGGTACGACCCGCGGTGCCCGGCGTCAACTCGGCCGGCGCTCGTGGCGGCGGATCCCGCGGCTAGACTAGCGTCATGAGCCCGGAGAGCACGCCCACCCCGCCGGCCAGGGCGATGCCGCAGAACCCGGGACGGCGTGACCTTGGCCTGAAGGCGACCCTCCTGTTCCCCGATCGCGAGATCGTCGAGCGCTTCTACGTGCCCCTCATCTACACCGCATGCCGAACCTGCTACTCGGAGCTCGAGCCGGAGGAGATCTTCCGCAAGGCCGTCGCTGGCGAGGTCGATCCGGTGCGCCAGCAGCGTCTGATCCAGGGCGTGATCGAGTCGGGCCACGGCAGCACCATCGAGCACGTCGTCTTCACGTTCGGCATCAGCGGCGTCAGCCGCACGCTGTCCCATCAGCTGGTGCGCCACCGGGCGGGCGTGGCCTTCGACCAGCAGAGCCAGCGGTACGTCAAGTTCAAGGGCGCCGCGACGCTCGAGCCGACGACCATCGCCGAGGGCGATCCGGCCCTGCGCGAACGCTACGAGACCCAGGTCGGCGGCGCGCTCGAGCTGTACGGCGATCTCCTGGCAGCCGGCGTGGCCGGCGAGGACGCCCGGTTCGTGTTCCCCAACGCGACGCGCACCAACCTGGTCATGACGACCAACCTGCGGGCCCTGATCCACATGTCGGGCCTGCGCCTCTGCACCATGGCCCAGTGGGAGATCCGCCGGCTCTTCCAGCTGATCCGCCACGAGATCTTCCAGGTCAGCCCGTTCCTTGGCTCGTTCCTCGCCCCCAAGTGCGTGCCGCTGGGCTACTGCGACGAGATGGGCAACCGCGACGGGCACTGCCCGATCCGGCCCCACAAGGACGTCGTCCTCGCCGCCTGGGCGGAGAAGCGCGAGGCCGTGCGCGCCGCCGGGCGCGAGCTGCCGACGATCTAAGCCGGGGGCCTCGGCCCGGCCCACGGTCGCCACGTCACCCGGGTGTCACTCCCAGTGAACACGTTGACGTTGAAGGGCTGCTCGTGGGCGATCGCTCCCGCCCAGCGCGGCCAACGGTCACTCACAGCGAACGATCGTGCCTCGAGGCGGCACATCCGAGCGCCCAAACCATCCTTCGACCCGGTTTCGTTCACTGCCAGTGACCGACGCCGCACTGGGCAGCGATCTGGGCGTACTGGACGCTCGTTGGACCCGGATCCGTTCACCCACGGTTACCACCCCAGGCGCGATCAGCGACCCTGCGGGATGGATCTAGGCCGGCAGGTCCGCCACGAACCGGCGCAGGACGAGGGCCAGACGGGGCCCCGCCTCGTTCGCCGCCGCCAGCACCTCCGCGTGCGTCAGCGGCGTGGCGGTCACGTCGGCGCCGGGGTTCGTCACGAGCGACACGCCACACACGGCAAGGCCGGCCCAGGCGGCCGCGATGGCCTCCAGGACGGTCGACATGCCGACCGCCTGGGCGCCCAGCGTCCGCAGCATGCCGACCTCTGCCGGCGTCTCGTAGTTGGGACCCGACAGGCCGGCGTAGACCCCCTCGGCGAGGGGCACACCGACCGCCCGGCCGGCCGCGAGGAGACGCTCGCGGAGGCCCGGGTCCCAGGCGCGGCTGAGGTCGGGGAAGCGCGGCCCGAGCGCGTCGGCGTTCGGCCCGATGAGGGGGTTGAGGCCGGTCAGGTTGAGGTGGTCGCGGATGACCATCAGGGTGCCCGCCGCGAAGGACCGGTCGACACCGCCGGCGGCGTTGGTCAGGACGATCGTGCGCGCCCCCAGGCGGCCCATCAGCAGCACCGGCTGGACGACGAGACCGGGCGGGTTGCCCTCGTAGACGTGCAGCCGGCCCTGGAGGCAGGCGACCGGGACGCCCTCGAGATGACCGAGCAGCAGGCGCCCGGCGTGGCCCGGCGCCGACGCCGCGGGCCAGCCCGGCAGCTCGGCGAAGGGGATGGCGATCACGTGGCTGAGGGCGTGGGCGAGGCCGCCAAGGCCGGAGCCAAGGACGAGCCCGACGCGCGGGGTGAGCGGGGACCGGGTCCGCACGGCGCGCTCGAGCGCATCGAGCGCTGCGGGCCAGGCGGCCGGGCCGGAGGCGTCCGTCATCACGGGTCAGGATACGGGGTGGGGACTTCGTCCGGCCGATGAGGGTATCGACACCGGGATGCCGATCACGCCCCACCAGCCGGTCCCGACCGAGTCGCACGACACCGGAGTGCCGCACGGGTCGGCGGGCAAACGAAGCGCCCGAAAGAACCGGCTCAGAAGCGGGACTGCCTTGATGTGATCGCGGCGTCCCTCGTCAGTCCGGAGATCCTTGATGTGATCGCGGTTCCCCTGACCGTCGAGGGTGGCGGCCGAGTCGCCTCGGTCTCCGATCCCGTCTCCGACGGCCCCTTCGGGCAAGACGTACGTTAGCGGCCGACGCTCGGCCGGGTCAACGTACTTATCCACGAAATGAACGGACGGGGCGTCGACTTCATCCACGAAATCCACCGTCATTGTGGATAGCCTGTGGAGAGGGTGCGTGGCGCGACTTCACCGAGATCGGGCCGGTCGAGCTCAAAGGCATGGCTGAGCCACTGCGCCTCCACGTGGCCAGAAGGGCCACGATGGCTCGCTGACGCGCAGGCCCTCCGGCCCTTGCGTCGCGTGCGCGCCCGCGCGACCATGGTCGGCAGCCTCGGTCCCCGACGTGCCGGGGCGGGAGGGTGAGATGGACATGCAGAAGCGGCGGCGGACCGTCGTGGCGCTCATGGGGGGTGCGGTCGTGCTCGCCGTTGGCGCGTGGTATGACACCGCGGTGGGGCCCACGCTGCGGCAGCCCCAGGGCACGACGTTCGACCCCAACCAGCCAGCGATATCTGTGCCCGTGGGTCTCGGCTACATCGCGATGGCCGCGGGCGTGGTGCTCGTGGCGCTGCTTGCGCGCTAGGCTGACAGCCGGCCGGTGGACGTGGCCTACGCGATCGCCGGCGTGACCTGCGTGGTCATCGGCAACATCATCTGGGGTGGCATGGTCGGGGTATCGGGCGCGCCGCCGGCGGCAGCGCTTGCCGTGCTCGGCGCGGCCCTGTGTTTCGTCGGGCTGAGCGACCTGGCCCTGCGACGACGCCGAGCCTCGGGAGCGCCGACGAGCCCGCCGATCCGCGGCTCGACCTCCTAGGGAACCGGGCGAGAACTCCGGGCGTCGTTGGGCCAACGCCCTCGGAGACCGACATGATCAGACGGGCCGTGCTCATCGGGTTGGCGGCGCTGCTCGTCGGGGGTTGTCTGCCGAACGCGTCGGCAGCCGGACGACTTCCACCAGCGCCGGCGGCGGGCGACGGCACCGGTCGGCAGGTCGTGGCCAGGACGGCCCAGTCGGTGACGGTCCTGCCGGCATCGCCTCGCGGCGCGGCCGTGGGCACCGACTACGCCTACGCGATGCCGATGTGCGGCACGGCCGGGCCGATCGACGTCGACGGCAGCTTCTGGGATGCGATCGGCGATGGATCGGGGCTGGACTCCCAGCTTGGGACCTTCCGCCTCACGGACCCGGATTCCGCGCAGTTCGTGACCGCGAGCGGGCGGTCCGTCCTTCTGACCAGGCACGCCGGGGCCAAGGAGTTCGTGATCTGCTCGTAGCGGCGGGCAAGGGGGCGGGTCATTCAGGCGACCCGCTGCCGCGCTCCCAGGCGCGAGGCCGGGGGCACTACCTGGTCAGATGTGACCCCGGGGCACGTTAGGACGACTCCGACTCGATCGGCGCCGGCAGGACCAGGTGAACAACGCCCGCGTGCGCGTGGACACCGACCGTGTGGCTGACAGGAAGGCGCCAGATCCCCGGATCCACCACCGACAGTTGCCCTACCGTGCCTCCCAGTCACGAATGACCACATGCCCCAGGCGCCCCGAGTCGCACACTCAGCCGCCGATGTGCGACATCTCCACCTTGGGCAGGCCCACGGTCGCCTCGGACCGCAGCTCGGAGTAGCGATCGGTGCGGTGGCTCCAGATGTCGCGGACGAGGGTCGTGAGCGCCGCCCCGTCGGCGCCGGCCCGCAACGGCGTGCGCAGATCGTGGCCGCGGACCCCGAAGAGGCAGGTGTAGAGCAGTCCCTCGGCCGACAGCCTCGCGCGCGTGCACGCGCCGCAGAACGGCTGGGTCACCGAAGCGATGAGGCCGACCTCGCCTGACCCGTCGCGGTAGCGCCACCGGGTGGCCACCTCGCCGGGGTAGTTGGGGGGCACGGCCTCGAGCGGCATCTCCACGTCGATCGCGGTGATGATCTCGGCCGCCGGCACCACGTCCTCCAGCTGCCAGCCGTTGGTGTGGCCCACGTCCATGTATTCGATGAAACGCAGGATGATGCCGCGCTCGCGGAAGTAGCGCGCCATCGGCACGACGCTCTGCTCGTTGAGGCCGCGCCGAACGACCATGTTGACCTTCAGGGGCGCCAGGCCGGCGTGCTCCGCCGCGGCGATGCCGTCAAGGACGCGGTCGACCGGGAAGTCGACGTCGTTCATCCGCCGGAAGACGGTGTCGTCGAGCGAGTCCAGGCTCACCGTCACGCGGCCCAGACCGGCTGCCGCGAGGTCGGCGGCCTGTCGCGCCAGGAGCGAGCCGTTCGTCGTCAGCGTCAGGTCCTCCAGGCCCGGGATATCGGCCAGCAGCCGGACGAGGCGCGGCAGGTCCCGGCGAACCAGCGGCTCACCGCCGGTGAGACGGATCTTGCGCACGCCCTCGGCGACGAAGATGCGGGCGAGGGTCGCGATCTCCTCGAAGGTCAGCAGCTCCGACCGGTCGAGGAACTGGAAGTCGCGCCCGAAGACCTCGCGCGGCATGCAGTAGACGCAGCGGAAGTTGCACCGGTCGGTGACCGAGACGCGCAGGTCGCGCAGCGAGCGGCCGAGCCGATCGACCACCTCAGCATCGGCCGGTGTGCCGGCCGGCGAGGCCGCCGAGCGGGGCGTCAGCGCTGACGGTGAGCTTCTCACGGCCCAATCGTACGCGCTCCCCTGTCTCAGGAGCCACGGCCGGCCGGCGCGTCGCCAGCGTGAGCCACAGGAGGAGCGCCACCTGCCCGCGGATGGATCGCCACGACGCCCGAGGCGTGGGCGGTGCAGTGCGGAAGTGGTGCGTTCCGGTACCACCGGCGTGAAGAGTTGGTACCTCTAGCGGCCTCCGCATGCTCTGACCACCGCCCTAGCATGACCGAGTCGTCTGACCACACCGAACCACCCCTGCAACGAGGGTCGTGACCGATGGCTTCTACCGAACAGAAAGCCGGCTTCCGCCTCCCCTGGGGTGGCTCCGCATCGACGGATACCCCCGAGCCGGAGACGAAGCCCGAGGACGGCTCGCCGCAGGTCGACCAGGAAGGCGCCGAGATGAGCATCGCCACCGCCGACCCGACCCAGGCCCCCGCGGACGGCGGGCAGGCCGAGCAGGTCGCCCCCGCCGAGGAGCACAAGGCTGCCCCGGCCCCTGCGCCGATGCCCGCGGCAGTCGTGACGCACAAGGCCGGCGCGCGCTTCGTGACCGAGCTCGTCCGCGCCATGCGCGCCGAACTGGAGAAGCATCGCGACAGCACGCTCGACGAATTCCGCGTCGAGGCCAAGAACCACGTCGAGGGCGTGCACAAGCGCTCCGCCGAAGAGGTCACCGAGCTCCGCCAGATCGCCGACGAGGACATCGCCGGCGTCCGCGAGTGGTCCAAGGCCGAGATCGCGCGCATCCGCGCCGAGACCGAGGAGCGCATCGAGACGCGCAAGGCTGAGCTCGAGTCGCACCTCGAGGAACACGCCGCCCTGATCGAGCGGGAGATCGAGAAGGTCCAGGCTCGCGTCACCGCCTACGAGGCGGAGATCGACGCCTTCTTCGCCAGCCTGGCTCAGATCGAGGACCCGGCCGCCTTCGCCTCCGCCGCGCAGCAGGTCCCCGACCCGCCCTCTCTCGAGGCGGCCGGCGCCGAGGCCCGTTCCGAGGCCCTTGCCGACCTCATCCGCGCGGGCAACGCCCAGGCCGAAGCGACCGCCGAGCTGCCGGGCGACGCCGTCGAGGCAGAAGCCCCCGTGGCCGAAGCCAGCGCGGTCGAGGCGACCGACGCCCCGGCAGCGACCGAGGATGCGTCCGACGCCGCGGCGGTCTCCGAGTCCGCCCCGATGGATCCCACCGACCCGCGCACCGCGGCCCTGGCTGCGAGCGAGGACCTGGCGGCCGCCGAGTCACAGGCCGCGGTGGACGCCGCGACCTCCGTGAGCGAGGAATCCGAAGAGATCCCCGAGAGCGAGGCGGACATCGTGGCCGCCCGTCTCAACGGGCTCGTCCCCGACCACGTCGGCGCGATCCAGCGCGCGGCGCCCGCCGACGACGTGGTCTCGACACAGGTCATCGTGACCGGTCTCGTGAGTGTCGCCTCGATCGCCTCGTTCAAGCGCCACCTGAGCCGCCTGGCCGGCGTCAACTCGGTCGGCGTCAGCTCGGGCCCCGACGGGGAGTTCATCTTCAAGGCCAACCACACCCCTGGCACGAACCTCAAGGAACTCCTGCCCTCGATCAGCGGCTACAGCGTGCGGGTGACCTCGGCCGGCGACGGCGTGATCAACGTCTCCGCACGCGACCCCGAGAACTAGACGCGGACGAGGAGGGGAAGCGTCCGTGGCCCGCCCAGCGATCCTCTGCTGCCTGCCCATCGATGAGTGCACGCCCGTCGGCACCGCCCTGACCGAGGCTGGCTTTTCGGTCCTCCACGCCGCGAACGCGACCGAGGCCGGACCCATGCTGGCCAAGCGTCGTGACATCGGCGTGGCGATCATCGATGGGGAGACCGACTTCGACGACTCGCTCGAGCTGTACAGCCTGCTCCACGGCAACGGTGTCGAAGTGCCGACCCTCATGGTCGTCTCGCCCAAGGCGTTCGAGCGGCTGACCACCAACAGCATGGACGCCGACTCGACCGAGTACTTCACCCGGCCCTACAGCGCCGAGTCGCTGCGCTGGCGGGTGGAGGCGATGCTGATCCGCTCGCAGACCTTCGATGACGGCAGCGGCCCCATCCTGGCCGCCGAGCTGCCGGGCGACGGACTGGCCACGCGGGCCCTCGTCGTCGGCATCTTCAATCCCAAGGGCGGCGTGGGCAAGACGAGCCTCGCGACGAACCTGGCGTCGGCGCTCCAGACGCAGCGGGGCCAGAGCGTGCTGCTGATCGACGCCGATACGACGAGCGGCCACATCGCCACCTCGCTGGGCCTCGAGCACCTCAAGTCGGTGGCCGATGCCCTCGACGACGACGAGGGCGTGCCGCGCAACTTCGGCGGCATCGCCGCCGCCCATGCCAACGGCCTGCGGGTGGCGGCGCTGGTCAGCAACCCACTCCAGGTGGAGCAGATCGACCCGGCGGTGATGGGCGAGGCCCTGGGCCGCTCGCGGTTCGGCTTCGACATCGTCATCATCGACATGCACCCCGACTACGGCGCCCTCAACCGGGCCATCTTCGAGCGGTGCGACCGCATCCTCGTCCCGGTCACGCCGGACGTGCCGGCCCTTCGCGCCGCGATGCAGTTCCTGGAGATCGCCGACCAGGCCGGCCTGCGCGACCGGCTGACGATGGTCGTCAACCGCGCCAACAGCGGCGTGAGCATCAGCGACATGGAGAAGACGACCGGCCTGCGCGCCTTCGCTGAGATCCGCTCTGCCGGCCCGCTCTTCGTCAAGGCGGCCAATGAGGGCACGACCGTCGTGGAGCGCTTCCCGCGCGAGAAGGTCACCGAGGACTTCCTGTTGCTGGCCGACCGCCTGCTCGACCGGGCACCTCAGCCGCAGGTCGAACGCGGCTTCCTGGGCAACCTCCTCAGCCGGCCCCAGCCCGCGCGCGTCTGACCGCCCGTCAGCCCTCCTGGGCGCGGGCCTCGGACGACCCGGCGCCGCCCGGCGCCACCGAACCTTCGTCGAGTTGCTCGACGCCCCGCAGGTAGCTGCGGTTCACCAGCGCCACGTCGACCTTCGCGTCGCCCACCCGCTGGGTGCCGTGGAACGCCTGCGCGTTGGTCACGGGGATGAAGAGCTCCGTGGTGCGGTCGAGGAGGCGCGCCGGCTCGGTGCCGGGGAAGAGGTGCACCGTGCCCACGATGCGGAACGGCGGGCACTCCAGGGCGACCGCGTAATCCACCTTGTGGATGCGATGGGCCGAGCGCTCCTCATCGGTCTGCGGCGGCAGTGAGTCCTTGCCGCCAAGCACGACGACGAGATCGTAGGGGTCCACCGCCTGCAGACCGGGTGCCGGCGTGAACGCGGCGCTGCCGTCGGAGGGCGCCCAGCTGACGTCGCTGATGGGGATCGCCTCGCGCTTGTTGAGGGCGTCGGAGAGGCGGCCCTTGATGCGCATCATGCCCAGCAGGCGCCAGTCCTCCGTCAGGGCGTCGAACGGCACACCCTGATCGGTGACGCGTTCGGGGGCGCGTGCCGCCGGGGGCGGCGGCTCCTCCGCGGGAGGAGCTGGGGCTCCGCTTCGCCCGAAGAGCCTGAACGACGGCATCGAGGCCTCTCCTACTCCTCGGCCCGGCCGGTGTTCGAACGGATCGACTCGACGACGCCGGCATCGGCGAGCGTGGTCGTGTCGCCAAGGGTGCGACCTTCCGCCAGATCGCGCAAGAGGCGGCGCATGATCTTGCCCGAGCGGGTCTTGGGCAGGTCGGGCGTGAACAGCAGGTACCTGGGCCGCGCGAGCGGGCCGATGACCTGGGCGACGTGCTCGCGCAGCTCATGCCCGAGCGCGTCGGATGGCTCCTGGCCGGCCTTCAGGATGACGAAGGCGAAGATGGCCTGGCCGGTGATCGGGTCGGTCCGGCCGACCACCGCCGCCTCGGCCACGGAGGGGTGGTCGACCAGCGCCGATTCGACCTCGATGGTCGAGAGGCGGTGGCCCGAGACGTTCATCACGTCGTCCACACGGCCCAGTAGCCAGAGGTAGCCGTCCTCGTCGCGCTTGGCGCCGTCGCCGGCGAAGTACATGCCCGGGAAGCGGCTCCAGTAGGTCTGCCGATACCGCTCCGGGTCGCCGTAGATGCCGCGCAGCATCGCCGGCCACGGCCGCTTCAGGACGAGGTACCCGCCCCCGCCGAACGGCACCGACCGGCCCTTGGCGTCGACCACGTCGGCCTCCACCCCCGGGAACGGGAACGTCGCGCTGCCCGGCTTGGTCGTCGTCACCCCGGGCAGCGGCGTGATCATGATCATGCCCGTCTCCGTCTGCCACCAGGTGTCGACGATCGGCGCCCGGCCGCCGCCGATGACGCGCTGGTACCACAGCCAGGCCTCGGGATTGATCGGCTCGCCGACCGACCCGAGCAGCCGCAGGCTCGACAGGTCGTGGCCGGCCGGCCACGTCTCGCCCTGCTTCATGAAGGCCCGGATGGCCGTCGGGGCGCAGTAGAGGATCGAGACCTTGTACTGCTCCACGATCTGCCACCAGCGGTCCCACGCCGGCGCGTCGGGCGCCCCCTCGTACATCACCCCCGTCGCGGCGTTGGCCAGCGGCCCGTAGACGATGTAGCTGTGGCCGGTGACCCAGCCCACGTCGGCGGCGCACCAGTACACGTCGTCGGGCTTGAGGTCGAAGATCGCCTGGTGGGTGTAGCTCGTGCCTACCAGGTACCCGCCGGTGGTGTGGACGATGCCCTTGGGCTTGGCCGTCGTGCCGCTCGTGTAGAGCAGGTAGAGCATGTGCTCGCTGTCGACCGGCACGGGCGGACAGTCGGCCGCCTGGGCCGCCACGAGGTCGTGCCACCACACGTCGCGCCCGGGTGTCATCGTCACGCTCGTCGCCGCGTCGCCGAGGCGCCGCACCACGAGGACGTGCTCCACGCTGGGCGTCTCCAGGAGCGCCGCGTCGACGGCCGGCTTGAGTTCGCTGGGCTTGCCGCGCCGCCAGCCGCCGTCGGCGGTGATGACGAGCTTGGCCTGCGCATCGTTGATGCGGCCGGCCAGCGCCTCCGCGCTGAAGCCGCCGAAGACGACCGTGTGCGGCGCGCCGAGACGGGCGCAGGCGAGCATCGCGATGGGCAGCTCGGGGATCATCGGCATGTAGATGGCGACCCGGTCGCCGGTCTCCACGCCGAGCGCCTTGAGGGCGTTAGCCGCCTTCTGGACCTCGGCCAGCAGGTCGGCGTAGGTGATCGTCCGCACGTCGCCCGGTTCGCCGATCCAGTGGTAGGCGACCTTGTCCCCGAGGCCCGCCTCGACGTGCCGGTCGACGCAGTTGTAGGCCACGTTGAGCTTGCCGCCGACGAACCATCTGGCGAATGGGAGGTCCCATTCGAGCGTCGTCTCGAACGGCGTCGACCAGCTGACACGCTCGCGGGCGATGCGGGCCCAGAAGGCCTCGGGGTCCCGTTCGGCCTCCGCGTAGAGGCCCTGCCTGGCGTTGGCCTGGGCGGCGAAGGCGGGATCGGGCGGGAACGTCCGGCGCTCGGCCAGGAGGTTCTCGATCTCGGCGGGTTCGGCGCTCATCCTGCGGCTCATTCTAGGCGGGCGGCGCGGGCGGTCGCGGGTCGAGGCCGCTGGCGGCCATCGCCGCGGCCAGGCGACGGCGCAGCTCGCCGGCCACGGCCAGGTGGTCGGCCGCTCGGACCGTGCCCAGGATCTTGAGGGTCACGCCCTGGTCGCCCAGCCGGTCGACCCGATCGACGCGCGGGACCTCCAGGATGCGGTCGCGCCAGGCCGGGTCGGCCGCCAGGCGCTGGCCGACCTCGTCGAGCACGGCGATGGCCTGCTCGACGTCATGACCGTAGGCGATGACCACGTCCTGGTTGATGCGGCGCCAGACCCGCGTGCGGTTGGAGGCGACCACGATGGCGCCGTTGGGCACGTTGTGGACGATGCCGTCCGTGTCGCGCAGGACCGTCCGCCGCAGGGTGAACTCCTCGACGATGCCGGTGACCCCGACCAGCGTCACCACGTCGCCCTTGGCGTACTGGTTCTCCAGCAGGATGAGCGTGCCGCCGAAATAGTCGCGGACGATCTGCTGGGCGCCGAAGCCGATGGCGATGCCGGCGATGCCGAGGCCCGTGACCGCGGGGCCGACATCGACCCCGAGCTGGCTCAGCACGGTCAGCGCCGCCACGATCGTGACGAAGACCAGCCACGCGTAGCGGGCCAGGGTCTCCACGGTCGCCAGGCGCTTGCGCGCCTCCTCGCGGGCATCGGCGGGTGCTTCCGCCTCCGCCCGGGCGGCCATGGCCGCGACGCTGCGGCGGATCGCGCCGCGCCCGACGCGCAACGCCACGAGCGCCACGATGACCACGACGATGGCCACCACGAGGCGCTCACCGAGGGCGACCAGCGAGGCGTTCAGCTCCTCCACGGCGCTAGCCTACCGCCGGCGGGCCTTCCCGCGGGCGGCGCGGCGATCAGGCCGGCGAGCTGGTGCGCGCCTCCAGCGCCGCGTCCAGGGCGCCCTCGAAGGCGACGACGACCCGGTCGATGTCGTCGCCGGCGCCGTGGGCCTCGCACATGAACCACGGCTCGCGCGAGTCCGGCTCGGGCATCGCCCCGCGCCGGATCATCTGCTTGGCGACCTCGTCGTACAGCTCATGGTCCGTGTCGGCCCAGCCGCGGTAGTCGGTCGGCAGGTGGTCGGTGAACATGATGCCGAACATCGACGGATGGCCGGTGAAGACGAACGGCAGGCCGCGGCGGTCCAGGATCGCCCGCAGCTCCCCCTGCAGCCGGCGGCCCGTGGCGGCCACCGTGGCCAGCGCCTCGGTCTCCTTGAGGATCGTCAACGTGGCCACCGCGGCAGACGCGGCGACCCGGTTGCCGGCGTACGTCCCGCCGTGACTGACGTGGTGGGGCAGCAGCTCCAGGATCTCGCGGCGCCCGCCGAAGGCGGCCACCGGGTAGCCGTTGCCCATCGCCTTGGCGTACGTGGCCAGGTCGGGCCGGATGCCGAAATGCTCGGCCGCGCCGCCCCGGGCGAAGCGGAAGCCGGTCTTGACCTCGTCGAAGATGAGGACCGCCTTGAACTCCTCGGTCAGCGCCCGGACGCCCGCCAGGAAGCCCGCCTGGGGCAGGATGCCCTGGGCGTTGCCGAGCACGGGCTCGATGATGACCCCGGCGATCCGGTCGCCGTCACGCTCGAAGATACGGCGCAGCCCGGCAAGGTCGTTGTAGCGGACCGGCACCATCGTGTCGGCCACGGCCCGCGGGATGCCGCGGCCCCAGGCCAGGCGCACCGGCTCGTCCACGTCGCCGAGTTCGCTCACGTCGTTGGGCAGCACGCTGATCAGCGCGTAGTCGTGCATGCCGTGGTATTGGCCCTCGAACTTGACGATCAGGTCGCGCCCCGTGAAGGCCCGCGCCAGCCGCATGGCGTGCATCGTGGCGTCGCTGCCCGAGGTGGCCAGCCGCGCCATGTCGCAGAAGGTCAGCTCGGTCACCAGCTGGCACGCCCGGACCTCATCCTCGCTGGTCAGGCTGAAGCTGACGCCGAGCCGCATCCGTTCGTTGACCGCGTCGTCGATGCGCGGGTCGCCGTGGCCCAGGATGGCCGGGCCGTACCCCATCCGGAGGTCGATGTACTCGTTGTCGTCGATATCCCAGACCCGGCCGCCATTGCCGCGCGCCACATAGATGGTGTCGGCGCCCCAGTCCCGGAAGTTGCTGTCGACACCGCCGGGCATGATCCGCTCGGCACGGCGGCGAAGCTCCATCTGACGCTCACGGGCGAGGCGGGGCGGGGCGGGCTTGACGGCCATGGGGCCTCCGGTGGCTGAGCGGCTGTTCGTGTCAGAGCCGCGATATTCGTGCGAGATACCATCTGCACGTGCAAATCACGTGCCTCAGACCCACATCATAGCCGTTCCACGCATCCGGGCGCCACCCGGACGCCACCGGACCGGCTTCGGAGGCGGCCCTCAGCCGGCGAAGAGGGACAGCTGCTCACCACCCGACTCGATCTCCGGGTCCAGGCCGAGCAATGGCGCCAGGCGATCCAGGTCGGCCTCGCCCTCGACCAGCGTGCGCAGGTGGTCGGTCTTGAGGATGTGCCAGTTGTCGGCCTCCATCGTCCGCCGCAGGAGCGGCGAGTGGGCCAGCTTGTAGCGCAGCAGCTCGGTGCGCTCGGAGGCGACGACCAGGAAGCGCACCACCGCGTCGTCGGTCGGGATCCGCGGGCCTCGACGCAGGACCGGCTCGGTCAGCATGGCCGTCCACTCGACCTCGAAGAGGAACGTCGCCTTGTGGCGGATGTACCAGATGGCGTCGGTGGCCTCGAGGGCCTCCTGGGCGCCGCGCGAGATGAGGGGCAGGTAGGCGCGCCGCTCGGCCTCCGTCAGCAGCTCGCCGAGGGGCACGCCCTGGTACAGGTGCCGCTGCTCGGCCGCACCGATCCAGCAGCGCATGCCCAGGCGATGGCCGAACTCGGTGATGAGGCCGATGGCCTCGCTGTGCTCGCGCGAGCGGACGTGCAGGTCGTCCGCCGGGCGCAGCGCCTCGGCCGTCGAGGTGGGGCTCCGGTAGCTCTCCAGGCACGCGCGCACGAGCGCCTCGTCGGGCGCGTCGTGGCCGCGGAACATGCTGGCGATGCGGTCGAAGAAGGCCGCCTCGGTGATCTGGCCCGACGTCGACAGCAGCGAGAAGACGGCCCACTCGAGACGGTCGGCCAGGGGCACGGCGGCCTCGGCGATATCGCGCTTGTCGCGCAGCCACCAGCGACCCGGTTCCAGCTCCTCGAGCCGCGGGTGCTGCGGCCGGCGCAGCTCGCCCATGATCAGGTCGAGCAGCAGGCCCACCTGGTCGCTCCCCCGCGGCGCGATCGGCGAGTCGCCTGTCGCCCCTCGTCGCGGCCGGGCGGTCGGTGCGTCCGCCGCGTCCTCCGGCGCCTCGTCCGGCGCCTCGGTCAACGGGGGCCCTGCCTCGCCGAACAGCCCCAGCGCCTCGGCGGCTCGTGCGCTGCGAGCCTCCGTCTCGCCGAACGTGCGCGTGCCGACGAGGCGTCGCAGGTGGCCGCGCCGGTCCAGGCCGACCATGACCTCGCCGAGCAGCCGCTCGAAACGAGCCGGTTCACCACGCGCCTTGAGGACCTCCACCGCCACCTCGGCCGTGGCGGCCTCCACGTCCGCCAGGCGGAAGGCGCCCCCCTCCTCGGCCGCCTCCTCGGCCGGCAGCGGGACGTTGGCCCGCGTCCGCGGCCCACGGGCGAGCGCGGCCCCCGGCGGGGCGAACTCGAGGACCCCCGTGTAGCCGTCCTCGCTCTCGGCGAGCAGCGCCGCGGTCAGTGCGTAGCCGGCCCCGACACCGCCGAGCACGCCGGCCACGAGACCCTCGGCCGGCCCGGCCTCGAGCAGGAGGATGGCGCGGGCGTCGGGCGCCAGCAACGGCGCCACAGCGGCCATGCCCCGCCGCAGGGCCGTCGCCTCCCAGCCCCACTCGGCTCGCGGCAGCGACGTGAAGAGCGGTTCGGTCGGCAGCTGCGAGGAGGCCTCGCGGCCCAGGACGACGGACGTCGCGAGATAGGCGAATGACAGCGTCTCGGTCGACCAGCGCACCGGCGGCTGGCTCAGCACGAGGCGCACCCGGCTGCGCCCCGGCGCCGTCCGGTCGGCCACCGTGACCTGGCCGGGCAGCGCGGCCGAGCCGCGACGCAGGGCCACGTTCGCGGCGCCCTCGACCAGGGCCTGCAGATCGTCACCCAGGCGGGCCTGGAGCGGCCCGCCGGGCGAGGCCTCCAGGCGCTGGATGAAGCCGCGCACGAGCCGGCAGCCGTCCTCGAAGAGCAGCCACGGGTTGCGCTCGCGCCACTGGCGGTCGCCCGGCAGGCGGACGGTGCCGTTGACGATGCGCAGGGCGCCGACCCGGCCGGGGTAGCTGTGCAGACGGCTGGCCGGCAGGAGCGCGTGGGCCAGGCCGAGGCGCAGGCCGGCTTCGATCGGGGCGGCGCGGAGGTCGAGCTCGATGCGTTCGAGGATGGCCTGGAGCGCCACCAGCGAGCGGGCCGTGTAGAGGTCCAGGATGCGGTCCGCCAGGTCGGTCGCGCCCTCCGGCTGGGGGAAGCGCTCCCGCAGCGCCTCGCGCGCCCGGCTGGCCTCGGCCGAGCCGACGAGTGCCGAGGCGAGAGCGATGTCCGCCTCGTCGGTCGGCGCGGACCGCTGCTCGCCGCCGCCCAGCTGGTCGCGGCAGGCCGTGCAGCGGTAGGTCTTGCGGAACGGGGCCGGCGCGTCGCCGTCCCACACGAACTCGTCGACCACGATGGGCCGGCCGCAGGTCGGACAGCGCGAGGCGAACGAGGCGTTGAGGGCCTGGCGCAGGCCACTCTCCCCGCGCGGCTGGGCGCCGAGCGAGCCGACGGCGGCGTCGAAATGGCGCAGGTCCGGGGGGCGCAGGACGACCTCGGCGACGAGGCGGGTGAGGGCCATGGACTCGAAATCCAGCGTCCGCCGCAGGCGGCCGACACCTGCCCGGGCGACCCAGCCGCCACGTCCGAACAGGTCGATGACGACGTCCCCGGGGCTCGACCGGCCTTCCAGTTCCGCGGCCAGGAGGTTCGGCGCCGGAGGCGGCGCGAGCCGGGCGAGGAAGGGAAGGCTGGGACCGGTGTCCGGACGGATGAGCGAGGAGAGCGGCTCCGCCATCGAAGGCAGTCTAGCCGCGCCGGGTGGCGCGGCGGCGACTACTCCTCCTCGAGATCCTCGGGCTCCTCGATGAAGGCCTCCTCCTCGGTCACCTCGACCGGGAGGACGCGCTCGATGTCGTCGATCTCCTCGTCCTCATCGTCGAGGTCGAGGTCCTCCTCGAAGTCCATCTCCTCGCGGATGAGGGTGCCCTTCGTGTACGGCCGCAGGTCCGACGCCTTGGCCGCCGTGGGGAACGAGACCTTGCCGTAGTTGCGCGGGTCCTGGTAGATCTCGCGGATGATGATGCGCACGTCGCGGTCGCCCAGGCTCGTCACGCCGGCCGCGTACTGGTTGCCGTCGGCCATCAGCTTGAGCAGGCGCGCCGCCACGGAGCGCTCCACCGCGCCGATCTCGACGCCGTTGGACGTCGCCCGCAGCTCCGCCGCGCGCGGCACGAGCTCGACCGCGTCGCCCGGGTTGACCTGGGCCAGCTGCTTGGGCCGGGCCAGGTCGTAGAGGCCGGCGAAGCCCGTCTTGCCGGTCTCCTCGACGAAGATCGAGACGGGCGCCTTGCTGCCCACCTTGGCCGGCGTCGTGCGGTCGCCCGCCTCGTTGAGGAGGACCCGCAGGCGATCGATGTTCCGCTCGGCGATACGGTTGGTGGGATCGAGCGCCAGGGCGGCCTGGTAGTGCACGCGCGCCTCGGCCAGCTCGCCAAGCTCCCACAGCGACTTCGCCAGGCGGTTCTCCGACGGGCTGTCAGGTCCGAGTTCCAGGATGCGCCGATTGATCTCCGCGGCCCCCGCCCAGTCGGCCTGGCGCGCGGCATCGATGGCCTGGTCGACCAGCTGGCGCTTGAGGCGCACCGGGTTCGGGGCAGATTCGGCGGCGGGCGTGAGACTCATGGGCTCCTTCGATCAGCTGGGTCGGGCGCGGCAGAACGCGGCGGACAGGGCACGGGGATGGCTCTCGGTTGTACCACACCTGGCCCGAGTCGGCAACGGCCGATGGCGGGCGGAGCGTCAGCGCGAGGTGGGGAAGGGTCCCTGGGCCGATCCGGCGTAGAGCCGCCGCACGTGGTCGCCGATGGCGAGCGCGTCAAGGTCGACGGCATCCTGGTCGACCGCTTCGGCCGGCCGTCCCAGCAGGTAGCCCTGCGCCGCCTCGATCCCGGCGGCCCGCACGACCTGCAGCTGGTGGGCCGTCTCCAGACCCTCGGCGATGACCATCGCGCCGCGCCGCGCGGAGATCTCCTGGAGCGTCTCCAGCACGTGCGCCGAGGTCTGCCGCGTCGCGGCATCCTGGACCAGCGAGAGGTCCACCTTGACGACGTCGAACTCGACGAGGCTGAGCAGGCGCAGCCCGGCGTTGCCGGCGCCCACATCGTCGGCCGCCACCCGCACGCCAAGGGCGCGCAGCCCCTCCAGGTTGTGGCGCAACCGCTCCAGGTCCTCGATGGCCTCGCGCTCCGTCAGCTCGAGCACGATGCGCTGGGAGGGCAGGCCAAGGCGGGCCAGCTGGCGGCATAGGGCCAGGGCGTTGAACTCGGGCGCCTCGAGCGTCCGCGGCGAGAGGTTCAAGCTCACCCAGCGGTCCTCCGGGATCGCGGCGGCCGCGGCCGCCACCGTCTCCAGGCACGCCCGGTCGAGCTCGAGCGTGCGGCCGCAGGCCTCGGCGGCGGTGAACATGGCGCCCGGATCGGGGAACGCGCTGCGCGTCGGCCGGATGAGGCCCTCGTAGCCGATGATGCGGCCGTTCGCGAGGGCCACGATGGGCTGGAAGACGGCCCGCAGGAGCCGTTCGTCCAGCACCGTCTGGATCGCCGTCGCGTCGTCGACCGAGGCCAGCGGGGCGCCCAGGTCATGGCGCGAGGTGTCGAAGATCGTGACATCCGTGCGGCCGTGGCGCTTCGACCAGTACAGGGCCGCGTCCGCCTGCCGGTACAGCTCGATCTGGGCCGTGCCGAAATGGGGCGCGGCCGTGATGCCGGCCGAGAACGAGATGCCCCGCGGAGCCGATCCACGCGTGGCGTCACGTTCGCGGGGCGGCTCCAGCGCCGCGGCCAGGAGCCGGCGGGCCACGACGGCCGCCCCGGCGGCATCGGTCGCCGGCATCAGGACGCCGAACTCGTCCCCGCCCAGGCGGTACGCCCGGTCGGTGCGTCGGACGGTCCCCTCCACGATGCGCGCGAAACGGCGCAGGAGGGCGTCGCCGGCGCTGTGACCGTCGGTGTCGTTGACCCGTTTGAAGTCGTCGAGGTCGATGAGGAGGAGGGCCAGCGGCAGGTGGTCGCGCGTCGCCGCCTGCAGGCCGTGCTCGAACGCTTCCGAGAAGGCACGCTGGTTGCCCAGGCCGGTCAGGCCGTCCAGGTAGGCGTTCGCCACCGCCTCCTGGTAGCGCTGCTCCAGGTCGGCGCGTGACTCGACCATCTCGCGCGCTGGCCGCAGGACCCGTCGCACGGCCCACGCCCCGGCCAGCAGGAGCACCACGAGGACCGCGGCCCAGAAGGGTGCCGCGGGCAGGCCGCTCGGCGGACCGATCGCCGGCGTCGGGACCGGCGCGGCGGCGCTGAGGGCGTCGAGGGAGATCGTGACCAGGACGGCGCCGCTGACCGCGTGGCCGGCGACCGTGCCGCTGACGCCGGTCGCGACCGTGAGCTGGTGGTCGCCGTCGGCGGCCACGAAGGGGGCGGACACGGTGGCCGTCCCGACCGCGGGAAGCGGCTGAGCCGGCTGACCGGTGGGCACGGAGCCCACGCCCGTGCCGGTCCACACGAGGTGCGGCTTACCGGTCGCGTCGCTGAGCATGATGCGGACCGCCGCCGCTCCGGCCGCGGTGAAGGCCCGCTGCAGGGCGGCCACGGTGCTCTTGGCCGGAGCGGCGCCCGGTTTCGCGGCGATGACCTGGGCGGCGCCGGGGTCGGCCGCCATGGAGAGCGCGGAGGTGCGGGCCTGATCGAGACCGCCGGCCACCGCGCTGCCGCCGGACGCGCTCTCGGCCCCGGAGCTGCTCTTCGAGGCGTTCGAGCCCAGGGCCGGCAGGAAGCCGATCGCCACCACCAGCGTCACCAGGGCAGCCGTGAGCATGGCCAGGGCAAGGCCCGTGCCGAGGGCGCGCAGGGATGGCCCTCCGGGGGCCGCAGAAGACACGACGTGGGTGGTCGAGACGATCGCGGTGCGCACCTCTGGGACGACGGCCAGCCGTCAGGAGCGCCGGTCCTTCCGGGCGTGCCCCAGTTGTCGCACGTCGGGGCCCCCGGACGAATAGCCCGATGGTCCCGCCGCCGCATCAGACTCGGCCCGACGAGCTCCGGGACCGGTCAGTGGAGTAACAGGTTCCACCCCACCACAAGTACCAGCGCGGCCGCCAGCAGCCCGTATTCCAGCAGCCAGGCCGACGTCCGGCGCTGCGCCGCCGACGCGTCGCGGTAGGCGCTCCAGAGGTAGAAGACGCCGGCCAGGACGGCCGGCCCGAACAGGCGCGGCAGCTCCAGGACGCGCAGCAGCGCCGCCCCCAGCCCGGTGACCACCGCATACGTGCCGGCGATGCGCAGCGCCTCGCTCAGGTTGGTCGTGCGCAGCGCCGCGAGGCGGTAGCCGAGCGCAGCGGCGACGGCCGCGTCGGCCAGCGCGAGTAGCAGCACCCCCGAGACGGTCAGAGCGCCGATCGCCGTGTCGGTCGACTGGCCGGACACGTCGGCGAGGCCGCCGGCGATGGCCCCGGCCGCGGCCAGGAACGCGGCGAAGGCGACGACGATCGAGAGGGGCACGACCTGGCGCTCCAGGCGCGCCCGCCGGTCGTCCGCGGGGCCGGCCAGCCGGGCCTCGGCGAGCAGCGTCAGGGCCACGAGCGCTCCGCCGCACGCCAGGGCAAGCGCCCACAGCGCGCCGTCACCGGCGAGGTGGGCCAGGCCGGCCGTGCTGAACGCGGCCAGCACCGGGAGCACCGCCGGGGCCAGGGGCAGGCCGTGCCACGACCGATCCGTCGACGTGCGTGCCGCGATCGCGGTCGCCACCATCAGCACACCGACCGCCACCCACCAGACGGGCCCGTCCAGCAGGCCCACCGGCACGCTGAGCGCCACCACGAGGGCGGTCAGGTTCAGCAGGCGCGCGCGTCGGTCGTGCATGGCGCGAGTCTACGGTCCCGCGGCCACGGGACGGACGCGGCCGCGGCCTGGGCCGATTCGCGGCCGCGTGCCGGATCAGGGGCCGGATGGCTGCGTGCCGGATCGGGGGCCGACCCGCCTGGTCGTTGGGACATCAAACGCCCCTTACAGCCGCCCTGGAACCGTTCCGCGGCCGAATCGGACACGTGATGTCCCACGCCGGCCGTCGAATGGTCGGATCGAGCCACCCCCGAGGCGCTCCGCCGCCGCAAGGGGCCCTTTGTTTCGCAGGGTGCGGGCGGGTAGAGCTCCCCACCTCGCCCGGGAGGCTGGACGTGCATCAAAGGTGTGTAACGGCGGCGTTGCCGTGGTTCTCCGCCAGCTCCACCGCCGGTACGTGCATCAAGGGTTCACGGCGGCGACGTAGCGGCGCATTCGGGGGCCGAGCGGTCGATCCGTCGTCGTTAGCCACCTTTGATGTTCACGACGGGTCCTCCCGGGCGTCGGTGTCGACGCAGCGGTGAGACCTGGTGGCGAGCACTACGATGGCGCGATGGCACCCCTCGCGGCACGCATCGTGCTCGGGCACGGCGCGTCCGGCACCGCCGCATCCATGAAGCCGTACGTCGACGCGCTGGCCAGGCGAGGCGTCGACGCCCGTGCCGTGGACTTGCCGCGTGGACGGCCCGAGGCGGCCGTCGAGATCTTCCGTGCCGCGGCCGTGGCGGATCCGGGGCTCGCGCTTGGGGGCCACTCGTTCGGTGGCCGGATGGCGAGCCTGGCGGCCGCCCGCACGCAGGTGCCCGCGCTCGTCTGCTTCAGCTATCCGGTCCATCGGCCGGGCCAGCCCGAGCTGGGCTCACGGGTCGCGCACTGGCCGTCGATCGCCTGCCCGGTGCTGCTGCTCTCGGGGGACCGGGATCCGTTCGCCCGCGTGGACCTGCTGCGCGCCGCGGCCGAGACCCTGCCGCGTGGGCGGCTCGTCATCTTGCGGGGGGCCGTCCACGGCCTGCGCGGCCACCTCGACGAGGCACTGGACCTGGCCGCCGACTTCCTGCTGGGCGTGCAGACCCCGGTCCGCTAGCCGCGGGCGCGCACGGCCTCCAGGAACGCGTCGCGTGGCAGGGTGTTCACGATGTCGCCGGCCTCGAGCCAGGCGCGCCGGGCCATGGCCGTGCCCCAGGCCAGGTTGTCGAACTCGTGGAGGTAGTGGGCGTCCGAGTCGATGGTGAAGCGGCAGCCGGCGGCCCGGGCGGCGCGGGCGCGCTCGGGGGCCAGGTCCAGGCGCTCGTCCGAGCCGTTGATCTCCAGCCAGGTGCCGGTGCGGGCGGCCTCGCCGTAGAACGTCGTCCAGTCCAGGTCCAGGTCGTCGCGCTCGCCGAGTTTGCGGCCCGACGGGTGGCTGATGATGTCGACGTTCGGGTTGGCGAGGGCGCCCGCGTAGCGCGCCATCAGCTGGGCCGTGGGCTGCTTGCGCCCGACATGGAGGCTGGCGACCACGACGTCGAAGCTGGCCAGCAGGCGGTCGGGGTAGTCCAGGCGCCCGTCGGCGCGGATCTCCAGCTCACAGCCGTGCAGCAGGCGGAACCCGTCGGGATGGCTGCCGGCCGGGGCACTCCCCTCCTCCTCTTCTCGCCGGTACCGCTCGTTGAGTTCGGCGATGACCGCGCGCTGGCGCTCCACCCGCTCGGGATCCAGGCCCCGGGCGATGCCCAGGCTCTGGGTGTGGTCCGTCAGCACGAGGTAGGCCAGCCCCCGGCCGCGGGCGACCTCCGCCATCCGTTCCGGCGATTCGTGGCCGTCCGACCAGTCGGAGTGGCTGTGGCAGTCGCCCCGCAGGTCGGCCAGGTCGACGAGATGGGGCAGCGTGCCCGCCTCCGCCGCCTCGATCTCGCCCGTGTCCTCGCGCAGCTCGGGCGGGATCCAGGCCAGGTCCAGGAACCCGTACACCTCCGCCTCGGTCTCGAACGCCCGCCGCTCGGCCGCGGCGCCCGTGAGGGGCTGGCCGTCGTCCCCGAGGCGGACGAACCCCTGCTCCGACAGGCTCCAGCCACGATCGCGGGCCCGGCCGCGCAGGCGCACGTTGTGGGCGGCCGAGCCGGTGAAGTGGACGAGGTAGGCCCCGCCCTCGCCCGGGGGCATGAGCATCAGGTCGACCTGCGGCCCCCGGCGCAGGCGGACGGCTGCCTTGCGCGAGCCCTTGCCGATGACGCTCTCGACCTCCGGCAGCTCGACGAACCGCTTGACGAGCGCATCGGGCCCGTCCGTCTCGGCCAGCACGTCGAGGTCGCCGATCGTCTCGCGGCGCCGCCGGAACGACCCGGCCGGGATGAGGCCGAGCAGGCCGGGCGTGCCCTCCAGCCAGCCGAAGACGCGGCCAAGGACCTCGGCCGCCTGGCCCAGGCGCAGCCGGCCGCCGGCCTCCGCCCGCTCTGCCAGGGCACTCAGGATGCGCTCCTCCGTGCGCTGGCCAAGGCCGCGCACGCTGCGGATCCGGCCCGACCTCGCGGCCGCCTCCAGCCCGGCGAGGTCCTGCATGCCGAGCTCGGTGTGCAGGAGGTGCACGGTCCGCGGCCCCAGGCCGGGCACGTCGAGCAGGTCGAGGAGCCCGGCCGGCAGGTCCCGCCGCAGCCGCTCGTAGAAGCGCAGCCGACCGGTGTCGGCCAGCTCGGCCAGCTTGTCGGTGATGGCCGCGCCCACCCCCGGCAGGCGCGGCGGATCGCCCGCGCGGTACGCCTGCGCGACGGCCACGGGGCTGCGCTCGATGGCCTCGGCGGCGCGGCGGTAGGCCACGCCCTTGAAGACCAGCTCGCCCTTGAGATCCATCAGGTCGCCCGCTTCCGCGAACAGCCGCGCCAGGGCGCGGTTGGAGAGCAGCGGCACATCGTCACCCCGCGAGGCGCGCGGCCGCGAGTCGTACGGTGGCGCCTCGGGGTCCGGGGGCAGCGGGTAGGGCGGCTCGGCCGGCATCGCCCCCAGTGTGCCCGACGCCGCGGCGGGACGTGGCGCGACCGGGCGGCCGCGGCGGCGGGTCAGCCGGCGGCGCGGACCAGCGTGGGCGCGGGCGTCGGGACCTCGGCCTGACCGGCCAGGGCCCAGGACCCGCCGGCGGCGCGCTTGACGCTGTAGAGGGCAGCGTCGGCGGCCCCGACGAGGTCGCCGGCCGACCGCGCATCCACCGGGTAGGCGGCCACCCCGATCGAGACCGCGATGGGCACCTCGCCGCGGGCTTCGGTCTGGAAGGCCTTGGCGGCGAAGGTCTCGATGATGCGCGCGGCGGCCTGCTGGGCATCGGCCGCCTCGGCGTCGGGCAGGATCACGGCGAACTCGTCGCCGCCGTAGCGGGCGGCCACGTCGGTCGCGCGGAGGGTGGCGGCGATGCACTCGCTGGCCCAGCGCAGGACCTGGTCCCCGATCTGGTGGCCGAGCGTGTCGTTGACGAGCTTGAAGTCGTCGACGTCCAGCATCAGCAGGCCGACCGGCCGGCGGCTGCGGTGGCCCCGCAGGATCTCCTCGCCGAGGCGCTCGTGGAAGGCCCGGTGGTTCAGGAACCCGGTCAGGGGGTCGCGGTCGGCGAGGCGCCGCGCATTCTCGTAGAGGCGGGCGTTCTCGAGGGCCATGGCGGCCTCGTTGGCCATCGCCCGTGCCAGGTCGAGCTGGGCGGCATCGAGATGGATCGGCAGACGCCCGTACAGCTCGATGAGGCCGATCGACTGGCTCTTGGCGACCAGCGGCAGCATGCACATCCCGTCGTAGCCCAGGAGGCCCAGCTCGTCGCGCTCGGCCTGGTCGGCCGCCTCATCGTGACGGTCGATCGTGGCTGCCACCTGCTGCTCCAGGACGCGCCGCGTCTCGGGGAAGTCGTCCAGGTGGTAGATCTCCGTCCGGTCGGCCGCGGCGCGGGGCGGCCAGAAGCCCCACGAGACGATGCGGTCCGTCTCGCGCTCCCAGAAGCTGATCGTGCACTCGTCGAGGCCGGTGGCCTCCGAGAGGTGCCGCGCCAGGATGTCGGCGACCGTGGCGGGCTCCAGGCTGAGCGTCAGCTCGCTCGACATCTGCAGCAGGTTCTGCATCCGCTCGGCGGCCTGGCGCGTCTCGGCCAGGGCCCGCGCCGACTGGATGGCCGTCGCGGCGGCATTGGCCAGGATCTGCATCAGCTGCAGGTCCCGCAGGTCGAACTGCCGCAGGCCGAGCTTGGAGAGGGTAACCACCCCGATGGCCAGGTCGTCGTACTTCATGGGCACCACGACCATCGACTCATCGACGTTGTCCGTGCCCGGGATGGTCGCTCCGCGCGGGTCGGCGTTGGCGTCGTGGATGAGGAGCGGCTCGCCGTGTTCCGCCACCCAGCCGGTGAAACCCGCCCCGATGCGCGTCCGCAGGACGTCCACGGGGATCGTGTCGTACGTGCCGACATCGCCCTTGAAGGCGATCGGCACGACGTCCGGCGGCTCGATGACGTAGACCCGGCAGTTGTGATAGTCGACGACCCGGCGGGTCTCCTCCACCACGGCCTCGCCGATCTCGGCGACCGAGGTGAGGCGGTTCATGCGGTTGACCGACGCCTGGACCACGGACAGCAGGCCGGCCCAGCGATGCGCCTCCTCGTACAGGCCAGCGTTGTGGAGGGCGATGGCGGCCTGCCCGGCGACGGCCTCGAGGAAGGCCACCTCCTCCGGGGCCCAGTTCCGGGCAACGCGGCGCACGGCCGAAAGCAGCCCGATGACCTGGCGCTCCTGGACGAGCGGCACCACGGTCGAGGACTCGAAGCGCAGATCCGGGTCATAGGCCTCGTCGGGGGCGAGGTGGTGGCGGACCCACGGCCGGGGGCTTCGCCGCAGGCGGGCGAACCACGGCTCGTCGACGGTGAAGGACGGCAGGCGGCGGGCCTGGCGGGCGGGCAGGCCGGCCCAGGCCAGGACCGGCAGGCGGCCCTCGTCGTCGATCAGCCGCACGGTGACCGCGTCGACCTGGAGCGTCTCGGCCACCTCGCCGACGACGATGTGGAGGATCGCCGCGCGCTCAAGGCTGCCCGACAGGCGCGCGGCGGCGTGCGCCAGGGAACTGAAGAAACGCTCGTTGCCGGCGGGTGCCTCGGGCGCGGGTGCGCCGACCGGCCGATGGCGGACCCCACGGGCGTGCCCTGGCGACGGGCGCGGGGCATGGCGGGGCGGCATGGGCTCGTCCACGGCCCGATCGTATGAGCGGCCGGGCGCCGGCGGAGCGGACCAGAGGTACCCCGGGGCGGCCCGGACGTACTGGCCGTGAAGGAACCGCGGCCGCGCGGGTTGCCGCTCCCCGCCGCGCCGACTTACACTGCCAGCGGTCCCCCAGCATGGCCCCGGCATCCTCGCCGACGAGGTTCAGCATGCAGTTCTACCTGAGCCAGGTCGTGGGCCGCCCCGTCCGTGACCCGCAGGGCGAGGCCATCGGCAAGGTGGCCGACCTGATCGTCGCCATCGGCGACCGCTACCCCCCGGTGACCGGCCTCGTCGTGCGCACCGACGGGCGGCGCATCTTCCTGCCCTGGTCGGACGTGGCCTCGTTCGACCTCGGCGGGGCGACGCTCAACACCGACCGCATCGACATCACGAAGTTCCGCCAGCGCCCCAACGAGCTCCTCCTCCACGCCGATCTGCAGGACAAGCAGATCGTGGACCTCGACGGGCGGAAGGTCGTGCGAGTCAACGACCTGCGCCTCGACGAGCTCGAGGGCATGCTCCATCTTGTGGCCGTCGACGTCGGGGCGGCCGGCCTGCTGCGGCGGCTCGGCATCGAGGGGCCGTATCGCACGATCGCCCGCAACCTGCGGCTGCCGCTGCCCGAGCGTTACATCGACTGGGAGGACGTGGACCCGGTCGAGACGTCGATCGCCTCGATCCGTCTGCGCGTGCCCCACGCCGGCCTGCGTGAGTTGCACCCGGCCGACCTGGCCTCGATCATCGACCAGCTGGCGCCGCGCGACCGGGCCGGCGTCCTGGCCAGCCTGGACGACGAGGCCGCGGCCGACGCGATCGAGGAGATGGAGCCCGACACGCAGGTCGAGGTGCTGGAGGACCTGCTGCCGGAGCGTGCCGCCGACATCCTCGAGGAGATGAGCCCCGACGACGCCGCCGACCTCATCGCCGACCTGTCCCGGACCGCCCGCGATGAGATCCTGCCGTTGATGGAGCCCACCGAGGCCAGGGAGATGGCCGAGCTGCTGGGCTACCCCGAGGACTCGGCCGGCGGCATGATGACGACCGAGTTCGTGGCCGTGCGGGACGACCTGACGGCCGAGCAGACCATCCAGCGCCTGCGCGAGCTCGAGCCCGACGCCGAGACGATCTACTACATCTACGTCGTCGACGACGCGGAGCGCCTCGTGGGCGTCGTCTCACTGCGTGACCTGATCGTGGCCCCCCCGGACGCGCTGGTGCGGACCTTCATGTACCCCGAGCCGGTGGCCGTCGGCGTGCTGGCCGACGAGGACGAGGTGGCCCAGGCGGTGGCGCGCTACAACTTGCTGGCCGTGCCGGTCGTCGACGTCGAGGGCCACCTGGAGGGCATCGTGACCATCGACGACGCCATCGACACGGTCCTGCCGAGCGGCTGGAAGCACCGCCTGCCGCGACTCTTCTCGCGGCATGGCTCCTGACCCAGGGCAGTTCGACCTGGAGCGACTCGTCTAGGGCAGCCCGCCCTCGAGGGTCACCTTGACCGGGTCCCCCACCGAGGCGGGGCCGCCGAGCAGGACGAGGAAGGTCGGGTCCAGGAAGGCGATCTCCGCGGCCGTCGGCGCGGGGATCGATGTGGCCGTGAGGAGGAGCAGCGGCACCCCCGTCTGGCCGGCCCTGGCGGCACCGGCGAGGGCGTCCGGGAAGTTGGCCCCGGACGCGAGGTAGATGGTCCCTTCGGGGCTGGTCGGCCAGCCGTTCTGGACGATCTTTCGGGCGGTGTCGTAGCGATCGGTGCCACCGATACGGTGGACCCGCGTCCCATCGTGGCCCACGTACGCCGCGAGGGCGGTCTGGACCGCGGGGGAGACGGCCCCGGGGCCGCCCAGGATCGTGATGTCGGCCGGCGCCAGCAGCCCCAGCTCGGTCGCGGTCGCGGCGGGGATGGTGTCCTTCGTCAGGAGCAGCAGCGGACCGCCGTTCTTGGCCGCCAGCGGCCCGCCCGCGAGGGCGTCGGGGAACTCCGTGCCGTTGGCCACGTAGACGTGATGGCCCGTGCCGCTGGCGAACTGGGCAGCGATCGCCGCCGCGGTGCCGTAGCGGTCGGGCCCGGCCACGCGATGGACGTGGGTGCCGCCGCCGACGTACGAGGCGAGCGCGGTCTGCACGGCCAGCGACACGCTGGCCGGGCCGCCAAGGACGTAGATGTCGGTGGGCGCAAGGCGGCGCAGCTCGCGATCGACCTCCTGCGGGATCGTCGAGCCCGGCGGCACGAGGAGCACCGGCGCACCCTGGGGCCCGGCCACGGCGGCGCCTGCCAGCGCGTCGGGGTAGTTGGCACCGGACGCGATGAAGACGTTGCTGGCGCCGGTGAAGAAGAACACGTCACTGACAGCCACGGCGGTGGTGTACCGGTCGTTGCCGTACAGCCGCGCCACGTCGTTCTCCGGTAGCAGCGCCGTGATCTCGGTCGTCCAGTCGCCACTCGCGTCGGCGATCTGGGTCCCCGTCCAGGCCATGTCCGAGTCGGTCGGATCGGGCGCCACGCCGACGTAGTTCGCCCAACGCGAGCCCGTGTAGTCATCCGTCCCTCCGGCCAGGCCGGCCAGGTCGCTGACGCTGTCGACGGCGTCCCTGGCCCGCTGGTAGACGTCGAACGTGGCGATCGACTGGCTGGCGCCGCTCGCCGTGCCGACGATCTGCAGCGTCCCGTTACCGTCGAGGCCGATGCCGCCGCCGTACAGGTCGAGCGCGTCCGAGGCCACGTAGAAGTCCTGCTTCTCGTGCGGCGCGGTGGGGAACGTGGCGCCGATGGTGTCGAGCTGGGTCACGCGGACGGTATCGCGGGCGGTGCTGTCGCCGCTGGGGGTCGCCCCCCAGGCCGACACCACGAACAGGCGGTTGGCCTGCCAAACCGCCCCGCTTGGCCCGGCACGGACGCCGAGGCTGATGGGGGTGGGGCCGGGCTCGACGGGCGTCGGCAACGCGCCCTGGGCGGCAAAGGGAGCCGCCACGAAGTCCTCGGACAGGTCGGTGGTCCATGTGTTCAGGCCGGCTCCCACGAGACCGGTCACGGCGAGGTAGCCGAAGCCGGTGGCGCTGCCACCCTCGCCGCTCGAGTCGCTCTGGAACGCCCCGAAGAGCGTTGCGCTCGTGGCCGGCTCCTGGATGGCCGGCTGCCATTCCAGGGTGGTCGTAAAGCCGCCGTCGATCGACGTCGCGAAGTCGAGCGAGCCAGTGCCGAGCGCGGCCGCCCAGTTCAGGACGACGAGCTTGCCGCCGCTGAGGGTGCCAAAGCCCGTGCCAAGGCAGCTCGAGGTGCTGCTGCCGTCGCTGCCCAGGGTGAAGATGTTGGTGCCGAACGCGATCTTGTCGGTCGACGTGCCGATCGTCGGCAGGTCGGGCAGGTTCGCGCCGAAGCTCAGGGATCGCACCAGCCAGGAGCCACGCGGGTCGGACGAGTCGGAGCGGGCGAAGTCGAGGTAGCCGACCGGCCCGCCGTCGGTCGTCAGGCAATCGACCCGCTCGCGAACGGCCAGCCACCGCTGGTGCAGGCTGTCGTAGATGATGCGGCCCGTGCCGAACCCGGTGCCTGGACCGCCGAAGAAGGCGTCCTCGGTGATGTCCGTCTGCTGCGTGCCGCGCCGGTCGGTGATGCGGATGCGCTCGTTGTCCATCTCCACGACCTCGGACACGCCCACCGCCACGTAGGGGTCGCCGGGCGCGACGCTGTCGGCCTTGGTCAGGCCCGGCCGGCTGACGAGCGTGGTCGGCACGGCCGGGTCGCCGTTGGCGGTCGCCTGGACCGGTGCCGGCGTCGTGATCAGCGGATGGGTCGACGCGGGGCCGGGCGCCGCGTGCGACGAGCGCCGGCAGGGCCACGGGCGGGGTCGTCGACGCGCCACGTTCGGCGGCCGCGACCGAGGCCACATCCACGGTCCGCGTCTGCACCGACCGGTCGATGGCCATGGGCAGGAGCCGCCCGCCCGTCGCGGGGGCGATGACGGGGCTCGCCGCGAGCACCGTGGTCGCTCCCGGCAAGGCTCCGGCGCAGAGGAGGAGCGCGGCGACCGTGCTCAGGACCCGCTGGCGCATGCGATCCCTCCTGTCCCGCCTGGGCCGTCGGGGCGGCCCCGCTGACGGGACGAGTCTACCAACGTGGGGCGGACTGTCGGCGTGGTCTTTTCGTCCCACCGGGTCGGCTACGATGAGCCGGTGAAGGGCCTCATCCTGGCCGGCGGCACGGCGACCCGCCTGTATCCCCTGACGACGGTCACCAACAAGCACCTGCTGCCGATCCACGACCGCCCGATGCTCTTCTACCCCATCGAGACGCTGCGGGGCATGGGCGTCCGCGAAGTGATGGTCGTGCTCGGCGGGCGGAGCGTGGGCGACATCGTGGAGCTGCTGGCCGACGGGCGGGACTTCGGCCTGGACCTCACGTACCGTTATCAGCGGGGGGCGCTGGGCATCGCCCACGCCATCGGCCTGGCCCGCGATTTCGTGGGCGACGAGGCGTTCTGCGTCGTGCTCGGCGACAACATCCTCATCGGCCCGCCGCTGGACGACACGGCCCGCGCCTTCGAGGAGGGCCCCTTCGACGCCGGCACCCTCCTGTACCAGGTGCCCGACCCCGAGCGCTTCGGGGTCGCCGAGTTCGACGGCGCCGGCCGCGTGGTCGGCTTCGAGGAGAAGCCGGCCGTGCCCAAGAGCGACCTGATCCCCATCGGCGTCTACTTCCTGCGGCCCGACGCATTCGACGTCATCGAGGGGCTCCTGCCCTCGGGGCGCGGCGAGTTCGAGATCACCGACGTGCTCAACCACTACGTCGGGGCGGGCCGGTTCTTCTGGCAGCGCTACGACGGCGAGTGGTCCGACGCGGGGACCGTCGAGTCGCTCCTCCACGCGTCGATGGCCGCCAGCCACGCCGCGTCCGAAGGGCACCTCGCGCCGCCGCCGGTGGCCGACCGGCGCGGACCGCGGACGGCCGGCGGCGAGAAGGGCGCGGCGTGAAGCTGCTCGTGACCGGCGGCGCCGGCTTCATCGGCAGCGCCTTCGTCCGACGGCGGCTGGCTGCCACGAGCGACACGCTCGTCGTCCTCGACAAGCTCACCTACGCCGGCGACCGCGACAACCTGGACGACGCGTTCCAGGACCCCGCCACGGGTACGCGGCTCCGCTTCGTGCGCGGCGACATCGCCGACGCTGCGGTCGCGGGGCCGCTCGTGGCCGAGGCGGACGCCGTGGTCAACTTCGCCGCCGAGTCGCACGTCGACCGGAGCATCCTCGCCGCCGACGACTTCCTGCGCACCGGCGTCATCGGCGTGCACGTCCTGCTGGAGGCGGTGCGCGCCGCCGCCGCGGCCGACGGACGGCCACGCCGCCTGCTGCAGGTCTCGACCGATGAGGTCTACGGGTCCGTCGAGACGGGCACGAGCACGGAAGGCGACCCGCTCGCGCCGCGCAGTCCGTACGCCGCGGCCAAGGCCGCTGGGGAGCTGCTCGTCCAGGCCTACCACGTGACGCACGGCCTGGACACCGTCATCACGCGCGGCGCCAACACCTACGGGCCGCACCAGCACCCCGAGAAGCTGGTGCCCCTCTTCATCACCAGCGCCATCCAGGACATGCCGCTCCCGATCTACGGCGACGGCCTCCAGCGGCGCGACTGGCTGTACGTGGATGACCACGCCGACGGCGTGGCTGCCGTCCTGGAGCGGGGCACGAGCGGCGGCGTCTACAACCTTCCCGGGGCCGGCGAGCGGACCAACCGCGACGTCACCGCGGCGATCCTCGAACGCCTGCACAAGCCCTGGTCGCTGGCGCGCCGCGTGCCGGACCGGCCCGGCCACGACCGCCGCTACGCCATGGCCGGGGCGCGGGCAGCGGCCCTGGGCTGGCGCGCCGCGACGGGCTTCGAGGACGGCATGACCCGCACCGTGGCGTGGTATCTCGACCACGAGGCGTGGTGGCGCCGCCGACAGGACGCGGCCTGGGACGCCTACTACGAGCGCCAGTACGGCCAGCGGCTGGCCGATTCCGTCGAGGCGTGACCGGGGCCTCCGACGCACCGATCGCCGTGACGGGCGCCCGGGGCCGCCTGGGGCGGGCGGTCATGGCCCGCCTCGCCGCGACCGGTCTTCCGGCCGTGGCCTGGGATCGGCCGGCCTACGACCTTGACTCGCCGGACGCGGCCGCGCCGCTGCTGGCCCATGACCGCCCGAGGCTGGTGATCCACTGCTGCCGCGTGGACCGACGTCGACGCCTGCGCACGCGACCCGGAAACGGCCATGCGGCGCAACGCCCGTGCCGTCCGAGAGCTGGCCGAGGCGACCGCGGCGGCGGGCGCCCGGCTCCTGGTCGTATCCACCAACGAGGTCTTCGACGGCACGCGCACCGATGGACGCGGGTACCGCGAGGAGGACCCGGTCGAGCCGCCCAACGCCTATGGCGCCAGCAAGCTCGCCGGTGAACGGGCGGCCGTGGTGGCGTTCGGCCGCGCGGGCCGGCCGGCCGACCTGTGGGTCGTCCGCACGGCGTGGCTCTTCGGCCGCGGCGCGCCCGACTTCCCGGCCAAGATCCTGGCCGCAGCGGACCGGCTGGCCCCGGACGAGCCGCTGCCGGTGGTCGGCGACGAGATCGGGTCGCCGACCTACGCCCCGGACCTCGCGGTCGCCCTGCTCGAACTGGCCGAGCGGGCGCCGGGCGGCCTGTACCACCTCGTGAACGACGGGCGGGCGTCGCGTGCCGCGTGGGCCGAGCTCGTCCTGCGGCTCGCCGGGCGGTCCACGCCGATACGCCCCATCCCGCAGGCGGCGTACCCGCGACCGTCCACGCCGCCGCTGTGGGCCGTGCTCGACGGAGGCCGCGCGGCGGCGCACGGCGTGGTGCTGCGGCCATGGCACGAGGCGCTTGCAGACCGGTTAGCACCCCGAGCGACCTAGCGCGTGCCGCCGCCGCACGCCGTCAGCGAACGGGCACCGCTCCGGCGGCCAGGTCAGGCTCAGGCGCGGAGGCGCGCCACAAGGTCGGCCAGCGGCGGGTTGGCCCGGTCGCGGTCGGACAGGATGGGCTCGCGCTCCGGCCACGCCACGGCGGCCTCCGGGTCGTCCCAGGCGAAGCCCAGCTCATCGGAACCGTCGTACTCGTTCGTCACGAGGTAGCACAGCTGCAGCTCGCTGTGGGCGTAGAAGCCGTGACCGACGAGGGCCGGGATGTAGACCTGGTCGCCGGCCTCGACCGGCAGCACGGCCGTCGGCGGCGCCCCGCTCGCACCGGTCAGCGTCGGCCGCAGGTCGACCAGGGCGATCGTGCCCACGCCGGCGAGGACGCTCCACAGGTCGGCCTGGTGGCGATGCACGTGGAGGCCGCGCAGGACACGCGGCAGCGAGCGCGAAAGATTGGCCTGCACGAATGGCCGGCCGCCGAGCGGGTCCGTCCAGGAGGCGCGCCACAGCTCGCTGAAGGCCCCCCGGGTGTCCGCATGGGCCACCACGCGCCGCCGCAGGACGTCGGCGATGGGGCCCGAGGTCCAGCCGGCGGCGGCGGGCGTCACATCATCACCAGGCCACCGTCGACGGCCAGCACCTGGCCCGTGATGAAGGCGGCCTCATCGGACACCAGGAAGGCGACCGCATCGGCGACCTCCTCGGCCGTGCCGAACCGCCCGAGGGGTGTCGCGGTGCGGATCTGCTCCTTGAGCGCCTCCGGGAGGTCGTGGGTCAGGTCGGTGTCGACGAAGCCGGGCGCCACGGCGTTGGCGGTGATGCCCCGGCTGGCCAGCTCGCGGGCCGTGGCCTTGGTCAGGCCGATGAGGCCCGCCTTGGCCGAGGAGTAGTTGGCCTGCCCGATCTGCCCGGCCTGGCCCGACACGCTGGTGATGTTGATGATCCGCCCGCGGCGCGCCTTGAGCATCGGGCGGGTCACCGCCTTGATGGCGTAGAACGCCCCGAAGAGGTTCGTCTCCAGCACCACGCGCCACGCCTCGGGGCTCATGCGCATGATGAGGTCGTCGCGCGTCGTGCCGGCGTTGTTGACCAGGATCTCGATGGTCCCGAACGCCTCTAGGGTGGCCTTGACCAGCGCGTCGGCGGTGGCCGGGTCGCTCGCATCGCCCTGGATGGCCAGGGCCCGCCGGCCCAGCGCCTCCACCTGGGCCACGGTCGCCGCCGCGGCCTCCGCGTTGCCGCGGTAGCTGAAGGCGACGTCAGCGCCCTGGCGGGCCAGGCGCAGCACGATGGCCCGCCCGATCCCCCGCGCTCCCCCGGTCACCAGGGCATGCTGCCCGCTGAGGTCGATCACGCCCGCGCTCCCGCCGGCGTCGGCTGCTCGGACGGCTCGGCCGGACCCTCGCCGGCCTGGCGTGCGGCGGCCGCCTCCTTCTCGGCGAAGATGGGCTGCAGTTCGGCCGGCGTGGGATCGCCGAGGGGGACGTCGGCCGGCGGCTGGATCGTGACGAACGGCGGCACCGCCGCTGCCCGCGCCGCGGCCGCCGGGTCGGCCGTCCACTCGACGACGCATGCGCCGCTGGTATAGCCCGAGCCGAAGGCCACGAAGACGATCTTGTCGCCCGGCCGGACGCGCCCGGCGTCGACGGCCTCGGCCAGGGCGATGGGCACCGACGCGGCACTCGTGTTGCCGTAGCGATCGACGTTGACGTAGACCCGGTCAAGGCCGATGCCCAGCTGCTTGCCCACGGCCTCGATGATCCGTACGTTGGCCTGGTGGGGCACGAAGAGGGCGATGTCGTCGGCCGTGAGGCCGGCCCGCGCGAGCGCCTTCTGCACCGTGCGCGCCATCGTCCGTGTTGCGTATCGATATGTCTCCTGGCCCTTCATGCGCACGAAGCGCATGCGGCCCTCCAGGTTCACCGGGTCGGTCGGCAGGGCCGTGCCGCCGGCCGGCGTCCAGATGTTGTATGCGCCCTCCGGGTCGGCCGTCAGCTCGAAGCCGAGCAGGCCGCCGCCGGGCTCGTCGGAGGCGGTCAGCACGACCGCCCCCGCGCCGTCGCCGAAGAGCACGCAGGTGTTGCGGTCGCGGTAGTCCAGGATGCGCGTCAGGACCTCCGCCCCGATGACGAGCACCGAGCGGTATAGCCCGCTGGCGAGGTAGGCGTGGCCGGCCGAGAAGGCGTAGACGAAGCCGGAGCACACCGCCGAGAGGTCCATCGCCGCGGCGTGCGTCGCGCCGAGCGCCTCCTTGACGAACACGGCCGTGGCCGGCATGCCGTAGTCGGGCGTGCAGGTGCCGACCAGGATGAGGTCCAGGTCGGCCGGGTCCAGGCCGGCCACCGCCAGGGCGCGGGCGCCCGCCACGGCCGCCAGCGAGGCCGTCGTCTCGTGCGGCCCGGCGACGCGGCGCTCGCGGATGCCCGTGCGCGAGGTGATCCACTCGTCGTTCGTCTCGACCAGCCGGCCCAGATCGTGGTTGGTCAGGACGCGCTCCGGGACGTACCGGCCCCAGCCGGTCAGGCGGACGCTGGCGGGACCCATGGGCGGTAGCCTCCCGGCTGTCATGAAGGATCGACGTCCAGGATCGGCTGGCGCGCCTTGATCAGCGCGCCATGCTCGGCCAGGATGTGCACCACCCGGCCGCGCACGTCGGACTTGATCTCGTTGAAGAGCTTCATGGCCTCGATGAGGCCGATCACCTGGCCCTGATTGACCTCACGCCCCACCTGCACGTAGGGCGCCGCGTCCGGGCTCGGCGAGAGGTAGAGCAGGCCGGTGAGCGGGGCCAGCACCTGGTGGTACGGCGAAGCGGCCACGTCCGGCTCGGCTGGACGCTCGGCGGCGGCGCTCTCGCGCGCCACGGGCATCGCGGCCGCCGCCTCCGCCGACAGGGCCACCGGCTTGCGCAGGACGAGGGCCGTCTCGCCGACCTCGACCTCCAGCTCGGACAGGTTCGACGCCGCCAGGACCGCCTCCAGACGGTCGATGAGGGCGACGAGCTCGGCAGCCTCGCCGTCCACGTGCGCACGCGCCCGTTGCGCCACCCTAGGCCTCCCACCGCCGGAGGACGAGGCAGCTGTTCTGGCCACCGAAGCCGAAGGCATTGACGAGGCCCACGTCGAGCTCCCGCTGGCGGGCCACGAGCGGCGTGCAGTCGAGATCCCCGACGGCGGGATCGGGCGCCACCAGGTTGAGGGTCGGGGGCACCCGCCCGTCGCGCAGCGACAGGATCGTCACGACGGCCCCGATGGCGCCCGCCGCGCCGAGGGTGTGGCCGATGGCGCCCTTCGTGGCGGTGATGCTGACGCGGGGCCCGTAGTCGCCGAAGAGCGTCCGGAAGGCTGCCAGCTCGGCCGGGTCGCCTTCCGGCGTGCTGGTGGCGTGCGCGCTGACCGTGTCGATGGCGGTCGGCGGCAGGCCGGCCTTGGCCAGCGCCCGCCGCGCCGCCCGCAGGGCGCCCGCGCCGCCCGGGGCGGGGAGCGTCACGTGGACCGCATCGGACGTGGCTCCATAGCCGACCACCTCGGCCAGGATCGGCACATCGCGCCGCTGCGCGTGGCCGGCCTCCTCCAGGACGAGCATCGCTGCGCCTTCGGCCGCCACGAACCCGTCGCGGCCCTGGTCGAACGGACGCGACGCACCGGCCGGATCGTCGTTTCGCGTGGAGAGCGCCCGCATGGCCGCGAAGGCGCCCACGAAGGCCTCGAAGATGGGCGCCTCCGACCCGCCCGCGATCATCATCTCGGCATCGCCGCGCAGGATGATCTCGGCCCCCTCCCCGATGGCGTGCCCGCCGCTGGCACAGGCGCTGACCGGCGCGTACGACGGCCCCTGCGGCCCGAGGACGATGGAGACCTGGCCGGCCGCCATGTTGCTGATGGCCATGGGGATGAAGAACGGGCTGATGCGGTCGGGTCCGCGGGTCGCCGAGATGCCGATCTGCTCGACGAGCGTGCCGGTGCCGCCCATGCCCGAGGCGATCAGGGCGCCGGTCTCCTCGGCCGTGGCGCCTTCGAGGCGGGCCGGCAGGCAGGCCTGGGCCATCGCCTCGCGGGCCGCCACCAGGGCGAACTGGGTGAAACGGTCGGTCCGCCGCAGCTCCTTGCGGTCGAGGACGCCCGAGGCGTCCAGGTCCTGCACCTCGCCGGCGATGCGGCTCGTCAGGCGCGCCGGGTCGAACGACGTGATGGGCCGCACGCCCGACCGCCCTGCCACCAGGGCCGCCCAGGTGCCCGCCGCGTCGTTGGCCAGCGGCGTGACGGCGCCCAGGCCGGTCACCACCACCCGGCGCCGCCCGGGCGGCGTGGGGCCGCTCATCGGACGAAGCGCCCCGTGCGGATCGTGGCCGCCCGGTACACGTCGCCGGGCAGGCCGCGGACGGCGACCTCCTCGGCCATCGGCAGCGGGTCGTACGAGGCGCGCCGCAGGTCGGCGGTGATGGCCCCGTCGGGCTCGAACGTCAGGAGGGCCCACGCCGCGTCGGCATCGCCGTCGAAGCTGTAGCCGCACGAGCCCGGGTTGCAGATGAGCCGCCGCCCGAACTCGCGCGTCTCGGCCACATGGGTGTGACCGCACACGATGACCCGCGCGTCGGTGCGCGTGATGCGCTGCACGGTGACCGCCGCATCGAGCCCGGCCGCCAGGCCGTCGGTCTGGCTGCCGGGCGAGCCGTGGCAGATGAGGACGAGGTCGTCGCCGACCCGCAGGCGCCGCTCGGCGGGCAGGCGGCGGAGCAGGTCCAGGTCGGCCGGGCTGAGCACGTCGTGGGCCCATTCGGCGGCGGCGCGCTGGGCGGCCGGCACCTCTTCCAGCCAGGGGAACGCGGCGCTCATGTCCAGATCGGCCACCGCGATGTCGGTGTTGCCCTGCACGACGCAGGCGCCGGCTTGCTCCAGGGTGCGGATGCGCGCCAGCACCTCGGCCGGGCGTGGCCCGTTCATGACCAGGTCGCCGGTCACCGCCACCGCGTCGGGGCGGGCCCGCTCCACGGCCGCCAGGGCGGCATCGAGCGCCGCCACGTTGCCGTGGATGTCGCCGAAGACGGCCAGGCGGAAGGTCATCGCAGGACCCCTTCACCGGGGATGATGAAGCTCAGCAGCGCCTCGCAGGCGACCTCGCCGTCGACGCTGGCCACGCCGCGCCCGCGTCCGAAGCGGCGGCCGAGCCGCTCCATGACGATCTCCAGGCGGAGCGTGTCGCCCGGCTGCACGAGGCGCTTGAAGCGGCACTCCTCGATACCCGCGAAGAGCCCGATGCGGTCGCCGAAGCCCTCCTGCTGGGCGACGTAGACGGCCATCGTCTGGGCCAGCGCCTCCACCTGGAGCACGCCCGGCATGACCGGCAGGCTCGGGAAGTGGCCCTGGAAGAACCACTCCGAGGCGGTGACGCCCTTCTGGCCGACGATGCGCTGGGCGGCGGGGTCGTACTCGACGATGCGGTCGACCAGCAGGAACGGCCAGCGATGCGGGATCAGGGCCTGGATCTGGGCCGTGGTGAGGACGGCGTCGCTCATCCGACCGCCTGAGGCCGCGCGGTGCTGGAGACGAAGGCCGCGCTGCCGATCCGGTCGAGCAGGTTGGTCGTGAAGGCGCCCTCGATGAACGTCTCGTTGCGCAGCAGCGCGCGGTGGAAGTCCAGGTTGGTGATGAGGCCCTCCAGCACGACCTCGTCAAGGACGCCCCGTGCGCGGGCCAGGGCCGCGGATCGATCGGGGCCCCACACGACGAGCTTCCCCAGCAGCGAGTCGTAGTACGGGGGGACCTCGTACGCCGGATAAAGATGGCTGTCCATGCGCACGCCGGGGCCGCCGGGCGCCAGGTACCGCTGGACCTCGCCGGCCTGCGGCCGGAAGTCGTGGGTCACGTCCTCGGCGTTGATGCGGAACTCGACGGCATGGCCCCGCAGCACCACGTCCGCCTGGCTATAGCCCAGGGGCTCGCCGGCGGCGATGCGGATCTGCTCGGCCACGAAATCGATGCCCGACCGCATCTCGGTCACCGGGTGCTCGACCTGGATGCGGCAGTTGATCTCGATGAAGTAGGCCGCGCCCGACTGGTCGACGAGGAACTCGAGCGTGCCCACGTTCTCGTAGCCGGCCGCCACGACCGCCTCGACGGCGGAGCGGCACAGCTCCGCGTTGGCCTCGGGCGAAAGGGCCGGCGAGGGGCTCTCCTCGACGAGCTTCTGGTGGCGCCGCTGCACCGAGCAGTCGCGTTCGCCGACGTGCACGCCGTGGCCGTAGCGGTCCACGATGACCTGGACCTCCACGTGGCGCGTCTCCTCCAACCACTTCTCGAGGTACAGGGAGTCGTCGCCGAAGGCCGCCCGCGCCTCCGAACGGCAGACGGTGAGGGCCTGCTCCAGCTCGCGCGGGGAGCGGACCATGCGCATGCCGCGACCGCCGCCGCCCGCGGAGGGCTTGATCAGCACGGGGTAGCCGATGCGCTCGGCCTCCGCCAGGGCGTCCGCGTCGTCGCGCAGCATCTCGGCCGAGCCGGGCACCGTGGGCAGCCCGTGGCTCGCCAGGAGGTGGCGCGTGCCGGCCTTGGAGGCGAACCGCTCCAGCACCTCGGCCGGCGGCCCGATGAAGGTCAGGCCGTGGGCGCGGGTCATCTCGGCGAACGTGTCGTCCTCGGAGAGGAAGCCGTAGCCCGGGTGGATGGCGTCACAGCCGGTGACGATGGCGGCCGACAGGATGGCCGGCGCAGAGAGATAGCTCCGCTTGGCCTCCGCCGGGCCGACGCAGATGGCCTCGTCGGCCAGTTGCACGGCCCGCGTGTCACGGTCGGCCTCGCTGTACGCCACGACCGCCCCGATGCCCATGCGCCGGCACGTGCGCAGGATGCGCAGGGCGATCTCGCCGCGGTTCGCGATGAGGATCCGCTCGAACATCAGCCGGCCTCGGCAGGCACGGTGGCCACGGCGTCGTCGCGACCGGCCTCGAGGCGGACGAGCTCCTGGCCGTACTCGACGGCCTCCCCGGCTTCCGCCAGGTAGCGGCCCACGACGCCGTCAGCCGGGGCGACGACGTCCTGGCGCACCCCCAGCACGTCGACGTGGCCGAGGACGTCGCCGGACCGCACCGCGACACCGGCGGTCAGGCTGCCCAGCGGACTGAAGTAGCCCACGGCCGGCGACAGCGCCGCGGCTCGCCGGTCGGTCACCTTCGTCGGCAGGCCCGGTCCGACCGCCGCGAGGGGCGCGCTCCGGCCGGTCGCGGCCGTCTGGTCGGCCGAGGCGCGCGGGCGCCCTGCACTCCCGCGGCGTCCCGCGCCTTCGGGCGGGGCGGCGTCCAGCGTGGCCCGGCGCAGGCGGACGCGCCAGCCGTTGCGGCGGATCTCCAGCTCCCCGAGCGTGCTGGCCTCCAGGCGCGCGATCAGCGCCGGCAGGAGCTCGTCCGCGAGGCGCCCCATGGCGGCCGCGTCGCCGGCAGCGGGAGCGGCGGGCGCAGGCGCGCGGCGGGCGGGTCGGTCGGCCATCTACAGCTCCTCCCGCAGCGGTGGCTCGTCCGCGGCGGCCTGATCCGGCGGCCCCTCGGACGGATCGATCCCTGCAAGGGTATGCCGTCCCAGGTCCAGGATGTTGCGCAGCCGGTCGGTCAGGCCGGGTCGCTCGGTCCGACCTTCGGGCGCCGCCTCGTGGACGGTGAAGGCGCCCATCCGCCGGTAGCGCTGGTAGCGGGCCTCCAGCAGTCCCGGCGTCGACAGCGCCGCCAGCCGATCGAGCTCGGTGATGATGGCCGCCCGCAGCTGGGTCGCCGTCCGTCCGGCGTCCTCCTGGGCCCCGCCGGGCGGCTCCGGCACGACGCCATCGACGACACCCAGCCGCGCCTGCTCGGGCGCGGTCATGCGCATCGCCGCGGCGGCCTGCGGCGCGGCCTCGCTGCTGCGCCACAGGATGCTGGCGCAGCCTTCGGGGCTGATCACGGCGTAGACGGCGTTCTCCAGGGCCAGCACCACGTCGCCGGCGGCCACGGCCAGGGCGCCGCCCGAGCCGCCCTCGCCGATGATGGCCACGACGATCGGCGTGCGCAGCCCGAGCATCGTCATGATCGAGCGGGCGATCGCCTCGGCGATGCCGCGCTCCTCCGACGCCGCGCCGGGGTGCGCCCCGGCGGTGTCGACCAGGGTGACGACCGGCAGGTGCAGCTTCTCCGCCAGGCGGAAGATCCGCATCGCCTTGCGAAAGCCCTCGGGGTGGGCGCTCCCGAAGTTGCGGCGGATGTTCTCCTCGGTGTCGCCGCCCTTCTGCTGGCCGACGAACATGATCGGCCGCCCGTCCAGCCGGGCGAAGCCGGCCACGATCGCGCCGTCATCGCCGAAGAAGCGGTCGCCGTGCAGCTCGATGACGTCGGTCGCCATGGCCTGGAGCAGCTCCAGGGCGTGCGGCCGGCGGATGTTGCGGGCCAGGCGGACACGCTCCCAGACCGCGTTGCGTTCCTGCTCGCCAAGCGCCGGGGGGCTGTCGACGAGCCGCTCAGCCACGGCTGGGGTCCCCCGCGAGCGTCTCGAGGAGCGAGCGCGGGAACGAGCCGTTCCCGGTGGCCGGGGCGGCCCGGTCGGCAGGGACGGGCGCCGGTCGCAGGTACTGGAGCAGGCGCCCCAGTTCGTCCCGGAGCTGGTTCCGCGGCACGACGAGATCGACGAACCCGTGGTTGAAGAGGAACTCCGAGCGCTGGAACCCCGGCGGGAGCGACTCGGCGATCGTGCCGGCGGAGACGCGCGAACCGGCGAAGCCGATCAGGGCGTTCGGCTCGGCCACGTTGACGTCACCGAGGGCGGCGAACGAGGCGAAGACCCCGCCGGTGGTGGGATCGGTCATGACGCTGATGTAGGGCACGCCCGCGGCATCCAGGCGTCCGAGGGCGCCGACCGTCTTGGCCAGCTGCATGAGGGCCAGGGTGCCTTCCTGCATCCGCGCGCCACCGGAGGCCGACACGACGATGAGCGGGACCCGATCGGCCAGCGCGGCCTCGGCCGCCCGGGTCACCTTCTCCCCCACGACCGAGCCCATCGAGCCGCCCATGAAGGCGAAATCCATCACGCCGAGCGCGATCCGATGCTGCGCCAGGGTCGCCATGCCCCACACGGCTGCGTCGCCGAGGCCGGTCGCCGCGCTGGCCGCCGCCAGGCGCTCCGGATACGGCTTCTGGTCGACGAAGCCAAGGGCATCCACGGACGCCAGCCCGGCGTCCCGCTCGACGAAGGAACCGGGGTCCACCAGCAGGGCCACCCGTGCCATGGCGCTCAGGCGGAAATGGTGCCCGCAGGTGGGACAGACGCGCAGGTTCTTGTCGAGCTGCTTGTTGTAGATCATCTCCTCGCAGCTGGGGCAGCGCGTCCACAGGTCGGGCGGGTACTCCTGGCCGCGCGTGCGGAACGGCAGCTTCAGCGGCATGGCGCGACGCCCCTCACGACGCGACCCGGTGGCCGCGGCGCCAGGCCAGGTAGGCCGCGCCGGCGAGCGACAGGCCCGAGGCGATGGCCCCACCCACCAGCAAGCCGCGGCCGAGCGGTCCCGACGGCTCGCCGGCGGCCACGAGCGATGGCTCGGCGCCGCCTGGGAAGGCCAGCACCGGGCCACCGATGAGCGGCTCGGGGCGTTCGTCGTGCATCGCCTCGCCAAGCGCGCGCAGCCGTGCAGCGAGCGCATCCTCGAAGCGGAACGAGGGGTGGAAGCGCACCAGCGAGCGGGCCAGGATGTCGGCCGCGCGGCCCGCCGCGGGGTCGATGTCCGCCGGGTCGATCAGCGGCCGCGGCCCGGCCGGTCGTCCGGCCAGCACGCCCTCCACGTAGGCGTCCAGCCGGACCACCTCGTCAGTCACGCTCCAGCTCGGTCGCCACCGCGCGCAAGGCCCGATGGATGAGCACGCGCACGGCCCCTTCGGAGCGGCCCATCACGCCGGCGATCTCGGGCGTGGACATCTCCTCGACGAACCGGAGGGTCAGGGCGCGGCGGCGCTCGGCCGGCAGGCGGCCGATGGCCCGCCAGGCGCGTCGCGCCTCGTCGGACGAGACGGCCACGGCGGCCGGATCCTGGCCCGGGGCAGCCACGTCGAGCGCCGCGTCGAGGGGCGCCTGGGGGTGACGCCCGCGGCGGCGATGCTCGTTGGCAAGCGCATTGCGGGCGATCTGGAAGAGCCAGACACGGAAGGTGCTGACCGACCCGTCGCCTCGCTCTTCGAACGAGGACAGGCCTCGGAGCGCCTGCAGGAAGACCTGCTCGGTCACGTCTTCGGCCGCGTGGTGGTCGCGCAGTTCATAAGCGGCAAAGCTGTATACCTGCCCCACGTACTTGCGGTAGAGCGGCTCGAACCGGCGCGGATCGCGCCTGGCCGCCTCGACGGCCGAGCGATCGGCGTCGAACGGGACGAGGCGCTGGCGGCCTCGTTCCGCTGCTTTCCTGAACACCGCCGAAGTCTAGCCGTTACGGGGACAGCGTTCGCGAGCGTGCGCGGGTCGTCGGTCAGGGCGTGGCGCCACCGGAAGTGCTACCGTGCCGACGGCTCGTCGTCAGGGCCTTCGCTCGTTGGGCCATCCGCTGTGTTCGATGCCATCCAAGCCTGGTATGAGCGGCTCCGTTGGGCCTGTGTCCGCGTGGTGCGATGGGCGAGGGCCGACCCCGTGTTCGCCATCGCCGTCGTCATCATCATCATCTTCGGCGTCATCACGTACCTGCTGGGTTGAGACGCCCCGACGCCCGCGGCCTGCGACCGTGGTGGTCTCTTCGAGCGCGATGGCGGCAGCGAGCCGTTACGAGCGGCCGGCGGTCAAGATCCGGCAGCGCAGGACCTCCGCACTGTCGAAGGCGCGGACGACGCCGTCGCCCTCCAGCAGCAGCGCCCCCGAGAGCGGGTCGACGCCGACCCCCAGCCCTTCCACGACCTCATCGCCGGCCTGCAGCGTGACCTGGCGGCCGGTCGTGCGCTGGCGGCCCGTCCAGCCCGCGCTGTCGAAACGGCCCAGCATCAGCACCTCATAGCGCGGCTCGAGCCGGTCCAGGAAGCCCTCGAGGACGGCGTCCCGGTCGACCGGCCGGTGGGCCAGCTCGCGCAGGCTCGTCATGGTCGGCGCCAGCTCCGGCGGGAAGGTCGTGGCGGGCCAGTCGACGTTGATCCCCAGGCCCGACGAGGCAGCTGTCGACCGTCCCATCGGCCGCAGCGGCCACCTCACCAAGCACGCCGGCCAGCTTCAGCGGCTCGCCGTCGGGCCCTTCCGCAACGAGGTCGTTGGGCCACTTCAGGCCGATCGTGCCGTCCGGGAGACCCTGCGCCTCGGCCGACTCGGCCAGGGCCAGAGAGGCGATCGCCGCGATGCGCCACGCCTGGGCGAGCGGCAGGCCGCGTGGCCGGAAGCCGCACGTCACCAGCAGGGCGGCCCCCGCTGGCGCCTGCCACACCCGACCCGTCCGGCCGCGGCCCTGCGTCTGCACGTCGGCGGTGGCCACGGCCACCTCCGGGAGCCCGTCGGCCAGCCAGCCGGCCACGACCCGCTGCGTGGAGTCGACCTCCGTGAAGCGCTCCAGGCGCGAGACGAACGGGCGCGTTCGGCTCACCCGGCGGCAGCCTCGGCTCCCCCGACCACGGGCTCCAGGTCGTCGACTGTCTCCGGCCGCTCCAGGGCGAAGGCGCGGTGGAGCGCCTGGGCAGCGGCCTCCACGTCAGCCTCGGCGATGATGCAGGTGATGCGGATCTCGCTGGTCGAGATCATCTCGATGTTGATGCCGGCCTCGGCCAGGGTGCCGAACATCCGCGCGGCATAGCCCGGGGCGTTCTGGATGCCGGCCCCGACGATGGAGACCTTGGCGACATCGCGGTCCGTCGTCACCTCGGCCGCGCCGAGCTCGCGGCGGATCTCGTCGAGCAGGCGTTCCGCGCGCGCCAGATCGACCGAGGGGATGGTGAACGACAGGTCGGTCGTGCCGGCGTGGCCGACGTTCTGGACGATCATGTCGACGTTGATGCCCGCCTCGGCCAGCGGCGCGAACACGGCATGGGCGACCCCCGGGCGGTCGGGCACCCCGACGAGCGTGACCTTTGCGACGTGGCGGTCGGTGGCCAGGCCACGCACCTTGTTGCGCTGCTCCACGAGCGGGTCCTCCCTGATGCGCGTGCCGGGATGGTCGGAGAACGTCGAGCGCACGGCGATGACCACGCCGTTGACCCAGCCCAGCTCGACGGCGCGCGTCTGCATGACCTGGGCGCCCTGCTGGGCCAGCTCCAGCATCTCCTCGTAGCCGATGACGGGCAGCAGCCGAGCCTCGGGCACGACCCGCGGGTCGGCCGTGTAGATGCCGTCGACGTCGGTCAGGATCTCGCAGCGGTCGGCGCCCAGGCGAGCTGCCAGGGCGACGGCCGTCGTGTCCGAGCCACCCCGCCCGAGTGTGGTGACATCGCTTTCCAGGAACCCCTCGCCGGTCGCGCCCTGGAAGCCGGCCACGATCACCACGCGGCCCGCGTCCAGCTCGCGCACGAGGCGCGCCGGGTCCACGTTGGCGATGCGCGCCCGGCCGTGGCGCGTGTCGGTGCGGATGCCGGCCTGCGGGCCGGTCAGGCTGATGGCCGGGATGCCCATGGCGTGGAGGGCCATGGCCACCAGCGTGCCGCTCATGTGCTCGCCGGTCGCGAGCAGCACATCGAGCTCGCGCGGGTCCGGGTCGGGCGTGATCTGGGCGGCCAGGGCGAGGAGGTCGTCGGTGGTGTCGCCCATCGCGCTGACGACGACGACCAGCCGCTCGCCCTCCGCGCGCTCACGCGCGATCCGCGCCGCCACGTGGCGGATGCGGTCGGCCGTGGCGAGCGAGGAGCCGCCGTACTTCTGGACGATGAGCATCGGCCGATCCTAGATGCGGCTACTTGGCCTCGACGGCGACGGCGCCCGCGTTGCGCGGCATGACGATGCGCACCGAGCCGGTCAGGTCCGCGTCGGCGGCCGCCGCCAGGAGCGCCGATTCGACCGCGGCCAGCCCGTGCACCGAGTCGCCGAAAGCGATGACCGACGACCCGGAGCCCGACAGACATGCCCCCAGCGCACCCGCGTTGCGGGCCGCGGCGATGAGGGCGGGCAGGGCCGGGTAGACCTCCGTCCGATAGGGCTCGTGGAGCCGGTCCTCGGTGAGGACCCGCAGCATGTCGGTCCGCCCACTCGCCATGCCGGCCACCCCAAGCGCGACCCGCCCGACGTTGAACGTGGCGTCGCGGTGAGGCACGGTCGCCGGCAGGACGGCGCGCATGGCGGCCGTCGAGAGGCGCAGGTCGGGCACGAAGATGACCGCCCGCAGGTCGCGCGGCGCGTCGAAGCGCATCGTTTCCGGCCGGCCCTCCACCATGGCCGTGACCGCGAAACCGCCCAGCAGCGCGGCGGCCACGTTGTCGGGGTGGCCCTCCAGCTCGACCGCCAGCGTCAGCATGCGTCGTTCGTTGAGTCGGCCGCCGGCGAAGGCATCGGCCGCCACGAGCCCGCCGACGGTGGCCGCCGCCGACGAGCCGAGGCCGCGCGCCAGGGGGATCTCGTTGCGCATGCGGACGCGCCAGCCCAGCCCGGCCGGCAGCTGCCCCAGGGCCCAGCGGAGACCCGTCTCGAGCGCCTGCACGAACCGGTCGTCGGGGCCCCGCGAGATCTCACCGGGCGCAGCCCCCTCGCCCTCCACCTCGATCTCCAGGCCGGCGGCGGGCAGGAGGTCGACCTCGAAGCGGTCCTTCAGATCGAGCGCCAGGGCGAGGGCATCGAAGCCCGCCCCAAGGTTGGCCGTCGTGGCGGGCACCTCGACGACGACACGGCGCACGCCGATCCCGTCGGGCAGGGCGGCTTCCGGGGTGGTGGTGCCGGTCACCAGCCCAGGGCCTCCATGACGGCGGCCGGGTCGGCCGCGGACGCGATGACGGGTGCCGCCTGGGCCTGGGCCGTGGCGGGATCCTTCAGGCCGTGACCGGTCAGCACGCACACGATGGTAGCCGACGGATCGATGCGCCCGGCGGCCGCGACCTTCCGGACACCGGCCACGGAAGCGGCGCTGGCCGGTTCGCAGAAGACGCCCTCGTGGCGGGCCAGGTCGCGGTAGGCGGCCAGGATCTCCTCGTCGGTGACGGAGTCGATCAGGCCGCTCGACTCGTCCCGCGCGCGCAGCGCATGGTCCCCGCTGGCGGGACGGCCGATGCGGATGGCCGTCGCCACGGTGGACGGCTCAAGCACGTCGTGACCCAGCACGAGCGGCGCCGCGCCGCTGGCCTGGAAGCCCAGCATCACCGGGCGCGTCTCGACCAGGCCGGCGTCGCGGTATTCCGTGAAGCCGCGCCAGTAGGCTGTGATGTTGCCGGCGTTGCCGACCGGGATGGCGAGGTAGTCGGGCGCGCCGCCCAGGTCGTCGCAGACCTCGAACGCGCCGGTCTTCTGGCCGGCGATGCGATGCGGATTGACCGAGTTGACCAGGGTCAGGGGGTGGCCGTGCGTGGCGCCCTGGGCCACGAGCTCGCGGACGATGCGCAGGGCTGCGTCGAAGTTGCCGTCGACGGCGATGACCCGGGCCCCCGCGATCTGCGCCTGGACCAGCTTGCCGGCCGCGATCTGGCCGGCCGGCAGGACCACCACCACCTCGAGGCCGGCGGCTGCACCGTAGGCCGCCGCGGACGCCGCCGTGTTGCCCGTGGAGGCGCAGATGATGGCGTGCGCCCCGGCCTCCAGGGCCTTGGCGACCGCCACGACCATCCCCCGGTCCTTGAAGGAGCCGGTCGGGTTGCTGCCCTCCAGCTTGAGGTATAGCTCCGGACAGCCGATGGCTCGCCCCAGCGTCCGGGCATGGACCAGCGGTGTGCCGCCCTCACCCAGGCTCAGGGGCGGCGTCGCGTCGGTCAGCGGCAGGAAGGCGGCGTAGCGGTGCAGCAGCCGCGGGCGCGCCTCCGCCGCCACGTGCTGCTGCCGCAGCTGGCGCAGGACGTCGCTCATGCGCATGGTCAGCGGGCCCCGTCGAGGATGGGGAACAGCGTGGCCTGGTAGCCGCTCCCGCCCAGCTCGTCGCGCAGCTGGGCGACCGTCCGCAGGCTGGTGAAGCCGTCGCCGGGGGGGTCCGCGATGAGCCAGCGACGCGCCGGACCAAGGTCGTCGATCGGCTGCACCTGGGCCGCCGGCGCGGGTGGCAGGCCCGACCAGGTCGAACCTTCGCCCCGGGCGATCGCCAGCAGGTCGCCGAGCACAGCCGAACTCGTGGCCGGTCCGCCCGCTCCCGGGCCGCCGATCGTCACCCGCCCGACCGGGTGGCCCTCCAGTTCGAGCCGGTTGTCGACCCACTCCGTGCGGCCGAAGCCCGAGTCCGCCCGCACGCCGGCCGGCATGACCCAGGCGCTGATCGCGCCGTCGGAGGCCCGCTCGGCATGCGCGATGAGGCGGATGGCGAGACCATCGCGCCGGGCGACCCGCAGCAACCCGTCGGTGACGCCGGTGATGCCCGGGGCACCGTCACCGTCCAGTGCAGGCGGGGCGCGGCGGATGGCGGCCACGTCGGGCCAGGCACCGAAGGCGAAGCGGATCAGGATGGCCAGCTTGTCGGCCGTGTCGCGGCCCTCCACGTCGCCGCTCGGGTCGGCCTCCGCGTAGCCGGCGGCCTGGGCCGCGGCGAGCGCATCGGCGTAGGAGGCGCCTTCGAGGTCCATGCGCCACAGGATGTCGTTGCTCGTGCCGTTCAGGATGCCGCTCACCGCGTCCCAGCGGTCGGCGGCCAGGTCGCTGCCGAGCGGCCCCAGGATCGGCAGGCCGCCGCCGACCGCCGCCTCGAAGCGCAACGTGGCGCCCATCCGTCGCGCGTGCGCCTCAAGTGCCGCGCCGCGACCGGCCAGCAGGGCCTTGTTGGCCGTCACGACGGCGGCGCCGCTGTCGAGGGCGGCCGTGACCAGCTCCCCGGCCGGCTCGAGACCCCCAAGCAGCTCCACGACGACATCGACCGGCGCGGCCCGGCCGGTCGCCACGGCGACCAGGTCGTCGGTCTTCCTGGCGCCGGATGGCAGAGGCACTCCCCGGTCGCGGCTTGGCTCGCGCACGCCGACCGCGGCGAGCGTGAGGCCGCGGCCCCCGGATGCGGCCGCGAGGTCGGCCGACCGCTCGACGATGGCCCGGGCCACCTCCCGGCCGACCGTGCCCAGGCCCAGGAGAGCCACGCGCAGCGGGGCGGGCGGCGGCTGGGTCGCGGCCTCGGCCGTCGCGCTGGACATGATCCGGATTGTAGGGGCGCGACGCAGTGGTTTGACGGGGCCCCGGCCGGCGCCTAGCGTGGCGTGGAGCGCCGCACGAGGACAGTCGATGGACCGATACGCCGCCCTGGACCGCTACATCGAGGCGCAGCTGCCGACGTGGACCAGCGAGCTGCTCGAGTTCTGTGGCTTCCGCTCCGAGCAGGGGGACCTGGCGGGGCTGCGCGCGGCCGCGGCGTGGATCGCCGCCCGCCTTGAACGCGTCGGCGCGACCGTGGATGTCGTCGCGCTACCCGAGCAGCCCGAGGTCCCGCCCCTCGTGGTGGGCGACATCGGGACCGGGCCGCGGACCCTCAACGCGGTCCAGCATTACGACGTGCAACCGGCCGTGCCGCTCGAGCTGTGGACGACCCGTCCGTACGAGCCAGCTGTCCGCGACGGCCGCCTCTTCGCCCGGGGCGCCTGTGACAACAAGGGCGAGTTGTTGCCGCGGATCTGGGCCATCGAGGCGTACCTGGCCACGATCGGTCCCCTGCCCTGCCGGGTCCGCTTCCTCGTGGAGGGCGAAGAGGAATACGGCAGCGGGCACCTCGATGCCCTGCTCGACCAGCGGCCGGGCCTGCGCCGCGCCGACGGCGCCCTCATGGAGGGCGGCGGCGTCAACGAGGCGGGGCAGCCGGAGATCGTCGGCGGGGTGCGCGGCATCGTCGTCGTCGAGCTGATATGCCGGACGCTCGCCTATGACGCGCATTCGAGCCTCGCCACGGTGCTGCCCAGCGCGCCCGTCCGGCTGGCGCAGGCCCTGAGCAGCCTGTTCCACGCCGATGGGACCCCAGCCCTGGAGGGCCTGGATGAGGGGATCGTGCCGCCGACCGCCGCCCAGCTGGCGGTCGTCGCGGCGACCCCGCCGGAGGTCGTGGACGAGATCCGCCGCGAGTTCCACGTCGAGCGCTTCATCGGCGGCCTCGACGGGACCGACGCGGTGCGGGCCATGACCTTCGCGCCGACACTGAATATCCAGGGCCTGTGGTCCGGCTTCATCGGCCCTGGGGACAAGACGATCACGCCGGCCGAGGCGCACGCCCGGCTCGACATCCGCATCGTGCCCGACCAGGATCCCGCCGCCGTCGTGGCGGCGCTCGCGGCGCACTTCGAGCGGGCCGGCTTCGACGACATCGAGCTGGTCGCCGAGGAGGGCGAGCGGGCCTACTGGACGCAGGCTGACCACCCCCTGCTGGCCGCCGCCAGCCGCGTCTCCGAGGCGGTCTTCGGCAAGCCCGCGGTCCGCTACGTCTCGACTCCCGGGGTCGCCCCGATGGGGCAGGTCTGCGGTCGTGACCTCGTGCCGATGACCAGCCTGGGCTGCGCCACGGTCGATACCCGCGCTCACGCCCCCGACGAGAACGTCCGCCTGGACCTCGCCGCACAGGCCGCTCGCCTCACGGCGCGCTTCCTCGACGAGTTTGCCGCCCTTTCCTGAGCGGCGCCCCTGCTAGACTCGGCCGCCATGGCTCCCACGCCCCAGGCCCCGCCTGCCCCGTTCCTGACGCCCGCGTCGACGCGCGAGCGCGTCTTCAGCGGCGTCCAGCCGAGTGGCCTGCCCCACATCGGCAACTACCTCGGCGCGTTCCGCAACTACATCGCCATGCAGGACGGCTACGACGCCATCTACTGCATCGTCGACTACCACGCCCTGACGTCCACCCACGACGGGGCGGTCATCCGCCAGAACACGCAAGAGATGGCCTTGGGGCTCCTGGCGCTTGGCCTGGACCCGGAGAAGGCCGTGCTCTTCCGCCAGTCGGACCGGCCCGAGCATACGGAGCTGGCCTGGCTGCTCGCCACCGCGGTCCCGACGCCCTGGGTCGAGCGGACGCCGTCGTTCAAGGAGAAGAAGCGCAGCCAGCCCAACGACGTCAACTTCGCCCTGCTGAGCTACCCCGTCCTGCAGTGCGCCGACATCGCCATCTACCAGGCCCGCTACGTGCCGGTGGGCAAGGATCAGGCGGCGCACCTGGAGCTGGCACGCGAGATCGTGCGGGCCTTCAACGCCCGATACGGCGAGGTGTTCGTGGAGCCGCAGGCCGTCTTCACCGACTCGCCGGTCGTGAGGGGCACCGACGGCCAGCTCAAGATGTCGAAGTCGCTCGGCAACACGGTCGAGATCTTCGCCCCGCCCGAGGAGATCCGGCGACAGGTCATGTCGATGGTCACCGACACGCAGCGCATCAAGCGGACCGATCCGGGCCGGCCGGAGGTCTGCAACGTGTGCCAGCTGCACCGCCTGTTCGGCGAGGACTACGAGTCGATCTGGGAAGGCGAGCGCACGGCGCGCACCGGCTGTGTCGACACGAAGCGGCTGCTCGCCGACCGCATCATCGACGCCTTCGCCGAGGCCCGGGAGCGGCGCGCCGAGCTGGCCGCGCGACCGGCCTACGTCGAGGAAGTGCTTCGCGCCGGGGCCGACCGCCTCGCCCCGCTCGCCCGCGAGACCCTGCGGGAGTGCCACGAACGGATGGGCCTGGGTCCCGTCCGCTGACGACCTGGCGGCCCTCGGGTAAACGCGGACTGGCTGCTGTACTCCCGTTCGCTCCCACCGAGCAAGACGCGGTCCGCGGTGCCCTTGGCTCGGGTGCCACGTAGCTTCGCTCGTTGTCATTCGCCCCGGCCGAACGGGGATCTCCGCTGAGCCTATCGGGCGGCCACATCCGACGTGGTGGGCCATCGCCGGTTCGCTCGGGCCGAACATCGTGCGGCCATCCGCGAGGGCCGGGTTCACCGCGGTGCCAAACGCAGGAATCCGTTCGCCCCCGGCGAAGCTTGCGTGGCCCCTCACCGACCCACGCGGATGCCTCTGGGCGAGGTGGCCAGGATCCGCGCCCGGCCGCTCGTCACAGTGGCCCACAGGAGCACGGGCCCCGGCCAGCGCACGGCGGCGTCCCGCAGCGCCGCGTGTGCCGCGCGCACCGAGGCGGGGAAGGCAGTCGCGAAGAGGGTCTGGTTGACCGCGACCAGACGGCGGTTGGTCTCGGTCGAGCGCAGCAGGAGGAGGCGATGCATCTCCGTCCCGGGCGGCAGCGACAAGGACAACGCTTCCGCCTTAGCCTGACTCCACCGCAGCTGCTGCTCGACGCGACGAAGCTGCGAGTGGATCTCTACCTCGACCGCCTGACCTCTCGATGGGTCATGCAGCAGCAGATCGGCGAAACCCCTGGTCGGGGCGGCGACCGGCACCTCCAACCGAGGGCCCCAGGATCGATCGGTCATTTGGAGCAGCGCTTCGACCATGGCCACCTGCAGGTGGTCGCGCACCATCGGCCCGCTGCCGGGGTAGATCCGCACACTCACCTCTCCGCCAAGTGCGGCGGCCAGCCGGGCGAGGACATCCAGGCTCGGCATCGCCCGGCCTGCTTCGATCTCGCAGAGATAGGCCCGGCTTACACCGGCGGCCCCGGCGAGAGCGATCTGGCTGACGCCGCTGTCCAGTCGCTGCCGCACGATCGTGTCGGCCAGGTCCTGCACGACGCGGCGCAGGCGGCGGTCGGCGACGCGGGCGACGCGGGCGCGGGGGCGATCGTGGAGCGACGGCACCAGCTGAGTAAAGGAGGCGGCGCTTAGCTTGCGCTTGCCTGGCCGGGTTCCGCGCCTCGGAGCACCTTTCCCGGGCCGGAAGTTCGCCTTCGCCGAACGAATCAGTCGATCAGGGCACCCTGGCCCTCACATGAGCCTCGTCCGCGGCCGATGTTCGCCTGGCACGAACTGACTGGGGCGTGACGGCGGCGCGTGGTCGTTCGCTTCAGTCGTAAAGCGTCTGACGTTCACCGGCAGCGAACGGCACACCGGCGACACGCCCGCGCCGACCCTATGGCTATGGACCGTTAGCTTCGGGCGAACCGTTAGCCGCAGCCGCGCTCGGCGGCCGTGGGCGGCGGAATGGGGCGTCGTAGACTGCGGCCATGACGGAGCTGACCGACCGCGAGCGACGGTGGCTCGATGCGCTGCTCATCATCGGCACGCTGCTGGCTGCGATCCTCCTCGTGGGCCAGGTGAGCAACTGGCTCTTCTACTTCAGCGACATCCTGCTGATCTTCTTCCTGGCCTGGCTGCTGGCCTTCGTCATCAACCCCCTGGCCTCGTTCATGGTCCACACGATCCCCGGCCTGCCGCGCGCGGGCGCCGTGGTGCTGACCTATGCCCTCTTGCTGGTGGTGCTGACGGGTGTGGCCCTGTTCGTGGCGGGCAGCCTGGCCACCTCCACGCAGGCCTTCCTGGCCAGCGTGCCGCAGCTGGAGCAGAACCTGCCGTCGATCGTCAAGCCGTGGCAGGACTGGCTGGCCTCGCTCGGCCTGCAGGTCGACCTGGCGGCGGCGGCTCAGCAGGTGCTCACCAGCGTCGGTTCGGTCGGCACCTCGCTCGTGGGGCCGCTGACCAACCTGGCCGTGGCCAGCCTGGGCCTCTTCGGCAACCTGATCATCGTCCTCTTCCTGTCGCTCTACCTTGCCATCGACGGCGAGCAGACGATGGCCTTCATCAACCGCCTCGTGCCGCCGCGCTACGCGGAGGACTTCGCCCTCCTCGAGGTCAGCGTGTCGCGCTCGTTCGGCGGCTTCCTGCGCGGCCAGGCGCTGATCGGACTGGTGTACGGCGCGGTGGCGGCGGCCACGAGCCTGCTGCTCGGCCTCGACTTCGCGCCGCTGAGCGCGGTCAGCTCGGGCATCCTCCAGGCGATCCCGTTCTTCGGCCCATTCATCTCGTGGGCCCCGCCCGTCGCGGTGGCGCTCCTGACCAAGCCCGATGCGCTGCTGCCGACGCTTGCCCTCATGATCGCGGGCTGGTTCGTGGTCATGAACGTCATCCAGCCGCGGGTCATGGGTGAGGCCGTCGGCATCCACCCGGCCGTCGTGCTCGGGTCGGTCATCGTGGGGGCCAAGATCGCGGGCGTCGCCGGCGCCATCTTCAGCGTCCCGGTGGCGGCCGTCCTCTCCAGCATCTTCTTCTACTACCTCAACCACCTCGCCAGCGGCTCACGGGATGTGACCTCCCGGGCCGCCCGCAGCCTCGCTGCCCGCGAGGGCCATCCCGTCCGCGTGCCGCGGCCGCCGGAGCCCGTCGCCACGGCGACCGAGGCCACGGCCACCGGCCGGCTCCGGCCGCGGGCCAAACTGCCACCGTCGTAGCCCCGCCGTCCGGCCCGCGCCCGCCCAACCTCGTCGTCACACAGGGAGAGCAACGTGGATGAGTTGTCGCAGCTGCTGTCGGGTGCCGGCCAGGCCGCAGGTACCCAAGGTGGGACCGGCCAGGCCGCGGGTGGCCTCGGCCAGCTGCTCGGTGGGCTGACCGGCGGGTCCGGCGGCATGGGCGGCCTTGGCGGGCTCCTCGGGGCGGCCTCGGGCGGTACCGCCATACCGACCATCGGGACCGGAGCCGGAGGCGGCCTGCTGAGCGCCCTGGGGACCCTCCCCGCCCTGCTGCCGGCGCTGCTGGCGATGCTCGGCGGCCTGGGGGCCAACGGCCAGTCGGGCCTGCACCAGGTCATGAGCTCGCTCGAGGCCCAGGGCCTGGGCCACGTCGGTCAGTCGTGGGTCGGCAACGGCTCGAATATGGCGGTCTCGGCGCAGCAGATCGAGCAGGCGCTGGGATCCGCGCAGGTCGGCCAGCTCGCCGCGCAGACGGGTCTGCCCCCGAGCCAGGTCACGCAGGGGGTGGCGGCAGTCCTGCCCTCGATCGTGCACAGCCTGACGCCGACGGGCCAACTGCCCGAGCCCGCCCAGGTGAGCCAGCTCCTCGGCGGCCTGATGGGCCAGCGCTGAACCAGCGCCGGATCAGCGGCGGCGGGCGTCCGCCAGGATCTCGCGCGCCGCGTTCGCGCCGGGACCGGCGGTGACGCCGCCCCCCGGGTGGGACCCCGAGCCGACCAGGTAGAGGCCGCGCAGGGGGAGCCGGTAGCGGGCCAGGCCGACCAGCGGCCGCCAGGCGAACCACTGATCGAGGCCGGGTTCGGCGTGCAGCGGGTGCCCGCCGGTGAGGCCGTAGTCGCGCTCCAGGTCCTCCGGCGTGATGACCTGCCGCACGACGACCCGCTCGCCGATGCCGGGTGCGACCGCCTCCAGCACGGCCAGCACGCGGTCGCCGAGGACGTCGCGTTCGGTGGACCAGGAGCCCTCGCGCAGCCGGGCCGGTGCTCCCTGCACGATCACGCTCATGACGTGCGTGCCGCCGGGGGCCAGGGTCGGGTCGAGCAGCGTCGGGATCGTCGCCTCGAGCCACGGGGCTCGCGCCAGGCGTCCGTACTTGCCGTCGTCGTGGGCCATCTCCAGGGCGTCGATGGTGGGGGCGCCGATGACGAGCCGGCCGCGCAGCCGCCGGTCGCCGGCCCCCGTGGCCGTGTCGCCAGCCGCCAGGCCCACGAAGGCCGGCAGGCCGTCCAGGACCAGGTTGACCTTGGCCGTCATGCCGGGCTGGCGGATGTGGCCGGCGCGCCACGTGAGGCGGGGCCCGATGGCCGCCGGGTCGACCAGCCCCTGCAGCAGCCGCACGGGATCCACCCCGCCCGCCACGATCGGCGCGGCGATCTCCTCGCCGTTCGCCAGGATCACGCCGCTCACGGCGCCGCCGGCCGACGTGACCGAGGCGACCTCGGCCGAGACGCGCAGGGTGGCCCCTGCGGCCCGGGCGGCGGCGGCGAGCGCATCGGTGACGGCCCCCGGCCCGCCCTTGGCGATGACGGCCTGACCCGCGGCCCCGCCGTCGTGGCCGGCCGAGTCGGCCAGCAGGACGGCGGCCGTGCCGGCCGACCAGGGCCCCATGGCCGTGAACAGCACGCCGCGCGTGGCCAGCGTGGCCCGCACGGCCTCATCGGCGAAGCACTCCCCGACGAGGTCGGCCACGGCCATCGGCAGCGTCCGCAACAGGTCGCGGCCGTCGTGGCGTCCCAGCCCCCGGTAGCCCACGCCAAGCCGGAGCCCCGCCAGCGCGTCGCCGGCCGAGGGCGCACTCATGTCGGGCGGCGTGGACGTGGCGAGGCGGCCCAGGAAGCCGGCCAGGGCCCGGACGCGGCGGTCGAACTCCGGGTAAGCCGCGGCGTCGGCAGCCGAACGGGCCTGGAGGTCCGTGGCCGTCCGCGCGGCGTCGGCCCACAGGGTCAGCGCACGGCCGTCCGGCTGGGGCGCGAAGACGCGCGCCTCGGGCTGCATGAGGGTCAGGCCGTGGCCCTGCAGGCCGAGCTCGCGGTAGACATCGGGGCGCAGGCGCCCGACGGTGTGGGCCAGGGTCGGCACCCGTACGCCGGGGGCCAGCTCATCGGTGATGGCGGCTCCGCCAAGGCGGTCGCGGCGTTCCAGGAGCAGCGTGCGCAGGCCGGCGCGGGCCAGGTATGCGGCGGTCGTCAGGCCATTGTGGCCGCCGCCGACGACGATGGCATCCCAGGCCCCGGACGTGACGGTCATCAGGCGGCCCGCCGGCCGGGCGCCCGGTACGCACGCAGGATCTCCTGCGCGGCCAGGAGCCCCGGCGCGCCCATGATGCCGCCGCCGGGATGGGTCGCCGAGCCCCCCAGCCACAGGTCGCGGACGGGCGTCCGGTAGCGGGCCCAGCCGGGCACGGGCCGGTTGAAGAAGAGCTGCTCCAGGGAGAGCTCGCCCTGGAAGATGTTGCCCTCGGTGAGGCCGAAGTCGCGCTCGATGTCGAGCGGCGAGAGGACCTGCCGGTGGAGGATGACGTCCTTCAGGTTGGGCGCGAAGAGGCTGATCGTGTCGACCACCGCGTCGCCGAAGGCGTCGCGACGAGCGTCGTCCCAGACGTCACCGGGCGCCAGGTGGTACGGGGCGTACTGCACGAAGCAGCTCATGGTGTGCTTGCCCGGCGGCGCCATCGAAGGATCCACGAGAGTCGGGATGACGATGTCGATGTACGGACGGCGGCTGAACCGGCCGTACTTGGCGTCATCAAAGGCTGTCTCCATCCAGTCCACCGACGGGGAGATGGAGATCGCGCCGCGGAGGTGCTCCCCCGGACCGGGCATGCAGCTGAAGTCCGGCAGCGCATCCAGGGCCAGGTTGACCTTGCCGGAGCTGCCGCGGAACTTGTAGCGTCGGACCTCGGCCTCGAACGCCGGCTCCAGCACGCCCGGCTCCAGGAAGCCCAGGAACGTGCGGTTGGCATCGACCGACGAGACGACCACCGATGCGTCGATCTCCTCGCCCGACTCGAGCACGACCCCGGTCGCCCGGTCCCCGCGGGTGCGGATCTGCGCCACCGGGGCCTCCGTGCGGATGACCGCGCCGGCCTCGCGGGCCGCGCCGGCCAGCGCCTCGCTGATCGCGCCGGTGCCGCCCCGGGGGATGCCCCAACTGCGGAACGCGCCGTCGATCTCGCCCATGTAGTGGTGCAGCAGCACGTACGCCGTGCCCGGCGAGCGGACGCCCTGGAACGTGCCGATGATGCCGCTGGCCGACATGGTGGCCTTGAGCGGGTCGGTCTCGAACCACTGGTCCAGGAAGTCCGACGCGCTCATCGTCATGAGCTGGACGAAGACCTGCTGCTGCTCCGCCGGCAGGCGGCCGAAGTCGCGGGCCAGGCCGGCCAGGGGCAGGAAGCCGCGCGGGTCCAGGCCGGTCGGATCGGCCGGCACGATCGACAGGATGGGCTTGATGAAGCGCGCCATCTCGACCATCAGCCGGCCGTAGGACTCGTAGGCCTCGGCATCCGTGGGCGACCAGCGGCGCAGCTCGCGGCGCGTCTGGGCGTGGTCATTGGTGCGCCACAGGTAGCCGCCGGGCGTCCCCCGGGGAGGGGTGTGAACGTGCCGTCGAGGGGCAGGATCTCCAGGCCGTGGCGCGGCAGGTCCAGCTCACGGATGATCTCCGGCCGCAGCAGGCTCACCACGTAGGAGCAAACGCTGAAGCGGAAGCCCGGGTAGACCTCCTCCGTGACGGCCGCGCCGCCCAGCACGTGCCGCCGCTCCAGGACCAGCGTGCGCCACCCGGCACGCGCCAGGTACGCGGCGGTGGTCAGGCCGTTGTGGCCGCCGCCGATGATGACCGCGTCGTACCGTTCGGCCACGCGTCCTCCGGTGGGCGTTATGCAGGGTGCATACGGAGTATCCAGTCTACAGAGGTTTCGGCCATACTGGCGGGCGTGACGACAGGCACTGCCTTCCACGCGCGAACGGCACCGCTCAACCGCAAGCTGGCCTGGCGCGAGTGGTCGGGCTACTTCGCGGCCAGCCTCTACCACGACAGCGTCGACATCGAGTACAACGCCATCCGCGAGGCCGTCGCGCTGATCGACGTGTCGCCGCTCTACAAGTACCTCGTGCGCGGGCCCGACGCGACCCGCCTGGTCGATCGCGTGGTCACCCGCGACGCGAGCCGGGTGCCGGCCGGCCGGGTCATCTACACGCCGTGGTGCGACGAGGACGGCAAGGTCGTCGACGACGGCACGCTGGCGCACCTCGACGACGGCACCTGGCGCTGGACGGCGGCCGATCCGCAGCTGCGCTGGCTGCGCCAGAACGCGCACGGCCTGGACGTCCAGGTCGACGAGATCACCGACGACGTGGCGGCGCTCGCGCTCCAGGGACCGCGCGCCCGCGCGGTGCTCCAGGCGGCCGCCGGTGGTGCGCTCGGCGATCTGGCCTATTACCGCCGAGCCGCGGCGACGATGGGCGGCCTGGCCGTCGACGTGAGCCGCACCGGCTACACCGGGGACCTGGGCTACGAGGTGTGGTCGCCGACGTCCGGCGCGACGGCCGTGTGGGATGCGCTGATGGCGGCCGGCGCGGCCCACCGCATCCGGCCGGCGGGCATGCTCGCGCTCGACGTCGCGCGCCTGGAGGCCGGCCTGATCCTCATCGAGGTCGACTACACGAGCAGCCGCGAGGCGATGACCGACGCCCAGCGGTACTCGCCGTTCGAGATCGGCCTGGGCCGCCTGGTCGCGCTCGACAAGCCGACCGAGTTCGTGGGGCGGCGGGCCCTGCTGGCCGAGCAGCGGGCGGGCGGTCCGCCGCGCCGCCTGGTCGGCCTGCAGCTCTCGTGGGCCGACATCGAACGACGCGCCGGCGAGCGCGGCCTGCCGCCGGCCGTCGCGCCCGAGGTCTCACGCGAACCGGTGCCCCTCCAGGCCGCCGGGCACCAGGTCGGCCGCGTCACCAGCACCGGCTGGAGCCCCACGCTCAAGCAGATGCTGGCGCTCGGCTCCGTGGCGGCCCGTTACGCCGCTCCGGGCACGCGCCTGGATGTCGACTGGAGCGTCGAGGGCCATCGCTGCACGGTCGCCGCGACGGTCGTGCCGCTGCCCTTCTTCGACCCGCCGCGCAAGCGCGCCTGACCCCCGCAGGGGCGCGGCGCTCGGGGTCAGGGCACCACCTTGTGCAGGCTCGCCACGAGCTTCACGAACGTCGTCTCGTCCAGCGTCACCGTGGCGGCCGCCCAGCTCGGCGGTGAGGTGCCCGCGTTGACGTACACCGCGTAGCCCGGCTCGAGCGTGTAGAGCGTCCCCGTCAGGTCGCCGTACAGGGTCGGCCCGAGCTCCTTGACCTTGGGCTGGCAGATGCTCTGGTCATCGGTGCAGTAGGCCCCTTCCTTCAGCTCCAGGCTGACCCCGCCCGGGCCTTTGTAGGTGATCGTCAGCTCGCCACCGGGATCGCCGGCCCACGTGCCTGTGCCGTACCAGCCCGCGGGGAGGATGGCGCAGTAGATAGCCCACTTGAACGCCTGCGCCGCGGTGGCGAAGAAGTCCTTGTTCGAGGCGCTGCCGCCGCACACGTCGGCGTCCGCGGAGGCCGCCGGCGTGACCGTCGCCCCGGGGGTCCTGGTGGCCGTCGTCGCCGGCGTGACCGTCGCCCCGGCCGGCGTCACGGTGGCCTGGCCGGCCGTCCGCACGGCCGTGGCGGTCGGCGTCAGCGGCCCGGTGATGACCGCCTGCGTCGGAGCGGCGGAGGTGCCGCACGCCGCTGCCACGAGGACCAGCAGGCTGAGGAGGCCGAGGCGCGCGCGGGCCGGCATGGCCGCGAACGATACCCGTGTCCGCGCGAAACGGTCAAACGCGGGGCTGCGCTCCACCGATCCACACGGCGGCGTCCACGCCGAAGGTGTCATGCACGCGCTCCGGGGCCAGCACCTGATCTGGCGGGCCGTCGGCCACCAGCCGTCCGCGGTCCAGCAGCAGCACGCGGGGGAAGTAGTGGGCCGCCAGGGCCAGGTCGTGCAGCACGGCGAGGATCGTCAGCCCCTCGCGCTGGTTGAGGTCGGCCAGCAGGTCCATGACCTGCACCTGGTGGCGCAGGTCCAGGTGGACCGTCGGCTCGTCGAGCAGGAGCAGCCGGGCCTGCTGGGCGACGGCCATGGCGATCAGCACCAACTGCCGCTCGCCGAGCGAGAGCTCCCGCGCGTCGCGGCCCACGAACGCGTCCAGCCCGACCCGCTGGATGGCCTCGTCGACGATCTCGCGGTCGCGCGGGGTCGGCCCCCGGAAGGACCGCTCGTGAGGGATCCGCCCGAGGGCGACGACCTCCTCCACGCGGATGGCGAACGGCAGGTCGACCTGTTGGGGGACCACCGCGATGCGCCGTGCGATCGCCTCGCGGCCCAGCTCCGCCAGGGGCACGCCGTCGAGCAGGACCTGCCCGCGGCTCACCGGCAGGACCCCGGTGACGCAGCGCAGGAGGCTCGACTTGCCGGCCCCGTTGGGACCCAGGACCGCCACCCGTTCGCCGCTCGTGATCGTCAGGTCCAGGCCGGCCAGCGCGGTCCGCGATCCGTAGGCGAGGCCCACGTCGACGAGGCGGAGCTCGCTCACAGCTCGTAGCCCGTGCGGACATGGCGGAGGATCAGCAGGAAGAACGGCGCGCCGATGACCGCGGTCACGATGCCCACCGGGAGCTCGCCGGGCAACCGCGCCAGCAGGTCGGCGAAGGCCAGGAAGGCCGCCCCGAAGACGGCCGCCAGCGGCAGCAGGGGTCGGGCCGCCGGGCCCACCACGAGGCGGATCATGTGCGGCACCACGAGGCCGACGAACCCGATGAGCCCGCAGGTGGCCACCGCGGCCGCCGTGACGAGGGCGGCACAGGCGAGCAGGATGACCCGCTCGCGGGAGACCGCCAGGCCCAGATGGGCCGCCGTCTCGTCGCCAAGCATCAGCGCATCGAGGGCCCGCGCACGCCACGCCAGGATGGCCACGCCCACCGTGATGAGCGGCGCGGCCACGGCCACCTGCTGCCAGGTCGCGGTGGCCAGGCTGCCGAGCAGGAAGAAGACGATCTGGCGCAGCTGCGCCCCGGATAGCACCATGGCCATCGACAGGCCAGCGGCGAGGAGCGAGCCGACGGCGTAGCCGGTCAGCAGGAGGCCGGTGAGGGACCCCAGGCGCGAGGCACGCGACAGGCGCCACACGAGGGTCACCGCCACGACGGCCCCGATGAAGGCAAGGAGCTGGCCGAAGCCCAGCCCGAGCAGGCCCACCGGCAGCGGGACCAGGACGGCCAGCGAGGCGCCGAGCGCCGCGCCACTGGCGGTGCCAAGCACGTACGGGTCGGCCAGCGGGTTCCGCAGGACCCCCTGCATCGTGGCGCCGGCGACCGCCAGGCCGCCCCCGGCGAGCATCGCCATCAGCACGCGCGGCAGGCGCAGCTCCAGGACGATCGTCTCCGACGACGCCGGCCAGGTGACGGCCACCGGCCAGCCCAGCAGGCGGTGGGCCAGGATGGCCACGGTATCACCGAGGGGGATGCTGACCGATCCGAACGCCAGGCCGGCCACCAGGGCGACGGCCAGCGCGGCCAGGCCCGCGCCGGCGACGAACGTCGGCCGTCGCCAGCGCGGTGTCGAGGCGAGGATCCGCTCGGACAGGGCCGGGACGCCCGGCGCGACGCCGGCCGTCACGGCCGCGGCCTCAACGCCATGGGTGGCGGGTCACGAGGGGCTCGGGACCGGCGTGGGCGTGGGAAGGAGGTCGGCGGGCAGGACGAGGCCAGGGTCGATGGCCAGGGCGAGCGCGGCCAGCCCGTCCGCGAGGCGCGGCCCTGGGCGGGTCACGATCGTGTCGTCGACCGGCCGGATGGCCCCGTCCACGACCGCCGTCAGGTGCTCCCAGCCGGGTCGCTTGAGGACCTCCGCCACGGTCGTGCCGTAGTCATAGTCGCCCAGCACGATGACCTGTGGATCGGCCACCACGAGCTTCTCGAGGGCGATCGTGTAACTGTCGGGGTCGCCGGTCGTGATCGGCGTGCCGCCGGCGAGGCTGACCATGTCGGCGACGAACGAATCCAGGGCCGGGGCGTAGATGTCGGGCCCCACCCCGATCTCGTAGAAGACCGAGGGATGGGTCGGCTCGGCCTTGGCCAGGGCGGCGATGACGTCCATGCGGGTCTGCATCGCCGCGGTCATCGCCGTGGCGGCGGGGAGCTGCCCGGCGGCTTCGCCGACGAGGCGCAGGTCGGCCAGCACGGTGGGCACGGTCGCCGCGTAGATGACCACCACAGGGATGCCCAGGGAGCGCATGTGGGCCACGTCGGCCGGATGGGTGAAGCCGTCCCCGCCGGCGATCACGAGGTCCGGCTGGGCCGCCACGAGCTTCTCCATGATCACGCCCTGGTAGGTGGCCACGTGCGGCAGCGACTTGGCGGCGGCGGGGTAGTCGTCCGAATCGGTGTCCCCGACGAGCTGGCTCCCCTCCCCCAGGGCGAAGAGCTCCTCGGTGCTGGCGGGCGTCAGGCTGACGATGCGCGACGGCGCGTGGGGGATCGTGACCGACGTGCCCTCGTCGTCCGTGATGGTCAGGGGGAACGAGGGCTGGGTCGCTTGCGGCGACGGGCTCGGGGCCGGTGAGGGCGTGGCGGCGATCGTGGTCGGCGAGACCGGGATCGGCGAAGAGGTCGACGGCGCGACCGATCCGCCGGCCGAGCAGGCGCCGGCGACGAGCGCCACGACGAGCCCCACGGTGGGCACGAAAAGACCCTTCCGGTCGGGAACGGAAGGGGTCCGGAGCGGCGAACGGTCCATGGTGCCTGCCCTTTCACGCGAAGGCGGAGGACACGACCATGGGCCCGGCGACCGGACTTCCAGCGCCGTGGCGCTGGTCACCGTAGCGGGACTGTGCCGGACTCACACCGGCTTCGCGGACCCACGGTCCTGTGTGATGGGTTGTGCGCCCGAGTCTACTCCGATAAGCGCGCGCCAAGGGGCGGCCGCCACCATGTCCCGACCGCTCCCGACCGCTCCTCCCGCCCGTGACCGCCGGAGGAGGTCGCTCCATGTCGGATCCCGCGCATCCCGCCCACTCACTGCCACCCGTGGCCCGTGTCGCGGCCGCGGTCGTCGCCCTCATCGTGGGTCTGCTCGGCGCGACGCCCGCGGCCGTGCTGGCGACGACGTTCCCCGCCAGCGACTACTCCAACATCACCGCCTTCGATACCTGTGACGGGACGCCAGACACGATCTCGCGGTCGCTGGAGGCCCTCGCCCAGAGCGGATTGAGCTACCTGGGCTACACGTCGAGCGAGTACACGACGACCGGGTTCACCCGTGCCCGGGTCCTCAGCCGCACCGCCACCGACCAGGCCATCTACGTCCACAGCCACGGCGATCAGTACTACGACCCCTATCCAAGGCAAGTCCAGGGCTTCCGCGAGGACGGCGGTGACTGCAGTCAGGCGATCGTCTATGCGACGGACATCGCCGCCGTGCGACAAGGGGAGGTCCACCTGGTGGTGATGTCCACCTGCCACCTGGCGGAGGCGGCGAAGACGGCCGGCGTGCCGACGATGGCCGCCGCCTACGGCATCGATCGCGTCAAGTACACCGACCCGCATGTACCCGCCGATGGGGCCCGCTTCTTCCTGGGCTACGAGGGCCTCGCCTACACCGCCGACATGCTGCACTTCGAACAGCGTTTCTGGGGCTATGTCGAGGCCGCGCACCTGCTGGGGGACGCGTTCACGCTCGCCCGTGCCTCGGCCGCGATGAGCGGCGCGACCGTGCCGGACTGGTTCGGCACCTACGACTACAGCGGCACACCGGGCACCAGCGTCCCCTGCATCCGCTGCGTCTGAGGAGCGCCCCGATGGACCACACACCGACTCGTCCCAGCCCCTCGCGAACCACGTTCCTGGTGGCCGCCGCCGGCCTGACCGTCGCCGTCGCGCTCCTCTGCCTCGCCCTCGACGAACCGCCAGCGGCGCCCCGCGTCGCCGAAGCTGCGCTGGCCATGCCGGCCGCACAGGAGGCTGCCGCCCGCACGGCGGCCATCGAGCTGGCCGGGAGGTTCGGCCTGGCCGGCCGACCCGGCGCCGCCGTGCGGAGTGCCGACCAGGTCAGCGGCGACATCATCGACACGGTCGACTTCAAGCTCGCCGACGGCCACCTGGCCGGCGAGATCGTCCGTGCCGCGGACGGCCGCCTCGAGCGGATCGTCGACCTGACCGACCCACCGGGCGGCGCCCGTGCGGCGGTCGACGCGGCCGGCGCGCCCGCAGCGGCCCGGCGCCTCGTCGGCACGGCCGGGCTGGCGGCCCCTGGCGCGTCCCCGGTCACCACGTGGGACGCCGGCATGGATGCGTGGTGCGTCCGCTGGGTCCGCACGATCGGCGGCGTCCCGGCGCCCACCGACGGACTCGTGACGTGGGTCAGGCCGAGCGGCCAGCTGAAGGCGCTCAGCGACAGGCGATCACCCCGTGCCGACGCGCCGGCCCAGCTGATCCCCGCCGACGCGGCGAGCCGGGCGATCCGGGGATACGTGCACAGCCTCCACCTCGATGCGCTGCCAAGCCTCGCCTACGACGCCCCTCGCCAGGCATGGGTCCTGCCCAACGCCTTCGTCGACCCGGCCGCGAGGCTGGATCCGTCGACCCTGCGCCTCGCCTGGGCGGTCACCTTCAGCTACATCCCGCCGGGCTGGACCGAACGCCACATCGTGGAGATCGATGTCGACGCCGCCACGGGCGCCCTCATCGGCGGCACCGAGACCGCCTGATGCGAACGGGCCCGGATCCAACGTGGAGACGGCTTCTGGCCCATGTCGTCATCGCGCTGGCCTGCCTGTGCCTGGTCGCCGGCTGCGGTCCCGTACGGTCGCCGTCGCGGCCGAGCACGAGTGGCCCCCCTGCTCCACCGCCGTCCGGGCCGCCGCCGCCCGGCGACCTGGGCACCGCTCCGCCGGACGCGCCGGCCGTGCTCCTGGCCACCCCTGGGGGCCTGGCCGTCACCGCGCCCGGGCGACCCGACCGCATGGCGGTCAGCCTGCCGCCGGGGCCCTGGCAGCCGACGGCGGCCGTAGGGCCGCATGGGATCATCCTGCTCGTTTCGGCGGCGATCGACTCGCCCGTCACTGTCCTCGAGGGCGTCCTGACCGGGACCCACGTCCGGACCGCCTGGACATCCTCGCTCCGACTCGTGGTCGGGCCCGCCGTGCTGGCCGGTTGCATCGCGGCCGACGGTGCCGCCACCGTCATCGCCGACCGGCTCGTCTACCTCAGGGCCGGCAGCGTGGCCGGCATGCACGAGGTCCCCGCCACCGCCGGCCGGTGCCAGATGACCGATGGTGGCTCGGTGGCCTACCTCGCCGAGGTCGATCATGCGGTGGCCTTCTGGGACCCGGGCACCGACGCGACGGTCGTCACGGCGACCCGCTGTGATGACCTGGGGCTGGGCGGCGGCCTGCTGGCGTGCCTCATCGCCGGCCCCGAGGATGTGGTCGTGGCCCGCCAGCGGGCGCCCGTCGCGGGACAGGCCGCCCTCGATCCCCTGACGGCGGAGCAGCTGCCGGGTCCGGCGCGCCAGGTGGTGCTGTCGCCGGATGGGCGGTGGATCGCACTGGTGGGCGTGGGCGCCGCCGGCGCCACGATGTACCGGCGCCTCGCGAGCGGCGGCTATGCAGCTGCCGGCACGTTGGACCTGGCGCCGGGCGAGGCGCTCCTGGGGTTCGTCGAGCCGTGAGGCGGGTCGCGGACCGACCCGCGCGGGTCAGGCCGTGGCGGCCTCCGCCGGCGCCGCCACGCCGGCCGGTCCGTCGCTGGCCAGCAGCGACGTCTGCGCCGCGTAGGGCAGCATCGCCCCGAGCACCTTCTGGAGGGCCATGATGTGGACGCAGGAGCCCCAGCTGTCGAACAGGTGGCACGTGCACTGCCAGCGATCGGCTTCGAGACTGACACGATGCGTGTCGTTGTCACCGCGGAATTCGAGCGCGAGGCGGTCGATCGTGATCCGATCGGTCTCACGCGCGTAGCGGTTGGCCTTCTCGATCTTGCCGATGAGGCTGGAATGCATCGAGCCGATCCTCCAGGGGCGACGGCGCGCGACCGGGCCCGCTCCGATGCCGGGCCGGTCGCCACCCGACGACCGGGAGCGGCGGATCCTGTGGTCGTAGCCTACACCGCTGCCCCAAGAGACGGACCCGGGCGTCAGGGCTGCCGCGCCAGCTCCGCCTTGAGGGTCTGGATGGCCTCCACCGGGGTCGGGTCGACGCCATACAGGATGCCCAGGTAGACGCTCACGAGGTCGCCGAAGACGATGCCCTGAAGGGCACAGGCGAGCCGCCCCGGCGCGTCACAGGGCACCGCGCGGTGCGTCACGTGCAGCGTGTCCAGGTGCTGGCCAAGCAGCGTCGCGCGCAGCCGGTCCCGCGGATGGTCGGCGCTGCCGGCGAGGAACACCACGCAGAGCTGGTCCTGCATGTCCGCCGGGTAGTCGAAGCCCACGATCGTGTTGTGGGACGCCTCCGGCAGCGCGTCATAGACGGCGTCGCTCTTGCCGTTCTCGTTGAGCTGCGTCTTCCAGCGGCGGGCCACGGCCGCCATGGCGCCGCTGCCGATGACCAGCGGCACGCGGTCGAGCAACTCCCAGGCCAGCTGCTTGGCAGGATTCGCATCGGTGGCGACCCCGGGATCGATCGCCACCAGGGTCGCCGCGGCCGCGCGCGCGGCCGCCTCGATCTCCTCGTCGGCCACTGCCAGGTGGCCGGTCCGCTCCAGCACGCCGGCCAGCAGGGCCACGGCGTAGCCGACGGCGGCTCGCGGCTGCCCGCCCCCCGGGAAGACGAGATGCGGCAGTTCGGCTCGGCGGGCCACCTCGCGAAGGGGCCCGCCCGTGGTCACCACGAGGACGGGGCAGCGGCGGCGCAGGGCGGCCTCGAGGGCGCTGATCGTCTCCTCGGTCGCGCCGCTGTACGAGACCGCCACGACCAGGGTCTTCGTCCCGACCCACGCCGGCAGGTCGTAGCCCCGTACGACCTCCAGGGGCACGGTCAGGCGGTCGGCGAAGATGTCGTGGACCAGGTCGCCGCCGATGGCCGAGCCGCCCATCCCCAGGACGACGACACTGGTCGTCGCCCGGTAGGCGGCCGGCACCGTCAGGTCCCGCGTGCGCGCCCAGCCGTCGCGCACCTGGTCGGGGATGGTCGCCACCTGGCCACGCATGTCGGCCGGGTCGAGGGCCTGGAGATCGCCCGGCCGGTCCAGGATGGTCGCCGCGTCGCGGCCGTCGGCGGGGGTCACGCCTCGCGCACGAGCCGTTCGCCGGCCTTCACGTAGGCGTCGCGCTGGGCCGGCGTGGCCGCCTCGGTGTAGACGCGCACCAGCGGTTCGGTGCCGCTGAAGCGGACCAGGAGCCATGAGCCGTCGGCGGTGAAGAACTTGAAGCCGTCACCTGTCGTGAGGGGGACCGTCCGTGTGACCGCGTGACCGTCGAGCTCGCGCGGGCCGCGCTCGCGCAAGTCGACGAGCAGCCGGTCCTTCAGCGCGGGATACGCGTCGCGCGCGACGTGCACGTCGATGCGCCGGTAGAACGACGGCCCCGCCAGCTCGTGGAAATGGGCCAGCGCCTCGGACGCGGTGCGGCGGCCGGCCGTCCGTTCCCTGAGGAACAGGTCGAGCAGCATCAGGTCGGCGTACACGCCGTCGCGCTCGGGCAGGTGCATCCCGAAGCCATAGCCGCCCGACTCCTCGGCCCCGAGCATCGCCCCCGTCTCGATCATCTTGGGGCCGATGTACTTGAAGCCGACCGACGTCTCGAACGTGGGGATGCCGTAGTGCTCCCCCAGGCGGGCGGCCATCGAGGTGTTGTTGACGCTCACGACGACCGGCTCGCGCATGCCGCGGTACTCGGCGAGCTCGTACATCAGCAGGCCTGTCACCTCGAGCTGGTGGATGAAGGTGCCCTGTTCGTCGGCCGCGCCGGCCCGGTCGGCGTCACCGTCGAGCAGCAATCCCAGGTCGAAGCCGCCGCCGGCCAGCATCCCCAGGGCCTCGTCGATGTTGGGCCGGATGGGCTCGGGATTGACGCCGCCGAAGTACGGGTTCCGCTCCTGGTGGATCTCCGTCACGCGGATGCGGCCGCCGGCCAGGAGGCGGCTGATCCAGCCCGCCCCGGCGCCCCACATGGGGTCCACCAGCACGTGGTAGTCGGCCGCCTTGAGGGCATCGAGATCGATCGTCCGACGAAGGTACTTCTCGTAACCCGGGTACGGGTCGTAGCGGTCCACGAGGCCAGCCGCCTCGGCATCGGCGAACGGCCGGGTCTCGATCGCCGTCGTCCCGTTGCGGGCGATCGCCGCTTCCAAGACCTTGAGGATCTCCGGCCCGGCTGCGGCGCCACTGGGCGACTTGACCTTGAACCCGTTGTCGGTCCACGGGTTGTGGCTGGCGGTGATGACGATGCCGGCCGCTGCGCCGCGTTCCACGACCTCGTAGCTCGACATCTGGGTGGGCACCGCGTGCACGGCGTAGGCGACGGGGATGTCGTGGGCCAGAAGCACCTCCGCGGCCGCGGCGGCGAAGTGCTCGCTGGCGAAGCGGCGGTCGTAGGCGATGACCACGCCCTTGGCCTGCGTCCCCTGCTCGACCACGTAGCGCGCCACCCCATCGGCACAGCGGCGCACGTTGGCGAAGGTGAAGTCGTCGGCCACGCGGGCTCGCCAGCCGTCCGTGCCGAAGACGATGTGGGTCGGTCCGGTCGGCGCGGTGGTCGTGGCGGTCACGCGGGCGGTCCTCCTTGGCTCTGGGCACGCGCCAGCAGGTCGGTCACGACCTGCTCATGGCGCGCCGCGTCCCGGAGCAGCGCGGTCGGTCGGTCGAAGGGCCCCATCGTAGCGGGGCCGGCCGCCATCTGGAACGGACCGGCCTCGGGCCAGTCGTGGCGATCCACGAACAGATCGGCAGGCTCGAGGGTCACGACCTCGCCGGGCTTGACGACCCGGCCGTCGACCCCCGGGGCGCCGAGGGCGTCGAGGAGCGCGTGCCAGCTGCCGAGGTCGCTCCACCCCACATCCATCGAGCCCATGACCACCCGGCCGGCGGCCGCGGCCGGCTCCATCACCGCGTAGTCGATGGAGGTCGCGACCGGCTCCAGGCGCTCGTACGCCCCGGCCAGATCGCCGCTCACCCGGCCCGCCTCGACGGCCGCCCAGATGGGCGCCGCCTTGGGGTACGTCTCGAGCGCGCTGCGGATGGCGCGACGGCGCCAGAGGAACATGCCGGCGTTCCAGGCCACGCCTTCCTCGTCGATCAGCTCCTCAGCCTGCGCCCGGTGCGGCTTCTCGATGAAGGCCTTGAGGCGGTAGCCGACGAGGTCGCGTCGCACGACGCTGCCGAGCTCCGGGCGCAGGTAGCCGTATTCCGTGGCCGCGCGGCTCGCCTGCACGCCGAGTGTCACCAGGGCATCGGGGATGCCCGGGAAGTCCCTGGCCAACTCGCGGTCGGCCGCGTTGAGGACGGCCCGGAACACGCCTTCCCTCGCGGCAGGGATCAGGTGGTCCGCCGGCAGCACGACCATGACGTCGTCGTCTCCGCGCTCGATGGCGACGGTGGCGAGGGCGATGGCGGCCGCCGTGTTTCGGCCTGTCGGTTCGGCCAGGACATGATCGTCGGGCAGGCCCGGTGCCTCGACACGTGCCTGCTCCTGGGCCAGCTTCTTGAAGCGGCCGTCGACGATGACGTACAGGTCCTGCCCGACGTCGAAGTCGCCCAGCTCAGGGCCTTGCAGCCGCCGGATCGTGCGCTGGAACAGGCTCTCCCCATCGGCCAGCAGGGGCAGGAACGGCTTGGGCCGATCCGGGGTACTCAACGGCCAGAGCCGCGTGCCGCCCCCGCCGGCCAGGATCACGACGTACACGGCCCGATTCTAGGGTGCGCGGCCCCAGGCGCTTACGTCGACCCATACCCACCCCATCGTTGGTCCGTGCGCATGGCACGGCGACAACGGGCGCGGCAGAGGGTCCTGCCCCAGGAGCAGGGGCGCTTAAGCCCTGATTCGGCCCGAGGTACGAATGGAGTGGGTACCGGCGCGCCCAAGCCCAGCGAACCGGCGGATGGGGCGGCCGACCACACTGTTATCGATCGGACTTGTGCTCGGATGATCAATGGGGCGGGTAACGCCCGGCCTAAAGGCGCGGAAGCCCCCTGGGGGACCTCCGCGTGCGTTGCCGGCGTGCGCCAGCGAATCAGGCGACGGCGACCGGCTCCGGGATCGTGACGCCGGCGTCGTCGGCCAGGGCGGCCGCCAGGTCGGTGCGCTCCCACGGGAGGTCCAGGTCGGGCCGGCCGAAGTGGCCGTAGGCGGCGGTCTGGCGGTAGATGGGCCGCCGCAGGTCGAGCTGGTCGATGATGGCCCGCGGCCGGAGGTCGAAGTGGTGGTCGATGAGCCCCAGGATGCGCTCGTCGGGGATCCGGCCGGTGCCGAACGTCTCGATCGAGATGGAGAGCGGCCGGGCCACGCCGATGGCGTACGCGACCTCCACCTCGAAGCGATCGGCGATGCCGGCGGCGACGATGTTCTTGGCCACCCAGCGCGCCGCGTACGCCGCCGAGCGGTCGACCTTGGAGGGGTCCTTGCCGCTGAACGCGCCGCCACCGTGACGGGCCATGCCGCCGTAGGTGTCGACGATGATCTTGCGGCCGGTCAGGCCGGCGTCGCCCATCGGGCCACCGATGACGAAGCGGCCGGTCGGGTTGACGTGGATCGTGGGGTCGACGCGCCGCAGGCTGCGCGGCACGACCGGGTTGATGACCAGCTCGATGATGTCGTCGCGGAGGCGGTCGGTGGCGACCTCCTCGTCGTGCTGGGCGGCCACCACGATGGTGCGGACGGCCTTGGGGCGGCCGTGCTCGTAGTCGATGGTCACCTGCGTCTTGCCATCCGGCCGCAGGTAGGGCAGCGAGCCGTCCTTGCGGACCTCCGCCAGGCGCCTCGCGAGGCGGTGCGCCAGTGAGATCGGCAGGGGCATCAGCTCGGCGGTCTCGCGGCAGGCGAAGCCGAACATCATGCCCTGGTCGCCGGCGCCCTGGTCCCGCACGTCGCCGCGGCCGCGCGACTCGAGGGCGTCATCCACGCCGCGACTGATGTCGGGCGACTGCTCGTGGACGCTCACCAGCGTGCCGCACGTCCGGTGGTCGAAGCCGTAGCGCGCGTCGGTGTAGCCGATGTCGCGGATCGTCTCGCGGACGATGCTCTGGAACTCGACGTACGTGGTCGTGCTGATCTCGCCGAGCACGACCACCGTGCCGGTCGTGGTCGCCGTCTCGCACGCCACGCGTGCGGCCGGGTCGTTCCGCAGGATGGCGTCCAGGATGGCATCACTGACCTGGTCACACATCTTGTCGGGATGGCCCTCGGTCACCGACTCCGAGGTGAAGAGGTAGCTGGCGGCGTCGACGATACCGGTCATGGGGCTCCTTGCGCTGCTGGCGCGGAGGGTAGCACCAGGTCGAGCGGCGGCAGATCGTCGGCCGGCCGGAAGCCGAAGACCAGGCCGTAGAAGGCCAGCTCCGCCTCGGTCGCCCGACGGACGTTGGCCCCCCGCCGGAAGCCATGGCCCTCGCCCTCGAAGGGCAGGTAGGCGTACGGGAGGCCCTTGGCGCGCAGGGCCTTCGCCATCTCCTCGGCCTGGGCCGGCGGGACGACGTGGTCGTCGAGTCCCTGGAGGATGAGCAGGGGGCAGCTGAGACGGTCCAGGAAGTGGATCGGTGAGCGGCTCACGTAGAGGTCCCGGGCCGCCGGGTACGGGCCCACCAGGCGCTCGAGGTAGCGTGACTCGAACTTGTGCGTGTCGCGCGCGAACGTCTCCAGGTCGCCGATGCCGAAGTAGCTCACGCCTGCCCGGAAGTCGTCCCGGAAGGTCAGGGCGCACAAGGTCGTGTAGCCGCTGGCGCTGCCGCCCTTGATGGCGACGCGAGCGCCATCGACGAGGCCCTCCGCCACGAGGTATGCCGTGGCGGCCGCGCAGTCGTCCATGTCGTAGACGCCCCACTGGCCTTCGAGGGCCTGGCGGTAGGCCTTGCCGTAGCCGCTGCTGCCGCGGTAGTCCACGTCGACCACGGCCAGGCCGCGGCTCGTGAAGTACTGGATGAGCAGGCGGAGGCCCTCCCCGGCGGAGGAGGTCGGCCCACCGTGGCTCGTGACGATGAGGGGTGGCAGAGTGCCAGGCGGGGCGACGAAGGCGGCATTCCGCGGCGGATAGAACAGGGCGTGCGCGACGGCCCCGGCGGTCGTCGGGTAGGTGATCGACCGGGGGGTGGAGATGACGCCCGGGTCGAGCTCCCCCTCGAGGCTGCGGCTCACCCAGGACCAGTGTCCGGTCGCGAGATCCAGCTCGACCAGGCCGCCCGCATCGGTCCCCGAGTCGGCCACGAGGAGGACGCGCTCGCCGCCGCCGGCCACGAACTCGATCTCGTCGAAGGGCAGCGACAGCTCGGTCGCGGCGCCCGTCGCGGCCACCCGCCAGACCCGGTCGCGACCGGCGTCGCGTCCCACGGCCAGCAGCTCACCCCGGCCGACGAAGGCATAGTTGCTGAGGCCGAACACCCAGTCCGGCCGGGCGAAGTCGGCGGCCATGGGCAGGACCGGCTCGGTCGCCCCGTCACGCCAGCGGTAGAGGTTCATCCAGCCGGTCGCCTCGCCGACGTAGTAGAGCGCGCCGTCCGGCGACCAGCGTGGCTGGGCGATCCAGGCGTCGTCGCCGCCGGCCACCCGCCGGGGCTCGCTCAGCCGGCCGTCCGCCCCGAGGTCACCGACCCACAGGCTCGTGCCATCCCAGGGCATGTTGGGGTGGGACCAGCTCAGCCAGGCGAGGTGGCGCCCATCGGGCGAGACGCGGGGCGCGGCGTAGAAGTCGGCCCCCTCCACGAGCCCCTCGGGCGCGACCGGCCCGGCGCCGTCGAGCGCGACGGTGACCAGGCGGTTGACCGCCTCGCCACCGCCGGAGTGATCCTCGCCGACACAGATCAGCCGGCGGCGCGACGCGTCGACCTCCAGGTCCGCGTAGCGCAGCCGTCCGGGCACGGTGAGCGGCTCCGAGCGGCTGCCGGGGCCGCTGCGGTACAGGCGCCCGTCGTGGACGTCGCTGTAGTAGAGCGTGCCCTCGGCGGCCGTCCACGCCGCGCCGCCGTACTCGTGGACCATCGTCCGCACGTCCACGCCGGCCGGCACGGCGTCGGCGATCGACCCGTCGGCACGCCGGTGCCGCACGACCTGGCGGCCGCCCTCGGCAGGGCGGGGCTCCTCCCACCACAGGTCTTGGCCGTCGAACCGGGGATAGCTCGGGAACGCCCGGCCGGCCGTGATCAGGTCAAGCGAGATCGACGACGTCCAGGTCCCGTATGGGGCGATGGTGGGACCGGCCGGCCCGGGTCGACCAGCCAATCAGGTCCCGCTCTGCCAGGACGCGACGTAGCGGGCCTGTTCGGCCGTCATCGGTTCGAGCTGGATGCCAAGGGCGGCCAGCTTCAGGCGGGCCACCTCCTGGTCGATCGCCTGGGGCACATCGTACACGCGGGCCTCCAGTTCGGCGTGGTGCTGCACCATCCACTCGGCGCTGAGCGCCTGGTTGGCGAAGCTCATGTCCATGACCGCCGCGGGATGGCCCTCCGCCGCGCCAAGGTTGACCAGCCGGCCTTCCGCGACGAGGTGGAGCTTCTTGGGCCCCAGGTCGAACTCCTGGACGTTCTCGCGCACCTCGCGGACATGGCCCTCCGCCAGCTGGCGCAGGGCGGGCAGGTCGAGCTCGGCATCGAAGTGGCCACTGTTGGCGAGGAGGGCGCCGTCGCGCATGGCCACGAAGTGTTCGCGGCGGAAGACGTTGATGTTGCCCGTGGCCGTGACGAAGATCTCACCCCACGGCGCCGCCTGGGCCGCGGTCAGGATCTCGAAGCCGTCCATGAGGGCCTCCAGCGCCGCCACCGGATCGACCTCGACGACGGCCACGTGAGCGCCCATGCCGGCCATCCGGCGGCTGATGCCCTTGCCCACCCAGCCGTAGCCGGCGACGACCACGCGACGCCCGGCGAGGAGCAGGTTGGTGGCACGGAGGATGCCGTCCACCGTCGACTGGCCGGTGCCGTAGCGGTTGTCGAAGAGGTGCTTCGTGAGGGCCTCGTTGACGGCCACCACGGGGAAGCCGAGGGCGCCGTCGGCGGCCATCGCCTTGAGGCGGATGACGCCGGTCGTCGTCTCCTCCGTGCCGCCCCAGACGTCCGCCACCTGGGCGGGCCGCTCGCGATGGAGCAACGTGACGAGGTCGCATCCGTCGTCCATCGTCAGCCGCGGCTGCGTGTCGGCCACCGCGTTGAGGTGCGCGTAGTACGTGTCGCGATCCTCGCCGCGGCGGGCGAACGTGCCGATGCCGTACTCGGCCACCAGGGCGGCCGCCACATCGTCCTTGGTCGAGAGCGGGTTGGAGGCGGCCAGCACGATCTCGGCGCCGCCGGCGCGCAGCGTGCGCATCAGGTTGGCCGTCTCGGTCGTGACGTGCAGGCAGGCCGCCACCACGACGTCGGCGAGCGGCTGCTCGCTCTCGAAGCGCTCGCGGATGAGCCGCAGGACCGGCATCTCGCGCTCCGCCCACTCGATGCGCCGGATGCCCTCGGCGGCGAGGCCGAGGTCGACGACGTCATGGGCGGGCAGCGTGGAACGGACCACTCAGGACTCCTTGCGGGTGACGAAGAGGCGGCGGAAGGGCATGACGATGCTATCCCAGCCGGCGCCACGACGATGGGCCAGGCGCTCCTCGAAGCGCACGTGCTCGCGATAGCCCAGCGCGCGATACGCGGCAAGGGCCGGTGGATTGTCGGCGCGCACGTTCAGGACGACCTGGTCGCACGTGCGCAGGAGCTCCTGCGTCACGGCGCTGGTGACCATCTTGGCCAGGCCGCGGTTGCGGTGGTCGCGGTGCGTCATGACGTTGCCGACGGCCGCCAGGCGGGCCTCCGGGCTGATGACGTGGGTCCCTGCCGCGGCCACCAGGCGGCCGCCCATGCGCACGCCGTGATAGACCCCCTGGGCCACGGCCTCGGCCGGCAGCCATGAGGTGAAGCCCAGGTCGTAGAGGCGGTTCAGGTCGCCGATCTCCGCCGGCAGGAGCCGGGCCGTCGCGCCGGGCACGGGCCGGAAGGCGCTGCGGTCGACCCACATGCGCACCATCTGCGGGCCGGGCGAGATGCGGTACACCTGCCCGGCCGCCGCCAGGTGCGCCTCCAGGCAGGCCAGGTATGCGGCTCGCGGGCGGACGACGTCGCGCAGCACGGCGAGGACGCCGGCTGGCTCGCCCATCACGAAGAGGGGCTGCGGCGACAGGCCGTTGTACTCGAGCGCCACGGCCACCGGGCGGTCCCCTTCGAAGGCCACGCCCCATCGCGTCTTCGCGAATTCGCGCTCGTCGAGGTCGCAGATGGCATAGGCCGCGTACAGCCGGTCATGCTCCAGAAAGGCACGCAGCAGCACCCGGTCGGTCGTCGCGCGGGCCACGACACCGCTCGCCTCTCCGGCCCGGCGGCGCGTCACGGCGGCCATCAGGTACCGCTCGCCTGGGGGGCCTGAGCGGCGGCGCCATCGGCGGCCAGGGCCGCGGCGAGCGTCGGCCCGAACGGCGGCCGGATGAGGCCTGCCTCGGTCACGAAGGCCCCGATCAGCTCGGGCGGCGTCACGTCCTGCAGCGGGCCGCGGGCCTCGACCGCCGGCCCGAACAGGTCGGCCGGCATCTCGTCGCCGCCGACGTCCGCGTAACGGTCCGATTCCACCGCAGAGCCGGCCGCATCGGGCACGGCCGGGTCGACCGCATCGAGCGGCGAGACGACCCACACGGGCACGCCGTGGCCCTGCGCCAGCTGAGCCGCGGCGAAGGTCCCGAGCGGCGCGGTCGTCGCCCCGTCGGCGGCGATGCGGTCGGCGCCCACGAACACCGCGTCGATGGTCGTGCGGGCCAGCAGCCAGGCGGCCGATGCGTCGGCCACGACCGTGGTCGGCACGCCGGCGGCCGCGAGCTCCCAGCCCGCGAGCCGCGCGCCGCTGCCTCCGGGGCGGGTCTCGAGCAACCAGACGTGGACCGCCCGCCCCTGCCGCGCCATCTCCAGCACGACCCCAAGCGCGCCGCCGACCTGCCCACCCGCGAGGGCGCCGGTCGAGCCAAGGGTGAGGATCTCGAGCGGCCGGCCGACCGGCTGCGGGAGCTCCACGGAGCCGGTGGTGACGATGCTGGTCAGGGCAGCGGTCGCCTCGGCGGCGATGGCGTCGGCCTCGTGCCGTGCCGCCTCAGCCGCGAGCGTGTCGTCGTTGCTGCGCTCCAGTTCCGCCTCCCAGGCGGCCGTGACGCGCCGCGTGGCGCGCCCGACCGACCCCACGTGGGGCCGCCCGTGGCGCAGCGACTCGGCGGCGTTGTGCAGGACCGCCAGGCGGATGAACGTGGTCTGGCCACGGGCCGCCAGCGCACCGCGCCACACACCATAGGCGGCCACCTGGCCGAGCACCGGCGCGCCCACCACGCGGTGCTCGCGCATGGCCTGTGCGATCTGCCCAGCGGTCGCGCAGTGGACCTCCAGGGTCTGGGCGGGGTACAGCCGCTGGTCGAGCAGCACGACCTCGTCGCCCTCGACGCGGTAGGGGCTGCGGAAGACGCGGCGCGGCGCATCCGGTCCCGCGTCGGGATCGGGTGCGACGTCGCCGGCCAGGCGACCGAGCGCCTGCTCGGGCGAGACGGCCAGGCCCAGCAACTCGCTCGCGGCTGCGCCCGTGCCTCGCTGGAAGGCCATGGCCATGCCGGCCACCTGGATCGCCGCCCGCGCCGTGTCACGGGAGAAGGCACGGAAGAACTGGCGGCGGGCGACCAGCTCGGCATCTTCCGGCGACTCGGCCGGGGGCGGTGCCTCGCCCGTGGGGGCGACCGGGTCCGACGAGTCGGTCGCGGCGTCGGGCGGCGAGGCCGCGTCAGGCCCGACCGGCGGGTCGGCTGGCGCGGGACGGGGCTCCATGGGCGACGGCGGGGGACCCGGCTCAGTACTGGATGACGCTGTGGATCGCCTGGCCGCGGAGCTTCTCGCGGCCCTTCAGGAAGAGCAGCTCGACCAGGAAGGCCAGGCCCACGACATCGCCCTGCAGCCGTCGCACGAGCTCGATCGTGCCGCTCACGGTGCCGCCCGTCGCGAGCAGGTCGTCCACGATCAGGACGCGCTGGCCGGGCGCGATGGCGTCGCGATGGATCTCCAGCGTGTTCGTGCCGTACTCGAGGGCGTACTCCACGCTGACCGTCTCCGCCGGCAGCTTGCCCAGCTTGCGCACGGGCACCAGGCCCGCGCCCAGCAGGTAGGCCATCGGCGCGCTGAAGATGAACCCGCGCGACTCCATCCCGACCACGATGTCCACCCGCTGGTCCATGTAGGGCGCCACGAGCTGGTCGATGGCTTCCTTGTATGCGTTGGCGTCCTTCAGGAGCGTGGTGATGTCGTAGAACAGGATGCCCGGCTTGGGGAAGTCGGGGACCTCGCGGATCTTCGCGCGCAGATCGTCCACGGACACGGCGTTACGGTCTCCTCGGCTGGGCCTCGGGCATCCTCGAGCGCCCGCGTGACCAGTCTAAGGCAGCCATCGTCGCCGTGACGTCGCGACCGTCCGTCGGGTCACCCGCCGGGGCGTCCCCCGAAGCGTCGTTCCTGGCCCGCCAGCAGACGCCGGATGTTGTCGGCGTGGAAGTACCAGATCAGCGCCGTGCCGGCCACGGCGTAGGCCAAGTACAGCGGCGAGAGCTGCCACACGAACGTCATGATCACCATGCCCACGCCCGCCACGAGCGAGGCGGTGAGCGAGGCGATCGACGAGATGTGGGTCACGGCGAAGACCACGACGAAGACCGGCACGCCCACCAGCGCGGCCGGCCAGGCGATGGCCAGCAGGCCGCCGATGCCGGGCGACACGCCGCGGCCGCCGGCGAAACGGATGAACGGTGAGCGGCTGTGACCGATGACCGCGGCCAGCGCGGCGAGGATGACGGTCGCATCACCGGCATGGAGCAGGATCGGCAGACCGGCCGCCACGAGGCCCTTGGCGATGTCCAGGCAGCCGGCCAGCACGGCCCACCGCAGGCCCAGCGTGCGCGCGACGTTGGCGCCTCCGGTGCGGCCGCTGCCGACGCTGCGCGGGTCCGGGCCGCCGATGACGCGGGCGATCACCACGCCCCAGGGGATGGCCCCGACCAGGTAGGCCACGACGATCAGCGCGACCGCCAGCAGGAGCGCCGCCACGTCCATCGGCGGCAGTATGCCACTCGTCACGACGGCTCGATGAGGGCCTCCAGCCGGTCGGGGCGGCCGCTGAACCAGGCCCGCCGGGCGGGGTCGCCGCTGACCTGTCGCATCGCGTCGAGGAGCGCGGCGTTGACCGGCGTGACGACGCCCCGTGCCATCCCCTGCTCCACCACCGCGCCGTTGAGCCACTCCACCTCCGACGGCCCGCCGCCGGCCGCCACGTGGAGGTGCAGCGAAGGCGCCTTGCCGCCGCGCGCCCCGGCGACCGACCGCACGAAGACCGGCCGTGCCACAGCAGCGGGCAGCCGTGTCCCCAGGACCAGCAGGCGGACGGGGGCGCCGGGCAAGTCGACGGGATGGAGGCCCTGGGCCGTCATCACCGCCACCGCCTCGCGCAGCTGGCGCCGCTCCAGCTCGAAGAGGCGCGGGTCGCGGTAGATCGCGGCGGGGTCCAGGCCAAGGACTGCGCCCGAGGCGTTGCCCACGAGGTTGGCCACCAGCTTCGACCACTTCATGGCGCCAGACTCGGGATACACGCGCGCCCGGAGCCCTGCCGCGTCGAAGCGCCGCGCCAGGTCGGCGATGAGCGGGCCGACCGACCCGCTGACGGCGGCCAGCCCGATCCCGCCGCGTCGCAGCCAGCGCACGACGCCGTCGGCCTGGCGATCGACCGCGGCCGTCACCGACCCGGCGATGAGGGGCGCTCCCGGCCTGGCCGCGAGGGCGGCGGCCTCCGCGCCGACCCCGTTCTGGATCGTCAGCAGGGGGGTCGTCGGCCACGCGGCGAGGTCGGCCAGCACGTCATCGAGCGACATCATCCGGACGGCGCAGACGACGAGGTCGGGCGCTCCACCGGCCACGTCCGCGAGTCCGGGCGCCGTGCTCACGGGCGCGCTGCGGCGCGTGCCGGCGAAGTCGACCACCTGGACCGTGCCGGCGGCGGCCGCAGGCGTGCCCCGGCGGATGATGGTCACGTCGGCGCCACGCTGCGCCAGCGCCCAGGCGAGCAGGCCGCCGACGGCGCCTGCGCCGACGACCACGACGCGCACGGTCAGGACCCGCCGGGCGCTGCTGTCACGGGCGCCGCGGCGTATGCCTCGGCCAGGATCTCCACCGGGTGCCGCAGCCGAGCCCCGGTCGCGGCCTGGATGTGCCAGCGGCAGGTCTCCGAGTCACACGCCACCTCGCCCGCCCCGCGATCCCGCAGGCGGTCGAAGAGCGGCGCCCCGACGTCCAGAGCGACCTGGTACTTCTCCTCCTTGAGGCCGTACGTGCCGGCCACGCCGCAGCAGTCGTGGTCCATGTCCTCCGCGACGAGGCCGGGCACGAGCGCGAAGAGGTCGAGCGCCGGCAGGCCGATGCCGTGGCTGCGCAGCTGGCACGGCGCGTGGTACGGCAGGGCGCCCGTCCACGCCCCGAAACCCGTATCGAGCCGCCCCTCATCGTGGAGATGGACGAGGAACTCGTTGATGTCCCAGGTCGCCTCGGCGACGGCCCGGGCGTCGGCGTCGTCCACGTCGAGCATCTCGCGGTACTCCGCCTTCAGCGTGTGGGTGCAGGACGTCGAGGTGCCCACGATGGCGTAGCCGGCCCGCGCGAACGCGGCCAGCGTGGCCACGTTGCGGCGCGCCCGGCCGCGTGCCACGGCGTACCGGCCGTTGCTGATGAGGGGCAGCCCGCAGCACACCTGCGGCGGCACGATGACGGCGAAGCCGTTGCGCTCCAGGACGGCCACCGCCGCCGCCGCGACGTGCGGCTCGTAGTAGTTCGCCGCGCAGCCGTGGAAGTAGACGACCGCGCGGTCGGGGCCGGGCAGGCCGGGCTGCGACGGGTCCTCGGGCAGCGGCCCGTGGGCCGACCGCCAGGTCGAGGCGAAGGTGCGCCGCGCGAAGGCGGGCAGGGCGGCCTTGCGGTGGATGCCGAGCACGAGTTGCACCGCCCAACGGGAGAGTCGCGCCTGCAGCAGCAGGTTGGCCAGGGGCGCGAGGCGCACCCCCATGCTGCCCACGAGGTCGGTCTCGCCGAGCAACCGGTCGCGGATGCGGTGGCGCCAGCCGAGCGGGCTCGTCCGCTCCACCTCGCGCATGACGGCCCGCGCGCGGCTATTGATCTCGGCGATCTTGACGTCGGCCGGGCAGGCCGCCGTGCAGAAGCCACACCCGGAGCACCAGTCGACCGTCAGGTCCGGCGAGGCCAGGTGCCGCCTGGCGGCCTGGGGCGCCGCTTCGACCGCCAGCCGGAACCGCTGCGCCTGCGGCCCCACGTACTTCGGGCCGGGGAAGCGGTCGGTCACCCGCAGCACCGGGCAGACCGTGTTGCAGACGTTGCACTTGAGGCATTGCTCGGCCGAGAGCGCGACGGGCTCGGCGAGGGTCACGCGGCGACCCTCCCGACGGGTGCGCCGACTTCCTCGCGCAACGACGCGGCGGCCCGCCAGGCGCTGGCCAGGGCGACCCCGTCGCCGCAGCGCTCGTCGACGTAACGCTGCCCGGGCAGCAGGCCCCCGACGATGCGGACGCCGGCGGGGCCAGGCGGTCGGAGCTGGGCGTCCGTCCGGATGCCCGCCAGCGCGATCGGGTGGCCCCCGGGCGCATCGGCGCGGTCGGCCAGCCACTCGGCCTCCGGTGGTGCCTCGACCGGCAGGCCAAGGACCGTCTCGCGCAGCCCGCCTGATGCGAGGGCGACCAGCCCACCGCCGGTCAGCCCGCCGGTGGCCAGCACGAGGGCCGGCGCCCGGATCGTCATCTCGCGCGCGGCCGCCGGCAGGACCACGCGGGCCACGCGCCCCGCGTCGAGTTCGACCCGCGCCACCGCCTCGCCGAGCAGGATGCGGCCGCCGAGCGCCAGGAGGCGGCGCCGCAGGACCGCCTGGAGACGCAGGCCGGGGAGGCTCGGCGGGACCATCGGCAGCTCGAACACGGGGCCGCCAAGGGCGTCGCGCGCCGCCGCCAGGGCCGCCGCATGGTCCTCCAGGCCAAGGGCCGCCGGCAGGGCGACGCGGCGCGGGCCGTTCGGCCCGCCGGCCAGCGCGCGGCCGAGGCGGGCCAGGATGGCCGCACGCTGGTGTGGCTCATCGAACCGTCGTGCCAGGTCAAGGGCGGAGCGGTTGCGCCGGTCGGCGAGGTCCGGGATGGCCACGGTGATGGCCGTGATGGAAGCCGGGCCGGCGCCCGGGCCGTCAGCGAATGCCTGCCGCAGGCCCGACGCGACCGCCGCCGGCCACAGGTCCTTGTCGCCCTGGATGCCCATCACGACGAGACCCTCGCCCGGCTGCCATGGCGCGAGCGCGGCGGCCATCCCGGCCGGCACGATCGCCGCGGGACGCGTCGCGCCGAGGGCCGTCGGCAGGGGTCGCAGCGGGCGATCCAGGTCGCCGTCGTACGGCAGGCCGCCGTGCCCCATCGTGGCGCCGAACCACTCGACCGCCGCGTCGATGTCGTCGGCGAGCACGGCGTAGGGATGGCCCGGGCGCGCAGCCAGGTTCGTGACTCCCTCGCGGGGCGTGCCGTCGGGCGGCACGGCCGCCACGTCGAGCGGTCCGCCGGCCCACGAGAGCGTGGCGCTGCCCGCCGCGACGACGGCCACGCGGGCGCCGTCCTCGGCCAGGCGGACGGCGGTGGCCAGCCCCGCCAGGCCGCTGCCCACGACGACCACGTCAGCCGACGGCATCGGCGGCCTCCGGCGCGGTGTCCACCGCGGCCGCGCGAGGGAGGCCCAGCACGCCGCGGTACAGGCCCTCCACGAGGAGCGCCTCCTGCAGCTGCCGGCCCCAGGCGACGGCCCGGAGTCCCTTCAGGCGCTCCTCCAGGAACGCCTCGGCCGAGGTGCCGGCCAGGCCGGCCACGGCGTCCATGGAGGCGCCGCGACGCGCCTCGCGTGCGGCGATGACGCCGGCCGCGCGGAACGTGCAGAAGCCCCCCTGGCACGGACCCATGCCCAGCCGCGTGCCGCGTCGCACGTCGTCGAGCGAGCAGGGCCAGCGGGCGTCGAGGAAGTCGTCGAGGTCCGGGCGCGTCACCAGCTCGCACTCGCAGATCAGGTCGACGTCGCCGCCTCCAGCCGCCTCGTGCGCCGCGAGCCGGGCCCCCAGCCAGTGGTTGCGCCGCGGCTCCTGGCCCGGCAGCACCTCGTCGGCCGTCGTGCAGCGCGCGCTGGTGCCCAGCTTGCGCATCACCAGGTCGACCGTCTGCTCCGCCATCAGCCGGTAGGTGGTGAGCTTGCCGCCGACGATCGAGATGAAGTCGTCGACCCCGTCCTGGGCGGCGTGGTCGATCACGACGTGCGAGCGCCGGATCATGCGCCCGCCCGGCGTCGCCGCGGTGGGGGATCCATCGGCGTCTGCGGCAGCATCTCCGGCGGGCGGCTCATAGAGCGGTCGGACGCCGGCATAGGCGCGCAGGATGCGCCGCTCCCGGAGCGCGGGGAAGAGGCGCTCGCCTTCGGCCAGCAGTGCCGCCACCTCTGCCCGCTCGACCGCCGTGTCGTCCGGGTCGCGCACCTGGACGTCGGTCGTGCCGAGGATGCTGACCGTGTGGACCGGCACCATGAGGTCGCCGTCGCCGGGCGGGTGGCAGCGGTTGATGATCGAGTCACTGACTCGTTCGGCGAAGACCAGCATCGTGCCCTTGCCCGGCAGGATGCGCAGCGGCACGCCGGCCAGCGCCGCCACGCCACCGGCCCACGCGCCGGCGGCGGAGACGACGAGGCGCGGGACGATCCGCTCGAGCGACCCGCTGCGCTCGTCGGCCAGCGTCACGCTGTGGACGCGCCGCCCGGCCCGTTCCATGGCCGTCACGCGGGAGTACCGGCGGAACTCCGCCCCGTGCGCCACGGCGTCGGCGAGGTTGGCCTCGATGAGCTCCCACGGTTCGAGCGCCGCGTCCCGGACCGCGAAGGCGCGTTGCAGTCCAGGATCCAGGCCGGGCTCACGAGCCAGCGCTTCGCCGACCGGCCGCTCCTCGCAGGGCACGCCGGCGGCGCTGCATGCGGCGGCGAAGCCCGCCACGTACGCGTCCGGGTCACCGGGCGCCTGGAGGTACCAGCCGCCGGTGTCCTCGATGGTGCGCGGCGCGATGCGGCGCAGGACCTCGTTCTCGACGGCGCACTCGCGTGCCGCGAGCGGGTCGCTGACGACATACCGGGCGCCCGAGTGGAGCAGGCCGTGGTACCGGCCGCTGGTGCCGCTGCCCGGATCGCCACGGTCGACCAGCAAGCCCCGCAGGCCACGTCGGGCGAGGTCCCGCAGAACGCCGGCACCGGTCGCGCCGCCGCCGATGACCAGGACGTCCGTGGTGGTCGTCACCCGCGCAGCGTAGGCGATGGTCCCACGCGGCGTGGGCTAGTCGTGCTCCGCCCAGTCCCGCGCTCGCCCCACGGCCTTCTGCCACCCCGCGTAGCGCCGCTCACGCTCGGCCGCGCCGGGACCCGGCTCGAAGCGCCGGTCGACGGCCCACAGGCGCGCCAGCTCGTCGGTGTCGCGCCAGTAGCCGACGGCCAGGCCGGCCAGGAAGGCGGCCCCGAGCGCGGTCGTCTCGGTCACGCGCGGCCGGACCACCGGGACGTTCAGGAGATCGGCCTGGAACTGCATCAGCCGGTCGTTGGCCGCCGCGCCGCCATCGACGCGCAGCTCGGCGAGCGGCCGGGCCGCGTCGGCGATCATGGCCTCCACGACGTCGCGGGTCTGGTAGGCCATCGCGTCCACCGTGGCGCGGGCGATGTGGGCGGCGCTCGAGCCGCGGGTGAGGCCGGCGATCGTGCCCCGGGCATAGGGGTCCCAGTAGGGGGCGCCAAGGCCGACGAACGCCGGCACGACGTAGACCCCGTCGGTGTCCTCGACCCGGGCGGCCAGCGCCTCGACGTCGGCCGAGTGCCTGATGATGCCGAGGCCGTCGCGCAGCCACTGCACGCCGGCGCCGGCGATGAAGACCGAGCCTTCGAGGGCATAGGTCACCGTGCCGCCCAGCTGCCAGCCCACGGTCGCCAGGAGCCCGTGCTCGCTGGCCACGGCCCGCTCGCCCGTGTTCAGCAGCAGGAATGCCCCGGTGCCGTATGTCTGCTTGGCCATGCCCGGGACGAAGCAGGCCTGGCCGAACGTCGCCGCCTGCTGGTCGCCGGCATCGCCCCCGATCGTCACGGCGCCGCCGAGCAGCCCGGCCGTGCTCGTGCCGTACGCCGCCGAGCTGGGTCGGACCGATGGGAGCATGGCCGCGGGGACGTCCATGGCCGCCAGCAGCTCCTCGTCCCACGCCAGGCGGTGGATGTCGAAGAGCAGGGTGCGGCTGGCGTTCGACACGTCGGTCACATGCAGGGCGCCGCCCGTCAGGCGCCAGATGAGGAACGAGTCGACCGTCCCGAAGAGAAGCTCGCCGCGCTCGGCCCGCGCCTGCAGCCCCGGGGAGGACGCCAGGATGTGGTGGATCTTGGGGCCGCTGAAGTAGGCGTCGATGGGCAGCCCCGTGCGGGCCCGGATGAGCGGCTCCAGCCCGCGCGCTCGCAGCTCATCGCAGTAGCCGGCCGTGACGCGACTCTGCCAGACGATGGCGTTGTGGACCGGGCGGCCCGTGGCCCGTTCCCACACGACCGTCGTCTCGCGCTGGTTGGTGACCCCGATGGCGGCGAGCCGGGACGCGGGCACGTCGGCGTCGGCCAGGACCTGGAGGGCCACCGCCAGCTGGGACTCCCAGATGGCCTCCGGATCGTGCTCGACCTGGCCCGGGGCGGGGTACAACTGGGGCAGCTCGCGTGAGGCCCGCGCGACGATCGCACCGGCGTGGTCGAAGAGGATGGCCCGGCTGGAGGTCGTCCCCTGGTCGAGAGCCAGGACCAGGCCCTCGTCGCTCATGGCCGCGCCCCGGGTGCCGGCGCGCGTGGTCCGGTCAGGCTTCCAGCTTGGTGCGGATACAGTCGAAGGTCTGGCGGATCATCTTCTCCGCCGTGCCCTGGATGAGGCGCGCGCCGACGCTGGCCAGCGTGCCGCTGATGTTCACGTCGGCCGCCCAGGCGAGCGTCGTGGCGTCCGCGCCGTCCGGCGTGAGCTGCATCGTGGCCGTGGCGTCGACGGCGCTGCCGGGCGCCTGGCCGTGGGCCTTCATCGTGGCCGCGTCGGGCTCGTGCAGGTCGGCCATCTCCATGTCGACCACGAAGCGGGCCTTGATGAAGCCCACCCCGACCGTCGCGCGCGCCTTGAAGTGGGTGGCGTCGACCGGCTCGACGCTCTCCACCCCGGGGCCGCAGCTGCCGACCTGCTGCGGATCCATGAGGAAGGCCCACACCTTGGGCTGGCTGGCGGCGACGCGCTCGGTGCCCTCGAATCGCATGGTCACTCCGACTCCGCTGCGGTGGGCGTGCCGGCACCCACGTAGCTGGCGGGGTCGCGCATGAAGCGCGCCCGGCACCCGACGCTGCAGAAGTAGTAGAGCGTGCCCTCGTACTGCGCGAGGTGGCGCGCCGTGGCGATCTCGACATCCATGCCGCAGACCGGGTCCACGGCGTCGCTCGCCGCGGCGTCGGGCGCGGGGGCATGCGCGGCGAGGCTCGCGCCGGTAGCGGCGGCCGGGCCGGGCGCCGCCACGAACGTGGCGCGGCCGCGGCGGACCTGCACGAGCTCGGCCAGGATGGAGATGGCGATCTCGGCCGGTGTCTGGGCCCCCAGGTCGAGCCCGGCCGGGGACCGCAGGGCGCCGAGCCGCTCGTCGGTCAAGCCGGCATCGTGGAGGTAGGCGCGCACGGCGGCCGCCCGCGTGGGGCTGGCGATGAGGCCCACGTAGGCGACGTCACGGCCGAGCACGGCCTCCAGGGCCTCCTCGTCCCAGCCGCCCTGCGAGGCGACGAGCACGTACGGCGGCGACACCGGCGCCAGCCCGGCAAGGTCCATGTCGGGATGGACGTCGATGGCCTCGTCGAAGACGTCCGGGTCGGCGACGGGGTCGATGACGCTGACGTGGTACCCGGCGGCGGCCCCCGCCCGGGCGAGCGCCTGGGCGATGGGCGTGGCGCCGATGACCCAGAGCTCGGCGGGTGGAAGGTGGGGCTGCACGAAGATCTCCAGCGTGCCTCCTGAATGGCAGGTCATGACGTATTCGATGACCCCGTCGCCACGGCGGCCCTCGCCGCCGGTGCGGCTGAGGCGGATCAGCCGCGGCTCGCCGTCGACCAGCGAGCGCAGGGCTTCGCGGACGATCACGGGCTGGGCGCAGCTGCCGCCGACCCAGCCCTCGATCGTGCCGTCGGGGTAGACCAGGCCGGACGCGCCCGGACGCGCCGAGGTCGGCCGTTCGATGGCCACCACCGTGGCCATGACGTACGGCCGACCGGCCCGTTCCAGCTCGGCGGCCCGCCCCAGCAGGTCACCAGCGAGCGTCACCGCTATGCGGTCACCCCCTTGTCGCGCAGGATGCGCCAGATCTTCTGGGGGGTCATGGGGATGTCCACGTTGCGCACGCCGAGGTGCCACAGGGCATCGACGACGGCGTTGGCGATGGCCGGCGGCGCACCGACAGTGGCCGATTCGCCGACACCCTTGGCCCCGATGGGGTGGTGCGGCGAGGGCGTCACGGTCTTGTCGGTCTCCCATGCCGGCGTCTCGACGGCCGTCGGCAGGAGGTAGTCCATGAACGTGCCGTTGAGGTTGTTGCCCAGTTCGTCGTACGTGATCTCCTCGTACAGCGAGGGGGCGAAGCCCATCGTCAGGCCGCCATGGATCTGGCCGTCCACGATCATCGGATTGATGATGTTGCCGCAGTCATCGACGGCCACGAAGCGCCGGACGGTGACCTGCCCGGTGCCCTTGTCGATATCGACGACGCAGATGTACGAGCCGAAGGGGAAGGTCAGGTTGGGCGGGTCGTAGTAGTCGACCGCCTCCAGGCCGGCCTCCATGCCCTGCGGATGGTTGGTGTAGGCCGCGAACGAGATCTCCTGGATCGTCTTGGAACGGTCCGGCGAGCCCTTGACGAAGAACTTGCCGTTCTCCCACTCGAGGTCGTCGGGGTTGGCCTCCAGCAGGTGGGCCGCCAGCAGGCGGGCCTTGGCACGGATCTTGCGGCTCGCCATGGCCGTGGCCGCGCCGGCGACCGGGGTGGAGCGGGAGGCGTAGGTGCCCAGGCCGTAGGGCGCCGTGTCGGTGTCCCCGTACTCGATCTTGATGTCGGAGACCGGGAAGCCCAGCTCCTCGGCGATGATCTGGGCGAACGTCGTCTCGTGGCCCTGGCCCTGCGTCTGCACGCCGATGCGGGCCAGGACCTTGCCCGTCGGGTGCACCCGGATCTCGCAGCTGTCGAACATCTTGAGGCCCAGGATGTCGAAGTCGTGGGATGGCCCCGCCCCGACGATCTCGGTGAAGCTGCTGATGCCGATGCCCATGAGCTCGCCCCGGGCGCGCTTCTCCGCCTGCTCCTTGCGCAGGTCGTCGTAGCCGATGATGTCCAGGGCCTTCTTCAGGGCGGCCGGGTAGTTGCCGGAGTCGTACTCCCACCCGGTCGGCGTCTTGTAGGGGAACTGCTCCGGCTGGATGAAGTTGTCGAGGCGCAGCTGGGCGGGATCCTTGCCGATCTCGTGGGCCAGGATGTCCACCAGGCGCTCGATCGTATGGACCGCCTCGGTGACGCGGAACGAGCAGCGGTAGGCGACACCACCCGGCGGCTTGTTGGTGTAGACCCCGTCGACCTCGACGAAGGCATCCGGGAAGTCGTACGAGCCGGTGATGACGTTGAACAGGCCGGCCGGGAATTTCGACGGGTCGGCAGCCGCGTCGGTGTAGCCGTGGTCGGCGATCGTCTTGACCTTGAGCGAGGTGATCCGGCCCGCCTTGGTGGCGCCCAGCTCGGCGTGGATGTGGTAGTCCCGGGCGAACGAGTCGGCCTGCAGGTTCTCGGAGCGATCCTCGATCCACTTGACCGGCTTGCCGGTCAGGAAGGAGGCCGCCACGGCAAGGACGTAGCCCGGATAGACCGGGACCTTGCCGCCGAAGCCGCCGCCGATGTCATGGGTCTTGACCCGGATGTTCTGCTCATAGATCGGCAAGCCGGCCCCGGCCGCCACGAGCGCGAGCACGGTCCGGATGGCGTGCGGCGCCTGGCTCGTCATGTGGAGCGTCAGCTGCTGGCGGATCGGGTTCCAGTCGGCGACGCAGCCGCATGTCTCGATGGAGGCGACGTGGATCCGGGGGATGTAGATGTCCTCGCTGACCCGGACCTCGGCGGCCTCCAGCGCGGCGTCCGTGCGGGTCTTGTCGCCCGACTCCCAGTGCCAGATGTGGTTGTTGGCCTTGTCCGGCCCTCGATCGGGGCGCAGCACGAAGGCACCCGGCTCCAGGGACTTCATGGGGTCGACGATGACGGGCAGCGGCTCGTAGTCGACCTCGACCGCGGCGACGCCGTCGGCCGCCGCATAGCGCGATGTGGCGATGACGGCGGCCACTTCCTGCGCCTGGTACATGACCGTGTCGACCGGCAGCACCATCTGCATATCGCCGGCCAGCGTGGGCATCCAGGCGAGTTTGTAGCCCTCCAGGTCCTTGCCGGTGACCACCGCCGCCACGCCCGGGACCTTGAGCGCCTTGGACGAGTCGATGGACTTGATCCTGGCGTGCGCGTACGGCGAGCGGACGATGTCCAGCCAGAGCTGGCCGGGCAGGTTGAAGTCCTCGATGTACTCGCCCTTGCCCTGGATGAAGCGGGGGTCCTCCTTGCGCTTGACGGAGTAGCCCATGCCCCCCACTTCGGGCGTCGTGTGGGTCGCGATCTCGGTCATCGCTCTACCTCGCCGCAGCCGGCTCGGCGGCCGCTTCCTGCTTGGCCCGCATCTCGCCGGCCGCCTGCTGGACGGCCTTGACGATGTTGACGTACCCGGTGCACCGGCAGAGGTTGCCGGCGATCCCCTCGCGGACCTCCTGGTCGGTCGGGTCGGGGTTCTGGCCCAGGAGCCAGTTCGCCTCCATGATCATGCCCGGGGTGCAGAAGCCGCACTGCAGGCCGTGCTGGTCCCAGAAGGCCTGCTGGAGCGGATGGAGGGCCGCGCCGGCGGCCATGCCCTCGATGGTCGTGATCGTCGCGCCGTCGGCCTGCGCGGCGAGCATCGTGCACGACTTGGCGCTGCGGCCGTCGACGATGACCGTGCACGCGCCGCAGTTGCTGGTGTCGCAGCCGACATGCGTGCCGGTGAGCATGAACGCATCGCGCAGCAGGTGGACGAGCAGGAGGCGCGGCTCGACGTCGGCCTCCTTCGTCTCGCCGTTGACGGTGACGGTGACGTGACGACTGCTCACGTGGACCTCCTACGCCGTCGGGTGAAGGCGGGCCGCGGCGGCGGTCAGGGCCCGCCCCGTCATCTCGGCCACCATGGCTCGCTTGTAGTCGACCGGCCCGTGGCGGTCCTCCGCCGGGCGGCTCTGCGCCGCGGCGGCCGCGGCGGCTCGCTTGAAGACGTCCGCACCCGGGGCGGCACCGATGAGGACCGCTTCCGCGTCGGTCGCCGCGAACGGCGTCTCGGCCACGGCGGTGAGCCCGACGCCGGCCTGGTCGATGCGGCCGTCGGCCCCCAGGTGGAGCTGGACGGCCACGCCGACCGTGGCGAAGTCGCCCGCCCGCCGCTCCAGTTTCTTGTACGCGGAAACCGAGCCGGCGGCCGGCGTGGGGATGCGGATCTCCACCAGCAGCTCGTCCGGCTCGATGGCCGTCTGGAACGAGTCGACGAAGAAGTCGCGCGCGGCGATCGTCCGGTCACCCTTCACGCTGCGGCACACGAGCGAGGCGCGCGTCGCGATAAGGACCGCCGGCCAGTCGGACGACGGATCGGCGTGCGCGCAGGAGCCGCCGATCGTGCCCCAGTTGCGGACCTGCGGATCCCCGATGCCGCCGGCCGCCTCGTGGACGACCGCGTTCCGCGCGGCGATCGTGGCATCCGCCGCCAGGCGGGCATGCGTCACGCGGGCACCGATGCGCAGCTCGCCATCCTGCTCGGCGATCCCGTCGAGCCCCTCCACGTGGCCGATGTCGACCACCAGCGAGGGTGACGCGAGGCGCAGCTTGAGGAGCGGCAGCAGGCTGTAGCCGCCGGACAGGACCTTGGCATCGCCGGCGTGCTCGCTCAGGATCCGGAGCACCTCGCCGACGTCCCTCGGTCTGGCGTACTCGAACTCGGCAGGGATCATCGCGGCCCGACCTCCGTCCATCGCCTTGACGGGTGCCGGCACGGCCGACGCTGCGGAGCGTGCCACACCACACGACTGCCGCAAGGGATCCTGGGGTTCGGCCCGCGCATCGCATCGGCGACACCTCGTCCCGCGGGTCGGGCTCGACTGGGTCTCCTGCTGGCGCGGAGCATATGACGCTCGATCGCCGCGTGCAACGCTTGGCTGGAGCCCTCGACCCTAGCGGTCCCAGGCGCCCCAGGTGACGATGCCCACCAACGGCGGTTCCGCCGGGAGGCGCCACCCCTCGGGTGTCTCGACGGCCGTCGCCCGCGCCGCCTCCTCCAGCCGGCGGTCGCTTGCCCCGCCGGGTGCGACCCAGGTCTGGCGCCGCAGGAAGGCCAGCAGGTCGTCGAACGACCCGTAGCGAGCCGGGGTGGCCGGCATCCGGGCCACGGTCGGCGAGGCGCCACGCGACTCGAGGAGCTCCACGAACTCGGGCAGGGCAGGCAGCGGGATGCGCGGCTCGCCGTAGATCGCGGCCCAGAACGGCGCCGCGGCCATGGCCGGCTGCTGCGCCATCAGCAGGGCCACGCGGCGTGGCGCGGCCGCCTCCATGGCGTCAAGGAAGGCGCCGATGCGCTCGACGTCATAGCCCACGTGGGCCATGAGGGCGACGTCCGCGGAAAGCTGCCCGTCCAACGGCCAGCGGGCCGCCAGCTGCCACACGTTGGTGATGCCGTGCTCGGCGGCGATCTCGGCGAGCGCCGCGGCCATGCCCGGCGACGGCTCGATGGCCACGACCTCACGCACGTGGCGGGCCAGCGGCAGGGCATAGCGGCCGGCGCCCGCCCCGATGTCCAGCCACACGTCGGCCGGCCGGGCGAGGCCCAGCAGCACGTTGGCGACGTCGTCGTCGGTCCGGTCGGGGTCGGCCCGGAAGATCGAACTGGTCGAGGCGTAGAAGTCGGCCCCGTCGGGCACCTCGCGGAGGCGGTCCACCTGCTCGCGGTCGGCCCGTACGCGCCGGGCCCAGGCGAGCTCGGTCAGGTCGGCGCGCCGGTCGATGTCCGGGTTGGCGCCGGCCACCTGCACCTCACGCACCTGCTCAGGGTGGGCCGCCAGCCAGCTGCCCAGGCCCTGATCGCCCGACAGGCTCTGCGCGACCGGCCACAGGCCGGCCGGCAGCAGCACCGGGTTGCGGCCGCGATCCTGCTCGTAGCGGGGCACGATGGCGTGGGCGCCGTCGGCGGCGCCAAGGATCGCCCGGATCGCCTCCGCGCGAAGCTCGGGCTGGTCGCCCAGGACGATCAGCGCCGCGTCAGGCTCGCCGTCCCCCTGCGTGGCGGCCGCCAGGCCGACCTGCAACGACGAGGCCAGGCCGCGCGTCGGGTCCGGATTGCGCACGCGGCGCTCCGATCGCCATTGCAGCGCGCGCTCCATCGCCCCGGCGTCCTGGCCGAGGACGATGACGACGTCAGCCATGCCCGCAGCTGCCAGCGTATCGAGGACGTGCTGCAGGACCGGTCGGCCCTCGAGCGGAGCCAGCAGCTTGCCGCCGCCGAACCGGCTCCCTGCGCCCGCGGCCAGGACGACGGCCGTGACCGCGGCGCGCCCCGGGGTCAACGTGTTTGGCGGTCGCGTACCACCGCGTAGCAGGCCAGGATGGCGGCCGTGGCCCGGTCCGCATCCGACTCGCGGGTCGACCAGTTGGCCACCGAGATGCGCATCGCCGCTTGGCCGCGCCACGTCGTCCCGCCGAGCCAGATGGTGCCCTCCGCCTGGACCGCGGCGATGACCGCCTGGGTCACCGCATCGTCATCCGAGAAGCGGACGAGGACCTGGTCCAGGACGACATCATTGAGGATCGCCACGCCCGGCGTGGCTGCCAACGTGGCCGCCATCCGCGCCGCGATCGTGCAGCACCGCTCGACCAGTTCGGCCAGCCCCTGGCGGCCCAGCGAGCGGAGGGCGGCATGGACCGCGAAGCCGCGCGCGCGCCGGCTCATCTCGGGCACGTAGTCGAACGGGTCGCGCGCGCTGCCGGGGGCCGGGGTCAGGTACGCCGCCGCGATGCCCATGGCCGCGCGCAGGGCCGCCCCATCGCGCACGAAGACCAGGCCGGAGTCGTACGGCACGTTGAGCCACTTGTGGGCGTCGGTGGCCCACGAGTCGGCACGGTCGTGACCCGCCAGCAGCTGCCGCCGCGACGGGCTGGCAGCCGCCCACAGGCCGAATGCGCCGTCGACGTGCAGCCACGTCTCCGGCCGCTCGCGCACGATGTCGGCGATCTCCGCCAGCGGATCGAAGGCGCCGCTGTTGACGTCGCCTGCCTGGGCGCACACCAGGACGGGGCCGGTCACCCCCGCCAAGCCACGGCGCAAGGCCGCGGCGTCCATCCGCCCCTGAGCGTCGGCAGGGATGCGATGGGCGCGGCCGCGGCCGAGGCCGGCCAGCCGCAGGGCCAGCACCATCGAGGCGTGGACGTGCTCGCCGACGATGACCGTCAGCGCGGGCGCGCCGATCAGGCCGTCCTCCTCCACGTTCCACCCGGCCGACCGCAGCAGCGCGTGACGCGCCGCGGCCACGGCCGTGAAGTTGGCCATCGTGGCCCCCGTGGTGAAGCCGACCGACGTCTCCGGTGGCAGGCCGAGCAGCTCGATCGTCCAGTGCGCGGCGACCTCCTCCACCACCGCCCCGGCCGGCGAGGCGACGTACAGCCCGCCGTTCTGGTCCCACGCCGAGGTCAGCCAGTCGGCCGCCAGGCTCGCGGGCAGGCCGCCGCCGATGACGAAGCCGAAGTAGCGCGGTCCGGCGGAGGCGATGAGCCCCGGGTCGGCCGCCCGGGCGAGGTCGGCCACGACCGTGCGCGGATCGGTCGGCGCGTCGGGTACCGGCCCGCCGAGCGCGGCCTCCAGGGTCGCCTGCGTCACACCTTCGGGCACGCCCACACGCCGCTCGGCCAGGCCCTCGCGGTAGGCGATGGCCAGGTCGGCGGCCTGCCGCAGCGCGGCGCCGGCCGCGGCCTCCGGTCCCGGCTCCGTGTGCGGCCGGAGCGGGCCGCCACTCGCGCCGTAGCGCTGGGCGACGACCTGGGACATGATCGCCAGGGCCGTCTCGGCCGGTGCCCGCCCGCCAAGGTCGAGGCCGATCGGACCGTGCAGCCGGTCCAGCTCCGCCTCGGTCACGCCGGCGGCCAGCAAGCGCACCTGGCGGTCGGCCTGCGTCTTGCGGCTGCCCACGGCCCCCACGTAGCGGCAGCCCAGCCGCAGGGCCGTGACGATCGCCGGCTCATCGAACTTGACGTCGTGGCTCAGGACCGCGACGGCATCCGCTGGCCCCAGGCCGATGCGCTCGGCGACCTCGTCGGGCCAGCCCAGCTCCAGCCGGTCGGCATGCGGGAACCGCTCACGGTTCAGGAACGCCTCGCGGCCGTCCACGACCACGGTCTCGTAGCCCAGCGTATTCGCCAGCGTCACCAGGGGGATGGCCACCTGGACGGCGCCCACGATGACGAGGCGGGGCCGCGCGGCGAACGCCTCCACGAACCACTGGTCCCCGTCGGCCAGGGCGACCGTGCCGGAGGTGCCCTCGGCCAGCCGCCGTCGGGCCGCGGCGGCCAGCTCCTCGGGCACGGCCGGGGCGCCGGCCTCGAGCGGCCGGCCCGCCCCATCGACGACGATCGCAGGCGCCGGGGGCGCACCGGTCCCCCGCTCGGCGGCGCCGAACTCGGGCCTCGGCGCGTCGGGCGGCAGGAGCGTCAGGACGGCCCGTCCGTCGCGGGACTCGGCGGCCGTGACGAGCTCGGGTCGCACCACCGGCTCGACGAGCACGTCGATCGTGCCCCCGCAGGCCAGGCCGACGTCCCACGCCTGCTCGTCGCTGATGCCGTAGCGGATGACCCGCGAGCGACCCGTCCGGCGCGCCTCCTCGATCTCCTCGAAGGCCGCCCCCTCCACGCAGCCACCGCTGACCGAGCCGGCCAGCCGCCCGTCGGCCGCGCCGAGCAGCACCGCCCCCTCGGGCCGTGGCGCGGAGCCGAACGTGCGCACGACCACCGCCCGACCGATGGGCACCCCGTCGTCCTGCCAGGCGTGCAGCGCCTCGAGCAACTCCCTCATGGCCTGCCCGATCCGGCGACGCGCTCACCGACCGGTGTCGCGGGATGGAGGCGATGGGACGTCCCACGCCGCCGGGCGGCGCTCTGCGTGAGCAGCTCGCCCAGCCGCTCCAGGCTGGCCAGGTCGTTGGCCGGCAGGAAGTCGTCGAGGTAGGGATACGCCGCGGCCATGCCGGCCGCCAGCGGCCGGTAGTCGGCGGCCCCGGCGAGGGGGTTCAGCCAGACGAGGCGATGGCAGTTGCGCCGCAGACGTGCCGTCTCGCTGCCCACCAGCTCGGCGCTGCCGCGGTCCCAGCCGTCGCTCACGACGACGATGATGCCGCTCGTGCGCAGGACGCGGCGCGCCCACTGCTGGTTGAACTCGTGGAACGAGGCCCCGATGCGCGTCCCGCCGGACCAGTCGGCGACGGTGGCGGCCACACGGGTCAACGCCAGGTCGGGGTCGCGGCCGCGCAGCTGGCGAGTGACCCGGGTGAGGCGGGTCCCGAACACGAAGGCCTCGGTCCGCACCTCTGACCGGGCCAGGGCCTGGCCGAACCGCAGCAGCAGGCGGGCGTGGCGCTCCATGGAGCCGCTGATGTCGCAGATCAGGACCACCGAGCGCGGCCGCCGCGCCGGCCGCCGCCACAGCCACGTCAGCGGGTCACCGCCGGTCGCCAGGTTGCGCCGGAACATCGCCCGTGGCGCGCTGCGCCTCCCCTGGCGGTGCACCTCCCAGCGCCGGGTCCGCCGGGTGGCGAGCTGGGGCACGATGCGGTCGATGAGGCGGGCGGCCTCGCGCAGCTCCGACGGGGTCATGCGGTCGAAATCGCGATGGCGGAGCGCTTCGCCGGCGCTGTAGGCGTCGGGGGCGATGGCCAGCCCGTCGGCCGCGTCTTCGCCGGCTTCCTCGGCCACCGCCTCGCGCTCGCCGGGTTCGGGCCGGTCGACGCGGCCCTCGCCTTGCTGGGTCGGCGCGGCATCGGTCTCCACGTCCTTGACCGGCGCCTCGGTGGTCGGGAGGCGGGTGTGGCGCCGCCAGAACCGGTCGAACACGATCTCGTAGGGGGCCAGGTCCTCGCGGCGGCGCACGAAGAGCGCGGCACCGGCCGCCTTGACCTCGTCACGGACGCCCACGTCGACCAGCCGGAGGGCGCGAGCGAAGTCCAGGACGGCGGCCAGGTCCGCCGCCAGGCCGGCCGCGCGCAGGGTGCGCGAGAAGAGGATCGCATTCCGCAGGAAGACATCGCCGCGGACAGGCGGCAACGGCGGGAGGGTCGTGCGAGGCGTCGGCACGAGGCCCTCAGGCCGGACCACGCTGGGCGGCGCCCGCCGCGACCAGCTGGGCGCTGCTGTCACGGACCTGGCGCACATCCTCCTGGTACTTCAGCAGGGCGCCGAGCGTCTCATCGACGAGCGCGGGCGTCAGTTCGTCCGCCCCCAGGGCCATGAGCGCCGCCGCCCAGTCGAGCGTCTCGGCGATGCCCGGCACCTTCGTCAGGTCGGTCTCGCGCAGCTGCTGCACGAACCCGACCACCTGGCGCGCGAGGCCCTCCGGCACGCCGGGCAGGCGCGTGGCGACGATCTCGAACTCCTTCTGCGCCGTGGGGTAGTCGATCCAGTGGTACAGGCAGCGCCGCTTGAGCGCGTCGTGGACCTCGCGGGTCCGGTTCGAGGTCAGGACCACCCGCGGCGGCCGCTCGGCGACGATCGTGCCGATCTCCGGCACGGTGACCTGGAAGTCGCTCAGGATCTCCAGGAGGTAGGCCTCGAACTCCTCGTCGGCCCGGTCGATCTCGTCGATCAGCAGCACCGGCGGCGGCCCGTCGCCCGCCTCGAGCGCCTGCAGCAGCGGCCGCTTGATGAGGAAGTCGGGGGCGAAGATGTCGTGCGCGGTGGCCTTGACCGCGGCGCCCTGCGCCTCCAGGAGCCGGATCTCCAGCATCTGGCGAGGGTAGTTCCACTCGTAGACCGCGGTGTTGACGTCGAGCCCCTCGTAGCACTGGAGGCGGATGAGGGGAGCCCCCAGCGTGGCCGCGAGGACCTTGGCCACTTCCGTCTTGCCCACACCGGCCTCGCCCTCGAGGAGCAGCGGCCGGCCAAGCTGGAGGGCCAGGAAGATCGTCGTGGCGAGCGATCGATCGGTGATGTAGCCGCGCGCCCGGAACGCCGCCTGGACGCCCTCGATGGTCAGGTCGACCGGCGGGTCCGCCATGACGCCGTGGCCGTCCCCCTCGTGCATGGAGTGCATGGACCCGAGTCTACTCGCCGCGCTCGTCCGGTCTCACCGGCCGCCTAACCCTCGGGAGCGTCGAGCGTGTGGGCGTAGGCCGGCATGCGAAAGCGCATGTCCCGGGTCAGGATCCCGCCATGGCCCAGACGGGCCACCGTGGCTCGCGTGGCCGGCGCACCGCTGAGCAGCCAGGGCAGGAGCAGGTCGGCCGCGGTCGCCCGGGAGTAGGCGCCGCAGGTCGGCAGGCCCAGGATCGTCGTCCTGCCGGCCCGCCCCACCCAGAGCATCGAGCCGGGGTGGGCGGGCACGCCCTGTCGCACGAGGCGGCCGCCCACCGCCGCCAGCGCCTGGTAGAAGGGGTCGTCGGGATCGGTGCTGGCGCCGCCGGCGGTGAGGATGAGATCGACCGACGGGCGCCGGGCCAGCAGGTCGCGCAGGGCCTGCGTGACCGGGCCGACCTCGTCCGCGACGTAGACCGGCCCCACCAGCTCCGAGCCGAGCGCCTCCACCTTCTGGCGGACGCTGGCCTCGAACCGGGCCCGCGCCGGCGCGTGCAGGGACTCCTTGACCAGGGCTGCCACGCGGCGCGTCCGAAAGCCGGCCACGCGCACCACCGGTCGGCCGGCCGTCAGCCGGGCTGCCCGGTCGAGCACCCGGCGGGCGATGAGATGGGGGGCGATCTTGGCGCTGGCCACGAGCTGGCCGGCTCGCACCACCTGGCCGTCGAGGACGGTGAAGACCTCCAGCGCATCGATCGCGTCCAGGCGGGCCAGCAGGCCGTGGTCCACCCAGGCCACGCCGTCGCGCCGGGCGATCAGGTCCACCCGGCTTTCTCGCGGCGGTCGCGCCACCAGGCCCGCGCCCGCGACGATGGCGGCCAGGCGGCGGGCGGCATCGTCCTCGTGCAGCTCACCCCGATCGGGCCGCAGAACGGTCGTGTCGCGTCCGTCGCCCTCCGCGCCAGCGGCGATCGCCCGCAGGTCGGCTGCCGTCAGCCGGTGGCCCTTGGGCCACCGCTCGCCGCCCGCCACCAGGTCGCGCGTGAGCACCGCCCCGACCAGCCCCGCCGGCGTCGGTCGGCCGGGGCGGATGCGCGCCGTTCTCACGCTGGCCCCGGCGTGAGGCGCTCGACGATCGACCGCGTCAGGCGCCAGGCGGCCGCGGTGTCGCGCGGCAGGCGCACGCGCATCTGGTTGGACGCATACGTGACGCCGCCGGCTGCGGCCCGCACGGGGTCGCTGGCGCTGAGCGGCGCCATCGCCCGCGCCGTGTCGACCCGTGACCAGCCCGGCGCGAAGCGGACCACGAGCTGCCCGCCCTCCCGGGCCACCGAGGTGATGCCCGCCGCATCGGCGGCCAGGCGGAGGTGGGCCACCTCCATGAGCCGCTCGACGGGCGCCGGCAGCGGCCCGAACCGGTCGAGCAGGTCCGCCCTGACCGCGGCCAGCGTGGCCGCTTCAGTCGCCCGCGCCAGACGCCGGTAGACCTCGAGCTTCTGGGCCGCCTCGGGCACATAGCCGTCGGGCAGGTAGGCATCGATGGGCAGGTCGATGACGGCCCCCGGGCGCGCGACCTCGGCCGGCCGGTCCTCCGCCAGGGCCTTCTGCTCCTCCACGGCCTCGGCCAGGAGACTGGTGTAGAGGTCGAACCCGACGGCCGCGATATGGCCGTGCTGCTCGGCCCCCAGCAGGTTGCCGGCGCCCCGGATCTCCAGGTCGGACAGGGCGATCTGGAAGCCGGCGCCGAGCTCGGACGCGTTGAAGATCGCCTGCAGCCGCTTGCGCGCCACTTCCGTGAGCTGGCCCCGTCGGCGGTACAGGAGGTAGGCGTAGGCCCGCCGGCTCGAGCGGCCGACCCGCCCGCGCAGCTGGTACAGCTGGGCGAGGCCGAGCGTGTCGGCACGGTCGATGACGATGGTGTTGGCGTTGGGGATGTCCAGGCCGGACTCGATGATCGTGGTGCAGACCAGGACGTCGTGCTCACCGCGCGAGAAGGCCAGCATCACCCGCTCCAGGCTGCCCTCCGGCATCTGGCCGTGGCCGACGACGATCCGGGCATCCGGCAGGAGCCGGCGCAGCTGCTCGGCCTGGGCCTCGATCGTCTCCACCCGGTTGTGCACGAAGAAGACCTGCCCGCCGCGGTCGAGCTCGCGCAGGATGGCGTCCCGGACGAGTCCGGCCGAGGCCTCCGCGACGCGTGTCTGGATGGGCAGGCGGTCCTCCGGCGCCGTCTCCATGACGCTCATGTCGCGCACGCCGACGAGGGCCATGTTCAGCGTGCGGGGGATCGGCGTGGCCGAGAGCGTCAGCACGTCGACCTCCGTGCGGAGCTGCTTGAGGCGCTCCTTGTGGGCCACGCCGAAGCGCTGCTCCTCGTCCACCACGAGGAGGCCCAGGTCGCGGAAGCGGATATCGCGCGACAGGAGGCGGTGCGTGCCGATGGCCAGGTCGACCGATCCGTCGGCCAGGCCGGCCACCGCCTGGGCCTGCTCGGCCGGCGGCACGAACCGGCTCAGCATGCGGACGCCGATGGGGTAGGCCGCGAAGCGGGCACGGAACGTCTCCAGGTGCTGCTGGGCGAGCACGGTGGTCGGCACCAGGACCGCCACCTGGCGACCATCCTGGATGGCCTTGAAGGCGGCCCGCAGCGCGACCTCGGTCTTGCCGTAGCCCACGTCGCCCACGACCAGCCGGTCCATCGGCTGCTCGGCCTCCATGTCGGCCTTGACCTCGGCGACGGCGCGGAGCTGGTCGGGCGTCTCTTCGTAAGGGAAGGCGGCTTCCAGCTCCTGCTGCCATGGCGTGTCCGGTCCGAAGGCGTGGCCGCGCGCGTTGGCACGGGCGCCGTAGAGCTCCAGGAGCTCGCGCGCCAGGTCGGTCACCGCCCGCTTGACGCGCGCCTTGGTCCGCAGCCACTCCCCGCCGCCAAGGCGGCTCAGGACGGGCTGGTCGTCGCCGGCATAGCGGCTGAGGCGGTCGATCTGCTCGACTGGCACCCACATCCGGTCGGTGCCCACGAAGTGCAGCTCCAGGAAGTCACGCTCCTCGTCGCCGGCGCCACCGGCCGACCGCCGTACCAGGCCGGCGTAGCGCGCCACGCCGTGATCGATGTGGACGACCGCGTCGCCCGGTTGAAGACGTTCGAGGAGGTCGCGCGGCACGACGCGACGGAGAGCCCGCGGCCGCCGCACCCGGACCGTGCCGAAGAGCTCGCGGTCGGTCAGCACCACGAGACCCTCGGGGCCGCCCTCGAAGCCCCCGTTCAGGCTGCGCTCGACGAGGGCCACGCCGCCCGGCGGGGGCGCCGCGGCGAGCCCCGTCACCGGCGCGGCGCTGACCCCGGCGTCCTCCAGCAGCTCGGCCAGGCGGGCCGACTGGTCCGATGTCACGACCACCCGCTGGCCGTCGCGGCGCCAGCGCTCGACCGATTCGCCGAGCCGGCCAAGGGGCGCGGGCGGCAGCGACGGCTCGCGCCACCCGAAGGGGTTGCCGCCGGGCGGTGCGCCCTCGACCTCGCTCTCCCAGTGCAGCTCCAGGGTGCGGGCCTCGTGCAGGGCCGCTCGCCACACTCGCGGCTCCAGGTAGACGCTCGGCCAGGCGCGGCTCAGTTCGCCCGCCGCGACCAGGTCGGCGGCACGTTCGCTGGCCTGGCCCCAGAGCGTCTCCGTGGCGTGGTCCACGTCGGCCGGCTCGTCGAGGACCCAGATCGCATCGCCGACGTGGTCCAGTGCCGTGGCCGGCGCCAGGACGCCGCCCCACACCTCGGCCGCGTCACCGGGGTCGCCGCTGTCGACGAGGTGGGCCAGGTCCGCCGCGAGGCGATCGGGCAGGGCCCGCCCGGCACGCCCCAGGCGCGCCTTCAGCCACGCCTCGCGACCCTCCGCCGGCATGAGGAACTCGCTGGCCGGCAGGATCGTCACGTCCTGGAGGGGGGCCACGCCGCGCTGGTCGGCCGGATCGAAGGCGCGCAGCGACTCGACCTCGTCGCCGAACCACTCCGCGCGGACCGGCAGCGGCGCGCCGGGCGGGTAGAAGTCGACCAGGCCGCCACGCCGCACGAACTCGCCACGCCCGCCGACCTCCACCACCGGTTCGTAGCCCAGCCGCACCAGCTCGGCCAGGAGGCGATCCGGGGAGACGCGCCGGCCCACCGCCACGCGCAGCGGATCGCGAGGCAGGTCGTCCGGCGACAGGGTGCGCTGGAAGAGCGCCTGGACGCTCGCCACGAGGACGCGCGGCGTGCCGCTCGCCCAGACGGCCAGCGCCGCCACCCGCGCGGCGGATTCGTCGCCGATGAGGCCCGACCGCTCGTACGCCAGCGCCGATCGCGGCTCGAGCGTGACCACGGCCGCCGCGTCGCCGAACCAGGCCTCCAGCTCCTCGACGACACGATCGGCGATCTCGGCGTCGCGCGCGATCCATACCAGCCGTTCGCCGGTCGCGCGCGCGACCGCGGCCGCGACATAGCTCTTGGCGCCGTGCGGCATCCCCGCGTACGTGACGTGGCGGAGAGCCGTACCGACCCTCGCGTCCGGGGCGCGCGGGGTGAATCGGGCGGCCAGCGCCTGCAGCGTGCCGCTGCTCGCCAGCAGCTGGGTCAGGACGGCGAGATCGGCCGAGCGGCGGGGCGGATGCAGGCGATCGCCGCCCCGCGCCGGATGGCGGGCGGCGGACTCGAACGCTTCGGCCAGGCGCCGGTCGCGGCCGCTGCGGCCGCGCAGGCGTGTCGAGCCGTCGGTCACGCGTCGGGCTCGCGCGGCGTGATCCCCCGGTCGCGCGGCAGGATGCGGCGCCAGCCGGTCGTCGTGCGGCGGATCCCGTCGGGGGACGAGTCGGGCGGCGACTCGGAGGGCGGTGGGGCAACGGCGCCGACCGCGCCCTCCGCGTCCGTCGGGGCCTCGGCGAGGTGCCAGGCGTTCCACTGGCTGGCGGCCCGCGCGGCCCCGTCACGGGCCCACGCCTCGACCGCATCGGCGGCCGCGTCGATGACCGCCGGGAGGACCGCCCGCTCGTCCGCCTGGAACCGGCTGAGCACGTGGTCGATGGCGCCCGACCCCGGCTCGCCGATGCCCACCCGCAGGCGGGCGAACGCCTGACTGCCCAGCTCGCCGATGATCGAGCGCAGCCCGTTGTGGCCGCCGGCGCTGCCGGCCGCACGCAGGCGGAGGCGACCGAAGGGCAGGGCGAAGTCGTCGTAGACGACCAGCAGCTCATCGAGCGGGGCGTGCTCCCGGGCCAGGACCTTGCGGACGGCGAGGCCCGAGTCGTTCATGAACGTGAGGGGCTTGACCAGCGTCAGGTCGAGGTCGTGGTAGCGGCCCCACACGACCCGCGCTGCGTCCCGCTCGCGGCCGTCGCCCCACCCGGCGCGGTCGGCCAGGCGCTCCACGACCATCCAGCCGACGTTGTGGCGGGTGGCGGCGTACTGGCGGCCGGGATTGCCCAGGCCGACGACGATCTTCACGGAGCTCCCTCCCGGCGGGCACGCCGAACGGCCACGATCGCCGATCCCCGGCGCGCGGCCCGTGGTGCCGATGGTAGACGGAAACGCCGGCGGCGGGACCATCGTCGGGGTGGCGGCGCGTCGCCACCGGCACGACGATGACGCCCATGTCCACTCCTACGCTGGTCGACCAGCTGCCCCTGCGCCGCTGGCGCCCGCTCGCCGCCTCCGCCCTCGCGGCGACCGTGATCGCCATGTTCGCGGCGGCCGGCGCCTGGGCCACCGGCTACGCGCCGCCCATCACGCGCCTCGCCGGTGCCGACCGCTATGCCACCTCCGCGGCCGTCGCCGCGACGTACGGTGCGCCCCAGGCGACGGTCTACGTGGCCAGCGGCGGGGGGTACGCCGACGCGCTGTCGGCCGCGCCCCTGGCCGGCGCCCAGGGCGCGCCGCTGCTCCTCGTGGCGCCGACGTCCGTGCCGGCGGCGATCCACGCCCAGCTCGTCCGGCTCCAGCCGACGCATATCGTGGTGTTCGGCGGCCCGGGCGTCGTCTCCGACGCGGTCTTCGACCAGCTCGACGCGCTCACGACACCGGCCGGCGGCGCCGCACGCGTCTTTGGCCTCGACCGCTACGCCACGTCCGCGGCCGTGCTCGCAGCGTATCCGACCCCGGGCTCGACGACGCCCGTGATCTATGTCGTGGCCGGCACCGACTACCCCGACGGCCTCTCCGCCGCGGCCCTGGCGGGCCACCAGGGCGCACCGCTGGCGCTCGTGCAGCCGGGCGCGATCCCGGCCCTCGTGCTGACCCAGCTGCAGCGGCTGAAGCCGGCCAGCGTCGTCGTCCTTGGCGGCCCGGCGGTCGTATCGGACGCCGTCCTCTCGCAGCTTGACGACCTCACCACGCCGGCCGGCGGCGCCAGCCGCATCGCCGGCGCGGACCGCTACAAGACCTCGGCCCTGATCTCGCAGGCCGGCTATCCCAGCCTCCCCCCGGCGGACGTGGTGTACGTCGCGGCCGGGACGGGCTTCGCCGATGCCCTGTCGGGCGCACCCCTGGCGGCCAAGGATGGCGTGCCCCTGCTGCTGGTCCAGCCGACGGCGCTCCCGGCGGCCATCGGCGCCGAGCTGACCCGCCTCGACGCCCGCTCGATGGTCGTTCTTGGCGGCGACGGCTCGGTCGGCGGCCGGGTGCTCCTGGCCATGAGCGACGACCTGGATCCGAATGCACCGCTGCCCGGCGCGTGCTCGGTCTATCCGTCGGCCAACGTGTGGAACGTGCCCGTCGACGGGCTGCCCGTGGCGGCCGACTCGGCCAACATGATCGCCAAGATCGGCCTCACCAGCCACCTGCACGCCGATTTCGATGCGGTCGGCGACGGCATCCCCTACAACATCGTCTCGCCCAGCACGCCGACCAGCACGGTCAGCTTCACCTACAGCAGTGAATCCGACCATGTCCCGTACCCCATCCCACCGTCCCCGGTCATCGAAGGCGGCAGCGACCGTCACCTCCTGATGATCGACCCGGCGACCTGCCGCCTGTGGGAGCTCTATGCCGCCTCGAAGTCAGGGTCCACCTGGCACGCCGGCTCGGGGGCCACCTGGGACCTGACCTCCAACGCCCTGCGGCCGGCCGGCTGGACCAGTGCCGACGCCGCCGGGCTGCCCATCTTCGCCGGCCTGGCGCGCTACGACGAGGTCGCCTCGGGGGCCATCCTGCATGCCCTCCGCTTCACCGCCCCATCGACATGTGCCGGCTACATCTACCCCGCCGAACACCAGGCGGGCAGCGGCACCTGCAGCGCCACGAGCGAGCCGCCCATGGGCCTCCGGGTGCGGCTCAAGGCCTCGGTCGACATCTCGAGCTTCGGGCCGCAGGCCCAGATCGTGCTGACCGCGCTCAAGACGTACGGCATGATCCTGGCCGACAACGGCTCGTCGTGGTACGTCAGCGGAGCGCCGGACACTCGCTGGGACGACGACGACCTGCACCAGCTCCAGACGCTCCACGGCAGCGACTTCGAGGTGGTCGACACCTCCGGCCTGGTCAACGGCCCGTAGGCCTCAGGCGGTCGCCGCGAGCCAGCTGACCGTCACGATCTCGGCCGCCACGAAGACCGCGAAGCGCACGGCCCAGGCGACGAGGCCGCCGTCCGCCACGGCCAGCTGGCGCGGGGCATAGACCAGCATCAGGTAGTACACGCCGCAGAAGGCCAGCAGCGCGCCAAGCACGGGTGGCAGCGCCGCGACGGCCGCCGCCAGGCCCTGACCGGCGAGCTGGTGGATGTCGAAGAGGCCGCCGATCTGGCCGATCAGGCCGTTGAACAGGCTGGCCGACAGCAGCACATACGGGGCCACGAGCGCACGGCGATACGGCACCCGGATGGCGGGCAGGGCGCCCGGCAGCAGGCTGGCCACGACGATCGCCACGAGGGCGAGGCCGAAGCCGGCCTCGGCCGTGCCGAACAGGTTCTGGCAGCCGATGGCCGTGGCGAGCAGGAGGCCGCCGGTCAGGGGGCCGATCGTGCCTCGCTCGGGCGCCGCGGCCGGCTGGCCGGTCGCGGGATCCGCGGGGCGGGTGGCGAGGCACACGAGGGCCCCGGCCACGGCCGCCAGGGCCCCCAGCCCGAGCAGCGGGTCGTGCCCGTCGAGCAGGTCCAGGCCGCCCGAGGCCGCCCCGGCGGTCTGGCCGCCCGCGCGCAGCAGGATGGGCTGCACGGCGACCCACACGATGAGCAGGACGTCCTCCAGGCGGAGCACGTCGCGGGCCAGGCGGGTGATCCGCACGGCGCGCCCACCGGTGGGGAGCGTCGGCAGGGGCAGCGGCCCGGCCGGTTCGCCGGTCACCACGGACTCCCCACCCCTGACGGCTCCGGCAGCCCCAGGAGGCGACGCTCCAGGGCGCGCATGGCCGCCCCCTCGACCGGGTCGGCATGGTCCCAGCCGCACAGGTGGAGCGTGCCGTGGGTCACGAGGAGGCCCAGCTCATCGCCCGCCGACCAGCCCTGCCGTCCATCCTGGCCGCCGCGGCCCGCTTCGGCCTGCGCGACGGCTCGCGGCACGGAGACGACGATCTCACCCAGCCACCGCCGCGATCCCGGCGGCATGGCGAACGGCGGGTCAGCGGACGACGCCTGGCCCGCGGCGCCGGGGTGCGGCGGGAACGCACTCGCGGGGAGCAGGGGGAACGACAGGACATCGGTGGGGCCGCGGTGGCCCATCGCCGTGCGGTTCAGGCGGGCCAGCTCGCGGTCGTCGGAGAGGATGAGGCCGATGACCCCCGGCGCGGGCGCCCCGGCGCTCGAGGCGGCCGCCGCGATGGCGTCGGCCAGACGGGCGGCAGACAGGGGCGACCTGACCGCCGGCCGCACCGTCAGGTCGATCCGCCACGGCGGCCGGTACAGGCGGCGCGGCTGGGCGCCGCTCACGGAGCAGGCCGCTCAGGCGCCGCGGCCACCACCGGCGGCGCGCCGCGACTCGAGCTCCACGATCTTGTTCTGCGGATAGGCGATGCGCCGGTGGTACATACCAAGGAGCTGCTGCACGAAGGCCTCACGCACGCGTTCCAGGTCGCGCAACGTCAGGTCGCACTCGTCGAACTGGCCGTCCTGCAGTCGCTCCAGGATGATGCGGTCGACCATCGCCCGCACGGCCGGCTCGTCCTGGCTGTCAAGGGATCGCACCGAGGCCTCGACCGAGTCGGCCAGCATCAGGATGGCGGCCTCGCGGGTCTGGGGCCGCGGGCCCGAGTGGCGGAACCGCAGCTCGTCGATCCCGGCGGCCGCGGCGGCGGCCTCGGGCGTGCCCGGCCGAAGGCCCGCCTCCTCGACCGCCTGCTGGCGTGCCTTGTCCAGGAAGAAGCTCATGAGCGCCGTACCGTGGTGCTGCGGGATGAAGGCGATGAGCGCCTTGGGCAGGTGGTACTGGTAGGCCAGATCGATGCCGTTGGCGACATGGCTCTTGATGAGCGCGGCCGACTCGGCCGGCTCGAGCTCGTCGTGGATGTTCTCGCGGCCGCCCTGGTTCTCGATGAACGCATTCGGGTCGCCGAGCTTGCCGATGTCGTGGTACAGGGCGGCCACGCGCACGACGAGCGGGTCGGCGTCGATGGCCTCGGCGGCCCGCTCGGCCAGGTTGCCCACCATCAGCGAGTGGTGGTAGGTACCCGGGGCGTCCAGCAGGAGGCGGCGCAGGAGCGGCTGCGAGGGATTGCCGAGCTCCAGCAGCTGGAAGGCCGTGGTGATGCCGAACGCGTTGCCAAGGGCGGCGAAGGTCCCCGCCGCCGCGACGGCCGACCCGCCGGCCCCGGCCAGGGCGGCACCCCACAACTGGAGCGTGCCGGTGATGTCGTGCTGGCCGAGCAGCCCGAACAGCGCCACGACCAGGACGTTGACGACCGCCATGACGAGGCCCGCCTGGAGGAACTGCTGGACCCGTTCACCGCGGCGGACGGCGATGATCCCGGCCAGGCCCCCGAGGAGGGTGAAGACGCCAAGCTCAACGCCGTCGGCCACGGCCGCGGAGCCCACGACCACCGCGGCCATCGCGGCGACGAGCGCGGTCAGGATCGTGGCCGTTCCGGCGTCGAGCAGGATGGCCGTGAGGATGCCGATCGCGGCGAGCGGCAGGAAGAAGGGCAGGATCGACCGCGTCGCGGTCAGCTCGAGGCCGGCCGTGGAGGCGATCACGAGCAGGCCGAGCAGGATCAGGGTGTTGGTGCGATGCCACAGCTCCGGCCGGAACCGCCAGAGCCAGGCGAACAGGGTGCCGATGACCAGGACGGCGAGGACGAACCAGCCGGCGATGCGGAACGTGTCGGCCGGCTGACCGGTGAAGCCGAGAGCGTCGATCTCCTCGATGTCGGCCGGCGTCAGGGGCGCGCCTTTGAGCGCGACCAGCTCGCCCTTGGCGACGTGGACGACGACGGGCGCCACCGCCGCCGCGGCGGCATCCTGGGCGGCGGTCGTGGCGGCCTGGTCGTAGCTCGAATCGGCCACCAGGAGCGGCGTCAGGATCTCCGTGGCGAGGGCGCGCTGATCATCGGTCATGCTCGTCGGCAGGCGCTGGCCCAGGGCGGCGCGCGCGGTCGGCAGGAGCGTGTCGCGGACCTCGACCGACTGGGCCTCCTCGAGGGTCGTGATCATCTGGCCTCGAAGGGCCGTCCATCCCGTCGCGTCGAGGTCCAGGAGCGTGGCCCGGCTGGCGGTGCTCAGGTCGGGCAGCGCCGCGGCGAGCGCGGCATGCCGTGCATCGGCCGACAGATCCGCGGAGAAGGCCGCGTCGATCGGCGCCACCTCGTTCTGCAGGGCCGCCACCTGCTGCGCGGCGAAGGCCTGGCCGCGTGCGGCCGTGTAGTCGTACTGCGGAGCGACGGCGGCCCGCGCCGCCTGCTGTTGCGCGGTGGTCTGGATCTGGCTGGTGTACTGGACGGCCCGCGGCGCGTAGATGTCGACGGGTGATGGCTCGTTGACCGTGGTCTGGAAGGTGGCCGTGGGCAGCAGGTCGATCGACAGGACGGCCGTGACCAACGCCGCCAGGATGGCGACGCTGACGACGAGGCGGACCGCGTCGCGGCGGGTGAAGGCCGCGGCACGGCTCACGCGGCGGGCGATCATGCCTCGCCCGATCCGTGGGCGTGCCCGGCCAGGTCGCGACCGGCAAGCGCCTGGGCCACCAGCCCGCTCACCATCCGCCCGTCGGCGCGGCCGCGCGTGCGCGGCGCGAGGACGGCCATGACGCGGCCAAGGTCACGCGCGGAGGACGCACCCGTCTCGGCGATGGCCGCCTCGACGAGCGCGGCCACCTGCCGCTCGTCGAGCGGCTCGGGCATGAAGGTGCGGATGAGGTCGGCCTCCGCCTGCTCACGCTCGGCGAGGTCGAGGCGGCCGGCCTTGGTATACGCCTCGACCGACTCGCGACGCTGCTTGACCTCGCGAGTCAGGACGGCCAGCTGCTCGTCGTCGGTGAGCGGCCGCAGGGCCGCCTTCTCGGCGTTGTACAGCGCGGCCGCGACCATGCGCAACGCGTCGCGACGCGTGGCGTCGCGCTGACGCATCGCGTCGGTGATCGAGGCCTGGATCTGGTCGCGAACGGTCACCGTGGGGGCTCCTGAGGGGAGCCACGCTCGCCCATCGGGGCGGCGAGGCCTCTAGCCCTGGCGAGCGGCCTTCTTGCGCTTGGCTTCCTTGCGCTTGCGCTTCACGCTCGGCTTCTCGTAGTGCTCGCGGCGGCGTGCCTCAGCGAGGATGCCGCTCTGCTGGATCTTCTTGTTGAAGCGGCGCAGGGCGCTCTCGAAGGTTTCGTTCTCGCCGACTCGGACTTCGGCCAATGACGGTTCACCTCCCGCCGGCTGGGTTGGCCCAGTCACCAGACGGCCCGCTGCCGGGATTCGGGCTCGTGACGACGCGCGGGCCTCCCCAGCGGGGGACCCGGCGTCAGGGCCTGCGGAGTGTAGTCGCGGGTGCCGGGGCGGTCAATCGGCCGCCCGGCGGAGGAGCCCGATCAGCGCGGGGCGACGCGTCTCAGCGCTTGCCGTCGCGGTTCGCGGCCAGGTGCGCCTTCCACTCGTCCGGCTGGCGCGGATCCGTGCCCACGCTGCCTTCCCAGCCGCAGATGCAGGTGACGTGGAGCTCTCGGTGGCGGTACTCGGCGATGACGTGCTTGGGCGGCTCGAGGGCGGGCTTGGTGAGGCGGGCGGGATTCAACGCTGAGCTCCTGTGGCCTGGCCGCGGACTCGCCTGCGGCTGCCGAAGGGTCGGCCGCACCACCGGTTGACGGTCCAAGGCGAACACCGATAGTACCACGGCGGGCCACAACGGGCTCAGGGACAGGGTTGGCCGAGGCCTCCTGCGGTCGCATCGGACACGACGCCGGGTCCCCCAAGGACCACGAACGAGACGGGCGTCAGGTCGCAGATGACGGTGCGCACGCTGGCCGGCACGGCGCCGCCGGCCGGCAACAGCAGCAGGACCGTGCCGTCCAGGGCCACGACCGGGGCCCCGGACAGGCCGTCGGCGAAGCCCGTGCCGGAGGCCACGTAGACGACCGCCGGCGGGACCGTATCGGGCCCGAAGGCGGCGGCCATGGCCGCCGAGGTGGCGTAGCGATCGGCACCCGAGACGCGCGTCGGCGCGGCCGTGCTGTACTGGCCAAGGGCCTGGAACACCGCGTCGCTCACCGCACCCGTGCCACCGACGACGACGATCTGTGCCGGTCGCAGGTGCTGCAGGGCCGTCACCACCGATGTCGGGATCGAGTCGGTCTGGACCAGGAGCAACGGCCAGCCTTTGCGGCCGGCGACCGGCGCGGCCGAGAGGCCGTCCGGGAACGCGAGGCCGCTGGCGATGAGCACGCCGCCCACGCCGGGGGCGTATTTGCCGCTTCGCGCCGGGTCGGCGATGGCGGCCGAGGTGTCGTAGCGGTCGGCCCCGCCGAGCCGGTCCAGCTTGCTCGAGTCACCCCCCAGGTACGTCGTCACGAGGTGATCGGCCACCGCCTGCGAGATCGCGCCTGTGCCGCCCACGAGCGTGATGTGGCCGGGGGCCAGCGCCGCCAGGCGGGCCGCGATGGACGAGGGCACGGGCAGCGTCGGCGTGACGAGCAGGAGCGGCGCGTGGTCCCGTGCGGCGAGCGGCGCGGCCGACAGGGCGTCGGCGAAACCCGCGCCGGATGCCAGGTAGACGGTCCCGCCTGTGCCGTAGCCGCCCAGGCCGGCCACCGCGGCCGACGTCGCGTAGCGGTCGGCCCCCGACACGCGGGACGTGTTCGATACCAGGTGGTAGACGCCCCCGTTGATCTCTTCCAGGTACAGCTCGCCGGCGGCGTCCTCACCGAAGCCGGTCAGCGTCAGGCCGGTCTGCAGCAGCACCTCCGGCGTGGCCGGGCTCGTCGCCGTGGCCGCCACGTCCCAGATCGTGCCCGAGCACAGATCGCCGAACAGGTACCGGCCCACGAGGTCGGGGAACTCGCTGCCGCGGTAGACGTAGCCGCCGATGATGGCGCAGCCCTTGCTGTGGTCGTACGCCAGGAGCGGCGCCTGGACACTCGCCGGGGCCTTGCACGAGTGGAAGTTCTCGACGTGGAAGCCCTCGTAGTACGGCCAGCCGAAGTCGAGGCCCTTGCCGGGGCTGGCCCCGCCGACGTGGTCGACCTCCTCGTAGGTGTCCTGGCCGACGTCGGCGATCCACATGTCACCGGTCGACGAGTCGAAGCTCCAGCGCCAGGGATTGCGCAGGCCCCAGGCCCAGACCTGCTTGGCCCCGCCCGTGCCGCTCGCGAATGGGTTATCGGCCGGGATGCCGTAGGCCTTGCCGGGCAGGGGCGAGGCGCTGTGCACATCGATACGCAGGATCTTGCCGAGGAGCACCGACGTGTTCTGGGCGTTGCCGCAGCCGGCGCCCGGATCGTCCGCCGCGCCGCCGTCGCCGGTGCCGACGTACAGGTACCCGTCGGGCCCGAAGTTCAGCATGCCGCCGTTGTGGTTCTGGTTGACCGGATGGGGGATGTCGATGATCGGCGTGGCGGTGGTGCCGGCCGTGTCGACCGTCGCCGTGGCGGTCGTGAACGAGGACACCTGGAGGCTGCCGTCGGTCCTCGTGTACGACACGTAGAAGGTGTGGTTGGTGGCGAAGGCGGGGTCGAAGACCAGGCCGAGGAGGCCCTCCTCATCGCCTGAGTCGTTGAAGCCGGCGCCGCTCACGCCGCTCATGGAGAGGAAGGGCGTGCTCTGCTTCACGCCCCCGTCGATGACCCGGATCGTGCCGCCGCGCTCGACGACGAACAGGCGGTCGCTCGTGCCGTCGCTGGTGACCAGCAGCGGTTCGGCGTAGGAGCCCGATCCGGGCACGCCGACAAGCGACAGGATGGGCTTGCCGGGCGGCGGGGCGCCCGCCTCCACCGTACTCGGATGGCCCACCGATGAGGCGGCAAGGGCCGTCAGCACCAGGGCCAGGGCGACCCCGGCCGCGGCGGCGCGGCGCAGGACGAGGGGAGCGTTGAGGTGCGGCATGCCATCTCTCCGGAGGCGCCCGGGCACCCGCCCGGAGGTTGCGGGCGACCCTACCACGCTCGGCGGGTACGTGGCCCTGAAGATGGTCCCGCGCGCGCAGGACCCTCGGTGCCGCGCGGCAACAGGTTGAGAACCCTTAAGTACCGCATCCGCGGCGGCGGTGGTAGGGTGCGCCGGTCATCATCGACCCGGGCGGATCCCCGTACCGGCGTCATCAACCGTCGGGAGTCCCGGGCATGTCTGCGCCTCGCACGCCGTTCCGTACCCGCCTCGGCGCGGTCGCCTCGACGCTGGCCGTCACGGGGGCCCTGCTGGCCGGCGTCGCCGGTCCCGCCGCCGCGCCCGTCGCTGCCGCGACGCCGCCGAGCTCGACACCGCCGAGCCTGTTCAGCACGGGCACGGGGCCGACGCAGCCGCGATCGGTGCGCCCCGACGCGGCACCCACGCTGGCGGCCGGCTTCACCGAGTCGCCCGTCTTCACGGGGCTGACCGATCCGACGGTGGTGCGCTTCGCCGCCAACGGCGTGGTGTTCGTGGCCCAGAAGTCGGGCCGCATCGTCGACTACACCAGCACCGCCAGCAACACGCCGCATCCGTTCGCCGACCTCTCCGCGGAGGTCGACGATTACTGGGACCGCGGGCTGCTGGGCATGGCGCTCGCGCCGAACTTCCCGACCGACCCGTCGGTGTACGTGATGTACGCGTACGACCACGACCCCGTGAGCGACCTCCACAACCCCGCGTGGGACGCGCCGACCCAGTGGGATGATGCGTGCCCCTCGATACCGGGAGCCACCACGGACGGCTGCCCCATCGAGGGGCGTATCGCGCGGCTGACCGCGCAGAGCGACGGCAGCGGCGGCTACGTGAGCACCGGTACAGAGACCGTGCTCGTGACCGACGACTGCCAGCAGTTCCCCAGCCACTCGGTGGGCGACCTCGTATTCGGCCCGGACGGCTACCTGTACGCGACCATGGGCGAGGGCTCCAGCTTCCTGAACCCCGGTGCCGGCGGTCAGGACTACGGCCAGTACGGCGGCACCCTCACCGACTCGAACGGCAAGGTCGTCACGCCGGCCAACCCGTGCGGCGACCCGCCCGCCGCGGCCGGCACCGGCCTGACGGCGCCGACGGGCGAGGGCGGCGCCCTGCGGGCCCAGTCCGTCCGCCGGACGGACGGCCCGACGCTCCTGAACGGCACACTCATGCGCCTCCAGACGAGCGGCGCAGGCGCACCCGGGAACCCGTTCGCCAGCAGCACGGACGCCAACGCCAAGCGCATCCTGGCCTACGGCTTCCGCAACCCGTTCCGGATCACCTTCGCCCCCGGCAGCAGCACGGTATGGGTGGGTGACGTCGGCTACAACTCCTGGGAGGAGGTCGACCGGGTCAGCGTGCCCAACGTCAGCGGCACGGCCAACTATGGCTGGCCGTGTGTCGAGGGGCCGGACGTGGGCAACTACTTCACCACGGCCGCCCCGAACCTGTGCAGCGGCATCACGGCCGACAACACCGTCGACCCGTACTACGTCTACAGCCATGGCCTCGAGGTCGTCTCAGGTGACGGTTGCAGCACGAGCGCCGGCTCGGTCATCAGCGCCGTCGGCTTCTACGAGGGGGCCTCGTACCCGGCCGCGTACCACGGCGCGCTCTTCTTCGGCGACCACTCCCGTGACTGCATCTGGGCCATGCTGCCAGGCTCGAACGGGCTGCCCGACCCGAACGACGTGGTCAACGTCCTGAGCGGCACGGCCGGAGCCAGCTGCCTGGCCTGCCCCGTCGACCTGGAGTCCGGGCCGAGCGGGAACCTGTTCTACGTGGACTTCGACGGCGGGACGATCAACCAGGTCAGCTACGCCACGCCGGCCGCTGTCATCACCTCCGACGTGACCAGCGGCGTGGTGCCGCTCACCGTGCATTTCAGCGGCACGAGCTCGCACGGCGGGGCCGGGACGCTCACCTACAGCTGGGACCTGAACGGGGACGGCACGTTCGGCGACAGCACGAGCGCGACGCCGCAGTTCACGTACAGCACCGACGGCACGGTGAACGTGCGCCTCCGCGTCACCGACGCGAACCAGGTCACCGGCACGAGCGCGGCCTACCCGATCACGGCCGGCGACACGCCCCCCACCCCGTCGATCGACCTCATCGACGGCGCGGCGCCACCGGCCCAACCCACGCTGGACGTGAACGGCGACCCGCCGCCCGTCCGGCCGGGAGGCATACCCGCCATCTACTCGGTCGGCCAGACCATCAGCTTCAGCGGCAGCGCGACCGATGCGGCCGATGGGGCGTTGCCGGCCTCGGCGCTGAGCTGGAACGTCCGCATCTTCCACTGCCCGCTCGCCGGTTGCCATACCCATGACCTGCAGACCATCGCGGGCGTGGCCAGCGGAAGCTTCGCCGCCCCGCAACATGACTACCCGTCGCTGCTGATGATCACCCTGACCGCGACGAACTCGCACGGCCAGAAGACGTCGACCACGGACTACCTGTACCCCAAGACGCACGTCCTGACCTTCCAGTCGAACCCGACCGGGCTCACCGTGGGCGGGGGCGGGACGACCGGCGCCGGCCCGGTCCAGGCCACGTTCATCGAGGGCTCGGTCATCTCACTCTCCGCGCCCACCCTGCAGACGGTCGCGGGCACCCAGTACGGGTTCGTCTCCTGGTCCGATGCGGGCGCCGCGACGCACAACGTCACGGTGGGCACCGCGGACGCGACGTACACCGCGCGCTACATCCCCGACTCGCGGCTGGCCGGATCCGATCGTTATGGCACCTCGGCGGCGGCCGCCGCTCGGTACCCGGCTGACCAGGCGGTCGTGTACGTGGCATCGGGCACCGAGTTCGCCGATGCCGCCACGGCGGCCGCGATCGCCGGCCAGCAGGGGGCGCCGCTCCTCCTCGTCGAGCCGACCGCCATCCCCCCCGCCATCGGCACCCAACTGACCCGCCTGGCGCCGAACCGCATCGTCGTGCTCGGCGGGTCGGGTGCGGTCTCCTCTGGCGTGGTCACCCAACTCGGCGCGTACACCACGCCGACCAAGAACCAGGTCACGAGGGCGGCCGGGCCCGACCGGTACGCGACCGCTGTCGACCTCGCCGAGACCACGTTCACCAGCCCCGTCGACACGGTCGTGGTGGTCGACGGCCAGGACTTCGCCGACGCGGTCTCCGCGGCGCCGCTGGCCGCGCTCGACCACGCGCCGGTGCTGTACGTCCAGCCCGGCGCCATCCCGAGCACGGTCGACGACGCGTTGCTGAACGTCCTGAAGCCGACCCACATCGTCATCGTGGGCGGCACGGCCGTGGTGTCCGGCGCGGTCGCCGACGCGATGATCGCGCATTACCTCGGCGGAGACGCGAGCAAGCTGACCCGCCTTGGCGGCGCGGACCGCTACGCGACGGCAGGGCTCGTGGCCCTCCAGGTGGCGGACGGCTCTCACCCGTCGGCCGTCTACGTGGCGAGCGGCCTGGCCTTCCCCGACGCCCTCACGGGAGCGGCCCTCGCCGCGTCGCTCGGCGATCCGGTCCTGCTCGCCAAGCCGCTCACGCCGTTGCCCACCGGCACGTTCGACGGGATGGCCACGATGCAGCCGCAAGCCGTCGTCGTGATGGGCGGCACGGGGGCCCTGTCGGACGCCGTCTTCGTGGCCCTGCCCGCCGCCAGCGCACCCTGAGGCCACGGGGCGAAGCCGCCCCTTGACGGTCGCGGGAGGCGGCCCGATGCTGGCCCACCATGGCCGCCGCCTTCCCCGATCCGACCGGCTACCGGTCGCTGGTCGACCTGGCCGACCGGGCCCTGGACCGTGCCGGACCGGACGAGGTCTTCGCCTTCGTCGGTGACGACGGCTCGCTCGTGGCCTGGTCGGGCGACGAGGTGCGGCGGCGTTCGCGGGCCGCGGCCTGGCGCCTGCGGGCCATGGGCCTCGCACCGGGCGACCGCCTGATCGTGTGGAGCCCGCCGGGCCCCGAGGTGCCCATCCTCTACCTTGGCGCGCTGCGCGCGGGCGTCCTCGTCGTGCCGCTGGACCTGCGCATGGCGCCCCAGACGATCGAGCGGATCGTCGGCCTCGCTGACTCGGGGTGGCTGGCCCTGGGCACCGGCCGCGACGCGCCAGACCCGCGCGACGTGGCCCTGGGGCGCGTCCAGATCCGACCCGTCGACCGGCTGACGGCCGCGCCGCCCGTCCCCGATGCGGCGCCGGGTGCCGCCCGCCCGCCGGACGTGGCGTTCCCGCCCGACTGGGAGGCGCGGCTGGCCGCCTGGCCCGCGCCGACCCGCGAGACACCCTTCCTCATCGTCTTCACCTCGGGCACGACGGGCAACCCCAAGGGCGCCGTGCTGACGCACGGCAACCTCCTGGCCACGGTCGAGGCGACCGACGCGGTGATCCCGCACCGCCAGCACCGCATCGTCTCGCTCCTGCCGCTGTCGCACCTCTTCGGCGTCCTGGAGCTCTACTACGGGCTCCACGGCAGCGCCCCGATCCTGTACGTGCGATCACGGAACCCGCGGGTGATCTTCGAAGCCATCCGGGCGCACCACGTGACGACGATGGTGGTCGTGCCGCAGCTGCTCGACCTGTTCTGGGCAGCCCTCACGCGCGAGGTCGCCCGACTAGGCCGCACGGCGACGTTCGAGCGTGCCCGCCGGATCGGCCGCCACCTGCCCTACGCGATCCGCCGCTGGCTCTTCCGCAGCATCCACGCCCAGCTCGGTGGCGGCCTGACGCTCTTCATCTGCGCCGCCGCGTTCCTGCCGCCGGCCCTCCAGGAGGCCTGGGAGGACATCGGCGTGGTGGTCGTGCAGGGTTTCGGATCGACCGAGTGCGGCTTCGCCACGGCGAATCACCCCGACGACCACGACCCGGGCACGGTCGGTCGGCCGATGCCGCCGGCGCGCGTGCGGATCGACGCCTCGGACGGTGAGGTCCAGGTGGCTGGTCCGACGGTCTTCCAGGGCTACTGGCGCGACCCGTCGGCGACGGCCGCGGCCTTCACCGACGACGGCTGGTACCGCACGGGCGACGTGGGCCAGTGGGACAGCCGCGGCAGCCTCGTCCTGTCGGGACGCCTCAAGGACATGATCGCGCTGCCCAACGGCATGAAGGTCTACCCCGAGGACATCGAGAACGCGCTGCGGGTGGCCGGGCTGGGCGACACGGTCGTGCTCGAGACGGCTCCCGGACGGATCGAGGCCGTCGTGCTGCCGCCCGGCGCGCCGGCCCTCGCGATGGTCCCGGGGGCGCCGATGCCGCCGGCGCAGCCCCGCTCAGCGGCGGAGGTGGCCGCCCTGCGGGCGACCGTGGACCAGGCGGTGAAGGCGGCCAACGCCGCGCTGGGGATGCACCAGCGGGTCGTCGCGTGGCGCTTCTGGCCGGAACCGGACTTCCCGCGCACGCATACGCTCAAGGTGCGGCGCGACACGGTGCGCGCCTGGGTTCAGACGGATCCGCAGCCTGTGCCGGCTACTTCGTGACCGGTACGGCCGTGCCCACCGATGCCACGAGGCCCATGGCCGCCTGGGTGACCGCCGGGTCGCTCGCCCTGCCCGGCGACCACCACGTGAAGATCACGTCGGCACCCAGCGAGGCCACCGAGAACTCGGCGTCCTCGGGATAGGTCGTCTGGCCGAAGCCGCTGCCGACGAACCGGGCGAGCGCGGTGGCGCCAGCGGCCGCCGCGGCCGGCGCCGGGAAGTCGTAGATCAGGACATAGCCCTGGTCGGGGTCGGCCAGCTCGATGCGATACACGACCATCGGCGTCGTGGCGAAGGACGTGGGGACGGCCGGCTGCACCGGCTGGCTCACCGGGCTCAGCTGGAAGCCGCCGCTGGCGAGGCTGCGGCGCAGCAGCGTCACGGTCGTCGCCTCGGACGCCGACAGCCCCGGCTCCGCCGGCACGATGGCCACGCTGCCGCCGGGCGGGGGCGCCGAGGAGGCGGGCGCCGCGCCGCACCCGGCGCAGGCCACGCCCAGGATGAGCCCCAGGATCGCCCGCGTCGGCACGCGTCGCGCGGTGCCCGGCATCACCCGGGCGGCCACTCGAACTGGCGCCCACCCATCAGGTGCCAGTGCAGGTGGTCGACGGTCTGGCCGCCCCACGGGCCGACGTTGGTGACCAGCCGATAGCCCGTCGTGAGCCCCGCCGTGCGGGCCAGCTCCGCCGCCACGGCCATCACGCGGCCGACGAGCGGCGCATCCGTCTCGGTGAGGTCCGCTGCGGAAGGGATGTGGCGACGCGGCACGAGCAGGAGGTGGGTCGGCGCACGCGGCGCCAGGTCATGGAAGGCGATGACGAGGTCGTCCTCGTGGACGCGCCGTGACGGGATCTCGCCGGCCACGATGCGGCAGAACACGCAGGTCGGGTCGGTCGATCCAGCCGATTCGAGTCGTGCTCCAGCCACGGGAGCAGGCTACCAGAGGTGGCGGCTCAGGCCGGCCGCTCGGCCTCCAGCGTCACCCACTCGCCCTCGGACAGGCGGCCCGTGAGGTGGAAGCCGGCCGTCCGCAGCGCCCGGCGGACATCGCGCTCGCGTTCGACGAAGACGCCGCCGGCCACCAGTCGGCCGCCCGGGCGCACCGCGGCGTGGAGCGGACGCGCGAGGCTCACCAGCAGCGAGGCGATGAGGTTGGCCAGGACGACGTCGTACGGTCCGTCCCGCGCCGGCAGCGAACCTTGGCGGGCCCGCACCCGACGGGCGCACCCGTTGCGCCGGGCGTTCCGGTGGGTCGCCTCGACCGCCAGCGGATCCGTGTCCAGCCCCAGCACCTGGCGGGCGCCGAAGCCGACCGCGGCGAGGGCCAGGATGCCCGACCCGCAACCGACGTCGAGGACGCGGACCCCGTCCAGCAGCCCGGCGTCGGCGAGGCGCTCGACGCCCTCGAGGCACAGCCGGGTCGTGGGATGGAGACCCGTGCCAAAAGCCATCCCTGGATCGAGCGCCAGCACCAGATCACCCGGCCGTCGGTGGTGGCGCCGCCAGGCGGGGCGGATGACGATGCGGCGGCCGATCCGCAACAGCGGGAAATGCTGCTTCCACGTCTCGGCCCACTCGGTCGGCGCGACGGCCCGCTGCTGGAGCTCCCCGATCGGCCCCAGCCCGAAGGCCTGCAGGTGGCCAAGGGCGGTGTCGGTCCGGGCGACGGCCGCCGCGACCGCGTCGCCGTCCCCGGCGTCCAGGTAAGCGCGCACCACCGCCGGCCGGGTCGGGTCAAGGCGGGCGCCAAGGCCCTCGTCGGTCGGCAGGAAGGCGGGCTCGACCGTGATGCCCGTGGCGACCCGCGCGAAGATCTCGCTGACCGCCTCGACCGCCTCGCCGCCGGCGCTCACCGACAGCTCCAGCCAGCCGCCGGCCGGCCGGTCCATCAGCCCAGGCGGCCCTTGACCTTGCCAAGGAGGCCGTCCGCCTTGAGGTCGACGACCTCGCCGGCCTCGGTGGCGAACTCGGCCAGCAGCTCCCGCTGCCGCCGCGTCAGACGGGTCGGCACGCGCACGTCGACGAGGACGTGCAGGTCGCCGCGCGCCCCGGCACGCCGGAGGTGCGGCACGCCCCGGCCGCGCAGCCTGATCTCCGTGCCCGACTGCGTGCCCGGCTTGATCTCGACCGTCTCCTCGCCGTCGGCCGTCGGCACGACGAGGCTCGCCCCGAGGGCCGCCTGGGTGATGGAGACCTCGAGCGGCACGAACAGCTCGGTGCCTTCCCGGCGGAGGCGCGGATGGGCCGCCACGTGGACGACCACGTACAGGTTGCCCGCCGGGCCACCACGCGGGCCGGCCTCGCCCTCGCCCGAGAGGCGGATCTGGTGGCCGTCGTCGATGCCCGCCGGGACGGTCACCCGCAGCGTCCGCTTGCCCTCCACCCGTCCCTCGCCGCGGCAGGTCGGGCAGGGCTTCTCGACGAGGCTGCCGCGGCCGCCGCAGCGGGGGCACGGGCCGGCCGTGACCATCTGGCCGAGCATGGTCTGGCGCACGGTGCGGACCTCGCCGCTGCCGCCGCACTGGGGGCACGTCATGGGGCTCGTGCCTGCCTCGGCGCCGCTGCCGCGACACGTCTCGCAGCGCACCGGGGCCTGGTACTCGATCTCCTTCTCCGTGCCGTGGACGGCCTCGGCGAAGGTCAGGCGCAGGTCGTAGCGCAGGTCGGCCCCGGCCAGGGCCCGCCCGCGCCGCGTCGCGCCGGGCGTCGTCCCGCCGAAGAACGCGTCGAACAGGTCGCCGAAGCCCTGGAAACCGCCGAACCCGCCGAAGCCCTCGGCGCCGTTGCCCAGGCCGGCCCGCCCGAACAGGTCGTACGCCTGCCGACGCTGGGGATCGGACAGGACCTGATAGGCCTCGTTGATCTCCTTGAACTGCTCGGCCGCCTCCGGCGTCGCATTGACGTCCGGGTGCCACTGCTGCGCGAGGCGGCGGAAGGCCTTCTTCAGCTCCTCGTCGGTCGCGCTGCGCGCCACGCCGAGGATCTCGTAGTAGTCACGCTGGGTGGTGGCCATGGCGAGCCGAGTATAGGGAAGGACCGGGCGCGGCCGGGCGAGGGGCGTTTGGGTACCATCCGGTCGTGCCCGACACCCCGGTCCTCAGCGGTGCCGTCGCCCGCCGCTACCTGGCCCTGCACCACCTCCTGGCCCCGCCGCGCGCCGTGCCGGGCGGCCCCGATGGCGTGATGGCCGTGATCGGGCGCCTGGGGTCGGTCCAGTTCGACCCGCTCGGCGTGGCCGGACGCAACCACGACCTCGTGCTTCACGCGCGCGTCGCCGGCTACCGACCGGCCTGGACCGACGCCCTCCTGTACGAACGCCGGACCCTGTTCGAGGCCCACAACAAGGCCCTCTCGATCCTGCCGATGGCCGAGCTGCCGTGGTACCGCATCACCTGGGATCGCAGGCGCGCCGCGCACGAGACGGAGGCCCTCGTCGAACACGGGGAACTCGCCCGCCACATCCTGGACCGCATCCGTGTCGAGGGCCCGCTGAGCTCGCTGGATTTCGAGCGCGAGCCCATGGTCGACTGGTACTGGGGCCCCACGAATCGCGTGCGGGCGATCATGGAGGCGCTCTGGGAGTCGGGCCTGCTTGGCCTCTCGCGCCGGGCCGGCAACCGGCGCTACTACGACCTGCCGGAGCGGCTCTTCCCGGCCGCCTTGCTGGATGCGCCGCGCATCCCCGAGGAGGAGCAGCTGCGGCACAAGCTGCTGTCGCGCTTCCGGGCCCACGGCCTCCTCGGCGAGGCCGGGCAGGCGGAGATCTGGCTCGGCGTCCACGTGCCCGGCCCCGACGGCCGTCGGGCAGGCGGACCCATCCGGGCTCGCCTCCGTCGCGAGCTCGTCGCGTCGGGCGCGCTGCTGCCGGTGACCGTCGAGGGTGTGCGGGGGACGCGCCACGTGCCGGCCGAGGCGCGCGGTGAGCTGGAACGGGCGGCGGATGAGGTCGCGGCGGGCGACCCTCCCGGCGGCGTCGATCCGGGCGTGTCGTTCCTGGCACCGCTCGATCCGCTCTGCTGGGACCGCGAGCTGCTGCGCCCGCTGTACGGTTTCGACTACGTGTGGGAGGTCTACGTCCCCGAGCCGCGCCGGCGATGGGGCTACTACGTGCTCCCGTTGCTCTTCGGGGACCGGCTCGTCGGGCGCATCGAGCCACGGATCGACCACCAGACCGGCACCGTGACGATCCTCCGCCTGTGGTGGGAGGCTGGCTTCGAACCGCGCCGGGCGGACGGCTTCGTGCCGGCCATGCGGGCGGCCCTGGCCGACTACCTGGCCTTCGCCGAGGCCGAGACGCTCACCTGGGCCGACCAGGCTGCACGCTGGGCCCGCCTCCTCTCCCCGCCCCGCCGCCGGACCACGCGCCGCGCGCCTGCGCACTGATCTGCCTTGGCCCGCCGGGGGCCCTTGGGCCCGGCGGTGCCCGCTGCATGGGCGCTGTGAGCACATCGCCTGGGCCTAAGGTCGCGCTGCGCTGCCAACGGGACCCGGGTGGCCGCATCCAGCGTGCCCGCGAGCACGACGCGAGCTCGAATCCAGGGGGCGGACGGAACCTGGACCGGCGCCCGGACCCCGCTGGAGGGCGGCCTCGAGCGGTAAGGCGCCGCCATGTGCCGGCAGCGACCATGCAGCGAGCATGGTCAAGCGCAAGCGTCACGAGCTGGCCGCGGAAGCGGCCCGCCGCAACCGCGAGGTCCTGGCCCGCCTTGGCGCGGAGGTGCGCGAGTCGCGGCTGAGGCGGCGCATGACGCAGGCCCAGTTAGGTGAGCGGATCAGCCTGGCCCGCTCGACCGTCGGCGCGATCGAGCGTGGGCTGGGCGGCACCCGGAGCTCTTCGCCAGCCGATTCACCGGCTCGAGCCGCGCCTGGGTGCAGGCACTCACCACCGGCAATCGGCCACCGCCGGACCTGGGTCTGGTCTGGTGCGATGTGCGCGCAACGCGCCTGTACGCCTGGCGACGTGGCTGACGCGCCACTGACTCGACGCAAGCGCCGGGGGGCGGCTAGACCTCCTTGAACTCGCCCTCGACGGCCTCGTCGGACTCGTCGGCGGGCTTCTCGGCACCGGCCCCGGCCCCATCGCCGGCTCCGGCTGTGCCGTCGGAGCCCGGGGCGCCGCCGTCACCACCGGATGCACTGCCGCCGGCCTGGTAGGCGGCCGTGCCGACCTTCTGCAGCTGCTCGGCCAACGCCTGGGCGGTGCTGCGCACCTTGTCCATGTCGTTGCCCTTGAGGGCCTCGCGGACGGCCTCGACGGCGCGTTCCGTGGCGGCCCGCTCGTCGGGCGCCACCTTGTCGCCGAGGTCACGGAGCGTGCGCTCGGCCTGGAAGGCCAGCGCGTCGGCCTGGTTGCGGCCCTCGACCTCCTCGCGGCGCTTGCGGTCCTCCTCGGCATGCTCCGTCGCGTCGCGGACCATCTTGTCCACGTCGTCCTTGGAGAGCATCGAGGATGCCGTGACGCGGACCTGCTTCTCCTTGCCCGTGGCCCGGTCCTTGGCCTTCACGTCGAGGATGCCGTTGGCGTCGATGTCGAAGGTGACCTCGATCTGCGGCACGCCGCGCGGCGCGGAGGGGATGCCGTCGAGGATGAAGGTGCCCAGCGTCTTGTTGTCGCCGGCCATCTCCCGCTCGCCCTGGAGGATGTGGATCTCCACCTGCGGCTGGTTGTCGCTGGCGGTGGAGAAGGTCTGGCTCTTGGAGGTCGGGATCGTCGTGTTGCGGTCGATCAGCCGCGACATCACGCCACCCAGGGTCTCGATGCCCAGGGACAGTGGCGTCACGTCGAGGAGCAGCACGTCCTTCACGTCGCCGGCCAGGACGCCCGCCTGGATGGCGGCGCCGACGGCCACGACCTCGTCGGGATTGACGCCCTTGTGGGGCTCCTTGCCGCCGAAGAGCGCCTTGACCGCCTCCTGGACCGCCGGCATGCGCGTCTGACCGCCGACGAGGATGACCTCGTCGATATCGCCCGGCTTCATGCTGGCGTCCTTGAGGGCGGCGAGCACGGGACCCTTGGTCCGCTCGATGAGGTCCGCCACGAGGTCTTCCAGCTTGGCCCGGGTGAGGGTCATGACGAGGTGCTTGGGGCCGCTCGCGTCGGCCGTCACGTAGGGCAGGTTGATCTCGCTCTGGGCGGCCGAGCTCAGCTCGATCTTGGCCTTCTCGGCGGCCTCCTTGAGGCGCTGCATGGCCTGGGCGTCCGATTTGAGGTCGATGCCCTGGTCCTTCTTGTACTCGCCGAGCAGCCAGTCGATGACCCGCTGGTCGAAGTCGTCGCCGCCGAGGTGCGTGTCGCCGTTGGTCGCCTTGACCTCGAAGACGCCGTCGCCGAGCTCCAGGATCGAGATGTCGAACGTGCCGCCGCCCAGGTCATAGACGGCGATCTTCTCGTCCTTCTTCTTGTCCAGGCCGTAGGCCAGCGCGGACGCCGTGGGCTCGTTGATGATCCGCTTGACGTCCAGGCCGGCGATGCGGCCGGCGTCTTTCGTCGCCTGGCGCTGCGTGTCGTCGAAATAGGCGGGCACCGTGATGACCGCCTCGGTGACCTTCTCGCCGAGGTACGCCTCGGCGTCGGTCTTGAGCTTCTGCAGGATCATGGCGCTGATCTCGGGCGGCGTGTAGCTCTGGCCGTCGGAGACGGTGACCTTGACCCCGTCATTCTTGCTGTCGCGTTCCAGCTTGTAGGGCACCAGCTGGAGCGTCCGCTGGACCTCCGGGTCGTCCCAGCGGCGGCCCATGAAGCGCTTGATCGAGTAGACCGTGTTGTGCGGGTTGGTGATCGCCTGGCGCTTCGCGACCTGACCCACCAGGCGCTCGCCCGACTTGGTGAAGGCGACCACCGAGGGCACGGTGCGCCCGCCCTCGGCGCTCGGGATGACGGTCGGTTCGCCCGCCTCCATGACCGCCACGACGGAGTTGGTCGTGCCGAGGTCGATGCCGATGATCTTGCCCATTGCGTCAGTCCTCTAGTGCTTGAGCGGCCGGGTGGCCGGGGTTGCGGGCCACGCTCACCAGCGCCGGGCGCAGGACCCGGTCGCGGAGGCGGTAGCCCCGTTGGAGTTCGGTCAGGACGGTGTCGTCCGGGGCGCTGGAGGTCTCCTCCTGCACCACGGCTTCGTGTTCGCGCGGGTCGAAGGGCTGGCCGACCGCCACGATGGGGGTCACGCCCTCCGACTCGAGCAGCTGGCGGAGCTTGCGGTCGATGGCCCCGATGCCCTCGAGCCAGCTGTTGCCGGCCAGCTCGGGTGGCACGGCGGCCATCGCCCGGTCGAAGTCATCGGCCACGGCGAGGACCTTGAGGAGCAGGATCTCGTTGGCCAGCCCGAGGGTCGCCTCGCGCTCCTGCTCGGTGCGGCGCTTGAAGTTGGCGAAGTCGGCCGCGGCGCGCTGCCAGCCGGCGCGGTTGTCACCGGCCTCCTGCTGGGCCGCGGCAAGCTCGCCGCGGAGCGCCTCGACCTGGGCCAGCAGCTGGGTCGGGCTGGGCGCGTCCAGGGCGTCGATGCGCTCCTGGGCGCGGGTGCGATGGACGTGGCGTCGCTCGGGGGGATGGTCGGTCATCGGTTCGGCTCGCTCAAGCGTACAGGTGGTCCACGAGTTCGTTCATCAGGTCGCTCACGTAGCGCACGGTGCCGATCGCCTGCGGGTACGCCAGGCGCGTGGGACCGAGCACCCCGACGACGCCCGAGGCGCGCCCCGGGCGGCCGTATGGCGCGAGGATGAGGGCCACGTCGTGCATCTCCCGGGCGCGGTTCTCGCTGCCGATGTAGACCCGCACATCACCGGCGCGGGTCACGTCGTGCACCACGTCACCCAGGTACTCGCGATCCTGCAGGACGCGGAAGACCCGCCGCAGCTTCTCGCTCTCGGAGAACTCCGGCGCCTCCATCACGTTGAGCAGGCCCTCGCTGAAGACGTCGTCCACCGCGGAGGCATCGATCTCCTTGAGGGCCGCCAGGATGCGCGTGCCGGCGCGGGCCGCGAGGCGGTCGGCGTCGGTCTCGAGCGGCCAGTCGGGCAGTTGCCGCGCCAGCTGGCGAGCGGTGCGGCCCACGGTGAGCTGGTTGAGGCGCAGGGCGGCGGCATCCAGGTCCGCCTGGTGGGCCACGACCTCGAGGGGCAGCAGCAGTTGCTTGACCGGCCCCTCGGCCACCACGAGGACGAGGCTGGCCAGCCGTTCGCCGCTCGAGACGAGGTCGACGCGGCGCAGGCGGGCGGCCTCCGACTTGGCCGGCGTGGCCAGCCCGGCCACGTGCGTCAGGCCGGCCAGCGTGGCCGCCGCGAGGCGGAACCACTGTTCGCTGGCGTATTCCACCTGGCCGAACTGGTGGCGGATCATCAGCTGGTCGACGGGGGCCAGCGGAGCCGGCGTGCGTCCCTCGACGAAGAGCCGGTAGCCGTGGTCCGTCGGGACCCGCCCGGCGCTCGTGTGGGGCTGCATGAGGTAGCCGGCGCGCTCGAGTTCGGCCATCACGTTGCGCACGGTGGCCGAGCTGACGCCAAGGTCATGCTTCAACACCAGGGCCACGCTGCCGACGGGCAGCGCGGTAGCGACGTATTCCTCGATGACGGCCCACAGGATCTCCGCGGAGCGCGGGTCGAGCGGGCCGGGGCGTTCCCTGCGGCGCGCCACGGCATTCCCTCGGTAGTTCGTCCCGTCCTGGTTAGCACTCACATGTTGAGAGTGCTAACGTGACCAGCGCATCCTACCAGCCACGATGGCGGGGTGTCAACGGCCGCGGCCGCCGGCGTGGCGCCGGTCGTGGGCGGTCCGGCGATCCCTGGGTGGCGCCCCAACCTGGTCAGATACCGATGAGGGTGGCGTTGGGACAGATCTGAGCAACGCGATGCGGCGCCGAGGCGGCACGCCACGCTCAGGATCGACCGCCGCGACGCTCTGGCGATGCCTACGGCAGATCCAGTGCCACGGGGGTTGGCATTCGAGCATGAACGGCGCTCAGAGCAGACGGGCGAACAGCTCGTTGCTGAGCAGGCGGCCGCGCCGGGTCAGGACCGCGCGGCCGGCCGGCCCGTCGGTGACCAGGCCCATCTCGCGGCCCCAGGCGAGCGTGGTTGCCACGGCCGGCGCCGCGGCCAGGTCGGGCCCGAGGCCGCTCGCCAGCCGCAGGCCGAGCATCGCCTCCTCGGCGATGACGGCTCGCTCATCCAGCTCCTCGCGGCCGCCCCGCGGCAGGCGCGGGGCCGAGCCATCGGCCGGCCGCAGCGCGGCCAGGTAGCCGTCGAGCCGCGCCGCGTTCCAGCGTCGCTCGCGACCACCGTCGAAGGCGTGCGCGCCGGGCCCGACCGCCTCGTACGGCCGCCGCTGCCAGTACACCAGGTTGTGCCGGCTCTCCTGGCCGGGTCGGGCGAAGTTGGACAGCTCGTACCAGGCGAAGCCGGCCGCGGCGAGGCGGTCGTCAAGCCGCTCGTACATCTCGGCGGCGCGGTCGGCATCCTGCTCGGCCGCGGCGGCCGCACGCCATCGCCAGGCCCCTGCGCGCGTCGGCAGGTGATCGCCAAGCGGGCCGGTCAGGCCTTCGGCATCGGGGTCGTCGAGGGTCAGGGCGTAGGCCGACACGTGCTCGGGGGCCAGGGCGAGGGCCGCCGCGAGCGTCGCGTCCCAGCTCGCCAGGCTCTGGCCCGGCACGTCGTACAGCAGGTCGAGGCTGACCGACGGCAGGCCGGCGGCCCGCGCCGCGCGCACCGCACGTCCCACGTCGGCCGGCGTGTGGCGCCGGCCGAGGCGTCGCAGCTCGTCGCCCTGCAGGCTCTGGGCCCCCAGGCTCAGCCGGGTCACCCCGGCCGCCCGGAAGCCGGCAAGGTCACCGAGGTCGTCGGGGCCGGGGTTGGCCTCGAGGGTCACCTCCGCGTCGTCCGCCATGCCGAAGCGTCGCTCGACAAGGTCCAGCAGCTCGCCGATCCGGCCCGCCGGCACGAGCGACGGCGTCCCGCCACCCAGGTAGACGCTGGCCAGGGGCGGTCGGGCCGGGCCGGGCAGACCGAAGGCGGCGTCATGAAGATCGGCACGGAGGCGGATCTCTTCCAGCAGGCCGTCCACGAGCGCGGCCACCCGGCTGCGCGGTCCCCGCGCTGCCGCGCCGCTGTAGACGACGAAGTCGCAGTACGGACAGAGGCTGACGCAGAACGGCAGGTGGACGTACAGGGCGACCGGCGGCCGCCGACCGGTCACAAGCGCTGGGTGCCGGCCACCGTCGGCTCGTCCGCGACCTGCCAGCCAGCGGGCGGCAGGCGGTCCTCCGCGACCTCCTCCGGCTCCTCCCCTGGCGGCCGCACCTGCCCGGCGTGGCCGGTGCAGACGAAGATGGCGAAGCGGGCGATGGCGTGGCCGATCACGGCCGCGCCGATCCCTCCGGTGGCCACGACGGTCGCGCCGGCCGCGATGCCCAGCGCGAGGGACATCAGCAGCATGGCGTGGCTGCGGCCCGGCGCCCCGAGGCGGGTGGCCAGGCCGTACACCAGGCCCTGGATGGCGATCGCGCTGAGGGTCGGCAGCCCGGCCGCCAGCAGCAGGCCCATGAACGCGCCCCGGAAGGCGACCTCGTCGATGAGCGCGGTGCCGAGGCTGTTGGCGAGCGCGCCCGGGTATGTCCGGGCCGAGGGCAGGCGGAGGTGCCCGTACCGCAGCCAGGCGAAGCCGGCGGCCACGGCAGCCCCGGCCCCACCGAAGGCCAGGCCCAGGGCGATGGCCGCGCCGCGGTCCGTGCCGATGGCCAGGCCCAGCGTCGCCCCGGGGGTCGGGTGGACCAGGAAGATGCCTGCCGCGATCGTCAACCCCACCGCGTACCACGCCAGGCGGCTCACGCCGGCCCGCCAGCCCCGGCCGCCCGAGTCGTCGTCGTACTCGGCGGCGCCGAAGCGGGCCGCGTCCAGGCGCAGCACGACCAGCAGGCCGGTGAGGGCCACCACGATCAGGATGCGGAGGTCGTCCTCCACGCTCAGGCCACCTCGTCGGTGCGCAGCACCGCCAGGAACGCCTCCTGGGGGATCTCCACGCTGCCGACCCGCTTCATGCGCTGCTTGCCTGCCTTCTGCTTCTCCAGCAGCTTGCGCTTCCGCGTGATGTCGCCACCGTAGCACTTGGCCAGGACGTTCTTGCGCATGGCCCGCACGGTCTCGCGGGCGATGACCGTGGAGCCCACGGCGGCCTGGATCGGCACCTCGAACATCTGGCGCGGGATCAGCTCGCGGAGGGTGTCCACGAGCCGGCGGCCCACCTGCGGCGCGCGATCCCGGTGGACGATCAGCGACAGCGCATCGACCGGCTCGCCGTTGACCAGGATGTCCAGGCGCGCCAGGCGGGCGGGGCGGTAGCCGATCTCCTCGTAGTCCATGCTCGCGTAGCCCTGCGAGCGGCTCTTGAGCTGGTCGAAGAAGTCGACGATGACCTCGGCCAGGGGCAGCTGGAACGCCAGCTGCACGCGCGTCGGATCCAGGTACTCCATCGTCTCGAAGCTGCCGCGGCGGTTCGTGGCGAGCTCCATCAGGGAGCCGATGTAGGCGCTCGGGGTGATGACCGTGACGCGCACCCATGGCTCGCTGATGGCCTCGATCTCGCTGGCCTCGGGCAGGTCGGCCGGATTGTCGACCTCGTGCTCGCCCCGGCCGTGGGTCATCGTCACGCGGTAGGCCACCGAGGGGGCGGAGGCGATGAGCTGGAGGCCGAACTCCCGCTCCAGGCGCTCCTGGGCGATCTCCATGTGCAGCAGGCCGAGGAAGCCGCACCGGAAGCCGAACCCCAGGGCGACCGACGTCTCCGGCTCATAGACCAGCGATGCGTCGTTGAGGTGCAGCTTCTCCAGGGCGTCCCGCAGGGCCGGGTAGTCCGGGCCCTCGATGGGGTAGAGACCGGCGAAGACCAGCGGCTTGGCCGCCTTGTAGCCTGGCAGCGCCGCACCGGCAGGTCGGTCGCCCGAGGTCAGGGTGTCGCCGACCTGGCAGTCGCGCACGCTCTTGAGACCCGTGGCCACGTAGCCCACCTCCCCCGCCGAGAGGCCGGGCACGGGCACGGCCTGGGGCCGGAAGAACCCCAGCTCGAGCGCCTCAGCCTCCGCCCCCGAGGCCATCAGGCGGATCGGCGCGTGCGTCTCCAGCCGGCCGGCGGCAAGTCGGACGTATGCCACCACGCCCTTGTAGGCGTCGTAGTGCGAGTCGAAGATGAGGGCCTGCAGCGGGGCGGCCGGGTCGCCGCGCGGCGGCGGGATGCGCGCGACGATGGCCTCCAGGATCTCCGGCACGCCGGTCCCGTCCTTGGCCGAGGCGAGCAGGACCTCCTCGCGCGGGATGGCCAGGACGTTCTCGAGTTCCTCCATGACCACGTCCGGCTGGGCCGACGGCAGATCGATCTTGTTGATGACCGGGATCAGCGTGAGGCCCTGGGCCAGCGCGAGGTGGACGTTGGCCAGCGTCTGGGCCTCGATGCCCTGGGCGGCGTCGACCACCAGGATCGCCCCCTCGCAGGCCTGGAGGCTGCGGCTGACCTCGTAGGTGAAGTCCACGTGGCCCGGCGTGTCGATGAGGTTCAGGCCGTACAGCAGCCCGTCGCGCGCGGTGTACTCGAGGCGGACGGCGCGGGCCTTGATGGTGATGCCGTGCTCGCGCTCCAGGTCCATGGAGTCCAGCACCTGGCTCGTCATCTGCCGCGGCTCGAGCGTATGCGTCAGCTCGAGCAGCCGGTCCGCGAGCGTCGACTTGCCGTGGTCGACGTGAGCGATGATCGAGAAGTTGCGCAGCCGCGACTGGGGGATCGGGTCGCTCAAGCGGCGCCTCGATCCGACGGGGCGTGGTCCTGCTGGAGCGCGTAGATGTACCCATCGGGCGCCCGGAAGAACAGCCATCCGAAGCCTTCGAGGTGCGGGTCGCCGAAGGCCTCCGCGGCCCACACGACGTCCGCCACGATCTCGATCCCCGCGGCCACCAGCTCAGACCGGGCCGCGACGAGGTCGTCGACGGCGAACGCGACGGTGGGTCCGGTCGCCGGGGTGGGCAGCAGACGCGGGTCATAGCCGCCGGGGCGGTAGACCTCAAGCAAGTCTCGATCCCCCGACTCGAGCCGGAACACCGCCCAGCCGTCGTCGCGGTGTCCTGGCGAAAGGCCAAGGACGTCGCGCACGAAACCGGCCATCGCGTCGAATCGCTCGGTCTGGACGCCTACGAATGAGACGCGTCGGATCCGCACTGCTGCCTCCGGGTAGGTTGGCGCTCGATGGTAGCGTGACCCGGCGACGCGCCGTCCCTCGCGCGACGCGTGCTACCATTCGCGGTCGCGCCCGGCCTCAGGCCCTCCGCGCGTCCATCACTCCGCTCGTAACCGAGGACCGTTCGACCTTGGCCCACTCGTCCCGCACCTGGCGCGGCGCCCGCACGCCGCAGGCCATGAAGCGCGTCCGTCAGGACGTCCGCAAGCAGGCCGTCAACCGGCCGCATCGTTCGCGCACCAAGACGCTCGTCATCAAGGCCGTTTCCGCGGCCCAGACGGGCGACGCGGCCGAGGCGCAGACCGCGCTCGTGGCCGCCGTCTCGGCGCTCGACCGCGCGGCCAAGTCCGGGGCGATCCATCCCAACGCGGCGGCGCGGCGCAAGAGCCGCCTGACGCTCAAGGTCAACGCCGCGCTCGGTGGCGAGGCCATCGTCGGCGCCGCCAAGGCCGGCCGTTCCACCGGCAAGGCCGCCGCGGCCAAGGCCGCCAAGGCCCGCGTCGCGGCATCGAAGGCCGCCAAGGCCAAGGGCGAGCAGACCGCCGCCGGCAAGGCCCGCGCCGCGCTCTCCCGCTCGACCCGAGCCGAAGCCGCCCAGGAACCGGCCGCCGCGGCGGCCCCGTCCGGCACGACCAAGGCGTCAGCCGCCAGGCCGGCCGCAAGGAAGGCTCCCGCCGTCAAGACGGCAGCGGCCAAGGCCCCGGCCAAGGCCGCCGGTGCGAAGGCACCCGCCAAGGCCCCGGCCAAGGCAGCCGGTGCGAAGGCACCCGCCAAGTCCGCGGCCAAGGCCCCCGCAAAGGCCGCGGCCAAACCGGCCGCGAAGACGGCCGAGGCGAAGGCGAAGCCCGCCCCCAAGGCCAAGACGACCAACAAGACGACCAAGTAGCGCCCGCGAGGGGCGGCCCGGGCTGCTCCTCTCCCCCGCCTCACCAGCGCGTGTAGTGCTACGTGCGTCTTGCGGCGGCGCAGGACCTGGTGAGCCCGATCGGTGAACACCGCTGAGCGTGGCCGCTGTGCTCGTCACCGACGAGCCGGGGGACCGACGCACTTACCACCACGGTGGCTGGTGCCCAAGGGGAACCCGGTCGGTCCTGTTCGTCGGTGCCCGATGCGCCAGTCGGGCGCAGCGAACCCCTCAGGTCGCGGGCGTCGGCTCCGGGCCCTTGGCCGGACCTGCCGCGGCGTAGAAGAGACCGCCGACGAGCGATCCACCGACGACCATGGCCACGAGCGCGAGGCCGCCGTCGAGCTGATCACGCAGGACGAACGCCTGGAACGACGCGGTGTCGGTCACGCCGGCCTGGGCCAGCGCGGCGGCGAAGGCCGGGTCGGTCGCGGCCTGGTCCACGTACCGCTGGTAGGCGCAGCCGGGGCCGGCAGCGCAGGTCGGTCCCACCGCCTCGCCGAGCGGCCCGGTGTTGTTGTACGTCGGGTAGCCGGAATCGGCGAAGATGAACAGCAGGCGGATCGCGGCATAGACGATGGCCAGCGAGAGGGCCGTGACGATCCCGGCGTAGCCGCCGTCGACCAGGGCCCGCCACACAGGGCGTCGTCGCTCCGACCGAGCGGCGGCGTAGAAACCGATGAGCAGCCCGGCCGGGATGGCGGCCAGGAAGACCAGGGCCTGCACGGCGATGATCAACTCGAAGCTGATGGCGATGGTCACCGCCATGCCCAGCCCGACCCAGCCGGCGAAGACCGCCCCCCGGTCCAGGACGCGGGTCACGAGCGGTGGTTGGCCAGTGCGGATGCTCCGGCGAACCGGGCGCCGACGCCCAGCTGCTCCTCGATGCGCAGGAGCTGGTTGTACTTGGCGACCCGCTCCGAACGCGACGGCGCACCCGTCTTGATCTGACCGGCGCCGGTCGCCACGACCAGGTCGGCGATCGACGTGTCCTCCGTCTCACCGGAACGGTGGCTGACGACCGCGGCCCACCCGGCCTCGTGGGCCATGTCGACCGCGGCCAGCGTCTCGGTCACGGTGCCGATCTGGTTGAGCTTGATGAGCACCGCGTTGGCGGACCGCTCATCGATGCCACGAGCGATCCGCTCGCGGTTCGTCACGAAGATGTCGTCGCCCACCAGCTGCACCTGGTCACCGAGGCGCTTGGTCAGCTTTGCCCAGCCGGCCCAATCGTCCTCGGCCAGGCCGTCCTCGAGCGACACGATCGGGTAGCGCGCCAGCCAGTCGGCCCAGAAGTCGATCAGCTCGTCGGTCAGGAGGGTCCGCCCCTCCTTGGCCAGCCGGTAGGTCAGCTGGCCGTCGGCGGTGGGCGGCACGTCGGCCGCCAGGATCTCCGAGACGGCCGGGTCGAGCGCGATCGCGACCTGCTCGCCGGGCTTGTAGCCAGCTCGCTCGATGGCCCGCAGGATGACCTCGATGGCCGCCTGGTTGGAGGGCAGCGAGGGGGCGAAGCCGCCCTCATCACCCTGCCCGGTGGCGAAGCCGCCCTCGCGCAGGACCGTGCGCAGGGCATGGAAGACCTCGCTCCCGGCGCGCAGCGCCTCGGCGAAGTCGGGTGCCCCGACGGGCAGGACCATGAACTCCTGGAAGTCGGTCGAGTCGGCCGCGTGGCGGCCGCCGTTGAGGATGTTGAACTGGGGCACGGGCAGCAGGTTCGCCCTGGCGCCCCCCAGGTATCGGTAGAGCGGCAGGCCGTACGCACGAGCGGCGGCATGCGCGCAGGCGAGCGACACTCCCAGGATCGCGTTGGCGCCCAGGGCGGCCTTGTTGGGCGTGCCATCGAGGGCGATCAGCGTGTCGTCGATCGCCGCCTGGTCGGCCGCATCGGCCCCCAGGAGGGCCGGCCCGATCGTCTCGAAGACGTTGGCCACGGCCCGCCGGACGCCCTTGCCGCCGTAGCGGCCCTTGTCGCCGTCGCGCAGTTCGACCGCCTCATGGGCGCCCGTCGACGCGCCCGACGGCACGCCGGCGCGGCCCATGGCGCCGCCCTCGAGGGTCACCTCGACTTCGATGGTGGGGTTGCCCCGCGAGTCGAGGATCTCGCGGGCGTCGATCGTCTCGATCTGGGTCTTCATGCGGGTCGGTCCTGTAGCGCAGCGATACCCGGGAGGTCGCGGCCCTCGAGGAACTCGAGCGTCGCGCCCCCACCGGTGGAGATGTGGGTCATGTGCGAGGCCAGGCCGAGCTGTTCGACCGCGGCCACCGAGTCGCCGCCGCCCACGACGACCGTGGCCCCTCCGTCGGCGCGTTTGGCCAGGTAGCGGGCCATGGCCCTGGTGCCGTCCCCGAAGGTGGGCACCTCGAAGACGCCGAGCGGCCCGTTCCACAGGATCGTCCTGGCGTCGTCGAGCGCCGCCTCGAAGGCGACGCGGCTGGCCGGTCCGACGTCCACGGCGGACCACGAGTTGGGGATGCGCTCGGCGGGGACGATCTTGTGCTCGGCGCCGCGCGTGACCTCCTTGGCCACCACGACATCGATGGGCAGCACGACACGCACGCCGCGTGCGGCGGCGTCGGCCATCAGCCGGGCGGCGGCCTCGACCTTGTCGCGCTCGAGGAGGCTCTTGCCGACCGTGTGGCCCTGGGCCACGAGGAAGGTGTTGGCCATGCCACCCCCGACGACGAAGGTGTCGACGAGCCCCATGAGGTGCTCCAGCACCCCCAGCTTGTCGGAGACCTTGGCCCCGCCGATGACCGCGGCGAACGGCTTGGCGGGGTGCTCCAGCAGCGCCGAGAGGGCCGTGATCTCGCGCTCCATGAGCAGCCCGGCGTAGGCCGGCAGGAGCTTGGCCACGCCGACCGTGGAGGCGTGGGCCCGGTGGGCCGTGCCGAACGCGTCGTTGACGTACACGTCGGCATAGCTCGCGAGGGCCTTGGCGAACCCGGGGTCGTCGGCCTCCTCTTCGGCGTGGAAGCGGAGGTTCTCCAGCATGATCACCTGCCCCGGCTTGAGCCGCGCGATGGCGTCGACGGTGCCGACCCCCAGCGCGTCGCCGGTGACCGGCACGTGCACGCCGAGCAGGGTGCTCAGCCGCTCGGCCGCCGGCCGCAGGCGGAAAGTGTCGTTGACCTTCCCGTTGGGCCGGCCGAGGTGGCTGGCCAGGATGATGATGGCCCCCTGCTCGCGCAGGGCCCGGATCGTCGGCAGGGCGGCCCGGATGCGGGTGTCATCGGTGACCTTGCCGTCGGCCAGGGGCACGTTGAAGTCGACGCGGACGAAGACCCGTTTGCCGGACGCGTCCAGGTCGCGGATGGTGAGCTTGTCCATCTCGCAGGCTAGAGGCGCGCGCCGACGAAGTGGACGAGGTCAGCCACCCGGCAGCTGTAGCCCCACTCGTTGTCGTACCAGGCGATGACCTTCACGAAGTCCCCGCCCATGACCATCGTGCAGGCGCTGTCGACGATCGACGAGCGGGCATCGCCGCGGAAGTCCGTCGAGACGAGCGGCTCGTCGCTGACACCGAGGATCCCGGCGAGGGGCCCGGCGGCGGCCGTGCGGAAGGCCTCGTTGAGGGCCTCGACACTCGTCGGCCGCTCCAGCTCGGCGGTGAAGTCGACGACGCTCACGGTGGGCGTCGGGACCCGCAGGCTGAAGCCGTCGAACTTGCCCTTGAGATCGGGGATCACGAGCGAGAGGGCGCGGGCGGCGCCGGTGGTCGTGGGGATGATGTTGAGGGCCGCTGCGCGGGCACGCCGCGGATCCTTGTGCACCACGTCCAGGATGCGCTGGTCGTTGGTGTACGAGTGGATCGTGTTCATCAGGCCGCGCTTGATGGTGTAGGCGTCGTGGACGACCTTGACCGTCGGGGCGAGGCAGTTGGTGGTGCAGCTGGCGTTGCTGATGAGGTTGTGCTTGGCGGGGTCGTAGCTCGCCTCGTTGACGCCGAGCACGATCGTCACGTCCTCGTGGGTCGCCGGGGCGCTGATGATGACCTTGCGGGCACCGGCGGTGAGGTGCGCGGCCGCCTTCGTGGCGTCGGTGAAATGGCCGGTCGACTCGACGACGATCTGCACGCCAAGGTCGGCCCACGGGAGTTCGGCGGGGTCCTTGAGCTGCAGGGACTGGATGCGATGGCCGTCCACGATGAGCGCGTCATCGGTGTGGCTGACCTCGCCGGCGAACGCGCCATAGGTCGAGTCATGCTTGAAGAGCAGCGCGTTGGTGGCCGTGTCAACGAGATCGTTGACGGCTACGACCTCGGCCTCGGGGACCCGCTCGATGAGGGCCTTGAGTGTCTGGCGGCCGATGCGGCCGAAGCCGTTGATGCCGACTCGGATGGTCATCGCGGTAGAACCTCCTGTGGTGATGAGAGCAAGGTGAGTGTGGGGTCGGCCGGGGGGGCCGGAAAAGCGTCGTCGGTCATCTCATGAGGGGCTGTTCGGCCGCAGCGCGAGCAACGGCACCGCCCCGGCCAGGCCCACGTCGTCACCGAGGGCGGCCGCCACGATGCGTGTGCGACGGGCCACGACGCGGAAGGCGAGGGCGGCCACAGCCTCCCGCGCAGGCGCCAGCCAGCGTTCGCCCTGGGCGCGGGCGAGGCCGCCGCCGATGACCACGAGGTGCGGCGTGAAGACATCGACCAGGCCCACGAGCGCCGCAGCGAAGCCCCCCCGGGCGCGACGCATGATGGCGGTCGCGGCGGGATCGCCGGCCTCCTCGGCTTCGGCCACGAGGCGGGCGTCGAGCTCGCCTGCGGCCCCCATCGGTCCGTTCGACCGGGCGGCGAACGCAGCCAGGCCGGGCGCCTCACCGGCCGCCACGCGCTCGAGCGCCTGGGCGGCGATGCCGCTGCCCGACGAGACGGCCTCCAGGTGGCCCCGCGCGCCGCAGCCGCACAGCGGTCCGTCGAGCTCGACGAGGACGTGGCCCAGCTCGCCGGCCAGGCCGTCCGGCCCACGGAAGAGACGCCCCCCGGCCACGATCGCCCCGCCGATGCCGGTGGAGACGGTCAGGTAGAGGAAGTCGTCCTCGCCGCGGGCACTGCCGAAGGCACGCTCGGCGAGCGCTGCGACGTTCGTGTCGCGTTCCATGACGACGTCAAGGCCGGTCGCCCGGGCCAGGGCGTCGCCGAGACGCAGATCGTGGAAGGCGGGGCCCAGGTTGGGTGGCTCGAGCAGCGTCGCGCTGGCGGCGTCGAGGGGCCCGGGGGCCGACACGCCGAGGCCGCCAAGGGGCCGGGCGCTCACCGCGGGGTCCCGGCGGACGGCGGCGAGCGCCGTCACGCACGCGTCGACGACCGCGGTGGGGCCGGCGAGCACCGGCGTGGGACGTGTCTCACGGGCCAGGACCGTCCCATCGGCGGCCACGACGGCGGCCCGGATGCGGCTCGCCCCGAGATCGAGCGCGAGGACGGCCGAGCCGTCGGACGGGTCATCGGCGCGCGCCGTAACCACCGTCTGCGGCCACGCCGCCTCTACCGTCATGTCGCGCCGATCGTACCATCCGCGCCCCCTCCGACCCGAAGCGGTCCGATCGGGGCCAAGGGAAGCGACGCCGCGGCGCCGCCGTCGGGGTCGCGCCGGCGAACGAAAGGGACCCCGGCCGCCTGGCCGGGGTCCCCATAGAGGCTTCTTCGCGAGTGCTCAGCCGCCGATCTTGAAGACCTTGGTGCCGCACACCGGGCAGGTCCCCTGAAGCGCGGGCTTGCCGTTCTTCATGGTGATGTGCTGGGCGTTCTTGACTTCACGCTTGGCCTTGCACTTGACGCAGTAGGCCTCGGCCATCCCATCTCCTCCTTTCCGGCTCGCGCCGGTGGTCTCGGGTGGCGGTCCGGGACGTCTGTCCCGGCTCCGCCGTGGTCGCGGGGATCTTCAGGACGCCATCGCTGGCGCCCATAGTGACGGCCGCCATGCGGCCGCACCGGCCGCACGCGTCGCCTCGTCCATCTCGGCCAGGATGCCCAATGCCTCCAGGCCGGTCTCGATGCAGGCCGCTTCGGCCTGTTCCTGTGCAGCGCCCTGGACGAAGCGTCCTGTGTTGCGCTGTGCGTACGCCGCGCAGACTACCCCGGCCCGGCAGCCGGCGAGGCCGGCCAGCACGAGGAGCGCCGACGCTTCCATCTCGAAGTTCAACACACCCTGGCGCGCCATGTCGGCCGCGAGGTCCGGGAACCGGATCGGCAGCCGAGCGATGGGGCGCCCCTGGGGGCCGAAGAACCCGGGGGCGGTGGCCGTGATGCCCACGTGGGCCGTGTGGCCCAGGCGGGCGGCCGCCTCGACGAGAGCGGCCACGGCCGCGTAGTCGGCCACCGCCGGGTAGCCGTCGCCGACGAAGTAGGCCGTGGTGGACTCGAGCCGGACCGCGCCCTTGCTGATGACCAGGTCACCGAGCGCGATGTCCTCCTGGAGGGCGCCGCACGAGCCGACGCGGACCAGGGTGGGTCGATCGGTGATGGCCAGGATCTCGGCCACCACGATCTCCATGTTGTCGGCCCCGATGCCGGTCGACACGACGGACACGCGGCGTCCGTGATGGCGGCCGGTGACCGACGCGAACTCACGGTGCCGGCGCTGGAACTCCACGCGCTCGAGGCGCGTGGCGATCCGCTCGACCCGATCCGGGTCACCGGGGAGAAGGATGTACTCGGCCAGCTCACCCCGACCGAGGCCGATGTGGTATTGCCGATCAGTGTCCGGGAGCGCGACGCGGGGGTCCGCGTTCGGCAAGGCCGTCCCTCACTCGTGCTCGGCCCGGAGGCGGGCCTTGGCGAGGATAGAGCGGCCTTCGCACGAGCGTCAAGCGTGCGGGGGCCGTGCTGGAGCGCGGTCCCCGCCCCTCACGGCCCTGGAGGCGCCCCGGATGGGCCCTCGGGCGCGGCGGGCCGCAACGCCAGGAGGCGGTCGCGGATGCGCCTTCGCGAGCCCCCGTCGAGCCGACCGCGGGGCCGTCGGGCCGCTCGGGCGAGCAGGAGCAGCGCGGCGGCGGTCAGGAGGGCGGCCACCGCGCCGAGCACGACAGATGGGTCGGCGTCGGTCCCCACGGCGGCCGTGGCGGCTGCCGGGAGGGCCGGCGCTGGGGACGCGGTCGCCGCGGCCGCCGGGTCGCCGTCGGGCGGCTGAGCGGCGTCCGGGTCGCCCGCCAGGGCAAGATCGGCCATGGCCCGCAGCTGCAGCTGCACCCCGCCGCCGGGCGCCGCAGCGACCAGGGCGACGAGGGTCACGGCCGTGCCTGCGGGCAGTGGCGCCGACGTGGCCGCCTCGGCCGGCAGGCGCACCGTGGCCTGTGCCGTGCCATCGTCGAGGACGAGCTGCCCGATGTCCGCGGCCACGATCACGCCCCCGACACGCACGACCCGGCCGATGAGATCCGGCAGATCCGCCAGGTCCGCATCGAGCGGTTCGTTCGACGCGGCGCTGCCGATGGCGCCGCCCGCCGCGACCGGACCGGTCGAGCCGCTCGACGGTCGCCGGAGGACGACCAGGTCCGAGGCGCCGCGGAGCATCTCGTAGAGCTGCCCGTCCGCTGCGCCCGTGGCCGGCGGCCGGGCGATGCCAGTGACCGCCACGCGGCTGCCGACCGCGATGCGCGAGGCCGGCACGGCAGCGGCGGCCCCGGCCCCCATGGGCAGGCGCGAGCCGTCGGCGAGGCGCAGCTCGCCGCGCCAACTGGTCGCGCTGCGGCGCATGGCGGTGACCGTCCCGACGGCGACCACGAGCTCCCAGCGGGCCCCCGACGTCAGCGGGGCACGGGCGATCACCCGCGGCGCGACTGTGGGACTTGACGGGAGGTCGATCGGCGCGGCGTCGGCGCCAAGTTCGGGGGAAGCGAGGTAGTGGCCGAGGGTGCCCGCGACGCGGACCGCGCGCCCCACGACCGGGAGCCTGACCCCGACGGGCACGCGGACGAGGATCGCTCCGGACGCGTCCTGCAGCGTGAAGCGCCGCTGGTCGACGCCCCACAGCGCGCCGCCCGAGGTGACGACGCCCTCGATGACCGCGTGCTGGCCGAGGCGCGTCACGGCCGCGATCGGAGTGGCGCTGTCACCCGACGCGCCGGGGGCAGGTCCGGAGGCCGACGGGCCAGGCGTGGGCGACGGCTCGGCCGCCACGATGTCGGACGCGCTGCGCAGGTAGAGCCGGTAGCCGCCGGTCGCACCGCTCGAGGCATGCTGGCCGAGGACCCCGGTGAGGCTGACGGATGAGCCGCGCAGCAGGGCATCGCGGGGGATCCCGCTCGCCGTGCCGACCACGACCCGCAACGCGCCGCTCCCATCATCGACCAGGACGGCGAAGCCATCGGCCAGCGTCTCGGGTGCCGTGGTCACCGTGCCTCCGGTCGCAACCAGGAGGCCTTCGGTGGCCTCTCCCGCCTCCCCGGTGGCCAGACCGAGGGGCGCAGGCGCTGCCGCCGGGCCGAGCGAAATGAGCTGCCCGGGCTCGGTGACGCGGATCGTGGCCTGGCCGTAGCGCGGATCGGTCGTGCCGGTGAGCCGGACGGCACTGCCGCTGGGGAGGGCCGGCCAGCCGTCACCCACCAGGTACAGGGCGATGCCCGCCGTCGCGTCCTGCAGGAACGCCCCGTGTCCGCCGTCGGTCAGGCCGAGCGGCGTCGTCAGCACGCCCTCCACGGTGACGGTGCTCCCCGGCGCCGCGCCGCGCGCGGTCGAGATCGGCTCGGGCGCCGTGACCGGCGAGGCGGTCGGGATGGCGGCCGGCGTCGGGCCGGCGAGGGTGGGCGTCGGGTCGGGCGGCGTCGCGGCCGCGGTCGGGGTGGGGGTCGCGGCGGGCGTCGCGGTTGGCGTCGGCCGCGTGGCAGGCGTGTCGGTCGGGGTGGGTTCGACGGGCATCGCGGTGGGCGTTGGCGCGGCGGGTGTCGGCGCGGGCGTCGGCTGGCCGGGCGTCGCGGTGGGCGTGGCCGTGGCGGTGGGCGTGGCCGTGGCGGACGGCGACCACGGCACGGGCGGGTCGGCCAGGGCCTGCGGGTCGGGATCCGGCTGCAGGACCCAGTCCAGGCTGTCGTCGTTCGTGTCGACCCCGTTCCCTGCGTCGCCACCGGGGACGCGTTCGAGGCTCGAGCCGGCGGGCGGCGCGGCGGCCGCCGTCCCCTCGACGAAGCCGCTCGTGGCGTTGCCCCAGGCGATCGCGTCGATGACCGAGCCGTCGGCCGAGCGCAGGGCGACGGCCCCGCCGGTCGCCGCGAGGCCGCCGGAGTAGGTGGCGTCGGCGAGCGCCGCGTACGCGCCTGCGCTATTAGCCAGCAGCAGGTGCTGCCCGGGCGCCAGGAGCGTGGAGGCGGTCCATGTCGCCTTCCTGGTCACGGTCCCGCCGGTGGCGGTGACGTAGACGACCTCGTCCCCGACGAGGTCGACCGGGCTGGCTGCCGCGTCGTACAGCTCGATGAACTCGTCGGACGCGCTCGCGCCGCCGGTCATGACCTCGCTCAGCAGGACGCCGGTGGCGGGCGGCCAGGCCACGGCAGCCGTCGCCGTATCCGGCCCGGTCGGGGCCGCCCGGACGAGACCGCTGGCCAGCGTGAGGGTGAGGCAGGCGGCCAGCAGGGACGGACCGGCCGAGCGGAGACGCGACGACATGCATGACCTCCAGGCGGGCCTGGCGGCGGGTGCTCGGCACGTTGTACGCGGGCGCGCTTGGCGGACACTTCACACCGGCTTCACGGTGAGTTGCGGCGCGGTACGATGCGCCTCCCCAGTCCCACCGCAGAGGAGGCCATCCGTGGCCCGCGCCAAGCGAACCGACCGCGCCGATGCCCGCCGTCGCTACCGTGCCGCCCAGGCGCCCGCGGCCGAACCCGACGACGACTCGGCGGGCGCGCGCGACGCGACGACGGCCGCGGTGCCGGTGAGCGGCGGCGGCGGACCCCTGGGCCTCCTCAGCGGGGTCCATGTGCCCGACTTCCGGGCCGACCTGGTGGCGATGCCGGGGCTCGTCCGGACCACGCCGATCCTGTTGGTCGCCCTCGCGCTGGGGATCTTCGCCGTCGTGGCCGGCCTGGTGTTCCCCCTCGATGATCCCGGCCTGAGCAGCCTCGTGCTGCCGCTGTTCATCCAGGCCCCGGGCATCCCCGTCCTGGTGGGCGGCTTCCTCGCGCCGCGGGGCGCGTGGCTGGTCGGCGGCGTGATGGGGCTCCTCCAGGCGCTCGGTCTGCTGGCGGCGATCTACCGCTCCACACCCGCCGCCATCGACGCCTCCCAGGTGGCCGTGGCGGTGGTCTCGGGGGTCGTCCTCGGCGTGGTCTTCGGGGGCCTCGCCGCCTGGTACCGCCGCTGGCTGCGCACGATGAGCGCGCGCAACGCCGCCGCACGGACGGAGCGCGACAAGCAGCAGCGGCGCGACGCCAAGCGCCCCGCCCGCTCGACCCGCTGACGGTCGCTCGGCCGGAGCCGCCTCAGGGCGTCGAGCGATCTAACCCACGCGGCGCATCCCGGCGTGTCCGAGTTGGCGCACGCCCTCGGGCCGTGGCGGCCCACCCAGCGCCCGCGCCACCTCCGGCAGCGACCGGATGCGGTGGGCGATGAGGTTGACCACGGCGTGCTCGCGCTGGAGGGTGCCCTCGACGTAGAGCAGGGCGTGCCGGCGCACGACGCCGCGCAGACGGGCCCAGGCGTCCGGCCAGAGCGTGACGTTGACCATGCCGGTCTCGTCCTCGAGGGCCAGGAAGACCGTGCCCTTGGCGGTCATGGGATGCTGCCGGGTGACGACCAGGCCGCCGATGGCCACCGGGCCCGGTGCGTGGGTCGTGAGGCCGGCGGCGGGGATCGCCCCCAGGCGGTCCAGGGCCGGACGGAAGAGCTCGACCACCTGGCGTCGGGCATCCAGGGACAGGATCGCGTAGCTGTCGCCCAGCCGCTCCAGCTCGCTCGGCGGCGGGAGCACGGGCGCCGGCGTGGGCGGCAGCCGCAGGCCGAGCGGGCGGCCGGCGACCCGCTCACCGGGGCGGCCGCGGACGGCGCCGGCCAGTTCCCGGACCTGCCACAGCAGCTCGCGGCGCGGCCGGCTCAGGCTGTCGAGGGCGCCCGCCCGGATGAGCCGCTCCAGCGTCTCCTCGGGCAGGCCGGTGCGCGTCACGACGTCCTCCAGCGAGCGGTAGGGGCCGCGGTCGCGCTCCGCCTCGAGGCGCAGGCCGAGTTCCTCGCCGATGCCGTTCACGAGGTGGAGGCCCAGGCGCATGCCGTAGCCCTGTGCCGTGCGGGGTCCGTCGGGCGAGCCGGTCCACTCGGTGGCCGTGCGATAGCGGCTGCGGCCGAGGTCCACGGGCAGGATCGGCACCCCGTGGCGGCGGGCGTCGTTGACGAGCACCTCGACCGGGTAGAAGCCCATCGGCTGGGCGTTGAGAAGCCCGGTCACGAACTGGGCCGGGTAGTGCAGCTTCAGGTAGGCCGACTCGTAGGCCGTCCGCGCGAAGGCGGCGGCATGGCTCTTGTTGAAGCCGAAGCTGGCGAAGCCGGCCACCCGGCGGAAGAGCTCCTCCGCGTCCGCCTCGGTCAGGCCGCTCGTGGTCCGGCAGCCGTCCACGAAGCCCCGGTGCAGCTTCTCCATCTCACCGGTCGAGCGCCACGTGCCCATCGCCCGCCGGAAACCGTCGGACCCGCCGGGGCTGAAGCCGGCCACCTCGATGGCGATGCGCATGACCTGCTCCTGGTACAGGATCACGCCGAGCGTCTCGGCGAGGATGGACTCCAGGCTGGGATGCAGGTAGGTGACCGGCTCCAGGCCCTGCCGCCGCCGCAGGTAGGGGTGCACCGCGTTGCCCTGGATGGGGCCGGGCCGGATGATGGCCACCTCCACGACCAGGTCGTCGAGGGTCGCCGGGCGCGAGCGCGGCAGGGTCTGCATCTGGGCCCGCGACTCGATCTGGAAGACGCCCACCGTGTCGGCCGCCTGGATCATGGCGAAGACCTCGGGCAGGTCCTCCGGCAGCTCGTCGAGGTCCAGCCGGAGGCCGCAGTCGGCCTCAATGTCGCGCAGCGCGTCGTCGATGGCCGAGAGCATGCGCAGGCCGAGCAGGTCGAGCTTGATCAGCTTGAGCGTCTCGACATCCCGCTTGTCGTACTGGACGACGACCCGGCCGGGCATCGTGGCCCGCTCGAGCGGGGCGATGTCGACCAGCGGGGCAGCCGTCACGAGCATGCCGCCGGTGTGGATCGAGAGGTGCCGCGGGAAGCCGTCCAGGCGGGCGCACAGCTCAAGCCAGCGCTCCCACGGCGAGAGGCCGGCCGTGCTGCCCTCGTGGCGACCCGCGTCCGTCTCCGCGCCGTCGATGCGCCGCTCGGCCGGCAGGGCCACGCTCGACTCGGGGTCCACCGCCTGGACGTCGCCGCGCAGCCAGGCGACGCTGACCGGCGTGTCGCCGGGGCCGCCCTCGTCGTCCGTCGCCCCTCGGCGCCCGAGGCGGCGGTGGCCCGGCGGCCGGTCCAGGCGGCCCATGCCATCGACCAACCCGCGTTGGCGGGCCTGCGCGGCGCCGGCGCGACCGGCGGCCACCGCCGCGACCTCCTCGCCGGGCGCCCGGAAGAACTCGGCGAACCCACCCTCCGCCTCCAGGTCGCGGCGCACCATCACGGAGTCATACGTCTCGAGCGCCTTGGCCACGCGGTCGACCAGCGGCCGGGGGAAGCCCAGCGCGTAACCCACCTCGCGGACCGCCGACCGGGCGCGGTACGTGACGACGTTGCAGACCATCCCGGTGTGGGCCTCGCCATAGCGCTCGTAGACGTACTGGATGACCTCCTCGCGGCGCGATGAGGCGAAGTCGATGTCCACGTCGGGGTAGGCGGTGCGGCCCTCGTTGATGAAGCGCTCGAAGAGCAGGTGGTGGCGGATGGGGTCGACCCGCGTGATGCCCAGCACGTAGGCCACGATCGAGTCACCCGCGCTGCCCCGGCCCTGGGCCGGGATGCCCTGCTCGCGGGCGAACCGCATGAGGTCCCAGCAGATGAGGAAGAACTCGGCCAGGCCGGTCCGGTCGATGACCCCCAGCTCGTGGTCCAGTTGGGCCCGGATGGCCGGCGTGACGGGCCGGTAGCGACGGGCCAGGCCCGCCTCGCAGAGGCGCGTCAGCTCCTGCAGCGGCGTCGCGCCGTCGGGCACCTGGAAGCCAGGGAAGCGGTAGCGCTCGAAGCCCAGATCCACCTCGCAGCGCATGGCCAGCTCATGGGCCAGCTCGATGCCGGCCCGCCAGGCCCGCCCGACCGGGGAGTGTGGGCCCTCCTGCCCCGGCGGCAGGTCCGCCATCCCGGCCGCCCCGCGCAGCGCATGGACGGCCCCGTCACGCCGCAGGTGGGCGCTCGTCTCCAGCGTCAGGCCGTGCCTGATGGCCACCAGCACGTCCTGCAGCTCGTGGTCCTCCGGGCGTGCGTAGTGCACGTCGTTGGTGACGACGAGGGGCAGGCCGGCGGCGGCGGCCAGGTCCACGGTCAGGCTCACCAGCAGGTCGTCATCGGGCCGCAGGTGGTGCTGGGCCTCCAGGAAGAACCCGCCGCCCCCGCCGAGGCCGGGCACGGCCGGGTAGAGCGCCGCGTACCGCCGGGCCACCTCGAGGGCGCCCGCCCGATCGCCGGCCAGCAGCCGCCGCGCGATCTCCGAGTGGCGGCAGCCGGAGAGCGCCACCAGCCCCTCCGTGTGGCGGGCCAGCAGCGCCTGGTCGAAGCGGGGCACGCCCTTGGTGCCGGCCAGGTGCGCCGCGCTCGCCAGGCGGCAGAGGCTGCGATAGCCGGTCGCGTCGCGGGCCAGCAGCACCAGGTGCGGCCCCCGTTCGCCGTCGCGGATGCCGCGCAGATCCTCCCGACGGGGCGCGCGGTGTCCCGGCACGCGCAGGCGGGTCGTGCGCGGCGGGACCGGGTGGCCGGCCTCGGGCGTCGGCGCGTCGGGGGCCGTAGCCCGGCGCGCCGGCCGACGGCGGGCCGGGATGACGAGCCCCGCCGGGTCGGGCACGGCCGCGTCCAGCAGCTCCACCTCCAGGCCGATGATCGGCCGCAGGCCGGCCTCCTCCGCCGCGGTGACGAAGCGGACCGCCCCGTAGAGGCCCTGATGGTCGGTCAGGGCGAGGGCGCTCAGGTCCAACTCGCGCGCCCGGGCCACCAGGTCGTCCGCGGAGGAGGCGCCGTCGAGGAACGAGAAGCAGGAATGGCAGTGCAGTTCCGCGTAGGGCAATACCAGGCTCCGTGGCAGGCGCCGCTCCGGGCCAGCGGTGCAGCCACATGATAGAACATCCGTTCGATATACGGCCGCCGACGGACCGGCCGCGGACGGGTATCCTCTGGCCATGCGACCCACGGCGCGCGATGTGCTCGGCGCGGCCATCCTGACAGTGCTCCTGACCGCCCTCGCGCTGCTGCTGGTCGTCGGGGCGTGGGCCGGCCGCCCTTCCTGACCCCATGACGGCCGGCCGCGGCCGCACGATCGTCTTCTTCCCCGAGGGCGCCTTCGGGCCGACCAACAACTGCGTCGGCATCGGCGAGGTCCTTCGCGCCCGCGGCCATCGGGTCGTCTTCATCGTCGAGGAGTCGTTCGCCGGCACCCTCGCCGCGCGCGGCTTCGAGGAGCGCCTCATGCGGCTGGCCCCGGCCCCGGCCGAACCGGAGGTACCGGGCCAGTTCTGGAAGGACTTCATCCACGACACGGCGCCCCAGTTCCGGCGGCCGACGATCGATCAGCTGGCGTCGTTCCTGGAACCCACCTGGCGGGCCCTGGTGGACGGGGCCATGTACGTCGAGCCACGCCTCCGCGAGCTGCTCGACGAGCTGGCCCCCGACGCCATCGTGGAGGACAACGTGGTGGCCTTCCCGGCCCTCGCCGGCTCGGGCCGGCCGTGGGTGCGTATCGTCTCGTGCAACCCGGCCGAACTGAAGGACGAGGCGGTGCCGCCGGTCTTCTCCGGCTACGGCGACGACGATCGCGCCGCGTGGCCGGCCTTTCGCGAGGCCTACCGGCGCACCCACGCCGACCTGTGGGCCGGCTTCGCCGAGTTCGTGCAGGCCAACGGCGGCGGCAGCCTGGCCGATGGGCCGCTCGGCCCCGACTTCATCACCCCGTCGCCGTGGCTGGACCTCTACGTCTACCCCGCCGAGCTCGACTACCGGCGGGCCGTGGCGCTCAGCCCGACCTGGCATCGCCTGGAGAGCTGCGTGCGGGACAGCGGGGCGGCCTTCGATCTGCCGGCGGTCCTCGCCGGACGCGACGACCCGCTCGTGTACCTCTCCCTTGGCAGCCTGGGCTCGGCCGACGTGGGGCTCATGCAGCGCCTCATCGACCTGCTGGCGGCGGCACCGCTGCGGGTCATGGTCAGCCTGGGCCCGCAGCACGACCAGCTCCGCCTGCCGTCGTCGATGTGGGGCGCCGAGTTCGTGCCCCAGCCGGCGATCCTGCCGCTCGTCGACGTCGTCATCACGCACGGCGGCAACAACACCGTCACCGAGTGCCTCCACCACGGCAAGCCGATGGTCGTCCTGCCCCTGTTCTGGGACCAGTACGACAACGCACAGCGGATCCACGACCTGGGCTTCGGCGTCCGCCTGCCGACCTACACGTTCCCCCACGACGCCCTGGTCGCAGCGGTCATGCACCTGCACGGCGATCGCCCGCTGCGGACGCGCTTGGCAGCCATCGCCGGGCGGCTTCAGGCGGCGCCGGGGACCGTGCGTGCGGCCGACCTCATCGAGCGGCTGGCGGTCGAGCAGCGGCCCGTGGAGCGCGGCTGACGGTCGGCGGTGCCGTCCGACAACACCGCGCGACTTCGTCGGCCGGTCGCGTCACAGCTCCCGGCGTCCAGCCGTCACAAGACCAGTAGCGTCCGATGAGCGTGCCGATGGCCAAGGGGGTCTGCTCCTCCTCACTCCCTTGGTGGCGGCTCGTTCTCTCCTCTGGCTCGACCCCGGTCTCCCCCGGGGTCGAGTCATGTCCGGGGGCCTGACGAGCGGGCGCGCCTCAGTCGTAGAGGCGTTCCAGGTGCCACGCACCGTCGACGTCGTCGCGATAGACGAGCGCCAGCAGGTGCGGACCGACCAGCTTGAAGTAGGCACGGCGGATGGGCCGGCGCCACCAGGCCTCGTCGATGCGCCACTGGTTGCACACCTCGACCGGTTCCCGGGTGCCCTCCCAGCGCAGGCAGGCCGGGCGGCCAAGGGCGTCCAGGTCGACGTCGATGACGGGGTGCTGGCCCAGCAGGCGGGTCATGGGACGGCCGGCCGCCAGGTCACGCGGCCTTCCGGCAGCCGACTTTCCGGGTCGCTCACGCTGGCCTGCCACAGGCGGTCGGGGCCGAAGCGGATGGCCAGGGCCGCCAGCTGCCAGCCCAGGCGATCGGCGCGCGCCGCCTGGGGCGTGAAGAGGCCCAGCTGGGTCGTCGCAGCGGGGCCCCTGCCGTCCAGCTCGAGCGCCAGGCGGACCACCGGACCGGTCGGCGGCTGGGCCTCCAGGCGCGCCACGAGGAGCCGCTCCACGAGTTCCGGGACGGCCACCGGCTCGGGCAGATGCTGGACCAACTCGAGCGGCTCCCCGCGTTCCAGCTCCAGCCGCAGGACGGCGCGTGACGCGCCGGCGCCATGGGCCGTGAGCTGCTCGCAGAGGGTGGCCGCCAGGTGGTGCAGCACGAACCGCAGCGGCTCGATGGTCTCCACCGGCGGATCCAGCTCCGCCTCCGCGCCAAGTCGCTCGACCGGCCGGCGGGGCACCAGCGGCCGCTGGTCCAGCCCCCCGGCCAGGTCGTGCAGCTCACCGCCGGCCGGCCCGAAGCGGGTCACCACGGCAGAGCGCGGCAGGCGGGCCAGGTCGCCCATGCGTTCCAGGCCGAAGAGGCGGAAGCGGGCGTGCAGCGCCTCGTCGGCCGGCAGCAGGGAGATCGGCAGGGCGGCCAGGAAGGCCGCCTCGGCGCCCGGCCCGTCCGGCACGATGGCCGGTCGAGGCGGCGCGTCGGACGTGGCCGCGGCCACCGCCGCCCCGAAACGGGTGCCGGCGATCCCGGCCCGCGGCGGCCCCGGCAGGACGGCCGCCACGCGGGCCACGACGCGGGCCGTCAACGTGCGTTCGTCGCCCCACAGGCGGGCCAGGCCCTCGATCCCCAGCAGGACGCGCCCGAAGGCCGGGTTCTGGGGGTCGGTCGCCCCTTCGATGGCGGGCGTGAAGCCGGCGAGGGCCTCCAGGGCGACCTCCATGGCCGCGCGGTAGACGGCGGGCCGCGGCTCCAGGAAGGCCGCCTCGGGAACGAGCTTATGGGCCGTGCCCAGTGGCTGCCCGCGCCGCACGCCCAGACGGACGGCGTCGGGGCTGGCGTCCAGGACGTGGTGCGGCTCCCAGGGTTGCCCCCCCAGGACGACCGGGCCCGCGGGCAAGGGGCTGGAGGCGGCTTCGAGGCGCAGGGGCAGATGCGGCCAGGCGAGATGCAGGAGGCGCATGGGTCGTGATCCGTGAGGACGGGGACGGGGGCATCAGCACGAGGGGCGCGGGCGGCGGGCCGTGGTCCAGCAGGCGCGCGAGGTCGGCCGTCTGCTCGCCGTCGGCCAGGTAGCGGATCTCCAGCTCCGCCTGGCGGCCCGGGGCGCCCGAGCGGTCCTTGGCCACGGTCACCGCCGTGTGCTGGCCCACGATGTCGCGGCCAAGGCGGATCCAGGCTCGCCGTTCGAGCTCCAGGCGCAGGCCGGCCACCTCCGCCAGGGCTCCCTGGAGCGACCCGGCATCGGGCGGCGCGAGCAGGATCAGGCGCACCCCGAGGCGGCGAGCGTGCGCGGCCAGGCGGCGGAGCAGCGGCTCATGGACCGCTCCGAGGCGCGGCGGCAGGTCCACCACCAGCAGGTCCACGGTCCGCCCGGCGAGCAGCGAGCCGGCCAGCCAGAAGCCCTCGGTCGGGTCATGGGGCCGCAGCACGATCAGCCAGCGCAGGTCCACCCCGCGCGCCATCGCCTCCAGCGGGTCGAGGCTGTGGCTGCCGTCCAGCCAGGCGGCGATGGCCCCCTGCGCCTGGGCCTCCGCGATCGTCCGCAGGGCGAGCGTCGTCTTGCCCGACGTCCCCGCGCCCCGGAAGACGGCCGTGAGCTGGCGGGGCAGGCCGCCCAGGCCCAGGATCGCGTCGAGTGCGGTGAAGCCCGTCGAGATGATCTCGCCGGACGGTCCGACGGCCGGGGCGGCCTCCGGCGAGGCGGGCCGTGCGGGAAGGGGCGCCAGCGCGGTCGCCCCGGCGGTCAGGCCCGCGTCACCGAGCCGGATCGCGGCGCTGCCCCAGCGCGCCTCCAGGCGGGCCATGGCGCCCTGCAGGATGGTGGCGGCGGCGGGCATCGGGTGCGGTTCCATGCCCGGTCCATGATAGAACGGATGTTCTATCCGTCAAGTGGCCGCGGCCCCCCGTCGCCGCCCGTGGGGGGTGCGGCGGCGTCGGCCGGGAGGGGCGCCTGGCCCTGGCTCGACCACGTCCGCCAGTCGGGGAAGAGGCGCGTGGCGGCCTCATCGAGGTGCGCGTCGATCCAGGCCGGATCCACGCCCGGCCTGCCGCCCAGCTTGGCCAGCAGGCTGCCCTGGAGCAGGTCGATGAACTCGGCTGTGGCCGGCGTCCGCAGGCCTTCGGTCTCGTGGAGGATGGCCCGGGCCCAGGCCGCATCGCCGGGCGACGGGGTCGCCGTCCGACGCACCGGCTGCAACGCACGCCACGCCCGCTCCAGGGCCCACCGTCGATCGGGACCACCGGTCAGGCGCACGACGGAGGGACGGGCCAGGGGCAGGATCGCCGCCAGCACCAGACCTGCGACCACGGCGCCGATGGGCACGGGTTCGACCCCGATGGCCAGCCCGCCCCCGACCAGGACCACCGCGATGAGCCCCAGGCCCAGCAGCACGAGGTAGCCCATCGGCCGCGGCGGCGGGTGGCCGGCCGACGGGGCGACCACGTACAGCACCCAGCCGGCACAGCCGAGAGCGGCGACGAGGGCGAGCAGCAGCGGCACGGGGTCCTTTCGCGAGCCTCTGGGCGGTCGATGCAGGTCGTGACGGGGCCCGTCGCGCTCAAGGCTAGCGCGTCGGCCACTGGTATACTGCCGCCCGCCCCGTGGGGATGTAGCTCAGCTGGGAGAGCACCGCGTTCGCATCGCGGGGGTCAGGGGTTCGAGTCCCCTCATCTCCACCATCCCTCCCCGACTCAGTCCAGGGCGTGGCGCAGCTCCGTGTCGTGCGAGCGCAGCCAGCGACGGGCGGCCTCGGCCTGCGGCACGAGGCCCCGCACCAGCTCCCAGAAGCGCGCCGAGTGGCTGAAGTCCAGCAGGTGGGCCACCTCGTGCACGACCACGTAGTCGAGGACCCAGGGTGGCGTCAGCACGAGGCGCCAGCTGAAGGACAGCGCCCCGCGCCGGGAGGCGCTGCCCCACCGGCTGCGCTGGTCCCGGATGGCCAGGCGGCCGATGCGCACGCCAAGGTCGCGGCCCCGCACGAGCACCCGTCGCTCGACCGCCGCCCGGGCCTCGGCGCGCAGCCAGGCCTCGAGCACGGCCGCCGGCGGACGGTCGTCGGCGGGCGCCAGCTCGATCCACAGGTACGGTTGCGGTTCGTCCGCGTGGAGCACCCGGCTGCGGGCCCGCTCGGGCCGCACCAGCACGCTCACGGCGTGGTCGATGCCGCCGAAGGAGACGGTGCGGCCGGCGCCGAGCGCGGGTCGCGCGGCGAGGGCCGAGCGCAGGGTCGCCAGCCGGGCGCGATGTCCGGCGATCCATGAGCGGCGCTCGGCCACCAGCTGATCGGCCCAGCGCTGGGCCATCCGCTGGGGCAGCGTGACGACGACCGTGCCGTCTGGACGGATCGTGAGGCGCGGTCGGCGGGCGCGCGGAGACCGCCGCAGCACGAATCCGTCACTCGGATCGCGGACGCCGGGCACCACGGACGCCACCATCGCGCGGATGGTGCCACATCGCGGCGCCGGCCCCAACACCACGCGTCAGCTGAGCCGCAGGCGCATCTCGTTGGTGGGCTCGAGGCCCAGGGTCTCGTAGAGGTGCCGCCCGGCGCCACTGGCATGGAGGTCGACCGAGCGCAGGCCCTGCTCGCGGAGCCAGGCGAGGATGGCCTGCATGATCCGGCGGGCGAGGCCACGCCCGCGCCACCTCGGCTCGGTGTACACGTTGACGACCACGGCGCGCCGCGGATCGCCCTCCCGCGGCCGGGCCTGCCACGGCGTGACGATCACCCCGCCCCCGGCCACGACCTGCCCGTCGGCCGTCTCGGCCGGCCAGCCTTGGTAGGAGCCGTCAGCCGGCGCCCCCGCCAGCCAGGGGCCCGTCGCCTCGATCATGCGATCGAGCTGCTCGGCCGTCCCGGCCCACATGTCGCGGAACATGCCGCGGCGATGGGCCAGGATCACCGCCGCGTCCTCGGGCATCGCCTGGCGCAGGTCGATCGTCTCGTGCTCCATGGCACCTCCGGTGGCGGAACGGCACGGCCCCTGAGATATACTCGCCGCTCGGCGCACACGGGGCTATAGCTCAGCTGGGAGAGCGTCTGCATGGCATGCAGAAGGTCCGGGGTTCGAATCCCCGTAGCTCCACCAGCCCCAGGGATCCGCCACCACCCCACCCCTCGCCGAACGGCGGGGGGTGTGCTATTCGAGAGGCCCGTCCGACAGTGACCGTCACCCGATCCGGCGACCGCACCCGCCTGGAGCGCTACGACCCGGCGGCCATCGAGCCACGGTGGCAGGCACGCTGGGACGAACTCGGGCTGCACGAGACCGACCTCGCCGACGAGTCGCGCCCCAAGTCGTACATCCTCACGATGTATCCCTATCCGTCGGGCGACCTCCACATCGGCCACTGGTACATCGTGACCCCGACCGATGCGCTGGCCAGGTTCCATCGGATGCACGGCGAGAACGTCTTCTTCCCCATCGGCTTCGACGCCTTCGGCCTGCCCGCCGAGAACGCCGCGATCAAGAACGGCATCAACCCGCGCGACTGGACGATGCGAAACATCGAGCACGAGCGGGTGCAGTTCCGATCCATGGGCGCGGTGTTCGACTGGCGCTACGAGATCGTCACCTGCGAGCCCGAGTTCTACCGCTGGAACCAGTGGCTGTTCCTGCGCTTCCTCGAGGCTGGCCTCGCCTACCGCCGGATGTCGCCGGTCGACTGGTGTCCCAACGACGGGACGCTGGCCCGCGAGCAGGTCGAGGGGGCGGATCGTCACTGCTGGCGGTGCGGCGCGCCCGTCGAGAAGCGCGACCTGGAGCAGTGGTACCTGCGGACGACGAAGTACGCCGACGAACTGCTCGACTTCACCGGCATCGAGTGGCCGGAGCCGATCCGGCTCCAGCAGACGAACTGGATCGGCCGGAGCGAAGGCGGCGAGATCGTCTTCACCACGGCGCCCGACGAGCACCAGGCCGGGGGCGACGAACTGCGCGTGTTCACCACCCGGCCCGACACGTTGTTCGGGGCGACGTTCATGGTCCTCGCCCCGGAGCACGCGCTGGTGGCGAAGCTGACGGCCCCCGGGCGTCGCGCGGAGGTCGAGGCGTACGTCACGCGGGCGCGCTCGGAGACCGAGATCGAGCGGCTGTCCACCGACCGCGAGAAGACGGGCGTGTACCTGGGCGCCGAGGCGATCAACCCCGTCAACGACGAACGCATCCCGATCTGGATCGCGGACTACGTGCTGGCCGGGTACGGGACCGGCGCGATCATGGCGGTGCCCGCCCACGACGAGCGCGACTTCGCCTTCGCCACCCGCTTCGGGCTGCCCATCCGGCAGGTCATCGCCCCGGCCGGCACGGCCGACGCGCCCGACGGCGCGTATATCGCCCACTCGCCCGACGAGCGGCTCGTCAACTCGGGCCGGTTCAGCGGCCTGACGTCGCCCGACGGGATGCGCGCGATCGTCGACTGGCTGGCCGAGGACGGCCGGGCCAGGCCGACCGTCACCTATCGCCTGCGAGACTGGCTGTTCAGCCGCCAGCGCTACTGGGGCACGCCGATCCCGGTCATCTACTGCGAGCGTGACGGCATCGTGCCGGTCCCCGACGCGGACCTGCCGGTGCGGCTTCCCGACAACGTCGACTACGGCGGGCGCGGCGAGAACCCGTTGAACCACGACGAGGCGTTCCGGCGCGTCGCGTGCCCGCGCTGCGGCGGCCCTGCTGAACGCGAGACCGACACGATGGACACGTTCGTGGACAGCTCCTGGTACTGGTTCCGCTACCTCTCGCCGCGGAAGGGCGATGGGCCGATCGATCGCGGTCTCGTGGACCGCTGGACGCCCGTCGACCAGTACACCGGCGGCGCCGAGCACGCGGTCATGCACCTGATGTACAGCCGGTTCTGGACCAAGGCGATGCGCGACCTCGGCCTCATCGACCAGGACGAGCCGTTCAAGCGCCTGTTCAACCAGGGCCAGATCCTTGGTGCAGACGGCGAGCGGATGAGCAAGTCGCGCGGCAACGTCCAGGATCCCGACGACCTGGTCGCGCGCTACGGGGCCGACACGATCCGCCTGTTCCTGATGTTCATGGGTCCGTGGGACCAGGGCGGGCCGTGGTCCCCGACCGGCATCGGGGGCGTCGCCCGGTTCCTGAACCGCGTCTGGACCGTGGCCCTTGATCCGCACGGCAGCGATGCGGGCAGCGGGGCGCTCCCCGTCACCGATCCTGCAGCCGCCGAGGCGGAGCTGCGCGTCACGGCGCACCGCACGCTGCGCGACGTGACCGCCGACTACGAGTCGTTCCACTTCAACACGATGGTCGCCAAGCTGATGGAGCTGACCAACCGGCTGATGCGCTTCCGCGGCACCGCCATCGCCGGCGGGGCCGGATGGGACGAGGCGGTCCGGCTCCTGCTGCTGATGCTGGCGCCGGCCGCGCCCCATATCACCGAGGAGCTGTGGAGCCGGCGGCTGGCCACCGCGGGCGAGGCGTGGCGGTCGATCCACCGGGAGTCATGGCCCGCCTGGGAGGCGGCCCTGGTGGCCGAGCGGACGATCGAGCTGCCGGTGCAGGTGGATGGCAAGGTACGCGACCGCCTGACGGTCCCGGCCGATCTGCCCACGGCCGAGATCGAGCGCCTGGCGTTGGCCAGCCCCAGGGTGCAGGCGGCGCTCGGTGGCAAGGCGCCGGCCAAGGTCATCCACGTGCCGGGACGCCTGGTGAACGTGGTGGGACGCGCGCCCTAGCTGCCGGACGCCGTCAGCCGGCCGCCGTCGCGCGGCGGTTCAGGCGAGCGGGAGAGCTGCCGGGCGGTCCGTGTCGGCCGCGGTCTCGCGGCGCCGCTCTCGATGGCGGGCGGCCTTGGCGCGGTTGCCGCAGGTGGCCATGTCGCACCAGCGCCTGCGCCCGGTCCGCGACGTGTCGAAGTAGACCCAGCGGCAGGCGTCGTTGGCGCAGACGCGCAGGCGCTCGACGTGGCCCTGGCTGACCTCGCGGGCCACCGATTCGACGAGGCGGCCGAGTGCGCCCTCGATCGGATCGCCCTCGTGGCGGTGGTCCAGCGAGACCCCATCCGTGGCCGGCACCAGGACGTAGACGTAGTGCGTGCGCAGGGCGCGGTTGATCTCGGCCAGGTGGTCGCGGGAGGGCGAACGCAGGTCGGCCTGTGCCTCGACGAGGTCGCGCATCGCGTCGCGCACGCGCCTGATCCGCCCCAGGATACGCTCGCCGGTCGCCGGGTCCTCGGCGGCCCGCTCCCGAGCCGCCAGGACGGCGTCCTGGTGCAGCAGCTGGTGCTCGCGCAGCCAGTCCAGGCTGGTGTCCAGATCGGTGAGGTGGTCGACCTGGCGGCCGCGCTCGAGCTCGTACGTGTTGATGAAGTCGAGCCCGATCTGCAGGCCGACCTGGTGGCCGTGCGGGACGGTGTGATCTTCGGAGGCGGTGAGGACGTGCTGTTCGACCATTGCAGTAACCACTTTAGTCCTGTTGACAGGTTAGCCGCAAGAGGCTACAGTACGAGTAACCTCTTTTGATGGTTACAACGGTTACAGACAAGGAGGGCGGCATGCCCGGCACGATCGAATTCCTGGCAGGTCTCGGGGTCGTTCTCGCCGTGCTCGCGGCCCTGGGTGCGATGGCCCAACGCTGGGGTGTCGACTCGCGCGGCTGGGACCGCCCCACGGCATCAGAGCGTTGGTTCGGAGGTCATTGATCATGTGGCAGTACTACCTACTCGGACACGTCATGGCGCAGGGTCGCCGCCGCGAAGCGGCCGATCATCGCCAGGCGACCGAGGCCCGACGGGCGCAGCGTCGCGAACCCGGCACCGGCCGCGTCGCGATGCTCATGATGCGCGCTCGGCATCACGAGTCCTGACCGACTCGCGGTGCCCCGGCGCACCACATCCGGAGGTCCTCGCGCGCAGCTAAGCGGCTGATAAGCGGGCCGCCCTAGAGTCCTCCTAACGCCCACCGGGCCCTGAAGTGCCCCAGGACCGGTGGGCGTTTCCCGTTCGAGACCGGCATGTCGACCGCCGACCGCCGACCGCCGAACGGCCCGCCGAACCATCCCCGCCGCCGCCCGCCGCGGAGGCTGCCGGTGGATCACCACGCCATCGATTGGGCCGCCGTCGACGCCGCCCTGGCGGGGGACGGCAGGGACGCCCCACCCGACCGTCCGGCGACGGGTCCGGCCCGGGGACACGGGCGTCCGTACGCCGCGTGGCTCGCCATCGCGGCGCTGGCCGCGCTCGTCCTCCTTGGCGGCAGTGCGCTGCTCGTGGCGGCGACGCCCGCCCCGCTCGTGACGCTCGACGACCCCGGCCCGTCGACGTCCGCATCCCAACCTCTGCCCTCGCCGCTCCTGGTGGACGTCGAAGGCGCCGTCCGCCACCCGGGCCTCGTCCGCCTGGCCGCGGGCAGCCGCGTCGCCGACGCCATCGCGGCCGCGGGTGGCTACAGCGGGAGCGTCGATGCCGCCGCCGCCTCGACGGGGCTTGACCTGGCCGATCCCCTCCAGGACGGGGCCAAGGTGCTCGTGCCGCAACGGGGTGGCTCGAGCGCCGGAGGCGCCGCGCCCTCGCCCGCGGCCGGCAAGGTCGACCTCAACCAGGCCACCGCGGCCGAGCTTGACGCGTTGCCCGGCATCGGCCCGGTGACGGCGGCCAAGATCATCGCCTCCCGCGAGCAGCAGCCGTTCCGGCGGATCGATGACCTGCGCACGCGCAAGCTCGTCGGCGCGGCGACGTTCACCAAGCTCCAGGCGCTCGTCACCGTCTGATGCCACGGTCGGCGTGGGCCGGGCTTGGCGCGCTCGCCGCCGCCCTCGTCGCCCAGGCTCTCCAGCCGGCCTTGCCGCCGGCCGCCTGGGGCGTGGTCGCATCCCTCATCGGGGCAGCCGGCGTCGGGCTCGTGGCCCGGGCCCCACGGGCTCGTTCGGTCGTCGTGGCGACGACCGCGGGCGCCACGATCATCGCCCTGCGGCTCGCCCTGGCTGCGCTGGTGCAGCCCGTGACCGGGCCGGTCGCCCTGCCGGCGGGGGCGGTCGACTGGACGGCGACCATCGCGAGCGTGTCGGCGCCGGCCGGCGCGACCCAGCGGGCGGTGGTCGAGGCCACCGCGGCGGATGCCGGCGTCTCGCTGCGCCTGTGGCTGCTGCTGCCGCGCTATCCGGACGTCGTCCCGGGCGACCGGATCCACTTCCGCGCCATCGCCACGCCGCCGCCGGAGGACGATCCGGGCTTCGCCGGCTACCTCGCCGGCATCGGCGCGTCGGGGACGGCGGCCCCGGCAGAGGTCGATCTGCTGGCGCCAACGGGCGGGCCGGCGGCCGCGCTCGAGCAGGTGCGCCGTGTGATGGCGGGCTGGCTGGCGACCGCCCTGCCCGAGCCCCAGGCCGGGCTCGCCGCGGGCCTCCTGCTCGGCCTGCGCGACCTCGTCCCACGCGACGTCAGCGCCGACTTCACCACGGCCGGGCTGAACCACGTGATCGCCATCGACGGCTGGAAAGTGGCCCTCGTGGCGGGGCTCATCGCGGCGCTCGTGCGACCCCTCCCGCGCCGCCGACGCGCCGCGGCGCTGGCCTTCGGGATCATCGGGTACGCGCTCCTGGCTGGGGCCGGCGCGAGCGTCCTGCGCGCCACCCTGATGGCGCTCACCGGCCTCCTCGGTCGCGAGACGGGGCGTCCCCGGAGCGCCGCGGCCGCCCTTGGCCTGGCCATCCTGCTGCTCCTGGGGCTCGAGCCGGCCCTCGCCGGCGACCCCGGCTTCCACCTATCCGCCGCCGCCACCGCCGGCCTCATCGCCTGGAGCGGGCCCCTCGCCGCGTGGCTGCGGGCGAGGGTCCCGGCGCGCGTGCCGACGGTCATCCTCGGCTGGACGGCCGTCTCGCTGGTGGCCCAGGCGGTCTCGGTGCCGGTCGTGCTGTTCGACTTCGGGCAGCTCTCGCCCGCCGCCCCCCTCGCCAACATCCTCGTCGCACCGCTCGTGCCGCCGGTGGTCCTGGTGTGCGTCCTGGCGCTCGCCACGGGCGGGCTGCTGTCGGCCGGGGCACCGCACCTGCTCGGCGTACCCGTCTCGGTCGCTGGTGGCGTGCTGCTTGGCGTCCTCACGAGCTTCGCCCATGCCGTGGCGGCCGTCCCGTTCGCCACCGTCGCGGTCGATCCGCCGACCGCCGCCATCACCGGCTGCGGCGCGGCCATGGCGCTCCTGGCGGCGAGCCGGCCGGGCATGCGCACCCGCCTGGCCCGCCTCTTGAGCCGTAGGCCACCTTCCCGGGCGGCTCCGCCGCGACCGCCGGCCCCCCCAGCGCCCTCGCCGTCCGCTGCGAGCGGCCTCGTATCGCGGCGCCAGGCTCTGGCCATCCTGGCCCTGCCCGTCGTGGCCGCCTCGGCCGGCGTGCTGGTCGCCACGCGACGCGCCGACGGCCGGATGCGCGCGACGGTCCTGGATGTGGGCCAGGGCGACGCGATCCTCATCGAGGGCGACCGCGGCGCCCGCCTGCTGGTCGACGGGGGGCCGGATCCCGACCGCCTGCTGGCGCTCCTCGACGCGCGCCTGCCGCCGTGGGACCGGCGCGTGGACCTGCTGGTGCTGACCCATCCGCACGAGGACCACGTCGGCGGGTTCGCGGCCCTCCTCGAGCGCTACCACGTGGGCCCGATCTTCGAGCCGGGCATGCTGGGCCCTGGGCCGGCCTACCACGCCTTCGATGCGGCCATCCGCGCCGCGGGGCGCGTCACCGGCCGTTTGGCCGACGGCGACACGCTGCGGCTCGACGGCGCCGCCATCACCGTCCACTGGCCCATCGCGGGGTCCGTGCCGCGCCTGCCGCCGGACACCGGCAAGGGCATCAACGACGTCTCGATCGTGCTCGACATCCGGTTCGGCCGGCGGCGCCTCCTGCTGATGGGTGACACGGAGGAGGAGGTCGACCCGCAGCTACTGCAGGCAGGCCTCCAGGGCCCGGTGGACGTGCTCAAGGTGGCGCACCACGGCAGCGGCACGGCCTCCACGGCCCCGTTCCTGGCCGCCGTGCAGCCGCGCGTGGCCGTGGTCAGCGTGGGGGCGGGGAACCCGTACGGCCACCCCGCCCCGGCGACCATCGCCCGCCTCCGGGCGGCTGGCGCGGCGGTCTACCGCACGGACCTCGACGGCAGCGTCGAGATCAGCACCGACGGCCGCGACCTGCAGGTGCGGCCCACCGGTGCCCGCGATGTCGCCACGCCCGCGCCACGGGGCCTCGGGGCCCCGGCCGCGCCCGGTCCGCACTGGCCGGCCGCGGAGCTTGCTACGATCGGGTCGTGGCCATCCCCACCCGTCAGCAGGCCGTGGCCATCCTCCTCGACCTCCACCCCTCACCGCGCCTCCTGAGGCACGTCTGCGCCGTGGCGGAGGTGGCGGCCTTCCTGGCCGCCCGGACGGCTGCCCGGGGCCGGTCCGTGGACCGCCGGCTGGCCGAGACCGCGGCGCTCCTGCATGACGTCGACAAGCTCTTCCCGCCGGGCGATCCGCGGCGGGCGGGCGGCCATGGCCAGGCCGGCGCGCGCTGGCTGACCGAGCAGGGCCTGGCCGAGCTCGCCCCGCTGGTCGCGGCGCACCCCGTCGGGCGCCTGCTGGACCACGAAAGGGACGTCGCCGGCTGGCTCGCCATGGCGCCACTCGAGATGCTCATCGTGGCGTACGCCGACAAGCGGGCCGCCCAGCGGCTGGAGCCGATGTCTGCGCGCTTCGCGCGGTGGCGGCACGACCACCCCGACCGCGACGGCTCGCTGGCGCGGGCCTGGATCATCGCCGAGGACCTGGAACGCCACGTCTGCGGTGCGGCCGGCGTTGCGCCGACGGCCGTGGGCCGCCTGCGCTGGGCCGGTCGGGCAGGGGCCCGGGTCGGCCGGTGACGACCCCCTCCGTGGCCCTCTTCCGGGGCGAGGACACGTACGCCATCGAGCGGGCGGTCGTGCGGCTGGCGATCGCCCTGGGTGAGCCTGGGCCGCCATTGCAACGGTGGCGCGTCGAGGCCGGCGACGAGCGGTCGGCCATGGACCGGGTCCTGGACCGCATCGCCGAGCACGTCGGGACGGCGCCGCTGTTCGGCGGGGGCGAGCTGGTCGTCGTCGGGGGCGTCGCCGCCCTGGCCCGCGACCGCGGGCCGCGCGAGCGCCTCATCGCCATCGTGGGACTCGTGCCGCCCGGCAACGGCCTCGTGCTCATCGACATCCGCGAGGGGTCGGCGCGGCGGTCCGCGGCCGCGGATCCGCTCGGCGAGGCGGTCGAAGCGGCGGGCGGCACCGTCGCCAGCTTCCCGGCGATGACCCGCGACCGGATGGCGGGCTGGCTCGGTGAACGTGCCGCCGAACTCGGGGTGCGCCTGGGGCCCGGCGCCGCCCAGGAGCTCACCCGGCGCATCGGCGCCGAGGTCCGCGAGGGCGACATCGACCGCCGGCACCAGGCCGGCCTGGCCAACGGCGAGCTCGAGAAGCTGGCCCTCTACCGACCCGGCGGCACGATCACGCAGGAGGACGTGGCAGCGCTGGTGCCGGAGGCTGTGCCCGGGTCGGCCTGGGCCCTGCTCGACGCGGTCGGTGGCCGCCAGGCGGGGGTCGCCGCGGCCCTGGCCGAGCGGCTCCTCGCCGAGGGCACGCCCCTCCAGGTGCTCGTGGCACGTCTGCATGGGCGACTGCGGGAGCTCGTGGTGGCCGCCGACCACCTGGCGTCGGGCGCCCGACCGGCCGACCTGGTTCGCGCGATGCGCCTCCTGCCGTTCCGCGCCGAGCGGCTGGCCGAGCAGGCTCGGGCCTGGACCAGCGCCGAGCTGGACGCGGCGGTCGAAGGGCTGGTCGCGGTGGACCTGGCCAGCAAGGGCATCGGGGAGGACGGCGGGCCGGCGCCCACATCCGACGAACGGGGCCGCCTGGCGCTGGACCTGTGGCTCACCGAGCGCGTCGCGCGGCGCCCGTCCGATCAGCGGCGCGGAGCCGCCGGGGGTTCAGTCCGCGCTTGACCAGGCCTCTTCCTGGAGGACGAGGTCGGACTCGATGGCGAAGACGCAGCGACCGGCACCCAGGTCAAGGAGCTCGATGAGCTCCGGGTCGATGTACAGCTGGTGGCAGTCCTCGCACAGGCCGCCCGGGATGCCGAAGCACAGGCGCTCGGCGGCGTCCGCCATGCGGAACGTCGTGTCGAAGCGGGTGTTGATGAGCTGTCGCCCACACTGCGGGCACCGCTCGCGAGGTCGCGCCACGAACGCCACATCCTTGCCTGTGCGGTTGGATCGGCCAACCACCACGGCGGATGCTAGGTAGGGCGTCGCGGGCCTCGCATCACCCGGAGGTACCCCGGGGGGAGTACCGGTGCTACTGGATCCGCAGCAGCGTCGGGGCGTCCGCCCACAGGCGTTCGAGCTGGTAGAAGTCCCGCTCGGGCGGCGCGAAGACGTGCACGATCACAGCGCCAAAATCCAACAGCACCCAGTGCGCGCCGGAGGCGCCCTCGCGGCCGAGCGGGTGGATGCCGTCCGCCGCCAGCCCTTCGGTGATGCCGTCGGCGATCGCCCCGAGCTGGCGCTCCGATGAACCGGCGCAGATGACGAGGTAGTCGGCCACCGTCGTCAGGTCGCCGATGCCCAGCAGCACGATGTCGATGGCTTTCTTGTCGGCGGCCAGGTCCACGGCCCGGCGCGCCATCTGGAGCGCCGCGGCGGCATCGAGCGGCACGACGTCGGCCGGCCGGGCGTCGCGTGCGGGCAGGCCGGGACGACGCGAACCGGGCGCGGGAACGGAGCGGCTCATGGCTGCGTCGCCGCCGGCGGCCAGCCGTCGTACAGGCCGTGCTCGCGCACGTAGGCCTCCACGGCGGGGGGCACGAGGTAGCGGATCGGCTGCCCGTCGGCCGCGTAGCGCCGGATGAGCGAGGCCGAGTGGCCGAGCTCCGGCCCCTCCACGAACACCACGCGGCCCTCCTGGCCAGGGAAGTGCTCGCCGAACCAGGCGTGACCCGGCGCGCGGTAGCCCGGGCGTGGGACGACTGCGACGAGGCACTGGCCCAGGATGCGCTGCGGCTCGTGCCAGCCCGGCAGGCCGAGCAGCACCTCCGTGGAGAGGATCAGGACGTACTCGCCGGACGCCCGCACGTCCGGGCCGCCCGGCGTCGTGAGGTGCGGGGGATCCGCCCGCAGGAGGGCCAGCGTGTCGGCGGTGTAGCTGGGCCCGGGACGGTCGACCTCGATGCGGCAGAGCCGGAACGCCGCGTTGTCGGCGATCGCGCCCTCCACCATCGCCACCCGGTCGGCCGCCGGGCTGATGGGCTGGCCCTGCTTGTGGGGCGGGATGCCGGCGGGCACGAACAGCACCCCGATGAGGTCGAGCGCCGCCCGCACGTGCTCGGCGATGGCGAGGTGCCCGTAGTGGGGCGGGTCGAACGTGCCGCCGAGGATGCCCCAGGCGCCGCGCGTCCGGGAGCGCAGCTCGGCCGGCAGCAGGGTGGGCGCGGTCGCCACGGCCGCGTCGGTCAGGCCCACGGCTCGTCGCCCCAGGCCAGTTCGTGGCTGCCGATGCGGACGGTGTCACCCGCGGTGACGCCGGCGCGGCGCAGCTCCCGGTCGATGCCAAGGCGCGCGAGATCGCGCTGGAACCGTTCCGCCGACTCCTCGTTGTCGAAGTCGGTCTGGGCCACGAGCCGTTCGATCCGCCGGCCACGCACGCGATACCCATCCGCCTCCCGCTGCACGGAGAAGCTCGCCGCCGCCTGCTCGAAGCGGTGGACGACCACGCCCGCCGGCGTCACCGCCTCCTCGCTGCCCGCGTCCGGCAGCAGCGTCCGCAGCTGGCGCACGAGCTGCGGCAACCCCTCCCCGGTCATGGCCGAGACGGCGACGCATGCCTCGCCCTCCCCCGCCACGCTCCGCGCGAGCTCCGCGGCCCGCTCGGCGGCGCCGGGCAGGTCGATCTTGTTGGCCACGACGAAGCCCGGCTTGGCCAGGAGGGCCGGGTCGTGCAGGCGCAGCTCTTCGCGGATCGCGGCATGATCGGCCAGCGCCGTCGGCGCCGCCACGTCGACGACATGGAGGAGCACGCGCGTCCGCTCGACGTGCCTCAGGAAGGCGTGGCCAAGGCCCGCCCCGCCGCTGGCGCCCTCGATCAGGCCGGGCACGTCGGCGATCGTCGGCCGGCGCGGGTCGTCCGGGTCGACCCGGCCAAGGTCCAGGACCCCGAGGTTGGGCTCGAGCGTGGTGAACGGGTAGGCCGCGATGCGAGGGGTGGCCGCCGTGAGGGCCGCCAGCAGGGTCGACTTGCCGGCGTTGGGCAGGCCGACCAGGCCGATGTCGGCGATCAGCCGCAGCTCCAGCCGCAACCACCGCTCCTCTGCCGGTTCACCCTTCTGCGCGTGGTGCGGCGTCCGATGGGTGGCGGTCGCGAAATGGACGTTGCCAAGGCCCCCGCGCCCGCCACGGGCGACCATCACGCGCTGGCCCGCGGCCACGAGGTCGGCCAGCAGATCGCCCGTGTCACGGTCGAAGACGGCCGTGCCCGGGGGGACCGCCAGGTCGATGTCACGGCCGGCCCGGCCGTGACGCTTGGCGCCCGCGCCTGGACCTCCGGCGGGCGCGCGGAAGTGATGCTTGAAGCGGAAGTCCTGGAGCGTCGTCTGGCCCACGTCGACCCGCAGGTAGACCGACCCGCCACGACCCCCGTCACCACCATCCGGCCCGCCGCGCGGCACGTGGGCCTCGCGTCGGAACGTGGCCGCCCCGGCCCCGCCTTCGCCCGCGGCGACCCAGATCGTGACGTGGTCAAGGAACATCGGCGCCGATCGTAGCAGCGCCGGCGGAGACGTCAGGCCGGCCGGGGCGGGTGCCCACCAGGGGCCCCGGGACGTCGCCGGCGGTCAGAAGTAGTTCAGCGGGTTGACGCGCTGGCCGCCATCCCAGATGGGGCCGATCCAGACCTCGAAGTGGCAGTGGGGGCCGGTCGCGTCACCGGTCATGCCGACGCGGCCGATGAACTGGCCGCGCCCGACATGCTGGCCCACGTAGACCGCGGTCGACGACATGTGGTTGTAGGTCGTGTAGAAGTTGTGGCCGTGGCTGATCCAGACCTGGTAGCCACCGCCGTTGTTCTTCCAGCCGGCGAAGGTGACGGTGCCGGCGGCCGCCGCGACGATGCGCGAGCCCCACGGGGCGGCGATGTCGATGGCCCAGTGGCCGTAGTGGTAGCCCTGGCTGATGTAGCCGCCGGGGACCGGCCAGGCAAGCGGCACGAACGGGCAGGACTGGCAGCCGGAGCCGCCGGTCGAGCCCGTCGACCTGGCGGTCGTCTTGGCGGCCGGCTTGGCGGCCGGGGTCGTGACCGCGATGGCCGCGCCAACGCCGTCCGGGATCATGATCTGCTGGCCGATCGTCAGCTCATCGGACGTCAACGAGTCGTACTGCATGATCGACTCGGCGCTGGCGTGGTACTTGGCTGCGACCGACTCGACCGTATCGCCCTCGGCCGCCGTGTAGAGCACGCCGTCCACCGGCGGGATCAGCAGCTTCTGGCCGACGTGGAGCTGGTCCTTGGCCGTCAGCTTGTTGGCCCACCAGATCGTCATCATGTCGAGGCCGAAGTGGCTGGCGATGCCGGTGAGCGTGTCGCCCGACTTCACCACGTACACCTGGGCCTGGAAGCTGACGGGTGTCTCGGCCACCCCGTACGGCGTCAGCAGTGTGCCGTCCTCCGTGTAGTCGCTCGCGGTCGGCGCGTCCTGGTCGCCCATGCTGGCGAGCAGCGGCCCCCGTGGCACGTCCGTGGAGTCGGTGACGGCGGAGCCGGCCGTGGATGCCGCGGCGGCGGAGAGGTCGGCCGCGGCCTGGAGGTCGGCGATCTGCGGATTGGCGGGATCGCCGGCGCCGTTCGTGGCGCCGATGGCGGCACCCGAGGCGGGCAGGGCAGCCGCGAGGCTGGCGATCAGGATGAGGGCCAGCACGACGGCCGGCCCGAGCCGCCGATCCGCGCCGACGCGCGCCAGGATCGGCCGCGCTGCGAGCGGGTGGGGTAGATGCCAGCGTCGCCGGGACGCGGCAAGCGGGGACTGCGGGCGCGAAGGCCGTCGGACGTGACCGAGACGGGCCCGGAGCCCATGCAAGTCGTCGCTCAGGCGCGCACGCGCATGCCGAACGGCGACCGGTGCCTGAAGCAATACGGTCTCCTGTGGGGTCCGGGCGTAAAAGGTCGCGGGGGAAGGGCACGGAATCGCGGTCCGCCCGGAGGAAGCGGTATGGAGCTAGGGCCTCACTGCCGCTATGGCCACGCTCGCTGCAGCTCTCCCTGCCGCCCGCTCGAGCGTCCTTGGACGCACCGAAGGTACCAGACGAGCGAGAGGACCGTCAAATGCGGGGCGCCCGGCCGACCGTGTCGTGCGGAGTCGTCAGGCCTCGGCGGCGGCCTGGCGGGTGAGCGTGGCCAGGAAGGCCGCGTTGGAATCGGTCTTGGCGAGGCGGTTGAGCAGGAGCTCGATGCCCTCGTTGGTGCCGACCGCGGTGAGCATCCGCCGCATCGTCCACACCATGCGCAGGGTGCCTTCCTCGAGGAGCAGCTCCTCGCGCCGGGTGCCCGACCGCTGTACGTCGATGGCCGGGAAGATGCGCTTCTCCGCCAGCTTGCGGTCGAGGATCAGCTCGCTATTGCCGGTGCCCTTGAACTCCTCGTAGATGACGTCATCCATGCGCGAGCCGGTGTCGACGAGGCAGGTGCCGATGATCGTCAAGGAACCTCCCTCCTCCAGCTTCCGCGCGGCGCCGAAGAAGCGCTTGGGCGGGTAGAGGGCGATGGGGTCGATGCCACCCGAGAGCGTCCGGCCGGAGGGCGGCAGGGCCAGGTTGTAGGCCCGCGCCAGCCGCGTGATGGAGTCCAGCAGGATGACGACGTCGCGGCCGGTCTCCACCTGTCGCTTGGCGATCTCGAGCGCCATCTCGGCCACGTGGGTGTGGTTCTCCGTGGGCTCGTCGAAGGTCGAGGAGATGACCTCGCCCTTGACCGAGCGCCGCATGTCGGTCACTTCCTCCGGTCGCTCGCCGATGAGCGCGACCATGAGGAGGATCTCCGGGTAGTTGGCGGTGATGCCGTTGGCGATGCTCTTGAGAAGCATCGTCTTGCCCGCCTTCGGCGGACTCACGATCAGGGCGCGCTGGCCCTTGCCGATGGGGTTGACCAGGTTGACCAGCCGCTGGCTGAGGTTCTTCGGCTCGGTCTCCAGGTTGATCAGCTCGATGGGGTGGATCGGCGTCAGGGCGTCGAAATGGGGCCGTCGCGCGGCGGTCGCCGGATCGACCCCGTTGACCGACTCGACGCGCAGGAGGCCCCAGTACTTCTCCGCCTCCTTCGGCGCGCGGGTGACGCCGCCGACCCGGTCGCCGGCCCGCAGGCCGAACCGGCGGACCTGGCTGGAGCTGACGTAGATGTCGTCCGGGCTCGGCATCAGGCCGTGCCGCCGGAGGAAGCCGTAGCCGTCGTCGACCAGGTCCAGGATGCCGGTCGCGTAGACCTGGCCAGAGCGCTCGACCTGCCGCTGGAGGATCGATTCGACGAGATCCTCGCGCCGCATGGTGCGAGCGTCCAGGACGTCCAGATCGCCGCCCATCTGGACGAGTTCCTTGATGTTCATGTCCTTGAGTTCGTTGATATTCATCGTGGGGTACGGAGTTCCTCAGGTGGGATGGTGGGTGGCCGCAAGCACGGGCCGGGATGAGTGCCGGTCGCTTCGCAGGTGTGTCGACGCGCGATGCCAGACCTCAGCGACCACGACCGAGCGGTACGGAAGGCCCCAGCCGCACGTCGTGGGGGCGCCTCTGCACGCACGGCCGCTGCCGCGGTGCGGGCGAATGGGACCCCCCGATGATAGCACGGCCGGTGGGCCGGTCAAGGGCCGGCCGGCCCCCAGTCAGCTCGTCCCGCCCGACTCTCGCCCCACCGCGGTTGTCGTCTAGTCCTGCGGGGACTCATATGCGCCGATCCGGGGCGGTGCCGTTGCTGCTGAGTCCTCGACCCGCATGGAGCCTGACGGGACGACAACCACGGGCCGCGAATCGGCTCATACCAGTCCCCCGGGACCGAAACGGCAACGGTTCCGGCCGTACGGCCCGTGGGCGGCGCGACCGCCGGGGCGCCTCCCCCCAGGCCCGCTCAGGCCCGCTCAGGCCCGCGGCGGATCTAGGCGGACTTGGTCTTCGCGGGGCTGCCGGCCTTGGCCGCGCCCTCGTGGCGGGCCGTCTCCCAGTCCTTGCGGAACTGGACGATGCCCTTGTCGGTCAGCGGGTGGTGGACCATCTGCTGCAGGATCTTGAACGGGACGGTGGCGATGTGGGCCCCGGCCAGCGCCGCCTCGGTCATGTGGCGCGGATGGCGCATCGACGCGGCCAGGACCTCGGCGCCAAGGTCGTGCAGCTCGACGATGCTGACCAGTTCCCGCACGACCTCCATGCCGTCCTGGTTGATGTCGTCGAGGCGGCCCACGAACGGCGACAGGAGCGAGGCGCCCGCCTTGGCCGCGAGGAGCCCCTGGTTGCTGCTGAAGATGAGCGTGCAGTTGGTCTTGATGCCCTCTTCGGCGAAGCGGGCGATGGCCTCCAGGCCCTCCTCACTCATGGGCACCTTGACCACGATGTTCGGCGCGATCTTGGCGAAGTGGCGGCCCTCGCGCAGCATCCCCCCGACGTCCTCGGCGATCACCTCGGCGCTCACGGGGCCGGAGGTGATGCCGCAGATCTGGCGCAGCACGTCGTCGTAGCTGCCACCAACCTTGGCGAAGAGCGTCGGGTTGGTCGTCACCCCGTCGAGCACGCCCCACCGCGCGGCGGTGCGGATCTCGTCGATCTCGGCGGTGTCCAGGAAGATCTTCATCGGGCGGCGGCTCCTTGCGGCGGGAGCGCCGATTCTACGACTGACCCGTTCTCGACCGCTGGCGGACCCATGGCCCGCACGGGCGAGCGCCACCCGCCTCGGCGCGGGCCGCGGTCAGGCGAGCGCTTCGACCGACTGCGGCTTTGGCGCCACGGCACCCCGGTCGTCCTCGGCCGCATGCCCGTGGTGGGCCACGGCAGCCCGCACGAAGCCGTCGAACAGGGGGTGCGGGCGGTCCGGTCGCGACTTGAACTCGGGATGGAACTGGCTGGCCACGTACCACGGGTGGTCGCGCAGCTCGACGATCTCCACCAGCCGACCGTCCGGCGACTGGCCCGACAAGACCATGCCGGCCGCCTGGAGGCGCTCGCGGTAGTGGTTGTTGACCTCGAAGCGGTGGCGATGGCGCTCGTAGATGACCTCGCTGCCGTACGCCTCGGCCGCCCTGGTGCCGGGCGTGAGGCGGGCCGGGTAGAGGCCCAGCCGCATCGTGCCGCCCTTGTCCTCCATGTCGCGCTGGTCGGGCATGAAGTCGATGACCGGGTCGGGCGTGAACAGGTCGAACTCGGTCGAATTGGCCTCCGGTGCGCCGGCCACGTTCCGCGCCACCTCGATGACGCCGCATTGCAGCCCCAGGCACAGGCCCAGGTAGGGCACCTTGTGCTCGCGGGCGTGTCGCGCGGCCAGCACCTTGCCCTCGATGCCGCGATGCCCGAAGCCACCCGGCACGAGCACGCCGGCCACCCCGGCCAGCCGCTCGGCCACGTTCTCCGGCGTGAGGGTCTCCGAGTCGACCCAGCGGACCTGGATCGTGCGGTCGTGCGCCCACCCGGCGTGGCGCAGCGCCTCGGTGACCGAGAGGTAGGCGTCGGGCAGCTCGATGTACTTGCCCACCAGGGCGATCTCGAGCTCGGGCTTGGGCCGCTTGATGCGGTCGACGAGGGCGCGCCAGGCGGTCAGGTCGGCCGGCTTGGCCGTGGCGCCGAGGCCGAGCTCGCGGACCACCAGGTCCCCGAGACCCTGGGCCTCCAGGAGCAGCGGCACCTCGTAGATCGTGGACGCCGTCTCGGCCGTGATGACCCCTTCCTGGGCCACGTCGCAGAAGAGGGCGATCTTCTCGCGCACCTCGTCGCTCACCGGCTGGTCGGAACGCAGGACGATGACGTCGGGCTGGATGCCGATGCCGCGCAGCTCCTTGACCGAGTGCTGGGTGGGCTTCGTCTTGAGCTCGCCGGTGGCGGCCAGCGCGGGCAGCAGCGTGACATGGATATAGAGCACGTTGGTGCGCCCGACGTCCTTGCGCAGCTGGCGGATGGCCTCCAGGAACGGCAGGCTCTCGATGTCACCGACGGTCCCGCCGACCTCCACGATGACCACGTCGGCGCGGCCGTCGCGGGCCACCCGCTGGATGCGCTCCTTGATCTCGTTGGTGATGTGGGGGATGACCTGGACCGTGCCGCCCAGGTAGTCCCCGCGGCGCTCCTTGGCGATGACGGCCTGGTAGATGCGGCCGGTCGTGACGTTGCTGAGCTGGGTCAGGTTCTCGTCGATGAACCGCTCGTAGTGGCCCAGGTCAAGGTCCGTCTCCGCCCCGTCGTCGGTGACGAACACCTCGCCGTGCTGGTAGGGCGACATCGTGCCCGGATCGACGTTGATGTACGGATCGAGCTTGATGATGGAGACGGAGAGGCCGCGGCTCTTGAGCAGCCGGCCGACGCTGGCGGCGGTGATGCCTTTGCCGAGTGAGGAGGTCACGCCTCCGGTCACAAAGACATACTTCGCCATGGGTCGAGTCCTCCGGGGTTTTTCCGATGGTACCGGAAGCCGACCGCCGGGGCAAGCCGGATCTGCCCTCCGAGGCGACCCTCCGACGTTACGGCAGGCTGGCCGGGGTGCTGCGGCCGGGGCCCCAGACCTCCGGCCCGCAGATGAACGGCCGGTCCGCGCGTGCGGCCATCGACGGGTTGGCCGCCCGCCAGGCGGGCACCTCCACGGGGCCGGCCGGCAGCGAGCGCGCCGCGATGGCGTCCTCCAGCCAGGCGGTCAGCTCGGCGAAGTCGGACCACGCCCGGAAGGGCCAGCCGGCTGCCGCGCAGAAGTCGGCCAGGGGGCCCTTGGCGAAGACCAGATCGGCGTGGAAGGCGGCGTAGCGGTCGCTGGTCCCGTCGCCGATGAAGACCACCACGCGCCCCAGGGCCTGGTGGGCGCGCACCCGTTCGCGCTTGCAGGTGCCGCACACGAAGCAGGCCGGGTGGCCGTACGGGAACGACAGCCCCCGGCCGCCGTCGCGGACGCGATTCTCGTTGGTGGCGGCGGGCACATCGGCCAGGCCGAGACGGGCCAGGTTGGGCGCCACGTAGAAGCCCAGGCCGTCGCTGACCACCTCCACCGCCGCCCCGGCCTGGCTTGCGACCGCCACGAACGCGGGGAAGGCCTCGTCCTGGCCGGCCGCCTCGGCCTCCCGACGCAGCAGCTCCGGATCGTGCGGCAGGACGTCCATGTCCCACTGCATCAGTTCGCGGGAGCCGACGCGACCCGCGTCATAGGCGGCGTCCTGGCGCGCGGTCTCGGCGGCGTCCGGACCATAGCGGCGGAGGAGGTCGTCGCCTACGTCGAGGCGCGAGATGGTCCCGTCGTAGTCGACGAGGATGCTCACGCGCAGCCCGTCCCGGGGCACGCGCGGCGGCGTCTGCGCCCTGCTGCCGGCCGTCACTCCCCGGTGGCGCGGGCGAGGCTGCGCGCGACGGCGAAGCCCTCGGGGTAGCGGGCGGCGAGCTTGGCCCCGTTGCGGCGGGCGACCTCCTCGAGCGAGATGTCGAGGGCCCGCGCGGCCTTGGCCAGGTACCACAGGATGTCGCCGGCTTCGTCGACCAGCGCGTCACGGTCCAGGGCATGGCCCTGGGCCACGATCTTCTTGACGCGATCGGCGAACTCGCCGGCCTCGCCGGCCAGGCCGAGGGCCGCCACGACGAGCGCGTCGCCCGCGTTGGAGTCCGTGCGGGCAGCCAGGGCGACGTACTCGTCGAAGGTCATCGGTGCGGCCGGATCAGGCCGGTCGACCGCGTCGGCGCCGGCCCGTGAGGCGGCTGACCTGGTCAGGCGGCTTCGGGCTCCAGCTCGAGCGCGTCCTCGTCGCTGTCCTCGGTCAGCTTGAGCCAGATGAACAGGCCCGCCAGGACGACGAGCGGGATGACGATCAGGGCGCCGAGCGTGACGCCAAGGGCGACGGCAACGACTTTGAGGGCCTTCATGGACGGATACCTCCGTGGGTGAGCAAGGCCGCGAGCGGCCTCACCCCTTGGCTGGGGCCGCGCCGCCGCTGGCAGCGGCGGTGGGCGTGGTCGATCGCGCCTGGTTCCGCCAACCGGGACCCTGCGTGATCATCTGCTCGATGTCGTCGGGGGTGAACTCGGCGAGGGTGTGCTGCGCCCCCGTACTCGTGGAGCTCAGCATGCGGATGACGAACGAGCCGCCCTGCTCGAAGAAGAAGACGTCCCGCGGCTTCTGCTCGTCGATGAAGCGGCCGAGCACGCGGAGCGCCCGTTCGTACGGCCCGGACTTGGTCCAGTCGGGGGCCGGGGCGCCGGTCTTGCGGCGGGCCAGGGCCTCGTCCATGAAGCGTCCCACGTCGTCGTCCAGGAAGGTCAGCGTCTCCTTCTGGACCTGGCCGACGGTCTCCGACCAGCTGCTGCCCGACTCCTGCTGGGCCACCAGGCCCTGCACGATGAAGCCGTCGGGGGCCTCCACGAAGAGGACCTCCCGCATCCCGCGCTGGTCCAGGAACGCGCCGATCGAGCGCAGCACCTCTTCATAGTCCTGGCGTGGGCTGCCCTCGTAGATCCGCATGGCGCCTCCCGTCAGGAACCGGTCGTCCGGTCGATCAGGCCGCGGTCCTTGGCTCGCCCTTCACTGCGCCGGAAGAGCACCGCGGTCACGAGTGTAACCAGCGTGGTCGTGGCCAGCAAGGCGAGCACGATCGTGGCGGCGTCGGGCGTGGCGGCGCCCGTCAGGGCCTGGAAGAGCGAGCCGGTGCCGCCGACCGAACTGATCGTGGCCGGGAAGACGGCCTGCCGGAAACCCGCCATCCACCACGTCAGCGGCAGGGCCAGGCTGACGCCCTGCACCGGCAGCGGCAGGACCGCCAGGGGGAAGACGGCGCCCACCAGCAGGAAGAGCGCCCCCGCGACCGCCTCCGGGTAGGACCACGATTCCTGGCGCGTCTGGAGGCACACGGCGGCCATCAGGATGCCGAGCGCGACCACGGCGGCCAGGCCCCCGACCATGACGACGACGGCCGTGCCCCAGTCGACACGACCCGGATCGAAGGGCACGCCGAGGAAGAGGACGCCCACCACGAGCGTGATGGCGGCGCCCATGCCGCCCACCGCGACCCGCGCCACGCCGCGACCCACGAGCACGACCAGGAAGTCGCTCGGGCTGACGTAGAGGTACTTGAGCATGCGGTAGCGCTCGCGGTCGTCCAGCACCGACCAGGCGATGCCCTGCACGCCCGCCAGCACGAAGGCCCACAGGGCGCTGCCGATGACGACGAAGGCGCGCGCCGAGGCCGCCCCCGTGCCGCCGCCGCTGACGATCTGGACCATGAGCACCAGGATCAGCGCGCTCGCCAGCGGCTTGGCCACCGAGTAGATGAAGAACAGCAGCGGATCGGTCCAGTTGGCCTCCATCTGCCAGCCCAGGCGCGCCGACGTGGAGAAGGCCCGCCAGGTCGTGATCAGGCCCCCGCGATCCGCGCGGCTGCGGTCGAAGCCGCCGCCCGAGAGCGGCGCCCCGACGGTCGTGGCCCTGCTGTCGGCGTTCATGGGGCGGCCTCAGCGCCAGCGCGCCGTGAGGCGCCCCTCGTGGCGAGCGAGGCGCTCCATCGTCCGCAGGCAGAACCGGGCCAGCACCAGGAAGACGACCGCCATGACCACCAGGATGGCCATCTCGATGCCGGGCGCGGGGGTGACGAAGACGACCGTGCCGCCGGTGAACGCGAGCTGCCGCATCGCATCCAGGCCGACCGCGAGGGGCAGGAGGGCGATCGCCAGCGCGCCGAGGAAGCCAAGCTGCCCGACCGGGAAATTCAGGCCCGACACGAAGTACATCGGCTCCTGGAGCAGCTGCGTCATGTGGAAGGCCTCGCGGCCCCACAGCACGAACAGGCTGGCCAGCATCATGCCCAGGCCGTACAGCGCCACCAGCGTCAGGAAGAAGACGGCGAGCAGGGGCAGCCACTGGTCGACGCTGAAGTGGACGCCGTACACGAGGCTCCCCACCACCAGCACGACGGCCGCCCGCAGGCAGCTGGCGAGCATGCCCCCGACGGCCATCCCGAAGAGGACCGCCATCATGTCCATGGGGGCCGTGAAGTACAGCTCCAGGTTGCCCTGGTCCTTCTCCCAGTAGAGTTGGGCCGCCATCATCCAGATGACGTTCAGCCAGAAGGCGGTCATGGCGCCCCCCACCACCACGAAGCCGATGTACTCCGCCGGCGCCTGCAGGGCGCGGTAGACGAGCACGAAGGCCGAGGTGGTGAGGAACGGCAGGCCCACCTCGAACAGCACCCACGACGGTTCGCGGGTCAGCCCGATGAGGCGCGGGAAGGCGCGGCCGAGCACCGTGCGCAGGTTGTTCATCAGGACCTGGCGGCGATCCCACGCGGCGGCGGCGCGCGGGCCGCTCGTGCGGCGGTGGACGTAGAGGTTCGAGCTGGTCATCGAGCTGGCTCCGGGGGCGCGTCATCGAAGCCGCGGCCCACCAGCTCCACGAAGACGTCCTCCAGGCTCGGCTCGGACTTGGCCAGGGCCACGATGTGCGCCCCGAGGTCACCCAGGGCCCCGACCACGCCACCCAGCGCCGCGTCGTCGGTCAGCACGAGGTTGACGGCCACGGTCTGGCGATCCACCGGTGCGCCGGCATCGGCGCCGCCGGCGGGACTGGCGTGGACGACGCCGGGCAGCCCCGCCAGCGCGGCGGGCCCGCCGTCAAGCCGATCCAGCTCGAGGCGGAAGATCGACTCGCGCTGGACCATGCGCTTGAGCTCGGCCGGTGAGCCGATGGCCAGGATGCGCCCGTGGTCCACGATGGCGATCCGCTCGCACAGCTCGTCCGCCTCGGCCATGTAGTGGGTCGTCAGCAGCACCGTCCGGCCCGGCACGGCCGCCCGCCAGTCGCTGACGAGGTGCCGCACGACGCGCGCCGCGGAGACGTCCAGGCCCAGCGTCGGCTCGTCCAGGAAGAGGATCCACGGGTCATTGAGCAAGCCGCGGGCGAGGTTCATCTTCTGCCGCTCGCCGGTGGACAGCGAGGAGACCCGCTGCAGGCGTTGCTCGCCGAGGCCGACCGCCTGGATCAGCTCGTCCACGCGGCCCCACCCCTCACGCGTGCCGAGGCCGTAGAACTGGCTGAACATCCACAGCTGCTCGCGCACGGTCAGCACGCCGTAGCCCGACTGCTCGCCGCCCGCGACCATGTTCATGATGCGGCGGATCTGCTTGGTCTGGACGGCCACGTCGAAGCCGAAGACGCGGGCGGTGCCGGACGTCGGCAGGAGCAGCGTGGTGAAGATCTTGATGAGCGTGGTCTTGCCCGCGCCGTTCGGCCCGAGCAGGCCGAAGAACTCGCCCGGCGCCACCTCGAGGTCGATGCCGGCGAGGGCCGTGACGGGTGCCGGCCGCGCCTTGTAGACGCGCGTGACCGCCCGCGCCTCGATGGCGTGGTCGGAGATGGCGTCGGAAGGACGGAGCACGTCGGACACGAGGTCTCCCGGGGTGGGCGCCGACCCATGCGGGCGCCTCGCCAGGCGACCACGGGCCGGGACAGGGGCTGCGATCGGGACCTGCTGGGGGCGGCGGCTCGCGCGACCCGATCGGCCGATGGCGATGGTACCAGCCCCACCGAGGTGCGACCTCGAAGAAGGACCCGCCGGCGGTCGGCCCCCGGTCAGCCCGCGGCCAGCGCGGCGGCGATGCGGCCTGCGACCTCGGCGTTGTGCTCGATGAGCGCGACGTTGGCGTCGACCGATCGGCCGTCGGTCAACTCCGCCACCCGTCGCAGGATCCACGGCGTGGCCGCCGGTCCCTCGATGCCGGCCGTGTGGGCCTCGGCCAGCGCCCGGTCGATCGCGGCGTCCGCCTCCTCGCGTGGCAGGGCGGCCGACTCGGGCACCGGCACCGCGAAGACGAGGCCGGTGGTCAGGCCGAGTCCCCAATGGCGGCGCGCCAGCGCGGCCGCCTCCGCCGGCGTGCCCACGCTCATCGGCGTCGGCAGGCCGCTCTCCCGGGCGAAGAACCCCGGCAACTCGTCGGTGCCGCAGCCCACGACGGGCACGCCGCGCGTCTCCAGGTACTCCAGCGTCAGGCGCGGGTCCAGGATGGACTTGGGGCCGGAACACACGACCGCCACCGGGGTGCGGGCGAGCTCCTCCAGGTCGGCCGAGATGTCGAAGGTCCGCTCGCCGCCGCGATGCACGCCGCCGATGCCGCCGGTGGCGAAGACGCGCACGCCGGCCGCGTGCGCGGCGATCATCGTGGCGCTGACCGTGGTGGCGGCCCAGGTCGCCGTGCCGAGCGCCGCGGCGAGGTTGTGGCGGGAGACCTTGAGCACCCCGCTCGCCTCGGCCAGGTCGGTCAGCTCCTCGCGCCGCAGGCCCACGACCAGCCGGCCGAACCGGATGGCGACCGTGGCGGGGACGGCCCCCTGGGCGCGCACGGCGGCCTCGCTGGCGAGCGCGACCTCGAGGTTGCGGGGCGCCGGCAAGCCGTGGCTGATGAGCGTCGACTCGAGGGCCACGACCCCGCGCCCCGAGCGCAGCGCGTGGCGCACGTCGCGCGAGACGACGGGTCCCAGGTGGCGATCCGGCATCGTCCTAGGGTACCCGCGGTCCCTCGCGGAGCGGGCTCAGCGTGCGGTAGGCTCGCGTCATGGTCGCACGGACCACCCTGCCGCCCGTGACGCCCGCCGTCGTGCGACGGCAGGTCGCGCTCGACGAGCTCGACCTCCATCCCGATGGGTCGCTCGCCGTGGTGGCGCGGCGGCGTGTGCGCGGCCGCGCCTACGTGCGCGATCTGCTGCTCGTGCCGATGTCGGGCAAGGGGCAGCGGCGCATCGTCCGTCGTGGCGGTGAGGGTCCCGCCCAGGCGCAGTTCTCCCCCGATGGGCGGCACCTGGCCTTCCTGGCCGAACGGCCGGCGTCGGGCGGCGCGGGTGACGAGCCCACGGCCCAGGTCTGGATCCTGGCGCTGGCTCGGGGCGAGGCATGGCCGCTGACCGCCGCGCCGCATGGCGTGAGCGGCTTCGCCTGGTCGCCCGATGGCGGTCGCATCGCCTTCTGGGGCTGGCAGGGCCCGCCACGCTTCCTGGTCGGGCCGCCCGGCGGAAGCGAAGCCCCGACCGCGCGCCGCATCACCAGCGGCGACTGGCGCATGGACGAGACCGGGCTACCTGGAGTACCGCACCCACCTCAGCGTGATCGCCGTCCGCCGCCGCGCCCGCGCCGTGGACGTGACCGGCGGGGACTTCGACGTCGTGGCGCCTGCCTGGGACGCCGATGGGCGCTCGCTCGTCTTCTGCGCCGACCGCGCCCCGATATGGGCCACTGGGGCGGCCCGGACGCGGAGGACGTCCTGGCGGTCATTGACGCCCTCGTCGCGGACGGTTCGGTCGACGCCCGGCGGGTCGGGCTGCTGGGCCTGTCGTACAGCGCCTTCCTGGTCAACTGGCTGGTCGGCGCCGATCCCGACCGATGGGCGGCGGCCGTGAGCGAGGACGGCGTCACGAACCAGGTGATGGGCTGGTCCGGCTCCGACACCGGCCCCGACTACGACCGGCGTGCGGACCTCGGCGAGCCGTTCGACGAGGCCGGCGTCGCCCGCCTCTGGCGCCAGTCGCCGCTGCGCCACGTGGCCGCCATCCGGACGCCGCTGCTGCTGCTGCAGGGCGAGGCGGACCTGCGCTGCCCTGCGGCGGACAACCAGGCGCTGTTCCTCGCCCTCAGGGCGTTCGGCCGCCCGGTCGAGCTGGTGCTGTACCCGGACAGCTGGCACGTCTTCGCCGCCGCGGGCCGGCCCGACCGCCGCATCGATCGTCACACCCGCATGCTGGCGTGGTTCCAGCGCTACATGCCGGCGTCGGCCGGCGCGTCGACCTAGAGGCGCAGCTCCGCTCGCGGCCCGGCCAGCAGGGCCCGCGCGGCCCGATGGCCCGCGCGCGCCGCGCGCACGAGGGGCGGCTCCCGATACCGGTCCGCCGCCGCCAGCCCGGCCCACGTGGCCAGGAAGCCTGCGTCGAAGGCGTCGCCGGCGCCGGTCGTGTCGGAGGCCGGACGCGCCTGTGCCGGGACCGCCACGCGCAGCCCGCGCGCGTCGGACCGGTCGCGCGTCAGGACCAGGCAGCCGGCCGGGCCTGCCTTGACGACCACCAGCGGCGCCAGCTCCAGGAGGGCCAGGCCGTCGCGCGCCCCGGTCATCGCCTCGACCTCGTCCAGGTTGCCGAAGAGCAGGTCGGGGGCTAGGCCGGCGATCCGCCGCCGCATCGTGGCGGGACCGGCCGCCAGCAGCGGCGCCGCGGAGGCGAGGTCGATCGACAGCCGCGCCCCCTCCCCTCGCGCCAGCGCGACGGTCCGTTCGACCGCCTCGGTGACGGTGGGGGCGAGGAGCGAGTAGGCCGGCACGTGGAGGACGTCCGCGCCGCGCAACCAGCGGGCGTTGACGGCGGCCGCCGTGAGGCCGTCAGCGGCGGAGCGGTCGGTCACGAACGAGCGCTCGCCGTCGGGCGCGACGAGGGCCACCAGGCGGCCGGTGGGCCCGGCGACCCGGACCGCGTGCACCCGGACCCCGTCGTGGCGCAGCGCATCGGTCAGCGGCCGAGCCCACCGGTCGCGCCCCACCGCGCCGATGAATGTCGTCCGCACGCCCAGGCGGGCCAGGCACCGCGCCGTGTTGGCCGCCGACCCGCCCTGGCGGAAGCGGATGACGCCCGGCGTGTCCGAACCGGCGGCGACCGGCCGGCCGAGGTGCGTCGCGATGTCCACGATGAGGTCGCCAAGGACGACGACGCGCGGACGAGGCCGCTCGCGGGGGCGGGCGCGGGGCGCCGGGGAGCGGGGATGGGCTGGCACGGGTCGACGGATATCATGCAGTCGTGAGCACGACGACGCAGAGCCTTGACGAGCTCGCGATCGACACGATCCGCACGCTGGCGATGGATGCGGTCCAGCAGGCCAACAGCGGGCATCCCGGCGCACCCATGGGCATGGCGCCGATGGCCTACGTGCTCTGGACGCGCTACCTGCGCCACGCCCCGACGCGACCCTCGTGGCCCGATCGCGACCGTTTCGTCCTGTCGGCCGGCCACGCCAGCATGCTCCTGTACGCGCTGCTCCACCTCACCGGCTACGACCTCACGCTGGACGAGCTGGGCCACTTCCGCCAGTGGGGCTCGCGGACGCCGGGTCACCCGGAGTACGGCCTCACGCCGGGGGTCGAGGCGACCACCGGGCCGCTCGGCCAGGGCTTCGCCAACGCGGTCGGCATGGCCATCGCCGAGCTGCGCCTGGCCGCCGAGTTCAACCGGCCGGATCACGTGGTCGTGGACCACCGGACGTACGGGATCTGCTCCGATGGCGACCTCCAGGAGGGCATCACCTCCGAGGCCGCCAGCCTGGCCGGCCACCTCCGCCTGGGCAAGCTCATCTTCATGTACGACGACAACCACATCCAGCTCGACGGGCCCACGTCGATGGCCTGGGACGAGGACGTCCTCGCGCGGTTCGACGCCTATCACTGGCACACCCAGCGCGTCCCGGACGGCAACGACGTGGCGGCCATCACCGCCGCCCTCGACGCGGCGCGGGCCGATCCACGGCCCAGCCTCATCGCCGTGCGCACGCATATCGGCTACGGCTCGCCGAACAAGCAGGACACCCAGAAGGCCCACGGGTCGCCACTCGGCGTGGACGAGGTGCGCCTGACCAAGGAAGCCTACGGCTGGGATCCCGACCGCCTCTTCTACGTGCCCGCGGCCGCCCTCGGCCACTTCCGCGAGGCGGTCCCGGCGGGCCTCCGGCTCGTGGAGCGATGGGAGGAGCATTTCGAGGCGTACGCCATGGCGTACCCCGCGGAGGCTGCCGAGTTCAGCCGCCGCCTCGCCGCCGAGCTGCCTGCCGGCTGGGACGGCGACCTCCCGACCTATGGGCCGGGCGACGACCGCGCCACGCGCCAGGCGTCGCAGGAGGCCATCCAGGCCCTCGCGCCGCGCCTGCCCGAGCTGTTCGGCGGAGCCGCCGACCTGTCGGAGAGCAACCTCACCGACATGAAGGGGGCGCCCGATTTCGAGGCCGGCCAGCCCGGTCGCAACCTCCGCTTCGGCGTCCGCGAGCACGCCATGGGCGGGGCGGCGAACGGCCTGGCCCTCCACGGGGGGTTCCTGCCGTACGTCGGGACCTTCCTCAACTTCAGCGACTACATGCGCGGCAGCGTCCGCCTGGCCGCCCTCAGCGCGCTCCACGTGGTCTACGTCTGGACCCACGACTCGGTCGGCCTCGGCGAGGACGGGCCGACCCACCAGCCGGTCGAGCAGTACGCAGCCCTGCGCGCCATGCCGCGCCTCCTCTTCGTCCGGCCCGGCGACCCGAACGAGACGATCGCCGCGTGGCGGCTGGCGGTCCGCCATGCCGACGGTCCCGTCGCCCTCTCGCTGACCCGCCAGAAGCTGCCGGTCCTGGCCGGCACGGCCGACCTCGCGGACGAGGGCGTGGACCGGGGCGGCTACGTCCTGGCCGAGGCCAACGACGCAGGCGGCGCGGTCGTGACGCCCGCCATCATCCTGCTGGCCACCGGCTCCGAGCTGCAGCTCGCCGTCGGCGCCCGGGCGAGCCTGCTCGCCGAGGGGATCGCCGCGCGCGTCGTCTCCATGCCGTGCTGGGAGCGATTCACCGATCAGCCCCCGGCATATCGGGAGGCGGTCCTGCCGTCGTCGGTTCGGGCGCGCGTCAGTGTCGAGGCCGGGACGACCCTGGGCTGGGACCGCTGGGTCGGCTTCGAGGGGGCGATGATCGGCCTGGAGCGGTTCGGCGCCTCGGCACCGGCGGCCACCATCTTCGAACACTTCGGGTTCACGGTGCCGCACGTCGTGGACGTCGCCCGCGGCGTCCTCGCCGGGACGACCAGGGGCGTGGTGTCGGCCCCGTTGCCGGCCCATGGAGAGCCGCCCGACGCGGCCGGAGGTGCTCATGCCTGACGTTCGGCAGCCCCTGCTCCTGCGCGGCCTCGACGCAGCGGCGACGGCAGCGGTGGCGGCAGCCACTGACCGGGCCGTGGCCGAGGGCTGGGTCCGCCGCATCTGGGACCGCGACGCGACGGTGTGGTCGCCGGACCCGGACGTGCAGGCGACCATCCTCCAGCGGCTGGGCTGGCTCGACCTGCCCCTCGACTTCAGCGACCGCATCGCCGAGCTGGTGGGGCTGGCCGACGGCCTTCGTGCCGAGGGCTGCCGCCGCGCGCTGGTATGCGGCATGGGCGGCAGCTCGCTCGCGCCGTGGGTCATCGCGGGGGTCTGGGCGCCCGCCCCGGACGGCATCGCCGTCGAGGTCCTGGACTCGACCGACCCATCCGCCGTGCACGCCGCGACCGTCGCCGGCGACCCCGGCACGACGCTCTACGTCATCGCCAGCAAGTCGGGCACGACGGTCGAGTCGGCCAGCTTCGAGGCCTACTTCTGGGAGCTCGAGACGGAACGCTACGGGCGCTTCCCCAGCGACGCGGCCGGCGAGCACTTCGCCATCATCACCGACCCCGGCCACAGCCTGGACCACTTCCCCCACCGCGAGGCGTACCGTACGGTCCTCCTCAATCCGCCGGACGTGGGCGGGCGGTACAGCGCCCTGACGTACGTCGGACTGGCCCCGGCGGCCCTCCAGGGGGTGGCGCTGGACCCGCTCCTCGACGAGGCCATGGCGATGTCGCAGGCCTGCCGGCTGCCCGGTGCGGACGATCCAGGGCTGGCCCTGGGGGCGGCGCTCGGGGCGCTCGCCCGGGGCGGGCGCGACAAGGTCACCTTCACCATCGAGCCCACCATCGCCCCCTTCGGGGCGTGGGTCGAGCAGCTCATCGCCGAGAGCACCGGCAAGCAGGGCACCGGCCTGGTGCCGATCGTCGACGAGCCGCTCGGCGCGCCCGGGGTGTACACCGACGACCGGGTCTTCGTGCGGCTGGCGCGAGCCGACGCGAACGGCGACGCCGCCTGGCGCAGCACCACCGACGCGGCCCTGACGGCCCTCGCGGCGGCCGGCCATCCGGTCGTCGACGTGGCCATGCCGGGCAGCCTGGGGGCCGAGTTCTTCCGCTGGGAGTTCGCCACGGCGGTGGCCGGCGCCGTGCTGGGCGTGAACCCCTTCGATGAGCCCAACGTCACCGAGTCCAAGCACAACACGGCCCGCCTCCTGGACGCCTACCAGCACGACGGCGCCCTCCCCGACGCGGGCCGGCCGCTGGCGACCGAAGGCCCAGTGGCGCTCTACGGTGACGGCGTCCTGCAGCCGGCCGCCGGGGCGAGCGCGGCCGACGTCCTGCGCCGGCACCTGGCGCGCGTGGGGCCGCGCGGCTACCTCGCGCTGCAGGCCTTCATCGCCGCCACGCCCGGGCGCGACCGGGCGCTTGCCGCCATCCGGCTGCGCCTGCGGGACGCGACGCAGCGGGCGACGACCGTGGGGTACGGGCCGCGCTTCCTGCATTCGACGGGCCAGCTCCACAAGGGCGGCCCGCCGAGCGGCTGCTTCCTCCAGCTGACCGCAGATCACCCCGCTGACGTGCCCATCCCGGGGGCGCCGGAGAGCTTCGGCACGCTCATCGCGGCGCAGGCGGCCGGCGATCTCGGGGCCCTCGTGGCGCACGGGCTGCCCGTGCTGCGGATCCACCTGGGGGCGGATCCGGACGCCGGCCTGGAGGCCCTGGCCGGCCTCGTCGCGGCGGCGCTCGCCGCGTGACGGCGACCGCCAGGCCGCCCCGCACCGGGACCGGACGGGCGACCGGCCGAACGCCCAACGCGCTGCGTGCCGGCCTGCGCCTGGAGAAGGTGCCCGACCCTTGCTCGGTCGTCATCTTCGGCGGCACCGGCGACCTGTCCCACCGCAAGATCCTGCCCGCCCTCTACAACCTGACACGGGCCGGCCTGCTGCCTGCCGAACAGACGGTGGTCGGCTTCGCCCGGCGGCCGTACACCGACGACGTCTACCGGGCCGAGATGGCCGAGTCGGTGGCTGAGTTCTCGCGCGTCCCGGTGGAGAGGGCGCTGTGGCACGACTTCGCCTCGGGCATCTTCTACCAGGCGGGCGACTTCACCGACCAGGCCGCCTACGCGGCCCTCGGCGCGCGGCTGGAGGCGCTCGACGCGGAGCGCGGCACCCGGGGCAACCGCCTCTTCTACCTGGCCGCTCACCCCAGCGCCTACAGCGACATCATCACTCACCTGGGGCGCGCCGGCCTGGCCCGGCCGGGCCGCGGCAGCTGGGTCCGCATCATCATCGAGAAGCCGTTCGGGCGCGACCTGGCCTCGGCGCGGACCCTCAACCGCGAGGTGACCCACGTCTTCGACGAGGGTCAGGTCTACCGCATCGACCATTACCTGGGCAAGGAGACCGTCCGCAACCTGCTGGTCTTCCGCTTCGGCAACGGCATCTTCGAGCCGGTATGGAACCGCCGCTACGTCGACCACGTGCAGATCACCGTGGCGGAGGACCTGGGGATGGAGGGTCGCGGCCAGTTCTACGAGGAGGCTGGCGCCAGCCGCGACATCCTGCAGAACCACCTCCTGCAGCTCACCAGCCTGGTCGCCATGGAGCCCCCCATCGCCTTCGAGGCCGACGCGCTGCGCGACGAGAAGCTGCGGGTCCTGCGCGCCATCGACCCGGCGTGGGACACCGAACGGATCCGCCGCGACGTCGTGCGCGGGCAGTACGCCGCGGGCTGGGTGGGCGGCGTCCACGTGCCGGCCTACCGTGACGAGCCGGAGGTGGCTCCCACCTCGACGACCGAGACCTACGTGGCCCTCAAGCTGGAGATCCAGAACTGGCGCTGGGCCGACGTGCCCTTCTACGTCCGCACCGGCAAGCGGCTGCCCAAGCGGGCGACCGAGATCTCGGTCCAGTTCAAGCGGCCGCCCCTGATGCTGTTCCGCGACGCCACGACGGAGCCCGAGCCCAACCTGCTGGCCCTGCGCATCCAGCCCGACGAGGGCATCATGCTGCGCTTCGCGGCCAAGGTCCCCGAGCTCGGCCTGGACGTGCGCAGCGTGAACATGGACTTCACCTACGGCTCGTCGTTCGCGACGGAGGCCCCCGAGGCGTACGAGACGCTCCTGCTCGATGCCCTGATGGGCGACGCCTCGCTGTTCACGCGCGCCGACGAGGTGGAGGCGGCGTGGGCCATCGTCACGCCGCTCGACCAGACGTGGGCGTCGTGGGACAAGCGCGGCGAGAGTGGCGACCTGGCCGTGTACGAGGCCGGCACCTGGGGCCCGGGCGCGGCCGACCGGCTGCTCGAGCGCGATGGCCGCCGCTGGCGGCGGCTCTGACGCCATGACCGAGCAGGCGACGCCGCAGGTCCTGCTGGCGGCCGAACCGGTGCGGTCGTGGTCGGCGCGGGCCGACTCGATCCAGGGCATCGAGCGCCAGCTGTCGCGCATGTGGGCGGCCGCGGCCCAGGAGACCATCCGTTCCGCCGACCCGGGCACCCGCGAGGCCGCCCGCGGCGACTCGCGCCTTGGCGCCCGGCTCGACAGCGGGCGCGAGACCCGCGTGCGCATGCGCACGCGGGTCCTGACCCTGATCGTCGTCGCGGCGCGGCCCGAGACGCAGGAGCGGGCCCTCGACGCGATCAACCTGCTGGCGGCTCGCCACCCCTCACGCGCGGTGATCCTGGCCCCCGGCGACCCGGACGGGCCCTCATGGCTCGATGCCCGGATCTACGCCCAGTGCCAGCTCCAGGCGCGGGGCAACGCGGAGGTGTGCACCGAGCAGATCGTGGCCCGTTGCGGCGGCGAGCTGGCCTACCACCTCTCGGAGCTGGTCACGCCACTCCTCATCCACGACCTGCCGGTCGTCCTCTGGTGGCCCGATGACCCGCCCCTCGGCCGCGCCCAGTTCGTGGACCTGGCCGAGGAGGTCGACCGCGTCCTGGTCGACTCGGGGTCCTTCCGCGAGGACGGCGCGGTCCGCCTGATGGCCCTGGCCCAGGTCGTGGCGGAAGGCCGGCTGCGGGTCCTGGACGTGGGCTGGCTCCGCCTGGCCCTGTGGCGCGAGCTGCTGGCCGGCGCCTTCGACCATCCGCTGCTCGCGCCCGAGCTGGCCTCCATCCACCACGTGCGCGTCGACGTGGCCCGACCCGGCGATGTCCTGCGCGTCTCGAAGGCGGCGCTCCTGTGCGGCTGGCTGGCCAGCCGCCTGGGCTGGCGTCTCGAGTCGCCCCTGGCGCAGCAGCGCGGGGCGGAGGGCCTCGAGGGCACCTATCGGAGCGCCCACGGGCCGGTCCACATCGAGCTGCGCCCGGCCGATCCGGGGGGCGATCGCGCCCTGCGCACGCCCGGCTCGCTGGCCCGCGTCGAGCTCACCCTGGGCCGCCGCGCGGCCGAGATCCGCGCCCGCGTGACGCGCCACGCGGACCACCTCCTGGCGACCGCCGACTTCCAGGGCGCCCAGGTCGCCCGCCGGGCCGGCCGCCTGGAGCCGTTCGGTGACGCGCCGTATCTCGCCGAGGCCCTGGACCGGGGCAGCGCCGACCGCATCTTCGAGGACGCGCTGGCCGCCGCCGCCCTCCTCGTCGAGGGATGAACGAGCCGACGGTCGTCGTCGTCGCCGACGCCGACGCCATCGCCGACGCCGCCGCCCTGCGGGTCAGCGCCACGCTCCGCGAGGCCGTGGCCGCCCGTGGCGTGGCCCACGTCGCCCTCACCGGCGGCTCGACCGCGGCGCCGCTCTACGAGCGCCTCGTGGCGGCCGGGTCCGGGTCCGGCGTGACATGGCCCGCCGTGCAGTGCTGGTGGGGCGACGAGCGCTTCGTGCCCCTGGACCACCCCGCCTCGAACGCGGGCGTGGCCCAGGACGTGCTGGGCCTGGGCCTCGGCCTGCCCGCGGCCAACCTGCACCCGTGGCCCGTCGCGGCCGCCCTCGCCGCGGCCGCCGGTCCCGACGCCGCCGCGCGGGCCTATGCCGCCGAGGCCGGTCGCGTGATCCCGCTCACTGCAGCGGGCGACCCGATCTTCGACGTGCTGCTCCTCGGTGTGGGCCCCGACGGGCACATCCTCTCGTGCTTCCCGGGCAGCCCGGGCCTCGCCATCGACGCCCCGCTGACGCTGGGCGTCGAGGCTCCCACGCACGTCGAGCCGCATCTGGCGAGGGTCACGTTCCGGGCGCGGATCGTCGGCGCCGCGCGCCACGTGCTGGTGCTGGCCGGCGGGGCCGGCAAGGCCGACGCGCTGCAGCGCGCCCTGGAGGGGCCGCTCGACGTGGCCGCGCTGCCGGCCCAGGCGGCCCGCGTGCCGCAGGCGACCTGGCTGCTCGACGGGGCGGCGGCCGCGCGCCTGGCGCGTCCCCCGGGCGAGTGAGCGGCTGGTCCCGGGAGCGGGCCGGCGTCGCCCTGACGCTCGGGGCAGCGCTCCTGTGGGGCACCTCATGGGTGGGTACGGGGTTCGCCCTGCGGGGCTTCTCGCCGCTGGCGGTGGCCGGCTGGCGCGGCCTTGTGGGTCTCGCGTTCATCGCCGTCTACATCGGCCTCCGTCCATCGGCGCTGCGGGACGACCATGAGCGTCCACGCGCCGGCCGGGCCGCCCGGGTCGTGCTCCTCGGGCTGCTCGGGGGCGGGCTCTTCCAGGTCGGCCTGGCGTACGCGGTCGACCTCTCCGGCGCGACCCTGGCCGCCTTCGTGGCTGGCCTCTACCCCATCCTCGCCGCGGCCGGGGCCGGCCTGGTCCTCGGCGAGCGGCCAGGCGCGTTCGTCCTTGGCGGGCTCCTGGTGGCTTTCGGAGGCGTGGTGTTGCTGGCGGGCTTCGACCCGACGGGCGCTTCCCCGGCCGGCCTGGCGATCGGGCTGGCGGCCGCGACGTCCTTCGCCGCGTACCTCCTGCTGACCCGGCGATGGGCGGCCGCCTGGCGCCTGCCCACGCCGCTGGTGACCACGTCGCTGCTGGCCATGACCGCCCTCGTCGCCCTCCCCCTGGCCCTGTTCACGGATCCGGCGGGGCTCGTGCCGCAGGGTGGCGCGGTGCCGGTCCTTGCGATCCTGTGGCTGGCGGGACCGGTCGGCGCAGTCGCGCAGGCCGCGGCCGTGGCCGGGATCCGTCGGCTGCCGAGCGACCGCTCGGCGGCCATCTTCCTGCTCAACCCGCTGACGGCCGCCCTCCTCGCGGCGGTGCTGCTTGGCGAACGGCTCGGCCCGCTCCAGGTGGCCGGCTGCGGGCTCGTGCTGGCCGGTGTGGCGCTGGCGACGGTCATGGCCGCACGGGTCGCGTCAGCCGCCACGGCCAGCCGAGCGGCAGGCGTGACGAAGGGCGAGGCGACGGCGGCCCGGCGTATCCTGTAGCCGCGTCATGATCAGCCTCGGGAGGTCCCCGATCGCCCTCGAACCTGCCGCCGCGGGGTCGCGCGTCGAGCGCGGCCGCGGCTGGATCCACGTCCTCTGCGGGCCCATGGCCTCGGGCAAGACCGAGGAGATGATCCGGCTCCTGCGCCGCGCGGAGATCGCCGGGCGGCGCGTGCTGGTGGTCAACCACGCCCTCAACACGCGCACGGGTGCCGACCGCATCGAGTCGCGCTCGGGCGTCGCCTTCTCCAGTCGCGCCGTCCCCGACTCCGACCAGATCGCGGCCATCGTGACCGAGATGGACCCCGACCTGGTGGCCGTGGAGGAGGCCGAGTTCTTCGACAACGGCCTGGCCGATGTAGTCGAACGGCTGGCCGACGACGGCCGCGAGGTGATCCTGACCGGCCTCGATCGTGACTTCCGGGGCTGGCCGTTCGGGCCGATGGCCCGCCTGCTCGTGATCGCCGACGAGGTCGACAAGCTGACCGCCATCTGCGTCGTCTGCAAGGGCGTGGCCACCCGCACCCAGCGGCTCATCAACGGCCGTCCCGCGCCGGCCGACTCGCCGACCATCGTCGTCGGCGGCATCAACGACCCGGCCGGCAAGCCGGAGTCCTACGAGGCGCGCTGCCGCCGCTGCCACGAGGTGCCGGGCCTGGACTCGCTCTTCGGCCCCTGGCTGGGGTGAGCGGGCCGGGGTGAGCGGGCTGGCATGATCGGGCGTCTGATGACCCGCCTGCTCGACGCCCAGGCGGGCTGGGCGAAGCCGTTCGGCGACGCCGTCCACGACCTCCTCCACACGCTGTTCCACCGCATCGCCCTGGTGCGCGACTTGCTCAACGGCCGGTGGCTGGGCCACCCCCTCCACGCCCTGCTGACCGACGTGCCGGTCGGGGTGCTGACGCTCGTCATCCTTCTCGACGTCCTCGGCCAGCCCACGGCCGCCGACGTGGCGCTCACCTTCGGCGTCCTGACCCTTCTCGCCGCGGCCCTCGCCGGCCTGGCCGACTACAGCGACACCGACGGCGCCGCCCGCGTGCGGGCGACGGTCCACGGCACGCTCATGACGATCGCCGTGGTGCTCTACCTGGCCTCGCTCGCCCTGCGGGCCGCCGGTGGCGAGCGGGCGGTTCCCATCGCCGTCTCCCTCGTGGCCTACCTCATCCTGGCGGTCGGGGCGTTCACCGGCGGCGACGTCGTCTACGTCATGGGCAACATGGTCGACCGCCATGCCTGGCGCCCGGCGGGCGCGAAGTGGGCCCGCGTGGAGGTCGACGAGGTGCCGGAGGGCCAGCCGGTGCGCGCCAAGTTCGGCCTGCAGAACCTGGTCCTCGTGCGTCAGGGCGACCGCATCCAGGCGCTGCACGACCAGTGCGCCCATGCCGGCGGCCCGCTGAGCCAGGGCACCATCGTCGACGGCTGCCTCGAATGCCCGTGGCACGGCTCGCGCTTCCGCCTCGCCGACGGCCGCGCGATGCGGGGCCCGACGGTCTACGACCAGCCGGCGTACGAGGTCCGCACCGCAGAGGCCGGCGGCTACGAGGCGCGCCGCGTCTCCTGAGGCGATCCGTCAGGTCGCGATGAGGGCGACCCCCGCCAGCGCCAGGGCGATCCCGGCCAGCTGCCAGCGATGCAGCCGCTCATGGAGCAGCCAGGCCGCCAGCAGGACGGTCGTGACCGGGTAGAGCGACGACAGGACGACCGGCACGCTGAGGGCCCCGCGCGCCGCGAGCAGGAAGAGGCCGTTGCCGCCGTAGTCGGCGAGGCCGGCCACGAGCAGGAGGGGCACCGCGGCGCGCGACCCGGCCCTCGACGGACGAGCCGCCACGGCGATGCCGGCGGCGAGGGTCACGCTCGCGGCGCGCGCCCCCACGAGCGGCCACCAGGTGGTCCCCCCGACGCTCATCGCCTGGTGGATGGCGAGGAAGAAGCCGGCGAAGCCCAGGCCCCCGATCACGATCAGGGGCAGGAGCCGGATCGTCGCGGGGCCGGCGTGGGAACCCGCCCGGCCGGGCCACGACACGACCACGATGGCCACCAGGCCGCAGGCCATGCCGCCCAGCTGCCAAGCCGTCAGCTGGTCGCCCCGGACGATCCCGACCGCCGCCGGGACGCCCGCTCCGATGACCGCGGTGAGCGGGGCGACCAGGGCCATCTGGCCGCTGGCGAGGGCGCGATAGAAGGCGTACAGCCCGCTGGCGCCGGCGACCCCGGCCGCCGCGCCCCAGGCCAGCGTCTCGCCGCCGGGGAATCGCTCCCCACTCAGGAGCACCGCGGCGATGGCGGCCAGCAGACCCACCGACTGGCTGGCCAGGACGGTCACGAGCGTGGCGAGACGTCGGCTGGCCAGGCCCCCGGCGAAATCGCCGACCCCCCAGGTGATCCCGGAGGCAAGGCCGAACAGGACGGCGGTCGGGTCCAGCGGCGCCTTCCGGATCAGGCCGTCGGGACGGGCTCAGCGACGTCGCGGCCGGTCGGCCCGACCAGGTCGATGACGTGCTCGGCGACCGCGTCGAAGCGGTCGGAGGCGGTCAGGTAGATGACCTGGTGGTCGGCGGCGATCTCCCGCAGCAGCGCCAGCGCCTGCTGGGCGCGCGTGGCGTCGAAGGTCAGGAACGGGTCGTCGAAGACCAGTGGCGGGCGCCGGTCCTGGGTCACCTGGCGCACCAGGCCCAGCCGTGCCGCCAGGTAGAACGAGTCGATGGTGCCCTGGGAGAGGCTGCGCACGTCGACCCAGTCGCCGCGCTCCGGAGCCCAGACGCGCAGCGTCAGCTCCGCTTCGTCGACCTGCACGCGGCGATAGCGGCCGGCCGTGATCTTGGCCACGTCGCCGGCCATGCGGGCCTCCAGGAAGCGCGCGGCGCGCTTCATCGTGGCCTCCTCGGCGCGGTCCAGGGCCTCCAGCGTGGCGCGGTAGATGCGCTCGCGGCGCTCGTCGAGGGCCAGCCGCTCGGTAGCCGTGGCCAGCGCCTCGCTGGTCGCCGCGACCTCCTCCGCGTCGATCGGGTTCTGCTCGACGCGGGCGCGCGCATCGGCCTGGGCCGCGAGCGTGCGTTCGCGCTCAGCCTCGCCACTGGCCACGGCTGCCCGTGCCCGATCGCGTGTGCCGAGCGGGTCGGCGCCCACGTCGCCCATGCCGGCCAGGGCATGCCGGGCGGTCTCGCCCTCGGCGGCCGCCGCATCGCGGAGCCGGGCCACGTCGTCGCTCGGCTGCTCGTCACCGAGGACCCCGCGGTACTCCGCGTGGAGGGCCTCCAGGCCCGCGACGTGGGCCGTCTCGGCTGCCAGCAGCTGCTCCACCGCCGGCAGGTCCGGCAGGGAGAGCGCGGCGAGGCCGGCATCGCGGGCCGCCACGGTGTCCTTGAGCTGCTGCTCGATGTCCGACCGGCCGCGCAGGCGGCGCGAGATCTCGTTCTCGCGCAGGACGTTCTGCCGCCGCGTGTCCGACGCCCGGCGCTGCTGGAACAGGCTGGCCACGGCGAGGATCAGCCCGACCCCGGCGATGATCACGCCGGCGATCGAGCTGGCGCTGCCGAGGGGCGGGATGGCGATGGTGCCAAGGGCGACGATCGCGCCGATCAGCACCAGGACGATCCCCGCGACGGCGAAGCGGCGCCAGCCAAGGGAGGGCAGGTTGCCGACGTCGTAGGTGGAGACGTCGGGCGTGTCGGCCAGCTCGGCCCGCAACGTCGAGACCGTGGCCTCCTGCTGGCGCAGCCGTTCGGTCGCCGCGCGGAGCGTGGGCAGCGGCATCGACGCCGGATGGGCCGCCTCCTGGGCCAGGATCTGGTCGCGCAGCTCGGTGGCCCGCTTGTAGCGCTGGTAGCGCGTTTCGGCGTCGTGCTGGCGGGCCAGGAGGGTCGCGGCGTGCTCCGCGCGTCCGAGCAGCTCGCGCGCCTCAGCGACGCGCGCGACCGCCGCGCCGTGGGCGTCGCGAGCCGTCGACAGGGCCGCCTGGTCACGCTCCAGGGCGGCCAGGCCAGCCTCGCCCTGCTGCGCCGCGGCCGTCAGCTCGCCGACGCGGTCGCGATCGAGCTTGAGGGTGCCCGGGTTGCGCGGGCCTTCCGTGGTCAGGCGGCGGAGCGCCTCCTGCAACTTCTTGCGCGCGGCCGACGTGCCCCGATCGGCGCCGCTCATCGACGCCTGGAGCCGGTCACGCAACGCCGCCTCGTCGCGATCGAGGTTCTCCAGCTCGTAGTGGTGCACGCTCGCCGTGGAGCGGAAGAACTTCTCCGACGGGAGGCCGGTCAGCTCGGCCAGCCGCCGGTCCACGGCTGCGGGGTCGTCGATCGTCTCGTCGCCGAAGGTCAGGTGGGCCTGGCCCTTGGGTCCGGCGAACGTCTTGACCAGGTGCCCCGGCGTGCCGTCATGCTCGAAGTCGAGCTCGATGGTCGGGCTGGCCCCGTCGCGGCCCCACGGCCGGAGCGCCTCCATCTCCGCCCCGCCGGCCGTGGCGCGCCGGAAGAGCGCCACCTCGATGGCGCGCTGGATGGTCGACTTGCCCAATTCGTTGGGCCCGCGCACGACCGTCAGCCCGGGGGCGAACTCGTAGGTAGCGTCGGCATGGCGCTGGAAGTCCTGCAGGTGCAGCTTCAGGAGGCGCATCTCAGCCCAGGGTCACGCGCTGCGGGTCATCGAGCAGCAGGCGTCCCAGGCGCAACGCCTCCCCGAGCTCGGCCGCCTCGTCAGTGCGCCCGGCCGCATGCGCCGCGCCGGCGCGGGCCTCGAGGTCGCGCACGAAGGCCCCGGGGATCGTGTCGGGTGGGAGCAGCGGACCCGCCGGCGGCGCCGGGGTGGCCGCGTTGCGGAAGCGTAGGCGCAGGAACCGCCCCGCCAGCTGCTGCTCGACCTCCTCTTCGTGGACGTCGAGCTCGTCCGGCTCGAGCCCCACGAGGCGGGCGTCCATCACGAGGTTCGGGTCGGCATGGGCGGCGATGCGTTCCACGAGCGCCGGCTGGCCGGGCACCTCGGCGGCATCCACGTCGAGCTTCATGAAGCGGGTGCGGCCGATGCGCCGCGCCTCGAGCCGCACGTGGCGCTCACCGCCCTCTTCCTCCAGGGTCACCAGGACGACCTGGCCGGCGCCGTCCTGGTCCACCGCCACCGGCTCCGGCGAGCCCGCGTACGCCCACGTCGTGGCGCCCGCCCGGCCCTGCTGGAAGGAATGCCAGTGGCCCAGGGCGAGGTAGTCCAGGCCGGAGGCGGCGATCTCCGCGTCGGTGAACAGGACGTCGTCGTCGGTGACCTTGCCCTCGATGCGCAGCGAGCCGTGGACCACGCCGACGCGCCACGTGGCCCGCGTGTCCGCCCCCACGGCGAAGCCGGCCAGGGGGCTGCGGGGGGCCCGTTTCGTGGCGAAGACGCGGCCGAAGATCAGCAGGTCGAGCGGCGCGAAGAGGACCTCCGGACGCTCGGGCGTGAGGAGCACGACGGTGTCGTCCTCCGCCTTGACCCCGGCCAGGGCGGCCACGTCATAGGCGCGGTAGACGGACGAGGGGTCGTAGGCGTCGTGGGTGCCGGGAATCAGCACGACCCGGCCGCCGGCGGCCGCGATGCGGCCGAACTCGGCGGCCGCCCGTTCGACGGAGCGGCGCGGCTGCTGGTTGGAATCGAACAGGTCGCCCGCCACGAGGACGACGTCCACGTGTTCCTGGAGGGCGAGATCGATGGCCCGCCGGAACGCCTCGAACTGTCGCTCGCGCTGCGCGGACGCCGCCGGGCCGAGATCCTGGTGGCGCGCCCCGAGGTGAACGTCTGCCATGTGCAGCAAGCGGGGCATCAGGGCGACGCGTTCCTCCGTGCGTGGACCGATCCCGCTGTGCCCGGGGCGGTGGACGAGCGAGGAGCCCCCTTGCCCTCGCTCGTGCGGCACAGGTTCGGCGGCTATTGTGCCACCTCGTCTGGCACGCGATGGCCGCCGGACGCTCGCTGGCGAGGCCCGCCGAGCGGTGGTACGCTGCGGACCTTCACCGGTGCGCCCCGGATCGGGACCTCGGCACAGCATCTGGGCGGCGCCCGGCTCCTCCCGACGCCACACGCCAGCTGCGGTCCCGCCTCTGCCCGCGCGACGGTGCGAACGCGAACGCGAACCATGCTCCAGGAGGTCCCGTCCCGGTGTCCTACACGGATCGAACCCTGACCTGTGCTGATTGCGGCATCGAATTCGTCCACTCGGCGGCCGACCAGGAGTTCTACGCCCAGAAGGGCTTCGCCTCCGATCCGAAGCGCTGCCCGAGCTGCCGGGCGAGCCGTCGCGCCACGCGCGAGACGACCGGCTACGACGTGCGCTCCATCGGCGGCCCGCGCGGCTACGAGCGGGGCGACGACCGGCCGATGCGCGAGTACTTCGCGGTGATCTGCTCCAAGTGCGGCAACGCCGCGCAGGTGCCCTTCAAGCCGCGCCAGGACAAGCCCGTCTATTGCTCCGACTGCTTCCGCGAGGTGCAGGCCTCCTGAACCCCACCGGATCCGCCAGGGCGGTGTCCCGCTCGGTCAGATCCGGATCGTCTCCCCGTCGCGATGGCGGCTGCGGCGCCGGCCGCGCCAGATCGTCACCCGTCCCCGTCCCAGCACCTGCCATGAACCCTCGCGGCCGATGAGGGTCGTCTGACGGTCGATGCCCACGACGGCGCCCGACCACGGCGGCATGAGGACGACCCCCAGCAGGAGCGCTTCGGGCAGGGCGTCGTACTCGGGGATCACGGCCGTCCGGGGCACGAAGCCAAGGGCCGGCGCCCAGCCGCGTGGCAGCGGCCGACGGCGCACGAGGCGTGCCTGACGATCGGCCAGCACCATCGCCCCGGCCCCGCAGCCGGCCACGATCGCGCCACGCTCGACGGCCGCCTGCAGCGACCGCTCCACCGCCGTGCCGGCCAGCGTCTCGTAGAGGTAGGCGGGGTCACCTCCGCACAGGTGGATGAGGTCGGCCTCACCGATCGCCTGCGCACACACGAGGTCATCGGCATCCGTGCGCGTCCGCACGGGCACGGTCTCGACCTCCGCCCCGAGCGCCCGGAAGTGCTGGCGGCCCTGTTCGGCGAGGCGCAGGAAGGCCGCCTCCCCGGCCGGCGCCGCGGCCGTGGGCACGATCGCGACCCGTGGGTCGCGGCGTCCCGTCGCCGCGAGCAGTTCCCGGTCGACCGCCTCCATGGCCGGCATGAACTCGCCGGAACCGATGAGGACGATGGGCCCACGCATCGGCCGGGACGATACACGAGGCGGCGGGCGGACGGCCCGCGCGTCTACCATCGTGCCGTGCCGAGCCGAGCCAGGGCCCTCCCGCCGCCCGATGGCTCCCTCACGCGCACGATGCGCCGCGCCAAGGCCCTCCTCATCGACCTCGACGGCGTGCTGGTCCAGGCCGGCCGGGCCATCCCTGGCGCCGGCGAGGCCCTGGCCGAGCTGGAGTCGCGGCAGGTGCCGTACCTCGTGGCCACCAACACCTCGATCATCAGCCGGGCCACGCTCGCCGAGCGGGTCGCCTCGCGGGGCATCCACCTCGACCCCAGCCGCATCGTCAGTGCCCTGTCCGTGACCGCCGACCTCACCGCGCGACGCTATCCGGACGGCCCGCTCCTGGTGCTCTCCTCCGAAGACGCCCGCCGCGAATTCGCCGGCCAGCGGCTCCTGCCGCCGCGCGACGAGCTGGACGAGCGCGACGGGTGCGCCGCGGTCGTCATCGGCGATGCCGCGGAGGCCCTCTCGTTCGACAACCTCGACCGGGCCTTCCGGCTCGTCCGCGGCGGCGCCCGCCTCATCGCCATGCACCGCAACCCATGGTGGATCACGGCCCGGGGGCCGACGCTCGACGCGGGCGCCTTCGTGGTCGGCCTCGAGTTCGCCACGCGCCGCCGGGCCCTCGTCGGCGGCAAGCCCTCGGCGACGTTCTTCACGGCCGCTCTGCGCGCCCTGGGCCGGCCGGCGGCCGAGGTGGTGATGATCGGCGACGACCTGCGGGCCGACGTGGCCGGCGCCCGGCGGGCCGGGCTGCGGGCCGTGTGGGTCCGCTCCGGCCGCCATGAGCCGGCCGACCTGGCCCGCCACGTGACCCGCGGCGAGCCCCCGCCGGACGCCGTGGCGGCCGACTTCGCGGCGGTCGTGGCCGCCATCCGGGAGCGGTAGACTGCGGTCATGACCGCACCGACCGAACCCCGCCTCAAGATCACCTACGCCACCCTCCGCAACGACAACGAGACCCTGCACGCCCAGTTCGAGGCCGGCCTCGCGCTCGCGCGTCGCGAGCTGCTGGGGGGCTACCACCGCAACGTCGTGGACGGCCGCGAACGTGACGGTGACGGCACGTTCGAGAAGCGGACGCCCATCGACGGGTCGCTCATGGGCACCTTCGCCAAGGGCACCCGGCAGGACGTCCGGGAGGCGATCGCCGCCGCTCGCGCGGCCTTCCCGGCCTGGTCGCGCCGGCCGTGGCAGGAGCGGGTCGCCCTCCTGCGGCGGGCCGCCGACCTCATCAGCGAGCGCCAGATGGAGTTCGCGGCCTTGCTCTCCATGGAGGTCGGGAAGAACCGCCTGGAGGCCCTCGGCGACGTCGAGGAGACGGCCGACCTGATCCGCTGGTCGTGCCTGATGATGGAGCGCAACCACGGCTTCGACGACCCCATGGACAACCTGGGCGACATGGCCGTGCACACCCGCTCGGTCCTCAAGCCGTACGGGGTGTGGGGCGTCATCAGCCCCTTCAACTTCCCCTTCGCGCTCTCCGGCGGACCGTCCGGTGGCGCGCTCGTGGCCGGCAACACCGTGGTCTACAAGCCGTCCTCTGACGCGCCGATCTCCGGCGTCTGCCTGACCCAGGTCTTCCGCGACGCGGGCCTGCCCGACGGCGTCTTCAACCTGGTCATGGGCCCGGGCGAGACGGTCGGCGCGGAGCTGCAGGAGAACCCGGGCGTCGACGGCATCATCTTCACCGGCTCGTTCGAGGTCGGCTTCGGCCTCTACAAGCACTTCGCCCGGGTCTTCCCCAAGCCGGTCATCGTCGAGATGGGCGGCAAGAACCCGGCCATCGTGACCCGTCACGCCGACCTGGACGAGGCGGCCGAGGGCATCATGCGGGCCGCCTTCGGCTTCACCGGCCAGAAGTGCTCGGCCAACAGCCGCGTCTACGTCGAGCGTCCGGTGCACGACGAGCTGCTGCGGCGTCTCGTGGAGAAGACCGAGGCCCTCACCGTCGGCGATCCCGTCGAGCGGCAGAACTGGATGGGCCCCCTCATCGACGCCCGCGCCGTCGCCCGCTACGAGCAGGCGGTCGCCGAAGCGCGCCGTGACGGCGCCGTCTTCACCGGCGGCGAACGGTTAACACAGGACGGCCTGGATCGCGGCTTCTTCGTCGAGCCGACCGTCGTGGGCCGCCTGCCCTTCGACCACCGGCTCCTCCGCGACGAACTGTTCGTGCCCTTCACCGCGGTGGCCGCGGTCGACTCGCTCGAGGAGGCCCTGGAGCAGGCCAACGACACCGTGCTCGGGCTGACCGCAGGCCTCTACAGCGAAGACAAGGCGGAGATCGACCGCTTCCTCGACGAGATCCAGGCCGGCGTCGTGTACGTCAACCGGCGGGCCGGCGCGACCACCGGGGCCTGGCCCGGCGTGCAGCCGTTCGGCGGCTGGAAGGGGTCCACCGCGACCGGCAAGGCCGGCGGCGGCTTCTACTACGTCCAGCAGTTCATGCGCGAGCAGTCCCAGACGATCGTCGACTGACCCGGCCCGGCTCGGCGGGGCGGCCTGCTACACTGGCGGCGGATATCCAGACTGCATAACGGTTATGCACTCTGGCTCGCGGCTAGAGGGAGCCGACCGTGACCGACGTCGCCGAACGCGCCGCCCACCCCGCCCAGGTGCCGCACCTGGTCACCGAGCTGCCCGGGCCCAAGGCGCGCGCCCACATCGCCTTCGACGAAGCCATCACCTCGCCCAGCCTGCCCCGGGCCTACCCGATCGTGCCCGTGCGGGGCGACGGCCTGGCGGTCGAGGACATCGACGGCAACGTCTTCCTGGACTTCGCCGCCGGCATCGCCGTCAGCTCGACCGGCCATGGCCACCCCGACGTGCTGCGGGCCATCGCCCGGCAGACGCTCGACCTGGTGCACTTCAGCGCGTCCGACTTCTACCTGCCCATCTACGCCCACGCCGCCGCCGAGATGACGCGCATCGCCCCCATCAGCGGTCCGAAGCGCGTCTTTCTGGGCAACTCGGGGGCCGAGGCGGTCGAAGCCGCCCTGAAGCTGGCGCGCTTCCACACCCGCCGCCAGTACGTCGTCGCGTTCCTGGGTGCCTTCCACGGACGGACGTACGGCGCCGTGAGCCTGACCGCCTCCAAGGCCAAGTACCACGCCGGCTTCGGCCCGCTCCTGCCCGGCGTCATCCACGTGCCCTTCGGCAGCGCCGGCCTCGACGAGCTGGAGCAGCGCGTCTTCAAGCGCCTCGTGCCGGCCTCCGAGGTGGCGGCGGTCTTCGTCGAGCCGATCCAGGGGGAGGGTGGCTACGTCATCCCCGACGCCGACTTCCTGCCCCGCCTGCGCCGCATCTGCGACATTCACGGCATCCTGCTGGTGGCCGACGAGGTCCAGTCGGGCGCCGGACGCACCGGCCGCATGTGGGCCATCGAGCACTGGGGCGTCGAGCCCGACGTGCTCGTGGCGGCCAAGGGGATCGCCTCGGGCATGCCCATCTCGGCGGTCGTGGCCCGTTCGGAGGTGATGGACTGGACCGCCGGCGCCCACGGCTCCACGTACGGCGGCAACCCGGTCGCCTGCGCCGCACTGCTGGCCACGGTCAAGCTGCTGGAGGACGGCCTCGTCGAGAACGCCGCCCGGCGCGGCGAGCAGGCCCTGGAGGCGCTCCGGCCCCTCGTCCGGCGCCACGAGTCGATCGTCCGTGACGTGCGCGGCAAGGGCCTCATGATCGGCGTGCAGTTCGATTCGGGCACCACCGCCGACGCCGTCCAGCTGGCCGCCTTCCACCGCGGCCTCCTGGTCCTGGAGGCCGGCGATGACGTGGTCCGCATGTCGCCCGCCCTCATCGTCGACGAGGAGCAGATCGCGACGGGCGTGCGCATCTTCTGCGAGGCCGTGGCCGAGGTCGCCGCGCGGTCCTGAGGTCCGGTCCGGGCTGCGTCATGATGGCCCCGCCATGAGCACCTCCAAGGTCACCACGATGCACGACGCCGTGGCGGCCCTCGTGCGTGACCGGGACACCGTGGCCATCGAGGGCTTCACCCATCTCATCGGTTTCGCGGCCGGCCACGAGATCATCCGCCAGGGTCGGCGCGACCTGACCCTGTGCCGGCTGACGCCCGACCTCATCTACGACCAGATGATCGGCGCCGGCGTGGCCCGCAAGCTCGTCTTCAGCTGGCTGGGCAACCCCGGTGTGGGCGGCCTGCACGCCATCCGGCGGCGCATCGAGGCGGCCGACCCGGCGCCCCTCGAGATCGAGGAGTACAGCCACTTCGGGATGGTCGGGCGGTACGCGGCGGGGGCCATGAACCTGCCCTTCTTCCCTCTCCGCAGCTACTTCGAGTCGGACCTGCCAGCCGCCAACCCGCTGATCCGGCGGATCGCCTCGCCGTACGGCGACGGCGACGTCTATGCCGTGCCCCCGCTGCGGCCCGACGTGGCCATCATCCACGCGCAGCGCGCCGACGCGGCCGGCGACACGCAGGTGTGGGGCCTGCTCGGCTGCCAGAAGGAGGCCGCCTTCGCCGCCACACGGGTGCTCGTCGTGGTGGAGGAGCTCGTCGACGAGGCAGTCGTGCGGGCCGATCCCAACCGCACGATCATCCCGGGGCTGATCGTCGACGCGGTGGTCGTCCAGCCGTACGGCGCTCATCCGTCATACGCCCAGGGCTACTACGACCGGGACAACCGCTTCTACCTCGAGTGGGAGGCGATCTCGCGCGACCCGGAGGCGCTGCGCTCGTGGCTCGCGACCTGGGTCCACGGCACGGCCGACCACGACGAGTACCTGGCCCGCCTGGGCCAGGAGCGGCTGGATGCGCTCCGGCCGAGTGGTCCAGCGCCATCGGGTGTGGTCGACTACGGGCGCTACGGATGAGCGCCGCCGCGCCCGGCGAGGCCGCCTTCAGCCGTTCCGAGATGATGATCGCCGCGGCGGCCCGCGAGCTGGCCGACCAGCGTGTCTGCTTCGTCGGCGTCGGCCTGCCCAACATCGCCGTGAACCTGGCCAAGCGGACCGTCAACCCCGACCTGGAGCTGGTCTACGAGTCGGGCGTCTTCGGCGCCCGACCCGCCCGCCTGCCGCTCAGCATCGGCGACCCCACGATCGTGACCGGCGCCACCGCGGTCACCAGCATGCTGGAGCTGTTCGGCTACTACCTCCAGCGCGGCCTCATCGACGTGGGCTTCCTGGGGGCGGCGCAGATCGACCGCTTCGGCAACATCAACACCACGGTCATCGGCCCCTACGAGCACCCCACGACCCGCCTGCCCGGCTCGGGTGGGGCGTGCGAGATCGCCCTCAACGCCCGGCACGTGTTCGTCATCATGCGCCAGAGCCGTCGCTCGTTCGTCGAGCGGATCGACTTCCGGACCTCGCCGGGCAACCTTGGCGGCGCGGAGCACGCCGAGCGCATCCGGCGGGAGCAGGGCTGGCTGGGCCGCGGCCCGAGCGTGGTCGTCACGGACCTGGGCATCTACCACTTCGACGACGAGGGCCAGATGCGCCTGGACTCGCTGCACCCGGGGGCGACCCTGGAACAGGTGCGCGACGCGATGGCGTGGACACCGGTCGTGGCCGCCGACCTGGCCGCCACCCCGCCCCCGTCGCCCGAGGAGCTGCACCTCATCCGCGACGAGCTCGACCCGGCCGGCGCCTACACCCGGTAGGCCGGCCGGGCGGTCCGGCTAGCCCCAGCCGGGCCGCCGCCGAGCGCGCCACACGAGCCACACGCCGAGCGCCACGATGAGCACCGGCCACAGGCGGCCGAGGTCGGGCACGCCCGGGATGCGGCCGGCGATCTGGATCCCGCCGACGAGCAGGAAGACCACGGCGATCCAGGCCGTCCAGCCGTGGCCGCGGCCCCAGACGCGGCCCAGCAACCAGGCCGCGGCGAAGGCGAAGCCGAGGAAGAACGTGCCCCACCCGCTGCCCGTGACGACGCCCAGGTCCGAGAGGGTCGACGCAGCGCCGAGGGCGACGAAGATGAGCGCCGGCAGCAGTGCCCCGCGGGCGCCGTTGGCGGCCCACGTCACCAGGAAGGTCACGGCGAGGGCGTCGAGGACCAGGGCCCCGGCGCTGAGCGGCGTCGTGAGTTGGCCGACCAGTAGCGCCACCCCGAACGCCACGAGGAAGATCCCGACCCACGGCAGGCGCTCTCGGCCGCCGTCGAAGCTCCAGTACCAGCCTTGCGCGGGCGGACGGGCGCCGGCAGCCGGATCGGCCCTGGCCGGCCCGGACGGTGCCGACGTGGTCATGGAGCTACGGTAGCACCGCCGGAACAGCGAACGGATCGTACGCATCGCGCTTGGGGACGGGCCCCGAGGCGCCGAACCACTCCTCCGCCCCGCCTTCCTGGGACGCGCGACGCCGGGGCATGGGAACGCCGCTAAGGAGCCACCCCCACCCGTCGGCCGAGAGGGCCCGCAGCGTCGCCACGGCGGCCCGCAGCGCGGCCTCGGCATGCTCCAGGGCGCGACCGCGGAGGGCCCCCACGACCCGTCCATCGGCCAGCCAGGCGGCCGCGTCGAGGGCCGCCCGGGTTTCCGTGACGGCGGCCGCCGGATCGGCCGCGGCGGCAGCCGAACGGAGCACCATCGCCGGCGCCAGGCCGCCGGCGAGGGCGGCCGCCAGACCCGCCGCCCAGCCTGCCGTCCGACCGCCGGCCTCCTCGATGAAGAGGGGATGCTCGGGGAACACCAGGCGGCGGAGGGCCACTTCCGTCAGGGCCAGCGGCCCGGCCCCGTCGAGGGCCTGCGCCTCACGCGGCAGGGCGCCGAGCAGGATCCGCTCCGGCGGCAGAGGCCCGAGGCGCGACAGCTCGACCGTCAGAGCCTGCAGCGCGAGGGCCCGCCCGGATCGCGTGCCCGGGTCGACCGGCTGGCCGCGGGCCAGCTCCGGCGCCACCGCCAACGGACCGGCCCCCAGGGCGAGCTGGGCCCCGGTCCGCCCGTGCACCTGGAGGGCGAAGGCATGATCGGTGAAGGCCCGGGCGGGCTGGACCCCGAACTCGACGATCGACTCGAGCGGATCGGAGCAGACCAGGTCGACGCGCTCGAAGCCGGCCACCACGGCCTGATCGGGTGCCGCCAGCCCGAGCGAGGCCGAGGCCAGGCGGACGTATCGGCCGCTCGCCGCGGCGGCCTCGTCGAGCGCCGTCCGCAGCGAGGCCAGGCCGCGCTGGCTGCCCGCCGGGGCGACCCGCGGAGCGGCGGCCGCGTCGGCCGGATCCAGCTCCTCGCCCAGGCCGCGTCGCAGCTCGCGGTCGCGCGGCACGCGCACCCGCACCAGGGTCGCGCCGGCTGCGACGAGGACCCGGCTGCGCTCGGCGGCTTCGCCGGCCGTGACGTCGGAGAGGTCGAGCCCGATCACGGTGCGGGAGGCCTCCCCCAGGATCGCCCGCAGCTCGCTGCGGGCCACGCGGTTGGCATCGAAGCGCTGCCAGGCCGCGGCCAGCCACTCGCCGACGAGCGCCTCCGCGCCCGCCCGGTTGGCCGGCTCGCGCAACAGGTCCGCCTCCAGCGCCAGGTCGATGTGGCCGCTGGCGATCTCCAGGCTGAGCTCCTGTGGACCCAGGGCATACTCCCGCGCGGCCGCCGCGAACGGCAGGGCGATGCCCCCGCCAAGGCGCGCCGGGCCAAGGTCGGCGAAGCGCTCGATGACCTCGAGGGCGAGCGGATGGCCCGCCCGGTCGATGCCGGCCACGCCGAAGAGGCGCAGCATGGCCCGCTCGCAGGCCACGGTGGTCGCCGCGCGCGCCGCCGCGTCGATGGGGGCGGCGAGGGCGGCGGCTCGCTCGCGGACCTCGTGGGCGCGGCCCTCGAGATCGGCGGCGCTCGAGCGCGGCATCAGGAGGCCGGGCGATGGCGCATGGGGCCCGAGTCTACGCGGTCAGCGGATCGATGGACCGCCGGGCGGCGGTCCATCCCGTGGCGGCGCACCCAGCCACACGCTGCCGTCGGCGAACCGTTCCGCCTTCCAGATCGGGGCCCGCGCCTTCAGTTCCTCGATGGCGTAGCGGCAGGCATCGAACGCCTCGGCCCGGTGGCCCGCGGCGGTCACGATGGCGACGCTGATCTCGCCCACGGCGACCTCGCCGGTGCGGTGCAGGATGGCAAGGCGGCGCACGCCGAAGCGGGCCTCGATCTCGTCGGCGATCGCCTCCAGCACGGCCAGGGCCATCGCTTCGTAGGCCTCGTATTCGAGCGCCACCACCGCCTGGCCGGCGAAGGTCGCCGCGATGGGCTCCTGGCCGGGCGCCGGCGTGCCCGGCGAGGTCCGGGTGTGACCAAGGAAGACGACCACCGCACCGTCGGCCGGGTCGGCCACGGCCGCCCGCATCTCGTCGATCTCGGCGTCCCCGATGGGGCCGTGGCCGAGCGCGAGGCGCCGCGCGCGACGGCCGTCCGCGCCGCCGGCGACCGGCGGGATGAGGGCGACCTCATCGCCCTCGGCCAGCACGACCGTGGGATCCACATACTCGCCGTTGCGGGCGAAACGCATCGAGGCGCGCGCGGGCACCAGGACCGGATGGGCCTCGGCCAGCAGCGCCCACGCCGTCTCGACGGTGGCGCCCTCCGGCAGCTCCAGGGACACCTCGCGGGTGCCTAGCTGCTGGCGCTGCAACGCGAACAGGCGCACCCGGATGTGCATCACCACGTCAGGCCAGCACGCCGGTGCCGAAGTACAGCCCGGCGGCCACGATCGTCGCCGCCAGCACGGCGGCCGTGGCGATGTAGAGCAGGCCCGTGGCCGACTCCATCGAACGTGTGCGGGCGGTGCGGTTGGCCATGACCATCACCGCCAGAGGGAACACCAGGCCGATGCCCAGCATGAGCCAGACGAACACGGCGCTGCTCCCCACGAGGGCGCCGAACGGCCGGCCGCCGGCCCCACTGCCAAGGGCCGTCCACAGCCAGAAGATGACCAGCTGGAGGGCCAACAACCAGGTCAGGACGCGCGTCATCTCGATCAGCGGGCGCGGCGGCAGGGCCGGAGTCACGAGGTACCAGTGGCCGAGCACCATGGCCGCGAACGTGCCGCCGGTGACGGCCAGCAGCAGGGCGAAGAGGACGACCACCGGCACGCCCTCCACGAGGCCCCCACCCCAGCCAAGGGCGGCGGCCACCGTGATGAGGCCCGTCACGATCAGCAGGGCGACGCCAAGGCGCGGCGCGCGCAGGCCGCGGCCGGCGGCCACGGCGTAGGCCAGGGCGAGCACGACGAACGCCCCCAGCAGGACCCGCCGCGGGAGGTCGAACGAGGCATCCCCCGGTACGGTCAGCGTGGCCGCGGCCGGCAGGGCCAGGTCGGCGAGGAGGACGACGGCGCCGAGGACGGCCCCGAAGGCGGCCAGGAAGCGGAGGTAGCCGGGCGCCACGTCGCTCATGGCACGCACCACGACCGCCGCGCCCGTTCCGCCCCCGGCCAGGGCGAAGAGCACGATCCAGTTGATGAAGGCGAGGTCGTGCACGATCGCCGCGTTGGCCACCGGCCGAGTGTAGCCGCGGCAGCCGGCCACGGGCCGGGCTACGATGGCGGGCCAGGGGCGACGACCCGATCATGGAGGCCCACGATGGGTGATCTCGGCTTCGACTACACGTGGTACGGCCATGCCTGCGTCCAGATCGGGACCCCGGGTGGGCGCACCATCCTCATCGACCCCTGGTTCGGCAATCCGAGGTCCCCCAGGCGGGCGGATGCCGTCGAGCGATGCGATCTCCTCCTCGTGACGCACGGGCACAGCGACCATCTCGGGGACGCGGTGGCCCTCGCCAGCCGCCTCCAGCCGGCCTGGCCGTGCATCCACGAGCTGAGCCTCTGGCTGGCCCGCCAGCTGCCCGGCGGCGGCGACGCGGTCATCGGCATGAACAAGGGCGGCACGGTCGAGGCGGCTGGGGTCAAGGTCACCATGGTCCACGCCGACCATTCCGCCGGCGACTGGAACGCCGACGGCGGCGTGCCGCTCTACCTGGGCGAGCCGGCGGGCTTCGTCATCGAGCTGGAGGACGGCCGCCGCGTCTACCACGCGGGGGACACGGACGTCTTCGGCGACATGCGCCTCATCGGTGAGCTGCATCGCCCGGACGTGGCCCTGCTGCCCATCGGCGGGCACTACACCATGGGTCCGCGCCAGGCGGCGATGGCCGTCGAGCTGCTGGGGGTGCAGGTCGTCGTACCCATCCACTACGGCACCTTCCCGGCCCTGGCCGGCACCCCGGCCGAGCTGCGGGCGGCCCTCGACGCGCGCGGCCTCCAGGCCGTCAAGGTGGTCGCGCCGGAGCCGGGCGAGACCGTCTCCTGAGGCTCGTCCGGCGCATCCGGGCAACACCTTGCCGCACGCCATCTTGCCGTCATGTCGCGCATCGGTGAACCTGACGGTCCCATGACCACCCTCGCTGCCCCGACCACGGGCGCCCTCGACCCGACGCCCGCCCCGGCCACGCCGCGGTGCCGTTTCTGCGGCGCGGCGCTGACCCACACGCTGGTGGACCTGGGCCCGTCGCCGCTGTGCGAGAGCTTCCTTGCCGCGGACCAGCTCGACGCGATGGAGCCCTTCTACCCGCTCCACGTGCGCGTGTGCCCGGCCTGCCTTCTCGTGCAGCTGCCGGCCTACGTGGCTCCCGAGGCGATCTTCCGCGAGTACGCCTACTTCTCGGCCTATTCCGACAGCTGGGTCGAGCACAGCCGGCGCTACGTCGAGGCCATCAGCGAGCGCCTCGGTCTGGGCCCGGCCTCGTACGTCGTCGAGCTGGCCAGCAACGACGGCTACCTCCTGCAGCACTTCGTGGCCCGCGGCGTGCCGGCGCTCGGGATCGAGCCCGCCTGGAACGTGGCCGAGGCGGCCCGGGCGAGGGGCGTGGAGACGCTCACCGAGTTCTTCGGCCTGGCGCTGGCACGCCAGCTGGCGGCCGATGGGCGGGCGGCGGACCTCGTCATCGGCAACAACGTCCTGGCCCAGGTGCCCGACCTGAACGACTTCGTGGCCGGCATCGCCCACCTCCTGAAGCCGGGAGGCGTGGCCACCCTGGAGTTCCCGCATGTCGTGCGGCTGATCGAGGAGAGCCAGTTCGACACCATCTACCACGAGCACTTCTCGTACTTCTCGGCGGGCACCGTCAGGCGCATCGCCGAGGCCCATGGCCTGGTCTTCTTCGACGTGGAGGAGCTGCCCACCCACGGCGGGTCGCTGCGCGTGTACCTGGCCCGGCGTGACGGCCCGGCCCGGGAGACGACCGCGGCCCTGACGTCGCTGCTGGCGCGGGAGGCGGCCGGCGGCTACGACCGCCTCGATGGCTACACGGGCTTCGCCGCACGGGTCGAGCGGGTCAAGCGGGACCTCCTGCGTTTCTTGATCGAGACCCGCGAGAAAGGTCAGCGGGCCGCCGGATACGGCGCTCCCGGCAAGGGCAACACGCTGCTCAACTACTGCGGCATCCGGACCGACCTGCTGGAGTTCACCGTCGACCGCAACCCCTACAAGCACGGGCGCTTCACTCCGGGCACGCACATCCCGATCCATCCGCCGGAGCACCTCACGGCCGAGCGACCCGACGTGGTCCTGATCCTGCCGTGGAACCTGCGGGCCGAGATCGGCGCCCAGCTGGCCGAGGTGCGCGGTTGGGGCGGCCGGCTCGTGGTGGCCATCCCGCGGCTGGAGGTCCTGGCGCCATGACGGCCCTGAGCCGGCCGGCATGAAGGTCGTCCTCTTCTGCGGGGGGCTCGGGCTCCGCCTGCGCGAGCACTCGGAATCGCTGCCCAAGCCGATGGTGCCCATCGGCTACCGCCCCATCCTGTGGCACGTCATGCGCTACTACGCGCACTACGGGCACCAGGACTTCATCCTCTGCCTGGGCCACGGCGCGACCGCCATCAAGGACTACTTCCTGCACTACGACGAGGCGGTCTCCAACGACTTCGTCCTGTCCCAGGGCGGCGAGCGGGTCGAGCTGCTGGGCACGGATATCCAGGACTGGCGCATCACGTTCGTCGATACGGGCCTCAACGTGACGATCGGGGAACGCCTGCGCACGGTGCGCCGCTACGTGCAGGACGAGCCGATGTTCCTCGCCAACTACGGCGACACCCTCACCGACGCCCCGCTCGACCGGCTGGTCGCCGAGTTCGCGGCCGGGGACGCGACCGCCTCGTTCCTCTCCGTCCGTCCGGCCGGCTATGCGTTCCAGGCCGTGACCGTCAACGCCGCCGGTACCGTCACGGCCTTCACCGAGGCCGCCCGCGCCGACCTGTGGATCAACGGCGGGTACTTCATGCTGCGGCCGGAGCTGTTCGACGCGATGCGGCCCGGGGAGGAGATGGTGGAGGCGCCGTTCGCCCGCCTGGCTGCGGCCGGCAGGCTCGCCACCGTGCGGTACGAGGGCTTCTGGGCGCCGGTGGACACCCTGCGTGACGTCGAGCGCCTCGAGCGGCTGGCCGAGTCGAGCGCGGCGCCGTGGATGGTCTGGGCCCGCGAGCCGCGGCCGGCGGCCGTGGCACGGCGCGACGGTGGCGCGGGGCGGCCGGTCCTCGCCCGACGCTGACGGCGGGTAGCATCTGCCCGTGCTGAGCGACGTCCTTGCCCTGCCGGCCGACCGGCCGTTGCGCGTCTTTGCCATCGGCGCGCACGCCGACGACCTGGAGATCGGCTGCGGCGGCACGGTGGCGCGGCTCCTCGCCGAGCGTCCCGACAGTCGCGTGACGTGGGTCGTGCTGAGCGGCGACGCCGACCGGGCGGCCGAGGCGCGGACGAGCGCGGCGGCCCTGCTGGGTCCGGCGGCCGCCCGGGTCGAGGTGCTCGACGGCCGCGACGGCTACCTGCCGTATGAGCCCGTCCCGACGAAGGAGGCGCTCATGGACCTGCGCGGGACACCCGAACCGGACCTCGTCCTGACGCACCGGCGGGAGGACCTCCATCAGGATCATGCCTTCGCGGCCGACCTCGCCTGGCAGGTCTTCCGGCGGTCGCGCATCGTGGAGTTCGAGATTCCCAAGTACGAGGGCGATCTGACGGCGGTCAACCTGTACGTGCCCCTCGAGCGCGCGGTGGCGGCCCGCAAGGTCGAGGCCCTGATGGCCCACTTCCCGAGCCAGCACGCCCACCACTGGTTCAGCCCGGAGACGTTCTGGGCGCTGCTCCGCCTGCGCGGCCTGGAGTGCGTCGCCCCGTCGGGCTACGCCGAGGGGTTCGCGTGTCGGAAGCTGGTGGCCTGATCCCGCGTCGGGCGATGAGCGAAACGGCGGCGATCACCAGACCGAGCGGCGGCACGAGCACCGCCGACTCATGGTTGATGGCCAGCAAGGGGAGGGCGAAGGGCACGATGATGAGACCGCAGCAAGCCGAGATGAGGAGGTTTCGCGCATCGGGGTGCGTCGCGACCCGCAGGGCCAGCAGGAATGCCAGCGCGATCAGCGCCACGCATCCCGCGCTGACCAGGGCCCGCGACCGGGGATCCCACTGGAGGGTGACTTCCACGAATGAGCCGTTCGTGGCCATGCGTACCAGGAGGATGACCACCAGCAGCCAGCCGGCCGCCGTGACGATGCCGAGGGACATTGCCTTAGTGGGGCGAGGCGGCACGGCCCAACGGTACCGCAAAGGGGCGCCGCGCTACCGGTCGGCACGCCCCATGGTTGTTGGCGTGGCCGACAGCACCACGGCGCGGCCAGCGTCCGGGGATTAAGGATCCGATGGGTTCTCCAACGGTGACCGTCGCGCTGCCAGTCTATAACGGCGACCAGTTCCTCCGCGACTCGATCGACTCCGTGCTGTCGCAGGATTACGAGGACTTCGAGCTCGTCCTCAACGACAACGCCTCCACCGACGGGACCGAGACGATCTGCCGCGAGTACGCGGCGCGTGATCAGCGTGTCCGCTATCAGCGAAACGACATGAACGTGGGCCTCGCCGCCAACTTCAATCGCGCGTTCCAGCAGTCACGCGGCCGCTACTTCAAATGGCACGCGGCCGATGATCTCCTGGGGCAGGGTTACCTGCGTCTCTGTGTCGACGTCCTCGAGCGGGATGCGGGTGTCGTCCTGGTGACGCCGCGCACACGGCTCGTCGAGGCGGATGGCCGTACCCCCTTGTTCTTTGACGACAAGCTGGGCCGGTACCCGACGAGCTACGCTAGTCGCCCGATCGCCCCCCTCTCCGGGTTCGTGGCCTCGGACGCGACGGTGCGATTCCGTACGGTGCTGGTCGCCATGCGCGGCGAGGCGCTGAACAACTACATCTACGGCCTGATTCGCAGCGAACTGCTCCGTGATGTGCCGTTGTTCCAGCCCTTTGTGGGCGCCGACAAGGTACTGCTGGCCCGCCTCAGTCTTCACGGAAAGCTCTTGGAGTTGCCGGAGGATCTCTTCATCTGGCGGCACCACGGTTCCGAGTTCGGATTTCAGTCCCACCGGGATGCAGCCCGTATCTGGGATCCACGCTCCGGCGGACACCTCCTCAGCATGAGCGCCCGGCAATTGCTTGGCTATGCGGAAGCGGTCGTGCACGCTCCGATCTCCCCGCGCCAGCGGCTGCTCTGCTTCGCCGCCATCGCGGCCAAGGTGCCTCACGGGGCGCTACGACGTCTCCAGGGCTTGGTCAGACGTCAACGCCCGGACCCGAAGCCGAGCCGACCGTAGGAGGCGCCCGCCGTTGCTCGCGTCCCTGGTGGTCGGCCCGGGTGCGACTCAGCGGCGGCCAACGCCGCTCCAACCGCGGCTGGTGCCCACCGGCAACGCCCAGCTGGGTGGCCTACCTTGACGGGCTCCGAGGGGCATGGTTTGCTGACGTCCGCGGCGGTTAGGAACAGCAGGCACCAGTCGATCCGGCGGCCGCGGCCGACATGCCCCCCCGTCAGGGCCGGTCTGGACGTCATCAAGGGCCCTCTCACCAGCACAGGGGAAAGATGAAGGTTGCCATCCTGGCCGGAGGCGTCGGCAGCCGCTTGTCCGAGGAAACGGAGTCCCGCCCCAAGCCGATGGTCGAGATCGGCGGCCACCCGATCCTCTGGCACATCATGAAGCTGTACGCCTGCCAGGGCTTCGCCGATTTCGTTATCGCCCTGGGCTACAAGGGGGAGGTCATCAAGCGGTTCATGGTCGACTACTGCTCGCTGAGCTCGGACCTGACCGTCTCCCTGGGCACCGGCGACGTGCGCCGGCTCGGTGGCTCGAGCGACGACTGGAGGGTGTCCTTGATCGACACCGGTCTTGGCACCCAGACGGGCGGACGGATCAAGCGCCTCCAGCCCCACGTGGGCGAGGGCACGTTCATGCTGACATGGGGGGACGGCGTGGCCGACATCGACCTCCACGCTCTCCTGCGCTTTCACCGCGCCCACGGCAAGCTGGCCACCATGACGGCCGTCCGCCCGCCCGCCCGCTTCGGCCACCTGGAACTCGAAGGCGACCGCGTGAACGAATTCTCCGAGAAGCCCCAGCTCGGCGAAGGCTGGATCAACGGCGCCTTCTTCGTCCTGGAGCCTGGCATCTTCGACTACATCGATGGCGACGCCACCCACTGGGAGCGCGCAGCCGCTCGAACGGCTGGCCGCCGACGGCCAGCTCATGGCGTATCGGCACGAAGGCTACTGGCAATGCATGGACACGCTCCGCGACAAGGTGCTCCTCCAAGAGCTCTGGGACAGCGGACAAGCCCCCTGGCGAATCTGGAGCTGAACGATGCGCGTACTCGTTTCGGGCCACGATGGCTACATCGGACGTGCCCTCGTGCCTCTCCTGCTGGCCGGTGGCCACGAGGTCGTCGGGCTCGACACCTACTACTACGAAGGCTGCGTTCTCGGCGTCGATGACCCGCCGATCCCGGCTATCCGCGCGGACGTGCGCGACGTGACCGCCTCCCAGCTGGCCGGGTTCGACGCGGTCCTCCACCTGGCGGCGATCTCCAACGACCCGCTGGGCGACCTCCGGCCGGAGATCACCGACAGCATCAACCACCTGGGCACCACCCACCTCGCGCGCGAGGCCAAGAAGGCCGGCGTGCCCCGCTTCCTGTTCAGCTCCTCGTGCAGCCTCTACGGCGCCCAGGGCGACCAGGTGCTCGACGAGCACGCCGGCTGGAATCCCGTCACCCCTTACGGCGAATCCAAGCTCCGCGCGGAGCAGGACCTGCATGAGCTGGCCGACGACGACTTCAGTCCCACCTACCTGCGGAACGCGACGGGCTACGGGGTCTCGTCCCGCCTGCGCGGCGACGTCGTGGTCAACAACCTGGTCGCCTACGCGTACACGACCGGCCGGGTCTACATGAAGAGCGACGGCACACCGTGGCGCCCCTGGTCCACATCCAGGACATCAGCCGCGCGTTCATCGCCCTGATGGAGGCGCCGCGCGAACTGGTCCACGACGAGGCGTTCAACGTGGGCCGCACGACGGAGAACTACCAGATCCGGCAGGTCGCCGAGATCGTGGAGGAGATCGTGCCCGGGTCGCGGATCACCTTCGCTCCGACCGCCGGGCCCGACAAGCGCAACTACCGCGTCAGCTGCGACAAGATCAGCCGCGTCATCCCCGCCTACCAGCCTACCTGGACGGTCCGCCAGGGTGCCCAGGAGCTCCTGGACTCCTTCCGCGCCAACCACCTCACCGTGGAGGCCCTCGAGGGCACGCGTTTCCAGCGCATCCGCAGCGTCCAGGAGCTGCTGCGCGAGGGCCGCCTGGACGACGACCTGCGGTGGGTCGAAGCCGATGCCGGAGTGGCCGCTTGACGCGAGCCACGCGGTGTCGCTCCTGCGGGTCGCCCGGCCTGCAGCTCGTCCTCTCACTCGGTGAGACGCCGCTCGCAGACGCCTTTCTGGAGCCGGCCGACCTGACCCGGCCGGAACCCCGCTTCCCCCTGGAGGTCGCGTTCTGTGGCACCTGCTCGCTGGTGCAGGTGCTGGAGGAGGTCCCCCCGGAGGTCCTCTTCGTCGAGAACTACCTCTACTACTCATCCTTCTCGCCGGCGCTCCTGGATCACTCGCGCGAGCATGCCCTGCGGCTGATCGAGCAGCGCCACCTGACCACCTCGAGCCTGGTGGTCGAGATCGCCAGCAACGACGGCTACCTGCTGCGCAACTTCGCCGAGCACGGCATGCCGGTGCTGGGCATCGATCCCGCGCCCGGCCCGGCTGCGGCGGCCGAGGAGGCGGGCATCCCCACCCTGCGCGAGTTCTTCGGGCTCGAGCTGGCCCGCCGGCTGCGGGACTCGGGCCGGCGCGCCGACGTGATCATCGCCAACAACGTGATGGCCCACGTCCCCGACCTCAACGGCTTCGTGGCCGGCCTGCGGCACCTGGTCACCGACGACGGCCTCATCACGGTGGAGAACCCGTACGTCCGTGACCTGGTCGACCGGTGCGCGTTCGACACCATCTACCACGAGCATCACTGCTACTTCTCCTGCACCGCCGTGGACACCCTCGTCCGTCGCCACGGCCTCTACCTGAACGACGTGGAGTACTTCCCCGACCTCCATGGGGGCACGCTGCGCTGGCACATCTCGCCGCCGTGAGGCCGTGTCGCCGACCGCGACCGACTACCTGGCCCGGGAACGGGCGACCGGCCTCACCGAGTTCGGCTACTACGCCGATTTCGCCCGGCGAGCGGACCATGTGCGAGCGGCCCTGCCGGCCCTGCCTGCGCGAGCTCCGCGCGGGCGGCGCCCGCATCGCCGCCTACGGCGCGGCGGCCAAGGGCAGCACCCTGCTGAACTCCTCGGGTATCGGCACGGATCTGCTCGACTTCGTGGTCGACCGCAACACGTACAAGCAGGGACGCCTGATGCCGGGTGTCCACGTGCCCATCCGCGGCCCGGAGGCGCTGCTCGAGGAGCGCCCCTCGCACGTGCTGCTGCTGGCCTGGAACTTCGCCGCCGAGGTCATGGAGCAGCAGGCCGCCTACCGCGAGCAGGGTGGGCGTTTCATCCTGCCCGTCCCCGAACCTGTCGTCGTCTGACCAGGAGGAACCGTGGACAGTAGCCGTTGTCCCGCCTGCGGCTCGACGCAGCTGCTGCGTTCCACGATGAGGCGGCGGTCCCGGCCCATAGCTGCCTGCTCCTGTCGAGTCGCGAAGAGGCCCTGACCTATCCCCGCGGCTCGATCAGGCTGGCGATGTGCGAGAGCTGCGGCTTCATCACGAACACCGCCTTCGACCCCTCGCTGAGCCACTACGGCTCGACGTACGAGGAGACGCAGAGCTTCTCGCCGCGTTTCGTGGACTTCGCGCGCGGGCTGGCAGGACGATGGGTCGAGCGATACGACCTGCACCACAAGCGGATCGTGGAGATCGGCTGTGGCAAGGGCGAGTTCCTCGCCATGATGTGCGAGGCCGGGGACGATCGGGGCGTGGGCATCGACCCCTCGGTCAAGCCGGAGCGGCTGGCGGAGGCGATCCGCCAGCGGCTAACCTTCCTCCCCGAACTGTACGGCCCGCAGCACTACCACCTGCCCGCCGACGCCATCGTGTGCCGCCATACGCTCGAGCATATCCAGCCCGTCGCCGCCTTCCTCGATCACATCCGGCGGGCGGTCGGCGACCGACAGGACGAGGTGGTGCTCTTCGAACTGCCCGATGCGCGCCGGGTCCTGGACCAGGTCGCCTTCTGGGACATCTACTACGAGCACTGCTCGTACTTCACGCCGGGTTCCCTCGCCCGGCTCTTCCGGCGGGCGGGCTTCCAGATCCTGGGCCTGTCGCGAGCCTACGACGACCAGTACATCCTCCTGGAGGCGCGGCTCTCGGACGGGAAGGCGCAGGTGCCGCTGCCCCTGGAGGATGACGTCGAGGAGATCGCGGCTTCCGTCACGCGCTTCCAGGGCAGGTACACGGCCGACGTAGCCGCCTGGCGGGACCGCCTCGCCGCGTAGCGGGCGGCCGGCCAGCGGATCGCCGTGTGGGGCGGTGGGTCCAAGGGCGTGGCCTTCCTGACGACGCTCGGTGACGCGGCCGGCATCGACGTGGCGGTGGACATCAATCCGCACAAGGACGGCAAGTTCCTTGCGGGCACCGGCAAGCAGATCGTGGCCCCCGAGTACCTCATCGAACATCGGCCGGACGTGATCGTCGTGATGAACGCCATCTACACCGCGGAGATCTCGGCGCGCCTGGCCACCATGGGTATCACCGCGGAGCTCTTCGCCCTCAGCTAAGGTGCCCACGGATGCTGGCCGGACTCGGTCAGGGATTGCAGGCGTTCCAGATCCTTGAGGGTGTCCAGCGAGGTGTAGAAGCCCTCGTGGCGATAGGCGACCAGCTGACCGGCGCCGATGAGGCGCGCGAACGGCTCGTCCACGAGCTCCTCGCCCGGCCGGATGACCTCGAAGATGCCCGGGCGGAACATGTAGTGACCGCCGTTGATCGACATGTCGGCATGTTTCGCGTCGCGCAGGCCGGAGACGCGGCCGTCCTCCGCCTCCACGAGGTGGAAGGAGTGCTGCGGCCGCACGACGAGCAGGCCGGCCGTCTCCGGGCGGGCGCGGAAGTCGGCGGTCAGCGCATCCAGGTCCGCGTCGCTGAGGATGTCGCCGTAGTTGGCCAGGAACATGGGTTCTCCGGCCAGGTGTTGGCGCACCGCCAGGAGGCGTTCGGCCACGGTCGCGTTGACGCCGGTATCGGCGAAGGTGATCCGCCAGTCGGAGATGTCGCTGCCCAGTAGGTCCACCTGCCGGCCACCGTCGCTGAGCACGAAGTCGTTTGACAGCGCCTCGTCGTAGTGCAGGAAGTAGTCCTTGATCATGTCGCCGCGCCGGCCCAGGCAGAGGACGAAATCGCGGTGCCCGAAATGCGCGTAGTACCGCATCACGTGCCACAGGACCGGCCGGTAGCCGACGCGGATCATGGGCTTCGGCAGCGCTTCGGCGAGCTCTGGCAGGCGCAGGCTGGCCCCGCCGCAGAAGAGGACGACCTTCATGCCCGTCATGCTAGACGTCGTGGAGGCGGGGGAAGGGGACATGGAACCGCGCGCCTCCCGCGCCGGCGCCATGCAGCTGCCGGGTGACCTCGGCCGCGAGGTCCCAGGTGAGGACCAGGATGTCCGCCGGCTCCCCGGCCAGCATCTCCTCGGGCGACACGATGGGCACCCGCACGCCGGGGATGAACCGGCCCTGCTTGGCCACCGAGGCGTCGGCGGTCAAGGGCATCAGGGACGGGCCCAGACCGTAGTAGTTGAGGAGCGTCACCGCGCGCGCGGGCGCCCCGTAGCCGGCGAGCGCGCGACCGGACGCGGCCGACGAGGCGAGGGCGGCCAGCGTGCGGTCCCGCTCCAACGCCATGCGCGCGGCACGACGGCGGAGCGCGGGCGGGTCGGCCACCCCGGCCCGCCGCTCGGCGGCCCGCACCCGGTCCACCGCCGGGGTTGGTGGTCGGCACCGGCCGCCGGGCGGATGTACGCCCGCAACGCCCCCCCGTAGACCGCCTGGGGCGCCACGTCCACCACCGCCAGCCCGCACCCGTCGCAGGCGCCGATGAGCCACTCCAGGCTGAGGTACGAGCGGTGGCCGTGCCGGAAGGCGTCGACCTGGAGGCCGACCAGCGTCGGCAGGACGTGATCGAACTCGAAGACGGCCCAGCCGTCCGGGGCGAGGAGCCGCGCGACCGACTCGAGGGCGGCGCGCGGATCGGGCAGGTGCGCCAGGAGGTAGTGGTCCACGATGAGCGCGATGGGTCCCAGGGCGCCCACGGCGGGGTTGGCCGGGGCCTCGACCAGCCCGACCGTCAGCGCCGAGCCGCCGCCCTCGCGGACGGCACGGGCGCGCCGGTCGTCCACTTCCAGGACGACCGTGGGCAGACCGGCCTCGGCGAAGAAGGGCTGCAGGTACCCGCCGTGACTGGCCACCTCGACGAGGCGGCGGCCGCCTCCGGCCAGGCCGCGGGCGATCACGTCGGCCACCAGCTCCCGTGCGTGTCGGCGCATGGTCACCGACGCGGTCGGGAGCCGGACCGCCGACGAGCTCAACCTCGTCGGGGCTCTCGCCCGCGAGCTGCACGAGCTGGCAGGTCCCGCACACTGCGACCCGCAGGGGCCAGAGCGGATCGGGGAGAGGATCCGCCGCGGCGGGGAAATGACCCGATCGCGGCATCAGCCCGAGGTCCAGGAAGACCTCGACCGGCAAGCCGCAGGCGCGGCAATCGACCGGCGTGGCGCCGATGGGCACCGTCACAGGCCGTCCGGGGAGATGGCGCGGCGCATGGCACGTTATCCTCGGGCTCCGTGACGCAGCTGTCCACCCTGGCTCCCGAGACGGGCGAGCCACGCCTGACCATCGGTGTACCGGTCCGCAATGGCGCCCGGTTCCTTCGCGCCTGCCTCGATTCCGTCCGCCGGCAGACCGTGCGCGACATCCGGATCATCGTCGCCGACAACGCGTCCGACGACGAGACACCGGCGATCGTGCAGGAGGCGGTCGACCAGGACGGCCGGGTCAGCTACGTCCGCCATCCCCGGGACATCGGCCTCACGGCAATTTCAACGCCCTCGTGGCCCTCGCCACGACGCCGCTCTTCAAGTGGGTGGCGGCCGATGACGTCATCGAGCCCACCCTGGTGGAGGCGTGCCTGCGCGCCCTTGATGCCGGCCCCGAGGCGACCGTCGCCGCCTGCCGCCTGGAGGTCATCGACAGCCACGGCGAGCCATTCCGGGTGGCCCCGGGCGGTCGGCTCGTCTCGGACGAGGGCTTCGACATCCCCATCAGGGCGCCGGTGGCGGCAGCCGTGGCGCCTCCGACCCGCGCATCCGGTTCAAGACCGTCCTGCGCGGCATGCTGGGCCTGGAGATCAGCACCTACATCTTCGGCGTGATGCGGACCGCCGCCCTGCGCCGCACCCACGGCCTGGGCTCCTACCCGGGGTCGGACAAGGTGCTGCTCAGCGAACTGGTGCTGCAGGGCCCGTTCATCGAGGTGCCGGACGTCCTGTGGAGCTGCCGAATCCATCCCAGCCACATCGGCGGCGCATCGGCGGCGGACGTGCGCCGAGCCATGCGCCCGTCCTGGAGCACCCGGGTCGAGAGCATGCGGCTCGACCAGCTGCGCGGCTACCTCGGCGCGGTCTCCCGCTCCGGACTCGGGCCCGCGGCCAAGCTGGAGTGCCTCGCCGCGGTGGTGGGACGGGGCGTCGTGGCTGCCGCGGGCGGGGGCGACTGAACCGCCGTGGCGTCACCCGTCGTGTCGGTGCTGATGTGCGTCTACAACGGGACGGTCTACCTCGACGAGGCCCTCGACTCGATCCGCCAGCAGACCCTGGCGGACATCGAGATCATCGTCGTGGACGATGGGTCCACGGACGGGACCCCGGCCATCATCGCCCGCCACGCAGCGGAGGATGCCCGCATCCGCGTCACGACGATCGAGCACCAGGGACCCGCGGGCGCTCGAAACGTTGGCCTCCGCCTGGCCCGCACCCGGTACGTGGCCCTCATGGACGCGGACGATATCGCCATGCCGGAGCGCCTGGCGGTCCAGGCCGCCTTCCTCGAGCGCAACCCGGATGTGGCCGCCCTGGGCGCATCAGCGTGGCATATCGGCCCGCACGGTCGCCGCATCAGCGTCTCCGACGCCGGGCCCGTGTCCCGCGACGAGCTGGCCAATCTCCGGGCCGCCGGCAAGGCCGTCTTCCTCATCGCCCCTACGGTCATGCTGGATCGCGACGCGGTGCTGGCCATCGGCGGCTTCCGCCCGGCGATGGTGCCGGCTGAGGATATCGACCTGTGGACCCGCCTGGCCGAGACGCGTGTGGTGCTGAGCCTCCGCGACCGGCTGTTGCAGTACCGCGTCCATGCAGGGAGCATCTCCACGAGGCGGTTCTTCGACCAGATGCAGCGTTTCGCCCTCGTCGAGGAGAACGCCCGGCGTCGGCGGGCCGGCCAGGAGGAACTGGATCAGGCCGTGTACGCCGCCAGGCTGCATCGGGACCCCGCCTGGAGACGAGCCAACCGGGCCCGCATCGTGCGCGCCCGCCTGCAGTACCGGGTCGCGGGCGCGATGCTGGCCGACCGGGCGCCGGCCGGCCTGGCCCACCTGCTGCTGGCCCTGGGCCTGGCGCCGGACATGACGGTGCCTCGCCTCCTGCGCCAGTTGCGGCCGGCCGTCTTCGACCGGCGCTGAATCCCGGGCGGGTCAGCGGTTGCGGACGCGCCAGTCGTACGGGATCGACGGATCATCCGGCTGCATGCGGTCGGTGCGGCTCGGGTCGTGCGCCAGGGTGGCGCAGTTGGCGACGATCGACACGTCGGTCATGCCCTTGAAGCCCGTCCAGATGCCCGGCGGGATGACCACAAGGGAGTAGTCGTCGGGTCCCAAGAAGTACTCCTCGACGACGTCGCGGGTCGCGGACCCGGGCCGCGCGTCGTACAGCACCAGCTTGATGCGTCCCCAGATGCAAGCGTAGTTCAGCGTCATGTCGCGATGCCGATGCCAGCCCTTGATGACCCCCCGGTAGATCGAGGTGAAGTAGATCTCCCCGAACTCGACGAAGTGCGGATCATCTCGCCGCAGCATGTGGAAGATCGTGCCCCGTTCATCCGGGATCCGTCGCAGGGGCACGACGGTCACGCCGGCGATGGCCGGCTCGGCCTCGTTCATCGTCGCAAGGATAGCGCATCAGCGACGATAATACGCATAGCAAAGGCGCGGGTGGTGCTCCGGGAGGCACGCCCGTCGTCCCGTGCGGCAACGGGACCATCGCGCCCCTGTGCGTGCGGCGACCGCTCTGGCAGCCTGTCGCATAGGACGGCGCGTGGGCGCCCGCTCATCGCCTGATGGCCGCAGGGCCACCGGAGGCCCCGCCTTGGGTCCGCCGGAGCATCAAGGGAGCACCGTGAGGAAGATCCGTGCCGGAGTCCCGGCTGGTCCGGCGGCGCCGCCGCGCCTCGCCAGCCGGTCCGCTTGCGCCCCATCGACTGGATCACCTCGGCGGTCGCGCTGATCTTCGTCCTGAGCTTCACCTCGCTCGTGGCCCTGCCGGCGTCCGCCGGCGGGGCGGCGACGGGCAGTGCCGGGAGCGCGCCGGTGCCGCGCATCGTCGCGAACGACGGGATGCCGGCGAGCGACTTCCCGGCCGTCCCGGGGCCGACCGGTAGTCCCTCGGCGTCGGCGACTTGGTCGCCCGGGGCGACGCCTACCCAGGGCACGCCGGCTCACCCGGGAAGCGCAGCGGCCCCGACGCCGAGGCCCGCCGCCACGCCGCGGCCCACCCCCAAGCCGGCCGGTCCGCTGCCATCCTGCGGCACCAGCCTGCAGAGCCTGATCGACGCGGCCGCCGCCGGCTCCACGGTCCACGTGGGCGCCTGCACGTATCACGAGGCCGTGACGATCAACAAGCCCCTCACCCTTCAGGGACCCGCCGTCGTGGATGGTGACAACCAGCGCACCCGGGGCATCGCGGTGCGGGCCAACAACGTGACCATCGACGGCCTGACCGTCCAACGCATCAACGACCCCGACTACGTCGGCGCGATCGACGTCCAGAGCGTGTCCGGCTTCACCCTGCGGAACGCCGTGGTGCGGAACTCGGCCATCATCTGCCTGGTCATCACGAGCAGCTCCGGCGCGCGTGTGCTCTCGTCCGAGCTGGCCGGCTGCGGCAAGGAGGGCTTCTTCCTGGGCTCGGACAAGGGGGTCACGCTCCAGGGCGACCGCATCCACGGCAACAACCGGCCGGCCACTACGACACGGGCTGGGAGGCCGGCGGCGGCAAGGCCAGCGGCTCCAGCAACCTCGTCTTCAAGGGCAACTACGCCTACGGCAACGATGGCCCCGGCCTGTGGTGCGACGGGGGCTGCAGCAACGTCACGTTCAGCGGCAATCGGGTCTACGGCAACAGCCGGGCCGGCATCATGGTCGAGATCAGCAGCGGCGCGACGATCAGCGGCAACGCGGTGTGGGAGAACGGTTGGGGCTTCACCACCTGGGGCTGGGGGGCGGGCATCCTCGTCAGCTCGAGCGCGGCGGTCTCGGTCAGCGGCAACACCGTGGCCTGGAATGCCGACGGCATCGCGGTCATCAGCCAGGACCGCGGCAGCGCCGCGTGGAACGACGTCCACGACGTGTCCGTCCATGACAACACGATCGTCATGGCGCCGCAGCCGGGCGACGGCTCGGACGTCATGGGCCTCGCCTGGCTCCAGGACTGGAGCGGCGTCCTCTTCGCCGCCGGCTCCCACAACGGCGGCAGCGGCAATGACTACTGGTGGTCGGGCGCGGTGCCCCGCTGCGGCTACGAGTGGAACGGCTGCTCCGCCAGCCTGAGCGCCTTCAACGCCACGCCCGGTGACGAGGGTGGCGTCGCCATCTCCAGCGCCACCAAGGTGGCCCGCCTCAGCGCGGCCGGCATCCCCGCCGCACCCCACGGCCACTGAGGACGCCACGGGCCGGACCCTCGCGCCCGTCGGGTACCATCGCCGGGAACGAACCTGACCGGCGCGACCCACGCGCCGTGCCGTGAGGCCACGGCTCCGCCAGTCCCCTCGCGAGGTCCTCCATGCCATCGTCATGCCCCGAAGACTCCGGCTCGCGGTAGCCGGTGTGGTCGCGGCCGTGGCGGTGGGTGGCGCGGCCCTGGGCCTGACCGTCGTCCTGCGGCACCTAGCACCCGCCGCGGACACCTCGGCGACCCTGACCCCACCGGCGCCCGATGTGCGCTCGCCGAGTGCTACCGGCCAGCCCACGGGCAGTCTGCAGGCCCTGGTCGATGCCGCTCCGGCCGGCGCAAGGGTCGTCGTCCCGCCGGGCCTCTATCGGGAGACCGTGACGATCAGCAAGCCGCTGACGCTGGAGGGTGACGGGGCGGAGATCCGCGGCTCCGACGTCTTCGCGGACTGGTCCGCGGATGCCGGGCTGTGGCGCTCGCAGGCGAGCGTGCCGCCGCTGCAGCAGGGCGGCGAATGCTCGAACCCCAGCTGCCAGGAACCCGAGCAGGTCTTCTTCGACGGTCGGCCCCTGCGGTGGGTCACGGCCGATCCGGGTCCCGGCGCGTTCACGCTTGACAGCACCCGCCGGGTCCTCCTGGGCGACGATCCTGCCGGGCCACGTCGTCGAGGTCACGACACGGGCCGCGTGGCTCATCATCACCGCATCCGGCGTGACCGTCAGCGGCTTCACGATGCACGACGCCGCATCGGCGGCCCAGAGCGGCGGCGTCGAGGTCGAGGGCGCCGATGAGCTCACGCTGGACCACCTGACCCTGGACGGCGCGCACGGCGCGGACCTGGGGATCCGGGGCGGCGCCGACATCCACCTCAAGGATCTCGACCTTGCGGGGGCCGGCAAGTGGGCCTTCGCATCGAGGACAGCACCAACGTCGTCGTCCAGGACGTCCGGCTCCACGGCAATGACACGGCCGGCTATGACACGAGCTGGGAGGCCGGCGGCATGAAGGCGCTCGGCGTGGACGGCCTGCAGGTCGCTCGATAGCTCGCCTACGGCAACGACGGCCCGGGCCTGTGGTGCGACGCCGGCTGCAGCAACGTCACGTTCAGCGGCAACCGGGTCTACGGCAACAGCCGGGCCGGCATCATGGCCGAGATCAGCAGCGGCATCGACGATCAGCGGCAACGACGGTGTGGGAGAACGGCTGGGGCTTCACCACGTGGGGCTGGGGCGCGGGCATCCTCGTCAGCTCGAGCGCGTCGGTGTCGGTCAGCGGCAACACCGTGGCCTGGAACGCCGACGGCATCGCGGTCGTCAGCCAGGACCGCGGCGAGCGACCGGGAACGACGTCCACGACGTGTCCGTCCATGACAACACGATCGTCATGGCCCACGAGCCGGGCGACGGCTCGGACGTCATGGGCCTGGCCTGGCTGCAGGACTGGAGCGGCGTCCTGTTCGCCAGCGGCTCCGCACAACGGCGGCAGCGGCAATGCCTACTGGTGGTCGGGCGCGGTGCCCCGCTGCGCCTACGAGTGGAACGGCTGCCTGCGAGCCTGAGCGACTTCAACGCCACGCCCGGTGAGCAGGGTGGCGTCGCCATCTCGAGCGCCACCAAGGCGGCGCGGCTGGCGCGGCCGGCATCCCCGCCGCACCCCACGGCCACGAGGACGCCGTGACACAACGCCTGCGCTTCGCGACCGTGGCCGGCTGGGGCTTTGCCGATCAGGCGCTGTCGAGCCTGACCAACTTCGTGCTCGGCTTCGTCGTCGCGCGCAGCTTCGCCACGGAGGCCCTGGGCGCCTTCGCGCTGGTCTTCAACTCGTACCTGCTCTTCCTGAACATCGCCCGACCACTGGCCATGGAGCCGCTCATCATCCGCTTCAGCGGCGTGCCGCCGGAGCGATGGCGGCGCGTCACCGGGGCCGCGGTCGGGCTGAGCCTGCTCATCGGGCTGGGCGGCACCGTCGCCATCTGCGTGGCGGGCCTCATCCTGGGCGGCGTGTTGGGCGAGGGCCTGCTGGTCACCGGCCTGTTGCTCCCCGGCCTGCTCGTCCAGGACAGCTGGCGGCTGGCGTTCTTCGCCGCGGGACGCGGCCGGGCGGCATTCCTCAACGACCTCGTGTGGGCGCTCGTCCTGTTCCCCGGGATGGCCCTCGCATTGCTCCTGCTGCACCTGGACGTGGCGGGCCTGATCGGCGTGTGGGGCCTGTCCGCGCGCGGCCGCCGCCGTGGTCGGGACCTGGGCCAGGCGGCGGTCGTGCCGCGGCCCGTGGCGGGCATCCGGCTGGCTGCGCGAGCAGCACGCGCCTGGCCGCCCCGCTCACCGTCGAGTCGATCATCGGGGTCGGCAGCCAGCAGGTCGCGAGCTTCGGCGTCGCCGCCGTGGCCGGGCTGGGCGCGGTCGGGCGCGCTGCGCGCCGGCCAGCTCCTGCTTGGGCCCCCTGCTGGTCGTGTTCCAGGGCATCCAGCTCATCGCCATCCCGGAAGGGCGCCGGATCCTCCAACGCTCGCGCATGGCGCTCCGCCGCGCGTGCCGCTGGTACGGCGCCGGCATGGGCAGCATCGTCATGGCCTGGGGTGCGACCATGCTGCTCGTGCCGCATGACGTAGGCTTCCTGCTGCTCCGCGACAACTGGGGGCCCGCCCAGCAGGTCATCTTCCCGCTCGCGGTGGCCTGGGGTCTTGGTTTCTCGGGCGCGGCGCTCGTGGTGGGCCTGCGGGTCCTGGCCCGCGGTCGCCGCGTGGTGATCGCCGGCGTCGCCTCGTCGCTGCTGAGTGCCGTGGGGCTTGTCGTCGGGGCGGCGGTCGCGGGGGCGGTCGGGGCGGCGGTCGGCAACGCGGTGGCTCTCGTCATCGGCTTGCGGATCGACTGGCAGCAACTGGACCGGGCTGTGGCTGAGCCCGACCCGAGCCCGTGAAACGCGACGGGGCGATCCGTGATCGCCCACCTCGCCGCGCTGGCCACGTAGCATAAGCGGGTGAGCGACCGCGCATCCTGGCCATCGCCTACGCCTGCATGCCGGGCGTGGGGTCCGAGCCCGGGCACCGGCTTCGCCTGGGCCCGCATGCCTGGCCGGCGTCGGCGAGACGTGGGTCCTGACGCGCCCGTGGCCGGCCAGGCAGGCCGAGCTGGAGGCCGCTGCGGCAGCGGCACCGGAGCACGCGGCCATCCACCTGGAGTACGTCGAGCTGCCCCGCTGGCTCGGCACGACTGACTGGGACCCCTTCACCCGCGGCCACCAGCGCCTCGAATACATCCTGTGGCAGCTCGTGGCCTTCCGGCAGGCGCGCCGGCTGGCGCGACGGCACCGCGTCGACCTGGTGTGGCATCTGACGTTCGCCAACGTCTGGATGGGTTCGATCGGCGCCCTCGTCGGCCCCGCTTCATCCTGGGGCCGGTCGGTGGCGGGGTCGGGCCGCCATGGCGCCTCCTGGCCGGATCCGGCTCCGGGCCATCCTCGGGGAAGCCATCCGCTCGGCGACCCGCACCGCGGCGCGGTACCTGAACCCGCTGGCGCGCGTGGCCTGGATGCGCGCCGCCCTGATCCTGGCCCAGAACCGCGAGACGCTGGCCTGGCTGCCGGCCAGCGCCCGGTCCCGCACCGCGATCTTCCACCACGTGGCGCTTGAGGAGCGTCCGGCCGCCCGCCAGCCCCGCCCGTCCGATGGCGCTCCGCCGGTGGCGATGTTCGCCGGCCGCCTCATCCCCTGGAAGGGCGTCGCCCTGGCCCTGCAGGCCATCGCCGAGTTGCCCGGGTGGCGCTTCATCGTGGCCGGCTCCGGACCGCAGGAGGGACAGCTGCGCGAGCTGGCGGCTCGCCTGGGGATCGCCGATCGCGTGGAGTTTCGGGGCTGGGTGGCGCGGGAGGCCGTCCTCCGGACGATGCGCGAGGAGGCGGACGTGATGCTGTTCCCGAGCCTCCACGAAGAGGGCGGCTGGGCCGTCGGCGAGGCCCTCAACATGGGCCTGCCGGTGGTCTGCCTGGACCGCGGCGGCCCTCCCCTGGTGGGCGGGCGGGCGGTCCCCAGCGGCAGTCCAGCGGAGACCGTGCGACGCCTGGCTCAGGCCGCCCGCGCGGCCGTGGCCGAGCCCGCGCCGAACCCGCCCAGCCCCCTGCTCGAGGACCGGCGCGAGGCCCTTCTGGCCATCCTCCGGGAGCGACGCCTCATCTGATCCCGGCACAGGTCCTGTATCCTCCCGGCGTCGACGGGGGTGGTGCGACGGGGCACCAACGGCCGGTCCATAACCTTGACTTTCGTACCCCCGCATGATGTCCTTGCAGTCCGCACCGGTATCGGTGGGGAACGCACTTATCGGGGTTAGTTCATCGCACCACAAGCCACCTTGCCAGGACCGAGGTCTGGTCCGTTGACCGTACCCGTCGGCGCGGCATTGGGGGATCGCCGTGGACCCCTGCGAGATCGATCGAGACGTCGTCAGACGGCCCGGTCGAGCGCAGAGGGCGCCGCAGCGGAGGGGTCATGATCGGTCAACGCACGACGGCTAGCCGGATGGTCGAACCGGCAGCCGCCCTCGTCGCGCCTGCCGCGACGACTTCGGTCGCCTCGCCCGCCGGTGAGGCTGGCACGCTCCATCCGACCACCGCCGTCCCGAGCCCCGCGCCGATCCCGGATGCGGCCACCATCGACCGCCTGGCGGGCCTTGGCGGGACCGGCCGCCGCCGCAGCGAGCTGGCCTTCAAGCGCGGCCTGGACATCGTCGGCGCCGTCGGCGGCCTCGTCGTGCTGGCGCCGGTCTTCGCCATCCTGACGGTCGCCATCTGGGTCACCGACGGCCGGCCGGCCTTCTTCCGCCAGCCGCGCGCCGGACTGCACGGGCGGCCGTTCATCATCGCCAAGTTCCGCACGATGGCGCGCGACGCGGACGCCCAGCGGGCCGCGCTGCGAGCCCACAACGAGGTCGTCGGCGGCGCCTCGTTCAAGCTGACGGACGATCCCCGCGTCACGACGACAGGCCGCTTCCTGCGGCGCACCAGCCTCGACGAGCTGCCCCAGCTGTGGAACGTCCTGCGGGGCGAGATGAGCCTGGTGGGCCCCCGTCCGCATCCCTTCGACGACCTCGACGGCTACCAGGAGTGGCACTATGCGCGGCTGGCCATGAAGCCGGGCATGACCGGCCTGTGGCAGATCAGCGCCCGTCGCGATCCCGACTTCGACCGCTGGGTGGGCCAGGACCTGGAGTACATCCGGACCTGGTCGCCGCGCCTCGACATCATGATCCTGCTCAAGACGCTGCCCGCCCTGCTGCGGGCGGACGGTCGCTGACGATGGCTGGTCACGCGCGGGTCGCCGTCATCGGCTGCGGCCATGTCGGGCTGGTCATGGCCGCCGGGCTGGCCGAGCTCGGCCATGACGTCTACGGCGTGGACCGCAGTGTCGAACTCGTCGAAGCCCTCCAGGGCGGCCACGTGCAGCTGCACGAGCCGGGCCTGCCCGAGCTGGTGGCCAAGGGTGTCGCGTCGGGCAACCTGTGCTTCACGACGAGCTACTCCAAGGCGCTGGCGGAGGCCGGATTCATCTTCCTCGCGGTGGACACCCCGCAGACGCTCGGCGGCGCCGCCGACCTGCGCAACATCCGGTCCGCCACCCATTCCATCGCCGCCGCCCTCAACGGCACGACGCCCATCCTGATCAACAAGAGCACCTCGCCGATCGGCACCGGCGAGACGATCGAGACGATCCTGGAGGGTGCGCTGGAGGAGAAGCACCGCCGCCCGCGGATCGTCTCCAACCCCGAATTCCTGCGCCAGGGCCACGCCGTCGAGGACTTCTTCCATCCCGAACGGGTCGTGGTGGGCGCCCGTGACGAGGCCGATGCGCGAGCCGTGGCCGGCCTGTACGACGGCCTGGGTGGGGCGGTGATCGTGACCGACCTGCGCACGGCGGAGATGATCAAGTACGTCGCCAACTCCTTCCTCGCCACGCGCGTCTCCTTCATCAACGAGGTGGCGCGCCTGTGCGAGGCGATCGGCGTCGACGTCGACCGCGTCGTCGAGGGCATCTCCTACGACCCGCGGGTCGGCTCGCACTTCTTCCAGCCGGGCATCGGCTTCGGCGGCAGCTGCCTGCCCAAGGACGTGGCCGCGCTGCGCTACATCGGCGAGACCTTCGGCGTGGCCACGCCGGTGCTGTCGGCCGTCCAGGAGGTCAACACCATCCAGCGCACGCAGGCCGTGCGCAAGCTGCGCGCCCGCCTTGGCGGATCCCTCGAGGGCAAGCGCATCGGCGTGTGGGGCCTGACCTTCAAGGGCGGCACGGAGGACACCCGTGAGTCGCCGGCCATGGACGTGGTCAGCCTGCTGCGCAACGAGGGCGCCGTGATCCAGGCGTACGATCCCGAGGTGACCGGTCATCACGAGCGCGTGCCGGAGGCGCTGCGCGGCCACCTGCGCGACACGGCGCTCGAGGCCGCCGCTGACGCCGACGCCCTTGCCATCCTCACCGACTGGCCCGAGTTCCGGATGATCGCCCTGCCCGAGCTCCGCGCGGCGATGCGCGGCATCGTCCTCTTCGACGGCCGCAACCTCCTGTCCCGCCATGCCGCCGAGGCGGCCGGCTTCGCCTACCTCGGGGTCGGCCGGATGCCCACGCCGCACCGCCGCCGGAGCGGCGACGGATGAGGGTGCTGGTCGCCGGCGGGGCCGGCTTCGTGGGCAGCCACCTGTGCCGCCGCCTCCTCGCCGATGGCCATCGGGTGACGTGCGTCGACAACCTGCTGACCGGTTCCCTGGCCAACGTGGCGGACCTCCGCGGCGACGAGCGTTTCGAGCTCGTCGAGGCCGACGTGGCCGGGGTGGCCGACCTGCCGGCCGACGCGGTCCTGCACCTCGCCTCGCCGGCCAGCCCGGTCGACTACGACCGGCTGCCCCTGGAGACGATGGCGGCCAACTCGCAGGGCACGTGGCGGCTGCTGGACCTGGCCCGCCATGCCGGGGCCACCTTCACGTTCGTTTCCACCTCGGAGGCGTACGGCGACCCGGAGGTCCATCCCCAGCCCGAGACGTACTGGGGCCATGTCGATCCGGTCGGCCCGCGGTCGTGCTACGACGAGGGCAAGCGGTTCGGCGAGGCGCTCGTCACCTCGTACCGCCGCGTCCATCACCAGCCGGCGGCCATCGTCCGCGTCTTCAACACGTACGGTCCGGCGATGCGGCGGGACGACGGCCGGGTCATGCCCGAGTTCCTCGGCGCCGCGCTCTCCGGCCGGCCCATCGTGATCCACGGCGACGGTTCCCAGACGCGGTCCTTCATGTACGTCGACGACCTGGTGGAGGCGCTCGTGCGCATCGGCCTCGATCGCGACGCGGACGGCCAGCTGCTCAACATCGGGAACCCCGAAGAGGTGACCATCCTCGAGCTGGCCAAGCTCATCGCCCGCGATCTCGCCCCCGGTGCGGTCATCGAGCACCGTCCCGCCCGCGAGGGCGATCCCCAGCGCCGCCGGCCCGACATCAGCCGCATCCAGGCGCGGTATGGCTGGAGCCCGACCGTGCCGCTTGTCGAAGGCCTCCGTCGCACCGCGGCGTGGTATCACGCCGAAGCCGACCGAAGCCCCCTGCCCATCCCCGCCTGAAGGTCCACGGAGTCCCCATGAGCACACGCGTCCTCGTCACCGGAGCCGGCGGCTTCATCGGCCATCATCTCGTCACCGCCCTCAAGGCGCGCGGCTACTGGGTCCGCGGTGTCGACCTCAAGCTGCCCGAGTACACGGACGTCGATGCCGACGAGTTCCAGCTGCTGGACCTGCGCCGGTGGGACGCCTGCCTGGAGGCCATGCGGGGCGGCATCGACGAGGTGTACGCCCTGGCCGCCGACATGGGCGGCATGGGCTTCATCTCCGCCCACCACGCGGAGATCCTCCACAACAACGCCCTCATCAACCTGCACACGCTCGAGGCGGCCCGCCTCAACGGGGTGTCGCGCTACCTCTACAGCTCGTCCGCCTGCATCTACCCCGAGTACCTCCAGACCCAGGCCGACGTGAAGCCGCTGCGGGAAGAGGACGCCTATCCCGCCCAGCCGCAGGACGCGTACGGCTGGGAGAAGCTCGTCACCGAGAAGCTGTGCGAGTACTACGCCCACGACTACGGGCTCGAGACGCGCACCGTGCGCTTCCACAACATCTACGGCCCGTACGGCACCTATGACGGCGGTCGGGAGAAGGCGCCCGCGGCGCTGGCCCGCAAGATCGCCATGATCGACGACGGCGGGGAGATCGAGATCTGGGGCGACGGTGAGCAGACCCGCTCGTTCTGCTACATCGACGACTGCGTCGAAGGTATCTACCGCCTGATGCGCTCCGACCACCGCGAGCCGCTCAACCTGGGCACCGACCGCATGGTCACCATCAACGAGCTGGCGGGCATCCTGCTCGAGATCGCCGGCAAGCGCGGCGTGCGGATCCGCCACATCGACGGGCCGCAGGGCGTGCGCGGTCGCAACTCCGACAACACGCGCCTCCGCGAGGTCCTCGGCTGGGAGCCGGGCATCGACCTCGAGGAAGGCCTCGTGCCGACCTATCGGTGGATCGAGGAGCGCGTGCGCGGCCGCCGCGCGGGCGCGTGGCAGCCACGGACCGCGGCCGCCCGCTGATCCCTCGCGTCGATGTCCTCGGGGTGGGCATCAGCGCCATCGACATGGACGCGGCGCTCGACGAGATCGAGCGCTGGATCACCTCCCGGGAGCAGCACTACGTCTGTGTCACGGGCGTGCATGGCGTCATGGAGAGCCAGCGCGATCCCGAGCTGCGGCGCATCCACAACGCCTCCGGCCTGACGACCCCGGACGGCATGCCCCTGGTGTGGGCGGGCCACCGGGCCGGCGCGGCCGGGATGCGACGGGTCTACGGCCCTGACCTGATGCTCGCCCTGTGCGAGCGGGCCGCCGCGCGCGGCTGGACGTCGTTCTTCTACGGTGGTCGCGAGGGGGTCCCCGAGATCCTGGCCGCGCGCCTTACAGCCCGCTTCCCCGGCCTGCGCGTCAGCGGCACGTTCTCGCCGCCCTTCCGGCCCCCGACCGAGGCGGAGGACGCCGCGCTCGTCGAGCGCATCGACGCGGCCGCGCCCGACCTCGTGTGGGTAGGCCTGTCGACGCCCAAGCAGGAGCGCTGGATGGCCGCGCACGCCGGCCGGATCAAGGCCCCGGTCCTCCTCGGCGTGGGCGCCGCCTTCGATATCCATGCCGGCACGCTGGCCCAGGCGCCGCGCTGGATGCAGCGGTCCGGACTGGAATGGGCCTACCGGCTCTTCCGTGAGCCGCGTCGCCTGTGGCGGCGCTACGTCTCGATGATCCCCCGGTTCCTGGTGGCGATCGTGCGGCGGCCACCGCGCCTCGGCTCGCCGGGGGCGGCCACGGACGATCGCAGCTAGGCGGGGTTCGGCGGCATCGCCGCTCGCCGGCGGGCCGGCCGGGGGGCCGTCACGGCGGCCTTGGTGACGCGCTCCAGGTCAAGGCGCACGCCATCGGCCGCCAGGCGGCACAGCACGATGCCGAAGCCGATATCCGCCCAGAACGGGATGCCCCCCTGCGGACCGCCCAGGTACACGTCGAACGAGGAGTTGACGAGGGCGGCCAGCCAGTAGACGAACGACCAGGCGATCAGCGCGAGCAGGACGTTCGAACGGGCCCGGTAGGCCCGGAACGCGGCCAGCAGCATGGCCATCCCGAACACCGCCTGGAGCACGGCCCAGGAGACGAGGCCGGGCACACCCGAGCGGGCCAGGATCTCGAAATGGGTGCTGTGCGGGGCTCGCAGCGAGCCGTCGGAGTTGACCTGGAAGCCGTCGGCGTCGGCCAGGTTGATGCCGTAGCCCTTGCCCGTCCAGAAGTACGGCCCATCGATCGTGTAGCCGATGATCTTGTCCCACCAGGCGAGGCGCCATTCCTTGGTCGCCTGCGTCTCCGTGCCGTTCGCGTTGGTGAAGATGCTGGTCACGTTCTGGGCCAGCTGGTCGATGGACAGGCTGCGCGCCCCGAGGTCGATCTGGGGGTTGGCGAGCCACGCGGCCGAGAGGACCATGACGCCGATCGAGAGCGGCAGGAGCCAGCGCGTCAGCCGGCGCACGAAGAGCCCCGAGAACACGGCCATCGAGGCTGCCAGCATGCCACCCCGGTTGGCGGCCGCCGTGAAGGCGAACCCGGCCAGCCAGAAGAGCCACACGAAGCCTTCCTGCAGCGCCGAACGGGTCCGACCCCAGGCGAAGAGGCCGGTCAGCATGAACGCCGCCACCCCCGCCAGCATGACCCCCTCGTCGCCCGCCTTGACGTAGATGAGGGGCACGTCGGACCCGGGCAGGGTGGGGATGATCGAGCCGGCGACGGTCGTCAGGAGGGCGGCCATGGGCACCCAGACGACGAGCATCGGCACCAGGCGCCGGTAGGCGCGGACCATGAACGAGATGTGTTCGGCGCCGAGCGTGACCGAGACGGCGATGGCGAAGAAGCCGTACGACCACGTCACGCTGTCGCGCAGCGCGTCGAGGCCGTACTGGTTGATGTAGGGCACCGTTCGGGCGGCGCCCCAGAGCATGAACACCACGAGCGCGAGATGCACCACGCTCAGGCGGGCCCGGGCCAGGCCGATGAGGGTCGCCGGCACGGCCAGGATGAGGACGAGTTCGCCGACGTAGACCGGACCGATGCCGACGTGCGCGATGCCCCGGTCGAAGAACGCGTAGGCCACCAGCAGGACGCCAAGGGCTCCCAGGAAGACCACCTTGATGGCCCGCCCGACGAGGACCAGCCAGCCCAGCGCGATGGCGCAGCTGACGAGCACCGTCGGCTCCGGCCCCAGCGCCACGGCGAGGCCGGTCAGCAGAGCGGCGGTCACAGCGACCACGCCGAGGGTCGCGCCCCACGGGGTGCCGCCCGACAGGCGCGGCAGCGCGAGCTGGCCGAGTCGAGGAGTGGTGATCACCGGCCGCCCGGCCTGCTCCGGGGCCGCAGCCTCAGCGCGCCGGACGCGAGGCGCGGCCCAGATCGGAGGCGCTCGCCTCCGACGCGTCCGGCTCGCGGGCGTACACCTCGTAGGTGTCCTCGCTGCCCCGGGCGCGCAGGCGGTTGAAGACCACCCCGATGACGCGGCCACCGACGCGGGTGAGGACCTCGTCGACGGCGCGCACGGCCTGGCGGCGCGTCGCACCCGCCGCCACCACGAGGACCGTCCCGTCGATGAGGCTGGCCAGCACGGCCGCGTCGGTCACGGCCGCACTGGGCGGCGTGTCGAAGATCACGAGGTCGGCGTCGGTCTTGAGGTTCTCGATGATCGTGCGCATGCGGTTCGAGCCAAGCAGCTCGGCCGGGTTGGGCGGCAGCGGGCCGCTCGTGACCACGCGCAGGTTTGGTTCGTCGACGGTCCGGATGACCTGCCCGAGGCTGATGACGTCGGACCGGATCAGCGTGGTCAGGCCGTACGTATTGGTCAGGTCGAAGAGCTCATGGATGGTCGGCTTGCGCAGGTCGGCGTCCACCAGGACCGTCCGCCGGCCGGCCTGCGCGAAGGCCAGGGCGAGGTTGGCGGCCACGGTGGACTTGCCGTCGCCGGTGGCCGGGCTGGTGACCAGGATGCTGTGCAGCCCGGTGTCGATGTCGGCGAACTCGACGTTGGTGCGCATGGTCCGGAAGGCCTCGGCGGCCGCCGAGCGCGGGTAGAGCAGCATCACCAGGCGGTAGATGCCGCTGCGCTGCGCCGCGTCCGGCAGGCGCCCGAGCGTCCCCAGGATGGGCAGATCGAGCTCCTGGCGGAGCTCATCCGCGGTCTTGTACGTGTCGTCGAGGGCCGCCCCACCGAAGGCCAGGCCCAGGCCAAGCACGAGCCCGAGCGCCAGGCCAAGAGCCGTGTTCAGCAACGGCTTGGGGGAAGCCTTGTCGGAAGGGACCACGGCCTGGTCAACGACGGTCAGGGGGGTCGCGGAGACCGACGCCTGGGAGGTGAGCAGCGCCGTCAGGTTGGTCTGATTGGCGATGACGTCCTGCTGGAGCTGCACCAGGGTCGCCTGGTCGGCGTCGCTCAGGGGGCCCTGTTGCTTCTTCAGGTTCAGCGCGGCGATGGCGGCCTGGTCGGTCGTCAACTGGCCCTGGATGGTCGTGATCTGGTCCTGGATCGACTTGATCAGCTGCTGGTTGTAGCCGCTGATCGTGGTCGAGCGATCGATGAGCTGCTGGGCCACCGCGTTGGCGATGGCGGCCGAGCGCGCCGCGCTCGGGTCGGTCACCTTGATGGTGATGACCGGCGCGTCGGCGCTGACACTCACCGAGATCTGCTTGACCAGATCGCCCGCCGAGACCGGCAGGCCCAGCTTGTCGACGACCTGCTGCGCGAGCTGCTGCGTCTGGACGACCGCGGCGTAGGTGGCCGCGATCTGCTGCGCGGTCTGCAGCTGGTTGACGTCGGTCACGTTGGCCGTCAGCGCCGGGCCGGCCACGAGCTCGGTCGAGGCCTCGTAGGTGGCCGGCAGGACCAGGCTCGCCGCGAAGGCGACCCCGGTCGTGATCAGCAGACATGCCGCGATGAGGACGGCGCGGGCGCGGATGACGGCGACGAAGGATCGAAGGTCCAAGGAAGCTCCCCGACTAAGGTCCCGCAGTATAGCCGCCAAGTACTGCGCGGCCGGCCGGGCGGCCACCTCTCCGTTGCTGTCTGACACCGTTGGCGGCCCCCCGCCCGCTGTGGCGGCCGGGCGGGGCGGTACGCTTGGCGAGCGGACCCCTAGTCCCTTCGTTTCACCGTCAAGGAGGTCGTCACACCGTGGCCGATGCACCCGGCAGTCAGGTGAAGCGCGGCGCCTGGCGCGGCGTCACGTCATGGGCCTGGGTGGCCACGGCCACGGCCGCGTTCGTCGCGGCGGTCCTGCTGCGGGTCAGCTTCCTGGACACACGCCAGATGTTCAAGGACGAGGGCGCCTCGTGGCTCCTGTCGAGCTTCTCCGTGCCGAACCTCATCAGCCACACGATGCAGGACGTCTACCCGCCGCTCTACGCGCTCGTCCTGCACTTCTGGATGGCCGCCTTCGGCGACTCCATGACGACGCTGCGCCTGCTCTCCGTCCTGCTCGGCGTGGCCATGGTCGGGGTGGCCTGGCGGTGGGGCCACGAGGCCCTCGGCCGCAACTGGGGCCTCGTCGTCCTGATGGGCGTCGGGCTCTCCGGGCTGGCCCTGGAGGACGCGCGCGAGGTGCGCATGCACGTCCTCGAGGTGCTCGCCGCGACGATCGCCTGGTGGCTCGTCTGGCGGCTTGCCCGCAGCCGCGAGACGGTGCTTCGCCCGCGCGCCATCGCCGTCCTGGCGGTGGCGGTCGCGGCCGAGCTGTGGACGTCACCGATGGGCCTGCCGACGATCGCGCTGCAGGGGGGCTTCGCCCTGTCCGTCCTCGTCGTGGGCCACCGCGGCGGGGCGCGCAGCGCCCTGACCGGGGTGGTCATCGGCGGCCTCGCCTTCCTGCCCTGGCTCCCTGTCCAGCTGAGCGTCGTCTTCAACGGCCAGGCCTTCTGGACGCCCGTCCCGGACCCGGTCCTGCTGCCATATGCATTCGACACCCAGCTGATGGGTCGGGGCCACACCCGGGTCCTGCCGATCCTGGCCGGCCTGCCGCTGCTGGCCGTCGCCCTTGGCGGCTACTTCGATGTGCTGCGCGGACGAGCGGCGGCGGCATCCGAGGTCGATGACGACCGCTTCCTGGCCTGGACGCTGACCTTCGCCCTGGCCCTCATCCCCCTCGCCTGGCTGTACTCCCAGTTCCACTCGGTGTGGGATGTCGAGTACTTCGGCAACATCCTGCCGGCCCTGGCGATCGCCCTCGCCGCCGGCGGCCGCGCCATCGCCCGCCGGCTGCCGGGCCGCGGGACGCAGGCGCTGGCGGTCTTCTGCGCCCTGATCTTCGTCGTCATGGGGCTGTCGTCGGTCCAGCGCCTGAGCCAGCGCCTGGCCGACGAGGACCTGACGCCGGCGCGCCAGGTCTACGACCAGCTGGCCACGGAAGTCCACCCCGGCGACGTCGTCCTGGCCATCGACAGCCGGTCCTACTTCGCCATCGACTACCTCGTCGCCCGCCAGTCCGACCCGCTGCCGCTTGCCGCGCTGCTCTACACCTGGGACAACGGGGCCGAGCCGTTCTTCTACGGCCAGGGCCTCGTGCCGCCCGACCGCCTCATCAACCAGCCGTGGGTCGGCGGACAGGGTGGCTGGGCCGGGGCGTTCCCGGGCCTCAAGAGCGGCGGCCACCTCTTCCTGATCGACCTCGAGGACGACGGCCTCGACGCCATCGGCTTCGGGCCCCTCGACGACGGCGTGCTGAAGCAGGTCGCCCGGCAGGACATCAGCTACGCCGACCGCATCGCCCAGATCCGGACCCTGGCCCTCCCCTGACCCCGGCCTCAGCCCGGCGGGCGATCGAGGGGCACGTACCCCAGCAGGCGGGTCGCCTCCTCCAGGCTCCAGATGCGGTCCGGGTTGGCCGACGTGCCGAAGACCACGGCGAAGCGGACGTCGGCCTCCAGGGCGCGGGCGACCAGCTGCGCGCAGTCGCGCTGGCTGAGCCAGGTCGCCCGGATGCGCCGCGGCCAGATGGCGGCCTGCGCCGGCAGCACGCCGGGCGGCACCGGGCCGGCCGGATCGTCGCCCGGCAGCACCGTTCCCAGGCGCAGGCAGATCACGCGCAGCCCGTGGTGGTCGCTGTAGTAGCGTCCGAGCAGCTCGCCGAAGCCCTTGGACACGCCGTACAGCGAGTCCGGGCGGGGCGGGGCGGCGGCGGCGAGGGCGGCCTCGGCGCCCCGGCCGTAGATGTCCGGCGCACCCTCCAGCTCGTAGGTGCCGACGACGTGGTTGGAGGAGGCGAACACGACACGGGGCACGCCGGCCTGCCGCGCCGCCTCGAATAGGTGGTACGTGCCGATGACGTTGGAGGCCAGGACGTCCGGCCAGGCGCTGTCGACACGGGAGGCGGCCGCCAGGTGGACGACCGCATCCATCCCCTCGAGGGCAGCCGTGAGCGCCTCCAGGTCGCCAAGGTCGACCACCGTGCTCGGGAACGGCGCCGGACCGCGCGTAAGGGCCCGGATGTCGTAGCGCTCGTCGAGATGCGTCCGGACCACCCCGCCGACGAGGCCGGCCGCCCCCGTGACGGCGATCCGGGGCCTCGGGTCAGGCACGCGGCACGCTCCCGTCCGCACTCGCCGACATCCCGTAGTGGGCGTCCAGATGGACGCGGTAGCGAGCCAGACGGATGACCGCCATGAACGCCTGGCCGAGCGGCGCCACGAAGGCCCCCAGCCACGGCGCGCCGAAGGCGATGGCCAGGCGAGCCGCGTTCCCCTCGACCTCGACGCGCGCGATGAAGCGCTCCCGGTGAGCGCCGAGCTGCTCCGCGCGTGATGCCTGGGACAGGTTCAGGATCGTCCACGAGACGATCGACGCGGCCAGCAGGCCGGGCACCGCGTAGGCCGTCGGCACGAAGGACACGAGCGGATCGATGGCCAGCGGGAAGCCGAACAGGACCAGGTAGCCGACGCCCACGACCAGCAGCAGCAGGTAGTAACGCCGCACGAAGTGCCGCACACCTATCCGGTCGCGGGCGGCCGCCGCCTGCGTGATGCGCGGCCCCAGGACGGCCCCCAGGCCCACCCCCACGACGGTCACGGGCTGGCTCAGCACGCGGGCGGCCTCGATGAACCCGAGGGTCGCCGCGCCGACCAGGCGACTCACGATGAACGACACCAGGAAAGTCACGGCGCTGGGGATCAGGCCCGCCGCACTCAGCGGCCCGCCAGACCGGCGGATGCGCCCCCACGTGAGCCGCTCCTCCGGCTCGACGCGCAGCGAGCGGCGGATCAGGACGAGCCCGACGGCCATGGATGCCACGTTCGCCACGATGAGCGACCCGAACGGCGCGCCGGCCGGCGCGGCACCCGCCCGGTCCCAGGCCAGGAGGGCCAGCCCGACGGCCACCAGTTGCACGACCGCCACCACGACCGCGACCTTGGGCACGGCGGCCAGGTGGAGCACCCGCCGCAGGTGGTCCTGCAGCGGTGAGACGACGACGGCGCCGGCGACCGTGATGGCCAGGGCGGCGATGTCCTGAGGCGCGATCCCCGCCGGGGCGAGGAACACCCAGAGCGCCGTGATGAGGGCGCCGGCGGTCGCGATCGGCAGGCCGAAGCGCAGGCTGCTGCGCATGATCGCCAGGCGCCGATCCATCGGCGCCGTCGACGCCATGATCTCCGCCGGCGCGGCCACGAGCCCGGCCGGGATCCAGCCGGCCAGGACGAAGACGGCGTACGCCATCGCGTAGCCACCGAGCGTCGCCGGGTCGAGGCGGCGGGTGGCGTAGAGCCCGGCCGCGAACGTCGCCAGCGCCGACAGGCCGGCGTCGATGAGCCCGGCCGCAAGGCGCCCCTGGTCGGTGAGACGGCCCGGTGCTGGCAGGCGGCCGGTCATGAGGCCGAGCCGCACGGCATGGGTCGTGCGGCCAGGGCGGCCAGCAGCCGACGCCTCGCCGCGGCACCGCGGCGGCCGTCGGCCCGCGCCAGGTCCATCGTCGGCAGCGAAGCCGCCAGGTAGTCCAGACAGCACTGCCGCGCGGCCGCCGGATCGAGACCGGCGGCAGTCGCGTAGGCGCGCAAGGCATCCCCCACCCAGCCGGCGCCGGCCAGGCCCTCGACGATGGTCGCCGCGGACGGCCGCCCGAGCAGGGCATGGGCCTGCACGAGGTAGTGCAAGGGGTCCAGGAACGGCGTCGCCTCGAGTGTCGCGTCGGCCCAGTCGAGCAGCATCCAGCCACCCTCGACGCGCATCAGGTTCCACGGCGCGCAGTCACCGTGCGCCGGCCCACCCAGCGGCCCCCCTCCCGCCGCCCGGTAGAACGTCCCGAGCGCGGCTGCGACCGGCGTCGGCAGGAGCCAGGGCCGCAGGCGCGGCCGCCACGACGCGGGCTCGAAGACGAGCATCCCGTCCGCCTCGTCCAGGATGCGCGGCGCGACGGTGCCGGCGGGCAGGAGCGGTCCGAAGCGCGCCACCATCTCCGCCTCGCGCGCCAGGGCGGCCGATCCTCCCGGATCGGTGCGCCGCTTGGCGAGGGCGACGGCCACCCCGCCGCGATCCACGACCAGGGCGACCGAGCGGCCCGGTCGCGTCCCGCTGGCCACCGCGACCACGGCGCCGGCCGGCGTCCGCGCCGCCAGGGCCGCCTGCTCGGGCGGCGGCTCACGCCGGCCAAGGAGCACCAGCGCGCCGCACCGGGCCACGACACGCGCCGCCGACCAGCCGAGCAGCCCGTGCGGCGTCATCGGCTGGTAGACGGCGAGGGCTGCCAGGGCGACCCGCGGCGGCCATACGGGGATGATCCAGCGCGCCCGGCCGAGCGGTGGCAGCCGTGCCCACTTGGTCGCCCCGGCCCTGGCCGGGGCGAACGCGGCAAGGGCTGCCACCACGAGCTGCTCGACGGGCTCCCGCGAATCGAGCCATCTCGTGGGGCCGTGCCGTGGCGCGAGGGTGCGCCAGGCGGCCCGTTGCCGCTCGAGCTCCTCCAGGCCCAGTTCCGGCGCGCGGGCGTGCATCACGGCGGCCGGGGCATCCAGCACCAGCGTGAGGTCCGGCCGGGGGGTCACGCGCGTCAGCAGCGCCACGAGGCCGCCGACCCCCTCCAGGCGGTACCGCCGCGGATCCACGGCGATGTCGAGCCAGCCGCGCTCGTGCACGACCCACTGCCCGCGCCGCTGCGCCGGCAGGACCCTCGTCAGCCACCCCACGACGTGATCCAGGTAGAGGTACCCGACCTTGAGACCCGCCAGCCAGCGCGGGTAGGGCGGCATGGCGTGCGGCTCGGTCGTCGGCCGCCGGCTCGCAGCGGAACGCGGCAGGACCCCGAACCGATGGTGGACATGCAGGGTCTGCGCCGGGCCGAGGGCTTCCAGCAGCGCGTGGGCCAGCGTCGTCTTGCCGACACCGTCGGGCCCGGCGACGACGAGCCATCGACCTCGCGCCGGGACGCCCCCGGCCGTCGCGTCCTCAGGCAGCGGCGTCAGCACTGGCCCCCGTCGCCCGTGGGTCGATGACGCGATGGGCCGGGTCGCGCCGGACCTGAGCCAGCCAGGCCTCACGGCCCGCCAGCGGCACCCGCCGGCCGCCACGCAGGACCGTCCGCAGCACCGGGCACCGGCTGCGGCGGCGGCGGAACCGGAGGCGCCACAGGATCGATCGCGGCTCGAGGAGGGCACGGGCGAGGCACCGACCCTCCAGCGCCAGCATCGCGCCCCGGTCCCAGCGGCCGTCGGCCACCGCGCGTGCCCCCCGCACGGCCGCCGGCGCGGCCAGGCCGAAGAAGCGCGCCGCGGCACGGACACCATCCGGGTCGGCCACCAGCAGCTCGCGGATCCCCTTGCGGGCGATGCCCTCCCAGCGCACGCGGCCACCCCGCGCCATGCCGTTCTGGACGAGCTTCAGGAGACCCTCCGCGCCGGGCCGGAGCCGGCGGAAGCCCCCGGCGTCCATCACGGCGAGGGGCAGGAGGTCGGCGGGGCGGAAGAGCGTCGCCCCCAGGAAGACCTTGCGCCGGTTGACGTCGAGCTCGTAGAGCACCTCGTCGCCCGGCGCGAGGGTCACGATGTGCAGCAACCCCGGCGCGTGCGGGCATACGATCACCGGCGCGAAGCCCTCGCCCGCGGCCCAGTCGACGAACGTGTCGACGACTATCGGCCACGCCTCGGCTGGGGCGGCGGAATCGACATCACCATCGCCGGTCAGCGCGGAACCCACGCCCTTCCAGGCGAGCCAGTCCGGGCGCGCCACGGTCAGGGCCACCAGGAGGCGCATCCACGCGGCGGACCGGGCCGGCACGGCGGCCATGACCGTCACAGGATGGCCTCGACCTGCTCCCACCAGGAGGCGGCCGAGCGGGACCAGCGGAAGTCGGCGGCCAGGATCCGGCGGCCGGCCCCGGCGATCCCCCGGGCCTCCTCGGTCCGTGCCCGCCGGAGTCCCGCGGCCAGCCCACCGGCCGTCGACTCGACGACGATCGCGCCACCGCGCATGCCCAGGTAGGAGGCCAGCGGATACGGCGTCGCCAGCAGGGGGATGCCGCGGGCGACGGCCTCCGCGGGGGCGAAGCCGAACCCTTCCCAGCGCGAGGGATAGACGAACGCGGCGGCCGTGGCCAAGGCGTGCTCCTTGGCGTCGCCGTAGACCGGCCCGCCGAGCGACACCGCGCCCGCCACGCCGGCTCGACGGACGAGCGATTCGAGGGCCGTCCGCCGCCTGGGCGACCCGGCCCCGTGCAGCCGGATCGTCGGGCGCTCACCCTCGGCCAGGAGGGCGGTCGCGCCGATCAGCAGGTCCAGGCCCTTGTGCTCGAGGTCGAGTCGCCCGAACCACAGGATGGGCCCGGGCCCACCGGCCCAGGTCGCCTCGGCCGGCACGTCGATCCCGTTCGGCGCGACGACGACCGGTCCACCGTAGCCCAGGGCGGCCAGATGCGGCCGCTCCTCGTCGAAGAAGAGGTGGATGCCGCGCGCCTGCATCACCACCTCGCGCTCCGCCAGGCGCCACCAGGCTGCCTTGCGCCGGCCGTGGCGCGCCACGATGTGCGGGTCGTAGGCGCCGCGCGGCTCGAGCAGGTACGGCACGCGGGCCTCTCGCGCGGCGCGCGCGGCGAGCAGGTTGGCGACCGTCCAGCCGGAGTGGAGCACCACCAGGTCCGCCCCGGCGAAGGCCGCCCGCAGGCCGCGAGGCACGAGGCCGAAGGGCGTCGCCGTATGCTGCACCTGCTGCCAGTGCACGTACCGCGTGTCGGCGGGGACGGGCCCGCCGGCATGAACGACGGTCGTCTCGAGCTCCAGTTCGCCGAGCGCGGCCGACCAGCGCCGCACCGCGTACGAGAGGCCCCCGTCGCCGAGGACGGCCCGGGGGTGGTAGCGGACGAGGCGCATCAGCGCGGCACGGCGGGGATGGGCACGCGCGGATGATAGAGGCGGTCCGACGTGCCCCGACCATGCCCCGCTCGCGCGTCCCTGGTCCGCGGTGCGCGACGGCACCGCGGGCCGCTCCCGCCTGACCCGGCTCAGCCGGGCCAGGCCAGGACCATGATGCGCAGCTCGGTCATGTCCTCGATGGCCCACCGCAGGCCCTCGCGCCCCTGGCCGGAGTCCTTCACGCCGCCGTAGGGCATGTGGTCGATGCGGTAGGTCGGGATGTCGTTGACGATCACGCCGCCGACCTCCAGGTCGTCGAAGGCCTGGAAGGCGTGGCCAAGGTCGTTGGTGAAGACGCCGGTCTGGAGCCCGTAGAACGAGTCGTTCACCTGGCGCACGGCGTCGCCGAAGTCGCTGAAGGGGAAGACCACCACGAGCGGCGCGAAGGCCTCATTGCTGCAGACCCTGGCCGTGACCGGCGTGTCGGTGAGGATCGTGGGCTCGAAGTACGCCCCGTCGGCATGGCCGCCAAGGCGGACCTTGCCGCCCAGCCCGACCGCCTCCTCCACCCACGCCTCCGTGCGCTTCGCGGCCGCCACGTCCACCATCGGGCCGACCTCCGTCTCGGGATCGAGCGGATCGCCCACGCGCAGGTGGGACGCCCCCTCGGCGAAGCGGGCCAGGAACTCGTCCCAGACCGCCTCGTGGACGAACATGCGCTGGACGCTGATGCAGACCTGGCCGGCGTACGTGTAGGCGCCCACCAGGGTCCGCTTGACGGCCCACGCCAGGTCGGCGTCTCGATCGACGATCACGCCGGCATTGCCGCCCAGCTCCAGGACGACCTTCTTCTTGCCCGCCCGCGCCTTCATGTCCCAGCCCACGCTGGGGCTGCCGGTGAAGCTCAGGACCTTGAAGCGGGGGTCCTCCACCAGCCGGTCGCCCATGGGGCGGCTCATGGGCAGGACGCTGACCGCGCCGGCCGGGGCCCCAGCCTCCTCCAGGAGCTCGGCCACCGCCAGCATGACCAGCGGATCCTTGGACGGCGGCTTGAGGACGATCGAGCAGCCCGACGCGAGTGCCGGCGCGACCTTGTGGGCGGCCAGGTTGAGGGGGAAGTTGAAGGGGCTGATGCCGGCCACCGGGCCGATCGGGAAGCGCCGCGTGAGCCCCAGCCGCCCGCGCGACGAGGGCATCAGGTCGAGCGGGATCGTCTCGCCCACCATCCGCTCGGCCTCCTCCGCCCCCAGCCGGAAGGTCAGCGTCGCGCGGTCGACCTCCACGAGCGCGTCGCGGATGGGCTTGCCGGCCTCCCGCGCCAGCAGCCGGCCGATCTCCTCGCGGCGCGTCTTGAGGCCTGCGCTGACGTTGCGCAGGATGGCGCCCCGCTCGTACGCCGGTAGATGGCGCGTCACCTCGAAGCCGTCCACGGCGGCGGCGATGGCCGCCTCCACCTGCTCGGCCGACGCGCTGTACGTCTCGCCGGCAGGGGTGTCGGGGTGGGCCGGGTCGTCGACCACGAGGCGTTCGGGCGAGTCGACCCAGCGGCCCGCCAGGAAGATCGGGTGGGGCTTCGTGCCGGTGACGGTCATGGGTCTGGCTCCGGGCTGCGGGTGGCGTCCGATTCTACGTCCCGGGCACATCCATCCGGCGGCGGCCGTCGGCGGCCCGTATCCTGCCCCGATGGCCCGCCGCTACCACTTCCGCCAGGTCGACGTCTTCACCGATCGCCCGTTCGCCGGCAACCCGCTGGCCGTCTTCCCCGCGGCGGACGGCCTGTCCGACGAGGAGATGCAGGCCATCGCCCGGGAGATGAACCTCTCGGAGACCACGTTCGTGCTGCCGGTGACGTCGGCCGGCGCGGCCCAAGGCGCGACCTACCGCATGCGGATCTTCACGCCCGGCGTGGAGCTGCCGTTCGCCGGCCATCCCTCGGTCGGCACGGCCTGGGTCCTCGCCGACGAGCGAGCCTTCCCCCTGGCCGGACCGGTGACCGAGGTGCGGCAGGAGATCAAGATCGGCGTGCTGCCGCTGGCCATCGAGGCCGCCGACGGGCGGCCCGGCGCGGTGACGATGACCCAGGGCGCGCCCGAGCTCCGGGCGATCCTCCCGCCGGGCGAGCTGGCGGCGCTCGCCGAGGCGCTCGGCGTGCCTGTCGATGCGCTCGGCTGGACGGACGCCGACGGGACCGCCCACGACGGCCAGCGCGTCCCGCCGCGGGTCGTGACGACCGGCCTGCCCTACCTGGTCGTGCCGTTCCGGGACCGGACCCTCCTGGCCGGCGTCACGAGCGATCGCAACGCGGCCGCCTCGACCGTCGCCCGTCGCCAGGGCTGCGACAGCGTCGCCCTGGTCGCCCCGGGCAACGCCGGGGCGATCGCCGACGCGGACGTCCACGTCCGGGTGCTGGTCGATCCGGCGGTCGGCATCCAGGAGGACCCGGCGACGGGGTCGGCCGCAGGGCCCATCGCGGTCTACCTCGGCGTCCTCGGCGGCGCGCAGGACGAGGTGCGCCACCTGGTCATCGAACAGGGCGTGGAGATCGGCCGGCCGTCCCGCCTGGACGTGCAGGCGGCCTTCTACTCGGACGGCCAGCCCCGCAGCGTGCGCCTCACGGGACGCACCGTCCCCGTCCTCTCGGGCTCGCTGGAGCTGCCCTGACGGGAGCCCGGCCGGTCAGGCGGACGCAGCCCGCGGGTAGCAGCCCAGGACGCGCAGGAACGAGGCCGACCCCGCGGAGGCGCTCGAGGGTGGCCGCTACGGCCGGCTCAGCGGCGTCGCCGTCGAGGTCGATCCAGAAGACGTACTGCCAGGCGCGCCCCGGCAGGGGCCGCGATTCGAGCTTGCTCATGTTGAGGCCGTCGGCCGCCAGTACGCCAAGCGCGTGCGCCAGCGACCCCGGTTCGTTGGCCAGGCCAAGGACCAGCGTCGTCCGCATCGACGCGGCTGCCGGCCCCGGTCCCCCGGCGGCTCCGTGGGCCGGCGTCCAGCCACCCGGCGGGGCGACGACGAGGAAGCGGGTGCGATCATCGGGAGCGTCCTCGATGCCCGTCGCCAGCACCTCGAGCCCGTACGCGGCGGCGGCGCGGGGGGAGACGACGGCGGCCGACCCGCGCTCGCCGCGTTCGGCCACCATGCGGCCGGCCGCCGCCGTGTTGTACGTCGTCAGCAGCGCCCATGGCCGCGTCCGCAGGAAGCGCTCGGCCTGGGCCAGCGCCTGGACATGCGAGTAGACGCGCTGGACGGCCTCCAGTCGCTCGCCGGGCAGGGCTGCCAGGCACAGATGGACGGGCACGACGACCTCGCCCACGATCAGGAGGTCGTGCTCGAGCAGCAGGTCGTACGTCTCGCGCACGGTGCCGCCGAGGACGTTCTCGATGGGCAGGACGCCGGCCAGCACGCGCGGCTCGGCCGCGTCAACGGACGTCCGGCCGGCCGAGGCGGCGGCGAACACCTCCCGGAAGCCGCCTACGCCGAGCGGTTCCGGCGCGGCGCGGGCGATCGCCCGCGCCGCCTCCTCGGCGAACGATCCCGGCTCCCCGGGGTAGACCAGGACGCCGTCGCTACGCCGTTCCTTCACCGTGACGCGGCCATCGTCATCGGCCCATGATGACGAGAACGGGCGCCGCCCGGCGGACATCCAGCCCGCCGCGCCGCCGCCGTGGAGGGATCGATGTGATCGGCGAGTTCCGCGCGTTCCTGCTCAAGACCAATGCCCTCGCCCTGGCCATCGGCGTCATCATCGGCGCCGCGCTGGGGAACGTCGTCGGGTCGCTGGTGAACGACATCATCATGCCGCCCATCGGCGTGGTGCTGGGTGGCGTCGACTTCTCATCGCTCGTCATCAAGCTCAAGGATGCGACCGTCGATGCGGCCGGCAAGCCCGTGCCGGAGGTCGACATCCGCTACGGCACGTTCATCAACTTCATCATCACGTTCGTCGTGATCGCGTTCGTCGTCTTCATGATCGCCCGCTCGTTCATCAAGGAACCGCCGGCGGCCGAGGTCAAGACCTGCCCCTTCTGCAAGGAACCCAACTCGCTCGACGCGTCCAAGTGCCGGGCCTGCACCAGCGCCATCTGAACCGCCCGGCTCCCCGCCGCTGCCCTCAGGCGAGGCGGCTCGCCCGACGCTTCGGCGCCACGCCAGCCGCGTCGTACAGGTGGTCGATCTGACCGACCAGCCGTGAGATGTCGAACTGCGCGGCGCGGCTCCTGAGCCGCGCCGACTGGTCGGCCAGCTCGTCGGCCGGTTCGTCGAGCGCCGCGGCGATGCGCTGGGTCAGGGAAGGCGGCCGGTCGGCGTCGAAGAGCCGATCGCTCAGCGACTCGCCAAGGACCGCCCGGTGGGCGGGGATGTCACGCGCCAGGAGGGGCGTCCCGGCGGCCATGGCCTCGAGCAGGGCGAGTCCGAAGCCCTCGTAGCGACTCGGGAAGACGCACAGCGCGGCCCGCTCGAGCTGGGCCAGGTGCTCCTCGTCCGTGTACGGGCCCTTGAACACGACGCGGTCCTCGATGCCGAGGGCATGGGCGATGCCGTCGAGGCGGACCCGTTCCTCGTGGTCCTCCGCACCGCTCAACTCCAGGCGCCACGGGGTCTCCACGCCGGCCGCGGCCCGCAGCAGGTCGTCCAGACCCTTGTGCCTGGCCAGCCGGCCGTCGGTGACGATCAGGCCCGCCTCCGGACGGCGCTGCAGGGCCAGGAACGGCCGGAGCACCGTGGCGTTCTGCACGATGATCGTCCGTTTCCGCAGGCGGGGCGCCCATCGCAGCAGCAGGTCCCGGTCCGGCGTGCTGCTCGCCAGGACCCACGCCGACGCCGCCTGGAGCAGCGGCCCGTAGTAGCGCCGGATGGCCTGCCGTTTCAGGGTGTGCGCCCAGGGCGTGTGGAACAGCAGGCCGTGCGTATGGAGGAACTGCGGCGTGCGCGTCACGGTGACGCCCGCGGCCACCAGACCCGTCATGAACCGCAGGTCGTGCTGGTGCACCACATCAGCGCTCCGGATCTCACGCAGGATGCGGTCGGGCCGGAGCGTCACGCTGAAGCGTCGATTGCCCACGCCCGGCAGGCGCACGACGCGGACGTCGGAAAGGATCTCCTGGGCGGGCAGGCGGCCCGGCACGTCCCCGATGACGTCGCGGTCGAGGGTCAGGACCGTGACGTCATGGCCGATGGCGGCCTGACCCTCGGCGACGCTCTGGACATACCGCTCGATCCCGCCGCGCATCGGCGCGTAGCGACGGGTGATGTGAAGGATCCGCATCGGGATGATGGCTCTCGCACGATGATGGCTGTCACGCCGATGGTAGGTCAACGGGCCGCCGGTACCAGCGCCCGGACGACGGTGCCGCGCAACGCGGTGCCTCCAGGCAACGCGCGTCGGCGACGCCGGGCGGCTAGCGCTCGAACCAGGCCGTCGTGTCGTGCTTCCCGGCTGCCTCGTCGAACTCGGCGGCAGGCTGGGCCTGCCGCTTCGTCCGGGCACGCCGGGCATTGCCGGCCGCCTCCGTCGCGCCGGCCCAGTGGGCCTCGGCGAGCAGGCCGTTGAGGGCGGCGATGTAAGCCTCGACGGAGGCAGCGACGATGTTGGTGCCCTTGGCCGTGGCGGCGTACGTCCCCTGGGCCCGGCGCCCGCGGGCGCCGCCGGGCGGCGCGAGCCGCACGCTGACCTCGCCCTCGGCGTCCGGCCCCTCCGCGACCGCGTGGACGTCGTACGCGACGAGCCGCGGGTGGCCCTCGAGGACGCCCTCCAGGGCGTCGTCCACCGCCCGGAACAGGGCGTGGATCGCCCCATTGCCCTCGGCGGTGCCGTGCCATTGGTGATCGCCGCTCTCCACGATCACGACGCCGCGGCTCTGCACGTTGGAGCCGGTCGTGCAGCTCCAGCGGGAGAGGTGGATGCGCTGGGTCGGCTCGGCGTCGGGACCGCTCACGGTCGTCCTCCCTGGATCGTGGTGAAGTGCCGTTCGTCGCGGCGGGTCAGGCGCGCTTCGCCCTTCCAGAGGGCGTACTCCAGGGAGTCGCCAAGAGCCTGCCAGGACGCGGCGATGATGTTGGTGTCGCTGCCGATGGTGCTCCATGTGCCGGCCGGGCTGCTCGACTCGATCAGCACGCGCGTCTTGGCCGCGGTGGCCGTGGCGCCGTCGAGGATGCGCACCTTGTAGTCGACCAGGTGGACCGCATCGAGCTCGGGGTAGAACGCCCGGAGGGCCTTGCGCAGGGCCTGGTCCAGGGCGTTGACGGGCCCGTTCCCGTCGGCGGCCGTGTGCAGGACCTCGCCCTCCACCTCCACCTTGACGGTGGCCTCGGCGCGCAGCTCCGCCCCGTCACGCTGCTCGACGAGGACCGTGAAGTCGAGCAGGCGGAACGGCGGCCGGTAGTCGGCCCGCTGCCGGCGGATCAGCAGCTCGAACGATGCGTCGGCGCCTTCGAAACTGGCGCCCTCCGCCTCGAGGCGCTTGATGAGCGCCGACAGCTCGCGCGGGTCGAGCACCCCGGCCAGCTCGTGGCCAAGCTGCTCGGCGCGCCACTGCGTGTTGACGCGGCCGCCGAGCTCCGAGACGACGAGCCGCGTCTCGTTGCCCACGAGGGCCGGGTCGACATGCTGGTAGCTGTGGCGCACCTTGGCCGTGGCGGCGCCGTGGACGCCGCCCTTGTGGGCGAACGCGCTCTGGCCCACGTAGGGCTGGAACGCATCGGGCGTCACGTTGGCGACCTCGGCGACGAAGCGCGAGAGGTCGGTCAGGCCGGTCAGGTCGGCGCCCGCGGGGACCGTCTCGCGGCCCGCCTTGAGCGCCAGATCGGCCCAGATGGTGACCAGGTTGGCGTTGCCGCAGCGCTCGCCGTAGCCGTTGATCGTGCCCTGGACGTGGCGCACCCCGGCCTCCACGGCGGCCAGCGAGTTGGCCACGGCAAGGCCCGCGTCATCGTGGACGTGGATGCCGTAGCGGACCTCCGGCCCGATCTCGCCGATGACCTGGCGCACGATGGTGGCGACCTCGTCGGTCAGGCAGCCGCCGTTCGTGTCGCACAGGACGAGCGTCGAGGCGCCCGCGGCGAGGGCCGCCCGCAGGGTGGCGATGGCGTAGGCGCGATCCGCCTTGTAGCCGTCGAAGAAGTGCTCCGCGTCGTAGACCACCTCGCGGCCGTCGACCCGGCAGAACGCGACCGAGTCGCCGACCATGGCCAGGTTCTCTTCGGGCGTGGCCCCCAGGACCTCGGTCACGTGGAGCAGCCAGCTCTTGCCGAAGATCGTGACGACGGGGGTGCCGGCCGCCACCAGCGCCTGCAGGTTCGGGTCGTCAGCGGGGCGGTTGGAGCGGTGGCGCGTGGAACCGAAGGCGGCGATGCGCGCCTGGCGCCACGTGACCCGCCGCGCCTCGGCGAAGAACTCGACGTCCTTGGGGTTGGACCCCGGCCAGCCACCCTCGATGTACGTCAGGCCGGCGTCGTCCAGGCGGTGGGCGATCTTGAGCTTGTCGGCCAGCGACAGGACCAGGCCCTCGCCCTGCGTGCCGTCGCGCAGCGTGGTGTCGTAGAGCACGACCGGGTCACTCACGACGCGGACCTCGCGGCCTGGGCGGCGCCCGCGACCTGGCGCCCGGGCAGCCGGTCGATGATCGCCGCGGTCATGGCGCCCATGTCGTCGGCCCGTCCGATGTCGACGGTGCCGTGCCCGTCGGCCAGCGCGGCGGCCACGGCGGCCTCGATGGCCTGCGCCGCATCGGCCTCACCGAGCGACCAGCGCAGCATCATGGCCGCCGAGCGGACCGTGCCGATCGGGTTGGCCTTGCCCTGGCCGGCGATGTCCGGGGCCGACCCGTGGATCGGCTCGTAAAGCCCGAAGCGCCCCACGGCGGTGAGCCGGTCGCCAAGCGACGCCGAGGGCAGCATGCCCAACGAGCCGGCCAGCACCGAGGCCTCGTCCGAGAGGATGTCGCCGAAGAGGTTCTCGGTGACGATGACGTCGAACTGTGAGGGGCGCTGGATCAGCAGCATCGCCGCCGCGTCGACGAGGCGGTGCTCCACGGTCACGTCGGGGAAGTCGGCGCGCGTCTCGTCCACGATCTTGCGCCACAGGCGCGACGTGGCCAGCACGTTGGCCTTGTCCACGCTCGTGACGTGGTGCCGCCGGCCGCGCGCCATCTCGAACCCCAGGCGGACCAGGCGGCGGATCTCGCCCTCCGTGTAGGCGAGCGTGTCGACCGCCTCGCGCCCCGCCGGCGTGAGGCGCTCCTCGGACGGCTTGCCGAAGTAGAGCCCGCCGGTCAGCTCGCGCAGGATCAGCAGGTCCACTCCCTGCAGCCGCTCCGGGCGCAGCGGTGACGCGTCGATCAGGGCCGGGTCCACCGTCACCGGCCGCAGGTTGGCGTACAGGCCGAGGCCGCCGCGCATGGCGAACAGGGCCTGTTCGGGACGCACGGCCGCACCGGGATCGTCCCAACGCGGCCCGCCGACGGCCCCCAGCAGCACGGCGTCGGCCGCCCGGCAGGCCGCCAGGTCCTCGTCGCGGATGGCCCTGCCGTAGCGATCGATGGCCGCCCCGCCGACGACGAGCTCCTGCCACTCGACCGCGAAGTCGAAGGCGCCGCCAGCCGCGTCCACGACGGCCCGGGCCGCCCCGACGACCTCCGGCCCGATGCCATCCCCCGGGATCGCCGCGACCCGGTAGCGGCGGGCGGTCATGCCGCGACGCCCGTCCGGCGTCCGGCGAGCTTGTTGAGGGCCGCCAGGTAGCCCTCCAGCGACGACTCGATGATGTTGGTCGACAGGCCGTGGCCGGTGGCCGGTGGCGTGTCGGGCGGGTCGCTCGACCGCCGGCAGCGCACGAGCGCCTGCCCCTGGGCGTCCTCGCCGGCGGTGACCGCCCGGATCTCGTACTCGATCAGGACGGGGTGCCAGCCCAGGGCCGCCTGGACCGCCACGTCGACGGCGCCGAAGAGGGCGTCGACCGGCCCGTTGCCGGTCGCCTCGGCGTGGCGCACCTCGCCGCCGATGCCCAGGGCCACGCTGCCCGACGAGCGGCCGCCGGCCGACGAGGTGACGCTCCAGCCGTCGAGCGTGACCGCCTCGCCGACGGCCGGTCCGGCCTGTGCGGTGCGCTGCTCGACGAGGGCCAGGAGGTCCGCGTCGGTGACGTCCTTCTTCGTGTCGGCGAGGGCGATGACCTCGCGGTAGACGGCGTCGAGCGCGGAGCCCTCCAGCTCGTGGCCAAGCTCGCGCAGCTTGCCCTGCAGGCCGCGGCGGCCGGACAGCTTGCCGACCGAGATGATCGAGCCGGACAGGCCCACCGACTGGGGCGTCATGATCTCGTACGTGAGGGGGTTCTTGAGCACCCCGTCCTGGTGGATGCCCGACTCGTGGGCGAACGCATTGCCGCCCACGATGGCCTTGTTGGGCTGCACGACGAAGCCGGTGAGGTAGCTGACCAGGCGGCTGGCGGCCGTGATCTGCTCGGTCGCCACCCGCGTCGAGCTCTTGTCGAACCGCGCCGGGCGCGTGCGCAGGGCCATCACGACCTCCTCCAGGGAGGCGTTGCCGGCGCGTTCGCCGAGGCCGTTGATGGTGACCTCGACCTGACGCGCCCCGGCCTGCACCGCGGCCAGCGTGTTGGCCGTGGCCAGGCCCAGGTCGTTGTGGCAGTGGACCGACACGGTCGCTTCCGAGCCGACCAGGTCGACCACCGCGGTCACCAGGCGGCCGAACTCGTCGGGGATGGCGTAGCCGACCGTGTCGGGGATGTTGACGGTGCTCGCGCCGGCGTCGACCACGGCCTCGTAGACGCGCAGCAGGAACTCCGGGTCGGTCCGGGAGGCGTCCTCGGCGCTGAACTCGATCTCCGCGTCGGGGCCCAGGGCCTGGCGGCCGTAGCGAACCCAGCGGGCCGCCTCCACGAGCGCCTGCTCGCGGTCGAGGTGCAGCTTGTGCACGAGGTGGATGTCGCTGGTGGCGATGAAGACGTGCAGGTGCGGCCGCTCGGCGATGCCGATGGCCTCCACGGCGCGCTGCGGATCGCCGTCGCGGCAGCGAGCCAGGGCCGCCACGGCCACGCCGCGGGTCTCCCGCGCGATGCGGTGCACGGCGTCCCAGTCGCCCGGCGAGGCCGCCGGGAACCCGGCCTCGATGACGTCGACGTTGAGGCGGACCAGCTGGCGCGCGACCTCGATCTTCTCCTCGGCCGTCAGCGCCGCACCCGGCGCCTGCTCCCCGTCGCGCAGGGTCGTGTCGAAGACACGGATGCGCCCGCTCTCACGGACGCGTCCGGCCGGCGAGGTGCTCACGAGGCACCCGCCGCGGGCCGGCGCCCGGCCGAGGCCTGGGCCTGGCCGGCCGTCACCTCGACCGGATCCAGCCACGCCATCTGTGAGCGGAGCGCGGCGCCGACCCGCTCGATCTGGTGGTCCCGGTCCTGCGCCCGCAGCCGATCGAAGGAGGGCCGGCCGGCGCGGTCCTCGGCGATCCAGCGGTCGGCGAACGTGCCGTCCTGGATCTCCGCCAGGACCTGCCGCATCGTGGCCCGGACGTGGTCGTCGATGATGCGCGGGCCGGAAACGTAGTCGCCATACTCGGCCGTGTCGCTGACGCTGAAGCGCATGAAGTTGAGGCCGCCGCGGTAGAGCAGGTCGACGATCAGCTTCAGCTCGTGCAACGTCTCGAAGTAGGCCAGCTCGGGCTGGTAGCCGGCCTCGACGAGCGTCTCGAAGGCCATCTTGACGAGCGCCGCCGTGCCGCCGCACAGCACCGCCTGCTCGCCGAAGAGGTCCGTCTCGGTCTCCTCGGCGAAGGTCGTCTCGAGGACGCCGGCGCGCGTGGCGCCGATGCCGTAGGCGTAGGCCAGGACGCGCGCGCGCGCCGTGCCGGACGCGTCGTGGTGGACGGCGAAGAGGGCGGGCACGCCGCCGCCCGCCACGTAGACGGAGCGCAGCAGGTGACCCGGGCCCTTGGGGGCGACCATGCCGACGTCGATGGAGTCGGGCGGCGCGATCCGCCCGAAGCGGATGTTGAAGCCGTGGGCGAACAGCAGCAGCTGGCCCGGCCGCAGGTGGGGGGCGATCTCCTGCTCGTAGACCGCCTGCTGGGCCGTGTCGGGGACGGTCAGCATGAGGACATCCGCCAGGCGCGTGGCCTCGGCGACGTCGAGCACGCGCAGGCCGGCGTCGGCGGCGAGGGCCCGGCTCTTCGACGAAGGCGGCAGGCCCACGACCACGTCATACCCCGAATCCCGCAGGTTCTGAGCGTGGGCATGGCCCTGGCTGCCGTAGCCGATGACGGCGATCGTCTGGCCCCGCAGGGCGGCCGGATCCGTGTCCGCGTCGTAGTACATGCGCGCGCCCATCAGCCGTTCACTCCCTCGTACTCGATGACGTTCGCGCCGCGCTGCATGGCGATGCTGCCCGTGCGCACCAGCTCCTTGATGCCGAAGCCGCCCACGAGGGCGACGAGCGCGTCGATCTCCTCCTCGGTGCCGGTCGCCTCGATGATGATCGACTCGGCGGCGATGTCCACGACGCGGCCCTTGTAGAGCTCCACGATCTTGAGGATCTCGGTGCGGTTGGCCGCGTTGGCGCGCACCTTGATGAGGGCCAGCTCGTGCTCCAGGTGCCGCTCCTGGGTCACGTCCTGCACCTTGAGCACGTCGATGAGCCGGTAGAGCTGCTTGCTCAGCTGCTCCAGGCCGTGGTCGTCGCCGCGCAGGGTGATCGTCATGCGGCTGACCGAGGGGTCCTCCGTGTGGCCGACGGCAAGGGCCTCGACGTTGAAGTTGCGCGCCCGCATGAGGCTCGCGACGCGGTTCAGGACCCCGGTGCGGTTGTTGACGATGGCCACCAGCACGTGACGCCGCTGCGTCCCCGAGCCCGGGACGTAGCGCGCCACGGGGGTCGCCGGGCGGGCGGGGTCATCGCTCATTCCGCCGCGCCCTCCCATTTCTCGATGAGGTCCGAGAGCCCCTGGCCGGCCGGCATCATGGGGAAGACGTTCTGCTCCTCGGCGATCTCGAACCACACGAGGGCCGGGCCGTCGGCCGCCTCGGCGGCGGCGATGGCGCCATCGACCTGGTCGGGTCGGGTCGCCTTCCAGGCTGGGATGCCATAAGCCTCGCAGAGCTTCAGGTAATCCGGCCCGAGCAGGCTGGCCGAGTGGTAGTTGCCGGCGTAGATGATCTCCTGCCACTGGCGGATCATGCCCAGCTTCTTGTTGTCGAAGAGGGCGATGCGGACGGGGATGCGGTCCTGGACCAGCGTCGCCAGCTCCTGGAGCGTCATCTGGAAGCCGCCGTCGCCGACGATCGCCCAGGTCGCCTTGTCGGGCCGGCCGAGCGCCGCCCCCATCGCCGCCGGCATGCCGTAGCCCATCGTCCCCAGGCCGCCCGAAGAAAGGTGTGAGTCGGGCCGCCGGAAGCCGGCGTAGCGGGCCAGCCACATCTGGTTCTGGCCGACGTCGGCGACCAGCGTGGCGTCATGGCCGGTCAGCTCGCCGATGCGCGAGACGACGTAGTCGGCCGACAGCAGCCCGTCGCGCCAGGCGCCCGAGCCGTGCCAGCTGCTGGCCTCCGATTCGCGGCGCCACTCGGCCAGCTCGGCGAAGTAGGCCGCGCGCTCCGCCGGCGGGACCTCGCGCACGAGGGGGATGAGCGCCCGCAGGACCCGGCCGACGTCGCCCACGACCGGCACGTCGACGGCCACGTTCTTGCCGATCTCCGAGGGGTCGATGTCCACGTGCACGATGCGCGCGCCGGTGGCGTACGTGCTGACCTTGCCGGTCACGCGGTCGTCGAAGCGCATGCCGAGTGCGATCAGCAGGTCGGCCGACTGGATGGCCCGGTTGACGTGCTTCCACCCGTGCATGCCCATGAAGCCGTAGCTCAGGGGGTGCGTCTCGTCGATCGCGCCGATGCCGAGGAGCGTGTGGGCGACGGGGATCTGGGCCCGCTCGGCCAGCTCGCGCAGCTCGTCCCAGGCGCGCGCCAGCAGCACCCCGTGGCCGGCCAGGATGACCGGCCGGCGCGCCTCGCTGATGGCCCGGGCGGCGGTCCGCAGCTGCTTGGGGTGCCCCTCCAGCGTGGGCCGGAAGCCGGGCAGGCGGGCGGCGACGGCCTCGGGGCTGGGGTGCGGGGCGCGCGTCTCCTGCTGGAGCGCGTCCTTCGTGATGTCGACGTGGACCGGCCCCGGCCGGCCCGATCGGGCCAGGTGGAACGCCTCGGCCAGGACGCCCGGCAGCTCGTCCGCGTCGCGCACGAGGTAGTTGTGCTTGGTCATGGGCAGCGTGATGCCCGTGATGTCGATCTCCTGGAAGGCGTCCTTGCCGAGCAGGGCGGAGACCACGTTGCCGGTGATGGCGACGACCGGGACCGAGTCCAGCTGGGCCGTGGCGAGGCCCGTCACCAGGTTCGTGGCGCCGGGGCCGGAGGTGCCCAGGCAGACCCCGACCTTGCCGCTGGCCCGGGCGAAGCCGTCGGCCGCGTGCGCCGCGCCCTGCTCGTGGCGGACGAGCACGTGGCGCAGGGCGGGGTAGTCACCGAGCACGTCGTAGAGCGGCAGGACCACGCCGCCCGGGTAGCCGAACAGGACGTCCGAGCCCTCCCGCAGGAGCGCCTCGCAGACGACGTCCGCCCCGATGCGCGTGCGGCCCCGCGGCTTGGCCTCGTGGAGCATCGCCCCGCGGGCAGCGTCGACGGCCGCCGCGGCAGCGCTGCCGGCACCCGGCAGGTGCCGGCCGGTCCCCGGTCGATCCGTCATCGTCATCGGTGCTGTGCTACCTCCTGAGAAAACGAAAGACCCCCGCCACCGGCGAGGGTCCTGGTTCGGTCGGGGTGCGCGACCTTCGCGCTACCGTCGCCCTCCAGACTCCCGCCGGGAGCCGGTGATAAGGCCGATGAGGCCAAGGAGGAGGACGCGGATGGTGTCGCGCAGCGACGGCGTCGGCGCGACCTGGCCGAACGGCACGGGCACGCGCCGCCCATCGGCGGTGACCACCACCGCCACGAAGTCGCGCTGCCCGCTCCGGCGAACCATCGGCGCAGTCTAGCGGCACGCTCGCCCGGCTGTCCACTAGTACCGCTTCGGCACCCGCATGGGACCTCTGCCGCCCGGTCGCCCCATGCTAGGCTCGGCGGCCATGAGCCTCCGACCCGCCTCCGGCGAGGCCCGCTCCCGACTGGTCGTGGTGGCCGTGGTCGCGGCGGTGATCGTCCTGACCCGCATCTGGCTCCTGGCCGTGCCGCCCGCCTTCAGCGACATCCCCGCCTACGAGCACGACGCCGCCATGTGGGGCGCGGCCGGCGAGGAGGGCACGTCCTTCTACGACCTCCATCGGGCGTACGTCATCTCGACCTCCGAGGCCCTCGGCCACGAGCCGCCGGAAGGCACGACGCTCATCGAGTACCCCCCGCTCGCCCTGGCCTTCGTGGCGGCCGTCAACGTCGGCCTGCCTTCCAGCGCCGACCCGCAGGACCCCGATCGCCTGCACGACTACACGACGCGCTACCGCCTGCTGGCCTTCGCCGTCGACCTCCTCGTCCTCGTGACGCTCGGCCTGCTGGCCGGTCGGGCCGGGGCGGTGCCCACGTCAGCGCCGAGCTGGCGATGGGCGACCGCCTGGCGCCTGGCCGTCTTCGGGGCAGGCGGCGTGGCCACCTACTACATCCTCTACGACCGCCTCGACATCTTCGAGGGCGCGCTCCTGCTGGCCTCCCTCCTGGCGCTGGTCCGCGGGTGGTGGGCTGCCTCGCTGGTGGTGCTGGCCGTGGCCATCGACTTCAAGGTCTACCCCGCCGTGCTCGCACCGATCTGGCTGGTCGCCTCGCTGCCGGCCTCCGCCCTCGTCGACTGGCGCCGCGGCGCGGCGCGGCTCGCCCGCCTGCTGGCCGGCCGGATCCTCATCCTGGGTGGGGCGGCGGCCGCGCTGTTCGTGCCGTTCGTCGTCGTGCAAGGGCCCGACGCGTTCCAGTTCGTGGCCTTCAACGCCGAGCGGGGGGTGCAGCTGGAGTCGGTCGGCGCCGCCGCGCTGATGCTGCTCCAGGTCGCCGGCCAACCTCTCCAGATCATCGCCCGCTACGGCGCGTACGAGGTCGTCAGTCCCCTCACCCCGGCGGTCGCGTGGGCCTCGCTGCCCCTGACGGTCGTCGCCGTGGCCGTGGTCGGCCTGCTGTACCTGCGGCGCGTCGCACGCGACCTGCCCCGGCTCGACTCCGGCGACCCGGCCGCGAACCGCATCGTGGCCACCCGCCTGCCCGGCCTGATCACGCTGGCCACGGCGGCCACCCTGATGACCGTCCTGCTGGCGGCGAAGGTGCTGTCGCCGCAGTACTTCCTGTGGCTGCTGCCCCTCGTGCCACTGCTCGAAGGGGGACGCGGGACCCGGCTCTGGCAGGCGGGCTTCGTGGTCCTGCTGGCCCTCTCGACGGTCATCTTCCCGGGCCTCTACTCGGCCGGGCCGCTGGACCTCGCCATCATCGTGCGCGACGCGGTCCTGGTGGGCCTGACGATCGCCGCGTTGGTCCTGCTGGCCGCCCCGCGGAGGCCGGCGGTCGATGCTCGTGCATCCTCGGCCAGCGCAGGCGCGGGCATGTCACCTGCGGCGAGTCGCTGACGCAGGTGATCCCCCAGGCGCAGCGCGAGCTGCACGATCGTGACCGTCGGTGAGGTCGAACCGCTGACCGGGAAGGACGAGCTGCCGGCCACGAACAGGTTGGCCAGACCGTGGACCCGGCAGTCGGTGTCGACGACGCCCTGACCGGCGTCGGGGTGCATGCGCGTCGTGCCCTCGTGGTGCCACGTCCCGACCAGCTGCGACGGCCAGGGATCGGGCTCCGGCACGCGGGCCGCCGTGAGGCCCGGCTCGAGCCGTTCCAGCTGCTGCAGGATGATCTGCAGGCCCCGCCGGTACGTGCGCTCCTCCGGCTCGCCGACGGACCATCGCAGGCGCACCCGCCGCATGCCCAGCGCGTCGACCTCGGGCAGGAGCTCCACCCGGTTGTCGCGCTCGGGGACCTGCTCGATCGTGCTGGTCACCTCCAGGAAACGCCGCAGCGACGGATGCTCGGTGAGCGCCCCGAGCGCCCCGAGGATGGCCTGGTCGGGACGGCGCATCGCGATCGCGAGGTCGCCCGCGCGCAACTTCAGGCGGCCCCCGCCGGCGTCCTGGTAGTACGGGCTCTCGTTCCACGGGCTGTGCGTGAGGATGCCGATGCGGCGCACGGCCGGCCACTGGCGGCTCAGCTGCCCGGCGTAACCGAGCTGCAGGTTGACGTGCTGGTTGAGAAGGCCCTCCTGCCGCTGCACGGCGTCGGCGACGCTCAGGCGGAAGAAACGCAGCGTCCCCGCCGCGCCGCCGCCGACGAAGCGCGCCAGGCGCGTGTCGCCGGACGGGACCCGGTAGCGGTCGACGACCCGCGGATGCTCCATGAAGTAACGCCCCGTGGCGTCGCCGCCAAGACCCGAGATGAGCAGCAGCCGGGCGTTCTCGACGCCGCCCGCGGCGAGGACGACCGCCCGGGAGCGCACCACCATCCGGCGCCCGTTGGAGACCGCCTCGACCCCGACGACCCGTCCCTCCTCGACCAGCAGGTTCGCGGCGGTCGTGTGGAGGCACACCTGCAACCGCGGCACGGCCGCCAGTGCGTCACGGTAGGCGGGGCCGAACCGCACCGGGCGCCCGAAGTAGATGGGCACCGGCGCCACCTGGGTCGCGTCCAGGCCGGCCGCCGCGAATGTCGCCGCGGTCTCGGCGTCGACCGCCTCGCGGGCGCCGGCCGTGATGCCGCACAGCTCCAGCGCGCGCTCCAGGAACGGGTCGAGCGTCGAGCGGGGGAAGGGCCAGCCTGCGTACGGCAGCCAGGGCCGGGCCTCGAAGCCAAGCGCGTCGAAGCGGGTGCACACGCCTCCGTACGACCAGGTCGAACCGCCCAGGGCCCGGATGCGCGTCTCGTGCAGCGGGTAGTAGGACGTCCCCACGACCTCCGCCCGGGCCAGGCGTTGCGTCTCCTCCTCGAAGGCGAGGCCGCCGCTCTCGAGCAGCGCGACGTCCACGTCGCCGGGCTCGGCGAGCCGGAGGGCCAGCGAGATGCCGGCCGGGCCGCCGCCGATGATGCAGACGTCACTCGTGGCGCCCTGCTCCCTCACCCCGTCGACGATCATCGGAGCCCCGCGAACAGGTCGTCCTCGGGCGTGCGCACGGGCACGCGCGATTCGACCAGCGTGAAGTCCTCCGTGGGGTCCACCCGGCGTCGCTCCTCCGGACTCAGCGCGAAGAGGGCCGATCCGGGCGAGATCTGGGTGCGGTGCTCGTGCAGGGCGGCCTCTCGGGCTGTCAGGAAGGCGCCGACGTCGACGCGGGTCGAGGCCGGCCGCTGGGCGGCGGCGATGCGGGCGCGGTCGCGCTCCACACCCGGCCGCCATCGCACGGCGACGCGCAGCGACACCCGGGCCAGCCCGACCGGCCCGCCCTGGTCGAGCGCGCGCGCGAGCTTCTCGCGGCGACTGGACGCCGCGACCCGCTCATACAGTTTGGCCGGGCTCCACGGCTGGACGGCCCCTTCGCCGAGTTGCTCCGGATAGGCCGCCGGGTCGCCCGCACGAGCGAACGCCAGGCGGGCGACTTCGGAGGCCCGGATGTGGTCGGGGTGGCCATCGGCGCCGAACGTGTTGGGGCAGACCACGACGTCGGCCTGCACCTCGCGCATGATCTGCACCACCCGCCCGACCGCCTCGTCGAGGTCCGCGCGACAGAACGCCTGCGGGTCGTCGTTGGGCGGCGTGCCCGCCACGCCGGAGTCGCGGTAGCCCAGGAACCGGACGTCGATCGGGCCCAGGTGCCCGAGCGCCCGCCGCTCCTCCAGCTCCCTGATCTCGCCAAGGCCGGCTCGGTTCTCCGGTGTGTCGAGGTCGGGGTCGACGATCTCACCCACCTCGCCGCGGGTCGCCGTGATGCACACGACGTGCACGCCCTCCGCCGCGTAGCGGGCCATGACACCGGCGGCCATGACCGACTCGTCGTCGGGATGGCCGTTGACGACGGCGAGTGCCAGCCGGTGGGTCATCTGGTCGACCCGTCCCGGGCGATCCCGCGGTCCGGCGCGCGCATGATGGCTCCCCTGCTTGCAGGTGCTGCCGGGGCCGCGGCTCGGCGGGCCCGGATGGCGGTGGGTGCCGGCACAGGATACCGTCGCTCGATGAACGGCTCCCGTTCTGCTAGCCTACGCAGCCCCATGGGACCCGCCTCGTCGCCACCGCGCACCCTCGTCGAGAAGATCTGGGACGACCACGTCGTCGCCACGAGCCCGGGCACGCCCGACATCCTCTACGTCGACCTCCACCTCGTCCACGAGGTGACCTCGCCGCAGGCCTTCTCCGGCCTGCGCGCGCGCGGCCTGGGGGTGCGACGCCCCGACCTGACGGTCGCCACCGCGGATCACTCGACACCGACGCACGACCGGTCCCTCCCGATCCTGGACCAGCAGGCCGCCTTCCAGGTGCAGCAGCTGGGCCGTAACTGCGCCGAGTTCGGCATCCCCCTCTACGGGCTGGGCTCCGAGCGGCAGGGCATCGTCCACGTCATCGGGCCGGAGCTGGGCCTGACGCAGCCGGGCATGACGATCGTGTGCGGTGACTCCCACACGGCCACCCACGGCGCCTTCGGCGCCCTTGCCTTTGGCATCGGCACCAGCGAGGTCGAGATGGTCCTCGCCACGCAGTGCCTCCTCCAGCGCCGGCCGCGGACGTACGAGGTGCGGATCGACGGGCGCCTCCGGCCCGGCGTGAGTGCCAAGGACATCATCCTCGCCCTCATCGCCCGCATCGGCATCGGCGGCGGGACGGGCCACGTCTTCGAGTACACCGGTGAGGCCATCCGCGCGCTCTCCATGGAGGAGCGCATGACGGTCTGCAACATGTCGATCGAGGGCGGCGCCCGGGCCGGCCTGATCGCCCCGGACGACACCACCTTCGAGTACCTCAGCGGGCGCCCGCACGCGCCCCGCGGCGCGGCCTGGGATGCCGCGGTCGAGCGCTGGCGGACGCTGCCAAGCGACCCCGACGCGACGTACGACGCACGGGTGACCCTGGCCGCCGGTGACCTGGAGCCGATGGTCACGTATGGCACGAACCCGGGCATGGGCGTGCCCATCACGGGGCGCGTGCCGGCCCCCGACTCGCTCGCCGAACCGGCCCACCAGCGCGCCCTGGCCCAGGCCCTGAGCTACATGGACCTGGCACCGGGCCAGGCGCTCCTTGGCCAGCGGCTCGATGTCGTCTTCATCGGCTCGTGCACCAACAGCCGCATCAGCGACCTCCGCCAGGCGGCCGGCGTCCTGCGCGGCCGACGCGTCGCGGACGGCCTGCGGGTCCTGGTGGTGCCCGGCTCCCAGCAGGTCAAGGCACAGGCCGAACGGGAGGGCCTTGACGAGGTCTTCCGGGCGGCCGGGGCGGAGTGGCGCGAAGCCGGCTGCTCGATGTGCATCGCCATGAACGGCGACCAGCTGGCGCCCGGCCAGTACGCCCTCTCGACCAGCAACCGCAACTTCGAGGGCCGCCAGGGCAAGGGCGGACGCACCTTCCTGGCATCCCCGCTGACCGCGGCCGCCAGCGCCCTCACGGGCGCCATCACCGACCCCCGCACCGTCGTGACGGCCCCATGAGCGAGCCCTACGCCTCGTTCACCAGCGCGGTCATCCCCTTCCCCGCCGAGAACGTCGACACCGACCAGATCATCCCCGCCCGCTTCCTCAAGACGACCGAGAAGTCGGGCCTGGCCAGCGCCCTCTTCAACGACTGGCGCTACGCCGCCGACGGTGCGCCCCTCCCCGACTTCGTCCTCAACCGGCCGGCCATGCAGGGCCGGCAGATCCTGCTGGCCGGCGACAACTTCGGCTGCGGCTCGTCGCGCGAGCACGCCCCATGGGCCCTCACCGCGTGGGGCATCCGGGCCATCCTCTCGACCGGCTTCGCCGACATCTTCCGCAACAACGCCCTGAAGAACGGCCTCCTGCCCATCGTCGTCGAGGCAGAGCGCCACCGCCAGCTGTTCGCCCTGGTGGCGGCCCAACCGGACGTCGAGCTGCGGGTGGACCTGGAGGAGCAGGTCGTCCACCTGCCCGGCGACGAGGACCTGCCCTTCGTCGTCGACCCGTTCGCCAAGCGGATGCTGCTGGCGGGTACCGACGAGGTCGGCTACCTGCTCGACCATGCCGCCGCCACCGCGGCGTACGAGACGGCCCACCCGAGGCGCATCGACACCCGCCCCGCGGCCGGGTGACCTTCGGCCGCCCGGCGGCCGTCGCCCCGGACCATCGTGCCCCTGCCCTGCGCGGTGATCCCGGGTAGCCTCTGACGGTGGACCTGTTCGATCTCCTCGTGATCCTCGTGCTGATCGTCGCGACCTGGGGCGGCTATCGTGCCGGCTTCGCCGGACCGGCCCTGGGCCTCGTCGGCGCCGTCGCGGGCCTGGCCGTGGTCATCGCCGTCGCGCCGTCCGTCCTGCCGGCGCTGGACGGGTACGAGCAGCCGTGGCGGGCGATCCTGGGCCTGGCGGCCGCGCTCGCCGTGGTGATCCTGGGAGACGCCGTCGGGTCGGCGATCGGCGGGGCCGTCTCGCGGCGCGCCACGGGCAACATCCTGGGCTTCCTCGATCGGATCGGCGGGGTGGCGTTCGGCGGGCTCCAGGCGGTGCTCGTGATCTGGCTCGTCGGTGGCCTCCTCGCCAGCAGCTCGTTCGACGCCCTGGCCACCCAGGCCCAGCAGTCGACCACCGTGCAGGTGCTGATGGATGCCTTGCCGCCGCCCGACCAGGTCATCGCCGATATCGGGGGCGTCCTGGACCAGGCCGGCCTGCCGGACGTCTTCATCGGTCTCGACCCACCGGCCGCCTCACCCGCCCCGCAGCCGGACCAGGCCCAGGCCGACAGCGTGGCGGCCCTGGCGCGCAACAGCACCGTGCGCATCGATGCCAGCGCCTGCCGGGCCTTCCTCGTCGGCACCGGCTTCGCCGTGAGCGGTGAGGACATCGTGACCAACGCGCACGTGGTGGCCGGCGCCGGCCAGGTGTCGATCCGCGTCGACGCCGACGGGCGACGCCGGGACGCCACCGTCATCTTCTTCGACCCGCGCCTGGACGTCGCCGTGCTGCGCGCCCCCGGGCTCGACCTGACCGCCCTGCGGTGGGCCGCCCGGGCCCCCGACCGGGGCGCGATGGGGGCCGCGCTCGGCCATCCGGAGGGGGCTCCGCTGGCCGTCATCCCGGCCTCGGTGGACTCCCGGCTGCCGGCCCGCGGCACCGACATCTACGGCCAGGCGGTCGTCACGCGCGTCGTCCTCGAGCTCAACGCCGCGGTCCAGCCGGGCGACTCGGGCGGCCCGTTCGTACTCGCCGACGGGACGATCGGCGGGCTGGTCTTCGCCGCGTCGCGGACCGAGCCCGACATCGGCTATGCGCTCGACCCGACGGCCGTGGCGGCCGACATCGAGGGCGCCCTGGGGCGCACGACCGCGGTCAGCACGGGCACCTGCGCCAGCTGAGGGTCAGACGCCCTCGAACGTCGCCGGCAGCACGACCTGCCCGCTCAGTTCCCGCCGGTACGTCGTCAGCGGCTTGACCATGAAGGCCGCGTCGGGCACGTCGCGTGGGGCACGGATGCCGAACGCCGACGCCGGGCGGAAGCCGAACCGCGGGTAGAACCACGGGTGGCCGAGTACCAGGACGAGCGGCTCGTCGCGGACCTCCGCCGCGTCCAGGCCGGCGATCACGAGGGCGCTGCCGATGCCCTGCCGCTGCCGCTCCGGCACGACGGCCATGGGGGCGAGCTGCAGGACCGGCTCGGCGCCGCCGCCGGTCTCAAGCGTCACCGGGCTGAGCAGGATATGGCCGACGACGGCGCCGTCGAGTTCGGCCACCAGCGAGAGATCGGGCTCCAGGGCCCCCGCGGCGCGGATCCGGTCGACGAGGTCCGCTTCCGCGTGGGTCGGGAAGGCCGCTTCGAGCACCGCGCGGATGGCCGCTGCGTCGGCCGGCCGCTCGTCGCGCAGGAGGAGGCCGCTGGGGCGGCGGGTCACGCCTCGGTGACGGTCACCGACGTGATGCTCACCGGCTGGGCGGGGCGATCCTGGGAACCCACGGGCGCCGTGGCGATCGCGTCGAGTGTCTCCTCGCCCGCCGTGAGGCGGCCGAAGATCGTGTAGTTGGGCGGCAGCCCGTAATCGGCATGCATGATGAAGAACTGGCTGCCGTTCGTATTCGGACCGGCGTTGGCCATGGCCAGCGTGCCGCGGCGATATGGCAGGCGCACCGCCTCGTCGTTGAACCGGTAGCCTGGGCCGCCGCGACCGGTGCCCGTGGGGTCGCCGCCCTGGATCATGAAGCCGCGGATGACGCGGTGGAAGATCACCCCGTCGTAGAAGCCCTCGCGCGCCAGGAACACGAAGTTGTTGACCGCCAGCGGCGCCTCCTTGGGCAGCAGCTCGGCCGTCATCGAGCCAGCCGAGGTCTCGATCTGGACGGTATACGCCCGCTGCGGGTCGATCGTCAGCGGCGGCGGGGCAGGATACTGCTTGGGCATGGGAGTCCTCTTCGGGCGTTGGTCGGCGAGCCGGCGGACCGGCTCACGAAGGTCGTCTGGGTCGTCGCGCAGCCTACCGTAGGCGTGCCCGCGGCGCTCGCGGCGGGCCAGCGGCGGTGCGGCGGCGCCCGTCCCGGATCCCGCCCGCCCGCGCCGCCATCCCGCATCCCGCCCGCCAGCCCCGTCTCACCAGCCACTGTTCGCCAACCCGCGTCTCACCAGCCACTGTTCGCCAACCCGCGTCTCACCAGCCACTGTGGTGTTACGCGCGTTGGTGGCGGTCTGGGCCGCTCTGTGATCCGTCAGGCGGGCGTCGCTGAACGTGGGCGAGCGGGCCGAACTCGGCGCGGGCCGGGCGCGAGGCGCTTACCACCATGCGGGCTGGTGGCTGAGAGGAACCACACGCCGCCGATCGACGCGGCCGGGTCGCGAAACCAGGCGAGCACCTCGCGACTCGTGCCGGGCATCAAGGCACCAAGGGTCGCCGCGTGACGGGTCACCGCCGATCGGTTCGAGGTGGTATCGGGCAGGACGAGGATCCGCCCGAGCGCCCGCGGCCGCCAGCCGCGCTGCCGGCGCAGCAACTGCGGCACGACCCGCATCTTCCGGTCGAGTGTGCTGAGCGTGTCCTGGACGTCGACGACCCGAGTCTTGACCTCGATGATCGCGATGGCCGCCCCCTGCTCACGCGACGCGAGGATGTCGACGCTGCCGCGTTCGCCGTAGCGGTTGAAGGTGAACTCGACTTCGCACGTCCAGCCGAGCCCGCGCAGTCGCCGGACGATGGCCTCGACCAACGCCGCGTGGTCGGCGTCCAACAGCCGGTAGGCGTCGGCGCCGCGGTACCGCGGCTCGAGGTCCAGGTGGATCCCCAGCGCGGCGGCCACCCTGCGAGCCGATGTGAGGCCGACCCGCTCGACCTGGCCGAGCTCAAGCAACGAGACCAGCTGCTGGCTCGTCCGGCTGACCCGCCCCACATCGAGCTGGCGCAGACCACGCCTCAGGCGGACCGCCCGAAAGAGAGTGCCGACGCGCATGTCGTCCATGGCACTTGATGGTGGCGCCCGCGCCTTGTCGCGCGCTTCGTTGCTTGTCGCGCGGCCCCGCATCGGCACGGCAAGGCCGGGCGGGAGGCACGGCAGGGCCGGCAGGCTCGGCGCCCGCTTCCTCTTGGGCACCAGCCAGGATGGTGGTAGGTGCGTCGGCGCGGCGTTGGGGCGGCCGTGGACCCGTCCGCCACGCTCACCTGGGCTGGTTTGCAGCGGCCGCAGGTCGTCGCGGGCCCCTCGACGCGCATAGCACCGCGCAGGTTGGTGAGACGTGGGATGGCCGGGCCGGGTGGGGGCTGGGGTGCCAGGGCGCTGGTAAGTGGTGGGGCGTCGGTCGAGCGCGCCAAGGTGCGCCGCCAGCCGCGCACGGGGCCCTTGAGGACGCCCGCGCTGCTACGCTTCAGGCTATGGCCACGAACGACGCACCGGTCGCCTCCGGCGTGCCCTACGACCGACCGACCGATCCGGCCAAGCGGCACAGCGCGGCGCTCACGGACGGGCCCGACCGGGCGGCGGCGCGGGCCATGCTCAAGGCGATCGGCTTCACCGACGACGACCTGGCCAAGCCCATCATCGGCGTGTCGACGTGCTGGATCGAGACGATGCCCTGCACGTACAACCAGCGCCGCCTGGCCGAGCAGGTCAAGGCCGGCATCCGGGCGGCGGGCGGCACGCCCATGGAGTTCAACACGATCGCCATCTCGGACGGCGTGTCGATGGGCACCGAGGGCATGAAGGCCAGCCTGGTCAGCCGCGAGGTGATCGCCGACTCGATCGAGCTGGTCGCCCGCGGCCACCTCTTCGACGGACTCGTCTGCTTGGTCGGCTGCGACAAGACGATCCCCGCCGCGGCGATGGCCGTCGGACGGCTGGACCTGCCGGCGGTGATCCTCTACAACGGGACGATCTACCCGGGCATGCTTGACGGCCGGCGCGACGCCACGGTCGTGACCGTCTTCGAGGCCATCGGGGCCTACCGGGCCGGCAAGATCACCGCCGAGCGGCTCTACGAGGTGGAGAACGCGGCCTGCCCCGGGCCGGGGGCATGCGGCGGCCAGTTCACCGCCAACACGATGAGCATGGCCCTCGAGTTCCTCGGCCTGTCCCCCGGTGGCCTCAACGCCATCCCGGCCGAGCATCCGGCCAAGGATGAGGCGGCGCGCCGTTGCGGCGAGCTGGTCATGGATCTCGTGCGGGCCGATCGTCGTCCCAGCTCGATCGTCGACCGCCGCGCCCTGGAGAACGCCATCGCCGCCATCGCCGCCAGCGGCGGCTCGACCAACGGCGTCCTCCACGTGCTGGCCATCGCCAGCGAGTTCGGCGTGCCGCTCCAGCTGGACGACTTCGCCACGATCGCCGACCGCACGCCGATCGTGGCCGACATGGTGCCCGGCGGACGCTACACGGCCGCCGACCTGTACGAAGCCGGCGGTCTGGGCCTGCTGGTCCACGAGCTCGACCGCGGGGGCCTGATCCACGGCGACTCGCCGACGGTCGACGGCCGAACGCTCGCCCAGGTCGGCCGGGACGCCGTGGCCGTTGCCGGGCAGCGGGTCGTACGCCCGATCGAGGAGCCCCTCAAGCCGACGGGCGGCCTGACGATCCTGCGCGGCTCGCTCGCCCCCGACGGGTGCGTGGTGAAGCTCGCCGGGCACGAGCGGCGCCATCACCGCGGGCCTGCTCGCGTCTTCGACTCGGAGACGGCGTGCTACGAGGCCGTGCGGGCGCAGGCCATCAAGCCAGGCGACGTCGTCGTCATCCGCTACGAAGGTCCGGTCGGTGGGCCGGGCATGCAGGAGATGCTGAGCGTCACGGCTGCCCTGGTCGGCGAGGGCCTCGGCGAGTCGGTGGCGTTGCTCACGGACGGCCGCTTCAGCGGCGGCACGCACGGCCTGATGATCGGCCACGTCGCGCCGGAGGCGGCCCTGGGCGGCCCGATCGCGCTGGTGCAGGAAGGCGACCCGATCGTCATCGACGTCGACGCCAAGCGCCTTGACCTGGACGTGGCGCCCGACGAACTGGCGCGCCGCGAGCGCGCCTGGCGCCCGCCGGCGCCGCACTACCGCAGCGGCGTGTTCGCCAAATACGCCGCGCTCGTCACGTCGGCCAGCGAGGGCGCCGTGACCCAGGTCCCGACCGCCGGGTCGCGCGAAGCGGCCCGGCCGGCCTGAGCCGAGCACAGCAACGGCCGGCCCGTCGTGAGCGGCCACGTGCGCCTGAGCTTCAAGACCTCACCCCAGGGCGTCGACTGGGCGACCGTGCGCGACACCTGGGCCCTCGGCGGCCAGCTGGCCGTCTTCGAGGGCGTGTGGATGAACGACCACCTCACCGACATGGCCGACGAGGCCGGACCCAGCCTCGAGACGCTCACGCTTGCCGCCACGCTCGCCCACCTCGTGCCGGGCAAGTGGATCGGCCACGCGGTCCTGTCCAACACGTTCCGCTACCCGGCGGTCGTGGCGAAGGCGGCCACGGTCATGGACCACGCCACCGGCGGCCACTACATCCTGGGCCTCGGGGCGGGCTGGCACGAGGGCGAGCACGCCGCCTTCGGCATCCCCCTGCCGCCGATCGGCGAGCGCATCGACCGCCTGGAGAGCGCGGTGGCGGTGATCAAGGCGCTGTTCTCACCCGCAGCCGACGGGCCGCCGGGCGTGACCCGCCCCGATCCCTACTACCCGCTCGACCGGGCCCAGAACCGGCCGGCCCCGCTGACCCCGGGAGGCCCGCCGCTGTACCTGGGCGGGCAGCGCCGCCGGGGCATCGCCCTGGCCGTGCGCGAGGCGGCCGGCTGGCTGCAGCCGGGCACCGATGCGGGCGACGTGGCCTACTTCTCCGACCGGCGTTCCGCCGTGCTCCGTGCCATGGAGGCGGCCGGCCGGGACGACACCGGCTTCGGGTTCGCGGGTCAGGTCCACGTCGGCGACTCGGCGTCCGAGCGGCGTGAGGCCCTCGGCCTGGCCCGTGGCCTGGCCGGCGCAGGCGCCACGGAGGTCGTGCTCGGCACGCCCGCCGCCGCGGGCCCCGTGGCCCTTCAGCGGCTCGCGCGCGAAGTCGCCGAGCCGTTGCGCGCCGAGCTTGGGTGACCGGCCTCTCCGCGTCGGGCTACCAGCTGGTCCGCTCAGCGCGCCGCGCCGTCCTCGCGACGATCACCCGTGACGGTCTGGCGCGGCTCGTGCCGATCTGCTTCTGGGTGCCCCAGCTGACGCCGGGCCGGGACGAGGCCGACGCCGCCCTCCTCGTCTACTCGGCGCTGGACGAGAAGCCCAAGTCGGTGGTCGACCCCCTCCAGCTGGGCCGCGTCCGCGACCTCCTGGCCCGGCCGGCCGTGTCGCTCCTGATCGACCGCTGGGACGAGGACTGGCGCCACCTTGCCTGGGTCCGCCTCGACGGCTCGGCTCGCGTCCTGGGGCCGACCCGCCCCGATGCTGCCGAGGCTGCTGAGCACGGGCTCGCCGTGGCCGGGCTGCGGGCGCGCTATCCCCAGTACCGCGACCACGATCTGGCGGCCCGGCCGCTCATCCGCGTGGCGGTCGACCGCGTGGCCGAATGGACCGCGGCGTGAGCGTCGACGCGGGACAGGTGGCCGACGAAAGGATCGCCAGCCTGGTCGGCCATCTCCAGGCGCTCCTGCGCCTGCGGACCGTCAACCCGCCCGGCGACGAGATCGTGGCCGCCCGCTACCTGGCCGGGGTCCTGGCCGGCGCGGGCGTGCCCTCGCGCGTCCTGGAGCCGTTCCCCGGCCGGGGCGACGTCGTCGCCCGGCTGCGCGGCGACGGCACGGCCGGCGGTCCCCTGCTCCTGCTGGGCCACCTGGATGTCGTGCCCGCCGATGCCGAGCGCTGGACGCACGACCCGTTCGGCGGCGCGCTCGACGCCGGTTACCTCTACGGCCGCGGGGCGGTCGACATGAAGAGCATGGTCGCCATGTCGCTGCAGGTCGTGCTGGACCTCGCGGCCGAAGCCGCCGGCGCCGGCCTGGACCCGGGGCGCGATGCCATCCCGGGCCTGCGACGCGACCTCATCTTCGCCGCGACGGCCGACGAGGAGGCGGGCGGCCTGCTCGGCGCCGGATGGCTGGTCGACCACGACCCGGACCTGCTTCGCGCCGAGGCGTGCCTGACGGAAGCCGGCGCGGTCAGCGTCCAGGTCGGAGCGCGGCGGCTCTATCCGATCCAGGTCGCCGAGAAGGGCTACCACCGCCTGCGGATCACGGTGCGCGGCGCGGCGGGCCACGCGGCCATGCCCCGGCCGGACAGCGCCGCCATCCGTGCGGCGCGCGTGGTCGAGCAGCTGGCCGTGCCGACCCCCCAGCGGATCACACCGCTCATGCGGCGCGCCCTCGAGCAGGTGGCCGAAGGCATCCCGGCCACCGGCCCGCTGATCAGCCGGATCCTGGACGCGACCGACCCGGCCGCAGGCGTGGCCGCCATCGACGAGCTGTGCCGCGAGCCCGAGCGCCGCGCCCTGAAGGCCCTCCTGCGCGACACGATCAGCCCCACGATCATCCACGCCGGGGTCAAGGAGAACGTGCTCCCCGGCATAGCCGAGGTCGTCGTCGATTGCCGCCAGCTGCCGGGCACGACGGCGGCAGAGGTCGAGGCGCTCGTGGCGGCCCAGGTCGAGCCCGACCTGTGGCGGCACTGCTCCACCGAGGCGCTGAGCCACGGTGAACCGGTCGAGCAGCCGCTCGACCATCCGCTGCTGGCCCTCCTGGGCGACGTGCTCCGCGCCCACGACCCGGCCGCCGTGCCCGTGCCGCTGCTGGCGCCCTTCGCCACGGACGCCAAGCACACGGTGCGCCTGGGCATCCCGACCTACGGCTTCTCCCCCCTGCGGCTGGATCCGAACGAACCCTTCCTGGAGCGCTACCACGGCGACGACGAGCGGGTCGCCGTCGACGCGCTGCGCTGGGGCTATCCCGTCCTGGCCGACGCCGTTCGCCGCTATTGCGGCTGAGGGCACGCCCGCACGTAGTCGAGGACGGCACTGAGCCTGGCCGTGGCCAGGCCGATCGTGGAGTCGGCGGCGCCGTAGTACATCGCCACCTCGTCGCGCGCCTCGTCGACGATCCAGCCGCAGGGAAACACCACATCGGCCACGTCGCCTGCCCGCTCGTACGGCTCGCGCGGCCCGAACACCCACTCGTCGCTGCGGCGAAGGACCACCGTGGGGTCCTCGCGATCCAACAGCGCGAAGCCCAGGCGGTAGATCGGCCCGCTGGCCGTCAGATGGGCTCCGTGGTACATCACGAGCCAGCCATCCGCCGTCTCGACCGGCGGCGGCCCCAGGCCGATCTTGCCGGCGTCCCACCACGCGCCATCGCGGGCCTCCAGGACCAGGCTGTGGTCGCCCCAGTGCTTGAGGTCGGGCGAGAACGAGACCCACATGTGGGCCCCTCCGCGCAGCGGCGTCGGGCGGTGGATCATCGCCCACCGGCCGCGCAGGCGCCGCGGGAACAGGGCGGCGTCCTTGTCCTCGGGCGGCATGACCGCCCCCAGGCGTTCGACGGTCCGGAAGTCCACGGTCGTGGCCAACGAGACGAGCGGCCCACGCTGGCTGTAGGCGGTGTAGCAGATGGCCCATGCCTGGCGCTCGGCCAGCCAGGTCAGGCGCGGGTCCTCGCAGCCCCAGATCTCCTCCGGATGGGTCTCCGGCTCCGGGCTCAGGAGGGGCTGGTCATCGAAGCGCCAGTCGCCGACACCGTCACGACTGCGGGCCACATGCAGCTGCGAGATGCCACGGAGATCCTCGACCCGCACGAGCAGGATGGTCTCGTCGCCCACCCGCGCGGCACCGGCGTTGAAGACGGCATTCGCCGGGTAGGGCAGCTGGGCGGCCGTGAGGATGGGATTGCCGGGATGGCGTTGGAAGAGCCCATCGGACGCTGGGCCGCTCACGCGTGCCCCTTGGCGCCGCTGCCCACGAGGTCCCGACGCGCGGCGCGGACGTCCCGGATGCGTTCGACGGCGGTCAGCCACATGAGCGTCGATTCTGCACCCTGGTTCGCATTCGGGCCGGTCGGGGTCAGCCCGTCGTGGCAGGCGCCGCGTGCGGGGATGGCGACATCCGCGCCCCCGTCGTTGCGGCCCAGGAACCAGCCATAGCAGCGCTCCATGACGACCGCATAGGTGGTGTCGCCGGTGACGGCGAAGGCGGCCCGGGCCGCCTGCAGCAGCGCGGTCGCCTCGATGGGCTGTTGGTCGAACCGGGCGGGCGGGCTGCCGCGCCGCCACCAGCCGTCGTTGCCGATGGGCGACAGGTGCCCGGCCGGCGCCGTCTGGGCGTCGATGAGCCACCCCAGGAGCTGCCGTCCGCGGTCGACCATGGCGACGTCGTCGAGGCACGCGCCGGCGAGCAGGAGGGCCTCCGGCAGGAGGCCGTTCTCGTACGTGGCGACCGGCTCGGGCCAGGGCCACGACGAGTCGACGTCGATCGGCGCGACGGTCGCCCAGAGCGCCTCGGCGAGGCTCCGCAGGGCGGCTGCGGCGGCATCGCTCGGCCACCCTGCCTCCGTCGCCACGACACACGCGACGAGGGCCGCCGCCCGTGGGCGCCAGGCCGACAGGGCCACGGCCGCCGGCAGGGCCCACTCGAAGAGGGTCACGGCCTCGTTTCGGAGCCCGGGGTCCGGGGTGGCCACGGCCAGGTGGGCCAGGCCCCGCAAGGCCCGTGCGTGCGCGTCCTCCGAGCCCGTGCCCGGCAGCCAGGTCCCGTCCGCGGCCCGGAAGTTGCGGAACCGTCCTGTCGCCGGGTCGCCGGCCGCGCGGATGAAGCGGACCGCACGGGTCACGCTGGGCGCCACGGCCGCCCAGCCGAGCTCCGAGGCGTGGAGCACGTCGACCGACAGGGCGCGAGCCACGTCATCGGTGCAGTAGCCATGGCGGGGGTCGGGCCGTGCCCCGACGGCGTGCTGCATGATCCCGATGTCGTCGGAGAGGGCCTCCAGGTGGCTGCGGACGACCGGGAAGAGAGGTGCCGGGTCAGGCATTGATCGTCGCGAGCCTGGTCGCGCGCTCCACGCGCGTCACCGGCCCCGCGGCGACCCGCGCGAAGAGGTCGCGATAGGTCGCCCCCACCTCGGACCAGATCATCGCCCGGCCATGGTCGTACGCCCGGCGACCCATGCGTGCCCGTCGCTCCGGGTCGTGCAGCAGGCCGATGAAGGCGCTCGCCAGCGCTGCCGGCGAGCCGGGCGCCACCAGCAGGCCCCGACCGTCCGCCAGCAGCTCGCTGGCGTAGGCATAGGGCGTCGAGACGATCGCCCTGCCCGCCCCCAGCGCATACGCCAGCGTGCCGGATGCGATCTGCTCGAGGTTGGGATACGCGGTCACGAAGATGTCGGCTGCCTCCAGCCAGCGGCCCAGTTCGAGGCGGCCGACGAAGCGATCGACGAACTGGACGTGATCCGTGAGGCCGAGCTCGGCGGCCCGGGCCACCAGGCCCTGCCGGTACCGCTCGCCCTCCGTCCGCAGGAGGTCCGGATGGGTCGCTCCGACGATGACGAATCGCACGTCGCTTGCCGCCGCGGCGACGGCCGGCATGGCCTCGAGCACGGTCTCGTAGCCCTTGCCATGGCCGACCAGGCCGAAGCTCAGGATCACCTGGCGTCCGGCCAGGCCAAGGCCCGGCTTCGTGGTCTCCGGGTCGACGAGGGGCAGGTTCGGCACGCCATGCGGGATGACGTCGACGCGCGCCGGATCGATCCCGTACACGCTCTCCAGGAGGACCGCGGCGCTGCGCGACATGACCACGGTCGCCGTCGAGGCCCCCACCAGCTCGACGATGATGCGGTGCTGGTTCGGCGTTGGGCGGCGCAGGACCGTGTGCAGGGTGACGACGCTCGGCGCGTCGAGCGCCCGGACGAAGTCGAGCACGGCGGCCCCGTCGGTCCCGCCCCAGATCCCGAATTCATGCTGGATGGACACCGCATCGACGCGGCAGCGTCCCAGCGCCGCCGCGACCCGTGGATAGTCCGCGGCTTCATCGCGGCGGATCCGGTGGTGGACCTCGGAGGGATACGGCTCGCGGTGGTCCGGCGGATCCAGGACGACGACCTCGCCGCCCCCGGTCGCGGCGACGAGATCGTGGGTGAACGAGGCGATGCCACAGCGGCGCGGGGGGTAGGTGGCGACGAACGCGGTTCGAATGACAGACCTCCAGAGGTTGCCGGTCGGGCGGAACCGCGGTGCCTCGCGCGATGTCGTCCGCACCAGGAGATGCGCCCGTACAGGGGGCCGACATCGACTTGTTCGTCGCGGCGGTCGATGACGCCGCGCGCCTGACGGTGGGGTCGGGACTTGCAGCTAGTCTACCCCGCCTTGACGAGGCACGCCCTGCAGGCAGCCGACGGCGGGTGTACGGTGCGGGGGTGTCCGCGGAGGTGACCCAGTCCACCCGATCGGCCGCCAAACGGGGCAGCGTGCTCCTGTCGCCGCTCGGCCTGACGTTGCTCGGCCTCGCCCAGCTCGCCGACTTCCTGACCTTCCGCACGATGCTCGCAGCGCATGGCGCCGCGGCGGAGCTCAACCCACTGGCCCTGTCGCTGCAGGCGCACGGCCTCTTCTACGCCCTGGTCGCGAAACTCGCGGTCTGGGCGCTCGTCGCGGCGATCGTGGCGGTGCTCGTCCAGGATCGCCGGCGTCTGGCCTGGGCCGTCCTCGCTTTCGGCATCCTCGCCGGCGTTGTCGGGGCGTTGAGCAACCTGGCCTCGATCTGAAGCCGCCGGCCGGAGCCGCCCGCTGCGTCAGCTGTCCGGCGACGCCTTGATCAACCGGCCCCGTGGCGTCATGGCCCGGTCCGCCAGCACCGCCACGGCCATCGCCACCAGGGCCCGGTCGTCGAGCGGCAGGGGCCGGACCACGGCCAGGAACTGGTCCGCGCGCGACCGGTCGATGGCCCCCACCAGGGCTACCCCCTTGGGCGTCAGGCGGAGGACCCGCTGACGGCGGTCCGCCACCTCTTCCTGGCCTTCGGCCAGACCCCGCGCGCGCAGCGAGCCGACGACGCGGCTCGCCGCCGAGGGCGAGCGGCCCAGCAGTTCGGCCAGGTCTCCCACGGTCAGCGACGAGCTGCCGGCGATGGCATACAGCGCCGCCAGCTGGGTGAAGCCAAGGCCGAGCGTACCGAGCTGGCCGGCGAAGCCGATGACCAGATCGCGCCACAGGGCCTTGCCCATGGCGATGGCGTCGGACAGCTGGCGCGGGTTCTGCGGGGGCGGGGTCTCGAGCACGTCGCGAGCGTATCGCGGCGCGATGACCTGTGCAAGCTTGCACACGATCTGCGGAGCGCGTGGCGCGGGCCTGCTACAACTGGGGTGATGTACGCGCCCGTGGTCCGCGCGTGAGCGGCGTCGCCTTCGTCTTCCCGGGTCAGGGCTCGCAGAGCGTGGGCATGGCGCATCGCGTGGCCGCCGCCTTCCCGTCCGCCGCGCAGGCGTTCGCGACCGCCGACGCCACCCTCGCCGAGCCACTCACCCGACTCGCCTGGGAAGGACCGGCCGAGGAGCTGGACCAGACGGTCAACGCCCAGCCGGCGCTCCTCGCGGCCTCGATCGCGTTCCTGCGCGCCCTCGAGGCGGCGCGTTCGGCGGCCGGCGTGCCGCCTATCGTGCCGGCGTTCCATGCCGGCCATTCGATGGGCCAGTACTCCGCCCTCGTGGCCGCCGGCGTCATCGACCTGGAGGCAGGGCTTCGTCTCGTGCGCGAGCGCGGACGGCAGATGCAGGCCGCGGGCGGCGACGGGGCCATGGCCGCCGTCATCGGCCTCGACGACGCGCGGCTCCCCGAACTCGTGCGGGCCGGGCAGGCGCGCGGCGTCTTCGGCGTCGCCAACCGCAATTCGCCGGGGCAGGTCGTCGTCAGCGGCGAGCGCTCGGCGGTCGAGGCCGCCGTCGAGGCGGCGCGGGGGCTGGGTGCGCGGCGGGCCATCCTGCTGCCCGTCAGCGTCGCCGCCCATAGCCCGCTCATGGCGCCGGCTGCCGCCGCCATGCGGCTGGCCCTGGCCCCGGTCCCCTTCGCCGATCCGAGCGCGCCGCTCCTGGCCAATGCCGACGCGCACCCCCTCGCCGGCGGCGAGGCCTGCCGCAGCGAGCTCGTGGAACACCTCACCACCGGCGTCGACTGGGTCGCCGCCATCGACGCCATGCGCGCGGCCGGCGTGACGACGTTCATCGAGGTCGGCCCCGGCAAGGTGCTCACCGGTCTCATCCGCCGCATCGCCCCCGATGCCGCGACCATCGCCCTCGACGATCCCGGTGCGCCGCAGGGCCTCGCGCCCGAGGCGCTCACGTCCGACCCGGCGGCCGCAGCCGTCGCCCAGCCGATCACCTAGGAGAGCACCCAGCCCATGCGTCGACCCGACTTCTCCCGCCGCGTGGCCGTCACCGGCCTCGGCATCATCAGCCCCGTCGGTCAGGACATCCCGACCGCCTGGCACAACCTGGTCGAGGGCCACAGCGGCCTGCGCCGCATCACGTACTGGGATCCCTCCAAGCTGGAATGCCAGGCCGCCGGGGAGGTCCACGACTTCGACCCGAACGCCTGGATGGACTTCAAGGCGGTGCGCCGCACCGACAAGAACGTCGTGTTCGGCGTGGCCGCCGCCAAGCAGGCCGTGGCCGACGCGGGCCTGCCCATCACCCCGCAGAACAGCGACGACATCGGCGTGGTCTTCGGCTCCGGCGTCGGCGGCCCGGGCCTGATGATGGAAGCCATCCAGACGTGGGAGAAGAAGGGCCCGCGCCTGGTCAGTCCCTTCTTCATCGCCAACATGCTGCCCGACACGGCATCGGGCCAGATCGCCATCGAGACCGGCGCCCGCGGCGCCAACATGTGCATCGTCACGGCCTGCTCGACGGGTACCCACAACATCGGCGAGGCGGCGGAGGGTATCCGGCGCGGCGACTTCGTGGCCGCCATCTGCGGCTCGACCGAGACGCCCCTCTTCGAAGTGGGCTACATCGGCTTCTCCAACATGCGGGGCATGGGCACCCCGCGCGAGGGCGAGCCCCTCGAGACGATCTCCCGCCCGTTCGACCGGACGCGCGACGGGTTCGTCCTCGGCGAGGGTGCCGGGGCCATGGTGGTCGAGGACCTCGAGCACGCGAAGGCGCGCGGGGCCCGCGTCTACGCCGAGGTGGTGGGCTTCGGCTCGGCCGCTGACGCGTGGGACCTCATCCAGCCCGTGGAGAAGGGCGACGGGACGCGGCGGGCCATCGAGATGGCCCTGGAGCGCCACGGCGTGCCGCGCGACGAGATCGACCTCATCAATCCCCATGGGACGTCCACGCCGCTCGGCGATCTGCGCGAGGCGCAGGCCTTCTGGGCCGTCTTCGGCGACCGCACGCCGGAGATCGCCATCAGCGGCACGAAGTCGATGACCGGCCACCTCATGGGGGCCGCGGGGGCGGTCGAGGGGATCTTCACCGTCCTGTCCGTCTACCACCAGTGCGCGCCGGCGACCCTGAACTACCGCGACCCGGACCCCGAGATCAACCTGAACGTCGTCCACGGCGCCTCGCGGTCGATGCCCATCCGCTACGCCATCAGCGACAACGTCGGCCTCGGCGGCCACAATGGCGCGGTGATCTTCAAGCGATACGACGGCGACTGACCGATGGCAGACGCCGGCTCACCCATCACCGTCGCCTACTTCTACCGCGTGCGGTGGGGCGCCCAGGAGGAGTTCCTGGAGCTCTTCGAACGCAACCACTGGCCGCTGCTGCGCGAGCAGCTGGCGGCCGGGCGCTTCCTCGACGTGCAGGCCTACGTGCCCCGCTTCCACGGTGACGGCCGGGCCGACTGGACCGTCATGGTGACGATCACCTACCGCGACTGGGCGGCCATGGAGGCGCACAGCGAGGCGGCCATCGCGGCGCGCCTCTTCCCCGACCAGGCGCGCTACCAGGCGGAGGAGCGCCACCGCTTCGAGTTGCTGGAGGCCCATTGGGACGTGCCCCTCGAACCACGGGCCCTGCCGCGCTGACGCCGGACCCCGTCCTGGGTTTCTACGGGCCGGGGAGCCGCATGTGGCGCATCAACCGCGAGGCGGTGCTGCTCGGCGCCGGGCCCACCGCCCTCCTGCTGCAGCTGGCCCACCCGCTGGTAGCCGAGGGCGTGGCCGCGCATAGCGACTTCGAGGCCGATCCGGCGGGCCGCCTGCGGCGCACGCTGCGCACGACGCTCGCCCTGGTCTTCGGGGACGGCCCGGCCGCCGAGGCGGCCGTCCGGCGCCTGAACGGGATCCACGCCACCGTGCGCGGCGACGCGGCCGATCCGGACGCACGCGCGGTCGCGGCCCGGTATCGGGCCCTGGACCCGGCACTCCTGCTATGGGTCCAGGCGACGCTCATCTGGACGAGCGTGCAGGCGTACGAGCGCTGGGTGGGACCCCTCACCCCGGAGGATCGGGAGGCGTTCTGGGCCGAGGCCCGGCAGGTCGGGGCGCGCCTCGGGATCCCGCCCGACGAGAGCCCGGCGGACTGGCCGGCCTTCGAGGCGTACATGACCCGCATGTTCGGTCCCGCGGGGCCCGTCCGCGTCACGACGACCGGGCGGCGTCTGGGGCGGTTGGTGGTGCGCGCGCCGCTGCCCTTCCTGCCGGGCCCCGTGGCGTCCCTCATGACCCTGCCGGCGGTGGCGCTGCTGCCGCCATCGATCCGCGACGCCTACGGACTGGCGTGGGGGCCGCGCCACGCGCGGCTGGCCGCCGGCCTGGATCGTGCGGTGCGCCTGTGGGTCCACGTGATGCCGCCGACATGGCGGGCGATGCCGCAGGCCAGGGCGGCCGACGCCAGGGCCGCCCGCGGCGTTCGTGCCGCGCAGTACGATCGGGCTCCCCGCCCAAGGAGTGAAGCCGGCCGTGCCTGAGCAGGACCTCGCCCGTCGCGCCGTGGTGACCGGACTCGGCGCCATCACGCCCATCGGCAATGACCACCCCACGTTCTGGCGCAATCTCGTCGCCGGCGTGAACGGCGGCGGCCCCATCACCAGCTTCGACGCCAGCCGCTACGAGGTGCGCATCGCCGCCGAGGTCAAGGACTTCGACCCGACGACGGTCATGGACCGCAAGATGGCGCGCCGCATGAGCCGCTTCATCCACCTGGCGATGGCGGCCGGCAAGGAGGCCGTCGCCGACAGCGGCCTGGACTTCGAGGCGTGGTCCCCGGAGCAGCGCGACCGCGCGGCGGTCGCCTTCAACACCGGCGGCGGCGGGCTGGAACAGATCGTGGACGGGACGCACACGGTCGAGCAGCGTGGTCCGCAGTTCGTCAGCCCCTTTGCCATCCCGGCCCTCTCCGGCTCGATGGCCGCCTGCCAGCTCTCCATGGAGTACGGGCTGACGGGCCCGGTGATCACCCAGGTGGCCGCCTGCGCCAGCTCCGTCATCGCCTTCCTGGATGCGCTGCGGATGATCCAGCGGGGTGAGGTCGACGTCGTGCTCGCCGGCGGCTCGGAGGCTCCCCTGCTGCCGATCGGGTTCGCCGCCCTGGGCAACATGGGCGCCCTGTCGAAGCGCAACGACGATCCGACCCACGCGTCGCGCCCGTTCGATCGCGACCGTGACGGCTTCCTGTTCGGTGAGGGCGCGGGCGCGGTCGTCGTCGAGAGCGCGGCGCATGCGCTGGCCCGGGGCGCGACCATCCATGCCGAGGTCATCGGGGCGGCCCTCACGGCCGACGCGTTCCACATCAGCGCCCCCGAGCCGACCGGCCGCGGCGCGGCTCGGGCCATGACGATGGCCATGCGCGACGCCGGGGTGGCGCCCGACGAGATCGACTACATCGTCGCCCACGGCACGTCGACGCCGCTCAACGACGTGACCGAGACGCGGGCCATCAAGGCCGCCTTCGGCCCGCACGCGTACGGGCGCCCCATCAGCTCGCCGAAATCGATGGTCGGGCACCTGCTCGGTGCCGCCGGCGTCATCAGCGCCCTCACGGCCCTCGGCGCCATCCGCGAGGGCGTCATCGCCCCGACGGCCAACCTGGAGCACCCGGACCTGCCCGAGTGCGACCTGGACTACGTGCCCCTCGTGGCCCGCCAGCACCGGGTCGATACGGCCATGATCAACGGCTTCGGCTTCGGCGGCCAGAACGCGGTGGCCATCTTCCGGCGCTTCGAGGCCTGACGGGCCGCCCCGAGGGCTGCGGCTAGACTCGGCCGATGCAGGTCGTCCGCACGATCCCCCAGGCGCGCGCCGCCGTCGCCGAGCGGCGTCGCACACCCGCCGGTGCGCTCGGGCTCGTGCCGACGATGGGGGCCCTGCACGCCGGCCACCGCGCCCTCCTCGAGGCGGCCCGGGCCGAGTGCGCGACCGTCGTCATGAGCCTCTTCGTCAACCCGGCCCAGTTCGGCGAGCGCGCCGACCTCGCGGCGTATCCGCGCGACGAACCGCGGGACCTCGCCGCAGCCGAGGCGGCCGGTGTGGACATCGTCTTCGCGCCGGAGGCCGGCGAGCTGTATCCGCCGGGGTTCCAGACCTGGATCGAGGCCGAGCAGGTGGGGTCCATCCTGGAGGGCGCCCATCGCCCCGGTCACTTTCGCGGCGTGGCGACCATCGTGGTGAAGCTCCTGCACATCGTGGCGCCCGACGTGGCCTACTTCGGCCAGAAGGACGCCCAGCAGGTCGCCGTCATCCGCACCGTGCTGCGGGACCTGGACCTGCCCGTCCGGCTGCACATCGTGCCGACGGTCCGCGACGCCGACGGCCTGGCCCTCTCATCCCGCAACACACGCCTCTCGCCGGCCGAGCGGACGACGGCCCTCGCCCTCCCACGGGCCCTCGCCACGCGCGATCGCACGGCCGCCCTGGCCATCCTGCGGGGGGCCGGCCTGGAACCCGACTACGTCGAGGTCGCCGACCTGGAGCCGCGTGTCCTGGCAGCCGCGGTCCGGGTAGGCTCGACGCGACTCATCGATAATGTGCCCCTCGACCCGCCGTCCCGGGAGACCCAGCCGCGATGACCACGACCGCCCGGCCTCGCACGGATGCCTCGGCCATGAGCGCCGCCCGCGCCATGCACCTCCAGCTCACCGCGTTCAGCGACTTGAAGGCGCGCCGCGAGCCGATCGTGATGGTCACCGCCTACGACGCGCCAAGCGCCCGCCTGGCCGATGCGGCCGGGGTCGACATCATCCTGGTCGGCGATTCGGCCGCCAACAACGTGCTCGGCTACGACGGCACCACGCCGGTCACGATGGACGAGATGGTGATGCTGACCCGGGCCGCCCGCCGCGGCACGAAGCATGCCTTCCTGCTCGGCGACCTGCCGTTCGGCTCGTACCAGGTCTCCGACCAGCAAGCCATCGAGAGCAGCATCCGCCTCGTCAAGGAGGCCGGTGCCGATGGGGTCAAGCTGGAAGGCGGCGGCCCGTCGGTCGATCGCGCGCGGGCGCTCGCCCAGGCCGGCATCCCCGTCATGGGCCACCTGGGCCTGACGCCGCAGAGCGTGACGATGCTGGGCGGCTTCAAGGCGCAGGGCCGCACGGCGGCGAAGGCGATGCGGCTCCTCGACGACGCCCTGGCGCTGCAGGCCGCGGGCTGCTTCGCGATCGTGCTGGAAGCGGTCTCCGCACCGGTCGCTGAGCACATCAGCCGGCTGCTCAGGGTCCCGACCATCGGCATCGGCTCCGGCGCCGGATGCGACGGCCAGGTGCTGGTGTGGCACGACCTGGTCGGCCTGAGCGAGGGCCAGGCGCCGCGCTTCGTCAAGGCCTATGCCGACCTGGCCGGGACGACCCGTGCCGCCCTGGAGGCCTACGCCGCGGACGTGCGCAGCCGCGCCTTCCCGGAGGAGCGTCACACGTACGGCCTCGCGGACGAGGAGCTGGCCGCGTTCGAGAAGGCGCTGGAGGCGCGTCGGAGCGAGTCGACCTAGGCGGACGGGCGGGGCGGCAATGGCCCGCCCGCGTAGGCCTCCAGCTGCCGCACCAGCTCGGGATCCAGCCGTGTCGCCCGGCCGCTGGCGTAGTCGTAGGCGACCTGGATCGTCTCGCCGTCGGCCAGCAGCCTCCCCGCGCCGCGCGGTGAGTCGTCGGAGGCGATGAGTCGGTAGACGAGGGCGAACGACGAGTGGCTGACCCATGCGGCGCGGCAGGCCACGACGACGGTCTCGCCGAAGAAGGCCGGCGCGCGGTACTCCACCCGAGCGTGGGCCATGATCATCGAGCGGTCGGTCTCCGCGAGCGTCTCGAAGACACGGCCCGTGACAGCCTGGTAGTAGCCCGCGCGGGCCAGCTCGAAGTAGGTCAGGTAGACGGCGTTGTTGACGTGGCCCATCGCGTCCGTATCGCTGAAGCGCACCTCGATGGCGTGCGTGTAGCGGAATGGGCCGTCGGGCGGCTCGTGGCGGGCGGTCATGCCCGCATCATCGCCTATGGCGTGGTCAGGGTCACCGTGAGCGTCGACTGCAGCTCGCCGCCGAGCCCGCCGAAGCCGGCATCGAAGCTGCTCTCGTAGGACTGCGACCAGGTCAGCGTCTTGCCCGCCACGGTCGGCGCGCCCATCGGCTCGGGCGGCACGAGTCCACTCAGGTCGATCGTCGTGCCGACCGGCCCGCAGCCGAGCTCGGCCTGGACACCGGTCGCCTTGCAGGCCGTGATCGTCTCGTTGAGGAACCGGAAGACGAGCGCGCACAGCGTGCCGCCGACGCTGCCGGTCTCCACGACGGTCGTGTCCTCCGTCCCCTGGCTGATGCCCTGCGCTTCGAAGTGGTTCTGCGAGGTGAGGGTGAACGGGCCGTTGAGCGAACCGTCGGCCGCCACGGCGACGCTGAGCGGGGCGCTGCCGGCGTCGTTCTCCCCGCCGTGCTCACCCAGGTCGATCACGCCCGGCTTGACGAGCGTGGTGGAGTCGATGGTCAGGCTGCCCTGGTCGGTGGCCGGGGGCTGCTGGACCGTGCAGGCCCCGGACCCGCTCGGGGTGGTCGACGGCGATGGCGTGGGCGGTGCCTTGTCGTGGTACACGATGATCGCCGGCCCGCTGCCCCGCACGTCAAGGATGCTGTTCAAGCGATCCTGGATCCCGTTGAGGACGGGAGCGAGGAGCGCCCCGACGAAGGGCTGGAGGATCGGTGGGAGCGGGCTGAGGAGGGTCAGGGTCAGCCGCTTCTTCAACGTGTCCAGCTCTGGCCGATGGACGGCGACGGGCATGTAGTCGAACTGGTTCCGCTGCTCCCCCGTCGGATCGCCCGGATCGCGTGCCGTGAGGAACGGCCAGACGGCCTTGCCGGTGTCATCGGTCGCGGTCGTCGCGACGGCCTGGTCCGTCGGACCAAGCAACGGATCACCGGGCGCGTCGAGGGGGCCGAACGTCACCGGTACGCCCTTGCTCGTGAAGTCCGGCAACTCGATGCCGGCCGCCGCAGCACACTTCGTCACGGCGTCCGGCCATTTCGGCAGGTCCCCGGCGCTCACGTAGGCCGTGTATTGCCCACGCTGCGGATCGCTGTCCAGGAAGAAGGTGCCGCCGCCGGTGGTGTCGGTGTGGCCGGCGATGACCTGGACCGTGAAGGGCATGACCGAGGCGATCTGCTCGGCGAGGCCCGAGGCGATCGCGGCGATCCCGCGGATGAGCGTCAGGACCGGCGCTAGGAACGTGTCGATGAGGCCCTTGACCAGCCCCGCCGCGAGGTGGATGAACCAGGACAGGGCCGCGCCGAGGATCGTCCCGACGATGCCCGGCGGCATGGCGTTGACGAGGGCCGCCTCCAGGTTCTGGACGACCGCGTCGATCCAGCCGCTGGGGCCCGAGCAGATGAGGGTGAGGTCGACCGCCGGGGCCGCGACGACCGGACCACCGGCCGCGAGGGGCAGCAGATGCACGGCCGCTGATGGGCTTGGCGAGGGGGCCGGCACGCGGCCCCCATCCGTGGCGAGGTCGGAGGCAAAGAGGAAGAGGATCACCGCCGGGAAGCGGACCGTGGCCGGATCCCTCAGGTCCTGGCCGGCCAGGAGCGCCCTGGCGAACGCGCCGCCGGATGTTCCCGCGCTGGCGGCGTAGGCGGCCAGCAGCTGGGCCATGGACGGCGTGCCGGCAGGTGCGTCAGCTGGCAGCGGCGCGACGCCGTCGAGCTCGGCCCCCGTCCAGCCGGCGCCACCCCACGCCCCGACGGCCAGGGCGTGGGCCTGGAAGTCGAGCAGCTCGACCGGGCTGGCAGTCGCGGTGAGGGGGACCTCGGGGGTCGCCGTGGCCGGGTCGGTGCTCGTGTCGGCGACCACGGCGATGCCCGCCGCGGCGAGGGCGGCCTTGAAGGCATCCGTGCTGTCGCCGGTATAGGCCGGGTCGGTGATCCGCTCGGCCAGGGCCCACGTCGCGTCGTCGACGGGGGCGGTCGCGCCGACGGGCACCTCGTGGGCGGCGATGGCACTGGCCGGCCCGCTGGGGGCCGGGCTCGACGCCGCGGGGCTCGCCGTGCCGGAGGTGCAGGCTCCGGCCAGCAGGGCCAGGGCGAGGAAGGGAGCCAGACGGCGCGGGGCAGCCATGGTCAGGGGACCGTCCAGGTGACCTGGTCGGTTTCCCCCAGCTGGTTGACGTGGAAGCCGACCTGCGTCAGGGTCTGGCCCTCCGGTACGACGAAGGCCTCGCACTGCGTGTAGGGCACGTCCGTCTCGCTGAACGAACTGCTCTCCGTGCAGCCCTGGAACTCGCCGATGGGTCGCGAGTAGCCCTGATAGACATCGTCGGTGGTCAAGACGGTGCCGTCGGAGGCCATCCCGTCGAACGCTGACGAGTCCTGGCCGGCCTGGGGCGAGTGGTTGTCGATGGTGACCTCGACGCCGACCCACCGGGCACCGGAGGGCAACGCCTCGGTGGAGGCGGAGGTCGGGGTGGCGGGATCGAAGACCTTGACGAGGGTCGCATCGAAGCCCAGGTCGACGTTGCTGCCGGGATACGTCAGCTTGTCGCCGACGTGGCCGGTGACGGCGCCGCTTCCGGCTGGTGTCGCCACCACGGTCGCGCCAGGCGCCAGCGTGGGGCCGACCGCGCCCGATGGCGGGCTGCCCGTGTCCGATGTGCCTGTCGCGCCACAGGCGGCCAAGGCCACGGTCATGGCCGCGACGGCCAGGCCCCGGCGAACGAACAACGTTGGCATCGACATCTCGGCTCCGATCGCTGGTGAGCTGCGGATCAGCGCCGCAGGTCGTCAGCTTCGGATGGACCGGTCGCAGATCGATCGCAACGAGAGGCGCGGCCGATCGCCGCTCGGCAACAGGTCGGCGCGAGCCGCGCCGCGCTCTGGCACGATGGTCCGATGGCCGCACGCGCAGAGACGTTCATCGCGGCATCCGCGACCCTCGCCTCCGCCTGGGGGCCGGTCGTGGTGGTCGCCACGTCCCGCGGCGTGCTCGCGGTCGAGCTTCGCAGCTCAGCGACAGCGGTGCGGTCGCTCCTCCGTCGACGGCTGGGCGCGGACGTCACGCTCCTCGAGCCCGCGGCTGCCGGTGAGGCGGGCCGTGTCCTGCGCAGGGTCGTGCAGGCCCTCGGCGCGACCCTCGCTGGGGAACCGATCCCGCTCGAGGCGGTGCCCCTCGACTGGACAGGGACCGCCGCGTGGGACCGGCGTGTGCTGGAAGGCGCCCGCACGATCGGTCGCGGCCAGGTGACCAGCTACGGGCGGCTGGCCCGCCGCATCGGCGCCCCGGGGGCCGCGCGAGCCGTTGGCGCTGCCATGGGCCGCAACCCGTTCTGGCTGCTGGTGCCATGCCATCGCGTCGTCGCCGGCGACGGCTCCATCGGCGGGTACGGCGAGGACCCCGACGGACCGGAGATCAAACGGGACCTGCTGGCCCTCGAGGGGATCGCGCTCCCCGTGGCTGACCTCGTCGACTGAGGCTGCGGCCGATCCCGGGCCGGCTGCGCTGACGCGGGGGGCCAGTAACGGACAGGGACGAAGGTTCCGCCGCTCGAATCGGGGCCGATCTCGCCAGTCCCTGTCCCCCCGGGTCAACCCCTATCGCCCCAGGTCAGCTTCTGACGGATCGAGGTTCCGGGCGCCCGATTCGGGTCAGATACGAACCTGCCAGGTCAGGGTCCCCATGACCCGCCAGGTCAACGGATCGGGCTGCCACGCAAGCCCGCGACGGCCCGAGCTCGCCCGCGGGCCCGAAGCCGCCTCAGCTCCGGACCACGGGTCGCATCGGGAAGACCCCCATGACGATCGGCACGAGGGGGTCCCGACACAGCTCCAGGCCCACATCGCCGCTGCGCACGAGCTCGCCCAGCAGCTGGCATTCCCGGGGCGGCAGGCCGACGTAGACCACTCCATCGGGGGTCTGCACCGGGCACACGTCGTCGGCCTGGCCGTTCAGCTCGAAGCGGCGACGCAGCTCGTGGAGCGGGACGTACGGGCGGGATTTGATGAAGCGTCGCAGCTGGGCTGCGGTGGCGCCGTGCGGCGGCTGTTCGCCAGGGCCTGTGGGACCGGCGTCCGAAGACGCCGGAGCATCGACGGCGGTCTGCTCGGCCTGGCCGGCCAGTCCGCTGGGAGGGCTATCCATGTCCGATTCGATCCGGGCACATCGAGGAGTCGGGTCACACCGAGGAGCGACGCGGTCACGCGCGTCGGGTGGCCGGGATGATAGCACCGGCGGTCAGGACCCCAGCCCGGTGAAGACCTCATTGCACAGGCTGCCGAGCTGCTGGATGAAGCCGGGCAGCGCAGAGGGCGTGATGCTCGTGTAGATGTCCGTCACGGTGGCCACGTTCAGCGTGGTCAGATCCCCGGTGACGGCGAGCTCGCAGCCGTGGCTGCCCTTGGTGGCGATCAGGAGCGGATCGACGCCCACCCCGAGGCCCCATCTGGCGCTGTCCCCGACGCCCCCGAGACTCGTCATCTGCGGCGCGAGGACCATGTCCTGCGCGAGGCCAGGCTGGCTGCGATCGACGTGCAGGGACAGGGCGCCGTCCCCCTTGGAAGGGTCGCTCAGGGCCCAGTCGCATTCGCCGGTGACGGGGCTCTGCGGGGTGCCAAGGGCGACCTTGAAGAGCGCCTGGACGTCCGCCAGCATGAGGAGCGAGCAGGGGTCCACCGTGGGTCGCGAGGTGCCCTGCGACGCGGCCTGCGACGGCGGCGGGCCACCCCTGGCCAGGCCGGTGAAGATCTCGTTGCAGAGCTGCCCGAACTGCTGCATGAAGGCCGGCAGCGCGGTCGGGTCGATACCCGCCAGGGGCCCCGTGCCGCTGGTCGGCACCTTGAGCTGCGCGTTCCCGCCAGCCGCGGTCAACTCGCAGGTGGTGTCGCCCTTGACCGCGCCCAGATGCGGGAAGTAGCCCGCCAGCAGCTGCCAGCTGGCCTTGTCACCGATGCCGCTGATGGCGGTCGTGTCGCCGCCGATGCCCATGTCGTTGTCGAGGGGACCCTCCCCTTCGCCCACGTTCACCACGACCTCCAGGCCGTCGCCCACCGTTGGGTCGGTCAGGGGCCAGGTGCAGTTGCCCAGGTGGTCGGTGGTGGGCGTGTCCAGGGTGACCGTGAAGAGCGCCTGCACGCCCGCCGGGTCCAGGTAGGCGCAGGGATCGATGTCCGGCATGCCGCAGAGGATGCCGGCCACGATGGAGGCCGCGGCGCCGCCGTACGTGCCCGCGGTCGCTCCCGCGGGGTTGCCACAGCCGGCCGCGCCGGCGCCACCCGCCCCCGCATTCGCGGCCGACGCGGCGGACGCGGAGGCCCCGCCACCTGCTGGCGGAGCGTTCCCGCCACCCGTGGACGATGGTCCCGCCGCGCCACCAGCGGAACAGGCGGCCAGGAGGAGGATGCCGGCCGCCAGTCCGGCGATGGCGCGACGGGTGAAGGGTGGGGGCAGGTCATCGATCATCGTGAGCCTCCGCGTTCTTCCGGTCGCTGCTACGGCTGGATCGGCCCGACCGCGAGGTGCAGGTCGGTGAGGGACGTGCCGTAGATGTAGACCAGGACCTGCTGGCCGGCGCTCACCTGGACGCTCGTCTGGCCCTGCTTGGGAGCCAGGCCTGCGCAGGTCGGCATGGGGCCGGCGCCGTACTGGACGACCGAGATCTGGTGCGTACCAGGTGCGGTCTGGAAGATGGATTGCGAAGGGCCGGACGTGGCGAAGACGTACGGCAGCCCCGGCTCCTGGCTCGCATCGCCGTTGAGGGGCGGGTCGCAGGAGGTGTCCACGAAGAAGTAGTAGCTCCCGTGCAGGTTCTCGTCGTCGACCGCATGGCTGCTCACGAGCAAGTCCGCCTGACCCGCAGCCGGCGGCGAGGCGACCGGCCCCTTGCCCGCGTTGGCGTCGTTGCCCTTCTCGACGACGGAGCTGGTGTCCAGCTCGCAGATGGGCCCGGTCGTGATGCAGCCAGACCCGACGCTGCCCTCGCTGGCGAGGATGAAGGTCTCCTGGAGCTGGGAGCCGTCGTCCTGGTACGCGCCGATGCCCTTGGCATCGGCCGCGTTGGCCACCGGATCCTCACCCGTCGGCAGCACGTACAGCACGACCAGCCCGCCCGACTCGTGGGGATGCACGTATGTCGAGAACGAGCCGTACGCGACCGCCGTGATGATCGGCGTGCCAGCCTGGCCCGTCGGCGTGTCATAGAGGTCGAGGGCGGGACCTGCCTTGAGGTTCTGGTCGTCGTAGAAATTCCCGATGCGCACCGACGTCTGGCCCGCCTCTCCAGCCACGGAGCCCCCCGGCACCGAGGTCCCGACGGTGCCGCCCGGCCCGTTAGTGGCCCCGCCACCATCGGCCGATGTGGGGGTGGTCCCGCCGCTCGAGCAGGCGGCCAGGGTCACTGCGAGGGTCACCACGGCGAGGCCCCTCGCCCGAAACGTCGGGTTCGACATCGCGCGGTCTCCGATCCCTGGCCGAGCTGCGGATCACGGCCGCAGGTCGCCAGCGTCCTCGAAGGCGATCGCAGATCGATCGCACCGAACGGCCGGGCCGATCGCGGATCGACCGCGGCCCCGGCTTGCCTACACTCGCGCGCGCCGCAGTGAGGTCGGGGCGGCACTCGGCCGGGCAAGCCCACTCACGATGCCGAGCGCCTCGGCATGCGCAGCGGCGATGCCGATCGGCCCCGATGCCGCCGTGCTTGCATGTATCTGGCCGGCCTGATGGCGCGCGGCGTCGAGATCTGCCGACTCGGTCGGGGCGACCGGCTGATGGATCGCCGCCCGGATCGCCCCCGCCGCCCCCAGCATCGGCGCGGCCCCGGCGGCACCGGCGGCCAGAGCCAGGCGGGCGGCCGCCTCCAGCGCGTCAACCAGGACCCACCGGTCCTCGACCGCATCGAGCGCCAGGAACGCTTCGTGGAGATGACCCGCGGCGGCCGTCGTGTCGCCGTCATCGAGGTCGAGGCGGGCCAGGTTGATGTGCCCGAACGCGATCGTCGTGCGGGTGCTGCTCGCATCGCCTGCCGCGATCGCCTGGTGGGCGTACCGCCGGGCTGCCCTTGGCCGACCGAGTCCCCGCGCGACGGCGGCGAGGCGGTAGCTGAGGCTCCCCTCGGTCGGCTTGTGACCGAGCTCAGCAAAGATGGCCAGGGCCTCCTCACCCTCGGTCATCGCCACGTCGAGATGGCCGCCCTTCCAGTCAGTCAGATTCAGGGCGGCCAGGGCATGGCCGCGTGCCAGCGGGTCGCCCGAGGCGACGGCGATGGCCAGCGCCCGGGCGAGGAGCGGCCGAGCGGCATCGGACAGGCCCTGGTCGGCCAGGAGGGAGCCGAGATGGACGAGGGTCGTCCCGATCTCGCGCTCGACACCCGCCTCGTCGAGGCGGGCAAGGGAAGCCTCCAGGTACTCGCGTGCATCGTCCACGTCGTCGGTGGCGGCGGCGATCGCCCCGAGGCGCCGCAGCGCCCGGCCCTCGCCGAGCGGATCGCCGATCGCCGCGAACCGGGCACGGGCCTCCTCGCCCATCTCGCGCCCCACCGCGAAATCGGTGAGCCAGTAGGCGAGGTGCGCGCCACTCAGGGCGGCTTGGGCGCGCAGGGCACTGAGCGGCGGCGCAGCAGCCTGGAGCCGCCGCAGCCATTCGAGCCCCTCCGCCGGGTGGCGCCCCAGCCAGTACTCGGTCATGGCCACCGCGACGTCGAGCGCACGGACGGCTGCCTCCGACTCCAGCGACGAAGCACAGGTCGCCAGCACGGCCCGGATATGCGGCATCTCGCGGTCCAGGAGCTGCAGCGTGGCCGGGCGATCCGCCGTGGCCAGTCGCCCGGCCAGCGCGGCGGCTCGCCGGACGACCGCGTCCAGGTAGTGCCCACGCGCGACCGCCACGAGCCCGGCGTCGCCGGTTTCCAGGGTGTGGACGGCGATGGTGCGCAAGAGCTCATAGCGGGTCGGACCGTCGGCACTGCGGACCTGGACGAGGCTGGCGTCAACGAGGCGGGCGATGACGTCGAAGACGTCGAGATGCGGATCGGCCGGGTCGATGACCTCGGCGATGAGGGCCGCATCGGCGTCCGCGACCATCACGGCGAGGGCCACCATGACCCGCCGCTCGAGCGGGCCAAGGCGGGCCACACTCGCATCCAGGGCCGCCCAGAGGCCCGTCCGGCCGCGCGTGGGCCCGCCGGCCCAACGACTCAGGTCGACTTCGACGCGGTCGGCAAGCTCGTCGAGGCGGAGCAGGTGGAGGTGGCGGGCCACGAGCTCCAGGCCCAGGGGCAAGCGGTCAACGAGCCCGCAGAGGCGGTCGGCCGTGGCCAACTCGTCGGGCCGCAACTCGAAGTGCGGGTCCACCAGCTTCGCCCGGTCGACCAGGAGCTCAAGAGCTTCCGTCTCGGCCAGCGGCCCGACCGGGATGAGCGCCTCGTCGATGAGCCCGAGCCGCTCGCGGCTCGTGGCGAGGATGCGCATCCCGGGACATGTCGTCACGACCGCGTCGATCTCGGCGGCGGCGTCGGCCGGCCTCGCCTCACAGCCATCGAGCACGAGCAGCCCGGTCGCGTCCGCGAGCTCCCCGATCATGCCCTGACGCGCATCGGTCGCCAGCGAGGACGGAGCCACGACGTCGAGGACCGCTGCCGCCACCGATTGCTCCAGGGACATCTGATCGAGGGCCACGTACCACACGGGCGTCGCGGCGTTCCGGGCGGCCTCGACCGCCAGGCGCGTCTTCCCCGCCCCGGGCGGGCCGACCAGGGTCACGACCCGAGCCCGCGTCCAGACCTCCGCAAGGGCATCCTGCTCCCGGGACCGCCCGATCAGACGGGTCGAGGTGCCGGGCAGGCGAGGGCGATGCTCCGGGGGCGCCCCATGAGCGAGCGGCGGGTCCAGGGCCGGATCCTGGGCCAGGACGGCCTGCTGCATCCGCCGCAGGCCGGGCCCCGGCTCGATGCCCAGGTCGTCCACGAGGCGCCGGCGACATTCGGCATAGACATCAAGCGCTTCCGCCTGGCGGCCGGCCCGGTAGAGGGCCAGCATGAGCAGCTCCCAGCGCCGCTCGCGATAGGGCTGCTCGGCGGTCAGACCGCGAGCCATCGCCACGGCATCGGCGTCCCCGCCGAGGTCGAGCTCGAGGGCCAGGAGGTCTTCCCGCAGCCCGGCCACGAGCTCCTCGACGCGGGCCGCCTCGACCTGCCCGGCGAGGACCGGCTCCAGGTCGGCCGTCAGGCCACCGCGCCATAGGTCGAGCGCCTCGCGGAGGAGGCCTACCGCCCGCCGCGGATCATCCGCCTGGAGCCGCCGGGCCTCGGCCGCCAGGCGGTCGAGCTGCGCCAGGTCGGTCGGGTCGGCCAGGCCGTAGCCGTCGGCGTTCGTGTCGATGGCCAGGCCCAGGTGTCGCAGCCGTGAAACGTAGGCGGCCAGCGTGTGACGGGCCGTGGACGGTGGCTCGTCGCCCCAGAGGACCGTCTCCAGTTCGTCGAACGAGACGGTCGCGCCGGCGGCGATGCCCAGCCGGGCCACGAGGCGGCGTTGCAACGGCCCTCCGGCCGCGACTTCCATCCCACCGTCGCGGATCCGCAGCGGCCCTAGCAGCTCGACTTCCATGGGTGGACTCTAGCCGAGCCTCACCCGCCGCGGTCTTACAGACCGCTCACGACATACAGATCGCGCGGCGTCGTGTCCAGCACGTCCGCACCTTCCGGGCCACACACGACGATGTCCTCGATGCGGGCGCCGTAGCGGCCTTCGAGGTAGATCCCGGGCTCGATGCTGAACGTGTGGCCGGCGGCCAGCGGCTCGGCGTTGCCCGCCACCAGGTACGGCTCCTCGTGCCCTTCCAGGCCGATGCCGTGACCGGTGCGGTGGATGAACCGTGGCCCGTAGCCGGCGGCCGTGATCGGCTCGCGCGCGGCCGCGTCGACGGCTTCGGCCGGCACCCCCGGGCGCACCGCCGCGACGGCCGCCGCGTGCGCCCCCTGGAGCACGCCGTAGAGCGCCGCGAAGGTGCTGTCGGGACCGAACGCGGGGTCGCCGCCGGTGACCCACATGGTCCGCGTCGTGTCCGAGCAGTAGCCGCGCCGCACGCCCCCGATGTCGAGCACGATCGGCTCGCCTGGTCCGATCCGCCGCTCGCCCGGCTCGTGATGCGGTTCTGCCGAGTTCGGTCCGCTGCCGACGATCCAGAACGCGGCCTCGTCATGCCCCGCCTCGACGAGCCGGAGGCGGACCTCGTGCGCCACGTCAGCCTCGGTGCGGTCCACAAGGCGCCCGCCGGCGATCGCCAGGACGACCGCGTCGGCGGCGTGCGCCGCCTCGCGCAGCAGCCGGATCTCCTCCGCGTCCTTGACCATCCGGGCCGCCCGCAGCGCCGTCGTGGCCAGGCCCCACGTCGCCCGTGGCAGGACCGCCTGGAGGCGCAGCAGGTGCATCGCCCAGACCGTCGGCGAGACGAGGAGACTTCGATCCCCTGCCCCCGGGCCTGCGCCCGGGCCCGCGCCTGCTCCGACGAGCAGTCGCCCCGCCAGGTCGTATGGATCGTCCGTCTCTTCCCACGTGGCCACCGCCATCCCACCCGTGCGGACCACCGGGCTGGCCTCGGCACCCGCTGCCTCCAGGCGCGGCGCGACCAGCGTGGCCCGGCCCTCGGCCGGCAGCACCAGGAGGGTGAGCCGCTCCAACGGGAGCGGCGCGTAGCCGGTCAGCCAGCGCAGGTCCGCACCCGGCCCGACCAGCATCGCCGCGACCCCGGCATCCCGCATGGCCCCCCGCGCGACCGCGAGTCGCGCCGCGAAGGGCTCACCGCCGCCGTCCGGGCGAGCGGTCACGACACGCCGTCCAGCCAGGCACGGATGACGCCGGGCCCGTCACGGAAGAGCTTGTCGTAGCTGTACACGCGGGTCGCCCCGGCCGCCAGGGCCCGCTTGCGCGCGCCGAGATCGTCATGCTGGCCGACCGCGATGACCGGCACGCCGGCCGCCACGAGCGCCGTGATCAACGCGGTCGCGTCCTGGCGCCGGAGGCCCAGATCCACCACGGCGCGGCGTGGCCCGTCATCGACGTCCACGGGCACCGCCCCGGCCCGTACGACGGCGCCGCGGAGTCGCGAGGCCCAGATGAGATCATCGGCGGCCACCAGCACGCGCTCCGGACCTGTGTCGACTCGGATGTCCATCTGAGTCTGAGACTACACTTGCAGACGTGAGTCCGAGTCCCGAGGGCACCATGACAGCCCCTACCGCCCGCTCGCTGCACGCCGAGAAGGTCACCGCGCTGGCCCAGCGCGAGCCCCTGCTCGTGGAGGCGGGCACGACCGTCGCCGCCGCCATCCAGCGCATGCGCGCGGCACGCGGCGAGCCCGCCCTCGTGCTGCGCGACGGCCGCCTGGAGGGCATCTTCACCGAGCGTGACGTACTCCTCAAGGTGCTCGGCCACGACGTGGCCCCCGACGCGCTCGTGGACTCGTTCATGAAACCCCGACCGCAAACGCTGACCGCCGAAGCCACGCTCGGCGACGCGGCCCACCTGATGGATCGCGGCCGCTTCCGGCACGTGCCGATCGTCGACGCCGACGGCCGCCCCATCCTGACGCTTCGCCAGCAGGACATCCTGGCCTACATCGCCGAGGCCTTCCCGGAAGAGATCCTCAACCTGCCGCCGCGGCCCCATCAGCGCATGGAGGGACCGGAGGGCGCGTGACGACCACCACTGCTCCCCGGCCCGAGGCCACCACGCAGGTCGAGCTCGACCGCGTCACGATCCGCTTCGCCGGCGACTCCGGCGACGGCATGCAGCTCACCGGCACGCAGTTCACGCGCACCGCGGCCGCCTTCGGCAACGACGTCAGCACGCTGCCCGACTTCCCGGCCGAGATCCGCGCGCCGGCCGGCTCGCTGCCTGGCGTCAGCGGCTTCCAGCTGAGCTTCGCCAGCAGCGAGATCTACACACCCGGCGACGAGCCGGACGTCCTGGTGGCGATGAACCCGGCTGCGCTGCGGACGAACATCGTGGACCTGCCGGCGGGCGGCGCCCTGATCGTCAACGAGGACGCGTTCACGGGGCCCAACCTGACCAAGGCCGGGTATGCCGCGAACCCCCTCAAGGACGGCTCGCTGAAGAGCTATACGGTCTTCGAGGTGCCCATCAGCACCCTCAACGCACGGGCGCTCGAGGGGCTGGACATGACCTCCAAGCAGGTCGACCTGACCAAGAACTTCTTCGCCCTGGGCCTGATGTTCTGGCTCTACGAGCGCAGCATGGATCCGACCCTGGAGTGGATCGACGACAAGTTCGGCAAGCGGCCGATCTTCGCCGAGGCCAACAAGCGGGCCCTCAAGGCCGGCTACGCCTTCGGCGAGACGACCGAGATGTTCCACACCCACTACCGGGTCGCGCCGGCCCGCCTCGCCCCCGGCACCTACCGCAACGTGACCGGCAACGAGGCCACCGCGCTGGGCTTCGTGGCGGCCGCCCGACTGGCCCGGCGGACGCTGTTCTACGGCAGCTACCCGATCACGCCGGCCAGCGACATCCTGCACGCCCTGTCGGGCTACAAGGACTTCGGGGTCAAGACATTCCAGGCGGAAGACGAGATCGCCGCGATCGGCGCGGCCATCGGCGCCAGCTATGGCGGAGCGCTCGGGCTGACAGGCACCTCGGGGCCGGGGATCGCCCTCAAGAGCGAGGCCATCAACCTGGCCGTGATGGTCGAGCTGCCCCTGGTCATCGTCGACGTCCAGCGGGCGGGTCCCTCGACCGGCATGCCCACCAAGAACGAGCAGGCGGACCTGCTCCAGGTCATGTTCGGGCGCAACGGCGACTCGCCGATCCCCATCGTCGCCCCGGCCACCCCGGGCGAGTGCTTCGACATGGCCATCGAGGCGTGGCGCATCGCCCTGCGCCACATGACGCCCGTGGTCTACCTCTCCGACGCGTTCCTGGCCACCGGGGCCGAGCCGTGGCGCATCCCGGACCTGGCCGACCTGCCCGACATCGGCGTCGGCAATGCCACCGACCCGAACGGGTTCCATCCGTACGACCGTGACCCGGAGACGCTGGCGCGGCCGTGGGCGGTCCCCGGCACGCCCGGCCTGGAGCATCGCATCGGCGGCCTCGAGAAGGCCGACATCACCGGCAACGTCAGCTACGACCCCGACAACCACCACCGCATGACGATGCTGCGCCAGGAGAAGGTCGACCGGGTGGCCGACTCGATCCCCGACCTCGAGGTGTTCGGCGCGCCGGAGGGCGATCTGCTGATCCTGGGCTGGGGCTCCACGTACGGCGCCATCCGCTCGGCCACGATGCGCCTCCGCGGCCAGGGCCACGCCGTCGCCCACGCCCACCTGCGCCATCTCAACCCCTTCCCGCGCAACACCGGCGACGTGCTCGCGGCGTACCGCCACGTCCTGATCCCGGAGATCAACCTGGGCCAGCTGCGGCTGCTCATCCGAGCCCGCTACCTGATCGACGCCCAGGGCTACAACCGGGTGCGCGGCAAGCCCTTCAAGATCAGCGAGATCGAGGAGCAGGCGCTGCGCCTGCTGCCGCCACGATGACGGCCGTCGACGGCCTGAGCGCCGAGAACGCGGCCGTGATCCAGCTGACGCGCAAGGACTTCGTGTCCGACCAGGAAGTGCGCTGGTGCCCCGGCTGCGGCGACTACTCGATCCTGGCCCAGACGCAGAAGACGATGCCGGACTTCGGCTACCCCAAGGAGAAGATCGTCTTCATCTCGGGCATCGGCTGCAGCGGCCGCCTGCCCTACTACATGAACACGTACGGCTTCCACACCATCCACGGCCGTGCGCCGACCCTGGCGACCGGCCTCAAGGCGGCCCGTCCCGACCTCATGGTGTGGGTCATCACCGGTGACGGCGACGCCCTCAGCATCGGCGGCAACCACGTCCTCCATTCGATGCGCCGCAACGTCGACATCAAACTGGTCATGTTCAACAACCGCATCTACGGGCTGACCAAGGGCCAGGCCTCGCCGACCTCGGAGATGGGCAAGCGCACGAAGTCCAGCCCCGAGGGCACCATCGACCACCCGGTCATCCCGCTGTCGATCGCCCTGGCGGCAGAGGCGACGTTCGTCGCCCGCTCGGTCGATACGCACACGGAGCATCTCCAGGGGACCCTGGAGCGAGCGGGGCGGCACCGCGGCTCGGCGTTCATCGAGGTCCTCCAGAACTGCAACATCTTCAACGACGGGGCGTACCGCGAGTTCACCGACCGCGAGGTGCGCGAGGACCGCATGCTCGTGCTCCAGCACGGGCAGCCCATGATCTTCGGCAAGGACCGCGACCGCGGCATCCGGCTGCGCGGCCTCCAGCCTGAGGTGGTGCAGCTCGGGGACGGCGTCACCGAGGCCGACCTGCTCGTCCACGACGAGGCGGCGCCCGACCCCTACCTCGCCTTCATGCTCTCGCGCATGTGGTGGCCTGACTTCCCCGTGCCGGTGGGGGTCTTCCGCGACGTGGCCCGCCCGACGCACGACGAGTTGCTCACGGCGCAGATCGACAAGGCCATCGCGCAGCGCGGCGAGGGGGACCTGGCCGCCCTGCTGCGCAGCGGCGACGCGTGGACGGTCGAGTGATCTGCCCGGTCTGCCACGCCGACAACATCGAGGGCTCGGATGAGTGCGACAACTGCGGCGCCGACCTGCGCGCGGCGGACCTGCCGACGCCCGGCACGCCCCTGGAGCGCCGCCTCGTCACCGAACACCTGAGCGACCTGGGCCACCGCGACCCGATCATGCTGCCCGCCACGGCTCCCGTGCGCGAGGCCATCACCGCCATGCAGGCCGCCGGCGTCGGCTCGGTGCTGGTGACGCGCGACTCCCGCCTGGTGGGCATCTTCACCGAGCGCGACGCGCTGCTCAAGGTCGCCGGGGCGACCCAGGGGACGCTCGATGCCCCCCTCGGCGAGCTCATGACGGCCGATCCCGTCGTGCTGCGCGAGGATGACTCCATCGCCGTCGCCATCCACAAGATGGCCGTGGGCGGCTTCCGCCACATCCCCCTGACCCGCGACGGCCACCCCACCGGCATCGTCTCGGCGCGCGACGTGTTCGGGCACATCCTGGAGATCATCGGCTAGACGGCGGGCCCTACCGGCGGGCGGCCCCCGGGACCCGCTAGCATCCCAGCCGTGAGCAGCGACCTTGCCGCGCGGATCGGTGCTCGCACCCGGCAGGGCGATCTGGCCGGCCCCAGGACCCTCGGATTCGTCCTCGTCCTCATCTCCGCCTGCGCCTTCGGTTCCGGCGCCCTGTTCGCGAAGCCGGTCTATGCCGCCGGCCTCGACTGGAAGGGCCTCCTCTACTGGCGCTTCCTGATCGCCGCGGTCGTCTCGTGGGGCTGGCTGCTGGCCCGCGCGTCGAACCGCCGGTCCCTGCGCCGGCTGTCACGGCGGCGGTGGGTGGTCCTGGGGGCCCTCGGCATCATGTACGTGGGCAACACCGGTACCTACTACGCCGCCCTGGAGACGGTCTCCGCCTCCCTGGCCGCGCTGATCGTCTACATCTACCCGGTGCTCGTCGCGGTCATGGCCCTGCGGGTCGGGCGCCCGCTGGAGGGCCGCCGACCGTGGCTGGCGCTCGGCCTGGCCATCGCCGGCATCGTGCTCGCGGTCGGGGGCATCGATCCCTCGCACGCGCCCCCGGCGACCGGCATCGCCCTGGCCCTTGCGGCGGGGGTCATCTACGCCGTGTGGGTCGTGCTCTCGGCGCATCTCGGCGGGGAACGCCGGACGCCGCGCGACCCAGCCCCGCGGGAGGCCCTGGAGGGCGTCGAGGAGACAGACCCGGCCCCCGCGGCCGCCGTGATGATGACCGGCGCATTCGCCATCTACGCCATCCTGGGCGTGATGTCGGGCGAGCCGGTGACCCCCGATCGAGTCCCGGCGGGCGCCTGGTTCGGCCTCCTTGGCGTCGGCCTGGTGTCGACCGCGGTGGCGATGCAGACGTTCTACGCCGGGGCACGCCGCATCGGCGCGGCACGGGCCGCGCTCGTGAGCACGATCGAGCCGGTCTACACGATCGTCCTTGCCACCCTGCTCTTCGGCGAGGCGCTGACGGGCGTGCAGCTGCTGGGCGGCGGCCTGGTCATCGGCGCGGTACTCCTGGCCGAGACCGGCTGAGACTGGCGTGCGAGGTAGGATGGGCGCCTTCGCGGGGTAGCTCCAGGGAGGTACCGCCATGACCGAGACGATCGAACGCCGCCAGGGCGCGGCGAACCAGTCGGGCGCGCACGTCAACCCCAACGCCTATGCTGAGGCGCAGGACTTCCTGCCCCTCAAGGGCCTCGACCACGTCGAGTTCTGGGTCGGCAACGCGCGCCAGGCGGCAGCCTACTTCCGCGCGCTGTGGGGCTTCACCCCCATCGCCTACGCGGGCCTGGAGACGGGCGTCCGCGACCGGGCCTCGTACGTCATGGCCCAGAACGACATCCGGCTCGTGCTCACCGGGGCCCTCTCGCCCGAGGGCGAGATCGCCGAGCACGTGCATCGTCACGGCGACGGGGTCCACGACATCGCCTTCGCGGTGGACGACGTCGCCTCCTCGTGGCGCGAGACGACCACCCGCGGGGCGCGGAGCTACCTGGAGCCGGCCGAGTTCGATGGCGGCGAGGACGGGACGCTGCGCCGCTCGGCCGTCCATACGTACGGCGAGGTCGTCCACTCCTTCGTCGACCGCTCCGACTACCACGGCATCTTCGCCCCCGGCTACCGGCGCATCAAGCGCCCCACCGCGGCCGCCCAGGGCCTCAGCCTGCTGGAGATCGACCACTGCGTGGGCAACGTCGAGCTCGGCGACATGAACCGCTTCGTCGACTACTACCGCGACGTGTTCGGCTTCAGCCAGCTCATCCACTACGACGACAAGGTCATCCATACCGAATACAGCGCGCTCATGTCCAAGGTCATGACCAACGGCAACGGGCGGGTCAAGTTCCCCATCAACGAGCCGGCCGCGGGGCGCAAGAAGAGCCAGATCCAGGAGTTCCTGGACTACTACCTGGACTCGGGCACGCAGCACATCGCGCTCCGCACGGAGGACATCGTGACCACCGTGCGCCGCCTGCGGGAGAACGGCGTCGAGTTCCTTGGCATGCCCCACGCCTACTACGAGCAGCTGGGCGACCGGGTCGGGGACGTCGGCGTGCCCATGGCCACGCTCGAGGAACTGGGCATCGAGGCCGACCGGGACGAGGAGGGCTTCCTCCTCCAGATCTTCACCCGGCCCATCCAGGACCGGCCCACCTTCTTCTTCGAGATCATCGAGCGCCACGGCTCCCGCGGCTTCGGCGTCGGCAACTTCAAGGCGCTCTTCGAGGCCATCGAGATCGAACAGGCCCGCCGCGGCAACCTCTAGGGCGCGCCTGCCTCTAGGGCGTGCACGCGTCGAGCGGGGGCTCGGGCCACGCCGTCCAGCCAGCGCCCTACGCACCGCGGCGCCAACGCACCTGGCCAGACTTGACTGGGGGGCACATTAGGGCCGTTTTCGAACCTTGAGGTGGTCCGGACGGATCCCGGCCCGGCCATTCCACGCTCAGACAGGGCCATCGCCTGTTGTCCGCACCCGCTGAACGGGTGACAGTCGTGGTCTAACGTGCCCCGGAGTCAGATCTGACCACATCGACAGGGCCCTGACCGGCTCACCCGGGCGACGGAGCCAGGCACGGATGCCCCTGCCGTCCGTCGGGTAGGCGGCGCGCAGCATCGTGCGGTGGGCAGCGATCCGACGTCGATTGGTCCTGCCGGTCGCAACGACGACCCAGGCGCTGACCGACCGCGCGTGCCACCCACGCTCGGATGCGATCCGTGGCGAGAGCCGGGCTTTCCGATCCAACGTCCCAACGAGTTCCTGCACGTCGACGATCGCCGTCTTGAGTTCGGTCACCAGGAGACTGCCGGACGCGGCGTGCCAGGCGAGGATGTCGATGACGCCCCGTTCGCCGTAGATGCTGAACGAAACCTCGGGCACGGGCTGCCAGCCGGCGGCCTGCAGGTAGCGCGCGATCTCTTCGTGGAGCACCCCGTGGCGCGCGTTCACCATCCGGTCCAGCTCACCGCCGCGCCAGCGCGCCGACAGCTCGAGGCGCATGTCGAGGACTGCGGCGATCCGGCGCAGAGCCCTCAGGGACAGGCGGTCGAGATGACCTCGCTCAAGCCGCGAGATGAGGGATGCGTCGACGCCGGCCCGACCTGCCACGTCCACTTGCCGCCAGCGGCGTTTCAGGCGCACTGCTCGCACCGCCTTGCCGACTTGCTGGTCGTCCATCGCGGCAGCGTGACGAACGACGCTTGGCGCAGGCTTCGCGACCCCAGTCACCCAGGGCTGAGGCGCCAGCGGCAGCCGAGGAGGTCGAGCTCGCGAGCGACCCGGCCACCCTGCAGGTCGATCGTCATCAGTGGCTGGCCTGGACGGGTGGGGGCGAGGCGAAGCGTCTGCCTCCCGAGGGACGTGTCCCGGGCGCCGCCGCCGACGAGCGCGGGTCGGAAGAGCAGAGCGAACTCGCGGCCGAGGCGCCCGACGGTCCCCGTGACCGAGTCGACGCCGAGGGTCACGGCGCGCAGCCGCACGGGCGTCCCCAGGGGCTGGACCGCCTCCGCTCGCTCCGCGCGTTCTGCGTCCGTCCACTCGGCACCCGCTCGGTCGTGCTCGATCATGAAGATGGTGGGCCAGGGGCCCGTCGCGAGAGCCGGCCGTGCCATGCGCCACCGGACGACCCGTCCGTCCGGCCGCATCCGATGGCCGTCGGTGATCTCCGCGGAACGGGTGGCGGCGGCGTCTCCGGCCACGTCGTCGCTCGTCAGGGCCATCCCGACCGGCGCGCCACCGGCGTTACCGAGCGCGACTGGGTCATGGGGGAGCGGGGCCGGGGCGCCTCCGGCCTCACCCTGCGCCAGCGCCCCTGCCACGGCGGCGCCGAACCAGCTGGCAGCCGCCGCGCCCGCATCCTCGATCCCCACCAGCTCCAGGTACGAGTCACCCCACCACGCCAGCCGGTTGCGCGTGCCCAACGACGGATGCCGCCCCCCGCCAGCAACCTCGAGCCCCAGCGACGACGAGACGCGCTCCGCCGCCGCATCCAGGTCCGCGACGGCCACGATGAGGTGGTCGAGGCCGACCAGCACCTAGGACGGCCCGGGTTCGACCAGGAGGAACACCTGCCGCTCCCCTTCCAGCCCCTTCAGAGTGTGCCGGCCGCGATCGGCGAACTGGAGGCCCGAGCCCTCGAGCAGGTCGTGCGTCGTGGAGGAGACCAGGATCTCGCCGGGGCCCGCCAGCGCCGCGACGCGGGCCGCGGCATGGACGGCGACGCCACGGGCATTGCTGCTGGTGATCTCCACCTCGCCCGTGTGCAGACCGGCGCGGATGGCCAGGCCAAGACTGGTGGCGGCGGTGCGCATGGCCGCGGCGCAGCGCACCGCACGTGCCGGGCCGTCGAAGGAGGCCACGAAGCCGTCGCCGGTGGTGGTGATCTCGCGGCCGCGGAACAGGTCCAGCTCCGCCCGCATCCGGTCGTTGTGGTCCAGCAGGAGCGTCCGCCAGGCGGCGTCGCCGACGCGCTCCAGCGTGGCCGTGGAGTCGACGATGTCGGTGAAGAGGATCGTCGCCAGGGTCCGCTCGGCCGTCGCGTCCGGCCGCACGCCGTAGACGCGGGCGCTGGCGAACTCGATGACATCCCACGGCTCGTCACCCACGACCCACCCGTCGTGGCCGGGTGGGATCTCGTACGCATCGTTGGCGCGCAGCTCCAGCTCCGTGCCGTCATCGAGCATCACGTGCAGGCGGCCGGAGATGACGTAGCCCAGGTGGCGGTTCTGGCAAGACGTCCCGCCGATGATCGGGGCGACGTCGGTCGACCAGCGCCACCCCGGCTCGTAGACCAGCCGGGCCAAGGCGCTCTCGTCAAGGTGAACGACGTCGATGCGGCCGTGCTCGAACGGCCTGACCTCGTCGGGGGTGGCGAAGCTCTTGCGCTGGAGTCGCGGCATCGTCGCATTCTGCACGACGAGTCGCCCGTTAGACTCGGCCGATGCGCCTGGCCCACGTCCGCGAGCAGCACGCCGCCACGGGCACCGCCTTCCGGCTGGCCGTCTCCCTGGACGCCGCGGGCGGCGCGTGGCTCGACCTGGAGCCGGCCCGCCGACGCCTGGCCGCCCGCGATCCCGCCCGGGCCCACAACGACCCCTTGTTCCGCGAGCCGGTCACGACCCTGGACGCCCACCTCGCGGCGGGTCGCCGGGTCGCCGACCTCGCCGACCTCGTGGGCCCATTCGTGGCCGACCCGCCGGCGCCCGACGACGACCTGACCCTGGACCCGGGCGACCTGACCTTCGGCCCGCCGATCCTGCGCCCCCGGAGCTTCCGCGACTTCTACGCCTTCGAGACCCACGTCCGCGCCATGTGGGAGCGTCGCCACGACACCATCCCGGAAGCGTGGTACCGCCTGCCGATCTTCTACTTCAGCAACGTCTCGGAGCTGCGCGGACCCGGCCAGCCGGTCTGGGCCCCCCGCGACAGCACGGAGCTGGACTACGAGCTGGAGATCGGCGCCCTCATCGACGCCCCCGCGACGGACCTGTCGGCCGAGCGCGCGGAGGCGGCGATCGGCGGCTATTTCGTGCTCAACGACTGGTCCGCACGCGACCTCCAGCGCGATGAGTCGACGGTGCGCCTGGGCCCCGCCAAGGGCAAGGACTTCGCCGTGAGCATCGGCCCATGGCTGGTCACGCCCGATGAGCTTGCCGATGTCCGGGACGGCAAGGGGTACGGGCTCACCGGGACCGCATCGGTCAACGGTCGCGAGTGCAGCCGCGGCTCATGGGCGGCCATCCACCATAGCTTCGGGGAGATGCTGGCGCGGGCCTCCGCGGACGTGCACCTGCGGGCCGGTGAGATCGTGGGCAGCGGCACGATCGGCGGCGGCAGCCTGCTCGAGGTCCGCGAGGGGACGCTCGGGCGCTTCCTGGAGCCCGGCGACCTGGTCACCGTTGAGATCGAGCGACTCGGCCGCCTCGACTCCCCCATCGTCGCACGACCCGCCGCCTGAGCCCGGAGACGCCGCCATGCCGCCGCCCGACCCGACCGACCTGACCGGCCTCCACGGCCGCCGGATCTGGGAGACGCTGCGCGCCTCGGTCGCGCTGGCCGTCGTCGGCCAGGAGGCGGCCCTGCGCCTGCTCGCCGTCGCCCTGCTGGCCGGCGGCCATGCCCTCGTCGAGGACGTGCCGGGCACCGGCAAGACCCTGCTGGCACGGGCCTTCGCCGCCTCGCTCGGGCTGACCTTCGGCCGGGTGCAGGGCACACCCGACCTGCTGCCGACCGATGTCACCGGTTCCAGCATCCTGACCGCCGACGGGGGCGACACGGGGACCGGCTTCCATTTCATCGCCGGGCCGGTCTTCAACCAGGTCCTCCTGGTCGACGAGATCAACCGCGCCACGCCGCGCACCCAGTCCTCGCTCCTCGAGGCGATGCAGGAGGGGCGCGTGTCGGTGGACGGCGTGACCCGCCCGCTGCCGACGCCGTTCCTCGTGCTGGCCACGCAGAACCCCGTCGAACTGGAGGGCACCTTCGCCCTGCCCGAAGCGCAGCTCGACCGCTTCCTGGTGCGCGTCGCGGTCGGCTACCCGACGGAGGACGGCGAGCGAGCCATCGCCCGCCGGTATCGCGAGGCGGCCGAGCCGCTCGAGCGCATCACACCCGTCCTGCAGGCGGCGGAGGTCGTGGCCCTGCAGGACCGCGTCCGCACGGTCACCGTGGCGGACGAGGTCGAGGCGTACCTGGTGGCCGTCGTGCGCGCGACGCGCGACCACCCGGCGGTCCGCCTGGGCGCCAGCCCCCGCGCGAGCGTGGCCATGTACCGCTCGAGCCAGGCGTGGGCCCTGCTGGCGGGCCGCGAGTACGTGCTGCCCGACGACGTCGCGACCGTGGCCCCGGCCGTGCTGGCGCATCGCCTGACGGTGGAGCTCGAGCACGAGCTGCGGGGCGCGACGCGCGACGGCGTGCTGGCCGAGGTCCTTGCCGCGGTGCCCGTCCCGGTGATGGCGTCCGGATGATCGGCCTGCTCGGGCTGGCCATCGTCCTCATCCTGCTGGGGGCGTCGCTGACGCTCCCGGGCGTCGTCCTCATCGGCATCGTGTGCGTGGTCGTCGCGCTGACGATGGAGCTGTGGCACCGCCACGGCCTCGACGGCGTGACCTACTCGCGCGACGTCGGCACCGGCCGCGCCGTCTGGGGCGACGAGGTGGAGATCCGCCTGACGGCCTGGAACGCGAAGCTGCTGCCGCTCGCCCGCCTGATCACCGACGACGAGGTGGAGGGCGGCGGCCTGGACGTCGTGGAGCTGCCGCTCGCGCGCACCGAGGAGGACAGCGTCTCCATCCTGCACAGCCGCTGGTCGCTCCTGTGGTACGAGCGCGTCACGCGGCACCTCCACGTCCGGGCCGTCCGACGCGGCGTCTTCAACCTGGGCCCGGTGCGGCTCGAGGCCGCGGACCTCTTCGGCCGCGAGGTCGCCTATCAGGACCTCGAGTTGCCGGGCACCTTCACGGTCCTGCCTCGGACGGTCCCGGTCGTGACGACGCTGCCCTCGCGGGCCCCGCTCGGCATGCGGCGCGCGACGCAGAGCCTCTTCCACGATCCCGCCCTGTTCGCGGGGGTCCGCCCGTACCAGGCCGGCGATGCACCGCGGGAACGCCACTGGCGGGCATCGGCCCGGACCGGGCGACCGCTGACCAAGCGGTTCGAGCCGTCGCACGAACGCCAGGTCATGATCGTCCTCGACGTGCAGACGGGTCCCGGCCCGCACTGGATGCCGGGCGGCGACGACACCCTCGTCGAGGTGCTCGCGGTGACGGCCGCCTCGCTGGCGCGGAGCATCGTGGCCGGCGGCGACGCGTGCGGGTTCGCCGCGGCCATCCGGGCCGGCTCGCCACGCCAGCTGTCGTACATCGCGCCCCGGGCCGGCACGCAGCAGGCCGCGCGGATCGCGGCCCTGGTCGCCCACGTCGGCCCCTTCGTCGCCGCGCCGTACGAGCACGCCCTCGCGGCGGTCGCTCGGCTCGTGCCGCCGGGCACGACGGTGGTGACCGTGAGCAGCCGTCCCCCCGTGCGCTATCTCGCCACGCAGCGTCACCTCGTCCGGAGCGGCTACGTGGTCGAGCATGTCGCCGTGGGGCCCTCCGCGGCCGCCGCGGTGGCGACCCTGCGGCGGGCGCGCATCCCGGCCGTGGTGGGCCATCTCGAGCCTGACTGGCAGCGGGCCGATGCGTTCGTCACGACGGCTTGACCTCGGGGCGGCCGGACTGGCCGTCCTGGAGGCCGCCATGGAGGGCGGCTGGCTGCTGGTCGTCTACGCCGGCTTCGAGGTCGGCCTGGTGCGCCACGACGCGGCCCTTGGCCCGATCGAGTTCACCCTGGCCGCCCTGCTCGGGATCTGGATCGCTCGCCGGCCGCGCCGCTGGCCACGCTGGCTCGCCCTCGCGGCGCTGGCCGCCGTCGTCATGGTCGGCTGGCTGGCCGACCCGGCCGTCCTGACGGACCTCGCGGCCGGCGCCTACCTGGCCGCGCTCGTGGCGCATCCCGGCGCGCTCCTGCTCGGGGCGGCCGTCATCCGCGGCGGGGCGCACCGGGACCCGCTCGACGACGTGGACACCAGCGCCGACCTGCTGCGCTTCGTGACGCCGGCCCTGCTCATCCCCTGGCTGGTCGGCGCCATCATCCCGTCGGACTCGGCCCTCCGCTCCGAGTTCGTGAGCGTGGCCTGGATGGGCACCCTGGTCTTCGTCGTGGCCGGCTTCGCCGCGCTCGGGTTCGGCCGGTTGCGCCTCCTTGGCCTGAGCGCCGACCCCCGCGATCCGGCGGGGCGGACATGGTTCCTCGTGACGGCCGCCGTGCCCCTCGCGATCATCGCCGTGGGGGTGCCGCTGGCCGTCGAGTTCGGCGTCCGGCCGGAGGACCTGGCCCTGGCCATCGCTCGCCCGGGAGCCCTCCTGTTCACGATCCTGGCGTTGCTGGCGGCCCCGCCGATCGTGGCCGGGTTCCTGGTGGCAAGCCTCATCGCCCCCGGCGGCCCGGCCGCCGCGTCTCCGGGCGCGGCCTCGGCCGGCACCCTGACCGGTGGTGCCGCCGACGCCGGCCAGACGGCCACCACCGCCCTCGTCATCGGCCTGATCCTCGTCGTGGCCATCCTGGTCGTGGTGCGCTGGTTGCGCCTGCCGTCGCGCGACGACGACGACCGGCCAAGGATCCTCGAGGAGCGGGCTCTCGTCATGCCCGCCCGGTCGCCGCGGCCCAAGCTCCCTCGCCGACGCGCGGCCAGGCTCGTCCCCCACGATGCCGTGACGGCGTATGTGGCGACCCTGGCCACCCTGGCCCAGGATCCCAGCCTGGCCCGCCGGCCGTCCGAGACGCCGGCCGGCCATGCTCGTCGCCTGGCGGAGGCCGGTGCCGATCCGCCGCCCGGGCCACTGCGCCGCCTTGCCGCCGACTACCAGCTCGCGCGCTACGGGGAGCGGCCCATCACCGCGCCCGAGACCGGCCGCGCCCTGGCCCGCTGGCGCCGCCGCCGGGAGCCGCCCCGAACGGCCTAGACTGGCCCCGTCCGCAAGGGAGGCTTGCCCCGCCATGCACTACGTCCAGCACGGCAGCGTGCCACGCCAGCGTCACACCCAGCATCGCGCGCCGGACGGCACCCTGTACGCCGAGGAGCTGTTCGGCGTGGAGGGCTTCACGGGCCGCAGTTCGCTGCTGTACCACCTGGTGCCGCCGACCCGCACGCACCGTGTCGAGGCGGGCCCGGTCATCGCCCTCGAGCGGGCCGCCGAGCGGGTCCACCGCCATCACCTGGTCAAGACCGCGGAACTGCCGCCGTCGGGCGACGTGGTGAGCGGCCGGATCCCCCTCTTCTTCAACCGCGATGTGGTCATGGGGGTCGTGCGCCCCACCTCGGCGATGCCCGCCGGCCACTTCTACCGCAACGGGGAGGGCGACGAACTGCTCTACGTCCATGACGGCCAGGGGCGATTCGAGTCGGTCTTCGGGTCCCTCGACTACGAACCCGGCGACTACCTCGTCATCCCCATCGGCACGACGTGGCGCCTGGATCCGGCGCCCGGGATCGAGCAGCGGATGCTGTGGCTGGAGACGCCGGGCGAGATCGAACCGCCCCGCCGCTACCGCAACGAGTACGGCCAGCTCATGGAGCACGCGCCGTACTACCACCGCGACATCCGCGTCCCGGCCGACGAGCCGCCGCACACGGAGGCGGGCGACTTCAGCATCGACGTCAAGGCCCGAGGTCAGCTGACGCGCTACCACTACCACCACCATCCGCTCGACGTGGTCGGCTGGGATGGGTATCTGTACCCCTACATCTTCAACATCGGCGATTTCCAGCCGATCACCGGACGGGTCCACCAGCCCCCGCCCGTCCACCAGACCTTCCAGGGCCAGAACTTCGTCGTCTGCTCCTTCGTGCCGCGGAAGTTCGACTACCACCCGCTGGCCATCCCGGCCCCCTACAACCACTCCAATATCAACAGCGACGAGGTCATCTACTACGTGGCCGGCAACTTCATGAGCCGTCGCGGGGTCGAGATCGGCTCGTTCACCGTGCACCCGGGCGGCATCCCCCACGGCCCGCACCCGGGCACCGCAGAGGCCTCGATCGGGCGCGAGGGTACCGAAGAGCTGGCCGTCATGGTCGACACGTTCCATCCGCTCGACCTGACGGTCCAGGCGGCCGGCCTGGAGGACGCGGCCTACCCCTACTCGTGGCTGCCCTCCGAGGATGCGGCGGCCGAAGCCCGCGAGCTGGCCGAGCGCGGCCCCGAGGCCTTCCCCGACTGAGCGCGCCGTGGCGCGGCGTGGTTCACTGTCGCCATGACGGACATGCCCGATGAAGCCGCGGCCGCCCTCTCGCGCCTGCAGGCGGCCCGCCAGCGCCTCGCGACGCACGCCGCCAGCGGTGCACACGCGGGCCTGACGGGCGCGGATCCGCAGACGGGCGAGCGCTGGGACGCGGGCCAGGTGTGGGCCCACCTTGCCGAGTTCCCCACCTACTGGCTCGACCAGTTCAAGGGACTCCTCGCCGCCCGGGCCGACGGCGCCCACGAGCCGATCCCCTTCGGCCGCACGGCGGCCGACCCGACCCGGATCCTGGCCATCGAACGGGATCGCAACGAGCACCCGCGAGCCCTCCATCGGCGGGTCGATCGCGGCATCGCCGAGGCCGAAGCGTTCATCCGCGGCCTCCCCACTACGGCCTGGGACGCCGCCGGCCTGCATCCTCGGCTCGGCGTCATGCGCCTGCCGGCGATGATCGAACGCTTCTGGGTCACCCACCTCGAGGAGCACGCCGACCAGCTGGACGAGCTGCTGGGCGGCCGCCCCTAGCGCCTGGCGCGGCCTTCGCGCAGCAGCGAGCGGGTGATGAAGAGGACGTTGGCCGGGCGCTCCGCCAGCCGGCGCATGAAGTAGGGGTACCACTCGGTCCCGAACGGGACGTACACCCGCACCGTGTAGCCCTGGTCACGAAGCCGGTCCTGCAGATCGCGCCGGATGCCGTAGAGCATCTGGAACTCGAAGCGGGACGGCTCGATGCCCTGCTCCCGCACGAAGGCCAGCAGCCGCGTGATCATGGCCTCGTCATGGGTCGCGAGGGCCGGGTAGGTGCCCTCGAGCAGGAGCGTCCGGGCCAGCCGCTCGTAGCTGGTGTCCACGTCCGCCTTGTGCGGGAACGCCACGCTCGCCGGTTCCTGGTATGCGCCCTTGCAGAGGCGCACACGGGTGTGCGCGGCGTCGAGCGCGGCGACGTCGTCCGCCGAGCGGCGCAGGTAGGCCTGGATGACCGCACCGACGTGGGGGTGCGTCTCGTGCATCTCATGCACGAGGGCCAGCGTCGCGTCGGTCCGATGGTGGTCCTCCATGTCGACGCGCACGAACGCGTTGGTGCGCGCGGCCGCCTCGACCACCCGGCGCAGCTGCACGCGGCAGCCCTGGATGCCGTGATCGAGGCCGAGCTGGGTGAGCTTGACGCTGACGTTGCCCTCCAGCCCGCGCTCCTCCAGGCCCTCCAGGAGACGGATGTAGGCGTCGGCCGCCCGCGCCGCCATGGCCTCGTTCGAGACGGCCTCGCCGAGCACGTCGGCCGTCGTGTGGAAACCGGCCTCGTGGAGTTTTGCCAGGGCATCCAGGCCCGCCTCCTGGGTCTCGCCGGCCACGAAGCGCCAGACCACGCCGCGGGTGAGCGGCGTGGCCGTCGCCACCCGCGCCAGCGAGCGCCGCCCCGAGGCCCACAGGAGGCTGGCGCGCAAGGCCCGGCCCGGGAGTTCGCGGGCGACCGAGGCGGCGGCGGTCATCGGCCGTATCGTACGCCGGTCAGGGAGGCCGGCGGCATCGCCGACCCGATGCTCAGGAGGCGCATCCATGTCCGCAACACCAGCGGCCGCGGCCCCGCACGCCAAGGGCAAGCTGGGCGAGTTCACGCCCGACCCGCACCAGCGGGTGAACGCCTACAAGAAGGTACAGGGCAGTCTGGGAACCCAGGACCGCATCGCCCTCGTCATCACCGGTGCCATCGGCACGATGTACGCCGTCTACGTCTTCGCCGCCGTCCTGGCGGGGTGGATGCTCTGGCAGATCCTGGCCGGCAAGGCCGCCTTCGACCCCTATCCGTTCGCGTTCCTGCTCTTCCTGGGCAACATCGTGCAGCTGTTGCTGATGCCCCTGATCATGGTCGGCCAGAACCTCCAGAACCGCCACGCGGAAGTCCGCGCGGACGCCGAGTACAACACCGTAGGCAAGATGTTCCACGACACCGAGGCGGTCATGAAGCATCTCGACCTCCAGGACGCCGAGCTCCTGCGCCAGACACGGCTCCTGACCGCGCTGGTCGAGTCGCTGGTGCCGGCAGATCAGCGGGCGGCGATCCTGGCGGGATCCGAGCCAGCGACGCCCGCCTCGGCCGCCTGACCGGCTCGCGCCGGCCTCCCCGTCGCCGACAGGAGCCAACATGTTCGGCCTGACCCTCTCGCCGCTCGAGCTGGTCGTCCGCTCCGGCGTCGTCTACCTGGTGTTCTTCCTGCTGCTGCGCATCTCCGGCAAGCGGGAGCTTGGCCAGTTCACGCTCTTCGACCTGGCCCTCGTCCTGCTCGCCGCCAACGCCCTCCAGCCGGCCATGACCGGGACCGACTCGTCGATCACCGGCGGGCTCGTCGTCATCGCCACCCTCTTCGCCGTCACGACGCTGATCGGGGTGTTGCGCGCCCGCGTGCCGTGGGTGCGCGGCTTCCTGCAGTTCGAGCCGACGACGATCGGACGCGACGGGACATGGCTGCCCGCCATCGTCGAGGAGGAGGAGCTCGACGACGCCGACCTCGGCGCGGCGCTCCGTGAGCATGGCCTGGAGGATGTCCGCCAGGTCAGGCTGGCGACGCTGGAGGAGGACGGCTCGATCAGCATCGTCGCCTACGACGGGACCGGCTCACCCGCCGCCAAGCGGCGCCGCCGCTACCGCCGTTCGCGGTAGGGGCGTCGCGGTCAGGCCGGCGCGGACGGCACCGCTGGGGACGGTGTCTGCGGAGCCGCGGGCAGCCGCAGGCGGGCCACCGGGAGCAGCGACAGCAGGACGGCCACCCCGCCGGCCACCCACAGCGGGCCAAGGTCGCCGCCGTTGAGCTGCAGCACGGCCGCCGAGGCCAGCGACCCCGCGACACCACTGAGGTACAGCGGCGCCAGCGCGAGGTTGAGCACGCTCGAGCGGATGGCCGTCGGCAGTCCGGCAGCGAGCATCGTGAAGAGCATCGAGCTGCAGGCGGCGAAGCCGATGCCGGAGCCGGCGTAGACGAGGGCGAACGCGAGGAGCGACGGCGCGACGGACGCGAGCAGCAGGCAGATCCCGGCGACGATCGAGCCGACGGCGAAGACCCGCTTGTACCCGGCCCGGTCGGCGACCGTGCCGGCGACCGGCGAGCCGACCGCCGAGGCCACCCCGTATGCTCCTGCCACCAGCCCGACGACCGTCGCCAGCTGGACCGGCCCGGAGAAGCGTTCCACGTACAGCGGCAGGTACGGGGCCACGAGGCGCTGCCCCAGCAGGAGCAGCGAATAGCCGACGAACACGCCGCGGGCCAGCGGCGTGCGCACGATCGCGCCAAGCGAGGCGCGCACCAGGGCCAGCACCGAGCCGCCGGCCGGGCGCTCGCGTCGCTCGTGGTACTGCGTCGTGAGCATCACGACCATCGCCAGGGACAGCAGGCCGTCAAGCAGGAAGAGGGTCTGCACGGAGGAGTGGTCGGCGATCACGCCCCCGATCGCGGGGCCGATGGCGAAGCCGAGCGGGCTGGCCGTCCCGACGATGCTGATGGCCAGGGCGAGGCGGGCGCGTGGTGCGCGGTCGGAGACCTCGGACAGCATCACCCCCGTGTTACCAAGGACGAGGCCGGCAAGCGGCACGAGCACGAAGAGCTGCCACACCTCGCCGACCCGCGACAGGAGCAGGAAGAGCACCGTCTCCACGGCCGCGCTGCGCACGATGACCGCCTTGCGCGAGTAGCGGTCGGCCCACGCCCCCCAGAACGGCACGAGCGGCAGGCCGGCGATGAAGGCCCCCACCGACAGGATGCCGACCGTCACCGCCAGCCCGGAATCGGTCACCCCCAGGCTCCGCACGAGCAGCGGCATGAACGTCACGAAGTGCCCGAAGCTGACCGTTTCCACGAACCCGGCGGTGGCGAAGATCAGCGCGAGTCGACGCCAGTCGGACGAGCCGTCCAGGGCTCGCCTCAGTGATCCGCGTCGGGCGCGGTCGCGTCCTCGAGTTGCCGGCCCAGCTCTTCCGTCCGCCGGTAGGCCGCCCAGACCGCCTCCGAGAGCACGGTCCGCAGGCGGCCCGACTCGAGCTCGTGGAGCGCGGCGGCGCTGGTCCCGCCCGGCGAGGTGACCATGTTGCGCAGCACGGCAGGGTGGTCGCCGCTCTGCTTGGCGAAGAACGTGCTGCCCTCGAGCGTCTCCACCACGAGGTCATGGGCGATGTGGCGCGGGAAGCCCAGATGGACGGCCGAGTCGATGAGCGCCTCCATGACCAGGAAGACGTAGGTCGGCCCGGTCCCGCTGACCGCCGTGGCCATGGCCACCATCCGCTCATCGTCCACGGCCAGCTCGGCGCCAAGCGTCCGCAGCAGGCTCGCGGCCTGGGCGCGCTGCGCAGTGGTGACCTCGGGCGTCGCATACCACACGGTCATGCCGCGCCCAAGGCGCGCCGGCGTGTTGGGCATGCTGCGCACGATCGGGCGGTGCCGCAGGGCATTGGCGAGGGCCGTCGTGGTGGCCCCGGCGATGATGCTCAGGACGAGCTGGCCGTCGCCAAGCACGGGGGCCAGGTCCCGGCCCACGCGGATCAGCATCTGGGGCTTCACGCCGAGCACGACGACATCGGCGCCGTCCGCGGCCGCGGCGTTGGACTCGACCGTGCGGATGCCGTACGTCTGTTCCAGCTGCGCCCGCCGGTCGGCCCGCGGGTGGCTGGCCACGATGCGCTCGGGGCTGACGTCGCCGCCACGCAGCAGCCCGGCGATCATGGCCTCCGCCATGACCCCTGAGCCGACGATGCCGATGGTGGCGGTGGCGAGCGACATGGGCGCCGAGTATACCGACGGGCCGGTGCGCTCAGGCGGGGCTCAGACGCTGCGGTCAGACGCTGGCGCGGCCCAGCAGGAAGAACCGGCCGGTCGTCGTGACCGTCGCGCTGCTGAAACCGGCCGTGCCTAACGCCCGCTCGAGCTCGGCCGGTTCGTAGAACACCTTCGGCACCTGGAAGACACGGCCGTCAGAGAGGCGGCGCGTGGCCACCTCGGTCGCGGCATCCCACTCGTTGCCCACGGCCCCGGATCCTGGGTCGAGCCGTGAATCGATGAACGCGTACGTCCCGCCCGGCGCGAGCCAGGCGCGGGCGAGGCGCAGGAAGTCGGCCAGGCGATGGCGCGGCACGTGACTCAGCCAGAAGCCGGTGAACAGGCCACCTGCGGGAGGCGGTTCCGGCGGCGCCCACGCGTCGCGCTGGTGGAGATGGGCCAGGAGGTGATGCGCCACCAGCCGTCGGCGGGCGAGCTCGAGTGGCGCCGCGGCCGCGTCGTAGCACCACAACTCGCCCTTGGCGGCGAGCAGCGGCGACCACCAGCCCGTGCCGCTCGCCAGTTCCACGATCCGGCCGCTGAACGCCACGTCATCCAGCCAGGCGGTGGCCTGGTCGAGCTCCATCTGCCACGCCATGTCGTCGATCACGCCCCGCCGATACCGGCCGCGGCGCAGGTAGAAGTCGTCATATTCGGGGGCGCGAGCGTCGTAGTAGGCGATCAGGTCCGCATCGGTCGGGTCTGGCGCGGCCGTCGCCACGGCCGTCCTGGTGTCGCGGCCGGGGGGAGCGGCGTGGCGTGCGAGTGCGGCGTGCCCCGCGTTTGCATCGGACCCCGCGCCTGCTTCGGGCCCCGCGCCCGCCCGCTCCGCCAGGGCGGCCCGCAACCGGGCGCGCAGGAACGGGTTGTCGCCGGCACGACCGAGACATTCGGGGCAAAGGTGCGCCCATGCTTCCAGGTCCTGCCGGTCACGAACCGTCCAGCGCTGGCCGCACCACAGGCAATCGAACGTCTTGCGAACGGGCACGGCGCCATCCTCGCACGCGGGCCGGTCATCTTGCCCGTGCCGCGGGCGGGCGGTCACTGTGAGTGAACGGATGCGGGCCGAGGCCTGCTCCCCAGTCGTCCTCGGGGCCGTTGCACGGGCCTTCGGTCGCTGTGGGTGAACGGATCCGGGTCGAACGACCCGTGTTGACCGCTCACCCGACCCCTCGGGGCCGTTTCGTTCACTGCCAGTGACCGACGAACGCGGTAGACGGTCGGGACCGCCTCCGGTGACGGCTTCACGGGCGCGGTGTTCACGGTGAGTGACATCGATCGCCCAGCAGGCCGATCCGGGCCCCCGACTCGCGGGCGTTCCCCGGCGCACCAGCCTCGTTGGTGCTATGCGCCTTCGCGCGGCGTCGGAGGAGGGCCGGGGCGGCTGGGCACGTACGGCCACGCTCGGTCCGCTCGTCATCCATGCCGCTCGGCCCTCCCGGTCGCACATACCACCAGCCTGGCTGGTAAGGCGTGGGCAGCCGGCCGGCGAGGCGGGGGCAGGCGGCCGACGAGGCGTCGAGGCCTGGCCGCCCGCCGCTCGCCCGCCCGGTGCGCGACCAGCGCCGCCACCACTCCATCGTCGCCGCCTCCCGACCGGTATCATGCGGCCCCCGGCGGCCACGGCGCGCACCCGATGGCCGGCAGCGGGACCGAGGAGGAGGAGCGGGCCATGGCGGAGAAGCGCACCAAGTTCGTGCTGGATGAGTCTCGCATCCCGCGCGTCTGGTACAACATCGCGGCCGACCTGCCGACGCCGCCGGCCCCCGTGCTGCATCCCGGCACGGGCCAGCCGATCGGGCCCGCCGACCTCGCGCCGCTCTTCCCCATGGCCCTCATCGGCCAGGAGGTGAGCACCGAGCGCGAGATCGAGATCCCCGGTCCGGTACGCGACGCCTATGCGCTCTACCGGCCGTCGCCGCTCTATCGCGCCCACCGCCTCGAAGCCGCCCTCCAGACGCCGGCCCACATCTACTACAAGTACGAGGGTGTCAGCCCGGCCGGCAGCCACAAGCCCAACACGGCCATCGCCCAGGCGTACTTCAACAAGGCCGAGGGCGTGAAGCGCCTCGCGACCGAGACGGGCGCCGGGCAGTGGGGCACGGCCCTCGCTTTCGCCGGTGCGCTCTTCGGCCTCGAGGTCAAGGTCTACATGGTGCGCGTGAGCTACGACCAGAAGCCGTACCGGCGCGTGCTGATGGAGGTCTACGGCGCGGAGGTCGTGGCCAGCCCCAGCCTGACCACCGACTACGGCAAGCGGGTCCTGGCGGAGGACCCCGACAGCCCCGGATCGCTCGGCATCGCCATCTCGGAGGCCGTCGAGGACGCGGCCAAGCGCGACGACACGAAATACTCGCTGGGGTCGGTGCTGAACCACGTGCTCCTGCACCAGACGGTCATCGGCCAGGAGGCGATGGAGCAGATGGCCATGGCCGGCGAGCGCCCCGACGTGATCATCGGGTGCACCGGCGGCGGCTCCAACTTCGCCGGCCTGACCTTCCCGTTCCTGGGCCAGAAGCTGCGCGGCGAGGCCGACTACCGCGTCATCGCCGTCGAGCCGGAGGCAGCGCCGTCGATGACCCGCGGCGTCTACGCCTACGACTTCGGCGACACCGGCCAGATGACGCCGCTGGTCAAGATGCACACCCTGGGCCACGACTTCGTGCCCGACCCGATCCACGCCGGCGGCCTGCGCTACCACGGCATGGCGCCGCTCGTCAGCCTGCTGAAGGAGCAGGGCGTGATCGAAGCCCAGGCCGTCCATCAGCGGGCCACCTTCGAGGCCGGCGTCACCTTCGCCCGGGCGGAGGGCATCCTTCCCGCCCCGGAGCCGACACACGCCATCAAGGTCGCCATCGACGAGGCGGTCGCCGCCCGCGAGGCCGGCCAGGCCAAGGTGATCCTGTTCAACCTGTGCGGCCACGGCCACTTCGACCTGTCCGCCTACGAGCGCTACCTCAGCGGGCGCATGGAGGACTACGAGTACCCGACGGAGAAGGTGGCGGCGGCCCTCGCGGGCCTGCCCAAGGTCTAGATCGGGGACCAGCTGGCCGGCGGCGCCTCGCCGGCGAACCCGACCGGGTCCATCAGCTCGGCCAGCAGGGCGACGCCCTCGACGGCCCGCGGCCCGGGTCGGCTGAAGTAGGCCGACCCGTCGACGACGAACACCTGGCCCTCGCGCACGGCCTGGAGGTCGGCGAACCAGGCGGGATGCGGCGTGCGGGCCCATTCGTGCCGCGTCTGCGCGGTGTCGAAGCCACACGGCATCAGGAACAGCTGCTGCGGGTCGACGTCGCGGACGGCCTCCCACGTCGTTTCGACGGAGCGGGCGCCGGCCTGCCCCAGCAGCTCCCAACCGCCGGCGCGCTGCACCTGCTCGGGCACCCAGTGGCCGGCGGTGAACGGCGGATCGAGCCACTCGGCACAGACCACGCGCCGCGGGGCGACACCGTCGAGGCGCCGCTCGAGCACTCGGTTCTCCAGCGCTGCCAGGCGCTCGCGCAGCACCTCCACGAGGCCGACCGCCTCGTCCTCGGCGGAGGCATACGCGCCGACCGTGGTGATCGTGTTGAAGATGCCCTCCAGGGAGGTCGGCTCCAGGCTGACCACCGTCACCTCGGCGTCGATGGCGCGGACGGCCCCGGTGACCTGTCGGTAACTCACCGCGCAGACCTCGCAGAGCTCCTGGGTCAGGATGAGGTCCGGCCGGGCTGCCGCAAGGCCCGCCTCGTCGAGGCGGTAGATGGCGCTCCCACCGTGCAGCTGGGCGCGCACGCGATCGTGGATGCGCCGGCTCGTGGCGCCGGGCTCGGGCGTCGCATCGGCCGTCATGACCGGCACGGCAGCCGCGGCCGGGGGGTAGTCGCACTCGTGGGTCCGACCGACGAGGTCGTCGCCAAGGCCAAGGGCGAAGACGATCTCCGTGGCCGACGGCAGGAGTGAAACGATGCGCACCGCGTCAGCCTAGCGGCTCGACCCAGGTCGGCCGGGCTGGCCGGGGTTGAACCCCGGCCGCGGGCGGCGGAGGGTCAGCGAGGTTTCAGACCCTCGACGGCGGCGCGCGCGCCGGCTTTGTCCTCGAACCACTGGGCGTTGACCCGCGTGTAGGCGGCCCACTCGGGCGGCAGCGAATCCTCGGGGAAGATGGCCGTCACGGGGCACTCGGGCTCGCACGCCCCGCAGTCGATGCACTCGTTGGGGTCGATGTAGAGCATGCGGTCGACGCCCTGCTCGAAGTGGATACAGTCCACGGGGCAGACCGCCACGCAGGCCTGGTCGATCACGTCGATACAGGGCTCGGCGATGACGTACGTCATGCGGGCAGATCTCCTTGTCCTGCGCGATGTCTTGCTTCGCAAGTGTAGCGTCGGCCCGGCAGCACGCTGCGACCTGACACCGGTCCGCGCGAGGTCGCACGGTGCGGTGCCATCGAGGCGCCGCGACCGTGGTGCCGAGCGAAGGCGTCACCGGCTGGGCCGACATGTGGATGATGTCGACCCACGCCAAGCACCCCAACTGCATGTACATGTGGATGGCGTGGGCCCTCAAGCCCGCCACGCAGGTCCAGTCGGCCGAGTGGTTCGGCGAGGCCCCGGCCAACCCGCTGGCCTGCCCCGTCCTTGACAAGGGCTTCGCCGACGCAGGCCTCAAGAACTTCTGCACCATCTACCACGCGACGGACACGGCGTTCTACAACGCGGTCGCCTTCTGGAAGACCCCCAGTGCGAACTGCGGCGACAGCCGCGGCCAGACCTGCGTCGACTACAGCAAGTGGGTCGACGCGTACATGGTCGTGGCCGCGATCGTCACCGTGGCGGACGCGGTGATCGCCTTCCCCATCGCGTACTTCATGGCGCGCGTCGCGTCGCCGCGCACCCGAGCGGCGCTGGCCGTTGCCGTCCTGCTGCCCCTGTGGGCGAGCTACCTGGTCTGCGTCTACGCGTGGCGCGTGATCCTCTCCGACAGCGGCCTCGTGGACTGGGTCTTCGCCCAGCTGGGGGTGCCCAACGTGGGGTCGCTCTTCGGCATCTCCGACCTGTCGATGACGATCGTCTTCGTCTACCTGTGGCTGCCCTACATGATCCTGCCGATCTTCGCCGGCCTGGAGCGCATCCCCGCCTCGTACCTGGAGGCATCGGCGGACCTCGGCGGGCACCCCTGGACGACCTTCCGCCGGATCATCCTGCCGCTGGCCATCCCGGCCCTCGCCGCCGGATCGATCTTCACCTTCTCGCTGACCCTCGGCGACTACATCACGCCGCAGCTCGTGTCGAACTCGCAGTTCATCGGCAATGTCATCTACGACGAGCTTGGCGTGGCCGGCGACATCCCGTTCGCCGCGGCCTTCGCCATGGTCCCCATCCTGATCATCGCCATCTACCTGCTCATGGTCCGCCGCCTCGGCGCGTTCGAGGCCCTGTGACGTGAGGGCCGCCGTCGCGCGCGTGGGCCTCCAGCTGGCGACCGGCCTGACGATCGCCTTCCTGTACCTGCCGATCGCGATCATCGCCCTGTACGCCTTCAACGGCGACCGGGCCCAGACCTGGCCGATCACCAACTTCTCCTTGCAGTGGTTCGGCGATGCCTTCAACAACAGCGACGTGCGGGACGCCATGACGCTGTCGATCACGATCGCGACGCTGGCCATGCTCGCGGCGGTCGTCCTCGGCACGGCCGCCTCGCTGGCCGTCCACCGCTACCGCTTCTTCGGCCGCGACATCGTCTCGTTCGCCCTGGTCCTGCCCATCGCGCTGCCGGGGATCATCACGGGCATCGCGCTCAACGCCGCGTTCCGCGGCATCGGCCTCGGCCTGGGCACGCTGACGATCGTCATCGGCCACGCCACGTTCTGCGTGGTCGTCGTCTACAACAACGTCATCGCCCGCCTGCGACGGTCCTCGCCCTCGCTTGAGGAGGCCTCCGCCGACCTTGGCGCAGACCAGCTCCAGACGTTCCGCTACGTGACGCTGCCGGTCATCCGGACGGCCCTGCTGGCGGGCGCGCTGCTGGCGTTCGCGCTCTCGTTCGACGAGATCATCGTCGCCTACTTCGTGGCGGGCACGCAGGAGACGATCCCGATCTGGATGTTCAACCACCTGCACCAGGCCAACCAGCGGCCGATCGTCAACGTGGTGGCCCTCTTCGTGATCCTCCTTTCCACGATCCCCGTCTACATCTCGCAGCGCCTCGTGGGTGCCGAGGCGACCGCCGGAGCGGCCACCGGGACACGCACGCGGCGCTGACGTCGGAGAGGCTCAGGCAAGCTGCCGCAACCCGTCAGACCAACGCCAGCTGCCGGTGAGGTCCGGGTCAAGCTGGGCCGCGACGATCCACACGGCGAGCACGAGCACGGCGGCGGCGACCAGGACCGCGACCGATAGGAGCCCGCCCGAGACGGGCAGCGGGGCGACCAGGTGGCCGGGGCGGAAGCGGGACAGGGCGGCGAAGTTCATGGTCGGTCATCCTCCGTGGCCTCACGAGCGGGCATCGCGCCCCACGGCGCGATCGGCTCCCGCCACCCTACGGATGGCCGCTTGGCGGGCTCTTATCAGGCGCTTATCAGGAGGTCCCGCAGGCGGCGCAGGTCGGCCCGGAAGATGACTTCGAACACGGGCCCGAAGAGGGGATCCAGGAGCCTCAGGAGCGGGCCGACCACCTCCGGCAGGCCCAGGCCCGCGGCGTCCGGGCGCAGCTCCTCCCGCCACGTCACGCGAGTCCGCCGGCCGCCCGGCAGTGGCTCCAGCCAGAAGTCGGCGCGCCCCGTGAAGCCGCCGCCGTGGGTCATGCCGAAGTGGCGACTCGGCTCGAAGGCGGTGACCTCGATGGGGTCCTCCTGCGTCACGCCGAACATGCGCACCCGGCCGACGGCGCGGAACCCGACCGCCAGCGGACCCGGGCTCGATGGGGTGATCGACTTGAGGTCGCGCATCCACGTCGGCTGCCGCTCGAGGTCCACCAGCAGCGCCCACACCGCGTCCGGCGGCGCCGGGAAGGTCAGGGCACGCACGATCACGGGCACGGCCCGATGCTAGGTCATCGCGGCGCGCACGGTCGACGGTGGGTATCCTGCGGCGCATGACCACGTCACGCCCGCATGAGCCTCGCCCCACCCGCGCCAGTGCGGCGAGCCGCGCGACCGAGGACCACAAGTTCCTGCAGGGCAAGCCGTATGCCGACACGGCCTTCCTGGAGAGCGACGCCTGGCGGGCCCTGCGGATCCAGGGCGAGTTCGTCGAGGGCTTCGACGCGATGGCCCGGCTGGGGCCGGCCGTGACGGTCTTCGGATCGGCGCGCATCCACCGCCACGCCCCGGCCTATGACGCCGCCGAACGGCTGGGCGCCGGCCTCGCCCGGGCGGGGTTCGCGGTCATCACCGGCGGTGGGCCGGGCATCATGGAGGCCGCCAACAAGGGCTGCCGCGAGGCGGGCGGCTACTCCGTCGGCTGCACCATCGAGCTGCCCCACGAGCAGGCCTCGAACCCGTACCTGGACCTGTCGGTCGACTTCAAGTACTTCTTCGTGCGCAAGACGATGTTCGTCAAGTACGCCCAGGGCTTCGTCATCTTCCCCGGCGGCTACGGCACCCTCGACGAGCTCTTCGAGTCGGTCACCCTGGTCCAGACCGGCAAGATCGAGCACTTCCCGATCGTCCTCTTCGGCAGCGACTACTGGGGCGGCCTCCTGGCCTGGCTCAAGGACCACGTGGCGGCGGAGGCCAACATCGCCCCGGCCGACCTTGACCTGCTGCCGGTGACGGACGACGTGGACGGGACCGTCGAGCTGATGGTCGAGTCCCGGCGCCGGGAGCTCGAGGCGCGCGCCGCGGCGGAGGCGGAGACGCTCCTGCGGCGCCAGGGCGAGCCCGTCGCGAGCGGGCGCCCGGACCTCCGCGACGTCGAGTCGCCGATCCATCGAGGCGCGCTCATCCAGCATCCCGACTGACCCATGACCGAAGTCCCCGCGACTGCCGCCAGCGGTCGCGTGCGCCGCGTGCGACGCCACGACCCGAACTACAAGTGGATCGCGCTCTCCAACACGACCCTCGGCGTGCTCATGGCCGCCATCGACGGGTCGATCGTCATCATCTCGCTGCCCGCCATCTTCAACGGCATCAAGCTCGACCCGCTGGAGCCCGGCAGCACGAGCTACCTGCTGTGGATCTTCATGGGCTACCTGCTCGTGACGGCGGTCCTCGTCGTGGCCTTCGGGTGGCTGGGGGACCGGTATGGCCGTGTGCGGATGTACAACGCCGGCTTCGCCATCTTCACGGTGGGCTCGCTGCTGCTCGCCGCGACGCCCTTCGAAGGTTCCGCGGGCGCGCTGTGGATCATCGGCATGCGCATCGTGCAGGGCATCGGGGGCGCCTTCCTGTTTGCCAACTCGGCGGCCATCCTGACCGATGCGTTCCCCACCCACCAGCGGGGCCTGGCCCTGGGCATCAACGGCATCGCCGCGATCGCCGGCCAGTTCATCGGCCTGCTGGCCGGCGGCTTCCTGGCCACCATCGAGTGGCGGCTCGTCTTCTTCGTCAGCGTGCCGATCGGCATCATCGGCACGATCTGGGCCTACCTGCGGCTCGAGGAACTCAGCACCACGTCACACCGGCGCATGGATTGGGCGGGCAACCTGACCTTCGGGATCGGGCTGGCCGCGATCCTCATCGGGATCACGTACGGCATCCAGCCCTACGGCTCCGATCCGACGGGCTGGACCAGCCCGCTCGTCATCGGGCTCATCGGTGGCGGCCTGGTCCTGCTCGCGGCGTTCCTGTGGCTCGAGCGGCGGGTGCGTGATCCCTTCTTCGACCTGTCCCTCTTCCGCATCCGGGCCTTCATGGCCGGCAACCTGGCCGGCCTCCTCGCCTCCACGGGCCGCGGCGGCCTCTCGTTCATGCTGGTCATCTGGCTGCAGGGGATCTGGCTGCCGCTGCACGGTTACAGCTACGCCGACACCCCGCTGTGGGCCGGCATCTACATGCTGCCGCTGACGGTCGGGTTCCTCGTGGCGGGGCCCCTCTCGGGCTTCCTTTCCGACCAATTCGGCGCCCGCCCGTTCGCCACCGGCGGCATGCTCCTGGTCGCCGTCGCTTTCATCGGGCTCACTCGCCTGCCGGTCATCTTCGCCTATCCCCTGTTCGCCCTGACCATCCTGCTGGCTGGCGTGGGGTCGGGGCTCTTCAACTCGCCCAACGCGGCGGCCATCATGAACAGCGTGCCGGCCGGCCAGCGCGGCGCCGCGTCGGGCATGCGGGCCGTCTTCGCCAACGCCGGGTTCGTCGTCTCCATCGGGCTCTTCTTCTCGCTCATGATCGGCGGCCTGGCGGGCTCGCTGCCATCGACGCTCTACGCCGGCCTCGTGGCCCACGACGTCCCCGCGTCGGTCGCGACCCAGATCTCGCACCTCCCGCCCGTCTCCAGCCTGTTCGCCGCCCTGCTGGGCTACAACCCGATGGCCTCGCTGCTGCCGCCGAGCGTCCTCAACGCCCTGCCGCCGGATCAGGCCGCTATCCTCACCGGCAAGGACTTCTTCCCCCAGCTGATCAGCGGCCCGTTCCAGCAGGGCCTGACCATCGTCTTCGTGACCGCGGCGAGCATGGCCGTCATCGCCGCTGCGGCATCCGCCCTCAGGGGCGGCCGCTACGTCCATGTCGAGGTCCCCGTGCCCGACGCCGAGCTCACGACGAACTGACCACCCCCGCGCCGAAAGGGACCCCTTGAGCCACTTCTTCACGAGTCTCGGGCGTTTCAGCGTCCGCTTCCGGTACCTCATCGTGGTCATCTGGGTGGTCGGCACGGTGCTGGCGGTCAAGACCCTGCCGTCGCTGAGTGACGTCGCCAAGGACACCACCAGTGGCTTCCTGCCCGCGAACGCCCCAAGCATGCAGGCGGCCAACCTGGCGGCACCCTTCCAGGACGCGTCGCTCGCCTCGGCCACCCTCGTCGTGGCGCGGGACGGCGGGCTGACCGCCGCCGATAACGCGGCCGTGGACACCCTGGAGGCGCAGATCCGCAAGGTCCCTCGGGTGAAGCTCGTGCTCGATCTTGGCGTCTCGGGCGACGGCCAGGCTCGCCAGGCCCTGCTCCAGGCGACCGTGGTCGCGTTCAGTGGCGGCCCCGAGGCCACCGGCGTGGTCGACGCCATCCGGGCCACCTTCACGACCGTTGGGGCACCGGCCGGCCTGCAGATCCACCTCACCGGCCAGCTGGCGACCCAGATCGACACCATCGCGGCGACCGGCTCGTCGCAGGACCAGACGTCGCAGCTCTCGCTGCTGTTCATCGTCGTCCTGCTCTTGCTCGCCTTCCGCGCCCTGATCGCGCCGCTCATCACGCTGATCCCCGCGGCCTTCGTGCTCGTGCTGTCGGGGCCGGTCATCGCCGAGTCCACGAACCTCGGGGTCCAGGTCTCCTCGATCACCCAGCTGCTGCTGATCGTGCTGATCCTGGGCGCGGGCACGGACTACGGCGTCTTCCTCGTCTTCCGCGTGCGCGAGGAGTTGCGGCGCGGCCTGACGCCACAGGAGGCCGTGGTCCGCTCGGTGAGCCGGGTGGGTGAGTCGATCACGTTCTCAGCGTTCACCGTCATCGCGGCGCTGATGAGCCTCGTGCTGGCCGAGTTCGCCTTCTACCAGAGCCTGGGCCCCGCGCTCGCGATCGGCATCGGGCTGATGCTGTTGGCCGGCCTGACGCTGCTGCCGGCGCTGCTGGCGATCTTCGGCCGAGCCGTCTTCTGGCCGACCGGCACGGCCATGCGGCACCAGGACCGGGCCGGCCTCTGGGACCATATCGGCGTCATCGTCACGCGCCGACCGGGCCTCACGCTCACCGCCGGCGTGGCGCTGTTCGTGGCCCTCGGGGCGACGCTCCTGACGACCGGCGTGGCGGGCTTCGGCGACGTGAGCTCGAGCCCCAGCGGCACCGACTCCGCGGCCGGGACCGCCCTCATCCAGGCCCACTTCCCCTCCTCGCTCGCCGGGCGCAGCGCCGTCCTCATGCAGTTCCCGAAGTCCGTGTGGGACGACCCATCCGTGATCGCGCGGGCCCAGACCGGCCTGGGCCAGGTGGCCGAGTTCAGCGGCCTCGTCGGTCCCCTGAACCCTAACGGCATCCCCCTCACGACCGACCAACTGGTGCAGCTCCACACGACGCTCGGCCCCGCCGGGCAGCTGCCCCCCGAGCAGACCACGACGGCCGTGACGCCATTGCTCTATAACGCCTACCGGGCCACGGCCCAGCTCATCAGCGCCGACGGTCGCACGATCCAGTTCTCGGTGGCCTTCGAGAGCGGCGACGCATCCAGTCCCGCCGCCCTGAACGCCGTGCCGCCGATGCGCGCCGACGTCGACCGCGTGGCCCAGGCGGCCGGCGCGACGGCCAACGGCGTCTTCGGTAACACCGCCCTGGCCTATGACGTGAGTGACGTCTCCGGCCGCGACCTCACGCGGATCATCCCCATCGTCGCGGTCCTCATCGCCCTGTTGCTGGCGGTCGTGCTGCGCAGTCTCGTCGCGCCGCTCTACCTCGTCGCCAGCATCGTCCTGTCGTACCTCGCGTCCCTGGGCCTCGTGGGCATCATCTTCGTCCATCTCGGCGGCCAGGACGGCTTGAGCTTCATCCTGCCGTTCCTGATGTTCGTCTTCCTCATGGCCCTGGGATCCGACTACAACATCCTGATCATGTCGCGCATCCGTGAGGAGGCCCACGGGTTACCCCTGCGCGATGCGGTGGCGCGGGCCATCGGGCGCACCGGCGGCACCATCACCACCGCCGGCGTCATCCTTGGCGGGACGTTCGCCGTGCTGGCCGTGGCCGGGGGCTCGGCCGGCGGCGGCCAGATCCAGCAGATCGGCTACGGCGTGGCGGCCGGCATCCTCATGGACACGTTCCTGCTGCGGTCGCTCCTGGTGCCGTCGCTGGTGGTCCTGTTGGGCGACCGCAACTGGTGGCCGTCGCACCTCTCACGGACACCCCTCGAGGGCGACGCGCGTCATGGATCGGGGGTCACCGCCGCCGACAGGTGACGGGCGGGTCGGTGGTGCGCACGTGCCCGGGTGGGGCAGTGGCTCAGACGTTCACCCCGGGAACATTCGCGAGTGGCAGGGACGACAGGAACGTCGATCCGAGCTTATTGAGGCTCCGCCCACGCTCAACGAGTGTGCCGAGGTACGTGCTCGGCCGCCCTGGACCCAGCCGGTCCGGCGCGAACGTTCCCCGGGCGCACATCTGCAACTGGGCCGGCATGGCGCACGTCGATCGGCGTCCCGCCGGGTGGTAGGCTCAGGTCGGCGCGCGGGAGTAGCTCAGTTGGCAGAGCGGCAGCCTTCCAAGCTGCATGTCGCGGGTTCGAACCCCGTCTCCCGCTCCATCCTCGTGACACCCTAGCTGGCACAGCATCGTTCGATCGTGGCGCCATGCATCCGATCGACCCGACAGACGCGACTCAGACCGTGGACGCCGACGTGCGCTTCCGAATGGTGGCACCGACCCATTCGCTCGAGGCCTCGGTCCGCCTTCGGCACACCACGACTGGCTGGATCGCCACGTCAGAGGCGGAGGGTCGTGCCACGATCGGCATCGGTCCCAGCCCGCGGGACGCCGTCGTGGCCAGCCTGGGATGGCTGGGTCGCTCCGCCCTGAGCGAGCTGCTGGCCGACCTCGGCCTCTTCGACGTCTCGCGCCGGATCCGCGCTCTGGGCCAGCCAGCACCGGCGTCGATCAGCTAGGGCGTTGGCTCCAGTTCGCGGCCCCTGAGCCACACGCGGGCCACCGAGCCATCCGGGCGCAGCGCGACCAGATCCGCGTCGGCGCCACGGACGATCCGGCCCTTGCGCCGTGCACCGACCAGCCCGGCCGGTCGCGTGCTGGCGGCCCCCACGGTCTCGGCGAGTGACGCGCCGTGCGCCACATACCGCGCCACCGCGTCCGCGAGCAGGACCATCGAACCGGCCAGCGTGCCGTCGGCGAGCGTCGCCCGACCGTCGCGCACGGTGACCTCCAGGCCGCCCAGGCGGAAGGTCCGGTCGCCGGCGAGACCCGCGTCGGGCAGCGCATCGGAGACCAGGACGACGCGGCCGCCTGCCAGGCGGCGCACGAGGGGCCACATGGCCGCGTCCACGTGGAGGCCGTCGGCGATCAGCTCGACCAGGGGCCGGGGATCCAGCAGCGCCGCCAGCGCGAGCCCCGGCCCGCGGTGGGTCAGGCCCGTCATGGCGTTGAAGAGGTGCGTCGTGGAGCGTGCGCCGGCGTCATAGGCCAGCAGCGCCTGCGCGTATGACGCCCCGCTGTGGCCGATGCTGGCGACGATCCCACGTGCCGCCAGCAACCGCACGAGGTCGAGCCCGCCTGGGCGCTCGGGCGCGACGGTGACGACCCGAACCGCAGCCCACGCGGCCGGATCACGGGTGAACGCGGTGGCCACCACGGACGGGTCCACCAGCGCCGCGTGGGCGTGCGCGCCGGCATGCCCAGGATCCAAGGCCGGCCCTTCCAGGTTGGCATCGAGGACGGTCGCGCCGTCGCGGTCCGACGCTCCCCTCGCCCGCCCCACCTCGCCGGCGAACGTCGCAAGCCGATCCAGCGGCGCCGAGACCGCGGTCGGCAGGAACGAGGTGACCCCGCGTGCCGCCAGCGTGCGGGCCATGTGCCGGATGGCGTCCGGCCCATCCATGGCGTTCGCGCCGCCCGCCCCATGGACGTGGATGTCGATGAAGCCCGGGGCCAAGACGAGGTCGTCGGAGAGTCGCTGCGCACCCCGCTCGGCGCCCCCGGCGTCACGGCCGTCCACCACCGAGACGACGCGCCCATCGACCACGCCCAGGACGACGTTCGGGCGCTCGACACCCCCGACGATGGCGCGGCCGCGCAGCCGGGTGGAGGTCCTCACGGTCGGTCAGACTACCACTTGACAGACCATCTCCACTCACTTTATAAAGTGTCCGTACATTGTCGCGGACCGCCCTGAGGATGGAGGCCGGAACCCCGCCGGATGCCGACGCTCGAGAAGGCCACGCACCAGCAGACTCGCGCGTACAACAGCCAGCTCGTGCTGCGCACCGTCTACGACCGCAGCGCCATCAGCCGCTCCGAGATCGCCCGCATGACGGGCCTCACCCCCACGTCGGTGTCCGATCTCGTGCGCGAGATCATCGACGCCGGGCTCATCGAGGAGGTCGGCCGCGGCCCGTCCACCGGCGGCAAGGCGCCCATCCTCCTGCGGGTCGTGCCGCGCGGCCGCGAGGTCATCGGGCTCGACCTGGACGGCAAGGCCTTCACCGGCGTGCGGGTCGACCTGCGCGGGCAGATCCTGCGCGCCGCCGAGCGGCCGCTGGACGGCCGCGACGGCGCAGAGGCCCTCGGCCTCGTCTTCAGCCTCCTCGACGAGCTGACCGAACGCTCCCCTGCCCCCCTCCTCGGCATCGGCATCGGCGCCCCGGGGGTCATCGACGCCGCGACCGGGACGGTGCGCTGGGCGGCCAACCTGGACTGGTCCGACCTGCCGCTCGGCCGGCTGGTGGCGGAGCGCTTCGAGACCACCGTCAACGTGGGCAACGACAGCCAGGCCGCGGCCCTCGCCGAGTACACCTTCGGCGGCGCGCCGCGACCGGAGAACCTGGTCGTGGTCAAGGTCGGCCAGGGCATCGGGGCCGGCATCATCCTTGGCGGCCGCCTCTACCAGGGCGACGGCTCCGGGGCCGGTGAGATCGGGCACACGACGGTCGTCGAGGACGGCGAGCCATGCCGCTGCGGCAGCCTGGGCTGCCTCGAGACCGTGGCCAGCATGCGCGCCATCGTCGCCCGCGTGCGCCACCTGGCGGCCCATCGACCGGCCACCTCCACCCTGCCGGCCGAGGCGACGCGCATCGACGAGGCGGCCGTGGCGGCCGCATTCCTGGCCGGTGACGAGGTGGCGCGCACGGTCGTCGAAGATGCCGCGCGGCAGCTGGGCCGGGCCCTGGCGGCGCTGGTCGGGGCGTTCAACGTGCGCCAGATCCGCATCGTCGGCTCCGTCCATGCCTTCGGCGACCCGTGGCTGCAGGTCGTGCGGCGCGAAGTCCGCAGCCACGCCATGCCGCTGCTGGCGAATGAGACCGAGGTCGTGTTCGGGCGCACGCAGGACCACGTCGTGGCTCTCGGCGCGGGCGCGCTGCTCCTGACGCGCGAGCTCGGCCTGAGCCTCGCCCGATGACCACCCTCCGGCCCCGCTCAGGACGCCCGGCCGGCTCCAGCCTGGTGCTGGGGCTCGACGTGGGCGGCACGAAGAGCGCCGCGCTCCTGGTTGACGACGACGACCGCGTCGTGGGCCGTGCTGCGGCGCCGACCCGCCACGATGCGGCGGCGTACGGCATCGTCGAGCTGGCGCGCGACATCCTCGACCGTGCCGAGGTCCTGCCGGGCGACCTCGCCGCCGTCGGCGTCGGCCTGCCCGGCCACGTCGACCCGGCCGCCGGCACGGTCGCCCTGGCGGTCAACCTGGACGGCCTGCCCCAGCCCATCGCCAGCGTCGTCGAGGAGGCGCTCGGCGTCCCCTGCTTCATCGACCACGACGCCCGCGCGGCCGCCCGCTGGATCGCGCGGCTCGACCGCGGCGCCCACCGCAGCATCGGCTATGTCTCGATCGGGACGGGCATCTCGGCCGGCCTCGTCCTCGACGGCGTGGTCGTCACCGGCGCCCTCGGCATGGCCGGTGAGATCGGCCACCTGGCCGCCCATCCGGACGGCTTGCTCTGCCTGTGCGGCCTGCACGGCTGCCTCGAGACCGTGGCCAGCGGCCCGGCCATCGCCCGCGAGGCCGGCACGATGAGCGCCGGGGATGCCTTTGCCGCCGCCGCAGCGGGTGACGCGCGGGCGCAGGCGGCCATCGCCGCGGCCACGACGCACCTCGCGCGCGCCATCCGCGGCCTCGTCCTGACCTTCGGCCTCGATCACGTGGTGGTCGGCGGGGGGGTCGCTCGGGCCGGCGCGGCCCTGATGGAGCCCCTGCTCGCGGTGCTCGCCAAGGAGCGCGACGAGTCGTCGCTCGTGCGGACGCTGCTTGCCGACGACGTGGTGCGGCGCCAGCCGGCCGATGCCGAGGCGGGTGCATGGGGCGCCGTGACGGTCGCGCGCGACGGCCTCCGCGCTGGTTCATCGCGCGGCATGTCTGACCGAGAGGAGGTGGGGCGACGAGATGTGACCACCCAGTCGGGGTGATCGATCCCGCGACGCCCCTCGCGTCGCGGTCGTGGCCAGGCGATCCGGAGGGCCGGCGCCATCAGATGGAGGAGATCCAAGCTGTGACCAAGTTCAAGCATCTGGCGCTCGGGATGGCGTTGGTCGTCATCCTGGCCGCCTGCGGCTCGAGTGCGACACCAACGGGCACGCCGACCGGCGCTGCCGCCACGCCCACTCCCGCGGCGACCACGGGCGCCTCCAGCAGCCCGACCACGGCCGCCTCCACGAGCGCCGCCCCGCTGGCGGTCGACCCGGCCGAGGCCGTCATCCCCAATGTCGAACCCAACGCCGAGATCCACTTCTGGACCTACTACCTGTCCCCCACGTTCGACCAGTACATCAAGGACACCATCGCCCGCTTCGAGGGCACGTACCCCGGCGTGAAGGTCGACTGGGAGGACCACCAGGGCACCTTCAAGGACGACCTCAACGCCGCCTTTTCGGCCGGCAAGGCGCCCGACGTCATCAACCTGTCGGTGTCCGAGGGCTGGGTCTCCGAGTACGCCTCGAAGGGCCTGCTCCTGCCGCTCGATGACAAGGTCCCCGCGGCCGTCCAGGCCACCTACTTCCCGGGTCTGTGGAAGGAACAGATCGTCGGCGGCAAGAACTTCCAGTTCCCCTGGTACCAGGGCATCAACGTCGACCTGATCAACAAGCAGCTCTTCGACGCGGCCGGCGTCAACGTGTCCGACTTCCCCAAGACCATCGACGGCCTGAAGCCGCTCTGCCAGACGCTCCACGACAAGGCCAACACGGTCTGTGACATCCGCCTGACGGTGAACGACATCATCAGCCAGATGGTCTACGAGGGCGGCGTCACACCCATCAGCGCCGACGGCAAGAAGTTCACCTTCGACTCGCCCGAGGCGGTCGCCTGGCTCCAGCAGTACGTCGACATGGTCAAGGCCGGGACGGTCGACAACGACATCCTGACCACCGACCAGGACCGCCTGGGCCTCCTCCTCTTCTCGTCCGGCCAGGCGCCGTTCTACGCGACCGGCCTTAACCTCATCCGCGACGTGAAGTCCAACAACTCCCAGCTGTACGGCAACCTGGCCGTCGCCCCGGCGCCGGTCGGCAAGTCCGGCGTGGTCGGCAAGGGCCTCATGGGCATCTCCGTCAAGGCCGACACGAAGTTCCCCAATGCCTCCATGGCGCTGGCGCAGTTCTTCACCAACGCCCGGAGCATGGTCGCCTTCTCCAAGATCGTGGCCATCTACCCGTCGGTCATCGCCTCGTACGACGACCCGTTCTTCTCCACGACCGGGGGCGCCATCGAGGACAGCGCCCGCTCGTCGGCCAAGGACGTGGTCTCGCACTACGCCGACATCGTCCCGGACATCCCCAGCAAGGCCGATGTGAACGACATCGTGCTCAAGGCCGTGGAGTCGGCCATCTTCAACGGAGTCGATCCGCAGAAGGCGTTGAGTGACGCCGTCATCGCGGCCGACAAGTTCATCAAGTAGGGTCCCTTGACCCAGTCGCGTCAGCTCGAGCCGGCCTTGCCATCGCGGCGGGGCCGGCTCGCGCCGAAGGAGGGCACGGGGCGTCGCCGGTTCTCGGTGACGCCCTACCTCTTCCTGGCGCCGGCCCTCATCCTCATCGGGATCTTCGTCCTCTACCCCATCGCGGCCGTCGTGGTCATCAGCCTGACCAACTACGACATCGTCCGGCCGCCGGTCTTCAACGGCCTCGACAACTACGCCCAGCTGGTGGCCGACCCGGTGTTCTGGAAGGCCCTGGGCAACTCGATCGTCTACCTCATCGTCACGCCGATCATCATCGCCCTCTCGGTGGGCCTGGCCATCATCGTCAACCGCAAGCTGCGCGGGATCCAGATCTTCCGCGCGCTCTACTTCATCCCCGCCGTCAGCGGCAGCATCGCCATCGGCATCGCCTGGCGCTGGCTCTTCGACCGCAACGGCTTCCTCAACAGCGTCCTGATCTCGGTGGGCTGGATCAAGGAGCCCGTCCAGTGGCTGAGCGATCCGTCGTACGTCCTGCCCATCGCCATGATGCTCACGATCTGGGCCGGCATCGGCTACTACTCGGTCATCTTCCTGGCCGGGCTGCAGAACATCTCGGAAGAGCTGTACGACGCGGCCCGCCTCGACGGCTGCAACAACTTCCAGAAGCACTGGTACGTGAGCGTGCCGGGCCTGCGGCCGCAGATCGTCTTCGTGGCCGTCATCTCGAGCCTGGCCGCGCTCAAGGTCTTCGATGAGATCTACGTCCTGACCGGCGCGACCGGCGGCATCCTCGACAGCGGCACGACGATCGTCTTCTACCTCTGGAAAGAGGCCTTCAAGCTCGAGCACGCGGGCTACGCCGCGGCCATCGCCATGGTCCTGCTGGTGCTGACGCTGGCCTTCTCGATCATCAATGTGCGCTTCCTCGAGCGCGGCACGGCGACCGAGTGATGGCCCGCCCGAGCGTCCTCGAGGCAACACCGGCGACCGGCACGGCGACGTCCGTGGCGTCGGCCCATCGGCAGTCCCCGCGGCGGCGCTTCGGCGAGCCGGTGTTCTGGTACGTCGTGCTGCTGCTCATCGCGGTCGTGACGGTCTTCCCCTTCGCCTGGATCCTGCTGACCTCGGTCAAGGGGCCGCAGGACGTGCTGTTCTCGACGCCGCCGCAGTTCATCCCCCATGACCCGACGCTGGCCAACTACGCCCGGGTGCTGGATGCCCTGCCCATCCCCACGTTCTTCCAGAACAGCATCGTGGTGGCCATCCTGACCACCGGCGGCAACGTCCTGGTCGCGTCGCTGGCGGCCTACCCGCTGGCGCGCATGAAGTTCCGCGGCCGCGACCCGATCTTCTACCTGCTCATCGCGACGCTGATCGTGCCCGTCCAGCTGACGTTCATCCCGGGCTACCTGATGGCCCAGTTCTTCGGCTACTACGACTCGCTGCCGGCCGTCATCCTGCCGGCCCTCGTGAGCGCCTTTAACATCTTCCTCATGCGCCAGGCGTTCCGCGGCGTCCCCGGGGAGCTCATCGACGCGGCCCGGGTCGACGGTGCCCGCGAGTGGCGCATCTGGTGGCAGATCCTGGTGCCGCTGGTGCGGCCGTCGATCGCCGCCGTGGCGATCTTCACCTTCGTGACCTCGTGGAACGACTTCTTCTGGCCGTCCCTCATGTTGCCGACGGTGGCCAACAAGACGCTGCCCGTCGGCCTGATCGCGCTCCAGGGCTACTTCAGCTCGGACTTCCGCTCGATCGCCGCCGGCGTGACCCTCACGGTCGTACCCATCCTCATCTTCTTCATCTTCGTCCAGCGCTACTTCGTGCGCGGCCTGGCCGGCGCGGTCAAGGGGTGACGGCGCCGAACCGTCTGCAGCGCCGGGCCGGGGCGCGTCTCGTGCGCTCGTTCGTGGGCCTGACCCCGACACGCGAGATCGTCGCCTCGCTCGAGGGGGGCCGGGGGGCCGGCGTGGGCCTCTACCGGACGGCCAACATCGCGTCGGCGCAGCAGCTGCAGGCCCTCACGGGGGCCCTCCAGGCGGCGCGGCCGCGCGGCGAGCCGCCGCTCGTCATCGCCCTGGACCAGGAGGGCGGCCAGCTCCAGGCCTTCGCCGCGGACGGGGCGACGGCCTGGCCGGGCAACCTGGCCCTCGGCGCGACCGGCTCGGTGGCGCTCGCGCGGCGGGCGGGCGAGGCCATCGGCCGTGAGCTCGCGGCGGTCGGCGTGAACACCGTGTGGGCCCCCGTGTGCGACCTGCTCGTCGACGGCAACGTGGCCATGGGCACGCGTCCCTTCGGCGACGAGCCGGTCGCCGCCGGACGGATGGCCGCCGCGATGGTGCGCGGCCTCCAGTCGGCCGGGGTCGCGGCGACCGTGAAGCACCTGCCCGGCCACGGCTCGGCGCGGGCCGACCCGCACTACCGCCTGCCGGTCGTGGAGGCCACCGCGGACGAGATCCGCCGACGCGACCTCGTGCCCTTCGAGGGCGCGCTCCGGGCCCGCCCGAAGCTCGCCATGGTGGGCCACATGGCCGTGCCAGCGCTCACCGGCGACCGCGCCCTGCCGGCGACGTTCTCCTCCGCGATCGCCGGACGACTCCTGCGCGACGAGCTCGGGTTCCGCGGCGTCAGCGTGACCGACGCGCTGAACATGGGCGCGCTCGGGGCGGCCGACCAGGCATCCGACCACGCCGTGCGGGCGGCTGAGGCGGGTTTCGACCTCCTGCTGCTCCTGCAGGAACCGGCGGTCGAGGAACAGGCCGTCGACGCGGTCCTCGCCGCGCTGGCCGACGGATCGCTGGACGCCGCGGGCGCCGGTGCCGCGGCCGGCCGCATCTTCGCCCTGCGCCGCTGGCTCGGCCGGCTGGCCGCCGGTGCTCGAGCGGGGCTCGACATCGTGGGCTGCAGCGCGCATCTCGCCCTTGCCCGCGAGATCGCCGAGCGCTCGATCACCCTGGTCCGGGACCGCGAGGGGCTCCTGCCGCTCCGCCCGACCGGCTCGGCCCCGCTCCTCGTGCTCGCCCCCCGACCGGTCGACCTGACGCCGGCCGACACGTCCTCGTACCTACACTTCGGCCTGGCCGAGGCCATCGGCGCTCGGGGCCTGTCAGCCCAGGCGGTGGAGATCCCCCTGGACCCGAGTCCCGCCGATATCGCCGCGCTCCGCGCCGCCGCTGCCGGCCGAACGGTCGTGGTCGGCACGATCGACGCGTCGGTGCACGATGGGCAGGGGGCGCTCGTGCGTGCCCTCCTGGCCGACGGGGTGGCGGTCATCCCGGTCGCGCTGCGCACGCCCTTCGACCTGGAGGCGTACCCCATGGCAGGGACCTGGATCTGCAGCCACGGCATCCAGCCGCCGACGGTGGAGGCGCTCGCCGACGCGCTCCTTGGCCGCATCCCCTTCACCGGCCGGCTCCCCGTGCGGCTCGGCCGCCAGGCGGCCGCGGCATGACGCTGCGCTCTGAGATCGGCGAGACGGCGGCGGCCGTCGCGCATCTCATCGACACGGCCGGGCCGACGATGGAGGCGATCGCCTCGGCCGCCCGCGGTCGCGACCTCGCCTTCGCGCTCATCGCCGCGCGCGGCACGTCCGATCACGCGGCCACCTACGCCCAGTACGTCCTCGGCGCACGCAACAGCCTGACCGTGGGCCTCGCGGCCCCGTCGCTGGTGAGCCTCTACGGCCGCGCCCCCGATGTCGCCCGGGCGCTCGTGGTGGGCATCTCGCAGTCCGGGCGCTCGCCTGACGTCGTCGGGGTGGTGGAGGACGCGCGACGCCAGGGGGCCCTGACGATGGCCATCACGAACGATCCGGGTTCGCCGCTCGCCAGTGCCGCCGAGCTGGCCCTGGACCTCGACGCCGGTCCCGAGAAGGCCGTGGCCGCGACCAAGACGTACGTCGCCGAGCTGGCGGCCGTGGCCCTGCTCTCGGTGGCCCTCGATCGCGCCGCCGATCCGGCCGCGAGCAGGGCGCTCGCCGACGTGCCGGCGGCCATCGAGAGGGCTCTTTTCTCGGAGCCGCACGTCGTGGAGGTCGCACGCGAGCACGCGGCGATGGACGGCTGCATCGTCATCGGGCGCGGCTTCCAGTACCCCACGGCACGGGAGTGGTCGCTCAAGCTGAAAGAGGTCGCCGGCGTCTTCGCCGATCCCTACTCGGCGGCCGATTTCGAGCACGGCCCCATCACGCTCGTGGGCCACGGCACGCACGTGTTCGCGGTCGCGACCGCGGGGCCGGCCATGCCGGGCGTGATGGACCTGCTGGAGCGGCTACGAGCCGACGGGGCGGACCTGCTCGTGGCCTCCGACGAGGACGCGGCCCGGCGGTTGGGGCGGACGGCGCTCGTGCTGCCCGGCGGCGTGCCCGAGTGGCTCGCTCCCCTCCCCGCGATCGTGCCGGCCCAGCTCTTCGCCTACCACCTGGCGATCGCGAAGGGCATCGACCCCGAACGTCCGCCGCACCTCAGCAAGGTGACCCTGACGCGCTGAACGGCGCGGTCACCGGCGCTTCAGCGCAGGAAGGCCGCGATCGCGTCGCTCGAGGTCTCATGCGTGTTGATGCCGTAGTGGTTGGCATCCACCTCGACGAGGCGGGCGGACGGGACCGCCGCGAGGAAGTCGTCGCGCTCGGCGGGCGGCACGATGAAGCCGGCGCCGTCGAAGAGCTCCTGGGTCGCGCGCAGCAGCAGGGTCGGCTGCGTGAGGTACGGCCACAGCGTCCGCGGGTCGTGCTCCTCACCGTACGTGGCGTCCTCCAGGACCGCGGCGCGGTCGCTGCGGGCGCGGACACCGCCGCCCGGGACAGGCGCCAGCTCGTAGCGGAAATAGCGCTCCCAGTACGGGCTCCACGGACGGATCGTGCCGAGGCGCTGGACGACCTCCAGGTACGTCTCCACCGACGGGTACACCGAGCCAAGGCGCTCGACGGCCGCCCGGATGAGGGGCACCGTCCTGGGGTCGGGCACGCCGCACACGTCGATGAGCACGACCGAGCCCAGCCGCTGTGGGGCCAGCCGCGCGATCTCCATCGCCACCGCCGCGCCCATCGACTGGCCAACGACGTCGAAGCGCGACGCGCCGAGGATGTCGGCGACCTCGAGCACGTCCTCGGCGTGATGGACCCAGCCGTAGGTGCCGGGGTCGGTGACCTGGCTCTGGCCCCGTCCCCGGAGGTCCAGGGCGACGATGCGATGGGTCGGGTCGGCGACGCGTTCGGCGATGAAATCGAAGCCGCGCAGGTTGGCCGAGAGGCCGGGCACGCACACGACCAGCCGGCCATGCTCGGCCCCGAACCACTCCGCGTGCAGGTCGCCGCTGGCGAGGTGCAGGTCGAGGGGCGTGCCACTGGGGATGGGCACGTCGGGTGCCGGGCTCATGGCTCGCTCCTCAGGCGGTCGGATCGTCAAGGCCGGCGCTGGCCCGGTGCATCGTGCAGTAGCCCAGCGCGCCGTCCCGCTCGCGCCACCGCGCTCGCTGATCGCAGCGCTTGCCGCGACGGTTGCGGTACGAGCAGAACTCGGGGTGGGGTCCCTCCGTGGTGGCCAGCAGGAGGACCAGCGGGCTGCGTCCGACCGCCGAGCCGCCGGGGCCGCGCGGTGCCTCCTTCAGCAGCGCGGCGACATCGACGCCGCTCGCCCGCAGGACCCCGTCCGCGTCGTGGCCATCCATCACGAGGAGCGTAGAGTGGTTGGGCCGCGCTGTCACGCAGCTGAACGGGCGCGGCGGGGAGGCAGGATGAGCGATCGCCGCCGGATCGTCGTGACGCTGCTGGCCGTGGTGCTGGCCGCGTGCACGAGCTCGCCGACGCCGGTCCTGCAGGCCACCCCTTCGCCGACGCCGACCACCGTGCCAGGCGCGTCCGCGTCGCCAACCCCACCCGAGCTGTCCAGCCCCACGCCGTCCGCCGTGCCCACGCTCGGCTCGGTGTCGACCGACCTCGCCCTGGTCGCCGACGTCCGCGAGCCGCGCCTGGGCCTGACGGCGGCCGAGTTCCGCGCGGCACTCGGCAAGGCCCTCATCCCGTGCGGCATCACCGACCTGCGGCTCGAGGGGGCCGCGGTCGCCCTGCCGTCGACCCCCTGTGTCGCCGCAGACGCGATCACCGCCCGTATCCACGGCCATGCGGGCCTGCTCGCCCTCCTGCCTCCGGGCCTCGTCGGTCCGCGCGTGAAGGTCCTGCAGGTCGACGGGGCCGACCTGTTCGGGGGTCCCTCGATCCGCTCGAAGGCCTACCCCCTGACGGCGACCGCCGACGGGCTCGCCGCGGCCTGGACCGCCTACGACGCGACGCAGATCCGGACCATCGACTCGACCGGCGACACCTGTCCCGACCGGGGTCCGGCGAACGAGGCGATCGTGCTCCACAAGGGCTGGCCGTGGACGCTCGACGGCGGCTACGCTCGCTACACCGGCACGTACATGGACACGCGCTACAGCGGCCCGACCGGCGACGGCTGGCCGGTCGTGCTGGCCAAACGGACGGGCGAGGCGGGGTCGGTCCAGGCGCTCATCTCCGACTCCGACATCACGGTCAATGACTTCGAGTGCCCCATGCTCGCCGGGTTCGTCTTCCACGCCAAGGGCACGGTCTTCAACGTGGATCCCAAGGTCGGGCCGTTGCTGGCCTCGGCCGGCATCAAGGTCGTGACGCTCGGCTCCAACCACATCACCGATGCCGGCTCGACCGGGGTGCGACAGACGCTCCAGATCCTGGACGCCGACCACATCGCGCACACCGGCGCCGGCGTGGACCTGACATCCGCGCTCGCCCCAGCCGTGGTCGACGTGCGCGGCCTGAAGTTCGGCTTCGTCGGCTGGGACGACATCGTCGGGTCCGGCGCCGCGGCCCCGGGGCGACCGGGCGTGGCGCCCCTCACCGATGCCAACGTGAAGGTCTCGCTGGCCGCCGCTCGCAAGCAGGCGGACGTCGTCTTCGCCATGCCGCAGTGGGGCTGGCCGGAGTACCACAACGGCTTCACCAAGCAGGAGCTCACCCAGCGGGCGATGTTCTTCGCCGACGGCGCCGACGACGTGCTGGGCAGTGGCACGCACTGGGCATCGGCCGTCTCGATCACGCCGGGGTCGGACGGGGCCGACCACTTCGTCATCGGCAGCCACGGCAACTTCCTGTTCGGCCAGGACTGGAGCCGCCAGACCATGGAGGGCGTGGTCGTGGAGCTGACGTTCTCCGGCACGACCCTGGTGCAGGCCCGCCTGCATCCGTACGTCGTCCTCGATGAAGCCCAGCCGAACCTCATCGATCCGGCCACCGATGGGCGCTACGTGCTGAACCAGGTGTGGAGCGTCAGCCAGCTGCCCTGACGGCGGCCGGCCGACGCTCGAACAGCTGCGGCGGCGGCCTACATCAGGCCGACGACGTGGCCCTCCGGATCGGTGAACAGGGCGATCGTCGTGCCCGGCGCCACCTCCGTGAGGGGCATGATCACGCGCCCGCCCAGGGCCTCCACCTGCCGCAGGGTGCCCTGCGGATCGTCCGCGTGGACGTAGAAGGTGGCCATGCCGGCCGAGCCGTCCTGTGTGGCGCCGACGCCGGCCGTGAAGTCGCCCTCGGCGACGCCGCGGGCCATGCCGTAGCCACCCGGATTGCTCGTGTCGAGCTGCCAGCCGAAGACCTGGCTGTAGAACTTCTGGAGGGCCGGGCCGTCCTTGCCCGTCACCTCGACGTGGATCACCTTGGCTGCCATCGATCGATGCCTCCTGACTGCGCCTATTTAAGGGACTTCTAAACTATCACCCGGCAGATCGGGTCTTGTCAATCCCGAAGTTTTCGCTTAAGTTAGGTCCATGCAAGCCGACCTGTTGCGTGCCGTGGCCAGCCCACGGCGCCGCGAGATCCTCCGCCTGGTGTGGGACCAGGAGATGGCCGCCGGCGACATCGCCCGCCATTTCGATATCAGCTGGCCGGCCGTCTCACAGAACCTGGCCGTCCTGCGCGCGTCCGGCGCGGTCGTCGAGCGCCGTGACGGGACGCGGCGCTTCTACCGCACCGACCAGCACCGCCTTGGTCCCCTCGCAGACGTGGTTCGCGCCATGTGGTCCGAGCGGCTGGACGTCCTGGCTGATCTGGCCGAGCGGGCCGAGCGAGGCATCGCATGACGTTCGCCTTTCCCGCCACCGACGCCATCGACATCGAGAAGCGCATCCGCGCGCGTCCCGAGACCGTCTTCGCGTTCCTCACCGACCCCGTCCTGTACCGCCAGTGGAAGGGTCGCGAGGCCGATCTGGATGCGCGGCCCGGCGGCATCTACCGCGTCGTCATGCCGGGCGGCATCGCCCTCGGCGAGTACCACGTCGTCGAGCCGCCCCGACGGGTCGTCTTCAGCTGGGGCTGGGAGGGCAACCCGGCCGTGCCGCCGGGGTCCTCGCTGGTGGAGATCTCGCTGGTCCCGGAGGGGGCCGAGACCGTGCTCCATCTGCGCCACACGGGCCTGCCCGCGGGAGCCATGGCCCAGCATGACCAGGGCTGGTGGCACTACCTGGCGCGCCTGGACGTGGCCGCGGGCGGCGACGACCCGGGGCGCGATCCCTTCGAGGACGCCACACCACCCACGAGCTGAACCGGCGGGGCGGCCCACTGGTACGTTCGGCGGGCCGGCCGCGTCGACTGGCGGCTTGGCACGATCGCATGACCCGGGGTAGGGTTGGCGGGTGCTCCGCGACCTCGGAAGGCGCCTGGGACGAGGCGGGCTACCGCCCACCACCGAGCCGGACGATCCGGTAGAGCCGCCTCCTGCGCCGCAGCTCGACGTCACCGCCTACACGGATTCGGCGGTCCTGCGGGGCCACCTGGAGTTCATCGGGGTCGACCGCCTGACCGAGGCGCTCAACACGGCCGATTCCTTCCTGCTCACCGAGGTGGAGGCCGAAGCCCTGGGCGACGGCGCCGTGACGCAGGCCGCCGTCGTGCGGGTGGCGCGCGATGACCTGGTCGCGATGGCGGCCGGCGGCCCCCGCGGCGACCCCAGCCGCCGGGTGCGGACGCAGGCGCAGCCCGTGACCATCCAGTCGGGACCGTACGAACTGACCGGGCGCGTCCACGCGCTGGCCGGCGCGGACCCCATCGGCAGCCTGAAGCGGCGACGCGTCATGGTGCCGCTGACGGCGGCCCAGGTCGTCTTCGCGGTCGCCGGGCGACCCCGCTTCGACTCGATGGACCTGCTGATCATCAACCGCGACCTGATCGACCTCATCCACGGGCCGCACGACGCACCCGGGACACCCGCGGCGCCCGCCGCGATGCCCTGAAGGGACCCGGACTCGGCCGCCGCGACCAGGCGACCCCGGCGGCCGGTCCGGACCGTTCAGCGCGGGAAGGGCGGGCCGGTGCTGTCGGCGAAGACGGCCGCCACGCTCATGATCGTCAGCAACCCGCCGAGCAGCAGCCCGACGGCCGCCGCGCGGACCTGGTGGTAGTGGTGACGCAGCACGATCCGATGCTCCTTTCGTGTCGTGGCCCTCAGGGCGGGCCGCTGGCTGCCCATTGAGACAGGCGGCGCTTGGCCCGCTCTTGGCGCCGCCTTACCGCCGGCTCACCGCCCCGCGAGCCGCGGCACGTCCGATCGGGCCACGGTCAAATGACATGCGACCGACGCGTATACTCCCGCCCATGCCTCGCGTCGCCTCGCCCGCCCAGGCCTCGACCACCGAGCCGGATGGCAGCGCCTTCGCGGTCCGCCTCCGCGACGCCCGCCTGCGGGCCGGCCTGACGCAGGCGGAGCTGGCCGGCGAGCGCTACACGAAGGCCCACATCTCGGCCCTGGAGCACGGCCTCGCCAACCCCTCGGTGGAGGCGCTCGGTCACCTCGCCGGCAAGCTGGGGACGACCCCGGCGCGACTGCTCGGCGGCCTGGAGGACGGCGCCTGGCGGCCGCTCGAGGCGGACCTCGCCCTCGCCACCGGCGCCTGGCCGGAAGCGGTCGAGCGGTACCGGGCCCTGCTCGGCGCAGGGATCGCGGGGCCCGTCCGGGCCGCCGCGCTGGCGGGCCTGGCCGAGGCCCTCTGCCGGCTGGATCGGGGGCGAGAGGCGCTGCCGGCGGCGCTCGAGGCGGCGGGCACGTTCGAGCAGCTCGGCCGGACCGAGAGCGCCGCGGAGGCCCGCTACTGGCAGGCCTGCGCCGCGTACCTCATGGACGCCGCCGCCGACGCCCGGACGGTGCTGCTGGATCTCCTCGAGCGGTCCCGCACGGGATCGGCCGTCGGCCCCGACCTGCAACTGCGCGTGCTGATCGCCCTGGGGGCGACCGAGAGCCGCGAGGGTCATCCAGAGCGGGCCCTCGCGTACCTCGAGGAGGCGCGCGTCGTCGCGGCCGACCTGGACGACCGCCGGCGGGCGACCTTCCTGCACGGCCTGGCCGCGTCCTACCGCGAACTCGGCGACCTGGAAGCCGCCGTCACCACGGGCCTGCGCAGCCTGGCCCTGTTCCGTGCCTCGGCCGGGGCGGCTGAGGTGGCGGCCATGGAGAACGAGCTGGCGCTGGCCCACCTCGCGCTCGGCCATATGGACGAGGCCGACCGGTACGCGCGCGCGGCCGTCGAGCGGGCCGGGTCCCTGGATGACCGGCGTCTCCTGGCCCATGCCCTGGAGACGCGCGCCCAGCTCGAACTCGCCGAGGGCCGGCCGGGCGAGGCCCTCGAACTGGCCGGCCAGGCGCAGGCCCACGCCCGCACCAGCCACAACCGCAAGGCGGAGGTCAGTGCTGGTTTGACCGTCGGGCGCGCCCTCCGCGCGGCCGGCGACGTCGGCGCGGCCACCGCCAGCCTGGAGGTGACGGCGCAGACCGCCCGCCGGTACGGCCGGGCCGAGCAGCTGCGCGACGTCCTGGCCGAGCTGGCCGAACTGGCGGCCCAGACGGGCGATCACGCCCGCGCCTACGAGCTGAGCCGCGAAGCCCTGCACGCGGGGCGGCCGTGATCGCGCCGGTCGCCGATCCGTCGCAGGCGCTCATCGACGCCATCCGCTCGGCCGTCATCGGCGATGACGAGGCCGTCGCCGGCCCCTTCGGACCGCGCCGCGTCATCTACGCCGACTACACCGCGTCCGGACGGGCCCTGACCTTCATCGAGGACTACATCCGCGCCGCGGTGCTGCCGCTCTACGCCAACACCCACACCGAGTCGTCGGGCACCGGCCTCCAGACCTCCCGCTTCCGTGAGGACGCCCGGGACATCATCCGCACCGCCGTCGGCGCGACCGACGAGCACGCCGTGATCTTCTGCGGCTCCGGCTCGACCACCGCCATCAACCGTTTCGTGGACGTGCTCAACCTGCGCCTGCCGGCCGACCTCGACGATCGCTACCACCTGCTGGCGACGATCCCGGCCGACGAGCGCCCGGTCGTCTTCATCGGGCCGTTCGAGCACCACTCCAACGAGCTGCCGTGGCGCGAGTCGATCGCCGATGTCGTGACCATCGGCGAGGACCACGACGGCCACATCGACGTGCGGCAGCTGGAGGCCGAGCTGGTGCGTCACGCCGACCGGCCGCTCAGGATCGGCAGCTTCTCCGCCGCCTCCAACGTGACCGGCATCACCAGCGACGTCCGCGGCGTGAGTGCCCTGCTGCATCGCCACGGCGCCCTGGCCTGCTGGGACTATGCGGCCGCGGCGCCGTACGTGGCCATCGACATGGGTTTGGGCGCGCGTGCCGATCACCTCGACGCGATCTTCCTGTCGCCCCACAAGTTCATCGGCGGGCCCGGCACGCCGGGCGTCCTCGTGGCCCGTCGTGAACTCTTCCGGAATCGCGTCCCCACCGTGCCCGGCGGCGGCACCGTCGCCTACGTGAACCCCACCGAGCACGTCTACCTCAGCGACATCGAGCATCGCGAGGAGGGCGGCACGCCGGCCATCGTCGAGTCCATCCGGGCGGGGCTGGTCTTCCAGCTGAAGGAGGCGGTCGGCACCGACGCCATCCGCGAGCGCGAGGCGTCCTTCATCACGCGGGCCATCGCCCGGTGGCGCGACCACCCGCGGATCGAGGTCCTGGGCAACCTGGACGCCGAACGGCTGTCGATCGTCTCGTTCGTCGTCCGCTACGGCCAGCAGTACCTCCACCACAACTACGTCGTGGCGCTGCTCAACGACCTGTTCGGCATCCAGGCCCGCGGCGGCTGCTCGTGCGCCGGGCCGTACGGCCACCGGCTGCTGGGCATCGACCTCGCCACGTCGCACGAGTTCGAGCGCGCCATCGGCCGGGGCTGCGAAGGCATCAAGCCCGGCTGGGTCCGGGTGAACTTCAACTACTTCATCTCGGAGGCCGTCTTCGAGTACATCCTGGCCGCGGTGGAGCTCGTGGCGACCGACGGCTGGCGGCTGCTGCCGCGCTACCGGTTCGATGCCTCGAGCGGCATGTGGCGCCACGGCGGCGACCCCATCGAGCCGCCGCTGAGCCTCCACGACGTGCGCTACGAGAGCGGCCGGATGACGTACCAGGCGCACCGGCATCGCGAACCGGAGGCCCGGCTGGCCGACTACCTGGCCGAGGGCCGGCGCATCCTCGCCGCGGCGTCCGCAGCAGGCTCGCCCGAGGGCGCATCCGCCGGCGGGCCGGCCATGGATGCCGACGCCGAGTCGCTCCGCTGGTTCCCCCTGCCCCACGAGGTGCTCGCCCGCCTGGGCTGACCGTCCCCCGACCACCGGCCAGCGTATCCTCGGCCGATGGGGATGCCGATCGCACGCGAGGCCGTCGAGGGCCGGCCCCGGCGCGCCCGGCGGCCGGCAGATCGCCCGCGCCGCGAGGTCCGCGGCGACGGTGGGCTGGCGCTCGCGGCGATGCGCCGGCTGGCGGCCGACCTGGACCTGGAGACCGGCGACCTGCTCGGGGCGACGGTCCTCCACGAGGTGATCCATCGCGTCCTTGCGCGCCAGGGCAGGGGCGCGGCCCATCCGCTCGAGTCGGCCCGGCGCCGCATGGCCCGCGCCGCCGACGCGCCCGACATGGCCGGCACCCTGCGCGCGTTCCGGCCGGCGTTCCCGACCGGCTCGCCGCTCCCGGACCCGGCCGTCGAGGGCGCAGTGGCGGGCGACCGGACCGCCGCCGGCCGGGCGCTCGAGGAGCTCGTGCTGCTCCGCCTGAACGCCACGAACCCGGCCCTGCGCGGGGTGCGCCGGCTGTTCGACGACGCGGAGCTGGCGGCCTCGACCGACTACCTGCGCATCCTGGAGGCCCTGGACGCCTCGGCAGCAGGGCCGGCCACCGGTGCGGGGGCCGGGGCCGGGGCCGCATCGCACGCCCCCGGGCTCATGCGGCTGCTGCGCGGCCCGATCGCGGCCTCACCGGACTCCCTCGCCGGGCAGCTGCTGTGGGTCCGCCGCCACTGGGCGGCCGAGCTGACCCCCGAGGCCCGCCGCCGTCTGACGCTGGCGCTGGACCTCCTGGCCGAGGAAGCGCACGCGCGCAGCCTGCGCGAGCGGGACGCCCACGCCGGCGGCGGAGGCCACGACGCCCCCGAGCTCGGCGCGGGCGACGAGGCCGAGCGGTTCTCTACCGACGCCCCCTGGATGCCCCGCGTCGTCCTGCTCGCCAAGAACGCGTACGTCTGGCTGGAGCAGATCTCGCGAGCGTATGGACGAGCCATCACGACGCTCGACCAGGTCCCCGACGAGGTCCTTGGCACCCTCGCCGCCGAAGGGGTCAACGGGCTCTGGTTGATCGGCCTGTGGGAGCGGAGCCGGGCGTCCCGTGAGATCAAGCAGCGCATGGGCAACCCGGACGCCGCGGCCTCCGCCTACGCCATCGACCGCTACGTCATCGCGGCCGACCTCGGCGGGGACGCGGCGCTGGACGTCCTGCGCCAACGCGCGGACCGGCACGGCATCCGCCTGGCCAGCGACATGGTGCCCAACCACATGGGCCTCGACAGCGACTGGGTCCTGCACCATCCGGAGCGGTTCATCGGCCTCGACGAGCCACCGTACCCCGGCTATCGCTTCACCGGCCCCGACCTGTCGCCCGACCCCGGCGTGGTCATCCAGCTGGAGGACGGGTACTGGGACCACAGCGACGCGGCCGTCGTCTTCCGGCGCCTGGACCACTCGACCGACGAGTCCCGCTACATCTACCACGGCAACGACGGCACGGCCACGCCGTGGAACGACACGGCCCAGCTGGACTACCTCCAGGCCCAGGTCCGCGAGGCCGTGATGGGACTGATCCTGGACGTCGCGCGACGCTTCCCGATCATCCGCTTCGACGCGGCCATGACCCTCGCCCGTCGCCACATCCAGCGCCTCTGGTATCCGCCGCCCGGCCATGGCGGCGCGATCCCCTCACGGGCCGAGTACGGCCGCCTGAGCCCCGCCACGTTCCGCCGCCGGATGCCCCATGAGTTCTGGCGCGAGGTGGTCGACCGGGTCGCGGTCGAGGCGCCCGACACGCTGCTCCTGGCGGAGGCCTTCTGGCTCATGGAGGGCTACTTCGTGCGCACGCTGGGCATGCACCGCGTGTACAACAGCGCGTTCATGCACATGCTGCGCGACGAGGAGAACGACAAGTACCGGGCCATCCTGCGCGAGACCGTCGCGTTCGACCCGCGCGTCCTGGAGCGCTACGTCAACTTCATGAGCAACCCGGACGAACGCACCGTCGCCGACCAGTTCGGGACCGGCGGCAAGTACGCCGGCGTGGCGACACTGCTGGCGACGCTGCCCGGGCTGCCGCTGCTGGCGCACGGCCAGCTGGAGGGCTACCAGGAGCGCTACGGCATGGAGTTCCGCCGGCCGCAGCTGGATGAGCGCCCGGACCCCGGGCTCGCCGCGCTGCACGAGGCGCGGCTCTTCCCGCTCCTGCGCCGCCGGGCCCAGTTCGCGCCGGCCGCCACGTTCCGCCTGTTCGACGTGACGGCGGCGGACGGCCACGTGCTTGACGACGTGTTCGCCTATACCAACCGGGCGGACGGCCAGCGCTCGCTCGTCCTCTTCCACAACCGCTGGGCGGAGGCGGACGGGACCATCGCGCGGAGCGTGCCGTTCGCCACCGGGGACGGCGGAGGGCCGCGCTCGGAACACCTCGCCGAGGCCCTGGACCTGGCCACCGACGCAGATGCCTGGTACGCCGCCCGCGATCTCGTGGAGGGTCGCGAGCACCTGCTCCACGGCCCGGCGCTGGCGCGCGAGGGCTACGCCGTCCGCCTCGGCGCGTTCGGCTGCCGGGTGCTCCTCGACTGGCGCCGCCTCCCCGCCGATCGCCCGTGGGCCGAGCTGGCGGCGGAGATCGGGCCGGACGGGGTGCCCGACGTGGACGCGGCGATGGCTGCCCGACGGCCGGCCACCGAAGCCCCTGGCGAAGCGCCACCAGCCGGCTCTGACGGCGCGATCCCAGCGCCGGGAACCCCTGCCGGGACTGCCGCGGGGCGGGGTATCATCGAACGGTCATGACCGCACCTGCCCTCGAACATCCGACCGCGCCGCAGGCCGCGCCTGCCGCGACGCCCGTCGAGCCGGAGCAGGACCTTGGGCCGTGGGTCGCCTTCATCCGCGCCCACGCGGCGCTGACGCGACGCCTGGAGGCCGAGCTGCAGGACGCCGCGGGCGTTTCGCTGGCCGACTACGAGGCGCTCCTCCAGCTGTCGCTGGCCGGCGGCCGCCTGCGCATGAACGAGCTGGCCGACCGCCTCCTGCTGACCCGCAGCGGCGCCAGCCGCCTCGTCGACCGCATGGCCGACGACGGCTACGTGACCCGCCACAAGTGCGCCACCGATGCGCGCGGCGCCTTCGCCGTCCTGACCCAGGCGGGCCAGGAACACCTGGAGCGGGCTCGCCCCACGGCTCACGAGGCGATCTCGGAGCACTTCCTGGCGGTGCTGCCGGTACGCGATCGCGCCGCCTTCCTTCGGTCGCTGGAGACGATCCTGGCGCGGCTCGACGTGGCCCCGTCGCCCGCCGAAAGCTCGGGCTGCTAGCCGCCCCTACTCCGCCGCGGCGCCCGCTGCCGCGTAGCGCGCATCCGTCCGTCGCAACGTGTCGGGGTTCGTGCCGCGCGCCCGGGCCAGCCGCTCGGCCAGCCACTGCAGGGGCACGGCCGACCCGATGAGGGCCGCCGCCGGCGCGGACAGCGCGGGCGCCTCGGGCACGGTCAGGCGCCCGGCCGGCGTCAGTTCGCGCGGCAACCCCGCGGCCACGTCCTCCGCCAGGATCGCGCCGACGCGCATGCCCAGGACGCGGGCCGCCTCGAGCACGCCGCGTGCCCGGCGCGCCCGGTCGTCCCGCCGCTCGCGGTCGGTCAGGATGAGCACGAGACCCGTCGTCGCCCCAGCCGCCGGGAGGTGGCCGTGCAGGATCGTCTCCAGGTCACGCGCCACGGTCGGCAGGTAGCTCGCCTCCTCCACTTTGAGGGCCAGCTCCCGGGCGGCCGGGCCGTCCGACCCCGAGGCCACGACCAGCAGCCGATCCACCGACCCCAGCGCGGCCGCCATCGACTCGGCCTGGCCCTCCGCGGCGACGCTCGCGGTCAGGAGGGCCCGGACCGCCGCGATATCGAGCCTCGCGCCCTCAGCCAGCGCGGCAACGGCCGTCGCGGCCAGGATCGGCGAGAGGTAGCCGACGGTGTGGCACCACGACTGGTCCGCCTCGTCGGTCGTCACCACGATGTCGGCCAGGGCGGCCCCGGGCGAGCGGTCGCTGACGGTGATGAGCGCCGTCCTGATCCCCGCGCCACGGGCCGCCGACAGCGCCTCGTTCGTGGCCCACGTGCCACCTTCATGGCTGATGCCCACGAGCAGGCCCGCGTCCTGCGGCGCCAGGGCCGCCTCGAGCGCTTGCCGGGCGACGACCCGTCCCCTGCCCGACGTCGGGCGAGCCGCCTGCGCCAGGATCGCCGCGGCCGCTATGGCGCCGTGCTCGCTGGTGCCGCAGCCCACGATGACCACGTCACGGCCGGCCGCGACGGTCGACCGGACCGCCTGCGCCAGGCGGTCGGCGGCGCTCCCCTCGGCCAGCAGCCGCCGTAGCAGCCGTTCGGCGAAGGCGGGCTCGGCCTGGATCATCTCGGTCATGAGGAAGGGCGGGCCGGAACGGGCCGGCGGCATCGTCGAACCGACCCACGGATCTGGCGCGCCGGGCAGCGGGTCGTCGGGTCGACGCATCAGCCCGAGTCTGGCATGGCCAGATTGGTGATAGAGGGTGGATAAGTGCCTCTCGTCACCAGAATCTCGTGGAGAACTCGCCTTGACCCGGTGGGCCTGCGCGCCTAGTCTTTGTCTTGCCCGAAGGGGCCCTGCACCGGACCTGGCGCTGATGGTTTACCAGCAGTGACAGGGGCCTCAGGACCGGCAGCGATGCTGGACCGGAGGCGATGGAGCGGCGGTTCCTTCGGGCGCTTCGTTGTGCCCGGCATCCGCGGTCATGCGTCGGGCAGCGGCACACCAAGCACGTTGAACCCCCCGTCCACGTAGTGCACCTCGCCGGTCACCGCGCCCGCCAGGTCGCTGCACAGGTAGACGGCGGCGCGGCCGACATCCTCCGGGGTGATGTTGGCGCGCAGGGGCGCCACGTCGCGGAACGACCCGTAGAGGCCCTTGAAGCCGGCGATGCCGGCCGCCGCGAGGGTGCGCACCGGGCCGGCGCTGATGGCGTTGACGCGGATCCCCTGGGGACCAAGGTCCGCGGCGAGGTACCGCACGCACGCCTCCAGGGCCGCCTTCGCGACACCCATCACGTTGTAGTTGGCGACCACCTTCTCGGCCCCGTAGTAGCTCAGGGTGAGCACGGCGCCGCCGTTCGTCATGACCGGCAGCGCGGCACGGGTGAGGGCCACCAACGAGTAGGCGCTGACGTCAAGGGCGGTCGCAAAGCCCTCGCGCGACGTCTGCACGAACGCCCCCTCCAGGTCCTCGCGGCGCGCGAAGGCGAGGGCGTGGACGAGGATGTCCAGGCTGCCGTGGCGGACCTGCCAGCGGTCGAACACGGCCGCGATCTGCGCGTCGTCCTGGACGTCGCACGGCTCCACGAAGTCGGCCCGCAGGGTCTGCGCCAGTGGGCGGACGCGCTTGTCCAGCAGGCTTTCGATCGAGCTGAAGCCGACCAGCGCCCCTTCATCGTGGAGGGCGCGGGCGATGCCCCAGGCGATCGAATGGTCGTTGGCGACGCCGAAGATCAGCGCCTTCCTGCCGTCCAGCAGCCCCATGCCTCTCCTCCGGTGCAGCCCCTGCGACCAGCGTACCTCGCGTCGCCCTACACTGACCGCGTGAGGACCCGCCCGTGAAGATCCAGTTCCTCGGCGCGGCCGGCACGGTGACGGGCTCGCAGTACCTCGTGACGACCCAGGCGGGGCGGATCCTGGTCGACTGCGGGATGTTCCAGGGCAGCCCGGCGGAGGCCGCGCGCAACCGGGCCGGGTTCGCCTACGACCCCGCGTCCATCGACGCGGTGCTCCTGACGCACGCCCACCTCGACCACTGCGGCATGCTCCCCGCGCTCGTCAAGGGTGGCTACCGCGGCCCGATCATCACCACGACCGGCACGCGCGAGCTGGCCGAGCTGGTCCTCCTCGACAGCGGCAAGCTCCAGGTCCAGCAGGCCCAGGCACACAACGACCGGCTCGAACGAGAGGCACGACGTGAGGCGCGGGACGCCGCCGCGACCGCCGGACCAGCCGGGGCGCCCGTGGTCACGACCGGCGTCCACACCGCGGTCGTGCCGGTGCCGCACGTCGCCTCCGACCACGGGCCCTTCCCGCGCGGCGGCGGCGACCCGGAGCTGCCGGCGTGGCAGGACGAGCCGATCGAGCCGCTCTACGACCGTGACGACGCGGCGGCCACGATGCTGCAGTTCCGCGGCATCGACTACGACACGGCCATCGATGTGATCGCCGGCGTGCGGGCCACCTTCCATGACGCCGGCCACATCCTGGGCTCGGCCATCATCGTCGTGGAGGTGACCGAAGGCGGCGGCGCACCGCGGCGGCTCGTCTTCTCGGGCGACCTGGGGCGGTCGGACGCGCCGATCCTGCGCGACCCGACGACGATCCTCGACGGCGCCGACTACGTGCTCGTCGAGTCCACGTACGGCGGCCGCGAGCACGAGCCCGAGGATGAGGCGATCGAGGCGCTCGCCCAGGCCGTCCACGCCACCTCCGACCACTCGGGCGTCCTGCTCATCCCCGCCTTCGCCATCGGCCGCACGCAGGACATGCTGTGGGTCCTGGACCGGCTCCTGGAGGCGGGCCGCATCCCGCACGTGCCGCTCTACCTGGACTCGCCGATGGCGACCGGCGCGACGGCCGTGTACATCCACCATCCGGAGTACTACGACGCCGAGACCGGCCGCCTCCTGAGCTCCGGCGAACGGCCGCTGGAGTATCCCGGCCAGATCGTCACGACCACGGCCGAGCAGTCCAAGACCATCACCAACGCCGCCCGGCCGATGATGATCGTATCGGCCAGCGGGATGCTCACCGGCGGCCGCATCGTGCACCACCTGGACGACCTGATCGACGACCCCAAGGCCATCCTGCTGTTCGTGGGCTACCAGGGTGAGGGCACGCTCGGCGCGCACCTCCAGGCCGGCGCGAAACAGGTCCGCCTCAACGGCGTGTGGCGCGACGTGCGATGCGAGATCCGCTCCATCAACGGCTTCAGCGCCCATGCCGACGAGAACGAGCTGGCTGCCTGGCTGGCCCATTTCGCGACTGGCACGCCGCGCCCGCGGACCATCTTCATCGTCCACGGCGACCCCGACGCCGAGCTGGCCGTGGAAGCCCGCGTCAAGGGCCTCGGCCTGACCGCCCACCGCCCCGCCTGGCGCGAAGAAGTCGACCTGGGCTAGGCCGATGCAGCGACGGATGCTTCTCGGAGCAGAGACCTGCGACCGGTGAACCGCTAGGTCGCCGAGGCCCGCGCCAAGACTGACACGCCAGTGAACGGGCCCGGATCCGCCGCGTTGCTCACTGACAGCTTCTGAACGGGTGACACGGTCCGCTCAACCGGCTCCAAGGTGAACGCCGTGTTCAGGTAGGCGACGTCGTACGGCATCCCAGCGATCCCCGATGGGAGCGCCTGGTCCGCCATTGACTCGGCAGCCTCCCTGAGGATGTCCGACATCCGAACGCCTCTCTGGCGCGCTAGTAATCGGAGCCGTCGCGCCGTGGCATCGTCCAACCTTACGGACAGAACAACCGTGGCGCTCCGCACCTCGATGTCCAGTGGCTCTAGCGTCTGGCGCTGACCTGTCTTGTCCATGTGGTTCTTTCCCCTTTGCTGGCTAGCCAACCCGTCACCACGTCCCAGACGGTCGCGTCGCTACCAGTCTGCTCGATCACAACGGTCACCAATCGCCCGCCGATCGTACGGCCGATCATGAGCTTGCGGTCGGCCTCATTGTCTCGGCAGAAGTACGGGTGATCCCAAAGAACGTCAAGTACCTCGTCGGGGCTGATCCCATGGCCGGCAAGGTGGTCCTCGGCGCCCGAAGAGATCCGCAGTTCGTCGATGCACCCCCTTGCCATACTCGTCTCGCAGGCCTATGATTCGTATACAACGTCTACAAGTGTACCAGAGGCGCATCCAGCACGTGATAGAGCCACAGCCCGCTCGTAAGCGCTCTCCCCGATCGCAGCTTCCGCGATCCTCAGTCGAGTACTTGATCCTCGCCGACGCGGTCGAGGTGCTGAACGGCAAGCTTTACCTGATGGGGGGAGGGTGGGACGCGATCTTCGTCCCAGCTCTTCAGTCACCAGTGACACTGTCGATCGCGTGCGGAGTCAATGTGACGTACAACGAGACTGACGACGAGCACAGTCTCAGCGTTGCCGTACGGGACCTGGACGGAATCGCGGTCGGGCAGCCGATCACGCTGTCCTTCCGCACCGGCCGCTCGCCGATGCTTGCTCGCGGCGCCTCCACGCACGTTCCGATCGCCATCAAGGCCGCGTATCCCTTCTCCCGGTACGACGAATACGTGATAGCGGCAGCCGTGGACGATCGACATGAGTCACGGCTGTCCTTCTTCGTCCGAACTCCACCCGGTTCTCCGGTCTTGATGCATCCGGCTCGACAGGCTCCATAGCCGAGAACGCCCACGTCGCGACCGAATGCCGGAACGGTCGCACATCGCCCTTCACCGCCGATCCACCCCGTCAAGTGTTGGCACCGCCAGACACCAGCTGCCCCGCGGTCCGCGGCGGCGTAGAGTGAACTTGGCAGAGCCGCTCGGGAGGGACGGACATGGATGACAAGTGGCAGTGCGGGACGTGCGGCACACGCAACGATCCCGGCACGGCAGTCTGCTACCACTGCGGGACGCCTCGGCTCATCCCCCCGATTCCCGGCACACGCGTCTACGACCCGCTGCCGGAACCGGTCGAGCCGGGTGCTGGTCCCCTGAAGCCGGCCGCGCCGACCGTTTCCGAGCCCGACGGCTCGAAGTCGGAGGGCAAGAGCTAGGCAGTCGCTCCCCCGCGCTTCGCGTGCACGGCGACGGCGCGCGCGTAGGCCGCCTCGTATCCCTGCGCCGGCACGCCCCAGGCATGGTCCTCCGCCATCCCGCGGCGCACGAGGGCGGTCCACCGCACGGGGTCGCGGTAGGCCGCCACGGCGCGCCGCACGGCTTCCCGGAGTGCTGCCGGCGTGGCCTCCTGGAACGTGAAGCCGTTGCCCCGACCCGCCCGGGCATCGGCGTCGAACACGGTATCGGCCAGGCCACCCGTGGCCCGCACGATGGGCACCGACCCGTAGCGCAACGCGATGAGCTGGCCCTGGCCTGACGGCTCGAAGCGCGATGGCATGAGGAACGCGTCGCTGGCCGCGTAGATGCGCCGCGCCTCGTCCCGGTCGAAGCGGTCCAGCACGACCAGCCGGTCGGCGTGGCGTGCCGCGAGCGCCTGCAGGCCGGCCACCAGCCGCGCGTCGCCGGTGCCAAGCACGATGAGCCGCACGCCCATCCGCAGCAGCGCCGGGGCGGCGTCGGTCAGCAGGTCGAAGCCCTTCTGCGGGTCCAGCCGGCCGACGAGGCCCATCAGCGGCGCGCCGCGCTCGTCCCACCCGCGGCCGATGCCGGGCGCCAGGCGATGGCGTGCCAGGAGGTCGGCCTTGCAGGCCGCCTTCCCGGCCAGCGCGCGCCGGCTGAAGGGCGCAGCCTGCACGGGATCGTGGGCCGGATCCCAGAGGACCGTGTCGATGCCGTTCATGATGCCCAGGTAGCGATCGCCCAGGCCGCGCAGGAGATCGTCGACCCCAGCTCCGTATGCCGGTCCCAGCGTCTCGCGGGCGTATGTGGGGCTCACGGTGTTGACCAGGTCCGCGTGCCCGAGTCCTTCGCGCAGCAGGTCCACGCCCTCCGGCTGGCCCACCGACGCGGACAGGCCCAGCCGCCACGCCTCCGCCCGCGGCGTCCAGCCGTGGTACGCCAGGTTGTGGCAGGTGAGCTGGCTCGCCGCGCGACCCACCACCGGGTCCGTGGCATAGCCGTGGCGCAGGTGGAGGAGCACCGGGCCGGCCTGCCAGTCGTGGCCGTGGACGATGTCGACCGGCCGTCCCTCCGCCCGGATCGTCTCGAGGGCGGTGCGTCCGAGCAACGCGAAGCGTCCGGCGTTGTCGGGGTAGTCGGCGCCCGCCTCGCCGTACAGCCCGGCCCGATCGAACGACGGCGGATGGTCCACCAGGCGGACGCGGTACCCGTCGCCGGCGAACGTGAGGAGGCCCACCTCGACGTGGCCCGAGCGGCGTGGGCCCGTGGCCACGGGCACGCGGATCGTGCTGCGCACCGGGGGCGGGTCGACCGGCAGCCGGACGTCGCGGTAGCGGGGCAGGTAGACGTCGACCTCATGGTCGAGCTGCCCGAGCGCGCGCGAGAGCGCGTCGACCACGTCGGCCAGGCCGCCGGTCTTGGCGTAGGGCTCGCACTCGGAGGCGACCATGGCGATCCGCACGCGCGCATCGTAGCCGCCGCGGCAGGTCCGTCGTGTACGATGCCGGCTCATGCTCATGCCCGAGATCCCGGCCCAGGAGCTCGTCGCGCTCCGGCTGCCACCCCGCCTGGCCGGCCTCCGGCGTCTCGCCTTCAACCTCTACTGGACGTGGCACCCGGAGGTGCGCGAGCTCTTCAGCCGCATCGACGCCGGCGCCTGGGAGCGCTACCGCAGCCCGGTGCCGCTCCTGCACCTGGACCGGGACTGGACCGAGCTCCTCGACAACGAGGGCTTCATGGTCGACTACGAGGCGGTGCTGGCCAGCTTCGACGCCTACCTGGCCAACGGCGCGGGCCACTGGTACCCCGGCGGTGCCGGCGCCACCCTGCCGGGCCCGGTGGCGTACTTCTGCGCCGAGTACGGCATCCACGAAACGCTCGGCCTCTACTCCGGTGGCCTGGGCGTCCTCGCCGGCGACCACTGCAAGACGGCCTCCGACATGGCCCTGCCGTTCGTGGCCGTCGGCCTCTTCTACCGCCACGGCTACTTCAGCCAGACGATCGACGCCGACGGCCACCAGGAGCATGCCTACCCCGACTTCGATCCGCGCCGCATGCCGCTCCAGCGCGTCATCGGCGAGGACGGCGGGCCGCTGCTGGTGCCCGTCGAGCTGCCCGGGCGCACGGTCCGCTGCGCGGTCTGGCGCGTCGAGGTCGGTCGCGTGCCGCTCATCCTGCTGGACTCCGACGTGCCCGAGAACTCCCCGGAAGACCGGCCCATCACCCACATCCTGTACGTCCGCGGCCGGGAGATGCGCCTGTACCAGGAGATCGTGCTCGGCGTGGGCGGCGTGCGCGCCCTGCGCGCGCTGGGCATCGACCCGGCCGCGTGGCACCTCAACGAGGGCCACTCGGCGTTCATGCTGGTGGAACGCACCAGGGAGTTGATGGCCGGCGGGATGCCCTTCGAGGAAGCCATGGCCGCGGTCAGCGCTGCGTCCGTCTTCACCATCCACACACCCGTGGCCGCGGGCAACGAGCGATTCGCCGCCGACCTCGTGCGCCGGCTGATCGCGCCCCTGCTGGCGGGCGTCGGCCTGGATGCGGAGCGGATCCTGGAGCTTGGCCGGGGGCCGGACGGGAACGCCGGCGAGTTCGACATGACGGCCCTGTGTCTGCGCAGCACATCGGGCGCGAACGCCGTCAGCCAGCTCCACGGGCGGACGGCGAACGCCACCTGGCACGCCGTCGCGGGCCGCGAGATCCTGGCCATCACCAACGGGGTCCACGTGGCTTCCTGGCTGGGGACCCCCCTGCGGCGCCTGTACGAGCAGCGGGGCGCCGACCTGGACCGCCTCGACGCGGCCCGCCCGGGGGACCGTTTCTGGGAGCACCTGGATGCCATCGAGGACGACCGCCTGTGGGCCGCCCACCGGCACCTCAAGGTGGAGCTGGCACTGTACGCCCGTCGCCACCTGCGGCATCAGTTCGCCCGCCTCGGCGAGGCCCCGGAGGCGCTCGCGCAGCTGTCCCAGGCGCTGGAACCTGACGTCCTCACGGTCGGGTTCGCGCGGCGCTTCGCCACGTACAAGCGCGCCGAACTGCTCTTCCTGGACGAGGAGCGCCTGGCGTCCATCCTGTGCGACCGCGACCGGCCCGTGCAGGTCGTCATGGCGGGCAAGGCCCATCCGGCCGACCGACCCGGCCAGCAGGTCATCCGCGACATCTTCGCCCGCAGCCGGGACGAGCGCCTGCGGGGCCGGGTGCTGATCCTGGAGAACTACGACATGCGCATGGCCCGCCGGCTCGTGCGAGGCACCGACGTGTGGCTGAATACACCGCGCCGCCCGCTGGAGGCGTCGGGCACCAGCGGCATGAAAGCCGGCGCCAACGGCGCCATCAACTGCTCGGTCCTGGACGGCTGGTGGGACGAGGGCTACACCGGCGACAACGGCTGGGCCATCGGTGGCCGCGACATCGACCCCGACGATCGAGCGCAGGACTGGTCCGATGCCCAGGCGCTGTACCACCTGCTGGCCGACCAGATCGTGCCCCTCTACTACACCCGCGGGGACGACGGGCTGCCCCACGGCTGGCTCGATCTGATGCGCCGCTCGCTGGCCTCGATCACGTGGCGCTTCTCGACCACCCGCATGCTTGAAGAGTACGTGGCCCAGCTCTACCTGCCGGCCGCCTCCGGGGCGATGAGCCGGCGCCAGGTCAGGACCGGCCGGTAGTCCAGGCCGGCGTACAGGGCCGCTGCGGCGGCGTTGTCGGCCTCCACCGATAGCCACACCAGGCGCGCGCCGCCGGCCAGGCCGGCGCGCGTGGCGACCGTCGTCATCAGCGTCCCGTAGCCCTGGCGGCGCCGTGCGGCGACCACGCCGACTCCCTGGAGCGCGGCCAGCCCGTCGCCGCGGATGAGGCGCGCGGTCGCGACCGGCGCCCCGTCGAGTCGCGCCAGGTAGGCCCGTACACGGCCGACCTCCAGGCCCACCTGCAGCGACCTGACGCGGTCGGCGGCCTCCACCGGCGCGAGCCCGAAGATCGCCCGCTCGGTCGCCTCGTAGGCCGCGGCCGTGGCCGGCGTGACAGCCTCAAGGCGCAGGCTGGGCGCCAGGTGCGGCACGGCGGCCGCCCGGCGGGTCCAGAGGATCCGCTCACGACCGATCTCCAGCCAGCCCCGCCCCTGCAGCCGCATGGCCAGGTCGGGCGGCGTGGCCAGCTCATCGACCAGGAGGATGGCCGGCACCTCGCCGAGCCCGCGCAACCGAGCGGCCACCGCGTCCGCCTGCGCAGCCCAGGTCGCCTCCGTCCAGCGCGGCCGGGCGGCGTGGTTGAACGCCAGGCCGCGGCCGGGCCAGGCCACGAGATCCGCGCCGAGCGCAGGATCAGGCGTCAGGGTCGCGCCAGCGTGGACCCACAGGGCGACGAGCTGGTCCTCGATGGCCGCCTGTTCGGCGGCGTCCGGGGGCGGTGGCACCGCCTCGGCGTCGGCCCGCGGCCGGGCGTCCGCCGGTCGACGAAGGGGAGCCTCGGGCGCGCTCGCGTCAGGCTCCCAGGACGAGCCGGCGCACCCACTTGATGGGTGGCGCGCCGTGCGAGATGACCGCCTCCAGGTGGGCCCGCTGGTCGAACCCCGGCGTCGCGCCGAAGTCGCCCACGAGGCGCGGCTCGGGCACGGCCGACACATCCGCCCCACGCGCCTCGGCGGCGCGCCGTCGGGCGGCCCGCTCCAGGTCCCAGAACTCGAGCGAGCCCATGTAGTACGTACTGAGCTGCGTCGCCGTGAGCCGCGCGCGCAGCCACTTGGCGCGCGCCTCCTGCTCCTCCTGGAACGCGCCGCGGACCATCAGGTCCATCGCCTCCGTCTCGGTCATGCCGCCCGTGTGGATGGCCACGTCGAGCAGCGCGTTGACGATCGCGCGCAGGTAGAACTTCCAGTGGTTGAGCAGCAGGGCGGGCTCGTGATCGCCGTAGCCGGCGTCCATCATCACCTGGGTGACGTAGACCGCCCACCCCTCGGCGAACATGCCGGACTGGAAGATGCTGCGGGTCAGGTTGGGCGTCTTCGCCGCGGCCGCCAGCTGGAGGTAGTGGCCGGGGATCGCCTCGTGGATGCAGAGCAGCCGCTGCATCCGTTCGTTGTCCTCGCGCAGGAAGGACTCGAGGCGCTCGGGCGGCCAGTCGTCGCCGGGCGGGGTGATCCAGAAGTAGCTGCGCTGGCCGACCTCGAGCGGCCCCGGCGGGGACAGGAAGGCGCCGCCGTAGGCGCGCATGAAGGTCGGCGTCCAGGTGATCTCGAGCGGCTCGTCGGGCAGGCTGATGACGCCGCGCTCGCGGACGAACGCCTCGATGCGCGCCACCTCCGCCCGGGCGTCGTCGAGCAGGCCGGCCGGCTCGCCGTGCTCCGCGGCGATGGCATCCAGGACGCCGCGCACGAGGGCGTCCTCGTCGTCGGGCATGGGGCTGTCGGGGCGCCAGGTGGGCCACGCGACGCGGGCCAGCCGCACGAGCTCGGCGCGTACCACGGCGTAGTCGTGCCGCGCGCGAGCCTCGACCTCGTCCGGGCTCAGGTCGCTGGCCAGGGTGTGGCGCAGCTTCTCGGCGAACAGCCGCGGACCAAGGCGGCCCTCGCCCCTGGCGTGCGGCCTGACCTCGTCGGTCAGGAAGCGCCGGAAGGCCTCGACGGCCGCGTCGGCGTGCGGGCGCAGGGCGGCCAGCTGGCGGGCGAGGCCCAGGCCGCCGTCGTCGGTCGCGGCGGCGATGGCCAGGCCCTCGTCGACCTGCTCCATGACGCCGTCCAGCTGGGCCAGGGCGGTCTCCGTGTGGAGCAGCGAGACGGGACGGTCCGGCAGGCCGTGCAGCGCCGACCGCGCCCCGGCCAGGAAGTCGGCCAGACGGGCGACCCGCCAGGTGAACGCCACGCCGCGCTGCGCCCACGGGGTCGTCTCGCGGGCGACGAGCTCGAACAGGCCGCTGCCCGCGACCTGCACGACGCCCAGCGGATCCCAGGCCGATTCACGGAGCACGTCCTCATCGAAGAGGACGCCCTGGAGCGCTTCGACGAGGATGCCGCGATCGAGGCGTTCATCGGCCGACAGGTCTGCCTCCGGCAGCGCGCGGGCGGCCTCGATGAGCTGGCCCAGGCGGGCCACCAGCCGCTGCCGGGCGTCCTCGGCAAGGTCGGACCAGCGATCGTCGAAGGCGTGGTACCCGACCTCGGTGGCGAAGACAGGGAACGCCGCGAACAGGACGTCGAGGGCGTCGTGCATGACGCGCTGATAGGGCGTCGCCGGGACCGGGCGGGGATCGGGGCCGGCGGCCCGGAAGGGTGGCAGGGCCGCCGTCAGGGCGGCCAGCGACGGGTCGAGCGGTGTGGTGTCGGGCATGGGTCCTCGAGCGTGTCGGGGTCGCGCGAACGGGCCGGCGGCATCGTACCGCACGTGTACCCTGTCGCCATGACGGCCAAGCTGCTGGCGACCGCCCTCGGCTCGCTCGCGCTCCTCTTCGCCGTCATCTCGCCGATCGCCGCGGCGGGCCCGCCGTTCCCCGACCCGGTCGGCGGCCAGTACGTCTACGACACGGCCGATGTCTTCTCGCCGGGTGTCATCGAGCAGGTCCAGTCGACCATCGCCGCGATCCGGCAGCGGACCGGCGCCGAGATCGTCGTCTACACCCAGACCAAGCCGGGCGTCGACGAGCAGGGGGCGAAGGACGACGCGGACGCCCTTGGCAACCAGTGGGGCGTTGGCCAGGCCGGCTTCGATAACGGCCTGGTGATCCTCTTCGACCTGGACGAGACCGGGTGCCACGGCCAGGTCCGGCTGGACCCCGGCCCCGGGTTCGCGGCGACCTACATGAGCGAGGGTGACCTCGAGGCCGTCTACGAGAACGACATGCTGCCGCAGCTGGAAGCCTGCGACATGGACGGAGCCGTCCAGGCCGGGGTCGCGAGGATCGACGCCAGCATGACGCCGGAGGCAGCCCAGCAGCTGGCCTTCGCGCGCGAGGTCAATGCGGTGGTCGGGCTCATCATCGCCCCCCTCCTCTTCATCCTCGCCGCGGGCTACGCCGTGCTGGCCTGGTACCGCAAGGGTCGCGATGCCGTGTACACCGACGACCCCTCGGTGCTCATGGCGGGTCCGCCGGAGGCCCTCACCGCGGCGAGCGCGGCGCTCATCTACGACGACCGCTCGAGCCGCCGCACGCTGACCACGGCGATGGTCGACCTGGCCAGCCGCGGCGAACTGGCCTTCGCGCCCGAGAGCGGCGCCAAGGTCGGCATCCGGGTCCTTGACCCGCATCCCGACGACGCGACCCTCGCGGCGGCGCGGCGGCGGCCGCTGTCGGACGCCGAGACGTATCTGGTGGGCGCCGTCCGAGGCATCTCCACGGACTACCTGGATCCCTCGGACGTCCTGCAGTTCGGCCAGAAGACCCCCGAGTTCGACAAGCGGCTCGAGCAGCATGCGGTCGACCAGGGCTGGTTCGCGCGACGACCGCGCGATCTCATCCAACGCTGGTCGCTCGTGGGAGTCGCCGAGCTCGTCCTGGCCATCGTGTTCGGGCTCATCGGGGTCAACCTGCCGAGCAGCGGGCTCGTCCTGCTGGCCGTCGCGGCCGGAGCAGCCGCCGCTGTGACCGTGGCGGTCGCCCGGGTGATGCCCGCGCGCACGCTCGATGGGGCACGCGTGCAGGCCATGCTGCAGGCGTACCGCCGCACGCTCCAGGCGACGATGGCCCAGGCGAGGTCGATGCCCCAGGTCGTCCAGCAGGCCAACCTGGCATGGCTGGACACACCCGATCTGGCCACCGTGTGGGGGGTCGCCCTGGGCCTCCAGAACGAGATCCAGACCGTCCTCCAACGGACCATGGACGATCAACGGGCGGCTGGCGGCACCGTGAGCAGCGCCGCCTGGCTCCCCATCTGGTTCAGCCCGGCCTGGTCCACCGCGACCTCCCGGTCGGCGTTCGCCGCCGGCGGCACGGGGCTCTTCGCGGCCGGCAGCTTCTCCGCCTCGCCCATCCCGAACTTCGGCAGCATGTTCTCGGCGCTCGGCGCCATCGGCAACACGCCCAGCTCCTCCGGCAGCGGCGGTGGGGGCGGCTTCGGCGGAGGGTTCGGCGGTGGCGGCGGCTTCAGCGGGGGCGGGGCGGGCGGCGGCTTCTGACCGCGGCGTCGCCCTCGGCTAGACTGGGCTCGTGGGCGCCGTCGAGACCATGGACCAGTTCTTCGAGCATCTCAACGCGGGCGAGCGCGAGGCCGCCGTGGCCCTCATGGCCGACAACGCGGAGATGCGCATCCACGTTGGCGACAACTCGCAGCTGCTCCGCGGCGTGGAGCGGGTCGGGGGCTGGTTCCTGCGCGCGGACAAGGGCCTCAAGATGATCCCGGCCGATATCCGCGACACCGGCTCGACCTACGAGTGCGATGTGCTCGTCGTCCGGCCCGGCGTCAACTCGCAGCACCTCGACGCCACCTTCCGCGTGGAGGCCGGCCGCATCACGGCCATCAACCTCGCCCCTCGCTAGGGCCGCGCGGACCGCTCCCGTGGACCCTGCGATCCTGGTGAGGGAGCTGGAAGCGCCGACGGAAGCCGAGATCACCCGCCTCGCCGATCTCTTCGACCAGTACCGCGCCCATTACGGCCAGGCGATCCAGGCCGGGCGATCGGCGTCGTGGTTGAGGGACAACCTGCGAAGCGGGCGCCTGACCGCGTTCGTCGCGGAGATGCAAGGGGAGCTGGTCGGCTTCGCCGTGACGACGGACGTGCCGGCCTCGCTGCGGCTGGGCCACTACTGGCAGATCCGGGACCTGTTCGTGGTGCCGAGCCGACGGCGGCTCGGCGCGGCGCGCGGCCTGCTCGATGGCATCCGCAACTCGGCGACCGCCGCGGGCGCCCTGCGTCTGGCGGTCCAGACCGAAGTCGACAACGCCGGCGCTCTGCGGCTCTACGAGCAGAGCGGTTTCACGCCCGTCGAGGACTACCGCGCGCTCATGGCGCCGCTCGTGCCTGACGAGCCTACCTAGGGTCCGCTGCTGGCGCTGGCGGAGGCGCCGGGGGTCGGGATCGTGATCTTGTCGCCGACCTTGATCTTGTTCGGGTCGGTGATCTGCGGGTTGGCCGCTTCCAGATCGGCGAGGGTCACGTGGTAGCGCGCCGCGATCGTGGACAGCAGGTCGCCGGACTTGACCACGTAGATGAAGGGCGTCGGTCCCACGGCCAGGGTCGGCGCGATCGACGTCGCGGCGGCCGTGTCCGAGGCGCCGGGCGATCCGGTCGGGGTGGTGCCGTTGTTGCCGGGCAGGAGGCTCGGCAGCACGAACAGGGCCACCGCGGCCACGATGAGGGCCGTCAGCGCCAGGGCGACGGGAGGGACGGACGGGAGCCCGCTGCGCGTCCGGAGAGTGGGGTACAGCTCGTTGCGGCGCGGCCGCTCCCAGGGCGGGTTGGTGCCGTCGCTCGGCGGCACGGGCTGGCGGGGTGCCGCGCGCCCGGTGCGAGGAGCCGGGGCGCCCGTCCGTGTCCCGCTCGCGCGGCCGGCCAAAAAGGCCGGCGCGTCGGATGCGGCATCGGCCGAGGCGGGCGCTGATGCCGCGGCGGCTCCGGCCGCGGCGGTTGCACCTGCGGCGCCGCCCACGAGCGCGGCCAGTTCCGCGTGGCCGGCGCCCTCGTCCTCAGGCTCGGCCGCATGGGGCTCCTCAGGGGACTCCGGCTCGACGTCGTCGAAGGCGGCCAGCTGGCCCACGTCCCCGCGGGCCGCCGGCGGTGCGTACCGGGATGTCGAGGCTGTCGGCGGCTGGGCCACCCAGGCAGCCGGGTCGACCGGCGGCCGGCCTGCCGGCACTTCCTTGGCGGCGGCCGGGTCCGACTCCTTGGCCGCTTCCCGCCGGGCCCAGGCCTGGAAGGTCGGGCAGCTCGGGAAGTCGCGCGTCAGGCAGTAGCGCTCCTGGTGGGCCAGGGCGCGGGGGGCTGGGCGCGGCTCGGCGTAGCAGCGGTGCCGGTGGTCGGGCGCCGTCGAGCGCCGTTCGCGATCGTCCTCGAACGCGACGAAGGGACAGGCCGGCGGGATCTCGACGGGCTCCACAGCGCGTCCGGTCATCGCAGGCATGATACCGGCAGCGGTGGGGCTCCGATGCGGGCACAATGACCGACACGACCCCCGGCCCTGCCGTCGGGCCTTCCGGCGGCGGCGCGCATGAAAGGAGCCCTCATGTCGTTCACCCGCGTCATGGACGCCCTCAAGCCACGGCGGACGGCGCACGCCCACTGCGATGTGCCATGCGGCATCTACGATCCCGCCACGGCCCAGCTCGCGGCCCGCACCGTCTCACGCATGGTCGAGCTGCTGGTTGGCCTCCCCGTGGGCGGGGCGCTCGAGGATCGCAACAAGTTCATCCGCTGCATCGCCGTCAAGGAGCAGCACGCCGAACAGGTCAAGCGCGACGTCCAGGTCATCTGGAGCGACTACTTCAAGCCCGAGCACCTGGCCCAGTTCCCCGAACTCCACGACCTGACCTGGAAGATCCTCAAGCAGGCCGGCAAGTGCAAGCAGAGCGTCGACGCGGCCGCCGCGGCCGACCTCGAGGTGCAGGTCGCCCGCTTCGCCGAGATCTTCTGGACCACCAAGAACGCGCCCGTCCACACGATGAAGCCTTCGGCCGAGGGCGCCCCCAAGAACGCCATCGCGTGGGAGGTCCGCGCCGCCTGACCGATGCGCCCGGTACGCCGGATGCGCGGGGCGATCCGCCGGGCCGTGCGCCACTCGGCGCGCCGCTCGCTGCGCGTCGGCGCGGTGGCCCTGGCCATCCTTGGCGCACCATCGCTCGGGCGGGTCGTCCGCTCGTGGCCGCACCGGGTAGCCGTCGAGGGTCTGAGCATGGCCCCGAGCCTCAGGCCCGGGGACTGGCTCCTCGTCGACCCGCTGGCCTACCGCGACGTGGGCCCTGCGGTGGGCGACATCGTCGTGGCACCCGACCCGCGTGAGCCCGGCCGCCTGCTGGTGAAGCGGATCGGTGGCGTCACCGCGGACGGCACCGTGGAGTTGCGTGGTGACGCGCCCGACGCCTCGACCGATTCACGGACCTTCGGGCCCCTGCCCGCCTCGGCCGTCACCGGGCGGGCGTGGGCGCGCTACTGGCCGCCGCGGCGCGCCGGCCTGCTGCGCTGATCGCCTGAGCCGGGCGGGCGCCTCACCCGCTGGCGGGCGGCTCCCCGCTGGCGCGGCGGCTCCCCGCTGGCGGGCGGCTTCCCAGAGCGCTTTGCATCCAGCGGCGACAGCGACGGAGGACGTCACCTTCGCCCGTCGTTTCGATCGCGGGATGCACCGAACGACGGGGGAACGGCCTCCCGGAGGCCCTCGGGACTCCTTGCTCCGTCGCTGTGATCGCCAGATGCAAATGGTGCGCCGGAGCCCGCGTGCGAGCCCGGCGTCGCGCCCGCTGGCCGGAGCCTCGTGCGAGCGGCGGCGGCGCGCCCGAGGCGTGCTGCGACATCAAAGGCCCCCTGCCGCTACGAAACAGGCGCGAAAGGCCGAGTCCGGGGAGCTCGCTGGCCGGATGGGACATCAAGGGCCCGCCTTGACCGCCGGACGACGGCTTGGTCGGCCCTAGGGGGCCTTTTGTGTCGCACCCGACGGGAGCGGGTGCGGCGCCCGCGGATCAGGTGCCCTGGAGGTGCCGGCCCAGGGACGCGATCATGTCCAGGTCACGCGGCAGGAGGTCCTGCAGCGCGAGGCGCTCGACGCCAGCGGCCCGGAACGCGGCCACCTGCTCGAGCACCTGCTCGGGCGTGCCGAAGAGCCACCGTGCGCGTCGGACGGCGAGCCAGGCGGCAAGCTGCTCGGGCGTCTCGTCGGAGCGGAGCAGGTCGACCATCAACCTCGCCAGCCGTTCGTCGACCTCGCCCTGATCGGCCCCCATCAGGACGCCGGTCATGGCCGAGAAGACGAGCGTGTCAGGATCGCGCCCTTCGGCCACGCACGCGGCCCGCAGCGCCTCGCGGACCGTGGCCGCGTCGGCCGGCGTGGCGCTGGAGAGGTTGTACTCGTCGGCGAAACGGGCGGCGGCGCGGAGGCCGCGTGGCTTGCCGTTGCCGCCCACGATGAGGTGGGGGTGGCGCCTGCCGTCGCGCGCCGCCGGGGGCCGGTACAGCGAGTCGTGGACCTGCCAGAAGCGCCCCTCGAACGTCCAGCCGTCGGGTTCGGTCCACAACCCGTGCAGGATCGCCAGGGCTTCCTCGACCCGGTCGAAGCGCTCGCCCAGCGGCGGGAACGGGATACCCAGCTGGGCGTGCTCGCCCTCGTTCCAGCCGGCCCCCAGGCCGACCTCGATCCGGCCGCCGCTCATGGCATCGACGGTCGTGACGACCTTGGCGAACGCGCCGGGGATGCGGAAGGTGACCGGCGACACGAGCGCCCCCAGGCGGATCCGTCGGGTCTCGCGGGCGAGGCCGGCGAGGACGGCCCACGCGTCGGTCGTGGGGTTGTCGGAGGCGCCCGGGAAGCTGGCGTAGTGGTCGGAGCGGAGGAATCCCTCGAAGCCCGCCGCCTCGACCGTGTGCGCCACGGCGAGCTGCTCCTCGTAGCTCAGGCCCTGCTGCGGCTCGAGCATCAGCGCGTAGCGCATCCCGACCCTCCTTGTGAACCATCAATCTTGACATGACCATTCCGACGTGTAGAATGGTTCATCTGATGGCAACTATCGCCGACCACCCGACCACGACCGCACCCGGCGGCACGTCGATCGTCCGCCCCGAGGTCGATCCGGTCGCCCGGCGCGTCCTCGATGAGCTGTCCGACGCCCTTGGGGCGTGGCGCTGTGGGGGCAGCGAACGCCTCGTCCGGGCCGGCGTCAGCATGAGCCATCTGCACGTGATGTGGATCCTCCAGAGTCACGGTGACCTGACGATGACGCACCTGGCCGAGATGCTCGACATCTCGCTCTCGAACGCGACGGGCCTCGTGGACCGCATGGAGGAGCGCGGCGTCATCGACCGCATCCGTGTCCCCGACGACCGACGTATCGTCCTGGTGAGCCTCTCCGATCACGGCCGCGAACTGCTCGCCCAGGTGGACCTGGTGCGCAGCGACCTCGTGGCGGCCGTCCTCCGGCACCTGGATGCAACGCAGCTTGACGGGCTGTTGCATACACTGGCCGACCTGCGCCAGGCGATGCAGGAGGCGCGTGCCGCGGGGGAACTCCCAGTCACTTCCGCCGACGAACACGGCCACCAGCGTTACCACCCCCAGCCAGCCTGACCAGACAGAGGGAGATCACCGACCTGATGGAAGCCATGCCCCGAGAGGCCGTCGCGTTCGAGCCCGATACGGCTCACGATCCCGCGATCGGCCTCGATAACCGCACGAAATTCGAGATCCTGTTCGCCGTCATGCTGGGCCTCTTCCTGACGGCGCTCGACCAGACCATCGTGGGCCCCGTCCTGCCGCATATCGTGACCGACCTCAAGGGCGCGGACCTGTACACGTGGGTGGTCACGGCGTACCTCCTGACCAGCACCGTGACCATCCCCGTCTACGGCAAGCTGTCCGACCTGTACGGGCGCAAGCCGCTGCTGATGATCGGCATCGGCATCTTCCTGGTGGGCTCGGCCCTCTCCGGCCTGAGCCAGGAGATGTGGCAGCTGATCCTCTTCCGCGCCATCCAGGGCCTTGGGGCAGGCGCCCTATTCCCGATCTCGCTGGCCGTCGTCGGTGACCTCTTCACCCCCGCCGAGCGCGGCAAGTACCAGGGCCTCTTCGGGGCCGTCTTCGGCATCGCCTTCCTGGTCGGCCCGTTCCTGGGCGGCGTGCTCACCGATAACGTCGGCTGGCACTGGATCTTCTTCGTCAACCTGCCCATCGGCATCATCGCATTGGCGGTCATCGCCCGGCTCCTGCCGACGATCCGCCGCGAGGGTGCCCGCAACAACATCGACATCCCGGGCATCGCCACGCTGACGCTGGCCATCGTGCCCGTGCTGATCGCCCTCACCATCGCCGAGAACGGCGACTGGTCGGCTCCTGGCGTCGTCGGGGGCTTCATCGCCGGGATCGTCTTCCTCGTGCTCTTCATCCTCGCCGAGATGCGGGCGGAGGATCCGGTCGTGCCCCTCGAGCTGTTCCGGAACCGCACCTTCACCGTGTCCAGCGTGGCCACCTTCCTGGCCAGCTTCGGCTTCGCCGTGGCCATCATCTTCCTGCCGCTCTGGTTCCAGGTCGTGCAGGGCGCCTCGACGACCGCCTCGGGCTACGACCTCCTGCCGTTCCTGGTCGGGCTCATCATCAGCTCCGTGCTGACGGGCTTCATCATCAGTCGCACGGGCCACTACAAGTGGCTCGTCGTGGTCGCCATGGTGTTCGTGGCAGTCGGCCTGGCCCTCTTCACCAACCTGCGGGCGGATACGCCCACGCCGATCCTGTGGCTGTGGATGCTCATCGCCGGCGTCGGCGTCGGGCCGTCCTTCGCCGCGTTCACCCTCATCGTCCAGAACGCCGTGCCGTTCACCCGCCTGGGGACCGCCACGGCCGACCTGACACTGCTGCGCCAGATCGGGACCTCGGTGGGCCTGACCGTGGGCTTCACGATCTTCTCCAACAACCTGACGTGGGACCTGCTGCGGTCGCAGATCATCGCCGCGGGCGCGCCGGCGGCTTTCGTGCCGGCGACCGCTCCGAACGGCTTCAACATCAGCCAGCAGCTGACCCAGGTGGGCGGCGATCCGCTGGGCTCCTTCCTGTCGCAGGTGCCACCCGCCGCCCAGGCCGCGTTCCTGAACGGCTTCCACGGGGCCTTTTCCATCGCCCTGGCCAACTCGATGTGGGTCGGTGTGGGCGCCGCCGTCGTGGCCGGTATCTCGACGCTCTTCCTCAAGGAGCTGCCGCTCCGCGCCACCCACAACCCGACGTCAGAGTTCGCCCGCCAGCGGCCGACCGGGTCCGCCGCTCCGGCCGCCGACTGATCAGGCGGCAGTCCACCGGACTGCCCCTGCCCGCGGATCGGGCCCCGCGGGGCTGCGGCCCGCGGCTCGGGCCCCTGACCGATACAAGCGAGCCCGGCCCACCAGGACCGGGCTCTTTCGAATTCCTGCGGCCGTCAGGCAGCCGGCTTCCTTCCGGCGGTCATCCGCGCATCCTTCGGGCTCCTGCGCATCCTCCTGGCCTCCGATGCCTCCTCCCGGGCACCCATGCATCCTCCCGGGCACTAGCCTGATTGGTGTTATGTGCGTTCGGGTGGCTCCTGGACCGCTCGGTCGGCCTCAGGTGATCCGATCCCGAGCGTGGGCGACGGCTCGGGACTGGGCTGGCGCGCCGAAGCAGCCACTTACCACCATCACGGCTGGTGAGGCGTGGAAACGGGTGCGGAGATGGCCGCCCGCGGGTAGCGCGGGGCCCAAGCCACCTACCAGCTCGGAGCCACGCTACGCATCCCTCCAGGCACCAGCCTGGTTGGTGTTATGTGCGTCCAGATGGCTCCTGGACCGCTCGGTCGGCCTCAGGTGATCCGACCCTGAGCGTGGCGCACAGCTCGAGCCTGAGCCAGCCCGACCGAACACCCACTTAGCACCAGCGCGGCTGGTGAGGCGTGGAAACGGGTGCGGCCACGGCTGCCCGAGGACGGGTGCGGCCGTCAGGCGGCGCCTGCGTCGGAGGTCGGCGTGAGCGGTCCGCTGCCGGGGCGACGGCCCAGGCGGCGCCGCAGCACCAGGAGCGGCAGCCCGACGAAGATCAGCAGCGCCAGCAGGAACGGCAGCCCGACGATGCCCAGCCAGACGAGGCCCGTGGCCACGCCCTGGCCGACCTGCAGGAGCTGAGCGACGGCCTGGTCGACCTGCGCGCCAAAGTTCCAGTCGTTGGTGGCGGTCGTGACGGCGACGACGGGGGCCTCGAAGCCCACCGTCAGCGTGCCGTCGGCGGCCTGCTGCTGGAGATGCGTCTGCTCGGTGGTGAGCTCCTCGATCTGACCCTGGACGTTGGTCAGCTGGCTCTGCACATCCAGGATGTCGGAGATCTTGGTGGCCTTGGTCATGATGCCCTGGAGGGCGGTCTCGGTGACCCGCAGGTTCTGGATCCGCGCTCCCAGATCGATGACCTGGCCGGTGACCTCGGTCGCGTCGGTCTTCTCGCTGAGGACCTTGGTGCCAAGGCCGCGGAGGGCGTTGAGGGCGGCGTCCCACTGGTCGGCGGGGATGCGGTAGGTGATCGAGGCGACGGGCTGGTCGCCCTTGGTCGACTGCTCCGAGCCGCTGACGTACCCGCCGAAGCCGCTGATCAGCGTGCGGGCGCGAACGACGGCCGCGTCGACGTCGGTGACCTGGAGGTCGAGCGTGCCGGTCTTGACGACGAGCGCCTGCTCGGCCGCGGCCGCCTCGGTGCCGGTCGTGGTCGCGTCGGTGCCGCTGCCGCCGGACTGGACGTCGGCGGGGGCCGGCTGCGCGGCCGGTGCGGCCGCCGGCTCGCCCTGCGCGTCGACGGCGCTGCCCGCGTTATCGACGGCGGCACGGTCGACGGGCGCGGCCGAACCCGAGCAGGCTGCCACGAGGAGGACGATGACCGCCACCGAGAACAGCACGGTGGCCGTGCGATGGAGGTGGCCGGATGGGCGGTTCATGCGAGGCCTCCGATGGTGCTGGCGCGAGCGAGCGGAGATGCTGCCGCGAGCGACGATGCTGCCCTGAGGACGCCGCGTGGCGGTCCATGGTTCCCGGCTACCATGCGGCCATGCCGCGAGCGACCGAGCCAGCCGCCACGATGCCCGTCGCGGTCGTGGTGCTGCCCATCCCGCCCGGGCTGCAGGCGATCGGCACCCATCACCGGCCCTTCGAGCCGGTGCTCCCCCTGGAGGACCTGCCGCTCGGCGCGATGCGCCGCGTCACGCGCGGCGACCTTGACGTACTCCTGGCCTACACCTCGGGCGGCCTCGTCGCCGTGGACGACCGCTGCCCGCACATGTCGGCGCCCCTGTCCCTCGGCGTGCTCGAGGACTGCGTCGTGGGCTGCCCGCTGCACAGCGGCCGGTTCGACCTGGCCAGCGGCGGCGTCGTGCAGTTCCCCACCACGGGCGGCCTCGATGCGGAGGGCGGCTACCACCCGACCTGGAGCCCGCCCGACCGCGAGGCCCGGCCGGAGCCGACGGACCTCAAGGCCCGGGCCCGCGCCGCGACGCGCATCCGCCGGCTGCGCTACTACCCGCTGCGCGTGCGCGACGGCGTCATCGAGCTGGCGTGGCCGGCATGAGCGGCTCGAACGGCAGCGGTCCTCTCTTCACGCCGCAGGAGATCGCCGCCGTGCGGCGGCCCTTCCGCGCCGCGTCGCTGCTCCCCGCCCGCGCCTACCACGAGCCGGCTGTCTGGGACTTCGAGCGCGAGGAGTGGTTCTTGACCGACTGGGTCTGCGTCGGACGCGAGGAGGACGTGGCCGCGCCGGGCACGTACCAGCGCCAGGACTTCCTGGGCGAGGACGTCCTCCTGGTGCGGGCGCGTGATGGCGTCCTGCGCGCCTTCTACAACGTGTGCCGCCATCGCGGGACGTGCGTCGTGGAACCCGACTCCGGGAGCGCGGTGCGCTTCCAGTGCCCGTACCACGCCTGGATCTACGACCTTGACGGCACGTTGGTGCGAGCCAGGCACACCGACGACCTGGAGGACTTCGCCAAGGAGGACTTCGGGCTCACGCCGATCCGGCTGGCGACGTGGCAGGGCTTCGTCTTCCTCTGCTTCAGCGAGCAGACGCCGGCGCTCGAGGCGTACATGGGCGACTGGTTCGAGCACCATGCCGGCTTCGAGCGGGACTACGCGAGCCTGCGCCGGGCGGCCCGCCTGGAGTACGACGTGGCGGCCAACTGGAAGATCGTGGCCGAGAACTACTCGGAGTGCTACCACTGCCCGGGCGTCCATCCGCTGCTCAACCAGCTGACGCCGTACGACCAGGGCGAGGACTTCTTCCCCGGTGGTCCGTGGAAGGGCGGCTGGATGCTGTTCGCCGACGGCTTCCAGACGATGTCGATGGACGGCGACCGCCACGGCCGCCCGCTGCTGCCGCACACCACGGCGGTGGATGCCCGCCGCATCTACTACTACATCCTGTGGCCCAACCTCATCGTCAGCGTCCATCCCGACTACGTGCTGACGCACCAGGCCTGCCCGGACGGGCCGGAGCGGACGCGAGTCGTGTGCGACCTGTACGTCCATGCCAACGACGTGGGGGCGGTGTCGGTCAGCGACGCAGTCGAGTTCTGGGACCTGACCAACCGGCAGGACTACCACGTCGTCGAGCTCCAGCAGCGGGGCACCCGTTCGCGGAGCTGGGTCGCCGGACGGTTCTCCAACCAGGAAGCGGCCGTCCACGCCTTCGACCTGATGGTCATGGATCGCTACGCCCAGGACGGCCGGCGCACCGAACGCGAGGCCAACACCAAGGTCGAGCGGCCGCCCCGAACCCGACGGGCCGGCGCCGGCGTATAGCCACCATGATGTCTCGCGGCCCCGCGTGGGTCTCCCTTGTGGTCGGTGCCCTGATCGCGTTGATCGGGCTGGTGTGGATCGGTCAGGGCGTCGGCCTGATCGGCGGCGGCTTCATGAGCGGCAACGGCATGTGGGCCGTGATCGGCCTGGTCCTGGTCGTCATCGGCGGCCTGCTCGTCTTCCGCGCCCTGCGCGTCAGGCAGGCACGCTGAGCATCGCCAGCCAGCGGGCTTCATCCGGCCCGACCGCGAAGAGGTCCCCCCGCCGGACCAGCGGCAGGGCCAGGAGGCCGGGGTCGCCGAGCAGGCGATCGAGCAGCTCCTCGTCGGTCATGCGCAGGTAAGCGAGGCCGAGTTCGGCATACCGGCGTCCGCCGGCGTCGACCAGCGTAGCCGTGCCCAGGCGCGAGGCGAAGCGGCGCAGTTCGGTCGGGGCCGGCGGCTTGACGGCCAGGTCCACCAGGCTGATGGGGATCCGTCGTTCCTTGAAGAACCGCAGCGCCTGCTGGGTCGGGCGCGAGTCGCGGCGACCGAAGATCTGCACCGGGACGACGGGGGGCGCCATGGGCGGCTCAGGGCGTCCCGGGCAGGCTGAGTAGCCGCCGCGGGTTGGCCACCGTGATCGTCTCGAGGGTCGCGGCATCCACGCCGGCGGCCATGAGGCGGGGCAGGAACGTGGCCTGCAGGTAGGTGTAGCCGTGGCCGCCAAAGGCCATGAGCTGGGCGTCGTGGCAGACGTCCTGGCTGAAGAGCAGCTGACCGGCATGGCCACGCGAGAGCAGCTCCAGGACCAGGTCGATGATGCGCGGCTCCCCGGCGCGCTCCTGCGGCGTGAAGCTCATGCCAAGGAAGTCGAACTCCACGCTGGCGCCCCGGTCGATGAGCGCCAGGTAGTGGGCCAGGTCGGGATATGAGTCGGCGTGGCCGATGACCACGCGGGTCGGATCGGCCCCTTCGTCCTCGAAGATGCGCAGCTGGGCCCGGCCGACGTCGGACATCACGGCGTGGGTCGTGATGGCCAGGCCGGTCCGGCGTGCCGCCCGGGCGACGGCGCGGTGCACCCGCTCCTCGCGGGCCGTGAGCCACGGCTTGTCGGTGCCGATCTCCCCGATGATGCCGGGGCGGATGCCGGTCCCGTCCACGCCCTCGGTCGCCTCGGCGACGAGCCGATCGGCCAGCTCATCGACCGTGCACCGGTCGATGTCGTCGGCCTGCGGGTAGTGCGAGTCGCGGTACCAGCCGCACCCCATCACGACATGCAGCCCGGTCGCCTCGCTGAGGCGCAGGAGGCGGCGCGGATCCCGCCCGATGGCCGGCAGAGTGACGTCCACGAGGCACGTTCCGCCGGCGTCGCGGAACCGGACCAGCTCGGGCACGATGACCTCGTCGTCGCCGGTCAGCTGCCAGTAATCCCACCGGGCGGGGATGTGCCACAGCACGCATCGGGTGTGCTCGTGCGGCAGGGTGAACCCGACCTCGCCGGGCGCGACCGGCCCTCGCACCGTCTGGATGAACGCCATCGCGGCGAGGATACGTCGGTCAGGCAGCCCCGGCGACGAGGGCCCCTGCCTTGTAGACGGACCGGATGCGCTGCCGCAGGTCGGCGAAGGCGAACGGGTCGCCCTCCACCACCACGATGTCGGCGCGCTTGCCCGCCTCGAGCGAGCCCGCCTCATCGGCCAGGCCCATCAACTCGGCGGCGGAGCGGGTCGTCGCCAGGAGCACATCGACCGGGGCCATCCCGCCCGCCTCCATCAGGACCAGCTCCTTGAGATTGGCGCCATGCGCGGTGACGCCCGAGTCGGTGCCCATAGCGATCTTGACGCCGGCCGCGACGGCACGGCGGAACGAGTCCTGGTGGACCTCCACGACGGAACGGGCCTTGCGGATCTGCGCCTCCAGGAGGTTCATCCCGGCATCGGCCGCCTCGACCACGCCACGCGCGGCCACGAGCGTGGGCACCAACCACGTGCCGCTCTTCAGCATCAGGTCGATGGCCTCGTCGTCCAGGTAGATGCCGTGCTCGATGCTGCGGATCCCGGCCCGCACGGCGGCCTTGATGCCCGGTGCGCCCTGAGCGTGGGACATGACGAAGCGGCCAGCCCGGGTCGCCTCCTCCACCAGCACGGCCAGCTCCGCGTCGCTGAAGTGCGCGTGGCGCGGGTCGTCGTTCGGCGACAGGACGCCCCCCGTCGTGAAGACCTTGATGACGTCCGCCCCCGCCCGCACCAGCTCGCGGACGCGGAGCCGCATCGCGTCGGGGCTGTCGACCATGCCGGTCGGGAAGCCCGGGTAGGGCAGATCGCCCAGGTCGTAGCCGGAGATCATCCAGCCGTCGCCGTGGCCGCCGGTCTGGCTGATCTGGTTGACCGAGATCTGCGCGTGCGGCCCCGCGACCAGGCCGTCGTCGATGGCCTGCTTCATGCCCCGGTCCATGTAGCCCGCGTCACGGACGGTCGTGATGCCCGTGTCGAGCGTGGCCTGCATGTTCCCGATAGCGCTGTAGAAGTGGTACGAGAACGGGCGCTGGAGTGCCAGGAGGGTGTCCAGGTCCTCCGGCCCGAACGCCAGGTGCACGTGGCAGTCGAAGAGGCCCGGCAGCAGCGTCCGGCCGCCCACGTCGACCCGCGTGTCGCCGTCCAGGCCCGGGCCGACGTCGACGATGCGCCCATCCTCGACCGCCACATCGGCCGCCGGCAGCGCCGTCGTACCGTCGAACACCCGGCCCCCAGCAAGAACCACGCGCGTCATGTCGCCTCCTGGTGTGCACGTGCCGCTGCCCGAGCCATATCGGCAGGCTCGTCGATGTCGTCTCGCCACGCACCATCCGCGTCCCATGCGCGCCAGACGGCCTCCGCCACGATAGACGGGCGAAGGGCCCGCAGCACGCCGCGCACGCTGTGGTCTGGACCGGCCAGTCGGACGCGGACGAGCGGGCCGGCCGCGCCGGTTCGGAGGGCGCACGGGAGGGGGCGCCAGTCATCGCCGTCGGCGAGGACGGCGGCATCGGCGTGGTCCAGCTCGCGTAGCAGGCCTTGCAGCAGGGCTGCCCGCAGCGACGGCGCGTCGCCCGGGACGACGAGCAGGCGGCGGTCGCCAGTCGAGGCGGTGGCGTCGAGCGCCGCGGCCAGGCCGGCCAGCGGGCCAAGGTCGCCGGAATGGTCTCGGACGAGCTCGATCGGCCGGCCGATGTCGGGCAGGGCGGGCGGCGGCGCGTCGTTGGCCAGCGACACTAGGACGCGGCCGGTCACGCTCGCGACGGCGGCGATGGCGTGGTGCAGGACGGGCCGGCCGGCCAGCTCGACCGCCAGCTTGTCGGCCCCGAAGCGATTCGCTCGACCACCCGCCAGCACCAGCCCGACGCTCTCGGTCTCAGGTCGGCCGGCCGCACGCATCGCCGGCCAGCGTAGCGCGCCGACGCTGGGCGTCACAGCAGCGCGAGACGGTCGAGCGGGAACGGCGGCTGGGCAAGCGGTTTGATCGCCAGGCGGAGCAGGAGCAGCGGGTTGTCGTCACCCGCCGAGCGGTTGGCGTGCAGCACGCCGCACCCCAGGCAGCGGTGGATGAGGACCCATTCGCCATCGCCGCGGACGGTGATGGCGATCGGCTCCATGGAGGCGTGGCAGTCCGACGCCCGGTCGCCGGGCACGTCGTCGACGTGCCGGCTGTAGAGGCAGCCGGGGCAGTGGTTGCGGTGGGCCGTGCCCGGCGCGTCCAGCGGCACGTCCAGATAGCAGTGGCTGCAGCGGAACGTGGCTTCGCGTTCGTGGCGGGCGGGTCGACGGCCGTCGTGGCGGTCCAAGGGGAGCTCCGGGATAGGGGTGACGCCCGATCCGATCGTCACGCGGCTCCCGGGAATCAACGGAGCCGTCCCCGGCGGGACGGCTCGCACAGGACCCTGGCTGGTGTCAGCGGGTCAGGCGGCGCGCCTCCGGAGGCGTGACGACGATGAGACGTACCCGGCGGCAGTCATCGGTCTCCTCCTTCCCGGCCCTGCGCGACACTGTGGCGGCGCCCGGACCGTGCGGAAGGATGGCGCACCCGGCCGTGCCCGTCAAGCGACCGCCGGGCGCCCGGGTCCGCCCGGTCCCGGCGCCACCCCTCCGACGTTCGCATCTGTGCCGCCCCTCCCCCGTTTGCATCCAGCGACGACAGCGACGGAGCAACTGCCCAGCAGACCCCGATTCGGGCCGTTCCTCCGTCGTTCGTTGCATCGCGCGAAAGGAACGACGGGCAAAGGCCCACTCCTCCGTCACTGTGACCGCTGGGCGCAACAAGCGCGCCTTGAGCCGCGCAGCCCGGGCAGCCCGGGCAGCCCGAGCCACCGCGCCGGGGGTCAGCCGCGCTCCAGCAGCGGCTTGACCTCCGTGATGAAGCGCGTCATCGACTCCTCGTCGTACATCGAGGGCATGCCGGCGATGAGGTGGCGGTAGCCCAGGTCCAGGTACGGTGCCAGGCGGTCGGCGACATCCTCCGGCGTGCCCACCGGCTGGTCCGTCCACGGGCGCTCGATCTCGTTGCGGTCGAACGCCTCGCGGAAGATGCGGTGCGCCTCGCGTCGGTCGTCGCGGATGAACACGGTCCCGATACCGGTCGAGCGCTCGATCTCGCGTTCGTCCCGCCCGACCGTCTCACAGTGCTGCCGCAGGATCGCGTCCTTCTTGCGGACCGCGGCCACGCCACCGCCGATGTTGCACATGTCGGCGTAGCGGGCGACGAGCTTGAGGGTCACCTTCTCGCCGCCGCCGCCGACACAGATCGGCAAGTGCGGCTGGATCGGCCCGGGCAGGTTGCGGACGTGGTCCGTCCGGTAGTGGGGACCGGCGGCACTCGGTTCGGTGCCGTCGAGCATGCCGCGCATCACGGGCAGGGCTTCACCCAGCCAGCGCAGTCGCTCGGGCGGGCCGTCGCCGAACTCGAAGCCGAAATCGTGCGCCTCCTGCTCGAACCAGGCCGCCCCGATGCCCAGGATCGCGCGCCCGTTCGAGATGTGATCCAGGGTCGTCGCCATCTTCGCCACGAGCGCCGGCTCGCGGTACGGGTTGGCGCCGACCATCAGGCCGATCCGCACGCGCTGCGTCGCCTGGGCCCAGGCCGTGATGGTCAGCCAGCCCTCGTAGTTGGGCCCGTGGGGGTCGCCGATGATCGGATACAGGTGGTCCCACGTCCAGAGGGTGTCGTAGCCGAGTCGGTCGGCCCGGATGCCCGCTTCCAGGAGCGCGGGCCAGTCGGTGTACTGGTTCCAGCAGAGGGCACCCAACCTGACTTCGCTCAACTCACCCTCCCTCCGAGACGATATCGACCGAGATCTCCACGGCGGGCATCTCGCCCCCGTTCTCGAGCCAGTGGACCGTGTTCCGGTCCTCGGGCCAGCCCAGTCCCGGTCCGTAGTCCGTCGCGACCCCGTTGCGATGGTCCGTGATGGTCCCCTGCAGGATGTAGACCGTGCCTGGTCTGCCGACATGGTCATGGAGCGGGCCCAGGATGCCTCCAGGCTGGATGGTCACCATGCGCATCCGCAGCCGGCGACCTGCCATGCCCTCGATCTCACCGGCAAGGTCGACCGTCGCGAGTAGCTCGACCATGACACCGCTCGTCTCAGGCCCCACCGGTGTGTCGCTCATGGCCAGAGTCTAGGGCTCTGCGGCGCAGACCCGGCCGCGGCCGTACTGGCCGCTCACGAACCTCCGCACCGGAGGCGAGCCGGAGGGCCGCGCGCACGATGTTGCCGTGCACCTCCCCTGGTCCCGCTCGGCATGCGTGGCCCTGGTCATCGCGGTCAGCACGGTCGCCACCGGCTGCTCGGCCGGCCATGACGCCTGTGGCGGCGGCTCAGTCTGCACGCGCGTGCTGTTCATCGGCAACAGCTACACGTACGCCAACGACCTGCCGGGCACGTTCGTCCAGCTGGCCCAGGCCGGCGGCCATCCCGTGGCGACCGACAGTGTCGCGGAGGGTGGCGCGACCCTCGCCGACACGAACACCTCCGATGCCACGGCGAGCAAGCTGGCAGCTACGACCTGGGGCTTCGTGGTGCTCCAGGAACAGAGTGAGATCCCATCGATGGCCGGGTCCCGGGACCAGGTGATGTACCCGGCGGCGCGATCGCTCGTGGCCCGCATCAAGGCCGTCGGTGCCACGCCCGTGTTCTTCATGACCTGGGCCCATCAGGCGGGCTGGCCGGAGAACGGCCTGCCCGACTACCTGTCGATGCAGCGGCAGATCGATGCCGCCTACGTCACGATCGCCCAGCAGCTGGGGGTGCCAGAGGCTCCGGTCGGCTACGCCTGGTCCGCCGTGACCCGGGCCGATCCAGGGCTGGCCTTGTGGTCGGACGACGGCAGCCATCCGACGACTGCCGGTACGTACCTCGCCGCGTGCGTCTTCTTCGCCACGATCTTCCACCAGAGCCCGACCGGCATCGCCTGGACCGACGGGCTGGCTGCCCAGGACGCGACCCTGTTGCAGGCTGCGGCCACGACCTCGGTCGAGAAGCCGGCGCAGGCCTGGCTGTCGCCGTAGGCGACGGTCGCGCCCGCGGCGGCGCGCGCCACGCCCATGCTCCGTTGTCGTCTATGCCGCAGGGGACTGGTATGCGACGTCTTCCACCCCGTTCGTTGTCGGCCGAGCGTCGCCGTGTGCGCCCATAGACTGAGCGACAACGCAGCCAGTGAGATCGGCGCTTATCAGTCCGTGCGGGCGTAGACAACAACGGAGGCGCGGGAGCCGGCGCGGGAGCGGGGGCGCGGGAACGACCGGCGGCAGGCCCCCGCCCCGGGCTGGCGGCAATGGGCGACGGGCGATCTTGCATCCAGCGGCAACAGCGACGGAGATCGCCTCGCCCGAGCGACGTTTGGTGCACGGGATGCAAAAAGCGATGGGGGAACGCGAGCTTTCGAGCGTGGCGGGACGGGCGCTCGCTCCGTCCTCCGTCACTGTCGTCGCTGCGTGCAAACGCGGGCGCCGGCTCCGGCCACGACCGGGGACGGCGGCAGGCCCCACCGCCCGCGCCGGCACGAGTGCGCCCCTAGACGACGATGCGCTCGGCTCCAGCGTAGACGTTGAAGTGGTCGCCGCGCAGGAAGCCGACCAGAGTGAGGCCGAAGGTGTGGGCCACGTGGACGGCGAGGCTTGACGGCGCCGAGACCGCGGCCATCAGGGGCAGGCCGGCGGCCACCGCCTTGTGGGCCAGCTCGAACGACGCTCGGCCGCTGACCATCAGGGCCCGATCGCGCAGGGGCAGCGCACCGCCAAGCAGCGCCGCGCCGATGAGCTTGTCGACGGCGTTGTGACGACCGACGTCCTCCCGGATCCGCTCGAGCCGCCCCGCCCGGTCGAACAGGCCGGCCGCGTGCAGGCCCCCGGTCAGCTCGAACGTCGCCTGTGCCTCGCGGAGGGCCGGGGCCATGGCCACGATCGCCGACGCCGCGAAGGTCGGCCCCGGCGGCAGCGGCGGTAGGTCGTCGCGCAACGCGTCGAGCGCGGCCGCGCCGCAGATGCCGCAGGCGCTGCTGGCCACGAGGTTGCGCTGCCACCCCACGCGATCGTCGGCGTGGGGGGCGGTCAGGTCGATCTCGACCAGGTTCTCGGCTTCCGGCAGCTCGCGCAACGGGAACGGCACAGGATCCCTGGGCCGACCAGAGGCGGCCACCGCGGCGTGGCGGATGTCCGCCGCCGAGAGGATGACGCCCTCGACGAAGAGCAAGCCCAGCACCAGCTCCAGGTCGTGCCCCGGGGTGCGCATGATGACCGCGAACGGTCGGCCGTCCAGGACCACCTGGAGCGGCTCTTCGGCGGCGACGACGTCGTCGGCCGTCGAAGCATGGGCGCCCGTCCAGCGCGTGACCCGGGCTGGTCGATGCGGCTCGGGTCCCCGGTCGTCCATGGTGGTGCGCGTCGACCGGAGCACTGCGCCGAGCGGCGCGCGCCTACGCGCTCGCGCGGGGCCGGCCTCGACGGGTGCGACGCTCGGGTGTCATGAGCCCCACCACGAAGCCTTTGGCGTGCTTGCGGACGGCGACTTCGACGCCCAGCGTCGACGCGGTGCGCAGCAGGCGCTGTCGCACGGTCGGCGCCTTGTCACTGGGACCCAGGGCGACCTCGAACACGTCCTCCGGACCGGCCAGCTTGCGGATCAGGCGCGCGTACATGCGCTCTTCGCGTTCGCGGGGCGTGAGCGTCTTGCGGGCCACGGTGCGCTGCGGCCGGTCGATCAGGGTTCGATCGACCCGACGGATCTTGACCATGAGGGAGTGGCGCCTCCATAGGGGCTGGCCGCGAGTGCGGCGTGGACCACCGGACGATACGGCGCCCGACCGTCGGCGGCAAGTCGGCTACGCTCGGCGGGGCGGGTGGGGAGACCGTCGAGGCGACCACAGGGAGGCGAGATGAAGGCTGGCATCGTCGTGCCGCAGGGCTGGACGGGGGACTACGACGGGTGGGACGCGGCCAAGGCGTGGGCCCGGACGGTCGCCGTGGCGCGCCAGGCCGAGCGACTCGGCTTCGAGTCCATCTGGCTGTACGACCACTTCACGACCGTCCCGCGCCCGACCGATGAGATCACCTTCGAGTCCTTCACCACCCTGACCGCCCTCGCGGCGCTCACGTCCCGCGTGCGCATCGGCCACATCGTCATCTGCACCGCGTTCCGCAACCCGGGCCTGACGGCCAAGATGATCAGCACGATGGACGTCATCAGCGGCGGCCGGATGGAGCTGGGCATCGGCGCTGGATGGAAGCGCGACGAGTGGCTGGCCTACGGGTACGGCTTCCCCTCCACCGGCGAGCGGCTCGCCGTCCTTGGCGACCACCTGGCCGTCATCACGGCGATGCTGGAGCCCGGGCAGCACGTCCGGGCCACGGCCGGCGGACCGCACGCATCGGTCAAGGGCGCCATCAACCTGCCCAAGCCGCTGCAGCAGCCGCGCGTGCCGATCATGGTCGGGGGCAACGGCCCCAACGTCACCTGGCGGCTGGCCGCGCGGTACGCCGATGAGCTGAACCTGGATGGCCTGTCGCCCGCCGAGGTCGCCGCGGCGTTGCCGGTCATCCACTCGCGTTGCGAGGAGATCGGCCGCGACCCGGCCAGCCTGGGCGTCAGCGTCCACATCTGGTGGGGCGCGGCGCCGGCGGCGGGGCAGGAGCGGGTGGACGTGCTGGCGGGCTACCGCGAGGTCGGCGTGCGACGAACGATGCAGCTGCTGCGGGAGAGCGTCACGAGCGACGAGGCGCTGGAGAGCTACGCCGCCGATGCCCTGGCCGCGGGGGTCGAGCTGGCCGTGTCATGAACGCCCGGGGATCCGGCGCCGGATCAGCCTCAGGGGCGTCACCCCTGGTCGATGTGGAAGCCCTGATCGGCCAGGCCCTGGCGGACGGCGGACGGCCCGCCGGCATCGCCGAGCGCGGCGCTGTCGTGGGCCTCGAAGTCGATCCCCGCGCGCGTCAGGACGTCCTGCGCCACGACCGCGTCGGACGTCGTCAGCATCAGGGTGCCGTCGGTATCCTCGGCCACACCGACGATCCCGGTGATGTTGACCTGGCGTTCCGCGAGCGCACCGGCGAGCCGGGCCAGCGAGCCGGGCCGATCCTCCAGCCGCACGGTGAACCAGACTGCCACGCGCACCTCCGGGGCAACAAGAACGCCCGGAGGGACCGAGCGCCCCGCGACCGTTGAGACGATCTCGGGTCGGGTTCGCATCAGCCTCTCCGGGCAACGACCACGGTACGCCGCGGGACCGGGCGGGTCAACGGGAGTTATCCACGAATCACGGCCCAAGTGGCGCGCTTCTCCACCATCTTCCGGGCGGCGGTGGATGGCCGGTGGATGGGCCGGTGGAGAGGCCGGTGGACAGGCCGGTGGACCGCCGCCGCTGGTAGGCTCAGGGCATGCGCATCGCGACGTGGAACGTCAACTCGCTCCGGGCCCGCCTGGACAAGGTGGTGGGCTGGCTGGGGACCGCCCAGCCGGACGTGCTGCTCATGCAGGAGACGAAACTGGCGGACGAGGCGGCGCCGGACATGGCCTTCGGCATGGCCGGTTACCAGCTCGCCCATCACGGCGAAGGACGCTGGAACGGGGTCGCGGTCGCCTCGCGGGTCGGCCTGGAGGACGTCGTCGCCAACTTCGGCGACGGGCCCCTGCGACCGGCCAGCACCGACACGCCGGACGACGAGCCCGCGTCCGAGGCGCGCATGATCGCGGCGACCTGCGGCGGCGTCCGGGTCGTCAGCCTCTATGCCCCCAACGGCCGCGCGCTCGACACCCCGTTCTACGCCGCCAAGCTGGCCTGGTTCGAGCGCCTGCGGGCGTGGTTGCAGGCGTCCGCCTCGCCCGACGAGCCGCTGATCCTGGCGGGCGACCTCAACGTCGCGCCGGCGGACCTCGACGTGTACGACCCGGCCGTGTACGTCGGCACGACCCACACCTCGGCACCGGAGCGGGCGGCGATCCAGGCGCTGCTGGACTGGGGCCTGGTCGATGCCTACCGGCTCCGCCATCCCGAGGGCGGCCGCTACACGTGGTGGGACTATCGGGCGGGCAACTTCCACAAGGGCCTGGGCATGCGCATCGATCACTTCCTCGTCACCCGTCCGCTGGCAGTGCGGGTCATCGCCGCGGAGATCGATCGGGACGCCCGCAAGGGACCGACGCCGTCCGACCACGCCCCCATGTGGATCGACGTGGCCGACGCCTGACGCGGCGGAGCGGCGGATTCAGCGCCGCACGGCTACCCTTGCAGCAATACATCCGCCTCATGGAGCGCCAAGGTGCCCCCTCCCCGTCAGAAGACCGTGCCCCCGGAGTCGCGCCGTGCGCGGCGCGAGTCGCAGCGGGAGGCGCGCCGGGATGCCCGTGACCGCGAGGTCGCCCGACGACGGGTCGCCGAGCAGCGGCGCATCTCGCCGGTGGTCTGGCTATCCGGCGCGGCCCTGGTCGTCGCGCTACTGGTGGTGGGCGTCCTGTTCGTGGCCAATCAGCACGGGCCGACCGCGGTCCTGATCCCGCCCAACACCCCCTCGCCCGTGGCCCTCGCCGATGGCAAGACCCTCGGCGCCAGCGGCGCCCCCGTCACCATCGACCTGTGGGCCGACTTCCAGTGCCCGTTCTGCGGCTCGTTCTCGCAGGCGACCGAGCCACAGCTCGTGTCGACGTACGTGTCCACCGGCAAGGCCAAGCTGGTCTTCCACGACTTCGCTTTCGTCGGCCAGGAGTCGATCGACGCGGCCGTGGCTGCGACCTGCGCGGAGCAACAGGGCAAGTTCTGGCCGTACCACGACTACCTCTATGCCAACCAGGGTGCGGTGGAGAACGAGGGCGCCTTCTCGTCGGCACGGCTGCTCCAGATCGCGGCTGCGGTCGGCCTTGACCAGGCCACGTTCAGCACCTGTACGGCCAACAGCGCGACGCTGCAGACGGTCAACCAGGAGCATCAGCAGGGCATCGGCGCCGGCGTCACCGGCACGCCCACGATCTTCATCAACAGCCAGGCCCAGAGCGCCTATGACCTGGCGAGCCTGAGCGCCGCGATCGACAAGGCCTATGGCAACTCGACGCCCGCACCGCTGCCGTCGGGGGCCGCCACGCCCAGCTCGAGCCCGGCGGCCAGCCCCTCCACGTGACCGTGCGCGCGCCCGTGCACGGCGCCAGCGCGAGACCGGCGACGGCCTGGCGCGGCGGGCCGGTGATGCTGGCCATCGCCGTGATCGGCCTGGCCATCGCGGCGTACCTGACCGTGACGAAGCTGGCCGGTGGCTCGCCCATCTGCGGTCCGCTGCAGGGGTGCGAGACCGTCGACGCGAGCGCCTACAGCACGATCCTGGGCATCCCCACCGCCGCCTACGGCATCGCCTACTCGCTGATGATCCTTGTCGCGACGGCAGCCTGGCTGCGGCTGGCCGACCGGCGGATCCTGCTCGCCGCCTACGCCCTCAGCCTCGTGGGGGTCGTGATGGAGGGCTACTTCGTGTACCTGCAGCTCGCCGTCATCCACGCCGTCTGCGTGTGGTGCGCGGGCTACGGGTTGACCGTGGTGGCCGGCTTCGTGGCCAACATCATCGCCGTCCGGCGGCCCGCACCGGCCTGACCCGGAACGGCCGGCCGTGGCCCGGGATGACCACGTCGGCGGCCGCCAGCACCCGCGCCCGGCCCGCCTCGAGGGCCGCCTGGTCCCAGCCCAGCGGATCGATCCGCGGCGTGCGGTCGCCGTGCCACCAGAGGTGGGTCAGGGCGTAGACCCCATCGACGGCGTCGACCATGAGCGTCGCATCGGCCTGGCTATGGCCGGGCGTCAGCCACAGCACGGCGTGGGGTGAGAGGTGATACCCGTCGCCCTCGTGATCGAGCCACAGGTCGTCGCGATAACGGGCCCAGAAGTCGACCACCTCGGCGTTCGGAAAAAGCGCCGCGTTGAGGGTGTGGTCGGGATGGTGGTGCGAGAGGAACACGTGCGTCACGTCGGCCGGCGTCACGCCGAGGCGGCGCAGCGGCTCAAGGATGCGACCCCGGCGGGCGACCATCCCGGGATCGGCCACGATCAGCGCGTCGCCGTCGCGGATGAACGTGACGCTGCTGCCGACATGGCCGTCGTCGCGCGCATAGCCGCTCACCAGGCGGTGGACGGTGGCGGTGCCGGGCATCGTCAGCGGACCCGGTCGCGGGTCAGCTGGGCCACCGTCGGGGCGCCAAGCATGGCCATCGCCAGGCGGATCTCCTCGTCCAGGATCTCCAGGCACCGGTTGACGCCGGCCTCGCCGCCGGCGGCCAGGGCGAAGAGGTAGGGCCGGGCGACCATCACGGCGCGCGCGCCCAACGCAAGGGCCATCACGACGTCGGTACCGCGGCGGATGCCGCCGTCCAGGTACACCTCTGCCCGGCCGCCAACGGCTTCCACGACCCCCTCGAGTGCGTCGAGCGAGGCAGGCGCGCGGTCCAGCTGGCGGCCGCCGTGGTTGGAGACGACGATCCCGGCCGCTCCGTGCTCGACGGCTCGCGTCGCGTCGGCCGGGTCCAGGATGCCTTTGAGGACCAGCGGCAGGTCCGACAGGGATCGCAGCCACGCCAGGTCGTCCCAGGTGAAGCTCGGGTCGACCGCGCCGGCGATGCCCTCCAGGAAGTCCGGGCCGCCCAGGGAACCGACGTTGCCGAGGTCGCCGGCCTGGAGCACGGGTTCGCGCAGCTCCCGTTCGCGGTACCCGGCCTGCGGCAGGTCCACCGTCACCATCAGTGCCTTGTAGCCGGCGCCCGCCGCGCGAGCCACGAGTTCGGCGGTGCGGCCGCGGTCCCGCAGGACGTACAGCTGGAACCAGCGCGTGCCGCGGCCCGCCGCGGCCACCGTCTCCAGCGAGCGGTTGGCGAACGTGGAGAGGCAGTAGATGAGCTTGGCGCGCGACGCGGCGCGGGCCGGCACGTACTCGCCCTCGGGATGGGCCAGGCCCTGGAGCGCGGCCGGGGCCAGGGCTACCGGCAGGGCCACGGCAGTGCCCAGCATCGTCGTACCCGGGTCGACCGTGCCCACGTCCACGAGCACGCGCGGGATCAGGGTCCGGCGGGTGAACGCGGCCTCGTTCTCGCGCAGCGTCTGCTCGTCCCACGAGCCCCCCGCGTAGTAGGCGTACGCCGCGGCGGAGAGCCGTTCTCGGGCGAGCGCCTCGAAGCCGCGCAGGCTCTGCACATCCACGTGCATGAGGGTAGCCGACGCGGCCGCGCCGAGGGCCCCGGGTTCGTCGGTATGATGAGCCGGAGGCATGGCCGGCGGGCGCCCGCCGGCTCGCAGGGAGGTCCAGATGCAGGGTCCACTGAACCTGAGGGCATGCGCCGCCGAGCTGGTCGGGACGTTCCTCTTCTTCGCCATCGGCTTCATGGCCGTCCAGGGCGTCGGCGCGCTGCAGGCACCGGTGCTCGTGGTCGTGCCGTTCGCCTTCGGCCTTGGTCTGCTGGCGGCGATCGCTGCCTTCGGGCCGGTCTCGGGCGGCCATTTCAACCCGGCCGTGACGCTGGCCATGGTGCTGGACGGCCGGACGAGCATCCTCGACGGCATCGGCTACGTCGTGGCCCAGGTCGTCGGCGGCGCGGGCTCGGCGCTGCTCATCCTGGTCCTCTTCAGCCAGGACGCGGTCAAGGGCGTCATCACGAGCCCGGGCCACGGCTTCACCGACGTCCAGGCGCTGATCCTGGAGACCGTGCTGACGGCCGTCTTCATCCTGGTCATCCTGGCCTCGAGCAAGAAGGCGCCGGCAATGGCGGGCCTCCTCATCCCGCTGACCCTGGTGGCCATCCACTTCGCCGCGGTGCCCTTCAGCGGCTCATCGGTCAACCCGGCCCGCTCGATCGGCCCGGCCCTGCTGGGCGGCGACGTGAGCTCGCTGTGGATCTACCTCGTGGGGCCCCTCGTGGGCGCCGTCATCGGCTGGGCGGTCTGGGTCATCGTGGCGCGGGACGAACGCCCCGCCTGACGCTCAGCCGGCCGCGGGCCGCACCGCCGCGAGGGTTCGCCGCGCCTGCTCCAGGTGGAAGCGGTCGTGGCCGGCGATGAGGCGGAACGACAGGTCGTAGCTCTCGGGGCCGCGCTCGTCGTGGAGGCCCACCCGCTCCCGTTCGGCAACCGGGGTCCGCTGCCAGAGGGCCAGGTTCGCGGCGCGCAGGGCGGTGAATTGCGCCAGGAGATCGGTCGGGTCGTCCTCGTTGTGGCGCAGTCGGTCGACCCACAGGTCCTGGTCGTAGCCCGGCAGGTGCGGGGCGTCGTGGGCCAGGATGAAGCGGTAGCGCCCGCTGTAGACGATCTCGGCATCCAGGATGTGGCCGGCCACCTCCAGGATCGACCACTCGGCGGGCGCGGGGCGCTGGCGGATGACCGTCGGGACATCGGTCAGGACGGCGCGCAGGTTCGGCAGCGTCGCCGCCTGGGCGAGCAACGGGTCGTCCGACCCGAGCAGCGCCAGCAGCATCGCCTGGTACGCCGAGGGCGCGGCGACGGGGTCGGGACTGATCACGCGCGGTCCTCCATGCAGCCGGGCGGTCGACCCGCGGGCCTCCGGCGCATCGTCGCAGATGTGGCCCGGAGACGCGCCGCCATACTCGACGGCCATGGCGTCCCGCTCGATCACCCTGACCGGTCCGCTGGACCTGCCGCGGACGCTGGCGCCGCTCCGCCACGGAACCTACGACCCGACGATCCGGCTTGCGCCGACCGAGCTATGGCGCGCGTCACGGACGCCGACGGGCGCCTCCACGCTGCACGTCCGACTGGTGGCGGGGATCGTGGACGCCGAGGCCTGGGGCCCGGGCGCCGCCTGGGAACTGGACCACGTGCCCGATCTCCTTGGCGAGGCCGACCGGCCCGACGCGCTCATCCCTCGCCATCCGCTTGTGGCCGACCTGATGCGCCGCTTCCGCGGGGTGCGTCTCACCCGCACGGACCGCGTCTTCGAGGCCCTGATCCCAGGCGTCATCGAGCAGAAGATCACCGGCCTGGAGGCACAGCGGATCTACCGCCGGCTGGTGCGGACGTTCGGCAGCCCGGCGCCCGGACCCGGGGCAGGTCTCGGCCTCCTCCTGCCGCCCGAACCCCGCCGCCTGGCCACCCTCCCGTACCACGCCTACCACCCGCTTGGTCTCGAACAGCGGCGGGCCGACGTCCTGCGCCGCATCGGCGTCCTCGCGGCGCGGCTGGAGGCGAGTCTCGCCGAGGGACCGGAGCAGGCCCGGGCGCGCCTCCAGGCGGTGGCCGGCATCGGGCCGTGGACGGCAGCGGAGGCGACTCGCATCGCGCTCGGCGATCCTGACGCGGTCAGCGTCGGCGACTACCACCTGCCGACGCTCGTCGCCTACTCCCTGGCCGGCGAGACCGATGCGGACGACGAGCGGATGCTCGAGCTGCTGGAGCCGTATCGCGGTCAGCGTGCTCGTGTCGTCCAGCTGCTCGAGCTTGGCGGCAGGTCACCCGCCCGACGCGCGCCGCGTATGGCGGTCCGCGCCATCGACCACCTCTAGGCGGCCCGGAACCGCTCCACGGCTTCGGCCAGGCGGTCCAGCGCGGCCGGTGTCGGCGGCTGGAGATCGACGATGACGTGTTCCGCCCCGGCCGCGGCATGGGCCCGCAGGCCGGCCGCGACCTCGTCCGCCGAGCCACCGAGCGACGGTGCCGACGGCCCGGGTGGCGCGGTCCCGGGCACGGCTTCGGGGTCGATGAGGTCCGGGTAGCGAACGACGAGGCCGATGGTCACGCCGAGCGTCTTCGGGTCGCGGCCCACGGCTTCACAGGCGGCCGCGAGGTCGGCGCGACGGCCGGCCAGACGCTCGTCCGGCATCCCGAACCAGGCCGCGTTCCACGCGTCGGCGTGGCGTGCGGCGAGCCGCAGCATCCGCGGACCGCGAGCGGCGACGAGGATGGGGATCCGCCGCGCGGGGGTCGGAAGCAGGACGCAATCGTCGGCCGTCTCGTAGCGGCCGTGGTGGTCGACATGCCCGTCGCGCAGGAGGCCGGTGATGATCGTCAGCGCATCCTGGAAGCGCCCGACGCGCTCCTCGAAGGGATAGCCGAAGGCGCGGAACTCCGGCTCGTGCCAGCCCGTGCCAAGGCCCAGGATGAGGCGGCCCTCGCTCACGACATCGAGGGCGGCGGCCATCTTGGCCAGCATCGCGGCACCGCGGAACGCGGTGCACATGACAAGCGTCCCCAGCTCCACCCGCTCGGTGGCGTCGGCCAGCGCCGCCAGGATCGTCCAGCACTCGTGGATGCCCGAGGCCGGCTGATCGGGGAAGCGGAACAGCAGGTGGTCGAAGACCCAGATGGAGTCCAGCCCGCGCGCTTCGGCCTGGCGGGCCAGGTCCCGGAGTTCGCGGTAGCTGGGGATGTGGCCGAGGCTCTCGTCATCGATGGGCATGACGAGCCCGACCTTCATGTCAGACCCAGGAGAACGTGCCGCTCAGGGGGATCGACGCCCCCAGGTTGCCCGACTCGTTCTGGACCGTGACGCGGTACTGATGGTTCTTCAGCAGCGGCGAGGTGATGCTGAACCTGGGCGCCGTGTCGGGCGTGGTGGGGTACTCCTTGTGGGTGCCGGCCGACTGGTCCTGGGACAGCACGTCCCACTGCCAGTTGTGGCCGCTGCCGGTGTCCATGTTCACGCCCATGTTGCCGTTGCCGCGGGCCTTGAAGACGACCGTGAAGCCGTTCACCAGGTCGCCTCCGCCCGTCCCATCGAACCTGAAGTTGGAGAGCGTCAGCTTGGGCGTCTTGACCGGCCACGTGATCGTCAGGTCGATCGACGGCGCACTCGTCGCCACGCCGAACGCGGTGACCGTCCAGGTGCCGGTCACACCCGACGCGTGGCCCTTGAAGCTGATCGTGCTCGACCCGTTCTTGCACGTGGCCGCCTGGGTCCCGGCGCGGAGACAGAGGCTCGCGGTGCTCGACGCCGTGTCCACCTTGGCCGTCACGATGATGTCGCCGGGGCCGTTGCTGCCGAAGGCGATCGTGCGTGCCTTGCCGCCGGACGCGGCCGGCGAGTCAAGCTGCAGGCCCACGAACTGGATCGTCGCCGCGGGGAAGGTCGGGATCGGGGTCGGGCTGGGCGAGGGCGAAGGTGTGGGCGTCGGCGCTTCCGTCGGGGTCTCGGTCGGCGGCTGCGTCGTCTCGCCCGGGACGGTGGGCGTGGGACTCGCCCCAGCGACGAGCGTCGGCGTCGGCGAGGCCCCGCTGGTCCCGCCGTGGGGCAGCAGCACGACCGCGGCCCCGAAACCGATCAGCAGGGCCAGGACGACCGCCAGGACCATCGCGACACGGCGCCAGCCTTCTTCGGTCACGTCGACCCTCCTATCCCGCACATGGGCGGCCACGCTGAGGATAGCGAGCGCCGACCAGCGGCGGAAGGCCGGGAGGCACGGCCGCCTCGGCTATACTCCCCTCCCCACGGCGACGCGCCGTGGCCTCACGGTCGGGGCGTGGCGCAGCTAGGTAGCGCGCATCGTTCGGGACGATGAGGTCGGAGGTTCAAATCCTCTCGCCCCGACCAAACTCACCGATCTTGCTTTCCAGCTCGTAGACCGCGGGCAGGGCCGCGTCCAAGCCGAGTTCGATGGCGTCCGCGGTCAGCTCGTACTCCATGCGCTCAAAGCCCAAGACGTCGGTGCGGGCGAAGATCGCCGTCGCCAGCGCCTGTCGCCCGGCCGGCCCCGCGTCGGCCCACAGCGAGGGCAGGGAGCGCAGGTAGTCGACGATCTCCGACGGACTGAGGCGAGGGCCATCGGCGGGCTCCCGGGCCACCCGCTCATCGGAATCGAGGCGGGCCATGGCCGTCTGCCAGGCCGAGCACGTCGCGGGTCCGGGCGAGCTGGCGCGATGCGTCCTCGCGGGCACGCTCGATGCGCGCCAGGGCTAGCTCGTCGGCCTGGGGTCGGTACCCGTCGTGGAGGCGCACGACCTCGGTGATCGTGCGGTCGTCGACGGAACCGATCTCGGCCAGGAGCGCCCCCACCGCACCCTCGTACCATGCCTGCGGGTACGAGTGCCCGGCGAGCCGTCGGTCGGTGTGACGTCCCCGCGTGCGCGGCAGGAAGGGGACAGCCGCCCGGAACGCCAGGCAGGTCGGCGCCGGGTGGCGATAGCGCCCCATGTCGCCATAGAGATAGCGGCCGCAAGCCGCACAGCGGAGACGCAGCGCATAGTCCCGCTTGACGATGCGCCCCGGTGTGCGGGTGCGGCGACGTTCGCGGGCCGTCTGCACGCGCGACCAGAGGGCAGGCTCCACGATCGGCGCGATGCTCGCGGGCTCTCCCGTCCGGAGGTGGCCGGCGTAAATCGGGTTGGTCAGTATCTCGGCCACATGCGTCCTGGCCAGCCCCGTCTGCGCGGCGACCTCCCAGTCCGTCGAGCCGGCCGCCGAGAGCTGGAAGGCGCGACGGACGACGGCCGCCTTCGGCCCATCGACGGACAGCACGGACGGGTGGCCTTCGCGGACGAGACCGAAGGGTGCCCGGTTCCCGCCGGGCACGCCCAGACGGCGCCGCTTGGCGGCGTAGCCCTCGGCGACCCGCTTGGACAGCTTGCGGCTGTACGCCTCGGCCTCGTGGGCCTCGCGGACGAACTGGTCCCAGTCGGACGGGTCGCTCGAGAGAAGCCGCTCATCGACGAACACGACCGCCACGCCTGCCGGGTGGAGGTGGTCCTCGACCGCGATGAGCGTCTGCTTGAGGTTCCGCAAGAAGCGGCTCACGTAACCCACGACCAGGATGTCGAAGGCCCCCTCCCCCGCCGCCACGAGCATCGCCTCCCAGGCGGGGGTGCGCCAGGCGCTCTTCCAGCCCGATGAGGCGACCGACCACTCAAGGCCCGTGTCGATCAGGTCGTAGCGGCCGATCGCCCGGTCCTGTTGCTCGCGCTGAGCGTCGGGGCCGAAGTTGTCGTACTGGCCCGAGGTGCTCTCGCGGAACCAGCGCGCGGCACGCAGGCCGCCAATCGCCTCGACCGACGAGGGCAGGCTCCGCCTCATGCGATCCGTCGCTCGTCCATCGGACGTCGCACCTTACCTCGGATGCCGGGTTGTTCAAGGTCCAAAAGGGCCACGACGAGGGCGAGCACGACGGTGTTGGCGACCGCGTGGCCTGGCTTGGCCCGCGGCACCCCGGGCACGGCCACCGCCCACGTGCACGTGTCCACCACACGGTGCTGCTTCGCCCGTGTCTCTGCCGCCGCCGGCACGCTCATCGCTCGGGCCGCTCCCGTTGTGTGCCTCGCTGCGCATCCCATCGCTCGGCTCGCGCGGCGCGGGCCAGCCGCTCTATAGCGAAGAGATGGCCCAACGGATCGTGACCCTGCGCGAGCCCTCCGAGATGAGCCTCGATCAAGGCGACATAGCGTTCAGCAAGCTCGTGGCACGCGGGGGGGAGTTCGATGCCGCCCGAGGTGCTCATTGGGCTTTCCGCTCGACGAACGGAGCCACCACCCCTTGCTCCATGGGGGAGCCGCCCTCACCCGCCTGGGGGTCCCACGCGCTCTGCGGGTAGTCCTCCTCGACATCGATTTCGTTCTGCCCGAACTCGTCTGCTGGTGGGGCAGAATCGATCATGCCGTCGTCATCGCGGCGTGGCACCCAGTAGCGGTACGGGTCCCCCTTCTTCCCCGCGCCGCAACGCTGGATCGCGCCTTCAGCACGAAGCGCGTCGCGCGCCCGCTCGATGGTCGTCGGCGAGATGTCGTGGAGCCGCGCCTTGATCTCATCCATCGACAGGGCGTCGTCGGGCGAGGTCGGCAGTTCCGCCAGCAATCGGCTCCGGGCATCTGCGGATGCCACAGCGGCTTGGTCGCCAAGCGCCACGTAGCCCCCATCCTGTAGCTCAACGACGAGCTCGTCGGGCGTCTCATCGAACCGGCTGAGCGCAAGCAGCACCCGCACCGTAGGGCGGGTCGCGCCCTCACCACGCTTGAGCGCCAGTACAATGTCGACGGCGCCACCGAAGGCTGACGAGCCGCGGCCCGAAACGCCGACCTCGCCGCCCGCCTTGCGCTCATGGCGCACGACGATGACCGCCATGCCGTCCGCCGCAGCGCGCATGAGCGGCGCCATCGCCTCGTCGGCATCGCCTGCATTGTTCTCCGCGTCACCGCGCAGGCCGGCGAACCGTGGCAGCGTGTCGACAATCAGGAGGCCAAAGCCGCGAGCCTGGCACTCGGCGACTGCTGCAGCCACCACGTTCACCCAGGAGGCTCCAGCGATGTCTCGCCAGAACAGCACCACCACGTCATCGCGATCGAGCAAGCCGGCCCGCGCCAGGGCCACGCGGAAGGTGGTCGGCGACTGCTCGGTCAGATAGACGACGCCGGTCTGGATGGTGGGGCGGTCCATGAAGGGCGTGCCCGACACCACGGCGGACACGGCATGAGTCAGCCAGGTCGTCTTGCCGGCCGCCTTGACCTTCCCCACGAGCTCGGTCACGGCGCCTGCCGCGACGTAGCCCGGCACGAGCCAGTCGATCCGCTCGGGCACGGCCTCGCCGATCTCCCGAGCCGTCCGGAAGGGCGCCGTCCATTCCTCCCGCCGAGGGACGGAGGTTCGGGCAGAAAGCATCGCGGCGGTCGGCATGCGCAGCTCGGTCGTCGCCAACGCAAGAAGATCTCCGGTCGTGTGGCCAGCGGCAAAGTAGTCGTCGAGGCCGACCTTGGCGCCGTCCGGGCCGGATGGGAGGTAGATCGCGGACACACGGGCGTGACGGCTCTCCAGGAACGCCTTCAGACGGGCCAGTGCCTGCTGCACGGCGGGCTTGGTCATGACGTCGGAGTCGAACGCGACGAGGACGTCACGGCCATTGAGAGCGATCGACTCCCAGTCGGCGAGCGCCGTCGTCCCGCCCACCTCGTTCGCTCCACGCCAGTTCCAGACGCCGAGCAGCGCGATGCAGCAGAGGTCGGCGGCGACGGCCGCGTCGGCCTTACGGATGCCTTCCGTAATCCACAGCGGGACGGTGGGGTCGCCGAGTCGAGGCCGCGCCAAAGGGTGGACGTCGAGGGCCGCGCGCGAGCCGACGGGGGTCTCGTACTTGATTGTCTTACCGCCGCTGTCCACCCGCGGCTCGTCAGGGCGGATCTGATGGAACGCGAGTTCACCGTGGACGTTCCAGATCGGGATGAGGAGCGCCGGCGAGCGCGCCTGATTCGCCGAGAAACCTAAGTCCAGCAATTCGGCCTTGCTCATGACACTGCGGTAGCCGCGAGCCGCGACGACGGTCTCGGAGATCGCCGAAGCGCGGACCAGGGCACGGTGCTGCGGGAGCAGGCTCCACCCGTCGGCCATCACGGTTGGCCCCGGTGCGAGCCCAACGCGGCCAGGACTCGAACCACGAACGCGCCCGAGGGTCGGTACTGGGCCTCAGCGGCAGCCACTCGCTGGCGGCTGACCCGAAGCAATCCGGCGAGCTGCGCCTGGGTGAGGCCGACACGCACCCGTTCTGCCTTGAGATCGCGCCCGCTAGGTTCGCTTTCTGCCATAGCGGCACGCTACGGCGAGGCCCCGTCGATTCTCTAGGGACACATACCTGGCACCGCTACTCGGGTTCCCAACCGGGGAGGCTGATGCCGATGAGGTTTGCCAGGCGGTTCGTGGTCTTGTGGACGTTGGACGGCATTGTTGGCGCGCCCTCACTGGCTGCGATCGCACCACTCGTCTCCCCGTGGACGCGCCGGTAGAGCCAGCGGAAGTCGCGATCGAGGTCGGAGCCGGTGCCATGGCCGCGCGCCCGCAGCACGCCGTAGCCACGCGCCACCGCCTCCGCCTCGATATCGCGGAGCGCTGCACGGACGGTCGCGCGGTTACTGCCGTGCGCGCGCAGGCGTTGCTCGGCATGTAGGCGTGACTCCCTTCTCGGATCCCACGCCCGAGCTCCTAACTCATCTTCGAAGACGACGGCATACCGGCGGCCGTCGATCATGATTGGTGCGCCGGGGCTCCGCTCGATGGGGAAGATCGCGGGCTCGTCAACCGGAATAGAGAAGCCGCTGCTGAAGAACTTGGGCGGCCACCGACGAGCGCCAAACTCGCGTCGGTCACGGCACCAAGCGTGGATCTGCTCCAATCCCAGGCCTGGCGGAGGGTCGTCGCGAAAGCGGTCCAGGCCATGATCCTGGGCGAGGGCGACGAGGGCATCGACGTACCTTGAGGCCCTCGGGCCGGGTCGAGTTAGGGGCGACCACCATTCCACTAGGGACCCAGGCAGGATCCACGGCAGGGGTCGAACCCGCAGGCGGTAGAGGCGCTGGAGGTCATGCCCGAACGTAGGGTCTGAGTCGTATCGGTGTAGGAGGGCCGCGCGAGCGGTGCCCCGAATGGTGAAGCGCGTCAGGGCTACGCGGGGGGTTCGTGCTCCGACGGAGCCGCTCGCAGTGTGGGGCTTGCTCATGAACGCCGCCTACTTCTGCATCCGCGCCTTCGCGGCGCACGCCACGATGCCGAGCTCGACTACCGATCATTGCGGCGGCCCATCGCGCCCAGGTCCGTATTCTGCAGGCAGACGTGGTCTCTCCACCTTCACCCAAGCGCCCACACCTGGTATCGCGTGTCGTGGCGCGCCGCTTTGCGGATGCACGCCACGAGCTGACGGAGCTCTACCTGCCGACGAGAATGACGAGGAATATCGGTGTCGCCGGTTTCGGTCGTGCCCCAAATCTTTATCCGGCTGACCCACGCGCCTTCGAGGCCCGCTGGAAGGAGGTCGAAGACCGCCTACCGGAGGCATTCGCCGCCGTCGATGACGGGAGCGTCTTCAGCACCCCATGGCTCGTTGCGCTTCTCAAGGATTGCCTTGCGATCCATCTTGCGAGGGGGCGGACCGTCATGCGGGTCCATCGGCGGGTGGTGACCCAAGGCCGTGCCGAGCTCGAGCAACGCTTCGTGGCACGCTCCTGGATGGACGAGAGCTTCCGCCGCCGGCACTCTGGACTCTACCCAGCCGGACCGGAGGCGAGGCGGCAGCATGCTGCTGAGCTCATCGCCGAAGCGCTCGTCAAACTCGACGCTTCACCGTTCTCGCCCGACCGCATGGTGGCGCTGTACGACCAGGTCCGCCCATTGGTACAGGGGTCCGAACTCGAGATCGGCGTGGCAACCATCGGGGAGTTCATGATCTCTGACACCCCGGCCCAATCCCTCGGTGCAGGCGTGCCGGGAGTCGGCCCATTGGGTGGCGTCCCGTGGGACCGGGCCACCACGATCGTCATGCCGATCGGGCGCCGACACGTCGTCGGGCTCGGTAAGCAGGCCGGCTTCGTAGATCTCGAGCGCACCGACGTCGACTACCTCAATCGCGTCCAGGTAATGGCGGCCGAGCACGAACTAGCCTGGCACCCCGCGGCCGACCTGATGCCGTTCGCGCTCGGGGCGCTTGATGCGGCACCCGAGGCGGTCTGAGTGGATCCGACGGGTTCACAGGTGCGGCGCTGAACGACGCTTGGGATCAGAAGGCCGTGTGTGAAGGCGGGACTGATACTCACCAAGGGTATCGACCACCTGTTCGACCCTCCACCTTGACGTGACCACCGCGCAGCTACAGAATCGGTCGACTACACCGGGGGCCGGTGGCGGAACGGTCACGCATCAGGCATCGCAATCCTGACTAAGCGGGTTCGACTCCCGCCCGGCCCTAACCCGGAAGTCCTAGCGTCCCGCTCTTGACAGCGTCGTAGCTACGAACGAACATTCGGGTTGCGATGCCTGGTCGGAGGCTCATCCCTCCGATCGCTTAGTCGGGTAACCGGCGATCCCCCTTGCGAATGTGTCGGGGGTCGCCGGTTTCTCTTTGTCTGGATCTAGACTCCCGTCCATGCGCGTCCGAGTTCGTGCCGTCCGGTGGTTGACGAACATCAACCCGGGAGCCATCGAGGCTTACTTGACTGACTCAGACGGCTTCGACTGGCAGATCGTCGCTAAGTACGTCGACTTCGCCGAGTACGCAGAGCTCGGGCCGTGGACCGAGTTCCCCCGCGAGGTCTCGATTGGGTGCGAGGTCCCTAATCGGGGGCACGTGCACCCTGACTGCGCAGTGATCGAGGTGGACTACTTCACCCACGGACGCTACGAGGTTCCTCTGTCGGCCCTGATCGACGACCCAAACTGAGACACTACCGGCCTCTGCACGACCTTGACACATGTCGCCCGGCCCGCCCACGATGTCGACTGGTCCAAGCGCACATGCAACCGGCTCTGGAGGTGTCTCTGCTGCCTCATCGGACCGCGGGCGTCGGGACGATCGTCGCCGGGCTCACCGCCGTCGCCTTGGCATTGAGTGGCTGTACGGCCACCGACACTCCCACGCCGATCGTCATCTACGTCACCCCTTCGCCCGCTCCGACCACGCCGACACCGAGTGCCTCCCCGGCCGACGTGGCCGCCATCGCGACGCCCACTTCGACCCTCTCGTCCGCCCCTAGCGCCGCTACGGCCAAACCGACTCCAAAGCCCACGCCACGACCAACTACCAACGTGTACGCGGCAGCGCGTTCCGCATACCTCGGATGGGTGGCGAAGTGGAAACCCTCGATCGACGCCGCCAATGCCCAACTCATGGCTGCCTACGGGCTCGCGGAGACCACGACGGCTTACGGGAAATTGCACCAGGTTTTCGTCGGTGACCGCTCGGGCTTCATCAACCTGCGGTATCCGTCCGCATGCCTCGGCCAGCGAAACTACGTCGTGACAAACCTGACGAACCTCGTTCAGGCCTTGGCCAACGCAGCCCTCGCGCCCGACTCAATCACGCTTATCGGCTTGATTACCAAGGTGAACTCGGCCGACGACTTGCTCACCGTTGCAGAGCATGATTACAAGCTCTGTATCGGGATCACCAGCTGAGCCAGCGCGGGTGTGGTCACGCTCCGCTGAGCACGAATTGATGGTGAGCCGGCTGGGATTCGAACCCAGGACACGAGGATTAAAAGTCCGTCCGCTGAGCGTACATCGAGCGCTCTGGAGCCACACCACGCGCACCGATGGCCGGGCTCCTATCCACCACGGCCACCCCGCTGCACCGGATCACATCCCCGTGGCTGTCTCCGTGGCTGTCAGCCGAGCCCATGCTGACGGCCGGACCCAACTGGCGCCCGTGCGGCCCAAGGCTGCCGAAGCCCGTCTCGCCCTGAAGTAACCTGACCGCGTGATTCGCAGCGAGCTGGACGTCCTCCTCGACAAGGTCCAGGACCCTGCGCTCCGGGCGGACCTTCGGTCCCAGATCGACCGCCTGAAAGACCGACGCAGCTTCGGTCTCGTGTTCGAACACCACATTCCCGAACGCGTGCGCCTGCCCCAGCACCCAATCCGTGTGGGTTCTCAGGTCGTGGCCCGGGATGACCCGGACAGCGCTACCTTTGAGGCCGTCGCGCTGGATGCAGGGGAGGCCACGCTCCTCCGGGTCCGCGATTCCGGCGGTGCATACGTCAAGCGCGACGAACATGAGGTCGATGGCTACACACGGGCGGCGCTCAACTCCCTCGTGGTCATCACCGAGTTCGGTGAGCCCGTGCTCCCGGGACTGCGGCACCTAGGATCGATCGACTGCGGCGGGGACAAGCCGTACCACATCGTCGTTAAGGGCGAGAACTACCACGCGCTCGAGGCCCTACGGTTCACGCACGCCGGCAAGGTCGACTGTATCTACATCGACCCGCCGTACAACAGCGGCGCCCGTGACTGGAAGTACAACAACGACTACGTCGACGAGAACGATGCCTACCGCCACAGCAAGTGGCTGGCGTTCATGGAGCGCCGCCTAAAGCTCGCCAAACAGCTGCTGAACCCCGATAACTCCGTGCTCATCGTCACCATCGACGAGAAGGAGTACCTGCGGCTCGGGATGTTGCTGGAGCAGACCTTCGGTGGTGCCAAGGTCCAGATGGTCAGCACTACCATCAGCCCCCGAAGCACGAGCCGCGCCAACGAGTTCTCACGCGTCGACGAGTTCGCCTTCTTCGTGCTCTTCGGGTCATCGGGGCCGGCGGCCACCGCGGCCGACGCACCGGCCGAAGAGGTCCGGTGGTTCTACCTGAGGCGGACCCAACGCCATCTGGTGCGCGGCTCGCGACCCAACCAGGGCGGGTTCAAGGGGTCGTCGCAACACCTCGAGGGTAGGGAGTTGCGATGGAAGCACGAAGACATGGGCGGGCCGATCGTGCGTGGCGTGTCCCGCTGCGATCGCCGGGGCGGCCCCCGGTCGGTCGCCGAGAGCATCGGCAGCGGTTCTGGGAGGAGATCGCCCAGGGACAGTCCAGCGAGGACGCCGGCCTCGCCGCCGGTGTGTCTGCTGCGGTCGGGACGCGCTGGTTCCGCGAGAGTGGCGGGGTGTCACCCGTCATCTCGCCACTATCCGCGCGCTACCTGTCCTTTGTCGAGCGTGAGGAGATCGCGCTGTGCTTCGCCCGCGGTCTCGGCGTCCGCGCGATCGCCACGCGGTTGGGTCGGTCGGCGTCGACGATCTCGCGTGAGCTGCGCCGCAACGCTGCCACGCGTGGCGGCTACGCCGAGTACCGGGCCACGACCGCCCAGTGGCACGCTGATCGGCGAGCCAAACGGCCGAAGGTCGCCAAACTTGCCGCCCATGATGCGCTGCGCACCTATGTGCAGGACCGGCTCGCCGGCGTGATCGCCACCTCGGACGGCACCGTCATGGCGGGACCCCAGGTGCGCTGGATCGGGCGTCGTCACGGGCGCCGCCAGGATCGACGCTGGGCCACGTCCTGGAGCCCGGAGCAGATCGCCCATCGCCTCCGCGTCGACTACCCCGATGATGCCTCGATGCGGATCAGCCACGAGGCCATCTACCAGGCCCTCTACGTCCAAGGCCGCGGCGCCCTGCGCCGTGAACTCGTGGCGTGCCTGCGCACCGGCCGGGCGCTGCGCGTGCCCCGTGCCCGCAGCCGCGGCCGAGGCAAGCCGTTCGTGGCCCCGGAGATCCTGATCAGTCAGCGCCCGGCCGAGGTCGAGGACCGGGCCGTGCCCGGCCACTGGGAGGGCGATCTGATCGTGGGGCTGGGCAGCTCCGCGATCGGCACCCTGGTCGAGCGCACGACGCGGTTCACGATCCTGCTGCACCTGCCTCGCCTGGAGGGCCATGGGGCGCCCCGAGTGCACAACGGCCCGGCGCTCACCGGCCACGGTGCCGAGGCGGTCAGGGACGCGATCGCCGCCGCGATCGTGACCTTGCCCGAGCAGCTGCGCCGGTCGCTGACCTGGGACCAGGGCGCCGAGATGGCGCAGCACGCGCAGCTCCACATCGACACCGGACTGCGGATCTACTTCTGCGATCCGCACAGCCCCTGGCAGCGCGGCTCGAATGAGAACACCAACGGCCTGCTGCGGCAGTACTTCCCCAAGGGCACCGACCTGAGCCGGCACACTCGCCACGACCTGGACGCCGTGGCCGCCGTACTCAACAGCAGGCCCCGCAAGACGCTCGGCTGGAAGACCCCTGCCGAGGTCCTCAACGATCACCTACTCTCCGCTCAACAAGGCAGCGTTGCGACGACCGGTTGAATTCGCCCAGTTCTATCCGATCTATGTGGATACGACGACGTCCCGGATCGTGAAGATCGGCGAGCCGATGGGTCCGACTGAACGGATCGAGGACGTGCCCACCGTCGAGGGAGCCGTCGCTGTCTATCCGGTCAACCCCGATGGTGAGGAGTTGATCTGGGGTCTCACGGGCCCAAGTCTCAAGCAGGCCCTCCGCGATGGCTACGTGCGGGTGACGCTTGGAACGGAGCACCAGCCATACACGATTTCCTACCTATCGCTGCCGAACATTAGGCGCGTGGAGCGCGGCGAGCTCGAGGTGACGGGCATCCGGCCCGACGAATCGAAGATCGTCGTCCTGCCACGGGGTAGGGCGGCCAGGCCGACCACCGTCTGGCGCGAATCGCGCCACGACGCCGGTGCCTACGGCACGTCACTCCTGAGATCGTTGATACCCGGCCGGCGCTTCCCGTTCCCGAAGTCGCTGTACCTCGTCGAGGACACGCTCCGTTTGTTCGTCAAGGACAAGCCACATGCGGTGGTCTTGGACTTTTTCGCCGGGTCGGGAACGACGGCCCACGCCATCGCGCGTCTCAATCGACAGGATGGCGGGCGACGCCAATCGATCATGGTCACCAACAACGAGGTATCGGTCGACGAGGCCGCCGCTCTGCGCGAGCGCGGCCTCCGACCAGGCGACTCCGAGTGGGAGGCGCTCGGGATCTTCGACCACGTCACGCGCCCGAGGGTCGAAGCCGCGGTCACCGGCAGGACGCCGGACGGGTCGCCCATCGCCGGCGACTACAAGTTCAGCGACGAATTCCCGATGGCCGTTGGCTTCGAGGAGAACGTCGAGTTCCTGGAGCTGAGGTACCTCGACTCCAGCGATGTCGACCTTGGCCTCGCCTACGATGATCTCGCCCCCCTTCTCTGGCTGCGTGCCGGTGCGCAGGGACCGATCGCCGGCCGAACGGATCAGGCTGGCAAGCCGGTCCCCTACGTATGGACCGACCGCTACGGGATCCTGTTTGACGAGGATCGGTGGCGGCGGTTCGTGTCCGAGCGGCCCGCGTCCGCGACGACCGCGTTCATCGGCACGTACTCCCCGACCGCATTCACTGGCATCGTCGCCGAGCTGCCGGCGGGGATGGACACCGTGCACCTCCCTAGCACGTACCTCTCGATGTTCCTGCCGGACCGGCGCGCCTGATGCGCTACGAGCTGCGCGACTACCAGCGCGACGGCGCCATCGCGATCCTGAAGCAGCTCCGACTGGCGCGGCGTGACTGGGCCGATGAGCGACAGCGCTCCTCGTTCGCGCTATCGGCGATCACCGGATCGGGCAAGACGGTCATCGCGACTGCGGTCATCGAGGCCTTGCTCTTCGGGTCGACCGATCTGGACACCGACGCGGATCCGCGCGTCTCCTTCCTGTGGATCACGGACGACCCGGCACTCAACCGCCAGACGCGGCTGCGCATGGAGGATGCCTCTGAGCTGCTGAGCTCCTGGGCGCTACCAGAGATCGACGAGGCGTTCCAAGACGAGTTCCTGGCACCCGGTCGCGTCTACTTCCTCAACACCCAGAAGCTCTCCAAGTCGAGCCGGCTCGCGCAGAGCGGCACGAACGCCCGGCAGTTCTCCTTCTGGGACATCCTCCGCACCACGATCCTCGGTAGCCAGACGGATCTGGTCATGGTCCTCGACGAGGCGCACCGGGGGATGAAGCGTTCCGCCGACCGGGGAACGATCGTGCACCGGCTCATCGGCGGTGAGCCTGGCTCCAACCCACCCATGCCCGTGGTGTGGGGCATCTCCGCGACCATCGATCGCTTCACCCGCGCGATGGGCGAGATCACGGACCGGGTGAGCCGCCCGAACATCGTGGTCGACATCGAGCGCGTCCGCGCATCGGGACTCGTCAAGGACGAGATCGGGCTCGCACAACCAGACGAGCAGGGGACGTTCTCGACGACCCTGCTGCGCGAGGCGGTCAAGGCCACCTTGTCGTTCGAACAGCGTTGGGCGGCATATTCGGCGGCCGCCTCGGAACCGCAAGTGCTGCCTGTGCTCGTGGTGCAGGTGCCGGACAAGGCGAACGGCGACAAGCTCGCCGAACTCGTGGCAACGATCGAGGCCGAATGGCCCGCGCTCGGACCACGGGCGATCGGGCACGTGCTGGGCGAGCACGAGACGCTGACCTTGGGTTCGCGGATCGTGGACTGGGTGTACCCGGAATCGATCCAGACCGAGACCGACCTTCGGGTCATCTTGGCGAAGGAGGCGATCTCGACCGGCTGGGACTGCCCGCGTGCGGAGGTCCTGTACTCGGAGCGACCGGCGAAGGATGCCACGCACATCGCCCAGATCATCGGGCGGATGGTCCGTCAACCGCTGGCGCATCGCATCGCGACAGACGACGCCCTCAACTCCGTCACCTGTTACCTGCCGCTGTTCGACAAGAAGGCACTAACCGGAATCAAGGATGAGCTGGAGGGGACGGGACCCGAGAACGGGCAGAACCGGGTCGGCGCCGCCGTCATGCGGGCGCCGATGGTGTTCGAACGTAATCCGACCCTCGACCTGGCAGTGTTCTCGTTCATAGAGGGCCTGCCCAGCATCCCGACCCCCGACCGGGCGGCCTCGCCGCTGCGGCGGGCGCGCAAGCTCGCGCAGCTGCTCGCCGACGACGTGGCTGGGGCGCCATTGCTGGCGCACGCGGGGGCGTCGTTGACGGACCGCCTCGATGCCCGACTCGATGGGTTGGCCGCCGAGCACCCGGCGCAGGTCGATGCAAACGTCGAGGACCTCCTCTCGACGATCGTCCGGACGACCAGGGTCACGACGGTGGGCGAGGACCGTGGCGACGGTCCAACGGTGACGACGATCGCGACCCACCCCCGCGACGTCGCCCGCGACGCGCAGCGGATCATCGACGCGGTCAAGGAGGGCGTCGGTAAGTCGTGGTTCCTGCATCGGGTCACGCTCGAGCCCACAGCGGACCGCGACACGCTACGCGTCCGATGCGCAGCCCTGCTGCGCCTGGATGGGGTCATCGCAATGATCGAGGCCACCGCCACGGAGTGGGTGCAGAAGCAGCTTGACGACTTTCGCGTCGACATCCTCAACACCGTTGGCGCCCGCCGCGACGAGTTCACTCGTGTCCAGGAGCAGACCTCGACACCTGAGATCGTCACCATCCGGCTGCGCCAGAACGATCGGGCCGCGACGAAGGACCGGGATGGCAATGACCTACCGCGACACGGCGGCCACGTCTTCGCCGACGCGACGGGGCAGTACCCGGTCGATCTCAACGAATGGGAGCGCGCCGTGGTCGAAACGGAAATCGCCCGGCCCGGCTTCGTCGGGTGGTACCGGAATCCCGGGACGGCGACACCAGCGTCACTGCGGATCGCATACCAGAACGACGAAGGGGACTGGGCGTCCCTCCAGCCCGACTTCATCGTTGTGTCCCGCCGCACCGACGGGACACTGGGCGCTTCGATCGTCGACCCGCACGGCGACTACCTCGCCGACGCGCGAGCCAAGCTGCAGGCGCTGGCCTCGTTCGCCGAGCGGTTCGGTGACCGGTTCATGCGCATCGAATCGGTGGCCAAAGTCGAGGATGGGAGCCTGCGGGTCCTGGACCTCGCTGATCCCGCCGTCCGCGCAGACGTGGTCGCGTTCCCAGGGGGCAAGGTGACCGCCCTCTATCAGTCGGCGCGGTCGCGGCCCTACACGTAGCCGAAAGACGAAGCACAGGGTGACGGCCTGGTTCGTCGACGACGACGCGGCCTACCTAGCGTGGCTGAACGCCCATGCGGATGGGTATGTCGCCAACGCCTGGGCGCAATCGCCAGGTGGGTCCTCCGTCCTCCACCGAGCCACTTGCCGCAGGATCTCGGGTCGCCCCTCAGCCGGACGGGTGTGGACCCACTTCTACGGCAAGGCATGTGCCGATGACCGGGTCGAGGTCATCGCGTGGGTTCGGGACCGGACGGGGAGGGAACCCGCGACCTGCCGCACCTGCCTGCCACTCGACCCTGGACCCGCCGTGGTCGCCCCGCCGTCGAAGGCCCAGCGAGGTGCGGCCAACCCGCCGAGTCATCCGCTGGTGACCGTGACGATCGCCCGGATGGGTCCTGGGCCGAGTCTTGCCATTGAGGGTGCCGGAAGGCTAGCTTTCGACTTCTTCACCCTCGACGCGAGCTCAGCACCCGGCGGCTACGACGATCTCGCCGGTCGCGGTGAGCCCGATCGCGTCACGGATGCCGACATCGTGGCCATCAACACCACGATGCGTGCCCGCTCAGCCCACAGCGCCTGGGCGGATCTGACCGAGCATCATGGGCCGCTACCGTGGCTCGTCGACCTCGATCCGACTTGGGATCTCATCGCCCTCGACGAGGAGACGTGGACGCGCACCGCGCAGGCCGCGATGGCGGCGGCCATCGCGGCGACTGTCGCCCGCGGACGGGGCCTGTCGGTGGCCACCAAAGTGCTCCACGTAAAGCGGCCTGGCCTCTTCCCGGTGCTCGACAGCCTCGTGCTGCAGCAGCTCGGCGCGACCGAGAGTGTCGCGCCGGTGGCCATCGTCAAGCACCTGCGCGTTGAAGGTCGGCGCAACCTTGATGCCCTCCGGGCGATCCAGGCCGCCCTTCGGCCGGCCCACGAGCGATCGCTGGTGCGAATCCTCGACGCGCTGCTCTGGTCGAGCCATCCGGCGGCCGGGATCGCACCCGTGCTGGGCGGGTGGGAGCACGTGCTCCGGCCCGTGGGGTCTGACCCACGTCAGGGTGACTGAAGCCGGCGGCCCGGTGTCCGGGATCGGCGCTCTCAGAAGGAGACACCTCCCCAGGCGCGCTTAGGTCATCACCGCCGCGAGTCGATGGGCATCCGGCTGGACGTCGGCCACAACGATCGGGTCCGTCAGCCGCACGAAGTACGGCTCGACCAAGCGCGCGCGCATGCTGACTTGGTAACTGCCGTCGATGTGTGAGGCCGGCTGTGGCCACCTTGTGACGACCGCGGTGACCTGGGAAGGCCCGACTGGTCGTCCGCTGATCAAGTTGCGAAGGTCGGCAAAGTGAAGCCACCCAAGGTTGGATAGCTCGAGCACGTCGTCAGTCGCGCACACGAGCGCGTAGCGCGGGCGTTGCGATCGACCGTCGACCGCGCCACCCATCACGCGCGTCCCCGCGGGGAGGCGGTAGGGCGCACCCGACATTGTCGTGCCCCCCCTCCAGATGACGCGCCGGTCTGGCGCCACATCGATCGGTCGCGGTTGCGTCTTGGTGAGGCTGAATAGGACCTCTGGCCGTGGGCACGACCGCACCAGGTGAAGGACCGCAGCCCCAACCGCGTTGCCAATTCCCCACACGAAGACCCCACCTGTCGCGCGCCGTTCGAGTTCCTTGCGCTCGATGATGTTCGCGAGGGTCTCGCCTCCCTCGGTGCCCATGCGCGTCCAGCAGAACGAAGCGGGCAGCTGTTGACCTCCATCGTCCATGATTGCATCATAATGCATCATGGATGAGGTCGGCACCACGCTTCATGCGCTCTTGGATCAGCGCGGCCTTAGCCAGTCTAAGCTGGCACTTGAGGCTGGCGTCAGCCAATCGACGGTGTCCAGGGTGCTCGCTGGGAAGGGGCACCGAGGCCGAGCTCGGGCCAAACTATTCATTTACATGCAATCTACCCGACCCGACCCGCATCGCGCCATCGATGCCGTCCGACAGGTGTGGGATGGCTCCGTTGCGCACGAGGACGCACTCGCCAAGTTGATCCACGCCTCGAAGGACCTCTGGCCTAATCTCGGAAAGGGATGAGCGGCGATGGCCCCCACCACTGATACGCAGCTCCGGGCCAGACTTCGGAACCTCGGCCTCACCAGCGCGGCGATCAACGCAGCCTGGCCGCGGTGGTGGAGCGCGGAAGCCAATGCGTCTCGTTCCGCCCAGGCCGAGTTGGCCTTCACCGTAGCTCGTCGTCTCGGCCTCGACGCCCGTTCGCTCCTTGAGCAGGCCGACACGCCTCGCTTTCTCTGGCGCACCGAGGCGCGGTTCAAGCGGCTCGCCGGTGAGAACGAGACGGAGCGCGAGGGCATCACGTCGTTTGGCTGGTCCGTTGCGTCGTTGCTGCTCGAGGCCGCGCCGGTGCCGGCTGCCAACCTCGCCGGGGCAACCGCGTCCGCCCTCCGTCAACAGCTCCTCGCCGAGCGCCCGTTCATCGGGCTGCCGGACCTGCTGACGGTCGCGTGGTCATTCGGGATCCCGGTCGTCCACCTGCGTGTCTTCCCTTGGCCGCGGAAGCGCATGGCCGCGATGGCGGTGAGGCTGGGAGACAGATCGGCGGTGCTCCTAGCGAAGGATTCCTCATTCCCCGCCCCGACCGCGTTCTACCTCGGCCATGAACTTGGTCACATCGCTCTCGACCAGATCGCCAGGGGTGCTGCCCTCGTTGACCTCGAGGATGCCCACCGATCGATCGGTGCAGACGACACTGAGGAAGCGTTGGCCGACCGCTTTGCCCTGGAGCTGCTGACCGGGGATCCTCGGCCGGTCGTGCAGGCGCTCGGCGGCGTCCGTGCCTCGGGCGCGGAGCTCGCTCGCGCCGTGACGCGGTCGGCACCCGATCTGCGCATCGAACCGGGCGTCTTGGCTCAGGTATACGGCTACTCCACGGGGGAGTGGCAGACGGTTGGTGTTGCGCTCCGGCGGATCTACCGAAGGGCGACCGATGTCTGGTCCTATGTCAACGGCGTCGCGCGCCGTCAGCTGCGGCTCGACCAGCTCAGCCAGGATGCGGCCGACTACGTCGACACGGTTCTTGGGAGACCGTCTCAGTGACGGGTCACGACGAGCATGGGCCAGACATCGCCGTCGACAACGACCTCATCATCAAGGCGGCCTGCTACTGCGTGGGCTCTGTGTTCTGGACCCGATCCGGAGCGGCAGTCGCCATCGCGATCCTTGGTGCGGCGCCGTATGTTGGCCGATTGCGCGTCCGCCGCGCGGTGTTATCCCGGGCACGTGAGGGCGCTCTAGCTGTGATTCCCGGACACGTTGTTGACTAGGGCCGTCATGGGTGACAGGCCGTCCAGCGAGCCGTGGGGTCGCCGCTCGTTGTAGTAGGCGATGAACACGGGCAGGGCGTCGAGCCGCGCCTGGTTCGTGTCGTAGCGTCGCACGTAGGCCCACTCGGTGAGCAGGGTGCCGTTGAAGCGCTCGGCCTTGCCATTCGTCTGGGGCCGGAAGGGGCGGGTGCGCTTATGGCGGGCGCCGATCTCGACCAGGGCGTCGGCGAAGGCGTGCGAGAGCGTGTAGTTCCGCGCGTTGTCGGTGAGGACCCGCTCGATGCGTACCCCGTGGCGGGCGAAGAACGCCGCAGCGTCGAGCACGAACCGGGCACACGTGGGGCCCCGCTCGTCATCGAACACCCCGACGTAGGCGACCCGGCTCATGTCGTCGACCGCGACGTGGAGGTAGTCGTAGCCGCCGCCGTAGGACCGTGGCGTCCCGGTCACCCGGCCCCGGACCCGGTGGCCGCCGCCATCCGGGATCCGGCCCAGCTTCTTGACGTCGATGTGGAGCAACTCGCCGGGCCGCTCACGGACGTAGCGGATCGGGATGCCCGTCGGACCGTCCTGGTCCCGCAGGCGCGACAGCCCGTGGCGAGCCAGGACGTCGCCGATGGTCGAGCGCGGGACGCCGGTGATGGGCGCCAGGCGATGCGGCCCGAACCGGTGCTCGTGGCGGGCGACGAGGATCGCGTCCACCTGCGCCAGGTCCAGGGCCCGTGGCGAGCGATGCGGTCGAGAACTCCGGTCCTGGAGCCCGGCCGCGCCCTCGGCCTCGAACCGCCGCAGCCACTTCCAGGCGGTCTGGCGGCTGACGCCGACCATGTCGGCCGCATGGGCGACGGCCATCCCGTCAACGAGGATCCGGTCCACGAGCAGCCGCCGGCCGAGCGCCGTCAGCTTCGCCCTACGATGCGCCACGAGAGTCTCCCGTCGGTTGTGAGCTGGATACCCACACCGAGCCTCGGGAGGCTCTCGCTTGTCAACAACCTATTCGGGAATCACATCTAGCGGAACTCGAAGCCATCGTGCAGCGGTCGACGGTTCTCGAGCCCGACGATGAGGAGCTCAGGTGGGCCGCTGAACTCGAGATCTCAGCAACGCAGGCGGGTTTCGAGCTCGACACCGGAGAGAGCCAGCTCGCGGTCATGGTCGCGTCGAGAGCGCTGAACGCCCTCGAGACGGGCGACAAGCGCGGCATCCGGGGCCTCAAGGCGGTCGCTGACGCGGTTCCGCACCTAGTCGGCCGAGTGCGCTGCCTCGAGCAGATCGTCGAGGAGGCGCTGGCGGACGACGCGAACCTCGCGCCCCTGGCGGCGGCCGTTTGTGCTGAGCCCGAGGTCGACAAGGTCCTGACGATCTGCTTTGCCTGTCGGTCGGACCAGCCGCCGTCCCGGGCGGACGTGCTTGCAGGTCTCGCGAGCTACGTCAGCGACCTGCGAAAGGTTGCCCCGCGCCTCCTGGTCGCCTAGGTCAGCTACCGCACCAGGACTGCATAGGGCTCGACCAGGCGGGCGACGAGCCCAATGCGAACATGGGCCTCAGAAGTATCCGGACCATCATTGTCGCCGACCAGCTCCAGGCAGCCCTTATCGACCCGTCCCGTGATGTACCGGTCGCCGCGGCGCCCCGCGCTCATCCCGACCGCCACCCGTGTGTCCGCGAGAGCCAAGTCGAATTCCTCGCTATGGAGGTCCCGAATGGCCATGGCATATCGGGATCCGACGACGTTGATCCCCTGGGGTACGGGCTCCCAGGAGATGCCGTCCCCAGACATCTCTTTTGCACGTGCCGGCGGTGCCGCATGCCTCGAGGTCATGGGCTGCATGCAGAGGTAGATGACGCCATTGCGCTTCACGAAGTCCCGCGCGAACGGCTGCACGGTGCTCAACGGGTGACACGTGTTCCCTCCGTATCCCCACAGGGCATAGCCTTCGTCGGCGATCTCCTTTCGCTTCCGAACGATGATGTCGTCGAGGTCCTCGCCCGCGTGGGTGCCGACCTTCATGAAGACGAACCCCGATCCGGGCCGCAGGATCTCAGTCATTCGCGCGACCCCAGTAGCTCGAGTTCGTACTCACTCTCGTTGGCCTTGCCGTAGTCGAGGCGGGCCCTCTCACGCACGTAGCGGACCACAGGGTCGCCTTGCCGACCGTAGAAGTTCGCCACCCGCACCGCGTCCGAGATGGACCTGCTCACGGTCGTCCGAGCGTTTCCTGGCAGCGCCCGTAGCACGACGTTGCAGGACCGCAGGTCAGGATCGTCATCGAGATGGTAGCTGTGAACCTCGGGCATCAAACGCTGGACGAAGAAGCCGGCTTCGAGTGCTGCCCGCTGAAGATTCGCGAGCACGTGCTTGGGCCACTCGAGCTCAGGGTCATCAGCCACCACAACGACCCCTTCACCACCAAATCCCGTCGCCTCCATCCCTCTCTCCACGAAGACCTTGACGCTCTCGCCGTTGTTGCTCGCGCCCCACGGCGGATTCGTGTAGAAGCAATCGAAGTCGGTCGGGCCTGGGAACGGATCCAGGCAGTTGTAGAGCTTAGCCGACAGGTTCTCCAACCCCTCCTTCTCCGCGAACCGGGTGATCGCGTTGCAGATCCGCTCGTCGAAATCGAACACCACGGTTGCTGCCGGGCCATAGGGCACGATCGCACGGTGGTGCAGATAGGCGACGCACACACTGATTGCGTCGCCGTCGCCGATGAACGCGATCCGACGGGCATCCGCCCACTTCGCGATGAACTCGCTCTGCAGCACCATGTCGGCGGTCTTCATGTAGATCTGGTCGAACTCGCGCAGTGGACGCGGTCTGTTCTGGACGACGTCTGAAACCGCGTTGATCGCGGCGCGGAGGTCGATCTCACCAGGGATCATGAGGGCACGTGGGGTAGAGACGTGCCCGCAATCGCTTCGAGCGCCGTACTTGCGCGGCCCCTGTCGAAGCCGCCCTTGAATCGAGGTCGCACGGCTGAGCGAGACCCTAGGCGGTGCCGTTGAACTCGGGCCGGAGCACTGGATTGCCCTCGCAACGGGGTGAGCGGGTAGGACTCGGGCTGGCAGAGCACGTGCATCCCCTCAAGCCAAGGCAGACTTCGAATGGGCCTGTACCTCGGCCAGGATCCCTGTGATGAGGACGCGCAGCGTCAGATAGAGGTTGCCGTTTGTCGATAGGCCGGTGGGCACGAGGCTGCTGACACGGCTGTCGGCGACATAGCCCCAGGCCTCACGCCACTTCTTGGCTTCGACGGGATGGAACACCGCGATCGCGTAGCCCCCGTGCTTCTGCAGGAGCGAGAAACAGGGGACGTCAGTCATGCCGTCGCCCACGTAGATCATCTGGGACATGGGTACGTGGTAGTCCTGGGGGAGCACCTTTCGGTTGACCAGCAACGGCTTGCCGCGCGACGCTTGGCCGCCGATGCCCTTCTCGATCTGGAAGAGGTAGCGGGTCTTGTCGGTAAAGCTCACCACGCGCTTTGGGAACGTGATGGCACCGGCATCGTCGTACTCGAACTCACAGGCCCAGACATCGGCGAGCTGCTTCCGGACGCGGGTGGCTTCGACGATTGGGGCAAGACCGCTGCTGATCACGTAGAACTCCAACTGGGCCGCTGGCGACTGGCTAGCGGCCCACCGACGAAGCGCCGAGAAGAACCGCGTCGCCCCCTCGTAGAGGCCGTGCCGACGCCCATAATCGGCCATGGATTGGCGGGTGAAGCGCTCAGCAGCTGGCCGTTCCCGCGATTCCTTCACCATCTCCCACATGTACGCCAGGGTCGGGTCCCAACCGTCGGCGATCCGAAGACTCACCCGCTCTGCCCAGAACGATGCCGTGTCCACGCCGTGCTCCCTGAGGTAGCCGGTGGTGCTGTCCGGCCCGAGCGTGTCGTCATAGTCGAAAGCGATGGCGATGCGGACGGCCATTACCCACTCCTCTCTACGGGACGGGCGACCTAGCCGCCCGACGCGAATAGCCCTTGCAATCTTCATGGGGCGGACTCGACCTCGAATACCACCGTCCCCTGGTTGTCGGCGTATGCGCTCTTGCTGTCGATCGCGACGAACACCACGTCGCCAGCGGGCAGTGCGGTCAGCACATTCCAGGCAGCGGCCCCGTTCTGGGCAGCGGCCGCGTCCGCGAAGAGTCCCGATCCAGTGAGCCCCAACTGGCGTGCTGGACCGAGGTTCTGGACGAGGTTGTCGCCTTCCCAGACTATTTGGCCGCCGAGGAAGAGCTCGATCGTCGTCCGCCATTGGGCACCTGCGGTGCCTGCGGGGTAGACCGAGTAGGCCCCGCTGACGTAGTTGATGCGGTATAGCCCGGCAGCCGGGACGAGCACGGTCACTCCGGCGTCGTTGTTCGCCGGCACAGTCACCCGCACGTGGAATGCGGAGGTCGGTCCTGGCGGCGCAGTCGGAGGCACGGTCGGGGTGGTGGTAGATCCGCCACTCATGGTCGGGCCGCCGTCGGGGACTGGAGTGATGGGGGATGGAGATGCGGTCGGGGTGGACGACCACCACCCAGCTACGGCGAGCGCCCCGTTCGCCAGGGTTGTGACCAGGACGATCGTCACCCCCTCGACGATCGCGTGCTTGACCGTGTCCGAGGCGAGACCGAACCCTCTCCAGCCGAGCAGCACCACCTGCGTCGCGAGGGCCACGACGACGACGCCACCCGCCACCCGCACGGCGAGGAGCTCGACATCGTTGAGCGTCTTACCGGACTGGAGGAAGAGAAACAGGGCGCATAGGAAGAGGACGACCCAGAACCCAATCTCCAGCGCCCATCGCCCGTTCTTGCGAGCGGGCTGGTCAGGCTCCGACCCCTTGCCGACCATCCTTAGGGCTCCTTACGCACAAGGGTTCGAGTGTGGTTGGTGGGCCGAGCAGTGCTACGGAGCGCACCCGAACTGAGACCGCCTAGGACTTCGTGTCGCCGAAGAGCGCCGTGACAAGCGCGCCGGACCAGGCCGTCAACATGGCCAGGTCAGTCGTCAGGAGGGCGGGCAGGCTGGAGGTCGGCGCGGTGTAGCCCGTTGTGGTGGCCGCCTTGGCTGCCTGATCGGCCGCAAAGGCGTCCGCCTGTAGGGCTAGGAAGACGGCGAGAAGCAGCAATACCGCCGCGATGCCGAGCCCGACGGCCAAGCGCCTCGGATGGAACACGAGGGTCCCCGTCGCCGCGGCCCTGATGTTCACCTTGTGGGCGGCCGTCACTGTGCCGTCGGCGACGGCGGCCTGCACCGCGTTCGTGAGATCCGCGTCCGAGACGACGCGATCCGCGAAGATGCCCATGTCTGCCTCCCAAGGGCGCCCCGCCTTCGGTTGCCAACCACGGGACCGGAGCGGGCGCGTGCTGCGTTAGACGATCAGCTGATCAGTGGGGGAACGGCGGGCCATCACCTCCAGCCATCACGGTCGCCGCCGTGAGCAGTGCCATGAGCACCGCCACGAGCCAGGACGCGACCACCACCCGGGACGAACGCAACCAGTGCCGCATGTGGACGACCCTTCAGGTTGGGGCTCGCCCCGGTCCGCGGTTGGCGCAAGGATGCTAGGCTGTGGTCAATGGCATTGTCAAGACACGATAAACAACTATGGGGACCCGACTCCCCGTTCGCGCTCGAGCTCGGGCGACGCATCCGGGAGGCCCGCCAGGCCGAGGGCCTCTCCCAGGCGGCCCTCGGGGCGCCCTTGACACGGGCCTACGTGTCGCTCATCGAGGCCGGCCACACGCTGCCGTCGATCCCGGTCCTGCTGCACTTCGCCGAGCGCCTCCGCGTCGACCCGGGCTGGCTGCTCGGGTCGTGGCCGGCTGGCCTGCCCCGCTACACTTCGGCCCATGCCATCGACCCGCCGCGTCGGCCGTCCGCCGGCTAGGACTGCCACCGGCCTTGGGGCGCGCATCCGGGCGGCCCGCCTGGCAGCTGGTTGGACGCAGGCCCAGCTGGCCGGCGAGCGCTTCAGCAAGGCCTACGTGTCGGCCCTCGAGAACGGCCTCGTCCAGCCCTCGATGGCCGCCCTCGACTACCTCGCCGAGCGCCTCGGGACCTCACCCGCCGCGCTCGTCACGCCGGTCGAGCGGACGTGGACGCGCCTCGAGGCCGATGTCGCCCTCGCCGCCGGTGACTGGCTAACGGCCGCCGACGGGTATGCCGCCCTGCTCGAGACGACGGCCGAGCCGGTCACCCGGGCCGAACTGCTGCGGGGGCGGGCGGAGGCCCTCTGCTCGATCGATCGGGGCCGAGAGGCCATCGCCCCGGCGGCGGAGGCCCTCGAGCTCTTCACCCGGGCGGACCGGCCGGCCGACGCCGCGCTGGCCACGTACTGGCTGTCGGCCGCCCACTACATGAGCGACGCCCATGTCGAGGCTCGCGCCCTCCTCGAACGCCTCCTCGGCCCGAGCACGCCTGGCGGTGCGCTCGACCCCGACCTCCACGTCAAGGTCCTCGTGGCCCTGGCGGGCGTCGAGGCCCGCGACGGGGAGCGGCCACGGGCACTCGCGTACCTCGCCGAGGCGCAGGCGCTCGCCGGTGGCTTCGACGACCTCCGGCGGGCGAGTTACACGTGGGCCCTGGCGTCGAGCTATCGCGAGCTGGGCGATCTCGAGGCGGCCCTGCGCTACGGCCAGCAGACGCTCGCCCTCTACCGAGCCGCGGCGGCCGAACGCGATGCCGCGTCGATCGGCAACGAGATGGCCCTTACGTACCTCGGCTTGGGCAACCTCGAGGCCGCGGCCCGCTACGCCGACGAGGCGGCAGCGACGCTCGCGCAGCTTGCCGATGAACGAAAGCTGGCCCACGTCGTCGACACGCAGGCGCAGATCGCGGCGGCGCGAGGCGACCTGGATGGCGCGGTCGAGCTGGCGTCACGCGCTATCACCCTCGCCGAGGCAACGGGCAACGGCAAGGCTCTCGTCGATGCCCTTGCCACCCATGCCCGGGCGCGCGCCGCGGGTGGCGAAATCGACGCGGCCGTCGCCGACTTCGAGCGGGCCGTCGACGTCGCCACCGAGTACAGCTCACCGGCTCGGCGGGCCGAGGTGTTGCGCGCGTGGGCCGACCTGGCCGCTGCACAGGGTGACCATGCCGCCGCGTACCAGTTGATGAAACGGGCGGCCGAACCGGGCTAGCAAGTCGTCGAGGCCTGTGACGCGATCCCGCGTGACGCGGGTAGCGCACTTCGACTCGCTCATCCTGCTGTCGGCCTGCCCTCGTGGCTTGACTCACGCTGGCTGGCTTGGCGCTCCTGGCTGGCGCCTTCGTTACTTGACGCGCCTCCAGATATAACTGACAGGCGCGTCTTGCAGGGATGGTCCGCTGCCCTTGACAATCGCCCGGCGACCGTCAGACTCTCATTGGGCTTCTGGCCGGCAGGCGCTCGGACGTCCTGGCCGCGGTGGTATGACGCCGGTTGATGGCGCCTCGCGGATATCTCGCGAGGCAAGAGTCAAGGCGGTCAGATCAAACGTGGCCGCTGAGACGCACCAGCCGGCGGATGCCACGTAAGGGAGGAACGCGATGTCCTGGCACTCACGCGGGCGGCGCTCCCGGTGGTTTGCGGCCACTGGCGCCGCGGTACTGGCGGCCTTATCCCTCGCCGGCGCTGTCGCAGCGAGCAGTCCCGCTACCGGTGGCTCGCGGGTGGTGGTCGACGTTGGGCACCAGGTAGTCCTAGTGCCGACCGTGGCCGACAAGGCGGCCTGGGACCCTAACCACGATGCGCGACTGCTCGGGGTATCGCCGACCTCGCTCTCGACCTATGACGTGGATGGGTGTGGCTGGCCGAACTGCAACCCGGCGTCTCTAGGGAACACGCAGAACTATCCGATCACGCCACCGGGCGGGAAGGCGAGCACGATCACGGTCCATTTCAGCTCGAGCGATCCGTACGCATTCCCAGAGACTGACGTCACGTTCAATGGCAACTCATACGCAAAGTGGCTGGGATGCTGCCCGTTCAACGCGAACAAGATCACGCTCGGCGATCACTTTCACGCCGACGGGCTGGCCGTAAACGTGACGATCAGCTGGCCTCCCGGCATCGGTTTCAGCGGCAGCGGCAGCGACGCCTACTTCACGAACTCGGTGAACAACAACTGGGCCATCTATCACAACTGGAACAACATCCATTTCGGCGCCCTCGATATGTGGGACATCAGCGAGGACTCCACGACCACCTTCCAGTTCGGCAGTAGCTTCTATACGACTCAGACACACGACAGCTGCCTGATCTAGGCGGCGAGCGGTGGGACGACGGCGCCGGGGTGCATTGGCGATCGCCTTGGGATGCATGTTCCTCGCCTCGGGGGCATGCGCCGCGGCGCCGCGTCCGTCCAACCCAAGCGTTGTGCAGACCTTCTTGTCAGCAGCCGTCAGAGGGGAACTTGAGAGCCGGTGGGTCGAGGTCGCCTCCGGCGCCGGGGGATTCGCCTCGACAACATCGCTGACAGCGGCGGGGTCCCTCTATGCGACTTCATGGAACCTGCGGCTCCTTCGGCTCTATCGCCTGCCCCTACCACCGGCGCTCGACCTGAGCAGCTTGGAGCGCTGGCTGGTGCAGGTGGCAACCGAACCGGCCCAACAAACCGACTCCCCGCCACTGGAAACGGCGTTCCTCGCGGTTCGCGCGCTCGCGGACATCGGCGCGCCCCTCCCCAACGTCGACCCTACCGTGGCGGCATCCTCCGTGGTGGGAGGGTATTCCTATGACCCGAGCGAACCGGCATCATGGGCTGCGGCCGCCACAGTCGCCGACCTTCTGGCGATCCTCGGCCGACCTGTGCCGCGCTCAGTCATCGACAGGCTGACTCAGGCCCTCGCCTCGCTGTCGCAAGATGCTCAAGTGCAAGACGCCGCGGACCAGTTGCTACCGGCGTGGCACTTGGCCGACCTGACGCTCTCCAGCGGCGAACGCGCTTCCTACCGACCGCAGCTTGCGAGCACCCTGGGCCATCTGTGGACGCAACTGGCCTCTCAGACGTCCTTGTCCGGCCAGGTCGTCGGAACTCTGAGCGAGATCCGGGAGATCGCCATGGTCAATGGCATCGCGCTCCCGGACATCTCACCAGGTTTTTTCGACCCGCTGGAGCTGCCCGACGGATACCTCTCGTTCACCGCTGGATCGTTTCTCCCCGATCCGCAGGTGACGTACAAGGCGGCGGCGCTGGGGCGCCCGATGAACCCACAGCTTGCAGCCGTCATTGCGACCCCGGCTCCACTTGGGTGGAGCGGCACGAGCGCCCTGCCAGACCCAGCGAGCACGTACTTCGCGACGCGGGTCCTTCATCTCGCTGGTGACACCCAGCATGATGCCGAGCTGCGGACGCTGATAGGACACTGGCTGGCTGGTGTTCCTGCGCAACTTGCTGATGCGAGCGAGCTGCAGAGCGGCTTCTACGTCCTGGCCGCTGCTCACGAGGTCGGCGTCGAGCTGAGCGGCCCGCTTGCAATCGCCGCTCCAGACTCAGCGGGCGAAACCCTTGCCTGGGTCGCTCGGCTATTGCTCTTGACCGGGCAGCCTGCGAGCCCTGGCGTAATCGCCCAACTGCGCACTGCCGAACGCGGCGAACCAGCGTCAACCATGACCGACGCGTTCAACCTCTGGCTCCTATGCCGCGTCACCGGGGACGACGCCTCGTGTCGTCGCGCGCTGCAGGCCGCGCAGTCGCTTGCGGAGGCGGACGGCACGTATCGCTTCTCAACCGGCACGACAACACCGGATGTGCGCTCGACGGCCATGGGGTTGGATATCGCCGCAGCGGGGTCGGTCGATCGCCTTCGAGCGGCTGCTTCTTTCCGCAACGACCATGGACTCTGGCTCCTGCCGCCAGGGGTGCTGGCTGGGAATAATGTGACCATCGAGTCGATCTTTCTGGACGTCGCCAGCCTCGACCCTACGTCGGCTTTCGCCATCCCCTAGGTAAGGATTTAGGCCAGCTGCTGCGTTAGATAGTTGTGACGGATCCACTCAACGCGCCTGCCTTTGCCGAGCTCTTCGAGGCATCGAAGGACCGCGTCTATCAGGCCGTGTTCTTGGCCGTCCGGAATCCTGCGAGGGCTGAGGACGCCGTGGCGGAAGCGTATTGCCGAGCGTGGGCCCGCTGGGACTCCCTCTCAGTCCATCCGAATGCGACTGGCTGGCTCATCCGCACCGCGCTGAATGCGGCACGCGACGATTGGCGAATCTGGCGACGCGAGCAGCCGAACCCACCGGAGCTGGCTGCGGTAAGCAACGAAGGGGGCGCCGACGACCAAGGCATTGTCGCCATGATCTGGTCGCTCCCTCGTCGCCAGAGAGAGGTTCTGGCACTGCGCGTCATCCTCGACCTGAGCGAGCGAGATACGGCGGACATCCTCCGGATCGCGCCGGGAACCGTCAGCGCCCATCTACACCGAGCAATTGGGAGTTTGCGAGCGGCGTTTGTTGCGCAGAATGCCCACCAGGCACAGGAGTCCCTCACATGAATGACCAGGAAGCTGGGGCGCTCGTAACACGTGCTGTCCGCCATTTCACCTACCAACGGTCACTTGCCGCGACCTTGTCAGGGGAGCGGCACGGGATGCATCGCCCCCGGGTGTGGATGGCCGCAAGCCTCGGAGTCGTGTTGGTCGTCGGTGTGGTCTTCTTCGGCCCTCGAGGGACGCCTGGCGCGCCCCCCGTGAGTTATGCAGACTGGCAAGCAACCCCAACGACTCCGGACGCAGCCCTCGCGGCAGCCGCTCCCGCCTCATGCGGCCTTGCTAACTTTGGCGCGGCCGGTGCCCCGCTCAAGCTTCAGGATCAGCGCGGCGGTTCTGCAGCCATGCTATTCGCGACCAATTCGCAGATGGTGGTCTGCCTACTCGCCCACGATGCAGCCGGGAAGGTCGTGGCCGGTGTCGCGGGAGCGAGTCGCTTCGCGACGCAGCCCCATGCCTTGGAGGTAACGGGCCGTCTAACGGTACCCGCCACTACCGGCGATCCGGGTCTGAGCGTCCTCGCCGGCCGGGTCGATGCCTCGATCGCCCAGGTTTTCATCAAGGCTGGGTCGTCAGGAACCGTGACCGCGAGCGTTAGTGGCGGGTTCTTCTTGGCATGGTGGCCGTCCGCAGGTGGCGCTACATCAATTCTCGGCCTCGATGCCGCAGGCTCCACTGTCGCCACGGGTATTGACCCGGAGGCGCCGTAACCGGTCCGTGCCGAGGCTTGACGCCCATCGAAACCAGCTGGCCTACAAATCGTCCACTGGGTGCTCGCCGACCTCCTACGGCGGATCGAACACCTCGAGCGACTCATCGAAACCCGCTAGCCCTAATAGTCGCCTGGGCATTACACCAAGAACGCCCCCACCCGCGCTGGCGGCGCCGGCTCGGCCGCCTGGAAGACGGCCATGACCGAGGCGATCGCCCCATCGATCTTCTTCTGCGAGGACTTCGTGGCCTTCCGTAACCGCCAGCCGTTCTCGCCGCGCGGGATGGCCACGGCGTTGCGCAGGTGGGCGGCCAGGATCGGGTCCCCGTCGTGCCAGACGCGGTGGTCGACCAGGAGGTCGTAGAAGAGGCGGGTAGCGGGCACCATCCGCGGATCGGTCTGCGGCACCTCGATCATCGCCAACCCCTCCGACTCCAGGATCTGGGCCGACTCGGTGAAGGAGCTCGGGTCGAAGACGTAGGCGGGTCCGGCGATCGTGTGGCCGTCGATCTCGGTCGCCGCCACGGGGTACGCCTGGCGCAGTTGCCGCAGGTAACCGCGCACTTCCTCGTGGTCGACGACCCAGCCCTCACGAGCGCTGTGGCCCGGCGGGTACGGGTTCAGGAAGAAGCGCGCCCGCAGGATCGTGTCCTCGCCCTGGCGCTGGGCCACGACGACGGCGAACGTGTCGTCGCTGTAGGCCGGGTCGATGCCGACCGCGATGGGCCGCCTCGGGTCAAGCGTCCGGGAGGCATCGGCCTGGCCCTCCCACAACCCGGCCGGTAGCCAGAACTGCTCACTCGTGACCCACTGATTGAGGCGGAAGCGGCGGAAGGCCGACTCGGGCGTCGAGCGCACCTGGGTGGCGAAGTCCTCGGCCTTGAGGAAGGCGCCGAGGGCCGGGTTGGCCGCCCGCCAGGCGGCCGGGTCGCGGTAGTCGAGCGCATCGGGGGCGGCCCACCAGCGGAAGAAGAACGTTGGGTCATCGACCGCCCCCGCCTCGACCTCGCGGCCGTGCTGGTACAGGCGGTAGGCGAGGGTGGCCTCATCGAAGCCAGCCGTGGTGATGGCGATGACAAGCGGCTGCCGCCGGGTGCCCGAGCCGAGGGTCATGGCGTGCCACAGGGCATCGGTCTTCTGGACATGGACCTCGTCGAAGATCGTGAACGATGGATTGAGCCCCTGCTGCAGGGCGGCATCGGCGGAGAGGACGCGCAGGACCGCGTTGTTGGGCCCCTCGAGGTGGTAGCGCTGGATGCGCACCACCGCGGCGAGATCCCGGTCGGCCAGCACCATCCGCTTCGCTTCGCTGAAGACGATCTCGGCCTGGCGCCGATCGCCCGCCACGCAGTAGACCTCCGCCCCTGCCTCCTTGTCCGCGAGGAGGCCGTACAGGGCGAGCGCGGAGCAGAGCGTCGACTTGCCGTTCTTCCGCGGCAGCCCGACGTAGGCCGTGCGGTAACGGCGGAGCCCATCCCGCTCCACGGCCATCAGCTCGTTGACCAGTTTGCGCTGCCAGGGCAGCAGGATGAAGGGTTGGCCGGCCCACTCGCCCTTGCTGTGGCGACAGAAGGCCTCGATGAACTGGACCGCGGCGGTGTCACGCACGGCGGTTGGCGGACAGGAACGCGGCCAGGCGGGCACCCGGCTCGGCGTCCGAGGGCGCCCGGATGCCCGAGCGCGCCGAGGGCGAGAGGCCGAGCTCCCTGGCGAGCACGACGAGCTGCATGCCCAGGTCACGCACGATCGAGGTCAGCGGATTGCGCACGATCTCGCCCTTGCGCGCGCCGACGATGACCGGCCCCGAGCCCGCCAGCATGACCGAGGCCTGCTCGTAGCGGACGACCACCTCGGAGTACACCCGCAGCAGATCTCGGTCGGCCCCGGTGATCGTCCCCGAGTGGCCCAGCTCCGTGATGACCCGGCCCCACACCGCGTCCGCGCCCGTGATCAGATCCGTCGGCCGCTCGGGCAAGTGCCGCAGCGGCTCGGGCTCGGCGTAGTTGACCCGCGAGGGACGGGTCTCGCCGCGGAGGAGCTTGAGCTTGGTCGGCGTCGGTGCCGGACCCCGTCGGCCCATCGGCCCCTACCCGGCCACGAGCGCCCGTGGGCGCACACGGGCGCCCACGTGGCGATTGGCGCCCCATCCTCGCCTAGCCATCGACCCGCTCCGCCGTCCGGCCGGTGAACGCCTCCCAGCGTTCCTTCGCCACCTGGACGAAGCCTGGATCGATGTCCATCGCGTAGCTGCGCCGGCCGAGGCGCTCGGCGGCAACAATCGTGCTGCCGCTGCCGACGAATGGGTCGTACACCGCGTCGCCCACGACGGTCGAGTTGCCCAGGGCGCGGTCGATGAGGGCCACCGGTTTCATGGTCGGATGCTCCGGCGACCGCCGCGGCCGGGGGATCTCCCACACGTCATCGAGGTCCCGGGCGCCGTTGAAGCTTGAGACGCCGCCCTCGCGCCAGCCATACCAGATGGGCTCGTAGCGGCGGTGGTAGTTGCTGCGCCCGAGGACGAACGTGTCCTTAACCCAGATGATCGTCGCCGAGTGGTGGTTGCCGGCGTCCCGGAGGGCTCGATCGAGCGTCGGCCACTCGGATGCGCCGAGCACGACGTACCGGTCGCCGCTCACCACACGGCCGGCCTCCCGAGCGAAGCCATCGAGGAGGGCGCGGAAGTCGGCCTCGGTGACGTCGTCGTTACGCAGGCCGGGGCGCTGGCGGTGGCGTGGGTTGCCGTCCTGGCCGATAGCCACGTTCCACGGTGGGTCGGTGAACATCGCCCGCGCCGTGGTTCCGGCCATCAGGCGCTCGACGTCGACGCAATTCGTGGCGTCCCCGCACAGCAGGCGGTGGTCGCCGAGGGCCCACAGTTCACCCGGCTGGACGTAGGGCGCTGCTGGTGGCTCGGGCGCCTCGTCGGGATTGGTCAGTCCTGGATGGGTCACCGGTGGAACCAGCTGCGCCAGGAGCCGGCGCAGACCATCGTCTGCCACGGTGACCTCGGCGAGGAGCGCCGCCAGCCGTTCGCTCGACTGCTCGGCCAAGGCACCGATCGGATCCAAGGTGGCCAGGACGAGGCGCTCCTCGTCCGGCTCGAGCTCGACGTACAGGACAGGCACCGTTAGCTCGCCCCGGCTGATCGCTTCCTCGACGCGGGCGTGTCCGTCGACGACGTGGCCGGTGACGCGGTTGACCATGACCTGGGCGACCCAGCCGACCGTGTCGAGCGAGCCGCGCAGGGCGTCGCGTTGCGCAGCTCCGTGGACTCGCCAATTGAGTGGATGGGCCAGGAGCTGGGTCGGGTCGGCGGTGCCTTGGCCAACGATGCGGCTGCGCCAGGGGGCGACCGGCGTCTCGGTTGTCATCGGGCGGCTCTGGGGGCGCCTACGATGTCGGCATGACCGGCGGCCATGGGCAGGGTGCGTTTGGTGTGGTGGTCCTGGTGGTAGCGGGCGTGTTGCTGGTGGGCATGGCGGTGGGCGGCGCCGTCGCCGACCTCGGCCCGGGAGGGTCTGAGCTGGCGGCGCTCCTGGGGTTCGCCTGCATGTCCGTGCTGCCGTTCGGCGTGCTGTCGCGTCTCCGGGCCGGCATCGTGCCCGACCCTCGCGGCTGGCTGCGCCCGCTTGACGAACCCGGGTACCTGGTGCCCTACCGGGTCGACCGGCGGCGGCTCTTCATGGTGGAGGGCAACCTCCTGGCCGGCGCGGGGCTCATCGGCGTGGGGCTGATCGTGGGTGCCATCACCGAACCGACCCTGCCCTGGCTGCTCTCGGCCCTGGTAGCGATCGTCATGCTCACGACCGCCGGGCTGCTCGCGACGGGCTGACCGGGCTGACGGTGGTGCGATAAGCCGCTGGTAAAGGGCGGCGTGTACGGTCGCGAGGCGGCTCCGGTCCCGGCCCGACGGTCTGCAGCGTGCGGACCGGGCCGACCGCAACCGGTCGGCTGGCGCCGAGGGTGCCCATTGCCGATGTACCGTTGGCCGATGCGAGCGGGTCGCCCTTGGCTCACCGTCGCGAGCATCGCCGCCTGGCTCGGCGTGGCGGGGGCCTGCGTCCTCGGCGGATGGCTGCTCGTTGGTCTGGTCGTCCTCGCGGCGCCATGGCTGCTGGCCCTGGTTCTGGGGCTGGCTCCCATCCTGCATGGGCTGGTCGACCCGCGGTATCGCGCGCTGAGGCGGATGATGCTCGACGAGATGAGGCGCGCCGGCCGGGACTGAGCGAGAGGGACTCAAGGGAGGGCGATGGAGCCGATCACGGTGCGCTATCGCTGGCAGGCGTCGGAGCTCAAGCGCCTGACGCGCTTCCGGCTGCGCTGGGTCTACCGGCTGCAGGGGCTGGCGGGGGCCGTGATGGTGGTTACGGTCGCGGCGATCATCCTCGTCGAGGGCTGGCCGGACGCGGCGAGTCTCGTCATCCCGGTGGCGGCCGTCGCGCTCCTGTACGTCCTCGTGGCCGGCCTCCTGTTCAACGTCGCGGCGGCGCCCGCCCGGCGCCGTCTGCTCGATCGCCTGGTCGCCGACGACGTCCAAGTGACCGTCGAGGACGATGGAGTGCGCGTCGAGCAGGGCGCCACGACCGTCTTCCAGCGCTGGCCGGCCTTCACCGGCCTGGCCGAGAGTCCCGAGTTCCTCATCCTCGAGCAGGGCCGCCGCGCCCTGGTGAGCCTGCCGCGCCGCGCGTTCGCTGACGAGACCGCGGTGCGGGCCTTGGTGAACGCCGTCCGCGAGCACCTCGGCACCCCGATCTGAGCGTGACCAAAAACCCGAAACTCGTCCGCGCGTGCGTCCGGCCGCCACCGTCAGGGCGGGGGCGAAGCACCCCGCAAAACGCGCGACTTCAGCCGGGCCGTTGTCGCTAAGCGCAGACACGACTCCCACGGTAGGAGTGGATCGGAGCGCCGGGAAGTGCTCCCCTGCACGGGCGTGCCAGCACGCTGCAAACGTGCCGCACTGTCGGATGTCGTCCGTCGGCGCATCCCAGACCCGGTCGCCATCGTCTGGCCACGTCGACCCTCGCTCCCCGCTCCGTGACCAGCGGACGGAAAGCCACTAGCGGGGAGTGGCGCGGGGCACGGTCAGGATGTCGGGTGGGCACTCAGCTGCGGCTCATCGTGCTCGGATGCGTCCGGCGTATCGTCGGGCGTATCGTGGTCGGGTGACCGAGCACCTCAACTCGCCAGGCTGGCAGGCGCTGGACCCCGACCGCCGGCATCCGTGGTACGTCGTCGCCGGCATCCTCGTCATGGGTGTTGTGATCCTCGGCCTGACGGGCATGTTCGCGGCGGCCGTGATCGCGATGTTAGTCACTGGTTGGTAGCCGGCCGAAGCCAACAATGCGGCGCAAGGAGGTGCCGCGATGCCGCTGGATGACCCGTGGTTCTGGGCCTTTCTGGGCAGCGTTGGCTGGGGCCTGGGATTCGCCGTGGTCGGCTCCCAGACGCTCGGACGTCGCCCCGCCTTCGGGGTCGTCACGCTCGCGGTGGCCGAGGTGCCCCGCTTCCTGCTGCCGCTGCCCTTCGTCATCCAGCCGCGCCTCGACCTCGCCCCCCTGTGGCTTGGCGGGTTGGGCATGGTCGTCTTCGTGGGCAGCTGGTACTTCGCCACGCCCGTCTTTCGGATCGCCCCTCTCACGGCGGCCGACCGCCGCCGGCCGCTGCGCACCGATGGCCTGTACCGGGTCGTGCGCCACCCATTGATGGTCTGTGATGCACTCTGGCCGCTCGGCTGGTCCCTCGTCTTCGGCTCGCTGATCGGGGTCGCCCTCACGCCCGCCTGGCTCCTTCTGATCTGGGGCCTCACGCACGTCGAGGAAGAGGCCCTGGTGCGTGAGTACGGCGACGCCTACCGCGCCTTCCAGTCCCGGGTGCCCCGTCTCGTGCCGCGTCTGCGGCGCTCGGCCCGGATGGACGCCCAGTGAGGCCGATCGCTGGCGGCAAGCCTTGACCCTGCCCCCGAAACCGCATGCTCCAAGGACAGCCGGGCACTCCCTCCAGGCTCTCGCACGTGGCACGCCTACGGGGGCGACTGTTCGCTCTGTCGGCGGCAATCGCCGCCGCCGTCCGTCCTCCGATCCTCGCCGAGCGAGCCGGTCTGCTTGGCTGTCGGAAGGCGGCCATTCTGCGTAGGACGACGCGGGCGTGGAGCGGCTGGAGCTTGAGGTGCGGGCCGCAGCGCCTGCCTGGATACCACCGCCGGGCCAGCGGCCGCCACGGCAGCGACGGGGCGCCCGCCAGAGGCCGCCGATTGGCCCGACGCCCGCGTTGGGGGGTGACGAGGTTAGGTTTCCGTCACCTCGCGGCGGCGCGCCAACGGGTCGGCGGCCTTGTCACGGCGAACAGCCAACCTCGCTAACCACGTGAACCGAGCAGGCACCGGATACCCGCCAGGACGAGAAGCACGACGCCGACGATCGTCAGCGTCAACCTGTCGCCCGCGATGCCGATGGCCAGCAGGACAACCCCGAGCAGAGCGATGGCGAAGGGCGGCAGCCTGGTAGTGCATCGCTCGTTGCCCTTGCCGGGCTCTCTACTGGACTGTTAAGTACGTGGTGGCCGACGCGGATCGCGACCCGGCGGCGCAGCGGACGGTTATCGGCCAGTGCCCCAGCGTCGTGTTCGAACCGATCTTCCAGCTCCAGAGGAGCGCACCTGATGGCCCGGCGGTCTGTGGCCCGAGGCCGGCTGCCTTGGACGGCCCGGACTTGTACTGCACGGTGATCGTGCACAAGGCACCCGCTCGTGTACTCGCGTGGAGGCTCGCGATGGCCCCGCGCCCGATGGGCGTGGTGAGGCTCGTGATGCGGACCGTGACGGCCGTGCCGGAGGCCGGTGTTGGGACCGGCTCGGGAGTCGGGCCCACTGGTGGCTGCGTGCCGTAGGCGCCCCATCGGTAGAGCGGGTGGAGTTCGGCCCACCCGCCGTGCTCGAGGTCGTACACGTAGCGGCCCTCGAGCCAGACGTGAGTCCCGACGCTCGATGGCAGCGGCGTCAAGGGGTCGCGGTCCCCGGCGCAGGTGGCGACGGCATCGGTCTGGCTGACCGCCCGTTCACAGACCGGCTCGACGACGAGGTCGCCCAGCTCCTCGCCCTGGTTCGTCGGGCGAAGCAGGTGCGTGTAGGCAGCGTCGAGAGCGATGAGGATGTGGAGATCCCCATCGGCCTCGGTGCGGATGGCGGCCACCGTGCCCGTTACCAGCAGGCACGGCGTAACCACCTGCAGACGGGCCGGGTTGTAGACGTAGCGATCCTGGTCGGTCGGCGCGCAGCCCTTGGGCGGGGCCTTCACGGCGATCGGCGCGATGGTCGCGCCGTTGCCTTCGTCCGCCCCCTCCGCGGTGGCCTGGGCCGTCGCCGTCGACGTGGCGCTGGAGGTCGAGGGGGCGGTCGCCGTGCCCGTGGGTGGGGTCGCGGTCGCCGGTGAGCTCGTGGTGCAGCCCAGGACCAGCGCGAGCCCGATGGCCAGGGCGCCGAGGCGTCGCATTTGCCCACCTCCCGGCCGAGGCACCCCACGCGCTCTCGGTCGAGGGCAGTCTAGCCCCGGTCCGGATCCCACGGACCTTGTGCGCCCGCAGACTTACCGCGGCGGGGGAAGAACCCGAGCGCGCCGGACCATGGCGATGACGACGACGACGAGGAGGATTAGGAAGATCGCCCCACCGATCAGGATCGGCGTGAAGTCCATGATCGCCGCGCCGCCCGTCTGGGTGATGTCCGCCACGGGCGTCGCATCCGGATTGGTCGGCGGCGCCGTCGCCGGGCTGGGTGTCGCAGTGACTAGGGCGACCGCCGTCGCCGTGGGCGTGGTGACCTCGGTCGGGGCGGGGCTCGGTGACGGACTGGGCGTGGGTGTTGGCGCTTCGGTGGGTTTCGGGGTCGGTTTGGGGCTCGGCGTCGGCTTCGGGGCCGGTTTCAGGACGTGGAAGGTGACGCACTTGACGACGACCGGGTCGCTTGGGCTCGTGGGGTACGGGATGGCGCAGATCTGATGGGTCCCGTAGGTCACGCCGTCGATCTGGAGCTGCTTCATCTTGGGGGTCGTACAGCTGGGGCCGGTGACCTGGCCGCCCCCGGCCGGATTGGTCTTGTCCCAGTAGAAGTTCACCGGGAAACCGCAGGTCGGTCCGTAGTGGTACTGGGTCGTGTAGGTGACGGTCAGGCATGGCGTGGTGCAGTACGAGCTCACCTTCCCGTACTCGGAGGTCGGCGTGACGGTGAACCACACGTCCGGCGTGGCCACCGCCACCTGGGCGACCCCGTTCGGCTCCACGGGCTGGGCGGAACCTAGGGCCGTGGTCGAGCCCGCGGCCAGCCAGAGGCACGCCAGCAGGACGGGCCACGCGACCAGACCAAGCAGACGTCGAGCTGGTCGTGAGGGACGGGGGTTCATGAGGCCACAGGGTAGGCTAGGGCGAAAGGGATCCAGACGCCCACTCGGCCTCGGTGTTGCAGGCACGCACCGCAGCGCGGAAGCAACGGGGGTCCCTCTTCCTGTTGGCCCAACAGCCCGGATCCCGTGGCCCTCGGGTGGCTCACCACACCCGCTCCGCCGCCGTCTTCGCCGCGTGGCAGCGGTGGCACAGGCTCTGCAGGTTGCCCGCCTCTCCGCCGCCGCGGGCGCGGGGTCGGATGTGGTCGACCTCGGTCGCCGGCGCACCACAGCGGGCGCACCAGGGATGGTTCGCCAACCAGGAGTTGCGCTGCGTCGACCAGGCCCAGCCAAGGCGGTGGCGCCGCTCGCATCGGGTGCAGCGGCTGCCGTGTCGGGTGGCTCGGCCGCAGGTGAGGCATCGGCGGGCGGTCACGCCTAGGACCATCAACTTGCAGGAAGCATCGGGTTCGGCGCTGGCACAGCACGGACGCTACCGGCTGACGGACCACCCGGAAACGCTAGGCTGGACGCAGGTGCTAGGACGGCACAAACGTCCCGTCGTCGAGGGAGATGCTCGGCGCGGCACGCCTGGGGCTACAACCGCTCGCCACACGACGAGGCCTGCCAGACGGTCGTTCACCCATCGCCCATGACTTTCAGAGGGGGCTCTGGGCGCCGAGGTCCCCGTACACTCCCCTGCATGTCTGAGACCCAGATCGGATCCACGCTCCTCACGGTCTTACTGGTGGCGGTTGCACTCCTCTGGGACCGGGCTCGCCATCGTGCTCAACAGGCGGAGCTCTCTCGCTACGCGTCATTGACGCCTCAGCAGCGCCGGAAGGAGGACAGCGCCCGCCAGAGGCAGCGGCTCCTCAGTGAGGCCACCGCCGAAGAGCGCCCCGCAATTCTCGAACGGTTCGCCTTCCTCGACTCCATCGAGCCCCTGACCGAGCCGGAGCGGCAGGCCGCCTACGCGAAGTGGTCGAGCGGGTTGCCGAAGAAAGCTGTCAGTCCTCCGATCCCGTCGAGGCCCACCATCCCGAGTCGAACCGCGCCGGCCCCGCCCGATGACCAACTGATCATGAGCCGGTCTACATTCATTAGCGTGCTCAGGCGCGAGATCGCCCGGACCCTCCCGAGCCTCGATGATGGGAGCGCCCCGCTGGCTGACCTCCTCGAGGCGTCGATCAAGGCAGGCGAGGCGGTCATGGACCGCTATCTAGGGGTCAATGATCGGCCTGGTGCACGGATGACCGTCACCACGGCGCGCGCACTCAGCATCGGGGTGCTTTGGGAGGCTATGGCCCGGCAAACAGGCGGGCTCGATCCTGACATCAGTCGGACGATTCGGAGCTACCTGGCGAACGACCCCGATTCGGACTTCGAGTCGACGCTCCTGACATCGGTCTTGCCGAAGCTGGAGGACGGCGTCTTTCGTACTCGCCTACTGTCGTGGCAGTCCCGTCCATGGGGTATGCCGTGGGCTCGACGGCCCGAGGTTGTCGAAGCAGCCGATGCGTTGACCGAGATCGGCTGCGGGGCCAGCGGTGGCCGCGGGCCAGGGTATCTGATAGAGCTTCACCGGGACGCCCCTTCGCGGCGGGAGGGGATCTTCGATCATACGTTTGGTCCGCACGAGGCGGAGCTCGAGCCCGGATCCTTCGACGACGTGGCGCGCGCGGTGATGTTCCTGTACCTCACTTCCCCCACCCGTGTCGAAGAGCGCCACCGCAACTATCACGAGCTCGATGCCAGTGAGACCTCGGTTTGGGTACAACGTGGACGGGAGCGAATCAACCTGGAGGCCTACGCTGGCGTTGGCCTCGGGATCGAACGAACGATCCCGGCGCTCATCAGGCTAGCCGCATCCGGGCTGGCGTGGCACGCCGTGGATGGTAGTCCCGCGGCTGGGTGAGGCCACGGCGCTTCGACAGGACCTGATCTCACTACACGCGGGCCGAGGTCGTCGCCAGTATCAACGCAGGGAATTCATGGGTGAGCTGGGCGGGTGGCAGGTCGGCTGTCATCAGACCCATCCGCTGGTGTCCTCGACCGGCGTGCATCGCATCGCCGTACATCACGACCGCTCCTGACCATACGACGGAGAACAACTTGGAGAACCTACCGGGCTGTTGAGAATGGGCTACCAGTCCCCGCGGCGATGGGCATCGAGCTGCATCCGCAACCGCCAAGCCGCCTGGCCGGCGTTCCGTGCCCCGATACGCGCCATGAGCTGGGAGAGCCGGTGCCGCGAGGTGGATTCGCTGATTCCAAGTCGATGTGCGGCGCCCTTATGCGAACCTGTCTCAACGTAGGCGAGCAGGCTGACGAGCTCGCGCCGTGGGAGCTCGTGGCGGTTGAGCTCCGCGCCGTCGATGGCCAGGTTGCGGTTCATGCACTGCGCTCGATTCCGGCGACGTGACGGTGCGGCGTGCGGTTGATCAGCAGGAACGGGACGGTTCGCTGAGTTAAGGAGGGGCTACCCCTCTCGCCCCGACCAGAATGACCGATCGAACGCACGCGACGCTCGCGCGGGCATCTGCCCAGCCGCCATTGGGTCGTCTTCAGCCGAGCTGGCGCAGGCGAACCTGTCAAGACCCTGCGCCGCGGGTCGGAACCGTGGCCTATGCCTACGCCCAGGGGCGGGGCTCCGTCGAGGCAGCGGTGGCGCGGAGCCTTGGGCGATGAAGGACTCGTGGGCGAACGAGCCGGTGCCGACCAACGCCACGGCAGCGAGGGGCCTGGCTGAGTCAGGCCGTCGTATGCTGCGACGCCATGGCGCGCTACGTCGTGGATGCGAAGACCCTGCTCCACGTCGCCTCAACCGGCATGCGGATCCATCCTGCTCACCAGCTGGTCGCCCCGAACTCGGTTCGGTCAGAGGCACTGTCCATGCTGTATGACCAGGTTCGCCGGGGTGAGCTCACGGAGGGCGAGGCGTTGCGACTCCACGAGCGACTCACCGAGGTGAAGGTTCGGCTGCTTGGCGACCGCGTCTCGCGGCGGACGGCCTGGCGGATCGCTCGCGAGCAGGGCTGGGACACCATCGGAGACGCCGAGTACCTTGCCGTTACCCGGCTCCAGGCGGACGCGCTCATCGTGATGGATGAGTCGCTGGCGCGCCGGGCGACCGGCATCGTGCCCTTGGCGTCGCCGGATGCTCTAGCGTCCGCCCAGGGGCCTGGCACGGGCGGCTGACGCGCAGGCTTCCGCCTCAGCCCAGCGGACCGATGACCCGCTCGACGTCGTCGAGGATCTCTCCGGAACGCACGACCTCGGCCATCGCCGTGTGATCGACGTGCGCCGGTCGGGGGATCGTCATCGACGCCTGGCGGCCACGCCGGCCCGGACGACGGCCTCGACCGCCGGCCTGCCGGGCCAGCTACTGCCGACTCAACCGAGTCGCCACGCCCGTTGCCTAACGGAAACTGGCCCCTTGTGCCCCCCGGGCGCGGGTCCTTCGACCCTTCCGGTGCAACGGCGAACGCGCAACCTGCGAACTTGGGCTGTCCGTACGGTCGGCCCTGGGGTAGAGGGAGGTGGGCTCTTATGGCCCGATCTCGCGTGCTCGTCATGGCTGTCACCGCGCTGCTGCTGGCGGGGTGTGGCGCCGCGAGCGCAAGCCAGACGAGTGCTCCAACTCCCAGCGCCCCGCCGACCAGTGCCCTACCCACGGCGACGCCGGCACCAACGGTCGCGCCGACGGTGGTGAGCCCGACGCCCACCGCCTCCGGCACGGACGCCTTGACCATGACCCTGCCATCGAACTGGTCGCCCATCGACATGAACCTCGCTGCGCTGCAGGGCATGGTCAACACCATCGGATCATCGAACCCGCAGTTCGCCGCCCTCATGAACCAGCTCATCGCCAGTGGCGCGTACAAACAGCTGGACTCCTTCGCCATCGAGTACCACGGCCTGACCCCGATCGGCAACGTCGAGACGACCTTCGGGATGCCGACGAACGGCCTGGCCGTCGACACGTTCGCGCCGCTCCTGGAGGGCGAGGTCAAGCAACTCGGCGCGACGAACGTGGCGTACAAGCACGTGACTCTGCCGCTCGGTGATGTCCTGCTGATGAGTTACAACCTCTCGTTCAAGGCGCCGACCGGACCCGTCCCGGAGTCCGGCCGGGCGTACGTCTACGAGGCGAACGGGGAGTTGTACTCGGCGACGTTCACATGCACGAACCCGGCCAAGTCCACGTGTCTGGCGGACTCCGCCTCGATCGCGCAGACGCTGACACTCGCTCCCTAGGACCGCGGCTCAAAGCGAGGCGAGCGTTCTATCGCACCGCGCACGTCGTGACCGTTGCCACAAGGAGTGCTACGGCGTCTGGATGGCCCAGGACGGCTGAAGGAACCGGAGGGTGTGGTCAATGACGACCGAGTACGTCTGTTCGGTCTGTCGAACACCGGTCACCGACGTGGGCGTGACCTCTTGCTCCAACTGTGATGTCGACTTCACCAAGGTTGGCCCGACGCCCGTCCACGGGGACGTCCCGGCTGCGGTTGGGCCAGCGATCACCACGGTCCCGCCGGACAGTGGCGGCTGGCAACGGCCGTCGGAGCAAGTGGGTCGCCCACGCGGGCCGTGGTACCGCCGTCACTGGCGGGTCGTCCTGATGGTGATCCTTGTCCCGAGCGCCGTCGTCGCCGTGGCCCTCAGCCTCGTCTCAGCGTTCGGGCCTGGCCTGCGAGCAGCCTCTGACATCGTGGGCGAGTCGAGCGGGCGCATCTCTGCCGCCAATTTCGCAACCGTCAATGGCACGACGAGCTTCACCGTAGTCCTGGCCCCTGGCGTGCCCGCGACCGACGCGAGCGTGCTCGCGTGTACGGTCGTGACGCCGACGCTCGCCCGGGACGGCTTTGCCGGGGTCGCGTTCCAGATCATCGACCGCGCCGGCGACGTGCTCGCGAACGACCGCACCGGGTGCGCCAACCCGGCACCGACCCAGCCGGTCCTGAACGGGATGCTCGGTGGGCCGATCCTCGTGGCATGGCCGTAGCACTAGTCTGCGCCCGGTGCTGAATCGTCCAGATGGCGGCTCCAGGCGCCTGGTCATCGTGCACGGTGCGAGTCGTGGCTGAGCCAACGATCCCCGCCCCTGCGGGTCGGGTCTGCGTTTCAAGCGTTGCTGCCACCCAGCGGCCGCTTCGACGACACGAATTGGGACGACTATTCGCGATCAACAGAACGCCCGGGTCGGCCGATCGCGGTCTGCTACGAGCCGTGTCGCTTCCGAGCGCTGCTGGCCGCCGTCGACCGTGCGCCAACGTGACCGGTGGAGATTGCGCTCCGCCGTAGCCTTAGGCGCGTGGATCCGCAGGTCGTCGTGCCCCTGGTCGCCGCTGTCGTTTCTGGCGATGTTCGTCGCCCGCGAGTTCGCCCGCCGCCAGGTGCAGCGAGGACGGGCACGCTACGCCTGGCTCGCCTTCGGCGCGTTCATCCCGGTCTACGGCTTCCTCGCCGTGAGCGTCATGGCCAACGGCATGAACTCGACGACGCCTGGGCTCGCCGTGGTGATCGCCGTCCTCTCCAGTCTCATGCTCGTCTTGAACGTGCGGGCGGTGGCTCGTGTCAGCCGCATGATCCACCTGGACATGAGCACGGACGAACGAGCCGCCGTCGGCACCGCGCTCTTCGAGCCCACCCTGATCCTCATCGGCGTGATCCTCGTCGGGGGGCTGCTGATGGCGGTCGGGTCTCTCGTGTACGTGCTCGCGGTGGCCGTGAGCCGCTGATCCCATCCGTGCCACCAGTCGTGAGGGGACTGGCGGCCATCGAGGCGATACCGCTTCACCCCATCGATCAGGGCGGAGAACCCACGAGGTCGTTGAGGACCAGCTCCGACGGACCGTTCATGCAGGTCGCGCTGAAACCCGCCGGCAGGCTCAACGCTGCGGAGTCGCCGGCGGTTAGGGTGAGCCGCACGGTCAGCGGTTGCACCGGCGGGGCACCGCACCATGACGACCACCCGATGGTGCCGAAGGCGATCGTGTCGAGTTCGACCCGACCCCCTGGCCCGGCCGGCGTCGCGATGAGGACCTTGCCCGTGGCATCGACCAGCGAGATGGCCGGGGCAGCCGGCAGGGCACAGATATCGCCCCCGTTGGTGATCGAGAAGTCGACACCGTGGGTCCCCATGGCATAGCCGTCGGTGCCGTAGTCGAGCTCCAGGTCGGATGCCCGACACGCCGGCAACGAAGCGGCCGCGGCCGAAAGCGGGATCGTCGCGAAGGTCGGCATGGCGGACCCGCCACCGATGAACAGATCGCCCTGCGGGAAGAGCACGTTGCAGCCGGCGAGCAGGATCGTGCTGGCCACGATGATGCCGGCGCAGGCGGTGGCCCTTCCCCTCATCGCCCTACTGTACGCCAGCCCCGGTGCGCCTCCGAAGCAACCGGCCAGACCGTGGGGCCGACGTTCGGCAGGGCCCCGTGGCGAGGGGCCTCCCGCGCGCCACGGCGCCCGTCGTCAAGCTGGCTGTGGCGACGGCTGGGCGTCGATGCCGAGGCGCCCGAAACGACGGACCGACGCTGCCCAGGCGAGGCTCACCGGGATGACGATCGGGCTGGCCAGGATCAGCGCGTAGAAGGCGTAGAAGAGGGCGAAGAACGGCGCCGTCACGACGATCAGGACCATCCGCCCTGGATCGATATCCGAGCCGACCGTGGTCACGGCGCCGGTGACCGACACCGAGGTGGCCGTGGAGTTGGTGAAGGCCAACACAGCGATCGGCGTCCAGAAGGCCGCCGTGGCCACGGTCGTCAGGAGGGCGAACCGTGCGGCGGCCCAGACCAGGCGCCGTCCTCGAACCGCCCCCGGTCCCAAGCGCCAGCCCGCGTACACGCCGCCCGGGATCGTCCACACGATGGTCAACCCGGCCAAGAACGGCAGCGACGAGTCGGCCACGAACGGCTGCGACTGGATCACCACCCATGCGGCCACCGCCCCCGCCCCGAGACATGCCATCAGGCCTACGAGCGCCCCGACTCGCGCCGCCCGACGGTCTGAGACGTCGGTGCGAACGCCGATGAAACCGCGCCACAGCCGAGCCAGCCAGCGATGATATCTGCTACTCACAGATAGCAATATAGTCCCCGGCTGAGCCCTGTCAAGGAGACGTGGCATCGTAGGGCGAGTGACCGACCCCGTCGCTTCCGATGACATCCGAATCGATCGATGGCTGTGCGCGGTGCGCCTCGTGAAGACCCGCCCGCTCGCGACCCGGTTGTGCGAGGGCGGCCACGTCGTCGTGAATGGATCGCCGGCAAAGCCGTCAACGAAGGTTCGCGCGGGCGACCGGATCGAGGCGCTCATCGCCGATCGCGAGCGCAGCGTCGAGATCCTGCGGCCGATCGAGTCGCGTGTCGGGGCGGCCGTCGCCGCGACCTGTTACGTGGACAACAGCCCGCCCGTCGCGCGGGAGCCCTGGCAGGGAACCGTGCCTGTGCGCGGCGAGGGCCGGCCGAGCAAGCGTCTGCGGCGCGAGTTCGAGCGGCTGCGCCGGGCTGCCCACGCCTGAGCTGCCCGATGTGATCAGCTTCTGCGGCGGATGACCAGCACCACGTACAGAGCCGCGAACACTGAGACGAACACGGCAACCAAAGCCCCGATCGGCATGCCTATCCGACCTCTCTCGCACACGCCCACGCGATCCCGGGAACGGACTTCACAGGGATCGTCGCACGGGACTCGGGTCGGGCCGCTACCCGCTTCGAGCGGAGGCAGCGCGCCGTGCTACGGTCTTCTCGTCGGCAGGCAGGAGGAACGATGCGCGAGCGGGAGATCGAGATCCACACGCCCGATGGCGAGATGACCACGTTCGTCTGCCAGCCTGACGGGGAGGGCCCCTTCCCCGTCGCCATGCTGTACATGGACGGAGTCGGCTACCGCGATGAGATCAAGGAGCATGCCCGTCGCTTCGCCGCCGGCGGATACATCTGCGTCGCGCCCGACCTCTACTACCGGGGCGGCCGCGGGCTGACCTTCGACCTGACCGCCCTCCGGGAGCGCGGTTTCCAGGGGCCGGAGGCGGCGCGGATCCGGGAGGCCGCAGCCACGGTGACCCCCGCAGCGGTCGTCGCCGATACCCGGGCCGCCCTTGCCGAGATCGCCGATGACCCGACCGCCAGCCCAGGGCCCAAGGTCTGTGTCGGCTACTGCATGGGCGCGCGGGCGGCCCTGGCGGCCGCCGCTGGCCTGGCTGACACGTTCGTCGCGGCAGCCGGCATCCACCCGGGTGCCCTCGTCACCGACCAGCCCGACTCGCCCCACCATGACCTGGCCAGGGTGCGTGGCGAGGTGTACTTCGCCTTCGCCGAGATCGACCGATCAGCCAGCGCGGAGGTGGTCGACCAGTTCCGCCAGGAGGTGACGGCCCAGGGGGTGCGCGGCGTTGTCGAGCGGATCCCCGGCGTGGCCCACGGCTTCAGCATGGCCGACCTCGACGTGTACGACCATGACGCCGCCGAGCGCCATTTCGAGCGGACCCTCGACCTGTGGGCCCGCAATCGCCCGCCCGCCCAGGGCTGACCGCGACTTCCCGATCGCTCGGGCGCCTCAGCCCAGGGGACCGACGGCCCGCTCGACGTCGTCGAGGATCTCTCCCGAACGCACCACCTGAGCCATCGCCGTGTGATCGATGTGCAGCGGGCGATCCTCGTCCAGGTGGGCGACGTGGCGCCGCACGGCGGCGTGGGCCGTCGTCACGCCCGCGCCGTGGGTGAAGTCGCGGAAATCGAGCGCCTGGGCAGCCGCCATGAACTCGATCCCCAGGACGCCGTACGCGTTCTCCAGGATCTGCCCCGTCTTGAGGGCGGTGTTCATGCCCATCGAGACGAAGTCCTCCTGGTCGGCAGCCGCGGGAATCGACTGGACGGCCGCCGGGGCGGCGAGGATGCGCTGCTCGACGATAAGCGTGTCGGCCGTGTACTGGCTGAGCATCAGCCCGCTGAACATGCCGGCGCCACGTGTCAGGAAGGCTGGCAAGCCGGCGCTGAGGGCCGGGTTGGTCAGGCGGTTGAGGCGCCGCTCCGAGAGGACGCAGGCCATCGTCAGGGCGGTCCCCACCATCTCCATCGGCAGGGAGACCGGCGTGCCCTGGAAGTTGGCCCCCGTGAGGGTCAGCCGTTCCTCCGGCAGAAAGATGGGGTTGTCGCCCACGCCGTTGAGCTCGATCTCCACCTGCCGCCATGCCCAGGCGACCGCATCATGCGCGGCGCCAAGGACCTGGGGCGTGGACCGCATCGAGTAGGCGTCCTGGACGTGGGTCTTGATGCGGCCGGTAGCAAGGTCGCTGCCGGCCACGCAGGCGCTGATGGCTCGCGCGGCACGGATCGCGCCGGGAAAGCCGCGCAACTCGTGCAGGCGTACGTCGTAGGGCTGCAGATTGGCCAGCAGGGCCTCCAGCGACATCGCGCAGGCGATCTCCGCCTGGCGCAGCCAGCGCTCGATGTCCCACAGGTGCAACGCACTGATGGCCGTCAACAGGTTGGAGCCGTTGATGGTGGCGAGCCCGTCGCGAGCCTGGAGGCCGGGGATGGGGATACCAGCGCGCCCCATGGCCACGGCTCCGGGCAGGCGTTCACCGTCGAACCAGGCTTCGCCCTCGCCCATCAGCAGGAGCGCGACCTGGGCCATCGGGGCCAGGTCACCGCTGGCCCCCACCGAGCCCTTGGCGCACACGACCGGCGTCACGCCCCGGTTCAGCATCGCCACGAGCGTCTGGGTGATCTCGGGGCGGCATCCGGAGTGGCCACGGGCATGCACGTTGATCCGGCCGGCCATCGCCGCCCGGACGGCCGGGATCGGCGCCGGCTCGCCGATGCCCGCCGCGTGGTTGTAGATGAGGTAGCGCTGGAACTGCTCGACCTGCTCGTCGGTGAGCACGACTTCGGAGAACTCGCCGATGCCGGTGTTCACCCCGTACATGATCTCGTGGGCGGCGATCTTTTCGTCGACCATCGCCCGGCAGCGACGGATGCGCTCGAGGGCGGCGGGGTCCAGGATCACCGGGGCATCCCCTCGCGCGATCCGGACGAGGCGCTCGATGGTGAGCGAGGAGCCGTCGAGGACGATGGGCGTCCGGGGGTCCACGCCCACGTCACCGAGCGAGGCAAGGGCGGGATCATGCCCATGGAGAAGCACCATCAGGCTGAAGGGTGGCCCTCGCACCGGCGTGCCCGCAGGGCCGTGCGACCTGACCTGACGGGGTCGTTCGTCACCGGCCCTTGCGCCCGCGGTTTCGTTGAGGCATACTGAACCGGATGGTTCAGTATGCGAGCGGTCGACTCGACGTCTCGTTCGCCGCCCTCTCGGACGCCACCCGACGCGGCGTCCTAGAGGAGCTCGGACGTGCCGACGCGTCGATCACGGATCTGGCCCAAACCTTCCACATGACCCTCACGGGCATGCGGAAGCACGTCGGTGTCCTGGAGCAGGCCCAACTCGTCACCACGCAGAAGGTCGGGCGCGTGCGGACATGCCGGCTCGGCCCGCGCCGCCTCGAAGCCGAGACGGCCTGGATCGAGCGGTACCGCCAGCTCTGGGATGCACGCCTCGACGAGTTGGACAAGGTCGTCGAGGAACTGGATCGGAAGGAGAAGGTCGATGGACGCAACTAACAGCACGACGGCGGAACGGACGTCCGAGCGTGAGCTCGTCGTGACGCGAACCGTCAACGGCCCGGCCCACCTCGTATTCGAGGCATGGACCAGGCCCGAGCTGCTCGAGCGGTGGTGGACGCCGAAGTCGTTTCCGATCTCGCTCCTTTCCGTCGAGATGGATGCTCGCGTCGGGGGCCGGTACCGTCTGGTGTTCGGGTATGAGGGCTCGACCATGGAGTTCTTCGGTCGATACCTCGAAGTGACACCGCCCTCGCGGCTGGTCTGGACGAACGACGAAGGCGATGACGGTGGGGCGGTCACGACGGTGACCTTCGAGGAAGCGGGCGGCAGGACGCGGTTGACCGTGCACGATCTCTATCCCTCGAAGGAAGCGCTCGACGCGGCGATCGCGTCCGGGTCGACGTCCGGGATGCCCGAGGCGCTCGATCAACTGGACGAGCTTGTCGTCACCCTGGGCGCCAACTGACGCCCGACCCGACAATCAGCCGGTGCGACGTGGCCTGAGTCCCTGGGCATGAACCCGTGGCTCCTCGCGGAGATCGTTGCCGTCATCGCGGTCGGCCTGTCCGCCGGGTGGCTCGCGTGGCCGTACCTGGCGCGCCGCTACAACGCCGCCCAGATGCGAATCTTCGCCGCCGTCGGGCTGCTCCTGCTCGTGTTCATCGTCTTCTCTCTACTCCCGCCGTTGCCCATGGAGGCCGACGTCGTTGTCGTGATCGTCGCGACGGCAGGTCTCATGAGCATCTCGCTCTGGCGGCTCAGACCGTCCGGGGGCATCACCGACACGGAGCGGTCAGCCAGGCGCGTAGGGATCGTCATCCAGGCGGCAGCGCTCCTCCTCGGACTGGTCATGCTGGTCCTCCTCATGGCGCAGAATGGCGCCTGATCAGAAGGAGCGCGATGGCTCGACCCCGGACGTACCTGGCGATGGCAGGCGTGGCAGTCGGTGCGGTGGCCGCCCTGCGCCACCTGCGCCGCAGCCCCCTGGCGCTCCATGCGCCGGGTGGGATCCTCATGCGCGACACGGCTACCTACGACCTGCAGAGCCGCCTCCTACTGGGCTCATTCTTCCGCGCCATCGCGGCCGATGTCGCCTCGGTCACCCCGAGCGGAGCGCGGGTGCTGGAGGTCGGCTGCGGTCCCGGGCACCTCTCGATCCGGCTGGCGCGCGACCACGGGTTGGCCGTGTCCGGGCTCGACCTCGACCCATCGATGGTCGAGCGGGCCCGCGCCAATGCCGAGCGGTCCGCGACCGTGGAGCATCGGCCGACATTCGAGGTCGGGGACGTGGCCGCCCTGCCCTTCCCGGATGACTCCTTCGACCTCGTGGTCAGCACGCTGTCGCTGCATCACTGGGCCGACCCCGTCGGCGGCGCGACCGAGATCGACCGGGTGCTGCGACCGGGAGGCCGGGCCCTCATCTGGGACATCCGGCCGGGCGTCGTGCCGCTCCATCGTCACCAGCCCGATCCGGTCGGTCGCCTCCACGGCTCGCCCCTCCGCGTGGTGAGCTCGACGGCCTGGCCCTGGCCGTGGCGGCTGAAGCTCGTGCAGCGGGTCGAGCTGGTGCATGGTGGCGAGGAGACCCAGCCCGCCGCGTGATGCCTCGGTCGGCCTGACGGCCGACCCTACGATCCAGGCTCGGGCGAGGGGGCGGGCTCGAAGGTGCAGGCCTGGTTCAACGGGTAATCGGCGTTGAGCGCAACGTCATCCAGCGGCCGGAGGTTCACGTGCGTGGAGCACTCGTCGCGTGGGGTGCTTGTGACGCCCGGGTCGTATGGTGCCAACCACGCGGTGATCGAGTAGCTACCGGCGGACAGGTCGAGCGGTGGCCCTGAGAGGTTAGCGCCGCCGTAGGTCGTCGAGTCCGTGCCACTCGACCTGCCACCAGAGACCAAGCCCTCATACACCACGGTGCCGTCGCCGGACTCGACGCGGTAGAAAGCGGACACGTCGTTCGAGCAGCACCCGACCCCGTGCGCGGTAGCCATCTGCCACAACCGCGCCGGCTGGTAGTCCCCCGCGAGCTTCAGAGGATGGCTGTCGATGACGCGTCCGGTGGCATCGTCAACGAGCCAGACGGTCTCCGGGCGGGCCTCCGGCGCGTCCGACCCGGTGGCCGACGCGAGCGATCGGACCAGCCAAACGACGTTGTCGCCAGCCATGTTCCAGCGCGGGTCGACGGTCGCGATGTCACCGGCCCTGAACGGCGCCGCGGTCAGCAGATCGTCGCCGACCCCTGCGGCGGCCGCGACCTGCGCCAGCGTCATCCTGGGGGCGATCGTCTTGCCCGACTGTTGGTCGCCCGTCTGGGGGGCCGCCGGCGGAACGTCGTGACCTGCTGCCCAGGCGATCCGATCGACGACGAAGGCGCTCGCGCACTCGGCCTGGGCCGCCGACGTGCATTGCCATTGCCGAGCGTCGCCGGCATGGCTGATGAGCACCAGCGCGACCGGCTCGGTGCCGTTCTGCCACGTCTCCGCGTCACCGCTCGTCTCGCTCATGAAGAAGGGCGCCAGATACGTGCCGGAGGGCTCGCTGCAGCTGCCCCCATTCGAGCCTTCAGGCTGGCACAGCTGGGCGGCGCCGCGGGTGTCCGTGAAGGCCACCATGCGGCACCAGCTCTCGAGCGGGCCAACGTACCTGTTCGGGAACGGGCACGGCAGGGCGACCTCGTTGTAGTAGCCGGCCACCGCGACCGCCTGGCCGTCGAGCTTGCCCGACCCGAGCAGCTCGACCGCCTGCGCCACCGTGATCACCGGCAGGCCGGCAACCTCCGAAGGGAACGTCCCGTCGGGGGGTGTGACCGTCCCCTCCGACGGTGTGGTGATGGGCGCTGTCGAACTGCCCGCGGGTGAGCCCACCGGCGACGCGCAGGCGGCCAGGGCGAAGATGAGCAGCCCGGTCGCGAGCGCCTTCATGCCATGTGGACGCTACGACGATGTTGCGGGTTCCTCAAGGGCCGGAGGTCCACTGAGGCACGCAGCGTCCCTTGCGGAACCCCAGTAGACGGCGCACCGTCGACGCGACATGAGAGCGTTGGCTCTGGGGCTGCTCTGCATGCTGGTGGTTGGCTGCGCCTCGCCAGCGCCGAGCCTGTCAGGCAGCAAGGGCGCGACGGCGACGGCCACCGCAACGGCCACCACAACGGCCACGGCCCTCGGTCTCACGCACACGACTCGGTGGGGTCTCGCGTTCGACTACCCCGCGAACTGGACCGTGGCCGACGAGAGTGAGTACCTCCATTACGACACCATCCTGGGCTACATCGGTTCGGGCTCGTTCAGCGAGCCCTGCACCGCCATCACCGCGCCGCCAGGCCAGAGCTTCCCGGTCGGCGAGGAGTGCTCACCGGTCTGGAACGTCCCGCCCGGTGCGGCCGTGATCAGGGTCGAGTCGCTCGAGGGGCCGATCCCGGTCTCGCCCATCCTGGATAACACCGACCCCAGTCTTCGATCCATGATCATCGGCGGGCTGCCGGCGCTCGGACCGGTCGACACGGCGCTGCCAAGCGCGGCCACGGGGACCGCCACCCTCGACTGGATGCTTTCCACGCCGGGCGCCCCGATCACCGTCTACGCGCTCGAGGCCGAGATGCAGGGGCCGGATCTGCGGACTCTGCAACAGCAGGTGCTGGCGGTCGTGGCGAGCATCGCCTACGACCCGCCGGTCGCGCCGCTGCCCACCGGCGATGCTCTCGCGCCGGCGGAGGCGGCCCTGCTGGCAAAGGCCATCCCCGAACTCATCGCGAACGACGCCCCACTCGCCTGCTTCCCGGCTGCGCCCGGGGTGAGCGACACGGCCATCATCACGCGGACCTCTGTCGGCCCGCTCACCAAGCCGCTGCCGGTGCGCTGCACGACCGGCATCGAGCCGACGCCTCTTGGGCTGTGGCACCTGACCCTGACATACAGCTGGGACGCGGCGGCCGATCGCTCCGCCGGGTCCGCCAGCCTCGAAACGTACCTGGCCCCGGACGGCACGCGCGTCGGAGGGTTCGTTGGTCCGTCGGGCGTGCCCTACGGTCCCTAGGATCAACCTGCCACGGAGCCCCTAACCTTCGATCGGCGCCACTTCGGCACCGTCCGCCCGGATCACGTCGAGGCGTTCGAGCTGCTTCCCTAGAGCGACGCTAGAACTGGCCGATGCCGCCGAGGAGGTTCTGGAGCGGCGACTCGCCCTTCTCCTGGACCTCGACGCGTTCCAGGGCGATGGCGATCGCCAGGCCAAGCGGGACCTCGAAGCCCGGCGTGATCTGGACTCCGTACGCGTCGTGCATGCTGAACCAGGCTCGCGACGCAGTCATGACCACCTGGCCGGCCTGATCCTTGACCTGGAATTCGCGGTCCATCCAGTCGCCCTTGAGCGTCAACTCCTGACCACCCGCGAGGGTGATCTTGAACTTGTCGCCCCCCAGGTTGAACACCGCCTTCTGGACGGTCGCCGCCGCCTGGCCGCCCTTCGTGATGTTGATGGTGTCGTGCAGGTGCGGGGCGAGCGGCTTCGAGATCTCGTAGAGCGCCTGACCGTTGACGTCCTTGAGCACGTGCGTGCCGCGGAGGCTGAGCAGCTGACCGTCGACCTCGTAGGCGTGGTTGCCCTGCGCGTCTTCGATCCACAGGTCGCCGGTCAGCGAGATCATCTTCTGGTTCAGGACGTACAGCTGGCTCTGCGGCGCTGGCGCAGGCGCGGCCGCCGACGGGGTCTGCGGCACGGCGGACGTCTGCACGGATGAGACAGGCGCGTCGGCGAGCTTCTGCTGGGTGAAGGAGGTTGCCCCGCACTTGGGGCACTTGGCGGCAGCGCCGAGCTGCTGGTAATGCGCGCGGAGGGCGAACTGGTCCTGGACGCTGCCCCCGATCAGCGAGGTGAACTGGCCGGCGATCGACTTGACGTCCGGCCGTTCCTCCGCGATGTCAGCGGGCACCGACCACGTGGTCTGGCACTTGTTGCACGTTCGCTGATACACGCCGTCCGCCATGTCAACCTCCTGGGTCGCCCGCCATGATCGGAGCGGGTGCATCGTAGTGCGACCTGCCCATGGATGGGCCCGCCGGGCGAGTTGGCCGTTGCAATGACGTTGCAAGCGTCCGGCGGCAGGCGTTGACGCTCGTCGCGCTCGCCGTGAGGATGCTCTGCGCCAGTTGAATAGCGAGGGCCGTCCGCGAGGGTACATGCGGGCGGCTCTTCGTTACTCCGCACCAGCGACCGAGTCGCCCACGAAGGACATCCCGATGACCGACCTGCCCCGCATCGATCCAGCCATCCGCACCGTGCTCGATCCGGACGAGACGGTCCACGCCCAGGCCGAGGCCGTCGATGCCATCCTGGCCGTGACCGACCGGCGACTCGTCGTGGTCGACGCCGAGCGCGTCGCGCTGAACGTGCCGCTCGACCGCCTCCGGCGCGTGCAGTTCGACATCGAGCGCGAGCGCCCCGCGACGCTGGTCATCGTCCCCGAGCACCAGAGCGACCCGCCCCAGGTCCTGGCCATCGAGCCTCGCGGCTATCGGGCGGCGTGTGACGCGCTGGCGGTCATCGGGAGTCGACTGGCCGAGGAGTAGGCGCGCGCGTCACGCGGGCGCCTGCCTTGCAGGGGGATTGCAAGGCGAGCCACGGCGCGAGGCGGGATGGCCGCAAGCAGCCGCGGTCCAGACTGGGATCGTGGTCCGCTACGCCCTGCTCAGTTCCTTCCCGCCTCGCCGCTGTGGGCTGGCCAGCTTCGCAGCCGACCTCATGGAGGCCACCGGCCCCGCGGAGGTGGTGGCGGTCGAACCGGCCGGTCAGACACTCGCCTACGGACGCGATGTCGTGGCACGCATCCGGCGCGACGTCCCGTCGGACTACGGCTGGGCGGGAGAGGTTCTCAACGCCCGGCGTCTGCCGGTCGTGTCGCTCCAGCACGAGTACGGCATCTTCGGTGGTCCTGACGGCCAGGACGTGCTCCGCTTCATGGATGCCGCGACCGCCCCGGTGGTCGTGACATGCCACACCATCCTGCGCGAACCGAGCCCATCCCAACGGGCGATCCTGGACGCCATCGTCGAGCGCGCCGCGCGCGTGGTCGTGATGTCGGCGACCGCCCGGCGGATCCTTGAGGAGCGCTACCGGGTCGCCCACGCCAAGATCGAGGTGATCCCCCACGGCGTGCCGGCGATGCCGTTCGTGGCCATCGGCTCGGCCAAGGCGCGGCTCGGCCTGGCGGGTCGCGAGGTCATCCTCAGCTTCGGCCTCCTTGGCCCGGGCAAGGGCTGCGAATCGGTCATCGAGGCGATGGCCACCGTGGCCCGGCGCCGGCCGCGGGCGATCTTTGTCGGTGTCGGCGCGACCCACCCTGATCTCGTCGCTCGCGAGGGCGAGGCGTATCGCGAGCGCCTGCTCGAGCGCCGGCGGGCCCTGGACCTGGGCGGTCACGTCCAGCTTATCGACCGGTACCTGGGCCGCCCCGAACTGCTCGACTGGCTCCAGGCGGCGGACGTCTTCGTCACCCCCTACCCGGGCCTGCAGCAGGTCACCTCCGGCACGCTGGCCTACGCCATGGGCGCCGGCAAGCCCATCGTGTCGACCCCGTACGCCCACGCGGTCGAGCTGCTGGCGGACGGCCACGGGATCCTCGTCGAGCCCGGTTCGGCCGCCAGCCTGGCCGACGCCCTGGCGTGGCTGCTGGAGGACGACGAACGGCGTGAGCGCCTGGCCCGCCGCGCCTACGCCCGTGGCCGCGGCATGACCTGGCCGGTCGTCGGGCAGGCTTACCGCGAGTTGTTCGAGCGCGTCGCCCGCCCGGTCGCCGGCGGCAGCGCACCCGTGCCCGAGGGACAGCGCGTCCATGCCTGAACCGGCGCCGCCGGTGGGGCTCTGCAACCCGGGCTCAGATCGCGATGAGCCGCCCGTGCGTGCGACGGACGTGGCGGATGATCGCGTCGCGCTGCGCGGGCTGGAACTCCACGACGAGCGTCGAGCCACTCAGCCGCAACTCGGGGCCGGTGGCCGAGCCGAGGTCGTCGGCATCCACGGCCCGGCGGATGCGATCCGCGGCGAGGGCGGCGTCGTCGGCGCACCGGTACCGGGCCGCGAGCCAGAGATGGCGCGGCCAGGGTGACGCTTGCCCAGGGGCCGCCGCGACCGCCTGGGGTGCGAGGGAAGCCATGGCGGGAGCGTCGCGGGGCGGTCAGCCGCCTGATGTCGCAAGCTGCCCGTGCCACCTTGCAGGCGCATGACAGCTGCAACGACGGGACATTCGGCACTAGGCAGGGAGCTTCTACGCCCACAACCTCGGTGCGCACCAGCAGCATCGGGGAGGCATCTCATGTCTGTTCTCGTTGCGTATGCCAGCCGCCACGGCGCGACGCAGGGGATCGCCGAGCGGATCGCCGACCGTCTCCGGCAGGACGGCCTCGCGGCCACAGCCGCCGCGGCTCGTGAGGTGGACGATCTGGCCCCCTACGACGCGGTCGTCCTGGGCAGTGCCGCCTACATGTTCCACTGGCTCGCCGATGCGACGCGTTTCGTGCAGCGCAACCGGCACGAGCTCGCGGCACGACCCCTCTGGCTGTTCAGCAGCGGGCCGCTCGGGACGGATCCGGTCGACGCCAAGGGGCGGGACCAGCTGGTCGCCTCCGAGCCGAAGGAGTTCGCCGAGCTGAAGGAGACGCTCCATCCCCGCGAGGTGCGAGTCTTCTTCGGCGCGCTCGACATGGAGGCGCCGCCCATCGGCCTGGCCGAGCGCCTGACGCGCCACCTGCCCGCCGCTGCCCGGGACGCGATGCCCGCCGGTGACTTCCGCGACTGGGCCGCCATCGATGCCTGGGCCGACGGCATCGCCGCGGCGCTCAGGCCGACCACCGTCCCGACACCCGCCTGAAGCCGGAGGCCGATCTTGATGGCCCGAGGCACCCGCCTGGCGATCCTGACCCTCGTATGCCTCGTGCTTGGAGGCTGCGGCAGCGCCGCCACGACCCCAACACCGACGGTTCCTACGGGCGGGCCGACGCAGGCCGCGAGCACGGTGCCGACGGCCAGGCCCGCGCCGACGGTAAGCCAGGCGCCCCACGTCAGCCCGTCGATGGACCTCGCACCCCTGGCGGCGACGTATTCCACGATCGCGGCAGGCGGCACGGCCGCTGTTCGCGAGTGCGATCGTGAGAAGGCGGCCACGAACGACTCCCTCACGGACGACAAGGCCATCGCGCAGTCATGTCGAGACGGCTACGTCAAGTACATCGCCGCCATGCAAGCCGTCGCCTGGGGACCGACCCAGCCGCAGGCCGACCACGTCATCGCCGCCGCCGAGGCCTGCGACGCACTCGTCGTCCAGAGCCCAGGACCTTGCGCATGGCGTCGGCCATCACCACCAGATGGTCCTCGGCGGCCGGGAGACGGCCGTATGCGGCGCTGAACGCCGACCAGTCGGCTGCGTTCACCATCGCTGGATCGAGGCGCTCCAGGAGTTGACGGTCGCTCGCCGCGTTGGCGGCCACGGCCGCGTCCACCACCTCCGTGCCCGAGTCGGTCAGTTCCACGATCACCCCGCCGCGGTCGTCCGGGTTACGGAGCTCGCGATGGTCGCCGACCGCCAGGTAGCCGAATCACAGCCCGACGGGTGCCTCGTGCGACAGCTCATCGAGGGGTCCGAGGAGGCTCTCGCCACGCTGCACGACCGGCACAGCCCGGCGGTCTTCGCGAGCGCCCTTCGGTACAGTGGCGATCGCTCGATCGCGGCGGAAGTCCTCCAGGACACGTTCATGACGCTCTGGGACCGGGCGGAACAGTTCGACGAGGCACGCGGGTCGCTGGCCGGCTGGCTGTCGTCGATCGCTCACAACCGCGCGGTCGACCATCTGCGGGCGGCCCGCCGTCGCGGCGCGACCCCGTTCTCCTCGTTCGGCGGGGACGACGCCGACGGCGACGCGGTCGGCCAGTGGCTGGAGATGAATGGCAGGCTGCTGGGGGCAGCACCACCTGAGGTCGGACCCGAGGTGGCGGTGCTGCACCAGGAGGCGCGCGTCTCGATCGTTGCGGGGATCGCGACCCTGGGGCATGCTGAACGCCGCGTGATCATGCTGGCCTATCAGGAAGGCCTCTCCCAGGTCGAGATCGCGGCGCGGCTAAGGTGGCCACTCGGCACCGTCAAGACGCGCACGCGTCTGGCCCTGCTGCACCTGCGAGCCCGCGTGGAGGACTCACGCGCAGCGGACAGAGTACGGCAGTGACACGACCTCAACGCATCGTCGTACTCGGCGGCGGCTTCGCCGGCGTGTCGACGGCGCAGGAGCTCACCAGGCTCCTCCGCCGCCAGGGCCGCCTTGCCACCCGCCAGGCGGTGGCTGCCGACGCCGGGCCGGGATCGGGACCCAGGGTGTCGGTGACCCTCGTCAATCGGGACAACTACTTCGTCTTCCAGCCCCTCCTTGCCGACATCGTCTCCGGGGCCATCGAGAGCACGCACGTGGTGGTCCCCCTCAGGCGGATGCTGCGGGGCGTCGACGTCGAGGTGGGCTACGTCGAGGAGATCGACACCGTCGGCGACCACGTGCACGTCCGGCGCCGCCAGAGCGGCACGCGGTTCACGGTCGACTACGACGCGCTCGTGACCGAGGCGCCCGAGGAACTCGTCGTCTGAGTCGGCCGCCGAGAGGGATACTGGGCGCGAGCGACGACACGCGGCAACGAGGAGTCAGGCCATGACATCCGACCAGAGGGGGACGTGGACCGAGCAGTTCAGGATCGACGGCGATCGGCTGCTGACCGAGGTCAAGCGGTTGATCGCGGAGGGGAACGTGCGGCGGATCAGCATCCGGCAGGGGGACCACACGGTGGCCGAATTCCCCCTGACGGTCGGTGTGGCCGGGGCCGTCCTGGCCCCGTGGCTCGCCGCGATCGGGGCGATCGCCGCCCTGGTCACCGACTGCAGCATCGTCGTCGAACGCAACGAGCCCCCAGCGTCTTGAGGCGGACCGACCGCAGCCCGGTCGAAGGGCCGGCCGCAGTCGTCGAGACGGTGGACCGGCCCGAGCAGGGGCGCTACGAGCTGACCGTGGACGGCGCCGTCGCCGGCTGGGTCACCTATCGGTTGCACGACCCGCACATCACGTTCATCCACACGGAGGTGCGGCCGGCCTACGCCGGCCGAGGCCTCGCCCAGCGCCTGGCGCGGGACGTGCTTGACGACGCACGGGCTCGAGGGCTGCGCGTGCGGCCGCTCTGCCCGTACATCGCCGGCTACATCCGCGCCCATCCGGAGTATCAGGACCTCGTGACAGGACCGGAGGTAGGACATGGCTGACGGCTACGACATCGACCCCAAGGTCCCGCCGAGCGGCGCCGGGTGCGTCGAATGCACGGCCAGCGGCGGCTGGTGGTTCCACCTGCGCCGGTGCGCCCACTGCGGCCACGTCGGCTGCTGCGACTCGTCGCCGTCACAGCACGCCAGCCGCCACGCGGCGGCCCAGGGGCACGCCGTTGTGCAGAGCTACGAGCCGGGCGAGGACTGGTTCTGGGACTATGTGAAGGAGGAGGACTTCGACGGTCCCCTGCTGGCGCCGCCGCGGCATCATCCCGTCGATCAGCCGGTGCCCGGACCGGCCGGGCGGGTGCCCGCCGACTGGGAGCAGCGGCTGAACTGACCGACGGCAGCCGGGGGCGGGAAAGGGAGTGCGGACGTGGAGACGATGCGGATCCTGGGGTTCGCCGGCAGCCTTCGCCGGGCCTCGTACAACCGCGGCCTGATCCGGGCCGCAGCCCAGCTCGCCCCACGTGGGATGGCCATCGAGGTATTCGACCTGAGCGCGATCCCGCTCTACAACCAGGACGTCGAGGACGCCGGCGAACCGCTGTCGGTCGTCGCCTTCAAGCGGGCGCTCGCCGAGTCCGATGCGCTCCTGGTCGCCACGCCCGAGTACAACCACGGCGTGTCCGGCGTCCTCAAGAACGCCCTCGACTGGGCGTCGCGACCGCGTGTGACAAGTCCGCTCCGTGACAAGTCCGTGGCCGTCATGGGCGCGAGTCCAGGACGGGGGTCGACGGCGCGTGCCCAGGCCCAGTTGCGAGATACCTTCGTGTTCACGGGAGCGTGCGTCATGCCGCTGCCCGAGCTCCTCATCAGTGCGGCCGCCGAGCACTTCGACCCCGACGGCAACCTCGCGGATCCCGCCCTGCGCGTCCTGTTGGTCGAGCTCCTGGAGGCCCTGCGCGCGTGGACCCAGCGCATCGATCTCCACCGCAGGGCGGCATAGCGGCCATGACGACCGAGCCAACGCTGCCCGCCCCACGACCGGATCACCCGTACGCGGCCGCGCTCGAGCTCGAGCGGCGCGGCTGGTACGAGCTCGCGGAGCTCGTCCGATCCCTGACGCCTGAGGAGTGCCTGGAACCCGGCTACCAACGGGATCCCGACTGGACCGTCCGTGACGTGGTCGCTCACGTCGGCACGTGGCTGGCGGAGGCCCAGGTGCAGTTCGAGCGGCTCGCCGTGGGCACGTACGAAGGCCATGACATCGACATCGACGCCATGAACGCTGTCTTCCTCGCGGCGATGGCCGACCAGCCGTGGGACGTCGCGTGGGTCCAGGCCAACGCGGCCCGGACGATGATGGTCACCACCTGGCATGGCCTGACCGACCCGTCCGAGGAAGCGGCCTGGTGGATCCGCAAATCGGGCGGCGATCACTACGCGCAGCACCTCGGCCGCCTGCGGGAATGGGTCGCGGAGCTCATCGCGCGGCGTCCCGGGCGAGCCGGCCGATGACCGGCGGCCGCGGGGATGATCGAGACGCCTGGCCCGAGCTTCCCTGGCGCGCGTGGGAGCCGACGATGTCCACGCTGCACATGTGGGTCCAGATCGTGGGCAAGGTCCGCATGGCCCTCGCCCCGCCGCTCAACCACTGGTGGCACGTCCCGTTGTACGTGACCGCCAGGGGCCTGACGACCTCGCCGATCCCATACGGGCGCCGCCTGTTCCAGGTCGACTTCGACTTCCTCGACCACCACGTGGAGATCATGGACAGCGACCGCGGCGCCTTCACGATGGACCTCGAGGCGATATCCGTCGCGCGCTTCTACCGCCGCTTCATGGACGGGCTTCACGGCCTCGGCATCGAGGCCCGGATCTCCACGATGCCGGTCGAGGTGGCCGAAGCCATCCCTTTCGAGATCGACGAAGGGCACGCGTCATACGACCCCGCTCACGCGGAGGCGTTCTGGCGAGGGCTGCTCCAGGCCGATCGGGTGATGAAGGCCTTCCAGAGCGGCTTCGTCGGGAAGGCCAGCCCGGTGCAGTTCTTCTGGGGCAGCTTCGACCTGGCTGCCTCGCGCTATTCGGGCCGGCCGGCGCCGCTCCACCCGGGCGGCGCTCCGAACTGCGCGAGCTGGGTGATGGAGGAGGCCTATTCGCGCGAGGAGCACAGCGTGGGCTGGTGGCCCGCCAGTGATCCGCCCGGCCCCTCGTTCTACGCTTACGTCTACCCGGAGCCGGCCGACCTCCGGACGGCGGCCCTCCGCCCCGCCGGGGCCTATTTCGACGCGGGCCTGGCGGAGTTCGTGCTCCCATACGACGTGGCGCGTCAGGCCGCCGATCCGGACGCCGCGGCGCAGGCGTTCTTCCAGTCGACGTACGAGGCCGGTGCGACCCTGGCAGGCTGGGACCGCGGCCTCCTGGAGCCCCGCGTGCTGCCCGGCCGACCACCGACCGGGTCCTGGTCCACGATGGCGGCACCGAGTGTGGGCCCCGCGTCGACGGCACACCGTCACGCATCACGCCTCGATCGCGGGGACACAGGCCGGGCTGGATGATGGCCACCTGTGGGTCGCCCGCCGGGTGTACCGTGAACCCATGAGCGTGCGCACCCGGTGGTGGGACTGGCTGGTCCCGGTGGCCTGGCTGCTCGTGGTGGCGGGTTGCCTGCTCGCCGGTCTGACGTGGCTGGCGCTCGTGGTCCTCCTGGCTCCCGGGATCCTCTTCGTGCTCGCGCTGGTCGGACTGCGGCTCTACTGGCAGCGGCACCCCGAGCACCGACGCATCGGCGACTGGTTCACCGAGGAACACCATATCCGCCACTGGTGACGCATCCGCCACTGGTGACGCCGGGCCCCGACGGGGGCGCGTCAGAGGAGTTGGGTGACCAGCCCCTCCACCTGGGCGAGCGGCGACCCTGCTGACGCGTCATCGCCGCCGACCTCCTGATCCGGTCGTGACGGCGAGGCCGGGCCAACGGTCCTGAGGCACCCCGGTCGTCAGCACCTCGACTGCGATCGTCTTGCGCCGACTCGTCGCGCCCGCCGCGACACACAGGCTCGTCCTGGGTGACCCCAGCTCGCGCGCGAGCAACGCCAGGAGCGCCAGGTTGGCGGCCCCCTCGGCCGGAGGCGCGGCGACTCGGACGTGCAGGACACCGTCGGCGTCAACGCCCTCGACGCGGTCATCGCCGCCGCGTGGCGTCAGGCGGACCGAGAAACGGACCTCAGGCATGGACGGAGGATGCAACAGGCCCGCAAGGCTGGAGGGACGCACCGTCAGGTTCCCAACGGGGTGAGCAATGCACGATGACGAGCATGGAACCATTGGCCGTCCTGGTCATCGCCGGCGTGACGCTCATCGTCAGCGGCATCGCGGTCAGCGCGCTGCCCGTGCAGCAGTGCGACGAATGTGAGCACTGCCGACGGCTGAAGCTGGAGCGCGAGCTCGAGCAACGACGGCTGCGTGCCGAATACGCCCGCCGATGGGGCATCGGCAAGGAAGACGCCGACCCGGGCTCGTTCCGCGACGACGATCGCTGACCGCCGCCCTCGGCGGGCTGCCTACGAGGTGGGGGTCGGCGTGGCGCCCTGGGTGGCCAGTTCGATCGCCTCGACGAGGCGCTCTCCGGTGGGGATCCCGACGAGCGGAACCACTCGATGGGGACCTTCCGTCTCCACCCAGTCGAGTTCCATGCCCGACGCGGTGAGCACCACCGGCTTGTCGGGGTAGAGCTCACGGAGGCCATCTACCAGGGAGCGGCCACCGTCGCTCTCACCGGTCGACAGCACGTCGTAGACCAGCACATCCGCGCGCTCGGCCGCCGCGCAGGGCTCGCCGCGCATGACCGGGCAGCTGTGGTATTCGGGCCCCCAGCACTGCTCGACCTCGATCCCGCGACGCCGCAGGCTGGCGGTCTCCTGATCGGCCATGTCGATGTCGTGGTGGACGACGAGAGCGCGCATCTTTGAGCCTCCGGATCGGCGTCGACGTCGCGTCAGCGAGGCCGGCCGTTAGGAGAATACTCGGCCGTCGTGCGCCACGGGCCAGAGTCCTAGTGCCCCAACCAGCGGGTCGTGTGGCCCGCGGTGACGGCCGGCGGAGGCGCAGCGGGCCCGAGGGTATGCTCCATCCGTCCAGGCCACGAGCCCCATCCGCCGACCGGGAGAGCAGATGCCGAGAAGGGTCGTCGCCAGCACCTATGTGACGCTCGATGGCTACATCGACGAACCAGGCAGGTGGTCCTTCCCGTTCTGGTCGAGGGAAGCATCGGATTTCAAGGCCCGTGAGCTGATCGCCAGCGACGCCCTGCTGCTGGGCCGGATCACGTACGAGGGCTTCGCCGCGGCCTGGCCGACGATGGAAGGGACGGGCGAGTTCGGCGAGAAGATGAACAGCATGCCCAAGTACGTCGCCTCGCGGACCCTCGAGACCGCCACCTGGAACGCCTCGATCATCAAGGGCGACGTGGCCGAGGCCGTCCGCCAGCTCAAGCAGCCGGATGGCGGCGACCTCCTCATCGGCGGCAGCGGCCAGCTCATCGACTACCTCAGCGGCCACGACCTGATCGACGAGTACCGCCTGATGGTGCATCCCCTCGTCCTCGGCGGGGGCGAGAGGCGCCTGTTCCGGCATGCCCCGAAGCGGACCCTCGAGCTCGTCGACAGCGTGGCGTTCCCCACCGGCGTCGTGGTCCTGACCTACCGCCCGGCCGCCGTCCCCGCCGCGCCGGCCGCGGGCGAGCGCTGAGCATGGCTGACGCCGCACGCCAGATCCTGGCCGCCGGCGCCACGGCGCTGGCGCACGTCGACGGCCTGGAGCCCAGCCTGGAGGTCCTGACGGACGCGCTGGCCCGGGTGGCTGCGGCCGGATCCGCCGTGGTCGTCATCGCCGGCGAGCACGGGAAGGGACTGCAGATCGCGGCGTCGTTCGGTCTCGAGGGTGCCGCCCGGGTGGGGCTCGCGGCCGCGATCCGCGACCCCCGGCATCCCATCGCCCGGACCGCCACGACCGGCCAGGCCGGCTACGACGTCCTGCCGACCGCACCCGGCGGCCCGGCCCTGCGCAGCCATCTGCCGCTCGTCGTCACCCGTGGTGGCGTCGACACGGTGCTCGGCGTCCTCGCGCTCGCCCACGAGCGGTCGATCCCGCCGGCCGCGCGGCCCGTCCTGCAGGCCGGCGCGGACCTGGCGGCCGTCGCCATCGAGCGCCATCGTCCTGCCTGACATCCGCAGCCGGTGGAGATCGGTGGCAAGCTGAGGGCCTCCGTCGCAAGCGGGCTGGTTCGCTCGTCCGCCTGACAGGGACATCTCCGCGAGGCTCGACATGCGCGTCGACACTTCAAGCGCCGGACCGGGTCGGGGGCCCCGCTGGCCCAGGAGGGTCGCGGGCTGGGTCCGGGGCCACTGGATGCGCCTTGTCGCCCTCGTCGTGGCCTGCACCATCGCGGGGTCGGCCGCCATCGTGACGGACACGCTGGGGGCCGGCTACGCGTTCAGCCGTGTCGTCGCGCACGTGGAGCTGTGGCTGGATCCGCCGCCCGACCGCCCCACCGTGGCCACGGAGGACGTCACACCCGAACCGGCGGACACGCCGACGCAGGTGCCGGCCACGATCCCCGTATCGCCCGGCGCGACTCCCGCCCCGACGCCCACCAGCCCGCCCCGCGTGCCCGTCGACATGAACCTCGTGTCCGACCCCACGGCCGTCTTCATCTCCGAGATCAAGGACGTGTGGTGCGCCCCGGCCGGCACGACCATCGTGCTGAGCATCCTGCGCCACGGCGCGAACACGACGGCCTTCGAGACGCACCTGGCCGGCCAGATCGGCCAGTGGGACAGCCGGTCCGACAGCCTCGACGGGGGCTGGGGTCCGGCGGCCATCGCCCAGGCCCTTGCCGCGTACGGCGTGCCTGGCTACCGGGTGCGGGCCTACACGACGCTCGCGGCCGAGATGCGCGACGCGACCGTGGCCCTCAGCACGACCCACGAACCGGTGGTCCTCATGGCCTGGTACGGGGCGCATACCTGGGTCATGAGCGGCTACCGCGCCTCGGGCGACCCGACGATCTTCCACGATGCCACGATCTCGGGGGCGTACATCCTTGATCCGTGGTATCCGCGGGTTTCCACGATCTGGGGTCGCTCGGCCGCGCCCGGTGTCTTCCACAGCATGGCCAACCTGGCCGTGAACGTGCTGCCCTGGCGGCGCCCCGAGGGCTACTACCCGTCGCGCGACGGGAAGTTCATCGCGGTGGTGCCGACGATGGCGGCTCCGCCGCCCGCGGCAGGCTACTGAGCGGCGGACCGGGGACCAGGCGCCGGCCGCGATCGATAGCGAAGACGGCGAGCGCGGCCACGCGGACGGCATACCCGAGGGCGTAGGCCAGCGGCACGCCCGTGACCCCCAGCCGGCCGACGAGGGCCGGCGCGGTCAGCGCCAGCACGCCGAACCCGGCGGCCGCGGCGGCCACCGGCAGCAACGTGTTGCGGGTGGCGTACACGGCCCGGGCGAACAGCTGGGTAAGGCTCTCCAGCGGGATGGCCACGGCGAACGCGATCAGGACGGCGGACGTCTGAGCCACCGCCGTCTCGTCGAATGCCCCGCCGCCCAGGAAGACACCGATGATCGGTCGCGCGAGCACGGCCATCAGGGCCGCGCCCGCGCTGGAGAGGACAAGGATGGCCAGCGCGGCGCGACCGGCCGTGGCCAGGAAACGGCCGCGATCGCCATCGGCCGCGGCGGCGGCCAGCGCCGGGAAGGCGACCACCGAGAAGGCCAGCCCGACGATGCTGACCGCGCCGCTCTCGAAGTTCCAGGCGAAGATCACGGCCGTGACGCTCCCCGAGGCGAGCGTAGAGGCGATGGCCGTGGCCACGAGGCGCGTCAGGGGATCGATGGGTTCGCCCACCATCTTGGGCACCATCAGCACGAGGAACTCGCGGAAGGCCCGTGTCCGCACGGCGAACGCCGGCCGCACGCCGAGGCCGGTGGCACGCAAGTCCCACAGGCGGATCGCGAGGTGGAGTGCCGCGCCCGCGATCGCACCGAGCGCCGGGGCGACCACGCCGAGCCGGCCCGCGAGCAGGAACGTGCCGCCCGCGATCCCGCCGTTGTAGAGGATGGGTGCGAGCCCGTAGCCGACGAAGCGGCGATGCGCCACGAGCAGCTCCCCGACGGCGATCGAGGCCGCGAAGAGCGCCGGCGTGATGGCCACGAGCCGCAGCACCGTGACGTACTGGTCGCGGCCTGCGGCATCGAAGCCGGGCACGGCCAGGGCGGCGAGCCATGGCGCACCCACGAAGAGTCCGACCGCCACGATCAGCATGGCCGCCACGCCGACCCAGATCACCGTGCGTCCGAAGGCCTGCGCGGCACGCTCGTCGTCACGCCGCAGACGGGTGAACAGCGGCACCAGGGCGGCCTGCACGCCGCCGGCCACGACGATGTCGAGCAGCAACTCGGGCAGGATGACCGCGCTGTTGTAGGCGTCGAGCGCCGGCCCGGCCCCGAACGACCGCGCCAGCACGCGATCGCGCAGCAGGCCCATGAGGGCCTCGCCAAGGGTGAGCGTCGCCAGCAGGAGCGCGCTGCGCGGCAGGAACGGGTCCACCGCGTCGAGCAGCCGGGTGACGAGCGTCCGCTCGCGCTGGCCCGCCGGATCGGCGCCTGGCATCGCCATGTCCGGGCCACGATACTCGTCGCATGCGTGGGTCGACGGGGTGAAGGTGATGACCGTGCTGCTTGCCGCCTGCCTCCTCGCGGGCGCCTGCGCCAGCCCAACGAACCCGACGAGCCCGCCGAGCGCGACGCCGCTCGTGACGCCAACGTCCTCACCCGCGGTCACGCCGACGGCCGCCGCCTCCCAGACTGCTCGGCCGACCGGCACGCCGACGGCCACCGTCCCGGCCGCGACCATCGCCAGGCTCATCGGCCAGAAGCTGGTGGTGCGCATGGAGGGCACGACGCCGAGCGCCGACCTCCTTGGGCGGATCCGCCGCGGCGAGGTCGGCGGGATCATCCTCTTCACCTTCAACATCACGACGCCCGCCGCCCTGACGGCCCTGACCGGCGAGCTCAAGGCCGCGGCCGTGGCGGGCGGCCAGCCGCCGCTCCTCATCGCCGTCGACCAGGAGGGCGGCGCGACCAGCCGCATCAGCTGGGCGCCGCCGACGCTGTCGGCGCCCCAGATGGGGCTCGATGGCCGCGCGGCGACCGCTCAGGCCCAGGGCGCCAGCACCGGTGCCGCTCTCGCCGGCCTGGGCATCGACATCGACCTGGCGCCGGTCGCCGACGTCCCCGCTTCGAGCGCCTCGTTCATGGAGCGTGACGGGCGGACCTTCTCGTCAGACGCGGATCTGACGGCCCTGCTGGCCGACGCGTTCGCCTCGGGGCTCGAGTCGGCGGGGGTGATCCCGACCATGAAGCATTTCCCTGGCATCGGGTTCGCCACGAAGAACACCGACTCCAGCCTGGTGCGGATCACGGCGTCGGCCGACGGCCTGGCTCCCGGGCTGGAGCCCTACCAGACCGCGATCGCCCACGACCTCCCGCTGATCATGCTGTCCAACGCCACGTATCCCGCCTACGACCCCGCCAACGCCGCGGGCTGGTCCGCCGCGATCGCGACGAAGCTGCTGCGCCAAGACCTTGGCTACACGGGCGCCACCATCACCGACTCGCTCGACGGCACGGCGTTCGCCCGCGGCCTGTCGGACAGCGTCCTGGCCGTGCGCGCCGCTGCAGCGGGCACCGACATGATCCTGGTGACCGGCACGGAAGCCGTGAGCGCAGGCGTCTACGCCACCCTGCTGGCAGGTGCCGAGGATGGGACGATCCCGCTGACCGCTCTCCAGGCCTCGTACGACCGCATCCTGGCCCTGAAGGCACGCCCCTAGAGGACCGAGCGGAGCTCCACGGCCGAGCGCCAGTGCACCAGGCGGATCGCGACCAGCACGCCGAACGCCGCCACGACCAGGATCGCCGCGGCCGCGATGGAGGCGTCGAGGCTGGACTGGAACTGGCCGTAGACGAGGAGCGGCAGGGTCTGCGTCAGCCCCTGGACGTTGCCGGCGAACATGATCGTGGCGCCGAACTCGCCGAGGGCACGGGCCCAGCTCAGGACGAGGCCGGCCGCCAGGGCAGATGAGGCCAGCGGGACCGTCACCAGCCGGAAGACGCTGGTCTCCGACCCGCCGTCGACGCGTGCCGCGTCCTCCAGGTCGGCGGGCACGGCCGAGAAGCCGGTACGTGCCGAGCGCACGTAGAACGGGGCGGACACGAACGTCTGGGCCAGCACGACAGCCGCCGTGGTGAACGGCAGCTCCACGCCCAGGTCATGCAGCAGGCCGCCGAACAGGCCGTTACGCCCCAGGGCGAGCAGCAGGGCCAGCCCGGCCACGGCCGGGGGCAGCACCACCGGCAGGTCGATGAGCGCCTCGACCAGCGAGCGGCCGCGCCAGCGCCGGCGGGCAAGGAGGTAGGCCAGCGGGGTGCCGAAGACCACCGTGAGCAGGAGGCTCACCGCGGTGGAGCCCAGGCTGAGCACGATCGCCGAACCGATCGCCGGATCGCTCGTCTCGGCCGCCACCGAACCACCGAGCACGGCCCGCCCGACCAGGACGGCGACCGGGACCGCTAGGAAGCTGAGCGCGCAGACCGAGAGAAGGGCCGCAACCAGGGGTGTGGCCTGGCCGCGGCCGGATGATCGGCTCACAGATGGCATCGGCTCAGCCGGGCGGCAGGAACCCGTACTTGGCGAGGCTGGCCTGCCCGTCGGGCCCGGCCAGCCAGGTGATGAACGCGGCGGCCGCGGCGGCGTTCGATGACGCCTTGACGGCCACGGCTCCGTAGGTAGCGGGGACGTTGGCGGCGGTCGGCACGCTGATCGTCGTGACCTTGGCGCCGGCGGTGTTGGCGTCGGTGACGTAGACGATGGCCGCATCACCTTCGCCGAGCTCGATCTTGCTGACGACCGCCGCCACGTTGTCTTCCTTCGACACGATGTTGGCCGTCACGGCCGCGACGAAGCCGCTGGGATAACCGGGCTGCTGGGCCAGATCGGCCAGCAGCATGTCGGCGTACTTGGTGACGGGCACGGTGTCACCGGCCGCCACGTACTTGAGGCCCGACCTGGCCAGGTCGGCCGGCGTCTGTACGCCGGCGGGGTTGGCCGGCGGGACGATGACGGTCAGCAGGTTGCCGGCGAACTTCGTGATCGAGCCGGCCGCGAGGCCCTTGTCCACCAGTTTCTGCGGGTTGGAGGTGTCGGCGGAAGCGAAGACGTCGGCCGGGGCGCCCTGCTCGATCTGCGTTTCCAGGGTGCTCGAGGCGCCGAAGGAGAGGGTCAGAGTGACGCCGGGGTTGGCGGACTGGAAGGCCGTCTTCATCTCGGTGAAGGCGGCCGTCAACGATGACGCGGCGTAGATCGTCAGGCTGCCGCTGACCGGGCTGCTCGCGGGGCTGCTGGCCGGCGGCGCCGACGGCGTGGCCGTCGCGGCACCGGAACAGGCGGCCAGGACGGTCGCCATGGTCACCACAAGACCGGTCAGGCGGCGGTCAAGCTTCACGCGTTCCTCCTCGTGAGGCCGGCCCCGGGATCTCCACGACGACGTTGGTGGACTTGACGGCGCACACGACCGCATCGCCCACCTTGAGGTCCAGCTCGATGACGGCCTCGGCGGTCATCAGGCTCACCAGGCGGTGCGGCCCGGCCTGAACCTCGACGACCGCGGCGACCCGGTCCCGCTCGACCCGCGTCACGACACCCTCGAAGCGGTTGCGCGCCGACTGCTTTGTGATCGTCCGGTCCGGCGCCGCTTCCCGGCGTTCAGCGAGGAGGCGATGGACCTCCTGCGCGTCGACGAGCCGCTGCCCGCCCGGCGAGCGGACCGTGGTCAGCCGGCCCTCAGCCTCCCACCGCCGCAGCGTGTCCACGCTGACGCCGAGCATCGGCGCCACCTGGCCCATGCGGAGCAGGCGGGCGGTATCGGGGGCCGCCGCTGGCTTTGGCATACCGCGCTATCTTGCCACAACAGGCGGTCGATATCTCTGTACAGCGCCGCGCTCGCGCTGGTGGTACCGCGCATCGATAAGGTCAGCACCGGGTCAGCGCCAGCGGGTGAGGATCGACTCCCGCCCGAACAGGGCGACCGCCAGCCGGAGCCCGCCGATGGCGATCAGCAGGAGCACCGCCGCCCCGGCAAGGTAGGTCGGTCCGTCGACGAGGAACCCGCCGGCCCCCTGCAGCACGATGAGGGCCACGATCGGCAGGATGACGATGCCGCCGATCTGCTGCGCCACCCGGGGATCGTTCACGCGCGAACTGACGATGATGCCGGCCTCCACGGAGATGAGGCCGATGGCCGGCCCCAGGGCAAGCACGCCGGCCAGCCACGAACCGTCGGTGATCACGGGCAGCAGCTCGGGCGCGACCAGCCCGGCCGTCAGGAGCAGGAGCGTCGCGTAGGCCAGCCACGAGGCGAGGACGCCGGGCACGAGCGCCGCGATGGCCTTGCCGGCCAGCAGCTCGCTGGTGCGCAGCGGCGTTGACAGGACCGCTTCCAGGCTGCGCGTCTGCTTCTCTCCGACGATCGAGTAGCTGGCGATGGCCAGCGGGATGTACGCCGGCAGGATGAGGAACGTGGCCAGGAACTGGGAGATCGCGAAGGCCATGACCACATCGCGGCCGTCCAGGCCGGCCCACGATGGGTGTTGGGCGATCAGCTGCGTCACCTGGTCGGCCGGGAGCGCCGGGGCCGCGTTGGAGCCAAGGGCGATGAGGAGGATGGGCGACGCGGTGAGCAGGACCGGCGGCAGGATGATCGAGGAGACGAGGAGCCGGTTCCGGAGGATCTCCCGCGCCTCGCGCCGGACGACCGCGCCCACCATGGCGCCGCGGACGATGCGCATCAGGGCGGCCCGCCGTCGGTGGGCGGACGGGCGCCCATGACCTCGAAGTAGACGTCCTCCAGCGACGCCGTGCGGGCCTGCACGCCGACGATGGCCGCCCCTCCGTCGACGAGGGCGCGCACCAGGTCGGGCGTGTCACGATGGACATCGCCCACACTGAGATCCAGCGTCAGCCCCGCGACCTCCACGCCCTGCACCTCGGGCCGGGCCCGCAGCCGCTCGACGAGATCGGTCGGGAGCGCTGTCGCCAGACCCACCTCGAGCACGGCCTTCCCCGCCAGCCCGCGCAGACGTGCGGGGCTGTCCAGGCGCAGCAGGGTCCCGCGCAGGAAGCCGATCCGGTCGCACAGCCGCTCCGCCTCGTCCAGGTTGTGCGTGCAGAGGACGATCGTGCGGCCCTGGCCCTTCAGCGCGGCGATCGCCTCGCGCACGACGAAGGCCGCCTCCGGGTCGAGGGCCGCCGTCGGCTCGTCGAGGAAGAGGACGCTCGGCTCGTGGAGCAGCGCGCGGGCGATGGCGAGCTTCTGCTTCATGCCCTTGCTGAATGTGCCGACCAGCCCGTCGCGGCGGTCCCACAGGTCGAACAGCCGGAGGAGGCGCTCCATCCGCTCTTGCCGCACCGCCGGCGCCAGGCCGTGGAGACGACCGAAGAACGCCAGGTTCTGGGCCGCCGTGAGGCGTTCGTAGAGGCCCGGCGTCTCGGTCAGCACACCGATGCGGGCGCGCACGGCGTCGGCCTCCGTGACCACATCGAACCCATCGATCGAGGCTCGCCCCTCGCTGGGCGCGATGAGCGCCGAGAGCAGGCGCACCGTGGTCGTCTTGCCCGCGCCGTTGGGCCCGAGCAACCCGAAGACCTCGCCCCGCTCGAGCTCGAGGTCGACACCCCGCAGGGCCCACTGCGCCCCGAAGCGCCGGCCAAGGCCGACGGCCCGGACGGCCACCGCCCGCTCGGTGGGCTGCCGATCGGCCGGGGCGATACGGGTGGCGTCGGTCATGGCGCGACAGTTTGCACGACGCTAGCCCGGCGCGGATGCCTCGCGAGGTGTGCGAGCCGCCACCCGGTACGCCCACAGCGCGGCCGCGAACAGCCACGCCAGTTCCAGGCCCAGGAACAGCCGCTCGAAGAGGCCGAAGTCTCCCTTCAGCGGCGGGCGGCCCACCAGTGGCAGCGCCACGAGGCCGAGCACGGCGAGTGCCAGCAGGATCGGGACGACCGGCCGCCAGGCCGGATCGCGTCTGAGGGCGTAGGTCACGATCACGGCCCCCACGCTCATGGCCACGAAGGCCACGAGCGCGAGCAGGAGGTGGAGGCGACCGGAGGCGGTCGCCGCCGCGCCGGCCAGGTCATCGGGGAAGAACGCGAGCAGCCCGGAGGTGACCACCCAGACGACCACGAGGGCGACTCCCGCGCGCAAGGCTCCCGCCGGGCGGACCACGGCCGCCACCGCGATCACGACCGCGACGGAGGCCGCGCCGCGCAGGAGGAAGTCGAGGTCCATAAGCCAGGCGAACGCGCCGTTGCCGTAGTCGCTCTCGGCGTTGCGGAGGAGGCTGTACTGCGGCTCCAGGATCCGCAGCGCGGCGTCGACGAGGATGTAGACCAGGATCCCGGCGATGGCCAGGAGGGCAGCACGCTGCGCCCCACGGTGCGTGCCGTCCACGCCTCCCTTGTCCATAGGGACGACCGTACTATGGCCCGCGGACGTCTGCGCACGGCATAATGCCGTGAACGTCTTACGGAAAGGAGGTAAACCTGTGGTAGTACGCGCCTATGTGTGGGCCATGTCCTGGGCCGAGGACCTCTGGCAGCTCCCGCGAACGCGGCGGGACGCTTCGACCGGCCAGGGATTGGCCGAATATGCACTCATCCTGGCCTTGATCGCCATCATCGCGATCCTGGCCCTCATCTTCCTTGGCAGCCAGATCCGCGGCATCCTGTCCAACGTCGGCAAGAGCGTCTGACCCGGCCGACACCCACAGCCAACACGAGGAGCGCCTCCCGTTCGGGAGGCGCTCTTCGTGTTCCCCGGGTCCTAGCCGGACGTTCCGGAGGTGCCGGACGACATGGCCGGGCAGCCACCGGGCATCGCCCCTCCATGGCCCGGGGCGCCGGACGGCGCCGGTGCTCCGGATGCGGATGGCGCCCCGGAGGCGGACGGCGAGGCCGCGTTGACCACGGCCACACCACCCACGGCGAGGAGGCTGACCGCCAGCAGGACGGTCGCCCCGAGGCGGGTCGGGATCGACGCGATGCGCCGACCGGCCGGCGGGGGCCCCACCTCCGGGGCCTGTGGTTCGAGATCAGGGTTCAAGATCGACTCCTTCGTTCGTGGTTCCTTGATGTTCCCCCGAGTGATCGGCATAGGCCTTACCTCGGCTGCGGTCGACGTCGCAGGCCCGTCATGACCCGCTCGTGCTGGCCCCCGACAGGTCGTACAGCGTCCCGCCGGCCGAGCTGCCCGTGCTGACCACGGTCCCGACCGAGGCGGCCCACGTGTCGATGGCGCTGATCGACGAGTCGCTGGTGCCCGGGCCTCCGGCCCCGCCGCCGTTGCCGTCGACGAGGAGGAACCGCACCTGGCCCGAGGCGACGAGCGCCTTGAACTGCGCCAGCGTGGGCGCCGGGTCGCCGCCGTTGAAGCCGCCCATGGCCATGACCGGCTCACCCGACGCCAGCTCGATCGAGCCCGCGTTCATCGACGAGTCCACGGCCACGATCCAGGTCGCCGAGCCGCGGTTCGCGACGAGGTAGTCGACGAGGCTCGAGTCCGCAGCCCCGCCGCCTGCGCCGCCGGCCCCGAGGCCCGGGACGCCGCCAGGACCGCTCGCGGAGCCGCCACCGGCCGTGCCGGTCGGGGCGCCGCCGAAGCCGCCGGCTGGCGGAGCGCCTGCTGGGGCGCTGCCGCTGCCGGGCAGGGTGCCGCCGCCCTGCCCGCCGGCGCCTGCCTGGCCGCCGCCGAACCCACCCTGGGTGTTGTCGGATGCGGCCGTCACGGCCGGGCCGGCGCTTGGATCGCCACCCGAGTAGGCGGTGTTCATCGTGTCGATGGCGTAGGCCGCCGGGCCCACGAGGAGGGCTGCCAGCCCGATGCCCAGCGCGGCCAGGGTCAGGCGGTCCAGCTCGACCCGGTGCGGCAGGGCGACGATGGCCGCGACCAGCAGCGCCACCGCGAGGATCACGACGTCGACGCCGGGCACGAAGTCGGGCGAGCGGCCCAGGAGCTGCACGGCCACCCAGGCCGTGACGGCCAGCGAGACCGCCAGGAGCGCGCCGCCGATCCAGTGCCGCTTCCGCAGGGCCCACAGGTCGACCAGCCCGGCGCCCACCAGGGCCGCGATCGCCGGTGCCAGGGCCACCGTGTAGTAGGAGTGGATGATGCCGGTCATCAGGCTGAAGACGGCCGCCGTGACGAGGAACCAGCCGCCCCACATGAGGTAGCCGGCCCGCCGCATGTCGGTCCGTGCCGCGCGGCCACGCAGGATCAAGCCCGAGACGAGCCCCACCACGGCCGAGGGCAGGAACCAGCTGATCTGGCCGCCGAGCTCGGTGTTGAACAGGCGCAGCAGACCCGGCGTGCCCGAGAAGCCACCACCCCCGCCGCCGGCCCCGCCCGTCCCGCCCGGGTTGCCCGCGCCACCGAAGATGCGGCCCAGTCCGTCGTAGCCGAAGATGAGGTCGAGTACGGAGTCGTTGGTGCTGCCGCCGATGTACGGCCGATCCGCCGCCGGGATGGCCTGCACGATGGCCACCCACCAGCCGCTCGCCAGGAGCACGGCGACGGCGCTTACGAGCAGGGCGGCCAGCCTGCGGCGCAGGCTGCCCCGGCCGGCGATGGCGTAGGTGACGGCGAACGCGGGCAGCACGAGGTATGCCTGCAGGTACTTGGTCAGGAAGGCCGAGCCGACGAGGAGGCCCGCCAGGGCCAGCCAACGGATGCGGCCGCCCTCCAGACCCCGCAGGAAAGCGTACGCGGCGGCGACGAGGAGCAAGGTCAGCACGGCGTCCGGGTTGTCGAACCGGAAGATGAGGACGGCCGCCGGCGTGAGGGCCATGACGACCGCGGCGATGGTGGCCGCGGCGGGCCCGAACGTGCGGCGGACGGTCAGCCAGAGCAGGATCACGGTGGCCACACCGGCCAGTGCCTGCGGCAGCAGGACGCTCCACGAACTCAGCCCGAACAGCCGCACGGACAGGCCCACGACCCACAGGGCCAGTGGCGGCTTGTCGATCGTGATGAAGTTGGCGGCATCGAATGAGCCGAAGAACCAGGCCGACCAGCTCTTGGAGGCGGCGAGCGCGGCCGCCGCGTAGTAGGTGTTGGCGTACCCGCTGACCGTCAGGTTGATCAGGTACAGGGCGGCCGCCAGCAACGCCGAGCCCGCCAGAGCGGGGCGCGCCCAGAACGGATCCGCCGTGCGGCCCCGCGCGATCTGCCGCAGCCACGCGAGGATGGCCGGTGGCTGCGCCAGGGCAGTGCCGGCCCCGACGGACGGGGTGTAGTCATTGGCGTTCATGGCCGCAGTCTTGTCACCCGTCCCTTGCGGGCGGGTTACGAACTGCGTGGGGTCCGGCGGGTCCAGCGCTCGGGCGGCGGCCGGCCCTCAGGCGGGCGTCAGGTCAGCGGTCAGGCGGCCTTCATGTCACCGGCTTGGCATCCAGCGGCGACAACGACGGAGGACGGGTCGTTCCGCCGTCACCCTGATCGCCGGACGCAACGAACGACGGCGGAAGGGCCCGGATCGAGCCACCGAGCCCCTCTCCTCCGTCGTTGTGATCGCCCGGTGCAAACGGCCTGCCGGAAAGGGCCGAGACAACAGTAGGCTCGGTGGCCGGGCGCGTGGAGTAGGGCCTGCGCCGGCCGGCAGGCCGGCGCAGGCGATGGTGGCGGGAACCCGGCTACTCGGCCGGGATCTCCGAGTGGATCGCGTCCAGGTTCACGCCCTGGCTGCGACGGTACAGGTACGCCACCACGTACATCACGATGGCGATGCCGTAGAGGATGCCGAGGTAGATGATCGAGCCCGGGGTTTCGACGCCGATCCCGTAGGTCGAGTTGGCCAGCCATTCATAGATCACCCATCCCAGGACGACCACGGTCACCGCTCCCCCGATGCTGATGAGGGGGATGCCGGCGATCGAGTACCGGGCGATGGGCGAGTTCTGGTACAGCGCCGGCTTCCACCACGGCAGGATCGTGGCCGCGATCGCGGTGCCGAAGAACATCACGGCGATGACCAGCTACGCATCCAGGGTGTATGAGGCGAACGGCGTCCAGTAGGCGTAGACCGCACTGACGACGACGGACGGGACCATGATCAGCAGCAGGGCGACCCATGGGACGTGCCGCTGGTCCGAGACGCGGGCGGCCGCTTCCGGCAGGACCCGGTCGAACGCCGCGGCGAAGATCATCCGGGTCGAGGACAGGAACAGGGTCCCCGACCAGCCCAGGAACCAGGCGCCGAACACGATCACCATCCCGATCTGGAAGGGTGACCTCCTAGCCGGCCGGGGTGGTGACGATGGGCACCATCGCCTTGCCCGTCATATCGCCGCCCATGATCAGGACATCGGCCTTGTGGAACGAGCTGGCATGCAGGAACTTGCGCCAGCAGACGTCCGATCCGTGGACGTCCGTGACGAAGAAGATCCGCATGCGGCCCTCACGCTCGAACCCTCCGCCCCCCGGTCGTGCGCGACAGCATACCGGCCGCCAAACCCGCGTCAAGCACGGATCGCACGCCGTCCGGTCGGCCGCCGGGAGCGATCCGGACGGCGATCCGGCGTGGCCCGCCGGACGATTCACCCATCACACGGGACGTGAACGGAGGAACACATGACTCGTCTTCACTGGTTCGTCGCGCGCGGGCCGCTCTGGCTGCTCCTGCTCTCACTGGCCTTGGCCGCCTGCTCCAACGGGAGCGGCAGCAGGTACTGAGCCACACGCGGCGTAGACTCACCGCCGGCGCGTCGCGTGCACGGCGGTGGTGATGTCCGAACCGGTCGATCAAGGCACCTCCCAGCTCACGGGCGTCGACGCGCAGCGGCTGGTCCCCCGAGGGCGGCCCTCCGGCAGTCGATCCCGTCTGCGCCTCGTGGGCCTGGCCCTCGCCCTTGCCCTCGCCCTGGTCGCCGGCGCCCTGGTCGGGACCGCCGTGCGGAGCACGAGCGGCGCGACCGCCCATCGCTCCGCGACACCGCCGGCCGTGGGTCTGGTCAGCCCGACCCCCTCCCCGACCGCCGTCCCATCGCCGACCGCCAGCCCGGCGCCCTCATCGAGCCCCGCGCCGACGGCCAGCCCTGCCCCCACCGTCGCGGCCGGACCGGTCGACCTCAACCTGGCCCCCAACGGCGCGGCGGTCTTCGACAGCCAGCTGACCAAGGAGCTGTGCGCCCCCGCGGGCCTGACCAGCGCACTCGCCACGATGGGCCTGGTCAAGGCCAGCGACGCCGTCCAGCGACAGATCGAGAGCCACATCAAGCAGTGGTGGTCGTACGACAATTCGCACAACTTCGGCTGGGGTCCGCTGGCCATGACGAAGGCCCTCGCGTACTACGGCGCCCCCGGGTACGTCGTCAAGGCGTTCACCACGCGTGACCAAGCCCTGCGCGCCGCCGGCATCGCCCTGTCGGCGACCCACGAGCCGGTCCTCCTGCTGGCCTGGTGGGGCGCCCACACGTGGGTCATGACAGGCTATCGCGCCACGGGGAACCTGGCGGCGAACCCGAAGGCTCAGTTCACGGGCGCCTACATCGTCGACCCGTGGTACCCGCGGGTCAGCTCCATCTGGGGTCACGTGCAACCCCCGGGCCACTTCTACGACATGGCCGGCATGATCCACAACTACATCGCGTGGACGCGGCCGGAGGGCCACTACCCGGGCCGCGACGGCAAGTGGGTGGCGGTCCTGCCGACCCTCACGCGCCCCGCGGCGCACGGCTGAAGCGCCCGGGAAACCGACGCGACGCATGCGGCGTAGGACAGCGTGAACACCGGGTCGCGCCATGACGGCCGTGTTCGACGGAGGTATCAGATGCTCACGACCCGCCGGTTCGCCGGCCTCCTCGTCGCCTCGCTCGCGCTGGTCGCGGCCTGCTCGTCGGGTGCCACGACCGCACCGCCCACCCAGGCGCCGACCGCGGCTCCGTCGGCGCCCGCGGCCACACCGGCCGGGTCGGCCGGCAGCGCGACGGTCACCATCGGGATGGCCACCACGTCCCTCGGCCAGGTCCTGGTCGGCCCCAACGGGATGACCCTGTACATCCATAACGGGGACAGCGCGACCAGCTCCACCTGCACCGGCGGCTGCGCCACGGCGTGGCCTCCGCTCGTGGTCGCGTCCGGCCAGACCGCTTCCCTGGCCTCGGGCGTCACCGGCACGCTCGGCACGCTGACGCGCGCCGACGGCACCGTCCAGGTCACCTTCAACGGCATGCCGCTCTACGGCTGGCAGGGTGACAAGGCGCCTGGCGACACCACCGGCCAGAACGTGAACGGGTTCACCGTCGCGACCCCCGGCGGCAGCGCACCGGCCGCCAGCCCGACCTCGTCCGGCTACAAGAGCGGCTACTGATCGTTCCCTCTGTACCATCGCGAGGTGACGGACACCGCCGGCAAACTGCGCCTCGGACCCGGCCAGCGGCTGCTGGTCATCGGGGCGCCATCCACGATCGAGGCGCTCCTCGGGCCCCTGCCCGCGGGCGCCTCGTTCTCGTCCACCGATCCGTCACCCGACGTGACGCTCCTGTTCGCCGCGGACATGGCCTCGCTGGAGCGGCACCTGCCCGCCGCGGCACGCGTCGCCGCTGACGACCGGATGCTGTGGGTCGCCTACCCCAAGCGGGGCGGCGCGCTGACCTTCGATCTGGACCGCGACAGCCTGACCGCCGCGACCGAGCGGATCGCCGCTCTCACCGGCGTGTCGCTGGTCTCGCTCGACGCGAGCTGGAGCGCGATGCGCCTCCGGCTGTCGGCTCGCTACGGGCGCTAACGCGTCCTGATCGGCGAGGGCGCCGCGCCCGCCTCCTGCGCCTGGCAGCTGGGGCACGTCCCGAACAGCTCCACGCGATGGGTGTCGATGACATACCCGGTGCGCTGCCCGATCTCCTGGACCACGGCCCGCAGGCCGCGGTCGTCGGCCACCTCCGCCGTCCGGCCGCAGCGCTGGCAGACGACGTGGTGGTGGTGGGTGGGTTCGCACAGCACGTAGGCGTGCTCGCCATCCGGCAGGTCGAGGCGTTCCACGAGGCCCAGGTCCAGGAACACATCCAGCGCCCGGAAGATCGTCGCCCGACCCACGGGCAGGCCGCGTCGCCGGCTTTCGCGGACCAGCTCGGGAGCGGTGAAATGCCCGTCGTGCTGGGCCACCATGGTGGCGATGCGGCGGCGTGGTTCGGTCCGCTGGTAGCCCGCCCCGTCCAGGGCGGCCAGCAGTGGTTCGACGGCGCTCACCTCCGCACGATAGCGCGCGCCCCGTCCGGCCGCGCGCTGGTAGGCTGGGCAGCGTGAAGTCGACCGAGGCGCTGCCCGTCGTCTCGCCGCAGCAGGCCCTCGACGCCCTTGACGGCCTGCTCCAGGCGGCCCGGGCGATGGCCGTGCAGGAGGCACCGGAGGCGACCCTCCAGGTCATCGCCGATCGGGCCCGGACGCTCGTGGACGCCCGCTACGCCGCCCTCGGCATCGTCGGCACGAAGGGCCGCCTGGAACGCTTCGTCACCAGCGGCATCGACGCGGCGACGCGGGCGCGCATCGGCGACCAGCCGGAGGGCCACGGCCTCCTCGGCCTGATCATCGAGGAGGGCCGCTCGATCCTCGTCGACGACATCGGCCAGGACCCCCGCCACTACGGGTTCCCGCCCCACCATCCGCCGATGCACGACTTCCTCGGCGTGCCGGTCGCGGTCAAGGGGCGCCCCGTCGGCAACCTGTACCTGGCCGACAAGCGGGGCGGCCACTTCACCGACGACGACCGGCGCCTCGTCGAGGCCTTCGCCCTGCACGCGGGGATCGCCATCAGGAATGCGCGCCTGCAGGCACAGGTGAACCAGCTGGCGGTGGTCGCCGAGCGCGAGCGCATCAGCACGGACCTCCACGACGGCCTGATCCAGGAGCTCTACGCCATCAGCCTGCAGCTGGAGGACGTCGCCGCGCGGTTCGCCGATCCCGAGGCAGTGGCCCTGATCGACCGGTCGATCGACTCCCTGCACCTGGCCATCGCCGACGTGCGCAACTTCATCTACACCCTGGAGCCAGGTCTGCTCGAAGGCGCGGGCCTCCTCGTGGGGCTCGCCGCCCTGGCCGACGAGTCGCGCCACACCACGCTCCTCGACGTGGTCGTCGAGGTCCCCGCGCGACCGGTGGCCGAACCGGCAGCGACGGTGACCGGGGATCTGCTCGCCATCGCCAGCGAGGCCCTCAGCAACGTGGCCCGCCATGCCCATGCTGCGCGCGCCTGGCTGCAGGTGCGCGATGATGGGGGCGGATTGCACCTGGTCGTCGCCGACGACGGGGTCGGCATGCAGGCCAGCGGCTCGTCGCTGGGGCATCAAGGAGTCCGCAATATGACACGACGGGCCGAACGGATCGGGGGGTCGCTGACCTTCTCGCCCCGCCCTGGCGGCGGGACCCAGGTGGAAGTCATCGTGCCCCGCGGCGGATCGGCGGGCGGGCGCCCATGAGCGGCGCGAGCGGGGAGACCACGGCGTCAATACGGCTGCTGGTGGTCGACGACCACGAGGTGGTCCGCCAGGGCCTGGTGGCCATGCTCAGCCGGCGTCCCGGCATCCAGGTCGTGGCCGAAGCCGGCACGGTGGCCGAGGCGATCTCGCAGGCGCGCCGGTACCAGCCCGACCTGGTCGTCATGGACGTCCGGCTGCCGGACGGGTCGGGCATCGAGGCGTGTCGCGAGATCCGGGCCGAGATGCCGGCCACACGGGTCGTGATGCTGACGAGCTACCCCGACGAGGAGGCCGTGATGTCGGCCATCATCGCCGGCGCCAGCGGCTACCTCCTCAAGCAGATCCGCGCTCGGGACCTGGTGGCCGCGCTCGAGACCGTCGCTCGCGGCGAGTCACTCCTGGACCCCGCCGTGACCGCCCAGGTCCTGGAGCGCATCCGGCGCATCGCCACCGACGGCGAACCGGACGAGTACGCCCAGTTGACCCAGCAGGAGCGGCGCATCCTCAGCCTGGTGGCCGAGGGCAAGACCAACCGCGAGATCGCGGCGGAGGTCTTCCTCTCCGAGAAGACCGTCAAGAACTACGTCAGCTCGATCCTCTCCAAGCTGAACCTGGAGCGCCGCGCCCAGGCCGCCGCGTTCGTCGCCAAGCACCGCTTCCCGGGCGCCCCCGACTGACCCGCGGCGCGTGACGTGCGGCCCCCCATGTGAGGCCGGATGACCCGCGACCGAGCGCACCCGGGACCCTAGGCTCTCGCTTGGACGACGCACCGGCTTGCCGGTTCGTCGGGGGCGCCCGTCGAGCCCCGACCCTGACGGGGTCGACGCGCCGCTCATGGAAGGAGAAGGTCCATGCACGTCGTGATCGTCTGTGACTCCAAGTTCGGCAACACGGAGCGGGTCGCGCGTGCCGCGCAGACGGCCCTGGCCGAGGGCAACGCCGTCGACCTCCGGTTCGCCGGCGACGGGCTGGGCGATCTCACCGGCGTCGATCTGCTGCTCGTCGGAGGGCCGACGCATGCCCACGGCGCCTCGGGCCCGCTCAAGACGGCGCTTGGCGCCCTGCCGCGTGGGTCCCTCGGCGGCATGCGTGCCGCGACGTTCGATACGCGCTACCGCATGTCGCGCCTGCTGACCGGATCGGCCGCCGCGGCCGCGTCCTCGCTGCTGCGGCGTGCCGGGGCGCGCACGGTGGCAGCCCCGGAGAGCTTCTTCGTGACGCGGGACACGCCGCCGACCCTGGAGGCCGGCGAGCTGGAGCGTGTCGCCGCCTGGGCCCTCAGCGCGGCCTGACCGACCGGCCGGCCGGGACCGACAGAAGGAAGGGCCCGGAGGGACCGGCGCCGGCGACCGACCGGGAGCTGGCGACCTGGTGGGGGTCGTTCGCCGCGGACCCGGGGGAGATGCGCGGTGTCGCCCCACGACATCGCGGCCCGGGTGCGTCCCGGGGCCGATGTCCCGGGCAGGATCGATGGTCTGTGCTGCGCCCCTTCGGGCTCCAGGCGACGCTAGTCGCGACGCGCCGGCCCGGGCTACGGCCGTCGGTCATCTCCCGACGGGCCACACGTCACCTCGCGTCGGCCAGGACCTGCCGCACCTCGTGGGCCATCTGGAGGTCCTCGCGGGCCTCGATGACGAACACGCGGACCGGGGCGGCCGCGACCCCGATCTCGCGGTCCGGCGATGCCGGCAGGCGTGCGCGCCGGTTCGCCGCAGGATCGAGGCGCACGCCAAGGAAGGCCAGGCCGTCACACGCCGCCGCACGGACGGCCGGCGCATGCTCGCCGACCCCGCCCGTGAAGACCAGGACATCGAGGCCCCCCATCGCCGCGGTCATGGCCGCGACCGCCGCCCGCAGGCGGTGGATGTAGACGGCCAGGGCCGCGCTGGCGACCGCGTCACCCGCCTCCGCGCCGGCGACCACGACGGCCATGTCGGCCGTGCCGCTGAGACCCAGGAGCCCGGCGCGGTTCTCGAGCGTCGCCGCCATCTCCTGGGCCGGCATGCCCACGTGCTCCTGCAGCCACATCAGGAGGCCGGGGTCCACGCTGCCCGACCGCGTGGCCATGACGAGGCCCTCGAGCGGCGTGAAGCCCATCGTCGTGTCCACCGAGACGCCCCCAGCGACGGCGGCCAGCGACGCACCCGCGCCCAGGTGGCAGATGACGGCGCGGAAGGCCGCTGGGGGCCGTCCGAGCAGCTCCCCCACGCGCCTCGTGGCGTAGGCGTGGGACAGGCCGTGGAAACCGTAGCGCCGCAGATCCCAGCGCTCGCGCCATTCGCGCGGCAGGGCGTAGGTCGTGGCCGCGGCCGGCATCGACGCATGGAATGCCGTGTCGAACGACGCGACGGCGGGCACGTCCGGGTAGATCGCCTTGACGGCCTCCAGGGCGTCGATCGACTTGGGCTGGTGGAGCGGTGCCAGGTCGATCAGCTGGCGGAGGTCGCGCTCGACCGCGTCGTCCAGGCGCACCGGCCCCAGGTAGCGGCGGCCGCCGTGGACGATCCGATGGCCGACGGCGTCGGGCGGTTCGGCGTCGGCAAGCGCCCGGGCGAGCGCCGGCCGGTCGACCGTGCCACGCGTCATCGGGAGGTCGTGGCTCGCCAGGAGCTTGTCGTGGGCGTCCAGACGCCGCAGCTTCAGGCTGCTCGAGCCGGCATTGACGATGAGGATCTGCCGCGGAGCGCTCATCCGCTGGCGGGGCGGCCCCACGTCCAGTCGCGGATCTCCGGCGGATCGTCGCCCACGCGGCGGGTGTAGGCCCGGCATTCGACCCGCCGGTCGGCCATCAGCTGGCGGAGGTGGCCGGCCCGGGCGGCGAGGCCGGGCACGCGGTCGATGACGTCCATCACCAGGTGGAAGCGGTCCAGGTCGTTGAGCATGACCATGTCGAAGGGCGTGGTGGTCGTCCCCTCCTCCTTGTACCCGCGCACGTGGATGTTGGCGTGGTTCGTACGCCGGTACGTGAGGCGGTGGATCAGCCAGGGATAGCCGTGGTAGGCGAAGACGACCGGCCGGTCGGCCGTGAAGAGCGCGTCGAACTCCGTGTCCGACAGCCCGTGGGGGTGCTCGCTGGCCGGCTGGAGGCGCATCAGGTCGACCACGTTCACGACGCGCACCTTCACGTCGGGCACGTGCTGGCGCAAAAGGTCGACGGCGGCCAGCGTCTCGAGCGTCGGCGTGTCACCGCAGCAGGCCATCACCACGTCCGGCTCGCCGTCCTGGTCGTTGCTGGCCCAGTCCCACATGCCGATGCCGCGCGTGCAGTGGAGGATGGCCTCCTCCATCGTCAGCCAGTCCGGTGACGGCTGCTTGCCGGCCACGATCAGGTTCACGTACTGGCGGCTGCGCAGGCAATGGTCGGCGACCGAGAGCAGGCAGTTCGTGTCGGGCGGCAGGTAGACCCGCACGACCTCCGCCTTCTTGTTGACCACGTGGTCGATGAAGCCGGGGTCCTGGTGGGAGAAGCCGTTGTGGTCCTGCCGCCACACGAGCGACGAGAGGAGGTAGTTGAGCGAGGCGATCGGCCGGCGCCAGGGGATCTCGTTGGTCACCTTCAGCCACTTGGCGTGCTGGTTGAACATCGAGTCGACGATGTGGATGAAGGCCTCGTAGCAGTCGAACAGGCCGTGCCGCCCGGTCAGCAGGTAGCCCTCCAGCCAGCCCTCGCACTGGTGCTCCGAGAGGACCTCCATCACGCGGCCCTGCGGGGCCTGGTGCTCGTCGGTCGGCAGGAGCTGGCCCTCGAACTGGCGGTCGGTCGTCTCGAACACGGCGTCCAGGCGGTTGGAGGCCGTCTCGTCAGGACCGAACAGGCGGAAGGTCGACGGGTTGGCCTTGATCACGTCGCGGATGAAGCCGCCCAGGACCCGCGTCGCCTCGTTCGACGTCGCGCCGGGCGAAGGCACCGCCACGGCGTAGTCGCGGAAGTCGGGCAGGGCCAGGTCGCGCAGCAGGAGGCCGCCGTTGGCGTGCGGGTTGGCGCTCATGCGGCGGTAACGCTTGGGCGGCAGGTCCGCCAGCTCCGGCACGAGGCAGCCGCGCTCGTCGAAGAGCTCCTCCGGACGGTAGCTCTGCATCCACGTCTCGAGGAGCCGCAGGTGGTCGGGGTTGGTGCGCACCTCGCTCAGCGGCACCTGGTGGGCGCGCCACGTGCCCTCGACCGGCAGGCCGTCGACGAAGGCGGGACCGGTCCAGCCCTTGGGGCTGCGCAGGACGATCATCGGCCAGCGCGGGCGGCCGCTCGCGCCATCCTCGCGCGCCGCTCGCTGGATCCGCTGGATCGCCTCGACGACCTCGTCCATGACCCGCGCCATCAGCCGGTGGGCGGCCATGGGCTCGTCGACCGTCACGAAACGGGGTTCGTAGCCGTAGCCCTCGAGCAGGGCCCGCAGCTCCGCCTCGGGGATGCGCGCCAGGACGGTCGGGTTGGCGATCTTGTAGCCGTTGAGGTGGAGGATCGGGAGGACCGCCCCGTCGCGGACGGGCGACAGGAACTTGTTGGAGTGCCAGCTCGTGGCCAGCGGTCCCGTCTCGGCCTCGCCGTCGCCGACGACGCAACAGACCACCAGGTCGGGGTTGTCGAAGGCCGCCCCGTAGGCGTGTGACAGCGCGTAGCCGAGTTCGCCGCCCTCGTGGATGGAGCCCGGCGTCTCCGGCGCGACGTGACTGGGGATGCCGCCGGGGAAGGAGAACTGGCGGAACAGCTTGCGCATGCCCTCGCCGTCGGCGCTGATGTCCGGGTAGACCTCGCTGTAGGTCCCCTCCAGGTAGGCGTTGGCCACGAGGCCAGGGCCGCCATGACCGGGCCCGGTGACGTAGATGGCGTCCAGGTCCCAGTTGCGGATGACGCGGTTCATGTGGGCGTAGATGAAGTTGAGGCCCGGCGTCGTGCCCCAGTGCCCCAGCAGGCGCGGCTTGACGTGCTCGGGCAGCAGCGGTTCGCGCAGCAGCGGGTTGGCGAGCAGGTAGATCTGGCCGACCGAGAGGTAGTTGGCGGCGCGCCAGTACGCGTCGAGGCGGCCCACCTCGTCGGGCGTGAGGGTCGTGTCAGACGTGGATGGCATGGTCACCGACGAGGGCGAGGGTAGCGTGCCGGAGCAGGAACCACTTGGCCGCCTCCACCAGCGCCAGGTAGCACAGCACGAGGAAGGGCAGCACGAGCCAGAAGAGCGGCGGCATCGCGACGAAGCCCAGGACCCCGCCCAGCGGGCTGAGCGGCAGGACCACCGCCACGGCCACTGCGGCGGCGGCCGCGCCGACCAGCCAGCGACTCGGGCGGCTGCGCCAGAAGGGCACGCGGCCGGTGCGGATGACGAAGATCACGAGGACCTGGGTCGCCAGCGACTCGATGAACCAGCCGGTGTGGAAGGCCGCCTCGGTGCTGCCGAGCCCGGCCAGGAGCAGGCCGAACGTCAGGTAGTCGAAGACCGAGGAGATGGGGCCGAAGACGACCATGAAGCGCTCGATGCCGCCGATGTCCCAGCGCGCCGGCTCCTGCTCGGTCTCGGGGTCGATCGTGTCGGCGGGGATGGCCGTCTGGGACGCGTCGTAGATCAGGTTGTTGAGCAGGATCTGGCTCGGCAGCATGGGCAGGAAGGGCAGGATGAGGGCCGCCCCGGCCATGCTCAGCATGTTGCCGAAGTTGGAGCTCGTGCCCATGCGGATGTACTTCAGCGTGTTGCCGAACGTGCGGCGACCCTCCCTGACACCCTGGGCGATCGCCGAGAGGCTGGCCTGCAGGAGGATCACGTCGGCGGCCGCGCGGGCCACGTCGGTCGCGTTGTCGACGCTGATCCCGACGTCGGCCACGTGCAGCGGCGGAGCGTCGTTGATGCCGTCGCCCAGGTAGCCCACGACCGCGCCGCGCTCCTGGAGCGCCTGGATCACGCGCAGTTTCTGGTCCGGGTCGACGCGCGCGAAGATCGTCGCGTCCTGGGCGCGCGCCACGAACGCAGTCGGGCTCAGGGCCTGGATCTGGTCCCCTGTGAGGATGGCCCGCACGGACAGGCCGACCGCCTCGGCGACGGCACGGGCGACCAGCTCGTTGTCGCCGGTGACGATGCGGAGGTCGACGTCCAGCGTGCGGAGCTCCTGGAGCGTCACCGCGATATCGGCCTTGGGCGGGTCGCTGAACAGGAGCAGGCCCTCGAACACGAGGTCGCGCTCATCGGCCGCGTCCAGGGTCGGGCCCACGTCGTCGGACCGCGTCGCGACGGCGATCGACCGCTGACCCAGGGCCGCCGCGGCGGCGATCTGCCCCTCCACGACCGTCCGCCCGGCCGCCTCCAGCGGCTGCGGGGTGGACGCCCCGCCGCGCGCCTGCGTCGAGCGGGCCAGGACCGCTTCGGGCGCGCCCTTGCAGATGAGCAGGGCCGACCCACCCGGGCGGGTCAGGACGACGCTGAGACAGCGGCGCTGGAAGTCGAAGGGCAGCTCGGCGACCTTGCGATAGGCGGCCGCATCGGCCGGGCCCTGCGCCGTGGCCAGGATGGCCGCATCGAGGGGGTTCGTGAAGCCGGTCTCGAAGTGGCTGTTCAGCCACGCCGCCGACACCGCGCCGGGCGCGTCCTGCCCATCCGCTCCCACCGACCGCACGAGCGACAGGCGGCCCTCGGTCAGCGTGCCCGTCTTGTCCGTGCACAGGACCGTCATGCTGCCGAGGTTCTGGATGGCCGGCAGGCGCCGGACGAGCACGCCGTGGGAGGCGAGCGCCCGGGCGCCGCGGCTGAGGTTGACCGTGACGATCGCCGGCAGCAGCTCGGGCGTCAGGCCGACGGCGAGGGCGAGGGCGAAGAGGAATGAGTCCAGCAAGGGCCGCTGCAGGGCCACGTCCGCGGCGAACACGCCCATCACGAGCAGCAGGATGATCCGCGCGATCAGCAGTCCGAAGCGGCGGACGCCGCGCTCGAAGTCGTTGCGCGGGGGCCGCTCCTCCAGGCGCCGGGCGATGGCGCCATACGCCGTGCGGGGCCCAGTGGCCACGACCACCGCCCGGCCGGTGCCGCTGATGACGCTCGTACCGAAGAAGACGAGGTGCTCCCGGCCGGCCGTACCCGCCGCCCCGCCCGTGGCCGCCCCGTCCGTGGGATCGGGCGTGGGCGAGCCATCGGTGGACTCGACCGCCTTGGCGACCGGGGCCGACTCGCCGGTCATGGCCGACTCGTCCACGAACAGATGGTTGGACTCGAGCAGGCGCGCGTCGGCGGGCACGATGTCACCGGCCGCCAGCGTCACCACGTCACCGACGACGAGGTCGGCGACGGGGACCTCCGTGACGACTCCGTCACGGACGGCCGTGGCCCGCAGGGCAAGCCGGGCCCGCAGCGCCTGGACCGCGGTCGCCGACCGGGCCTCCTGGACGAAGCCGAGGCCGGCCGACACGACGACGATGGTCAGGATGATCCCCGCGTCGACCCGGTCGCCCACCACGACGCTGATGACGCAGGCCGCCACGAGGAGCAGGACCAGCGGGCTGGCGAACTGGCCGAGCAGGATGCGGGCGGTCGTCCGCTGGCCGCGCTGGGGGAACGCGTTGGGGCCGTCGGTGCGGAGCCGTTCGGCCGCGGCCGCGGCCGTGAGGCCGGGTGTCGCGGTCAGGACAAGCTCAGCCGCCTGGGTGCCTCCTCAGGCGGCGAGCATACCCCGCGCCGGCGGGAGGCCTCAGTGGGCGACCACCGTCGTGACGTGGGCGAGTTCGACGACGGCGCCCGAGACGCTCGGGCTGCCGGGCCTCAGGTGCGCCGCGTGGCCGCGCGTGCCCATGTAGACGGCGTCGTAGCCCTCCTCATCCGCCACGCGGCGGATCGAGCCGGCCGGATCGCCGAAGCGGATGTGCACCTCGGGATCGAAGCCGCGGTCGCAGAGGTAGCCGACCGCCTGCTGGATGATCACCTCGGGGTCGTGGATCTCCGCCGTGCCCACGATCACCAGGTCGACCTGGGCATCCTCGACCTGGCCCACCTCCGCAGCCTGCTCCAGGGCCCGGAACGCTGGCTCGGAGCCGTCGTACGCCACAAGGATCCGTTCGAGCGTCATCGCACGCCTCCTTCACGTACCGGTCGCGTTGAGGCCAGACGCCATCCCGCGGACAGGTCCACGGTGGGCCGCCCCAGCGGCGCCCACCAGCGTCGGAGGTCCCGGCTCGGGGTGACCAAGGTCACCCGACCGTCAGGCGGCAGCGAGGCCCAGGCGCACCAGCAGCTCGCGACCTTCCTGCCATGCCGCGCCATCGGCGGTGCGGACCCGGGTCGCCTCGTGGCGCACGGTCGCCGCCAGGCGGGCGTCCGGCGCATCGAGGGCGCGCTCCGCGGCGAGGCGGGGCTCAAGGTCGGCCAGCATCGCCGCGTAGACGGCCAGCGGGCTGGTCGCGGCGACCAGCGCCTCCGCGCCCGAGGTGAAGTCGATGGGCACCATGATGCGGGCGAAGAAGCACTCGGCCTCGGGCGCGCGCACATCCGACGGCCCGTCGCGCCCCGTCCAGCGCAGGATCGGGGCCGGGGAGGCGAACTGGGCCACGAGCGTGCCGTCGCCGGCGTGCCCGACGGTGACCGCGCCGCCGAACGTGACGTACGTATTGAAGGCCGAGAGGCGGTCGAAGACGCGGATCGTGCCCCAGGCGAAGGGGGCGCCGGCGATCTCGAGGCTGCCCCGGTCCAGGCGCCGGCGGACCCCGCGGCCGGAGGCGGCGACCCAGTAGAGCAGCCAGTCGGGCTCGAACTGGCGGTCGTGGTGCTCGCGGCGCAGGGCCACCAGCAGCAGGTTCGCCCGGCGGCCCGTGGCGGGGTCGGCCTCGATCAGCCGGATACCGCGGTCGCCGATGAGGGCCAGCGCCGCATCGGCCGTGAGGGGCGCAGCCGGGGCGAGCCGGCCGGGAGCGGCCGGGGTAAGGACGGGGGGAGTCATGACCTGACCATAGGCGCCGTGCGCGGGGATCGCCAGAGCCCGTGGTCACGCTCGCCGATGACGAACGGCCCGGCGCCGTTCAGGCGAGGTGCAGCTCGCGAGCCTCATAGCGGAGCCGGTCACGATGGTCGGGGTGAGCCACAGCGATGAGGGCCTCGGCCCGCTCGTGGATGCTCCGGCCGAAGAGTTCGGCGACGCCCCACTCGGTGACGATCGTCGGCGAGTGGGCCCGGGTCGTCACGACGCCGGCCCCATCCTGGAGCGTGGCCACGATGCGCGAGCGGTCGCGGGCCGTCGAGGGCAGCGCGATGATGGCCCGGCCCGACTCGGCGAGGAGCGCCCCGCGCACGAAGTCGTGCTGGCCGCCCACCCCGCTGTACATGCGGTGGCCGATCGAGTCGGCCACGACCTGGCCGGTCAGGTCGACCTCGATGGCGGAGTTCACCGCGACCATGTGGCTGAAAGTGCGGATGACCGCCGTGTCGTTGGTGAAGTCGACGGGCCGCATCTCGACCATCGGGTTGTCGTTCACGAACTCATACAGGCGGCGACTGCCCATCATGAAGGCGCACACGATCTTGCCCCGGTTGCGCTCCTTGCGGGCGCCGGTGACGACGCCCGCCTCGACGAGGTCGACCACCGGGTCGGTGAACATCTCGGTGTGGATGCCCAGGTCGTGCTTCCCGCCGAGGGCGGCGCCGACGGCCGACGGGATGGCGCCGATGCCCAGCTGGAGCGTCGCCCCATCCGGCACCAGGTCGGCCACGTACTGGCCGATGCGGCGCTCGATCTCGCCGATGTGGGGCACCTTGAGCTCGTGGGGCGGTTCGTCCACCTCGACGGCAAGGTCGATGGCGCTGACGTGGATGAAGCTCTCGCCGAGCGTGCGCGGTAGGGCCGGATTGAGCTGCACGATCACGGTGCGGGCGGCGGCCATCGCCGCGGGCACGGCCTCCACGGAGGTGCCCAGCGAGCAGAAGCCGTGACGGTCCGGCGGGGTCACGTTGAGGAAGACGGCATCGAGCGGCAGCAGGCCGCGGCGGAAGAGCCGGGGCACGTCCGAGAGGAAGACCGGCACGTAGTCGGCGCGGCCCTCGTTGACCGCCGCGCGGGCGTTCGGTCCGATGAAGAGCGCCCGGTGGCGGAAGTGGCCCGCCATCTCCGGTGCCAGGTGCGGGGCCGGGCCTTCGATGTGCAGGTGGACGATCGAGACGTCCTGCAGTTCCGGCGCCCGAGCCACGAGCGCGGCCAGGAGGACCTCGGGGGTCGCGGCGGCGCACTGCAGATAGATCTGGTCGCCGGATCGGATCCCGGCCACGGCCTCCGCCGCGCTGACCACCCGCATCTTGGCTCCTTGGCTCAGGGCGCCTGCCGGTGGCACCGCGGTACAGAGCATGGCCCGCTCCGGCCGCGCGTGCCCGGGTCCTCCGCCCTTTCTACAACGGGCCGGACGGCCCTGCCCAGACGGGTGGCAGCGCCCCATGATGACCACACGACCACGAGCGCGTCTCGCCGTACTCGGAGATGGCCCGCCTCGGGGTCCCGAGGTGATGACGATGCGCCTGCTGCTCGCGACCGATGGATCCCCATCCGCTGAACGCGCCCTGCAGCTCCTCCTCAAGGAGCCCTGGCCCGCCCCCTCCGCGGTGCGGGTCGTGACGGTCCTCGACGAAGTCGCCATGAGCGCCGGCAACCCCTGGCCGATCGTGGCGCCCGTGGCCCCGTTCGATGTCGACGAGGTCGCCCGTGCGGCCGCCGCGGAGACCCTCGAATACGTCGCCGACCGGCTCCGGCCGGTCCTGGCCGTGGAGACGGCGATCCTCACCGGGCGACCGGCACTGGTGATCGCCGATGAGGCCCGGCACTGGGAGGCCGACGTCATCGTGATGGGCAGCCGCGGCCACGGCCCCATCTCGTCGATGGTCCTGGGGTCGGTCTCGGCCGAGGTCATCGACCTGTCCGACCGGCCTGTGCTCGTGGCACGCGCCGACCACCTGCGGGGCATCGTCCTCGGCGTGGACGGTTCGACCGGGGCGGAACAGGCGGTCGATCTCGTGCTGCACTGGCTGCCCTTCCGCGCGACGCGGATCCACGTCGTTGCGGTGGCCCCGTCCCTCTACCCCTGGTGGGTCGGGATGGCCGAGGCCGGAGGCGTGACGACCGTGCCGCAACTCGTAGCCTCCGAGGAGGCCACGCGCGCCGACGAGGAGGTGCTGGTCCAGGCGACCGTCGAACGGCTCGTGCAGGCCGGCTACCTGGCGACCGGCAGCGTCCGCGAGGGCGATGCCGCCGACCAGCTCATCAAGGCGGTCGAGGCGACCGGCAGTGACCTGATCGTCGTCGGCACACGGGGCCGGACCGGCCTGACCAGGCTCGTCCTTGGCAGCGTCGCGCGCAACATCGTCACGCACGCGCCGTGCTCCGTCCTCGTCGTCCACCCGCCGCGTGTCGGGGCGTCCGGTGGCCGGTGGGGGGAACCCGCCACGACCGAGGCACGCACCGGCGAACCCCTCGCGTTGACCGGCGGCCACCGCGCCTGACCGAACCGACGGGGCGGTGAGAACCAGCCCCGGTAGGCGATCGAACCGGCCACAGCGGGCGGCGACCCTGTCCCGTTTTGTGTCCAGCGGTCACAACGACGGAGGAAGCGGCCCAGAAGGCCGATGGGGGGGCCCTTCCGGGGCCGTTTGGTGCGTCCCGCGACTGTGATGACGCCGGAACGAGCCGTCCTCCGTCGCTGCCGCCGCTGCATGCAGATCCGGTGGCCCTGGCGAGGCCCGGGCGCTGGCAAGCAGTGACCGGCGGCCACCGCGCCTGACCGAACCGGCGGGGCGGATCCGACGGGAGCGGATCCGCCCCTTTTTCGTGCCTCAGACGGAGACGGTCTCCGGTCGCTCGACGCGAGCCGGCACCTTGGCCTCCTCCGGCACCGCGACCCGGAGCGGCTCGCGGACCACGAGGACCGAGGCGGCCGAGTGGAGCAGCACGTTGCGGGCCACGCTGCCGAGCAGCAGGCGGGTCAGGCCGGTGTGGCCGCGACTGCCCATGACGATGAGGCCCGTCTCGAAGTTCTCGGCGGCCTCGATGATCTCGTGGGCGGCATCGCCCGTGCCGATCGACCAGCGCACGCTGTAGCCACTGTCGTCGAGCCGGCGCGCGACGTCGGCCGCGATGGCCTCCGCCCGCCAGCGGTCCTCGACCAGCCGGCCCGCGGCCGGCTCGAGCGGCCGCTCGGCCCCCTCCGACAGCGGCATCGTGACCGGCATGTCAGGTCCGGGCGCGACGCTCAGGACCTCGACCGGGCGTCCGCCCAGGATACGGTTGGCGATGAGGTAGCTGACCGCTCCGTCGGCCGACGGTGAGCCATCGACCGCCAGCAGGAGCGACTCCGCCGTCGGGTGACGCACGACGAGCACGGGGCACGGGGCGTGGTCGACGACCTCGGCCGAGACCGACCCGAGCAGCATGGATCGCACCGGCCCCCGGCCGCGGCTACCCAGGATGACCAGCTTGGCGCGGAGGTCGGCCGCCAGCTCCACCAGGACGCTGCCGGCGCGGCCCACCATGGTGGTGCGCCGGATCACGCGGGACTCGCCGCTCAACGACGCGGAGGCATCGTCAAGCATGTGCTCGAGCTGCTGCCGCGGCGGTCCGGCCTCGGTCGCGGAGGCGACCACGCCCACGACGTCGATGATCGAACCGGTCGGCCAGGCGAGCGATGCCGCGAACTCGCTCGCGGCGAGTGATGAGGGTGACCCGTCGAGGGCCAGCAGGGCGCGCATCGAAGGCTCCTTCCAGCGGGGCCGGGTTCGCCGGCCACCGCGAGCATGCCGGCCTGAGGGCCCCCCAACGACCGCCGAGGGTCACCGGGACGCGTGACCAATGGCCCTCGATGCGTCATGGCCCGCCCCCCAGGATGGGGCCATGAGCTCTTCGAAACGTGCCCTGCTCAGTAAGACGCGGTTCGCCGCCGGCATGTCGCCCGATGTGTGCCGCCGCCTGGCGGCCCTCGCCACCGTCACCGAAGTGCCGCCCGGCACCGCGGTGATCCGGGAAGGCGAGCCGATCGCGGCGCTCGGCGTCGTCATCAGCGGACGGATCGCCCTCCGCCTGAACCTGCCCGGTGTGGGCCCGCAGACGATCCTGACCGTCGACGACGGTGACGTCTTCGGCTGGTCGGCCGTCATGCCCGGCTCGCTCTCGACGTCGACGGGCACGGCGCTCGTCGCCACCCAGACCCTCATGTTCGAGCGCGAGCGGCTCCTCGCCGCCATGGCCGAGGATTGCGAACTCGCCAGCGCCGTCTACCAGCGCATGCTCAAGGTCGTCGCGCGGCGGCTTGCCGCGACGCGGGTCCAGCTGCTGGACCTGTATCACGTCGGTCACGCCTCATGACGCTCGACGGCGGCCGTTTCCTGCCGCGTAACGAACTGGAACACCTCTTCACCGCCCTCCAGGCCGATGGCCGACGCGTCGTCGGGCCGACGGTCGTCGATGGGGCGGTCGTCTACGACGAGCTCACCTCGCCGGCCCAGCTGCCGGTCGGCTGGGAGGCCGACACCGCACCGGGCAAGTACCGGCTCCGCGCCAACGGCGGTGAGCGGGCGTTCGGCTACACGATCCCCGTCACCAGCTGGAAGCGCTTCACGCATCCGTCGGTCGTGCCGCTGACGCGCGGCCGCCGTGACGAGGGCCAGGTCGTGGTCGAGTCGGTGATCCCCGACGTGCCGCGGTTGGCGTTCGTGGGGGTGCGGGCGTGCGAAGTCGCGGCCCTCGCCATCCAGACCCGCGCCATGCGCGCCGGCCCGCTCGGCGACGCCGACCATGCCGCGCGTGACGATGCCGCCCTGGTCGTGGCCGTCGAGTGCGCCACCTCCACCAGCACCTGCTTCTGCACGTCGATGGGCACCGGACCGGAGGTCCGGGGCGATGTCGACATCGTCCTCTCGGAGCTCGACGACGGGTTCGTCGTGCGCACGGGGACGCCCGCCGGGGCCCGCCTCGTCAACGGCCTCGGGCTGCGGCCGGCGGTGGCTGTCGAAACGGACCGGGCTGCGCAGCAGGTCGCCGCCGTGCGCGAAGCCATCGGCGATCCGGTGCCGTCGGAGGGCCTGCCGGCCCGCCTGCGGGCCGCGCTCGACCATCCGCGCTGGGACCAGGTGGCAGAGCGATGCCTCGCCTGCGCCAACTGCACCCTCGTCTGCCCCACGTGCTTCTGCACCAGCGTGGCCGTGGCCTCCGACCTCGACGGGGTCGAGGGCAGCACGACCCGCACCTGGGACAGTTGCTTCAGCCTGGGCTTCGGCCGCGTGGCTGGAGATGCGAACTTCCGGCCGCAGGTCAAGGATCGCTACCGCCAGTGGCTGACCCACAAGTTCTCCACCTGGTGGGACCAGTTCGGTTCGACCGGCTGCGTCGGTTGCGGTCGCTGCATCGCCTGGTGCCCGGTGGGCATCGACGTGCGCGAGGAGCTGCGGGCCATCGCCCCCGCGGATGCGCCGACGGGACCGGTCCCCTGGCCGCGCTCGCGGGCCGCAGGTCGCGCGCCCGCGCCGCTGGTGACGGTGCTGCCCGCGACCCACGCCGTGGCCACGATCCGCGCCCTGGCCGCGGAGACGGTCGACACGACGACCCTCCGCCTCGCCTGCAGCGACCCGGCCATCCTGGCGGCACAACCCGGCCAGTTCGTGATGGTCGAGCTGCCGGCCTTCGCCGTGCCGCCCATCTCCATCTCACGGATGCTGCCCGACGGCCTCGAACTCACCGTCCGGGCCGTCGGCCCGGCCACGTCTGCCATCACGAGTCTGCCGCTCGGCGCGCAGATCTCGCTGCGTGGCCCGATGGGCCGCGGTTGGCCCGTCGCCGAAGCCTACGGTCGCGATGTCGTGATCGTGGCCGGCGGCATCGGCCTCGCCCCGATCCGGCCGCTCATCGACCGGATCCTGGCCGAGCGGCCGCGGTTCGGCGCCGTGCGCCTCTACCTTGGCGCGCGCACGCCGGGTGACCGCCTCTACGTCCACGAGATGCATGCGCTGGCCGGCCGCGCCGACCTGCAGGTCGCCGAGATCGTCGACCGCGCGGGGCCGGAGTGGACCGGGCGCGTCGGCGTCGTCACGCAGCTGTTCGACCAGGCCACCTGGAACGGCGGCCGTGTGACTGCCTACATGTGCGGACCCGAACGGATGATGCAGGCCACGGCCACGACGCTGGGGCGCCTCGGTGTGCGGCCCGCGACGACGTGGCTGACCCTCGAACGCAACATGGCCTGCGGCGTCGGCACCTGTGGCCACTGCCAGCTGGGGCCGTTCTTCGTCTGTCGCGACGGACCGGTCTTCTCGCTGGCCGCGCTCGGTGACGCATTCGGCCGGGAGGGCCTTTGATGACCAGCCAACCCTGGACGACGCCGGTACGACACTCGCCGCGCGCGGCCGCGCCACGGCGCCCGCGCATCGGCGTGGTCAAGTTCGCCTCGTGCGACGGATGCCAGCTGACGCTCCTCGACCTCGAGGACGAACTGCTCGCCATCGCCGAACGGGTGGACGTGGTGGAGTTCGCCGAGGCCACCTCCCGTCGGTCCGCCGGCCCCTTCGACGTCCTGTTCGTGGAGGGCTCCATCAGCACCGAGGAGCAGGCCGAGGAGATCGCCCGCCTCCGGGCCGTGAGCACCAAGCTCATCACCATCGGCGCGTGCGCCACCGCGGGCGGCATCCAGGCCATCCGCAACTGGTTCGACCATGACGCGATCCGCTCCGCCGTGTATCCGCAGCCGGAGTTCGTCGAGTCGCTGGCCATGGCCCGGCCGGTGGCCGACTTCGTGGCCGTCGACGGCGAGCTGCGCGGCTGCCCCATCTCGCCGGCCCAGCTGCGCGAGTTCCTCATCGCCCTCGTGACCGGCCGCAAGCCGCAGCTGCCCGACGAGGCCGTGTGCCTCGAATGCAAGCGGCGCGGCATCGTCTGCGTCGCCGTCGCCAAGGGCCTGCCCTGCCTTGGCCCGGTCACCAGGACCGGCTGTGGCGCCATCTGCCCCGCGTACGGGCGCGGCTGCTACGGCTGCTTCGGCCCCCGGGAGGCGGCCAACGCGGCCTCGCTCGCGGCGTGGTTCTCGGACGATCGGTCGGCCCACGAGGTGGCCCGCCTGTTCTCCGGCTTCACCGCCTGGTCAGGCCCGTTCCGCGCCCAGATCGACGCCCACGGCGGGCCGCCCGGGCCCGGCGAGCCGAAGCGGGAGCCGCAAGATGCATGACACCGGCCTGCCTACCGGCTCGAGCGGCGACCTCGTCGTCGACATCGCCGGCCTGACCCGCGTCGAAGGCGAGGGCTCGCTCCGCCTGCGCGTCCACAACGGGGCCGTCGAGGAAGCGCACCTCGAGATCTTCGAGGCGCCGCGGTACTTCGAGCGGCTCGTTGTGGGCCGCACGCCCGACGAGGTCATCGACATCGTGGCCCGCATCTGCGGCATCTGCCCGGTCGCCTACCAGATGACCGCGGTGCATGCCTTCGAGCATGGCCTGGGCATCGCCATCGACCCGCAGGTCCGCGCCCTCCGCCGCCTGTTCTACTGCGGCGAGTGGATCGAGAGCCATGCCCTCCACGTCTACCTGCTCCACCTGCCCGACTTTCTGGGCTACGCCAGCGCGCTCGAGCTCGCCCGCGACCATCGCGCCGCGGTCGAGGCCGGCCTGAACCTCAAGAAGGCCGGCAATCACATCGTCGAGCTCCTCGGCGGGCGGGCCATCCACCCCGTGTCGGTGCGTGTCGGCGGCTTCTCCCGCACGTTCCTCAGGACCGAGATCACCTCCCTGCGCGAGCCGCTGGCCGCAGCCCTCGAGATCGCCCTTGCCACGGTCGACCTGGTGGCCGGCCTGGTGCCGCCCGACTTCCAGCGCGAGGCCCGCATGGTGGCCCTCCGCCACCCGACCGAGTACCCCATGAACGAGGGCCGCATCGTCTCGACCGACGGCCTGGACCTTGCTCCGACCGACTGGCTGAGCGAGTTCCAGGAGGGCCAGGTCGCCTGGTCGCATGCGCTGCAGGCCCGCAGCCGCGATGGCCGGCCCTACCTCCTGGGGCCGTCCTCGCGGCTCACGCTCGCCGCCGACCAGCTGCATCCGACGGCGGCCGCCGCCCTGGCCCGGACGGGCCTGGCCGGCGAGATCCGCACCAACCCCTACCGCAGCATCGTGGCCCGCGCCATCGAGCTCGTCGACGCGGTGGCCGAAGCGCTCGACATCGTGGAGGCCTACCAGCCGCCCGATCGGGCCGCCACGCCATGGACCCCCGGTCCGTGCACCGCGGCGTGGGCCACCGAGGCGCCGCGCGGCATGATCTTCCACCGCTACGAACTCGACGAGCAGGGCCTCGTGGCCGACGCCCGGATCGTGCCCCCCACGAGCCAGAACCAGGCGGCCATCGAGACCGACCTCACGATCTTCGCGCCGCAGGTCCTGGGCCTCCCCTCTGACCAGGCAACGCACCGCATCGAGCAGCTCATCCGGAGCTACGACCCGTGCATCAGCTGCGCCACCCACTTCCTCCAGCTGCACATCGAGGACGTCGGGTGAAGAGGCCGGCCGTCGCGGTCGAGGTCTTCGTCTGCGGCTCGCCCGACCGGGGCGATGACGGCGCCGCCGGGACCGCCTGCCAGGGGGTGCAGACCGCGCTGCCGCCCGATGTCCGCATCCGGACCGTCGGGCAGCTCGACGTGGACGACCTCCTGGGGGTCCCGCCGGAGGCACAGGTGGTGATCGTCGACGTGGCTACCGGCATCGAGCCGGGCGCCGTCCTCGAGCTGTGCCTGGCCGACCTGCTCGAGAGCAAGACGATCCGTCCCCGTTCGTCCCACGCGCTGGCCATCTCCGGCACGGTGGCCCTCGCCGAGCTCATCGGCGAGCGGTCGCTGCACGGGCGGGTGGTGGCCCTTGGCGGCGCCCACTTCGCCCTGGGGGATGTCCTGAGCGGTCCCGTCGCGGCGGCCCTGCCGCGCTTCACGACCGCCATCCGTGAGGCCGTCGAGCACGCCCGTGCCGACGGAGTCGTCGAACGGGGGGCCGCCACATGTGCCTGATGGCCCCCGCCCGCATCACCGAGATCCACGGTTCGGAGGCGACCGTCCAGGTCGCCGGCCGGCGCCGTGTCGTATCCATCCTGGTCGAGCCCGATGTGCGTGTCGGCGAATGGGTTATCGTGGCCGGCAGCCTCATCATCCGCCGTCTCGACGCCGACGCCGCAGGGGAGATCACCGACGCCGTCGAGCTGGCCTCGGCGGCCCCGCGTTCCGAGCCACTACAGCTGATGGGAGCTCCGCGATGAACGACCACCGCAGTCGAACGCCAAGCCTCGCGGCAAGCCTGCCCGAGACGCCCTCCTGGGGCATCGTGCTGGCGGTCGTGGCCGCCTGCATCAGCGGCCTCGCCATCTGGCTCAACGCCTTCGCCGTGAAGCAGGTCCCCGACGCGGCGGTCTACACGACGCTCAAGAACGGCGTCGCGGCGACGCTCCTCCTGGTCCTCGCGGCCGCGTCGCTCCGGCCGGCCCAGGTCCGCGAGGTCCGCCGCACGAGCTGGCTGGCCCTCACGGTCGTCGGCGTGGTCGGCGGCGGCATCGCCTTCCTGCTGTTCTTCACCGGCCTGTCGATGGCCAGTGCGCCGTCGGCGGCGTTCATCCAGAAGACCATGTTCGTGTGGGTCGCCATGCTGGCCGTGCCCTTCCTCGGTGAGCGCCTGGGGTGGATCCAGATCGTCGCCCTGCTCGTCCTCGCCCTCGGCCAGTTCCTGGTCCTGCCGCCGCAGGGCGTGGTGTGGGGCACGGGTGAGACCCTCATCCTCATCGCCACGCTGTGCTGGGCCGCAGAGGTCGTGGTCGTGCGGCGCTACCTGCGCACGACGGCCACCCCGATCGTGGCCGCCGGGCGGCTGGGCATCGGCCTCGTGGCCCTCGCCGGCTTCGTGCTGGTCTCCGGTCAGGCCGGCGGGATCCTCGCCCTCGGCCCGAGCGCCTGGGGCTGGGTACTGCTCACCGGCGTCGTCCTGGCCGGCTACGTGGCCGCCTGGTTCGGTGCCCTCCGCCGCGCCCCGGCCACGGTCGTGACGAGCGTCCTCGTCGGCGGCGCCGTCATCACGGGCGCCCTGCAGGCGCTGAGCAAGGGCGGCGCACCGTCCCCGCAGCTCGTCGCCGGCTACCTCCTGATCGCCGCGGCCGTCGCCGCGGTCGCGTTCGCCGGCATCCGTGCCGGCCGGCTGGTCCGGGCCGCGACGGAACCCGCCGCATCCGGTGTCCCCGTCGATGCCTGAGGCGGGCCTCGAGCCTGCCCGACCGGTACCCGGGCCGCTCCTGTTCGCCCGGTATGCCTTCGGCCCCAACCGGCTGGGCTACTGCGGCCCCGGTGACGCGCGGGAGCTCTTCGAAGCCGCGGTGGACGGCCGCCACGAGGGCGACGTCCGGGCCCTGGCGCGCCAGTTCGAAGGCGCCTGGCCCTACCTGGAGCTGATCGCCCGTGCCAACGGCCGGCCCGACCCGCTCGACCCGCAGGTCGTGGAGGCCTACTGGCTGGGCAACGGCCTCCTCGACAACGTCGAGCCGGTCGAGGTGGGGACGTCGATCGAGGCACGGTTCCGGCCGCGCCTCCGGGCGGACGCCTGGCGCTGGCTGGCCGAGACCCCGCGCGCAGGCGCCAAACCGGTCCATGCCTTCCATGTCATGGACGTCTTCCCGCGCGCTGGCCTGATGCGCAACGACCACGTCGCCGACGTCCTCAAGGTCATCGACGACTGCCGCATCCGCTGGGGCCGCGTCATGGCCGTCGAAGGTGACTGGCTGGTCGCATCGGTCGTGCCGATCCGCCTCGTCGACGGGAAGCTCGCCCTGGTCGAAGCACAGATCGAACGCGTCCAGGCCTGGCGCGACGGCACGGGCTTCATCGACCACGTCGAGCCCGGCGACACCGTGTCCGTCCACTGGAACTGGGCCTGCGAGCGGCTCGACAGCCACCGCCTGGCTAACCTCATGGGCTGGACGAAGCACCAGCTCGAGATCGCCAACCGGACCGTCTGAGGTACCGCGGACCCGCGCCGGAAGGTGTCGGACGGCCCGCCCGATGGTGACTTTCGCGACTGCCCCGCAGCCGCCGCGACGGCGATGGTAGGGGGCGCCGAAGGATCGCCCCGAAAGCGGTCCCGGCCGGGAGGACGGAACGATGGCAGACAGGACAGGGACTCCCCGGGCGATCTGGGCCTTCGCCGAGCATGAGCATCGGGAGCTGGCGCGCGGCATCGATCGGATCCACGACGTGGCCTGTGGCATCGGCGGGTGGGTGCAGCCCGATCTGGCCCGCCACCTCCTGGAGATCCTCAGCTGGCTGGACCGCGACCTCGAGCCGCACATCGCGTGGGAAGAGTCGTGGCTCTATCCCCAGATCGAGACGCGCACGGGCTCACCGTGGGTGACCCGGTTCGCCCGCTACGACCACCACCAGATCCGCGAGATGGCCGACCGCGTGGGGGCCGACCAGCAGGGCCTGCATGGCGAGAGCGCGAGCGCCCACCTGCTCGACTTGAAGTGCCACCTGTTCGGGCTGGAGGCGCTCATCAGGGCGCACCTCGAGCGCGAGGAGCGCTACCTGATCCCGCTCCTCGAGGACGAGACGGCGTCGGTCGCCCCGGCCACGACCGGCAGGTAGTCCGGCCACCAGATCGCCCGCTCGACGGCAGGCTCGATCTCCTCGTCACGGAACTGGCGGCCGTACCCGGTATCGCGCAGATGGCGCACGACCGCGACGGCGATGGCACGTGCCACGTGCCGCAACTCGCTGATCGGCGGGTAGATCGCGCCTGAGGCCAGGCGCGCGGCCGAGACGTGACTCGCCAGCTCACGGGCAGCCACCCCGAACGCACCGTCGGTGACCTCGCGGGCCTCGGCCACGATGGCGCCAAGGCCGACCCCGGGGAAGATGAAGACGTTGTTGGCCTGGCCGACGATGCGGCAGGTGCCGTTGAACTCGACCGGCGGGCAGGGACTGCCCGTGGCGATCACGGCCCGGCCGTCGGTCCACGCGGTGATCTGCTCCGGCTGCGCCTCGGCGCGATCGCCGGGATTCGAGAGGGGCAGGATGAGGGGCCGGTCGACGTGGCTGGCCACCTCGCGGACCAGGGCCTCGGTGAAGGCCCCGCGGCAACCGGTCGTGCCGACGAGGATGGACGGCTTCAAGACGCGAGCGATCGCGACCGGGTCCTTCAGCTCCTCCGGCGCAAGGCCGGCGTCGATGAACCAGCGCGGGTCGACCGCGAAGGGGCGCTGATCGTTCGCCAGCTCGGGTCGCTCCAGGTGCACGAGCCCGGTGTGGTCCACGAGCGCGACGGTGGGCCCATCGACGGCCGCCGGCACACCCTCGGTATCGAGCTGCCGCCGGAGCTGGCCGGCGATGCCGATGGACGCGGCGCCGGCCCCCAGGAACAGGACACGCTCGCCGGCCAGGCCGCCCTGCTCACGTCGGGCGGCCAGCATCCCGGCGACGACCACGGCGCCGGTGCCCTGGACGTCGTCGTTGAAGCTCGGGAGGCGGTGGCGGTAGCGCTCCAGGATGCGGAGGGCGTTGTGCTGCTTGAAGTCCTCCCACTGCACGACGGCGGCGGGATAGACGCGTCCGACCGCCTCGACGAACGCCTCGAGCACCTCGTCATACGCGGCGCCACGCAGGCGCGGGGCGCGGTAGCCCAGGTACAGCGGATCGTGGAGGGCTTCCTCGCGGTCGGTCCCGACGTCGAGGGAGATGGGTAGCGTCCAGGCGGGGTAGATGCCTGCGGCGGCGGTGTACAGCGCGAGCTTGCCGATGGGGATGGCCATGCCACCCGCCCCCTGATCGCCCAGGCCCAGGATGCGCTCGTTGTCGGTGACGACGATGAGGCGGACATCCTCGTCGGACGCCGCCCGGAAGATCTCGTCGATGCGGCCGACGTCGGCGGGCGTGATCCACACACCGCGCGGGCGCCGCAGGATGTGGCTGAACTCCTGGCAGGCACGTCCCACGGTCGGCGTGTAGACGATCGGCAGGAACTCCTCGAGGTTCTCGGCGAGGACGCGGTAGAACAGCACCTCGTTCCGGTCCTGGAGGGCCGCCAGGCCGATGTAGCGCTCCAGGTCGTCCGGCTTGCGCCGGACGTGTTCGAGCTCCAGCGCCACCTGCTCGCCGATGGGGGTGATGCGCGCCGGCACGAGCCCGCGCACGCCGAGCGCGTCACGCTCTTCCTCGGTGAAGGCGGTGCCCTTGTTGAGCAGTGGCTGAGCGATCAGCTCGCGTCCACGACGACGAGCGACGAACCTGGTGCGCGGCGCTTCGAGCATCGATCCCCTTTCACCGGTGGCGGAGGGCGCGTCGCCCTCGATGCCACGGACCGATCCGGTCCGTCTGGCCAGTGTCGCCGCTCGGGCCGGCGCACGTGAAGGGCCGTCCGGCCCGCCGACGAGTGACGCTCGGATCGTCCGTCGGGTGCGCGCTGGATTGGGGCCGTTCGTCACGCCCCGCGGCACCCCAATGGCCGGTGCGGCGGCGGGTGGCGGGCCACATCCTCAGGCTACGAGCCCGAGTGACGCTCGCGCCGATCAGACGAACGACGATAGGAGACCACATGGACCGCACGCGAGTCGTGATCATGGGTGCCGCGGGGCGGGACTTCCATGACTTCAACGTCGTCTATCGCGACGATCCCACGAGCGACGTCGTGGCCTTCACGGCGACGCAGATCCCGGGCATCGCCGGCCGCGTCTATCCGGCCGAGCTGGCTGGGCCCCTCTACCCGCAGGGCATCCCGATCCTGGCCGAGGCGGAGCTCGAACGGGTCATCCGCGACGACAAGGTCGCCACGGTCGTCTTCGCCTACAGCGACGTGGCCCACGAGACGGTCATGCACGCCGCCTCGCGCGCCCTGGCCGCCGGCGCCGACTTCGTCCTCCTGGGGCCGGACCGCACGATGCTCAAGAGCCGCCGCCCGGTGATCGCCATCGGCGCCACCCGAACGGGGTCCGGCAAGAGCCAGACGACCCGCTACGTGGCCAAGCTGCTCACCGAGCGTGGCCTCACCCCCGTGGTCATCCGCCATCCCATGCCCTACGGCGACCTCGTGGCGCAGCGCGTGCAGCGCTACGCGACCTACGCCGATCTCGACCGCTACGAGACCTCCATCGAGGAGCGTGAGGAGTACGAGCCGCATCTCGACGCGGGAACGATCCTGTACGCCGGCGTGGACTACGAGGCGATCCTGCGCCAGGCCGAGCAGGAGGCCGACGTCATCCTGTGGGACGGCGGCAACAACGACTTCCCCTTCTACCGTCCCGACCTCTTCATCGTCGTGGCCGACCCGCTGCGCCAGGGCGACGAGCGGCGGTATCACCCGGGCGAGACCAACGTCCGGATGGCCGACGTGGTCATCATCAACAAGGTCGACTCGGCGGATCCGGCCGACGTGGCCGCCGTGCGCGCCACGATCGCCGAGTTGAACCCGACCGCCGAGGTGCTGGCGGCCCGCTCCGACCTGACCCTTGAGGGGCCGCCCATCGAGGGGCGCCGCGTCGTCGTCGTCGAGGACGGGCCGACCCTGACCCACGGCGGGATGGCCTACGGGGCCGGCGTCGTCGCCGCGCGCCGCTTCGGGGCCGCCCGACTGGTCGACCCGCGGCCCGCGGCCGTCGGCTCGATCCGCGACGTCCTGGACCGCTATCCGCGGCTCGAGCCGCTCGTCCCCGCGATGGGCTACGGGCCCACGCAGGTCCACGAGCTCGAGGCGACCCTCAACGCCGTGGACGCCGACCTGGTCCTGTCCGCCACCCCCATCGACCTGACCCGCGTCCTGAAGCTGGACAAGCCGATCACCCGCGTGCGCTACGACCTCGTCCAGGTGGACGGCATTCCGCTGAGCCAGATCATCGAGCCGGTCGCCCGCATGGCGCGCCCACCCGTCCTGGCCGGGGTGTGACGCCATGACGACCCTCATCGCGGAAACGGCGGCGCCGGTGGCGTCGCCGCGCCACTTCCTGACGCTGGCCGACCTGGGGCCGGCCGGCCTGCGCGCGCTGCTTGACCTGACCACGCGGCTCAAGCGAGAGCCGGCCGCCTTCCGCGGCTGTCTCGCCGGCGGGCGCATCGGCATGATCTTCGACAAGCCCTCGACCCGGACCCGCGTCAGCTTCGAATCGGCCGCCTGGATGCTGGGCATGCTGCCCATCGTGCTGCGCCCCGACGAGCTGCAGCTGGGCCGCGGCGAGACGATCGCCGACACGGCCCGTGCCCTGTCGCTCTATCTGGACGGCCTGACCGTCCGCACGTTCGCCCAGGCGACCGTCGAGGAGCTGGCCGGGGCCGCCTCCATCCCCATCCTCAACGCCCTGACCAACGAGCACCACCCGTGCCAGGCGCTGGCCGACGTGCTGACCATGGAAGAGGAGTTCGGCGCGCTGGCCGGCCTCCAGCTGGCGTTCGTGGGGGACGGCGACAACGTCTGCCACTCGCTGATCCAGGCCGCCGGCCTCGGCGGCTTCGCCCTGCGCATCGCCACGCCGGAGGGCTACGAGCCGTCGGAGGCCGTCGTCATGGCGGCCCGCGAGCAGGCCCGCGTCACCGGCGGCACGATCACCCTGACCCACGATCCGGTCGAGGCCGTCTCGGGCGCCGACGCGGTCTACGCCGACGTGTGGACCTCGATGGGCCATGAGACCGAGCGCGCCGCGCGGCTGGCCGCCTTCGCCGGCTACCGGGTCGACGCGCCGATGATGGCGCTGGCCTCCCCGTCCGCGATCTTCCTGCACTGCCTGCCGGCCCATCGCGGCGAAGAGGTGACCGACGAGGTCATCGACGGACCGGCCTCACGCGTCTGGCCCCAGGCCGCCAACCGGCTCCATACCGAGACGGCGCTGCTCTACACGGTGCTCACCGGCGACGCCGACGGCGAGCGACGCCCGTGACGCGCGTCGTCGTCGCGCTGGGCGGCAACGCCCTGATCCGCCGCGGCGAGGCCGGCTCGATCGAGGTCCAGCACCACAACCTGCTGGGGGCGGCGCGCGCCCTCGTGGACCTCGAGGGCATGGGCCACGAGCTCGTGCTGACCCACGGCAACGGCCCGCAGGTCGGCTTCCTTGCCATCGAGGCCGACGCGGCCGCGGCGACGGTGCCACCGCCGCCGCTCGACGTGCTCGTGGCGGAGTCGATGGGCCAGATCGGGTACCTGCTGGCCCAGGCGCTGACGGCGCGCCTCGTCAGCGAAGGTCGTGAGCGGCCGGTCACGGTCATCCTCACGCGCACGGTCGTGGACGCCGCGGACACGGCCTTCACGGCCGCGTCCAAACCAGTCGGGCCGGTCTATGACGAGCCCACCGCCAGGGACCTGGCGCACGCCCGTGGCTGGACGATCGCGCGCGACGGCGCCGGCTGGCGGCGTGTCGTGCCCTCGCCCGAACCACTCGAGATCGTGGAGGCGTCAAGCCTGCGCGCCCTCGTCGACAGCGGTGCCATCGTCATCGCCTCGGGCGGCGGCGGTATCCCTGTCGCCCGGAGCCGCGACGGCACCCTCATCGGCCTGGAGGCCGTGGTCGACAAGGATCTCGCCGCCGTGCTGCTCGCCGAGGCAGTGGGGGCCCAAGCGCTGCTCCTCCTGACCGATGTCCCCGCCGTGCGCCTCGGTCGCGGGACGGCCGGCGAGTCCGGCGTGCCCGTGCTGACGCTCGCCCAGGCGGCCGCCGGCGTCGCCGATGGCACCTTCCCTGGCGGGTCGATGGGTCCCAAGGTCACCGCGGCCGCGGCCTTCGTCCGCCGGACGGGTGGTTTCGCGGCCATCGGTGCGCTCGACGACGCCGTCGGCGTGCTCGCCGGCCGCGCCGGGACACGTCTCGTGGCCGGAGACGGCGCTGCCGTGGCCAGTGCAGGGCAGTCGGGCGTGCTGGCACGATGACCCCGATGGGCCATCGCATCGAACTCGCAGCACCCGGCGCCCTCACGCGAGCCCGCCTGCACCTGACCAGGGCCGAGCAGGCCGGGCCGGGCGCAGGCGAGCTGCTCATCAAGGTCGCCGCCTGTGCCGTCTGCCGGACCGACCTCCAGCTGGTCATGGGGGACCTGCCGGCCCACCGGCTGCCGATCGTGCCGGGCCACCAGGCCGTCGGCCACGTCGTCGCCCTCGGCGCGGGCGTCACCGGATGGACCATCGGGGAGCGTGTCGGCGTGCCCTGGGTGGCCGATGTCGACGGCACCTGCCAGGCCTGCCGGACGGGGCACGAGAACCTGTGTCCGGCCGCCCGCTTCACCGGGTGGGACCGGGACGGCGGCTTCGCCGAGTACCTCACCGCGGCGGCCGATCACGTCTACCAGCTACCCTCGTCGTTCGGCGACGTGGAGGCCGCGCCACTCCTGTGCGGGGGCATCATCGGCTACCGGGCGCTCAAGGTCTGCGGCATCGAGCCGGGCGGACGGCTGGGGCTGTTCGGCTTCGGGGCCTCGGCCCGCCTGGCGCTCCAGGTGGCCCGCCACTGGGGCTGCGACGTGTCGGTCTTCACCCGCTCGCCGGCCGAACGGTCGCGTGCGGAGGCGCTGGGTGCCGCGTGGGTGGGCGCCTACACGCACATGCCCCCCGCGCCGCTTGACGGCGCGGTCACCTTCGCCCCGGTCGGCAGCGTCGTCGTGGCCGCCCTCGGCACGCTGGCCCGCGGGGCGACGCTGGCCATCAACGCCATCCACCTCGACACGATGCCTGCCTTCGACTACGACATGTTGTGGTGGGAGCGCGGTGTCCGCAGCGTGGCCAACTTCACGCGCCATGACGGCCGCGAGTTCCTGGACCTGGCCCAGCGGATCCCCCTCCAGACCGACCCGCAGCCGTTCCCCCTCGCCGATGCGGTCGTGGCCTTGAAGCGGCTGCGCGCCGGCAGCCTCGACGGCACGGCGGTGCTGGTCCCGTGACGACCGCGACGCCTCACGTCGCGAACGTCATCGTGCGGCCCGTCCACGACGGCGACGCGGCGGATCTGCAGCGCTTCTACGCGGACCTGTCGCCGGAGGCGCGCCACCACCGCTTCCTGGCCACCCGCGCCGGCATCTCAGCGGCAGAGGCAACGACCTACACGGTCGTGGACCACGAGCATCGTGAGGGCTTCGTGGCCGTGGCCGTGGCGCCCGACCCAGGCAGCCGCATCGTGGGCCACCTGTGCCTGGAGCCGTGTGGCGACCAGCGCGTGGAGTTCGCCATCGTGGTGTCCGACGCGGACCAGCGCCAGCACGTCGGCGCCGCGCTGCTGGCGGCGGGGCTGGCATGGGCGCGGACGCATGGCATCGTCGACCTGGAGGCGGTCACCGAGGTCGATAACGTGGCCATGCTGGAGCTCGCCAGGACCAGCGACCCCTGGACCACGATCGGGCCGGCGGCGGCCGGCACGGTGCCCCTCACGCTGCCGACCCGTCGCTGATCCGCCGGCGCCGGCCGGCAGCCGGGGTCAGGGCCGGCCGAAGTCGACGACCCAGCGGCTGGGCCCGGTCAGGCCCAGGACCCGCGGGCAGACACCCGTCGCGAGGCCCACGATCCAACTCTGCTGACCCTCGTACTCGCCCTGGCGCTCCACGTCGGTGATGGCCGGGCCGCCGGGCTTGAGGCTCATGGCGCCGGCGTACCCGACGACGACGCCGTCGAGTCGGATGCGCACGAACTGGACCCCCTGCACCGTCAGCGGCAGTCCGCTCGGGTCGAGGCTGAAGGGCGGCGTCACCGTGTCGATGGTGAGCTGCGGTCGTTGCCCGCCCGCGTACTCGAACACCAGCCGGTCGTAGCCGGGATGCAGCCCGACCCGGACGTCGGTCGTGGCGCCGTGGGCCGTGCCGACAGCGGGCATCGTCATGGGGAGGGTGCACACGAACGGACCCAGGGCATCGGTCGGTTCGGCGGAGGCCGTGGGGGGCACGCTGGGGGTTGGTGTCGCTGCTGTGGTGGCCGTCGCGGTCGCGGTCGGCGCGGACGGGGGACTCCCGGAGGCGATGGGCGACGGGGTCGGGGTGGCGCTGCACGCCGCGAGCAGGACGGCCGTGACGATGGCCACGGGCCCCTTCCAGGGGACTCGACGGGTGACGGCCGCGATGGCCGGATGGCACGACATGGTGAACCTCCAGCGCTGGCCTCACGATCGTGACCGTGGCGGTCCACGCCGGCCAGTGCCGAACGGCTCATCCAGTGGATCGTGACCTGCGGCCCTCGCGGAGAGGCCGATCGGCACTCATCAGCACGTGCGCATACGTCGATAGTCGGGCCATGGACGACATCACGATCCTGCAGGCCGAGATCCTCAAGACCCTGGCCAGCCCGAAGCGCCTGGAGATCCTGCACGCCCTGGCGCAGGGCCCGCTCGAGGTCGGGCACCTCGCCGAAGCCATGGGCATGAGCCAGCCCAATGCGTCGCAGCACCTGGCGGTCCTGCGGGCGGCCGGCGTCGTCGAGGCCGAACGCGACGGCCGGGAGGTCCGCTACCGGCTCGTGGACCCCGACGTCATGGTGGCCTGCGACCTGATGCGCGCGGTGCTCCGCCGGCGCCTGAACCGCCTCGGGGCGATGGCGGCCGATGGCGGCCGGCCCCCCCTCCCCGTCCTGTCAGCTTCGAGGTGACCGTCGATGGATGAACACAGCCAGCCCCTCAACCTCGTGCTGTTCTCGGGCACCGACGACAAGCTCCAGGCGGCCGCGGTGCTGACGGCCGGCGCGGCCGCCCTCGGCCGACCGGTCAACATCTTCCTGCAGTACTGGGCCCTGGACGCCTTTCGCGCCGGGCACGCCGCCGACGACCACGGCCTGGCGCCGGAGGCCGGCGCCGCCGGGCGGGCCGCGGCGGATGCCCTGCGTGAGGCCGGTCAGGCCCCCTGGGCCGAGACGCTCCGTCAGGCCAAGGAGCTCGGCGGCGTGGACATCCAGGCCTGCTCGCTCTCCATGGACCTGCTGCACCTGCACGCGCCCGACCTGGATCCCCTCGTCGACGGCGTGGAGGGCGTGGCGTCCTTCCTGATCACGGCCGACGTCGGCCCCATCGTCTTCATCTGAGCCAAGTGGAGGAACACCCCATGGCCACCGTCGAGATCACCACCCATGTCGATGCCCGCGGCCTGAGCTGCCCGATGCCGATCGTCAAGACGGCCCAGGCCATCAAGCCGCTCGCCTCGGGCGCGCTGGTCGAGGTCCTCGCTACCGACGCCGGGTCGGTCAAGGACTTCGCCGCCTGGTCGCGCACGACCGGCCACGACCTCGTCGAGCAGAGCGTGGACGGCGCGGTCTACCGCTTCGTCATCCGCCACAAGTGAGGCATCCGTCATGACCCTTCTCGCAGAGCCGATCGCACCGCCCATCCCCGTCGAGCCCTCACCCGCCCCGGCACCCGAGCTGGACGGCGAGGTCAAGACCAAGGAACTGGTCATCGTCAACTGGAGCGGCGAGCTGGACAAGGTCTGGCCCGTCATGATCCTGTCTTCGACCGCCGCCGCCAGCGGCGTCCGCTGCAAGGTCTTCGTCACGTTCTGGGGCCTGCTGCCGTTCGTCAAGGACCAGAAGCGCATCATCGGCGAGAACTGGATGCAGAAGATGCTGACGCTCATGCAGCGGCCCGGCATCGACCATCTCAAGCTCAGCAAGATGAACTTCCTGGGCATGGGCCCGTGGATGATGGGCGTCCTCAGCAAGAAGTACCACGTGGCCAGCCCGCGCGAGCTGCTCGAGGCGGCGACGACGCTGGGCGTCGAGTTCATCCCCTGCCAGATGACGATGGACATGTTCGGCCTGAAGCGCGAGGACCTCATCGACGAGATGGGCGAGCCCGCCGGCGCCGCCACGGCCATCGCGATGATGACCGAGGCCGACGCAAGCCTCTTCATCTAGACCGGAAAGGACCCTTCGATGCTCGAGACCGTCCCGGGCCCCGCCGTGACCCGCACCATCGATGCCCGCGGCAGCTACTGCCCGGGCCCCCTCATGGAGCTCATCCGAGCCATCCGCGAGGCGCAGGTGGGCGACGTGCTGGCGGTCCTGTCGTCGGACAGCGGCTCCAAGCTCGACATCCCCAAGTGGGTGGCCAAGGCCGGCCATCGCCTGGTCGGTGTCGAGACCCGGGACGGCTACGACCAGATCGTGGTCGAGAAGCTGCGGTAGGCGATCGTGGACCGCATCGTCATCCTGGGGGGCGGGGTCGGCGGCACCCTGACGGCCAACCTCCTGGTCAAGCGCCTCGGTGAGCGACTCGACGACAACCGCACGACGATCACGCTCATCGACGCGACCGGCCGGCACACCTACCAGCCCGGGTTCATGTACATCGCCATGGGCGGCGAGCGGGCCAGCCACCTGTCGCGGCCGGAGACCTCCCTCCTGGATCCGCGGGTCCACCTCGTCGTGGGCGAGGTCGAGAAGGTCGACCCGGTGCAGCAGACGGTCACCCTCAAGTGGGGCGAGACCGTGCCCTACAACGAGCTGGTGGTCGCCACCGGCTGCCGCATCGTCCCCGAGTCGATCGAGCACTTCGACACCCAGGCCCATCACTTCTACACGGCTGAGGCGGCGCTGGAGCTGCGCCACGCACTCGACGCGTTCACGGGCGGCCGCATCGTCATCGGCATCGCCGGCATGCCCTACAAGTGCCCCCCGGCGCCCCTGGAGGTGGCCTTGCTCATCGAGGCCGAGCTGCGCCAGCGGCACCTGCGCGACCAGTCCGAGCTGCACTTCTGCTCGCCCATCGGCCGAGCCTTCACCATCGAGTCGGTCAGCGACATGGTGACCCCGATCCTGGCGGAGAAGGGCATCGAGCTGCACACGTTCTTCAACGTGGAGCGCATCGACGCCGAACGCAAGGTCGTGGAGAGCCTCGAGGGGGAGGAGCTGGGCTACGACCTCCTGATCCTCGTGCCGCCGAACACCGGCCAGCCGTTCCTCATCGCCAGCGGGCTCGCCAGCGCGCCCGGCGGGTGGCTGCCGACCGACCGGGCGACGCTCCAGGTCGCCGGCCAGCCCCATATCCATGCCCTGGGCGACGCGACGGACCTGCCGCTCTCCAAGGCAGGCTCGACCGCCCACTTCGAGGCGCCGGTCGTCGCCGAGCGGGTCGCCGCGGCCATCGAGGGCCGCCAGCCGGTCGGCAAGCATGCCGACTATGCCGGCAAGGTCATGTGCTTCTTCGAGGTCGGCGACGGGAAGGGCACGCTCCTGCAGTTCGACTACGCGCACCCGCCCAGGCCCCCGCGGCCCAACCGCTTCTGGCACCTGGGCAAGATCGTCGTCAACAAGACCTACTGGCACACCGTGCCGAAGGGCCGCGTCTAGGGCATCGGCGCTGGCCCAGTGCCTGGCGGTTCGTCGCCAACGCGCGCTCTGCTCCTCGCCGGCTTATCCGGTCAGTCTCCCTCGCCCACCAGTCAGTCTCCCTCGCCCACCAGTCAGCCTCCCTCGCCCACCAGTCAGTCTCCCTCGCCCACCAGTCAGCTTTCCCTCGCCCACCAGTCAGCTTTCCCTCGCCCACCAACAGGTGTAGTGGTACGTGCCGTCCGATGGCCGCTGAAGCACGGTGGGTCGCTCTGCTGAACGTGGCGGGGCCCACCCGACACCCCTGCTCGCCGGCCAGAGGCGCTTTGCACCAACAGGGCTGGTGAGCAGAGGGTGGGACCCTCAGTAGACCCCCGGCACGAACTTGCGGGTGCGCGCCCGATAGGCGGCGTAGCCGCGTATCTCCTCCACCAGCCAGCCCTCCTCGCGCCGCGACTTCGCGTCGAACAGTAGGGCGAGGAGGGCGGTCGGCAGCAGGGCGAGCGGCGCGGCGGTGGCGATCGACCAGCCGACCGCCGCGAGCACCACGCCGCTGTAGATGGGGTGCCGGACGAAGCGGTACGGGCCCGTCTCGACGAGGGTCGCCTCTCCGCGAGGTCGGGGGAACGGCGTCAGGTTCGAGCCCAGTGCCGCCGCGCCCCACACGACGACGAGCAGACCGACCGCGATGAGCACGACCCCCGCGGCAAGGGCCAGCGGGACGAGGCCGCCGTTGACCGACACGTCGCCTACCAGACCGCCCAGGCCGATGGCCGCGAACAGGACGAGTTGCGCGACGACCCAGCCTTCGCCGCGCGGCCCCAGGGCGGGCACATTCACGGCCGGTCGATCACGCTCGCCAGCGTCGCTTCACGGAGGCGGGCCAGCAGCGCCTCCTGAGCGGCGAAGAAGACGTCGTGCACGTCGCACCGCCCGCGGGCCCGGCAGGGTCCGCCCCGCAGGACGCACGTCTGGCGGCGGCCCGCCCCGTCGGCCGCCTCGACGATGTCCAGGATGGAGATCCGGTCCGCCGGCCGCGCCAGCCGGTAGCCGCCGCTGCGACCCGCCCGGGAGGTCACCAGGCCGGCGCGCACGAGGGCGCCCATGATCTGGGGCAGGAAGCGGGCGGGCACGCCCATCTCGGCGGCGATGGCCGGACTCGACATCGGCCGCTCGGTGGGGGCACGGGCGACGGCCAGCATGGCCCGCACGGCGTAGTCGCCACGGCGGCCCAGCTCGAGCTTCACCGGTCGACCTGAGTGCGAACCCCGGTTCCGGTGGTCGAATGGCCCGCCCATTCGGGACCTTCGGCCCTCCGTTCGTGCATGGCTAAATCCTAACCTGCGCACTAAGCATTTAGCAAGTGCGCCGGACAGAGAGGTGGACGATGCAGCGCCTGGTGGTGGCCCGGTTCGTGGCCATCCTCGTCACGATCATGGTGGTCGGCATGGGTTGCGCGGCGGGCGGGCCCGGTTGGACCTTCGCCCCGAGCGGCGCGCCCGCGGCGTCCGGCGCCACGGCGGCCGCGGCCTCGACGTCGCCCACCGCCGGCATGCCCGGCATGTCGGACATGCCCGGCATGGGCAGCTCCACCCCGTCGAGCTCGCCCGCCACGGCGGCCGACGTCGATGCGGCCGGTTCCACGCTTGAGATCCATGCCTTCGACCTGGGCTTCCGGCCGAACGCCCTGTCCGTCGCCGCGGCCGGCACGTACGCCGTCAAGTTCGTCAACGATGGCGCGGTGCAGCACAACCTGACCTTCGCCGACGGCACCAAGCTCGCGGCCGACCCGGGCAAGACGGTCACCGGTTCGGTCACGGTACCCGCCGCGGGCATCACGTTCCTGTGCGACATCCCGGGCCACGCGCAGGCCGGCATGACGGGAGCCATCACCATCGCCGCTCCCTCGGTGGCCGCGTCTCCTGCCGCCGGCAGCGGGACGGCCGACTCGTCGAGCCTGCCCGCGCCCGACCCGAACGCGCCCGCCTACACCGTCTACAGCCCGATCGCCCCGGCGGTCATGCCGGGCACGTCACATGACGTCTACCTGCCCATCGTCGAACGCAAGATGACGGTCGCCACGGGCTACGTCATGGACGTCTGGACGTTCGGCGGCACGGTCCCCGGCCCGACGATCCGTGTGCACCTGGGCGACACGGTGCGGGTCCACCTGACCAACACCACGACCATGAGCCACTCGATCGACTTTCACGCCAGCCAGACGGCGATGAACGACCAGATGGTCGAGATCGCGCCCGGCGCGACCTGGACGTACACGTTCCAGGCCGACTACGCCGGCGTGTGGATGTACCACTGCGGCACCCCGCCGGCCCTCGAGCACATCGCCGACGGCATGTTCGGCATGGTCATCGTCGAGCCGCGCGGCGGCCTGGCGCCGGTCGGCGAGGAGCTGGCCATCGTGCAGAACGAGTGGTACTTCGGCGGCCAGGGTCAGATCGCCGACTACGCCAAGGCCAACGCGACCGATCCGGCGCCCGACTTCGTCGTCTTCAACGGTGTGGCCAACCAGTACAAGGACCACCCCATCCAGGTGCAGCCGGGCGAGCGGATCCGCCTCTTCGTCCTCGACGTGGGGCCCAACGAGTCGAGCTCGTTCCACATCGTGGGCACGATCTTCGACACGGTGATCAGCGAGGGGGTGGCCCTCCTGAAGGGCAACGCCGGCGGCTGGGGCAGCCAGGCCGTCGACCTCGCCCCGGCCCAGGCCGCGATCATCGAGCTGACCATCCCGGAGAGCGGCATGTACACGATGGTCACCCACGCGTTCAACTTCGTGGGCCACGGGGCGGTCGGCTCGCTGATGGCCGGCGACGGCAAGCCGCCGACCCACTGACCGCGGCACGCCCGGCAGGGTACGCTCCGGGCGTGACCGCCACCTTCACGATCGAACCGCGGGGCCCGTTCTCCCTGGCTCTCGCGGCCAGCCACGTCTTCGGGCCGCGCGAACCTGCACCGGTCGTGCCGCTCATGCGCCTCGCCTTCTGCGTCGACGGCTTCCACGAACTGGCGGGGGTCGTGCTCACGGAGGGCCCAGGCGGCTCGGTCGTCGGCGAGGTCCATGGCGCCACGGACGTGGCGGCCGTGCGCGACCAGGTCGCCCGCATCGTCTCCCTGGATCACGACGGCAGCGGGTGGCCCGCGGTCGGCGAGCGCGACCCGCTCATCGGGCGGCTCCAGGCGCGCTACCCGGGCTTTCGGCCAGTGCTGCACTACTCGCCGTACGAGGCCGCGGCGTGGGCCATCCTCGCCGGCCACCGGTCCGGCCGCCAGGCCAACACGTTGCGCCGCCGCATGGGGGAGGCCCTGGGGGCCACGTTCCAGCTGTCCGGCACGCGCCTCAGCGCCTTCCCGACCCCGCAGGCGATCCTGGATGCGCCCTCGCTGCCGGTGCCGTCCGTGGAGCAGGATCGACGCCTGCGGGCGGTGGCGCGGGCGGCCCTCGACGGCCTGCTCGACCCGGCACGGCTGCGCGCCCTGGACCCGGAGGTCGCCCGTGCCCAGGTCCAGACGCTGCCCGGCCTGGGCCCCTTCTACTCCGGCCTCGTGGCCATCCGGGCCGTCGGGCCGACCGACGCAGCCAGCGTGGAGGAGCCGCGGCTGCTGGCCGCCCTGCGCCACTACCTTGGCGACGAGGCGCCCGCCGATACGATCGCCCTGGCCGAGCGTATGGCGGCCTGGCGCCCGTTCCGCACGTGGGCCGTCGTGCTCATCCGGCGGGCGGCTTACGAGGACGGCGTGGGCTGACCGCCGCCCAGCTCCAGCTGGACGTCCCAGGACGCACCGGCCAGCATCTCGACCCGATGTGACAGCACGAGCAGCGTCCGCCCGTGCGTGGCCGCCAGCACATCGGCCATGAGGGCCGCCCCGGTCACCTCGTCGAGGTGCTCCGTCGGCTCATCGAGGATCAGCACCGGCGCATCCGCCAGTACGGCCCGGGCCAGGGCCAGACGCTGGAGCTGGCCGCCGGAGAGGCGGGCCCCGTGCTCGCCCACCCGCGTGGCCAGGCCGTCGGGCAGCGTGTCGACCCAGTCGGTGAGGCGCGCCGCCCGCAGGGCGTCCCGGACCTCGTCGTCGGTCGCATCCGGGCGCGCGATCCGCAGGTTGTCGCCGAGCGTGGTGTCGAAGACATGGGGGTCCTGCGCGCAGGACTTGATGACGCGCCGTACGTCGTCGCTGGCAAGCCCGCGCACATCACAGGCCCCCGTCGGCGTGAGGAGCTCGACCGTCCCCGCGACGGGGTCCATGAAGCGGAGCAGGACGGCCGCCAGCGTGCTCTTGCCGCACCCGCTGGGTCCGCTGACGAGCGCCCTCCCCCGGCCGCGAGATCCAGGTCCACGTCGTCCAGCACGAGGGGGCCGTCGCCGTACCGCGCGCCGACGCGAGTGAGCCGCAGGCCGTAGGGGCCGGCCGGCAGCACCGCCGGCACGTCCGGCTCGATCACCGGGTCCGGCTGGCGGAGCACCTCCTGGACGCGCTCCGCGGCGGCGGCCAGCCCCGGCAGGTGCTGGGCGGCCGGCACCAGGCCCGCGGCCAGCTCGTGGACGGCCGTCGGTGTCAGCACCACGACCGCCAGGGCCACCGCGTCCAGCGCACCAGATCGCAGCGCCCCGACGCCGGCCACCAGGGCGAACCAGGTCGCGGCGCCTGCCGCGAGGCCGGCCGCCAGGGCCCCCAGGCCCACGGCCGTACCGGCCCGCCGCTCGGCGGCCCGGAGGGCGCCGTCCAGGTGCGAGAGCGCGTCGAGGTGCGGGCCCATCGCCCCGGTCGCCTGCAGCTCCGGCGCTCCGGCGAGCAGGTCCGTCACGGCCGCCGCGAGGGCCCCGCGGGCCGGCGCGAGCCGTCGCTCCGCGGCGCGCCCAAGCGCCCCCGCCACGAGCGGCACGACGAACGCGACCAGGAAGAGCGTCGCGCCGAGCACGAGGCCGGCCACCGGCACCAGCGCCCCCACCAGGAGGGTCGTGGCGGTCGCCGCGAAGACGACGATGATGTACGGCAGGAGGACGCGCAGCCAGAGGTCGGCGAGGCCGTCCACGTCCGCCACGAGGCGCGCCAGGAGGTCGCCCGACCGGTAGGCCGCCAGGCCGGCCGGCGCCAGCCGCTCGAGGCGCAGGTACACCTGGCCGCGCAGGCGGGCCAGGACCCCGAAGGCCGCGTCGTGGGCCGCCAGGCGCTCGCCGTAGCGCAGCACGCCGCGGCTGACGCCGAAGGCCTGGACGGCCGTGATGGCGATCATCAGGTAGAGGACCGGCGGCTGTTGCGCCGCCCGCGAGATGAGCCAGGCCGACGTGGCCGTCAGACCGATGCCGGCAAGGGCCGCGCCGAGCCCGAGCAGCACCGCGATGCCCAGGCGCCCGCTGACGGGGCGGCCGAGTCTGGCGATGGCGATGAGCGCACGCACGGCGGGCTCAGGCAGCGCTCTGGGTGCGCGACTCGACGTCGACGACCCGATCGGCGATGGCGATGGCCGCCGGCCGGTGTGCGGCGAGCACGACGGCACGGTGGTCGCGCCGGGCCGCGGTCTGCACGCGCATGAGCACGTCCGCCTCGTTGGCGGCGTCGAGGCCGGCGGTCGGTTCGTCGAGGAGCACGAGCGGAGCGTCGCGCAGCAGTGCCCGGGCCACCGCCAGCCGGCGGCGCTGCCCGCTGGAGAGGCCGACGCCACGCTCGCCGAGCCGCCGCGCCAGCGGCACGTCACCCAGGCCCACCTCGGCCAGCACGGCCGCGATGCGCTCGTCCGAGGCCTCCGGGGCCGCCAGGCGCACGTTGTCGGCGACCGTCCCGGCGAAGAAGAAGGGCTGCTGTGGGACCCAGGCGACCTGGCGCCGCCAGAGCGCCAGGTCCAGGTCGCCAAGGGCGACGGCGCGCCCGTCGGCGGCCACCACCTCGGCGGTGCCGGTGCTCGGGGCCGTGAAGCCGAGCAGGATCGCCAGGAGCGTGCTCTTGCCCGCCCCGCTGGGTCCGCGCAGGACCACGACCTCACCGGGACGGGCGATGAGATCGGTCGCCGAGGGCGCCTCGATGGCCCGGTCGGGCCGGTCGACGGCGACCGCCGACAGGCGCACCTGGCTCGTCCGCATGTCGGGTGGCGCGACGCTCCCACCAGGCGGGTCCGGCCGCGTCTCCAGGATCGTGAACGCGGCTGCCGCGGCCTGCAGGCCCTCCTCGCTGGCGTGGAACTGGAGGCCCAACTGGCGCAGCGGAAGGTAGGCCTCCGGGGCCAGCACGATGATGAAGAGCCCGGTTCGCAGGTCGAGCTCGCCACCGACGAGGCGCAGGCCCACCTCCACCGCCACCAGCGCGACGGAGAGGGTCGCCGCGAGCTCGAGCGCGAAGGCCGACAGGAAGGCGATCCGCAGCGTGGCCAGCGTCTCGCGGCGGTACGCGTCGGTGGCCCGCTCGAGGGCGGCCACCTGGGCATGCGCCCGGCCGTACACCTTGAGCGTGGGCAGGCCGGTCACCACGTCCAGGAAGTGGTGAGCGAGGCGTGCCAGGGCTTGCCAGCGCCGGCCCCGCCGACGCTCCGTGACCACCCCGATGAGGATCATGAACAACGGGATCAGGGGCACGGTCAGGACGACCGTGAGGGCGGCCAGCCCGTCCGCCATGGCGAGGGCGACGACGACCACGACGGGCACGATCACGGCCAGGACGAGTTGCGGCAGGTAGCGCCCGAAGTAGCCGTCAAGGGCGTCGAGGCCGCGCGTCGCCAGCGCCACGACCTCTCCGCTGCGGACACCTGCCGCCCACGCCGGGCCGAGGCCGGCGGCGTGGGCCAGGAGTCGCCGACGGAGCGTCTGCTTGACCGACGACGAGCAGCGCTGGGCGACCACCTCCTGGGCCCATCCGGTACCGGCGCGGGCTACGAGCACGAGGGCCAGGGCCGCGAGGGTCGGCTGCAGCACGCCGAGCGTTGCGCCGCCCAGGAACGCCCGGCTGATCGCGTCGGCCAACAGGAAGGCCTGGGCCGTCGCGAGACCGGCTGTCAGCAGGCCCAGGACGATGGCGCTGGCGAGGGCGACGGTGGCCGCGCGGGCGACGCGCAGCAGGCGAGGATCGACCGCCCTCACGAGCCCGCGGGCGGGGAGTCGGCGACGCGGGGGCTGCCGACCCGCCGGCGGAAGACCCAGTAGGTCCAGCCCTGGTACAGGAGGACGAGCGGCGTGAAGATGACCGCCACGACGGTCATGATGCCGAGCGTGTACGGCGTGGAACTGGCGTTCGTGATGGTCAGGCTGAAGGCGGGATCGGTCGTCGACGGCAGGACATCGGGGTAGAGCGCCGTGAAGAGGGCCACGACGGCCAGGGCGATCGTGGCGGCGGTGCCGACGAAGGCCCAGCCTTCGTGACGCCACCGGTTGGCCAGGAGCGCGCCGACCAGGCATCCGGCCGCCACGACGGACAGCACCAGTGACCCCGGGTCACCGTCCCGGAGCTGGGTCCAGCCCAGGAACAGCACGGCCAGCACGGCCGTCACCAGGCCCGCCACCCCGACGACCGCGTTGGCCCGCTGGCGCAGTACGCCGGTGGTCTTGAGGGCAAGGAACGAAGCGCCGTGGGTCACGAAGAGGCCCAGGGTCGTCAGGCCGCCAAGCAGAGCGTAGGGCCCGAGCAGCGTCAGCAGGTCGCCGGTGAACACATGGCTCCGATCGAGCGGCACACCGGCCACGATGTTCGCGAAGGCGACGCCCCACAGCAGCGCGGGCACGAACGAGCCGACGAAGAGGGCCCGGTCCCACCACGCCCGCCAGGCGGACTCGGGCCGCTTGCTGCGGTACTCGAACGCGACCCCCCGGATGATGAGGGCCACAAGGATCAGGAACAGCGCGAGGTAGAAGCCGCTGAACAGCGAGGCGTACCACTCGGGGAAGGCGGCGAAGGTCGCTCCGCCGGCCACGAGCAGCCAGACCTCGTTGCCGTCCCACACGGGGCCGATGGTGGCGATCACCGCGCGGCGCTCGGCCTCCGTGCGCCCGATGAAGGGCAGGAGGATGCCGACCCCGAAATCGAACCCCTCGAGGACGAGGTAGCCGACCCACAGGATCGTGATCAGGCCGAACCAGATGGTCGGGAGGGACATCGAACGTTCCTCAGTACGCGAACGTGAGGGGCTGATCCAGGTCGGACCCCTCGTCCCTGGGATGGGCCTCCGGCAGGCCCGCGCGGATGCGCCGCAGCAGGAGGCCCACCTCGACCACGGCCAGGCCTCCGTAGAGCAGGGTGAAGACGACGACGGTCAGCAGGACCTCGAACGCGGAGGTCCCCGGGCTCACGCCGGCCGACGTCTGCATCAGGCCGAAGACGATCCACGGCTGGCGCGCCATCTCGGTGAAGATCCAGCCCAGCGAGTTGGCGAACAACGGCAGGAACGGCAGGACGATCGCCACCCCGACGGCGACCCGGCCGACCGGCCGCCGGCCCCGCCGCAGGCACCACAGCAACCAGGCCGCCGCCGCAGCCGCGAGCGCGCCGAGGCCGATCATGAGGCGGAACGTCCAATAGGCCACCGGCACGTACGGCACGTAGTCACCCGGGCCGTATGCCGCCTGGTAGGCCGCCTGGATGTCGTTGATGCCCTCGACCTTGCCATTGGGGTCGCCGGTCGCCAGCAGCGACAGGAGATCCGGGATGCGGATGGAGAAGAGCTCCTGGCGCCCGTCGAGCGAACCGATCGTGAGGATCGAGAAGGAGGCGGGCGCCTCCGTCTGGTAGAGCGCCTCGGCGGCGGCCATCTTCATCGGCTGGATGGCCGTCATCTGGCGCGCCGACGTGTCACCGGTGATGGCCACGAGGAGGCCGGCCACGAGCGCCACGGTCGCGCCGGCCTTTGCGGCGGTGCGGAACGCCTCGTCATCGGGCCCCCCGTGACGCACCAGGCGCCACAGGGCGATGGCGGCCACGAACGCGCCGGCGGTGAGGAACGCGCCCGCGATCGTGTGGGGGAACATGACCAGCACGATCGGGTTGGCCAGGACCGCCAGGAAGTCGGTCAGCTCCGCCCGTCCAGCGGTCTGGTCGATCGTGAAGCCGACCGGGTTCTGCATCCACGCGTTAGCGGCCAGGATGAAATACGCCGACAACACCGTGCCGACCGCGGTGATCCAGATGGTGGCCAGATGGATCCAGCGCGGCAGGCGGTCCCAGCCGAAGATCCACAGGCCCAGGAAGGTCGACTCGAGGAAGAACGCGAGCAGGCCCTCGATGGCAAGGGGGGCGCCGAAGATGTCGCCCACGAAGCGGCTGTAGGCGCTCCAGTTCATGCCGAACTGGAACTCCTGCACGATGCCGGTGACGACGCCGAGGGCGAAGTTGATGAGGAACAGCTCGCCGTAGAAGCGGGTCAGGCGCAGGTAGCGCTCATTGCCGGTGCGCACCCAGGCGGTCTGGAACCCGGCCACCATGAAGGCCAGCCCGATCGTCAGGGGCACGAACAGGAAGTGGTAGACGGTCGTGATGCCGAACTGCCACCGGGCCAGGTCAAGGGCGCTCAGCGACACGGCGATGACCCTCCTACACGCGCGACGCGGCCGATTCTTGCGTCACCCTGCGGCGACCGGTAGGGTCGAAGGTCCCGAACTGGCGGCCGGGGCCGGCTGGTGGCGGTAGAACTCGACCGGTTCGGGCGGCAGGGGGGTGGCGCCGCCGATCAGGTCCGCCGCCTTCTCGGCCAGCATCATCACCGGCGCGTAGATGTTCCCGTTCGTGACGTACGGCATCGCCGAGGCGTCGACGACCCGCAGACCGTCCAGGCCATGGACGCGCATGGTCAGCGGATCGACGACCGAGTCGCCGTCCGTGCCCATGCGGCACGTGCACGACGGGTGGAGGGCCGTCTCGGCGTCGCTGGCGACCCAGGCCAGGATCTGGGCGTCGGTCGTCACGGTCGGGCCGGGCGACAGCTCGCCGGCATTGAAGTAGCGCAGGGCAGGCTGGTTGAGGATGTGCCGGGCGACCCCGATGGCCTCCAGCCACTCCCGCCGGTCCTGCTCGGTCGAGAGGTAGTTGAAGCGGATGGCGGGGTGGACGTGCGGCTCGCGGCTCGTGATGCGCACCGAGCCGCGGGCGTCGGAGTACATGGGGCCCACGTGGACCTGGTAGCCGTGGCCGCCGGACGGCGAACTGCCGTCGTACCGGATGGCCAGGGGCAGGAAGTGGAACATCAGGTTGGGGTAGGCCACCCGATCGTCGCCCCGCACGAAACCGCCGCCCTCGAAATGGTTCGTGGCCCCGGGCCCGCGCCGCAGGAAGAGCCACTGGAAGCCGATCCACGGCCGGCGCCACTTCTGGAGCGCCGGCTGCATGGACACGGCCAGCTTGCTGCCGTACTGGATGTATACCTCCAGGTGGTCCTGGAGATGCTCCCCGACGCCCGGCAGGTCGGCCACGACCGGCACGCCGAGCGAGCCAAGGAGGTCCGCCGGCCCGACACCCGACAGCTGCAGGAGCTGCGGCGAGTTGAAGGCCCCGCCACAGAGGATGACCTCCGCCGCCCTGGCCTGGCGGACCGGCCCGCGGCCGCGGGTGTACTCGACGCCGACCGCCCGGCGGCCCTCGAAGAGGATCCGCGTCACGAAGGCCCGGGTCTCCACTCGCAGGTTGGGCCGGCCCATGGCCGGGTGGAGGTAGGCACGCGCCGCGCTCAGGCGACGGCCCCGGTGGATGTTGCGGTCGAACGGCCCGAAGCCCTCCTGGCGGTAGCCGTTGACGTCGTCGGTGAGCCGGTAGCCGGCCTGCTGGGCGGCCTGGAAGAAGGCGCCGAACAGGGGGCCGGTGGCCGGTCCCCGCTCGAGCACGAGGGGGCCGTCGTGACCCCTGAACGGGTCGTCGGGCGCCGCCGCGAGGCAGTCCTCCATGCGTTTGAAGTAGGGCAGGCAGTGGGCGTAGTCCCAGGTGCCCATGCCGGGATCCGCCGCCCACCGTTCATAGTCGAGCGGGTTCCCGCGCTGGAAGATCATGCCGTTGATGCTGCTGGAGCCGCCCAGGACCTTGCCGCGGGCGTGGTAGATCCGGCGGTCGTGCATGAACGGCTCGGGCTCCGACCGGTAGCGCCAGTCGTAGTAGCGGCTGCCGATGGGGAAGGTCAGGGCGGCCGGCATGTGGATGAAGACGTCGAAGCGGTAGTCGGGGCGACCCGCCTCCAGGACCAGGACGCGCCTCGCGGGGTCCGCGCTCAGGCGGCTGGCCAGCACGCTCCCGGCCGAGCCGCCGCCGATGATCAGGACGTCGTATGGCGCGGTCATCTCCCTCGCCCTCGCTGCGAAGTTGCGTACGCCTCCTCGTGGCGGGAATACTACGCACGTGCCACCGGCTCCCGTCACGACCGCGACGACGTCCCTGCACATCGCAGGTCGATGGGTGCCGGCCGCGTCCGGTGAGTCGTTCGAGGCGGTCGACCCGGCCCACGGCACGCACCTTGGCGAGGTCGCCCTCGGCGATCGCGAGGACGCCGGGCGGGCCGTCGAGGCGGCGTACGCGGCCGCGGCGGGCTGGGCCGCCACGTCGGCCTTCGAGCGCGCCGCCGCCCTCACCCGCGTGGGCGACCGCGTGGTCGAGCGTCGCGACGACCTCGCGCGGGCGCTGACGGAGGACCAGGGCAAGCCGCTGCGTGCCGAGGCCTACGACGAGGTCGATGAGCTAGTCGCCTACTGGCGCATGGCGGCCGCCGACGCCACCCGCCTCGACGGCCTCATGCCGCCCTCCGTGGATGCCGGCAAGCGCATCCTGGTGCAGCGCGTGCCGCGCGGTGTGGTCGGCGTCATCACACCCTGGAACTGGCCCTACACGATGGCCGCCGAGCTCCTCGCGCCGGCCCTCGCCGGCGGCAACACCGTCGTGTGGAACCCGGCCCGCCACACGTCGCTGTGCTCCGTCCGGCTCGCCGAGTGCATCGTCGACGCGGACCTGCCGCCGGGCGTCTTCAACCTCGTCACCGGCCCCGGCGTGACGGTGGGGGACGAGATCGCCGGCCATGCCCTGACCGCGGCGGTCGGCTTCGTCGGATCGACGCGTACCGGGCACGGCATCGCGCGTCGCGCGGCGGGCAAGGAGCTGCTGCTCGAGCTCGGCGGCAACGGCCCGCTGGTCATCATGGACGATGCCGACCTCGAGGCCGCCGTGGGGGCCACCGTGACAGCCTGCTACCTCAACGCCGGCCAGAGCTGCACGGCGGGCGAGCGCATCCTGGTCCACCATCGCGTCCACGACCGCTTCCTGGCCGGCCTGCAGGAGGCCGTGGCCGCCCACGTCCGCATGGGCGACCCGCTCGACCATACGACCACGATGGGCCCGCTCAACAACGAGGCCGCGGCGGCCAAGACGGCCCACCACGTGGCCGAAGCGGTGGCGAGCGGTGCCACGATCATCGCCGGCGGCGAGCCCGCGACGACCGCCGGCAGCCCCCTCTTCTTCCCGCCGACGGTCCTGGACGGGGTCACGGAGGGGATGGCCATCGCCCGCGAGGAGACGTTCGGGCCGGTCGCCCCGGTCACCGCGATCGAGGACCTCGACGAGGCGCTGCGCATCGTGAACGCGTCGTCGTACGGCTTGCTGTCGGCTATCTTCACGCGGGACCTGCGGCGCGGGCTGCAGTTCGCCGAGGCGGCCCGCAGTGGCTGGGTCAACATCAACGAGGGCACCAACTACTGGGAGTCCCACCTGCCCTTCGGCGGCCGTGCCGGCTCGACGAGCGGCCTGGGACGGGTCGGCGGCCGGTACTCGCTGGAACGCCTGACCGAACTCAAGACCATCGTCGTCAACCTGGCCTGAGGGGCCAGGGGTCGGCCGCTGGCCGGCCAGAGGAGGGACGCTCGCTCATGGCGATACCGGATCGCGCCAACGTGGTCGTCATCGGCGCGGGCATCGTCGGCAACAGCATGGCCTACCACCTGGCGCGGCTCGGCTGGCGGGACATCGTGCTGCTCGACAAGGGCCCCCTGCCCAACCCCGGCGGCTCGACCGGCCATGCCTCCAACTTCATCTACCTGACCGATCACTCCAAGGAGATGACGGCCTTCACCGTCGACAGCGCCCGCCAGTACGTGGAGATGGGCGTGGCCACGCAGAGCGGCGGCCTCGAGGTCGCGCGCACGGACGCCCGCATACAGGAGCTCAAGCGGCGGATGGCCTCGTCCCACGCGTGGGGCATCGATGCCGAACTCATCTCCGCGGCGGAGGCGAAGCGCCTCGTGCCCTACCTCGACGCGGGCGTCATCCGCGGCGCGTTCTACGCCCCCGGCGTGCTGGTCGTGGATTCGCTGCGGGCCGGCACGATCATGCGCGAGCGGGCGCAGGCGCTGGGGGCCCTGACGATCACCGCCGGCGTCGAGGTCACCGGCCTGGACGTGGAGCACGGCCGCATCCGCCGCGTCCACACCGACGGCGGCTCCATCGAGGCGGACACGGTCGTCATCGCCTGTGGCGTGTGGAGCCCGCGGATCGCCCGCATGGCCGGCGCGTCCATCCCCCTCACCCCGGCCGTGCACCAGATGATCAGCGTGGGCCCCGTGCCGCTCTTCGCCGACACGGTCGGCGAGATCACCTTCCCGATCATCCGCGACATGGACACCAACATGTACGAGCGCCAGCACGGAGGCGACCTGGAGGTGGGCTCGTACGCCCACCGGCCGATCCTCATGGACGCGGATGAGATCCCCTCGATCGCGGCCTCCGCCCTCTCCCCCACCGAGTTGCCCTTCACCCAGGACGACTTCTCGCTCCAGATGGAGCAGGCGCTCGAGCTCGTGCCGGACATCCTGGGCGACGAGCGGGTCGGCATCCGCCACGCCATCAACGGGCTCCTGTCGCTGACGCCCGACGGCGCGCCGATCCTGGGCCAGACCCCCGAGGTCCGTGGCCTGTGGTCGGTGGCCGCGGTGTGGATCAAGGAGGGGCCGGGCATCGGCCGGACGGTCGCCGAGTGGATGACCACGGGCGAGCCGGAGATCGACCCCCACGGGTCGGACGTGGCCCGCTTCTACGACCACCAGCGCACCGAGCACCACATCCGGGCCCGGGCCGCCGAGGGCTATAACAAGACCTACGGCATCGTCCACCCGATGGAGCAGTGGGCGTCGAACCGCGACCGGCGCCTCTCGCCGATGAACGGCCGCGAACGGGACCTGGGGGCCGTCTTCTTCGAGACGGCCGGCTGGGAGCGGCCCTACTGGTATGAGAGCAACGCGCCGCTCCTGGCCGCGTACGGCGACCGTGTCATGCCGCGCGAGGCCGAGTGGGAGTCGCGCTGGTGGTCGCCGCTCATCAACGCCGAGCACCTCGCCATGCGCGAGCGGGTGGGCATCGTTGACCTGTCCGCGTTCGCCATCTTCGACGTGACCGGGCCCGGCGCCGCGGCCGCGCTGGAGCACCTGTGCGTGGCCCGTATCGACGTGCCGGTCGGCCGGGTCATCTACACGCCGCTGCTCAATGAGGCCGGTGGCATCTACGCCGACTTGACCATCATGCGGCTGGGCGAGCAGCACTTCCGGGTCGTCACCGGCGGCGGTATGGGCATGCGCGACAAGCAGTGGTTCCTGGACCACCTGCCGGCCGACGGCTCGGCCCAGCTGTTCGATGCCACGGGCGCGTGGACGACGATCGGGGTGTGGGGGCCGCGGGCGCGCGACCTCGTGCAGGCGACCACGGCGACGGACATGGGCCATGCCGCCTTCCCCTTCGCCACGTGCCGGCCGGTGGACATCGGCGGCGTGCGGACGCTCGCCTCGCGTATCAGCTACGTCGGCGAGCTGGGCTGGGAGATCCACGTCCCGATCGAGCAGGGGGCGCGCGTCTGGGACACGCTGTGGGACGCCGGCGGGCCCCACGGTCTCGTGCCGGTGGGCATCGGCACGTACGCGGTCACGGCGCGGCTGGAGAAAGGCTACCGAGCCCACGGCAACGAGCTCGAACTGGACTTCGACCTGGTCGAGGCGGGCATGGCCCGGCCGACCGTCAAGGACGCCGACTTCGTGGGCCGCGAGGCCTACCTCAAGCAGCGGGCCGCCCCGCCCGCGGCGGTGCTGTGCACCCTGACCGTGGATGACCCGACGTCATCCAGCGGCGTGAAGCGCTACATGCTCGGGCGCGAGCCGATCACGACGCCCGACGGCAGACCGCTCGTCGACGCCAGGGGGCGCCGCTCGTACGCCACCAGCGCCGGTTCCGGCCCGTCGGTCGGGCGGCACCTCCTGATGAGCTACCTGCCGCCGGCCCAGGCGGTCGTCGGCACGAAGCTGCACGTCGAGTACTTCGGCGAGCAGTACCCGGTGACGGTGGCCGTGGCCGGGGCCACGCCGTTGTTCGACCCGGCCAACCAGCGCATCCGGGCCTAGCGGGCCAGCGGCATGCAGGTCCTGGTCGCCGTCAAGCGCGTGCCCCTCACGGGCGGCCGCATCGTGCTGACCGCCGACGGCCAGGAGATGGATACGCGGTACCTGGGCTTCGCCGTCTCACCGCACGAGGAGTGCGCCGTGGAGGAGGCCGTCCGCCTCGTCGAGGCCCAGGGTGGCTCGAGCGCCGTGCTGACCTTGGGCCCGGCCGCGGCCGAGGAACAGCTGCGCGACGCCATGGCCATCGGCATCGACCGGGCGATCCTGCTCCAGGCCGACGCGGCCGAGTGGGATCCCGGCGCGACGGCCGCCGCCATCACGGACGCGATCCGGGCGCAGGAGGCGGCCAACGGACCGTTCGACGTGATCCTGTTCGGCAACGAGGCCGCCGACACGGGCGATTTCCAGGTCGGCATCCGCGTCGCGGTCGCCCTCGACCGGCCGTGTCTCAGCGGCCTCAAGGGCCTGACCGTGGCCGACGGGCGGCTGCAGGGCCGGCGGGAGGCGGTCGGCGGCGGCTGGGAGACCTACGACGTGCCCCTGCCCGCGGTGGCGAGCGTCAAGGAAGGGATCAACCTGCCGCGCTACCCGTCGGTGCCCGGCCGCCTGCGGGCGCGACGCAAGGAGGTCGAGGTCGTGCAGCCCGCCCCGCGTCCGGCGGGCCTCGTCAAGCTGGGCCTGCGGGTGCCGGTCGAGCAGCGGGCCGCCGTCGAGATCCTGGGCCGCGGTGCCGACGCCGCGCCCGCCGTCGTGGACATGCTCGAGCGCATCGGGGTCCTTGACGCATGAGGGGTCTGCGGCACCCCGGCGGCCCCCCTCGAATGTTTGGGTGCGCGCCTACCCGTCCCATTGATCGTCCGAACGCAAGGCCGACCCACAGGCCGCCCCGAGCAGTCGCCAAGGCGATCGGGCGGGCGGCTTATCGCATCCTGGGCGGCTTTTCACCCATGGAGCGGGTAGCCGCGGCGACAAGCTCCCGCTGCCGGTGGTTAGCGGTGGCGCCTAGGCTCGAATCATCAATGGAGCGGGTAGCGGATCCCGCAAGCCCGGGCGCGGCCGCATGAGCGGGCCGGTGCTGGCGCTGGTCGAGCACGCCGGCGGGGAAGCAGATCGGCTGTCGCTGGAGGCGTTGGCGCTCGGGCGCCGGGTCGCCGAAGCGCTCGGGACCGGCCTGGAAGCGGTGATCATCGGCGCCGGGGGCCGGGGCCTCGCGGGTGGCCTTGGCGCGCACGGGGTGGGCCGGGTGCACGTCGTCGCGTCGGATCAGCTGGCCGACTACGCCCCGGCGGCGTGGGCCGCGGCGCTGGCCCAGGTCGCGAATGCCGCCGCGGCGCCGGTGGTGCTGGCCGCCGGGAGCGACCGCGGTGATGAGGTGATGGCGTACCTGGCCGCCCGGATGGACCTGCCGATGGCCGCCAACGTCCTCGACGTGACCTCGACCGACCCGTTCCTGCTGACCCGCCAGCGCTGGGCCGGCAGCCTGCTGGAGGACGCGCGGCTCGACGCGCCCGTGCGCCTGCTGACGGTCGCGCCGCACGGCGTGGCGGTCGACGAGCGAGCGGGCGCCGCTGCCCCGGCCGTCGTGGACGTGGCCCCCGCCCTGAGCGACACGGATCTTCGCGTGCGGGTCACGGGCCACGAGCCCCGGGATTCGGGGGGTATCGCCCTTGGCGAGGCGCGGGTGGTGGTCGGCGGTGGGCGCGGCGTGGGCAGCACGGCCGGCTTCGCCGAGCTGGAGGACCTGGCCGGGTTGCTCGGCGCGGCCGTCGGTGTCTCCCGCGCGGTCACGAGCGCCGGGTGGCGCCCCCACACCGAGCAGATCGGCCAGACCGGCCAGCGCATCGCGCCCGAGATCTACATCGCGTGCGGCATCAGTGGGGCGATCCAGCACATCGTCGGGTGCAAGGCGTCCAAGCGCATCCTGGCCATCAACCCCGATGGCGACGCGCCGATCATGGGCGTGGCCACCTACGCCGTCCTTGGCGACCTCCACGCGGTCGTGCCGGCCCTCAGCGCCGAGATCCGCCGCCGGAAAGGGTCATGAACCCGCCCGTCACACCCGGGTCACGGGCGGCAATGCCTCCAGGCCCTCGATCCCGCCGCGGGGCGGCCGTCGGCGAGCCGCTCGATGCCGGACAATTCAGGGCGTCGTTCCGCCAGGTTGACCTGGGGAGTCAGCCACTTCTGACATGGGAGGTTCCTATCTGACGCGATCCGGCGCGAGAAGGGCCGGTTCTGCGCGGATCTGACCTGCGACGTCAGGAACGTGCAGGAAACGGTCCCTGCAGGGCCGGCGAGGCGTGTCCCGGTCCGATACTGCCCTGGCACGACAGCGCCATGAGTGCCCGAGGCCGGCTCAGCCGTGGTCGGGGCGACCGCTAGCAGCGGAACACGAGGCAGCGGTCGTCGATGAGGCCCTCGGGGGCCACATCCCAATGGATCGGAAGATCCGCCACCAGTGTGAGATGGCGTGCGACGCGCTCGGCGACGTCGGCCCCAAGCGGGGTCACCTGGCCACCGGCCGTGATGGTTGCCACGTTGAGCACGAGATGACCGCCCGGTCGGAGCAGGCCCGCGATGGCCGCGCCTGTCGCCTCGAGCTCGTCGAGGTAGGTCCGATAGTCACCATCCAGGGTGCGGTATGCCGTCAGAGGGTTCTCCGGGTGATCTGCCGAGGTCATGTACGGCGGGGACGTCAGGCACAGGTCGACGGGCCCCCGCACGAGCGTCGCCAGGGAACGCGCGTCGCCGGTGATGACGGTCCCCACGCCCCTGAGCCGCCGGCGGATGTGGGCGGCGCGGCGCGGCAGCAGTTCGATGGCGATCGGCCGCCGCCCCAGGCGCGCCGCGACCACCGCGGTCGTGCCGTAGCCGGCGAAGGGGTCAAGCACGACGTCACCGGGCCGTGAGTAGGCCTCGATCACGATGGCGGCCAGCGACTCCGTGAAATGGATGTCCTCGGCCTCGCCGGCCGGGCGCTGCGCCAGCAGCTCCCGGCGCGTCAGTTCGATCGAACCGACGGGGTCCCTCGCGGGCGGTCCTGCGCGGCCCATCAGGCCTGACGGATGCGGGCGGCGATCCGGGCCGCGGCGGCCACGACCTCCACCGCGATGGCCGCCGAAGCGCCTGCGTCGGCGGGGAAGCGGTACGACGGGCCGTGGACGTGGATCGCGGCCACGACCTCGCCATCCTCGTCGGCCAGGGCGGCGGCCACGGAGGTGATGCCCTCGGCCACTTCCTCGGCGGTCCAAGCGTAGCCGTCGAGCAGCACGCGCCTCAGGCGCTCGCGCACCGCGGCAGGCTCCACGACGGTCGCCGGCGTGAAGCGCTCCAGCGGCCGTGCAAGGTACGCGTCGACCTCCGCCGGGGACCGGTGGGCCAGCATGACCAGGCCGGACGAGACGGCATGCATGGGCAATCGCGTGCCGGTCCAGTCCCGCACGCCGACCGGGTGGGGCGAATCCACCTGGTCGACGTAGTGGACCAGGTGCCCGTCGGGGATCGACAGCCCGGCGGCCTCCCCCACCGCCCCGGCCAGCGCCACCAGGTGCGGTCGCGCGACCGCCACGAGGCTGCGCGTGGGCCGCCCGCCCGCGGCCAAGGTCACCATGCGGCCGCCGACACGGTAATCGGTGCCGCCGGGGACCTGCTCGACCGCCCCGGCCGCGACGAGCGCGCCCAGGAGGCGCGCCACGGTGCTCTTGGGCAGCCCCGCGCGCGCCGCCGCCTCGGTCACGCCGAGCGGCCCGTCACCCAGCGTCCCGAGCACGACGAAGGCCCGCTCGATGGCCTGCACTCTGGACACGACCCCTCCCGTCCGCTACATTGCGGCTGGCTCGTTCCATCATACGGCACCGTTCCACATGGCGGAACAACAGACGTGACCGACACCGAGATCGACCTGGCGGCCCTCTCCGACGAGGAGCTGACCGAGCAGATGCACAACGACCTCTACGACGGCATGGCCGCCGAGATCGTGGAGGGCACGAACATCCTTCTCGGCCGGGGCTGGAGCGCCACGCGCGTCCTCGACGACGCCCTGGTGGCCGGCATGAAGATCGTGGGCATCGACTTCCGCGACGGCATCCTGTTCGTGCCGGAGGTCCTGCTGGCGGCCAACGCCATGAAGGCCGGCATGGCCATCCTGCGGCCGCTGCTGGCCGAGACCGGCGCCAAGCCCATCGGCAAGGTCGTCATCGGCACGGTCAAGGGCGACATCCATGACATCGGCAAGAACCTCGTGGGCATGATGCTCGAGGGCGCCGGCTTCGAAGTCTTTGACCTTGGCGTGAACACGGACGCCGACAAGTTCCTGGCCGCCCTTGACCAGCACCACCCGGACATCCTGGGCATGTCAGCCCTGCTGACCACGACCATGCCCTACATGAAGGTCGTCATCGACACGCTCAAGCAGAAGGGCCTCCGTGACGACTACATCGTGCTCGTGGGTGGGGCGCCGCTGAACGAGGAGTTCGGGGCGGCCGTGGGAGCCGACGCCTACTGTCGCGATGCCGGGGTGGCGGCCGAGATGGCCCGGGCCCTTATCGACAAGCGGCGTGCCAGTGCCGCCTGAGCCCCGGCTCGCCGCCGACCCGTCGCGCACGCTGATCATCGCCTGCGGCGCGCTCGCGCCGGAGCTGGTGGCCCTGACGCGCCGCCCGGGGCTGGGCCACCTGGACCTGGCCTGCCTGCCGCCGGATCTGCACGACCGGCCGGAGCGCATCCCCGCCGCGGTGCGGCGCCGGATCCGGGCCGCGCGCGCGACGCGTGATCGGATCTTCGTGGCCTACGCCGACTGCGGCACAGGTGGCCTGCTCGACGCGGTCCTGCGCGAAGAGGGCGTCGACCGCCTGCCCGGCGCCCACTGCTACCAGGTCTTCGCCGGCCAGTCGGCGTTCGACCAGCTCATGGCCGACGACCCGGCGACCTTCTTCCTGACTGACTTCCTGGCCCGCCACTTCGACCGGCTGGTCGTCCGCGGCCTGGGGCTGGACCGCCACCCCGAGCTGCTGCCCGTCTATTTCGGGGCCTACCGGCGCGTCGTCTACCTGGCCCAGACCGACGACCCCGCACTGCTCGCCGCGGCCCGTGCCGCCGCCGCCCGCCTTGGCCTGCGGTTCGAGCTGCGCCGCACCGGCTACGGCGACCTGGCCGCGGCCATCGAGGCGCTCGCGGCGGTCGCCGATGTCTCGGCCCTGCGCGCCACCCTGCCGGTCGCGATCGGGGCCGCTTGAGGTGGCCGGCACGCTGACGGTCATCTGGTGGCGCGACATCCCCGCCCAGGTCGTCGTCCGCGACGGCCGCCAGACGGCCAAGATCGTGCTCCACCCACGCTTCCAGGTCGCCATCGACAAGGCCGCCGTGAAGGCCGGGCGCAAGGCCATGGACGACTACATCGCCGAGTGGCGCAAGACGCAGGTGCCCTGCATCGACGAGCCGGACGCTGCGGCGAAGGCGGAGGTCGCGCGCCTGGAGCTCGCCTACACGCGCGAGGTCCTGGCCCGCCTGGTGGCCGCCGGCGGCGTGGACGAGGCCGGGCGGGGTGGTGCGGCGGCATGACGCGCACGGTCATCGGCTCGGCCACCCGGGAGGTCGTCATCGGCGACGATCGGCCGTTCGTGCTCATCGGCGAGCGGATCAACCCCACCGGCCGGACGCTCCTGGCCGAGGAGATGAAGGCGGGCGACTTCAGCCGCGTGGAGCGCGACGTGGTCGCCCAGGTGGCGGCTGGGGCCCACATGCTCGACGTCAACGCCGGCGTGCCGCTGGCGGATGAGCCGGCCATGCTGGCCCATGCCATCCAGCTGGTCCAGGCCCTGACCGACCTGCCGCTCTCGATCGACTCGTCGATCGTCGAGGCGCTCGAGGCCGGCCTGGCCGTCTACCAGGGCAAGGCCCTGGTCAACTCGGTCACCGGGGAGGACGAGCGCCTGGAGCGCGTGCTGCCCCTGGTGCGCCGGTACGGGGCGGCGGTCGTGGCGATCTCCAACGACGAGACCGGCATCTCCGAGGACCCCGACGTCCGCTACGCGGTCGCGAAACGGATCGTGGAGCGGGCGCTCGACCACGGCATCCCGCGCGAGGACGTGGTCGTGGACCCGCTGCTCATGCCCATCGGGGCGCTGCCGACCGCGGGGCGACAGGTCTTCCGGATCCTGGGGCGGCTGCGCGACGACCTGCACGTCAATACGATCTGTGGCGCGTCCAACGTGAGCTTCGGCCTGCCGTTCCGCGAGGGCATCAACGGCGCGTACCTGGCCATGGCCATCGCCAGCGGCCTCACCAGCGCCATCACGAATCCCCTGTCCGACGGCGTGCGCCAGGCGGTGATGGCGGCCGATGTCCTGATGGGCCACGACCCCGAGTGCGGCCGCTGGATCCGCCGCTACCGCGAGGCGCCGGCCGAGGGCGAGCAGGGCCGCCGCATCAACCGCCGCCGGGTCGCCGCGGTGCCGTGAGCGGCGTGGACACCATGCCGCAGCCGCTCATCGTCTTCACGCCGTCCGGCCGGCGCGGCCGGTTCGACGCGGGGACCACCGTCCTGGACGCCGGACGCGCGCTCGGGGTGGACATCGACTCGGTCTGTGGCGGGCGCGGCCTGTGCGGCCGCTGCCAGGTCGAGCCGAGCCTTGGCGACTTCCCCAAGCTTGGCCTGGTCTCCCAGGCCGACCACCTGTCGGCACGCGGCGAGATCGAGACGGCGTACGCCGGCGAGCACGGCCTGGCAGCCGATCGGCGCCTCGCGTGCACCGCCGCCCTCCGCGGCGACATCGTCATCGACGTGCCTTCGGAGAGCCAGGTGCACCGCCAGGTCGTGCGCAAGGAACTGGCCCGCCGGGCCTTCGAGATCGACCCGGTCGTGCGCCTCCACTACGTCCAGGTGGCGCCGCCCGTGCTGGCCTCGCCGCGTGGCGACCTGGCGCGCCTGAAGGACGCCCTGGCCGCCGAGTGGGGGCTGACCGACCTGGGGGCCGACGTGGCGGTGATCCGCGCCCTGCCGGCGGCGTTGGAGGCAGGCTCGTTCGGCGTGACCGTGGCCGTCCACGAGGCGCATGTCATCACGGCGGTCTGGCCCGGCCTCCACGAGCGCGCCCTTGGCGTCGCCCTGGACGTCGGCTCGACGACCATCGCCGGCCACCTCGTCGACCTGTCCGACGGCGCGGTGCTCGCCTCTGAGGGCGTCATGAACCCGCAGATCCGCTTCGGCGAGGACCTCATGAGCCGCGTCTCGTACGCCATGCTCCATCCCGATGGCGCCGCGGCGATGACCCGCGCGGTCCGGGCGGCGGTGGGCAAGCTGGTCGCCTCCCTGGCAGCACGCGCGGGTGTGGCGGCGCGCGACATCCTGGAGCTCACGGTCGTCGGCAACCCGATCATGCATCACCTGCTGCTCGGGTTGGACCCGGTGCCGCTCGGCTCGGCGCCCTTCACCCTGGCCACCGACGAGGCGCTGGAGGTCAACGCGGCCGAGATCGGCGTGCGCGCAAGTCCGGGGGCCCGCGTCTACGTCCTGCCGTGCATCGCCGGCCACGTCGGCGCCGACACAGCCGGCGTCATCCTGGCCGAGGAGCCGCAGCGCGGCGAGGGCGTGCAGCTCGTGGTCGACGTGGGCACGAACGCGGAGATCGTGCTCGGCGTCCAAGGCCGGTTGCTGGCCGCCTCCAGCCCCACCGGGCCGGCCTTCGAGGGCGCCCAGATCAGTGGTGGGCAGCGCGCGGCTCCCGGGGCCATCGAGCGCGTCCGCATCGACCCGCAGACCCTGGAACCGCGCTTCCGGGTGATCGGGTGCCCGCTCTGGTCCGACGAACCCGGCTTCGCCGAGGCGATGGACGGCCTCGCCATCAGCGGCATCTGCGGCTCCGGCATCGTCGAGGTCGTGGCGCAGCTCTTCCTGGCGGGTGTCGTGACCGCCGACGGGGTCATCGACGGCGCGCTCGCCGCCCGGACGCCGCGCCTCATCGCCGACGGCCGCACGTTCGCCTACGTCCTCCACGACGGCCAACCGCGCCTGGTCATCACCCAGAACGACGTGCGCGCCATCCAGCTGGCCAAGGCCGCCCTGTACGCCGGCGCGCGCCTCCTGATGGATCACGCCGGCGTGGACGAGGTCGACGAGGTCCGCCTGGCCGGCGCCTTCGGCAGCCAGATCGACGGCATCCAGGCGATGGTGCTGGGCCTTGTCCCCGACTGCGACCCGGGGCACGTCGTGGCCGCCGGCAACGCCGCCGGCACGGGCGCCCTGATGGCCCTCCTGTCGGGCCGCGCCCGGCGGGAGATCGAGGCGACGGTGCGCCAGGTGGAGAAGATCGAGACGGCGGTCGAGCCGAGCTTCCAGGCCCACTTCGTGGACGCCCTCGCGTTCCCCCATCGGACCGCCCCGTCGACCCACCTGGGCCGCGTCGTGGCCCTGCCGGCGCGGCCGGCCGGCCATGGTGCCTCCGCCCCCCGACGTCGTGAGCGGGGCCGGCCCGTCGTCGGCGCGGCCAGCAGGGAGGACCCGTGATGGATGAGACCCCGCGTCAGCGCAGCGGCGGCCGGGCGGCCCGCCAGGCGGCCCGCCTGCATCGGCAGCTGGAACGGACACCGTTCCTGACCCGCACGCTCCAGCCGTTCGAGGTCCTGGACGAGGAGGGCCTCGCCCTCATCGAGCACAACGCCGACACGATCCTCCAGGAAGTGGGCCTGGAGTTCCGCGGCGATCCGGCGGCCGTGGCGCTGCTGGCGGCCGCGGGCGCCGAGGCGCAGGGCGAGCGCGTCCGCTTCCCCCGCGGGATGTGCCGCCAGATCGTCCAGGCGACCGCCCCGCGTGAGTTCACGCAGTTCGCCCGCAACCCGCTCAACAGCGTGCAGATCGGCGGCTCGGCCACCGTGTTCGCCCCCAACTACGGGTCGCCGTTCGTGCAGGACCTGGACCGCGGGCGGCGCTACGGCACGATCGAGGACTTCCGCAACTTCGTGAAGCTGGCCTACAGCAGCCCGTTCATGCATCACTCCGGCGGCACGGTCTGCGAGCCGGTCGACGTGCCCGTCAACAAGCGGCACCTGGACATGGTCTATAGCCACATCCGCTACTCGGACAAGCCCTTCATGGGCTCGGTCACGGCCGCCGAGCGGGCCCGCGACACGGTCGACATGGCGCGTCTCGTGTTCAGCCCGGAGTTCGTCGACCAGAACGCGGTCGTGCTCAGCCTGATCAACGCCAACTCGCCGCTGGTGTGGGATGCCACGATGGTCGGGGCCGCCCGCGCCTACGCCGAGGCCAACCAGGCGACGCTCATGACGCCGTTCATCCTGGCCGGCGCGATGGCCCCGGTCACCGCCGCCGCGGTCTGTGCCCAGACGCTGGCCGAGGCGCTCGGCGGCATGACCTTCGTACAGCTGACCCGCCCCGGTGCGCCGGTCGTCCTTGGCTCGTTCGCCAGCTCCATGTCGATGCAGTCGGGCGCGCCCACGTTCGGCACCCCGGAGCCGGCCCTGGTGCTGTACGCCATGGCCGCCCTGGCGCGGCGCCTCGGCGTGCCGTTCCGCTCCGGCGGCAGCCTGTGCGCCTCCAAGCTGCCCGACGCGCAGGCCGCCTACGAGTCCGCCGCGACGCTCCAGCCCACCGTGCTGGCAGGCGTCAACTTCGTGCTCCACGCGGCCGGCTGGCTGGAGGGCGGGCTGACCTGCGGCTACGAGAAGTTCGTCATGGACGCCGACCAGTGCGGCATGATGGCCGTCTTCGCCAAGGGCATGGACCTCTCCGAGAACGGCCAGGCCCTCGACGCGATCCTGACCAACGAGCCGGGCACCCACTTCCTTGGCAGCGCCCACACCCTGGCCAACTTCGAGAGCGCCTTCTACCGCTCGGGCATCGCCAACTACGACAGCTTCGAGAAGTGGCAGGAGGACGGCTCGCTCGACACCGCGCAACGGGCCAACGCCGTCTGGAAGCAGATGCTGGCCGAGTACGAGGAACCGGCCCTGGACCCGGCCATCGACGAGGCGCTGCTGGCCTACATCGCCCAGCGCAAGGCATCGATGCCCGACGCGCTCGCCTGAGGTGGTCGCCCTGCGGGCCGCGTCATCTTCGGCTGAACGAAGCGCCCTGGCAGCCCTCGTAGCGGCGCCGAAGTTCGAGCTGATCCCCCTCACCCACGCCCTCGACGCGGCGTCGGCCCTGCCGGCCGGCGCCACCGTCACGGTGACCTCGTCGCAGGCGCGCGGCATGGCCGCGTCGGTCGAGCTCTGCGGCGCGCTTCGCGAGCGCGGCCATAGCGTCGTGCCCCACCTGTCGGCGCACCTCATCCGCGACCGCGCCGAACTGCGGGACCTGGTGCGCTCCTTCGCCGGGATGGGCGTGCGGCGCGCCTTCGTCGTCGGGGGGGACGGACCGGTGACCGGCGACTTCCCCGACGGCCTGAGCCTGCTCCGGGCGATGGCCGACCTGGGCCACGACTTCACCGAGATCGGCGTGCCCTGCTACCCCGAGGGCCACCCCGCCATCGTCGAGGCGCGCCTCGACGAGGTCCTCGTGGAGAAGGCTGCCTTCGCCGACTACATGGTCAGCCAGATGTGCTTCGACGCGCGGGTCATCTCGTCCTGGCTCCTTGCGCGACGCGCCCGCGGCCTCACCTTGCCGCTCCACCTGGGCCTCCCGGGCGCGGCCCCGCTGCACCGCCTGATGACCATCAGCGCGCGCATCGGGGTGGCCGATTCACGGCGCTTCCTGACCAAGAACACGCGCTTCGTCAGCCGCCTGCTCCTGGCCCCGGGCGGCTACCGGCCGGACGGCCTCCTTGATGCCCTCGCGCCGCTGGCGGCCGACCCGCTCGCCGACGTGGCCGGTCTCCACATCTTCACCTTCAACCAGGTCCGCTCGACGGAGGCCTGGCGCGCCAAGTACCTGGCGAACCTCCGCGCCTGACCCGCCCCGCGGCCCCAGAACCGTCAGCGGCCGTTCATCGATTCGCAAGGTATGGCTGGGCATCCTTCGGGCATGAGGATCCGACGCCGCGCCCTGGCCATCGCCGCGCTCGTGGTCGGCCTCGCGATCGTGGCGGGCGGCGCCTACGGCCTGTGGTACCTGTTCCTCCGGCCGGCCGGCCCGGCCGCGGTCAGCACCGGCAGCCTGGCCCCGCTCGCCACCACCGGCGCGGCGGCCCAGCCGCTTGCCTCGGGCGGCCTGCCCGGCACCTGGGACATCGACACCTCGATCGGGTCGTTCTCCGACTTCAGCGACTCGTGGGTCGGCTACCGCGTGCAGGAGACGCTCGCCTCGATCGGCGCCAATACCGCGGTGGGGCGGACGCCGAAGGTCAGCGGCAGCCTCACGATCACCGGCACGCAGGTCACGGCGGCCACCATCACGGCCGACCTGACCGCGCTCCAGAGCGACGACTCGCGGCGTGACCAGCAGCTGACTCACAACGGCCTGGAGACCAGCTCCTTCCCGACCGCCACGTTCACCCTCACCGGCCCCATCGAGTTGGGGGCCGACCCGCCAGACGGGCAGGAGATCGACGTGGCGGCCCAGGGCACGCTGCAGCTGCACGGCGTCACGAAGTCCGTGTCCGTGGCGCTCAAGGCGCGGCTCGTGGGGAGCGTCATCGAGGTGACCGGCTCGCTGCCCATCACGTTCTCCGACTACGGCATCACGCCGCCCACCTCGTTCATCGCCCTCTCGGTGAGCGACACGGGCACGATGGAGCTGCAGCTCCTCCTGACCCACGCCTGACGATGATCGAGCCGCACGTCGCCCGACGCACCTGGACGGCCCTGGGCACCACGTGCACGGTGCTGGTGACCGACGGGGCCGCTCTTGAAGCGGCATGCGCCACGGTGGTGGCGCTGCTGGAGCTTGCCGACGTCACCTACAGCCGCTTCCGGGCCGACTCCGAGCTGTCGCGGCTCAACGACGCCGGTCGTCCGATGGTCGTCAGTCCGCTGCTGGCGGAGGCGCTCGAGGCGGCCCTGCGCGCGGCCCGCCTGACCGACGGCGCGGTCGATCCGACCGTGGGCCGGACGATGCGGGCGCTGGGGTATGGGGCGGACTTCGCCACGCTGGTGGGGCGTGACCTCGCCCTCGAGCTGCGGCTGGAGGCCGTCCCGGGCTGGCAGGCGATCGGCTACCAGGGCACCGCCCGCCGGGTGAGCCTGCCGCGCGGCATCGAGCTGGACCTGGGCTCCGTCGGCAAGGCGCTGGCGGCGGATCACGCCGCCGCGGCCGCCCATCGGGTGACCGGCGCGGGCGTCCTCGTGAGCCTGGGCGGCGACATCGCCACCGCTGGCGCCGGACCGGCGCCGGGCTGGCCCATCCTCGTCGCCGACGACAGCGGCGCCCCGGCCGACGGCCCGGGAGAGGTCGTGCGCCTCACCAGCGGCGCCCTGGCCACCTCCAGCACGACCGTGCGGCGGTGGACCCAGGACGGCGTCGAGCGCCATCACCTGGTCGATCCGGCCACCGGCAAGCCCGCCGTGAGCCCGTGGCGGACGGCGACCGTGGCCGCGGGCTCGTGCGTCGACGCCAACACGGTGGCCACGGCGGCCATCGTCAAGGGCGACCGGGCGCCGGACTGGCTGGCCGCGGTCGGTCTCCCGACGCGCCTGGTCGCCGCCGACGGGCGCCTCCTGCGCCTCAACCGCTGGCCGACGCAGGTGTCGGTGGCGGCATGAGCGACCAGCTGCTGTGGTTCGCCACGCGGGGAGCGGGCATCGTCTCGCTGCTCATGCTCACCGGGGTGGTCGTCCTGGGGATCCTCAACGTCAGCCGCTGGCAGGCGCCGTCGTGGCCCCGCTTCCTGACGGCCGGCCTGCACCGCAACCTGTCGCTGCTCGCGCTCGTCTTCCTCGCCGTCCACATCGTGACCGCGATCGTGGACCCGTTCACCGCCCTCGGCCCGGCCGCCGCCCTCATCCCGTTCGCGTCGAGCTACCGGCCGCTGTGGGTGGGCCTTGGCGTCATCGCCTTCGACCTGCTCGTGGCGCTCATCGTGACGAGCCTCATCCGGGCGCGGCTTGGCCAGCGGACGTGGCGCGCGGTCCACTGGCTGGCGTACGGCGCGTGGCCCCTCGCCCTCACCCACGGCATCGGCGCCGGGTCCGACGCGTTCGCCCTCTGGATGCTGGCGCTCGACGTGCTGTGTGCCGGCCTGGTCGGCGTCGCCGTCGTGTGGCGCGTCGCGACGGTCCGTGCGGGCAGCCCCGAGGTGCTCCGCCAGGTCGTGGCGGAGGTCGCCCGCCCTGCGCCAGGCACCGACCGCGGCGGGCGGACCTTCCGATGAACGGGCCCGCCCCGCTGGCGCGGTTGCTCGCCGGTCCGCCCCTGGCCGCGGGTGCCGAGTCCTTCGCCGACCACCAGGCACGCCTGGGCCGCCTGCCGGCGGTCGACCCGGCGTCGCTCATCGCCACCCTCGAGGCCAGTGGCCTGACCGGTCGCGGCGGCGCCGGGTTCCCGGTCGGCCGCAAGTGGCGAACGGTCGCTCAGGCAGCCGGCGATTGGCCGGTCGTGCTCGTGAATGGGGCGGAGGGCGAACCGCTCAGTGCCAAGGACCGGGCGCTCATGGTGACGCGCCCCCATCTCGTGCTGGACGGGGCGCTGCTGGCGGCCGCGGCCGTCGGCGCGGACCAGGTCGTGCTGTATGTCGGCGAGGCGCACGCGGCCGCGCGAGCGGCCCTGGGACGCGCCGTCCTGGAGCGAGGCCCGCAGGTGAGCCAGCACTTCCGGCTGGTGGCCGGGCCGGAGCGCTACGTGGCCGGCGAGGAGTCGGCGGCCGTGCACTACATCGATGCGGCCGATGCCCGCCCGACGTCCGTGCCGCCGCGCCCCTACGAGCGCGGCATCGGCGGACGGCCGACGCTCGTGCAGAACGTGGAGAGCCTGGCCCACGTCGCCCTCATCGCCCGCCACGGGGACGGCTGGTACCGTGGCGCCGGGAGCGGTGCGGCGCCCGGCACGGCCCTGGTGAGCACCAGCGGGCGCGATGGGCGGACGACCGTCCACGAGATCGAGTTCGGGGAGACGATCGGCTCTGTGGCAGGACGACTCGGGACGACGGCCGATGACGTGCAGGCGGTCCTCGTGGGCGGCTACTTCGGCGGCTGGATCGAGGGTCGCGCCGCGTGGTCCACCCCGCTCGAGCCGGCGGTCCTGCGAGAGGCCGGCGCCGGCTTCGGCTGCGGGGTGCTCTCGTTCCTGGGGCGAGACGCCTGCGGCGTGCAGGCGGCCGCGCGGGTGATGACCTATATGGCGGCCGAGAGCGCGGCCCAATGCGGCCCGTGCGTCTTCGGCCTGCGCGCGATCGCCGACACGACGACGCGGGTCGCGGCGGGTGCGGCCCAGGCGGACGACCTGGCCCACCTCGAGCGCTGGACCGGCCAGATCCGCGGCCGCGGGGCGTGCCGTCATCCCGACGGGGCGGTCAACCACCTGGCCAGCGCCATGCGCGTCTTCGGCGACGAGTTCCGCCGTCACCAGGCCCGTCGCGGCTGCACGGCGGTGGGACAGGGGGTGCGCGCCTCATGAGCGAACCTGATCGGCTCCAGCTGCAGGTCGACCGCATCCGCTGCGACGGGGCCGGGTTGTGCGCCGAGCTATTGCCGGAGCTGATCACGCGCGACGACTGGGGCTACCCCATCCTCGCGCCGGACGCCGTGCCGGCGGGCCTGCGACCCCTGGCCCGGCAGGCGGTCGACGTTTGCCCGGTCCTCGCCCTGCGCCTCGTGCCCCTGCCAGCGGACGTGAAGGCCCGCTGAGATGCGCCTCCTCGTCGCTGAGGACGACGACGGCCTGCGCGACGTGCTCGTGCTCGGGCTGGCCGAGCAGGGCTACCAGGTGGATGCCGTGGCCCGCGGCGACGACGCCATCGACCAGCTCAGGTGGTACGAGTACGACGTGGCCATCATCGACTGGCGCATGCCGGGGGCGCCCGGCATCGACGTGGTGGCCTGGGCGCGGCGCCACCAGCGGCCGACCGCGCTGCTGATGCTGACGGCGCGGGATGCGCCGCACGACCGCATCGAGGGCCTCGACGCCGGGGCCGACGACTACCTGGTCAAGCCGTTCGACTTCGGCGAGCTGCTGGCACGTGTGCGCGCGCTGCAGCGACGGCCGCACGGCGTGGACGGGCCCGTCCTGGCGCGTGCCCGCCTGGCCCTTGATCCCCGCACGCGCGTCGTGACCGTGGCCGGCGCGGACCTGCGCCTGACCGCGACCGAGTACCAGATCCTGGAGCTGCTGCTGCGGCGCGCCCCGGCCGTCGTCGACCGCAGGGCGATCGCCGAACACGCCTGGGAGGACGAGACCGACCCGCTGGGCTCCAACGCCATCGACGTCCAGCTCAGCCGGCTACGCGCCAAGCTGACCGGCGCCGGCGTGCGCATCGTGACCGTGCGCGGCACCGGCTATCGCCTCGAGGAAGCATGAGGGCGGCCCGGGCGGCCCGCGCCGAAGGGGTGCGCGGGACGTCGATCCGCGTCGCCCTGCTGGCCACCGTCCTCGTGGCCGCCGTCTACCTCGTCATCGGCGCGACGGTCGTCCTGCTCGTCACGCACGACCTGACGCAGCAGATCGACGACCGGCTCGTGGCCTCGCTCTCGCACCTGGGCGACGAGCCCGGTGGACCCCCCGATTCGGGCTACGGCGCGCCGCCTCCGGACCGCTTCGGCCCGGCCACGCTGGTGTGGACGATCCGCGCCGACGGCACGATCCAGGCCACCAACGCCGCGGCGGTCCTGCCCACCTCCGCCTACCACGCCACGACGCCCCAGACGGTCATGGTGGGCGACGTCGCCCTGCGTGTGGCCGGCGGCGTGGCGGGGGACGACTACGTCGTCGTCGGCCAGACACTCGACACCGTCTCCCAGGCCACCTCGACGATCCTGCTGGCCGAGGTCCTCATCGCCCCGATCCTGTTGATCGTCGTGTTCCTTGGCGCGGTCGCCATCGGCCGGCGGGTGGCGGCCCCGATCGAGGGGGCCCGCCAGCGCCAGCTGGCCTTCACCGCCGACGCCTCGCACGAGCTCCGCACGCCGCTCTCGGTCATCGAGGCCCACGCCAGCCTGGCGGCGACGCAGCCGCGCACGGCCGAGTGGTACGCCAAGGCCTTCCAGGGGGTCGACCGCGAGGCCCGCCGCATGCGCCACCTGGTCGATGATCTCCTGTGGCTCGCCCGCTTCGACGCGCTCCAGGGCCGGCCGCCGATGGAGCACGTCGACCTGGGGACGGTAGCGTCCCAGACCGTGGACCGCTTCGCCCCGGTCGCCGAGCAGCGGCACCTCTTGCTGCGTGTCGCGGTGCCCACCGAGCCCGCGGTGGTGCAGGCCCCGGCCGACTGGCTCGACCGCCTCCTGGGGGTCCTCATGGACAACGCCTGCAAGTACTCGCCCGACGGCGGCGAGGTGGCCGTCACGGTCGCCCAGGAAAGCGGGCGGGTCCGCCTGACGGTCGATGACGCCGGACCGGGCATCCCCGCGGGTGAGCAGACGCTGATCTTCGACCGCTTCCACCGGGCTACGGCAGAAGGCAGCGGGGCGGGCCTTGGCCTCGCCATCGCCGACTCCATCGTGCGCGCGTCACGTGGCACGTGGCGGATCGGTCGATCCCCCGCCGGCGGGGCGAGCATGTCCGTGAGCTGGCCGCGCGGCCTGGCCTGACGAGCACGGCGTAACCCGTTCGCAAGGCGGCGCCCGCGACACTCGCGACCATGGACCATTCACCGACCACGCCGCGCATCTCCACCCAGCAACGCGCGCGCGACACCGCCCTGCGGCGGTTGCGCCGTCTGACGATCGGGGCCGCCGTCCTTGGCACGGCCGGCACGGCCACCATGGGAGGGCTGGCGGCCGTCTCGTACACGGGCCACGTCGCCGCCACGCCTGCGGCCGTGGCCGAGGTCGGGTCAGGCACCTCGACGTCCGCCCCCACCGCCACACCGGCCCCCACGGCTCAGCTGGGTTCGTCGACGGTGGTGGTCGGGCGCGGCTCCGCCGGCTCGGGCATGGTCACCTCCGGCGGTTCCTGATGCGGCTCTCCCGCCAAGTGATCCGGTTCGCCGGGATCGGCATCGTCAGCACGGCGGCCTACGTGGTCCTCTACGCCGTCCTGCGGTCGGCCGTGCCCGCCCAGCCCGCCAACGGCGTGGCTCTGATCACTACGGCCATCGGCAACACCATCGCGAACCGCCGCCTGACCTTCGGATCCGACGGCCGGAGGACCGCCTGGCAGGACCAGGCGGTCCGGCATGCTCGCGCTTGGCATGGCGCTGGTCATCACCACCGGCGCCCTCGACCTGTTGCAGGCGCTGGACCCAGGGTCGGGCCGGGCCATCGAGCTGGCGGTCCTGGTCGCCGCCAACGCGCTGGCGACCGCGGTGCGCTTCCTGCTGCTGCGGGCGTGGATGGCCCCCGGGCCTGTCTCCGCCCGGCAGCGGACGGTCAGCCCCGGCGCTCCAGCCGCACCACCGGGATGACCCGCTCGGTGCGCCTCTCGTAGTCGGCGAAACCCGGCATGAGGGCCGCCTGCGCGTCGTAGAGGCGGCGCCGCTCCGCGCCGTGGGTGACCGTGGCGTGGGCCTCGAAGCGCTGGCCGTCCACCTCCACGGTGACGTCGGGATGCGCCACGAGGTTGTGGTACCACGCCGGGTGCGAAGGGGCGCCGCCCTTCGAGGCGATGATCACGTAGGCGCTGCCGTCCCGGGTGTAGGCGACTGGCGCGGTGCGCGGCTCGCCCGTCCGCGCGCCGGAGGTGGTGAGGATCATGAGGTGTCGCCCGGCCATGGGCCCCTGGGTCGAGACCCCGGCGTGCGCGCGCAGATCGGCCACCATGGCGTCGTTGAAGGTTCGTGGGTCTTGCATGCATTGATGATTGCACACGCAATCATCTATCGCAAGTGGGCCGGGCGCGGCCTCGTCAGCGGACCCGGGACACGATCTCCACGAGGTTCCCGTCCGGGTCGCGCAGCAGGGCGTTCCGGTTGTGGGCGCCGGTGTCGTGCGGCGCCTGGACGACCGGCGCGCCGCCCGCCGTCAGCTGTTCGAAGGCGCGGTCCACGTCCGTCGTCCAGACGACCAGGACCATGGCCGCGGTGCCGGGTGAGGCCTCGACGCCGTGCACCCGCCTGGCCGCCTCGACCGTGCCGAGCCCCAGCCCGAACCTGTTCAGCGAGAGCTCGACGTGTTCGGGGATCCCCTCTTTCGGGGTGCGGAAGGTCTCCGTGAAGCCGAGCAGGTCGCGGTAGAAGCGGAGGCCGGCTTCGATGTCGTTGGTGTAGAGGTTCACGAACGCGTCGGTGAACATCACCGCGAACGTAACACGGCGGCCCGCGCCGCGCTGTCGCCGGAACCCGTAGGCTGCGCACGTGGGCCTCATCCTGCTCAAGCTGGTGCTCACGCCCATCCTCATCGGCGCGGCCAGCGTGGCCGGCCGACGCTGGGGCAACTTCATCGGCGGCTGGCTCATCGCGCTGCCGCTGACGTCGGGCCCCGTCACGTTCTTCATCGCCCTCGACCAGGGGCCGTCGTTCGCTTCCCGGGTGGCGGTCGGTTCGCTGCTCGGCGTGGCGGCCATCGCCGCCTTCGCCGTGGCATACGCGCGGCTCGCCGCCGACCGGGGCTGGCCGACAGCCCTGGTCGGGGCGGTGGCGGCCTTCGGCGTCGTCGGCCTGGCCGCGCAGCCCATCGTGGGCCTCCCGGTGGCGTTCCTGCTGGCGCTGGTGCTGGTGAGCCTGGTGCTCGCCTCGCGAGGCCTGCCCCGCCCGGCGCACCCGGGCGGGCTCGAGGCCTGGCCGGCCTGGGAGATCCCCGGGCGGATGCTCATCGGCACGGCGATCGTGCTGGCCCTGACGGCCGCCGCGGACGCGCTCGGCCCCGGACTGAGCGGCGTCGTCGCGATCTTCCCGACGTTCACCGCCATCCTCGTCGTCTTCACTCAGCGTCGCGCCGGGCCGGCCGAGGCCGCGGCGGTCCTGCGCGGCCTCCTGACCGGGCTCTACGGCACGGCCTGCTTCTTCGTCATCCTCATCGTGTGGCTCGTGCCTGCGGGCGTGGCCGGTGGCTTCGCCCTCGCGCTCGTCGGCGGGGCCGTGATCCAGGCCGGCGCGCTCCTGTGGCAGCGCCTGCCCGGTCGTCAGCGGGGGCGGGCGACCTCGTCGATGACCGCCAGGTAGCGCACCGCTTCCGCCTCCCAGCCCAGCGACCGCGTTCGCGCCGAGGCCGTCGCGGCACGCGCCTCGCGGGCCACCGGCTCATCGACGATGGCGCCAAGGACATCGACCAGGGAGCCGGCGTCGCCCGACGCGTACGTCCACACCGCCCCCGGCCCGAAGGTGCGCGCCACGAGCGGCAGGTCAGAGCAGAGGGCCGGCTTGCCCATCGCCGCGTACTCGAAGATCTTGGTCGACAAGCTGAGGTCGGTGAACGAGTCGCGCCGCGTCGGGGCGAGGCCCACGTCGCTGGCGGCGATCGCCGCCGGGACGGCCTCCACCGGGATCCGGCCGTGCTGCGCGACGACGTCGTCGAGGCCGAGGCGCTCCGTCTGCGCCAGCAGCGCCCCGGCCGCATCGCCGCGACCGTAGATCTCCAGGCGCAGCAGCAGCGACGGGCGCCGCCGGCGCAGCGCGGCCAGCGCGTCGAGGACGACGTCGAGCTCGTACATCGGCGTGACCGCCCCGGCGTACACGAGCCGCAGCGTGCCGTCGACCATGAAGGGCCGGACCGGCCCGGCGGTCGGATCGAAGCGTTGCAGGGACGGGCTGTTGGCGATGACCGAGAGGCGGTCGCGCGGCACGCCCATGGCCGCCAGGCGGTCGCCGAGCGCGTCGTTGACGGTCATGACGCGATCGGCGAACCGGGCCGAGGCGCGCTCCTGGACGCGCAGCAGCCAGGCGCCGGGCCGGCGCAGCGGCCCCGGGAAGCGGCTGCGGAAGAACTCCGGCATCGCCTCGTGGAAGTCCAGGATGACCGGCACGCCGACCGCGCGAAGCGGCGCCGTGGCGAAGACGAGCCAGTCCGGCAGCGTCGCTACCTGGACCAGCGCGTAGTGCCGCCGCCGGTGGGCCCGGGCCAGGGCGAACAGCACGCGCACGAAGAAGGCCAGGTACTCGCGCAGGTACGTGGCGACGCCCGCGCCCTGGTGACGCTGCACCGCGAGCCGCCTGACGTGCACGCCCTCCAGGTCCCCTTCCCCGCTCTCGCCGGGCCGACGGAGGCCGAAGACATCGACCGACCAGCCGGCCGCCACCAGCGACTCGGCCTGCCGGCGCAGGCGCGGATCCTCCTCGTAGTAGCTGTGGGTGACGAGCGCGACGGCGCGCAGCCGGGTCCTCACGACGTCGGGCCGGCCAGCGCGGCGGCGCGGGCGCGGGCAGAGGCGGCGACCCAGCCGCCACCAGTCGCCAGTGCGGCCGCGGTCGCGGCCAGGCTCGCCTCATCGGCGCTGCCGAACGGCCGCGCCCAGGCGGGGGTGGTGGGGTCGGCGAGGCCCAGCGGCACGGCCCCGGAGGTCGCCGCCGGCCGCATCCCTTCCACCAGCACGGCGTCGGGGCCCAGGGCGAAGCCGATCGTGCGATACCAGTTCGGCGCGTCCTCCACCGTGCGCACGCCGACCGCCGCCGCGAGCTCGGGCGGGATGTCCGTGCGCAGCGCGGCCGCCGGGTCGGCACCCGGCACGACCGGCGCAGCATCGGGCTGCGCTGCGCGGCCCACGAGCAGGCGGAAGCGAGGATCGCGTCGGCGCAGCTCGGCGATGACCCGCCACGCCAGCGGCGGGATGCTCGTCGCGTCGGCCGGCAGCAGCAGGCCCACGTTCCAGACGGCCTCGTCGAGCTTGGGCCGCGCGTACTGGCGGAGGGCGGCATCGGGCCAGCCTTCGAGGTCCGGCGCGATGCCCACGTAGACGGCGGGGTACTCGAAGCGCTGGCCGCCGGCCCGGCAGCGCGCGGCGGCGGCGTGGTAGAGCTCCTCATCGGCGAGCACGCGCTCCACGACCGGGCGGACCTGCTCCAGGTCGTCGACGAAGAGGGGGTAGTCGGCGCCCAGGATGGTCTCCTGCGCGGCGGTGCGGGTGAGCACGACCGGCAGGCCGGCCGAGCAGTAGTCGAGCAGCTTCATCGAGACGACGAGGTCGTTCATCGTCGATCCGTGGCGGTAGTCCCAGAGGCTCAGGGCCACGCCGCCCTGGGCCAGGAGCTCGGCCGTGCCGGCGCGGGTCAGGGCGCCGTGCCAGACCACGCCGGGGGTCGTCGCCAGGGCCTGCTCCAGGCGATCGGCGTAGTCGTCGCCGGGCGGCCGGAAGAACTGGTCGCCGATGACGTGGAACTCCAGGTCCGGCCATCGCGGCCGCAGGTCGGTCAGGAGGTCCAGCATCCGCTCGACGGGGTAGAAGGGATGGAACTTCCCGGCGTACACCAGGCGCCGGCGGAACGGCACGGGAGCCGCCTCGGCCGGCGTGGGCGGGATGGCCGGGGGCAGGATGATCGTCCGGCCGCGCCCGGCCGGCACGACGGCCTCGAACAGCGCCCGCATCTCCTCCGACTGGACCAGCACCCGCTCCGACGCCTCGGTGATGGCGGTCAGCTCGGCGAGGTGGGCCGGATCCTCGATGTCGCGTTCCGGCTCCAGGATGTAGCAGCTCCAGATGCGGCCGCGCAAGGACGGCCGCTCGATGGCCGCCCGGCAGGTCGGGAACGAGCGCAGGATGATCGCGTCGAAGTGGCGTTCCCGATCCAGCGACTCGATGAGGTCCAGGGCTTCCTCGGTGCGCAACCCCCATGGCGGGACATATCGGCGCTGGCGCTGCGGTGGCACCACCTCAACGCGCTCGAGGCTCCGCAGCGGGTCGGTGATCAGGCCCCGGCGCGCGGTGGCGCGCAGGGGGACCGTGAGATGCACAAGGGGCCCGGCGACCAGGGTTTCGGCGATCGCCTGGACCCAGATCGATGAGCCGCTGACGATGTTGAGATCGGCTGAGGAGTAGAGACAGACCTCGATCGGCGCCGCGCTCATGCGGGACCCAGGGCCGCGCCGATCAGGTCGATCAGGGACGAGATCCCGCCGGTGGGCGCCGCCGCTTCGCCAGCCACAGCTACCGCGGCGCAGTGGCGCTCGATCGCACCCAGGTAGGCCGGCGCCGCAGCTGCCCCCGTCACGATCAGGTCGAAGAGCACGGCGCTCTCGCGGAAGCGGCCCGTATGTGCCGCTCCAGCCGTGTCCCAGAACACGCTGGGCACGCCTTGTGCAGCGCACCAGCCGAGCAGCGCACGCAGGTCGCGCAGGGTGATGGCATCAGGGTGCGCATACCAGGCGATCCGGTACTGCCACGCGCCTGTGTTGCCGCGCCACGCCGACTCCACGAGGAGCACGTCCGGTGCCTCTTCGGCCAACGTGGCAAGCCAGTCCTCCGGCCGGACGGCGACGAGGTCCCACGCCTCGTCCAGGCTGGTCGCGAGCGGGTCGTCAGCAATCAGCGCCATGCGCGGGTGGCCGCTGTCGGACTGGATCCGGCTCGAGAGCGCCCGGAGGCGGTGTTCGGCGGCGACGCGCTCTGCTTCGAACGAACGCGGGGGGCGCGGCCCCGGCGAGTCCGCTTCTGATGCCGGGCCGCGCAGCGCCTCAAGCAGGGCGCCAGGCAGGGCCGGCACGAGGCGAGGCGAGCGGGCGATGTCGATGCCCACACGGCCGACCCGGCGAAGCCGGGCGATCGGGCCAGTCCGTCGGCTGCGCAGCCACCGCATGGCACGCTCCGTGGGCCCGGCCAGCGGCCGCTGGCCGGGCCGGGCCACGGCAGCGCCGTCGCCATCCGTCGTGTCGAGCGTGCCGGAGGGCGATGCTTGAGGCGGATCGGTCACCGTGCCGAGTCTAGCGGCCGGTTCACCACGGTCGCCCGGTGAGGCGCTCGTACTCAGCCAGCACGATCGCCAGTTGACCAGTCCACGTGTACCGGACAGCGGCCGCCGCATGGATGCGGACGCGCCAGGCGGCCTGCGCCTCGGGGGGCTGCTCGACGATGGCGCGCACGGCGCCCGCGATGGCGGCCGGATCGGTCGGGTCGCAGACCATGCCGAGCGGCCCGTCGGGGTCATCGATGATGATGTGCCGCCGCTCGGGGAAGTCCGACGAGACGACGGGCGTGCCCACGGCCAGGCACTCGAAGAGCTTGTTGGGGGTGGACAGGCGCTCATTGAGCGTGCGCGGCTGGTTGAGCATGAGCCCCACATCGGCCGAGGCGACCCACTCGAGCAAGGCTTCCGGCGGCACCGGCGGCAGGAGGTGCACCCGGCCCCCCGACGCCGGGTCGGCGGCCAGCTCGCGCAGGCTCCCCTCCAGGGCACCCGAGCCCATCAGCACCAGGTGCACACGGGCCAGCTCCGGCCGACGCCAGGCAAGGATCGTCTCGACAAGGCCCCGGTCGGGCATGAAGCCGCCGTGGTACAGGGCCACCGGCGTATCAGCCGCCAGGTCGAGGGCGGCCCGCAGGCGGTCCGGGCGCGGCTCGGCCAGGGGACCGACGGGTGGGCAATTCATGACCACCGCCGGCTTGGGCACAGCGAGGCTTCGCTCGAGATACGCGGCGAGTGCGTCGTTGACGGTGAAGACGCGGCTGGCCCGGTGGGCCCAGCGGCGCTCCCGCAGGCGGAACACCACCCGAACCGGGCTCGGCATGCGGGCCAGATTGTTGGACTCGGCGTAGATGTCCCGTGCGTCGTACACCAGCGGACTGCCGGCGCGGCCAGCGAGGGATAGGCCGACCGGAAGGCCCAGGAAACCCATGGCGTGGTACAGCTCCGCTCCGTCGTCGACGGCCTGCGCCGCACGACGCTGGGCAGCGGCGGCGCGCCAGACCGCGCCTACACGAAGCGTCTCGCCGACGAGCCGCGGGATCGGGTCGCGTCCGGACCTCATCCGATCGGGTGCCGCGGCCGTCGCGACACGCACGACGTGCACGCCGTCAGCCAGCGTCTCCTCGTCGGGAGCGTCGGGAGCCGCACGGCCGATGATCCGCACCCGGTGACCGCGGGCGGCCATCGATGCCCCCAGCCGCTGGGTGCGCGAATCGAACACGCCCGTGCCAGGGACCAGGTACGTGACCCGCTGGGGAACCGTCTCGGTAGCGCCGGCAAGGTCCGCGTAAAGGTTGAGCAGGCGGGCCCGATCCACCTCCCACGTGTACCGGACAGCGGCCGCCGCATGGATGCGGACGCGCCAGGCGGCCTGCGCCTCGGGGGGCTGCTCGACGATGGCGCGCACGGCGCCCGCGATGGCGGCCGGATCGGTCGGGTCGCAGACCATGCCGAGCGGCCCGTCGGGGTCATCGATGATGATGTGCCGCCGCTCGGGGAAGTCCGACGAGACGACGGGCGTGCCCACGGCCAGGCACTCGAAGAGCTTGTTGGGGGTGGACAGGCGCTCATTGAGCGTGCGCGGCTGGTTGAGCATGAGCCCCACATCGGCCGAGGCGACCCACTCGAGCAAGGCTTCCGGCGGCACCGGCGGCAGGAGGTGCACCCGGCCCCCCGACGCCGGGTCGGCGGCCAGCTCGCGCAGGCTCCCCTCCAGGGCACCCGAGCCCATCAGCACCAGGTGCACACGGGCCAGCTCCGGCCGACGCCAGGCAAGGATCGTCTCGACAAGGCCCCGGTCGGGCATGAAGCCGCCGTGGTACAGGGCCACCGGCGTATCAGCCGCCAGGTCGAGGGCGGCCCGCAGGCGGTCCGGGCGCGGCTCGGCCAGGGGACCGACGGGTGGGCAATTGCGCACGACGACCGTACGCGGTGCCCCGAGCGACGTGCCCAGACGGACGGCGAGGGCGTCGTTGACGGTGACCAGCGCGTCCATGCCCATCGCTGAGCGACGTTCCAGACGCCGCATCGCCTGCCGCGCTGGGGCCGGCCGGCGGGCGTTCAGGCCGGCCTCCACGTAGAGCTCGTGGCTGTCGTAGATGAAGCGGGCCGCCGTGCTTCGCCTATGCTGGGCGGCAGCCGGCAGGCCCCGCATGTCATGGGCGTGGACGATCGCCGCGGGCGGTGCCGCCGATGCGACAGCCGTCGCCCAGGGGAGGACCGAGAAGCGCCATTGGAGCCGCCAACCGATCGACAGCCATACCGCGCCAAGGGCCGGCACGCGGGTGACCGCTCGGGCCCCCAGCCAACCGACCAGCGCCAGCGGCACCGTGACAGGAGCGGTCGCGATGGCCAGGCCCGCGACGGCTGCGCCCCGAAGCACGAAACGCAGCGGCGCACGGGGGCCGTGCCGCACCCAATCGATCACGGCACCGGCCAGATCGGCGGGACGCCGCGCTCTGAGGGCCCACCGGAGGGGGCCGCGGGCGACGGGTAGGCGGATGATGACCACGCCGTCCGGTCGCTCCTCGCGTTCGCCTCGCTCGGCGTACGGGTCGGTCGTCCGGGCCATGATCGTCACGCGGTAGCCAGCGTCGCGCAGCGTCGCGGCCTCCCGCAGCACGCGCACGTCCGAGCGGCAGTCGTTGAGCACGAACATGACGACCTGCGGTTCCGCGACCATCTATGGCTGGCCCGTGCCGGCGCGGTCCAGGAGGGCGTCAGCCACACGGCCGCCGACCACCCGCCAGTCGTACTCGCCAACCGCGGCGGCTCGGCCGTTGGCGCCCAGACGGCGCGCGAGCGCAGGATCTGCGAGCAGGGTACCCAGGCTGTCGGCCATCGCCGCAGCCGAGTCGTCGGCCGTCACCAGGCCGGCCTGCGCCAGCTCCACGATGCGGCGCGTCTCCACCCGCGGCGTGACGACGACCGGGCGTCCGGCGGCCATGCCATCCATCAGCTTGACCGGGACGGCGACGTCGAGGTAAGCGTTCGGCGGATGGGGCACGGCCAGCACGGTCGCCGTGGCCAGCGCCTGACCGAGTTGCGCGTAGGGCACGCTTTCGATCGCGATCCACGACTGCGTGGTGTTCATCGCCGTCAGTCCCGCGACATAGGCTTCGCTGGCAGCGTCCACGACCGCGAGCCACAGGTGCAGCCGCAACCCGGGGACGGCGCGTCGGACGAGCCCCACGGCTTCGATGAGCATCTCGATGCCGCGTCCGGGCGCTGCGCCGGAGACGAAACCCACAGCGGGTTCATCCGGAACCCGGCCGGGCGTGATGTGCTGCGTGTCGGTGCCGTTGGGCGCCACGAGGATCCGCGAGGGGTCCAGCCCGACCAGCGTGGCGAAGGGGGCCGATGGCACGACGTGCCATGGGAATGCATCGAGGTTCGCCGCGATCACGGCGAGCTGGGCGGCGCGGTCGCGCTCGCCGAGGGGTCGGCCGAGCGCATCGGCTTGGGCCACGCCGTGATCGTGCACGTCGATGGCCAGCGGCCGGCACGCTCGGAGCGCATACGCTACGGCCTCTGGCGTCAAGAGGTCGCTTGTGACCAGCAACGGCCGCTCGCGCCATGGCCATGGCAAGCCCGCGGCTCTCCGGACGGCACGCCGGATCGCCACCTGTCCCGCGCCCGGCTCGGTCGTCGCGCCGGTCCGCATGGCCAGCGCCCGGAAGACGTGATGCCGGCGCAGGTCGCCGCCCCACCGCAACTCGTTCGTCTGGGACAGCGCGATCCACGAGGCCCGAGGGCTTGGGCGCACGGACCGCAGTATATCCGCGCGCAGCGGCGGCCCCAGGGGACGTCCGTTCGGGTCGCAGATGATATCGTCAACCCCAGCATGGCCGCGATCACCCCCAACGAACTTCGCCGTCCGGCCACGTCCGGCGCCGTCCGGCCATCGTTCCGCCCCCCGCGGCCGGGACCGTTGGCCGTGCTCGTGGGCACGGCCCGCGACATCCGCTCCCGGCATCGGCTGATCCGCTACCTCGTCTCGGCTGACCTCAAGAAGCGGGGCGCGGACACCGTTCTGGGCAACATCTGGTGGATCCTCGATCCACTCCTGACGATGCTCGTCTACGTCATCCTGGTCTCGATCATCCTGCAGTCGAAGCAGCCGGCCTACCCCCTGTTCGTCTTCTGTGCGGTACTGCCATGGAAGTGGTTCTCCAGCAGCATCGCCGATGCGACAACGTGTATCACCTCGAAAGACAAGGTCATCAAGCAGGTCGCCTTCCCGAAGATCGTCCTGCCGGTGGCGGCGACCGTCGGCGGCGTGGTCAGCTTCTGCTTCGGGCTGGTGCCCCTCGGGGCGATGATGATCCTCTTGTACCCCAGCTACATCTCCGCCTGGGTCCTGGCCATCCCCTTGGTCGCGGCGGTGCAGTTCGTCTTCACGCTCGCCCTTACCATCCTGGTCGCCGCCATCACCGTCTTCTACCGGGACGTCGGCAACATCGTTGGACACGCCCTGCGGATCTGGTTCTACCTGTCGCCAGCCCTGTACGGCTCGGCCCAGATCGAGAACCTGGCGACCAACCACAAGGAGATCTACACGATCTTCAACCTCAACCCGTTCGCCGGCCTGTTCGAGTCGTACCGCAACCTCATCTACTACGGCCAGCCACCGACGTGGGAACTGCTCGGGATGGTCGTCGTCGAGTCCATCGGCATGTTGATCGTGGCCGTGCTGATCTTCCGTCGCATGGAACCATCATTCGCCAAGGTCATCTGATGGCGCAGCCGGCCATCGAGGTGCGGTCCCTGGGGATCCGCTACAACCTCCGCCTGACACGGCGTAATACGCTGCGCCAGAGCTTCCGCAACCTGCCCCGCCGCGGCGGGGAGAAGCACTTCTGGGCCCTTCGCGACGTCTCGTTCATGGTCGACCGCGGCGAGTCGCTGGCGGTGGTCGGGCCCAACGGGGCGGGCAAGAGCACGCTCCTCCAGGTCCTGGCAGGCATCATCGAGCCGACCGAGGGCGCGATCCACGTCGATGGCCGGATCTCCAGCCTGCTCATGCTCGGGGCTGGATTCGACCCTGATCTGAGCGGGCGCGACAACATCGTGCTGGCCGGTGCCTTCATGGGTATGGAGCACGCCGACATGCAGGCGCGCATGCCGGGCATCATCGAGATGGCCGACATCGGCCAGTTCATCGATGCGCCTATCAAGACCTACAGCTCAGGCATGAACGCCCGTCTGGGCTTCAGCATCGCGACGGCGGTCGACCCCGACGTCCTGCTGCTCGACGAGGTGCTCAGTACCGGCGACGCCACCTTCCGGGCGAAGAGCCAGGAGCGCGTCGTCCAGCTGATGGCCGGCGCCAGGGCGATCGTGCTTGTGACGCACGACATGCACTGGGCGGTGGAGTTCTGCAACCGCGCCGTGCTCCTCGAGCAGGGCAGCATCGTCGCCGTGGGTGACCCCGTCGACGTCGCCGCACGGCACGAGGAACGCTCTGCTATCCGCCGCGCGGGTGGCACGCCCGAGGTGCTGCGACCGATCGTCGACGTGGGGCTCAACGCCGCGGCGTAGTCGCCGCGAGGTCGGCATAGAGCCCCACCAGGCGGGCGCCCTCGGTCTCCCAGTTCCAGCGCGCATGCGCCGCGCGGAGGCAGCGGGCACGAAGGTCCGCCCGTGCGACGGGGTTCAGGTCGAGGATGCTGGCGACCGCCCGCCCGATCGAGGCCGGATCGACCGCGTCACACAGGGCACCCAGTGGCCCGTCCGGATCGTCGATGATGATCGCCCGGCGGGCCGGTAGATCGCTGGATACGGCCGGGACACCGGCGGCGATGCTCTCGAAGAGCTTGTTGGGCGTGCTCAGGATGCGATTACGGTCGCCCGGCAGGATGGCCATCACGTCCACATCCGCGCCGGCCACCCAGGCCGTGACGTCGTCCGGGGGCACGGCCGGCAGGTAATGGACCCGCCCAGCCAACCCGGGCGCGCTGAGGATCGGCTCCAGGTACTTGGGCCAATAGCCCAGGAACACGAGGTGGGCCGCCTCGAGGCCCGGCTCCTGCATGGCCAGCGCCGTCTCGTCGAGCCCCCGGCCCGGCATGAAGCCGCCGTGGCAGAGGACGACGGGGGCCTCCGGGGCGATGCCGGCCGCGCGCCGCACGAGGTCAGCCGGCGGCGAGGGGGGGTCCCATCGCGGCGGGCAGTTGTGGATGACGATCGTGCGCCGCGGGCCCAGGCGGCGGGTCAGGTCGGCGGCGATCTGCGGATTGACGGTGATGAGGGCCATCGCGCCCCGGGTCATGCGGCGTTCCCACCGGCTGATCAACCATCGCAGCCAGCGCGGCTGCTCGACGATGGCGCCCCACTCGACGGCGATCTCATGGCTGTCATAGACGTAGCGCGTCCCGTCGCGCTGCGCGCCGGCCACGGCGGCCGGGAGCGCTTCGAAATCGTGCGCATGATGGATGTCGGCGCGAGGGGCAGCCGCGGCCGCGAGGCGGTCCCAGCCAAGTCGTTCGACGCGCCACTTGCGGACGAAGCGCAGCCACTCCAGGCCGACCGGCCGACCCAGCCCGTGGTTCACCACCGCGACCCACGCCGCGCGCACGGCCACCCACGGGAGTGAAGCGACACTGGCGGCCACGAGCATGACCGACGCCACCGGGTCCCGACGCCCGCGCCGGGCCATGCCAAGCCACCCCGCCACCGTGACCCATGGGGAGCGCAGCCAGCCGAACCACCAGACGTCGCCATGGGGCATCGCCACGCGCCGGACGTCGACGCCGAGCGGGTCTGTCGCCGCTTCGCCCTCGGGCATGGGCGTACCCATGATGGTGACACGGTGACCCGCCTCGGCCAGGGTGGCCGCCTCCCGCCGGACCCGCGAGTCGTGCGCAACGCTGTTGATGACGTACATCACGATGTCCAACGAACCGAGCATAGCAAAGGCCGTCCATCACGGCCCTTCGGCTATGGTTCACCGATGGCACCCCCGCCACTGGACGTCGCCGTGGTCGCCTCGTGGTTCCCCTCGGTCGCCGACATCGTCAAGGGACGGTTCGTCGCGGACCAGGTCGAGGCGCTGGCCGCCGGCGGCGCCGTGCGGCCCGCGGTGATCTCGTTCGATCCCGCGCTGCTCGTCGGCTCCGGCCGGCTGCGCGAACGACTCGCGGCGCTCGTGCGCGACCAGGCCAGCCGGGCGATCGCCCGCTCCGACGACCTATTCAGCGTGCACGCGACCGGCATCACCGCCGGCATCCCGGTCGCCCGCCTGCCCGTGTCTGTCGGGCGGACCGGCAGCGATCCCCATATCCACGCGCTCAGCGCGCGCCGCGCCGCGCTCGCACCACTCACCGGGCGCTGGCACGCCGACCCTGCCGATGCAGGCCTCCCGCCAAGGCCAGCTGTCGTGCACGCCCATACCGCGTACCCGGACGGGGCGGCGGCGGCTTACCTGGCCGCGCGTCTGCAGGCGCCCCTGGTCATCACCGAACACGCTTCGTTCGTCGCCCTGTTGCTGGGCCAGCCGGCCACTCGGGCCGCGTACCTTGAGGCGTGCCGCCACGCGGCCCGCCTCATCGCGGTGAGCCGCATGCTCGCCGATGAGCTGAGGCAGGCCATACCGGACGTCGCAGACCGGCTCGTGGTGATCCCCAACTCGGTCGCCGTCGACGGGTTCCGGGCGCCTCCGCTGGCCGAGCGGCGGCCGGACGAGCTCCTCTTCGTGGGCTATCGTCGCGAGATCAAGGGCCTGGACGTGCTATTGCGAGCTGTCGCGATGGCACGCATCCAGCGCCCGGCCATCCGCCTGCGCCTGATCGGCGAGCCCGGTGACCGCCCCCTCGAAAGCCGGCTTCAGGGGCTGGCAGGCAGCCTCGGCCTGACCGACGTGGTCACCTTCGAGCCGGCCGCCGAGCGGCCGACCGTGGCCGACGCGATGGCGCAGGCGAGCGTCTTCGTTCACGCCAGCCGGCGGGAGACGTTCGGCATCGTCGCCGCCGAGGCATTGGCGTCCGGTCTACCGGTCGTGGCCACGGACTCGGGGGGAGTGTCGGAGATCGTCCGAGGCGGGCGGGGCCCGCTGGGCGAGGTCGTGCCCGTGGACGACGCGGAGGCGTTCGCGGCGGCTCTCGTGGACGTACTCGACCATCGGGCCAGCTTCGACCCGGCCACCTTGCGCGCGTCCGCCGTCGAGCGGTACGCCGCGCCCTCGGTCGCCGCCGCGCTGACGCGACTCTACGGTGAGGTCCTGGACGAGGCCGGGGCGGCCAAGCACGTGGATCGACCCGCCTTCGTGCCCTCCCAACGGCGCCACCAGCGCCGGGTCGTGGTCGCTCTCGACCCCGATCAGGCTCGGTTCGTGGACATGCTCGGCCCGGCCCTGCGCGCGGAAACGGTGCTGGTGACTTCGCGGCCCTGGCGGCCGGTGGCCAACGGCTTGGCGGGGACCGTGCTGACCGACCTGCATGGCCGGACGCAGACCACCGCAGACGGCTTCCTGCTGGGGCCCGTTGGCGCCGGGTGGAGGCGCTACTTCCGTGCCTTGCGGCACCCGCTCGCCCTGGCCCGCCGTCGAGGCTGGTTGCCAGATGTGGAAGACATCGTGGCCCGGCGGGGCGCGGCCGCCGTTAGGGAGGCGATCGTACTGGCCGAGGGGGCGGGCGACACCGGCACTGACGGGTCACGGGCCCGCCTGGTCTGTGTCGACGGGCTCGACTACGTGGCCGCTGCACCGGTCATCGCCGCGGGGGGCGCGGAACTCGAGGCGGGCGGCGCGAGGTGGCTCGGCGACCGGTCGTCCATCGGCTGACCGACCGGATACCGGGGCCGGCCTACACCGCCTCTCGCTCGAGTACGGCCGCGGCGATGTGGCCGCCGACTGTGCCAGTCACCAGCCGAGGTGCCCCAGCACATCATCGTGGGGTCGGGCGCCAAACTCGCCGGCCTGGGCCGTTACACTCCCGCAGTGACCTCCGACGGCGATCCGCGCGAGCGATGGGCCTTCATCCTTGGCGCCAGCAGCGGCTTCGGCGCAGCCACGGCGATCGCCCTGGCGAGGGCGGGCTACGGCATCGTCGGCGTCCACCTGGACCTGCGGGGCACGATCGCCGCCGCGGACGCGGTCCGGGAGCGCATCGCGGCTGCCGGCGTGCCCGTGATCTTCCACAACGTCAACGCGGCCGACGCCGAGAAGCGGGCGGCGGTGGTCGAGGCGACGAAGGCGACCCTCGCCGAGCGCCGGGCGGCCCGTGCGGACCCGTTCATCGCCGTGATGCTGCATTCACTCGCCTTCGGCACGACCCTGCCCTACATCGTGCCGACCGGCGACGGCCGGGAGGTGAGCCAGAAGCAGCTCGAGATGACCGCCGACGTGATGGCCCACTCGATGGTCTACTGGACCCGCGACCTGTTCCACGCCGGCCTGCTCGCCGACGGCAGCCGCCTCTTCGCCATGACGAGCGACGGGGCGGTCCGCAACGTCCCCACGTACGGCCCGGTGAGCGCCGCCAAGGCCGCCCTGGAGTCGCACGTCCGCCAGCTGGCCATGGAGCTGATCCCGGTCGGCATCACCGTCAACGCCATCCGCGCCGGCGTCACCGACACCCCTGCCTTGCGGCGCATCCCCGGCCACGAGGAGCTGCTGCAGGTCGCCGGCGAGCGCAACCCGGCCGGCCGCCTGACGCGCCCAGAGGATGTGGCTCAGGCGATCGTGGCGCTCGCCTCGCCGCGGCTGCACTGGATGACCGGCAACACCATCGGCGTGGACGGCGGCGAGGCCGTCGGCTCGCGCCAGCTGGGCGTCGACCGCGACGGCTGAACCGCGCCTGCCGCCGGCCGTGCGGCTCGGCAACTTGTGTGTCCGCCTCGGGCTCGCGCTCCTCGCCGACCGGATCGACGTGGAGGGCGCCGACCAGGTGCCCGACGAGCCCGGCGTGATCGTGGCCTCCAACCACCTCTCGATCCTGGACCCGCCCCTCATCACGGTCAGCGTGGCGCGGCTCATCGGGCGGCAGGTGCGCTACATGGCCAAGGCCGAGGCCTTCGAGATGCCGGTGGTGGGCTCGATCCTGCGCGCCTACGGCGGCTTCGGGGTGCGCCGCGGCCGGGCCGACCGCGAGGCCTACCGGGCCGCCCAGGAGGTGCTCGCCAGCGGCGCCTGGCTGGGCCTCGCGCCGGAGGGCACGCGCAGCCGCACCGGCCAGCTGGGCGAGCCCAAGCCGGGCGTGGCGTTGCTGGCCGTCCGCTCCGGGGCGACCGTCCTGCCGGTCGGCATCAGCGGCTCCGATCGCGCCTGGCCCGTCGGTGCCCGGCTGCCGCGGCCAGGCTCGCGCATCACGATCCGCTTCGGCACGCCGTACCGGCCGGCGGCCGTGGACGGCGAAACCGACCGGCGCGGTGCGCTGGAGGCCGAGTCAGAGGCCCTGATGCGCCGGATCGCGACCCTCGTGGACCCCTGCTACCGCGGCCGCTTCGGCTGAGTGTTCAGACGCCAGGAATCGGATGCGCCGCGTCTCTGGCCCAGCGCTCGATGTAGGTCAGGAACGCTGGGTCGCCGGTGATCAGGTAGAAGTGGCGGAGTTCGCCCAGCTGCACGAGGTGGTAGTGGAACGTCGCGAGCTCGCCGGGCGTGCTCTTGCCACCAGCCGTCGTCGGTGACAGGTTGTAGTACGACCAATCGCCAGCATCGAAGCGAGGCAGCCAAGTGGCGACCGTGCGGAGGGCCTCATCTGTGATCCGCTTGGCCGTTGGATCGCCTGTGACAAGAGCGTACTCACGCACCCCCTCGATGGCGAAGAGCATCCCGTTGAGCGTTTGGACGCTGTATGGGGCCATGTACTCCTCGATCCACAAGGAGCCGTCCACGATGTCGACCACGCCCCCTTCGGCCGCCGTTCGGGTCATCGTCGACAGGGCCTTGGTCGCGGCGCCCAGGTACGCTGCGTGCCCGGTCGCTTGGTACGCACGGAGGAGCAACGACATGCCTTCGCCCTGGGCCATGCCGCTCCACCATGGGTCGGGCTGGGTGCCGAACCGGAATCGATAGAGCCAGCGTCCGTCCTGGAGCTGGTCGGCCACCATCCAGTCGCTCATAGCCAGGAATTTTGCGCGAGCGGTGGGACTCCCCGTTTCGAGCCAGGCTTGGTACTGCGCCAAGCCCCATTGGCCGACCTGGACCGGGTTGTACTCGGGTATGCCGTGATACGCGGTCATGGGGACACCCGCGGGGTCGCTCAAGGTCAGTGTCCATGGTTCACGCATGCCGATCCAGGCATCCAACAACTGGCCCGTGTGGTCCACCGGAGGGGCGGTGGACAGGTCGTAGATGGCCAAGTCGGGATCCAGGTAGTGGTGCAGGATCTGGGTCGCACTCATTCCTGAAGCGGCACACGCGATCACGCCCCGTGCAGGCAGGGCCGTGTCGAGCGGCCCCACGGGCCCACCGCACGTCCCATCATCACCCGGCTGGATGCGCGGCTCGAAGAATGACGCCTCCAGATCCGGCTTGCGCATGATGAGGGACCACGTCGCCTGGACGGCCGCGGTGAAGGCCGCCGCTATCGGACCGCCGGGTCGGTAGGGTTGGCCCACAAGATCGTCGGGCACGTCGAAGCATGCGCTGCTGACAGGGGTCTCTTTGAACGTGGGCTCCATGGCCCGAAACCACGCAGCCTGCCTGATGGCGATGGATGCGACCTGAAGAGCCGCCTGCGGAGCGTCCGCGGGCCAGGACGTGGCAAGCACCGTCGCCACGTAGTCGCGCAGGGGCACGGTCGCGACCGATCTTGTCACGCCGTCGGTCACGTGACCCACACGTATCGTGGGCGGCGGCGTCTGGGAGTCGCTCCAGCCCAGGCAAGGCAGACGGCCGGCTGTGGGCGTGATCTCGGGGGAGGGTGACGGGCTCGCGATGACTTGGGTCGGCGCGGCTGAAGGCGACACAGGGGCGGTCGAGGTTGCCGAAGAAAGGCGACTGGCGGTTGGCGGGGCCCCGCAGGCCACCACCGCGAGGACCAGGGTGATTACTAGGAACGACCGCCCACGTCGTGCTCGGCGAGGCATGTTCGTATGGTAGACGGATAGCGTGCGACGCCACCATGTTCAGACAGCCGCCAGGACGGCGGCTGTCCCCGATGGCGGAGCGATCACGCCACCGTCGGGTCCGTCTGTGATGCGAGGCGCGCCAGCGGAGTTGCCGGGCGAATTGAAGTCCTAGAAAGCGTCCAGGTAGCGCTCGATCTCCCAGTTGGTGACCTGGGCGCGGTAGCTGTCCCACTCCTCGGTCTTCGCCGCCAGGAAGTGGTTGTAGACGTGCTCGCCGAGGGCGTTGCGCACGACCTCGTCCTCGCGCAGCGTCTCGAGCGCCTCGCCGAGGGTGCCCGGCAGCTCCTTGATGCCGTGCTCGGCGATGCGGGCGGCGCTCATCTCGAAGAGGCTCTCCTCCACCGGATCGGCCAGTTGGAGGCCCTTCTCCACCCCGTCGAGGCCGGCGGCCAGCATCACGGCGAAGGCCAGGTACGGGTTGGAGGACGGGTCGGGGCAGCGGACCTCGATGCGGGTCGCCTCGACCGACCGGCCCGGCGAGGCCTTCGGCACGCGGATGAGCGCAGACCGGTTGGTGCGGCCCCATGTCAGGTAGGTCGGCGCTTCGTAGCCCGGCACGAGCCGCTTGTAGGAGTTCACGGTGGGGGCCAGGACCGCGATCATGCCGCGGGCATGGGCGAGGATGCCGGCCATGTAGCTGCGCGCCAGGTCGGAGAGGCCGTACTTGTTCGTCGCGTCGGCAAACGAGTTACGGCCCTCGGCCACCGAGTAGAGGCTCTGGTGGGTGTGCATGCCCGACCCGTTGATGCCGTAGATGGGTTTGGGCATGAACGTGGCGTAGAGGCCGTGCAGGTTGGCGATGGCCTTGAGGGTGAACTTGAAGGTGATCGCGTTGTCGGCCGTCTTGAGCCCGTCGGCGTACTCGAAGTCGATCTCGTGCTGGCCGGCGGCGACCTCGTGGTGGGCCGCCTCCACGCGGATCCCGAACGCCTCGAGCGCGTTGACCATGTCCTGGCGCACTTCCTGGGCCAGGTCGGTCGAGAAGTCGAAGTAGCCGGCCTGGTCGTGCGGCAGGGGCGCCACGTGGCCGTCCTCATCACGCCGGAAGAGGAAGAACTCGAGCTCGGGGCCGGTGTTCCAGATGTAGCCCAGTTTGCTGGCCCGCTCGATCTGCTTCTTCAGCACGAAGCGCGGGTCGCCCACGAAGGGGTCGCCGCCGGGGGTCATGACGTCGCAGATGACGCGCGCGGTGCCGCGGCTGCCAAGCGGACCGCTGCCCAGCGACCCGTGGCCCGGCTGCCAGGGGATCTCGGCGAACGTGTCCATGTCCGGCTTGAGCCACTGGTCGCTCTCGGAGATGCGCGTGAAGCCCTCGACCGAGCTGCCGTCGAACCAGGTGCCGTCCTTGACCGAGCCGGCCAGCTGGTGCAGCGGGATCGTGACGCTCTTGACGATGCCCAGGATGTCGGTGAACTGGAGCTGCACGAAGCGGATGTTGTGTTCCTTGGCGGCCTCGATCTTGGCCAGCGCGTCCATGGTCCCGAACTCGATGGTCAATGGAGTCTCCTTCGTACCCGTCACCCGGCGGCGGGGCAGGACTTGTACGTCATGCCCATATCGCGGGAGTGTAGTCCGCCCGCGGTACCAGTGAGCCCGTCCGGCCTGCCATCCAGCCGACCGCTTTCAGTCGTTTTGCACTAATCGCAGAGCGACGAGAAGCGCCAGCCGCAGGTCCGCATCGTCGAGCTGCCAGCCGGTGAGGCGCTCCAGGATCCGCAACCGGTAGGTCAGCGTGTTGCGGTGGATGCCCAGGCTCGTCGCGGCGGCCGCGAGCCCCGGCTGCTCCAGGACGGCCCGCAGCGTGGCCAGCCGACGACCACGCTGGCTCACGCGACCCGCGAGCAGGGGCGCCAGGAGGCGCTGCGCCTGGGTGTAGCCGTCGGGCAGGTTGTGCAGGTTGCTCAGGAGCCGGTAGGCGGCCTGCCGGTCGGCGCGCGCGACGAGCCGCTCCGGTCGGCCGGGCGGCGCCGGCAGGGCGCTCGCCGCATCCAGCGTGGCCCGCGCGTCCGCCTCGGCGACAGCCCGCGCCTCCGGGGCGGCGAACGGCTGCGACAGCGCCACCAGGCGGCTCGCGACCGCAGCGACGCGCTCCGCCAGCCGCAGGGCCAGCGGATCGTCCGGCGACGCGGCCGCCACCAGGCGCAGCTCAAGGCTGTCGACGTCGCCGCGGAGCTGCAGGTGTCGCGCCCCGGCCAGCCGACGGACCCGTGCCCGCAGCGCCTCCCGCGCCTCGCGCGTGTCGGCCTCGCCCGATCCGCCCTGGCGGGCCATCAGCACGACCCATGGCGGACCGGCCGCCGGGAACCCCTCCGGGCGGCGGACGCGCGGGCGCGCGACGGCGGGCGCCACGTGACCGAGGGCGAGCGCCAGGAGCGGCCCCACGCGCTGCGCGATCGTCCGCTCCAGCTCGGTGACCGGCTCGGGGCCCAGCAGGACCAGGGCGGTCGCGCCGGCCAGCGGCGCGCGCAGGGCGACCGCATGCGGGTCGGCCAGGTAGCGCGCCGCGGCACGTGCGGCGGTCGGCGGCCGAGGTGGGGCGTGCACGGCCAGCACCTCCCCGGCCGTGCTCTCCAGGGCCACGGCGCGCCCGACGAAGGTGGCGATCGCGCCGGCGAGGGCGTCGGGGCCGGCCCCCGTGAGGGCCAGCCGTTCGAGATCCCGCTCGAGCGCGCTCGCCTGCACGTCGAGCTCGGCACGCGCATTGACGAGGTACCCGATGACCGCCCGTTCGAGGCGCTCCGTGTCGCCGCCGGCCAGGCGCAGGACGGGCAGGCCCATGGCGCCCGCCTGCCCCGCGACAGCCATGGACGCCGGACCCGGTCCCGAACCCTCGCCCCGCCCGACCAGCAGGAGCGCACATGCGCCGGCGGCCCGGACCAGCCCGGCCAGGGCGTCGGCCGCCTCCACCTCGGCCGTCAGGAGCTCCAGGGCCGCCTCGGGCACGATGGCCAGGTCGCCCGGCTCGAGGGCGTCGAAGGCCGGCGTGCGGGCCTTCATGACCCGGACCCAGGCGACCGGCGCCTCGAGTGGCCCGGCCCCGGCGGGCGCCAGCCGGGCCGCCGTGGGGAAGATCGCCAGCTGCAGCTCGCCGAGCGTGGGCACGCTCAGGTCCGCGCGCGCTCCGGAGCCACGGCCCAGCGGGCGGCGAGGCCGTCGAGCAGCTGGCCGAACTCCCGCTCGGCCGGCACGTAGCGGTCGGCCAGCATGGCGACCTGGACACGTCCCTCATCGAAGCGCGCCCAGACCCGTCGCCGCGGGAAGTAGAACGTCAGGATCAGCCCGCTGATGAGGCACAGGAAGGCGATCCAGATGAGATCCTGGCCGGGGTCCTTCTTGATGACCATGCCGCTGAACTGGCTGGCGTCGACCCACCGCACCTGGTAGCCGCCCGTGACGGCCGGGTCGCTCGTGGTGCCGATCCCCAGGGCGTCGGCGAAGACGGGCTGGAGCTGGTCCTGGCCGCTGCCCGCGGCGACCCCCAGGATGGTCAGGCTCGGCGCGCCCTTGGCGTCGGTGCCGAGCAGGCCGAGCAGGCCGACCGGGGCGCCGGGGATGGTCATGAAGCCCTGCGGCTGGCCGCCGATCGAGCCGTCGAGGATCATCGGGCCGGACCACACGAGGGTCCCGGCGGCGTCGCGGATCTCGAGGTCCTCCGCCGGCCCGAAGGTGTTCTGGTGGAAGACGAAGCCGTCGAACGTGAGCGGCTCGTTGACGCGGATGGTGGCCTGCGTCACCTGCTTGCCATCCTGGTAGACGGCGAGGTTGGTGCGGTAGTCCTCGTACGTCCCGTCGGGCCGCTGGGGGGCCTGGAAGCCCAGGTTCTTGATGAGCAGGTTGTCGGGCGTGCCAACGGGCTGGATCGGGGCGGTCTGGCCCTGGCCGACGAAGAGGACCGTCTCGAAGCCGAACGCACCGGTGACCGCTCCGCCGGCCAGGAAGAGGATCAGGCCAAGGTGCGTGAGCAGCGTGGCCAGCTTGAAGTACTGGTTGCGGTCGCCATAGACGTGGCGCACCCCGTCGGCGTCGACCGTCTGGCGGACCTTGAAGCGGTGCCGTCGCAGGTAGTCCACGGCCCCCGCCGGCGCCAGGTCGGGGGCCACGAAGGCGGCCCGCTCATTGAGGTGCAGGTCGAAGAAGGGGGCCGGCTGGGTCGGCCGGACGTCGTGCACGCCGCGCCACAGGCGGGGGGTCCGGTCGAGGGTGCAAACGACGATGCTGACCGCGAGCAGGGACAGGACGCTGGTGAACCAGACCGCGCTGAAGACGTTGAAGAAGCCCAGGGCCAGGAAGACGTCGACCAGGGTCGGCCCCACGTGGACCCCCAGGATCGTCAGGGGGTCGTAGCGGACGTGCAGGTCGGCCAGCTCCGACGCGTACTGCGTGGGATCCTGGAACGCCGAGGCCGGGATCTGCCGCAGGAGCGTGCCGATGAGGCCGGCCGCCACGACGATGATGATCTGGACGACCGTGAACCGGACATCGGTCATCGTCGCCCACAACGCGGCCCCGGCACGCGTCACGGGGTCGCCGTACGAGGCGACGCGGCGTCGGTCCAGGGTCGCGGTGGCGATGACCGACTCCCGCCGCGGTCAGGCCGGAACGCCGACGGCGGCCGCTGCGGCCAGGCCCGTGTCGAGTTCCGCGGCCAGGTCCTCCACGTCCTCCAGGCCGACCGAGATGCGCACCAGACCCTCGGCGATGCCCGCTGCGGCCAGCTCGGCCGACGAGAGCTGCCGGTGGGTGGTCGAGGGCGGGTGGACGGCCATGGTGAAGACGCTGCCGAGGGAGGCCGTCCGCTGCGGCACCGTCAGGGCGTCGATGAAGGCCGCCGCCTGCTCGCGCGACCTCAGGTCCAGGGCCATCATGCCGCCGCCGGCCCGCAACTCGCGACCGGCCACGGCGGCCTGGGGGTGACTCGGCAGGCCCGGGTAGTGGACCGCCCGCGGGACCGGCGAGGCCGACGCCTGGCGGGCCAGGGCGAGGGCGTTCGCGCAGTGGCGATCGAGGCGCACGGCCAGGGTCTCGATGCCGCGCAGCACGAGGAAGGCACTGAAGGGCGCGATCGTGCCCCCGATGTCGATCTGCGCGGCCAGGATGGGGGCCACCAGCTCGCGCGAACCGCTGACTGATCCGGCCAGCACGTCCGAGTGCCCGCCGAGCCACTTCGTGCACGACTCGATGACGAGGTCCGCGCCAAGCTCCAGCGGCCGGCAGAGGTACGGCGAGGCGAACGTGTTGTCGACCACGACCGTCAGGCCATGGCGATGCCCCAGGGCGGCCAGCGCCGCGAGGTCGGCGACCACCAGCGTGGGATTGGAGATCGTCTCGAGGTACATCACGCGCGTCCGCGGCGTGATGGCCGCCTCGACCGCGGGAAGGTCGGTCGGGTCGACGAAGGTGGCCGTGACCCCGAAGCGCGCCAGGACGGTCGTGATGAGCGCCCGCGTGCTGCCGTAGACCGCCCGCGTCACGACCATGTGGTCGCCCTGGCCGAGGTGGGCGCTCAGGGTGCCGTTGATGGCGCCCATGCCCGAGTCGAACGTGAGCCCCGCCTCACCGCCCTCGAGGGTCGCGATGGCGTCGGCCAGGACCGTCGCCGTGGGGTGCCCGAGCCGCGAGTAGGCGTATCCCTCGCGCCGCCCCTGGAGCACCGCGCCGAGCTCCTCGGCCTCCTCCGCGGAGTAGGTCACGGCCTGGTAGATGGGGACCGCGTTGGGCGCCTGCAGGACGCGCGGGACCCGCGATGCCGCGCGGAGCGCTCGTGTGGAGAAGCCGGGCGAGCGGACGGGTTCGTCGGCCATGGGCGGTCATGCTACACCGGCCCGACCGCGAGTCACGCGGGCGGGTCGGCGGCCTCGGGAGCCTCGTCGGGACTGGTCAGGAACTGCCGCATCGTGCGCTCGAACTGCGCCTCGTCATCCTGCTTCGTGACCCGGAAACGGCGCGGCCGCTCGGAGCGCCTGGGCTCGCCGGTGGCGGCCGGCCGCGGTTCGGCGGGCCGCGCGGGCCGCTCGCGCTCAGGTGCCCGTGGCCGGGCGACGCGCTCGCCGGGACCCGCCCCGGCGAGGGACGGTGACGCGGCGCGGGCCATGGCGCGTGTGGCGTGGCCCACCGGCTCCCCCAGCGGCGCGAACGGCCGATGCGGCCACGCCAGCCCGGCGGCCACCGTGTCGGCCCGACGGCCCCCGAAGGCCGGGCCGAGGGCGGCTGACGGGATCTGCCACGCGCCGCGCGCGGGACGGACGCGCGCGGCCACGGGCGTCGGCGCAGGGGCGGGTACGGGCGGGGTCACGAGCGGCGCGGACGGTGCCAGCGGCGACCACGCCGGCGCGGGGGTCGGAGCCAGCTCGGCCGGGGCAGCGGTCAGCGGCGCGTCCGGCGACGGGGCAGCGGGCGGCGGCGCGACGACCACCGGCGCGGCCGCCATCACGGCCACCGGTGGCAGGTGCGTCAGGGGCAGCGGGCGGCCGCCACGAGCGAGGCGGACACGGTCCCGGCCGCCACGCTTGGAGGCGTACATCGCCGCGTCGGCAGCCTCCAGCAGCTCGCTCGCCGTGTCGCCGTCGGAGGGGAAGCTGGCCACGCCGACCGAGATGGAGGTCCGCACGACCCACGTGCCGGCGTCGACACGGATCTCGTTGACCCCCTCGCGCAGCTGGTCGGCCAGGATCACCGCGCCGGCCTCCTCGGTCTCCGGCAGCAGGATCATGAACTCGTCGCCACCGACCCTGCCCGCGGTGTCGATGCCCCGGATGCGGCTGCCGATGACCTCGCCGACGGCGCGCAGGATGCGGTCGCCCATGGGGTGGCCGAAGGTGTCGTTGATCGGCTTCAGGCCGTCAAGGTCCGCCGCCAGGACGCAGAACCCGCGGCTGGTCCGGCGGGCGCGCTGGACCTCGCGATCCAGCACGGCCATCACGTAGGCGCGGTTGGCGAGCCGGGTCAGCGGATCGATCAGCGACAGGCGCACGGCCGCGTCGCGAGTCGTCCGCTGCGCTCGCGCCACCACCGAGGCGAGGTACGAGATGAGCCAGAAGGCGACCAGCCCGGCCACCAGCCGGGCGACATCCATGGTCGGCAGCGGCTGTGCGGCCTGGACCAGGAAGACCGTCACGAGGTAGAGGATGGAGATGGAGGCGGCCAGCAGGAAGTTCGTGCGCGCATCGACCAGCAGGGCCGCGCCCGCGGCGATGAGGAAGTAGCCCACGACGAACGGGCTCGCGGCTCCACCGGTGAGCGCCACCAGGAGCGTCACGACGGCGACCGAGCCGGTGCCCTCCAGGATGAACTTGCCGGGCCCGAGGATGCGCGACGGCAGCAGGTCGTGGACCACGGCCACGGACAGGACGGCGACGCCCAGCAGGATGTAGATGGCGGCGGCCGTGGTGGGCCACGCCCCGCTGATCGCGACGGCGACCGCGGCCGCCCCCAGGAAGCCGTAGCTGACGAGCCGCACGGCCGCCTCGGAGGTCAGGCGGGGGAGTCCGCCCATGTCGGCTGACGGGTCACCCTGGGCCGCGGCGACCTCGAGCGCGATCTCGCCGAGGTCCGGCGGCACGAGCAGGTCGGGATCGTCGCCGCCCGGCAGGTGGCGGCCAAGCAGCGAGGGCAGCACCAGGATGAGCAGCAGCAGCACGTTCGCGACGAGCGCGCCGGCGAGGAGCAGCTGGAGCTGGGCGACGGTCATGCGGTGGCTTCGCTCGTGCAGCTGGAGGACGAAAGTCCGGGCATCGGGTCCGTCCGATGGTACCGCCCGCCTCCGGGACCCGCCATCGGTCGAACCATACAGGTGGTGCGTGCACGAAACCCGGCGGCCGACCCGCGCGGGCGGGCTTCCATTGCCCCTCGGGCGCCACGTCTGCTAGCCTCGCGTGGTGAGTCTTGGCCGCCGGCCCGCGATCCGTTCGGGCGACGACATCTCCCAGCTGGACAAGCAGATCCTGGAGCGGCTCCAGAGTGACGGCCGACGGCCGTTCACCCAGATCGCGTCCGAGCTGGGAGTCAGCGAGGCAGCGGTGCGGGCCCGCACCAACCGGCTCATCGAGCGGGGCGTCCTGCAGATCGTCGGCGTCACCGACCCCCTGAAGCTGGGCTACGACCAGATGGCGATGGTCGGCGTCAGGTGCCGGGGCGACCAGCTCGTCGAGGCCGCCGAGGCCATCGGCGCGCTCCCGGAGGTCATCTACGTCGTCATCACCGCGGGCGCCTTCGACCTCATGGTGGAAACGGTCTGCGAGGACAACGAGGCGCTCCTGCGGTTCCTCTCGGAGAAGCTGCGCAAGGTCCCCGGCGTCGAGTCGACGGAGACCTTCGTCTACCTGCGGATCGTCAAGCAGACGTACCAGTGGGGCAGCCACTAGCCGCCCGCAGGATCAGCTCGAGGACGGCACCGGGCTGGCCGGAGGCGGCGTGGGGGTCGCGGCAGGCGGTGGGGTGCTCACCCGCTGGACCGATCGTTCAGCGAGCTGGCCAAGGATGGCCTCAAGCGTGGACGCCAGCTGCTGGGCGGTCGCTGCGAGCGCAGCGTTCGGCGCCGGTGGTTTCTTGCCCGCGGTCGAGGGACCGAACTCGATGACGATGTTGACCCCGGCGAACGTGTAGACGGGCTGGCTGGCGTCCGGCGCCGTCCCGTCGCGGAAGGGGTACAGCTTGGCGCGGCCGAGGTCCGAGGCGTAGCCCAGGATGGCCAGCGGCTGGTTGTCGAGGGTCGCGCTGATCCGCTCGAGCGGGTCGCTGGGGGTCACACCCGACGACGCCCCGATACCGACGATCGAGAGGCCGGCCGTACGGAGCGCGCGGTACACGTCGGCCGCGGACGTGGGGTCGGGCAGGCGCGGCGGCGCCGTCGGCCCGGCGGCCGACGTGGGGGCCGGTGATGCGGTGGGCGAGCCGCCACAACCGGCCACGATGAGGCCGGCCAGGAGCAGCACCACCCCGATCGAACGGGCCGCCCGCAAGGGCCGGCGATCTCGATCCACGCCGCGATGCTAGCAGCGCCTCCGAGGCCGTCCCGTGACCCGATGGTCCTATCCGGCGGATCAGCCGCCCGAGGGTGCCCCGTCGTCATGCGCCGTGTGGCTGATGAGGAGCAGCTCGACCGGCTCGTCACCCACGGCGGCGACGTCGTGCGGCACGCTGGCGTCCCACAGGAGGTAGTCGCCGGGCCCAAGGTCCAGCAGGTGGTCGCCCTGCCTGGCCTGCACGTGGCCGCTCAGCAGGAGATGGTGTTCCTCGCCGGGATGGGCATGCAGCCCCGTCCGCTGGCCGGCCGCCATCGTCCCGCGCACGATGCGGAGGTCGCGAGCCACCCCGCCGTCCACATCGATGAGCGCCCCACCGCCCGGCATCGTGCGGTGACGCTGGTCGCCGGCGCGGACGACTCGTGGCGGTGGCGACGAGTCGACCAGGAACCAGGAGATCGGCACGTCCAGCGCCTCCCCCATCGCCGCCAGCGTCTCCAGGGAGGGGGACGTCTTGTCGTTCTCGATCTGGCTCAGGAAGCCGACGTTAAGGCCGCTCCGCTGCGCGACCTGGGCAAGGGTCAGGTCGCGTGCCCGACGGAGCCGCCGCACCTGCGCCCCGATGGCCGGCCGACGTGGCCGCTCGACGCCGTGATTGTCCTTCACCAACTCATATTGACACGACCCAACTCCCATGGCAAGATGGTTCCCAGCAATACAAGTCACTCCACAGCAAACCCACGATCAGGAGAACCATCATGAAGCTCGCCATCATCGGAGCCGGCAACGTCGGCCAGGCACTCGCCGGGGCCGCGGTCCGGGCCGGCCATTCCGTCCGCATCAGCGCCACGCACGAGGAGCACGCCGAGGCCGCTGCTGCCGCCACCGGCGCATCCGCTGCCCCGTCCAACCGCGCCGCGATCGAGGGTGCCGACGTGGTCGTGCTGGCCGTGCCGGGCACCGCCTTCGCCTCGCTCGTCCAGGAGGTCGGCCCGGAGCTGGCCGGCCGCATCGTGATCGATACCAGCAACGTCCCCACGCCCGACCCCAGCGGCACGCCGGCCACCTCGGCCGCCGAGGCGCTGCAGGCGCAGCTGCCCGAAGCCAGGGTGATCAAGGCGTTCAACACGCTCTTCGCCTCGCGCCAGGCGGCGCCGGTGATCGAGGGCCAGGCGGTCGATGGCTACGTGGCCGGCGACGACGCGGCGGCCAAGCGTGTCGTGCTCCGTGCTGGCCGACTCGATCGGCCTGCGGCCCATCGACGTGGGCGGCCTCGTCATGGCGCGCACGCTCGAGGCGATGGCGTGGCTGAACATCAGCCTCCAGCTGCAGAATGGCTGGACATGGCAGACCGGCTGGCGCCTGGTCGGGCCGACCACCAAGGCCGCATGAGGGAACGATGACCGAGAGCACATCCGTCGCGCCTGTGGCGCGGCTCAACCACGCCGTGCTGTACGTCCGCGACGCACAGCGGGCGGCCGACTTCTACCGCCGCGTGTTCGGCTTCGAGGTCGTGGCCAGCGAGTTCGGTGGCCAGGCCGTCTTCATGCGCGCTGCCGGCGGCGATAACCACCACGACCTGGGCCTGTTCAGCGTCGGGGAGGCAGCGCCGCGTGCCCCGCGTGGCGCCACCGGCCTGTACCACCTGGCCTGGGAGGTGCCTACGATCGACGACCTGGCCGTCGCCCAGCGGGTCCTGGCCGAGGTCGGTGCGCTCGGTGGTGCCAGCGATCACGGCGTCTCCAAGTCGCTCTACGGCGCCGACCCGGACGGCAACGAATTCGAGGTCATGTGGCGCGTGCCGCGCGAGGCCTGGGGCGAGTACGAGCACCAGGGCGTCGTCAAGCCGCTCGACATGCGGGCGGAGCTGGCCCGCTGGGGCAGGGAGGCCGGCGCCCGGGCCTAGCCTCGACCCGGGGCACCCGCTGCCGTCAGGGCTGGGCGAGCCCCATTTGCGTCCAGCGGCGACAGCGACGGAGCAACAGCCTGGACACGCCTCCTGGGAGGCCTTCCTCCGTCATCCGTTGCATCCGACGCACGGAACGGCGGGCGGAGCACCCTTCCTCCGTCGCTGTGAACGCTGGATGCAAACAGCCCCTCGGTAGACCGCCTCGTGAGCCCGCCCGCGGCGCGCCGCTAGGTCAGCTCGTCCGCCAGCAGGTCCATCAGCAGGCCGTCATGCCACGTGCCGTCGGATCCTCGCTCGTACGAGCGCATGACGCCGACCGGCCGGAAGCCGACCTTGCCGTAGACGTGGATGGCGCGTTCGTTGACCGCCGCCGGGTCGATCGTCAGGCGGTGGTGACCGCGGACCTGGATCAGGTACCGGGCGACGGTCCGCACGGCGTCGGTGCCGTACCCATGCCCCTGGGCGTCGGTGGCCAGGAAGAGGTCGATGCCCGCGCTGCGGTAGTCGGGCTCGTCCACCTCGCTGTACTGGATGCTGCCGATGACCGTGCCCTCGTGTTCGATCGCGAACGTGGCCTGGTCACCGTCGGCCAGCCAGTCCTCTGCCGCCCCATCGGGCGCGAGCGTCCACCAGCGGGCCACCGATGGTTCGGCCAGGATCGCCGCGAACCGTTCAGCGTCAGCCGCCTCGACCGGCCGGAGGCGGACGAGGTCACCGTCGAGGATGGGCCCGGGCATGCCTCGATGGTGGCGAGACGCGGGCCCCCTGTCCAGAGCGGCGTGGAGATGGTCGGGGCGGCGGGATTCGAACCCGCAACCTCGTGCTCCCAAAGCACGTGCGCTACCGTTGCGCTACACCCCGTCCGTTCCTGAACGTGAATATCGCATGATACTCGACAGTCACCGGTTTGGACTGGACCTTCACCGCTCATATCGCATATGCTGTGAGCGTGTCACGACCCACAGCAGCCACGACAGCGGTGCCGGCCGCCCCGACCGAGTCCCGCCATTCTACGGCCACGACGGAGCTCGACGGCCTGCTCGAGAGCTGGCGTCGCCACCTGCGCGCGCAACGGATCAGTCCAGCCACCATCGCGACGTACTCGACGGCCGTCGGGCAGCTGACCCGCTTCCTCGAAGCCCAAGGCATGCCGCTCGCGCCAGCCGCCGTCCGGCGCGAGCACGTGGAGGCGTTCATCACCGACATCCTCGCCCACTGGAAGCCGGCCACCGCCCACAACCGCTACCGCGGCTGCCACGCCTTCTTCCGCTGGCTCGTCGAGGAGGGCGAGATCCGCACCAACCCCATGGAACGGATGAAGCCGCCGCGTCTGCCCGAGGAGCCCCCGCCCGTGCTACGCGAGGCCGAGCTCCGCGCGCTCCTCGCGGCCTGCGAGCGCGACAAGACCTTCGCCGGTCGGCGCGATGAGGCGGTCCTCCGGATCTTCATGGACACGGGCGCGCGGCGCGGTGAGGTGCTCAACCTCGGCGTCGCCGACCTCGATCTCGAGCAGGGCCTCCTGCGCGTGACGGGCAAGGGCAGCCGAACCCGCCAAGTGCCCCTTGGTGCTCAAACGGTCCGCGCGGTCGACCGCTACCTGCGCTGGCGGGCCAAACACCCACGGTCAGACCTCGCCGCCCTGTGGATCGGCAAGAAAGGACGCCTGACCGAGTCCGGCCTGGCGGCGCTCGTCCGGGATCGTGGCCTGCAGGCCGGGATTGCGGGCCGCGTCCACCCCCACATGTTCCGTCACGCCTACGCCCACATGATGCTCGCCGGCGGGCTGCAGGAGACGGATTTGATGGCCGTCGTCGGGTGGCGGAGCCGCGATATGGTCGCGCGCTACGCGGCGTCGACCCGAGCCGAGCGGGCGATCGCGGCCGCGCGCGTCCTCAGCCCCGTGGATCGCCTGGGCCGCTAACGGGACGGGACGACCGGGCCCGCCCGCCGTGCCGGGTGACGTCCGTGCCCCCGGCGAGCCCTGCGTCCGACCGATGGAACCTCGCCGCGTTCTGGCGTCGGCGCTCGCGCGCGCAAGCCGAAGCATGTGGGCGCGCATGAGCTGGGTGGCGCGTTTGGATCGCTCGGCTGGGTGGAGCCTCCCGTGCGGGTCGATCTCACGCTCGAAGCGCTGCCGGAAGCCACGTCGCGCCGCGGCGGTCATCGCCATGCCACCGAGCCGCGCACTCGTCGTCAGACCACCGATACGCCCCCACGCGGCTCGCTCGTCGTGGTTGTTCATCGCGACGCCTCGTCGAGGTCTTCCGCGCCACCGCGGCTCACGACCCCGAGCCAGACGTCGCTACCGACCGGCCTCGGGCGGCGACGACGTCCGCGAGGGGTGACGCGGAGGGTAGACGGTGCTCCACCGCGCGAGGCGGGAGGCAGGATGGCGCGTCCGAGGTCGCCCGCGCGAAAGAGCGTGGTGCGGCGTTCTTGGGCGGTTTGGCCACGGGTCTCGGCGGGCGCGGTGAGCTGAGCGGGGGTCGCGACGTCAGCGCGGTAGCAGATGCACGGTGCAGCGCGATCGCCGGGTGCCCGGAGCCAGGGATCGATACTGTCCCAGCGAGGCGGTTCGGGTGCGCAGGTGAACGTACCAATGATGGGTGGGTTGTGCCTCCGGTCGGATCGCGCATTCGCGCGCGGCTGGGCCGGGACGCCCTGTCACGCCGTGGTGATCCGCGCTGCCCCAGGGCGTGGCGGCGGAATCATCAGTCACGCGAGTGATGTCGCAGTTGGGCCGGTTGGGCTCGGCACGATCGGGCGGCGTGTCGCGTCGCTGGTCACGCAGGCGTCGCGACCCGGTCGCAGTTGTTCTGGGGCGAGGCGCCAGGGACGCGACGTGGGACGCGCATGGTCCGTCGGTCATCGGGTCACCGCGGCGAGCATCGGGATGGCCCGGTAGACCCGGTCGTCGAGGACCTCGAGCGTCGTCGGGTCGGCCAGGTCGCCCGAGTGCAGGTACGGCCAGGGGTCGCCGATCCAGTGTGGCGCGAAGTCGACGAGCCGAGCCGCCGTGCCATCCGGCGTCGTCCAGATCGCCCCGTAGGGGTCGGCGGTGAGCGCCGCCGCGGTCACCACCCAGGCGGTCACCACGGACTCGTCCTTCTCCGTGCCGCGCAGCCGGGCCCGCACCGACGCGGCCCGGCGCGCCGAGTCGACGACGAAGCCGACGTGGAGCGGGGCCCGTTCGTCGCGCCCGTCGTAGCAATTGCGGTAGTGCTCCACTTTGCCGGCCAGGATCGGCCCGCGCTCGGTGCCCAGGTCGCGCTCCAGGGCGAGGAGGATCGACCGCTCGCCGACGCGGACGACGGCCAGGGCATCGGGCCGCAGGCTCGCCGTCCAGGTCAGGCGGATGAGCGGCCGCTCGGCCACCCAGGCGGCGAGGCCGACCCCGCGGGCCGCGTCGCTCGCCCGCAGGCACGCGGCGAAGAGGTCATGGGTGGCGAGGCCGTGGATGACCGGCGAGACGCTCTCGGGGGCGTCGTTATACAGCTTCTCGCGGCCGCTCGGCCAGATCAGCCGCTCCAACGCCGCCCGGGTCGGCCGGGTCAGGCCATACGCGTAGCGGCCCCGCGGGCGCTGCCGGTTGGCGGCCCAGAACCCGCTGAGCAGGCCGTACTCGACGAGGCGCGCCAGGCGCCGCTGGGCGACCCGCCGATGGCCGTACACGAGGAGCGCGGCGAGCTCGGCGGTCACGACATCGCCGTGCACGAGCCACAGCAGGAGGCTCCGGTCCCGCTCGGGCAACGCGGTCCAGGCGGCGATCCCCGGGGCGGCCCGGAGCCCCGCTCGTCGGACGGTCACGCGCCCGGGCCGCCGTGCGGGTCGAGCCGCGCCAGATCAACCGGGCCGAGGGCGCGGGGCGACGGTCGAGCGACAGGTGGCGAGGCCATGGCTGGGGCTGTCTGTGGTCATGAAGGCTCCTTCGGCTCATGCCGTGATCGACGCGGTCGTGGGGTTCGTGGTGAGCCAGCGGGATACGGACGACCGCCGCTGGCGCCATCGAGGACCCCGCTCGCCACCGTCTGACCCGCGCCGCCATGGCGCTCAGGTCAGGGTCGAAGGCGAGCTATCGGATCGCCCGTCCACGGTATGTCCGTGGCCGCCCAGATTTCAAGGCCGCGTGTGTACGAGAGTGTGTACGGCTGGGTCGGGCGGAAACGGGGAGCTAGCCTCGGGAGGTGTGGAAACAGCTGAGACCGTTTCGGTCGAGGTCGACCGGTCCGGCGAGCTCGCTGCCGAGGTCGAGGGCGTATGCAGCGATGGTTTCGCCCATTCAGGAACCGGGGCAACGAGAGGCCGCACGGCATGCCGCAAACGGGTCGGTCGGCACTGTCACTGATCCAGGCGCCAGCCGACGTTAGCGCCAAGGACTGGACTTGGAGCTCGTACGTTGGGCAGGCCGATCCACCAGGTGGCACCTGCCGCGACGCCGCACCTTCAGCAAGGTCCAGGCGGTGAATGACTGGACGCAGACGTTAGGAGGTCACGCCATGGCCAGGCGTTTCTTCATAGGACTCCTCCTGGTCTGTCTCGCGGCGATCGGCACGCCGCTTCAAGCTTCTGCAGCCAATCCCGGCTCGATGCAGCCAAGCACCGCAGGCTTCTCCTATTTCCGCACGGGGCTGGCGCCGCTGATCAACTCGCACACGATGATCCTGCAGGGCACCAAGCTCGCATCCGGTGCGTGCCGATACACTATTCTCGACGCCCAGATGACCGTACCGCCCGGTGGTTGGGAGGAGCGGACCATTGCCCTCGACCCCACCCGGTGCAGGAAGCTTATCGAGTCGGGAACTCCGACGAGCCTCGACCCTCCAACCGGCGAGGCCGGCACATCGGCAGTCGCGCAGCCTGCGGCAAGCGCGGAGTCGGGCGGTCTCACCCCACTGACGATGACCGCTACAAGTGCTTACATCCGCATCTTCTGGATGGACGTGGCGAATCTGAAGGTGAATCAGGACGTGACGCAAATAAATTGGTCGTACAATGGGAGCACCGTTTCTGGAGCCTGGACAACCGGCTATTGGAACTGGTTGACGCTCACTGGGTGGAGCCAGTATGCGAAAACTGTGTCGGGTTCATACGGTCCCGGCAGTACGTACTACTTCGGCCAAACCACATCCGACTACGTCAATTCTTGGTTCTGCGCGCCGCTTCCGACCGTCTACACACACTACTACTATGTGCGGATGTGGGGCCAATACAACGGAACGGCACAGTGGAGCCAGTCGAGCGACTCCATTGACGAGTGCTTGCCGTTCCACTGGGACAAGATCACTGCATATGGGAACTTTCCAGGGTTCTGATCATGCGCGGACATGTGGCTTGGACGGCTGAGAACACGCGGGGACTGATTACAGGGCTACTGGCCGGCCTCGTACTCGGGGTCACGACAGACATCATCGTTCCGCTTGTTATCCTGGGCCCAGTGCTCGGGATCGCGCTCGGATGGGCTGCCATGCGTCAAAGCCCCCCAGACCGCCGCCAAGCGAGCGCTGGCAGTGGTGTCCTTATCGGCCTCGCCGCTGTTTATTTGGCCTTCTGGCTGAACACGGCTATCACCTGCTCAGGTCAGGGCATCTGCGGCGGCACCAGCGCGCTGCCACTGCTCGGGCTGGCTGTCGCGATACTCGCGGTCGGGCTTTGGATCGAGGCGCTGGCCCTTCGACTGCTGTAGCGGCCGGGTCTCGAACCGGGACCCGGCCCACGCTTTGAGTAGCCCTACGCCGAGCCGCCGCGGTGGCGTCCTGAGACCGCTGTACTAGACAGGGCTCCTCGCCGCCGGGCCGTAGCAAACGAGAAGGGTCTTCAGGTCGTCGTCGTGGTCGTAGTCAGAGCTGATGTACACCGGAATGTTCGGAGTCGCCATACTCTCCAGTCTCCTCCTTCGATGGGACGCCGCCGGTCATGAAGCCTGGCTCGCCCGACGAGTACGATGCATCCAGATTACGAGCGCACATGAACGTTGTAGCGGAATCGCTAGGATCCGCATCCGTCCCCATTGGCCGGCTGAGCGCCTGTCCAACTTCAACAACGAGGAACACGAGGCCGTGGTCGACATACCCGCCCTGAATGAAGCCGACCGCGGGTGGCGAAGCCACGACGCTGGAGTCCCCGCTCGGTCGATCTTCGACCTGCCACTTGACCGTGTAGCCACGATCCTGAAGGTACATTTCAGCCTGGGGCGGGGCCATCTGCAAGACACCTGAGCAATAGAGAGGCTGACCTTTGTTAAACGCGCCCTCGTGGCCTTGCGGTACGCCGAGGAGAGTCGGCCCAGCGATTACCGCCGAGGCCCCAATCAGGGCACCCAGGAGGGCTGCGCCCGCGGCCACGAGAGGGCCGCGGACTACCCGTCGACGCCGCTCGAATAGCGTCGGCATCTCGCCCGCCGGAATGGCCTCCACGAATGCGCCGAGACGCGTGGCGAGCGTTCCGTCAGGGTCCATCATTCACCCCTTTGGCCTAAGTCCACTCTCAGCCGGGCCTTGGTCCGTGACAACAAGCTGCCGACCGTGCCCGGAGGTATCTCCAGCATTCGGCCTACCTCGGCCTGGCTATAACCGTCGATCACTGTGAGGACAAGCGCGGCTCGCGCGCGTGGCTCGACTTGCTGCAGTGCGCGCCACAAGTCGGGGTCGCTGGCGGAGAATCCGTCCGACGGGGCCGGCATCCGGCCAATGAGCGCGCGCCACCGTGTGCGGCGGCGGCGTTCATTGAGCGCTAGCCGCAGGCCGATCGTGAACAGCCACCCGCGAACGTCGCCACCCTCAAATGACCCCCAGGCACGATAAGCGCGCAGGTAAGCCGCCTGGGTCAGGTCCTTACCTTCCTCGCGATCACCAGTCACCAGCGTCAGGCGACGAACAAGGGCCGGGTACCACGACATGGCCGCCTGCTCGAAGGTCTGGCGCTGCGGGTCTTCCATCAGGGGTGATCCTCCACCTGACTACAACACCGGACCGACCCCCATTCTTGCGCCATTGACACCAAAGTACGCCTTGACGCCCACCGCGCCCCGGGCCGACGATGCCCGGGGGCCCCTCGGCGCCGACCCGACCTCCCCGTCCCCGCGGATCGGGTGCGATGGGTTGGAGGACTGTTGAGATGAGGAGTAGGTTCGGTTTTCGGTTGACCTCGGCACTCGGCGCCGCGCTGATTGCGCTGCCGTTACTAGCCACATTCGCGACTGGCCCTGTGGAGGCGGCAAGCCCACAGGGCGGCAAGCCCACAGGGCGGCACGCACTGCGTGGATCAGTTGGTTACAACCGGGAACAACTCGCCTGCTCGGTTGGCGTCCGAGCACTGTTTCGCAACGTTCGCTGCATCAATCAGCTTCGCGACCAACGGGGCCGTCCAGCTACAGCCAGGCGAGGCCCTGACCCAACAGGCCCTCAATGGCGTGAACCCGCTGGATGCGTGGTCATCGGTATCGACTACCAGGACGCAAACTACGACGCGAACCACCCGACGAAGTCATGGACGGCGGCATCGGGCTGCACGGCTACCCTTAGCTGGACGCTCGACTACGTCGGCGACGCGTGGAACGATCGAATTTCCTCGGCTCAAGGATTCAGCGGATGCAACCGCTATGAGCACTACGAGAACAGCGGTCGCTCAGGCTCCTTGTACGTCTGCAACTGCGCGACCATGGGAGTCATGAACGATCAGACGTCCTCGGAGTGGTTCAAGCACAGCTAGGAAGTGCGCTGCGGCGGGCTGGCGCCGGCCCGCCGCCCATACGCGCATTTGGACGGGAGCCCACTGGCCCCTGCTGCGCGCGCCCCACTGACGTGTAATCGGACGGTGCAAGGGCGGAGCGCTCTCGGGCAGAGCGAATCGAGCCCCGGTGCAAGGTCAACTCGCGCTCAGCCGCCGGTCAGGCATCCGCGACCCAGCGATGTACACGGTTACATGCATGGGGTGGGTGCCACTCCGAGTGCTAAGCAGCAAACTCGGCCGGCGGGTCCGGGAGGGCCTGGCCTCGTCACAGAAGAGCACGGCCACGCCCGCCGCGTGGAGGTCATCGACCGCGATGAGCGTCTGCTTGAGGTTGCGCTGGAAGCGGCTGACGTAGCCCACGAGCAGCGGTCGCAGGTGGACCGTGCGCCCCGAAGCCGCCGACTGCCAGGCCAGGCCGGTGTCCACCAGGTCATGGCGGAGGATCACCCGGTTCTGCAACTCCTGCTGGGCGTCGGGGCCCCAGTTGTCGTACTGCCCGGCCGTCGACTTCCGGACCCACCGGGCGGCCCGTAGGCCCGCCAGGCCGTCGGTCGCGTGGGGCAGGTGCTGCACGGCGCCAGTCATACCGTGTGTGGCCGCCGTTCGTCCAGTCGCACCGGTGCGACCTGGCGCCGCTGGTGGGCCTGGCGGATGCAGACGACCAAGGATCGAAGTCGACTAGCGGTATCGGTTCCCGGGTCGCACGATCATGGCGCACTCGGACACGCGGGGCCCGGCGGGCCGGCGACAGCGGTGGCCGAGATGGCTGCTTGATCACCGAAAAGGACGAGCCACTGGGGGAGCGAGGAGATCGACGCGCGTAGGAGGACGGTGCCGTCGCTCTGCTTGGCCACCGTCAGCGTCCAGGGGAGGTCAGGCACGCCAGAGTCCCCAGGCGAAACGATCGCACCACCATCACAGGCGACTCGAGCGACCTCAATCGAGTTCACCCTCACGACGATCGGTGGACCGCCACGGCTGTCGACGCTGAGGACTGCGGCGCCCGCCAGCGGACTGGAAGGCGCCGGAGAGATCATGACCGAGCACCCTGCAAGGAGGCAGCCGCAGATGACTGCCGCAGAGCCGATAATTCGTGTGCTCCGCATCGAGTCTGCCTATGGCCGGGGCCACCTTGGCGAGTCGCGGGTCGCCAATGGTGGTTGGCACCGAGCATAGGTCAGCGCAAGCCTGCCTAGTGGATGAACCACGTCAGAACTGCGCCGGACGTGTCATCAACTTCGACGCCGGTGAAATGGGCGGTGGTCGTTGTCTGCGCCGCTTCCACCGGCCCAAGAATAGGGAGCTCGCCGCCGTTGAACAACACGATCCAAGCCGAGGCTGCCGGCCCGGCAGCGATCGGATGCACCTGGCCGTGGAGGACGCGCACATTTGATGCAGGAAGTCCGATGGCCTGCGCGGCAATGCTTATGGCGTCAGCATAGGTCACGGTTGGCGCTGGATCGACGGTGCCCGGGTTGTCGGTGACATCGGGAACTCCCACGAGTCCGAATTCCTGGAGGTCCGTCGCGGACAGCACTGGCAGCGTCCCGGAAGCGGCCCGAGGCATCGTGACCAGAATACCGGCCACCAACACGATGCCAGCCATCCCCGCCACCAGACCGAGCCTCTTTAGGGGCAAGCGGTATCCCATATATCGTACCTTCCCGTGGATGGATGCGAACCGGCGAACGGCGAGCTGTACAAAAGCGATGAGCTGACCCAGTAGCTGGTCGATCCCACAAAGTATTGGGTGTTCACAAACGTCTCGTGGGAAGAGATAAGCCCAGGCATTTGATCTTCCCAGTCGTGTGTCTCGCCGAAGACTTGGTACTGACTGGGCGTGAATGACCCGGTGAAGGTCTTGTAGTGAGTTCCAGCCACATAGAAGTCGAATGTTGAAGGCGACCCGTAAAGAATCTCATACCAGGTTGATGTGCCCACGGTCTTCGCGGGCCAGAACTGCCAGTAGTTCTGAGGGACGGACAGGTAGAACTCGACGAACACATCTCGTTCAGCCACGCCAGTGTGGAGCTTCGACTTCGTCCAGCCCAGTTGGGCCCATTGAGCGCCGCTCGACCAACTCACGAGCCTGTCGCTCGCGAAGGTACCAGTTGAGTTGTAGCCCGTGTAGACGGGGTCCTTCTCGAGGATGCTCGACGAAATCCCCGTTATGCCGGAGACGCTGCCTGAGGTGTTGACCTGACGCGCGGCATTGTCATGCGGGGTTCGCCCGGTGCATGCCGCAAGGGCGACCTCAGCGCTCGCCGCGAGTAGTAGGACCTGCAAGGCAAGCGCCGTTGAAACCACGCCCGCCAACACCCGCCGAGACGGCAACCCCACGTCCATCACCCGTCTCTCGCCGGGGACAATGCACTCCGCGGCCTTCCTCTGAAATCCTAGTTCCGCTGTCAAGGTCGACGCGGCGTATGTGTCGTTGGTCCGTGAATCTGTCAGTGCCAACTGATCAGTGAATTTGTCAGTCTCCCGCCATGAGGGAGACGATTACGATGACGACGGTCGAGCGGCGGCGGGCGTGGGTCTTGGCGAAGGTGATGGCCGGCGAGATCGAGGTGGCCGAGGCCGCCGGGCTGCTCGGCCTCTCCGTGCGGTCGGTCTGGCGCCTGAAGCGGCGCTTCGGCGAGGAAGGCCCGGCCGGGCTGGTCCATGGCAACCGCGGTCGAGCCTCGCCGCGCCGCATCGACGAGGCCACCCGGGAGCAGGTCCGGGCCCTCGCCCGAGGCCGCTACGACCGCGCCAACGACAGCCACCTGGCCGAACTGCTCGCCGAGCGCGAGGGGATCGCCATCAGCCGGGTCAGCATCCGGCGGATCCTGCGGGCGGCCGGCCTCGCCAGCCCGCGCCGGCGACGGCCACCGCGCCACCGCAGCCGCCGCGACCGGATGCCCCAGGCGGGCATGCTCCTCCAGACCGACGGCTCACGCCACGACTGGCTCGAGCAGCGCGGACCGCGGCTGACCCTCATCGCCGCGATCGACGCCGCCACCGGCATCCTGACCGGGGCGACGTTCCGCGAGCAGGAGGACGCGGCCGGGTACCTGACCGTCCTGCGCGACACGATCCGCCGGTACGGCGTGCCCCTCGCTCTGTACCGCGACCGCCACGGCATCTTCGAGACGCCGAAAGGCCAGGCCCTGACGCTCGAGGAACAACTCGTCGACCGCCGCACCCCGACCCAGTTCGGACGGGCCCTGGCCGAGCTCGGCATCACCTCCCTCGCCGCCCAGAGCCCGTAGGCCAAAGGCCGCATCGAGCGGGCCTGGGGGACGTGCCAGGACCGCCTCGTCGTCGAGCTCCGGCTGGCCGGGGCGACGGACCTGGCCGGCGCCAACCGGGTCCTCGCCCGCTTCGTGACCCGCTTCAACCGACAGTTCGCCGTGCCGGCGGCCGATCCGGCGCCGGCCTGGCGAGCGCTGCCGGCCGAGCTCAGTGTCGAGGCGGTCTGCTGCCTCAAGTACCGCCGTGTCGTGGCCCGCGACGACACCGTCCGGGCCGGGGCGACGATCTCCAGCTGCCGGCCCGGTCGGGTTCCCGCAGCCACGCCGGTCGACGGGTCGAGCTGCAGCTGCGGCTCGATGGTCGCCTCGTCGTCTGGGACGGCCAGCGCACGATCCTCGTCCAGCCGGCCCCGGCCGATCCGGTCCAGCTCCGGGCGCTCCACCACGCCCGGGCTGAACTCGGCGCCACGGCGCCAAGCGTCGGCTCGGCAGCCATCCCGGCCGCCACCCATCCCTGGCGCCAAGTCAGGCCAGGGTCCAAGCTCTACGAGCGGAAGCGGCGGAGGACTGTCAGGATCACGGACCAGGTGAACTGACAAAGTCACGGAACTGCGACAGGTCGACGCGGCGTATGCCGGTCGTGGAATCGCGCGGCGATTACCTGTCGGGAACTCCGTTCAAGCCGCCCGCGTAGCGGACGGAGGCTCGCTAGTTACCTCGGCCTCAAATCCTCTCGCCCCGACCACATACGAGTAAACGCAGTTCGCCCGGCAGGGCAGCCGCGAACCCGTGGCGGACGGCGTGGTCGGTCAGATGAACCGTGGCCTCCTGGAGGCCCAGGACGTCGATGCGGGCGAAGAGGGCGCGAGCCAGCTGAGCCCGTCCGGGACCACCGTTGGCGCGGCGCCAGGTATCGGGCAGCGCTCGCAGGTACCGCACCGCGACGTCGGTGGGGATCGGCGCGGCGGGATCGGGCGCCGCGGCCACCATCGCCTCCCGGTCAAGGCGGGTCATCTCGCGGTCCAACTTGGCCGCGTCGCGGTCGCGGACGTACTGGGCCAGGACGCGCTGGCGCTCCTGGTCCAAGCGACCGTGGTCCTGCGATGGCGGGGTGGGCGCTCCGGTGAGGTGCCCCACGACTGCGGTCAAGGTCCCGGCACCGACGGCCACCTCGGCCAGGATGCCCTCCACGACCTGCTCGTAGAGCTCCATGCGGTAGGCATGGCCGGGGCTCCGGCCGCGGCGCGGCCCGATGGCCGACCGGGCCGCGACAAAGGCCGCGCAGGGCTGGCGGTGGCGGTAGTACCCCGTGTCCCCGGTCAGGCGCGCCCCGCAGCCCGCGCTGTGGAGCATGTCGAGGGTATAGGGCCGGCGCGGATCGGCCCGCTGGCCGGACTTCGTGGCGCGCCGTGCCCGGTGCGCCTGGACGAGCTCCAGGTGGGTAGCGGGACCACGGGCCCCCAATGGGCCGGGCCACCGTCCCGCAGCCGGCCCACGTACAGCGGCGAGGTGAGCAGGCCGCGGACGGTGAAGAGCGGCAGGCCGGTCTGCTCGGCCACCATCCGGTCCGGTACGTCCCGCGCCGACAGCTCGTATGCCCGCCGGACCAGCGGGAGGCGCTCGGGATCAGGCTCCAGCAGTTTCGCGGCGTTGCGCCGGAAGCCGAACGGCGGATGGCCCCCCGGGTCGCGCGCCTTGGTCTGCTTCGAGGCGTAGCCCTCGAGGATGCGGCGCGCCAGCCGGCGGCTGTACCGCTCGGCGTCCTTGGCCTCGTCAACGAGCTGGTCCCAGTGGCGCTCGGACGAGGAGAGGATCTCTGTCTCAGCCGTTTCCACCCCTCCGACCGCCCGGGGTGCCGATGGTGTCAATGGCCACGTAGAAGTCCCCGGGCAGCCCATGAGTCCCGGTCGGGAGCGGGCGGATGGCTCATCGCCGCTGTCCCCCTGGCGCCGGGCATCGTAGAAACGGTGAACGTATGATAGGTGCACGGGCCTACGGCATCGGGAGGTTCACGCGATGGAACAGCAGCCCGATCGGTTGCGTCGGCCACCGGCCGACCGGTTCGCCGGCCCCGAGCACGTGTTCGATCTCGCCGACAGCGCCGCCCAGCTCCGAGCCGAGCCCCACCCGGCCCAGGACGGTCATCGGCAGCTGACGATCGTCCATCACGGCGCGGTGGCGCTCGTGCTGTTCGACTTCGAGCCGGACGGCCGGCTCGTCGACCATGTCGCTGATGGCCTGGTCACGATCCACGCCCTGACCGGTCACATCCAGGTCACGACCCGCGAGGGCCGTCACGAGCTGGACGCCGGCATGCTGCTCGTGCTCGCGCCCGGGGTGGCCCACGATCTGTCTGCCGCCCTGCCGAGCCAGGTGCTGCTCACCGTCCATCTGGAGCCCAAGACGTAACGAACGACGGCCCCAGCTCCGTCGATGGTCGAAGCACACGTCGCCGATCAGGACTGGACTCAGGCGACCGCCGCTGCCAGCCTGGGCCGGTCGTCCAGCGGGCTCTCGTCTGCCACGTGCGCCCGGCGTCCACGGCCAGGCCGATCGCGTCGCCGATGACCCCGATCGCACCGAGGCGCGCGATGGGGCCCGCCGCGATAGCGGAGCCAAGGGCGACGACCGGTACCCCCGAACGCCAGGCCCGCGACCGTCATCCGCGCCCTCGGCTGCACGACGATCCATGTGCCGACGACGGTAGGAACGAAATGCAGCGACGTGGTGGCGATGACGAGCGAGACGAACCCGACCAGGTTCAACCACGCACGGGCTGGCTTGATCCTCGACCATCGATAGCCAGCCGACGACGAACCGGGCTGCGAGGCACGCCCCGACCGCCACTTCGCCGAGGGCGAGCACGGAGCACCGAGCAGGTGCGCGCTCTCGCGCTCGGGCCTATCAACACCCAGCCTTCAGCCATCGACGAATGTCGACACCGAGTTCCGGGTCGATGACTGCGCGGAGCTCCTCGACGAGCCGGGCCGAGTCTACGTCCACGCCGAGCAGCCCGGAGAGCCCGAGGGGCTGCTCGGCCATCCGCCGCGGTCTCGCGGGGCCCGAGATGGGCGATGCACAGGTCCGGGGCGACGAACGGTTCGAGACGAACCGCGTCGAGGGGGGCCCCCAGCTCGCGGAGCGCCCCGCGCATGAGGCCCAGGTGGACACCGCAAACGACGGCCGGGTGCTTCCTCGCCAGCGGTTCGAACGGGCAGTGCCGAAGCTGGATCGGCTCGCCGGGGCCGTCCGGCCGCTCGGGGGCGAAGCCCGCGTCGTCGAGCAGCGTGACGAGACGCTTGACGGCCTCGGCGACGGTGGGCGTCGGGGCCGCATGGCCAGTCATCGTCCGCCCCCAGCGCTCGCCTGCCGTCACTGCGACGGCCGCCGCCTCGGGCTGGCGGACCAACGCATCGGCGAGGACCTGGGCGAGTTCGCGATAGGCGTTGGGATCCGGGTCGTCGGCATCGGGCCCCGCGGCGTACAGCAGGCCCGGCCGTCCCCGGCCCGCCGGTGGCCCGACGCTGCGGATGGTAAGCCCCGCGTCGACGAGCTGATCGAGCTGCTCGCGGACGGAGTTCGGGTGGAGACCGACGGCCTCGGCGAGCTCGCGCACCCGGACGGGGCCGTCAGCTTGGCGAAGAGCGGCGAGGAGTCTCGAGCGAGTGAACCCGGCGAGAACGCGGTGACGGTGCTGCGGCGATGTCATGGCCTTGCATTTTGCACGGTAATGGGTGTAAATATCAAGCAAGTCGATCATCTGGGCGTTGCGGAAGGAGATCCTGGGCGTGTCGAACCGGGTGGACGAGGAAGCAGCCGCGGCGATCCGGGCGCGCCGCGTCGAGCTCAACGAGGATCTGCGGGCGCGCGTTGCCGCGCTCCGCGACGCCGTTCGGTCCGGAACCGATCACGCACCGGCCCGGGACGCGGTCATCGCCTACCTTGACGGCGAACTGTTGCCGCACGCCGCTGCCGAAGAGACGGCCCTCTACCCGGCCGGCGACACCGGCGTCACGGCGATGCTGGTCCGGGCGATGCGCGACGAGCACCGCAACCTCGTGGGCCGGGTCGGTGCCCTGCGGGGAACGACCGGCGCGCTCGACGCCGCGACCGACGCGGGCGCCATCCTCGCCCTCTTCGAGTCGCACCTCTCGAAGGAGAACGACCTGCTGATCCCCGCGCTGGTCGCGAACCCGGACGTGCCACTCGCCGACCTGCTGCGCGGCATGCACGAGCTCGTCGGCTGAACGAGAACAGGAAATGCCGACCCGACCGTCGAGCAGCTGACCACGTCGCTCGTCCGGGCGCTGCACCGGCTGGGGGACGTGGGCGGGCCAGACACGGCCAGCCGGCTCGCCGCAGAGGCCCATGCGGCGATCCTCCGCGATGCGCCCCGATCGGCCCAGCGACTCAACGGCGTCATGCATGACCTGGCCCGGCTCGAGGCAGCCGGGCGGACCCTGGAAGGAGTCACCCGATGACCGATGATCGACGGCTCGATGTGCGCGAAGTCCCCTCTGTCCGACGCCACACCGTCATCTTCGAGACCTTCGACGCCCTCGAGCGGCTTCGAGCTCGTCAACGCCGGAACCTTCAGCTGGGACTGCCTCGAGCAGGGTCCCGTGGGCTGGCGCGTTCGAATCGGGCAATTCGGCGCGGAGGCGGCATCCGCCTGATGGACGGCCGCACCACGAGGCCGGCTCATCGGGTTCTGCACCTCCTCTGATGGGGCATCGTCCGATCACCATGTTCATCGTCTCGCGACGATCAGTAGCCGGTGAACTCCTCGGTCCGGATGTCGTCCTCATCCACACCCGAGGCCACAAGCATCGTTCGTGAGGCCTGGACCATCCCCGCCGGGCCGGCGACGTCGTAGATCGGGTCGCGTACACCATCGAGGTGCCGCCCGAGCATGGCCGCGTCGATGTGCCCATGCTCGCCATGCCAGCCCAACGACGAGCCGGCCATCGCCGTCATCGTGGGCACGAACGTCAGGTCGAGGTCCGTCCGCTCGAGCGTTCGGAACTCGTCGGCGAACGGCGCGTCCTGCGGCCGCCGATTGGCGTGGAGCAGGACGACACGATAGGGCAGGGAACCGCCTCCACCGATCGTCTCGACGAGGATGCTGCGAAATGGCGTGATGCCGATGCCGCCCGCTAGCAGCAGGGCCGGTCGGTCGGCATGATGGAGTCGGAGATCGCCGAACGGGCCCTCGATCTTGAGCTCAGTGCCCAGTGGCACCTGCTGGAGCACGCGCTTGAAGGCCGTGTCGCGCAGGCGGGTCGTGATCATGATCACGCCCTCACGTGGTGCGCTCGAGATGGAGAAGCCGCGGGTGTTTCCCTCGGCATCGGTCTCGGGTGGATCGAGCAGGGTGATGTCCACGAACTGCCCGGCGCGGTACGACCAGTCGGCCGGTTTAGCGAACCGGAAGGACATCGTCCGTTCTGCGACCATCTCGCGACTCAGCAGTGCTGCCTGGAAGACCGGCCAGGACACGGAGGTGCTCATCGTTCGTTCCCTGCGGCCCCGTCGGTCACGCTAGGTCTCGGGGCCACGGCCAGCGGCTGGTGGCGTGAGGGTGATCGACAGGCTGCGCAGACCGTTGTTCGGATACACCTCGCGGGGTTGGGGCCCATCCGAGGTCAGCTCGATCCGGCTGGTGGCGCCCAGAAGCTCCTCGAGCGCGACGCGGAGGTTCAGCATCGCGAGCGGCTCGCCCAGGCAGCGATGGATGCCCGCCCCGAACACGAGGTTGTCCTCGGCGTCGCGGTCCAGACGGATGTCGTCCGGATCCGGGACGACCCCAGGATCACGGTTGGCGGCGATCCACATCAGCGAGACCCGCCCGCCAGGGGGAATGGTCCTGCCAGCGACCTCCACCTCGCGGGACGCCGTCCGGGTGTTCGATACCAGCGGGCCGTCGGTGCGGAGGATCTCCCGGACTGTCCGGTCGATGAGGGTCGGCTCCCGGCGCAGGCGCGCCTGCAGGCCGAGATCCGAGGCGAGATGGAAGACGGCGATCCCCACGGCCGAGACGACCGTTCCGTGGCCGGCTGTCCAGGTCCGCAGGAGGTTGATGATGTCCTCGTTGCTCAGGGGTTCGCCTCCCACTACGGTCCCGAGCAACTCGCCCATGAGGTCATCGGCTCGGCCGACGTCGCGGCGCGCGTCGAGGATCTCGGTGACGTAGGCGGCGAACTCGCGGGCCAGGGCTGCGCCTGCTTCGCGATCTTGCCGGAATGCCGCTTCCTGGTTGCCGTGCGTCCACCCGCGCACACGGTTCCAGTCGGCGACCGGCCAGCCCGCGAACGCACACATCACCTGGTGCGCGAACGGTCCGGCGAAGTTGTCGATGAACTCCGCCTCGCCGCGCGCCAGGATCGGCCCCAGCAGCGCCGACGCGATCGCCCGGCTATACGGCTCGAAGGCGGCCATGCGCTCGGACGTGAAGTAGGGAGCCAGGGTCTGGCGATAGACGGTGTGCTCAGGCGGGTCCATGCCGTTGGGGATGGCGCGGCGCTTCGTGGTGCTGGTGAATGTCGCCGGGTCGCGGACCGCCTCGACCACGTCACGATAGGCGAACAGGGACCAGCCGAGGAAGTCGCTGTGGGCCACGGGACAGCGATCACGCATCTCGTCGTAGGTCTGCCGCTGGTCGCCCAGGACGGAAGGGTCGCGAGGATTCCAGTCGGGTTCGGTCCGCTCCGACATCGTTGTGCCTCCATCAACGTCCGCTCGTCGGGTGCCTCGATCACGGTCAGGCACCGTCCCGCTCCGGCCTGCGAGCCGACCCTCCACCGACGGCCTGCAGCCGCCGTTCCAGCTCGTCGGCGATCACGCGCGCTTGACTATGCGCTGCGTCGCGCGCCCCGAAGACGAGGGTGAGCGGGCCCCGACGCGCCTGCTCGGCAAGGACGTCGAGGGCCCGGGCCTGAGCCGGGTCGGCGAGCTTCGCGCGGTAGCGCGCCCGAAACTCCGGCCAGCGCGCCGGATCGTGTCCGAACCACGTGCGCAGCTCGGTACTCGGACCGAGGTCGCGCGCCCACGTGTCGAGCCGGAGCTGCTCCCTGGTTCGGCCCCGTGGCCAGACGCGATCCACCAGGACGCGGTACCCATCGTCCGGCATCGGATCATCGTAGGCCCGTTGCAGCCGGATGCCGTGAACGCTCATCTTCGCGGATCGGCCATGCCGCGCGAGTAGCCATTGCCGGCGGCAATGGTGGCGAGCTCGATGGCGACGACCTGTGCGGCTTCGGTCAGCGAGTCCGCGTTCTCGGCATCAGACGGGCGAAGCCGCTGTCGGATCTCGCTATCGGACTCCATCGCCTTGATCGTCAGTCGCGCCAGATTGATGGCCAGCGCGCGCCCCCCGTCGGGCGCGGGGGTGATCCCCGTACTGTTCGGCATGAGCTCGATGGTCATCTCGTCCCCCCTGTTGCAGGCTCGGGGCGGTTGTGCGAGACATACCCGCCAACCGGTGACCGAAAGCCCACCGCCAGCCGGTTCCAGCCATTGATGGCCACGATGGCCAGGGTGAGCGCCACCTGCTCGGCCGAACTGAACTCGGCGGCCATCGCCGCGTAGGCGTCATCGGGCGCACCGGTCTCCGGCAGGCGCGTCAGCGCCTCGGTCCAGGCCAGGGCGGCACGCTCCCGGGACGTGAACAACGGCGCTTCGCGCCACGCCACGAAGAGGTGGAGCCGCTGCTCGGTCTCGCCGATGGCCACGGCATCCTTGGTGTGCATGTCCAGGCAATGAGCGCAGCCATTGATCTGCGACGCGCGCACCTTGACGAGCTCGCGCAGGAGGGGCTCAAGCGAGCTCGCATCGGCAACGCGCTCCAGTCCGCTCATGGCCTCGACGGCCTCGGGCAGCTCGTGCCTGTAGTCCAATCGTGTCGTCATCGATTGGGCTTCCGCGGCCGGACCCACAGCTGGCGCCGCGGGGCGCCCGATACGGACCCGCCAGACTTCCGGGCCCGCCTCGATGTCCTTCCACGTGAACTCACCCGGTCGCTCCGCCGCCAGTTGGTAGTAGAGCGGCTTGGGGTCGTGGTCGTTGACGAGCTCGAAGCCCGCGCCCGCGTCGAGTGCCTCGAACGTCTCGAAGATCACGGCGTGGCGCCGGGCCGGCGGTTCGGCACGCACGTCGAGGATGTGGTCGTCAGCCATCTGGGTGTCCTCCATGTGCACCGCGAGCAGGACCTGGCTCGGTACGTTGCGTGAAGGTCATGTGCCACCCCCCGGCATCGTGCGAGCAGGATCCCGCTGTCTCGCCTGCTGCCTGTGCCGGATCCTCACTCAGCGATGCCCTGGCCCTCCCGGGCGCGTATCAGATCAGCTCGATCATGAGCTCCGGTAGGAAGTCGCCGCACCGGGCCCTGCCGCTGGCGACGTCTTGCTCGTCGAGCCCGCATGCCCAGGCTGTCAGCTGCCCTTGCGTCGCGGGCACCATCAGCGCCTGTCCAGGCGGCATGCGCAGGCTATCCGCCAGCCCGGGATCGGCGGTCATCACGGCGCCCCCTGGTTCGCGGCCGAGATTTTCGGGCACCCGGTCCGGACCCGCCGGAGCCCCCAGCTCTGCTGGGAGTGTGAGCATTGGCATTTGACCTCTCCTTCGCGCCGCGCGATCCGCTCGATTAACACGGATATCATAGTGCAAAATGTGCCTCGTGGGCCGGCGCCTGGAGCGGCCCCGCGCGCGGAGCGTCACGTCCTCAGAACGGCTTCGTGACCATCAGGACGACGATCACGACGATGACGCTGGTCGTGAGCCGGCCATACCATCGAGTCTGGCGGGCGACTCGGGCGTAGGCGGCAGAAGTCGGGTCGATGGCGGCCTCTGCCCGTTGGACGCGGACCGCGGGGGCGAAGGCGAAGATCCCGAAGACGGCCGTGAGCACGTACAGGATGATGGCGGTCGCGATCCAGCCCTGGCTGAGCTGATACTCGCCGGTCGCCACCATGATGAGGCCCGACAGGAGGACCACGACGTAGGCCGGGTTAGCGATCCGCTGGTCGAGCCATCGGACGCCCTGGAGCGTCCAGAGTAGGCGGTCGTGATCGAGGCCGGCCCGAGCGAGCCAGAAGACCGAGGTGACGTTGGAGCCGACCGCGACGATCGCCGACAGGATATGGACCACCTTGAACGCAAGGAAGACCGACACGGGTTCGGGTCAGCTCACCTTGAAGAGGCCGGTCGCGCCCTTCGAGGCGTCGCTGAACTTGTGGGTCACGAAGGGGTACGTGCCGGGCTCGGCGAAGGTCAGCTCGACGAGGGCCCCGTCGCCGGGCGGCACGGTGATCGTCTGGTGCAGGCCCTGCGCGTTCTTGGGTGAGCCGGACGGCTCGTAGTGGGAGAAGAGGGCGCCGATGACGTGGAAGGCAGAGAAGGAGTTCGGACCGGCGTTGACGAAGAAGAGGCGTACCAGCTCGCCGGCCTTCGCCGTCAGCGGGGCGGCCTTGTAGCGGTTGGCCTGGCCGTTGAAGACGACGTAGTCGGGCGGGTCGTTGAGCATCTTGGCGACCTGGCCGCCGGTGCCGTAGAACTCGCTCTGCACGATGGCGTACTCGCGGGCGGCCGGCCGGCCCGCCTTGGGATCGACGATGACCATGCCGTACATGCCGTCGCCGATGTGCATGATCACCGGGTTCGTGCCGCAGTGGTACATGAAGACGCCGGGTTCGCGCGCCGTCCAGTCGAAGCTGAAGGTGGCCCCGGGCGCGACCTCCTGATAGACGCGACTCCAGGCGATCTGCGCGGCATGGAAGTCGATCGAATGATTGAACGTGCCCTGGTTGGTGAGCGAGAAGCGGACGGTGTCGCCCTCGGTGACGCGCAGCGTGGGCGCGGGCACCTGCCCGGCGAAGTTCATCGAGCCATACGTCACGTCGGGCGAGCGCGAGATGAAGATGGCCTGGCTTGGGCCGTCGTGAGCCGTCAGGCGGAACTCGACCGGCGCGGCCAGCCGCGGCCGGTAGGCCGGCGGCACCGCGAAGTCGGCCGGACTCGGATCGTGCGCCGCGGCGGCGCCCGAAGTGATCGGGGCGCCGGTCTCTGTCGCCGGGGCGCTGGCTGGAGCCGACGAAGTGTCCACCGGCGACGCCGTCGCCGTGGGCGGACCGCTCGAGCCGGCGGGCCCGCTGGGGCCGGGCGCGAGGCCCGACGCGGAGGCGAGGGGCGAGAACGTCCAGCCGGCCGTCACGCCGGACGCGCAACCCGCGAGTACCGTCGCCACGCCGACCCCGCCGGCGACCAGGCCGGCCTGCTTGAGCACCGCGCGACGGCTGACGAGCGGCGAGGCAGGCAGCGGCCCGCCGCTGGGCCTCGACGGACGTTCGGTGCCAGCACCTGATGGAGCCATCTCGGGACCTCCTGCACGAGCCACTGATAGAATCCGGACGTGGCGAGTCCGAGTTTATCGCGCCTCGCACCGCTGGACCCTGCCGAAGGTCACCGCGCCACCGGGTCCTGCGGTCCGCTCGCGGGACGTGCGTGGCAGAGGAGCAGCCGAGATGCAGGTCGAGCTGAGTCGTCGGGCGGACTACGCCGTGCGAGCGATGATCGCCATCGCCAGCGCGGGCGGGGCCTGGTTGAGCGCCGACGCCATCGCGGGGCCGATGCGCATCCCAGGTGCCTTCCTGGCCAAGGTCATGGCGGACCTCGCCCATGCCGGCCTGGTCACGTCCCGCACCGGCCGGCACGGCGGCTACGTGTTGGCCAGATCCGGCACCGCGATCACGTTCCTGCAGGTGATCAACGCCGTCGATCGCCAGCCGCGCCTGCGTCGGTGCGTGCTGCGCGGCGCACCGTGCGACCGGAGCCGTCAATGTGCCGTCCATCCGGCGATCGCGGAAGGCCAAGCCGCCTTCGAAGGCCGGCTCGGCGCAGCCAGCCTGGCCACCCTCGTGGACGGCGGTTCGGATGGCGCGCCGAGGGCGGAACGTCGCCGGCGAACTCGTGGCGCATCGGCGGTCGGGCCGTCCTGATCCGCGATGCCCGTGTCCGACCCGATCAGGCTTGGTGGGGCAGACGCGATGCATACCCGCCTGAACGTTTCACGCTCGACGGACCGGCGGCTCACGGCCGGCGGCCTGGGCTTGGCCGTGACCTTCGTCGTGCTGGCCGGTCTTGCCGTCCTCCTGCCGCCGTCGATGCGACACGGCACCTGGCTGCCGTTGCACCTCGCGCTGGCAGGTGCCGGGGGCACGGCGGTGGCCGCGGCGATGCCCTTCTTCAGCGCCGCCCTCACGGCCAGCCGGCCGGCCGATCCTCGCCTCCGGACGCTGGCGATCGCCGGCATGGCCGGCGGGGCGCTGCTGGTCACGGCCGGCTATGACACGGGGCACGACCTGGTCGCGGCCCTCGGAGGCATCAGCTACGTGGGTGGCGCGGTGGCCCTGCTCGCGGCGGTGGGCACGTCGGCGGCCAACGACCCGGGATCGCGCAACGGCCTCGTCCTGATTGCCTACGTCGTCGCCGTCGCGGACGTCCTGGCCGGGGCGACCCTGGCAACGGCCTTCGTCAGTGGAGTCGCGCCGATCACGGCGGCCTGGGCCACGCTCGAACCGGCCCATGCGTGGCTCAACCTGCTGGGGTTCCTCTCGCTGGTCATCACCGCTAGCCTGATCCACCTCTTGCCGACCGTCCTGGGCACCCGCATCCGTGCCGATGGACGGGCCCGGCTGGCCGTCGGCGGCACCGCGCTCGGCGCGCCCCTCGTGGCCATCGGATTTGTGGTGGGTGACCGCTTGATCGCCAGTCTCGGCGCCATCGCCACACTCGGTGGCGCGATCGGGCTCGTCAGCTATGGCCTGGTCACGGTACGGGCTCGCGGGCGTTGGACGACGGATCCGGGCTGGCACCTGGTCAGCAGCGTCCAGTTGCTGGCCGCCATCGGCTGGTACGCGGTCGCTGTGGTTCTGGCGGCCGGGCGGGTGTTGGCCAATGGCGTGGCGGTTGGCGGCTGGCGGCTGGCGGAGGTGGCCGGCCCCCTGGTGGTCGGTTGGGTGGTGGGCGCGATCCTGGGCGCCGGGACCCACCTGCTGCCGGCCGTCGGTCCCGGGGATGGCGCCGTCCATGCGGTCCAACGGCGGACGCTGAGCCGATGGGCAGCCGGCCGACTGGTGGGGTTCCAAGCCGGCACGTTCTGCCTGTCGGTCGGCCTGATCACGACATGGTCCGGCATCGCCGCCGCCGGCGTCGTGCTCCTCCTCGGCTCGGGCGTGGTGGATGTCGCCCTCCTCGCCCGGGCGGCGGCCGCGGCGCGTCGTATGCCCCGCAGGGCGCTCTCGAGATCGAGGCGGTGAGCGCGGAACTGGCGGTGCAGCTTCCGGCTCCCCCCGCGAGCCTCACGGCCTGCAGGCGTCCGAGGGTCGCTCCCCCGGCCCGGCCGAGCTCACCTCCTCGCCTTGCCTCTGCGGCGTGAGCCGAGGTATCGGCTGACCGCCTCCTTCGAGCTATACCAGCGGCCGTCCTGGAGGGTCGCTACCAGGCGCCCCTTCTCGGCGGCTCGTCGCAGACCCAGCGGCGACACGGTGTCGTCGGCGAGTGCGGCAAGCGGGAGGAGGCGATGAGGACCGGCCAGGCCCGGCAGTAGGAAGCGGTCGATGCTGGTCTTGACCGCCCTCGCGATGAGTTCCGCAAGCGGGCCGATGTCGGGTCGCTGCGCCATCTCGCCCTCAGGCATCAGGAGCGCGAGAGCGCCCACGTGGCGCACGGGATCGGCACGCCGGAGGGCCTGCAGGTACTTCGCTCGCTGCTGCTTCAGGATGACGGCCGGCGGATAGCCGTGCCGCACGAGCAACAGGTTGAGCACGAGGCGACCTGTCCTCCCGTTGCCGTCCCGGAACGGGTGGATCTGTTCTAGCTCCGCGTGGAGCCGCGCCAGACGCACCAGAGCGTGTTCGCGATCGGAGGGTTCACCGGCACGGCGGACCCAGTCAGACACAAGGTGTGGTACCTCGGTGAACTCGGGTGGGCGCAGGCCGCTGGTGAGAGGCTGGATGTTGTGTCGCCGGTAGCTGCCGGGGCCCTCGTCAGGCTGAAGCTCGTCGGGCGGGAAGTGACGCCAGACGGGCTCGACGACGAGCCGGTGGATCTGGCGCAACTCCGTGACGTTGATCTGACCGCCGTCATGCCAATCCGTGGCAGGCAGGGCCTGCCCATACACCCAACGCGCTGCTTCGGCGTACGCCTGGACCTCGAGGATCTCGCGCAACTCGCGGGCGGGTCCGGTCACGACACCGGTCTCAAGCAGCAGGCGCACCTGTTTCAGCAGCAGGGTGTTGCCCTCGATGGCGGTCGAGTGATGCGCCTCCTCATACCAGATGTCCTGCCAGATTGCGGCGTTCTCCGTGGGGCTCGGAAGGCCGCCGACACGCGCAAGCTCCCGGACCCCCTCGTCGACGGCCGCGAATACTGCGGCCCGGCTGGGCCGTCCGCGTCCTGACATCAGCATGGTCATCTTGGGTACGTAGCCGCCTCAGTAATCCGACCGAACCCAACCATACCGCGTCGTAGGTGCGTGCGGGCGGCAAGAAACCAACCGTACCCAACCCGGCCGGAGGATCTCGCGACCGCGCCAACCTCGTGCCGCGCACGTTCTACAGGATGCCGGCCTACGCCAGGGACGGCAAGGTGATCTGCTTCTTCCAGGCGAAGGCGAAGTTCAAGGTGCGCTACTCGACCTTGTGCTTCCAGCCCGACGCGAGGCTGGACGAAACGGAGATGTGGCCGGTCGCCTTCGCCCTCACGAGCCTGACGGCGGCGGGCGAGAAGCGGATCGCCGAGCTGGTGAAGCAAACCGCGGGCCGAGGTTGTCCCGACGGCCCGACGTCGTCACTGGCGGTCAGCTGCGCTGCGGATGCCAGCTGTTGCCATCCTCAGGGTCGTGCGTGCAAGCGACCTCGGGCAGCGGTCGTCGGCCGCGCGGCCCGTATCCGACCACACAGGGCTCGACGGGCCTAGTCGCGCCGCGGCGTCGCGCTCGCCGCCCCAGCTGCCATCTCGGCACGGACTCCTCATTCGCCAACCATCGTTCCATGTCTCGTGCAAGCAAGTGTATCGACCTTGCCGCGCTCAGTTATCGCAGGATAATCGGACCCTTCACCGCTCGGACCGACGTGCTCCGGACCTACCAGCCTCCACCGCTTTCGGTCCGGCGGCTCCCAAAGCACGTGCGCTACCGTTGCGCTACACCCCGCCGTTGCCGTGGACCCAGCATACCCCGCCGGCTGGGCCTACCCGGATGGCCCGGCCTGCTTGATACGGCGCCAGCCACCGGCCCGGTTGTCGGCGATGATCGCCCGGAACATCTCGAGGAGTGCTGGTGCGTCGACCGGGCGATCGCGGTAGACGGCGACCGTGCGCGCCGTGGTGTTGTCGAAGCCGCCGGTGATGATGCCCTGCGGGTCGGGCACGATGCCGCCGTCGTAGAGGAACACGTTGACGTGATCCTTCGTCGCGAGGAGCGCGCAGACGTTGCCCGCCAGGACGAAGTAGGGTCGGTCGCCCCGCTTGATGGTCTCGACCACCTCGGGATCGGCGGCATGCACGAGCTCGCGCACCTGCCGGCAGATCGCGGCCTGCCAGTCGGGCAGGGCCTGGATGTAGGCGTCGATGCGCGGGTCGGCGACGTACGTCAACGTTCGCCTCCCGGGTCCGACGGGCCTACGAACCACCTGACGTGACGAGGCCCGACCCCGGCTGGCCGCCTGTCACGACGGGCGGGACGAGGCCTGGCGCCACCGGCGTGGACGCTCGGTGGTGCCGGCTGGAGCCATCGGTCACCGGCGGGACGGTCGGGACCGTCGGCGCGCTGCTCGGGGCGCTCGAACCTGCCTCCGCCGCCGGGGCGTTCGTTGGGGCAGCGCGTCCCGGGTCGTTGACGGCCGCCGCGCCACCGAGGACGACCGTGCCGGCCGCGCCGAAGACCGCAGCGCCGACCGTCAGACGGCGCAGGCGCCGGACACCGGCATCGCGTGCGCGCACGGCGGGTGGTACGTGGCGAAGGATGGTCCGAGCCATGACCCGACGAGGCTAGGCGGCGCGACCGGCGCCGTCAACGACTCCGGGCGCGGTGTTAAGGATGCTTACGCGGGGCTTAGCCGGCGCCGAGTCCTCCGTCCATACGCTGCCGTCGTGGACGCGCGCGAGCTGCAGGCGGCGTGGACGATCCTGCGCGAGGCGCTGCCGGGCGGCTGGCGTGTGTACCCGCCGGCCTATGACCCCGACAACCACCGCTGGAGCGTCTGGGCGGTCGCGCGCCCGCCGATCCGGGTGATGCCGGTGCGCGGCGGTGGCTCGACCGAGGCTGAGGCCATCGTCAACCTCGCAGCCATGCTGCGCGCGCGCCGCTGACGTGGCGAGGCCGCGGCGCCTGCGGCCGCGGCCTCGTGCCCGGGCGAGTGAGAGCGTCGCGTCGGTCAGTGGCCGGCCAGGGGGGCCGTGGGGATGCCCGCCGCGGCGAGCTGGGCGGCGCTGGCCAGCGCATCGGGGCTGATCGTCGGGCTGGCCGGGTCGCTCCAGTCGACGTACGAGCCGATCGTCGTGCGGCCGGCGCTCACGGCGATGAGGTTGCCGGTGCCCGCGTCGCCGGCCGTCGAGACGCCGCGGTCCTGGGAGACGAAGCTGATGCCGACGGGGCTCCAGGCCACGGTGTTGCCGCTGACGGTCACGCCGCCCGACGAGCTGATGAGGATGTCGGCCGCCCAGCCCCAGCCGCGGCCGTCGCCCCAGCCGTTCTCCCACACGGCGTTGCCGCTGATCGTGGCGCCCTGGCTGATCTCGATCATCAGCCCGGCGTACGTGTTGTCGTGGACGCGGTTGGCGCTGATCGTCCAGTTCGCGCAGCTGACGTCGGCCCAGATGCCGGGGCCCACGTTGTGGTCGACCTCGTTGCCGCTGATGGTCACCCCGCGGCACAGGCCGAGCTTGATGCCGCCGGCCTCGTTGCCCGGGTTGCCCGTCCCGGTGTCGTTGTCGTGGAGGCGGCTGCCGGTGAGGCGGAAGCCGTCGCAGCTGTAGCCGATGATGCCCAAGGCCGGGCCACCGCTGATGTCGGAACCGACGACCGACGCGTTCGTCGCCCCGACCCACGCGCGGACCACGGCGTAGGGCCCGCCGCTGGCCGTCACGTCACGCAGGGTGGCGCCCGCCGAGAGGTCGATCATGCCCGTCTGGACGGCCCCTGGGCCGCCGGTATAGGTGATGCGGGCGTCGGCCAGGGTGACCCCCGCGGGGATCGTCAGGTGGCTGAGGCTGAACGCCTGGCCACCGGCGTCGAGCGTGCCGCCCGCGGGCGTCGCGTTCAAGGCCGCCTGGAGGTTGCCGATGGGCGCGCCGGTGGGGGCCGCCGTCGGGGCCGCGGTCGGGCGGGCCGCCGGGGCCGCGGTGGGGACGGTCGTCGGGCGGACCGTCGGAGCGGCCGTCGGGGCCTGGGTGGGTGACGGAGCCGGGGCGCTCACGCCCTTCGGGTTGACGCGGACGTGGACGGAGGCCAGTACGGCGGGACCGTGGACCGCGAAGGCCACCGCGCCGTTCGGCACACTGCTCCAGATCCAGGCCGCGCCGGTCGCGCTCAGGACGTGATCCCCGACCACGGCGTTGGCCGGGACGCGGATGGTGGTCGCGAGGCGGCCGCTCGTGTCGGTTCGGAGGGTAGGCATCGGCGTCCGAGCTCCGTCCCAGCTCAACCGCACGAACACCGCGGAAACGAACCCTGTGCCCGTGACGGGAAGCAGGGATCCGGCAGTGGTGGAGCCAGCCACGGACAGCGAGGGACCCGTCGACGCGGTCGTGGTCAGGAAGGGGAACAGGAGGGCCGGCAGGAGGAGCACGATGGGGATCGTCGCGATGCGATCGCGCGTCCGGTGTGATCCCTGCGGGGCCGGCGACGGGGGGGTGGATCGTTCGTCGATCCAGTGGGTGCCATCCCAGAACATGACGATATGCGCTCCGTTCGGTAGCCCGGCTGGCTTCGAGAGCCCCGTGGCTTTGCGGCCCCGTCTCGCGACGGGTGTGCCGTTTCGTGGGCGGCGAGTGCGGTTCCCGGCCTATGACCGACCCGCAGCGCCAGATCCCTGGGTGTGAACCTCCCTGTGCAGACGTCGAATGTGACGGGCGCGAGGGTGAGCGCAGAGAGCCCTTAGGCCCGTTCCGGCGAGTCCAACGGCACACGCGATGGTCGTGCCCGACATGGCCCCCTTGGGTCAGGGACAGGCATTCGAGCGCGGTCCCACCATGCCTGTCCCGACGGACGTGAGGGTGTCCCGCGGGGCGCCCCGGCACGGCGCGCGAGCTCCGAGACGTCCATGGACCGACCCTAGACCTTGGCGTAGCTACAAGGTCAGGAGGCTTCTTGGGCGGCCTAGTAGCCGGCGGCGCGCAGGACCTCGCCCATCGCGCGTGCCGCCTTGGCGCGGTGCGACACGGCATTCTTCTCGGCAGCCGAGAAGAGCCCCACGGTCCGCCCGCCCGGCGGCTCCGTGGCCGGCTCGAAGATGGGGTCGTAGCCGAAGCCGCCGGTCCCCCGGGGCCCGTCGGCGATCCGCCCCGTGAAGGTCGCCGTGCGCACCAGAGGCCGGCCGTCCGTCGCGGGATCGGCCAGGAAGACCAGGCTGCACACGTACCGCGCGCCGCGGCGTGCCGGGGGCAGCCCGTCGAGGGCGGCCAGCAGCTTGCGGTTGTTATCGTCGTCCGTGGCCTGCTCCCCGGCGTAGCGGCGCGTCCGGACGCCGGGGTCGCCGTGCAGGGCGTCCACCTCCAGGCCGGAGTCGTCGGCGAGCGTGGGCTTGCCCGTCAGCCGCCCGTAGAAGCGGGCCTTGAGGAGGGCATTGGCCCGGAAGGTGGCACCGTCCTCGACCGGCTCGTCCGCGATACCCAGCTCGTCGAGCGTTACCAGGCGCGTGTGCGGCAGGTCCAGGAGGGCTACCAGCTCGGCCCGTTTGTGGTGCGAGCGAGTGGCCAGGACGAGGGTGCGCGGCGCCTCCCGAGCGGTCACGCCGCCGGTTTGACCAGCGCCTGTCGCTGCGCCTCGAACAGGGTCTGCAACCCCTCGTCGGCGAGGCCGAGCAGGCGCTCCAGCGCGGCCCGGTCGAAGGGCTTGCCCTCCGCCGTGCCCTGCAGCTCGACGTACGCGCCGCCGTCGGTGCCGACGACGTTGAGATCGACCTGGGCGTGGGAGTCCTCGCCATAGTCCAGATCCAGGCACGCGGTCCCGTCCACGAGACCAACGCTGACGGCCGCGACCTGGCCCACCGCCGCCGCCTCGAGGCCGCGTGAGCGGAGGGCAAGGACGAGCGCCACGTAGCCGCCGGTGATCGAGGCCGTCCGCGTGCCGCCATCGGCCTGGAGCACGTCGCAATCGACCATCACCGTGCGCTCGCCGAGGCGGGCCGTATCCACGACCCCGCGCAGCGACCGGCCGATGAGGCGCTGGATCTCGTGCGTCCGACCACCCGGCGCGCCCTTGACGACCTCCCGCTGCGTCCGCTCGGCCGTCGCCCGCGGCAGCATGCTGTACTCGGCGGTGACCCAGCCCGTGCCCTTGCCGCGCAGGTGCGGCGGGATGCGGTCCTCGACGGTCGCCGCGCAGATGACGTGCGTGTCGCCCATCCGGATGAGACACGATCCCTCGGCCCACTTCTGCACGCCGAGCGTCATCGACACGGCTCGCAGCTGTGCTGGCCGGCGTCCGTCGGCCCGGAAGCGTGTGGCGCCGATGCTCATGAGGGGTCCTCGCTCCTTCCCTGTCCCGGATGTTCGCGGCCGTCCTCGGCGATGGCGCGCTTGGCGATGACCCACAGCTCGTCGAGCTCGTCGAGCGACAGGTCGCGCAGCAGCACCTGCCGGGCTTCCGCGAGGCGCTCGACCTGGGCGAAGCGCGCCGCGAACTTGGCGCTGGCACCCCGGAGGGCAGCCTCGGCGTCCACCCCCAGCCGTCGCGCCAGGTTGACGAGGACGAGCAGCAGATCGCCGAACTCCTCGGCGCGTTCGGCGGGGCCTTCGGCGGCCAGCAGCTCGGCGGCCTCCTCCCCCACCTTGTCGATGATCCCCTCGAGGTCGCGCCAGTCGTACCCGAGGGATGCCGCCCGCTCCTGGATCTCCTGGGCGTAAGCCAGGGCCGGCAGCGAGCGCGACAGGCCGGCGAATGAGGCCGGCATCCGCGCGTCCCGCCCCTCCGCAGGGCTCGACGGTGACGCCGCACGCTCGGCCGCCTTGATGGTCTCCCAGTTGCGCAGCACGTCGCCGACCGACTCGACGTGGGTCTCGCCGAAGACATGCGGGTGGCGGCGCACGATCTTGGCGCCGATGGCCGCCTGCACGTCCGCCAGGTCGAACACGCCTGCCTCAGCCCCGTACTGCGCGTGGAGGACGACCTGCAGCAGGAGGTCCCCGAGCTCGTCGGCAAGCGCCGCCGTCGATCCGTCCTCGAGGGCGTCGTAGACCTCGTACGCCTCCTCCAGGAGGTGCTTCCGCAGGCTCTGGTGGGTCTGCTCGCGGTCCCACGGGCAGCCATCGGGAGCGCGCAGGCGTGCCACGAGCCAGGGCAGCGCGAAGGGCGACAGGGTCGCCGCGGCCGGCGCGAGGGCCGGCAGGAGCCAGGCCTCCGCCGCCAGGTCGGCCTCGGTCAGCCGGCCGACCGTCGTGTCCGACGCCTCGGCCACCGCCAGCGCGGGATGGTCGGCTGGGTAGAGGCTGCGCAGGAGGGGCAGGGCGGCGGTCGGGTGCGCGCCCCGCCCGGGGAGGCCGAGCGGCCGGAACTCACCGTCGGCGAGGGACGCCAGAGCCGTGGGCCCGGGCTCCCCGTCCTCCGGCAGGACCAGCAGGGGCCAGGTGGGGTCGACGGGTCGCGCCGCCAGGGCCGACGGACCGGCCACCTGCAGTCCGTCGGACACGTGGATGTGGTGACGCCGCTCGATGGTGGCGAGCAGGTCGGGCCGCATCGCCCGGTCTACTGGCTACTCTGGCCCGACAGGATCACGTTCGTCATCGACGGGTCGGTGGTGATCGTGTGGTTGGTCCCGGCCAGGTCCTTCTGCGGCTGGTACCAGTCGGTGAAGGCGTTGGCGCGGATCGAGGTGACCTGGTCCCCGAACGGCGGCCGCTGGGCCATCGCCCCGACCGAGTACAGGTAGTAGCCGTCGCTGAGCTGGACGGGGCTGCTGACGCCGCCGACCTGGAGGCCGAAGAGGGCCTGCTCGGTCCGGTAGTCGGCCGACTGGCCCTTGGCGACCCAGCCCATATCGCCGCCCTGTGCGGCGTCCGAGGCGTCCGAGTCGGCCACGGCGAGCGACTGGAACGTCACCCCCGCCTGGTGCTGCTTGAGCTGGTTGGCGATGTCGTTGATGCGCGTGGCGGCGGGGGCGTGCTCGGCCTCCCAGAAGATGACGTGGTAGCCGTACTGCGACTTGACCGGCCCGATGATCTCGCCGTACGTGTGGCTGCCGTTGAAGATGGCGCTGCCGAACTCGGTCACGTAGCTGGCCTGGGTCTGGAAGCCCAGCTCGCCGCCGGCGTCGCTGGTGCCCGTGTCGTTGCTGTCGGTCTTGGCGATGGCCATGAACTCGGCGCGCCGCGCCGACAGGTCCGTGATCGCGTTCAGCTTGGCCGCCGTGGCGTCCGCCTTGGCCTTCGCGGCGGCCCACGCCGGGTCGTTCGGATCAAGGGTCGCGGCGTTCGCCGCATCACCCTTGGGCGAATACAGGATGTGCATGACGTCGACCTTGGATACGGTCGCGTCGCTCTCGCCGGTGGACTGGTCGGTCGTCGTGGCGAGCTGGATCTCGTAGGCGCGCACCTGCTGGACATCGCTGGCCAGCGCATCGGCGGTCACCTTGGCGGAGACCTTGTCCTTCAGCACCTCGGCCTTCAGGGCCGCCTTGTAGGCGTCGACGCTGGTGTAGTCGGCGAGCGTCCTCTGGAAGGAGCTGTCCGGAGTGGCGGGGCGGATGTCGGTCACCTGTGCGACGCGGTAGTAGCCATCCTGGCCGGCCACGACGTCGGTGTAGCCCGCCTTTGGCAGGGCGAAGATGGCCTGGATGATGTTCGGGTCATCGCTCGTGTCCAGCGATGTGATGTAGCCGAAATCCTGGGCGCCGGTGTCATCGGCGCCATCGGCCGTGGCCACGTCGGCGATGGCCTTGCCGGCCTTGAGGTCGGTGAGCGCCTTCTGGGCGTTGGCCTGGGCGGTGGCCTTCTGTGCGTCGGTGGGCAAGCCGCTCACGGCATCGACCGCCGGCCTGAAGGTCAGGACGGTCGCCCGGCGCTGCTCCGGATTGGTGGCGTCCTTCTGGAACTGGGCGTCGACGTCGGCGGCGCTCACGGTGATGTCGAGCGGCGCCGCGACCTCCGCCAGGAAGGTGTCATCGATGAGGCCCTGGAGCGCCTCGTCCTCCAGGGTCGAGCGGCTCTGCTCGAGCTGGCTGATCTCCTGCTGCTCCGTGGCCGAGTCCAGCTGGCCGGAGGCCACCGCCTCGCGCAGGCGAGCCTCACCCTCGTCCAGGCGGAAGGTCAGGACGTTGACCCGGTCGAGCCACTGGTCGCGCGAGATCGGCTGGCCCCCCACCGTGGCCACGGCCAGCAGGTGCGTGTTGTAGTACGACAGGGCGACCGCACCGCCAAGGATCAGCACGCCGATGGCGATGACCGCGGCGAAGGTGATCGTGACGATGATCTGCAGACGCCGTTCGCTCTCCCAGGCGGCACGGCGCGGCTTGGTCTTGATGGACTTGGGGCGGCTGGTCATCGCGGCTGCTGGATGTCCTCTCGACGGGTGCACGCCCCGGGGTTCGCGGGAGGCGCGGGGAGGCGGCGACGTATGGTACCCCAAGCCTCGGGATGGCCGGTCCGCGCGGTCGCGTCAGGCGGTGGCAGCGCCGCCAAGGAGCAGATCGACCATGGCCGCCCCGGCCCCGGTCGGCACGATGACGGCGGCCCGCGCACGCGCCCGGGCGCGATCCTCGTCGCCGGGTGGGGCGAGCCGGCGGAGCGCCGCCGACACCTTCGCCGCGTCGAGGCCGACCACGACCGTCGACCCGGCCGCCCCCTGGAGCGCCTCCGGCCACTCGGTGGTCTCGCGCAGGATGAGGCAAGGCGTGCCGAGCCATGAGGCCTCGCGCTGGATGCCGCCGGAGTCGGTCAGGACGGCCGCGGCGTGGAGCTGCAGGGCCAGGGAGGTGCGGTAGCCGACCGGCGGCACCACCCACACCGGATCGGCCAGCTGGATGCCGGCCTCGTCGAGGGCCGCCTGCGTGCCCGGGTGCAGGGCCAGGATCACGGGCCGGTCCGCCGTGGCCGCGGTGTCGAGGATGGCCGCCCACGCGTGCATCGCCGCCGGGGAGCGGTTCTGCGCCCGGTGGATCGTGGCGTAGAGGTAGCGGCCGGCCACGGGCGGCCCTCCGCCGGCCCGGCCCAGTTCGAGGGTCGCCAGGACGGCCGGGTCGCGGACCTCGGGCAGGATGCGCGCGGCGAGGTCCTGCATGAGGTCGCCCACGAGGGCCACCCCGTCGCTGATGCCCTCGCGGGCGAGGTTGGCCACGGCGGTCGCGGTCGGGGCGAAGCACCAGCGGCTGAGATGGTCGGCCACGATGCGGTTGATCTCCTCCGGCATGGCCCGGTCGAAGCTGCGCAAGCCCGCCTCGACGTGGGCTACCGGCAGCCCCAGCTTGGCCGCGGCAAGGGCCCCCGCGAGCGTCGAGTTGGTGTCGCCATAGACGACCACCGCGTCGGGCGCGGCGGCCAGGAGGAGTGGCTCCAGCGCTTCCAGCATCCGGCCGGCCTGGGCGCCGTGGCCGCCCCCGCCGATGCCCAGCGTGTGCTCGGGTCGCGGCAGGCCGAGTTCGGTGAAGAACGCGCCGGCCATGGCGTGATCCCAGTGCTGGCCGGTGTCGACCAGCGTCGCCTTGGCCCGGGCGCGCAGGATGGGCTCCAGGACCGCGGCCTTGATGAGCTGGGGACGCGTACCGACGATGCTGACGATGCGCATCGGCGCGTGTGCCACGGGCGCCGTGACGCCGGCGCCGTCAGCGCGGCGCGGCGCGGCCAGCCAGGCTCGCCCCGCGAGCCGCACCGTCCTCTGCGCGGACCGGTGCCACGCCCACGCCGAGGTGCGTCACACCGCTCCAGGCGGGCAGTCCGCGGAGCGTGTTGCGGCCGTCGTAGATCACCGCCAGGTCGGGCAGCCACGCCGGGTCGAGGTCGCGGAACCGCGGGTCCCCGGTCTGGAGGACGACCGCACGGGCGGGCGACGGGGTGCCCCAGGCCCAGGGCGTGACACCCAGCCGCGTGATCTCGGCCTCCGAGAGCAGCGGGTCGTAGGCGCTCACGACCGCGCCGTGGAAGCGGAGGCGCTCGATGAGCGGCATGGCCCGGGTGTAGGCCAGCTCCTTGACCCCCTCGCGGTAGGTGAGCCCGAGGACCAGCACCGGCACGCCCTCCAGCGAGCCGAGCTCGCGCTGGACCTCGCCGACCGCCACGCCGACCTGGCCGTCATTGACGCGCCGGGCCAGCTCGGGGATCTGCAGCTCCGGGGCGCGGCTGATGAGGAAGTGCGGGTAGACCGGGATGCAGTGGCCGCCCACCCCGATGCCCGGCTGGTGGATGTGCGAGAAGGGCTGACTGTTGGCGCCCCGGATGGCCTCGAGGACATCGACGCCGACGCGCTCGGCGTACCTGGCGAACTCGTTGGCCAGCGCGATGTTGACGTCGCGGTAGGTGGTCTCGGCCAGTTTGGCGAACTCCGCCGCCTCGGCCGCCTGGAGGTCCCACACGGGGGCCGGCAGGACGCTGCGGTAGAACGCGAGAGCTCGCTCCGTGCTGGCCGGGTCGACCCCTCCGACGAGCTTGGGATACGTCGCCAGGTCGTGGAAGATGCGCCCGCTGAAGACCCGCTCGGGGCTGAAGGCGAGCAGGAACCCCGCGTCACCGTCGCCGGAGGCAAGGCCACTGCCCCGCTCGAGGGCTGGGCCGAAGCGTCGGCGGGTGTCCCCCACCGGCACGGTCGTCTCGTAGATCACGAGCGTGCCGGGCCGCAGGCCGGCGGCGATCGCGTCGGTGGCCGGATCGATCATGCGGTAGTCGGGCAGCTGCTCGTCCGACAGCATGAGCGGCACGATCATGACCACGACGTCGGCCCGCGCGGCGGCGTCGGCATGGGACAGCGTCGCCTCGAAGCGGCCGGCGACGTGGGCCGCGGCGATGCGTTCGGCGAGGCCCGGCTCCTCCGCGAAGTGGACGCGGCCCGCGTTCAGGGTGCGTACCACGTCCGGCAGCACATCGACGCCGATGACGTGCCACCCCGCCTCCGCGTACTGCGCCGCCAGCGGCAGGCCGATCTTGCCCATACCGACCACGGCGACCGTGCCGGCCGTGCCGGGCGCGCCACGCCAGGGCTCGACGCGTTGCGCTGGCCGGTCTTCCCAGGCCGTCGGATCGGAGACCATCAGGGCACCTCCAGGGGCACGATGTCGATGGGGCGGTGTTCCGTCGCCGAGCGGAGCAGGGCGTTGGCCAGGGCGACGGCCCACAGGCCGTCCGCGCCGCTGATGGCCAGGGGTGACCCGCCGCGCACGGCCTCGAAGAACGCGTCCTGCTCGCGGTGCAAGGGCTCGGCCGGCTCGACGGGGATGACCGCCGTCTGGCCGGCGAAGGTCGGCGCGTAGCCGTCGAGGTATTCGGGGGCCAGCTCCAGGGCGCCGCGCGTGAAGGTCAGCGTCTGGCTCAGGTAGTCGGCGCGGAACATGCCCTCCTGGCCAAGGACCGTCACGTGGCGCTGCTTCTCCGGCGTGAGCCAGTTGACGTCCAGCTGGCCCACGACGCCGCCCGGGAAGGCGAGCAGGCCGTACAGCAGGTCCTCGTGGGCGGTGTGGACGTGCTGCGTCGACTCGGCATAGGCGCGCACCGGCCGCTCGCCGGCCAGGTGGCAGATCACGTCGACATCGTGGGTCGCCAGGTCCACGGTCACGCCGACGTCGCGGATGCGCTCCGGGAGCGGCCCGCCACGGACGGTCTTGATGCTGTAGATGCGCGACAGGGCGCCGTCAGCGAGGCGCCGCCCGAGCTCCCGCACGGCCGGGTTGAACCGCTCGATGTGCCCGACCTGGAGGACGACCCCGCGCGCGTCCGCGGCACGCACGATGTCGCGCGCCTCGTCCACCGTGCCGGCCAGGGGCTTCTCGATGAGCACCGCCGCGCCGCGCTCGATGGCGGCCAGCGCCACCGCGCGGTGGAGGGTCGTCGGCACGGCCACGATGACCGCGTCGAGGCGCTCCTCGGCGAGCATCACCAGGGGGTCGGCGAAGGCGCGCGCGCGCGGCGCGACCGACAGGGCGTGCTGCTGGGGGATGGGCGCCGGGTCCGCCACCGCCACGAGCGTCACGTCGTCGCGGGCGGCCAGGTTGCGCAGGTGGTTGCGCCCCATCGTGCCAAGGCCGGCCAGGCCCACACGCAGGCGGGCAGGACTCATGCGGCGGTCGTGGCGCCGACGGGCGTGGCCACCTCGCGGACGGCCTCGATGACGTGGTCCAGTTCCTCGTCGGTCAGGTTGGGGCGCACCGGGATGGAGAGGACCTCCCCGCTCAGGCGGTCGGTGACCGGCAGTGGCAGATCGGCGGCGCCCGGCATGAAGGCCTGCAGGTAGGCCTGCCGGTGGGTCGGCACGGGGTAGTAGATGAGGGTGCCGACGCCGCGTTCGGTCAGCCCGTCGATGACGCGTTGCCGCTCACCCGGGAAGCGCATCGTGTACTGGTGCCAGACGTGCTCACGGCCCGCCGGCACGCCCGGCGTGAGGTAGCCGGCGAGGCCCGCGGTCAGGCGGGCCGCGTTCCGCCGCCGGCGCGCGGTGCGCTCGTCGAGGCGTGGCAGCTGGGCCAGGCCGAGGGCGGCCGCGAGATCGGTGGGCTTGAAGTTCGTGCCCAGGCTGTCGTGGTAGTAGCGCACGTGCATCCCGTGGTTGCGGTAGAGGCGGATGCGGTCGGCCAGGGCGTCGTCGTCGGTCGTGGCGAAGCCGCCCTCGCCGGTCATCAGGTTCTTCGTCGCGTACAGGCTGAACATGGCCGGCCCGAACGTGCCTGCCTTGCGTCCCGCGTACGTCGCGCCGTGGGCCTGGGCGGCGTCCTCGATGATCGTCAGGCCGTGCCTGGCCGCGATCGCCTCGAGGGGCGCCATGTCGGCCATCAGGCCGTAGAGGTGGACCGGCATGATGGCCCGCGTGCGCGGCGTCACCGCGGCCTCCACCTGGTCGGGGTCCATGGCGAAGTCGTCCGCCCGCACATCGACGAAGACCGGCCTCGCGCCGACCTGGAGGATGACGCTGGCCGTGGCGTTGAAGGTGAAGCTGACGGTGATGACCTCGTCGCCCGGGCCGATGCCGAGGCCGCGCAGCACGGCTTCCTGGGCGACCGTGCCGTTGGCCATCAGGATCGCGTGGCGCACGCCGCAGTAGGCCGCCCAGGCCTCCTCGAACTCCTGCGTCTTGCGGCCCATGGCCAGCATCCCCGAGCGGAGCACCCCCAGCACCGCCTCCTCTTCGGCGGGCCCGATGTCGGGGCGGGACAGGGGGATCACGCGGGCACCCCTTCGAACGCGGTGCAGCGTGCGCCGGTGATGCGGTAGCGGCGGCCGTCGCGGCCGCACGTCGCCTCGCCCTCGAAGCCCGCCGCGACCGGCTCACCGGCGGCGAGCAGGCGCCGCCCGCAGGCGCAGACCCAGCCAAGGAGGCGCGCCGGGTTGCCCGCCACGAGGGCGTGATCTGGGACATCGCGGGTGACGACGGCCCCCGCGCCGACCGTGGCGAAGCGGCCCACGTCGGCGCCGGCGACGACGATGGCGCCCGCGCCGACCGAGCTGCCGTGGCGCAGGTGGATCTCGTCGACGGTCCAGTCATCGGCCGTGGCCAGCGCCCCGTCGGCGGTGATCGCGCGGGGGAAGCGGTCGTTGGTGAGGATCGCCCCGGGGCCGATGAACACGCCGTCCTCGACGGTCACGCCGTGGTACACGAGCGCCCCGTTCTGGATCTTGACGCGGTCGCCGACGCGCACGCCGGCGTCGATGTAGGCGTCCTTGCCGACCACGCAATCGTCCCCCACGACGGCGCCCTCACGCACCTGGGCCCGGTTCCAGATGCTCGTGCGCTGGCCGATCCGCGCGTCGGCCGCCACGTCGGCGGAAGGATGGATCACGAGTGGCTGCGTCTCCGATGCACGCTGCGCAACCGGTTCGGGCTGCCCGCGGGAGTGTACCCGAAGCCGCCCCCCGGCCTAGCCGTGACGGCCGCCCCGACCGCCGAGCAGGAGCCGCACGAGGCCCAGCCCGACGCCGAAGGCGAGGGCGCCCCGCCAGTCGATGGCCGGCCGGATATCGCCGTGGACCTCACGGGCGATCACCACGAGGGCCAGCGAACCGGGGCCGATCTCCACCTCATCGCCCATCACCGCGCCGACCGCGGACTGCTCGAGCCGCACGTGGGCGCTCGACTCCACCAGCGCGACGGCACCCTGGCGCACCGCGAGGTCCCGGACCTGGGCGTGCGCGATGGCCCCCTGGTTGACCTCCGCATGCTCCGCCGTCAGGTTGGCCAGGCTGGCCTGTTCGACGACCGTGGACTCGGCCGGCGGTGGCACGGGGACGGGTCGGGCGCGGCGTCGCCGGGGCGCAGATGCTTCTTCGGGTGGGGTGGGGGTGTCGGCCATGACGGGCCTCCTGCTGCGTGACCGTAGCCTAGCCGACCCTCGCTGGTAGGATGCCGCGCAACGTGACGAGCACTGTGTCCCCCGAGCCGCGCCCGCGGCGACGCCCGCTCATCGTGGCGGTCACGCTCGGGGCGGCCGTCGTCGTCGTCGGCGGTGCCCTGCTGGCGTCCGGCGCCCTCGGGACCCCCGGCGCGAGCCCGACGCCCAGCCTCATCGCGGCGGTGTCGCCCTCGGCCACGCCTGGGCCGGCCTCCGCCACGCCGACGATCCCACCGACCGCCAGCCCCGTGCCGACGCCCAGCCCGACGCCCACGCCGCCGCCCGTCGCGGCGACCACCGACGGGGTGTGGTTGCCGGCGTCACAGGCCGCGCTCGCGACGCGCCATCCCTTCGCGGTGATGATCGACGACCAGGCGCTGGCACGGCCGCAATCCGGCCTGGCCAGCGCCAACATCGTGTGGCAGGCTCCCGCCGAGGGCGGCATCCCGCGCTACATGGCCATCTTCCAGACGACCGATGCCCCGGCCATCGGCCCCGTGCGCAGCAGCCGCCTCTACTTCGTCGCGTGGGCCACGGAGTGGAAGGCCATGTACGTCCACGTGGGCGGCGCCCCGAACGCGCTGGCGTACCTCCAGGCCAACAGCGGCAAGACCATCTACAACGCCGACGAGTTCCGCTGGGGCGGGTCGGCGGGCTACCTGTGGCGCATCACGACGCGCTTCGCGCCGCACAACGTCTACACCTCGACGGTCAAGATGGACCAGCTCGAAGCCCGTCTCAAGGCCACGGCGCCGCAGACGACGTCGCCCTACACCTTCCAGGACGACACACCGCCGTCCCTGCGCCCCACCAGCGGCTCGATCGTCGTGCCCTACCTGGCCAACCGCATCAGCTACACCTACGACCCGACCACCAACCGCTACCGCCGTGCCGTGACCGGGTCCAAGGTCCAGGTCGACGCGGGCACCAACCAGCCCGTCACGCCCGCCAACGTGGTCGTCCTGATGATGTCGGTCGGGCCCCTGGTGAACGCTCCGGGCGCGAGCACCAACCAGGAGAAGCACCGCCTCGAGCTGGGGTACGTGGGCCATGGCAACGCCCTGGTCTTCAACAACGGCCAGGTCGTCAAGGCCATCTGGTCCAAGGCGAACATGACGGCGCCCACGCTGCTCACGTACGCCAGCGGCCCGCAGGCCGGCCAGCCGGTACCCTTCGTGCGCGGCCAGATCTTCTTCCAGGTCGTGGCCACCGGGACCACGATCACCTACAAGATCGGCAGCCCGCCGCCGCCACTGCCACCCGGCCCGCGACGCGTCTGAGCCGTCAGGTACCGGTGGCCGCGCCTCCGAACGGGGACTCGGCCGCCGCGGCGGCGTAGACCGCGCGCGTCTCCTCCGCCACATCCGCCCAGCTGCGCCGCGGTCCGTTCGCCCTCGCCTGCGCGGCGCGCGCGATCGGCCCCCGCACGCGCTCGTCGGCCCACATCACGCGCAGCGCGGCCGCGAGACGGTCGGGGTCGCGGGCTTCCACGACGATGCCGGCCTTGCCCACGAGCTCGGGCAGCGGGCCGACCCGCGAGGCGACGACGGGCGTGCCCACGGCCAGGGCTTCCTGGACCACCAGCCCGGTGCCCTCGCTGACGGCCGGGAAGACGACCGCGCGCGCGCCGCCTTCCAGGGTCGCCAGCTCGCTCGGCCCCAGGCGCGGGACCTGGCGCACGAGGTCGCCCACGCCATGCCGAGCCGCGGCGCGGGCCAGGCCGACCGAGTCCGACTCGTCCGATCCCAGGGCGCCCGCCAGCACGAGGACCGGCGGCCAGAGCTCCGTGCCCCGGACGGGACCTTCGTCGCGCAGGGCGCCGAGCGCACGGAAGAGCGTCCCCAGGTCCTTCCGCGCGTCGTAGCGGCCGGCGAACACGAGGTAGCGCTCGGGCAGGGCCAGCCGGGCCCGCAGGGCCGCGACCCGGTCGCCACTGGCGGCCGCCGGCTGGAACGCGTCGTCCGGGGCCAGCGGCACGACCGCGATCCGCTCCTGCGGGATGCGCAACAGCCGCCGCGCGCTTTCGGCGGTGGCCCGCGAACAGACGATGAGGCGGACCGCGTCGTGCAGGACCCGTGCCCGCAGCCGATGGCCGAACCGGGCGGCGGGGCTGGCGGCGTAGACCTCGGGCAGCTCCCACGGTGCCAGGTCGAGCAGCGTGGCCACGACGGGCAGCCCGGACGCGAGCGGCGCAGCGCCGCCGGCGGTGTGGTAGATGGACCCCGCGGCGCCACTCTCGGTCGCCCGCCAGGTCGTGCCGACTTCCGCGCCGCGGAGGAGGAACGAATCCAGCGTCAGGCCCGCCGAACGGAAGACGCGCGCCGTCGGTGGCACGCGGCGGCGGCCGGCCATGGGCAGTCCGGCGGCCTCCAATGCGTCGGACGGGTCGTCGCGCATCGTGCGCAGCACGGCCACGAACGACTCGTGCTCGAGCGGCCGCGCCGCGAAAGCGTGCAGCAGCCGATCCAGGTAGGCCGCCGTGATCGGCGTGCGCTCGGGCTCCTGGAGCGGGCGCAGGTCGACGACGACCCGCGTGCCCGCCGGCCGCGCCGGACTCGCGGCGGCGGCAGCTGAGGTCAGCCGGGGCATGGCTGCCGGTCAGCCGGGGCCGACATCGGCCCGGCCGCGGGCGCGCGCGGCCGCGAGAGCCCCACGGCCTCGCAACTCGTCCCACCGCAGCCGAAGGACGACGAAGAACGCCTCGCGCACGATGCCCCGGGACATCTTGCTGACGCCGACCCGCCGGTCGGAGAAGACGATGGGGATCTCGACGATGCGGGCCCCCAGGCGGCTCGCGAGGTAGGTCATCTCGATCTGGAATACGTAGCCGCCGGCGTGGATACCCTCCCGCGGCAGGCCGGCGAGGGTGGCGGCTCGCCACGCCTTGAAGCCGCCCGTCAGGTCGTGCTGGTGCAGCGTGAGGACGGTCTGCGCGAAGAGCGACCCGCCGCGCGAGATGAGCCTCCGCATGACACCCCAGTCACGGACGCCACCGCCCGCCACGTAGCGTGATCCGATGGCCAGGTCGGCGTGGTCGAGCGCGCCCACCAGGGCGGGCAGGTACGCCGGGTCGTGGGACCAGTCGGCGTCCATCTGCACGATCCGCTCGGCGCCCGACGCAAGGGCCACGGCGAAGCCCTCCAGGTAGGCCGGCCCCAGCCCGGCCTTGGTGCGCCGGTGGCACACCGAGACCCGCGGGTCGGCCGCGGCGAGGGTGTCGGCGAGTTCGCCGGTCCCATCCGGGGAGTCGTCGTCGACCACGAGGAGGTGCGCGCCGGGCAGCCGGTCCAGGATCGCCGTGGCGATGGCGGTCAGGTTCTCGGCCTCGTCGTAGGTCGGCACGACGACCCACGTGCCGGCATAGGCATCGGGCACCGGTTCGGGCATCGGCGCGAGTGTACCCCGCGCCCGAGGACGCTCAGCCGCCGAGGGCGGCCTGGAGTGCGGCAAGGGTCGCCGCGGACACGCCTGCGGCACTCCCCAGGGCCACGACGCGCAGGGCGTGCCGGGCGACCGCCGCCCGTACGACCAACGCGGGCACCGCGCCCGGCGGCACGAGCAGCAGCGGCTGGCCCAGGGCGGCCCCGGCCAGGGCGTCGGGGAAGTCCAGGCCGCCGGCCACGTAGACCGCGACCGAGGAGCCGAAGCTGGCATTGACGACGGCCGCCGCCGTGGCATACCGATCGACGCCGCCGAGCCGCGTGACCGGACCATGGGTGAACGAAGCAAGAGCGGTCGCGACGGCGGGCGACACGGCCCCGGTGCCGCCGACGACCACGATGCGCGCCGGCTTCAGGCGCTGCAGCTCGGCCATCGTCGCCGGCGACAGGGCGTCCGGGCGGGTCAGCAGCAGCGGGCCGTGCGCGTGGGCGGCGGCGGCCGCGGCGGCCACGCCGTCGGGGAACGACAGCCCGTCGGCCACGTAGACGACCGGCACACCGGCCTTGAAGACGGCCGCAGATACCGCCGCTGCCGTGGCATAGCGGTCGGTGCCGCTGACGCGCGTGACACCGCCGGACGTGTACTTCTTAAGCCCCTGCGCGACCGAGGCCGCCACCGATCCGGTGCCCCCGACGATCACGATGCGGCCGGGCCGCAGGCGTGCCAGCTCGGTCGCGGTGGCCAGCGGGATCGCGCCGGGCTCGACCAGCAGCAGCGGCGCGTGCAGAGTGGCGGCCGCGGGGGCGGCGCCAAGGCCGTCGGCGAAGCCCTCGCCGGAGGTGACGACCACGACCGGGACGCCCGGACTGGCCGCGGCGCCGCTGACGGCCGCGGCGGTCCCGTAGCGGTCCTGCCCGGCCAGACGCTCCGTGCCGACGTGGTGCAGCGCCACCCCGTACAGGCTCAGCTGGAGTGGGCCGACGGCCGTCGTCGTCGGCGCGTGGTGCAGGCCGCTCGCGTCCCGGCCCACCAGCTGCAGGAGGTAGGTGCCGCTGGCCAGCGTGGCGGAGCCGGCCTGACCGTTCCACACGAATGACTGCGCCCCGGCCCCGCGCGACCCGATCGTCACCGTGCCGGCCAGGCTGCCGTCGGTGCGGAAGACGTTGAGTGTCATGGCCCCCAGGGGCGCCGCGTCCGTCCAGTCGATCCGCAGGGTGTCTCCGTGCCCGTCGCCGTTGGGGCTGAAGGAGCGCAGCGGGGCGCCCGCGGGTCCCAGGCTCGCCGCACCGGCGCCGGAGAACGAGAAGCCCGTGATGAGTGCGGCCACCCGGGTGGCGTTGGGCGCCTCGATCGGCACGAGGTACGTCGTCGAGCCGACCGCCGACGCGATCCACACGCCGGCCTCCTGATCGGCCGTCGGCCCCCAGGTGGTCACGGGCAGGGCGACCTCGAACCATGACAGGCCGCCGGAGCTGACGGGGCCGGCCATGACGGCGACGTCGGTCCCGGCCGGCGCCTGGAGGACGACCGCCGCGCCGGTACCGGGGGCCGCCCGCACGTTGACGCCGTCGGCCAGGACCTGCGCGAACCCACCGGCCCGCAGCGTGGGGTGCGGCGTGTACACGCTGCCGACGTTGAAGGCGCTGACATTGCCACGGCCATCGGCGGCGCGGACACGGAAGGCATACCCGTGGCCCTGCGCCCCCTGGTACGTGGCGCTGGTGGCCTTCACGTGGGTCAGCCAGGCCTTCCACGCACCGCCGTCGACCGAGACCTGGACGTCGTACCAGGCGATGCCGCTGCGGTCATCGGTGCCGCGCCAGGCCACCGTGAACCCGAGGTCGCCGCTCGTCGGCGGCAGCGGGAGGAGGCCGACGACCGGTGCCGTCGTGTCGTTGATGAACTTGGCGCGGAGCTCGGCGGCCAGCTCGGGGCGCGTGGCGTCGTAGCCCAGGGCCCAGATGCCGGCCCCGCGCAGGCCCTTGCGGTTGATCATGTCGTAGCGCTGGCCCAGGCTCGCCGCGTCGTCGTAGTACAGCTCGCGGGTGACCTTCGGGCAGCCGGAGCACGGGGTCGCCGTATACGCCGTCCACGCGCTCTGCTCGAGGCCGTCGTAGCGCCGCCCGTGCGCCGCCGCCAGCGCGACCGCCTGCGCGTACGTGGCAGTGACCGAGTAGCCGTCATGGCTCGACGGGGCCAGGGTCGGCGCGTGCAGGCCGCTGCCGCTGGTGCTCCAGGCGCGGCCGTAATACGGGATGCCGAGGATGATCTTGCTGGCCGCCGTGCGGGCAAGGTACGCGTCGACCGTGTCGGTCAGGTCGTAGGTCGGCCCGCCGAGGGGGTCGATGGACCCCGCGACCGCGCTGCCGGCGCCGCGGTAGTCGTAGCCCATGATCATCACCGCGTCGGCGGCGCCCGGCGCGGTGAGCCCGGCGATGTCGTAGCTGTCGATGCTGCCGGTGGCGTCGAACGTGAGCTCGTAGCCCGCGCGGCGGGCGTTCAGGTCGGTGCGCAGCTGGCGCACGAACGCCACGTAGTCCGCCGCCTGGCCGGTGGGGATCGGTTCGAAGTCCAGGTTGACCCCGTCCGCGCCGCGGTCGTGCACGGCCTTGGCGATCTCCGCCGCCAGGCGTGCCCGGAGCGTGCTGCTGGAGAGCAGCTTGATCGTGTCGGCCGCCTGGCCGCTGGTCCAGGCGAAGCGCTCGACCGTGAGGACGACCCGCGTGCCGTGGTGGTGAGCGGCGTCGATGACGGCGGTCATGGCCCGGCTGGTCCAGCCGGCCCAGCCGACGCTCGAGGTGCCGTCAGGGTCCCGTGTCTGGAGATGGCCGTCCGGCCCCGCCCCCACGGCGAAGTAGGCGATGGTGGAGAGCGTCGAGTAGTCGAGCCGCAGGTCACGGCTGCCGAGCGACCAGTAGGGCAGGAAGCCCAGGACCTCGCGCCGCAGGCCGGCAGCCGCCGACGTCGTCCTGGATGAGGCCGGCGCGGCCACGGTCGCCCCCACGGCCGGGGTGGCCGCCGTGGCCGCCTCGAGAGGGATCGTGGCCGGTCCGCCCGGCGTGAACGCGGGTCGATCGGCCGCATGGGCCACCGCATCCATGTACTCGGTCGAGGGACCCGTGTCCGGCGGGTCGGTGGCGGCGACCGTGCCCCCATCGAGCTCGGGGGTCGTGGGCGCCTGGGCCACCGCCGCCTGGATCGCCGGCGTCTGGATCGTCGGCACCGCTTGGTCGGCCGGCGCGGCGGACGGCGGAAGGGCGGCGGCGGGCGTGATCGGCGCCGCGGCGGGCGCCACGAGGGCGGTCGCCACGAGCAGGCCAAGCACGACCCGGAGGCGGCGGTGCGTCAGCAGGTTGGCCATGCCGACCTCCTGGGAGTGGTGACGAGACGCACCATAGGGTTCGGACGCGGTGGGCCCTACCCCACGATGGTCCTGGTACGAGGCGTCACGCCGGGGCAGGATGCGTCCCGCGGGACGTGCCGGCGAGCGTCAGGAAGCGCTCGGTGCGGCACTCCTGATGGCGAGGACGACCGAGTAGCTGATCGAGCCCGGCCCGCCGAGGAAGACGATGCGGCCGGGATGCAGGCGCGTGACTTCGGCCAGCACGCTCGCCGCCACCGTACGGCCCTGGGCCAGGACCACGGGCTTGCCGAGGGCCGCACCGACGAGGGCGTCGGGGAAGTTGGCGCCCGACGCGACGTAGAGGGTGCTGACGCTGGGGCTTCCGGGGTAGGTGTCCTGCGAGATGGCGACCGCGGTGGCGTAACGATCGGCGCCCGCGAGGCGCGTCGGGGTGACCTTGGCGGCGGCGCCGACCGCGGCAAGGACCGCGTCACTGACGCTGGCCGTGCCCCCCAGGACCTTGATCGCCTTGGGGGCGAGCGTCTTGATGGCCTGTGCCGTGGCATCGGGGAGGCTGGTCGGGTCGACGAGGAGGATGGGGGCACCCAGGTGGCCGGCCGCGGCCGCGCCGGCGAGGGCGTCCGGGAAGTTGAGCCCGTCGGCGACGTAGAGCACCGGGACGGGACCTGTGAAGAAGGTCGTGGCGATCGCGGCGGCGGTGGCATAGCGATCGCTGCCCGCGATGCGGCGAACGTCGCTGGAGGGATCCGCCACCAGGGCGTCGAGCTGCTGCTCGACCGCGGTCGAGACGCTCGCGGTGCCGCCCAGGATCACGATCTGCTGCGGCTTCAGGCGGCCCAGCTCGGCCGCGGTCGTCGAGGGCAGGCTGTCGGGGGTGGTGATGACGAGCGGTGCGTGCTGCTTGGCCGCGGCGGCCGCGCCGGCGAGCGCATCGGGGAACGCGGCCCCGCTGGCCACGAACACGACCGGCGTCGGGCCGGCGGGGAAGCTGTTGTCATCGATGGCCTCGGCCGTGCCGTAGCGGTCCGAGCCCGCCCAGCGGTCGGGGTCGGGGGCGGGCGAGCCGCCGTTCAGGACCTCGTCCGCAGTGAGGAGCAGGTTCCCCACGACCGAGCGGTAGTAGTTGTCGCTGCTGGCGGTCGGGGGCCCGCCGGGGTCCATGTGCACGTCATCCGTCGGCGTGCGCGACGAGCCGAACCGGATGCTGTAGGTACCCAGGTACTGGTTCGACATGAAGATCTGGTCGATCGTCTGGCCCGGATCGCCAAATAGCGCGTCGATGATGCCGCTGACGCCCTGCATGCCGTAGGCGAAGACGGCGCCGGCTCCGGCCCGCAGGAAGCCCGCGCCGTAGTTGTCGACCCGCTGCTGGGCCACGCTCTGCGTGGGCTCGGTAGGAGTCGTCGACTCGTTGTCGCCGCTGGCGTAGCACAGGTGGTTCAGCAGCACCACGGCATTCGGGCGCGGGCGGAGCGACGCGGCAACCGGGCCTTCGCCGCAGTAGTTCATCCCGTTGCCGCTGGCGCACGGCGTGCCGGACGAGTAGTCGAGCACGAACCCATCCACGCGGTCGGGCATCAGGTAACCGGGCGGGTAGGGGTTGGGGAAGCCGTTGCCGTGGCCCATGTAGGCCACGATCGTTGCCGGCTGGCCGCCGTCGGCACCGTTGACGTACTTCACGACGTTCTGCCAGGTTCCAGGCTGGATGGTGGGCAGGCCGGAGAGCGTGCCGCTCGTGCCCGGCCGGGCGATCTTGTTGTATGTCGAGGCCGTGTACAGCCGGATGACGTCCATGCCGTGGCCGGCGGCGTCGGCGGCGACCGACTCGGCATCGGAGACGTAGCCCCCGGTCTGGCTGTCGACGGGACCCACGATGATCACGGCGCGGGGAGCGGCAGGTGCCCCGTCTGCTCGTGCCGGCGTCGCCGCGGCACCCGACCAGCCGGTCGCCACCAGCGCGAGGAGCGCCGCGGCGATGAGGGCCGGCCGCGCTCGGCGACCCGTGGGTTCGGCCAATGCTCTGCCTCCGGTGCGCCCGGTGATCGCAGGTCGGCCCTGGGCCCGGCAGCTGCGACGGGAAGGACAGGGTGGGCCCTCGACTCACCCACGGCTATGCCGAATTGGTCCCGCACCCCATGGCCCCATGGGACCACGGGGGTATGGCAGCATGGCGACCTCACCGCATCGCACCGTCCGATGGGAAGGCCACGTGTCCCAGGAACCAGCCGATCCGACCGCGTCCTCGGCACCGCCGGACGGCGCGTCTCCGACCATACCCCCCGAGTCCGCCGACGTCCAGCCCGAGCCGGTCATCGACGAGGCCGCCGCGCCTGACCCGGCGTCAGGCCGGCCCGAAGCGGACGCGACGGAGCCAGCGGCCGCGCCCGACGCGGCCGCGCCAGAGGCTGCCGCACCGGATGCGCCGGCCGCGCCCGACACACAGGTCGAGCCCGCCAAGACCACGGACGAGACCAGTGCCGCCATCCTCGCGGCCGTGGCGGCCTCGGGGGCGACGGCCGAACGCGCCGCTGAACCGGCCGCGGGCGCCGGAGCCGAGGCTGCCGCGGGAGCCGAGGCTCCTGCGGAGCCGGGCGCCGCGGTCGAGGCGGTCGAGGCCCTGGCGGAGGCCAGCGCGGTGGCGACCAAGGTCCCCCGGCGCAGCCGGTGGCGCACGATCGCGGGCGTGCTGCTGCTCGTGCTGCTGGCCGCGGCGCTGGGCTTCGGTGGCGCGTTCGTCGTGCCGGCCCTGGTCGACGTGCCCACTCCCGTCGCGGTAGCGACGACCCCGCCAGCCGTCTCCCCTACCCCGGGTCCGACGGCCACCGGCACCGTCTCGCCGAGCCCCAGCCGGTCGCCCCGGTCGACACCGTCCCCGAGTGGCTCGCCGACGCCGCGGTCATCGAGCACGATCTACGTCGTGCAGCGCGGCGACATCCTCTCCGCCATCGCGGCGCGCTTCGGGGTCACGGTCCAGGCCATCGTGGACGCCAACGGGCTCAAGGACCCCAACCACATCGAACCCGGGCAGCGGCTCATCATCCCGCTGCCCTGACGGTCAGGGCCCCAGGCTCGGGCTGGGCAGTTCGATGGGCGCGTTCCCGCCCGATGCGCCCGGTCCGCCCGATGGCGACGCCCCCGGGGACCCGCTGGCGGCCGGCGACGCGCCGGGGAGCGAGGCGTCGTAGTCGGTGATGACGAGCACGTACTCCAGGGCATCCAGGTCGGCTGCAGGGGCCACGACGGCGGACTGCACGACCGCGTTCGGATCGGTGTGCAGGTCCACGATGCGGCCGATCAGGAGCCCCTTGGGGAAGGGCGAGCGGAAGCCGTTGCCGAGGTCGATCCCCGCCGTCACGACGAGGTCCTCCGGCACCACGGTCGCCGTCGCCGAGATGTCTTCCATGGCGAGGGTCGAGCCAAGCTGGCCGACGACTTCCCCGGTCGCCCGCGTCGACTGGGTCATGCCGGTGACGGTCAGGCGGGCGTCGCTCAGGAGCAGGACGCGGCTGTAGTCCGGCCCGATGTCGTAGATCTGCCCGACGAGGGCGCCGCCCTGCCCCAGCACGCTGTCGCCCACGGCCAGGCCTGCGGCCGTGCCGCGGTCGATGGTCATGACGCGCTCGGTGGCGTCGATGCCGCGTCCGACGACCGTGGCGGCCACCGTCTGATGCTGCAGGGTCGACTGGACCCTGAGCAGGGCCGCCAGCTGGTCGTCCTGGGTGCGGACCGTCTGCAGCTGGGCGTTGGCCTCGGTCAGCGCCTGATTGGCGGCGCGCAGCTGGTCGTTCTCCTGGCGCAGGCGGTCCAGGTCGGCGATCGCGCCGAACACCGAGGTGACCCCGCGCGTGACGCCCGACAGGGCGGCCTGGATGGGCGTGGCAGCGTAGCCAAGGCCCTGGCGCAGGTCCTGCATCGGGGCGGTGTCACTGAGGGCCAGGAGGAGCAGCGATACGGCCACGAGGGCCGTGAAGGTGACGGCCCGGCGGCGTGCGACGCGTGTGGCGAACACGGGGCGCCCTAACGCGGGGGCCGGGCGTAGGTCTCGGCCACCAGGGTGCGGGACATCGAGTCGAGCTCCTCGAGCACCTTGCCCGTGCCGCGAGCCACGCAGGTGAGGGGGTCGTCGGCGACGTGGACGGGCATCTGGGTCGCTTCCGCGACGCGCCGGTCCAGGCCCTGGAGGAGCGCCCCGCCGCCGGCCAGGACGACGCCCTGGTCCATGATGTCGGCCACCAGCTCCGGCGGCGTCTCCTCGATGGTGTCCTTGATCGTGTCCACGATCTGCTGCACGGAACCCTCGATCGCGTCGCGGACCTGGTCGGCACCGATGTCGACGGCGCGCGGCAGGCCCGTCAGCAGGTCGCGGCCGCGGAGCGTCACGTGCTGTTCGTCGTGGTCGCCCGGATAGGCCGAGCCGACGGCGATCTTGATGTCCTCCGCGGTGCGCTCACCGAGCAGCAGGTTGTACTCCCGGCGGGCGTAGGCCACGATGTCCTGGTCCATCTCGTCGCCGCCCACGCGGATGCTGCGGCTGACGACGATCCCGCCGAGCGAGATGACGGCCACCTCGGTCGTGCCGCCGCCGATGTCGACGATGAGCGACCCCGAGGCCTCCCCGACGGGCAGGCCCGCCCCGATGGCGGCGGCCATGGGCTCCTCGATCAGCCGCGCCCAGCGGGCCCCGGCGTTGAGGGCCGCGTCCCGGACGGCGCGCTTCTCCACCTCGGTCACGCCCGACGGGATGCCCAGCAGCATGCGCGGCCGCGGGATGAGCCCGACCCGGTCGTGCACCCGATGGACGAAGTACTTGATCATCTGCTCGGTCACGTCGAAGTCGCTGATGACCCCGTCACGGAGCGGGCGGACGGCGATGATGTTGGCCGGGGTGCGCCCCACCATGCGCTTGGCCTCGGCACCGATGGCCAGCACGCGCTTGGTCTTGGCGTCGATGGCCACGACGCTCGGCTCGCTGATCACGATGCCGCGGTCGCGCACGTGGACGAGCGTGTTGGCCGTGCCCAGGTCGATGCCGATATCGCGCGAGAAGAGGCCGAGGAAGGCGTCGAGCATCTGGCGGGGCGGTCCTGCAAGCGGGGGTGTTGATCGGCCGTCACGCCGGGCGGAAGATGGCGTCGCGGCTTCGCGTGTCGTGTCGGAGTCCCGTCGACGGGCGGTGGCGCGGGCGCCGGCTCGGCCGGACGGACGGGCGTGCGCAGTATACCTGCCGCCTCAGCGTTGGCCCCCTCGATCGAACGGGATGCCGCGATCCCGCAGGCTGATGAACGCCTCGTGGCCGATGATCAGGTGATCGAGCACCGGCACGTCCAGGAGGCGCCCCGCCGCGACCGCCTCGGCGGTCAGGTGAAGGTCGTCCGGGCTCGGCGCCGGGTCGCCGGATGGATGGTTATGCACGAGGATCAAGCCGGCCGCGTGCTGGCGGATCGCGTCGCGGAACAGCTCGCCGACGCGCACGAGGGCCGTGGAGACGTTGCCCCGGTAGACGGTCTCGATGGCCAGCACCGCGTTGCGCGTGTTGAGGACGACGACGCGCAGTTCCTCCCGCTCCAGGCGGCCCATCTGGAGGATCAGGCGGTCGGCCAGGTCGCGCGGCGCCCGGACCGTCAGGCGGCCGGTCGGCCAGTCCGCCAGCAGCCGGCGGCCGAGCTCGAAGGCGGCGGCCAGCTGGGCCGCGCGCGCCGCGCCGACCCCGGAGATGGCCTCCAGCTCCGGCGGGCTGGCCGCGGCGAGGTTGCTCAGGCTGCCGGCCGCGGCCAGGGCCTCCGTGGCCACCTGTACCGCCGACCGCCCGGGCGATCCGCTGCCCCACACGAGCCCGATCAGCTCCGCCGCCGAGAGCCCGGCGGCACCCCGCATGGCGAGGCGCTCGCGTGGCCGCTCCTCCGGCGGCAGGTCGCGCAGGCGGTGCGGGGGCGACGCCACGTTCTTCCTCCGACCACGGCCGACACAAGGGTGGCGGCGGGTCGGACGCGTGGATCGGCCAGGGTCGGGAGCTCTCGGGCCCGGACGACGAGCCCGCCGATTCCCCGCCCTCCGGACCCGAAAGCCCAGCGATCGTAGGCGGCGGCGCTCGCCGGCGGCTCACGCGCCGCTTAGCGGGGCCTTTGTCGCCGGCCAGCGGATCCGGCGCGGCTCAGGGGCCCTGGACGGCCCGTGTCGCGAGCGCGGCGAGGAAGAGGAGCCCGCCGTTGTAGGCCATGTGGGCCCCCAGGGAAGCGGCGAGGCCGCGCCGTTCGTACATGAAGGCCAGCAGGAGCCCGGCCGGCACGATGACCAGGAACTGGACCAGCAGCTGCGCGCCGATGCTGGTCAGGGGGTCCTGCGGGCTGACGGCCACGTTGAGGACATGCACCGCGGCGAAGAGGATGGCCGAGCGACGGATCGCTGCCGTGACCCCGAGGTCGATGCGCCACGCGCTGTAGACGAAGCCACGGAAGAAGATCTCCTCGCCGATCGGTGCGATCACCACCGCACCTAGGGCGATGACGAGGGCGTCCACGTCGCCCGTCAGCCGCGGCAGGCTGGAGTCGGGCACGGTCCCCAGGATCGCCGTCAAGGCGGCCGAGCCGATGAGCACCGGCAGGACCAGCGAGATGCCGGCCGCGGCGCCGACCAGCCAGTCCCCCAGGCGACGCGCCGGAGGCCCCGGTCGCAGGCGGGCGATGCCGGCCCACGTCATGGCGCCGCCACGGACGGCGAACGTGTGGACGGCGGTGAGGTACACGGCGGCCGGGATGAGCACGGCCAGCAGGAACGTCAGGGTGGGTCGTTCGTCGACCACGCCGGTCAGCCCGATGCACAGCTCGACCAGTGTCGACAGGGCCAGCACGAACCCCAGGAGCAGCAGGGGCGACGGGCCGTGGTAGGCCGCCGCCGGCCGGCGCGACCGGTCGACCAGCTGGTAGCCACACGCGGCGGAGAAGGCCACCACCAGCGCCACCAGCCCGGCCCCGGCGAAGAAGACGGCCGCTGCGCCGGCTGCGTCGAAGACGGCCAGGATGATCAGGAGCGCCCCGACCAGGCCAAGGAACCAACCGGTCACGTAGAGCCCGGGCGCGGCACGCCCCTCGATGGAGAAGGTCCTGGCGCCGGGCGGCCCGGCCACCACCGGCAGGTCGGATCCCGGGTCCGGGACGCCGGGTGGCTCCTGTCCTTCGGCCGCGGGCGGGCCCGAGGTCACTGCGGCTACGTGCCGGGGTTGCGCTGGACCGGGCGGTCTGCCGCTGCTGGCTTGAGGCGTGGGGCGCGGACGCGCACGGTCCTCGGCGGTGGCTCCGGCATGGCCTCGGCCGTGGCGGGCTCAGTCGCCTCGGCCGCGGCGGGCTCCGGTCGGGCCTCCGCCTCGGGCGTGGCCGGCGGCGGCGCGGCGGCGAGGGCGGCCGCGGTCGCCGTGAGCGACGGGGCGAGGGCCGGGCTGATGTCAGGCTGCACGACCGCCGTGGGCAGGGGATGTCGCTCGGCCGCGGCGGCGACGGGCGCCACGACCGGGGTGGCGACGGGAGGTGGTGCGGCGGCCGCGGGCGGGGGCGCCGTCACCCGCGGGGCGGCAGCGCTTGCGGCCGCGAGGACCTGGGCGGTCGCCACGCTCCCGGCGGGGACCGTGGCCGGCCGCACCGGGCGCCCGGCGCGGACGCGCTCCGGCAGCTGCTCGGGCCGCTCGAAGTCCTTGCCGCACCACGGGCAGAGGCTCCAGTCCAGCTCGACCAGGTTGCTGCAGTTGGGGCAGAACCGGCGCAGGCGGTTGCGGCAGGTGGGGCAGATGATCCAGTCGGCGTGGACCGCCCGGCCGCAGTTGGCGCAATGGGCCTGGCGCTCCACCTCGACCAGCATGGCCTCCTCGGCGAGCGCTCGCTCCTGGGCGTCGGCCACCGTTTCCTGCGGCCGCAGGATGCGGTAGAGCACGAAGGCGAAGACGAACAGGATGGGGGTGAAGAGGATGATCAGCGCCGCGGCGAGGTAGGGCGCGATCGGGTTGGTCGTCCGGTGGCTCATGTCACGGTAGGCGTAGTAGGCCGTGGCGAGCCAGATGAAGACGATGTAGAAACCGATCGCCCGCAGGATCAGCTGGACGGTCGGGTCAGTGAAGAAGGTCCCGAAGGCACTGCTGATCGCATCGAAGATCTGGTTCATCGGGGCGGGGCGAGTGCCTCCCTGGTAGCGGCCAACGGCCGAGCAGCCGCACGTCGCGGCGCCAGCCGCCCTCCAACCGGGGCCGAGTGTAGCAGAGGGCCCCTCGGGCTCAGGTAGGACGTAGCGGCTCGAGCAGCCGTGACGCGACGGCCACGCCGCCGATGAGGCACAGGACGGCGCCGACGATGAGGGTCCAGATGCCGATGCCCAGGGACTGGCTGCCCACCCACTCCCAGAACAGGCCGACCTCGAAGGCGCCGAGGAGCAGCGGGATGAGCCCCAGGCGGATCACCGGCGGGACGCGGAAGGGCAGGAGCGCCAGCAGGGCGACGATCACGACGAGGAAGAACACCAGCACGTGGCTGGGTTTGTAGAGGCCCCACGACTCGAGGTAGCCCAGGCCGCTCACGGAGGCCCATGGCAGCACGAACGCCACGGCCGAGACCCACGTCCCGGCCACGACCAGCCAGCCCACGGCGACCGGCGGAGCCTGGAAGGGCAGATCGCTGAAGGGCCCGGCCACCGTGGGCCCGGGCGGGCTGCCCGCGGGGGCACCGGCCGGCTCGCCCGAGGCGGCGGCGCGGAAGCGGTCCGAGTACCACTGGTTGGGCCCGGGCGGACGGAGGTCGGGTCGCGCTTCGGGGGTCACCCTGGCCCACCCTGCCGCTCCGCCATCGCTCGGCTGGCCGTCGGCGGCCTGGCCGGCCACCGGCGCGCCGCATTCCTGGCACGCCGCCCGGCCCGCCTGGAGCGGCGCGCCGCAGGTGGCGCACGACCCGGCGAAGGGCACGGCCGTCGAGGGATCCATCAGGCGAGCCCGCGGCCGCCGAGGGCAGCCTGGGTCAGGAGGGCCGACCGGACCGCCGCCGTCGCCCCCAACAGCACGAGCGCGAGCCCCAGGAGGCCGACCAGCACGACCGTTCCCGCCGCGGCCGCCAGCCACGTCGCCGCCGTCGTGACGAGCGTCGCTCCCGCGTCCCCCGGCACCAGGTAGACCATCTGGACGAGGGCCCATCCCAGGGCGATGAGGGCCGCGGCCACGAGCGCGCTGGCGATCCCCATCGCCCAGACGACGACGCTCGCCGCCACCGTCCGCACCGGCCGCCGGAGGAGGGCACCCGCCCCACGCACGGCGCGGCCGACCGCGGTCGAGCCGGCCAGGGGCACGACGAGGCCCGCGCGCCGGGCGAACAGCTCACGCCCCAGGACGGTGTAGAGGTGCGCCGACAGCAGGGTCGTCGCGGCGAGGACGGCCAACCACGGCCAGCTGCCCTCGACGACGCGCCACCAGAGCGGCAAGCCCTGGTCGCTCGGCAGGAGGATCTCCTGGCGCACGACGCCGGCCACCGACACGACGGTCGGCCCGAGGGCCAGGAGCAGCGGTACGGCCGCGAGCAGCTGCAGCCCCAGGAGCTCCGCCACGAGCCCGGCGGTGGGCCGTCTGGCCGGAGACGGCGCGGCCATGCCAGCCGCGCTCAGGGTGCCCTCGAACGCGGCGACATCGGCCAGCGCCGCCATGACGAGGCCGGCGGCCACGGCCACGACGACCAGCGCGCCGGCCAGCGACAGGAGCGCCGCGACCCGCGCCGAGACACCGTTGGCGTCGACCAGGTCCGGGCCGATCAGGACGGTGAGGCTGACCGGGCTTGGCAGGGCCAGCATGGGCAGCAGGATCAGCAGGAAGCCGCCACGGGCCAGGAACCCGACCAGCCCCACGCTCCACAGCGCGGGCGTCCGCCCGGCGGCGCCGACGCTGGGCAGATGGATGGCCATCACGCGGCCCGGTCGGCGGCCATGACCGCCCGTCCGAAGGCCTCCTGCACGGCGGTGGCCAGCTCCTTGGCCGGCATCGTCGCGGCCCGGACGGGATCCCATTTGATCGCCACCTGGACAAGGCACGGGCGCTCCCAGGTGCGCGTCTCGTCCGCGGCGGGATGCAGCTTCAGCCGCACGAGCTGGCGGCCGCCCTCCTCGGCGATGAGCCCTGCGAGGGCTCCCGCGAAGGCCGGGCCGATGACCGCCTGGGGCGGGGTCGGCGGCGGTCCGGCGACCGGTGCGAGGTCGATCATGTCGAGGAGACCCTCGGCGTCACTGGCCCACACGTGGCCCAGCCACCAGCCGTCGTCGGTCGTGCTCGGCGCTGCCATGCCGACCTCGACGGCGCGCTCGGGCCGGCCCGCGACGCCGTGCAGATGCACCGTCGCCGGGCGCAGGAAGGATGGTCCGGGGACCCGCATGCGAGCCGCCACGGACGGCAGTCTAGGCGCCCGCCGGCGGGCCTGCCGTGGACGCGTCGGCGGCCGCGTCGGTGGTCTCCACCGGCCGTTCCCCGCCGCCATCGGGCCCCGGCTCCGCCCCGGCGTCGGCGACGATGGCGGCCGGGTCGATGCCACCGGGGACGACCCCCGGGGCCTTCGCCTTGAGGGCTTCGATCTCCAGTTGCAGCATGGCCCGTCGGACGGCGTCGTCGGGTGGGCGGATGGCTTCCTCGATCGTGGCGTCGTCGAGCTGCAGCCCCTCCGGCGTGACGACCGCGGGAGCCGGCGTGTTCGTCCGACCGGTCCCCAGGATCGAGCCGGCCGAGCGCAGGATGCCGCCGGGGGCGTTCGAGGTCGCCTGCTGCTGGGCCTCCGCGCGGCGGCGGGCGAGCTCCGCCTCGAGGCTCATCGTGGTCAGGCCCGGGATCTCCTGGTCGGGCTCGAGCGGTTTGAGGTTGGCGCCACAGGAGGGACACTGGGCCGCATCCGGATCGGACAGCGGCGTGTTGCACCACTCGCAGACACGCACGGCGTTGCGGGTGCTGCCGAAATCACGGATCGTCGGATCCAGGTCGGCCGCGAAGGCGCGATCGCCGCCGCCGTCAGGGGCCAGGAGCACCTGGGGCGACAGCTCATACGCGGTCAGCGGCTCGACCATGGGCTGACCGTGCTCCAGGAGCGGTTCGTCGGGCACCCGTTCGGGGGCGGCGGCCGCGACCGGCGCGGCCGGCTCGCCAGGCGGTGGCGCGACGGGCACGGGCGGTGGCGTCGCGTCGGGCGACGTCACGGCATCGGGAGGAGGCACGACCTGCGGGGTGGGCTGGCGGTTGGGCTTCCTGGGCATGGCGGCGACTCTACTGCCTCCGTTCGTCCGGGGGGACTCCCCCGATGGTCCGGGGCGGCCGTGCCGCCGCCCGTGCTACTCCCATTCGATCGTCGCCGGGGGCTTGCTGCTGATGTCGTAGACGACGCGGTTGACCCCGGCCACCTCGTTGACGATCCGGCTGCTGATCCGGCCAAGGACGTCGTACGGCAGCTTGGCCCAATCGGCGGTCATGCCGTCCTCGCTCGTCACCGCGCGGATGGCCACGACGTTGGCGTACGTGCGCCCGTCGCCCATGACGCCCACGCTGCGGACCGGCGTGAGGATGGCGAAGCTCTGCCACAGCGAGCGGTACAGGCCGGCCGCCTTGATCTCGTCGATGACGATCCAGTCGGCCTCGCGGAGCGTCTCCAGGCGTTCGGCGGTGACCTCGCCGATGATGCGGATCGCCAGCCCCGGCCCCGGGAAGGGCTGCCGCTGGACCATCGCCTCGGGCAACCCGAGTTCGACCCCCACGGCCCGGACTTCGTCCTTGAACAGGTAGCGCAGCGGCTCGATCAGCTGGAAGCGGAGGTCGGCGGGCAGGCCGCCCACGTTGTGGTGGGTCTTGATCTTCTGGGCGGCCTTCGTCTCTGGGGCGGTCGACTCGATGACGTCGGGGTAGAGCGTCCCCTGGGTCAGGAAGTCGATCCGCCCGAGGTGCCCCGCCTCCTCCTCGAAGACCCGGATGAACTCGTCGCCGATGATGCGCCGCTTGGCCTCCGGGTCCTCGACACCGGCCAGGCGGGCGAGGAAGCGCTGGCGGGCATCGACCATCACCAGGCGCATGCCCAGATGGGCCTCGAAGGTCACCCGCAGGAGCTCGGACTCCTTCTTGCGCATGAGTCCGTGGTCCACGTAGATGCAGGTCAGGCGGTCGCCGACGGCCCGATGGACGAGGGCGGCCGCGACGGCCGAGTCGACGCCGCCCGAGAGGGCGCAGATGACCCGCCCCTCCGAGCCGGTGGCCGCGGCGTGGGTGTCGACGCGCGCGCGGATGGCGGCCACGGTCGAGGCGATGAAGTCGCTCGTGGTCCAGGTCGCCCGGGCGCCGGCGATGCCGAAGACGAAATTGCGCAGGATGTCCCGCCCCGCCGGCGTGTGCACCACCTCCGGGTGGAACTGGATGCCGTACAGCCGCCGGTCGGGATCGGCCAGGCCGGCGAACGGCGACGCGGGGGTCAACGCGGTGGGGTGGAACCCGATGGGCGGCCGGGCGATGAGGTCCCCATGGCTCATCCAGACCGGCTGCTCGCGCGGCACGTCCTTGAAGAGCCCGTCCGCCTCGGTGATCGTCACGGTCGCCGGCCCATATTCGCGGTGGACCGCCGGCAGCACCTCGCCGCCGAGCTCGTGGGCCATCAGCTGCACGCCGTAGCAGATGCCCAGGATGGGGATGCCGGCGCTCCACAGCCTCGGATCGACGCGCGGCGCGTCCGTGTCATAGACGCTGGCCGGGCCACCCGAGAGGATGATGCCGCGAGGATGGCGGCCCAGGATGTCGGCCAGCGGTGTGTCGTGCGGCAGGAGCTCGGAATAGACCTCCATCTCGCGCACCCGCCGCGCGATGAGCTGGGCGGTCTGGCCACCGAAGTCAAGGACCACCACCGAGTCGGGCTCGCGACTCGCGGCGGCCGGCGGCTGATCGGAGGGCGCGCGCTGCGGCGGGGGGGCATGGAGGGCCGTCTCGAGGTAGGCCTCGACCTCGGCATCGTCAGGCGCAAGGACCCGGTGGCCGGCGTTGGCCGGCGCGCCGTGCACGGTCTTGCCTCGACGGCGGCTCGCCTCCACTCGCCCGACCAGTCCTCCGCTCACGTCCTCCGGCGCCACGTCCAGTCTACGCGCCCGCCGCTGGCGCCGGGGACCGGCCGCCTCAACCGTGGAACGCCTCCAACGCGTGTGCCTCCTCCTCCAGCGCCCGCCGCTCGACCGGCGTGAGCGGCCGGAACGGCTGCAGTTCGAGCTGGCCCGCCCGGTGGCGCCAGATGCCGGCGACCTGGCCGTCGAGCAGGAACGCGTTGGCCGACTGCGGTGTGCGCGTGTTGAAGAGCAGCGGCCGGAACGCCTCGGGCACGATCCCGGTCCTCCGGAAATGGACGAGCAGGATGGGGTCCCAGACGGCCAGGAAGCGCGCCGGGGCCGGTGTGTCGAGGGGCGGCAGGACGCCGTCGGGCAGGTCCAGCAGGTCACGCCCTGCCTCGTCCCGCAGCGGCCGCAGGTCGAGCCGGGCGAGGGCCGGGGCCAGTTCGCGCACCGGGAAACCCATCCAGCCGGCGAGGTCCCGGGGGGTCATGGGCCCGAAGGCCCCAAGGCCGCGCCGGATCAGGCGGGCCGCCCCATCCGCCTCGTCGGGCCCGGGTCCATCGGGCGGCAGCCACGCCGTTGCGAGGCCCATCAGGTCGGCCCGGCGGTGCTCCCAGGTCCCCGACGGCGGGATGCGCACGAGATCGACGAAGTGGCCGGCCGAGCGCGCCGGCAGCTCGGCGAACCCATCCGCCACGAGCCGGCGGACGAGCTCGGGCATGCGGACGGGCCCGGCCTCGAGGGCGGCCCGCGTCGCCGCCGCGAGCGCGGCCGTATCCGTGCCGCTGAACTCCCGCCGCCAGGCTCGCTCCAGCCACGCCCGCCGGACCCGCCGGACGCCGGCCGTGAGCGGCCAGTAGTCGGCGGCCGACACGGTGTGGATCGTCGACCGCATGATCGTCCCCTGGACGACCCGCCGATCTTCAAGGGCGTGGGTCAGCCAGGGGCGCTCGAAGCCGGCGACGCGGGACCAGAGGGAGATGTACCCGGAGGGGGCCGCCTGGGTCTGCAGGCCGCCGATCTGCTCCACGGCGAGGACCGGATCGACGGTCGCCCGTTCCAGGAGGAGCTGGCGGGCGAGGAGCGCCTGGCGGAGGCGGGCGGTCTCGACGACCGGCGCGCTCACCCGCGACGGGCGTGCTGCCAGCTCTTGCCCTCGACCGCCACCGCCGGCGCGTAGACCATCTCGACCTGCTGCATCTCGCGGATCGTGCGTGCCCCGAGCGCGGCCATGGACTGGCGGAGGGCGCCGACCAGGTTCTCCGTGCCGTCGGTGACCTGGGCCGGCCCGAGCAGGATCCGTTCCAGGGAGCCGACCGTGCCGACCGTGATGCGCGTGCCCCGGGGGAGCGTCGGCGACGGCGAGGCCATGCCCCAGTTCGTACCGCCGCCGGGCGCCTCCTCGGCGCGGGCCAGGGGCGAACCCAGCATCAGCAGGTCGGCCCCGGCGGCGACGGCCTTGGCCAGCTCGCCCCCGCGGCGCATGCCGCCGTCCGCGACCACCGGGACGTAACGGCCCGTCTCGGCGAAGTAGGTGTCCCGGGCGGCCGCCACGTCGCTCACCGCGGTGATCTGCGGCACGCCGATGCCCAGCACGTCGCGCGTGGTGCACGCCGCCCCGGGCCCGACGCCGACGAAGATCGCGGCGATGCCCTGGTGCATCAGCTGGTACGCGGCATCGAAGCTGGTGGTGTTGCCCACGGCGACCGGGATGGGCATGAAGCGGGTGAAGTCGGCCAGCTCGAGCGGGTCGTAGCCGCGCGCCAGGTGGCGCGCGCTGGAGACCTGCGACTGGACCAGGAACAGGTCGGCGCCATGCTCCGCGCAGAACGGACCGAAGCGGCGCGCGACGGCCGGCGTGGCGGCCACCGCCACCGCGGCGCCCGCGGCACGGAACTCGGCCATGCGCCGCGCGACCAGCTCCTCGCGCACCGGCTGGCGATAGGCCTCCGCCAGGACGTCGTGGACCTCGCCGGCAGGGGCTGACGCGATGCGCGCGAGGATCGCCGACGGCTCGTCATAGCGGACCTGGACGCCCTCGAGGTTGAGGACGGCGAGACCGCCAAGGCGCGACAACTCGGCGGCCATGCGCACGTCAACGACGGCGTCCATGGCCGCGGCCAGGATGGGGATCCGCAGCTGCATGCCGGCCAGTTCGACGGTCGTGTCGACATCGGCCGGCTCGACCGTGTCGGTGCCCGGCGCCAGCGAGACGTCGTCGAAGCCGTACGTCGGCCGGATGCTGTCGACCTTGGAGGGCCGGCGGGCCGTGGGGGTCGGGGGCGCGTCGGGTCGTTCGGCGGGGGCGATGGGCGCCTCGCGCGGCACGGTCGACGGCACCTCCCGATGGGCCGCCACACGGTGCGGGCGGCGGTTCGGTCAGTATACGGGCGTGACCTCCCCGTCCGAAACCGGCCCGCCACCGCCGCTCGTGGGGCTGGCCGACATCATGGCCGCCGCGGACCGCCTGGACGGCATCACCGTCCGCACGCCCCTGCTGCCGTTCGGGGACCGGGCCTGGCTGAAGCCGGAGACGCTGCAGCCGATCGGCGCCTTCAAGTTGCGGGGCGCGTACAACGCCATCGCGACGCTGTCCCCGTCCGCCCGTGCGGCGGGCGTCGTGAGCCACTCATCGGGCAACCATGCCCAGGGCGTCGCCCGGGCGGCACGCCTGCTGGGCGTCCACGCGGTCATCGTGATGCCCTCCGACGCCCCGCGCATCAAGGTCGACCGGGTCCGGGCGGACGGCGCCGAGGTCGTCGTCGTGGGCCCGTCCTCCGAGGAGCGAGCACGACGGGCGGTCGAACTGGCCGGCGAACGGGGGCTGACCCTCGTGAGCCCCTACGACGACGACGCAGTCATCGCCGGCCAGGGGACGGTCGGGCTGGAGATCATCGAGCAGGTCGCCGAACTGGACGAGCCGCGGGCCGGCCAGGAGCCCGGCGAGCCGCAGCCGCTGACCGTGCTCGTGCCGATCGGTGGCGGGGGGCTGGCCTCGGGCGTGGCGACCGCCGTCCGCTCGATCCGGCCGGAAGCCCAGGTCTGGGGCGTCGAGCCCGCGCTGGCCGCCGACGCACGCGACTCGCTCCGAGAGGACCGCCTCGTGCGGTGGGAGCCGAGCCAGGTCGGCCAGACGATCGCCGACGGCATGCGCACGGCCTCCATCGGTGTCCGCAACCTGGCCCACCTGCGGGTCTACCTGACCGGGGTGCTGGTCGTGAGCGAGGACGAGATCCGGCGGGCCATGGTGCGCGCGGCGGACGAGGCGCGCCTCATCGTGGAACCCTCCGGCGCCACGACCCTGGCCGCCTGGTGCTTCCACGCCGCCGAGCTGCCGCCGACCGGGCGGGTGGTGGTGATCCTGTCGGGCGGGAACATCGATGCGGGCCGCTACACCCAGCTCATCGCGGAGGGCCGCGCCGCCGGCGGCTGACCGCTGGCCCAGGCCTCAGATCCGCTCGAAGCGCTCCACCGGCAGGACGAAGACGGTGGCCCCGCCGACCTGCACCTCGACCGGGTAGGGCAGGTAGAACTCGCCGGGCTCCATGATCGGCGGCATGGGGTTGACGACCTCGGTGCGTGAGGTGCAGTTGTCCTTCACGATCTGGAGCGCCGCCTCCACCTGGTCGTCCTCCACGCCCAGCATCACCGTGGCGTTGGAGCGGCGCAGGAACCCGCCCGACGAGGCCAGCTTCGTGGCCCGGAACTCCTTGCGCAGGAGCGCCTCCACGAGCACGTCGGCATCGTCGCCGTGGACGATGGCCATGACCAGCTTCACCGCCCGAGTATAGGCCGGACGATGTGACGGTCGACCCCGACCGGGGCCGCGCGGCGAGGTACTATCCGGTACGTGCCCGCAGCGCCCCGTGACCTCCTCGCCGTGCTGGCCGAGTGCGGCCGTCTCGTGGCGCGCGGCGGCGACCTCGGCGTGCGCCTCGACGGGCTGGCCGAGCAGGCGGCGCGGGCCGCCGGCGCGGCCACGAGCGTGATCTACCTCCTCGACGGTGATGCAGCCCAGCTGCTGGCTGGCGGCACGTGGGGCCTCGGCCCGGATGCCGCCTCCGCCCTCGAGCCCCTCGCGGTCGGGGACGGCGGCGACGACGATGCGGTCGGCCGGGCGGTGCGGGCCCGGCGGGCGGCGGTCGTCGCGGTGACGCCGGCCATGACGACGGGGCTGCCGACGACGGGCGGGCCGATCGAGGCCCTGGCTCACGTGCCCCTCGTGACCGAGGCGGCGGACGGGACCCAGCAGGTGGAAGGCCTCCTGACGGCCGGCTTCACGGCCGGCCCTGGCGACGCGGCCGAGCCCCTCGCCGCCCTGAGCGCGGTCGGCGACCTGGCCGCCGCGGTCATCCGCCAGGCGCGCCTCGAGCAGGCGCTGGTGGAGCGGTCGGACTGGTTCGAGCGCCTGGCCAGCACCGACGCCCTCACCGGGCTCGCCAACCGGCGCACGTTCGAACGGATGCTCGAGCTCGAGCTGGTGCGAGCCGGCCGCCAGGGCACGCCGGTCAGCCTGGCGATCTTCGACATCGACGGCCTGGCCACGATCGACCGCGAGCGCGGGGCCGACGTGGCCGACGACGTCCTGCGCCAGGTCGCCGGCGCTCTCGCCGATTCGGTCCGCCTGGTGGACACCATCGCGCGGCTCGGCGGTGACGAGTTCGCCCTGCTGGCCCCCGGCACGGCCGGCGTCGTGGTGGCCCGCCGCGTCCTGACCGGCGCGGCCCACGCCCTGGCCGATCACGACCCGCCGGTCAGCCTGAGCGTCGGCGTGGCGCGCTTCCCCGATGACGGCGCTACTGGCACGGAGCTGCTCGCCGCGGCCACCGATGCCCTGACAACGGCCAAGGGCGAGGGCCGCGGCTCGATCGTGGAGGCCGCCACAGCCGGCAGCCCGTAACCGCCCCGGGCGGCCCCGCCGGTCCCGGCCGGCGGCCGCCGGATCAGCCGGTCAGGTCGGCCAGGACGATGGGCTGGCTCGTCGGGTGGTCCGATCCGCCCGCCGGTTCGATGGTCAGGGCCACGGCCGACACCGGGCCCGCCGTGGCGCTCATGCCGACCACCGTGATGCCCTGGGCGCCAAGCGCGAAGGTGCCCGCCGAGACGGCCGTCTGGCCCTTCAGGTACCACGCCTGGTACGTCCGGCCCGCGCCGGGATCGGGGAGTCCGCTGACGACCATGTAGTTCGTGCCGCCGGTCCCGGCCACCACGAAACCGGAGGCGCCGGCCGCCGGGCCGGTGCCCTGGAGGGTTGCCGTGACACTGCCCGCCTGGGCCGCGGCCGCCAGCGCGCTGCTCAGCAGGTCCGCCTGGCGCCGCGTCGCGTCGAGCTGGCCCTGGAGGACGAGATCCCAGCCCACGACGCCGACGAGAGCGATGACCGCGGCGGCCTCCAGCAGCCAGCGCCAGGCCGGCCGCGGTCCACGCGCGGCGCGGGTGGCCCGGGCGGCGGCCAGGTCAACGGGCTGGCCGGCGGGCGCCGGGGTTTCGCGCACAGCGGCCTCCACCGGCACCGCCGCCCCGTACCCCTCGACGAGGCGGGCGGCGGCCGAGTCGTCCCGGGCGCGAGCCCGCAGATCCGCCTGGACGGCCGCGGCGATCCGCTCGCCGACGGCAGCGGGCGGCTCGAGCGGCTCGAGGGATCCGGCCAGGTAGGGCACGACCCCGCCAAGCTGGGCTAGCTCGGCGTGCGGGTCGGTACAGGCGGCGAGGTGGTCGCGGATGCTGGCGACCTCGGCCGGCTCGAGCGCGTCGAGCACGTAGAGCGGTGCGAGGTCGCGGACCGCGTCGCAGCTCAGGGCTCGGGTGTCGCTCATGGCCGCACCACCGGGCCCTGCTCCACCGTCGGCTCGACCGTCCCGGTGCCCGTGAGGGTCCGGCGGAGGGCCAGCAGGCCGAGCCGGACGCGGCTCTTGACCGTGCCGAGTGGCGCATCGGTGCGGGCGGCGATCTCCTGCTGGGTCAGGCCGCCGAAGTAGGCCAGCCCGATGGCTTCGCGCTGCACATCCGGCAGGGCCGCCAGGGCGGACACGATGGCCGCTCGATCGAGGCGCCCGGCGACGGCCTCCCAGGTGTCGGGCACGACGAGGCTCGCCGGCGGCGGGGCCTCCTGGTCGGGCAGGTCGCTCACCGGACGGCGGCGGCGCACGGCGTCGACGGCCCGGTGGTGCACGATCGAGAGGACCCACGTCCGCGCACTGGCCCGCGCTGCGGCATAGCGCGACGCATTGCGCCAGATGCCGAGGAAGGCCTCCTGCAGGACATCCTCGGCCAGCGCGGCGTCGCCGGTGATGCGGACGGCGAGGGCGTAGGCCATGGCTCGGTTGCGCTCGTAGAGCAGGTCAAGGGCCCCTGCGTCGGCCGCGGCCACACGTCGCATGAGCTCCTCGTCCGACGCGGACGCGAGCTCCTGGGGCGGCGCCGCCCCGGCGGCATGTGGGCCGCTCATCGATTGATGCGCACCGCGGTGCTCGCCGGTTCATCCCGCCGCTCGTCGCGCGCGGCGAGCCAGGCGTCGACGAGGCCGCCCACCTCCCCCGCGATGGCGGCCGGGGAGCGGTCCGCGTCCACGACCCGCCAGCGGCCGGGCTCGGCCGCGGCCAGGGCGAGGTAGCCCTGGCGGACGCGCTCATGGAACGCCCGGTCGTGCTGCTTCGGATCCTCCCACCGCGTGTGCCCGCTGGCCGCCCCCTCGGCGCGCCGCTCGAGGCCGACCTCGACGGGCAGGTCGAGCAGGATCGTCAGGTCGGGCGCCACGTCACCGCTGGCGAAGGCGTCCAGGCTTCGCAGGTCATCGAGGTCCAGGCCCGAGCCGTAGCCCTGGTAGGCGAGCGTCGAGTCGGTGTGGCGATCGCCGACCACGAGCTCGCCACGGGCCAGCGCGGGGCCGATGACGCGACGCACGAGCTGGGCCCGGGCGGCGTTGAACAGGAGCGCCGAGCTCCACGGATCGTGATCGGCGGTCCCGTTGACGAGCCCCCGCACGGCCTCGGCGAGCGGCGTGCCGCCCGGTTCGCGGACCTGCGTGACGGCCCGGCCAGTGGCGCGCAGGCGGGCCACGAGGCGGTCCGCCTGGCTGCTCTTCCCGGCGCCGTCCGGGCCCTCGATGGTGATGAACGCACCGTGACCCGGCCCTGCCCGACCGGCGGTCTCACGCCCCCGCGGCCCGCCCCGGCGTGCCGATCTCGCCTCCACAGCCGAAGCATACCGCGCGCCCCCGGCGCCGCTGGCATCATGGTCGGCCATGGCACGCGCGCCCATCCGGCAACGCCTCGACTGGCCGATCGACGGGCCTACCTACGGGCGGATCAGGCGGCTGTGGGTGCGCCACTCCATCGCCGAGGACCGCCGCGACGTGGAGGGACTCATCGCCACGCTGGCGGCCGACTGCGTGTACGAGATCGTGCCGACGGGCCAGCGCTGGGAAGGGCACGACGGGGCCCGCGCCTTCTACACCGGCTTCCTGGCCGCCTTCCCCGACGTCCATTTCGACCTCGCCGATATCGTCATCGGGCCGCAGGGCGTCTTCGAGGTCGCCACCATGACCGGCACCCACATGGGCGACTGGGCGGGGCTGACCGCGACGGGCCTGCCGGTCCGCCTGTGGATCGGCATCCACTTCCCGTGGCGGCCCGACGTCGGCCTCTTCGGCGGCGAGGACATCTACCTCGACCGACTCGCCCTGGCGCCCCCGGCCGGCTGACCCGCGCCGTCTCAGCGCCAGGCGCGCACCTGGTCGGGGTAGAGGCGGACGCGGCGGAACGGCTCGCGGCCGCGCGAGCGCGAGACCAGGTTGGCCCGTTCGGCCATCTGGTGCTGCAGCCGCCGGATGTAGGCGTTCTGCGGCGACAGCTCGATCGGCTTGGCGTCCCGGATGACGAGCCCGATGGCCTCCTCCGTCTCGCGCATGGCGGCCTCGCGCGGATCGGCCTGCAGGGCGTACAGCGACGTGAGACAGGCCTCCATCTGGAGGACCGTGTTCGACTTCAGGACGTAGATGGGCAGCGTCCGCTCCTCCGCCTCGCGCAGCGCGGCCGGCTTCTGGCGGTACTGGCTGCGGAGCGTGATGACCACGTCGGCGTCGTCGACCGTGCGGGCGACCAGGACCGGCAGCTGCAGCTCCCGGACCGCCTGCTCGAGGCGCTTGCGGCTGATGCCGAAGGGCAGCACGTGGAGCGTCGGCAGGATGCCCGTGTAGGCGTCTGACGCCGCGCCGTCGGCGCCCTCCGCCGCGGCCGGGCCGTCGAGCTCGAGGTCCTCGCCCTCCGCCTCGAGGTCGTCCTCCGCCTCGTCCTCCGGCACGGGAGCCGTGCCCTCGTCGGCATGCAGGGACTGGATCGCCCGGCGGGCGGACTCGCGCCACTCGCGCTGGCGGTCCAGCTCACGGGCATCCCGCGCGCGCGGTTCGGGGGCCGGCGCGGTCCCGCGCTCGAGCGGACCGCGGTCGGCGATCTCGCCCGTCTGGAAGACGTCCGGCGGCGGGGGCACCGGCGGGCTGCCCGCCACGCCGACGCGGGCCGAACCACCGTTGACCGGCCCGTCGAACGGACCGCCGGCAGGGGCCCGTTCGGCCCCGGCACGGCCGCGACCGGCGCGCCAGCCACCACCACCGCTCGGTCGGAAGCCCGGTCGGGCGGCTCGCTCGCCCTCCAGCCACGGCGCCTCGGGCCGCGCCCCGGCCGCCCGCCAGCCCGGCTCGACGCGCCACCCCGCGCCGCCCGTCCCGACGAGCGACCCGCTGAAGCGGTCGCTGCCCGTGGCGCTGTTGGGCGATGGGCGGGGCCGCGCCTGCGTGCGGTGGACGCCGCCCTCATCGCGCCAGCGCAGCTCGGGCGGCACGGCGTCGCCGCGCAGCATCGCGTCGACCGTCTCGGCCACGTCGGCGTGGACGGCCACGCGGTCGCGGGCCTGGATCTCGATGATCACGTCGAAGGTCGGCGGGGCCTTGCGCTCCAGGACGCTCTTCTGGCTCCGCCGGCGGCGCGCCTCCTCGTCCCCCAGGGTCACCGTCTGGATGCCACCGATGAGATCGGAGAGGGTCGGGTTGAGCATGAGGTTGTCGAGGTTGTTGCCGTGGGCCGTGCCGATGAGCTGCACGCCCCGCTCGGCGATGGTCCGCGCGGCGGCCGCCTCCAGCTCCGTGCCGATCTCGTCGATGACGATGACCTCGGGCATGTGGTTCTCGACCGCCTCGATCATGACGTGGTGCTGCAGCACGGGCGCGGGCACCTGCATGCGGCGCGCGCCGCCGATGCCCGGGTGCGGGATGTCGCCGTCGCCGGCGATCTCGTTGGACGTGTCGACGATGACGACGCGCTTGCCCAGGTCGTCCGCCAGGACGCGCGCCGCCTCCCGCAGCATGGTCGTCTTGCCGATGCCCGGCCGGCCCATGATGAGCACCGAGCGGCCCGACTCGACGAGGTCCTCGATGATCTCGATGGTGCCGAAGACCGCCCGCCCGATGCGGCAGGTGAGGCCGACGATCTTGCCGTTGCGGTTGCGGATGGCGCTGATGCGGTGCAGCGTCCGCTCGATGCCGGCGCGGTTGTCCTCGCCGAACGAGCCGATGTGATCGATGACGTACTGCAGGTCGTCGGCGTCGACGTCCCGCTCCAGGAGCACCTGCTCGCCGCCGCCACCGAAGCGGGCCTCCGGGGGCCGTCCCAGGTCGAGCACCACCTCGATGAGGTCGCGCTCGGCAGGCAGCCGCTCCAGCTCGGCCCGGATCGCGGGCGGCAGCGCGGCCAGGAGGGCCGGCAGGTCGTCGCGGGCCGGCGTCGCCGGGGTCATCGGATGGCCGGCACGAGGGCCGGCTGGGCGACGCGCACGAGCGTCTCCTTGAGCAGCAGGGTGAGCGTGGCCAGCCGTTCGAACCCGGCCTCCTCGGCTCGTCGATCGAGCGGCGAATCGTACGTCCGGACGGGGAAGAGCACCCCCCGCCCCCGGTGGCGGTTCGACGAGGGGCGGTCGGCCGCACCCTCATGGCCGCCCGATGCCGCGATGACCCCAAGGCCGTAGGCGATGAGGTCGCTGGGGTCGTGGTCGGGGCGGGTCAGGACGCGCAGGTAGTCGGGCTGGTCCTCCTTCGACACGCCGACCTGGGCCAGGGCGGCGAGCTCCCCACCGGCCGCCCCGGCCGTGCCGGGCGGGCAGGCCTGGACGAACGCGCTCACGTCGGCGAAGCGGAGGATCGGCGCCATCGACGAGCGAGGGATGCGCCACTGGCCGGCCGGGCGCTCCCAGTCGGGCAGGCGGTAGGCCTCCAGGCGGGCGACCGGCGGGGGCGTCACGGCGGCGTACAGGCGGCTGAGCGGCAGCGCGTCGAGCGGCGCGGCCGGCCGGATGCCGAGCTCCGCGGCCCGTTCCTCGGCGAGGGGCGCCGGCAGCGCCGCGTCCGGCGGTCGAAGGAGGACCCACTCCTCGCCGTAGCGCATGAAGCCGGCCTGCATGAACAGCTCGACGTTGCCGCCCATGTCGGCGCAGGCGACGTGGAAGCGCATGGCGCCCCGCTTGGCCCCGTCGCGCAGGAGGTGCTGCACGAGGCGGAAGCGGATGTCGCCCGCGTCGGCCAGCCCCACGGCGTCGAGCTCCACGATCGTCCATTCGTCGCGCTGCGCGTCGCGCTCGGCCCGCAGGAGGCCGGCCAGGCCGCGCTGGTCCTCGTACACGTAGAGCTGGTCCTGCGGCCGCAGCGCCCCGAGGGGCATGCGGAACAGGGTGAAGACGCCGATGGGGTTGCCGCCGACCGGCAGCCCGAGCGAACGCACGGCGGCCTCGTCGGCGCCGTCGCCGCCGTGGCTCAGCTGGGACAGCTCGCCGACCGCCGCCAGGTCGGTCAGGCGGGCCATGCGGACGCGGCCGGGCGTGCTCACCGCTGGTTCGCCGTGCGGCGCAGCGGATGGGGGCGCCGCCCGGCGCCCTCGGCGGGCTCGCGGAACGCCTCCGCCATGGTCATCAGCAGACGGTGGAAGCGCGGTTCGCCGGCCAGCTCGGGGTGGAAGGCGGTGGCCAGGACGTGACCCTGCCGCACCGCCACGACGCGGCCGTCGGGCAGGCTCGCCAGGACGTCGACCTCCGGCCCGACGCGCTCGAGGGCCGGCGCCCGGATGAAGATGGCATGGACGGGATCGGCGCCGAGCACGGGCACGACGAGGTCCGTCTCGAAGCTGTCCAGCTGGCGGCCGAACGCGTTGCGCTTGATGGCCACGTCGAGCAGCGACAGGACCGGCGCATCCCCATCCGTGATCTCGTCGGCCAGCAGGATCATCCCGGCGCACGTGCCGTAGATCGGCGCGCCGGCGTGGGCCAGGTCCAGGATCGGCTGGCGGAGGCCCCAGCGCTCGATCAGGTGGCGCATCGTGGTGCTCTCGCCGCCGGGCAGGATCAGGCCGGCCACGTCGTCCAGGTCGGCCGGCAGGCGCACTTCCACGGGCATGGCGCCGACCTGGCGCAGCATCGCCACGTGTTCGGCGAACGCGCCCTGGAGGGCCAGGACGCCGATACGGATACCGTCCATCAGGATGGCGCGCTCCGCGCGCCTACCAGCCGCGGACCGCCAGCCGCTCGGCCTGCGGGATGGCCTCGAGGGCGATGCCGCGCATCGCTTCGCCAAGGCCCTTGGAGACCTCGGCGATGATCTTGGGGTCGTCGAAATGCGTCGTCGCCTGGACGATGGCGTTGGCCGTGCGAGCCGGATCCTGCGACTTGAAGATGCCGGAGCCGACGAAGACGCCCTCGGCGCCCAGCTGCATCGCCAGGGCCGCGTCGGACGGCGTGGCGATGCCGCCCGCCACGAAGTCGACCACCGGCAGGCGGCCCGTGGCCGCGACCTCGCGGACCAGGTCGTAGGGCGCCTGGAGCTCCTTGGCCGCCACGAACAGCTCGTCCTCGCGCATGGCGTGCAGGCGCCGTAGGCCGTCTGTCACGGCGCGGATGTGGCGGACCGCCTCGACGATGTTGCCCGTCCCCGCCTCGCCCTTGGTGCGGATCATCGCGGCGCCCTCGTTGATGCGCCGCAGCGCCTCGCCGAGATCGCGGCAGCCGCACACGAAGGGCACCTTGAAGGCGTGCTTGTCGATGTGGTTGACCTCATCGGCCGGCGTCAGGACCTCGGACTCGTCGATGTAGTCGACGCCCAGCGCCTCCAGCACCTGCGCCTCGACGAAGTGCCCGATGCGCGCCTTGGCCATGACCGGGATGGAGACGGCCTCCATGATGCCCACGATCATCGACGGGTCGCTCATGCGGGCGACACCGCCCGCCGCGCGGATGTCCGCCGGTACCCGCTCGAGGGCCATCACCGCCACGGCCCCGGCATCCTCGGCGATGCGGGCCTGGTCGGGCGTGACGACGTCCATGATGACGCCGCCCTTGAGCATCTGGGCGAGGCCCTTCTTGGTCGCCCAGGTGGAGGTCTCTACGGTCATGGTGGGCAATGGTCCTCTGGTGGCCGCGTGGGTCTGCCGGGTGGGTCGGCCGCGGGGTCGTCGCCCGTTCGGACCACCCGGATCGCCCGCGCGCATCCGATTATCGCATGGGCGTCAGCGTCCTCCGTGCGACGCCCCGGGGCCACGCGAAGTGGTGCCCTGACGCACCACTGGATGGGCTCGTGTGGTGTGGTGCGACGTGGTCCGGTGGCGTGCGGGGCGATACCATCGCCGGCAACCATCTCGGCGGGTTGAGGAGGGACTGCGGTGCATCATCCGGCCGCCGCGCTGGGCGCCGCGCTCTCGATCGTGGCCCTGGCGGGCTCGGTGCTCGCGCCGGCCTCGGCACTGGCCCAGGCGCCGGCCGCGCCGCCCGTCCAGCGACCAGCGGCGACGCAGCCCGCGTTCCTTGGCGATGGCGCGACCACCGCACAGGCCGCCACGCCGGATGCGGCGGCGCTCGCCCCAGGCTTCAGCGACGTGACCGTCTTCACCGGCTTCACCGAGCCGAGCAAGGTCCAGTTCGCGGCGGACGGGCGAGTCTTCGTGGCCGAGAAGGGCGGGCTGATCAAGGTCTTCAGCAGCCTGAGCGCGACCACGCCGACCATCTACGCCGACCTCCGCAGCGAGGTCGACGACTACTGGGACCGCGGCCTCCTGGGCTTCGCCCTCTCGCCGAACTTCGTCAACGACCACACCTTCTACGTCCAGTACGGGTACGACCACAACCCAGTGGCCGACCTGTCCGGCAACCCCTACCACGCGCCGACGCAGTGGAACGACGTCTGTCCCAGCCCTCCCGGCCCGACCACCGACGGCTGCACGATCCTTGGCCGGATCTCGAAGTTCACCGTCGCCCCCGCCGCGGGGACCTCCCTTGGGCCGGCCAACGAGACGGTCCTCGTGCAGGGGTGGTGCCAGCAGTACCCCAGCCACTCCAACGACGACCTCTGGATCGGCCCCGACGGGCTCCTCTACTCGACCGCCGGCGAAGGCGCCAGCTTCAACGGCCCGGACTACGGGCAGCTGGGCGGCACGACGGCGCCGGTGGTCACGCCGGTCAACCCGTGCGGTGATCCGCCGAGCGCGGCCGGGACCGCCGATAGCATCCCGACCGCCGAGGGCGGCGCACTGCGCTCACAGAGCATCCGGCGGGTCGAGGGCATGGGCGCGGCGGTCCTCAACGGCGCGCTGCTGCGCATGGATCCCTCGACGGGCTACGGCGTGCCGGCCAACCCCTTCTACTCCGGCAACGGCAACAACAACCAGAGCCGCATCCTGGCCTTCGGCCTGCGCAACCCGTTCCGCTTCACGTTCCAGCCGGCCAAGAACCTGATCTGGATCGGCGACGTCGGCGACACGACCTGGGAAGAGATCGACCGGCTGCCCATGGCGCCGACGGCCAGCAACGACGACTTCGGCTGGCCCTGCAGGGAGGGAGCCGGCGCCCACCCGGGCTGGCCGAGCGGCATCAACGCCTGCACCTCGCTGACCAACGCCGTCGACCCCTTCTATGCCTACAACCACGGCAGCCTCATCGCCGATGAGACCGGCTGCCCCACGGCGAACGGCTCGTCGATCAGCGGCCTGGCCTTCTACACCGGCACGGCCTATCCGGCCGCCTACCAGGGCGCGCTCTTCTTCGGCGACCACACCCGCAGCTGCATCTGGGCCATGCTGCCCGACGCCAACGGCAACCCGAATCCCGCCACGATCAAGGTCATCGTCAACGGCGGGGCGCAGCCGGTGGACATCGAGACGGGTCCCAACGGCGACCTGTTCTACGTCAAGTACGACGCCGGCGAGCTCCACCGCCTGACCTACGGCTCGCCGCAGGCGGTCGTCAAGGCCGACAAGACGGCGGGGCCCGCACCCCTCACCGTGAACCTCGACGGGACCACGTCCAGCAGCCCCATCGGGGCGACGCCGCTGACCTACAGCTGGAGCTTCTCCGGCGGCAGCTGCTCGTCCACCACGTCCGCCACGCCCAGTTGCACGTTCGCCGCCGGCACGTACCAGGTGCGCCTCACGGTCAAGGACACGAACGGCGCATCCAATACGAGCCCGGTCATCACGATCACGTCCGGCTCGTCGCCGCCAAGCGCCTTCATCGACACGATCGACGGAGCGGCGCCACCCGCCCAGCCGACCCTGGACGGCAGCGGCAACCCACCCCCGGTGCGCCCGGCCAACGTGCCGGCCTTCTACTCGGTGAACGACCCGATCACGTTCGCCGGCCACGCCACCGACCCCCAGGCGGGGACCCTGCCGGCAGCCGACCTGACGTGGGTGCTGCGCATCTTCCACTGTCCGTCCGCGTGCCACACCCACGACGTCCAGACGATCGTGGGATCCGGCGGCACGATCCCGGCACCCGACCATCCGTATCCGTCGCTGCTCTGGCTGCAGCTCACGGCCACCAACGCCCAGGGCCTCAGCGGCAGCACGTCCGTCTACCTCTATCCGAAGACGTCGACGTTCACCCTGAACACGGTGCCCTCAGGGCTCAGCCTCGGGGCCGGCACCACGACGGGCAGCGGGCCGTACCAGGCCACGTTCCTGCTCGGCGGCAGCGTGACGCTCAGCGCCCCCAGCCCACAGGTCCTCGGCGGCACCACCTACACCTTCAGCGGCTGGTCCGACGGCGGAGCCGCCACGCACGCGGTCACGGCTTCGGCGGCGACGGCCACCTACACGGCGACGTTCGTCCGGGCGACCTCGACGACGACGTACCTGTCCGATCTCACGCCGACCTCGGTGGTCAACGGCTGGGGGCCCTACGAGCGGGACATGAGCAACGGCGAGCAGGCCGCCGGTGACGGCCGCCCCATCTCGCTGCGGGGCGCCACGTACGCCAAGGGCCTCGGCGTGCACGCCATGTCCGACGTGCGCTACACGCTGCCCGCCGGCTGCACCTCGTTCAACGCCGTGGTGGGCGTCGACGATGAGGTCGGCGGCCTCGGCAGCGTCGACTTCCAGGTCTACCTCGACGGCGCCACCAGCGCGGCCTACGACTCGGGCGTGGTGACCGGCATCAGCACGGCCCGGACGGTCGCCGTCAACCTCACCGGCCATACCCAGCTGCGCCTCGTGGTGACCGACGGCGGCGACGGCAACGCCTACGACCACAGCGACTGGGCCGACGCCAAGATCACCTGCGCCAACGGCGGCGGCGGCGACACGACCCCGCCGACCGTGACCGCCAGGACGCCCGCGGCGGGGGCCACCGGCGTGGCCACCACCGCCACCGTGACGGGCACGTTCTCCGAGGCGCTCAACGCCGCCACCGTCACCACGACCACCGTGCGGCTCGTCGTGCAGGGCGGTTCCACGGCCCTCGCGGCGACCGTCGGCTACAACGCCGGGACGTTCCAGGCGACGCTCACCCCGACGGCCGCGCTGGCGGCCGGGACGACCTACGTGGCCACCCTCAAGGGCGGTGCCGGCGGCCTCACCGACGTGGCCGGCAACCCGCTGGCGGCCGACGTCACGTGGTCCTTCACGACCACCTCGTCGACCTCGACGACGACGTACCTGTCCGATCTCACGCCGACCTCGGTGGTCAACGGCTGGGGGCCCTACGAGCGGGACATGAGCAACGGCGAGCAGGCCGCCGGTGACGGCCGCCCCATCTCGCTGCGGGGCGCCACGTACGCCAAGGGCCTCGGCGTGCACGCCATGTCCGACGTGCGCTACACGCTGCCCGCCGGCTGCACCTCGTTCAACGCCGTGGTGGGCGTCGACGATGAGGTCGGCGGCCTCGGCAGCGTCGACTTCCAGGTCTACCTCGACGGCGCCACCAGCGCGGCCTACGACTCGGGCGTGGTGACCGGCATCAGCACGGCCCGGACGGTCGCCGTCAACCTCACCGGCCATACCCAGCTGCGCCTCGTGGTGACCGACGGCGGCGACGGCAACGCCTACGACCACAGCGACTGGGCCGACGCCAAGATCACCTGCGCCAGCGGCGGCGGCGGCGACACGACCCCGCCGACCGTGACCGCCAGGACGCCCGCGGCGGGGGCCACCGGCGTGGCCACCACCGCCACCGTGACGGGCACGTTCTCCGAGGCGCTCAACGCCGCCACCGTCACCACGACCACCGTGCGGCTCGTCGTGCAGGGCGGTTCCACGGCCCTCGCGGCGACCGTCGGCTACAACGCCGGGACGTTCCAGGCGACGCTCACCCCGACGGCCGCGCTGGCGGCCGGGACGACCTACGTGGCCACCCTCAAGGGCGGTGCCGGCGGCCTCACCGACGTGGCCGGCAACCCGCTGGCGGCCGACGTCACGTGGTCCTTCACGACCACCTCGTCGACCTCGACGACGACGTACCTGTCCGATCTCACGCCGACCTCGGTGGTCAACGGCTGGGGGCCCTACGAGCGGGACATGAGCAACGGCGAGCAGGCCGCCGGTGACGGCCGCCCCATCTCGCTGCGGGGCGCCACGTACGCCAAGGGCCTCGGCGTGCACGCCATGTCCGACGTGCGCTACACGCTGCCCGCCGGCTGCACCTCGTTCAACGCCGTGGTGGGCGTCGACGATGAGGTCGGCGGCCTCGGCAGCGTCGACTTCCAGGTCTACCTCGACGGCGCCACCAGCGCGGCCTACGACTCGGGCGTGGTGACCGGCATCAGCACGGCCCGGACGGTCGCCGTCAACCTCACCGGCCATACCCAGCTGCGCCTCGTGGTGACCGACGGCGGCGACGGCAACGCCTACGACCACAGCGACTGGGCCGACGCCAAGATCACCTGCGCCAGCTGAGCCCTCGCCTATCATCCGGCCATGGCGGTCCTGACCACGCACGTCGACCCGACGGGCGAGGACGCGCGCGCGAACGTGGCGGCCATGCGCCGCCTCGTGGCCGACCTGCGGACGAGGACGGCGGCCCTGGCCGACGCGGGGGCAGGCGGCGACGCCCGCAGCATCGCCCGCCACCGGGAGCGCGGCAAGCTGCCCGTGCGCGACCGGATCGACCGGCTGCTGGACCCCGGCGCCCCGTTCCTCGAGTTGAGCGCCCTCGCCGCCCAGGGCCTGTACGACGGCGACGCACCCGGCGCCGGGATCGTCACCGGCATCGGCCGCGTCAGCGGGGTGGAGTGCGTGGTGGTCGCCAACGACGCGACGGTCAAGGGCGGCACCTACTACCCGATGACGGTCAAGAAGCACCTGCGGGCCCAGGAGATCGCCCTCGAGGACCACCTGCCGTGCCTCTACCTGGTCGACAGCGGCGGGGCCTACCTGCCACTGCAGGACGAGGTCTTTCCCGACCGTGACCACTTCGGCCGCATCTTCTACAACCAGGCGCGAATGTCGGCCGCCGGCATCCCCCAGGTGGCCCTGGTCATGGGCAGCTGCACCGCAGGCGGCGCGTACGTGCCGGCCATGAGCGACGAGACGGTCATCGTCCGGGGGACCGGCACGATCTTCCTTGGCGGGCCGCCGCTGGTGAAGGCGGCCACCGGCGAGGAGGTCACCGCCGAGGAGCTTGGCGGGTCGGCCGTGCACACCCGCACCAGCGGCGTGGCCGATCACGAGGCGCTCGACGACGAGCACGCCCTGGCCCTGGCGCGCGAGATCGTGGCGTCCCTGAGCTGGCGCAAGCCGGAGCCGCCGTGGGAACGGGCGGCCAGCTGCCCGCCCCTCACCGGCGCGGCCTTCGGCGATGGCGGACCGGCCGACGACCCCTTCGGCATCTACGGCGTCGTGCCGGCCGACCTGCGCCAGGGCTACGACGTGCGCGAGGTCATCGCCCGCCTCGTCGACGGCTCCGAGTTCCACGAGTTCAAGCGCGAGTACGGCGCGACGCTCGTCTGCGGTTTCGCCCACCTGGACGGCTGGCCGCTCGGCATCCTCGCCAACAACGGCGTGCTCTTCAGCGAGTCGGCCCTCAAGGGCGCCCACTTCATCGAGCTGGCGTGCCAGCGACGGATCCCCCTGCTCTTCCTGCAGAACATCACCGGCTTCATGGTCGGACGCGAGTACGAGGCCGGCGGCATCGCCAAGGACGGGGCCAAGCTCGTCACGGCCGTGGCCACCGCGGCCGTGCCCAAGTTCACGGTCCTCATCGGCGGCTCGTTCGGGGCCGGCAACTACGGCATGGGCGGCCGTGCCTACGGCAGCCGCGGCCTGTGGTCCTGGCCCAACGCGCGCATCAGCGTGATGGGTGGCGCGCAGGCGGCCCGCGTGCTGTCGACCGTCCGCGAGGCATCGCTGCCCGGCGGCGAGTGGCCCAGCGAGGCCGCGAGAGATGACTTCGAGGCGCCGATCCTGGTCGAGTACGAGCGCCAGGGCCACCCCTACTACGCCACCGCGCGCCTGTGGGACGACGGCGTCATCGACCCGGCCCAGACGCGCGACGTGCTGGCCCTGGCCATCTCGGCGGCGCTCAACGCGCCCATCCCGGAGACCCGCTTCGGCGTCTTCCGGATGTGACGCGCGGCGCTCCGGCGGGCGTGTAGCATCGCCCCATGGGCCAGCCGGACGGGACGCGTGGTCGCGTGCTCCAGGTCAACGTCTCCGCCGGCGGCGTGCCCAAGCGGCCGGTGGCCGAGGCATGGGTCGACCACCTGGGCCTCACCGGCGACGCCCACCACGACGACACCGAGCACGGCGGCCCGCATCGGGCGGTCGCGCTCTACGCCCTCGAGGCGATCCGGCGCGTGCAGGCCGACGGCCACCCCATCAGGCCCGGGTCGGCCGGCGAGAACCTGACCACGACCGGCATCGAGCTGGCGGCCCTTGCGGTGGGCACGCGGCTGGCCATCGGCGAGCGCCTGGTCCTGGAGCTGTCGAAGCCCGACAACCCGTGCAAGACGATCGCCGCGAACTTCAGCGACGGGCGCTTCGCCCGCATCTCCATCGCCACCCACCCCCTGGACTCGCGGATGTACGCGCGGGTCCTCACGGAGGGCCCCGTCCGACCGGGCGACGCGATCACCGTCCTGCCGCCGGCGCCCGGCTCGACGGCCCAGCTGCACGAGCTGCTGGACCTGATCGAGTCGGTCGAGCAGCACGAGGCGCTCCTCCTGTGGCGCGGCGCCCGCGCGGCCGGTCACACGATCCACATCCTGGACGACGGGGACCTCGCGGCGGCCGCCGCCCCGGGCCTGGACGACCCCGCCTTCAACCGCGCCTACGGCCTGCGCCAGCTGCCCAACCTGGTCGACCGGCTGACCGCGTTCTACCGCAGCGAGGGGACGAACGGCTACCTGGTAGCGGCCGACCCGCCGTGGCCGGGGGCCGTGGGGGGTCCTCCGTACGAGCTCCTCGCGACCCATCCCGCAGCCGTGCCGGCGCCACCATCGCCCGGCGGGGTCGCCATCCGCAGGTTCCGCGACGGCGACGCCGACCGCTGGCTGCGGGCCGCCCTTGACGTGCCACCGGAGGCCTTCGATCCGCCCAAGGCGCCGGCCGGGCGCCGCGCCTTCCTGGACGGGCTCCTGGACACGGCGGCCGGCCACGGCTCCACGTTCCTCCTCGCCGAGGCCGACGGTTCGCCGGTCGGGTGGGCCAGGGTCTTCGTTCGCCGCGGCGTGGCCCTGCTCGGCGCCGCCGAGGTGGTCCCTGCGTGGCGGGGCCGCGGCATCCACCGGGCGCTCATCGCGGCACGGGCGCGGCAGGCCGAAGCGGAGGGCGCGCTGCACCTCGTGGCGCAGGCGCGCGACGGGTCGCCGTCGGCCCGCAACCTGGCGGCGATGGGACTTCGCCCCATCTGGGCCCGGCGCGACTACCTGTACGCGGTCGAGGCGGCGCTGCCGCTGCCCCGATGAGCGGCCCGCTGCGGCTCGAGCGGGCGGGCCCGGGCGGGGTCGTCGTGCGCGTCACGCTCGACCGACCGGACGTCCACAACGCCCTCGACGCGGAGCTCATCGACGGGCTTCGCCGCGCCTTCGGGCGGCTGGCGGACGAGCCCCCCGATCGGCTGCGCGCCGTCGTCCTGGCGGGCGACGGGCCCTCCTTCTGCGCCGGCGCCGACATCGCCTGGATGCGCGTCAGCCTGGAGTTGACGCGCGAGGCCAACGAGGCCGACGCGATGGTCCTCGCCGAGATGCTCGATGCCATCGACCACTGCCCGGTCCCGGTCATCGCCCGCGTCCACGGGGCGGCCCTGGGTGGCGGCATGGGCCTCTGTGCGGTGAGCGACCTGGTCATCGCCGAGGCCGGGGCGCGCTTCGGCTTCACGGAGACTCGCCTGGGCCTCCTGCCGGCCGTGATCAGCCCGTTCGTCATCGCCAAGATCGGCGAGAGCCACGCACGGGCGCTCTTCCCCGGCGGGCGCCGCTTCGACGCCACGCGCGCGCTGCGCATCGGCCTGGTCCACGAGGTCGTGGAAGGGACCGAGGCGCTCGATGCCGCCGTGGAGACGGCGCTCGCCGACATCCTGGCCGCCGGCCCGACCGCCGCCCGCGCGGCGAAATCGATCGTGCGCGAGGTCCGCGGCCTGCCCCATGAGGCGACCCGCTGGCACACGGCGCGCCGCATCGCGACACAACGCACCAGCGCGGAGGGCCAGGAGGGACTGCGCGCCTTCCTGGAACGGCGGCGGCCGGCGTGGCAGGACGAGGCCGGGTGACGCTGGGCCGCCACTTGACGCGGAACGCGACAAACGTGACATTACGACCGATGCCCCAACCGAAGGCCGGCGGCGCGCTCCTTGGCCCGGGTGAGGCCGCCCGGCGCCTTGGTGTCACGACCCGTACCGTGCAGCGCTGGCTTCGCACCGGCCGCCTCCCCGCCGTGCCCGTCGGCTCCCGCCTGAAGGTGCCGGCGGACGCGCTCGCGGGCCGACCCGGGGAGGCGGTCGTGCGGCACGCGACGGGACGGACGACGCCGCGGCCGATCCGCCGCCTGCTGGTGGCCAACCGGGGCGAGCTGGTGGCACGCATCGCACGGACGTGCCGCCGCCTCGGCATCACCTGCCTCGCGCTCGTCACCGACGACCAGCAGGCGGCCTGGTGGTCCCGGCAGGCAGACGGGCGCGTCGCCCTGGCCACGACGTACCTCGACGGCCCGGCGGTCGTGCGCGCCGCCCTCGACGCGGGCGCGGATGCCATCCACCCTGGCTACGGCTTCCTGGCCGAGCAGGCGGACTTCGCCGCGGCCGTGGTCGCCGCCGGCCTGACGTGGGTCGGGCCGCCGGCGGACGCGATGCGAGCGCTCGGCGACAAGGCCGCGGCACGACAGCGGGCCGCGGCGGCCGGCCTGCCGGTCCTGGCCGGCTACGACGGCGCGGACCAGACCGACCGGCGGCTGGCCCGGGCGGCCGCGGCGATCGGCTGGCCCGTCCTGATCAAGCCGAGTGCCGGCGGGGGCGGGCTCGGCATGCACGTGGTGCGCTCGCGGGACGCGTTCCGCGAGGCGTGCGAGCAGGCGCGCCGTGAGGCGCGAGCGGCGTTCGGCGACGACCGGCTCGTGCTGGAGCGGTTCGTGGAGCACCCGCGCCACGTGGAGGTCCAGGTGCTCTGCGATGCCCAAGGCGCCGCGATCCACCTTGGCGAACGCGACTGCTCCCTCCAGCGGCGCCACCAGAAGGTGCTGGAGGAGACGCCCGCGCCGCGGGTGACGAGGGCCCTTCGCGACCGCATGGGGGCCGCCGCGGTGGCCCTCGCCCGATCGGCCGGCTACGTCGGCGTCGGCACCGTCGAGTTCCTGGTCGACGCGGACGGTGCCTTCACCTTCATGGAGCTCAACGCGCGCCTCCAGGTCGAGCATCCAGTCACCGAGGCCGTGACCGGGCTGGACCTCGTCGAGGCCCAGCTGCGGGTGGCCGCCGGCGAGCCCCTGTGGCTCCGCCAGGCGGACGTCCGGCTGCGCGGCCACGCCGTCGAGGCTCGCCTCTACGCCGAGGACCCGTGGGCCGGCTTCGCCTCCTCGAGCGGCACGGTCGAGAGCGTCACCTGGCCGACGCCGTCGGAAGACCTGCGCGTCGACGCGGGGGTCGGCACCGGCGACGTCATCGGGACACACTACGACCCGCTCCTGGCCAAGGTCATCGCCTCGGGGCAGACACGCGCGACCGCCCTGGGCCGCCTGGACCAGGCCCTCGCGGCCACGGCCACCGTCGGCGTGACGACGAACCGCGACTTCCTGCGCGCCGTCCTGGCCTGGCCGGAGATCCGCCAGGGCCGCGTGGCGACAGACACGCTCGAGGCGCGCTGGCGGCCGGTGTCCGAGACGCTGCCCGACACCGCCTGGGAACGCGCGGCGGCTGCCCTGGCCGGGCCGGCTGAGGGAGGATCGGCCGCGCCACCGGTCGGCTTCCGCCTCAACGGACCGCGTCGTGTCGCGGTGGCCATCGGTGAGGAGGTGCGCATGGTCGTCGCCGGTCCGTGGCGCGATCGCCCGGCCGGCGAGGCCGTGCGCGCCGACGGGTCGGTCGTGCTCGACGTCGGCGGACGCGCCATCGTGGCCCGGCTGGCGCCACCACCCTCGGTCGCCGACGCCGTCCGCCATGCCGCTCCGGCGGTCGACGGCGACATCATCAGCGCGCCGCTCGCCGGCGTCATCGGCGCGGTGCGGGTCGCGGCGGGTGAGGCCGTGGCCGCCGGGCAGGTCCTGCTGACTCTGGAGGCCATGAAGATGGAGCATCCCATCCGGGCGACCGCCGACGGGCTCGTCGCGCGCGTCCGCGTCCGTGCCGGGCAGGCCGTGCAGCGCGGCGACGAACTCGTCGAACTAACCTGACGCGCGATGCCCCTCCCCGGCCACGTCCGCATCTATGAAGTCGGCCCGCGCGACGGGCTCCAGAACGAGGCGGCCGCGGTGCCGACCGTCGCCAAGCAGCGCTTCATCGAGCTGCTGGTGGCCGCCGGCCTGCGCGAGATCGAGGCCACGAGCTTCGTCTCGACGCGGGCCATCCCGCAGCTGGCCGACGCCGATGCGCTCCTCCAGGCACTCCCCGCGACGGGACCAGCCGGGCCGGTGCGCTACCCCGTGCTCGTGGCCAACGCGCGCGGCCTGGCCCGGGCGGAGGCGGCCGGCGCGCGCGCGATGGCGGTCTTCACCGCCGCCAGCGATGCCTTCACGGAGGCCAACATCGGCATGTCGGTCGATGCGTCGCTGGCCGCTTTCCGGCCGCTCGTGGCCCGGGCCCGCGCCCTGGGCTGGTGGACGCGGGGCTACGTGTCGACCGCCTTCGGCTGCCCGTTCACCGGCCGCGTCGACCCGGCGCGCGTCGTCGGCGTCGCGAGCGCGCTGGCCGAGCTGGGGGTGGACGAGGTCTGCCTGGGCGACACGATCGGGGTGGGCGTGCCATCCCAGGTCCACGACCTGACCGGCCGGGCGGTCGCCGCGGGCCTGCCCCTCGACCGCCTTGCCTACCACTTCCATGACACGCGCGGCACGGCCCTGGTCAACGTCGTGGCGGGACTGGAGGACGGCGTGACCTGCTTCGATGCCTCGACGGGGGGGACGGGCGGTTGTCCCTACGCGCCGGGCGCGGCGGGCAACCTGGCCACCGAGGACCTGGTCTACCTCCTCGACGGCCTGGGCATCGACCACGGAGTGCGACTGGCGGGCGTCCTGGAGGCGGCCGGCGTCATCGCCGAAGCGCTCGGGCGACCCGTCGCGTCCAAGGTGGGCCAGGCGGGCGGCTGGGATCCCGCCACCGGCCGGGCGACCGGTCGCATCTGACCGGACCATCGCTGACCACATGCGCGGCCCTGCCCCCGCACGCGGCGCTTGGTTATGATGCGCCGGATGCGCGGCCGAGTCCCGGCCGGCCTCAGGGAGTGATGGATAGCGTCGTCCTGCTCTTGAACGCGAATTACGAGCCGCTCAACGTGTGCGACACGAGGCGTGCGTTCCGTCTCCTGTTCGGCGCCAAGGCCGAGGTCCTGGAGTACGACCATCACGAGGTGCGCACCCCGCGCGAGGTGTTCCGGGCGCCGAGCGTCATCCGCCTCCAGTACCACATCAAGCGGCCGCGGCCGCGCGTGAAGCTCTCGCGCCGCGAGGTCTTCGCCCGCGACGGCCACACCTGCCAGTACTGCGGCGCGCGCACGCACGACCTGACCATCGACCATGTCATGCCGCGCCACCGGGGCGGCGCCCATTCCTGGGAGAACCTGGTCGCGGCATGCACCTCGTGCAACCATCGCAAGGGCGGCAAGACGCTGGACGAGGCGCACTTCCGCCTCCTGCGCCCGCCTGCCGAGCCGCGCAGCGACCTCTACTCGCTGTTCACGCCCTACCTCGCCGACCCCCGGAACGAACCCTGGCGGACGTACCTCTTCCTGGGCCACGACTGAACCTCCCGCCCCGCGTGACGGCCGTCCTGGAGCGGCTTCGGGCGGACGGCCACCAGGCGTACGTGGTGGGCGGGTCACTGCGTGATCTGCTGCTCGAGCGCCGACCGGTCGACTGGGACGTGGCCACCGACGCCCTCCCCACGCAGGTGACGGCGGGCTTCCCAGGCAGCCGCGCGGTCGCCCGCTTCGGCACGGTGCTGATCCCCGGCGCACACGATGCGCCCGAGGTGGAGGTGACGACCTTCCGCCGCGACCACCGCTACGGCGATCACCGGCGGCCCGACCGCGTGACGTTCACGAGGAGCCTCACCGAGGACCTCGCCCGGCGCGACTTCACCATCAACGCCATGGCCTACGGGCCGGAGGGGCTGGTCGACCCCCACGGCGGCCAAGCCGACCTGGCGGCGCGGCTCGTCCGTGCGGTCGGCGATCCGGCGGTCCGCTTCGACGAGGATGCCCTGCGGCTCCTGCGGGCGGTCCGGCTGGCCGCCGTCCTGGGCTTCGAGCTGCAGCCGGCGACCCTCCGGGCCATCCGCGAGTGCGCGCCGCAGCTGCGCCACGTCTCGGCCGAGCGGCGGGGCCGTGAGCTGGGGCGGCTGCTCGCCGCGACCCCGCCGTCGCGTGGGCTGCGGCTGCTCGGCGAGACGGGCCTGCTGGAGGTGCTGTCGCCGGACCTGGCCGCGCAACGCGGCGTGCCGCAGGCGAAGGTGCCGGGCGACGACCTGTGGGCCCACACGCTGCGCACCGTGGATGCCGCGGCCACGCTGGCGCCGGGTGACGAGACGCTGCTGCTCGCGGCCCTGCTGCACGACGTGGGCAAACCGACGACCCAGGCGGAGGGCCACTTCCACGGCCACGAGGTCGCCGGCGCGGCGCTCGCCGCGCGCTGGCTGCGGAGCCTGGGGCTGCCGCGGCGCGAGATCGAGCCGGTGACCCTGCTGGTGCGCTGGCACATGTTCCACTACGAGCCGCGGTGGAGCGATGCGGCCGTGCGCCGGTTCATCCGCCGCGTCGGGGCGGCTGCCCTGCCCCGGCTGCTGCTGCTGCGACGGGCCGACGCGATCGGCAGCGGCGAGGTGCCGGACCACGATCCCACGGCCGAGCTCCGGGCCCGAGCGGCCGCCCAGCTCGACGCCCGGGTGCCGCTGAGCCTGGCCGACCTGGCGGTGGATGGGCACGACCTGCGCGACGAGCTCGGCCTGCCGCCGGGGCCGGCCATGGGCCGCCTGCTTGGGCGGCTGCTCGCGTCCGTGCTGGCCGATCCGAGCCGCAACACGCGCGCGACGCTCCTCGCTGACGCGCGCGCCTGGACGAGCGGCTCGTGATCGAGATCCTCCTCCAGGCGGAGCGCGAGCTGACGATGGACCGCCTGGACCAGGCCGAGCGCCTGTACTGGCAGGCCATCGAGGCCGACCCCCGCAACGCCATCGCCGTGGTCGGCCTGGCGCGCGTGGCGATCGAGCGCGGCGATGACCGCACCGCGTACGCTTTCGCCGTGCAGGCGCTGGGGATCGATCCCGAGGACGCGTTGGCGCTGCGGCTCGAGGCGCGCCTGGCCGAGGTGATGGCCGCGCGGGGTGAGCCGGTCCATCGGCCGGCCTTCGTCGTGGCGGCGAGCGAGGCGGCGCTGGCGCGCACGCGGGCGCGCCTCGAAGCGGCCGAAGGGGCGCTCGCCGAGCCGGCGCCGGGGCCTGACACGACCGGCCTGCGCGAGCCCGACCTGCCGCGGCCGACCGAAGCGACCGAAGGCACCCCGCCGCCGCCAGGGCGCAGGCGCGGCCTCTTCCGCCGCTTCCGGGATCACTGATGCACGTCCTCGTCACCGGCGGTGCCGGCTACGTCGGGAGCGTCTCCGTGGAGCGGCTCCTGGAGGCCGGCCACGAGGTCACGGTCCTGGACTCGCTGGTCACGGGCCACGCCATGGCCGTGCCCTCGGGAGCCGAGCTGGTGGTCGGCAGCGTGGGCGATCCGGCGGCGGTCGTGGCCCTCCTGCTCGTGCGCGGCATCGACGCCGTACTGCACTGCGCCGCGCGCTCCCAGGTCGGCGAGTCCATGCGCGACCCGGCCCTCTACTACCACGAGAACGTCGTCGGCGGCATCGCCCTCCTGGAGGCCATGCGCGAGGCGGGCCTGCGCCGCCTGGTCTTCAGCTCGACGGCCGCCGTCTACGGGCTGCCCGAGGTGATCCCCGTGGCCGAGGACGCGTCACTGCGGCCGGTGAACGCGTACGGCGCCACGAAGCTGGCCTTCGAGAGCGCCCTGACCTGGTACGGGGCGGCCTACGGCCTGCGCTCGGTCTCGCTGCGCTACTTCAACGTGGCCGGCGCGACCGCCGCGCACGGCGAGGACCACCGGCCCGAGACGCACCTGGTGCCCAACCTGCTGACCGCCGTGCAGACCGGCCGGCCGATGACCGTCATGGGCGACGACTACCCCACCCGCGACGGGACGTGCGTGCGGGACTACATCCACGTGGAGGACCTGGCCGACGCGCACCTGGCCGCCCTGGAACTGACCGGGGATGGCGGCTCCGGGGTCGAGATCTGCAACCTGGGCTCGGGCTCCGGCTTCACGGTCCGGGAGGTCCTCGACGCGGTCGAGGCCGCCACCGGCCGGCCGGTGCCGCACGTCGTCGGCGCGCGCCGTGTCGGTGACCCGGCCGCGCTCGTGGCCTCCAACGCCCGCGCCGCGGAGGTCCTGGGCTGGAAGCCTCGACGGGGCACGCTGGCGGCGATGCTCGGCTCTGCCTGGGCCTGGCGGGAGGCCCATCCGCAGGGCTACGAGGCGGTCATCGCTCCCGAGGGCTGAGCGTCGGATCCTACCGAGCGCCGGAACGGCGGCCAGCGTACGATGCCCGACGTGCCCGATCCCCGTCCGCGGCCCACGCCGGCCGCCGCCGCCTACCCCGAGTACCTCCTGGACTGGCGCCCGCAGCACGCCCGCCGTCCGCATGTGCTGCCCTCGATCAAGGACCCCATCGTGGAGCCGTCGTGGGACGGCCTCCAGGTCCTGGCCCATTTCGACCTGGAGCGCGGCGCGGCCGATCGCCCCTGGTTGCAGCTCATCGACGAGGCCGGCGACGACCTGGCGGCCGACTACGAGGAGGTGACGGCCGAGCTCCGGCGGGCCGTGCTGGCGGTGGACGCCGTGATCGACGGCTGGCTCACCACGCAGGCCACCCGCAGCGGCGAGGGCGCCATGGTCTCGCACGTCCTCAAGCCGTCGGCCGTGGCCGTCCTGACCGGCCGGCCGGGCACACTCATGACGGCCGAGCTGCCGCCGCCAGACGAGGAGCCGGTCATGGCCTTCGTGGCGGTCGACCTGCTGCGGGTCGACGGGCAGGACCTGCTGGCCGTGCCGCTGCTCGAACGCAAGCGCCTGCTGGAGGGCGTGGTGCGGCCGTCGACGCTCGTCCGTGTCTCGCCCTTCACACGGCCGCCGCTCGGCCAGTGGCTGGCCACGTGGAAGGCGTCGGGGTTCAGCGGCGCCCTCCTGAAGGCCGCCAACGGGCCCTACGAGCCTGGCAGCGTGGCCAACGACTGGGCGTTCGTCGCGGCCCCGGAGGGCCGGCAGCGCTGAGCGGGCCGACACCCCGGCCGGTCGTCCGGCCCACGCCGCTGCCGATCGCCGTCCGGCGCGCCCGCCCATCCGACAAGGCGGCCGTGCTCGCCTTCGCGACGCACACGTGGGAGGGCTGGGACTACGTGCCCCGCGTCTGGGATACCTGGGTCGCGGCCCCCGACGGGGTCCTGCTCGTGGCCTGCGCCGCACAGGCGGCGACGGGGCCGGACGGGACGCCGATCGCGGCCGGACAGCCGGTGGCCATGTCGCGTCTCGCGCTGCTGGCGCCGGGCGAGGGATGGGTCGAGGGCATCCGTGTCGACCCGGCGGTCCGTGGCCGGGACGTGGCGACCAACCTCCAGGTCGCCGAGTTGGCCTGGGCCGTAGCGCACGACGTGCGCATCGTGCGCTACGCGACGGGCGAGGACAACGAGGCGTCGCACCGGCTCGGCGCGCGCCACGGCTTCGTGCGTCTGCCCGACCGGCGTGCCTACGGGCCCCATCGCGACACCGGCCCGGACGAGGCGCGTCCGGCCGACGCATCCGCCCTGCGCACGCTCGACGCCCACGCCCCCGCGGCCGAGATCGAGCGGTGGTGGCGCCTCGTCGCGGACGACGCCACGTTCATCGCCGGCGGCCGCGTGTACGAACCCCGCGGCTGGGCCTTCCAGAGCCTGGACGCGGACCGCTTCGCGGCCCACGTGCGGCGAGGTGAGATCGGCCTGGCCCGCGACGGCGGCGCCCTCGTGGTGACCTCGCCGGGCGAGGCGGGCGCACCGGACGTGGCACTGCTGGTGGGCGACGGCCGTTCCGCCCTCACGCTGCTGGATGACCTGCGCCGTGCGGCCGGCCGGGAGCCTCGGGCACGCCTGCCCGACCCCGATCCACCGATGCTGCGCGGCGGGGTCGCCGACCGCTGGGCCGCCGACGGCTTCCCGGCCCACGACCACACGCTCCACCTCATGGCCCGGAGCATGGATGCGCCCGTGCCGCAGGCAGGCCCGCCCGGCGTCCTCGAACTGGTCGATCCCCCGCGGCCGGTCGCCCACCCGCCGGTCCTGTGAGGGCCCGGACCTCCCCCGACGCGGCCGCTCCGGCTGCTAAGGTTGGGCGGATGGCACGTGCGACCCTGCCCAAGGCCTTGCGGGTGGAGGTCGAACGGCTGGGCAAGGCCGACCTGATGGTCGGCATCCCGAGCTTCAAGAATGCCGCCACGATCGGCTATGTCGCGCGGGCGGCGCAGGCCGGCCTGGTGCAGTACTTCCCCGACCTCCGGCCCGTGCTGGCCAACGCCGACGCCGGCTCGCCCGACGGCACGCAGCGGGTCGTGGTGGAGACCGAACCGCCCGACTACATCGAGCGGATCCTGCTCGTCCGGCCGCGCAACCGCCTGCAGCGCATCAGCCTGACCTACCCGCCGGTGGACGGCGTGGGCGGCAAGGGGGCGGCGCTGCTGACGATCTTCCGCATCGCCCACGCCCTCGACGTGGACGCCCTGGTGGTGGTCGACTCCGACCTGCGCTCGATCGTGCCGGAGTGGATCGAGCTCCTCGCCGGGCCCATCCTGAAGGGCGGCTTCGACTTCGTGGCGCCGCTCTACAGCCGCTACAAGTGGGACGGCACGATCACCAACACGGTCACCTACCCGTTGACCCGGGCCCTCTACGGCCTGCGCATCCGGCAGCCCATCGGCGGCGACTTCGGCGTCAGCGGCGACCTCATCGCCCACTACCTGGCGCAGGACGACTGGACGCCGGACGTCAGCCGGTTCGGCATCGACATCTGGATGACCACGACCGCGATCGCTGGCGGCTTCGCCGTGTGCCAGACGCGCCTGGGGGCCAAGGTCCACGACCCCAAGGACCCCGGCGCAGACCTGGGCCCGATGTTCAGCCAGGTCGTGGCCACGATGCTGCGCCTGACGGCCCGCCACGCCGACCGCTGGCTGCCGGTGCAGGGCTCGCACGACGTGCCGGCCTACGGCTTCGAACGGGTCATCGACCCGCCGCCCTTGTCGGTCGACGTGCGGCGGCTGCTCGACGAGTTCGGCCGCGGCCGCCACGCCATGGCGGAGGCGTGGAAGCAGGCGCTCGACCCCGAGACCCTGGCCCTCGTCGATGATCTCGCCACGCAGGCCGGTGAGCTCGCCGCACGGCTGACGACGGGCGACCCGGCGGCCGCCCCGGCCGAGTTCGCCTTCCCCGACGAGACGTGGGCCCGCGTCATCTACGACGTGGTGCTGGCTTCGCGCGATCCGGCCGTCGCCCTTGACCGCCTGGTGGCGGCCCTCGTGCCCATCTACTTCGGCCGCGTCGCCAGCCTCATCCTGGAGACGCGCGACCTGACGACCGACGAGGCCGAGGCGTTCGTGGAACGCCAGGCACGCGCCTTCGAGCTGCTCAAGCCCTCGTTCGCGGCCCGCTGGACGGCCGCCGCCGAGCCTGCCCGGCCCGCGCGCCGCGCGGCCCGCCGCGCATGACCCCCGGCGGCCGGGAGGGCGGCCCCGCGCGCATCCTCCTGCCGCTGGCCAACCCGCGCACGGCCGCCGACCTGGTGCGGATCGGCGCCGCGCTGCTGCGCCATGGTGGCAGCCTGACGGCCCTCTCGATCGTCGAGGTGCCCGAGGGCATGCCCCTCAGCGAGGGGGCCACCAGCGCCCGCCAGGCCCGTCGCCTGCTGCAGCGCGTGCTCGAGTTCACGCCCGAGGGCGTCGAGCTCCACACGATGGTCCGCATCGGCCGCCGCGCCGCGGAGGGCATCGTCGAGGCGGCCGCCGAGGAGGATGCGGACCTCGTCATCTTCGGCTGGGGCGGCCGCTCGTCGGGGTCGGCCGTCTTCAGCCCCACGATCGACGAGGTCGTGCGCGACGCGCCGTGTGACATCGCGGTGGTCAAGCAGCGTGGCATCGCCGGCGTGACGCGCATCCTGGTGCCGGTCCGCGGTGGCCCGCACGCCGAGCTGGCGATGCGCTTCGCCGGTGCCCTCGGCCGATCCTTCGGGGCCGAGGTGGCCGTGCTGCACGTCGTGCCGCCGGACATCGATCCCGACGACCGGGCCCGCACGGAGCGTGCGCTGGCGGCCTTCGTGCGCCGCCACGCCCGCGGCGCGACGCCGCGGCTCGTGGATGGCACCAGCATCGCCCAGGCGATCCTCCACGAGGCGGACTCCGCGCAGCTCCTGATCATGGGCGCGACCGGGGCCGCCCAGGGCGTGGAGCCCGGCGGGTCCGCGTCGGGCGGGCTGTTCGGCGCCCTACCGGAGACGGTCGCCCAGCAGGCGCGGCCGACGGTCGTCGTGGTCAAGACGCGCGAACCGCTCAGCGCGGCCACCTTCGACGCTCGGGCCAAGCAGGCGGAGACGCTCGAGGCCGCTGAGCGCGCGGCGGCCGCCTCGCGCTCCATCCCCATGCGCGTCGATCGCTGGTTCGCCGAGTCCAACTTCGGGCACGTTGAGTTCGCCGACCTCGACCGGCTGGTCGAGCTGAAGCATCGCCGCGGGGAGACGATCAGCCTGGTCATCCCCACCCTCAACGAGGCGGCGACCATCGGGCCGATCGTCCACCAGGCGCGGCGCTTCCTGATGGAGCGGGTCGCCTTGCTCGACGAGCTGCTCGTGATCGACTCCGACTCGTCGGACGACACCCGGACGATCGCCGAGGGCGAGGGCGCGCGCGTCGTGCTCCACCAGGACGTGCTGCCGCGCTACGGCAGCTACCGCGGCAAGGGCGAGGCCCTCTGGAAGAGCCTGTACGAGACGAGCGGCGACCTGATCGCCTGGTGCGACGCGGATGTCCGGGAGTGGCACCCGCGGTTCGCCTACGGCACGCTCGGGCCCCTCCTGGCCGAGACGCGCATCGGCTACGTCAAGGGCTACTACGAGCGGCCGATCGTGGAGGGCGGGCGCCTGAAGGAGGGTGGTGGCGGCCGCGTTACGGAGCTCGTCGCGCGGCCGCTGATCAACCTCTTCTTCCCCGAGCTGTCGGGCATGATCCAGCCGCTCGCCGGGGAGTATGCGGGTCGCCGTGAGCACCTGGAGGCCATCCCGTTCTTCACCGGCTACGCGGTGGAGATGGGCCACCTCATCGACCTCTCCGAACGCCTCGGTCTGGACGGCCTTGGTCAGGTCGACCTGGAGCGGCGGGTGCACCGCAACCAGGAGCTGGAGGGCCTCTCGCGCATGAGCTTCACCATCCTCCAGGCGGTCATGAAGCGCCTCGAGGAGCGCCATCGGGCGCGGCTCTTCGCCGAGCTGGGCTCGACGATGAAGCTGCCGCGCTACTCGCCCGGCCACCTCTCCCTGGAGGTCATCGACCTGGCCGACGCGGAGCGTCCGCCGATGCTGCGGCTACCGGAGTACGTGGCCCGCCGTGAGGCCGCGGCCGCCGCTCGACCGCCCGCGGCCGGCTGACCACCGCCGTGCGCGTGCTCATCGCGCCCGATTCGTTCAAGGGCTCGCTCACGAGCGTGGCCGTCGCACACGCCCTAGCCGAGGGGTGGCGGCGCGCCCGCCCGGACGACGAGCTGCACCTCGTGCCGCTGGCGGACGGCGGCGAGGGCACGCTCGATGCGCTCCTCGCGGCGGGAGGCTGGCAGGCCCTGCCGGCAGCCGCGGACGATCCGCTGGGGCGTCCCGTGGAGGCGCGGTTCCTGCGCGACGACGCCGGCCTTGGCCGGGCCGTGGTGGAGCTCGCCGCGGCGTCCGGCCTGTCGCGCGTGGCGCCCGAGGAACGCGACGCCCTGGCCGCCTCCACGTTCGGCACCGGCCAGGTCCTGGCCGCGGCCATCGGCCTCGGTTGTCGGGAGATCCGCCTGGGGGTCGGCGGGTCGGCCACGACCGACGGTGGCGCGGGGCTCCTTAGCGCCCTCGGGGCCCGCTTCCTGGACGCCTCCGGGGCGGACGTGCCGCCCGGCGGGGCCGGGCTGGAGCGCCTGGCCAGCGTGGACCTCGACGAACTGTCGCCGCTCCTCGCCGAGGTCAGCCTCACGATCGCCTCGGACGTCACCAATCCGCTGCTCGGCGAACACGGCGCGGCGGCCACGTACGGGCCGCAGAAGGGCGCCTCGCCCGACGACGTGCGACGGCTCGACCGCGCGTTGACGCGGTACGCGGACGTGCTGGAGGCGACCACCGGCCGCGTCGTCCGCGACGTGCCGGGCGCCGGCGCGGCGGGCGGCACGACCGCCGGCCTCCTGGCCGTCGCCGACCGGTTCGCCAGCCTTGGAGTGCGCCCGGGGGTCGGCGAGGTCATGGGCCTCGCCGGGTTCGAGGCGGCCCTCCATCACAGCGACCTGGTCCTGACCGGCGAGGGCCGGGTGGACGCCCAGACACGGTTCGGCAAGACGGCCCAGGGCGTCGCGGAACGAGCGCGCGCGGCGGGCGTGCCGTGCCTCTGCTTCGGCGGCGGGGTCACGCCCGAAGGGGCGGCGATCCTCGCGGCGGCCGGCGCCGTGGCCGTCCCCGTGGTCGAGACCCCTACGACGGTGGAGGCGGCGATGGCCGCGGGGACGGGTCCCCTGGAACGAGCGGCGGAGCGCACCGCCCGGCTGCTCGGCCTGCTCGGCCGGCCCGACCGGTGAGCCCCCGCCGGCGCAGGCTGCCGTGGCTCCTGGAGCGGCGGCGCCCGGGCCTCATGGCCTTCGTCCTCGACCGCCTGGCCGAGATGTACGGCACCCCCGCCTGGCAGCCGCGCCGCGACGGGACGTCCGAGCTGGTGCTGACGATCCTCAGCCAGCACACGAGCGACCTGAACGCCGAGCGCGCCTTCGACGAGCTGCGACGGCGTTTCCCGACGTGGGCCCAGGTTGAGGCCGCCGGCTCGGCGGACCTGGCGAGCGCCATCCGCAGCGGCGGCCTGGCCGTCCAGAAGGCCCCCCGGATCCGGGCGGCCCTGACCGCCATCCGCGAGGCGCGCGGCGACTACGACCTCGACTTCCTGGCCACGTGGCCGGCGCTGGAGGCGCGGGACTGGCTGACCCGCATCCCGGGCATCGGACCCAAGACGGCGTCGGTCGTGCTGCTCTTCTGCTACGGCCTGCCGCTGATGCCCATCGACACGCATGTCGAGCGGGTCAGCCGGCGGATCGGCCTCATCCGGCCGGCGGCGGACGTCGTGCGCAGCCATGACGATGTGCTGCGGGACATCCCCGCGGCACGCGTCTACGAGGCCCACGTCAACCTCATCACCCACGGGCGCCGCACGTGCCACGCGCGCCATCCGGCCTGCGATCGGTGCCTCGTCGCGCCGCGCTGCCGCTACATCGATCCACGGGCCGCGTGACCGCGACCCCAGCCAGCCAGGGAGCATGACGATGTCCGAGCTCACGACGCTCACCGACGCCTTCCTCGACGAGGAGTTCGAGGCCAACCCGGTGGCCGCCAGCGGCCTCGGCCTGACCGCCTACGACGACCGCCTCGACGACCTCACCGCGGGCGCCTTCGAGGAGCGCGACGCCGCCGCGGTGCGGTGGCTGGCCCGCCTCGACGACCTGGCGGCGGCCGGCCTCACGCCGGCCGAGGCGATCGATCGCGACCTCGTCCGGGCAGTCCTCCGCGGGCGGGTCATCCTGGCCGACTTCGCCAACTGGCGTCGCGACCCGCTGACCTACACGAACCCCATCGCTAACGGCCTGTTCGGCCTGTTCCTCCACCGGCTGCGGCCCGAGTCCGAGCTTGCCACGGCGGCGGTCGCCCGCCTGGAGCAGGCGCCTGCGGCCCTGGCGGCCGGGCGGGCGAACCTCCAGGCGACGCTGGCGCACCCGCTGATCGTGCGCCGCGCCATGGGCTCCGCCCGGGCCCTGGCGCGCTACGTCCGCGACCTGCTGCCGGGCGAGGTGGCCGACCCTTCCGGCCGCCGCCGCATGGCCGAAGCGGGCGAGACCGCCGGCGCGGCCCTGTCGGCGTTCGCCGACTTCCTGGATGACCTGGCCGGCCGCGCCACCGGGACCTGGCAGCTGGGGGAGGAGCGCTACACGCGTCTGCTGCGCGAGCGTGAAGCGCTCGCCGACGACGCTCGCAGCCTGCGCGTCCGCGGCCAGGCGGAATACGACCGGCTTGCCGCCGAGATGCGCGACCTCGCCGCCCGCACGGCCGGCACCGCTGACGTGGAGGGCGTGCTGGCCGCGGCAAACCGCGTCCACGCGCCGACCGAAGAGGCCATGCGCCAGCGCTATGAGACATGGACAGAGCGCGCCCGGACCTTCCTCGCCGACACGGGCCTCGTGACGCTGCCGGCCGGCGAGCGATGCCTGGTCGAGCCGTCACCGGTCTTCCAGCGGCCGGTCCTTGGCGTCGCGTCGTACAGCAGCCCGCCGGCCTTCAGCACCAGCCTGCTGGGCCACTTCTTCGTGCCGTTCGCGCCCGATGGCACGCCGGCCGCCGAGATCCAGCAGCGGCTCGAGCACAACAACGACGCCGAGATCCCCACCACGGCCGTCCACGAGGCGTATCCCGGCCATCACTGGCATCTCGTCATGCGCAAGTCGCAGCCCAGCCGGGTGCGCCGGGTCTACGGCACGCCCTACTTCACGGAGGGATGGGCCCTCTACGCCGAGCGGGCGATGCGCGAGCAGCGCTTCTTCGACCAGCCCATCCAGGAGCTCTTTCACCTCAACGCCACCCGCTTCCGGGCCGCCCGGATCGTGGTCGACACGAGCCTCCACATGGGCGAGATGACCGAGGACGAGGCGATCGCCTTCATGGTCCAGAAGGCGGCCATGCCGGAACCCACCGCGCGAGCTGAAGTGGGCCGTTACTGTGCCTGGCCGACGCAGGCCTCGTCGTACCTTACGGGCTGCCTGGAGATCCTCCGCATCCGCGACCGCTGGCTGGCGGCCCACGGCCACGGCGGCCCGGCCGGCGCGGCGCCGATCCCGCTCCTGCGCGAGTTCCACGACGCGTTGACCGGCTCGGGAGCCCTCCCGCTCGGCCTGGCCGAACGAGCCGTCATGGGCGGCTGAGCGCCCGGGGGCCGCTGCTATCCTCGGCGCGTGATGAACGCGCCCGGCCCGACGCGGATCCTGCTCGTGGACGACGACCCCAACCTCCTCGTGTTCCTGGCCGGGCAGCTGCGGTCCGACGGCTTCGAGGTCCAGACCGCCAGGGATGGCCAGGAGGCGCTGCGCCGCCTCGAGGGGGCGTGGCCCGACATCCTCCTCATCGACCTCCTGATGCCCCGCCTTGACGGGCTGTCGCTCGCCCGGCAGGTCAAGGCGCGGGCCGACCTGCCGATCATCGTGCTGTCCGCCATCGACGCCGGCGACAGCAAGGCCGAGGCGCTCGAGGAGGTGGCCGAGGACTACATCACGAAGCCCTTCCACTACCCGGAGCTGCGCGCGCGCATCACGCGGGTGCTGCGACGTGTCGGCGACCGCGTGCCGTCCGGCCAGCTGGACCTGGGCGGCGGCGTCGTCCTGGACCTCCAGCGGCGGCGCCTGCTGGTCGACGCCCAGGAGGTGCGCCTGACGCCGGTCGAATCGCGCCTCCTCTACGCCCTGGCGGCCCACCTGGACACGGTCGTCAGCACCGAGATGCTCCTCGCCCGCGGCTGGTCGGACACGGAGGCGCCCGATCCCAGCTACGTGTGGGTCACGATGCGCCGCCTGCGCCGCAAGCTGGAACGCGATCCCGACGTGCCCGTCTACCTGGAGACCGTGCGGGGCGTCGGCTACCGCCTGAACCGCGCCACGGACGACTGAGCGCCGATGCGGCCGGTCGCCCTGCGGTCGCGCCTGACCCTGACCCTGGCCGCGGCGGCGGTCGTCCCGGTCCTCGCCTTCGCCCTGCTGGTGCTGCTGATCCTGGACCAGAGCGTCGGTGACCGCCAGACCGACGCCCTGGGGGCAGAGGCCCAGCTGGCGGCCGCGCAACTGGGCTCCAGCCTCGACGCGACCGCGGCAGCACGGATCGCCGACCTCACCGGCGCCGGCGTCACGTTCTTCGACGCCGACGGCCGCGTCCTCGCCAGCAGCGGATCGGGCGCGGACGCGGTGCCACCACCGGCAGCCTCGAACGCCGCGAGCGGCTCCAGCCTGACCCGGACCCCTGGCGGGCTCGTCGTGGCGTACGCGTCCATCGGTGGTCCGCCGGCCCTCTTCACGATCGCCCTCAGCCAGCCGGCCGCGACCGGTCCGGCGCTCCTGGCCCCCCTCCTGGCCGTGCTCGTGGCGACCCTGCTCGTGGCGGCCTTCCTGTCGCTGGCGCTCGGGCGCAGCCTGCTGCGGCCGCTGGCTGAGCTGCGCGAGACGCTCGACCGGCTCCAGGCGGGCGACCTGCAGGTCCAGGTGCCGGTCGAGAGCGACGACGAGCTTGGCCGCCTCGCCGCCAGCCACAACCGGCTGGCGGCGACCCTGGCCGGCCGCAACCGCGCCCTGGCCGTCGTGTCGCAGGCGTTCGCGCCGCTCGCCCCGCAGGCCGGCGCGGCCTCCTTCTCGGCCGCCGCGGAGCGCGCCGCGGGGCAGGCCTTCGGGTTCACCGCGGTGACCGTCCGCCTCGGCCAGCCACCGGACGCGACGGCGCCGGAGCGGGTGCCGGGCGAAGCGTTCGACGTCGAGGCGCCGCTGGCCATGGGCGAGGAGGTGCTGGGCTCCATCCGCGGCACCCTGCCCCCGACCCGCGACTGGGGCGAAGCGGACCAGGACCTGCTGCGGGTGCTCGGCATCCAGCTGGCCGGGGCGATCCGCAACGCCGAGCTCTTCGACGCCACGGCCGAGCTGGCGGAGCTCAAGAACGAGTTCCTGCGCGGCGTCAGCCACAACCTGCAGACGCCGCTCACCTCCATCCGCGCCTTCGCCGGCCAGCTCGCCGACGAGACCGGCGACCGGCGGCTGGGCATCATCGTCGAGCAGTCGGAGCGCCTCTCGCGCCTCGTGGCCCAGCTGCTGACGGTGACCAAGATCGAGGCCGGCACCCTCAAGCCGCAGGTCGACGTCTTCCCCATGGGCGCGCTCGTCCGCCGGGCGTGGGAGAGCCTGGGCCACCCCATGGGCGACCTGGAGCTGGATGACGGGGCCACCGGCTGGCTGGCCGCCGCCGACCGCGACTGGGTCGAACAGGTGGTCTGGGCCCTGCTGGACAACGCCCTCCGCTACGGCGGCACGGGCGCGATCGAGGTGCGCCTCGCGCCGGTCGCCGACGCGGCCGGGGTGACGCGCCTCCACACGACCGTCCGCGACCACGGGCCCGGCATCGCACCGGAGGACCGCGAGCGCGCCTTCGAGCGCTTCACGCGGCTGGCGCCGGGCACGACCGAGGGCAGCGGCCTCGGCCTGAGCGTGGCACGAGGCCTCGTGGAGGCGATGGGCGGCCGTCTCTGGCTGGCCGATGTCGACGGGCCGGGCGCGGCCTTCACCTTCAGCCTCTCCGCCGAGCGCATCGGCGAGCCCTGAGCGAGCCGCGGCCCGTACTGCCGCCGGACACCACGACGCCGCGATCCGAGGACCGCGGCGCCGCAGGAGAGAGGAGGACCGACGCGGTGCGGGATGGGGATCACATCCGCGTCTTGGGTCCTATCGTCGTGGCGGCCCCTGAAGGTGTCCTGAATCAGCCGCGGCCGAACAGCGGGATGCGGGCCCCGTTGACCGAGGCAGCGTCGTCGGACGCATGGCAGGCGAGGCCGGAGAGATGCCGGCCTCGTCCCTTGTTCAGGCCGGCGCCGCCTGCAGGACGCCCAGCGGGGTCGGGGCCGACGGACCGGACACCACGCGCACCGAGCCCACCCCGCCTTCGACGGCGATATCGACCCGGTTCGGACATGTCGCGTAGTCCAGCGACTGGTACAGGTCGCCGATGCGCGGGAAACGCGCCTCGTCGATCTGCCGGGTGCCGATCGCGACCCTGGTCATGATCCGGGCGGCGACGCCTTGCGGCACCTCCAGGATCAGCGAGGCGACGCCGGCCCGGGCGTGGACGGTCGTGGCGCCCGCAGCCTGGGGCAGCAGGACCCGCGTCTCGCTGGCGCCGGTCTGGAGATCCAGGCTGCGGACGTGGAGTTCGCGGAGGTCGATGGTGGCTCGGCTGGCGCCCGTCTCCACCCTGAGGTCCAGGGGCAGCTCGCCGGTCAGGCCCAGGGTCCACGCGGACGGATGGTCGAACCAGGGCAGGCCGTAGGAAGTGTCCTGCAGCAGCTCGACCCGGTTCACGCCGTGCCGCCGGCGATCGACACCGCCCGTGCACGTGCCGTCCACCAGGTGCCCCGGCGCGGCGCGGCCGGTGGTCAGTTCGCCGGCCCCATAGCGGATGCGCACCGACGCATCCGTCGAGGCCTCGAGCGGGATGGCCAGGCTCTCCACCGGACCTTCGTGGCCCGAGAGGAACGCGCCGAGCAGGAACCACACGCCCAGCACGATGGCCGCCCACGGCCACCACTCGGCGATCAGCTCACCGGGTCCTGGCCGCAGGGTGCCGGTCGTGCTGAGCAGCAGCACGACACCCACGACGATCCAGGCGACCGACCAGGTGAAGGCCCAGGGGCCGTGGAAGCGTGACCAGCCGAAGAGCCGCGAGACCAGGCTGGCGACCCCGGCCAGGATCACGAAGAGCGGCCACAGCTGATCCCACGACAGGTCGGTCGCCTCGCGGATCAGGAAGATCACGCCAAGGCCGATGAGCCACGTGGCCCCGACGAGCGATCCGCGTCGTGCCGGGGTCATCGCGTGGCGCCCCGGTCCTCGCGCGACCACCCGAAGGCGGCCGCCAGGATGAGCACGCCCAGCACGATCAGAACGAGCGGCCAGAACCAGTCGAAGTCCAGCTGGGGCAGCCACTCGCGCGCCAGGAAGAACGCGCCGAGCAGCACGAGGAAGATGCCGGCGAAGGCGACGCCAAGGCCGGGCCCGTGCTGGCGGCGATACGCCCGACGGGCCTCACGAGCCGCGCGGCGCGCGGCCAGCCGGTCCATCGCGTACGGCGAAAAGGGCGGCGGTGGCGTCGGGGGGATCCAACCGACGGGTCCGGCGGTCGGCGCCGTCGGGGCGGCGGCCGGCGCCGCGCCGGTCGGAGCCGCGTCGGTCGGGGCCGGCGGCGGGGTCGGTGCCGTGGGCATCGTGTACGTCAACTCGTCCTCGTCCGGGACGATGAACGCCATGACGATGTAGATGACGAGGGCGATCCCGCCGGTCAGCAGGACCAGCAGCGCCCAGATGATCCGTATGAGCGATGGGTCGGCGTCCCAGTATTCGGCCAGGCCACCGGCCACACCGGCGAGCATCCGGTCATCACGCGACCGGTAGAGTCGTCCGTTCATCTGCAGCCTCCCTCAGGATCCAGGGTCAGACTGGCCGCGTTGCCCTCGACCGAGAGGGTGATGGCCGGCGCCCCGGTGGTACCCGCGCGGTGCCAGACGCCTCCGTCGCGGGTGAGGCCCTGCTGGGCCAGGTTGGTGACGAAGGTGAGTTCGTCGTTCACGGTGATGTCCAGCGGTGCACCAGCCGGCACGCAGACGTCGATGGCCCCGACGTTGACCGAGATGTGACCGGTGAGGGCGACCGCGTCGCCGAGCTGGATGCGCGCGCGGCCGGCGTTCATCGATACGTCCAGGTCGCCGACAGAGGCGGACCCGGCGTCGATCAGGAGGTCTCCGGCGTTGAGCTCGGCCCGCAGCCGCGAGAGCTGCGCGCCGTCGAGCCGGATCGTGGCGGTCCCGGCGTTCGCCGTGAGGTCGACGGCGTCAAGCCGATCGGCCGGGGCGGTGACCGTCCAGTCCTGCCGGCGGACGCTGTCCCCCGGGGGCACCGTGACCGCCAGACGATCCGCCGAGGCCTCGACGCTCGGGGCCGGCCCATCGTGGGTGGCGGCCAGCTGCCAGGCCGATCCCGCGGCCGTGTCCAGCGTGACCGTGCCGCAGCGCAGGTCGAGCAGGACCAGCGCCGGCCCGTCGAACGTGCCGTTCTGCTGGAGCAGGACGGCCGACCCTGTCGCCTCGCCGCAGCCCACGCCTTCGGCGATCCACGCCGGCCCTGCGGCCAGGGCGGTGCCGGCAAGGCTGCCGAACAGGACGGCCACCATGGCCGTCCCGATGAGCGAGATCCGGGTCCGGCTGAGCAGGATGACGAGCCCGATGACCACGAGCAGGAGGGGCCACAGGCGGACGGCATCGGCCGCCAGGCCGGTGTCGACAAGCCCGGCGCGCGCGAGGAGCGGGACCGCCCCCAGCGGCAGGAGGAAGAAGCCCCAGAAGAGGAGCCCACGTCTGACGTGCATCGTCACGCACCTATGGGTATCGAGCCTGGCGCCGCTGGGTGGCGTCAGGGCAGGGTTGGGCACCCCACCCGACGGCTCAGGCCCATGGTGCTGGCCGTTGCCGTCTCGCGGCTCGGGCCGAACGTCACCAACGGTCCCGGGTCGGGCGTCACGAGAGGCGCGGTCGGGGTCAGAGGCCCAGGTGCAGGCGCAGGGCCTCGTCCAACTCGAGCATCATCAGGTTGGGGACCACCCCCAGGCGTTCGCCCACCCGCTCGACGGCGATGGACCGAACCTGCTCCGCCTGGGCCTTGGAGTCGCGATCCAGCCCCGTCGCGGCGGCCGCCAGCAGCACCTGGAACGGGTAGAGCCGTTCGACGTTGGAGGTCACGGGGACCACCGTGACCACCCCGCGACCGAGGCGCGTGGCCGTCGCATTGGCCGTGTCGTTGCTGACGATGACCGCCGGCCGCCGCTTGTTCGCCTCGGCGCCGCGCGCCGGGTCAAGGTCGACCAGGTGGATGTCGCCGCGTCGCATCAGGCGCCGAGCCCGTCGGCGGTCGTCGATTCCCACCGATCGGCCTCACCCTCGGCCGCCCATTCGTCCCACGCCGCTTCATACGTCGCGCTCAGCTCGGCCGTCCGCAGCAGGCGGACGGCTCGATGCACGGCGGCCGATCGGGACTCGAGCCCCTGCTCCCGGGCGTACGCATCCAGGAACTGGACGTCGTCGGCGGGCAGGCTCACACTGAGTTTCATACCATGATGCTACCAAGGTCGCAACGCGGTGGCAAGACGGTCGACACCACCGGGCCATGAGCCCCCGGCCGGGGTCGTCGGCTATATTGGGCGGCGCGCCGACATAGCTCAGCGGTAGAGCAGCTGTTTCGTAAACAGCAGGTCCTCGGTTCAAATCCGAGTGTCGGCTCCACTCTC
>CAWCMN010000008.1:0-147152 GCA_963796715.1 uncultured Chloroflexia bacterium
GCATGAAGAAGGTGCTGACCGGCGCCGAGATCGTCACGTCGAGCTGGTGCGGGTCGACGGAGTCCTGGACCGGTGTGACGGTGATACCACCGCCCGTTGTGTAGCCGTTCTTGGTGGCCTCGTTGTCGGCCGTCTGGTACGCCGTGGACTGCTGGCCCGGCAGCCAGATGGCGCCCGCCAGGGCCGCCGCATCCGCGGCGCGCTGCACCTTCAGGGTGTTCGACCAGTACCAGGAGATGTCGACGACGATGGCGAGCACGCCGACGAAGAGCACCATGGCGCCGGCGAAGATCGCCAGCACCTGGCCACGCTGCCGAGAGCGCTTGGCGGTTCCCCTGCTGGGGGCGGGGTCCTGGCCGGGCATGACCGATCGGTCTCCTAGCTGGTGGGGTTGAGCGCCATGACGGTCTGGTCGTTGAGGCTCTGCGTCGAGGCGGCCGGCCCGCCGAAGAACCGCATCACCGCGGCCAGCGGGGTGACATACAGGTACTGGTAGGTGATCTTGACGCCGATCGAGTCAGGACACGTGCTGAGGCCCGAGCCGCAGTTCGTCGTCTCCGTGGAGGAAGTCACCCGGGCGCTGTCGGCCCAGCCATTGCTGCCTGAACGGATGAAGTCGAGCTTCTGTCCGCTCACGGTCGGGCCGTTGCCCTTGCTGTAGGTCCACATGTCCGTGTTGGTGCTGTAGACGGCGCCTGTGCTCGTCGCACGGAAGATGGTGATCGACCCGATCTGGGCCATGTTGATGGGCGAGCCGCTCGCCTCGAGCACGCGCTGGACCGCGGCCACGATGTACGTGTCGACGTCCTGTGGGGTGGGCAGCGCCGAGTCGCAGGTCTGGTTATTGCTGCTGGCGCCGCAGCCAAGGGCGGACCCGACCCGGGCGCCCTCGCGGCTGGCGTACTGGAGGGTCAGGTCGTGGTTGAACATGAGGCCGAACTCGAGCATGCCGATGAGGATCAGCATGAAGACCGGCACGAGGACGGCGAACTCGACCAGCGACTGGCCTCGCTCACGGCGCCCGCGGCGGTACGCGGCGAACACGGTGCAGCGGCTCACAGGATCGGCTCCATGCGCATCTGCTGGCTCTGCACGAAGGTCCAGTTGCCGCCGTTGAAGTTGCCGTTGCCGCGCAGGAGCGTGATGGCGCTGCTGAGCGGCGTGATGAACGAGTAGTTGTAGGTGATCTTCACGCCGATCGTGTCGAGGGTGCTGTGGCACGTCGACGCCTGGCCCGCACCGCAGACGCTAAGGGTCGCGCAGCCGTTGATCTGGTTGCAGCGATCCCAGTAGGGATAGCCGGTGTTGGCGGCACTGAGGGTGTAGGGCACCGTGTACGTCGTGCCCTGGAAGGTGCAGTTCGTGTTCCCCGAGCGGGTCCACGTGTCGGCGCCCGACTGGCCGATGTCGGCGATCTGGTTGCCGTTGTCGTCGGAGTAGTAGATGGCGACCGACGCGATGCGGTTGTGCTGCGCGGGCGCGGTCACGTCCTTTTCGACCGAGGTGAGGATGATCACGTCGGCGCACTGGTTGTTGCCCGCCTCGGCGCCCAGGAGGGCCGCGTTGCGGCTGGCGTAGTTGATGGTCAGGAGGTTGTTGAAGGCGACGCCGAATTCCAGGAGGGCCATCACGCACACGACGAAGATGGGCCAGATGAGGGCGAACTCGGCGATGCCCTGGCCGCGCTCCTTGTCGGAGCGGCGCCAGAGGAAGCTATACGGGCGGCGGTGGTGGCGCAAGGATGAGTCCTTACTGACAGATGAGCGGTCGCCCGTCGCGGGCGGCCAGGCCATCAAAGCCGGACCACCTTGCGGCGGACCTTTCAGGTGCGACATGGAGCCCCGCCTGCCCGTCGCAGCGGTGCCGGGTAGCACCGTCACAACCGGATCGGCAGGAGCTCCCTGCATGCGGCGAGCATCGTACGGCGCTCTCGTGCCCTGAAGGACCCCGACCGAAGTACCACTCAGGTACGCAGATGTGCGTATCGTGCGCCGTTCCGATAGCGCTATAGTCCTATGCGCATAGGACCCGAATGGGCTACCTATGGGCGTCATCATCCTGTCGTCATCAGGAGCCTTGATCGATGGACTCGAACGGTCCCGGACCCTCGTCGACCCTGGGTCGGCCGGCCCTCCTCGCCCTGGCCGCCGCGGGCGTGCTGCTGCTCATGTCGCTGGCGCCCACCGTGGCGGCCAATGGCCGTTTCCCGCTCCAGTCGGTGGAGCCCAGCGGCTGCGCCGTGGGCGCCGTGTGCCCCAGCGAGTCGGCGTCCGACACGGCGACCGCCAGCGCCACGGCGTCTGAGGCGCCAAGCGCAAGCGACACGGGCTGCTTCGACGTGACCGGCAAGCCGGTCGCGTGCCCCAGCGGGTCGGCTGCGCCAACCGAGACCGCCCCGCCGACGGAGTCGACGCCACCCACCGACTCGGCCACGCCGAGCGAGTCGGCCACGCCCACGGGCTCGGCTGATGCGTCCAGCAGCGTGGGTGTCACGCCTCCCGCGACGACCACCGGCAGCACGCCGGGCGGCTCCGGCAGCGCGCTGGCCCTCGCCCTCGTCATCCTGAGCCTTGGCGCAGGCAGCCTGGTCCTGTTCGGGACCCGGACGGGGGTTCGCCGCCGCCGGTGATCGAGCATCCGGGCGCCGTCGCAGTGTCCGGGACATAGGCATCACCACGGGCACGGTCCGCATGGGCCGCGCCCGTGCCGTATGTGCGCACGCGCCGCTGGTACGATTTGGGGGACGCCGTCGAGCCAGAAGATCACCGGCACGGCGTCGATCACCACGGAGGTCAGCGTGCCCCTCGAGTTCCTGAAGCGCGGTGGCGGTGCCAAGCGGACCGGGCCGTCGCCTGAGGCGCGGCCCGAGGAGGTCAGCGCCCAGGACTACGACCTGCGCCTCAACTTCCACGGCAAGTCCAGCGAGGGCGTGCGCATGAAGGCTGGGCCCAATGCGCGGCGCGAGCTGCCGGGCATGCTCCTGGGCCTGACCGAGAACGAGATCGAGGTCGTCGAGCCCCTGCCGGTCGAGTTCTCCGAGGCGTCGCCCTACATCACCCACCCCTCGGAAGCGATGCAGTGGATCAACGCCCACCACGGCAGTTCACCGATCGCCCGCCACGCCATCAGCGTCCTCGAGACGATCGGCGCACTCGACCTCGCCTTCGACACGTTCGTGGTCACGATGCTGCACGGCGAGACGGACACGAGCGGCTACCCCGAGTACAACGCCATCGTGGGCGGCGTCGCCTCGCACTGGGACGAGGCGACCGGCGACATGATCGTCCGGGCCCTCGTGGGCTGGGGCGGCAAGGGCGTCCGCGGCGACACGGATCGCACCGCCACGCGCATCCTGTCGGGCCTGCTGACGAACATCCTGGCCAGTCAGTACGCCATCGGCCTGACGCCGCTCGACCGGCCGGTGCCGGCCGCGGGCCGCGGCGGTCTCGTCTGCGCGCACTGCGGCTTCGCCTCCGTCCATGAGCGCGCCTTCTACTGCCCCAAGTGCGGTATGCGCCTGCTGCGCGGCTAGATCGGCCGAACGTCGGTGCCCTTCTACGACTACGTCTGCCAGGCGTGCGGCCGGCGCATCGAGGTGATGCACGGCGTCCATGCCACCGGACCGGAGCGCTGTGACGCGTGCGGGGGCAGGATGCAGCGCGTGATCTCGCGTCCCGCCATCCATTTCAAGGGCTCCGGCTGGGCCAAGATGGACGCCCGGGTGCACAGCGCGTCCAGCGACCGCGGCCATGAGTCCGGCGGTGACGTGGGCGGTGCGTCGAACGCGGCAGATGTCGCGCCGAGCGCCGGCACGACCGGCGACGAGGCTCCGGCCAAGCCGGTCTCGACCGACGGAGGCTCCGACACCGCCAAGGCCGCCAAGGGCGGGCGCGCATCCGCGGCACGGTCCCGCAGCCGGGACGAGGCCTGACGGATGCCGCGTCCCGTCTCCGACTGGATCACGCTGAACGAGGCGGCCGAGATCTTCGCGACGGCCAACATCCAGATCAGCACGAGTACGCTACGGCGATGGGCGAGCACGGGCCGCTTGCAGAGCATCCGCCCGGGGCGCCGCATCTTCGTGCGCCGAGCCCAGGTCCGGAGCATGCTCCGGCCGCGGGGCCGCCGGGCGGTCCCGGCGAGCCAGCTGATGGTGGGTCTGTTCCAGGACCTGGAGGACTGACCCGGCGCGCGAGCGCCATCGAGGCGCTGGTGCGCCACTGGCGGGAGCGGCTCGAACGGCTGGCGCGACCCCTGCTCCGGCGGAGGCTCGTGGTCGAACTGCGCCAGGCGTGGCGCGACTACGGCGCCTCCGGCGGCACGATCGTCGCCGCGGGGCTGGCCTACCGGACGATGTTCGCCACCCTGACCCTGTTCGTGTTCGCGGCCGGCCTGGTCGGCATCGTGATCAATGACCCCGCCCGCCGGCTTGACGTGATCAACGCGCTGGTGACGGTCCTGCCGGGTCCGTTGCACGACTCGCTGATGTCCGGTGTCGACGCGCTGGGCCGGGAGGGCCTGACGGTCGGCCTGGTCGGCCTCCTCGGCCTGTTCTGGGGCGCCAGTTCGATGTACGAGGCGCTCGACCAGGCGACGACCATGATCCTGCCCGGCGGCCGTCGCCGCGGGGGGCTCGACCGGCGCCTCCGTGGCCTGGTCGCGGTGGCTGCGCTGACCGTGGTCGTCGGCGCGTTCCTGGCCCTCACGCCGCTCGTGGCGGCCGGCTTCGTCGACGTGGGGGGTGGTGTGCTCCTGGCGACGGTGATCGAGCCGCTCGGCTCCATCGTGGCCTTCGTCGCCCTCGTGTACGCCGGCTTCCGCTTCGTGCCCGCGGCACCCCCGACCGCCCGCGACGCGCTGCCGCCGGCGGCGGTGGCCGGCACGGCCATGAGCTTCCTGACGACCTTCTTCGCCGTGCTGGCGCCGTTCCTCGTCAACCGCATGCAGGCCTTCGGCGTCGTCGCCTCGTTCCTGGCGGCGCTCATCTGGCTCGACCTGCTGGCGGTGTGCTTCCTCGTCGGCGGGGCGTGGGCCCGTGCCCGACGTGACGACCGCAGGCGGTCAGCGGCCGGCCGCTGACGGGATCTGTCACCCACAGTGAACGATCGGCCCTCGAAGCGGGCCGTCTGAGGCTTCCGCGCCTCCTTCGGCCCGGATCTGTCACCCACAGTGAACGATCGGCCCTGATCGCGGCTCCCAGCTCGCCTTGAGCCCGGTTCCGTTCGCTGGCAGTGACCGGTGCCGCCCGGAGTGGGCCATCTGAGCGCCCGAGGGCTCCCTAAGGCCGGTTCTGTTCGCTGACAGTGACGGGTGGAGCCCAGGACCGGGCCGTCTGAGGGATCCGCGTCGCGTTCAGCCCGGATCTGTTCGCTCGCCGTGACCATCCGCCCTTGGATCGGCAGCGGCGGGCCGCTGAGCCGGAGAGATCAGGCGGCCTGGCGCGCCCCGCAGCGACGGCAGAAATGGGCGGCGGCCGACAGCGGCAGGCCACAGCTCACGCACGACTGGACGCCCGAACCGGGCCGGCTCACGACGTCCACCGTCGACGCGTCCCAGATGCTGGCATTCGTGCGCGCCGCGAACCACGGGGCCGGGCGGATATCCGACGATGCCGTGACGTGGGGCAGGGGAGGCGGCTGCTGGCCGGCGATGTCCGGGGCGACCATGTCCCATCCCGGCAGCCGGGTCGTCGACACGTGCACGTCGCCGCCCGCCGGTGGCGGGAAGATCGGGGCCGGAGCTGATGCCGGTTCTGCGGGCTGCACAGGGGCGGCCTCCGGTTCGGGGGAGGCCGCCACGGGCTCCCCGGCAAGGGCCTGCTCTACGATCGGTGCCGCCTCCGGGACCGCCTCGGTGATCGCGGCTTCGGCGACCACCGGCTCGGGCGCGGCCGGCTCGGGTCCAGCTTCGACGAACTCAGCAGCCTCGGCGGGCTCCGATACTTCGGCGGAGGCGGCCTCCTCGACGGCCGCAGTGGGCTGCGGCGCCTCGGCGGGCGCGGGAGCCGGGGCCGCATGCGCCTGGGCGGCCTGGGCGGCGGACGCCGCCAGCAGGTACTCCTCGAGCGAGGGGGCGCGCACGGACGAATGGGGCTCGACGGCCAGCCATTCGGGGACGGCCTCTGCGGGAGCGTCCGGCGGTTCCTCAGCCTGGGCGGTGCTCATTGGTGTAAGCACGGCCGCTTCGTCCACAGGCTCCGATGGCTCAGCGGCGGGCGCCGCCTCGGCGACGGCCGCGTCCTCCGCGGCGACTGACGCGAGCGGGGCGGCCTCGTCGAGCTCGGCGGGCGCCTCGACGGCATCACCGGCCGGCCGCGCGAACGCAGCATCCATCGGCCACGCCTCGATGGCCGGCGGGGCGATGGGCCCGGGTCCGAGCAGGGCATCGAGGCGGCTGACCGTGTCAGCCTGGGCAAGGACCGGCGCGCTGATGGTTGACTCGATCCGGCCTGGCGCCGGGGCGCAGCTCAGGCAGCGGCCTTCGGCCTCGTTCCAGCAGTCGCGGCACGTGTACTGCCGGCAGTCCATGCAGAAGTTGAACGTCTGGTGGAAGGCCTCGAGCTGGAGCGCCGCCCGCTCGCGATCCTCATCGCGTTCGCCCTCCGCGAGGGCCGTCTCCAGCGAGTCGTCCGAGAGCACGAAATGCTTGAGGCCACGCGCGAGCACGCGCGCCTTCTTGATGCTCGGCCGCCGGGTCTCCGGCTCTCCCGACTCGAAGGTATAGCGGGTGCCGCAACGTTCGCAGAAGGATTCGGTCAGGAGCTCGGACATGGTCCCCAGGAGGTGCGCAGATGACAGCCGCGGCGAGGGCTCGCCACGGGAGCCCAGAGTATAGACATGGCCGCAACCCGCTCCCCTGCAGGGGTACTGGCCCGCCGCGGTGATGGTCCCGGAGCCTCTGCTACCCTTGGCGGCCCCATGGCCCGTCCTCTGATGGCCCTCGAGGGCTTCTTCGAGCGCCTGCTCGAACGGCCCGCGGCTCGCCTGTTCCGGGTGCCGCTGCAGCCGGTCCAGCTGGAGCGACGCATCGACCGGGCGATGGACACCGGGCGCCGCCTCAGCGCCGACCGCACCTACGTCCCGAACCGCTACACCGTCCGCCTGTCGACGCCGGACATGGCCGCCTTCGCCGGCTACCGCGACGCCCTCGAGGCGGATCTCGCGGCTGGTGTGACCCGGCGAGCACGCGCACGCGGCTACGCCCTGGTGGAGCGGCCGGTCGTGGTGCTGCGGGAGGATGCGCGGCTGACGCGCGGCGAGGTGGCCGTGGAGGCCGCCTTCGAGGCAGTGGCCGCCGGTGTTGCGCCCCTGGGCCTGCCGCCGGTGCTCGACGGACGCACCGCCGTCCTGCCGGTCGTCGAGGATCCGGCGACCGCGGTCACACCGGTGACGCTCGTCATCCATGAGCCGGGCCGGGAACCACGCGCGGTGCAGCTCACCGGCGTTGTCCGCCTGGGGCGGGCGACCGACAACGACATCGTGCTCGACGATGGCGGGGTCTCACGCGTCCACGGGCGGCTGGCCCCGCGCCACGGGACGTGGGTCTTCCAGGACCTCGGCAGCAGCAACGGCTCGTTGCTCAACGGCCATCCGGTGACCGAGGCGGCCCTCGGCATCGGCGATGAGCTGCGCCTGGGCGGCACGCGACTCACGGTCGGCCCGGGTCACTGATCCAGGGTGTCCGCGTTCGAGGTCCTGGTGTGGATCCTGCGGCTGGCGTTCCTGGGCCTCCTGTACCTCTTCCTGGCGGTCCTCGCCCGCGGACTGCTGCGCGATCTGCGCGGCGCGACGTCGCGGACCACACGGGCGGCGGGCGCCCTGGTCGTGATGGCCGCACCGGCCGGGGCGCCGCAGGTCGGCGCGACGATGGCGCTGGAGACGATCACCACGATCGGTCGTGACGCGGACAACGTGGTGGTCATCGACGACCCGTTCGCCTCGACGCACCACGCGCGCCTCACCTTCCGCGGCCGCGTCTGGTACCTGGAGGACCTCGGCAGCACGAACGGGACGCGCCTCAACGGCCGAGCGGTCGAGGGTGCCGTGGCCGTCGGCTTCGGCGACGAGATCGCCGTGGGCGAGACGCGGTTCCGGCTCGAGCCGGCGTCGAGCGCGTGATCGCCCGCTCCACGGCCGGCATCCACCCGCGGCCCCGTAGCCGCGAGACGTCGCTGCTGGCGCTCGCCGCCGCGGCGCTCATCACGGGCTGGCTCAGCCTGGCGACGACGCAGGCCGGTCGCTTCAGCGCGGGTGACCCGGGCCTCCTCGCCATCTACCTCGTCGCGGTGGCCGGCATCCACGTCCTGTTCATCCTCACGGGCCGGCGGACCGACCAGGTCCTGTTCCCGGCGGTCGTCCTGCTCGGCGGCATCTCGCTGCTCTTCATGGCCCGCCTCCCGCCCTCGCTGGTCACCCAGGACGCCGGCCCGTTCGGAGTCCTGACGCTCGCACCGCTCCAGCTGGTGTGGCTGCTGCTCAGCCTTTCGGTCATCGCCGGCCTGGCCATCGTGGTGCGCAACGACACGTGGCTGCGCAACTACAAGTACAGCTGGGCGGCCGCCGGGGTGACGCTGCTCCTGCTGGTCTTCCTGTTCGGCAACGAGGTCAACGGTGTGCGCCTCACGCTGCGCGTCGGGCCGATCGCCGGCCAGCCGTCGGAGCTGCTCAAGATCATCCTGGTCGTCTTCCTGGCCGGGTACCTGGCCGAGAACCGCGCGCTGCTGGCGGGCACCAGCCTGCGGGTCGGCCCGCTGGACCTGCCGCCGCTGGCGTACCTCCTGCCGATGCTGGCCATGTGGGGCATCGCCCTCGCCGTGGTCGTCGTGCAGCGCGACCTGGGGGCCGCGCTCCTCTTCTTCGCCGTGTTCCTTGGCCTGCTGTACGTGGCCACGCAGCGCACCTCGTTCGTGGCGCTCGGCCTCCTGCTGGCCGCGGTGGGGTCGGTCTTCCTGTACGCCGTGGAGCCGACGGTCCAGGTACGGGTGGCCATCTGGCTCGATCCATTCGCCCAGGCGCTCGGCAGCGGCTTCCAGATCGTGCGTGGGCTGTACGCCTTCGGGCGCGGCGGCCTGCTGGGGACCGGTCTCGGGGCCGGCCTCCCGTCGCCGGGCGGCACCCTGGCCGTGCCCGCGCTGCAGACCGACTACGTGTTCGCCGGCCTGGCCGAGGAGCTGGGGGCGGCGGGTGCCATCGCCCTCATCGGGATCTACCTGGTCATCGCGGAGCGCGGGCTGCGCATCGCCGCTCGCGGCGCGGACGACTTCCGGGCTCTCCTCGCCGCCGGCCTGACGCTCGTCCTCGTGCTCCAGGCGGCCCTCATCATGGCCGGTGACCTGAAGCTCGTGCCCCTCACCGGCGTGACCCTGCCGTTCGTGGCCTACGGCGGCTCATCGCTCCTTGGCAGTGGCATCTGCGTCGGGCTGCTGATGGCCCTCAGCGACGCCGGCGTCGAGGCCCCGGCGCCGCCGGCGGTCCTCACCCGCGGCGAGCGGTGGCGCGCCAGGGGCCGTGGCGCGGCCGGACGCCTCGAGCGGGCCGTCCGGTGAACCGCGGCGCCGCCCCCCTCGTGCAACACGGCCTGGCCCGCCTCGCCGTCGCCATCGTCGTCTGCTACGCCGCGGTGGCCCTCGGCCTGGGGTACTGGCAGGGTCTGCAGGCCCAGGCCCTGACGGACGATCCGGGCAACCCGCTCGTGGCGGCCCTGCGGGACGGCCCGCGTGGCCGGATCCTGGACGCGCGCGGCACGGTCCTGGCCCAGGACGTGACCGTCGGGGGCGTGCGCGTGCGCCGCTACCCGCAGCCGGCCGCCGAGCCCGTCGTGGGCTACTGGAGCCCGACCCTGGGGTCCTCCGGGCTCGAGCACACGTACGACGCCGACCTCTCGGGCCTGGCCGGCACCTCCCCGGTCGACGAGTTGCTGCGCAAGTTCGGGGCCTCCTCGGCGACCCCGCTCGACGTGGTGACGTCGCTGGACATGCGCCTGCAGGCCGACGCGGTGAAGCTGCTGGGCAAGCAGAAGGGCGCCATCGTGGCCCTGGACCCGACGACCGGGCGCGTGCTCGCCCTGGCCAGCACGCCCTCGTTCGATCCCAACCAGGTCGTGGCGCCGGGCAATGGCACGGCCTACCTGGCCGGCCTGTCGGCGCCCGGCAACGCCTCGCCCCTGCTTGATCGGGCCACCCAGGGGCTGTACACGCCAGGTTCGGTCTTCAAGATGGTCACGGCCGTGGCCGGCCTCGGCTCGGGCGCCATCACCGCCGCCACGACCTACCCGGACCAACCCGGCGAGGAGCGCTCCGGCTTCGTGGTCGACGGCTTCCACGTCGTGGACGGCCACCATGCCTTCACCGGCGATACGGCCCTCGACTTCGTCCAGGCGACGGAGGTCTCGTGCAACATCTACTTCGCCCACGTGGGCCTGGCGACGGGCGCGGCCGCCCTCCGCGACTGGGCGCGGCGCATGGGCTTCGAGGCGCCCATCCCGTTCGACCTCCCGACGGCGGTGAGCCAGGTGACCTCAGGTGGCGGTCCGCTCGACGGGTTCGTGGACGACGTGGAGCTGGCCAACGCCGCGTACGGCCAGGGGACGACCGCCGTCACGCCGCTGCAGATGGCGCTGGTGGCCGCCACGATCGCCGACGGCGGTACGCTCATGCGTCCCACCCTGGTGGACGCGTTGCGCTCGCCCGGGGGGACGGTCGTGCAGCGCACCACCCCCCAGGTCTGGCTGCAGGTCCTCTCAAGCGCCCAGGATGCGGTCATCCGGGAGGCGATGACCGGCGCGGTGGAGAGCGCCTGGGGTCAGCCGTTCGCCGGGAGCGCGGCCATCCCCGGCGTCCCGACCGCGGGGAAGACGGGCACCGCCCAGCTGGGTGGCAGCGGCGAGCCGCACGCCTGGTTCATCGGCTTCGCCCCGGCCGCGGCGCCGCGCATCGCCGTCGCGGTGATCATCGAGCAGGGCGGCCACGGCGGCGAGGTCGCCGCCCCACTGGGCGGCCAGCTCATGGGCGACTGGCTGCGGATGGCGCCCTAGTCGCGGCGCGTGCGGTGCCCCGGCCGGGACGGCGACGCCCTGGTCGGATCCGATGGCCCCCGCCGCCGAACGAGGTGCGCCTGCCGCCTGGCGGCCGGTCTGCTCGATGAGCTTGGCCACGAGGGCCGTCCAGCCGGTCTGGTGGCTTGCGCCCAGCCCGGCGCCCGTGTCGCCGTCGAAGTACTCGTAGAAGAGGATGAGGTCGCGCCAGGCCGGGTCGCTGGCGTACCGCTGCTCGCCGCCGTGCGCCGGACGCTCGCCGTCGGGGCCGGGCAGGAAGAGCCCCACGAGACGCCGCGACAGGGCATCGGCGACCTCGCCGAGCGAGCGGTGCTCGCCCGAGCCGGTCGGGAACTCGACCTGGAAGTCGTCGCCGTAGTAGTGGTGCAGCCGCTGGAGCGCCTCGATGATGAGGTAGTTCACGGGGAACCACACCGGGCCGCGCCAGTTCGAGTTGCCGCCGAAGAGGTCCGACTGGGACGGCCCCGGCTCGTAGTGCACCTCCAGCTCGCGCCCGCCCAGCGTCACCTGGTAGGGGTGGTCCAGGTGCCAGCGGCTCAGCGAGCGGATGCCGTGGTCGCTGAGGAACTCCTGCGGGTCGAGCATGCGGCTCAGGATCCGCTTCATGCGATGGCCGTGGACGAGCGAGAGCAGGCGGCGCTCGCCGACGCCCGGCTCGTCCCAGCTGGCGACCAGGGCCGCCAGGTCGGGGCGGTGGCGCAGGAACCACTGCATGCGCCGGCGGAAGTCGGGCAGGTGGTCCAGCTGGTGGGCCTCCAGGGTGCCCACCGCGAGCAGCGGGATGAGGCCCACGAGCGAGCGCACCTTGAGGGGCGTGGCCGTGCCGTCGGGCATCTGCAGGACGTCGTAGAAGAACTCGTCGTCCTCGTCCCACATCGCCACGCCCTGCCCGCCCAGGTCGTTGAGGGCCGCCCCGACGTAGAGGAAATGCTCGAAGAACTTGGTGGCCAGGTCCTCGTAGGCCTGGTCCCGGCCGGCCAGCTCGCAGGCGATCGCCAGCATCGAGAGGCAGAACATGCCCATCCACGCGGTGCCGTCCGACTGGGCCAGCCAGCTGCCATCGGGCAGGCCCGCGTCGCGGTCGAAGACGCCGATGTTGTCGAGGCCCAGGAAGCCGCCGCCGAAGACGTTGCGGCCGTCGCGGTCCTTGCGGTTGACCCACCACGTGAAGTCGAGCAGCAGCTTGTGGAAGATGCGCTCCAGGAACAGGTGGTCGGCGTGGCCCGTCATGCGGCGCTCGATCTGGTAGACGCGCAGGGCGGCCCACGCCTGCACGGGCGGGTCGACGGCCCCGAAGTCCCACTCGTAGGCCGGCAGCTGGCCGTTGGGGTGCATGTACCACTCGCGGGTCAGGAGCAGCAGCTGGTCCTTGGCGAAGCCCGGGTCGATGAGCGCCCAGGCGACGGCGTGGAAGGCGCTGTCCCATGACGCGAACCAGGGGTACTCCCACGTGTCGGGCATGGCCAGCACCTCGCTCGACTCGAAGTGGCGCCACTCGTGGTTGCGCCCCTCGAGCCGCGCGGCCGGCGGCGGCGGTCCGGCGGGATCGCCATCCAGCCAGCGGGCCACGCCGTAGTGGTAGGACTGGCGCGACCAGGTCAGGCCGGCGAAGGCCTGGCGCATGACCAGCCGCGCCTCGGCCGGCATGTCGGGGGAGCCCGACCGCCGCGTAGAAGCGGTCAGCCTCGGCTGCGCGGAGGGCCACGATCCGGCCGGCCGAGCGAAGATCGGGCGGCGCGTCGCCCCGGGCCAGGCGCAGCGTGACCGTGCGGGCCTCGCCCGCGGCCAGCTCCCAGCGGTAGTGCAGCGCCGCCATCGTGCCCGGCTGCGCCGGGTCGGCCAGCGAGGCATCCCCCTGCAGGACGGCGGCATCGAGGCGGTCGCGCGTCCGGGCCGGCGGGTCGCCACTGCCCCACAGGGCCGCCGCGTCGGTCTCGTTCTCGGTCATCAGCACCGCGTCGGCCGGCGGGCCGACCAGCCAGTAGCGGCCCAGCAGATGGTGCTCCGCCCGCAGGGCCGCCGGACCGGCCCCTCGGTCCAGGCTGATGGACGGGCGCCGGGGGTCCAGGCCCCAGCTCCACGTGTTGCGGAACCACAGCGTGGGGAGCACGTGGACGAGCGCTGCCTCCGGGCCGTGGTTGGCCACCGTGAAGCGCGCCACGATGTCGTCCGGGCCGGCCTTGGCGTACTCGACGGTCAGGTCGAAGAAACGGCCGTCGTCGAGGAGGCCCGTGTCGAGCAGCTCGAACTCCGGATCCAGGCGCGTCCGGCCCGCGTTAGCCTGCCGCAACTCGTCGTAGGGGAACGCGGCCTGGGGGTACCGGTAGAGCGCCTTCAGGTAGCTCGCGGTGGGCGTGCCGTCGAGGTAGTAGTAGAGCTCCTTGACGTCCTCGCCGTGGTTGCCCTCAGGGTTGCTCAGGCCGAACAGCCGGCGCTTGATGGCCGCGTCGCGACCGTTCCACACGGCCGGCGCGAGGCACAGGTCACCCACGTCATCGCTGAGGCCGAGCAGGCCGTCCTCCCCCCAGCGGTAGGCCCGCGCAGCGGCCTGCTCGTAGGGGAAGGACCGCCAGGCGTCCCCGTCGGCGGAATAGTCCTCGCGGACGGTGCCCCACTGGCGGTTGCTGAGGTAGGGCCCCCAGCGGTACCACGCGCGGCGGCCCTGGGCGACCTCGGTCAGGCGCCGCCGCTCGGGGTCAGGGGCCGTTCGTCGGCTCATCCGGCGGTCGCGCCAGTCGGCGGTGCGAACCTAAGCGCCACTCGTGACGTACTATCCGGCAACGGATCAGGGCCGCTGGGCGCCATCTTCAGCGGCCCGGCCCATCGAGGAGGGGTCGCCCGTGGCCATCCGGGAATCGGTCGACAAGGTCGTCGCCAACGTCGAGCGCGTCATCGTGGGCAAGCATCACGAGGTCCGTCTGGCGCTCGTCGCGCTGCTCTGCCAGGGCCACCTTCTGATCGAGGACGTCCCCGGCACCGGCAAGACCGTCCTGGCCAAGTCGCTGGCCCGCAGCCTTGGCTGCAGCTTCCGGCGCATCCAGTTCACGCCCGACCTGCTGCCCTCGGATGTCACCGGCCTCTCCATCTACAACCAGAAGACCCAGGAATTCGAGTTCCGCCCGGGGCCCATCATGGCCCAGATCGTCCTTGCCGACGAAATCAACCGCGCCACGCCGAAGACGCAGTCCTCGCTGCTCGAGTGCATGGAGGAGCGGCAGGCCACCATCGACGGCACGACCTACCCCATGCCCGAGCCGTTCCTCGTCATCGCCACGCAGAACCCCATCGAGTACGAGGGCACGTTCGCGCTTCCCGAGGCCCAGCTGGACCGCTTCATGCTGCGCCTGCGGCTGGGCTACCCGCAGCCGCTGGAGGAGATCGTCATCCTCGACGAGCAGAAGCGGACCCATCCCCTTGGCGAGATCGCGGAGGTCGCCTCCCTCGAGGAGGTGCGGGCGATGCAGGCGGGGATCCGCGAGATCTACGTGGACTCGGCCGTCAGCGACTACATCGTGCGCCTGGTGAATGCCACCCGCGTCCATCCCGATGTCTACCTCGGGGCGTCGCCGCGCGGCTCGCTCGCGCTCTACCGCGCCGGCCAGGCATGGGCGGCCTTCCAGGGGCGCGACTACGTCATCCCCGACGACATCAAGGCCCTCGCCGAGTCCGCCCTGGCCCATCGGCTGATCATCCGCACCGCCGCCAGCATCCGCGATGTGGATCCCACCGCCATCGTGCGCGAGCTGCTGGCCAGCGTGCCGGTGGATGCGCCGACGCCTGGCGCGCAGCGCGCCAGCGTCCGACCGGCCTAGCGCCCGAGGCCCGGCGTGCTGCGACGCCTGGAGATCCTCCTCGTCGGGGCCGTCCTGCTCGTGGGCGCCTTCGCGACCGGTGTCGACTTCCTCTTCTTCCTGGTCTACCTCGTCCTTATCGTGGTCGGCGGCGCCTACCTCCTGAGCCGCTTCGGCCTGGCCGATCTCGAGGCGGGCTACGCCCTCGACCGCACCCACGGCCACGTCGGCGAGCAGCTCCGGGCCACCTACACCCTCCGTAACGTCAGTCGCCTGCCCAAGCTCTGGCTGGAGTCATCGAGCCCCTCGACGCTGCCGGTGCCCCTGCCCGGTCGCGCGCTCTCGCTTGGCCCGCGCGCGGAACGCTCGTGGGCGGCACGGGTCCCGCTCGTCGCCCGCGGGCACTACCGCGTCGACCCGCTGCTGATCAGGACGGGCGATCCCCTTGGCCTGTTCGAGGCGGCCGCCACGGTCGGGGCGGCGACGGCCGTGACGGTCTACCCGCGGGTCGAGCCGTTGCCCGACTGGCGCCTCCCGCCGAGCTCCCTCGAGGGCAGCCGGTCGAGCCCGGAGCGGACGCTCCAGGCGACGCCGCTCGTGACCTCCATCCGACCCTACCTGCCGGGCGACGCCTACAACCGCATCCACTGGAAGAGCACCGCCCGCCAGAGCGAGTTGCAGGTCAAGGAGTTCGACCTGGAGCAGACCGCCGACCTGTGGCTGTTCCTGGACCTGCAGGCCAAGGTCCAGACCGGCCGGGGGGACGAATCGACGCTCGAAGCCGGCGTCCGGACGGCGGCCGCCCTGGCCTCACACGCCCTGGTCGACAACCGCGCCGTGGGCATCACCGTGTCCGGCCACCGCACCAGCGTGGTGCCCGCCGACCGCGGCGCGCGCCAGCACCTCAAGATCATGAGCCTGCTCGCGGCCGTCGCGGCGGACGGCACGGAGCCGTTCGTGGAGACGCTCGTGCAGGGCCTGCCGCGCCTGCGTCGAGGCATGACGGCCATCGTCATCACCCCGTCGCTCGAGCGGGACTGGGTGCGCCCGCTGGCGTCGCTGCGTGGCCGCGGCATCCGCGCCGCGGCGTGCCTGGTGGACGCCGCGGCCTACGCCGCCTACCACGCCACCGGACCCCAGGTGGTCGTGGGGGACGCGGACGGGAAAGCCGCCCGTGCGCTGCAGCACGCGCTGGCCGAGCATGACATCCGGGTCTACCACGTGAAGCCTGCGCGGCCGCTCGGGGAGATCCTCGTCAGCGCCCGCGGTGCCGGCCTGGCGGTAGCACGATGACGACCGCCGCCCTGCGGCGCGACGAGACCTTCGACGGCCCGTCGTGGCTGCGCAGTCCCCAGGAGGGCTGGCTGGCCGTCATCGCCTTCATCGTCATGATCGCGACGGTCGCGCTGTCGATCGATGCGGCCCACTGGGCCGGCTTCGTCGCCAACGGCCCCAGCGAGACGGGCTTCCTGCTCCCGGTCATGCTGCTGGCGGCCCTGTGGGGCTTCGTCAGCGCCAAGCTCGGCTGGCCCGCGCTGGCCGCGGACGTCGTCGGCGCTGTCATCGGCGCCGGCGTCCTGCTCCTGGCCGTGTCCGGGATCGTGTCCCCCGCGACGCCGCTCGGGCCGGCCCTCACGGCGCTCTCCGACTCCGTGTACCGCTTCTACCGCGACCTCGTGGTGGACGGGGTGCGCTCGTCGGAGACGTCCGTCTTCCTGCTGGTCCTGGGGGCCGCCATGTGGACGGTCGCGCAGCTGGCGGCGGTGAACCTCTTCGGGCGCCACCGCGGCCTGGCCACGGTGGCCATCACCGGCGTGGCCATCTTCATCGAGCTGTCGGTCTCGGCGCAGGACCAGTACGTCTACCTGGTCGTCTTCGCCGTGGCCGCCCTGGTGCTGCTGATGCGCCTGAACCTGCTTGACCAGCGGGTCGGCTGGGTGCGGCGCGGCATCGGCGACCAGGGTGCCGTGGCGACGCTCTATACCCGGAGCGGCGTGACGTTCATCGCCCTGGCCATGGTCGGCGCCCTGGCCCTCACGGCGTCGGCCAGTTCCGCGCCCCTGGCGGGTGTGATGGACCAGCCGGCGGTGCGGGACCAGCTGGTGAACCTGGGCGAGCAGCTCAACACCCTCGTCGGCGGTGTCGTCGGCAACGCCCGAGGACCCAACAGCCTGTTCGCCTCCTCGTCGACGATCACCGGCCTGTTCGAGTCCTCGACGACGATCGTCTTCACCGCCACGACCGACACCCATCAGGGTTACTACTGGCGCGGCGCCACGTACGACACCTTCGACGGAACCACCTGGAAGCAGTTCGACCGGACCAACGACGGCGAGGTCCAGCCCGGTGCCCCGGTCCTGGCCGGGACCGCGGACGGGGCGGCGTCGCAGATCGCCCGCGCGACCGTCACGACCACCATCCACAACGTGAACCTGGGCAGCTCGACGCTGCTGGCGCCGGAGGATGTCCAGTCGGTCGACCAGCCGACGACCGTCTACACCGACGGACCCGGGGGCAGCTTCGACTCGGCCGAGCTGGTGAACGCGCTGGGCGACGGCGACAGCTACACGGTGACGTCGCTGGTCGTGCCCCAGGGCGATGAGAAGGGCGCTCCGACCGAGTCGCAACTCGCGGCGGCCGGGACCAGCTACCCCGCGACGGTGCGCGGACCGTACCTCCAGTACCAGGGCGCCGTCGGCGACGAGACGATCCAGCTCGCCAAGTCGATCGCCGCGGGCCTGCCCGCGGCCCAGCAGGACCCGTTCCACATCGCCAAGGCCATCCAGGCCTTCTTCCTCGACAAGGCCAACGGGTTCCAGTACCAGACCGATGTGCGCCAGGAATGTCCGTCCGGCGACATCGTGGACTGCTTCCTCGCGCCTGACCATCGGGCCGGCTACTGCGAGTACTTCGCCACGTCGATGGTCATGATGCTGCGGACCCTGGGCATCCCCGCCAGGTACGTGAAGGGCTACCTGCCCGGCCTGCAGCTGCCGGATGGCAGCTTCGAGGTCGAGGCGGGCGCCGCACATGCGTGGGCGCAGGTCTACTTCCCGGGCTACGGCTGGGTCCGGTTCGACCCGACGCCGGATGCGCAAGCGGACCTCGGCCAGGCCGAAGACGGCGTTCGTCAAGGGGAGCCCGGTGCCGCCGACGGCCTCGCCGTCGCTCGGGCCGCTCGGCAGTGGCGCAGACGAGACCGACCCGCGCCGCCCTCCGACGGAGCTGCCCGCCGGGCCGACGACCCCCGGCGATAACGGGGCGGGCCTCCTCGCCGTGGTCGTCATCGGCCTGCTGGCCTTCCTGGTGGCCTTCGCCGTGTGGCGCAGCCGGCGGACCGGCGCCCTGTCGCGCAGTGAGCCCGACGCGGTGTATCGCGGGCTGGTCGGCTTCGCCGGCCACCTTGGCTACCGACAGCTGCCGACCCAGACGGCGTACGAGTACGCGGGCGCGCTCGGCGATCTCGTGCCCGCCGCCCGCGATGAGCTCCAGTTGGTGGCGCGAGCGAAGGTCGAGGTCACCTACGGGCAACGGACGATGCCGGGTGACCGCCTCATCGCCCTGCACGCCGCGTATCGGCGGTTGCGGGTGCAGCTGCTGCGCCTCGTCTTCCGCCGGCAGCGGGGCTTCCGGCCGCGTCGTGGCGGCCCGGGGAGCGGAGCGGCCGGCCGCTAGAGCGCGCCGGGGCGGGCGGCCTCCGGCAGGCCGAGGGGCCCGTCCTGGTGCTCGGCCAGGTTGTGCGCGCGCAGGGCCGTGGCGCCCTCGTCGATCGTTGACGACGGTGAGGCCGCAGAGCACGATCGGCAGGCGCCAGAAGGCCGCCAGCGGCAGGCCGAGGAGCGCCAGCAGCGCCAGCCGGAGGACGCCGTCATGCGCCACGACCACGGCCCACGGCCGTGCGGCGGTCGAGGCGCCGTAGCCGGGCACGGGCGAGGAGGGCGGCATCGAGCTGTCCGCCACCGGACGTGGCGCCACCGCCAGGAGATCCACGAGGACCTGCTCCAGGGCTGCCCGGACGCGCGTGTCGACGTCCACGAGGTGCTCCCCGCCCGGGGCGTGGTGTGTCGCCGGGTCGCGCCGCCAGCCGGCCAGCAGGTCGGGCCATCGCGCCGCCACGTCCTTGCTGAGCAGGCCCTCCCAGACCCCCTGGCCGATCTCCCGCAGCCCGTCTGCCGTGCGGATCGTCGGCCAGCCGGGCAGGGCCGCCATGCGGCCTGCGGTGCCGCGGGCCCGGCTGAGCGGCGACGACCACAGGGCATGGGGGGCCGTCGGCGGTATCGGATCGCTGCCGCGCGGCCCACCCAGCCGCGCGGCGACGCGGGCCGCCTGCTCCTCGCCGAGGGCCGAGAGGGGAGGGTCGGCCTGGCCCTGGAAGCGCCCCTCCGCGATCCACGTGGACTGGCCGTGGCGCACCAGGACCAGCGTCGCCGTGAGGCTCTGGGGGGCCAGGGCGGGCTCCGTGGTCACGTCAGCTGCACGACCCACAGGTCGAGCACGGCGTCGAGCTGGCGCAGCTGTTCCGCCACCGCGGAGGGCACCGGCTCGTCGAGGGCCAGGATCATGAAGGCGTCGGCCCGCGGGGTGCTGCGCGCCAGGTGCATCCCGCTGATGTTGATGTCGGCCGCGCCGAGGATGCCCCCGACGGCGCCGATCGTGCCCGGCCGGTCGTGGTGGCGGGTGATGAGCATCGAAGGGCTGAGGGCCATGTCCAGCCAGTGCTCGCCGAGGCGCACCAGGCGTGATTCGCCCGCCCCGATCGTGCCAGCCACAGTGGCCGCCCCGCTGAGCGTCAGGAGCGAGGCGTATCGCCCAGCGTCGGGTGTCCGCTGCTCGGTCACGGCGAGGCCGCGCTGCCGGGCCAGGAGCGGTGCGTTTACCTGGTTCACCCGCGCGCCGCTGGAGACAGCGAGGAGGCCGCTGAGGGCCGCCGCGACCAGGGGCGCCGCGTCGAAGGCGGCCACTTCGCCGGCCACCTCCAGGACCAGCTCGGGCTGCGGCTCGGCGACCTGGGCATACAGCTCGCCGAGCAGGCGGGCGAGCCCCACGAACGGCGCCAGGGCCTCGACCGTCTCGGGCGGGACGACGGGTCCGTTGACGGCGTAACGAGCCGGCCGGCCGGCCAGCACGTCGAGCACCTGCTGGGCGGCCTCGACGGCGACCCGTTCATGGGCCTCGGCCGTGGAAGCGCCAAGGTGCGGGGTGAGGACCGTGTGGGGAGCGGTGAGCAACGGCGAGTCGCGTGGTGGCTCCGACGTGTACACATCGATGCCGGCCCCGCCAAGGTGGCCGCTCGCCAGCGCGCCGGCGAGGGCCGCCTCATCGATGATGCCGCCGCGCGCCACGTTGAGGACGATCGCCCCGGCCGGCAGGGCCGCCAGCTCGGCCGCGCCGATGCGGCCGCGCGTGGCCCGGGTGAGCGGCACGTGCACGGTCAGGGCGTCGGCGCGGGCCAGCAGCTCGCCGAACGGCACCAGCTCCACACCGTGGCGGGCGGCCGTCTCGGGCGCCACGAACGGGTCGTGCGCGACGACGGTCATCTCCAGGCCGCGGGCGCGGTCGGCCAGCGCGATGCCGATCTTGCCCAGGCCCAGGATGCCCAGGGTGCGGCCGCGCAGCTCGATGCCGGTGAAGCGGGCTCGCGTCCACTCGCCGCGGCGCACCGACGCGTCGGCGGCGGCGATCCGGCGGGCGACCGCGAAGAGGAGGGCCAGCGTCTGCTCGGCCGCCGCGATGGTGTTGCCCGTGGGGGCATTGACGACGACGACGCCGGCGGCGGTGGCGGCCTCGAGATCCACGTTGTCGACGCCGACGCCGGCCCGGCCTACGACGACGAGCCGGCTCCCGGCCTCGAAGGCCGCCCGGTCGACCTGGACCTGGCTGCGCACGACGAGCGCGTCGTAGCCGGGGAGGGCCGCCAGGAAGGCCGCCCGGTCGAGGTCGGGCCGAAGGTCGACCTCATGAGTGGTGCGCAGGAGCTCGAGGCCGGCCTCTCCGAGCGGCTCGGCGACGAGGATCCTCACGCCGGCAGGGCGACTCGCCCAGCGCGGCTGGCATCGGCCGCCCGCAGCGCGGCCACCAGGGCCGCTCCCCGATCGACCAGGCGCCCACGGTCGATCAGGACGGCCTCGATCATCTCCAGCGCCACGAGGATCTCGTCCACGGTCACGGCCCCCAGGTGGCCGATACGGAAGATCTTGCCGGTGAGGGCTCCCTGGCCACCGGCCAGGATCAACCCGCGGGCGCGCAGGGCGCCGTTGAACTCGGTCCACGGCAGGTCGTCCGGCAGGCGGGCGGCGGTGATCGTGTCGGAGGCATGGCGCGGGTCGGCGAAGAGCTCGAAGCCAAGGGCCTGCAGGCCCGCCCGGGCGGCCGCGCCGCAGGCGGCGTGGCGGGCGAAGATCGCCGGGTAGCCCTCCTGGGCCATCAGCTCGAGCGCCACGTCGAGGGCGAACGCGACCCCCACGGCCGGCGTCCACGGCGTCTCGCCCTTGGCCAGGGCGTCGCGGTGCAGGGCCAGGTCGAAGTAGAAGCGGGGCATCTGCGCCCGCTCGGCCGCCGCCCACGCCCGCGGTGAGACGCTCACCATGGCCAGGCCGGGTGGCACCATCCACGACTTCTGCGAGCCGGTCGTCACGACGTCCAGGTCCCACTCGTCTGTCTCGAACGGGATGGCTCCCAGGCCGCTGATGCCGTCCACCAGGAGCAGGGCGTCGGGTTCCGTCGCCCGGGCGGCAGCAGCGAGGTCGGCGATGGGGTTCGTGACGGCGGTGGAGGTCTCGTTGTGCGTCAGCAGCACGGCGTGGGCCGGGCGGCCCGCGGCGCGCATGGCCCGCAGCGCCTCCGTCAGGGCCTCCGGCGTGGCCGCGTGGCCCCAGGGCACATCGAGGCGCGTCACGTCGGCCCCGTACCGCGCGGCGATCTTGGCGAAGCGGTCGCCGAACGCGCCGATGCTGACCGCCAGGACGGGGTCGCCCGGGGAGCAATGGTTGACCACGGCCGCCTCGAGGGCCCCCGTGCCCGAGGCCGTCAGCACCAGCACGTCGTGTCCCGTGCGGAAACCGGCCTTTAGACCTATCGTGACGCGGCCAAGTAGTGCCTTGAACTCTGGGCCTCGATGGTTGACCATCTGCCGCGCACCCGCTTCCCGCACCGCGTCGGGCAGGGGTGTCGGGCCTGGGATCCGTAGATAGGTGACGAGTGGGGTCACGGAACGCTCCGACTGATAGAGGGGACGCGGGCACCGGCCGACTGGCCACGCCCATCGTACCGTTTCAGGCGCCGGCGGCCGTGAAGCCGTGACAGCACCCGGCCTCGAGACGCCCGTCACGAGCCTCGGCCTTCCCGAGACGCGCTCCGGAGACGACTTCGAGGCGCCCACCACCCGGACGCGCAGCCGGGTCGGGGGCCTCTTCGGCGGGGCGCTCCTCGGCCTGACCCTGGCCCTCGTGGCCGCCGCCGCGTTCCTGATCGGCCTGTCGATCGCGTACCAGGGCCGCATCCTGCCGGGCGTCCAGGTCGCCGGCGTGGACCTCTCGGGCCTCGATCGGGCGGGCGCCGAGGCACGCCTGGCCGCCGCGCTCCCGCCGGTCGGCGCCGGGCGCCTGACCCTGGGGATGGGCGGCCAGCCGGCGCAGACGATCAACCTCGCGACGCTCGGCCGGCGTTATGACGTGGACGGCGCCGTGGATGTCGCCCTCGGCTACGGCCACGACGGGTCGCCGCTCGCCCGCGCGGAGGCCGAGGTGCGGGGCCTGCTCGGCGGGGTGCAGGTCAGCTCCGCGCTGGTCTACGACGACGCGGCCGTCGACGCGTTCATGTCACGGGTCGCCGCAGCCACCGCGCTCGCCCCCGTGAGCGCCCAGGTGCGCTGGACGTCGGGCACCACGACGTTCACCGTCGTGCCCTCGACGGCCGGCCGGGCCCTGGAGGTGGCCGCCACGACCGCGGCCCTCGACGCCGCGCTGACCGGCACGGCCAGTCGCGACATCAGCGTCGAGGCCACCCTGCAGGCCCTGCAGCCGGCCGTCACCGACGCCACCGCGGCGCACGCGCAGCAGCAGGCCGACGCCTTCGTCGCCGTCCCGCTGACGCTCCGCGCGGCGGGCAAGACGTGGGCCATCAAGCCGGCCGTGCTGGCGGGCTGGATCACGTTCGGCAGCACGACGCCGGGCACCTACGCGCCGCAGCTGGAGCCCGCCAGGGTCTCCGTCTCGCTCGCCAGTGTCGGTACGGCCGTCGCCGCGCCGGCCAGGGACGCGGTGTTCGTGACCAAGGGGTCGAAGGTGATCGGCGTCATCCCCTCGTCCCCCGGCAAGCGGCTGGATACCGACGTGACGACCACCCGCATCCTAGCCTCGCTCCAGACGGCGGCCGACCTGCACAGTGCGCCGGTCCCGGTCGACCTGGCCGTGACGACCATGGCGCCCAAGCTCGACTCCTCGACGGCGGCCGCCTACGTGCCACGGATGGTCGTCCTGGGCAAGTGGACCACCCCGTTCGTGCCGAGCGACCACAACTTCTTCGGCGCCAACATCCGCATCCCGGCCGCCCAGATCAATGGCTACGTGCTGATGCCGGGCCAGTGGTTCGACTTCTGGAAGGTCGTCGACGTCAGCAGCAAGCTCGGCTTCGGCCCCGGCGGCATCATCAAGGACGGCCACACCGACCCGACGGGCGCCCTTGGTGGCGGCATCTGCTCGTGCTCCACGACGCTCTTCAACGCGGCCCTGCGGTCGGGCCTGCAGATGGGCGCGCGAGCGAACCACTACTACTACATCAACCGCTATCCGGTCGGCCTCGACGCCACCGTGTGGAAGGACTCGTCCGGGGCCGAGCAGACGATGAGCTTCCGCAACGACACGAGCGCGCCGCTCCTCATCAGGGGTTCCAGCACCTCCAAGTCCGTCACCTTCCAGATCTACGGCGTGCCGGACGGCCGGCGGGTCGTGCTGTCCAAGCCGATCGTCAAGAACTACCTCGGCGCCATCGACACGACGGTCCATACGTCAGCCCTCAAGAAGGGCCAGACGTACCGCGCCGAATACCCTGTCGCCGGCTTCGACTCGTGGGTCACGCGCACCGTCTACAACGCCGCCGGCAAGATCATCCACCAGGAGACGTACTACTCGCACTACGCCCGTGTGAACGGCATCCTGGAGATCGGGACCGGCTAGGCGGACCGGCGCACGTAGACTGCGCCTGATGCCCGGTCGTCGATCACCCTCCGGCGCGCCGCCCGGCGGCCTGTTCCCGGCGCCGCCCGACCAGCACGCGCCGCTCGCCGCCCGGATGCGGCCGCGTGACCTGGCGGAGGTCGTCGGCCAGGGCCACCTGATCGGCGAGCACGGGACGCTGACGCGGCAGCTGCGACACGGCCATCTGGCCTCGATGATCCTGTGGGGCCCACCGGGGGTCGGCAAGACGACGCTGGCGCGCCTGCTGGCCGACGCAGCCGGGGCCCGCTTCGAGACCCTCAGCGCCGTGATGAGCGGGGTCGCCGACGTGCGGGCCCTCATCGCCGCGGCTGCCGAGCGCTCCGCGACCGGCGGCCCGCCGACCGTCCTGTTCATCGACGAGATCCACCGCTTCAACAAGGGCCAGCAGGACGCCCTCCTGCCGCACGTCGAGGCCGGCACGATCACGCTCATGGGGGCGACGACCGAGAACCCCTACCACGAGGTCAACTCGGCGCTCCTGTCGCGCACGAGGGTCATGCGCCTGGAGCCGCTCACCGACGAGCACGTGACGACGATCGTGCGGCGCGCGCTGGCCGACGAGCGGGGTTACGGCGGTCGCGTCGGCCTCGAGGACGACGCCCTCCGTCACCTCGTCGAGGTCAGCGGCGGCGATGCCCGCATCGCCCTCAACGTGCTCGAGGCGGCCATCGCCCTCGCGGATGGCGGCAGTCCGACCCGCGAGATGATCGAGGCCGCGGCCCAGCAACGGGTCCTGGCGTACGACCGGGCCGGCGACGGCCACTACGACACGGTGAGCGCCCTCATCAAGAGCGTGCGCGGCAACGATCCGGACGCGGCGCTCTACTGGCTGGCGACGATGGTGGCGGCCGGCGAGGACCCGCGGTTCATCGCCCGCCGCTTGATCATCCTGGCCTCGGAGGACATCGGCAACGCCGACCCGCGCGGGCTGCAACTGGCCGTGGCCGCGGCCCACGCGCTCGACTGGGTCGGGCTGCCGGAAGCGCAGTACGCCCTCGCCCAGGCGACGGCGTACCTGGCGAGCGCGCCGAAGTCCAACCGCGCCGGCACGGCCTACTGGGCGGCCATGGCCGATGTCCAGCAGCACGGTTCGCTGCCCGTGCCGTCGCACCTGCGCAGCGTGACGTGGCGGGAGCGGCGCGACTTCGGGACGGGGGAGGGGTACCGCTACCCGCACGAGTTCGAGGGTGCCGACGTCGCCCAGCAGTACCTGCCCGACGAGCTGGCCGAGCGGCGCTACTACGTGCCGTCCGACCAGGGGCTGGAGAAGCAGATCGGAGAGCGGCTCGAGCGGCTGCGGGCGGCCCGCGCGGAGGCGCGGGGGCGCCGCGCCGCCCGTCGGCCGGACGAGCCCGAGGGCGATCCGATGCGGGTCGCCGGCAAGGTCATGCCGGCGCGCGAGGAGCAGAAACGGCGGATCGCCGGCGCTCAGCAGCAGGATGCCGAAGACGGCTCGCGTGGCGATCCGCGGGGCTCGTCGAGCGACGGATGAAGGCAGGCCCGGCCGGGCCGCCGGTCAGAGCTGGATCAGGCGCAGGACGTCGATGACCAGCCAGAGGACCACGAGCACACCTCCGATCGCCGAGGCCAGCACGGCGATGTGGCGGAGGTCCTGGCCCACGTAGACGTATTCGGTGGCCGCGCGCACGGCGAGGGCGCTCTGGCGAGCAGGTCCGCTGCGCGGCAGGGGTGTGCGCCCCGCCGCAGTCCCGGCGGCCGGCGCGGCTGCCGCGGGCACGACGTTGGCCTCGGCTGCCTGGGCCAGCTGGTTGGCCGGGGCCAGGGTAGCCGCAGGTGCGGGCTGCCGGGCGGGCCGGTTGGCCGACCTGGAGGCGGAGGGACGGCGGCCGCGGACGCGCTTGCTCATCGACGCGCAGGATACTCGACGCCGTCAGGGCCTTGTTCCCGGCCGGTGTGACACCCGAGCTGACACACGCAGGCCCGAGCCTGGGGCCATGACCGCAGCGCTCGCTCCACACCGCTCACCGATGGCCCCCCGGCCGCCAGCCGTGGCCGCGGGCGCGCCGGTCGCCCTGGCGACCGTGGCGGCCGTGCTGAAGGGTCTGGATGGGGCCCAGCGGCGAGCCGTCACGCACGGCGACGGGCCGCTCGTCGTGGTCGCCGGACCGGGCACGGGCAAGACCCGTGTCATCACCCGGCGTGTCGCGTGGCTCATCGCCACCAAACGGGCGCGTCCGGCGGAGATCCTGGCCCTGACGTTCACCGAGAAGGCGGCGGCCGAGCTCCAGGGGCGCGTGGATGAGCTCGTGCCCTACGGCTATGCCGACGTGACGACCCAGACCTTCCACGCCTTCGGGGATCGACTCGTGCGCGACCACGCCTTCGAGCTCGGCCTGCCACCCGAGCCTCGCGTCCTGTCGCGGCCCGCGACGGCAGGCTTCATCCGGGAGCGGCTGTTCGAACTCGGTCTGGATGGCGACCGCCGCCTGGGCGATCCGGGCCGCGCCGCCGTGGGCCTCGCCGAGGCGTTCGGCCGCGCCAAGCAGGCGGGGATCACGCCGGAGCGGTATGAGGCCCGGGCGACGATCGGCCTCGACGAGGCTCGCCGTCTCGGCGAGGCCGGCGTGGAGGGAGCGGCCGAGATGATCGAGGCGGCGCAGCGGCAGGTCGCCCTCGCCCGGGCCTACGCGGCCTACCAGCGCCTGCTGGCGACGGCCGGCTGCATCGACTTCGGCGACCAGGTCGGGCTGGCCGTGCGGCTCCTGGAGGACCATCCGGCCGTTCGCCAAGCGCTGCGCCAGCGCTACCGCTTCGTGCTCGTCGACGAGTTCCAGGACACCGACCCGGCCCAGCTGCGCCTCCTCCAGGCGCTGGTCGGGCCACGCGGCAACCTGACCGTCGTGGGCGACGACGACCAGGCCATCTACGGGTTCCGCGGCGCCGTCGATGGGGCCGCGCACGCCGCGCGTCGGGCCTGGCCGACGGCGACGACCATCACCCTGCGGCGCAACTACCGCTCGCGCCGGCCGATCCTGGCCGCGGCCGCCCGGCTCATCGCCTGCAACGACCCGGACGACCCGCCGCAGGCGCTTCGCCGGCCGCTCGCCGCCCATCGTCGTGCCCGGCCACGGCCGGTCATCTGCGAGGGCTTCGGGACCGTGGACGCGGAAGCCGTCTGGGTCGCGGACACGCTCGCCGCCCGAGCGACCGCCGGTCTCCCGTTGCGGGAGATGGCCGTCCTCGTGCGCAGCAACCGCGATGCGCTGCCCTTCCTCCAGGCGCTCGACGGCGCAGGGCTGGCGACGCGGTCCTCCGGCGGCAGCGGTGTGCTCGGGCGGCCGGAGGTCCGTGAGCTGCTGGCCTTCCTGCGCACGGTCGCCGACCCCGCCTCGACGCTCGACCTGTACGCCCTCGCCACGGCGGGGCCCTATCGCCTCGGGGGATCGGACCTCACCACGTTGCTGGAGATGGCCCGCCGGCGTCATCGGCCGCTCTGGGAGGTCCTGCGTGAGCTCATCGCTCAGCCGGGCATCGCGCGCGTCGCGGCATCGACCAGGACCGCCGTGGAGCGGCTGGTGGCCGACGTCGAGGCCGCGTGCGAGCTGGCGCACCGGCGGCCGGCTCCGGAGGTCCTGTACGACCACCTGCGGCGCAGCGGCCGCCTGGCCCGCCTGGCCCGCCAGCCTGATGGCGACGTCTCGGTGCAGGCCGTCGTGCGGCTGTTCACGGTGATCCGGGACCAGGCCGCCATCCTGCCCGATCCGCGCCTGGCGTTCCTCGTGCCGCACCTGGACCTCCTGGCGGACGGACCGGACGACGACCAGGACGACGCCGGGCCGCTGGACGCCCCGGACGCGGTGGCCGTCCTCACGGCCCACAAGGCGAAGGGCCTGGAGTTCTCGCTCGTGGTCGTGGCGGGGCTCGCCGAGGGCCGCTTCCCGGTCCGCGGGCGTGCCGCGGCCTTCGCCCTCCCCCCGGAGCTCACGAGCACGGGGCCCGACGTTCCCGAGCGGTCCGTGCCGCACGCAGAGGAGCGGCGCCTGGCGTACGTGGCCATGACCCGGGCCAGGGACGAGCTGATCCTCACGTGGTCCGAGCGGGCCCGTGGAGTGCGGGTCGCCCGGCCCTCGCCCTTCTTGGCCGAGGCGCTCGACCACGCGCCCGCCCGGTTGCACCAGGCCGCCGCGCCCGTGGAGGCGCTCGCGGCCATCGGCACGACCCCCGCCGAGCCGGCCGCGACCACACCCGGGACGCCGACCGCCCCGCGCGAGCTCAGTTTCTCGCAGCTCGACAGCTACCTCGCCTGCCCGCGCCAGTACCGCTACCGGTACGTGACCGGGCTGCCGACCCCGCCGCACCACGCCCTCATCGTCGGATCGGCGCTCCATGCGGCGGTGGCGGCCTACCACCTGAGCGAGCGCCGCGGTCACCCCCTCAGCGAGGAGACCCTGCTGGAGGCCTTCGCCGAGCACTGGCAGTCGGAGGGATTCCTGTCCCGCGCCCACGAAGAGGCACGGTTCGCCGCCGGCCGGGCCGCCCTCCGGCGCTTCCGGGAGGACCGCCTCGCCAGCAGTGCACCCCCGCCCACCGCGGTGGAGGCATCCTTCAGCGTCATGCTCGGCGGGGACCGCCTGCGTGGCCGCTACGACCGCGTGGACGCCGGGCCGGACGGCGCGATCATCACCGACTACAAGTCGGGCGACGTGCCTGACGTGCGGCGAGCGCGGCAGCGGGCGCGCGATTCGCTCCAGTTGGCGCTGTACGCGCTGGCCTACCAGGCGGAGACCGGTGCACTCCCCGCGCAGGTGCAGCTCCACTTCCTGGCCAGCCACACGATCGGCGCCGTGGCGCCGGACCCGGCGCGCCTGGAGCGGGCCCGGGCCCGCCTGACGGGAGCCGCCGGCGGCATCCGGCGCGGTGAGTTCGAGCCCACGCCGGACCCGGTCGCGTGCGGCGGCTGCCCCTTCCGCGAGATCTGTCCGGCCAGCGCGGCCTGAGTAGACTCGTGCGTGGTGTATGCGCGCGATCGCTCCTTCAACCTGGGCCTGCTCAGTGCCGCGGTCGCGTCATGGATCGCTCTGGTCCTGCTGGTCACGACCGTCTATCCCGACACGCTCCTGGTCGAGGCCATCGGGGCGGCCCTGATCGGCGTCGCGGTCGGCCTGACGGCGATCCCCCTGTGCTGGCTGGCCGTGTTCGGCCTCCACCGGCGTATCGCGTACCACGGCGACTGGGGGCGCGCGGCGAGACGTGGCGCTGGCGTGGGTGGCCTGGCGGCGCTCCTCGTGCTGCTCCGTGAACTCGGCGCGTTCAGCCTGCCGATCGCCCTGTTCGTCACGGCGATGGCGCTCTTCGTCGAGGTGAGCCTGAGCGTGGAGCGCTGACGGGGGGCTATCATCCCGCCCCAGGCGCCCCGCTGGACCGTCACCCGGAACCGGCGGCGCCACGCGCCATGCGAGGCCGCCATGGCCCAGACGTCTCCCGACGGATTCGCCCATCTCAACGGCTGGGACAAGGCGTATCCACCGATGGCCGAGGTCGAACTGCCGAGCTACGTGGGCCTGCCCACGTTCTGCAAACGCGACCACCTGGAGGATCCGGCCGCCCTGGCGGCCCGCGCGCCGGACGTGGCCATCATCGGGGCGCCGCTCGACGAGGGCGTCAGCCACCGGCCGGGCGCCCGCTTCGGGCCGCGGGCCATCCGCGCCGCGACCTACACGGAGGGCGACCATTCCCTGCAGCTCGGCGTTGAGCCGTGGCACCACCTGGACGGCGTCGACACCGGCGATGCGCCGATCGTGCCGGCCTGGCTGGAACGCGGTCACGCGATGATCTACCGCAAGGTGCGCGACGTCGCCCGCTCCGGCGCGGTCCCCTTCGTGCTCGGCGGCGACCACTCGATCACCTGGCCGAGCGCCACGGCCGTGGCGGAGGTGGTCGCGCCGCGCCGCATCGGTATCGTCCATTTCGACGCCCATGCCGACACCGCGCCGGACGACTACGGCGTGCTGGCCGGCCACGGCACGCCGATGCGCCGGCTCGTCGACTCGGGCGCCGTCAGTGGCCGTAACTTCGTCCAGGTGGGACTGCGCGGCTACTGGCCGGGGCCGGAGACCTTCGCCTGGATGCAGGCGCAGGGCATGCGCTACCACCTCATGCGCGAGATCGAGGAGCGTGGCGCCGAGGCCGTCATCGACGATGCCATCACGGAGGCGCTGGACGGTCCGGACCTCATCTACCTGTCGCTCGACATCGACGTCATCGACCCGGGCATGGCACCCGGCACTGGGACGCCGGAGCCCGGCGGCATGCTCACGCGCGAGGTCCTGCGGGCGATCCGCCGCATCGTCGGCCGCGTCCAGCTGGCGGGCATGGACGTGGTCGAGGTCTCCCCACCGTTCGACCACGCGGAAGTCACGTCGATGGCGGCCCACCGGGCCGTGCTGGAGGCGATCAGCGCCCTGGCCGTGAAGAAGCGTGACGGTCACGGCGTCCGCCTGCCCGATATCATCGCCGCCACCTCGGGCACGGCGGCCGGATGACGGGGCCCGTCCGCGGCCCGGTCGCCGCGACGCCCGACGACGCCAAGCAGCGCGTGGCCGCCGCCGTGGCGGCCCATCGCGACGAGATCGTGGACCTCTCCCACGCCATCCACGCCGACCCCGAGCCGGCCTTCCAGGAAGTGCGGGCCGCGGCGAGGGTCGCGGATGCGCTCCGGCGCCACGGCTTCGCGGTGGAGGCCCCCGCCGGCCGCCTGGCCACGGCCGTCAGGGCGACGCTGGCCGGGGGGCTCGGCACGGACGGGCCCCGCATCGGCATCCTGGCCGAGTACGACGCACTGCCCGGGCTCGGCCACGGCTGCGGCCACAACACCATGGCCGCCAGCGGGGTCGGCGCGGCGATCGCCCTGGCCGACTTGGCGCCCAGGCTGCGCGGCGAGATCGTCTTCCTCGGCACGCCTGCCGAAGAGGCCGGCTCGGGCAAGCAGTACATGCTCGACGATGGACTGTTCGAGGGCCTGGACGCGGCGCTCCTCTTCCACCCCGGGGATCGCGACCACGCGGCCTGCATGCTCCTCGCCTGCGAGGACGTGGAGGTCACGTTCAGCGGCCTCCAGGCCCACGCGTCAAGCGACCCCTGGAGCGGGCGCAACGCGCTCGACGCGATGATCCTGCTGTTCACCTCGGTCGGCCTGTGGCGCCAGCAGCTGCCCCAGCATGCCCGCGTACACGGCATCATCACCGAGGGGGGCACCGCGGCCAACATCATCCCCGACCGCTCGGTCGGCCACTTCATGATCCGCAGCACCGACCAGGCGTTCTTCGAGTCGATGCGCGAGCGCTTCCGCGAGATGGTCACCGCGGCCGGCCTGGCGACCGGGACCAAGGCGACCACCTTGTTCAGCAGCGGCTCGACGGTCATGAAGGACAACGCCACCCTGGCGGCCCGCTTCCGGGCCAACATGCAGGCGGCCGGCCGCGTCGACCAGGGGGTCGATGCGGAGCGCATCGGCAGCTCCGACATGGGCAACGTCAGCCTCGTGCTGCCGACGATCCACCCCACGCTGTCCATCTGCGACGACGGCGTGCCCGGCCACTCGATGCTCTTCCGCGATGCGGCGGCGACGCCGCGCGCCGACGAGACGACGCTGCTCGCCGCGACGCTCGTGGCGCAGACGGCGTATGAGCTCTTCACCGAGCCGGGCCTGGTCGAGGCCGCGTGGCGGGAGTTCCGTGGCACCTGATCGGGCGACTCGCCTCGCGGCGTACTACGACCTGGACCTGCGCGACGATCCCGGGGACCTGGACCTCTACCTGGCGCTGGCGGACCGCGAAGGCGGACCGGTGCTGGAGCTGGGGGTCGGCACGGGCCGGCTGGCGGTGCCCCTGGCGGCGGCTGGCCACGCGGTCACCGGGGTCGACGACGACGCCGCGATGCTGGCGCGGGCCGCGGCCCGCTGGGACGGCGAGCGGTCGCCCGCGCCCCGGTCGCCCGCGGGCAGTCTGGAGCTCGTCCGGGCGGACCTCCTGACGGTCGACCTCGGGGCCCGCTTCGGCCTCGCCTTCCTGGCCCTCAACTCGCTCTTCCTGATGGCGACCTACGAGCGCCAGGTGGCTGCGGTGCAGGCCCTGGCTCGCCACCTGCGACCCGGCGGGCTCGCGCTGGTGGACGTGTGGCTGCCCGCCGCCGACGAGCTGTCGGCCTACGACGCGCGGCTCGCGCTGGAGTGGCTCCGGCCGGACGAGGACGGCATCCACCAGGTGGCGAAGGTCGCCAGCGCCCGCCTTGACACCTCGGCCGCCACCGTGACCCTCACCACGTTCTTCGACCGGTGGGCCACGGCCGGTGGGCCGGTCGAGCGGACGGCGCGGACCGACGAGCTGCGCCTCGTGACGGCGGCCGAGCTGACGGCCATGGCCCAGGCGGCCAGCCTGAGCGTGGAGATGCTGGCAGGGGACTATCGGATGGAGCCGTTTGGTCCTGGAGCGGAGCGGGTGCTGCTCCTCGGTCGCTTGGTATAGTCGGCCCGTGGCCTCATCCCTCCCGGATCAGATCCGCCTGCTGCTCGTCGAGGACGTCCCGCAGGTGGCGCAGTACGTCCGCAACCTGCTGAACAGCCAGCAGCGCATCAAGCTGCTCGACATCCAGAAGGACGGCCGCGCCGTGGCGGAGCAGATCCACCAGCTGCGACCGGACGTGGTGATGATCGACTCGCTGCTCCAGGGGCGGATGAAGGGCCTGCAGGTCGCCGAGCAGATCCGCCACGAGGGCGCCACGCCGCCCATCATCATCCTGACGGTGCCCCAGAACCCGGTCCAGGTGGACCCCGCCAAGGGCGTCGACCGGGTCCTTTCGATGCCCTTCTCCGGCTTCGACCTGGTCAACATCCTGACCGGCACGGTGGCTGCGGCGCATGCCGCCTCGAGCGTGGGCCAGTGCCGCGTCTACACCCTGTACGCGCCGAAGGGCGGCGTCGGCAAGACGACGCTGGCCTTCAACCTCGCCGTGGCCATGACCCAGCAGGGTGGCCTCCGCACGGCCCTCGTCGACGGCAGCTTCCAGTTCGGTGACCTGCGGGCGCTGCTGAAGGTGCCGCAGGACGCGCCGTCGTTGCTCGACCTGCCGACGGATCGCATCCAGGAGAGCGACCTCTCGGAGGTCATGTGGCGCGACCCGTCCGGCATCGACATCCTCCTTGCGCCGCCGCGCGTCGAGATGGCCGAGATGATCACGCCGCGCGACCTGGACAAGATCCTGTCGCTCCTCCGCCGCGTCTACAACGTCGTCGTCATCGACACGCCGGCCACCCTCGGCGACGTGGTCCTCACCCTGCTGGATGCGGCCGACGTGATCCTCCAGGTCGTGACGTGGGACTCGACCACGCTGCATAACACGCGCGCCATGGGCGACACGTTCCGCGCCATCGGGTACCCGCCGGCCAAGCTGCGCTACCTCCTCAATCGGGCCGACGCCAACGGTGGCCTCACCCAGGCGGCGCTCGTCGAGCAGCTGGGACGACCGCCCGAGTACGCCGTGGTGAGCGACGGCCGGCTCGTCGTGGAATGCAACAACCAGGGCCTGCCGTTCGTGCTGGCCGAGCCCGGCGCGGCCATCAGCCGTGACCTGTCGGCGCTGGCCGGCGCCCTCCAACCCGGCCGCGAGCCGGTGGGCGCGGCGCGCTAGCCGATGGCGGATCCCCGACCGATCGGCTTCTTCAATTCGGGCGTGGGGGGCCTCACGGTCCTGCGCGAGGTGCTGCGGCGGCTGCCCGCGGAATCCACCGTGTACCTGGGCGACAGCCTCCGCGCGCCGTACGGGCCGCGCACGGACGACGAGGTCCGCCGCTTCAGCCTGCAGTGCCTGGACGAGCTGGCGGCACGTGACGTGAAGGCCATCGTGGTCGCCTGCAACACGGCCACCGCGATCGCCCTGCCGGACCTGCGGCGGCGCCACGACGTGCCCATCCTCGGCGTGGTCAGGCCGGGCGCCACGGCGGCCGCCCTGGCGACCCGCACGCGCCGCGTCGGCGTGGTGGCCACGACGGCCACGGTACGGTCCCACGCCTACTTCCAGGCCATCAAGGACGAAGACCCGTTCGTCGAGGTCTACGAGCACGCGACGCCGGACCTGGTGCCGCTGGTCGAGGCAGGCCACGTCGAGGGCCCGCGCGTGGAGGCCGCCGTGGCGGAGGCCCTGGCCCCGCTGTTCGGCGCCCGTGACGGCCGCGGTGAGGCGATCTTCCCGCTGCCGCCGGCCGAGCGCATCGACACGCTCCTGCTCGCCTGCACGCACTACCCGCTGCTGCTGCCGGTCATCGCGGCGGCCGTGGGGCCGGGCGTGGCGGTGATCGACTCGGCTTCCGCGACCGCCTCCGCGCTGGCCAGCCTCCTCGAGACGAACGGCCTTGGCGCCCCGGCCGGCACGACCGCCACCCACGTGCAACTCACGACGGGCTCGGTGCGCGCGTTCCGTCGCATCGCCGAACGTCTGTTCGGCGAGCTGTTCCCCGCCGTCGAGGCGGTGGCGGTCCCGGGGGCGGCCGCGTGACCGCCGCGCGCCGTGCGGCAGTGAGCACCAAGCGGGCGGCTGTCTCGGACCAGGAGAAGCGCCACTGGCGCACCGGCCTGCTGATGGGCGCGGCCGCGGGCCTTGCCGCGACGTACCTGGCACGCCGAGCCGGCCGGATCGCCCGGGCGGGCCTGGTCGACTGGCCCCGCGCGGCGTCCGTGGCCGAGGGCCGCCTGCGACGCGCCCCGGGAGCGCTCGACGCGGCCACGCTGGAGGCGGCCGGGCCGGCCTACGCCGCGGCCATGGACCGGCTGGTGCCGCTCCTCGAGGCCCGCCTGGGGCAGCCGCTGCCCGGCGTCGTCGAGCGCCACGCCGTGGTGTCGCGGGCCGGCTGGGTGGCCGCCAACACGACGACCTTCCGGTCGCTGCTGGGCCGCCTGGAGCAGCCGTTCCTCGACGAGATCGAGCGCGACGGGACCCCGCTGGCCGGCTTCGCCGCGCTGGCCAACCGCTTCCTGGCGACGCAGCAGGTGGGCCTCATGCTGGGCTTCCTGGGCACGCGCGTGCTGGGCCAGTACGACGTGGCCCTCCTCTCGGCGGAAGCGGTCCCCGGCCGCCTGCTGTTCGTCGACGAGAACATCCGCCAGGCCGCCACGGCCATCGGCGCGCCGCTCGACGAGATGCGCCTCTGGATCGCCCTGCACGAGACGACCCACGCCTTCGAGTTCGAGGCGCACGCCTGGCTGCGGCCCTACCTGGCCGAGCGCCTGGAACGGCAGCTGGCGGCTTTCCTGGAGGAGGCCCAGGGCCTCCGCGCGGAGGGCCTCAAGCGAGCCCTGCGGCGGTGGCGGCGGCCCGGCGCCGACATCCTGTCGGCCTTCATGAGCCCCGAGCAGCGCCGCCTCCTGCGCGAGACGCAGGTCGCGATGAGCGTCCTCGAGGGCTTCTCCGACTGGGTCATGGACGAGGTCGGCGGGGCGCTCCTGCCGGACGTGGCCACGCTGCGGGAGCGCTTCGAGGGCCGCCGCCAGGCTCCGCGTCGCGGCTTCGATCGCTTCGTGGCTCGCCTGACGGGCCTGGACCTCAAGCTGGAGCAGTACAAGCGCGGGGAGCGCTTCGTGGCCGGCATCCATGCCGCGGGCGGTGAGGCCGCTCTTGCCCAACTGTGGCAGGGGCCGCAGAACCTGCCCACGGAAACCGAGCTGGCGGACCCCGCCGCGTGGCTGCGACGGGTCATGGCGACGTCGGCGCTCCCGACGTCGATCCCCAGGCCGACCGACGGCTGAGGAGGTCGTGGCCCCCACGGATCTGACGCGATCGGGGCCCGGCGCCGGCCCGGGCGGGGTGCCCGCGGCCATCGGTCTCACGCCCATCCTCTCCGCCCGCTACGCGACGGCCGAGCTGGCCCGCATCCGCGAGGCGGCGCCCGGCAGCCGCCTCGTGGCGATCTCGCTGGAGGGCCTCGCCGACGGCCCCCTCGACGACGTCGAGGTGATCCTGCGCGGGCCGCTGCCGGCCGGCGTCTTCGACCGCCTCCTGGCTCGCTGCCCCCGCCTGCGGTGGGTCCACTCCGCGACGGCCGGGGTCGAGCGTGTGCTCACGCCGAGCGCCCTCACCCGGGGCCTCCTCATCACCAACGCCCGCGGCGTCTTCAGCCGCCCCATCGCCGAGTACGTCATGCTCATGGTGCTGGCCGTCTCACGCCGCCTGCCGCAGCTGCTCGAGTTGCAGCGCGAGCGCACCTGGCAGCCGCTGCCCGGCGTGGAGCTGCGGGACGTGACCATCGGCATCGTCGGCCTTGGCTCGATCGGCCAGGCCGTCGCCTCGCTGGCGACCGCGTTCGGCTGCCGCGTCATCGCCACGCGGCGCGGCACCTCCGGCGCCGCCGCCGGCGCGCCGACCGGCGACGACGAGGCCGACCGTCTCGTTCCGACCCCCCACATCGACCTGGTGCTGCCGCCGGAGGGCCTGCCCCAGCTCCTGGCCGAGAGCGACTTCGTCGTGCTGGCGCTGCCTCTCACGGCCGACACCGCGGACCTGCTCGACGCCCGGGCGCTCGCCCGCGTCAAGCCGGGGGCCTGGATCATCAACGTCGCCCGTGGCGGGCTCATCGACGAGCGGGCGCTCGTGCGCGCCCTCCGCGAAGGGCCGCCCGGCGGCGCCGTGCTGGATGCCTTCCGGGACGAGCCACTGCCGCCCGACTCGCCGCTCTACGGGCTGGCCAACTGCATCGTCACGCCGCACACGTCGTGGTCCAGCGGGCGGGTCCTGACGCGGAGCGTCGAGCTCTTCTGCGACAACCTGCGCCGCTACCGGGCCGGCGAGCCGCTGCGCAACGTGGTCGATCCGGCCATCGGGTACTGACGGCCCGTGCAGATCGCCATCGTCGGCCTGGCGAGTGCGGGCAAGACCACCGTCTTCAACACCCTTACCCGTGGGCACGCCCAGACGGGCGGCTACGGCGGGGTGACGGTCAACGTCGGCGTGGTCAAGGTGCCCGACGAGCGCCTCACCCGCCTGACGACGCTCTTCCACCCGCGGCGCGAGGTGCCGGCCGACGTGACGTACGTGGATCTGCCCGCCCCGCCATCGGCCGGCGAAGGTCACGGCGGCGCCGGCGACATCCCCCCGGACCAGCTGGCGCGGCTGCGCGACGCCGAGGCGCTGCTCCACGTGGTGCGTGCCTTCGACGACCCCAGCGTGCCCCATCCCGACGGCAGCGTCGACCCGTGGCGCGACCTGGAGCGCCTCGAGCTGGAGTTCACCCTGGCCGACCTCGGGGTGGCCGAGAAGCGGGTCGAGCGCCTGCGGGCGACCGGGCATCACGGCACACCGGGCGAGCGCGAGGCCAACGACCGGGAGCTGGCCGTGCTGGAGCGCATTCTCCCCGCCCTCAGCGCCGGCGAACCCATCCGCACCCTCGATCTCGACGCCGAGGCCAGCCGCCTCATCCGCGGCTTCCGCTTCCTGACCGAGAAGCCGGTGCTCGTGCTGTTCAACATCGGCGAGGGCGACCTGCCGCGGTCGGCCGACATCGCGGCCGAGGCGCGCGCCCGGCTGGATCGTCCCGGCACGCTGGCCGACGTCCTGTCCGCCCGCATCGAGATGGAGATCGGGGAGCTGGAGGAGGCAGAGGCGGCCGCCTTCCGGGCCGACCTTGGTCTGGCGGAGGCGAGCCTCGAGCGAGTCATCCGCCTCAGCCATCGGCTGCTGGGCCTCATCGTCTTCTTCACCGCCGGCCCGGACGAGACGCGTGCATGGACCATCCACGACGGCGACACGGCGCTCGAGGCGGCGGCGGCCATCCACAGCGACCTGGCGCGCGGCTTCATCCGCGCGGAGGTGGTGGCCTGGCAGGACCTGCTGGAGCTGGGCTCCACGGCCGAGGCGCGGCGCGCCGGCCGGCTGCGCTCGGAGGGTCGTACCTACCGTGTGCGGGACGGCGACGTGATCGAGGTCCTCTTCAACGTCTGAGGCGGGGCGTCTGAGGCAGGACGGCCTCAGTTCATGTCGTTGGGATCGATGTCCACCAGGAGCGTGCGGAAGATGTCCTCGCCCGACTCGTCGCCGTCAGCCGGCTCGTCGGCCAGGTCGGCCAGGAACGTGCCGTCCTCGCTGGCCGAGACGTTGACCGCCGCGGTCAGGCGCGCGTCGTCGACGAAGGTGAACCCGTGCCGACGCTCCAACTCGTGGGCGATGGCCTCGACGAGGGTATCCTCGCGGAAGGTCTCCAGCACCTGCTGACGGGCCTCCAGGACGAACTCCAGGAACTGCCCGTCGTCGAACTCGAGCTCATGCACCAGGAGGGCATCGGTGAAGAGGTCGTCATCGCCCTCGTGCAGCTCGTAGAAGTACATCGTGTCTCCGCTGGCCGGGACGGCGTGAAATGGGCGGCGAGTATACGCGGCGGGCTCCGCTGGTCGTCGTCGTGGGGTCGGCGAGCCGGGACGTCGACGCTGCCGATCCGCGCGGCTGGCGCCTCGGCGGGGGTGTCGTGTACGGCGCCCTCGTGCTGGCCCGCCTGGGCCTTGCGGCCGGCGCCGTGATCGGCGTCGACGGGCCGGCCTCGGCGGCCTGGGAGCTTGACGCCCTGCGCGAGGCCGGGGCCGACGTCAGTCTCGTGGGGCTCCGCCGCGCGCCCGTCTTCACCAACCACGAGCAGGGGCACGCCCGCGAGCAGCTGTGCCACGAGCCGGGTGAGCCGTTCGACGCGGCGTTCCTGCCGCCGACGTGGCGCGGCGCGGCGGGCTGGGTGTTCGCACCGATCGCCGGCGAACTGCCGGGCGCCTGGGCCCAGGTGCCGCGGGCCGACGCGCTGGTCGCGCTGGGTTGGCAGGGCCTCCTTCGCCGGCTGGCGGCCGGCCGGCCGGTCCGGCGCCGTGCGGCCGGGCCCCATCCGCTACTGGCCCGGGCCGACATCGTGGGCGTCAGCCGTCACGAGCTGGCCCCCTCGCTCAGCCTGCGCCGCCTGGCGGGGTGGATCGCTCGCGACCGGCCGGGCGGCGCCGAACTGCTGCTCACGGCCGGGACGCGCGGCGCCCTCGCGGTGCGTCTGGGGCCCCACGGGGCGGGGCGGATGCGGCTCGCGCCGTCGATCGCGTCGGGGCGGGCGGTCGATGCCACCGGCGCGGGCGATGTCTTCCTCGCCACCCTCTTCGCCAGCCGGCTCTGCGGGGCGGAAACCGCGGCCCGCCCTGACGGGGGCCTGGCGGCCGCGGCGGCTGCGGCCAGCCTGACGGTGGAGGGGATCGGTGTGGCCGGCGTGCCGACGCTGGCACAGGTCGCGAGGCGACTCGGCATCGGGGCGACCCAGGAGGTTCGAGCATGACGACGACGCGACCCGTTGGGCCGGCGGCCCCTGCAGCCGGGGCGCCCACCTTCGATGTGCAGCGGCTGCGCGCGCGGTTCCCGGCCCTGGCGCGGGAGGTCGGCGGCCGGCCGGCGGTCTTCCTTGACGGACCCGGCGGCACACAGGTGCCGGAGGCCGTCATCGACGCGGTCGCCGCGTACTACCGCACCAGCAACGCCAACGACGGCGGAGCATTCGCCACGAGCGAGGCGACGGTGGCCCTCATCGCGGCCGCCCATCGCGCGGCCGCCGACTTCGTCGGGGCGGCCTCGGCCGACGAGGTGAAGTTCGGCGCCAACATGACGACGCTGACGTTCCACATCAGCCGGTCCATCGCCGCCTCGCTCACGCCCGGCGATGAGATCGTGGTGACGACCCTGGACCACGAGGCCAACGTGTCGCCGTGGCGCGCCGTCGCCGCGGACCGCGGTCTGCTGGTGCGCCAGGTGGGCATCCACGTCGAGGACGGCACGCTCGACCTCGATGACCTGGACGCCAGGCTCGGCCGCCGGACGAAGTTGGTGGCCGTCGGCTGGGCGTCGAACGCCATCGGCACGATCAACCCCGTGGCCGAGATCGTCCGCCGCGCCCATGCCGTCGGCGCGTGGACCTACATCGACGCCGTCCATCACGCGCCGCATGGCCGCCTCGATGTGGCCGCCATCGACACCGACTTCCTGGTCACCTCCGCCTACAAGTGGTTCGGACCGCACGCCGGGGTGCTGTATGGCCGCGCCGAGCTCCTCGAGCGGCTGCCGGCGTACAAGGTGCGTCCGGCCCACGACCGCTTCGAGACCGGCACGCCGAACTTCGAGGGCCTGGCCGGCATCCTGGCGGCGATCGGCTACCTGGAGGACGTGGGCCGTCAGGCCGGCGCGGACGATCCGGCGCTGACCCGTCGCCAGCGGCTGGCCGCGGCGATGCGTGCCATCGGCACGTACGAGCAGGGCCTGTGCCGACGGTTGCTGGGCGGCCTGGCCGCCATCCCCGGCGTCCGAGTGTGGGGCATCGCCGATCTGGCGCGCCTGGGGGAGCGCACGCCCACCGTGGCCATCACGGTCAAAGGCCAGGTTCCGCGCGCGGTGGCGAGCGAGCTCGGGCGCCAGGGGATCTTCGTGTGGGACGGCGACTTCTACGCTCAGGGGCTCATCGAGCGGCTGGGCCTGGCGGAGTCAGGGGGCGTGGTCCGCCTCGGCCTCGTGCACTACAACACGGTCGAGGAGGTCGAGCGCACGCTGGAGGCCATCGAAGGCATCGCCCGCGCCTGACGGTCGGTCACGCGCCGCCGCAGCCGTTGGAGGCGCCGCGGCAGGTCCCGTTCCAGATCGCGCGTGAAGAGGCCCATGGCGCGCCGCCGGGCCAGCAGCCGCTCCACCTCGCCCGCCGCCGCCAGGGCACCGGCCGGGTCCCGCAGGTGGTGCTCGCGATCCTTGGCCATGGCCAGCCAGGCGTGGAGCGCGACCTCGCCGCCGCGGTGGGTCAGGCCCTGCCAGATGCCCCGTGCCTCCACGCGGCGGCCGAGCCGGGCGAGCAGCCGGGCGTGCTCCAGGGCCACGACCCCGGCGTCGACCGCGCGTGGCGCGTCCGGCCGCTCGCATGCCGCCAGCGCGTCCTCGTAGCAGGTGGCCGCCTCGTCACGGCGGCCGCGCCGTCGAAGCAGGCGTGCCAGGGCGGCCACATCGCCGGGGTGCGCCATGCGGCGCGTCTCACCTGCCGCCAGCTCCCGCGCCAACACCTGGAGGAGCCGGCCCATCGTCACGACGTCCTCGCGGTTGTGATGGCCGATGGCCACGAGCGGCCGCACCGAGCCGTCGCGGAGGTAGGCGAAGTAGCGTTCGGGCACGAGCGCGCCGGGCAGGTCCTCGTGGCGCTGCAGGTGGGCCACGCCGGCCTCGACGCTCACCAGCCGGGCATCGGCGAGGCGGTGCCGCCACAACTGACGGGCCACGGGCAGGAGGTCCAGGTGGCCGCCGAGCGGGGGAGGGGGTCGCCCATGGAGGCGGTACCGGGCGACGAGGAGCGGCCAGTCGAAGGTGCGGCCGTTGTAGGTCACGAGGCATGCGGCCGGGGGCAGGAAGGCCTCGAGGGCGTCGAGCAGGGCCGGCTCAGCCGCGTGATCCGGCAGCCACAGCTGGCGCACCTCCAGCGACGCGCCGTCCCAACGGCCGACACCGATGAGGAAGGCGACCGTGCCGGCTGCGGTCCCCAGGCCGGTCGTCTCCGTGTCGAGGAGGACCAGCGGTCGCGACGGGTCGATGTCGAGCGGCAGTCTGATCAGGGCCGGGAGGTCGAGCGGCAGGCTCAGGCGCTCCGTGACGACGACCAGCGGCCCGCCGGAGCCGTCGACCACGACCCCGCCGAGCGCGTGCGCCAGGTCCGAAGCACGACGCGCCGGGTCGGGCGGCGTGCGCGCTGGGCGCGGCGGAAGGTGGGCGGCCAGCGCCAGGCGGGCATCGAGCGCGTGCAGGCGGTCGAGGCGCTGGGCGCGCACGGTCTGGTCCACGGCCATGCCCGCGACCATCGGGGCGGCCCGTGCCAGGTCGGATGGCACGGCCAGGTCGGTCAGGCGGCCGCGCGGCGGGCGCCCGGCGCGAGGATGGCCAGCAGGCGTCCCGCCAGCAGCTTGCCGTCGTCGCCGGTCTCCAGGCGCGGACCGGTGCAGGCAGGGCAGCCCGCGTCGCAGGGGCATCCCGCCACGAGGTCCCGTGCTCCGGCGAGAAGCTCGTCGTGGCGCGCGTGGAGGCGTGCCGCCAGCCCCACCCCGCCGGGGACGCCGTCGTAGAGGTAGATGACGGGCTGCTGGAGATGCGGCGAACGGACTTGGGTGACCAGGCCAAGGTCGTGCGGGTCGCTCATGAGCAGCACGCTGCCTACCGTCTGCATCGCCCGCCCGGCGCCGACGAGCGCCACGTCGACCTGCTCGCGGCGCCAGCCGGCCACGGCGGCCGGGTCAAGGGCCAGCCAGTAGGCCGTCGTGTGCATCTCCATCTCGGGCAGGTGGATGCGACCCCAGCCCAGGTTCTCCAGCGTCGTGAAGCGCAGCTTCTTGTAGATCGTGGCCAGCCGGCTGACCATGACCTCGCCGTGCGAGCGGGTGCCGCCCTCGGCCGCCTCGCTGGCGAACGTATCCAGGATCTTGAGCGTGACGGCCGACTCGGCCTGCGTGAAATGGTCGACGTCGACGGGGCGGACGTACGCCTTGCGCTCGTCCCAGTCCAGCCGGTCGACGTGGTACTGGCGGGACTCGTGGAGGTAGATGGCGCCCTCGTGGACGACCGTCGGCGCGCCGAAGAGGTCGATCTCGCCGATGACCCGCGGCCGTGGCCCGCCCGTATCGATGATCACGACGTTGTCGGCCGCGGCCGTCCGCAGCGGGATCTCCGAGGCCGGGAAGTTCTCGCTGGCCCAGTACCACCGCCCGTCGCCAGCCTGGCGCACGTGACCCTCCTCCGCGAGGAACGCGAGGAGGTCGTCGGCCGGCGCCTCGCCGAACCGCTCACCGGGCTCGAAGGGCAGCTCGAAGGCCGCGGCGCGCACGTGGGCCAGCAGGATGTGGAGGTTGTCGGGGTCCAGGCGGGCCTCCTCCGGCGAGCCCGCCAGGAGGTACGCCGGGTGGCTCGCGATGTACTGGTCGACGGGGCTGCTCGAGGCGACCATCACCGCGACCGACGGCTCCTGGCGGCGACCTGCCCGACCCATCTGCTGCCACGTGGCGGCCACCGATCCGGGGTAGCCGGCCAGCACCGCCGCGTCGAGCCGTCCGATGTCCAGGCCGAGTTCCAGGGCGTTGGTGCTGACGACCCCCAGCACGGAGGCATCGCGCAGGCCGGACTCGATGGCGCGGCGCTCGGAGGGCAGGTAGCCGCCGCGGTAGCCGCGCAGCCGCTCGCGCGGCCCGCGGCCCTCGCGGAGCGCCTCGCGCAGGTGGGTCAGGAGGACCTCCACGCCGGTGCGGGAACGGGCGAAGACGATCGTCTGGCGCTCGGCGCGCATGAAGGCCAGCGCGATCCGCTCGACCAGGCCGTAGGTGCTCGCCCGAACGCCGAGGGTGGCGTCGACGACCGGCGGGTTGAGGAGGACGACGCGGCGCGGGCCGGTCGGGGCGCCGGAGTGGTCGATGACCGTGACCGGGCGGCCGGTGAGCGCCGCCGCCAGGTCGCCGGGGCGGCCGATGGTGGCCGAACAGAGGATCAGCTGGGGGCGGCTGCCGTAGTGGGCGCACAGGCGGAAGAGCCGGCGCAGGACGTTGGCGACGTGGCTGCCGAAGACGCCCCGGTAGAGATGCGCCTCGTCCACCACGACGTACCGCAGCTGTTCGAAGAGCTGGAACCACTTCGTGTGGTGCGGCAGGATCGCCGCGTGGAGCATGTCCGGGTTGGTCAGCACGACCTGGCCGGCGGTGCGGATGGTGGCGCGGATGGGGGCGGGTGTGTCGCCGTCGTAGACCGCGGCGGCCAGCTCCACCTCGGCGGCGGTCGCCAGGCGCTCCAGGGCCACCAGCTGGTCCTGGCTGAGGGCCTTGGTGGGGAACAAGTAGAGCGCCCGGGCGGCCGGGTCACGGGCCACGGCCTGCAGCACCGGCAGGTGGTAGCAGAGTGACTTGCCCGAGGCCGTCGGCGTGACGACCATCACGTCGCGGCCGTCATGGAGCGCCTCGAGGGCGGCCGCCTGATGGCTGTAGAGGGACGTCAGCCCGTCGCGGGCCAGGCCGTCCCGCAGGCGCGGTTCGAACCACGCCGGCAGCGGTACGGCCTCCGCCGGCCGGGCTGGCCGGTGCTCGTCGGCGACCACCGCGGCGGCGATGTCGGGCTGGCTCAGGAGGGCGTCGACGACCTGGTCGACGGTGGCCGGGGCGTACAGGCGCATGGCTGCCTTTCGCACGGATGTTCGGTTTGCGGCGGGAGTGTAGCATCGGGCCGATGAGCGGTCCAGCCATGCCCGGCATCACCCGCCGCCGGGTGGCGTTCGTCCTCGGCGCGGTGTTCGTCGTGTGGATCGTGCTCATCTTCGGCCGCGCGGTGGCCACCGCGGCCGACGCGGCCCACCAGGTGCAGCTGCTCCAGGAGGCCAACGCGACGCGGGCGGCACAGCTGGCCGCCGGGCAGCGGGAGCTGCTGATCATCCAGACGCCGGCCTACCTGGACCTCCAGGCGCGGGCGGAGGGGCAGGGCACGCCCGCCGAGCACGTCTTCGCCCTTGCCTCGGGCGCCCCCAGCCCTCACCCGATCGTGCCGCTGGGGAGCCCGACCCAGCCGCTCGCGCCGACCCCGCTCGACGCCTGGCTGCGGCTCCTGCAGCTGCCCTAGCGAGCGCCGCCGGATCCAGGTGGGGGATGAGAGCTTGCGCGCTCGCGTTCGGTCATGTGGCCCTGCGTGCTACGCTGTGCGCAGTGTGTTTATGAACGTGCCGAGTGGGACTTGGCATCCGTAGGAGGAGTGCTACATGCACAAACGACTCACCGTACTGGCCGCCGTCGCGGCGGCCTCGATCATCGCCACTGGCTGTAGTGGCACCGCGACGACGCCGCCGGCGTCGGCCCCCGCATCCGGCGGTGGCACCTTCGACCCGACCGCCCTCGACAGCACCTTCACCCAGATGGCCAACCTGGCGAGCGTCACCTCCGCCGGATCCGGCATGGTCGGCGTGATCCTGCCCGACACGACGACGTCCGCCCGCTACACGGCGTACGACCTGCCGTACCTCACGACGGCCTTCCAGAAGGCCGGCTACGCGGCCTCCGACTTCAAGATCCAGAACGCCTCCGGGACCACGACGACCGAGCTCGCCATCGCCCAGGCCGACATCACGGCCGGCGCAAAGGTCCTCCTCGTCGACCCGCTCGACGGTCCGACGGGCAAGGCCATCCAGGCCGCCGCCGCAGACCGCCGGCATCCCGATGATCAGCTATGACCGGGCCACGTTCCAGGGCACCACCACGTACTACGTGAGCTTCGATAACGTGCAGGTCGGCAAGCTCATCGGCCAGGGCTTCCTGAAGTGCCTCACGGCTTGGAACGTCACCAGCCCCAAGGTCTTCACCGTTGACGGTGGCCAGGACACCGACCCGAACGCGATCGACTTCGCCAAGGGCTACAACAACGCCGTGTGGGGCCAGGAGGTCGCCGTGGCTACCGTCGGTGCGACGAGCACCAGCGGCGGCGCGACCCTCGTCGGCGAGCAGCTGGCGCCAGGCTGGGACAACAAGCAGGGTGGCACGATCTTCCAGCAGGCCCTCACGGCCCACCCGGAGATCAACGCCACGATCGAGGCCAATGACGGCCTCGCCGGGGCAGTCATCACTGACCTGAAGAACGCCGGCAAGGCGGCCAAGACCGTTCCCACGACCGGCCAGGACGCCACCGCCCAGGGCCTGGAATACGTGCTCCAGGGCTGGCAGTGCGGCTCCGTGTACAAGCCGGTCTACCTCGAGGCCCAGGCGGCCGTCGCGCTCGCGACGTACCTGCGTGCCAAGCAGACCCCACCGGCGGCCCTGCTGAACGGCAGCACGACCGATCCGACGAACTCGGCCACGACCGAGCCTGCCGTCCTGCTGACCCCCATCTGGGTCGACGCGACGAACATGGAAGCCACGGTCATCGACGACCAGTTCGTCAAGGCATCCGATATCTGCGCAGCCGTCGGCGCGACGTCTGCACGGCGGCCGGCATCAAGTAACCGCTGCCTCCGGGCAGCGGACCGAGTAGTCCGCAACTCCATAGCGCGAGATCACTCGCAACACCTGCGTGTCGCACCCGCCTCGAGCGGGTGCGACACGGTCGTATCCGGGCCGTGTGCGGGAGCGCCGCGGGCGTCATGATGGCGTCCAGCGCACCCGGCTCAGCTAGTCGAAGGACGGCACGATGGATGTGATGACTGGACCGCCCGAGCCCCCCGCCGGCACCCCCGCCGGGCAGCCCCCGGTCGCGGCCGCCGTCGCCGGCACCGAGCCGCTCCTGAGGCTGCGCGGCATCAGCAAGCACTTCGGCGCGGTCCAGGCCCTCTACGGGGTCGACCTGGACCTGCCGGCAGGTTACGTGACCGCCCTCTGCGGTGATAACGGTGCCGGCAAGTCGGTCCTCACCAAGACGATCGCGGGCATCCACGAGCCCGACGCGGGCGAGATCTTCTGGGAGGGCCGGCAGGTCCACATCCACACACCGAAGGACGCGGCGTCGCTGGGCATCGAGACCGTGTATCAGGACCTGGCCCTGGCCGACAACCTCGACATCGTGCAGAACATGTTCCTGGGCCGCGAACGCCTTGACCGCATCTTCCTCGACGAGGACGACATGGAGAAGGCCGCCGCGAAGACCCTGGCGAGCCTGCGCGTGACGACGGTGCGGTCGATCCGCCAGCCCGTGGCCACCCTGTCGGGCGGGCAGCGCCAGGCGGTGGCGGTGGCCAAGGCGGTCATGTGGAACTCGAAGCTGGTGATGCTCGACGAGCCCACCGCCGCGCTCGGCGTGGCGCAGACGAGGATGGTGCTCGACCTCATCCGCCGCCTCAAGGACCACGGTCTGGCGGTGATGGTCATCTCCCACAACCTCAACGACGTGTTCGAGGTCGCCGACCGGGTCGCCGTGCTGCGGCTTGGCCGGATGGTCGCCCAGGACTGGCTCAAAGCATTCGACCGCGAGCGCGTCGTGGACTTCATGACGAGCGGCACCTCGAGCCGGGACCTGCCGTCGGCCGGCGCGTCACAAGGGAGGGCCTGAGCCGTGACCGCGAACGATGACGCGCTGCGGGTCGACCCGACGCCGGGGGTGACCGGCGAAGACCTGGAGGCGCCCGACCTGACGGCGGCCGTGGATCTCGAGGCGGTCGCCGCCGAGATCACCGCCCAGACGCTGGGCCAGTACATGCGCGCCTGGATGACGCGCATCCGGAGCGGTGACGCGGGCGTCCTGCCGGTCACCGTGGCCCTCGTCGCCGTCGTGGTCGTCTTCACCATCGTCAGCCCCAGCCACCTCTTCCTCTCGGCGGGGAACCTGGTCAACCTCTTCGACCAGAGCGCCGTCTTCATCGTGCTGGCGATGGCCGAAGGCTTCGTGCTGCTCCTTGGCGAGATCGACCTCTCGATCGGCTACGTCGGCGCCATCGGGGGCATCGTGGCGGCCAGCCTCGTCCAGCCCGTCCCGAACCTGCCGTGGTGGTTCGCCATCATCGCCGGCCTGGCCGTGTGCGCCGGTATCGGCGCCATCCACGGCGTGATCATCACGCGCCTCGGGCTGCCGGCGTTCGTCGTGACGCTGGCCGGCTACCTCTTGTGGTTCGGGGTCATGATCATCATCCTGGGCGCCGCGGGCGGCGTGTCCATCACCAGCAGCGTGCTGCCCAACCAGCAGGCGATGTACGGGATCGTGAACTCCTACCTGGACCCGCTGGTCAGCTGGGTCGGCCTTGCCGCCGTGGTCGTGATCGTGGGCGGGACGATGTGGCTCCGTGATGCCGGACGCCGCCGCAGCGGGTTGGTGGCGCCGCCGGTCGGGCTGACCGTGGCCAAGATCGTCTTCCTGGCCCTCGCCGGGACGATCGTGGTCGCCATCTGCAACCTCAACCGCGGCAGCAACCTGCCCATCGTGGGCGTGCCGTGGGTCCTGCCGCTGCTCCTCGGCGTGCTCGTGGCGTGGACGCTCCTGCTCGAGCGGACGCAGTTCGGGCGGCACATGTACGCCGTCGGCGGCAACGCCGAGGCGGCCCGGCGGGCCGGCATCAACGTGGGCCGCGTCCGGACGATCGCCTTCATCCTCTGTTCCGGCACGGCCGGCCTGGCCGGCGTGATCTACTGCTCGCAGCTGGGCGGCATGACCACCAACATCAACGGCGGCCAGCTCGTCCTGTACGCCGTGGCGGCCGCGGTCATCGGCGGGACGAGCCTCTTCGGCGGCCGGGGCCGGGCCATCCACGGCCTCCTCGGCGGGCTCGTCATCGGCGCCATCTACAACGGTCTGTACCTGCTGGGTTTCCCCATCCAGTGGCAGCTCATCGCCACGGGCCTCGTGCTGCTCGCCGCGGTCAGCGTCGATTCCCTGTCCCGCCGGAGCGGCGGCTCGGGGAGCCTGGTCCGCGCCTGACACCAGCGCCACCCGGCGCTAGAATCACCAGGCGTAGATCGGCGGCGGAGTAGCTCAGTGGTAGAGCAGGGGACTCATAAGCCCTTGGTCGGTGGTTCAAATCCGCCCTCCGCTACCAACCTCCCATCCCCCGGCCGCACCTGGTGTGGCCCATCCGCACCGCGCCGCCGGACGTACTAACGGCTGATGACGGGCTGCGACCATATAATCGCGCCACCCTTCGACCCGGGCCCAGGCTCGGGCGGGGATGCCCGTGACTCCGGAGGCTCGAGATCTTGAACAGAGGATTCCTCAGGAACGGTATCGTCACGCTGGTCCTCGTGGTCGGCGTCGCGACCCTCCTGTACGTGGTCTTGCTGGGCCCGTCCCAGAACGCCAAGACCATCCCCTACGCCGGTGGTACCGACTCCTTCCAGGCCCTCGTCAAGGCCGGCCAGGTGGCCAACGTGACGCAGCAGGGCACGGACCTGCAGATCACCCTGACGTCCACCAACCCCGACGGCACCCAGAAGTTGCTGGAGAGCCAGGTCCCGGGCACCCTGGGCGAAGGGCTCACCAGCGACGTCGCCACGTGGTGCGCCCAGGGCGGCGCTACCTGCAACAACCAGATGACGATCACCGCCGTGCCCGAGTCGCAGACCGGCAGCTGGATCGGCCTGCTCCTCACCACGGCCCTGCCGCTGATCCTCATCGGCGCCTTCTTCTTCATCATGTTCCGCCAGGCCCAGGGCACCAACAACCAGGCCATGAGCTTCGGCAAGAGCCGCGCCCGGATGTTCCTGGGCAACAAGACGGTCGTCACGTTCAGCGACGTGGCCGGCGTGGATGAGGCCAAGACGGAACTCCAGGAGGTCGTGGAGTTCCTGAAGTACCCCGAGAAGTTCAATTCGCTCGGCGCGCGCATCCCGCGCGGGGTGCTGCTCGTCGGGCCGCCAGGCACCGGCAAGACGCTGCTCGCACGAGCCGTCGCCGGCGAGGCGGGGGTGCCCTTCTTCAGCATCTCCGGCTCCGAGTTCGTGGAGATGTTCGTGGGCGTCGGCGCGAGCCGCGTGCGCGACCTCTTCGACCAGGCCAAGCGCAACAGCCCCTGCATCGTCTTCGTCGACGAGATCGACGCCGTGGGCCGCCAGCGCGGCGCGGGGCTCGGCGGCTCGCACGACGAACGCGAGCAGACCCTGAACCAGATCCTCGTCGAGATGGACGGCTTCGACACCAACACGAACGTCATCGTGGTGGCCGCCACGAACCGCCCCGACGTGCTCGACCCGGCGCTGCTGCGACCGGGCCGCTTCGACCGCCAGGTGATCCTGGACCGGCCCGACATGCGCGGGCGCCTGGAGATCCTGCGTGTCCACGTCAAGGGCAAGCCGCTCGACAAGACGATCGACCTGCAGACCATCGCCCGGACCTCGCCCGGCTTCTCCGGGGCGGACCTGGCCAACCTCGTCAACGAGGCCGCCATCCTCGCCGCGCGCCGCAACAAGAAGGTCATCGGCACGACCGAATTCTCCGAGGCCCTGGAGCGCGTGGTGGCCGGCCCGGAGCGCAAGAGCCGCCTCATCTCGGACGCGGAGAAGGTGATCATCGCCTACCACGAGGGCGGCCACGCCGTCGTGCAGCGGATCCTGCCGAAGACGGACCCGGTGGCCAAGGTGACCATCATCAGCCGCGGCATGGCCCTGGGCTACACCATGGCCCTGCCGACGGAGGACCGCTACCTCCAGAGCAAGAGCGAGTTCGAGGACAAGATCGCCGGCCTGCTCGGCGGCAACGCCTCCGAACGCCTCATCTTCGGCGACACGACCACGGGCGCCTCCAACGACATCGAGAAGGCGACCGACCTGGCCCGCCGCATGGTCACCGAGTTCGGCATGAGCGACAAGCTCGGGCCCCTCTCCTTCGGCAAGCGCGACGAGCTGGTCTTCCTTGGCCGCGAGATCGGGGAGCAGCGCAACTACTCGGACGATGTGGCCCGCCAGATCGACGAAGAGGTGCGCGCCATCATCGACCGCGGCTACAACCGGGCCATGGAGGTGCTCGTCGCCCACCGTGAGCGGCTGGTGGCCCTGGCCGACAAGCTGGTCGCGGAGGAGACGGTGGAGGCGGAGGAGTTCGAGAAGCTCTTCGCCGACGTGCCCGATCCGCATCGCGACGGGGGCGACTCGACGCCTCGCCCGACGGCTTCGGAGCCGATGCCGCCGCGCGGGCAGCCGGCCGCGGGGGCGACCACGGCGCCCTCGCCCTCGCCGTCGCCCGCCTGACCCGGTGACCGCCAGGGACGCGGACCTCGAGGCATACCTCGGGCCCCGGGAGGCCGTCCGCCTCGCCGCCTACCTCGACTTCTTGCGCATCCCCAGCATCTCCGCCATCCCCGCCCACGCGAGCGACTGTGCGCGCGCGGCGTCGTGGCTGGTGGACGGGCTGCGGGCCATCGGCATGGAGCACGTCGAGGCGTCCCCGACCGGCGGCCATCCGATCGTCTACGCCGACTGGCTACATGCGGCCGGCGCGCCGACGGTGGTGGCCTATGGCCACTACGACGTGCAGCCGGTCGATCCCCTGGAGGAATGGACCTCGCCGCCCTTCGAGCCGGTGGTCACGGGCGACCGGGTCCTGGGCCGTGGTTCCAGCGACGACAAGGGCAACATCGCCATCCTCATCGCTGCCGTGGAGGCCCTCCTCGCGGTGCGCGGGAAGCTGCCCGTGAACCTCCGCTTCGTCTTCGAGGGCGAGGAGGAGTCGGCGTCGGTGCACCTCGAGCCATGGCTGATCGCCAACCGCGACCGCCTCCGCGGCGACCTCGCCATCGTCAGCGACGTGGGCTTCTTCGACGGCAACCTGCCGGCCCTGACGATCGCCCTGCGCGGCATCACGCATGCCCAGATCGACGTCCGCGGGCCGTTCCAGGACCTCCATTCGGGCGGCTACGGTGGCACCGTCGCCAACCCCGTGCATGCCCTCGCCTCGATCATCGCGGCCCTCCACGATGCGGACGGCCGGGTCACGGTGCCCGGCTTCTACGACGACGTGGTGCCGCTGAGCGCGGCCGACCGGGCAGCGTACGCGGCGCTGCCGTTCGATGAGGCGGCGTACCAGGCCTCCCTCGAGGTCCCGGCCCTGACCGGCGAGACCGGCTACACGACACTGGAGCGCAAGACCGGCCGGCCGACGCTCGACGTCAACGGCATCTGGGGCGGCTACCAGGGCGAGGGATCCAAGACGATCATCCCGGGCCGGGCCAGCGCCAAGGTCAGCTGCCGCCTGGTGCCCGACCAGCGGCCGGACCGCATCTTCGAGGCCCTCAAGGCGCATGTGCTGGCCCTCGCCCCGGCCGGCGTGCGGGTGACGGTCACCGACCTCGGCGGCGGCCTCCCCAGTCGCACCTCGATCGACCATCCCGGCGTCCAGGCTGCTGCGCGGGCCCTGGAGGCGACCTTCGGGCGCGCGCCGCTCTTCATCCGCGAGGGCGGCTCGATCCCCTTCGTGGCCACCTTCGAGGGGGCGCTCGGCCTGCCCGTCGTGCTCATGGGCTTCACCCCGCCGGACGGCAATTTCCATGCGCCGAACGAGTGGATGGACCGCCGCAACTTCGAGCAGGGCATCCGGGCCTTCGCCCGCACGTTGGACGAGCTGGCGGCGCCCGCCGCCTGACCCGGCGACCCCGGGTGGTGCCAGAACGCCCTGCGATCGGCCCAAGGCGGTGCGGTACAGGGTGGTTGGGGTGATTGGCCGCCCGAATCCCGGTGCTATCATCGCCCGGCGTCCCAAGCGACCCGCACCCCGGAGGGATCCGTGACCACGACCGAGCAGCCTGCGTCGTCACCAGCCGAGGATGGCGCGAGCGCCCATCCCGAGTGGCGCCTGGAGACCGACGGCGGGAGCTTGTCTCCCCGGTCGGCGCTCGACGTCCTGATCAACCTCAACGACAAGGTTTCGAGCGGCCGCGTCGCCGAGTACCAGCCGGTGCCGCTCGGCTACACGCCGTTGGACAAGACCATCGGCGGCGGCCTGCGGGCCGGCGAGCTGCTGCTCATCGGCGGCGCCCAGGGCACGGGCAAGACCACCATGGCCCTCCAGATGGCACGCAACATCGCCTCGGGCGGCCAGGCCAACGTGCTCTACGTGTGCTTCGAGCACGACGAGGAGTACCTCCTCAACCGCATGATCGCCATGGAATCGGCGCTCGCCCACCTGCCCCACAAGACGGGCGCCATCAAGATCCAGGATGTCCGCAAGGAGATCCTGGGGACCTGGATGGCGGAGGGCGGCGCGGGCAACGTGGCCCAGCTGACGGCCAACCCGCGGCTGCGGCCGTCGCTGGACCGCATCGCGCGGTACGGCCAGAACCTCTTTCTCATGCGCGGCTCGCAGACGGCCAGCACGATCCCCAACCTGCGCCGCCTGGTGCAGCAGCACCGCGCGCTCTCGGGTGACCGGCGCCTGGTGGTCTTCGTCGACTACCTGCAGAAGGTGCCCCAGATCCCCGAGCCGGACACCGAGACGGAGAAGGTCACCACGGTCGTCAACGGCCTGAAGGACATCGCCCTGTCGGAGGATGTCCCGATGATCAGCATCGTGGCCGCCGACAAGGAGGGCCTCAAAGCCTCCCGCCTGCGCAACTTCCACCTGCGCGGTTCGTCGGCCATCAACTACGAGGCCGACATCATCCTCATCCTCAACGAGAAGTACCACATCGTTGCCAAGGTCAACATCGAGTTCAACCCCTACCAGGCCCAGCGCTTCCGCGACTGGATCATCCTGTCGGTGGAGAAGAATCGCGGCGGCCAGGACAACGTGGACCTCGAGTTCGAGAAGCACTTCGAGTTCTCGTGCTTCGACCCCAACGGGCGGACCGTGCAGGAGAAGCTCATCGAGGAGCGCCTCTACAACGACTGACGCCTGCCGACCCGGCCCGCCGCGATGACCCGCGCCGGCCGCGGCGCGGACGCCTTCCCGCAGGTCGTCGAGATCGTCGTCGAGATCCCTGCCGGCAACCGCAACAAGTACGAGTTCGACGAGGCCGGCGGCGTCTTCCGCCTTGATCGCGTCCTGTCCTCGGCCGTCTACTACAACTTCGACTACGGCTTCATCGAGGGCACGCGCGCGGACGACGGCGACCACACCGACGCCATGCTCCTGATCGACGAGCCCACCTTCACCGGCTGCCACGTCTGGGGCCGGCCGGTCGGCGGCCTGGCCATGCGCGACGAGAACGGCGACGACTTCAAGGTCCTCTGCGTCGCCGTCGGCGACCCGCTCTTCGAGCACGTGGCCGCGCTCGACCAGGTCTCGCCCCACCGGCTGCGCGAGATCGAGCACTTCTTCGAGACCTACAAGCTCCTCGAGGAGAAGACCGTCGAGGTGGCGGGCTGGCGTGACCTCGCCTTCGCCCTGCGCGTGCTGCGTGACGACCGGGCCCGGGCGAAGGCCTCGGCCCGCTCGTGATCGCCCGCCCGGAGCTCGTGACGCTGGACCTTGGCGACACCCTCATCCGACCGGACCCGTCGTGGGCGGACGTCTACCGCGCCGCATCGCTCGATGCGGGCGTGCCGGTCACGCCCGAGCGCCTCGCGGTCGGCTTCGCGGCGGCCCTCGGGAGCGGGCTGCTCGACGACGCGGGTCCATTCGAGGTGAGCCCCGAGGCCTCGTACGAGCGGATCCGCCGCTTCGACGAGGCGATCATGGCCGGCGCGGGCCTGCCCGGCCTGCCCGACAGCTTCTACCGCGCCGTCGCCGCGCGGTTCGGTGATCCCGCCTCGTGGCATGTCTTCCCGGACGTCCGCCCGGCGCTCGCTCGTCTCCAGGCGGCCGGCATCCGCCTCGCGGTGATCAGCAACTGGGTCTGGGATGGGGCGCGCCTCCTCGAGGAGCTGGGCCTGGCCGACCGGTTCGTGACGATCGTCATCAGCGACCGCGTCGGCTACGGCAAGCCGCACCCGGCCATCTTCCGCGCCGCACTCGACGCCGCGGGCGTGCCGGCGGGGCGGGCCGTCCACGTCGGCGACTCGTACGCCAAGGACGTGCTGGGGGCGGCCGCCGCAGGCATGGCGGCGATGCTCCTGGTGCGCGACGAGGCCTCGCCGCCGGGCCCGGCCCAGGATCTCCCGGAGGCGGTGACGATCGTCCGCGGCCTCGACGAGGTCGTCGACCGCCTCGGGGTGGCCTGACGCCGCCGGACGGTGCTCCCGCCGCGCCGTGGCGGGCATTCGTGGCGCTGCGCGTGCCCCGGCCCGTGGCCGACGTGCTCGTAGCGGCCGCTTGGGCGGCCCTGGCGCCGGGCACCTCGGTCCACTGGGTCGACCCGGCCGACCTGCACCTGACCATCTGGTTCATCGGCCCGCTCTGGCCGGTGGAGCTGCCGGCGGTCGAGGCGCGCGTGGGGGCTGTGGCCGCGGGCGCCCGGCCGATCGAGTGCCGCCTTCATGGCACGGGGAGTTTCGGGCGGGGGCGCGGCCGGGCCGCCTGGGTGGGTCTGGCCGAGCCGGGTGCGGCAGGGGTGGCGTCGCTGGCGGCGCAGCTCGCGCCGCCGGATGGCCCGCACCAGGCACACGTCACCGTGTGCCGGGGTGCGCCGCCCGGCTTCGCCGGCGATCTCGGCGCCGCGCTGGCGGCGCACGACGCGCTGGCGTGGCGCGCCACCAGCCTGGAGCTGCTGCGGTCGCACGCGGGCCGGCGCCCGGCCTACGAGACCGTGGCGACCTTCCCCCTGGCGGCCGACGCGGGTGCCTGACGGCGGCCGCGGCGCGCTGCTAGCATCGACGCATGAGCCTTACGTTGGGCCAGCAGGTGCGGCTGGTCCTCGCGTTCGGCATCGTCAACGTGATCCTTGCGGCGGTGGTCCTGCTGATCCTGCCGGGTTGAAGGCGCGGTGCGGCACGCCCGCGCCGGATGTGGGAACCTGAGGCGGATGCCCAGCCTCGCCTGCTGGTCCTGTGGCCGGCACATCTTCACGACCGTGGCCCTGGAGACGCTCTTCCCGGAGGAGCGTCGCTGCCCGCGGTGTGGTGCCCTCCTCAACCAGGAGCGGCGTGGCGGCTCGCGGCGGCAGGTCGAGCGGCGCCAGAACCCGCCGGATGACCCCGGCCCGCCGGTCGACGACGGCGAGCGGCGGACGACCGAGCGCCGCTCCGGCCAGCGCCGCCGCCCCGACCGGGGCTGACCCGCATGGGCGGGCCCTCGCGGTCCGTCGCCATCCTGGGGCTCGGCCTCATCGGTGGATCCGTTGCCCGTGCCCTCGCCCGGGCCGGCGGCTGGCGGGTCGTCGCCTGGAGCCGCTCCCGGGAGGCCGTCGAACGGGCCGCCGCGGACGGCGTCATCGACGAGGTCGCCGCCGACCCGATGACGGCCGCGGCGTCGGCGCCGCTGGTCCTCCTGGCTACGCCCGTGCCGGTCATCCTGGGGACGCTCCGGGAGCTCGGGCCGGGCCTGGCTGCCGGTGGCGCCGTCGTCACGGACGTGGGCAGCAGCAAGTCGCTCGTCATGGCCGCGGCCGCGCGCGTGCCGGGCCTGCGGTTCGTGGGCGGGCACCCCATGAGCGGCGCCGAGACGGCCGGCTACGGAGCCTCGCGCGCGTCCCTCTTCGACGAGCGCCCGTGGGTCGTCGTGCCCGGCGCCATGTACCGCGAGGAGGACGTGGCGGCGGTCGGTGACCTCGCCCGGGCGTGCGGCGCGTGGCCGGTGGAACTGGATGCCGCGGCCCATGACCGGGCCGTGGCCGCGATCAGCCACCTGCCCCTCGTGGCCAGCCTGGCCCTGGCCGAGGCGGCGCTCGAGGGTGCCGACTGGACGGCGGCGCGCCAGCTGGCCGCCCAGGGCTGGCGGGACATGACGCGCCTGGCGCGCGGCGATCCAGCCATGGGCGGCGGGATGCTCGCCACGAACGCCGCAGCCGTGGCGGAGCGGCTGCGCGACCTGCGGGCCGCGCTCGACGAGTGGCAGGTGCGCGTCGACGCCCTGGCCGCCGCCACGGCCCCCGAGGGGGCGGCGGGCGACGCAGCCGGAGCGGCCGAGCTGACCGCACGACTGCGAGCCATCGCGGAGCGGCTGGCCGGTCCCTAGACCCCGCTGAACCGGGCGGTCCCGGGGCGCGTACCATGGCCACGAAAGGACTCGGCGTGCCGGACCTCCTCCATCTGCTCTCGGACCCCAACCTGGCCTTCGTGCTGCTGGTGATGGGCGGCCTGGGCTTGATCCTCGAGGTCGTCCATCCCAACTTCGTGACGGGCACGATCGGGGCCATCAGCCTCGTCCTGGCCTTCATCGGGCTGACCAACCTGCCGCTCGACGCGGCGGGCCTGCTGTTCATCGGCGTCGGCCTGGTGCTGTTCGTGCTCGAGAGCTCGGTCCCCACCCACGGCTTCCTCACCGTCGGCGGCCTGCTGTGCATCGCGGTCGGCGCCTTGACCCTCTATGCCACGCCGCCGGCGGGCTCCACCCAGGCACCCGTGAGCGTGGCCGGCCCGGTCATCGCCGCGGTCCTGGGCTTCTCCGCGGCGTTCATGGGCGTCGCTCTCGTGGCCGCTCGCCGGGCAAGCCGCCTGGCGCCGCCGCGCGGCTCCGTCGGGACGCCGCTGCCCACCGGGGCGCAGGGCGAAGTCCGCCGCCCGCTCGCGCCGCTCGGTTCCGTCTACGTGGGCGGCGAGGAATGGTCCGCTCGAACCAGGGATGACCGGTCGCTCGACCGGGGCACGCCCATCCGCGTCATCGCCCAGGATGGGCTCACCGTCGTGGTGGAAGCGCTCGAGGGCGCCGCCGCCAGCTAGTCAAGGAGACCCATGGATCTCATCGCCCCGGCCGCCGTCATCGTGGTCCTCGTCCTGCTCCTGCTCATCGTCGTGTTCCTGGCCGTCCGCATCGTCCAGCAGTACCAGCAGATGGTGGTCTTCCGGCTCGGCCGCACGAACGAGGCGATGGTGCGCCAGCCAGGCGTGCGGTTCCTCATCCCGTTCGTCGACCGGGGCGTCGTCGTGGACCTGCGCGAGCAGTTCATCGAGGTGCCAAGCCAGACGACGATCACCAAGGACAACGCGCCCATCAACATCGACTTCCTCATCTACTGGCGCATCGCCGACCCGCTCAAGAGCGTGGTCAACGTGGCCTACTTCGCGGGCGCCCTGCAGGGCATCGCCACGACCACCCTGCGCGCCGTCATCGGCGACATCACCCTCGACGACGTGCTCTCCAAGCGCGACCAGATCAACGAGGTCCTGCGGGCCAAGCTGGATGAGCAGACCGAGCGCTGGGGCGGCAAGATCACGACGGTCGAGATCCGCGAGATCACGCCGCCGCGCGACGTCCAGGACGCCATGAACCGGCAGCTCTCCGCGGAGCGCACGCGCCGTGCCGTGATCACCGAGTCGGAGGGCGCCCGGCAGGCCAACATCAACGTCGCCGAAGGCGAGAAGCAGGCCGCCATCCTGCGCGCCGAGGGCCAGCGGCAGGCCGCCATCCTGAACGCGGAGGGCTTCAGCCAGGCCCTGGAGCGCATCTTCAACGCCGCCAAGGGCGTCGACTCCAAGACGATGTCGCTGCAGTACCTGGAGGCCCTCAAGGCGATCGGCGCCAGTCCCTCCACGAAGTTCGTGGTGCCCCTGGAGCTGACCCAGATGCTGGCCCCGTTCGCCGGCCTGCTGGAGCGCGGCATGGAAGGCAAGGAGTGACCCGGCCGGACCGACGGCCGGACTAGGACCAGACCGGGACTTCCGGGCTAAACCGGACCGCCCCCACCAGCGCGCTATCATCGGCCCTGGGCGCCATCAGGCGCCTGTCACACCGAGGAGCGGATGGCCGCACGCATCCTGGTCGTGGACGACGACCCGAACGTCCAACGCCTGCTGACGTACACGCTCAAGCAGGAAGGCTACGAGGTCAGCGTCGCCACGGACGGCGCCGAGGCGCTCAAGCGCTGGAGCTCCGAGCACCCCGACCTCATGCTCCTCGACGTCATGCTGCCCAAGCTCGACGGCTACCAGGTGGCGGCCAAGATCCGGGCCGACGAGGGCAGCACGGCCCACCTGCCGATCATCATGCTCACGGCCGAGGCGGACGTGGAGCAGAAGGTCCGCGGCCTGCGGGCCGGCGCCGACGACTACCAGATCAAGCCCTTCCATCCGGCCGAGCTGCTGGCGCGCATCAAGAGCCTGCTGGCCCGCTTCGCGCCGCACGACATGCTGGTCGGCAAGCCGCCGCTCGGGCGGGTCCTCGCGTTCTACGGCGCCAAGGGCGGCGTGGGCACGACCACGATCTCCATCAATGCCGCCATCGCGCTGCACCGCGAGGTTGGCCGCGCGCGCGTCTGCCTCGTCGACGGCAACCTGCAGTTCGGCGACCACCGCGTCTTCCTGGACCTTGGCCTGGACCGCAAGTCGATCGTCGACGTCGTGACCGCCACGTCCATCGACCAGGAGCTGCTGCGATCGGTCGTGGTCAAGCACGACTCGGGCGTCGACCTGCTGCTGGCGCCGCCCTCCCCCGAGACGGCCGAGCTGGTCAACGCCGACCAGCACCACCTCTCGCGGATCATCGAGCAGCTGCGCCAGATGTACGACTACGTCGTGATCGACATCGACAAGCGCCTGGACGAGAACAACCTCGACGTCATCGCCGCCTCGGACATCGTGTTCGTGGTCATGACCGCCGACCTGTCGTGCCTCAAGAACGTGCGCCTGGTGCTGGAGACGATGACCCAGCTCAACGTCGACAAGGCGCAGGTCCAGCTCGTGCTCAACCGCAGCAACGCCTTCACCGGCATCAACGTCAAGAACGCCGAGGGCGCCCTCAAGCGCAAGATCGACTACCAGATCGTGAACGAGTACCGCGGCGCGATCAGCGCCCTCAACAGCGGCGCGCCGTTCATGTTCACCAAGGCCGACTCGCTGCTTGGGCGGTCCGTCCTGGAGTTCGCCCGGTCGGTCGACCGTGGCGCGGCCGGCGCCCCCGCCGGGACCCCGCAGCTGGCACCCGTCACCGGCTGACCCCTCGCGGCGCGAGGCCCGCAACCATGCGGGCGATAAGCGGCGGTCGCCACACTGCCGGCCATATGTTGGCCACCCTCGTCACTGCCGTCATCGACGGCCTCGCCGGCTCGCTGATCCGCGTCGAGGTGGACGTCGCCCCGGGTATCCCGGTGACACGGCTCGTGGGCCTGCCGGACGCCGCGCTGTCGGAGGCGCGGGAGCGGGTCCGCGCCGCCATCCGGAACGCCGGCTTCGAGTACCCCGCCAGTCGGGTGACGGTCAATCTCGCCCCGGCCGACCGGCCCAAGCGCGGCGCGGCGTACGACCTGGCCATCGCCGTCGGCATCCTCGTCGCCTCGGGACAGGTCCGGGCCGGCGGCGGGAGCTGGGCCCTCCTCGGCGAGCTCTCGCTGGACGGCAGCCTGCAGGCGGTCTCGGGGGTCCTGCCGATGGTCGCCACGCTCGTCCGCGCCGGCCATCGCCGTATCGCGGTGCCCGCCGCCAATGCCGCCGAAGGACGCCTCGTGGCCGGTGCAGAGCTGGTGGCGGTGCAAGGGCTGGACGACGCCGCGCGGCTGGTGGCGGGTCCCCGCGGCCGGCGCGCCGCGGCCGCCAGCCTCCGCCCGGCGGCCCGTGTCTCGGCCGTCGACCCGCGCGGGGACGACCCGGCGCTGCCGGCGCGTCCGGCCTCGCTCGTGGCGGCGATCGAGCCGGTCGACCTGGCCGACGTGCGCGGCCAGGCCACCGCGCGCTGGGCCGTCGAGATCGCGCTGGCCGGGTGCCACAACCTGCTGCTCGTGGGACCACCCGGCGCGGGCAAGACCCTGCTGGCGCGGGCCATCCCACGCCTCCTGCCGCCGCTCGACGACGAGGAGGCGCTGGAGGCGACGGTCGTGGCCAGCGTAGCCGGACTCCTGACGGGCGTGGCCGGCCTGTGCCGAGACCGCCCGTTCCGGGCGCCGCACCACACCAGCTCGTATGCGGCGCTCGTCGGCGGCGGGCCGCGGCTGGCCCCCGGCGAAGTCACCCTGGCCCATCGCGGGGTCCTCTTCCTCGACGAGCTGGCGGAATTCGACCGTGACGTGCTCGATGCGCTGCGCCAGCCGCTGGAGGACGGCAGCGTGACGATCGCCCGGGCCGGCGGCCAGGTGCGCTACCCGGCCCGCCTCCAGCTGGTGGCGGCCATGAACCCGTGCCGGTGCGGCTTCGCGGGCGATGCCTCCCGGCCATGTAGGTGTCCGGCCGGCGAGCCCGAGCGCTACGTCCGCCGGGTCAGCGGTCCGCTGCTTGATCGCCTCGACCTGCGCGTGGAGATGGCGCGCGTGCCCCCCGCCACCCTCCTGGAGGGTGATCCGCCTGAGGGATCCGCGGACGTGGCGGCGCGCATCGCAGCGGCGCGGGCCGTGGCCGGCGAGCGCAACGGCGGCGTACCGAACGCCATGCTCAGCGGGTCGGCCGTGCTCCGCCTGGGCGGCTTCGACGGGCGGGCGCGCAGGCGCCTCGAGGACGTCGCCGCGCGGCAGCTGCTCACCGCGCGCGGCGTCCACCGGCTCGCACGGGTCGCCCGCACGATCGCCGACCTCGGCGGCCATGCGGGCGTCGACGACGCGACGATCCTCGCCGCGGCCAACCTGCGCGACCCCGCGGGTCGGCCGTGGGAGCTGGCCGCATGACGGAGAACGGAGAGCGTGCCGCGTGGATCACCCTGGCGGGCGTCGACGGGGTGGGACCGGCGCACTTCGACGCGCTCGTCGGCCAGGCCGGAGGAGCCGACACGGTCCTGGGACTCGCCCGGCGGGATGCGCTCGACGAGCTGCCCGCCGGGAGGCGGCTGACCCGGGGCGTGCGGGCCGCCGTCGCCGACGCGGCGCGGGACCCGGACCGGGCCCAGGCGGAACTCGACCGTGCGGAGGTCTGGACGATCACGGCGCTCGACGCGGCGTACCCGCCGGGCTTCGGCGACCTGGCGGACCCGCCGCCCGTGCTGTACGGCCAGGGCGACCCGGGCACGCTCGCCATGCCGCGGCGGATCAGCGTCGTGGGGACGCGCCGCCCGTCCGTGCTGGGGCGGGCGCTGGCCGGTGCCATCGCGCGGCAACTCGTGCAGCTGGACGCGGTCGTGGTCTCCGGCCTGGCGTTCGGCATCGACGGCGCCGCGCAGGCTGCCACGGTCGCCGCCGACGGAGTGACGGTCGGGGTGATCGGATCCGGCCACCAGCGACCGGGCCCCCGTGCCCATGCCGGCCTCGTCCGCGACATCCTCGTCCGCGGCGCCGTGGTCGGGGAGCTGGCCCCGCACGCCCGGCCCACGAGGGGCACGTTCCCGCGGCGCAACCGGCTGCTGAGCGCGCTGGCCCAGGCCGTCATCGTGGTCGAGGCCCCGACCCGGAGCGGGGCGGTGAACACGGCGCACCACGCGCTCGAACAGGGTCGCGCGCTGTTCGTCGTGCCCGGCCGACCCGGCGACCGGCTGACGGCGGGCTGCCTGCGGCTGCTGCGCGAGACGGAAGCGCGGCCCATCGTGGGGCTCGACGAGCTGGTGGCGGACCTGGTGGACCTCTGGCCCGCCGCGCCAGCCGGTCCGGCCGGTGGGCCAGATGCGGCACCGGCGGCCGTGCCGACGCTGTCATGGGCCGATGCCCTGGCCCTCCTCGGGCCCGCGGAGCGCGCCGTCGCCCGGGTCGTCGGAGCCGGACCGGCAGGTCTCGACCGCGTCATCGCCTCGACCGGCCTGGCCCCGGCGACCGCCGCCAGCGCCACGACGGTCCTCCAGCTGCGCGGCTGGGTCACGCTCGTCGGGGCGACCTACGTGGCCGCCGGTCCGTTGGCGCGGCCACCGTAGCGGGCTCGACGACCGCCTCCCGGACCGTGGTCCGGTGCGGCCGCGGGACCTTTGGTGATGGCGCCACACCGTAACGTCTGCTACGCTCCGGGAAAGCAACCCTAGGTCGGACGCTCCTCGGGCACGTGCATTCGCCCGTACCGGCCGCTTCACGGGAGACGCAGTATTGCGGAAGGCGATCGCCGGGCTCCTCAGCCTGCCCGTCATCGGTGCGTCGTACCTGCTTCCGGTGGCGCACCGGCGGGCGGCTCTGCGCATGGTGGCGGTGCTTGGCGTAGGCGCCTTGTTCACGCTGGTCGCCCTCAGCTCCTCCGGCGCCCCGACGGCGAACGCCTTCAAATCCGCCCCTGTCGATCCGACCGCCCTGGCGCGCATCAGCACGACGGTCTTCACCGGACGCGGCCTCAACGAGCCCGCGACGGTGGTCTTCAGCGAACCGGTCGACGCGGCCAAGGTGATGGCCGCTCTCCAGGTCACGCCCGCGACCGCCGTCCGCCTCAGCTGGTCGCCCGACGGGACGATGCTCCACGTGGCGCCGGTCACCCACTGGGCGGCCTCCACGCTGTACACGCTGAGCCTCAGCACGACGGCCGTCGGACGTGACGGCACCTCGCTGCCGAGCCCCCTGTCGGCGGTCTTCCTGACGCGCGCCGCGACGACCGCCACCGGGATGGTCCAGGCGCCCGCCGGCGCAACCTCCACCGCGCCGACCGTCAGCCTGTCGTTCTCCACGCCGGTCACCGCATCGGCGGTCTCCGGTGCCCTGACCGTCTCACCGGGCGTGGCGGGCAAGGTCTTCACCGTGGCGCCCGACCAGGGCGTCCCCGACACGACCTACGAGTGGCAGCCGACCGAGCCGCTGGCGCCGGGCACCAGCTACACCGTGAGCCTGGCCCAGGACATGAAGGACACGGATGGGGCCGCGCTGGCCGCCGGCGTCACGGTCGTCCTGAAGGCACCCGCGCTGCCCGCCATCGTGCGCCTGCGGCCCGCGACCGGCAGCACCAACGTGGCGCTGAACCAGGCCGTCTCGGTCCGCTTCTCGCAGCCCATGGACCGCGCCTCGACCCAGGCGGCCATCCACATCTCGGCCTACACGAGCCCGGCCAAGCAGGGCCGGTTCACCTGGGCCGAGGGTGACACGGTGCTCATCTGGACGGCCCGCACACCGTTCGGGTACGGCTCGCACTACACCGTCACCGTCGACGGATCGGCGCGTTCGGCGGCCGGTCAGCCGCTCGGCGCGGGCCCGGCCACGACCGTGGCCACGGCGACCTTCTCCACGGTGCACCGCGCGGCGGCCAAGCCCCGCACGGTCGACAAGCCCAAGCCCTCGGGCGGCGGTTCCACCAGCGCCCCCTGGTACAGCACGGAGAAGTACTTCCTCAGCCTGATCAACTGCGACCACACCGGCGGGTGGGTCAGCAGCAGCGGCGTGTGCTCGGGGAGGGGCAGCAACGGTCGTGCGCCGCTCGCCCTCAACGCCAAGATCTCCAACGGGGCCAGCCGGCCGTGGGCCAAGTACCTCGCCCAGACCAGCCAGCTCTATCACGGTTGTCCGTCGTGCCGCCTGTCGGCGATCGGCTATACCAACGCCTGGTGGGGTGAGAACCTGGCCTGGTGGTCGGGCACGCCGACCGAGGGCGCCATCCAGGCCGTGCTGTTCTTCCAGAGCGAGAAGGCCTCACAGGGCGGGCACTACCTCAACATGATGGATTCGCGTGGCCGCAGCGCTGGCGTCGGCGTCTGGCAGGCCAATGGGCGGGTCGTGTTCGCGATCGACTTCTGGGGCGGCTGATCACGACGAGGCGCGTCCCATGATCCGCGACGCGGTGATCCACATGCAGGGAGAGCAGCCTCTCGTGGCTGACCTCCCGACGCTGCCTCTGGCCGGTGACAGCTGCCTCGTGTGCACTAACATGCGCACCCTCGACGGCAAGCGGCCGGTCTTCGTCGACGCGGTCGGCTCGACCTTCATCATCCCCCTGCAGCACGTCCGCTTCATCGAGATCCTGCCCGACGCCGGCGCTGCGGCACGTGCCCGCCCGGCCCTGGAGGCGGGCGAGCCGGCCCCCGACGAGGCCGCCGCCGAGCTCGACGAGGACTTCCTGCGGCGCATCCGCGAAGCCTGAGCGAAGCGGTCGGGAAGCCGGGGCCAACCGGTCGGCCAGAGGGCCGGTGCTACACTCGCGGGCCATGACACGGAACCTGGTGATCGTCGAATCGCCCGCCAAGGCGCGCACGATCGAACGTTACCTGGGCCCGGATTTCCACGTGCTGGCCTCCTACGGCCACGTTCGCGACCTGCCGGAGAACCCTGGCAAGGGCAAGCTGGGCGTCGATGTCGAGCACGGGTTCCGGCCCGACTACGTGGTGCCCGATGACCGCCGCAAGCAGGTCGACAGCATCGCCCGTGCGGCGGCGCGCGCCGACACGGTCTTCCTCGCCACCGACCTCGACCGGGAAGGGGAGGCCATCGCCTGGCATGTCGCCGAGGCCGCCCACATCCCCGACGACAAGCAGCAGCGAGTGACCTTCGGGGAGATCACCGAGGGCGCCATCCGCACCGCCTTCGCCAACCCGCGGCGCATCGACATGGACCTGGTCGATGCCCAGCAGACCCGCCGCATCGTCGACCGGCTGGTGGGCTACACGCTCAGCCCGCTCCTCTCACGCAAGGTGCGCGGCGGCCTCTCGGCCGGCCGCGTCCAGTCGGTGGCCGTGCGCCTGGTCGTCGAGCGGGAACGGGCCATCGACGCCTTCCAGACGCGCGAGTACTGGACACTGGTCGCGCATCTCGCGGCCGCCGACGGCTCGGTCTTCGCGGCCGACGTGGTGCGTCTCGACGCGGCACCGCTGGAGATCCCCGACGAGGCCGGCGCGGCGGGCCATCGCGACGCGCTGCAGGGCGCCACGGCGGTCGTCGGCAAGGTGTCGACGCGCCAGTCCAGGCGCAGCCCGGCCGCGCCCTTCACCACCAGCACGCTGCAGCAGGAGGCGAGCCGCAAGCTCTCCTTCAGCCCGCGGCGGACGATGTCGATCGCGCAGCGCCTGTACGAGGGCCTGGACCTCGGCGAGGGCCACGTGGGCCTCATCACCTACATGCGCACCGACTCGACGCAGATGGCCGGCGTGGCCATGGGCGAGGCCCGCGAGGTCATCGCCGCGCGCTTCGGGGCGCCCTACACGATGCCCAAGGGCCGCGTCCACCGCACCCGCACCAAGGGCGCGCAGGAGGCGCACGAGGCGATCCGGCCGACGAGTTTCGCCCGGGACCCCGACGCGCTCGCCGGGCACCTCAAGCCGGAGGAGCTGCGCCTCTACCGCCTGATCTGGCAACGGGCGCTGGCGTCGCAGATGGCGGAGAAGCGGCTGGAGTCGACGACCGTCGAGCTCGAGGCCGATCGCTACGGCCTGCGGGCCAGCGCCACGCGGACCCTCTTCGACGGCTTCGCCCGCGTCTATACGGAGGGCCGCGACGACGAGGCGGCCGACGAGGCGGAGGGCCAGCTGCCACCGCTCGCCGAGGGCGATCGTGCCTCGGTCAGCGGGGTCGAGCCCACCCAGCACTTCACCGAGCCGCCGCCGCGCTTCACCGAGGCGACCCTCATCAAGGCCCTCGAGGAGCACGGCATCGGACGGCCGAGCACGTACGCGGCCACGATCTCGACCATCGTGGACCGCGGCTACGTGCGGGTGGAGGACCGGCGCCTGCACCCCGAGCCCGTGGCGGGCATCGTGACCGACCTCCTGGTGGAGCACTTCGGCGAGTTCGTCGACGTCGCCTTCACCGCCCGCATGGAGGAGCGGCTCGACGAGGTGGCCCGCGGCCGCCAGGCCTGGGTGCCCCTCCTGGCGGAGTTCTACGGGCCGCTCAAGACGCGGGTCGACGAGAAGCGGCGCGAGCTGCGCCGGGCGGACTTCACGACCGAGGCCACGGACGAGGTCTGCTCCCTCGGCCACCCCATGGTCATCCGCCTCGGCCGGACCGGTCGCTTCCTGGCCTGCTCGCTCTACCCGGAGCACCAGGAGACGCGGCCGCTGCCGGGCGACGAACCGCCCGCGCTGCCGGGCACCGGCGAGCCGTGCCCCGAGTGCGGCCAGGGCGTGCTCACGTCGCGGTCGGGGCGCTTCGGCCCGTTCGTGGGCTGTTCCCGCTACCCGGAGTGCCGCTACATCCGCAAGGACGGCCCGCCCCCGCCCGCGCCGCTCGGCTTCGAGGTCACCTGCCCCAAGTGCGGCCAGGGCCACCTCACGTCGCGGCGCGCTCGTCGGACCGGCAACGTCTTCTGGGGCTGCTCCCGCTATCCGGAGTGCGACTTCACCACGAACTTCGAACCGACCGGTGCACTCCATGACGCGGACCAGGGTCCCGTCGCGCGCCGTCCCGACGGGGGCCTGTGCCTCCGTTGTGGCGCGGCCGTGCCGCTGCCGGAGCTGGAGCCCGCGGCGCTGGTCGGCCTGAGCCTGCCCGGCGGGCCGCCCGATCCGGCGGCGCTCGCCCCCAAGCGCCCCGCCAGGGGCGGCGGCAGCCGGGCCCGGCGACCCACCACCACGAAGCGCAGGTCCGGCACGCGAGCGGCGCGCTCGACCGCCGCGTGACGGGCGCGTCGGCGCTCGCGTCCTACCGGCGCGCGCTCGAGGCGCGCGACCTCTCCATCCATACCCGACGGGCCTACGGCACGGCGGCAGCACAGTACCTGGACTGGCTCGCGGCACGGCCGGGCGCCGACTGGCGGCGCCCCGACCGGCTGACGCTGCGGGCCTACCTGGGCGCCCTCGAGGAGCGCGGCCTCGGCCGTAACTCGATCGGGGCGCGGATCTCCGCCCTGCGCGCGTTCTACCGCCACGCCCGGCGCGAGGGGTGGGTGGCCGGCGATCCGTGGGCGGCCGTCGCCTCACCGCGGCGTCCGCGACGCCTCCCGGCCGTCCTCGACATCGGCCAGGTCGAGCAGCTGCTTGACGCGGTGCCCTCTCGTGAGGTGCCCGACTCGCCCGCCGCGGCCCTGGCCCTGCGCGATCGGGCCGTCGTCGAGACCATCTACGCGGCGGGGCTGCGCATCGGTGAGGTGGAGGCACTGGCGGTGGGCGACCTCGACCTGGCCCGTGGTGAGGTGCGCGTCATCGGCAAGGGCCGCAAGGAGCGGGTCGGTCTGCTCGGCGGGCCCGCCCGGGACGCCCTTGGCGCCTGGCTCGCGGATGGCCGCCCCGTCCTGCGCGCCCGCGGCTCCGGCGCCGACCCCGGGGCGCTTTTCCTCAACGCACGTGGGGGATCGCTCGGGGCCCGCGGCCTGCGCCTGCGCCTCGACGCCCTCGCGCGCTCGGCCGGCCTGCCGCGCGGCACGACGCCGCACACGCTGCGCCACTCCTTCGCCAGCCACCTGCTCGACGGGGGCGCGGACCTGCGAGTCGTCCAGGAACTCCTGGGTCACGCCAACCTGGCCACGACGCAGGTGTACACGCATGTCGCGCCGGCCCGGCTGCGCACCGCGTACCGCGCCAGCCACCCGCGGGCGGCGTCGTCACAGGGGCCGGCCGGGAGGTGAGCCTGGCCTCCGGGACGCTGGCGCGCGCCGGCCTGGTCGTATCGGTCGCGGTCTTCGCCTCCCGCGTCCTTGGCTGGCTGCGCACGGTCGTCATGACCTCCACGTTCGGGGCCGGACCGGACCTTTCGGCGTACTACGCCGCCTTCCGCCTCCCCGACCTGGTGTTCCAGCTCGTCGCGGCCGGCGCGCTGGCCTCGGCGGTGGTGCCCGTGCTGAGCGGCCTGCTCGCGCATGGTGAGGAGGCGCGGGCGTGGCACGTGGTGTCGGTGGTGGCCAACGTGATGCTGCTGGTGCTGGTGCCACTGATCATCGTGGTCGAGGTGCTGGCCCCCGTGCTCGTGCCGCTGATCACCCCGACCTTCACCCCTGCCCAGCTGGCGTTGACCGTGGACCTCACCCGCCTGATGCTGCTGTCGCCGCTCTTCCTGGCCCTCGGCGCGGTGGCCTCGAGCGCCCTCAACGCGCGCGGGCGGTTCGCCGCCGCCGCGGCCGGCGCCGCCCTCTACAACGTGGCCATCATCGTCGCGGCGCTGGTCCTCGCGCCGAGCATGGGCGTGCGGGCCCTGGCCGTGGGCGTGGTGGCCGGCGCGATCCTGACGGTCGCGGTCCAAGTGCCCCAGCTCGTGCGAGGCGGGGCGCACTACGAGGCCACCGTCCGGCTGCGCGACCCGGCCGCCCGCGAGGCGCTCCTGCTCATGGCGCCGCGGGCCTTCGGCCTGGGCGTGACCCAGATCACGTTCCTGGTCAACACGTCGCTGGCGACGACCGTCGGGTCCGGGGCCCTGGTGGCCTACAACGCCGCCTTCACGATCCTCCAGATCCCCATCGGCATCATCGGAGTCCCCCTTGGCATCGTGTTGTTGCCCTCGCTCTCCCGCGTCGTCGCACTCGGCCCGGGCGACGAGTTCGGGCAGCTGGTGACGCGGGCGGTGCGCCTGCTGCTGTACGTGATGCTGTTCCTGACCGTGGTGCTGATGGTCATCCGCGTGCAGGTCGTGACCGTGCTCTTCTCATACGGCCTATTCAATCTGGCGGCCCTCGAGGCCACCGCGAGCGCCCTGCTGTTCTTCCTCGTGGGGCTGGGCGGCCACGCGCTCATCCAGGTGCTGGCGCGGGTGTTCTACGCGGCGAAGGACACGCGCACGCCGGTCGCCGCGGCCGTCATCTCGGTCGCCGTCAACGTGGTGGTCTCGATCCTCACGGTCGGCTCGCTCGGGCTGGCCGGCCTGGCGCTGGGGATCGCCGCCGGGGCGTGGGTCGAGTCGGGGCTGCTGCTTGGCCTGCTGGCGCGGCGCGACGCCCGCTTCCGCCTGGGGCCGATCCTGCGGGCCGGGGGCGTTGACCTGGTCGGGGCCGCGCTGGCCGCGGGCGGGGCATGGGTCGTGCTCCAGGCCGCCGGCGCCCTCGGGATGAGCTCGACGGCCAAGGTGGACGACCTGGTCGTCGGCGGGATCGCCTTCGTCGTGGCAGGCGTGGTGTACGTCGCCTACAGCCGGCTGCTGCGACTGCCCGAGCTGGCCGGCACCCTGGCGCTCGTGCGATCGGCCACCCGGCGCCTGGTGACCCTGGCGTGACGCTCGCCCACCCGCCCTCCGATCACCCGGCGTTCCGCTTGCGCACGGACGATGCCGCGTGGGACGCCTTCGTGGCCGGTGCCGCCTGCGGCGCCTACGCTCAGCAGACGGCATGGGCGGAGGTGAAGGCCGCCAATGGCTGGGTGCCGCAGCGAGTCGTGGTGGATGCGGCCGATGGGCCGACCGGCGCGCAGCTGCTCGTCCACCGCCTTGGGCCGAGTCCGTGGGCCATCGGCTACGCGCCGCGCGGCCCCGTCGCGGCCCGCTTCGGCGCGGGTGGCGTGACCGCCTGGACCGACGCCCTCCGGGCGGCGGCGAGACACCTGCGCCTGAGCCACGTCGTGATCGACCCCGCCGTCCGGGCCGGCGATCCGCTGGAGGGCTGGCTGGGCGCCAACGGGTGGCGGCCGACGGCGCCGGTGCAGCCGTCGCGCACGCGGCTCATCGACCTGACCCGGCCGGAGGAGGCGTTGTGGGCCGACCTCCGCGGCAAGTGGCGCCAGTACGTGACGAAGGCCCGCCGAGACGGCGTGGCGGTGGTCGAGGCGGGACCCGAGGGCCTCGACGAGTTCTTCGCCATCTACGTCGAGACGGCCCGGCGGGCCGGCTTCGTCCATCGTGCCCGGGGCGCCTATGCCACGACCTACGCCGCCTTCGCCCGCCATGGCGCGGCGCGACTCCTCTTCGCCCAGGACGCCGCGGGTCGGCGGCAGGCGACGCTGCTCCTGCTGGAGTGCGGCGCGACGGCCATCGAGCCGTACGGCGGGATGACCGCGGCCGGCGCGGCCTCGCGGGCCAACTACCTCCTCAAGTGGGAAGCCATCCGCTCATCACGCGAGCGCGGCCGCACGACCTACGATCTGTGGGGCCTGGCGCATCCCGGCATCGAGCAGTTCAAGGCCGGCTTCGGAGGGCAGGAGGTGACCTGGATCGGGGCGTGGGAACTCGTCACCCAGCCCGTCGTGCGCGGCCTCGTCACAGCGGCCCAACGGGCCCGCGTGGCCGTCGCGACCCGCCGCCTTGGCCGGCCGCCCACCGGCGGCGACGCGGGGTGAACCGGCCATGAGAGGCGCCTTCGGGGTCGAGGTCGACGCGGTCAAGGATGTGGCGCCTCCCGGCTGGGACGCCCTGACGGTGGACGTGCCCGGCGGCCACGTCCTGCAGAGCACGGTGTCCGCCGCGCACGCCGTCGAGGATGGCTGGCGACCACGCTTCGTGACCTTCACCGACGGGGCCGGGGCCCTGGTCCTCACCCGCCACCGCGCGCCCCTGCCGGGTTTCCTCGCGTACGCCTCGCGCGGCCCCGTGGCAGGGGAGGGTGGGGCGCAGGCGGCCGCCGCACGGGCGCTCGCCCTGGGCAGGTGGACGCGCCGGGCCGGGGCGACGATCCTGGCGGTCGATCCCGAGCTGGACGCTGACCCGTCCTTCGACGCCAGCCTCGCCGCCGGCGGCTTCGTGCCGGCCGAGGAGATCCAGCCCTCGCGCCACCGGCTCGTGGTGAGCTGGGCGCCGGGGACCGACGAAGCGGCCCTGTTCGCCGGCTTGAGCAAGACGACACGCCAGCGCGTGCGCAGCGCGCTGCGCCAGGCCGTGGCGGTGCGGGAGGACGCTGCAGGCGACCGATTGCCCGATCTGGGGCGTTTCCTGGACGCCACGGCCGTCCGCAAGGGCTTCACGTTCTCCTCGGGGCACGGCTTCCTGACCTGGTGGCGGCGCCTGCTTGCAGCGCGGCTTGGCCGGCTGCTCGTCGCCGAGACCGGGGACCGGTTCCTGGGCGGCCTGTTCATGTACCACCAGGGCGGCCACCTCGCGACCGCCTTCTCGGCCGACGATCCCGCCGCCCGCACGGTGTTCGCCGGGACGATGCAGCTGCTGCGCTGGGACGCCATGCGCCTGGCCCTGGAGGGCGGGATGTCGTGCCTGGACCTGGGCGGCGTGGACATCGCCGGGGCACGGCGCCGGCCCGAGCCGGGCGACCCGACGTGGGGGCTGTACGAGCACAAGGTCGGCTTCGGCGCGAAGTGGGTCGAATCGGCCGGGGCGCACGAGCTGGTCCTCCGCCCGGCCGTCTACCGCGCCGGCCTCGTGGCCCGCTCCGCCCGTCGCGCGATGCGCCGGCGATGAACGAGTCCGCCGCACGCACTCGGCCCCTCGGCGCGCTCGTCGGCGCCCTCGAGGCCCGCGGCCAGCTCCGCTCGGTGGTCGCCGCGGCGTCGGAGGCGGCCGGGCCGGGGGAGCCGCTCGCGGCGCGTGCCGTGACAGGCGTGAGCATGGATTCGCGGCACCTGCGCCCCGGCGAGGTCTTCGTGGCGGTGCCGGGCCGCGTCAACGACGGCCATGAGTTCGCGGCGGCGGCCGCCGCCGGCGGCGCCACGGCCGTCATCGTGGAGCGGCCCTTGCCCGGCCTGGGTGTGCCGCAGCTGGTCGTCATGTCGGCCAGGCCGGCCCTCGCCCAGGCGGCCGCCTGGTGGTGGGACGACCCGTCGCATCGGCTTGGCGTGGTGGGCATCACCGGCACGGACGGCAAGACCACGACGGCGTACCTGGTGCGCTCGATCCTGGGCCAGGCAGGCCTGCCGGCCGGCCTTGTCAGCACGGTCGACGTCGTGATCGGCGGACGCGCCATCGGCAACCCGGCCCGCACGACCACGCCAGAGGCGCCGGTCCTGCAGGCCCACCTGGCGGCCATGGTGGAGGCCGGCGACCGCTTCGCGGTGCTCGAGACGAGCTCGCACGGCCTGGCCCAGGATCGCGTCGGCGCGGTGGCCTATGACGTCGCCGTGCTGACCAACCTGACCCACGAGCACCTCGAGTTCCACGGCACGCTGGCCGCCTACGCGGCCGCCAAGCGGCGCCTCTTCGAAGCGCTCGCCGGCGGTCCGCAGAACCCGGACAAGGGGTGGCCGAAGACGGGCGTGGTGAACCTCGACGACCCGGCCGCGGCCGGGTTCACGGAGGCGGCGCAGGCGGCCGGCGCGGCGGTCCTGACGTACGGCTTCGACGAGGCTGCCGACGTCCGCGGGGTCGCCCTGCGGGAGAGCCTCCAGCGGCTCGAGCTCGACGTGGTGACGCCTCGCTGGCGGGGCCACCTCGCCCTGTCCCTGGCCGGCCGCTTCAACGCCTGGAACGCCCTCGCTGCGGCGGCCGTGGCCGAGGCGCTCGCGCTGCCGCCCGACGCGGTGCGTGCCGGACTGGAGGCCGTGGCCGGCGTCCCCGGCCGGATGGAGCGCGTGGACGGCGGGCAGCCGTTCGCCGCCCTGGTCGATTACGCCCACACGCCCGAGGCCCTGGCTAAGGTCCTCGACGAGCTGGCGCCGCTCGCCGGCGCCGCCGGCGGCCGGCTCATCGCGGTCTTCGGCTCGGCCGGCGAGCGCGACGTCCTGAAGCGCTCGCGCATGGGGCGGGTCGCAGGGGAGCGCTGCCGCCTGGTGGTCGTGACCGACGAGGATCCGCGTGGCGAACCGCGCGAGGCGATCCTGGAGCAGATCGCCGAGGGGGTCGAGGCGGCCGGCCTCCACCGCGGCAGCGAGTTGCGGCTCGTGCCCGACCGGCGGGCGGCGATCGCCCTGGCGCTGGAGGCGGCACGGCCGGGCGACGCGGTGCTCTTCGCCGGCAAGGGCCACGAGAAGACGATCGAGACGGCGGAGGGTGCGGTGCCGTGGGATGAGGCGGCCGAGGTGCGTGCGGCGCTGGCCCGCCTCGGCTGGTCGGACCCCGCCACCCGGTGAGCGGCGTCCTCCCGTGAGCGGTGTCAGTTGGACCCTCGCCGACGAGAGCGACCGCGCGACGTGGGACAGCTTCGTGGCCGAGCGGCCCGAGGGCGATCCGCTCCAGTGCTGGGCGTGGGGCGAAGCCGTGGCGCCGAGCGGCGAGCGGCCGCTGCGCCTCGTCCTGCGTGACCGGGCGGGACGTGTGCAGGCCGTGGCGCAGGCGCTGGTGCGCCGGACGACGCTCGGCCGGACGGTCATCTACGTGCCCCACGGGCCGCTCTGGACGCGCGAGGCACCCGACGCGCCGGCGATCCTGGCGGCGTGCCTGGGCGCGCTGCGGGAGGCCGGTCGGCGGGAGCGCGGCATCGTCGTGAAGGTCGACCCGCGGGCCGTGCCCGGGACGCCGGACGTCGGGGCGGCCCTCCGGGCGGCCGGCCTGCGGCGTGCGCGCCACGACCTCCAGGCCGCGACGACGCGCCTCGTGACGCTCACGGCCGACCACGAGGCGATGCGCGCATCGTGGCACGCCGATGCGCGGCGCCTCTCCGGTCGGGCGGGCCGCGAAGGCGTCCAGGTGACCATCCGCCGCGATCCGGATCCCGCGAGCATCGCGGCCTTCCACGCCCTGTTGCGTGAGACCGCGAGCCGCGGTGCCTTCCGCGCGCGCTCGGCGGGGTTCCTCGAGCGTGTCGCCGCCGGGTTCGCCGCGTCGGGTCCGGCCGCGCCGACCGGGGGCTGGTATCTCGCCCTCGCGGAGCTCGAGGGCCGACCGATCGCCGGGATGGCCGTGCCCCGCGTGGCCGATCGCGCCTACTACCTCTATGGCGCGTCGCGCCGTGACCCGGCCCTGCGGCACGCCTACGGGGCCTACGCGGCGATGGCCGCGCTGCTGGCGCGCCTGGCGGACGACGGCGTGCGCACCTTCGACCAGTGGGGCGTGGTCGAGGCGGACGAAGCGGACGCGGACGCGTCATGGGCCGGTTTCAGCGCCTTCAAGCGTACGTTCGGCGGGACGCCGGTGCGTCATCCGGGCACCTTCGACCTGATCCTGGATCCGCTGTGGTACCGCCTCCGGGAGTGGCGTGACCGCGCGCGTGCCGAGCGAGGCACCTAGGCCGCTGCAAGAGCCGCCGAGGTCGCGGGGTACACTGCCCGCCATGGCCGTCGATCCCGCCTCCCCGCCCGCGGTCAAGCGCGGGCGCACCGCGGCCCGGCCCGCGAACGCGGCAGCCGGGGCCTCGCCGCGCGCCGTGGAGGCCGCCGCGCGCCACCTGTTCGCGACGCTCCACGAGCACTACCCGCAGGCCGACCTGGAGCCCGTCGAACGGGCGTACCGCTTCGCGGTCGAGGCCCACGAGGGCCAGAAACGGGCCTCGGGCGAGCCGTACGTCACGCATCCGCTGGCCGCGGCGCAGATCCTGGCCGAGCTCGGCATCGACCCGGTGGCGGTGACGGCGGCGCTGCTCCACGACATCCCCGAGGACACCGACTACGACCTCAGCGACCTCGAGGAGCGCTTCGGGCCGGACGTGGTGCGCCTCGTCGACGGCGTGACCAAACTTTCGAAGTTCAGCACCCTGTCGCACGAGGAGCAACAGGCCGAGAACATCCGCAAGATGTTCCTGGCCATGGCGGAGGACGTCCGGGTCGTCCTCATCAAGCTCGCCGACCGGCTCCACAACATGCGCACGCTGAGCGCCCTGCCGCACGAGAAACAGGTCCGCATCGCCCGTCAGACGCAGGAGATCTACGCCCCGCTGGCGGAGCGCCTGGGCATCTGGCAGATCAAATGGGAGCTCGAGGACCTCGCCTTCAAGGTCCTGGAGCCGACCGACTACCGCGAGCTCGCGGCCAAGCTCGAGACCCGCCGTCGCGCGCGCGAGGGCTACGTCGAGCGGGCCATGACCATCCTGGACGAGGCCCTCCGCGCGGCCGGCATCGAGGCCGAGCTGTCCGGTCGCCCCAAGCACATCGCCAGCATCGCCAAGAAGATGCAGCGCAAGAGCGCCGAGCTCGGCGAGATCTACGACGTGTACGCCATCCGCGTCCTCGTCGAGGAGCTCAAGGACTGCTACGCCGCACTCGGCGTCGTGCACTCGCTGTGGCGGCCGATCCCCGGCCAGTTCGACGACTACATCGCCATGCCCAAGGGCAACGGCTACCAGAGCCTCCACACCGCGGTGGTGGCCGTCGACGGCAAGCCGCTCGAGGTCCAGATCCGGACGCACGCCATGCACCGCGTCTCCGAGGTGGGCATCGCCGCCCACTGGCGCTACAAGGAAGGGTCGCGCGTCGACCGCGACTACGACGCCAAGCTGGCCTGGGTCCGCCAGCTCATGGATTGGCAGCGCGAGGTGGCCGACGCCACGGAGTTCGTGGAGGGCCTCAAGCTCGACATCTTCCAGGACCAGGTCTTCGTCTTCACCCCGCGCGGCGAGGTGAAGGACCTGCCGGCCGGCTCAGGCCCCCTCGACTTCGCCTATCGCATCCACACCGACGTGGGCCACCGCTGCATCGGCGCCAAGGTCAACAACCGCCTCGTGCCGCTGGACTACAAGCTGCAGAACGGCGACATCGTCGAGATCGTCACGACCAAGGCGGCCCACGGTCCGTCGCGTGACTGGATGAACATCGTGCGCACCGGCCATGCGCGCGAAAAGATCCGCCAGTGGTTCAAGCGGCAGGAGCGGGATGAGAACATCGTCCACGGCCGCGAGGCCCTCGACCGCGAGCTGCGGCGCCTGGCGCGGACCTCGGTCGAGCGGATCGGCCCGGAGCGCGTGGCGGAGATGGCGGCCGTCTACAAGATGGCCGGCCCGGACGACTTCTACGCGGCCATCGGCTACGGCGCCGTCAGTGCCCAGCAGGTGGTCATGCGGCTGGGGGTCATCGACGACACCGAGACGGCCCTGCCGCAGGTCGCGCCGCCGCCCCTGGAGCGGCCCGGCGGCGTGCGCGTCAAGGGCGTCGGCGACCTCCTCATCCGCTTCGCCAAGTGCTGCCACCCGATCCCCGGCGACCCCATCGTGGGCTACATCACGCGCGGCAAGGGCGTCACGGTCCACCTGCGCACCTGCCCGACCGTGATCAACGAGCGGGACGTGCACCGCCTCATCGATGTGGAGTGGGACGCGCCGGCCCAGCAGACCTATCCCATCGCCATCCGCATCGAGGCCTACGATCGGACCGGCCTGCTGTCCGACATCACGAACGTGGTGGCCGAGCACAAGGTCAACATCCTGGCCGCCAACGTGAGCACGAACCCCGACCACACGGCCATCGTCCATGCCACGCTCCAGGTGGCCTCGGTGGCGCAGCTGGCGCGCCTGCTCTCCCGCATCGAGCGGCTCAAGGACGTCTACACGGTCCAGCGCGACCTGGGCTGATCAGCCCTCGGCCGCCTGCCGCGCGGCGACCTCGAAGGCGTTGTCGCGATACGCGTCACCCCCGGCCCGCCAGGCGCGCCACGAGGCCCGCACGTAGCGCGGGATGAAGCCGGCGCCGTAGCGGTCCCACTGCCGGACGTGGCACAGCTCGTGGGCCAGCTCCGGTCCCGCCAGCGGGCGCCACGTCCAGATGTCGCGGCCGATGGTGATGGCCAGCCAGCCGGGCAGGAACATGCGGCCGATGCGGCGCGTCGCCGGCACGATATGGACGCGGTACCGCGGGCTGGCCATGGCGCAGGTGTAGCACAGCCGCCTCGCCGGTAGACTTGCCGCGATGCCCCAGTTCCGTGCGCCCCGCGGCACCCGCGACCTGCTGCCCGCCGAACGGGCGGCCTTCGCGCGGCTGGAGGGCATCGCCCGCGAGCTGGCCGTCCGGTATGGCTACCCGGAGATGGACACGCCGCTCTTCGAGGAGAGCGAGGTCTTCGAGCGTGCCGTCGGCGCGGCCACCGACGTCGTGGAGAAGGAGCTCTTCCGCGTGGCGGCGACGCGCGGCGAGGAGGGCGATCGCTGGGCGCTGCGGCCGGAGGCGACCGCCGGCATCGTGCGCGCCTACCTCCAGCACGGCATGCAGGCCCTGCCGCAGCCGGTGCGGATCAGCCTGTGCGGCCCGATGTTCCGCTACGACCGGCCACAGGCCGGCCGCTACCGCGAGTTCTGGCAGTGGGACGTCGAGGCCATCGGCGACCCCGGTCCGGCGGTCGACGCAGAGCTGATCGAGCTCGGCCTGCGCTTCTACGCCATGAGTGGCGTGGCCGACGTGGCCGTCCACCTCAATTCGATCGGCGACGGCCAGTGCCGCCCGGCGTATCTCGAGCGACTGCGCGCCTACTTCGAGGCGCATGCCAGCGCCCTCGCCCCAGCCGAGGCGGAACGACTGAAGGTCAACCCGCTGCGGCTCCTCGATTCGAAGGATCCCGACCTGGCGGCGCTCATCGCCGCCGCGCCGCGCCTGGTCGATCACCTGTGCGGGCCGTGCGCCGACCATCTCGCGGCCGTGCAGGCGCACCTCGCAGCGCTCGGCATCGAGCCCAACCTGGAGCCGACGCTCGTGCGCGGTCTCGACTACTACACCCGGACCGCCTTCGAGTTCTACCGCCAGGGCGCCACGGGCCAGCAGCAGGCCCTGGGCGGCGGCGGCCGCTATGACGGCCTCGTGGAGCTCCTGGGCGGCAAGCCCACGCCGGGCATCGGGTTCGCCCTGGGCCTCGACCGCGTCGTACTGGCGCTGGCGGATCAGGGCCAGGTGACACCGACGGCGACCGGACCGACCGCCGTGGTCGTGGGCGCCGACGCGCAGGACACGACGACCCGCCTGCGGCTGGCGACCGATCTCCGCGCGGCCGGCCTGGCGGTGCGCGCGGACCTCGCCACACGCAAGCTGGGGCGCCAGCTGGAGGGCGCGGCACGCGATGGGGCCCACTTCGCGGTCATCGTGGGCGACGAGCTCGCTCACGGCCAGGTGCAGGTGCGCGACCTGCAGGCGGGGACGCAGCGCTCGGCGAACGTCGCCGACCTGGCTCGCGACCTGAGCCGCGGTCAGGCAGGCCATCGGCACGGCTGATCCCGCCGCGGCCGAAACCGCCGCCTCCCGTACCATTAGCGGGCCCATGCAAACGTTCCACCGGACTGCGACCTGCGGCGAGGCACGCGCCGAGCTGGCCGGCCAGGCCATGACGCTGGCCGGCTGGGTCCACCGCCGGCGCGACCTTGGCCAGCTGATCTTCCTTGACCTGCGCGATCGGTACGGCATCACCCAGGTGGTGCTCGATCGGGCCACCGCCCCGGCGGCGCATGCCGTCGCCAGCGAGGTGCGACCTGAGTTCGTGATCCGTGCCAGCGGCCTGCTGGCGAAGCGGCTGCCCGGCACGGAGAATCCCCGCCTGCCGACCGGGGATGTCGAGTTGCGCGCCGACGTGGTCGACGTCCTTGGCCCGGCGCGCACGCCGCCGTTCCCCATCAACGAGCCCGAGGGCGAGGTCGACGAGGCGCTGCGTCTCAAGTACCGCTACCTGGACCTGCGCCGCGAGCCCCTCCTGACCCGCCTGCTGACCCGCAGTCGGCTCGTCGAGGCCATCCGTGCCGCCCACGTCGCCGCCGGCTTCGTGGAGATCGAGACGCCGATGCTCATCAAGTCGACGCCCGAGGGCGCCCGCGACTTCATCGTGCCGTCGCGCCTCCAGCCGGGCAGCATCTACGCCCTGCCGCAGAGCCCGCAACAGCTCAAGCAGCTCCTGATGGTCGCGGGCCTGGACCGCTACTTCCAGATCGCCCGCTGCTTCCGGGACGAGGACCTGCGGGGCGACCGCCAGCCGGAGTTCAGCCAGCTGGACCTGGAGATGAGCTTCGTCGCCGAGGCCGACGTGATGCGCTTCGTCGAAGGGATGGCCATCGCCGTCACCCGGGCCACGGTGCCCGACCGACCCATCCAGGCCACGCCGTTCCCGCGCTTCACGTACCGCGAGGCCCTCGACCGCTTCGGCTCGGACAAACCCGACGTCCGCTTCGGGCTCGAGCTCCACGACGTCGGGCAGGCCGCCACGGGCACCGGCTTCCGCGTCTTCGACGAGACGCTCGCCGCCGGGGGCCGGATCGTGGGCCTGGCCGCTCCGGGCATGGCCGGCGCGACGCGCAGCCAGATCGACGAGCTCACCGAGTTGGCGAAGCATCACGGCGCCCGCGGCCTCGTGACGATCGCCCTGGCCAGTGGCGAGGTCCATTCGAGCATCGTGAAGATCGTGGGGGAGGGGCGCGCCGCGGCCCTCGCGGCGGCATCCGGAGCCGTCGAGGGGGATCTCGCCCTGCTCGTCGCCGATCGTGACCTGGTGGCCCAGGAGGCGCTCGGGCAGGTCCGCCTGGAGCTCGGCCGACGCCTCGGCCTGGCCGACCCCGACGTGCTGGCCTACGCCTGGGTCCACCACTTCCCGATGTACCAGTGGGACACCGAGGGGCGGCGGTGGGACGCCACCCACAACCCCTTCAGCGCGCCGCTGCCGGAGGACGAGGCCAAGCTCGTGACGGCCTCCGGCGACCCCGCCAAGCCGTCACCGGAGGACCCGGCCGGCCAGGCGCTCGCCCAGCAGTACGATCTCGTCCTCAATGGCTGGGAGCTCGGCGGCGGCTCGATCCGCATCCATCGCCGCGACCTGCTCGCCCGCTCGTTCGCCCTGATGGGCCACTCCGAGACGGCCATGCAGGCGAAGTTCGGGGCGCTGCTCGACGCATTCGAGTACGGCGCCCCGCCGCACGGCGGGATCGCCCTGGGCGTCGATCGGTGGGCCGCCCTGTTCACCCGCCAGGTCAACATCCGGGAGGTCATGGTCTTCCCCAAGACGCAGTCCGGCAGCGACCTCATGCTGGATGCCCCTTCACCGGCCGACCCGGCGCAGTACGCTGAATTGGGTCTGCGTTTCGCGGGTCCGTCAGAGCGTCGCTGACGGCGGCGGACCGGCCGCTATCCTTGCCGCATGGCCGGTCTCTCTCGTGACGACGTCGCCCACGTGGCCCACCTCGCCCGCCTTGGGCTGAGCGATGCCGAGCTGGCGCGCCTGCAGGGCCAGCTGAACCACATCCTCGAGCAGTACGCGGTGCTGGCCGAGCTCGACACTGAGCACATCGCCCCCACGGCCCAGACGATCGAGCTCGAGAACATCCTGCGCGAGGACCTGGCGGCCCCGAGCCTGCCGGTCGACGTGGCGCTGGCCGGCGCCCCCGAGCGCATCGGCGATCACCTCGTGGTGCCCGCCATCCTGGCCGACCAGACGACCTGAGCGTGTCGACCAGCGATCCGACGCGGCTCTTCGCGTGGCAGATGGCGGCGGGCCTGCGCGACGGCGCGTTCTCGTCGCGCGAGCTGGTGGAGGCCCACCTCGCTCTCGCCCATCGCCAGGCGCCCGCGCTCAACGCGTGGGCCTCGTTCGATGACGCAGGCGCCCTCGCCGCCGCGGATGCCGCCGACCGACGGTTGCAGCAGGCCCGGGAAGCCGGCGCGGGCGCGCTGGCTGCCCTGCCGCCCCTGCTGGGGATCCCCGTCGCGCTCAAGGACCTGGTCGTGACGACCGGCCGGCCGTCGACCGCCGGCAGCCGCATCCTGGAGGGTTTCGTGGGCCCCTACGACGCCCACATCGCGGAGCGGCTCGACGCGGCGGGGGCGGCCATCCTGGGCAAGACCAACATGGACGAGTTCGCCATGGGCTCCTCGACCGAGCACTCCGCGTGGGGGCCCACCAGCAACCCGTGGGACCTGGCACGTGTGCCGGGCGGGAGCAGCGGGGGCTCGGCGGCCGCCGTGGCGGCCTTCCAGGTGCCGCTGGCCATCGGCACCGATACGGGCGGCTCGATCCGCCAGCCGGCCGCCCTGACGGGCGTGGTCGGTATGCACCCGACGTACGGCCGGATCAGCCGCTACGGCATCATCGCCTTTGCCAGCTCGCTCGACCAGGTCGGGCCGTTCGGGCGCGACGTGCGCGATGCGGCGCTGCTGCTCGGCGCGGTGGCCGGGCGCGACGACCGGGACTCGACCTCGTCACCGGTGGCGGTACCCGACTACGCGGCCGCGCTCGGCGACGGTGCCGCCGCCGCCGATGCCCTACGCGGCGTCCGGCTGGGCCTCCCGCGGCAGTACTTCGTGGCCGGCATGGAGCCGGGCGTCGAGGCCCGTGTCCGGGAGGCGGTCGCCGCCCTGGAGGCGGCCGGGGTCGAGGTCGTGGAGGTCGACCTGCCGCACACGCGGTACGGCCTGGCCACGTACTACATCATCGCTCCCGCCGAGGCGTCGGCCAACCTGGCCCGCTACGACGGCGTGCGCTTCGGCTTCAGCGTCCGCGGCGGGGACGTCCTGGAGGACTACCTGGCGACCCGCGGCCGGGGCTTCGGCGACGAGGTCAAGCGCCGCGTCATGCTCGGCACGTACGCCCTGTCGGCGGGCTACTACGACGCCTATTACATCAAGGCGCAGAAGGTCCGCACGCTCATCAAGGATGACTTTGACGCGGCGTTCCGGCAGGTCGAGGCGCTGGTCGCGCCGACCAGCCCGACCGTCGCGTTCCCCATCGGGGCACGGCTCGACGACCCCGTCGCGATGTACCTCTCCGATGCGTGCACCCTTCCGGTGAACGTGGCCGGCCTGCCCGGCCTGTCGGTCCCGTGCGGGCTCAGCGACGGCCTGCCGGTGGGCCTCCAGTTCATCGGGCAGCCATGGGATGAGGCCCGCCTCCTCGGGCTTGGCCGGGGCTACGAGGCGATCACCGCCGACGCGCCCTGGCGCAGCCTGGAGCCGGCCGACCTGCCCGCCCTCGACGATCCCGACACGCCGCCCGCCGCGGGGCGCCTGGCGGCCCTGGGCCTGGGACGATGACGAGCGGGCCGGCTCGTATACTCGGACGGACATGACCGTCGAGCCCGCCGTCCGGTCCGCTTCGCGCCTGGCCCGGCGCGTGGCCGCCGTGCCGCCCTCGGGCATCCGCAAGTTCTTCGACGTCATCGCCACGATGCCTGATGTCATCAGCCTGGGCGTTGGCGAGCCCGATTTCACCACGCCGCCGCAGATCATCGAGGCCGGCGTGCGCTCCCTGCGGGCCGGGCGGACCCACTACACGAGCAACTACGGCACGCTGGAGTTGCGGCGGGCGCTGGCCAAGCACCTGGCCCGGCTGTACGGCGTGGAATACGACCCCGAGGGGGAGCTGCTCATCACGGTGGGGGCCTCGGAGGCGGTCGCGGCGGCCATGGCCGCGTTGGTCGACCCGGGCGATGAGGTCGTGCTGCACGAGCCTTCCTACGTGGCCTACACCCCGTCGGTCGTCTTCAACGGCGGCGGCGCGGTCCACGTCGCGACGCACGCCGACCGCGGCTTCGCCCTGGACCCGGCAGCGGTCGAGGCGGCCATCACGGAACGCACCAAGGTGCTGTTCCTGGGCTACCCGTGCAACCCCACGGGCGCCGTCCTCGACGAGGCGACCCTCCTGGCCCTGGCCGACATCGCCGCCCGCCACGATCTCGTCGTGGTCAGCGACGAGATCTACGACCGCCTCGTGTACGGCGACCATCACCACCGGGCCTTCTCGTCGCTCCCCGGCGCGCGCGACCGCACGGTGCTCATCGGCGGGTTCTCCAAGGCCTACGCCATGACCGGCTGGCGGGTCGGCTGGCTGGCCGCGCCGCGCGACCTGCTGGAGGGCATCGTCAAGGTCCACCAGTACGAGATCATGTCGGCCCCCACGACGGCCCAGGACGCGGCCGTGGTGGCCCTCACCGGCGCCGAGCCCGACGTGCAGCGGATGGTCGCCGAGTACGACCGCCGCCGGCAGCGGCTGGTGGCCGGCTTCAACGCCCTGGGCCTGCCGACGTTCGAGCCGCGCGGCGCCTTCTACGCCTTCCCGGACATCACCTCGAGCGGCCTGAGCAGCGCCGAGTTCAGCGAGCGGCTGCTCTTCGAGCAGCGCGTCGCGGTCATCCCCGGCGACGCCTTCGGGCCGTCCGGCGAGGGGCACGTGCGCGCCTGCTACGCCACCAGCTACGAGCAGCTGGAGACGGCCCTCGAGCGGATCGACCGCTTCCTGGGCAGCCTGCGAGGGTGACCGGACCGTACGAGGCGGTCATCGGCATCGAGATCCACGTCCAGCTGCGGACGGCGGCCAAGATGTTCTGCCCCTGCGGCACCGACATCGCCGATGCCGCCCCCAACACGCGGACCTGCCCGGTCTGCCTGGGCATGCCGGGGACGCTGCCGGTCATCAACCGGCGCGCGGTGGAGCACGTGCTGGCGACCGGCATGGCCATCGGCGGCGAGGTGCCGGAGGTCACGCGCTGGGACCGCAAGAACTACTTCTACCCCGACCTGCCGAAGGGCTACCAGATCAGCCAGTTCGACCTGCCGCTGGCGTCCCACGGGCGGCTGGCGGTCGAGACGTCGGCGGGCGAGGTGGCGGTGGGCATCCGGCGCGCCCACCTGGAGGAGGACACGGCGCGGCTCATCCACGCCGAGGCGCCCGACGGCCGGCGGATCAGCCTGGTCGACTTCAACCGCGCGGGGATGCCCCTCATGGAGATCGTCACCGAGCCGGACCTCCACACCGCCGAGGCGGCCCGGCGCTACGCCGAGGAGCTGCGTCTGGTGCTGCTGGCCATCGGCGCGTCCGAGGCGGCCATGGAGAACGGCCAGATGCGGGTGGAGGCCAACGTCTCGCTGCGGCCCGTCGGCAGCGAGACCCTGGGGACCCGCGTCGAGGTCAAGAACATGAACTCCTTCCGCTCGGTGGAGCGGGCCATCGACCACGAGATCGCGCGGCAGGCGGTGCTCCTCGACGCCGGCACGGCCGTGGCGCAGGAGACGCGCGGCTGGGATGACGTCCGCGGCGTGACGTACCTCATGCGGTCCAAGGAGGACTCGCACGATTACCGCTATTTCCCCGAGCCGGATCTGCCGCCCCTGCGACCGGAGCCGGCCTGGCTCGATGCGATCCGCGCCGCCCTGCCCGAGCTGCCGGCCGCCCGTCGCGTCCGGTACCGGCGCGACCTTGGCCTGTCGCCGTACGACGCCGCCGTCCTGACCGCCGAGCCGGCGGCCAACCGCCTGTTCGAAGGCGCCCTGGCGGCCGATCCGTCGCTCAAGCCCAAGACGGTGGCCAACTGGGTGACCGGCGAGTCGATGCGCCTGCTCAAAACGGAGGTGGAGGCGGGTGCCACGGCCGCCCCCGCGATCGACCCGGCGCAGCTGGCCCGCCTCGTGGCGCTCGTCGAGGGCGGCGTCCTGTCGGGGACGAACGGCAAGCAGGTGCTGGAGGCCCACGCGCGCGACGGCACGGCCGTGGATGCCCTCGTCGAGCGCATGGGCCTGCGCCAGATCAACGACGCGGCCGCGCTCGAGGCCCTCGTCGATGGCGTCCTCGCCCGCCACCCCGGGCCGGTCGCCGAACTGCGGGCCGGCAAGACGCAGGTGCTGGGCTTCCTCGTCGGCCAGGTCATGGCCGCCAGCCGGGGCCAGGCGAACGCGGCGGCCGTGCGGGAGCTCCTCGAGCGCCGCCTGGCCGGAGGCGACTGACGGCATGGGGCCGCTGGCGCAGATCCTTCTGGTCGTCGGGGCCGCGGCGGGGGCCTTCGGCCTGTGGCGAGCGTGGGGTTCATGGCAGCGCTGGCGAGTGCTCCTTGCGCATGAGGCCAACCTGCGGCGCTACGACAGCTGGCGCGGCGGCCGCGCGGCGCCCGATGCCGGCCCGTCGAGCGCGCACCTCATGGCGGCCGAGCTGCGCGGCCAGGTCCTTCGCTGGGGCGGCCTGGCGGTGGTGGGCCTCGTCCTGATCGTGGTGGCCCTGGCGGTGCGGCCGGGCTGAGGAAGGGGCTGCTTCAGCGACCCCGCAGCTTGCGGTGCTCGATGGCCGTGCAGCGGTCCATGACGACCGGCAGGCCACCCTCATGGGCGATCCGCGCGGCGTCCCAGTCCACGACCCCGAGCTGGAGCCACAGGGCGCCGCAGCCGGTCGCCACGGCCGCGGCGGCGATGGGCGGGGTGAACTCCGGGCGGCGGAACACATCCACGATGTCGAACGGGCCGGTGCTGGCCACGGCCTCCTCCAGGGTCGCGAAGGTGGGCGTCCCCAGCACCTCGCGGGCGGTGGGGTTGACCGGCACGCACTCGTAGCCGTGCGCCTGCAGGTAGCGCATCACGCTGTGCGATGGGCGGCTCCGATCGGGCGACGCGCCGATGATGGCCAACCGCCGCGCATGGCGCAGGAGATCCTGCGCGCCCGCCTCGTCCAGGACCGGCACGGGCTCGCGGCCTTCCTGGAGATCGAGCACGTCGGCGGCCCGCCGGCGCTCGGCGACCCACTCCGGCTGCTCATCGCCAGGGGTGTCGCGCATCGATCCTAGGTCGTCGCTTCGCGCTCGTAGGGCTTGCCATCCGCCGCCGGCGGGATGCTGCGGCCGACGACGCCGGCCAGGATGATGATCGTGACGACGTACGGCAGCGCGTCGAAGAACTGGGCTGGCAGCTTGCCCAGCAGGTCGCCCAGCTGGCCGTTGGGCGGGCCGATCGAGATGGCCTGGCCCAGGGCCGTGCCCATCGCGAACAGGATCGCGGCTCCGAACGCGCCGATCGGCGTCCAGCGGCCGACGATCATGGCGGCCAGGCCGATGAAACCGCGGCCTGCCGTCATGTTGGCCTGGAACGAGCTCGTCTGCTCCATGCTGAGATACGCGCCGCCCAGCGCGGCGAGTGCGCCGGAGGCGATCACGTTGCGATAGCGCAGCCGGATGACATCGATGCCCACGGTCTCGGCCGCCTTGGGGTGCTCACCCGCCGCACGGGTGCGCAGGCCCCAGCGCGAGCGGAAGAGGAGGACCTGCAACACGACCACCAGGACGATCGCGCTGATGGCGATGGGTCCCTGGTCCAGGACGGCGTGGAGGAGCCAGCCCACGAGCGGCAGGTTCGTCAGGGTCTTCGGCAGGTTGAGGGCGGTGAACGATCCGGCACCGGGCGGCGAATGCGCCGCGATGAGCGTGTTGAGATACCCCGTCACACCCAGGGCCAGGATGTTCAGGATGACGCCGCTGATGATCTGGTCGACGCGCACGCTGATGGCGAGCCAGGCGTGCAGCAGGGCCATCGCCATGCCCGCTGCAAGGGCCGCGATCACGCCGAGGATCAGCGGAAGCGTGATCCCGAAGATCGGCAGCGGCGTGCCCGACCCGAACTGCAGGGCGACGGCCGCGGAGACGATCCAGCCGACGAACGCGCCCACGAGCATGATGCCTTCGATCCCGATGTTGACGACCCCGGACCGCTCGCAGAGGACGCCGCAGAGCGCCGCGAGGGCGATCGGCACGGCCACCGCGACGGTCGTCTGCGACAGGATCGGCAGGAGATCCACCACGTAGCCCAGGAACTGGAAGACCAGCCCGAGCACGGGGATGCCGTACAGGCCGCTGATGAGGGCGTCCATCACGCGGCCTTGCCGACTGCGGGGGTCGTCATGGCATCGGTCGTGACCAGGCCCGCCTTGGCCGCGCGCAGGCCGGGCAGCTTGCGCAGCAGCACATCGATGATCAGGAAGAGCAGGATGATCGCCTGGATGATGTAGACGAGGTCGGCCGGGACGCCGGCCTGGATCTGCATCGATCCGGCGCCCGCCCGCATCGCTCCGAACAGCAGCGAAGCGGGCAGGACGCCCCACGGATTGGACCGGCCGAGGAGGGCCACCGTGATGGCGTCGAAGCCGACGGTCGTGCTGTAGCCGGCCGGCATCTGCTGGCTCAGGCCCAGCAGCGTCGTCCCCCCGGCGAGGCCGGCCAGGCCGCCGGCCAGGGCCATCGTGAGCAGGATGATCACGCGCGGGCGCATCCCGGCGTAGCGCGCTGCGTCCGCATTGGCGCCGACGGCGCGGATCTCGAAGCCGATCGTGGTGCGGTAGAGCAGGAACCACAGCAACGGCACGGCCGCGAGGGCGATGAGGATGCCGATGTGGCCGTCACGGCCGACCAGGATGGGCAGCGCTGCCTGGCCGATCCCGGCCGTCACCGGCTGCGGCGAGTTGGTCAGGCGCAACGGCCCGGCCACGAGCCACGAGAGCAGCGCCAGCGCGACGTAGTTGAGCATGATCGTCGTGACGACCTCGTGGGCGCCCGAGGTGGCCTTGAGGTAGCCGGCGATGCCGGCCCAGGCAGCGCCGACGGCGATGGCCACCAGGAGAGCCAGCGGGATCGACAGGAACGGGCTGGCGCCGGGGATCGACGAGCCGACCCAGACGGCCCCGAGGGCTCCCAGCAGGAACTGGCCCTGCGCCCCGATATTGAACAGGCCGGCGCGGAAGCCGACCGCGACGCCCAGCCCCGCCAGCAGCAGCGGCGCGGCCTGCACGCACGTCTCGACGACGCCATCGAAGCTCCCCAGCGAGCCGTTGATGAGGGCCCCGTAGGCCCGCAGCGGCAGCGTGGGGTCGAAGGACTGGCCCGAGACGAGCACGCTGAAGATGAAGATCACGATGGCCCCCACGACGAGGGCCAGCAGGATGGCCACCACCGGCACGGCGAGGATGGCCCACACGCGCGCCACCACGTTGGAGCCAGGGCCGGCCTGCGCCCGCGGCGGCATCGATCCGGCCGCCGGCGGACTCGCGGTCACGCCGTCACCGCGCGCGCCACCTGCTCCTGGCCGCCCGTGGCCATCAGGAGTCCGATCTCATTCTTGTCCGCCGTCCGCCCGTCGCGTGTGGCGACGAGCTGCCCCCGGTACATCACCGCGATCCGGTCGGACATCTCGAGCACCTCGTCGAGCTCGGCCGAGACCAGGAGCACGGCCGATCCGGCATCCCGCTTGGCGATGATCTGCTTGTGGATGAACTCGATGCTGCCGACGTCGAGCCCACGCGTCGGCTGGTCGAGGACCAGGAGCGTCAGGTCGCGGTCGAACTCGCGGGCCACGACCACCTTCTGCTGGTTGCCCCCCGACAGGGTGGCGGCGGGGATCGTGGCCGACGGCGTCCGGACGTCGTAGCGGGCGATCGCGTCCTCGGCGGCCGCCTCGATGGCCGCGTCCTGGCGGAGCAGGCCCCGCGCGAACGGGGGGCGGTAGTAGCTGGTCAGGACCACGTTGTCCTCGATCGGGAAACCCAGGATGAGCCCGAACCGGTGCCGGTCGGCCGGCACGTAGCCGACGCCGGCCTCGTTCATGGCCCGGGCGCCGGCATGGGTCACCGTGTGGCCAGCCAACTCGACCGATCCGGAGACCGGCGGGCGGAGGCCGACGATCGTCTCGACCAGCTCGTCCTGGCCGTTCCCGGCCACACCGGCGATGCCCAGGATCTCGCCCGCTCTGACATCGAGGTCCACGCCGCGCACGGTCTCCTGCCCACGGTCGTCGCGAACGTGCAAGTCGCGCACGACGAGGGCCGGACCCGCCGGATGCGACTCGCCGCGATCGACGGTCAGCTGGACGTCGCGACCGACCATCAGGGCCGCGAGGTCCTCTTCGGTCGTCTCGTGGGGGAGGCGTGAACCGACCACACGGCCCCGGCGGAGGACGGTGATGCGGTCGGCGACCTCGAGCACCTCGTACAGCTTGTGGCTGATGAAGATGATGCTGTGGCCGTCAGCCGCCAGGCGCCGCAACAGGGTGAAGATCTCCTCGGTCTCCTGCGGCGTGAGAACGGCCGTCGGCTCGTCCAGGACCAGCACGCGGGATTCGCGGTAGAGCGCCTTGAGGATCTCCACGCGCTGCTGCTGGCCGACCGACAGGGTCGCCACCCTGGCATCGGGATCGATGTCGAAGCCGAAGCGCGCGGCCAGTTCGGCGATGCGCCGGTCCGCCTCACGACGGTCCAGGAAGATCGGGCCGCGCATCGTCTCGTCGCCTAGGACGATGTTCTCGGCCACGCTCAGGACGGGGACCAGCATGAAGTGCTGGTGGACCATGGTGATGCCGCGCGCGATGGCGTCCGCGGGGTCGCTGATGGTGACCGGCCGGCCGTCGATGAGGATCTCGCCCTCGTCGGGCCGGGCCAGGCCGTAGAGGACGTTCATGAGGGTCGTCTTGCCGGCCCCGTTCTCGCCAAGCAGCGCGTGGATCTCGCCGTGGCGCAGATCCAGGTCGATGCCGTCGTTGGCGACCACGCCGGGGTAGCGCTTGGTGATGTGACGCATCTCGAGGGTCGGCGGGGTGACTTCGGCCGGGTCAGTCATCGTCGGCTCGGAGGCTCCGGTGGGCGGGAACGACGAACGGGTCGTACCGCACGGCACGACCCGTTCGTCAACAGGTGGCTACGCGGCGCCTGCTATGGCGTGCCGCAGGTGGCGGGACAGGTGGTCAGCGTGCCGGCCTGCATGGCCGCCAACGCCGTGGTCACGTCGGTCTGGATCGCCGCCGGCACGGTCAGGCTGCCGGTGAACGGCGCGACGCCGATGCCGTCGTTGGCCGCGTTGTACAGGACGTTGCCGCCCTTGGCGCTGCCGGCCGCGATCTGCTGGAGCGCGGTCTCCACCGACACCGACAGGTGCTTCTCCGCGCTCGTCAGGATGCACCCGTAGCCGGGTGTCGTCGCGGCGGCAAGGGAGAGGTACTCGTCGACGTCGACGCCGATGCCGACGATGTTCGCGGCGCATGCCGCCTGCAGGACGCCGTTACCGGTGCTGCCGGCGACCTGGAACATCACGTCGTCGCCCTTCTGGGCGATGAACTGGGTCGCGTAGGACTTGCCGGCGCCGGGGTTGTCGAAGGCCATCGTGAAGTCGCTGGCCGTCACGTATCCGGTGTCGACCTGGATGTTGGGGTTGACCGACTTGGCGCCCAGCACGTAGCCCTGGATGTAACGCACGACCGCCGGCACCAGGTTGATGCCGCCGATGGCGCCGACCTTGCCGACCTTGGATACGCCGGCGGCCACGATCCCGGCCAGGTAGCCGGCCTGATCCTCCTGGTAGTGGATGGCGATGAACTTGGGCAGCAACGTGGCCGGGTCACCCGCGCACGTGGGCGAGGCCGCCGTGTCGGGATCACCGGTTGCGGTGATGCAGAGCGGCGCCTGGTCGACCCCGATGAACCAGATGTTGGGGTTGGCCTTGGCGGCCTTGATGGTGTCGTTCGTGAGGTTGAAGCCCACGGTCACGATCACGTTGTAGTTCTGCGATACGAACTGCTGGATATCGGGGGCGTAGTCGCTGGCGCTATTGGGCACCACGTACTGCGGTGCCGCCGCGCCGATGTCCTTGGCGCCGGCCACGGCGCCCTCGTACGAATACTGGTTGAAGTTGTGGTCGTTGACGGTGCCGACGTCGGTGACCACGCCGATCTTGAGGCTCGGGGCCTGGGCGAAGGTGGGCGAGGCCATCGCCGTGGCGGTAGCCGACGCCGCGGGCGCGCTGGTCGCGGGCGCTGGGGTGCCAGTCGGCGCCGTCGTCGGCGTCGGGGACGCCCCCGCGCAGGCCGAGGCGATGAGGGAGAGCGAGACGAGTCCGCTCAGCCCGATAGCACGAGTTCGCATGCTTCCTCCTACGCGTGCGGGACGACGCCGACTCCCGGAAGCGTCATCTGGCCATGACCACGCATGGACCTCCGCTGGCGGCTCATCGTAGCCACTCCCGCGGGGCCCGGCAAGGCGCGCGCGCAGGGTGCGATGACGGACCGCCCGGGCGCTTCCGGCCATGGCATAGTGCGACCCGTGACCGCGACGCGAGCCCCCGCCCCCGACGGCGGACGCGTCGCCGGAGCGGGCGAGCCTGACCTGCTCGGATGGGCAGCGCTGCTGACCGTTTACATCGTGTGGGGCTCGACCTACCTCGCCATCCGGGTCGTCGTGGAAGCCCTGCCGCCCCTCACCAGCGCGGGGCTGCGCTTCGCCGTGGCAGGCGCGGTGGTCCTCGCCGCCGTCACGGCCACGCGGCGGCTCGGCGCGTCGCGGCCCCGCCCGCGGGAGCTGGCGGGGGCGGCCGTCGTCGGGTGCCTCCTGCTCGTCACCGGCAACGGCCTGGTGAGCATCGGCGAGCAGCACGTCCCCTCGGCCGTGGCCGCGCTGACCATCGCCTCCGTCCCGCTGTGGGTCGTGGTCTTCCGGCGGGCCTCCGGTCATCGCGTGGCGCGCGGCACGATGGTGGGGGTCGTCATCGGGTTCGTGGGTGTCGCGGCCATGCTCGTCCCGACCGGCCTGCAGGGCACGATCGACCCGTTCTCGCTGGCCATCCTCGTGGTGGCCGCCCTCTCGTGGGCGAGCGGCTCGTACCTGGCCACCCTCATCGCCCTGCCGCGCGATCCGTTCGTCTCGACGGCCGCCCAGATGCTTGCCGCGAGCGCGGTGCTGGTGGTGGCCGGCCTGGCCCTCGGCGAACGGCCCGATCTGGCCGTCGCGGAGGCGCACCCCGACTCCGTGCTGGCGCTGGCCTACCTGGTGGTCTTCGGCTCGCTGCTGGCGTTCACGGCGTACGCCTGGGTGCTCCAGCACTGGCCCATCTCGCGGGTCGCCACGTATGCCTACGTGAACCCGCTCGTGGCGGTCGTCCTTGGCGGCCTCATCCTGAGCGAGCCGCTGACCGTGCCGATCCTCGTCGGCGGAGCCGCGATCGTGGTCGCCGTCGCCCTCGTCATCCACCAGGAGAGCCGACACACCCGCGAGCCAGCGGCCCCGGCTCGGACGTAGCGCTACCCTCTGCGCTCGACATGGATCTCCCGGCCCTGATCGTCCTGGCGGCCATCCTCGCGGTCAAGGAGACCGGCGTGCCCATCCCCGTGCCCGGCGACCTGCTGGTCATCGGCGCCGGGGTCGCCTCCACCCGCGGCGGCCTGCCGGTCCCGGCCGTGGTGGCCGTCCTCGTCGCCGCGACGGTCGTCGGCGGGATCGTCCAGTTCAGCCTCATCCGCGGGCGGCCGCGCTCGGCCGTGCTTGGCCTGCTCGCGCGGGTCGGCCTGGGCGCCTCGGTCGTCGAGCGCGGCGCCGGTCGCCTGCGCAGCGGCGGGGCACCGGCCGTGGCCGTCGCGCGCATGACCCCCGGCGTGCGCATCGTGGCCATCGCCTCGAGTGCGGTGGCCGGCGTGACCTCCACCTCGTTCCTCGCCGGGCTCATCGTCGGGAACGGCGTCTTCCTGACGGGCCATTTCATGCTGGGCCTGGTGGTCGGCGAGCCGGCCGTGCAGCTCGTGGCGGGGGCGGGCACGGAGCTCGTCATCGCCGGCGTGGCGCTCGCCGTCGTGGGGGCTGCGGGCTGGTGGCTCCTCGTCCGCCGCCGGCGGCGGACGCAGGCGGCCGCGCCGGTGCGGCTGGACGGCCTCGCGACGCTCGACTGGACGGACGCCTGCTGCCCGGCGTGCCTGGCGCTGGCCGTCGTCGACCGCGGCTAGAGGGTCGGCCGCACCACCCCCAGCGCGGCCTCGATCGAGACCCGTTCCCTGAGCTCGTCGACGCTCGCCTCGCCCGACTCCTCCAGGATCCGCAGGCCACGTGCGATCCACAGCGGCAGGCCGATCGCCCGAAGCTCTCGCAACCCCGACCGCAGGGCCCGTGCAGCCTCCGCCCGAGTCGCCCCATCGCCTCCCCGCAGCGCCAGGCGCGCGCGGTGCTGCTCGCCGTCCAGCACCGCGGGCCGGCCCGGTTCGTCCACGGCCCCGGCCATGATCTCGTCGAGCGCGTCGCCGACCCAATCCAGGCGACCGGCCTCGAACCACGCATCCAGGATCGCGTCGCCGGCCGCCATCCATTCGTAGGATCCGTTGCCGCGCCACTGCGCGAACGCCGGACGGATGCGCTCGATGGGCGGGATGCCAAGCGGGCCGACCCCGGCTCCGCCGAGCCAGCGGTCGGCGCCCGCGTAGAGCCCACGGCCGTAGGGTGAGTCGGGCAGGTGGCCTGCCCGGGCCGTGAACCACTCGCGCGCGTGCTCGAGGACCGCCCGCTCGCCGCGAAGCGACGCCGCCGGGAGCAGGGCGGCCCAGCTGCGCACGGCGATCCGGTCGTAGCCGTGCCGCTCGGCTTGCTCGACCGCGCGCAGGCCGGCCTTGATGGCCAGGGCCCAGTCGCCCGCGCCAAGGGCCGCCTCGGCCTCCGTGTGCTCGATCCAGCCGAGACGCTCGACGAGGCCGCGGGCGACGGCCAGTTCGCGGACCGGTCGCAGCATGGCGGGCACGTCCTGCGGCGCGGTCGTCATCCGCCAGCCTGCCTCGATCGTGCGTGCGCTGACCTCGAGCCCGGCATCGCCCCGCAGGCGGGCCCGCTCACCCAGGGCTGCCAGTCCCCGAGCGTGGCGAGGCCGGCTTCGCTCCGGGCGCGGGCCAGGTCGCGCTCGAATGCCCACTCCGCCTCACCGTCGCCAGCCGCGCGCGCTGCCGCCACGGCCCGTCCCGCCTGGTCGACCCATGGGCCCGCGTCGTTGGTCTCGCCGCTCTGGCCGCGGGCGCCGGCCAGCCGCACACGGGCCGCGTCGAGATCATCGCCGCCGCCCATCTCGGCCAATGCCGCGTCGCCCAGCTGCCACGCCTCCACGAAGCCGAGCTGCTCGTCCAGCAGGCTCGCCAGCGCCTCGCTCGCCTGGGCGAATCGGGTCCGCCAGGCAGTGTCGCCTGCGGTGCGTGCGGCACGTGCCGCTTCGATGGCCTCGCGGAAGGCACGGATCGCCTCGTCCGCCCCGCCGATCGGGGCGAGGCTGCGGCCCAGGTTCGTGAGACGGCGGCTCCGGTCGGCCGGCCGTTCCTCGCGCGTCGCGGCGGCCGCTCGCCGATAGAGGTCGGCGGCGGACGCGCCGGCACCGTCGGCGAGTGCACGGTCGGCGGCCCGTTCCAGCCAGGCCGCCGCCTCATCGGCGCATGCGTCGCGGGAGAGGCCGGGGGCGACCTCCGACGCGAGGACAGGGGCGCTGGCCAGCGCGGTCGCGAGGTGGTTGCCGATCGTCGCGGCGAGGCGGTCCCGCTCCGCCCCGGCCGCGGCCTCCAGCCACCGGGCCAGGCGGACATGGAGTTCGGCGCGCTCGGCGCGGGCCAGGCTGGCGTACCCGGCATCGCGGAGCAGGGCGTGGCGGTAGGCGAAGCTGGCGCCGACGAGCCTTTCCTCGAATGGACCGCCAACCAGGGCCCGTCGCTTGAGCTCGTCGACCGCCTCCGCCGGGCCGGCCACCCCGAGCGCGTCGAGCGCGCGGAACGGGAATCGGCGGCCGGCCACCGCCCCTCGACGGGCCGCCAACCGGGCAGAGGGCGGCAGGTCATCCAGCTGCGCGGCGTAGATGGCCTGGACGGTGGCCGGCAGCGCGACATCGCCGGATGCGACGGCCAGTCGCCACGCAATGGGGCCCGCGGCCGCCTCGGACATCGGCGGCGCGGCCGGCACGAGGACGCCGGTGCCGACCCAGGTCCGCAGGAGCTCCTCGATGAACAGGCAGTTGCCGTCCGAGCGCTCGACGATGCGGCCGACCAGGTCGTCTGGCAGCGAGTCGCCGACCAGCTGACGGACCAGCGTCGCTGCGTCCGGGGCCGGGAGCGTCGGCAGCTCGATGACCCGCCGCCCCGTGGACGGGTCGTCGACGGCCCACGCCGGCGTGGCCTGGACGAAGGAGGGACGCGCTGTGGCCAGGAGCAGGCGCCCCGCGATGGTCGACGCGGCGCTCGCCGCCTCCAGGAAGGCCACGATGTCGAGGCCGGCCCAGTGGAGGTCCTCCACGAGCCAGACCTGCACCCGGTCGCCGCCCAGCGCGTCAAGCCCCTCGAGCCAGGCGGCGAAGCGGGCCGCCCGGTCGGTGAGCGGTGCTGCACCGGCGCCTGGGGCCGATCCGGTGCCGGCCAGGCCGAGCAGCTCATCCGCCACCACGGCCGCGCGGGCGTCGGCGTGACCCGCTGCCAGCAGTCGGGCGCGCAGGAGATCGCGGGCCCTGGGCCCTTCGAGCGGCATGCCGGCGTCGCGCAGGGCCGCCTGGGCCAGTGGCCGGAGGGCGTCGAACGGCCCCGTGGCTTCAGGACGCAGGCGGATGCGCCCGACCAGGGGAGGGGGCTCCAGGCTCGCCACGTGGCCGGCGAACGCCTCGAGCAGGCGGGTCTTGCCGACCCCGGGCGGGGCCAGCACGAGCCATCGTTCGGTCGCCCCAGCCTGGGTCGCGCGCTGGAGCGCTGCCTCGAGCTCGGCCAGCTGGGCGTCGCGACCGATCATGGGCGCGCGCAGCGAGCCCATCGCCAGCTCGCGCGATCGCTGCGCCCGGACCCCGACGACGCGGAAGGCGCGGACGGGGGTGGCCTTGCCCTTCAATGACAGCGGCGCGACCGCTTCGACCTCGACCGCCTCTGCCACCGCGAGCGCCGTCGCCTCACCGACGAGGACCGTCCCCGGCTCGGCCGCGGTCTGCAGCCGGGCCGCGGTGTTGACCGTGTCACCCGTGACCCGTCCCGCATCCGGCCCGTCCACCGCGTGGACGACCTCGCCGGTGTCGACGCCGACACGGAGCCGCAGGTCGCCGCCGTCCAGGTCGAGGCGCGCGCCGAGCCGTTCCACGGCTTCGACGAGGGCCATGCCGGTCCGCACGGCGCGTTCGGCGTCATCGTCGCGACCGCGGGGCACGCCGTAGACCGCCATCGCCGCGTCGCCGATGAACTTCTCGAGCTGCCCGCCGTGGCGCGCGACGGTGCCGCGCACCGCCGCGAAATAGGCGTCCTGGATGATCGCCACGTCCTCGGCGTCGAGCCGCTCGGAGAACGAGGTGAAGCCCACGAGGTCGGCGAACAGCACCGACACGATCCGCCGCTCGACCTGGCCCTTCGCGGCCTGCCTCAGCCCGTCTCCTTCCACTGCCATCCTGCGACTCTACGGACGCGTGCAAGCGGGTCGGAAGCATGTGATGCTCCCGACGTGAGCAGCTTCGATGGGCGCGCGCGGACGTGGGACACCCCCGAACGCCAGGCCAGGGCGGAGGCGGTGGCCCGCGCGATCCGGGAGCACGTGCCCCTGGATCCGTCGATGCGGACGATCGAGATCGGGGCCGGGACCGGGCTGCTGGGGTTCGCGCTGCTTGGCGAGGTGGGCGAGCTGGTGCTCGCCGAACCGTCGACCGGGATGCTCGAGGTCGCCCGTGAGAAGGTGGCGGCCAGCGGCTCCGGCGGGGTCACCGTCGCCGCCTTCGATCTGCTCGTTGACCCCCCGCCCGGCGGTCAGTTCGACCTGGCCATCTCGCTCCTGGTGCTCCACCACCTGCGCGAGACCGAGGCGGCCCTGAGCGCCATCAACCGGCTCCTCCGCCCGGGCGGTCGGCTCGCCATCGCCGACCTCGAGGCCGAGGACGGGACGTTCCACGAACCGGGCTCCGAGGGGATCTACCACCAGGGCTTCGACCGGGCGCACCTTGCCGGGCTGGCGCGAGCAGCCGGTTTCGCCGACGTGGACGTCACGACTGCGACCGAGCTCGAGCGCAACGGCCGGACCTACCCGGTCATCCTGCTCCTCGGTCGGCGGCCCTGAGCGGCAGCCCGGGGTGGTCGCGGTTCTCGGGCTGCCTCTCACGACCATCACCCCGCTCACCACTGCCGCTGGTGGTATGTGAAACCGGGACGTGCCTGTCGCCTGATCCACGCTCGCAGCGGTTGTCCAGACCGCTCCGGATCGACCCCGGAGACGCCTACCACCATCGTGACTGGTGACACGCGGGATGGCCGATCGCGCGTGCCTCCGCCCCGCCGATCGGATCAGATGGCGAAGGCCGAGATCATCCAGAGCGTGAACAGGTCCTGAGGCCGACCATCGAGTCGCCCTCGCTCGCCCCAGCTGGGCCACACTCCCCGCGTGGACCATCATGACCATGTCCGACTGATACGAGAGGGGGCCGAGGGTGGCGGTCTGGCCTGGGCGGATCTGGGCTCGGGGGAAGGCGCCTTCACCCTCGCCCTGGCCGACGTGCTCGGCCCGACAGGCTCGATCCACACCGTCGATCGGGACCGTCGCGCGCTCGAGACCCAGGTTCGGGCACTGCACCGGGCCTTTCCTTCGGTCCCGGTCACGCCGCTCGTGGCCGACTTCACGGGCCCGCTTGAACTGCCGCCGCTCGACGGGATCGTCATGGCCAACTCGCTGCACTTCCAGCGCGACAAGCTCGCCGTCCTGCGTCTCGTACGGGGCTACCTCCGGCCCGGTGGCCGCCTGGTCCTCGTCGAGTACGACGCGGATCAGGGCAACCACTGGGTCCCGTACCCGCTCTCGTTCGGCACCTGGGCGGCGCTGGCCGCCCAGGCGGGGTTCCGCGACACGCGACGGCTGGTGTCGGTCCCCAGCCGCTTCCTTGGCTCGATCTACTCGGCGCTCAGCCTGCGCTAGCCCCGGCAGGGTCAGTCGAGCGGCCCCGCTTCGCAGCTGAGGTTCGACTGGCGCTGGCGACGCTACCTGTCGCGTCGAGCCGCGATGGCGAAGGCGAGGAAGTAGGCGTCGAGGGATTCCGGAGTCGAGCGGTAGAGGTTCTCCCCGACGATGAAGTCGCAGACGACTTCTCGCGTGCGCGCGATCTCACGAAGGCGAGGGCCGACCCACCGGGGGTCCGCGAGGGTGAGGTCGAGCAGCTCGAGGGCACGATCGAACGCCGCATCGAATTGACCCAGGTCGCGTTCGTCTCGTGCTCGGATGGCGCGGCCGACGTCCGCTCCGGCGTTGGCGAGCTGCTCGGCCAGGGTGAGCGTGCCCCACCGACCACTCGCCAGGCCCGTGTGGAAAGTCATCGCCGGACCAACCGCTGGACGATCGCGGCGAGCTCCAGCGTTTCACCATCTCCCATTCCGCCGAGCCTACCGGCAGTAGAGCCAGTCGTCCACCGATCCGACCCCGGTCGGTGTCGACCCCCGGACGACCATCGCTACGAAGTGCAGCGCCGACCAGCCGTGATCTCATTCACTCCCCGCGAGCCGTCAACTCTGCGGCACCCCTCGACGGCGGAATCCGACCGCGGCGGCGACGCCGAGGATCGCGGCGACGGCGCCGAGCACGACGAGCGGCAGCGCCTCGACGGTGCCCAGCGGCGGGTTGCCGACATGGGTCGTCGGGGCAAGGTCGAGCAGCCAGGTGGGCAGCTTGAGTGCCGGGCCCAGGAAGGCGACGAAGGTGACACCCGCCAGGACGGCCCAGGCCGCCGGGAACGCCCTGGGGCGCACGCCGAAGAGCGCGAGCGCCAGCCCGCCGACGAGGAGCTCGGCCGGCAGGTAGGCCACGCCAGCCCAGAGGACACGGCCGAGGGTCACCGCCGTGCCCATCGACCACGCCATCCCCGCGGCCAGCACGATCGAGGAGACGACGACGATGACCACGACGCCAGTGACGATCACGAGCCCGTGGGCGGCGAGCCAGCGCAGACGGGACAGGGTGCCCGAGAGCCGCATCTCGAGACGTCCCGCGGTCTCCTCGCCGCGCAGGCTGCCGACCGCCTGGACCGTATAGCCCATGGCGATGATGGCGATGTACAACTGGGTGAGGGCGACCATCGCGTCCACGGGTCGCGCCCCTGACAACCCGAAGGCCTCCGCCATGGCCGCGTTGCCGAGCACGGCGTCGATGAACTGCTGGGCGAGCGAGCCCATCGTGCCTGCGAGGATGACCGCACCGGCAAGCCAGGCGAGGATCGCCGGGCGGTGGATGGCGGTCGCCAGCCCGAGCGGGCTGCGCAGCCACGGGGTCGCGCGCGCCGGGCCTGCGCCCCCGCCGACGAGCGCGCTGCCGAGGTCTCGGCGCCCGGCGACCAGGATGGCCAACGCGGCAAGCAGCCCGCCGATGGCGAGGGGGATCAGGAGCGTCCACCACCGCATGTCACCGAACGGCGCGGCCTTCTCGGCCCAGCCGAGGGGCGACAGCCAGGAGACCCAGGTCTTCGTCACGTCGCCGACACCCCGCAGCACATAGGCCACGGCGAGGACGAGCAGCCCCCACGTATAGACGCCCCGGGAGTGCAGCGTGACCTGCGCGAGGAGTGCCGCGAGCCCGGCGAAGACGAACGCCAGCGTGCCGAGGGAGGCCGCGTAGAGGACCGACCGGGTCGCGGGCACCCCGAAGGCGATGAGCCCGAGCGCGAACGCGAGGGCGGTGACGAGGATCGCGGCGGAGGCGAGCATGAGCCCGGCCAGCACCGGGACGTGGCGAGCGACGCGGCCCGCAAGGACCGCCTCGAGCCGCCCGGCCTCCTCCTCACTCCGGGTCACGAGGGCGACGAGGCTGATGCCGAGCAGGGGGAGGAGGAAGGCAGCAAAGAAGCCGAACTCGTCCGCGATGATGCCGCCGAGACTGTCGATGCCCTCGACCCGGCCGTTGATCGCCACGAGAGCCTCCCCGGTGGTGGCAGCCTGGGCGTAGCTGTGGATCTTCTCGGGGGTGGGATAGAGGCCGGCTATCGACCCCGCCGTGCCGACCATCATGGCGATGAGCGCGACCATCCAGACGAGCGTGCCGCGACGGTGCGTCCGCCATTGGATCCCGAGCATCGTCCGCAGGCCCGTCGTGCTCATCGGGCCGCCTCCAGGGGTCCTCCAAGTTCGGACGCGTCGAGCGGTCCGGCGTCCCCGCCATACGAGCGCAGGAAGAGTGCGTCCAGGCTCGGCGGGGTGACTGTGAGGGTGTGGATCCGTGCGCTGTGCAGCCGCCCCACGACGGCGTCCAGGTGCTCGGCGTCGATCGTGAACCGGCTGTCGACGTGGCCGTCGAGCCGCTCGGAGACATAGTCCGCGACGCCCGGAGCATCGGCGAGGCCGGCCGGCGGGTCGACCGTGACCGCGTGGACGTGGGTGCGGGTATGGTGTCGCAGCTCGGCAAGGGTTCCGGTGGTCACGGTCCGGCCTCGGCGGATGATCGTCACCCGATCGGCCAGTGCTTCGACCTCGCCGAGGATGTGACTCGACAGCAGGACCGTGCAGCCATCCTTGCGCCGCTCGCGGACGACGTCCTGGAAGCCCTGTTCCATGAGCGGGTCGAGCCCGGAGGTCGGCTCGTCGAGCACGAGCAGGTCGGCGTCGGCGGCGAGCGCCGCGATGAGGGCGACCTTCTGCCGGTTGCCCTTGGAGTAGTCGCGGATGCGCTTCGTCGGGTCAAGGTCGAACCGCTCGATGAGGGCGGCCCGGCGAGCCTCGTCGAGGCCGCCCTGGGTCGCGCCGAGGACGTCGAGGCACTGCCCACCGGTGAGCCCCGGCCAGAGGGCGACGTCGCCGGCTACATAGGCGAGCCGTTCGTGGAGCCTTGCCGCCTGGCGCCACGGGTCACCCCCGAAGAGCTCGACGTGCCCGCCGCTGGCACGGATGAGGCCGAGGACGATCCGGATCGTGGTGGACTTGCCCGCCCCGTTGGGGCCGAGGAAGCCGTGGACCTCGCCGGGGGCCACCTCGAGGTCAAGCCCGTCGAGGGCGCGGACCGGTCCGAAGGTCTTGGTCAACCCCTGGGTCCGGATGACGGACTGGGCCGCGGTCATCGGGGTGTCACTCCTTTCCCGGCGCACGGAACGCGCCCTCGGCGTAGACGATGCTGGCCTCCCGGGCCCACCGATCCATCCCCTCGGGGGTCAGCGGGTCGGCACCGATCGCCACGGCGATCTGGTTTCGCAGGAGGATGAGGGCGAGGTCGTTGACCAGGAAGAACGCCGCCCGGACATCGGCGTCTTCGCTCGGCCGAGCGACGCCCATCTCGACCATCACGTCGAGGAGCCGCCGGGTCGCGCGATACCACCGTCCGAATAGCGCGGCCCCCGCCGGGTCGTTCGTCAACAGCATGCGGCGGAGGTACGCCGGCAGTGGCGAGCCGGGCGGGAAGCCCCGGGCGAATGCCTCGGCGAGCGAGCCCTTCGCCGCCCCGCCGGTGAGCAGCTCAGCGAGCTCGTCGGCCGGGATGGCCTCGAAGATCGCATCGAACGCCCGTGCGGCGAACGCGTCGACCTCCGCGCGCAGGCCGTCCTTGCTCCCGAAGTGGTGGAGCACGAGCGCCGGGGAGACGCCGGCCTGGGTGGCGATCTCGCGCACGGTCACCGCGTCCGGTCCACGTTCGCCAAAGAGCCGCAAGGCGGCATTCCGGATGGTCGCGCGGGCGGTAAGGTCGCCGTGGTCCGTTGTTGAACCCACGTTCAGTAGACTAAACGTCTGGTCAGTGTGTCGTCAAGGGATGCCGAGCCGTGGTATCTGACGGCGCAGGAGCTCGTCTTGATCCGCGCCGAGCGCGATCCGCGACGCGCCGGTCCGCCAGTCAACCCGAGTTCGGAGTGCCTGTCACGTTTCGGAGGTGCGTCACGTCAATCGGCTAACAGCCCGGAGCAGTCCAGGAGGTCCAGTGAGCGACCAGATCGTATTCACGTTCGGCGTCGCGAAGATCGATCTTGCGAAGCAGTTCTATCAAGAAGTACTGGGTCTGGCCAGTGCCCAGGACTATCCGCAATTCGTCTCGTTCAAGGCCGCCGACAGTCCGACGAGCATGGCGCTCTACACCGGCGACGCGCTGGCCTATGACGTCGCGGTCGCTGAACGCGCTGAGGGATTTCGAGGTGCGATGTTCTCGTGCATCGTTGACAACGATGGCCGCGTCGACCAAGTGCCGTGCTCGGCGCAGGGTTGCTGGGTCGTCCGCAACCGACATCGACCGCAGACGCCAGGATGCGCTCGTCCGAGCGTTCCTTGACGCGTCCAGGCGGGGGGATCTCACCTCGCTCATTGCACTCCTCGACCCCGACGCCGTGATCCGCCCCGACCAGGTCGCGCAGGAACTTGGCGCCGCGCAGGCCGATGGGGCGGAGGCCGTCGCCCGGGCCTTTGTGGGCCGCGCGCGGGCGGCCGAGATCGCGCAGGTCAACGGGGTGACCGATGTCGTCTGGGCGCCTGCTGGGCGGCTGCGGGCCGTATTCCGGTTCGCGATCCACCACGACAAGATCACCGCGATCGACCTGGTGGCGGACCCCGATCTTCTCGCCACGCTCGACGTCGTGCTATCGACGGGTGTGCCGGCCCGACTCCGTGAACGACGTCAGGCGAGGGATCGATCGTGACATCGCCCATTCTTGTCACGGGTGGCACCGGCCGGTTGGGTGGAAGGGTCGTCGTCCGCTTGAGCGCCGGCGGCCGGGATGTCCGGGTTCTCGCCCGCCACCAGCGCGACCTTCCGGCGGGCGCGGCGTTCTTCGCAGGCGATCTGGGGACCGGCGAGGGCCTCGAACCCGCACTACGCGGTGTCGAGACGGTCATCCATTGCGCGACGAGAACCAAGGGTGACGCAGATGCGACGCGGACTCTCGTTGCGGCCGCGACCCGGACGGGTTCGCCGCACATCCTGTAGCCATCCATCGTGGGGATCGACCGGCTGCCGGCCTGGGGCTACACCAAGGAAAAGGTCGCGGCCGAGGAGATCGTGGAAAGCAGCGGTCTTCCGTGGACGATCCTCCGGGTTACCCAGTTCTACGACTACTGCTTCGTCAATTGCCGGCGACTCGCGAGATTCCCGATCGTCGCACCTGTTTCTGCTGGCTTCCGCGTTCAGCCGATCGACCCCGACGACGTTGCGGCCCGCCTCGTCGGACTCGCGACGGAGCGAAGCAGCGGTCGGGTGACCGAGATGGCGGGGCCGCACGAGACGAGTTGGGTCGACCTGTTTCGCAGCTACCTGGCAGCAACCCATCGCCGCCGCATGGTGATCCCGGTGCGGCTGCCCGGAACGAAGGCGGTCCGCGATGGCGCGCTGCTCCCCCGCGGGGGAGCCGACGTTCGGAACACGAACCTGGGAACAGTTCCTGGTTGAGCGGCTGGCCCTTGGGTCGCAGCCGTAGGGCCGTGTGGTGAACGATTGCCGGCGGTGAGGTCAGCCAGCGGCTGCTCGGACTCGCTCCTGACACGACCGCCGGCGCACCCTTCAGATGGACCGCCGTCTGGCCACCGAGAGGAGCGCCGCGCCATGACTCCCATTCCTGAGTCCGCGCGGTTCGAGCCGGGTGAGGAACAGGACGGCGCCGGCAGAGAAGCGGACCGCGGTCCCGGCGGTGAGCTCGATCTCGAGGTTGCCGGACTCGACGACGACCAGCGCGTCCCGCCATTCGGTGGCATCGAACGGGCGGGCCTGGTCGATCGCGAGGAGCCGCACCTCCAGCCCGGGCGGCAGGCGCTTCCCGAGTAGAGAGAAGTGGCCGCCACCCATCGCCGTCACAGCTGAGTCGGCAGGCCGAACGGCTTGCAGAGTCCAGGGCCGAAGCTGGTGATCTCGGCGATGAGCCCACCTTCGATGCGGAAGACGTTCAGGCCGGAAAGGCGAAATGCCCGACCGCCCGGCGGCCGCAGGTACGCGGCCAGCCCCAGCTGCCGGTTGGCCATGACAGGAACCAGGCGGAACTCGCCCATCGAGCCGTCGAGGAGCCGCCCGTGGTGGGCCACGATCGAGGCGCGACCGTCGAACCAGAGTAGGCCAGGCGGCATGCTCTGACGGGCGTCCTCGCACAGGAGCGAGGTGAGCGCCCCCGCGTCGGCGCGGTCGAAGGCGGCCATGAAGCGGTCCAGGACCGCGCGCTCGGCGGGGTCCGGAGCGGACGCCGACCAGTCCAGCCGATGCGAGGGGAGCTGGGCCCGCATCGTCGAGCGGGCGCGCGTCAGGGCAGCCTTCACCGCGGCGACGCTCGAGTCGAGCAGGGCCGCGGTCTCGCGTTCGGACCATCCCAGGGCGTCGCGCAGGATCAGGACCGCCCGCTGCCGAGGGGGCAGGTGCTGGATCGCGGCCAGGTAGGCGAGCTCGATGGTTTCGCGCGAGACGGCCGCCGAGTCAGGGGTTGCGTCCTCGTCCGTCGCCGGCTCCAGCAGGCGGTCGGGATACGGTTCGAGCCACGGCAGGTCAGGCCGCCACTCCGCGCGCGCCAGGCCGTCAGTCGCCGTGGCGTCGGTTGCCGCGACCAGCTCGAAGGGAAGCAGTGCCCGGGGTCGCCGGGCGAGCGTCGTCAAGCAGGCGTTGGTCGCGATCCGGTAGAGCCAGGCGGAGAATGTCGACCGTCCTGCGTACGTCCCGCGACTGCGCCACGCGCGGAGCATGGTCTCCTGGACTGCGTCCTCTGCGTCGTGGAACGACCCCAGCATCCGATAGCAGTGGAGGTGGAGCCGCCGGCGGTAGCGCTCGGCGATGGCGGTGAAGGCCGTGTCGTCGGGCTCCCCGAGGGCGTCAAGGACGGCCTGACGCTCCGGATCGATGTCCACGATACGCATCATCTCCTGCCTCCCGGATGCCTGCGTCGGAACGGCCGATCGCCCCGGCGACGCGCGCCACCGGGGCGATCTGGTCGTCACGTAGCGTGCCCCAGGGTGCACCCGCCGCGAGCCATCTCCGCCAGGAGGTCACCAACGAGCGCGTTGGCATGCCTGTGGCCGAAGCCGATGGAGGGGAAGCGGAACGCGGGACCGTGGATGGTGTCAGCCATCATTCGTCTCCGTGAGCCAGTCGCCGTGTCACGCCGAAGCGGCGACGGCCTGCTCGTGGAAGTCGGGCGAGCTGGTCTGGGCCGAGGTGGCCTTCGCCGGGCGGTACTGCAAGATGACGACGCCATTGTCTAGCGCTTCGCATGCCTCGAGCTCGAGCGTCGCCACATCGCCCGGGTCATCGAAGAGCCGCTTGCCGCGGCCCCGGGCGATCGGCATGAGGTACAGCGTCAGCTCATCGACCAGGCCCGCCCGAACGAGCGTGGCCACGAGGGTCGCGCTACCGGTGACGCCGATGTTCCGGCCGGCCTGCGCCTTGAGGGCCGCGATCTTCGTCACGATATCGCCGTCGACCACGGTGCAGTTCTGCCACGCCGGCTCGCGCAGGGTGTTGGAGACGACGTACTTCGGGGTCCCGTTCATGACGTCGGCTAGGGGCCCGGTCTGCTGCGGCCAGTAGGCGGCGAATTCGTCGTAGGTGACGCGGCCGATGAGCATGCAGTCCGCAGCGCCCATGATCGAGCCGACACTCGCGTTGATCCGGGGATCGAAGTAGGGGCCTGTCCACTCGTTGGCGCTCTCGATGACGCCGTCAAGGGTGATGAACAGTCCGGCGGTGATCTTGCGCACGGTCAGGTCCTCCGTTGCTTGGGTGCCTCGGGCGAGGCTCCTACTGGTTCTGACCGGCGGAGCGGCGAATCGGTATCGGTCGCCCGTGGCGTCACCTCGTGAGCGTCGCGCGGGACCGCCCGTGTCGAGGGCGGCGGCGGGCCTTCTGGCGGCCATTGGATCGCCTTCTTCCGCGGGCCGGTAGCATGGACCTCTCGTGACAACACTGACCGGCGGTGAATTCACCCAGCTCCACATGTCAGTAGGTGGGAGTTCGCGCAGGAACTGACAGGATCGCGACGTCGCGCTTCCACAGAGTGATCGCCGTCGCCGGAGAGGTTGGGGTCGACGACGCCGGCCTGTGCGGGGCGTCGACCGGGCCGCCTTCAGGGCGATCCTGGGCGCGATGGCTTCCGCGCTTGTCGCGCGAGCGCCGTAAGAGGGGCACCAGTCGTGGGCACGAGGCCCGGCCCCGACAGTCAAGTTGCCGCCGCGGTCTGGACCCCCAGGCGGCGGAGCAGCAGGTCGGTCGTGCCACCCTGGACCAGCAGGGTGAACAGGGTGATCCCGAAGACGATGGCCTGGATCTGCTCCCGGTCTGCGGTCGAATCCGGCAGCGAGAGGGCTAACCCGACGGCGATCGCGCCGCGAAGACCGGACCAGAACAGGATGTGGAGCCAGGCGACCGGCACGCCAACCAGGCCGCTGCGGCGCGGCCGCAGCCGCGATGCACCGCCGACCAGCGCGTAGACCGTCACGGCCCGTCCGACGAAGACCCCGATCACCCCCACACTGATCGCCTCTGCCGACTGCGCGAGGTCCCCGATGGTGATGACCAGTCCGATGAGCAGGAAGACGAGGGCGGTCAGGACGAAGGCCACGAATTCCCAGGTCAGATCGAGCGCGTCGACCGTCGTCGAAGGGAGCCCGAGCCGTCGCCCATACCACGCCACGGTCACGCCCGCGACGACCGTGGCGATGATCCCCGACTGCCCCAACGCATCGGCCACGAGGTAGGCGCCGTAGGCGACGACCACGGATGCGGCGAGGGCGACGAGTTGGTCGTGACCGACGGCCATCAGCTTCGTTCCGGCAAGCCCGACGACCCATCCGACGACGCAACTGACCGCAAGCGTGGCCACGAATGTGGTGGCGCCGCCAACCAGGTTCACCTGGTGGTCCATAGCCTGCAGGGCGATGCCGAACAACACGACGGCGGTCCCGTCGTTGAACAGGCTTTCGGCCTCGACGAGGGTGGCGAGTCGCGGAGGGGCGCGCAGGCTCTTGAACGTGGCGATGACCGCAACCGGGTCCGTGGCCGAGACGATCGTGCCGATGAGGATCGCTTCGCGCAACGGCAGGCCGATGAGTGACAGCACCACCGCCACAGCCGCCGCGGACATCAATACACCGGGGACCGCCATCACGACCGCGGTGAGGAACACGCGTCGGAGTTCGACGATGTCGAGGTGGTACGCCGCCTCGAATACAAGGCCCGGCACGAGCACCAGCAGGACGAGTTCGGGCGTGATCTCGACGTGCACGGCCAAGCCCGCCGCCGATACCGCGGCGCCCAGTACGACCAGGGCGACGGTGTAGGGCAACCCATACCGCCGCGCTGCCAGCGCCACGATGGCGGCCACCCCGAGCAGGACGACGAACACGCGAACGGCGTCGACGGTGGCCTGCCCCGTCGCCGCGGCGTCGTTGGCGATGATCGCTTCGGGGATCACTTCATGCGCGCCCGGCGCGCTGCTCGGCGGCCCGGTAGCGCGCGGCGGCCCGATCCATCGCCCAAGACTAGCGGTACGGGGCGCCGGAGGGCACCGGCCCACGAACTCGCGTCAGGGCCCGTGGATCACGCGCATCCATCAGGATCCGAGACAGTTACGATTCGATGGTGGAGCCTGCTTCGGTGGACCTTCAGGGTACCAACGCCACACCCCGCGATCGGCCGGCCAGGCCCCACACCGAGGACCTCGCGGACCGCGTGCGTTTGCCCTGGTGGCGGCTGCGCTCCGTCGCCGACTTGCGCCGCACCTCGAAGCTAACCGGCGGCTACCTGCTCCTGACGGTGCTGTCCAGTGCCATCGCGACGTTCGGCCTCATCGGCGACTCGGCCGCCGTGATCATCGGGGCGATGCTGATCGCACCGCTGCTCTCACCGATCATGGCCATCGCGCTGGCGGCGCTCGGCGGGCGGCGCGCGCTGCTCGCACGAGCTGCCCGGACGCTGGCGATCGGTATCGTCGTCGCCCTGATCCTGTCCTACAGTCTGGCCTGGCTGGCCATCCAGCTGCCCTTCGGAGCCCTCGCGACGATCCCGGCCGAGGTCGCATCCCGAACCCACCCAGGTCCGTTCGACCTCGCCATCGCCCTCGCCGGGGGCGCGGCGGCGGCGTATGCGCTGGTCCGCCTTGAAGGCGCAGCGGCCCTCTTCGGGGTGGCCATCGCCACGGCGTTGATGCCGCCCTTGTGCGTCGTCGGGATCGGCCTGGCCCTGGACGACCAGGGGGTGTGGGGCGGCGCGGGTGTCCTGTTCGCCACGAACCTCGTGGCCATCGGCGTAGCGGCGTCGGTGGTCTTCGCCGCCCTCCGCCTGCGGCCCCGCCGCTCGCGCTCCGCCCCCTACGGCGTCGTCCTCGGCATCGCTAGCGCCGTCGCCCTGGCGGCGGCGCTCGTGCCGGCCGCGGTCGAGGTCGCCCAGCAGAAGCAGGCGACGACCCGCAGCGTGCAGTTCGCCGACACGGTCAGCTCAACGGTGGCTGACGCCCTCGCGGAGGACCTGCCCGGGTCGATCCTGGTCGATGTCGCGCGTCACCAGCAGGGCAGCACGCTCATGCTGCAGGTCACGGCCCAGGTCTCGCAGGTCCCCTCACTCGCCCAGGTCCGCTCGCTCCAGGCCGACGTGACCTCGCGCCTCAAGCGGCCCGTCCAGCTCGTGCTGATCAGCCTGCCGATGGTGATCGTAGACCCGAACGCGTCCAGCCCGCCAAGCCCCACGGTGAGCCCGGCTGCCACGGCGACCGCCACGCCGACCCCAAGCCCGACCGAGCCCCCAGCTCCGTCACCCAGCCCGTTGCCGAGCCCCTCGATGCCTCCGACGGACACGTGAACGACCAAGCCTCAACCGCCACGGCCGCCGAAGCGTCTAGAATCGGCGACATGACCGATCAAGCGGCACGATTGACCCGTGCCGGGGCTGCGACGCCTGTCCGTGCCCGGTCACCGGGCAGTCGCAAGCGAGGACACCTCGCGCAGCTGTCGTACCAGATCATCCGCGAGCACGGTGGCGACATGCGGGTTCGCGACCTCGTGGTCGAATTGGTGGCGATCGGCCGGATGACCGGTACGCATGCCGACTACGCGACGGTGTTCGCGACCCTGAAGCGCAATCGAGCCCTCTTCGAGAAGCTGAGCCCCGGCCGCTTCGCCGTCATCCCGCGCACCGTGTCCGACCCGGCACATTAGGGGCGGCAGCAGTCGCTCGGAACCTGCCACCCCACCCCCGTCGGAAGGAGCTCGGCCGGGACGATGGCGGGAGTGCTTCCAAGGGGGCTCAAGCACCCGCCCGTTGCCGGACGATGACGATCTCGCGTGGGCGAACCTCAGTAAGCTGTATGGAACGCCGCCGCCAGGGCGTCCAAGATAGGTCCCGCGTCGCCTGTGAGGCCCGCTGACGCGAGGACCCGCGCAAGCCGTGTTCGACGTGCGTCGAAGACGGCCAGCCGTAGCGCCCGCCCTGCGTCGGTCAGACAACAGAGGGTGGCCCGCCCATCGTCTGGGTCCGGCTCAAGGTGCACGAGGTCTCGACGGGCCAGCCGCCCGAGCAGACGGGCAGCTGCCGGGCTTTTGATGCCAGAGCGGTGCGCGAGCGCGCTGATGCGCAGGCTCCCGTCGGCGTCGCTGAGCAGGAGCACCGTCCGCCACTGCTCGAATGAGAGCACTTGGCCACCGACCTCTTCGAGGGCCGCGTTCGTGATGGCGACGCTTCCCACCGCGATCGCCTCAAGGGCGTCGACGAGTCCCATCGGTCCTCCTTGCACATTAGATACCTATAGGTTACTATAGAGGTAGGCGGGCCGCCCCCCAAATCGAGGACTCGCCGCGCCCGCGACGCGCCGAGTGCGCGACCGCGTGGCGCATCTCCGGGCCCGTCCCGGCCCAGGTTCGACTGGAGAGAGATCATGGCTGTCACTTACCCCGAAACGGCCGCGCACACACGGTCGCTCAGCGCGCTCGGCGTCGCCGGACGGATGCTCACCACGCTCGCCGCGCTGGGCGCGGGTGTCCTTTTCATCGCCTATCCGGCCATCCGCCCCTTCTCCGCGGAAACCGGCCTTGAGGGTGCCCAGGCCTTTGCCTCGCCGGCCTGGATCGTGGCCCATTCGCTGGCCATGGCGGGCTTCATCCTCCTCGGTCTCGCCCTGCTCGGGCTCTACGAGGTGCTGCGAGGGGCGCGGGTGGCCCGGCTGTCGAGCTGGGGGCTCGTCCTCAGCTGGATCGGGATCGGTCTCACCCTCCCGTACTACGGGGCGGAGGTCTTCGGCCTCCACGCGGTGGGTCAGGCCGTCGTCAACCAGAACGATCCGGCCCTCATGTCGATCGTGGACGACATCCGCTGGGAGGTGGGCATCTTCTGGATCCTCGGCGGGCTCGCGCTGCTTGGCGTCGGCATCATCCTGATGGCGCTCGCCATCTGGCGGTCGGGTCGGCTGGTGCGGTGGAGCGGCGTCCTGCTGGCCTTGGCATTCGCCCTCTACATCCCCCAGTTCGTCGCCAGCCAGCCGCTCCGGGTGGCTCACGGGGTCCTGATCCTGTTCGCGGCCGTGGTTCTCGGCTGGGCCATCTGGCCGCGGGCCGGCGAGGAGGCTCGTCGATGAAGATCTCGGACCACATCCACCGCCTCGGCGACGACGGCACGGTCAACGCCTACCTCGTCGAGGATCGCGGTGAGGTGACCGTCGTCGACGCCGCCATGCCCGGGTTCTATGGCGCTATCCCCAACGAGCTCGCCGCCATGGGCCGCACCCTCGGCGACGTTCACGCTCTCGTCCTGACGCACGGGCACTCCGACCATCTCGGCTTTGCCGAACGCCTCCGGACCGAACGCAAGGTCCCGGTCTGGATCGAGGAGGCCGATGCCGCTCTCGCCCGCGGCGAGGCGAACCCGAACAACCCGACGGGCAAGATCCGCCTCGCCCCGTTGCTTGGTTTCCTGTGGCTCGCGTTGCGGAACGGCGGCCTCAAACGGCCCGTCGTTCATGAGGTTGCCACTTACGGTGACGGGGCGACGCTCGATGTGCCCGGGGGCCCCCGCGTCACCCTCGTCCCAGGCCACACGCCGGGCAGCGCCGCCCTCGAGTTCGCCAGCCTCGACGCGATCTTCGTGGGCGACGCCTTGGCGACCTATTCCGTGACCGACGGCGGGCGCGGGCCCCGACTGCCGCCTTTCACCGCCGATCGCGTGCAGGCGCTCGAATCGTTGTCGCGAATTGCCGACAGCGATGCTGGCCTCGTCCTGCCGGGCCATGGGCAGCCCTGGACAGACGGTATGGCCGAGGCGGTCCGTCAGATCCGACACAGGTCTGCCGGTGAAGACTGAGATGACCCGACATGAGCGCATCTCGATCTACGTCACCACCGTCTTCGCGTTCATCTAGGTGATGGCGAACCCCGCCTACCTGCCCCCCACGGCGGCACTCGAAGTGCGGAGCAGCTCGATCCTCGTGGCCATCGCTCTATTCGCCGGGACGCCACGACGCGACCGGCCCGACCCCCCGGCTTGGACTTCACCGGCAGCTACTGGCTCATCGTAGCCGGCGAGATCGTCGTGGAGGTCGTGGTGGCATCGCCCGATCGTCAGCCCGAGCCCCCGACGCGTGGGTCGGCCCCAGCAGTGACGTCGTCGAAGGTCGGATGGCTGAACCTCAGGCTGCGCGCACTCATGGAGACGGGGATCGTCCTCGGTCTCGCCTACTGGGGCTATCAGACCGGGCTCGGGGTGTTCGCGAAGGTTGCCCTCGCGATCGCCGCTCCCGGGCTCGGCTTCGGCTTCTTGGGCGCCGTGGACTTACATGAGGCCGCGCGAGCCGCGGAGCGTCTCCGGTTGCTCGAGGAACTTGTCGCGTCAGGGCTCGTTGCCGTCGCACTTTGGAATGTCGGGCAGCCCATCCTGGGGCTCCTGATGGTCGCGCTCTCGATCGTCTACCACTCGCTCGTCTACGCCACTGGTGGACGTCTGGTGAAGCCCCACCTGCAGACCGCCTGAGGTCGGACGCCCCGAGTTGGGCGCTGGTCCAGGCGCCGAAAGGGTCCCCCGTTGCCGAGCCGTCCCTGTCACGGCATTTCGACGGTGGTCTCGCGACCTTCGTCCGTAGGGAGCTGGCTCTCCGCGAGCAGGACCCGGAGGGCTTCACCCGCGTCGGGTGCGGCGAAGAACGTCACGCGGTCGCCGACGGCCATCGTGTCGGATCCATGCGGGACGATCATGCGGTCGCCGCGCTGGATGAGGACCACGACGACCCCCCGCGGCCACGGGGTGGAGGCAAGAGAGCGGCCGTTCAGTGTTGAGCCCAGCCCGACGGTCATCTCGACCACGGTGCCGTCGCCACTCAGGTCCTGCAGGCGCGCCACGTTGTCCTTCAGACCCCTGCGATAGGTCGCCATGACATCGCGGGCGCTGAGCACGCCCACCACGTGTCCGTCGGCCGTGACCGGCAACCAGCTCACCGCGCGATCGCTCAATAGCCCCAGCACCTCATCAAGCCCGGCCTGGCTCCCGATCGCCGGATAGTCGGCATCGATCAACGTCCCCACAGGGCTCCCGGGTGGCGCCGCCTCCAGTGCGGCGCGGGTCACGATCCCCGCCAGGGTCCCGTCGCGACCGATGACCGGGACCCCGGGCACGCCGGCGGCGGCGGCGCGCTCGAGGACCCTCCCAGCCGGCTCTGTCGTGTCGGCGACACAGCGCGGCACGCGGGATGCCGTGCCGGCGGAGATCGAGGCCATGAGGGGCATCGCCGAGCGGTAGCGATGGGCCGGCGACTCGGTGCGGTTCGGGAACTGGTTCTCGTAGATCGAGCGATCGCCCACCACGAATGAGGCGAGGCCAACCGCGATCATGGCCGGCGCGAGCATACCCAGGTTGCCGGTCATCTCCGCGACCATGAGCATCACCGCGAGCGGCGCGTGCGCAACGCTGCCGAAGAGCGCCATCATGGCCACGATGGCGAACGGCGCGGGGTCGGCCGGCAGACCGGGGGCGATCGGCTGCAGGAGTTGCCAGATGCCGGCCCCGAGCAGCCCGCCGATGACCATGCCCGGACCGAAGATGCCGCCCGAGCCGCCCGAGCCGATCGACAATGACGTAGCGACGATCTTGGCGAACGGCAAGAGGAGTACCACCAGGAGGGAGAGGCCGAGCAGCGACGAGCGGTCGAAGCCGGCCTGCAGCCAGCCGTACCCTGTCCCGAGCGCCCCAGGCAGCGCTAGGCCCATCAGGCCGACGGCCACCCCGCCGATGGCCGGCCGTAGCATCCGAGGGATACGGAGACCGCGGAACCAGCGGGTCAAGCCGTAGAACGTTTCGACGTACAGCAGGCCCACGAGTCCGGCAGCGACACCGATCAGGGCGTAGTACGCGAGCTGGGCGGGCTGATCGAAGGTCGCCCGGGCCTGCTCGCCGAAGATGGGACTGAAGCCAACGACAGTGCTGAAGATCGAGTAGCCGACGATCGAGGCGATGAACGAGGGCACCAGCGCTTCGGCCTCGACATCGTCGCGGTACATGATCTCGGCCCCGAGCACGGCGCCACCGAGCGGCGCGCGGAAGATGGCCCCGATGCCCGAGCCGATGCCCACCGCCACGGCGATGCGCGCATCGCGCGCGTCGAGGTCAAGGAAGCGCGCCAGGAACGAGCCGAAACCGGCACTGATCTGCGCGGTCGGACCTTCTCGGCCACCGGAGCCGCCAGAGCCGATGGTGATGGCCGAAGCGACGATCTTGATCAGCGGGACCCGCGCGCGGATGCCTCGTGGTCCGTGGTGGTACGCCCCGATCGCGGCGTCGGTGCCGTGCCCTTCGGCCTCGGGTGCCCAGCGGAATACGATGAACCCAGCGATCAACCCGCCGAGTCCCGTGACCAACGGGAGCAGCCACGGACGCGCGATGGCCGTGATCGGAGCCGCGCCTTCGCCCGCCGGTGTGGGTGGGGCGTAGCCCACGATGAGGCCAAGGAAGAGTTTGGTGCTGAGCTCGAGCGCCGTGAAGAAGATGATCGCCCCGACGCCCGCCACGATGCCGATCAGGGCCCCGAGGATGACCCACTTGCGCAGGTACGAGGCGGAACGGACCCGGTGGCGGATGCCGATGAGCCAGCGGGTCGCCCACAGGCGAGGCGGGCCGCGGAAGGGCCACGCGCTCATCCCGCCGGATCCTTCGCTCGTCATCCCTCCGGACGCGGTTCCGCGGGCCGTCGGCGCGAGGCGTGTCTGGCGGTCACGATGGCTCGCCGTCGCGGAGGACCGTCCAGTGGATGGTACGTCCCATCGCCTCGTCGACGGTGCGCTGGTCGATGACACGCACCTTCGGATAGCCGGCCGAGCGGAGGAGGGTTTGGGCGAGCTCGGCACCCACGAACGCGGCTGGGTCCATGGCCTTCGTGCGCTGCGCCCGCCTGGCCACCTGTTCGACCGCGCCCACGAACGCACGGTCGGTCCACGGGGTGATCTCCAGCTCGATGCGGGCCTTCGGGATCGTGGTGCGCCTCAGTTGCGGTCAGTGGGACACCGTCGCTCGATTGTACCGGCCGCCGCTCTGAAGCCGCAGGACGGCTCGCACCAGCCGGCTGCGTGCTCCAGGCGCGAGTGTCCCGATCGGTGACCGTCACCCTGGAGACATCCGACGTCGTCGCGGCCGTTGGGCCGTCCCCGGAGTCAGGAGACGCGACCTCCTGTGGGTGTGGTGGCCGGCCCATCGTCCCGCGCATCCCGTACAGGGTCGGGTGGTTCGATAGGCCCCGGTCGCCAGAGCCACCCCAGGGTTCCCTGGGCGGCCCTGGTGCCTGAGTAGCCGCCCCCCGGACCACGCAGCAGGTAGCCGATGCCGGCGGCGACGACGGCACCGCCGAGCGGCCCGACGAGGTAGACCCACCAGGCGCTCACATCACCGAGGACGAGGGCGGGGCCCAGCGAGCGCGCGACGTTCATCGAGGCCCCGCTCACGGGCGCGCCGATCAGGCCTGCCAGCACGATGTAGGCGCCCACGCCGATGGCGTTGAGCGGCCCCACGTTCTGCGCCCCCGACGCCGTGCCCAGGATCACCGTGACCAGGCCGACGCTGAGCACGAGCTCCCAGATCAGCGCCGTTCCCTCGCCGATGCCCGGGCCCGGCAGGGTCAGACCGGCCGTGCCCTGGGAGCCGAACATCGCCACGAGGAGCAATGTCGCGAGGACGGCGCCGCTGAACTGTGCCGCCACGTACGCTGGCACGCGACGCCAGGGGAAGTCGCCACGGAGGGCGAACGCGAGGCTGACGCCCGGGTTGAGATGCGCCCCCGAGACCGCGCCCATCGACAGGATGACCGCGGCGACCATCAAGCCGGGGGCAGCGACCTGGGCGGACAGGGAGATGACGTGGCCCCCGAATCGCGCGTCGACCATGGGGCCGGCCACTGCCACGAGCACGAGGAAGAACGTCCCCAGCGCCTCCGCGAGCAGGCGACGCCACTCGTAGGCGGCGTTGTTGAAGTCCGAGCCGGGGGTAGGGGAATGAACGCTCGAGCGACCGGGGGTGGCCATCACGGCGACGGGCTCCTGGCGAGCAGGGGCATGGCCGTGGGATCGAAGATCCGGTAGGCCAGCAGCTTCACGCGGTCGTTCACCAGGAACCAGGCCAGCGCGTAGCCCCACACGAACAGCGCCCAGCCCCAGCCGAGCGGCGTCATGAACACCCCGTAGACCGCGATCAACGTCGCTACTGCCTGAGTGCCGAACACCGCCAGCAGCAGTACCCTCGCGGGGCGGATCGACCAGAACGGACCGCGCGTGCGGGTCAGGAAGATCGTCAGGTGGCCCGCCACCGACAGCTTCAGGTACATCAGCGTCTGGATGTGGTCACGGTCGAGCCGGAAGACACGTTCGCCGAGATAGAACAGGCCGAAGGCAGCAACGACGCCGGTCACGCCGAGTACCGTCGCGATGCCCAGCACGAGGCGCATGTTCCACGCCTCGGGCCGGTCCTTGTAGTGGACGTTGTCATACGCGATGGACAGGATCGCGCCGTCGTTGAGTAGCGCCAGCATCACGATCATCACCGCGGTCACGGGATAGAAGTCGAAGACCAGGATCGCGAGGGTCATGAACAGGAGCACGCGGATCGTCTCGGCGATGCGGTACATGGCGTAGCTGTTCATGCGCTGGAAGATGCGCCGGCTCTCCTTGATCGCGTCGATGATCACCGACAGGCCGGGCGTCAGCAGTACGATCGACGCCGCTGCCCGGGCCGCGTCCGTCGCGTCCGCCACGGCGATGCCGCAGTCGGCCTTCTTGAGCGCCGGGGCGTCGTTCACCCCGTCGCCGGTCATGCCCACGATGTGGCCGCGCTGCTGCAGGACGTCAACGATGTGGAACTTGTGCTCGGGGAACACCTGGGCGAAGCCATCCGCGTGCTCGATGGATGTCGCCAACCGGGCCGTCTCATGATGCTTCGTGTCCCCGAAGCCGCTGGCATCGAGGATGTTCGTGCCCATCCCGAGCTTCTTGGCCGTCTCCTGGGCGATGGCGAGGGCATCGCCCGTCACCATCTTGACCGTGACGCCCATCTGGCCCGCGGTGGCGATGGTCGCCCTGGCATCGTCACGCGGCGGGTCGAACAACGGCAGCACGCCCAGGAACTGCCACTTGCTCTTCCCGTCGGCCCGGGCGACGCCCAGGGAACGAAAGCCGCGCGCCGCAAACTCGTTCACGCCCTTGTCGACGGCGGCCTTCACCCGGCCCGCATTCGCTGACATCTCCAGGATCACCTGCGGGGCACCCTTGGCCACCTGGAACGACTTGCCATCGGAGCCCTTCACCGTGGCCTCGGTGCGCTTGTGGACCGGGTCGAACGGCTGGAAATGGACCACTTGGTAGCCCTTCAGGGCCCTGGCGTCCTTCAGGCCACCCAGCACGGCGAGGTCGATGGTGTCCTTGTCCTCCGCACGCGAGGCCAGCGCGGCGCACAGGATGACCTCATCCGTCTCGACGCCGGCGACGCTGAACGGATCGCCCAGCGTGAGCTTGTTCTGGGTCAGCGTGCCGGTCTTGTCCGCGCAGAGCACGTCCACGCCGGCGAGCTCCTCGATGGCCGCGAGACGGGTCACGATCGCCTCTCTCCCGGCCAGCACGCGCGCCCCCACCGCCATCGTCACCGACAGCACCGTCGGCATGGCCACGGGGATCGCGGCCACGGTCAGTACCAGGGCGAACTGCAGCGTGGTGAGCATCGGATCACCACGGAACAGCGCGACGAGGATGATCAGGGCCACGAGCGCGACGGCGAGGATGATCAGGTAGTCGCCGATCTTGAGCACCGCCCGCTGGAAGTGGCTGGCGGTCTGCGCTTCCTGGACCAGTTGCGCGGTCTTGCCGAAGTAGGTTCCTGCACCGGTCGCGTAGACCATCGCGTCGGTCTCGCCCTGGCGCACGATCGAGCCCGAGAACACGGCCTCGCCGAACTTGCGCGTGGCGGGCAGCGACTCGCCCGTCAGGGCGGACTGATCCACTTCGATCGGGTCGCCCGCCAGCAGGCGGGCGTCCGCGGGCACGATGCTGCCAAGGCGCACCCGGATGACGTCGCCCGGGACCAGCTCACGAGCCTGCGCGTCGGTCCACGTGCCGTCCCGTTTCACCCGCGCATCGATCGCGAGCTTGGCCTTCAGAGCGGCGATGGCGTTGCCTGCCTGGTGCTCCTCCCAGAACCCGACGACCGCGTTGGCCAGGAGCAGGACGAGGATGATGGCGAAGTCCGGCCAGTGCTGGGCCAGGGCCGAGAGGACGACGGCCGCCTCGATCATCCACGGGATCGGGCCCCAGAAGTAGGTGAGGAACTTCAGGAAGGGGTTGTCCCTCTTCTCCTCGATCTCGTTGGGGCCGTATCGGACCAGACGCTTGGCGGCTTCGGTCTGGCTGAGGCCGTCGGGCGACGATCCCAGCTTCGCCTGCAGCTCCGGCATGGGCAGCGACTTCAGGTCGTCCGGCACATCGGGCGTGGGCCCCGAGCGCGCCTCGGGGCCGGCCGGTCGGTGCGAAGGCGACTCCGCGGCGAGCATCAACCCGCCTGTCGCCGCCGGAACCCCACGAGGGGGAGCTGTCCTGCGACGCGTCGCCGCGATGCGGCTGAGCCGTCGTAGTGCCAGCCGACGAGGCGGCTGAGGACCGCGCGCACGACCGGCGCGATCAGGCGGTTGCGTCGCTCGTACTCGGCGAAGAGGCGCTCGGCCTCATCGGGGGCGAGCACGCGATAGGCCGGCACGTAGCGCTCCCGGCCGATCCACACCTCGCGCGCGAGACCTGCCTCCACGTTGTGGAGCCACTGGGTCTTGCGACCCCAGCCCGCGGCGACGACGGCCTCCCGCGCGAGCGGGTCGTAGCGCAGTACCTCGAGGACCGTCTCCCGGGCGGCCTCGGTCCTGCGGCCGGTGTGGCGCAGCAGCAGGAACCGGTGACCCAACAGGACGCCAAGATGCACGTGGTAGACATGGACGGGCAGGTGCAGGAGGGTCCGGAGCATCCCGCGAGGCGGGGCCGGCTGGAACGCAGGGGCGGTCACATCCGACCCAGATCCACGTGGACGACGCACGCCGGGGGGCCTACGGCACACACCAACAGAAGGGGGGCGCCGCCCTGGCCGCGGCCGAGCTCGATGACCCGCTCACCGGAGTGAACGCGTGGAAGCCCGAGGACAACGGCCCGACACTGGTGCGCGAACGGCGCTTCGAGCCAGCCTCTGGGGCTCAGACGGCCGAATGCCCTCCCTGCTGCGGCACAGGACCGTTTGACGCGATGCAATCCGGCCGTCCATTCGCCGGCGTCAGGTTCCTCGACCGATCCACCCACCACGGGCCGCCCTCACAGCGTCGCTGACGCACCAAAGGATAATCGCCACCAGGATCGGCGCCGTATGGCACGACGGAATGACGAGGGCTGAGTCGAGCCCGATCCCCAACGTCTACACAAGGCTGGCAGCGCACGGTCAGCCGTGCCCTACGCGAGACCAGCCGCGGCGTTCTCATCGCCGCGGCTCCCATTGACCTCTCGTGACAACACTGGCCGGCCTGGATTTCACGCAGCTCCACGTGTCAATAGGTGGGAGTTCATTGTCGCGCGAGCGCCGTAAGAGGGGCACCAGTCGTGGGCACGAGGCCCGGCCCCGACAGTCAAGTTGCCGCCGCGGTCTGGACCCCCAGGCGGCGGAGCAGCAGGTCGGTCGTGCCACCCTGGACCAGCAGGGTGAACAGGGTGATCCCGAAGACGATGGCCTGGATCTGCTCCCGGTCTGCGGTCGAATCCGGCAGCGAGAGGGCTAACCCGACGGCGATCGCGCCGCGAAGACCGGACCAGAACAGGATGTGGAGCCAGGCGACCGGCACGCCAACCAGGCCGCTGCGGCGCGGCCGCAGCCGCGATGCACCGCCGACCAGCGCGTAGACCGTCACGGCCCGTCCGACGAAGACCCCGATCACCCCCACACTGATCGCCTCTGCCGACTGCGCGAGGTCCCCGATGGTGATGACCAGTCCGATGAGCAGGAAGACGAGGGCGGTCAGGACGAAGGCCACGAATTCCCAGGTCAGATCGAGCGCGTCGACCGCCGTCCGCGGCTCCCTCTGAGCGAGATCCGCGCGTAGGCTGCTGCCCACTATCCAGAAACCCCTGAGGAGGGACGCTCGATGGATCGGACTCGGCTAGGACGCGCGGCAATGGCTCTCGGGGTGCTGGCCGCCCTCCTGTTTGGGCTTGGGGCGCTCGCCACCCTGTCGGCCGACCTGTCCGTACTCGCGCTCGGCAGGTTCGCGCTGTTCGGCTTCATGTTCTGGGCGCTTGCCTGGACTGCGCTAGCGGCTGCGCGCATCTCGGAGTAACGGTGGGCCCGGCCCCGGCCGCTCCACTGGCCAGTCGTGGCCTGGCGAGGCTAGCCTCGTGTCCTGCCCCTGGGAACGCCGGAGAAACCCTCGGATTCCGGCGCGCCACGCGCCGATCGAACCCGGTCTCGCTACGCACCATCGCCGGCCCGTCCCGCCGCCGAGGGGACCCCCTAGTGGTCGCCGGTCTACCATTGATCTCCCGTGACGACTATCGCTCCAAACGATTTCACGCAGCTCCACCTGGCAATAGCTGGGAGTTCACGCACGGTGCGAGCTTGATCGAGCGACTCGTCGTGCCTCAGGAAGCGAGCAGCAGAACCGAGTTACTGGTCGTGAGTTAGCTCTGAACCGGAGGCACGTCGCAATGTCTCAGACGGCATTGATCGCGCTTGTCGTGGTGGCCGCCATCCTCATCGTGTTCGGCCGCGTGAACCGAGGAACCCGGTGGGGCATCTGGGTCGCGGCCGCCGGCTTCGCCGTGCTCGCGCTGGCAGCGCTGCTCCGGGTGATGACCTGAGATGGATTCGCACAGGACCTGCAGCGGCTGAGGGCTTGACAGACACGCGAGCGCCGGGTCACAGTTATCTAGTGACCTAGATACCCTAGATGGCTGGAGCCTCGCGTGATCGCATTCCATCTCGACACACGCTCGGGCGTCGCACCCTACCAACAGATCGTGCGGCAGGTCCGCCACGCCCTGCGGCTCGGCCTCCTCGACGTCGGCGACCAGCTCCCGACGGTGAAAGACGCGGTCGCTGCTCTCGCGATCAACCCGAATACGGTGCTCAAGGCCTACAAGGAGCTGGAGCACCTCGGTCTGGTCGCCGCGCGACCGGGTATCGGCATCTTCGTCACGAAGACGCTCACCGACGAATCGCTGGCCGCCCACGGGCCGCTCCGCCAGGACCTCATGCGCTGGCTGTCAAGGGCGCGAGGCGCAGGGCTTGACGAAGAGAGCATCGAGGCGCTCTTTCGCGACGTCGTTCGGTCCGCCGCCGCCGAGGACGTAGGGTGACTATCGTCCTCGAGGCGCGTGGCCTTAGCAAGCGCTACGGCCGCAAGCGGGCGCTCTCGGAGTGCACGCTCGCGATTCCCTCCGGCAAGGTCGTGGGGCTCGTCGGGCCCAACGGCGCCGGCAAAACGACGCTGCTGCACCTGGCCGCGGGGCTGCTGCAACCGAGCGCCGGGTCGATCACCGTCCTCGGCGGTCGCCCAGGCGCGTCGGATCAGCTGGCGCGGATCGGCTTCGTCGCCCAGGATGCCCCGACCTACGCGAGACTGTCGATCCGTGATCACCTGCGCTTCGGCGGGTGGATGAACCCGAGCTGGGACGCCAAGCTAGCCGAGGACCGCATCGGGCGAGTCGGGCTCGACCTGCGCCAGCGGGCCGGCCAGCTCTCGGGTGGCCAGCGCGCCCAGCTTGCCCTGACCCTCGCGGTGGCGAAGCGACCGGAGTTGCTCGTGCTCGACGAGCCCGTGGCGAGCCTCGATCCGCTTGCACGGCGTGAGTTCCTGCAAGGGCCTGATGGAGGTCGTCGCCGAGCACGGCGCGAGCGTGATCCTCTCCTCCCACCTCGTCGCCGACCTCGAGCGGGTCTGTGACTACCTGGTCGTCCTGGTGCGACTCGCGGGTCCAGGTCGCCGGCGACATCGACGACCTGCTCGCGACCCACCACCGGCTGACGGGCCCACGACACGACCGCCGTGCCCTGCCGAGCGACCAGCAGGTCATCGTCGAGAGCCACACCGACCGGCAGAGCACGCTCGTCGTGCGGACCGACAAGCCCATCCTCGATCCCGCATGGACGGTCGAGCAGCTCGACCTCGAAGACCTCGTCCTCGCTTACATGAGCCGCGCCGTCGAACACGACCGCCGACCGAGCCTGGCGGTCCGCCCGTGATTCGGCTGACGTTGCGCCAGTTCCGTACCGCGGCGATCATCGGCTTCGGCGTTCCTCGCCGTCCTCGCCATCGTGCTCGTTATCACCGGCGTCTATCTCGCCCAGGTGAACGACGCGTTCCAGGCCACGTGCAAGGTGACCGGCGACTGCACCGCGACAGCGAACCCGATCTTCCAGGACGATCCCAGCCTGCACGTCTTTCTGCCGCTCATCGTGCTCGTCACGCCTGCGTTCATCGGTCTGTTCCTGGGTGCGCCGCTCATCGCCAGCGAGCTCGAGACCGGCACGTATCCGACTGGCCTGGACCCAGAGCGTCACCCGACGACGCTGGCTCGCGATCAAGCTCGGACTGGTCGGCCTCGCCGCGGTGGCGATGGGCGGCGCTGCTCACCTGGATGGTCGACTGGTGGCAGGGCCCGTTCGATGCGGCGAGTCAGAACGGCTTCGACCCGTTGCCCTTCGGCTTCCACGGGGTCGCACCGATCGGCTACGCGGCGTTCGCCTTCGCGCTCGGGGTGACGGCAGGCGTGTTACTGCGCCGGACGGTCGCGGCGATGGGTGCGACGCTCGTGGGGTTCGTGGTGGCGCGTCTCGCGGTCACGAGCCTGGGTCCGCCCGATCCTCGCTTCGCCGCTCCGGGAGTCCCTCCCGTTCTCGGCCGCGCGGCCCGTCGATCGGCGTCGCGGCGCCGGCGGACACGTTCTCGGTCATCCCACCCCTGGTGAGCATTCCGAACGGGTGGGTGTACTCGAGCGCCGGTGGTGGACACCTCGGGCCAGACGCTCACGAGCCAGGGCCTGCAACAGGCCTGTCCCGCGCTCGCCCAGGTCCTCAACGCGCCACCAGGGACACCACCAACAGCGATCCACGAGTGCATCGACAAGCTATCGGCGACCTTCCACACACTCGTCACCTACCAGCCCGCCGACCGCTTCTGGCCGTTCCAGTGGGCTGAGCTCGTGATCTTCCTCGTGGCTGCGCTGGCGCTGTGCGGACTCACCTATTGGTGGGTGCGCCGGCGGTACGCGTGACCTCGACCTAAGTCTGCGTCCGTCTGTCTGCCACTGGACCACATCCCGGTGCGGATCGCCGAGCGATGCCGCACCGCCGTCCATCGACCGGGCTCTCGCCCCGATGACTAGCCTGGCCGCAGCCCCCAGCCGCGTCGCCGGGCTACCATTGAGCTCTCGTGACAACGCTGTCCGGCCGGGATTTCACACAGCTCCACCTGTCAATAGGTGGGAGTTCGTGCACGAGCTCGAGAGCGGGGTTCGCTGCCAGCCGACAGGGAGGCCGGGTCAGTGACCCGCGAAGTGGCGCGGCACGACCGCGAACGCCGCCTTGGGCTCCCGGGGCGCGGCCGATGGACCGTGCCATGGCGCCCGCCGGGCAACGCCTTCACGAGGGCCATGGAGTCCACGTCGAGGTCGTAGCGAGGACCTGATCCGGTGGCGCCCGCGCCCGCCGGAGCACGAGTCGCCCATCGGGACCCGCCCCGACCTCGCGACTGGATTGCGGTCAGACATGGCAGTACGAATGGGGGGCTGCAGCCTTGAGGGGCAGGCGGCACGATCGTGCTTGGGTCCGCGGGTTGCTGTGAGGATTCGCGCCCTACGGGCTGTCCGTCGACGAGTTCGACAACCCGTCGTTTCGGGGTCTCCTCGACAGCACGACCGTCGCGCCGTAGGGCACCGGTCGGCTCTGATCCGAGGCTGAGCGATCGAGGCATGGTTGTGAAGGGCTGGCCGAGCATGGACCGCAGGCGCCATCGCGCCGAGTCACCCGCGGGCAGAGAGCGCGAAATCGCACCGTCTCCTAGAGCTAGATCGAGGCCGCTGAAGCATCACCGAGCCATCGTCCTTCCGCTTCTCCTGATGCTGTGTGCGTGCTCAAGCGGGCAGGGCTCGACAGCCTCCGCGACCGCGGCGCCCAGCCCGGTCAGTCTCGTGGTCCGCCTGACCACCTGCACCAACCCCTGCGAGGCCGACATGTATCGGACCGTCGACTACCTGGCCGATGGCATGGTCATACGGAGCCAGGCCGGGACCCTCGAGGCCAACACCCTCACCGCGACCGGCATGGCCACACTGCGCGGGCGGCTGGCCAAGGACACCGACCTACTGACCGGTCCCCTGCGTCTCATGGGGCACGCGGTCCCGAACACGCCCGGGCAAGTGACCGCCTGGGCGCAGACGGACACGTTCTTCATGGAGCGGCCCGACGGGAGCCGCTACGCCGTAAGCGCCGTCAACTCGCGGTTGCCGACGCCGGCCACGTGGCTGCACGACGCGACCACCGACCGGCTCACGGCCCTGTCCGACGACCTTGCCGATCCCGTCGCTCTGGTCGGCGAGGCCGGCCTGGCACAGCCGAGGTGGGCTCCCTACCAGGCCGCCCTGACCGGGGTCTTCATCAGCCTCTCCCGCTTGCCTCCCTGCGACCCGAGGTCGAGCCTCGACGGGCCGTTGTGCGCTGCCGGGATGATGCCCGCCATCAGCATGACCGGCTGGCCGTTCGGGGACTCGCCCGGAACTATCGGGACGGAGTTCCGGGACCCGGGCGATCCAGGGACCACATGGCGCTGTGCCTTTCTGCCGAGCGACCGGGTCAGATCAGGGATCGCCGGCCTTCGGACGCCGGGGGCGAGCTTCGCGAAGGCCACGTTGGACGCTGGGACCGTGTGGGGCAGCGAGGGACTGTTCTGGGATACGACGAGCCCGCAGATGACCATCGGACTGTCTGCGGTACCGCTCATGCCGGAGGACGAGGCCACCTCGTGCAACGACGCGCACTTCCAGATCCAGGTCCAGTTCGATCAGATGATGGGCAGCGGAGCTTCGGGCTGACCCGCTGGTCGGCCCTCCGAAGGCTGGCACGCCGGCATTCCTCGTCGTCCGAGCGGCCCGGCGGCGGCTCCGGGGGTCGCCGGGAGTCGCCGGGCCGGTAGGGTTCGAACCCGTGACGACCCTCGCTCCGAATGATTTCACCCAGCTCCGCCTGTGAATAGGTGGAGTTTCAGGCTGACGGCACCGTCGACATCGAGCCGAAAGCCGTTAGTGTCCGTATGACTGAGGTGCCGCGCGGGACTATCGCCCGATAGACGGCGCGGAGATCGCGACCAATGCTTGGTGCATGCGCTCGTCCCACGAACGACTGCGTCCCGGCTCGAGTTGGCTTGACCGGCGGCGACGGGGTCCGTGGGCACCCCGATGAAACTTCGCGGAGCCGTCCTTTCCCTCGTCATGCTCACGCTTTCCGCCTGCGCGACCACACAGACATCCAGTGTGACCACGCCGACACCCAGTGCGGTCGCCGTGGTGGCTCCGGTGGCGTCGAATACCGGCCCTACCGGACTCCTGATCCGCCTCGACATGGGCGAGGAATACTTCGGCCTCGGCCACAGCGCCGACTACCTCACTGACGGCACGGTCATCCGACGGGCGAGCAATGGGTCCCTGCTGCGCGACACCCTGACGCCATCGGGCCTGGCCGCTGTCCGCGCTCTCCTGGCCAAGGACACCGACCTCTTGGCAGCGCCGCTCGTCGTCACTCCGCAGGTCGCCCCCGGGACGCATCCGAGCCTCCTTGGCGACATGACTGATCTCTTCGTCTTGGAACGAGCCGACGGGACCCGCTACACCGTCACAGTGCCAAGCACCACCTCCGGCGATGCCCCCACCTGGGTCCCGGACCCATCGATCACGAGGTTGAATGCCTTAGCCACGGCGCTGCTCGACCCGGTGACCTTGGTCGGGGCCGGCGGTTTGGCCCATCCGGCGTGGGTGACGTACGAGCCCACGACGGCGGCTCTCTTTGTGCGGCTGTCCGCCGTCGCGCGCGGGCCCGACCCGACCTCAGTCTTCGGCGGCCCCTACATCGGCGACCTCCGCAAGACGGGCTGGCGCTTCGGTGAAGCGCCCGACACCTATGGGTCGTCCTTCAATCCGTATCCGGCGCAGGACGTTTGGGTCGCCGCCGGCAGTCGCTACGGTATGACGTACCGGTGCGGCTTCCTGCCCTATGCGGACGCCATCACGGCATTCACCAGCCTCGATGACGAAGGGCGGACCTTCGCCCCCGGTGACATGGCCACCGGTGGAGCGTGGACCAGCGCCACCGTGCAACGGTGGGACGACTTCGAGCTGACGCTTCGGGCTAGGGCGCTCCTGCCCGAGGACGTGGCCGGGTCGTGTGCCGAGGCCCTTGCGCACTGAAGGTATGTCCGGGCTTCGCCGACCTGGATGTAGGGCACGCGAGCATTTGCTCACGAAGGAAAGAACTGCCGCCAGAGACTCGGGCAGTCGCCCGGCGCCTCGAGGGTGCCATCCGGCATGGCGACGTCGTCGCCCGCCTCGGCGGCGACGAGTTCGCGGTGCTCATGTGGGACGTGGCTGATCCTCAGCTTGCCGCGCGGACAGCCACCCGGCTGCGGCTGGAGCTCGCCCAAACCGTCTCGACTGGACCAACCGAGTTGTCGATCGGCGCGTCAGTGGGCACGGCGATCATTTCGCGCGAAATGCCCGCCGCAGCGGACGCCATGCGGCTCGCCGACGCGTCCCTCTACCGGGACAAGCGCCCACGCTCGGGCGGCTAGGTTGTGCTCCTTGTTGACGGTGCTCGTGGGTTCTTGCCTGGGTGCCGCACCTCACGCGCCATGTCCGAGCCTCGGCCGAACCGCGACGCCAAACATGAGCTGGAGCACCGCCGGCCGTTGGAGCCACTGCTCCGCCGGGGAGGGGTCCCCGGCTACCATTGACGTTACGTGACAACGCTGACCGGCCGCGATCTTCCGCAGCTCCACCTGTCAATAGGTGGGAGTTCACGCACGGTGGAACGCGAGTCGTCACTTGTCATACCGAGGGGTCATGCCCGTAACGATCGCCCCGACGGACTGCGCGCAGCTCTACCTGTGCACCTATCGAGCTAGCGAGCTGGGCGGAGGAGCGGCACGACCGCGGCTCGCCCCGAGCATGCCCAGCATGCCGCGGGCACCTGACTCGCTCAGACAACACGAGCGGCCCTTCACAGGCGGCACCTCCGGGTTGATGCGGCTGCCTACGCCGATCTCCCGCGTGGCTACTCAGTCAGGCGATTCACGTCCGGCTGGTTGGCCGAACTGAATCGATCGCCCGTGTGACGAGACGAACTCCCTGCTCGATCTGCGGCTCGGTGACGGTCCCGTAGCCGAACAGCAGGCCGCCTCGGCCGGTGCCAGGTTCCAATCGGTACTTCCCGATTCCGTCAACTCGCACCCCGAGGTCCGCCGCCCCCTGTACCACCATCGCCTCGCTCACTCCAGGCGGCAACCAGGCAACGACGTGCAGGCCGGCCGAGGCTCCGGTCGGCCGCAGGTCGGGCGCGTACCGTCGCAGGGCATCGAGAAGCTGCTCCCGCCGTCGACGGTAGACAGCTCGCATCCGACGCAAGTGGCGATCAAACTCGCCGCGTGAGAGGAAGTCCGCGAAAGCGAGTTGCTCGAGGCTGGCCGACCCTCGATCGGTCGCCTGTTTCGCGGTCGCGAGTTGCCGGACGAGATCAGGCGGAGCGATGAGCCAGCCGAGGCGTAGGCCCGGAGCGAGCGTCTTGCTGGCTGATCCCGCATAGAGCACGTGCTCGGGAGCCAGGCCCTGAAGGGCACCGATCGGCTCGCGGTCGTAGCGGTACTCAGCGTCGTAGTCGTCCTCGAGAATCAGCCGGTGGCCATCCCTCGCCCAGGCCACGAGCGCGGCCCGTCGATCAGCGGAAAGGACGGCTCCAGTCGGGAAGTGGTGCGCGGGCGTGACCACCACCGCCTCGGCACCGGTCTTCCGGAGGAGGTCGACCCGAATGCCATCCTCGTCGACCTGAATGGGTACCGCCTGGAGACCCACACGAGCGGCGGCCTGCGGGCTGTCGGTCTGTCCCGGTTCCTCGACGCCGAGCGACGCCATCCCGTTGGTCCTCAGTGCTTCGACCACCAGATTCAGGGCCTGGGCGAAGCCACTGGTGATGATGATCTGTTCAGCATCCGCGGCCGTGCCACGGACCCGGTTGAGGTAGGCGGCAAGCGCTTGGCGAAGTTCCGAGGCCCCGCGTGGATCGAGGTAACTAAGGCGAGCGGCAGGCATGACGTTGAGGACCCTGCGCATCGACTGCAGCCAGCTGGCGCGGGGAAACCCGCTAACGTCCGGTTCGCCATAGGCGAAGTTCACGCGATAGGTGGGCGGCTCGGCGAACAGTGGTGCTCGACTGCCCGCCTCGGCGACGCGATCGCTGACCGTCGTAGCCGAGCCACGGCGACTCGTCAAGTAGCCCTCGGCCACGAGTTGCTCGTAAGCCTCGACGACGACCCCACGCGTCAGCCCTAACTGTTCGGCGAGCGTCCGCGTCGACGGCAGGGCCGCACCGGCGGCCAGCCGACCTGACCGAATCGCCACGCGCAACTCCTGCTCGAGCTGGCGATGGAGGGCCTGGGCGCCGTCACGCGACAGTTCGACGAGTAGCTCGGCCGGCGAAGTGGTCCCCAGTTGAGCCATTTCATTGGACCTTATCACATACCACCTGCGGGCCGACACTGACCTCGTTGGTTCGCAAGAAGATGAGGCAAAGGAGTGGGTCATGAACGCACATGGAGCTGAACAATGGGTCCGCCAGCATCAGCAGGACCTGCTCGATGAAGCCAGCCGGGAGCGTCTCGCCGCCATCGCTCGTGGCAGCGCGAACGTTCACTTGCGTGGCGGCGGGGGATCGCGTTGGCGGCGACTGGTTCGATCGGCCGTGGTCAATCTGGGCGCCTGGCTGGCCATGAGCCAGCAAGGGTCGGCCTCCCATCACGCATAAGCAACGTGACGGTACGACGTTCCGGGTCGCCAGACGAATGACCCAGAAAGGATCCGGTCCCACATGGACATCGGCATCGGCCTCCCGACCTCCGGACGGAGCGCCTCTCCGGAAGCCATCGCCCGCGTCGCCCAGGGGGCGGAACGCATCGGCCTCGCGTCGGTCTGGACGTTCGAGCGCTTGCTGCGGCCGACGCGGCCGATCCCGATGGGCGGCAGCGGTCCCACGATGCCGGCGCCCGACGCATGGTCGACGGTCTACGATCCGCTCGAGACGCTCAGTTACGTCGCGGCCACGACGAGCACGATCGCCCTGGGTACCAGCGCGCTTGACACGCTGTTCTATCCACCGGTCATCCTCGCCCGCCGGATCGCCACGCTCGACCGGCTCAGCGCGGGCCGCGCACTCGTTGGCCTGGGCCAGGGCTGGATGGCGCAAGAGTTCATCGCCGCGGGAATCCCCTGGTCGCGCCGCGGCGCCGGCTTCGCGGAGCACCTCGAGGCCATGCGTGCGGTGTGGGGACCCGACCCCGTCCAGTTCAATGGTCGGTTCTATCAGATCCCGGAGTCCGAGATCGGACCGAAGCCGGCCAGCGCCGATGGACCACGGCTCCTGGTCGGCGCGACGGCGCCGGTCGCGCTCGAGCGCGGAGCGCGGATGGGACTCGGCCTTGTGACCGTGCTCTTCTCATGGGATGCGCTGCGGGCGACCGTGGCGACGTTTCGCCAGGCCGCCGAAGCTGCCGGCCGCGACCCAGCATCTCTGCCCGTCGTTGTGCAGGTGAATGGCGTGGTGAGCACCGACCCGGCCGCTGCCCGCGGCCGGGTGCCGCTGACCGGCCCGATCCGGGTCGTCGTCGACGACCTCGCCGAGCTCCGTTCGCTCGGCGTCGACCACGTCTTCTGGGACATGGGCGAGACCGATCCCGACACGCAGCTCGATGCTCTGGCCGAGTTGCGTTCCCAGGCATTAGTGCCGGGCGCCGAAAGGCAACCGAGAGCGTCACAAGATCGTGCGTCGCCGAACAGTCGCGGTGAGTCCTAGTGGCGGCGCCAGATCGGGTCCGCCTTGATCGATCTAGCCGCTCGGCTTCCAGGCGGTCATGTCGAACCAGCGGGCGGCTCCGCTCTGGAGCCACACGACCTCGCAGCTTGCAAGTTAGCGCCATACCAGGATAGGAGGTGTCCGAGGCGAAATAACCTGCGACCTAGGAATGCATCGGGCCTCAGATAAGGAGAACGAAGAGATGAGAAAGATCATCGTCTACATGACGACAGCAGCGGATGGATTTATCGCCGGACCGAACAACGAGCTGGACTGGATGATGCAGACCGCGGACCCGGAATTGACCCATGACATCGTCGCTTTGTTCGAAGGCGTGGATGCTGGCCTTCTCGGGTACCCGGTGTATTCGGGGATGATCGAGTACTGGCGGGGCGTGGCGGAGAACCCTTCAGCATCGGAGGGGGCGAGGGCGATCGCGACTGCAGTGAACAGACTGCGGCCGATCGCCGTCTCGAATGCGCCGGTCGAACTCGTGGGGGATACCGCAGAGCTGCTCGTGGCGAAGGACGACGACGCCCTTGTCGAGGCAGTAAACATCCTCAAGGGGCGGGCAGGGAGGGACCTTCTTCTCAGTGGGGGCGTTCGCACCGCGCAGAAGTTTGTGCGGCTTGGCTTAGTGGATGAATACGTGCTGCATGTTCATCCCGTCGCCCTCGGAAACGGAAAGCGCCTGTTCACCGGGAGAGTCAGTCTTGAACTGATCGGCACGAAGGCTTATCCGTCCGGGGTGGTGCGCGTCTGCTATCGGTCGTCCTGATCGCGGCGGGTCAGATTCGGCGTCGAAGACCGAGGTTGACGAGCCGTCGACGAAGCGCGCGAGCCCGTGCCGCTGGAGCTGGTCGAGTCCCCCGCCTTCGCCAACGGCACCTCGTCTACGGGCCGGCAGGCCTCCGCCAGGCGGTGGCGGCGTAGCGTGGCCTGCGGACCGACCGGAGCCGGCCTTCGGGTGTCGGTTCACCGATCCCCGACAGCCCGTCCGACGAGTCGGCAGCGAGCGGCCGATAACTGATGGGCTCGGGTGCTGGAAAGGACCCGCGCGGTCTCCTGGGCACCCGAGCCAAGGAGTTATGAGATGACTGATCGCGGGCTGCAACCACCACGTCGCATCGCCCGGCTACGATTGACCTCTCGTGACAATGCTGACCGGCCGGGATTTCACCCACCTCCACGTCCACACGGAGTTCAGCCTGCTCGACGGGCTGGGGCGCATCGACGACCTGGTCGGGCAGGCCAGCGCGCAGGGTTTCGACAGCCTGGCCATCACCGATCACGGGGCGCTCTACGGGGCGGTGGCCTTCTATCAGGCGTGCCGGGCGCGCGAGATCAAGCCCCTCATCGGGGTCGAGACGTACGTCGCCCGGCGGTCGATGGCCGACCGGGAGGGCAAGGCGGATGCCCAGCCGTACCACCTCATCCTCCTGGCGCGTGACTGGGCCGGCTACCAGAACCTCTGCCGGATCGTGACCGACGCGCACCTGGACGGCTACTACTACAAGCCGCGTATCGACCGCGAATACCTGGCGCGACATGCGCAGGGCCTCGTGGGGCTCTCGGCTTGCCTCAACGGCGAGATCCCGCGCGCTCTGGAGGTGGACGACTGGGAGCTCGCCCGCAACCTGACCGGCGAGTACCGCGACATCCTGGGCGCGGGCAACTTCTTCCTTGAGGTCCAGGATCACGGCCTGCCGGAGCAGCGGCGCCTGACCGAGCAGCTCGTCCGCCTGGGGCCCGAGCTCGGCGTCCCGCTGGTCGGCACGAACGACCTGCACTACGTCCACCGCGCGCAGGCGGAGGCGCACGACGTGCTGCTGTGCATCGGCACGGCGTCCAACCTCGACACGCCCAACCGCATGCGCTTCGAGACCCAGGAGTTCTACCTCAAGTCGGCTGCCGAGATGGCGGCGCTCTTCGAGGGCGTGCCGGGAGCCGTCAGCAACACCCGTCGCGTGGCCGAGATGTGCGACGTGACGCTGCCGCTCGGGCAGTTGCGCATCCCGCATTTCCCCGTGCCCGAGGGCCATACGACCGAGAGCTGGCTGCGAGCCGAGTGCGAGCGCGGCCTCGCCGAGCGCTACGGGACGGTCACGCCCGAGCTCCACGAACGCCTGGAGTACGAGCTAGGCGTCATCCTGGCCATGGGCTACGCCGGCTACTTCCTCATCGTGGCCGACTTCACGCGCTTCGCCCGTGAGCAGGGCATCGCCACCACCTGCCGCGGCAGCGCCCCGGGATCGATCGTGACCTACACGCTGGGCATCACCCCGGTCGACCCCATCAAGTACGACCTGCCCTTCGAGCGCTTCCTCAACCCCGACCGGGTGACGATGCCCGACATCGACATGGACTTCGAGGACGACCGGCGCGACGAGGTCATCGCCTATGTCACGCGCAAGTACGGCGCCGACCACGTGGCCCAGATCATCACCTTCGGCACGATGCTCGCGCGGGCGGCGATCCGCGACGTGGGACGGGTCCTGGGCTTCGGCTACGGCGAGGTCGACCGCATCGCCAAGGCGGTCCCGAACCAGCTCGGCATCAAGCTCGACGAGGCGCTCGAGACGTCGCCTGACCTCCGCGCGCAGGTGGACGGCGACCCTCGCGTGGACCGCCTGATCGGCCTGGCCAAGCAGGTCGAGGGGGTCGCCCGCAACGCCTCCACGCACGCCGCCGGCGTGGTCATCAGCCGCGAGCCGCTGACCGACCTGATGCCCCTCCAGCGGGCCACCAACTCGGACTCGCTGATGACCCAGATCGAGATGCACGGCGTGGAGGCGCTGGGCCTCCTCAAGTTCGACTTCCTGGGCCTCAGCAACCTCACCATCCTGCGCCAGGCGGTCGACCTCATCGCCCAGCAGCGCGGCGAGCGCATCGACCTGGAGCACATCCCGCTCGACGACACGCGCACCTTCGACCTGCTCGCGTCGGGCGAGACGACCGGCATCTTCCAGCTCGAGTCGCCGGGCATGCGGCGCTACGTGAAGGACCTGCGCCCGACGTCCGTGCTCGATCTGGCAGCCATGGTCGCCCTTTACCGCCCCGGGCCCATGGACAACATCCCGGCCTACATCCGCCGCAAGCACGGCCTGGAGGCGGTCACGTACCTCCATCCGCTGCTCGAGCCGTACCTCGAGAAGACGTACGGCATCTTCGTGTACCAGGAAGACATCATGTCGGCCGCCCGGGCGCTGGGCGGCTTCACCGGCCCCGAGGCGGACACCCTGGGCTACGCCATCCGCAAGAAGAAATCGTCGGTCCTGCGGGCGCAGAAGGAGCGCTTCGTGACGCGCGCCGCCGAGCGCGGCGTATCGCCGGCGGTCATCGACGCCGTGTTCAAGGCCTTCGAGCCGTTCGAGCGGTATGGCTTCAACAAGGCCCACGCCACGTGCTACGGCCTCATCGCCTACCAGACGGCGTACCTGAAGGCCAATTACACCGTCGAGTACATGGCCAGCGTGCTGACCGCCGTGCGCGACACCGCCGAGCGCGTGGCCGCGGCGATCGCCGAATGCCGGCGGCTGGGCATCGAGGTGCTGCCGCCCGACGTGGAGCGCTCGGAGCTCGACTTCACCGTGGAAGGCGACGCCATCCGCTTCGGGTTGCAGGCGGTCAAGAATGTGGGCCAGGGCGCCATCGAGTCGATCATCGCGGCCCGCACGGCCGACGGGCCGTTCCGCTCGCTGGCCGACCTGTGCGCCCGGGTCGATCTACGGCTGGTGAACCGGCGGGTCCTGGAGTCGCTGGTCAAGGTCGGCGCGCTCGACCGGCTGGGCCATCCCGGCCCAGCTGCTCGACGCCCTCGACGACGCACTGGCCGCCGGCCAGGCCACGCAGCGTGACCGGCTCACCGGGCAGACGTCGCTCTTCGACCTGGCCGCCGATTCCGTCGAGCTGGAGAAGCCGCTCCCGGTCCGCACGGAGGCCCCGCTTCGGGAGCGGCTGCGGTGGGAGAAGGAGCTGCTGGGCCTGTACCTGTCGGACCACCCACTCGGCGAGATCGCCGAGCCGCTCGGCCGCTTCGTGACCGCCTACAGCGGCGAGCTCAACGAGGAGCTGGACCAGCAGCGGGTCGTCCTTGGCGGCATCGTGACCGGCATGCGCACCGTCATCACGAAGTCCAAGTCGACCATGGGCGTGGCCATGCTGGAGGACCTCCAGGGCAGCCTGGAGGTGGTCGTCTTCCCCAAGGTCCTCGAGCAGACGTCGGGCTCATGGCGCACCGAAGCGATCGTGCTGGTGTCCGGACGCGTCGACCACAAGGGCGACTCGGTGGTGCTGCTGGCCGACGCGGTGTGGGACTGGGACGAGGCGATGGCGATGGGGCCGGACGCCTTCGCCCGGCTGGTGGCGGCGGGCGAGCGCGGGCGGGGCCGAGGCAACGGCCACGGCAATGGTCATGGCAACGGCCAGGCCGCCGCGGGTCGGCCGCCGATCAGCCACGGGGTGCCGGTGATGGGGGAGGGGTCCGTGACGCGGCGCATCCCGTGGGTCTCGCCATTGCGCGACGGCGGCGTCCGGGGCGAGCTCGACTGGCGCCTCGGCGCCCCGGCCCGACCGGTCGCCGTGGCCGTGGATGGTGGCGATGGCGAGACGTCGGTGGCGGTGATGGACCCGGCCATGGCCGCCCCCGGCCCCGGCGATGGATTGCCCGAACCCGAGAGCCTCAACGGCCTGGGCGAGTCGGACGAGCCCCCGTTCCCGGCCGAAGCGTGGCAGCCGATAGCCCGGTCGGCCGCTGCCCCGACGAGCACCACGGTCGCGCGCCACGACCAGGCCCTGCACGTGCGCTTCGGCAGCGCCGCGCCGGACACGCTCGCCGCGGCCTTCGAGTCGCTCAAGGTCATCCTGCGCGAGCATCCCGGCGAGACGGCGGTCGTCGTGGAGTTGCCGGCGGCGCGGGGGGGAAGTCAGGCCATGCCGCTGCGATCCGGGGTGGCTTATGACAGCGAGCTGCTGGCGGCCATCGAGCGCCGGCTCGGCACCGGGCTCGTGCGCGTGGAGCTGTCGCCGGCCTGATCCGGGTGCTGGCGCTCCGTCAGGTGCGACGGGTGTCGCGCCGGAACAGGACCATGGCCGCCGCGGCGAATGCGGCGGTCCATACGACGACGCTCAGTAGCCAGGTGGGGTCGAAGGCGCCCCCCGCCAGCGGGAAGCGGGCGATCGAGGCGACCCCGTAGGTCGGCATGAAGGGCGCGATGTCCTTCAGGGTCGACGGCAGGAGGTCGATCGGCAGGAACAGCCCACCAAGGAGCGAGAAGACGGCCAGGACGGGGCTGATCACCTGCATCACGTTCTCGAACGGCAGGAGGTAGCCCATGAACAGGCCGAACGAGGCGAAGACCAGGGAGGCCGCCCAGGCCAGGAAACCGGTCAGCACCCACACGTTCGGAGCCATCTGCACGCCGTCGAGGGCGCCGACCACGTACACCACCACGACCGATGTCAGACCCAGGAGCATCGCCACGACGAGCTTGATGGCCACGTAGGCCGCGGGCCGCAGCGGGGTGAGCCGCAGCTGGCGACTCCAGCCCTGGGCCCGTTCGATGGAGACCATCGCGCCGCCCGACGTCGCCGCCAGGATCGCCCCGTACACGGCGATCCCGATCATCGTGCTGGCTGCCGTCAGGCCGATCGCGGTGAGGGCCTCCGCCCGCTTGTTCGTGTTGAACAGCAGGTACAGGACCACGGGCACGACGAGCGTCACGACCACTGTCCGCCGGTTGCGCAGGAGCCGGCGGATCTCGATGGACAGGAACGTCAGGTTGAAGCCGCCGAGCGGCGTCGCCCGGCGCTCGGCGAGGGCTGCGCTCTGCGTCGCCCGTGTCGTCACGCCGCCGCCCCCGGCTCGTCCGTGGTCAGGGCCAGGAACGCGTCCTCGAGGTTGTGGGCCACGATCTCGACGTCCCGGGCGGCCGTCGTCGTGAGGAGGTACCGCGCCACCGCATCGGAGTCCATGGTCTGGATCAGCACCCGGTCGCCGCGGATCTCTACCGAACGGACGCCGGGCAGGCGCGAGAGGGCCGCCTGGTCGGCAGCGGGGAGGTTCGCCCGGACCGAGCGGCCGCTCGAGAGGTTGCGCACCTCGGCCGCCGTCCCGTCGGCCACGATCCGGCCCTGCCGGAGGAGGATGATCCGGTCGGCGTACGCGTCGGCCTCCTCCAGGTAGTGGGTCGCGAAGAGCACCGTGCGGCCCTGCTGGGCATCACGGCGGATGGCCGACCAGAAGTCGCGGCGCCCTTCGACGTCCATCCCTGACGTGGGCTCGTCCAGGGCCATCAACGCCGGGTCGGGCAGGAGCGCCAGGGCGAAGCGGAGGCGCTGCTGCTCGCCGCCCGAGCACTTGCCCACGAGCCGGTCGGCGATGCCGGTGATACCGGCCCGTTCCAGCACCTCGTCGACGGGCCGTGGTGCGGCGTACAGGGAAGCCGTCATCCGGACGGTCTCCCGCACCGTGAGGTCCTTGAGCAGGCCGCCCGTCTGGAGGACCGCGCCGACGAGACCGCGGGAGACGGCCGCCGCCGGCGACATGCCGAGGACCTGCACCGTGCCCGCGTCGGGGTGACTGAGGCCCAGCATCATGTCGATGGTGGTCGTCTTGCCGGCGCCGTTCGGGCCGAGCAGGGCGGCGATCTCGCCGAGCGCGAGCCGCAGGTCGATGCCGTCGACGGCGTGCACCTGGCCGAACGACCGATGGACGCCGTGCAGTTCGATGGCGGCAGGGGAGGAGCTATCGCCGGCCAAGTCCCGAGTCTACGGCCGTCGCCGGATGCGCGCGTTGCGGCACCCGACGGCGCGGCCCCTCGCCGTCACTGACCGTGAACATCGGACCCGTGAAGCCGGGGACGGAGGCGACTCCGCCCATCGAACGCGGCCAACGGTCACCCACCGTGACCGGTTCCGCCGTGAACGGCTGGTCGTCTGGTTCGCGGGCCTCGCTCGACCCGGATTCGTTCACTGACCGCTACCGACTCGCCCGGAGGGGCGCCGTCCATGGGCGTGAGCCTTCCCTCGACCGGGATACGTTCACGGATCGTGATCAACCGGTGCAGGCGCCTGTTCCTGGATGCCGGCGACCACCCAGCGGCGCGCGAGTTGGCACGGACAGCCGCCTACCCTGATGGCGATGGACGGCTGGGCACTGCCTCCGGGTTCTCGCACCTGGCACGCCTATGCCGGGGCGTGGTCCCTGTGCCGCCGCCAATCCCCGGCCCCGGCACGACTGAGCCGTGAACCCGGTGTGCCGATCTGCCTGGCCTGCCGCAAGGCGGCCATCATGCGGCGGGCGATGATCGGCGTGGATCGCGTGGAGCTCAGCGAGCGTGCCGACGCGCCAGCCTGGACACCGCCGCAGGGCCAGCGGCCACCGCGGAGGCGCCGCGGAGGACGCTAGGTCAGCTGCCGCCCCCGATCGTGGCCGCCACGAAGACCAGCGACATGATGACCAGCACGACGGTCAGCGCCCAGCCGAGGGCGGCCAGCTTCCAGCCGCTCCGCAGCGGCCCCATCAGCGTGTCGTCGCGGGCGAGCAGCATCACGAAGACGAGGATGAACGGCAGCAGGAGCCCGTTCAGGACGGCGGCCAGGAACATCACCGACAGCAGCGGCAGGCCCGGCGTGAGCACGAAGAGCGCTCCACCGCCGACGAACACCGCGAGCAGGGCATAGAACGCCGGCGCCTCGCGCCAGCGCCACTCGACGCCGGCTTCCCAGCCGAACGCCTCGCAGACGGTGTAGGCGCTCGAAAGCGGTACGATGCCGAGGCCGAGCAGCGATGCGGCCAGCAGGCCGAACGCGAAGAGCGCGGTCGCCTGCGGGCCGGCCAGCGGACCGAGGGCCCGTGCCACGCCGGCGGCATCGGTCACCGTGGTCTGCCCCGTCGCCCACAACGCAGCGGCACAGGCGACGACGATGAACCCGGCCACCACGTTGGTGATGCCCGAACCCAGGGCGACATCCAGGCGGGACCCGCGCAGATCTTCCGGCCGCAGGCCCTTGTCGACGACGTAGGCCTGGATGAAGGCCTGGCCCCATGGTGTGATCGTCGTGCCGACCGTGCCCACGACGGCCAGCCAGTACGCCGGCGACACGGCTAGGTGCGGGATGACGAGGTTGGCCGCCGCGGTGCCCCAGTCCGGTTTGGCCAGGAAGGCCGACAGGATATACGCCGCCGATATGACCGCCCCCACGGCGATGAACAGGTACTGCACCTTGTTGAAACTGCCCTTGGAGATGAGCAGGACCATGAGCACGGCGGCCGCCACGGCGCTGACCGGCAGGGGCACGCCGAAGAGCTCCAGGGCCGCCCCGATGCCCGCGTATTCGGCGAGGGTCGTGCCGAAGTTGGCGACCAGCATCGTGACCGCCACGAAGGCGGCCCAGCGCACGCCGAAGCGATCGCGCACGAGTCCAGTCAGGCCCTGTCCGGTCGCCAGGCCCAGGCGAGCCCCGACCTCCTGGGTGAAGAAGAGGACGATCTGGCTGGCCAGGATCACCCACAGCAGCGCGTAGCCGAAGTGCACCCCAGTCAGTGAATAGGTCGTGATGCCGCTGGCGTCGTTGTCGGCGAAGCCGCTGACCAGGCCAGGGCCCACGATCGCGAGGATGCCGACCAGACCGAGGCGCGCCACAGCTGCGGTGCGGAAGCCGCGCAGGGCTCGAACGTCGATGTGGGGAAGCACCCCGATACGCTAGCGTCATCCCCGCCATCGCGGGTGGTCGCCGGCGCAGGCGCCGCCTCGACGGTGAGCCGCTCAGTGACCCGCGAAGTGGCGTGCCACGACCGCGAACGCCTCCTTGGGCTCCCAGGGCATGTCCGGATAGACCGTGCCGTGGCGCCCGTCGGGCAACGCCTTCACGAGGGACATGGAGTCCATGTCGAGGTCGTAGCGAGGATCGTCATCGGTCGTGGCCCTGGGTGTCGCGAAGGTCGAGAGCAGGGCGCCGGCCACGCCTGCACGCTCGAGTTCGTCGAGGGTCTCGGCGACCTCGCGGGCCTGCATGGCTTCGTCCCGCTGGAACGTCCCCGTCAGGCGCGGCCGGACGAACCGCCCGATCAGCGGGAGCGTGCTGAGCGCCAACCGCTTGCCGTCGGTGACTCCGAAGCCCAGGGCGCCCGAGCTCTCGGCACCGCGGAAGGTGCGCATCCCGAACTCGGTGATGATCACCGGCTTGCCCGTCGCCAGGACCGGCTGGAGCATCTCGATGTAGCGGTCCTTGACCCGCGAGTCGCGGTAGTGGTCGACGCCCACGTAGTCGAACGGCCCCCAGTCCACCTGCTCGAAGACGAGCGAGGCGTAGATGAGGGCTCCGTCGAACACGGCACGGACCTGCGGCACGAGGTCGGCCAGGTACGCCCCGAGTGTCCCGTTGCCGAGCAGCGCCGGGTCGGCCTTGAAGTTCTGCACGCGCTCGGGGATGGTCTTGCCCGGGAGGATCCCCGGCATGAACAGGGTGAGCTCGCTGCCGGCGACGAAGACCACCCGCCCCGGATGGGCGGTCGCCAGGGGGGCCACCGCTGCGGCCGCGGCCACGAGCCGGGTCGTCGTCTCCTCCGCTGGGTAGCCGAAGCAGGCCGGCGAGAACCAGACTTCGAGCCCCAGCCCGAGGGCCACCTCGGTGGCGGCTATCAGCCTTCCGAGGTCGCTGCCCCCGATCCGCACGGCGTTGGCGTGCAGGTCATCCCGGATGATCTCGAGCTCGCGGCGCACGACCGACATGTCGAGCGCCGACCGACGTGTCGAGATGGCATCGCCGACCCGGCCCGGGAAGTACGTGGTGCCCGTGTCGTAGTGGACGCCCTTGTGCTGCACGCAGCCTCGATCCTTGGCCCCGCCGCCCGCTCGGGCGACCGCAAGAGCCGGAGCATAGGCTCGACCGACCTCGGACGCGGAGCGCTCGCCTGGCCGTGCCATCGCCTACCGGGGCGGTGGCAGCACCCGCGCCCGTCGAACGACCATCACGATCACGTACAGCAACAGGACGAGGAAGACCGCCCCCCCAAGCAAGAGGGGCGTGAGGTCGAGCATCGCCCCGCCCGCGCCGGAAACGAACTCGACCGCCGTGGCGCCCGGGGTCGTCGGAGGGGCGGGCGCCGGCGTGGGCGTGGCGGTCTCGAGGGCCAGGGCGATCGGCGTCGCCACGACCGTCAGAGCCAAAGCCATCCCGAGTGCGATGAGCGACACCACGAACGCCACGGCGACGAGCACGCGCGCAGCCGGCCGCGGTGTCGTCATGACGCGCTGATGGCGACCAGGCCGGCCATCCCGACCAGGTACAACGTGAGCACCAGCGCGGAGTCCAGGCCGACACGGGCGAACGTTCGCGACGGCCGGAACAGGATCCCGAACATGTAGACCACGCTCAGCAGCGCACCCAGCCCGGTGAGGTAGATGTCCGTCACCTGGGCCTGGGGCACGACCGCTTCGCCCGACAGCAGGCTCGCCACCAGGAACAGGACCGGCAGGAAGGCATTGCCGCCGAAGATGTCGCCGAACGCCAGCTGGTAGTCGCCCATCCGGACCGACGTGAGGCCGGTCGAGATCTCGGGCAGCGATGTCGCGGCCGCAAGTACGGTCGATCCGAACAGGACGCCGCTCATGTGGATCTGCGTGGCGATGCCGTCTCCGCTGAGCTCGAGCAGCGCACCTCCGGCCAGGGTGACCGCCGCCCCGATGAGGAACACGACGGCCGCGCTCGTCGTGCTCACGCCACGCTCGGCTGCCGCCTGGGCGCGCACCTTCTTGGAGTGCCCACGGGGTCGTTCCTGACCGTCAGGGGGCTGCCCGTGCTGGTGCCACGGCAGCCCTTTACGGGCTCGGTAGACAAGGAACAGGCCCGCCACCCACACCACGACGATGACCAGGGCCGCCGGGTCGATGCGCCACAGCATGAGACTCGCCGGCAGCTGGCTGCCCATCACCGTCACGCTCAACACCGCCACGACGATCCCGGCCTCGAGCAGGACCAGCAGAGAGGCACCCCGGTAGCTGAGGGCTACCGTGCCAGGCAGTCCCGCGGCGTCCAGGAGCACGAGCACCACGGTCTGCAGCGCGATCCCGCCCAGGATGTTCCCGACCGCGATGCCAAGCTGGTGGGTCAGCGCAGCGCTGACGACGATCGCGATCTCCGGCAGGTTCGTGACGATCGCGAGCAGGATGAGTCCACCGAACGCCTCGCCGAGGCCCAGCCTCACGTCGAGTACGTCGGTCGCCCGTACCAGCCTCGTGCCGGCCATCCACACCGCCGCGCCCGCGGCCACGAAGATGGCGAGCAACACAGGGAGTGGCAGCCCGTTCACGAGACCCACATCATCGTCGCCAGAGGAGCCTTCTCCGCACCATGGCGTGCGCGGCCTTGTGGTAGGCGTTGGCACGCGTCGAGGCGGTCGTGCTGCTCATAGCAGGAGCGTACGCCCGCCGATGTCGGGAGCAGCAGAGCCGCGACCGTGCTCCGAGGCGCTGATAGGGGCGCCCGTCCCGCGATCGCGCACCTCACACGCCTACGCGGGCGACGGGTCCCTCTGTCGGCGCAGTCACCTGGGCGAGAGCTTCGTTCAGATCGAGGCACGCGTTGCAAGAGTCATCGGCGACCCGGCCAGGCCGTCCGTCCAGCGGGCCAACCCCAGGAACGCCAGCGCCACGAGGCCGAGGATGGCGGCACAGCCAAGCCACAGGCCCGCGGCCCGCCCGGTGTCCAGGATGTAGCCGGCGATCGGCGGCCCCAGCCCCGAGCCGAGGCCGGAGGCGGCCAGGGCCAGCCCCTGGAACGCTCCGCGGCGGTGGGCCGGCGCCAGATCCGACACGAACGCCGGCACGATGGGCATCAGGATCAGCTCGCCCAGGGTGACCAGCACGATCGTGGTCGCCAGGCCCGCCACCGCCACAGCCGAGGAAAGGAAGGCGACTAGACCCAGGCCGGCCAGGTACAACACCAGCGACAGGGCGATGAGGCGCGGCTTGGAGCGGCCCTCGAATGCCCTCGAGACGCGCATCTGGAAGACCACGATGAGCAGACCGTTGAGGCCGAACAGCAGCCCCCACAACGGGATCGGCAGACCTAGGGTCCCGGCGGCGTAGATCGGCAGCGTCGTCACCCACAGGAAGGCGAGCGCCTGGGCGACGGCAAGCAGGGGCAGGAAGGCGATGAAGACCCGCAGGCGGGCCGGGTCGATCGCCTCGTCCGGCGGATCGGCCTGGACCGAGAGTCCGGCCCTGTCGAAGGACGGAACGGCGGGCATCCCGAGCGGCGTCCTCGTGACCGGGACGGCGGTGACGGCGGTTCTCGCCGGCCGCGTCTCCGGCAGCCAGCGACCGGCGATGACCACATACGCCCCGATGAGGAGCCCGCTGATGGCGAACAGCAGGGGATAGCCCACGGTGGAAAGCCCGGCTCCGATGACCGGTCCCGCGATCCAGCCGACGGCATTGGCCACGGCGAGCAGCCCGAAGACCCGCGGTCGGCGCTCCTCCTCGACCGCATCGGCCACGGCCGCCCGCGCCGCCGGCACGAAGGCCGGATCGATGCACCCCAGGAGGAGCATCACCAACCCGACCTGCCACGCCTGGGTCACGAAGGCCATGGAGAAGACGAGGACGGTCGAGCAGGAGACCGAGCCGATGAGGACCGGGCGACGGCCGATCCGGTCGGCCAGCCAGCCGCCCACGATGCCCGATACGATCGAACACAGCGAGTAGGCCGCGATCACCAGCCCCGCCTCCGCGGCGCTCGCCCCGAGCGTCTGGACGAGGTAGATCGTCAGGAACGGGAAGAAGAGGCTGAAGCCGAAGCTCGCGACCAGGTCGCCCGCGGCCAGCACGAGGACCACACGGGGGTACTCACCCCGCAACGCCAGGAGGCCGCGAAACGGCCACCGGCGGCCCAACCGCCATCCAGGTTCCGCAGACACCGTCTATGGTCCCACGCAGCGCGGCGGCCCATGAGGCGGCGGCCGAGCAACAGACCAACGGAACGTTTCCGCAGACACCGTCTATCGTCCCACGCGGCGCCGCGCCCGGTGGGGCGGCTTCTTCTAGGTCTTGGCGATAGGGGCGCCACCATCGCTGCTAGAAGCGGCCCGTCCGAGTCCCATGGAGCGCCATAGAGGGCCACTTACACGAGGAGGAACGCCGCCTCGAGGCCTGGCCACACGAGTTAGACCTTCCAATCGACATCGCGCGACTCGGTGCAGAACGTCACGGTCGAGTTGAGACCGCGGCCCCAGGAGACATCGCCGCCAGCGTGGGCGGCGGCGATGCGTGTTGTCAGCCTCTGCCCAGCTGGGGAGGCGACGGTGACCGGCCGGCCTGGACGCCGCCGCCCGGCCCCGGCCGTTCCGGTGCGCGCACGCACCGGACATGCATGGCGGTGCCAGGCCCGATGAGTCGAACGACCCTCCAGTAAGGGTAGAACGGCCGTTCAACCCCAGCACCGCGATCGTGATGCTGACATCGGGTTACTGGCCGCGTGTACCGGTCCGGACCCGATTGGCGGGCATGGCTCTCCAGCTGTGGCCGTGGGAGAGCACGATGAGCAGACGGTTCCTCTTGGTTGCTTGTGTCGCCTTGTCCCTGGCGGGCTGCAGCGCCGGCGCGGTCGAGTCGGTGCCCGCGACCCCAACCACCGCGGCAGTAGTCGCGCCAACACCGACGCCCATCGTGATCTACGTCACGCCGGCACCGGTGCCGACCACCATGCCGGAGGCGACCGACACACCCGTAGCGGACACGCCCGCGCCGGTCGCCGATGGTCCCTACCAGGCTGCGCTTGGCGAGAGGGTGAGCATCACGTGCGACGGCTCGGACTGCCTCGACATCGCGGTGACCAAGGCCTCCTTCGCCAAGTACTACCGCGACCCAGCTGGGTTCCTCAACGACACGCCGAAGAAGGGCGACGTCTATCTCCAGTTCTACGTGACCTACAAGGCCACAGGATCCGACGCGACCTACAACGAGTTCGACTGGACCGTCTACGTCGCAGACACGGCTGTCAACAACAGCTCGTTCACTATGCACGGGCCGTCCCCGGAACTCCAGTCGGGCGATCTTGCCGTGGGTAAGTCCGCCGCTGGCTGGGTCGTCCAGGAGGTCCCGGCCGTGGGCCGCGTGGTCATCGCCTATCAACCGGGTTATACCGGCAACGACATCTTCGAGGTGGTCGCCCGATCCAAGTCAGCTGCCGTGCTCCTGTGCGAACTCGGTACCACGGCGTACTGAGGCGGTCGTCGGGCCAAGAGCAGAAGTAGCCGCAGCCCGCCCCGCCGAAGGTCAGCTAGGTGGCAGGGGCCGGTCGAGCTCTGGTGCCCGGGGCGAGAGTCGAACTCGCACGCCCTTGCGAGCGGCAGATTTTGAGGCGTCGGCCCGGGGTTCGCTAGCGTCCGCAGCGTACACTTTCACGCACGAACCGGGCATCCGTTCGGGGCGCGAATTGCCCTCCGACCGCACGTGATGCTACCGATTGTGCTACCGCTGACTACCTGGGCCAGTGGCAGGGAGGTAAACAATGTTTGGGCGAAAGAAAAACTCACCCAGAGTTATTGTGCGTCGCTATAAGGCACTAACGAACGGCGGGGTACGCAAGGACTTCGAGAAGGACGCTCAAAAGCTGGCCGAGAAGGGGTACCGGGTAGCAAGCTCAGTCGACCACGCCAAAGGGCGACGGCTATGGCGCCCAAATGATGGTGACCTACGAGCTAGTGGACTCCAACCCCGGGGCCTAGGAGCGGAGACCGACGCCCCCGCCTCGTGACCGGCGACCCGAACCAGCTCCTGACGCCGGGGAAGCGGAGCGGACGCTTGGCCCTCGGGTCGTCGGGTCGGTACCCTTGACCTCGGCTGACCCACGTGGAACCGAGCGAGGCACGACGATGACGCGATATCGGATCGACACCGGGACAACGAGGTGGATATCGAGCTGACCGAGGTTGCTGGCCAGCAGGCCGAGCTCCTCGAGGCATTCGGCGCCTGTCAGGCCGGCACCTGCTCATGCCCGACCGAGGAGTATGCGAAGGTCGCGACCATGGAGGTCGCGCCGGCTCCCGACCGCGTCGCCATCCACCTCCGGGCCAAGCCCGGCGAGCGGTTCGACACCTCCGACATCGCGGCCTGCCTCGAGTACACCGTCACGAGTACGCGTCCGAGCGCTGACGATTAGGCCCCCGACGCCCCCGTCTCGTGACCGGTAAACCGGCCAGCTACTGACGGGGAGCGAGAGCAGAGCGGGGAGGCTAGCGAGACGCGCTTAGCTGGCGCTTACTCTCCTGATTTACAGCCGACCGAGCAGGTCCGCCTTCTTCGCATCGAACTCCTCCGCCGTGATCGCCCCTTGGTCACGTAGGCCTGCCAACGCGCTAAGCGTCGCGAGTGGGTCGGAAGCTGGAGGAGTCTGTGCGATCGGGGCTTCCGGGGCGGCGACTTCGGCGCGGCCGGCGTATTTCCATACGACCGCCAACTCGCCCGGGCTCTTTCCCGACACAAGACCGATGACGAGGCAGACGATCGCGATCGCCCACAGCGGAAGAAAGAAGAACCCGAGTACGAGGCATGAAACGCCAAGGACGATGAACAGCGAAGCCGCTGGCGTCCGACCACCTGAGGTCTGAACCTGCGAAGCGACCACGTAGCCGTTCCTGGCGAGGTTCGCGGCATCCAACTGAAAGTCTTTCATGCGTATCTTGCCGCGATACTGGCGGCTGATGGTCGGGTCGGGCTGGTCGGGTCACCACCGCCTCCGTACTGCTACGGCCCCGTCAGGGCCGCCCATTGGAAGGTTACGCTGACTCTGGTCGGCCCGGCGCAGAGAGGGCGCGCCGGCCAGCTCATAGCTGGCAGCGGAAGCCGCCCTCCTCGCGCCGTGCCAGACAAGGTGGCCGTGCGTCCATCGATGATAGGCGCCATGGACGGCTGGGCACTCCCTCCGGGCTCGCGCACCTGGCACGCCTACGCGGGCGACTGGTCGCTCTGTCGGCGGCAATCGCCCGCCCCGTCGGTGCTCCGATCTGAGCCGGGCGAGCCGGTTTGCCTCGCCTGTCGCAAGGCGGCCATCCTGCGGCGGGCGCTGCGCGGCGTGGAGCGCGTCGAGCTGCAGGAACGGGCCGAGGCGCCGGCCTGGACGCCACCAGCGGGCCAGCGGCCGCCACGGAAGCAACGAGGCGGGCGCTAGGACGCTCCCATCGACGCGCGGAAGTCGGCCGCCTGGCGCTCCAGCTCGTAGGGCGTCGGCGGGTCGCCGGCCTTGGGGTCCCAGTGGACCCGGAGGGCTTGCGCGGCGCTCATGCCCATGCATGAGAAATCCCCAAGACGGCCCGATAGACGCAGGCCCGGCGCAGACTGCGCGGCCACCCGAGCGGCACCCGGCATGCCGCTGCGGTAGGCGGTGGGGTAGCGGGGGTCCAGGAACGTCCAAAGACTCGCCCGCACGGCCGTGGCATCCCGGACGCCGGCGGCCTGGCGCCGGGCGGCCTTGTCGGTTTTCCGGCGGAACCGCTCATCGCGGGCGCGGGCCCGCCCAGTAGGCGGTCACGTCGGCTCGGTTGGTCAGGATCGGGCTCACGATGCGACCTCCTCGGGGGGAAAGGTGATGCGGTAGACGACGGTCGCGGCGCGCAGGCGGCGCCGCAGGCGCTTGCCGGCCTTCCGGCTGTCGCGGGCGAAGCGCTCGACGGTGCAGGTCTCCCAGCCCGGGCCGTCGCCGGCGCCGTCGTGGTTCAGGGGCGTGCCGGCGCGGTGCTCGGCGACGTGCCCGGCCTCATGGCGCACGACGCGGCGGACCTCGGGGTAGGCCCGGTCGGATCGTCGGCGGCGGCGCGTCAGGCTCGGCCATCAGGTCGATCCCAGGACAGGACGGCGGGGGCGATACCCCCTAGCGCGCTGGGGATTTGACGGCGGCTCGGAATACGAAACGCGTTGCGGATTTGTAGGCACCACGCGCAGCGGCTCAGCACGCCGGCCGATAACTGGCTCATCGGCCCACGGCGCGCGCCACGTAGGGCTCGGGCTCGTAGGTCACCCCGTTGGGCTTCGCGGGCGCCGGCGAGGCCAGGGCCGCGAAGTAGTCCTCGCCATACGACGGGCCGGTGAGCGGGCTCACGCCGCCACCGCCCACCGGGCGCCGCAGACGTGGCACAGGACGGTGCGGCCACCGTGGCGGTCGATCAGGACCTCCCCGCGCGCCGTTGTAGGGCGCCGTGCGCGCCTGGCAGGCCGCGTGCGGGAGGAGCTCGGGACCCGCTGGCCGCAGCTCCAGGCGTGGCGCACAGGATCGGGGACCCGGCGCCCCGGAGGCGGCGGTCCGTGCCACGCCGCGGCTTGCCTCCGGGGTCTCGGGTTCGGCGCCCGACGCGAGCGCCTCTGGCCGGCCGCAGGTGATGCCCTACGACCGGCGTATGTGATGGCGGCCATTACGCGGCCCGACCCTCGATGAATGCGGCGACGGCGCTCGACGGCACGAGCCGGCGTCTGCCCACGAGCAAGCTGCGGACCTTGCCGCTCGTGACGAGGGCGTAGGCGGCCATCCGGCCGAGCCCGAGCAGGCTCGCGGCTTCTCCGACGCTCAAGAGACGGTCAGGCGCGCTGGGCGGAGGATCAGCTGCCTCTACGAGCGCCGCCACTAGCTGGTCAACAGCGGCGCGGACGCGCGCCTCGGCGGCGGGGGTCACGCCTTAGTGCCCGCCGACCGAGCCGCGGCTCGCGCCGCCGCTCGCTTGACGGCACCTTCGAGGAGGATGGCGGCCTGGTCCTTCGGCCGACGCCGCTCGGACCACGCGAGCCGCGTCAGTGCCTCCGCAACCTCGACCGGAATTCCGACGGTGATCGCTTTCAGTGCCATGCCGCCAGCGTGGCGGCCCAGCGCGCCCGCTCCAGGGGTCGCGAGCCCGGACGCTTAGCGGACTTCTTCCTCCCTTGCTTGGACTGGCGAGGACCACCGAGTTGCCGGGGATCGATGCCCTTTAGCAGCCAAGCCCTGTCGAACTCCTCGGACGGGTCGCCGCCTAAACCGGCCGCACGGTCGGCTTCTTCGATCCTTCGACGCAGCAGGCCTGGGTGACGCCGCCATCCCCGCTTTGTAACGTCGACGCGGACGGGCGGATCAGGCTCCTCGTGCGCGATTGTCCTCGGCGTTTCGAGGTGACGCACGACCCTTGCGACCTCCTCGGGCGTCGAGCGCACGCCCAAGGGCCTCGCGCAGTTGCGCGCTCGGCAAGGTTGTGATTGGCCCGAGCCTGGAACGCAAGGGCGGTCGTCATCAGGCGCTCGTCGTCATTCATGGCCGAGCGCCCGGTCCAGC
>CAWCMN010000009.1:0-795000 GCA_963796715.1 uncultured Chloroflexia bacterium
CATGATCGCCTTCGGTGTTGGCTGGATCTGGCGCAATAGGCCGGCAGCGTCGGGGATCCCTCGTCGGCACGCTTACAGCATGGAAGGTCTTTCCGGGGGTGCTCATCCTGTGGATGCTGACCACGAGGCGCTGGCGGGCCAGTGCGTGGGCGCTCGGTGCGGCCTCCGTCTGGACGGTCGGGGCGATCGTCCTGCTCGGGCCATCCACGACAGTGACGTACCTCACCCACGTGGTGCCCACAACGCAAGCGATGGGCATCAGTGCCGCGTATCTCTTCCAGGCACCTGCCGCAACCTACGTGTTGCTTTTGCTGGGCCTCGGCGCCGTCTTCGTCCTCCGCCACAGGGCCCAGACGTCTTATGCCTTGGCCGTCATGACCGCGGTGCTCGCGTGGCCCTCACTGGGCGTCGCGTCCCTGGCGATGCTTGCAGGCCTTGCGCCTGTCATGCGGGAGCGCTCGGAGGGCACAGCGGAGCCGGCGGCCGTCCAGTCTGCGACCTTTCCGCCTGATGCTTCCGTACCATAGTCTGGTCTTCTTGCGCCTTGCATCCTTGACCAGCCAGGACAGTACGGGAGGAAGCTGGAGTGACGGTAAAGCTAACGGAGGCGCCCGCCCACAAGCCCACGGCGCGCAAAGCTGGCCGTGTGTCGCATGGGCGTGCCAGGGGCACCGATCTGCTCGACGTCGTCATCATCGGCGGCGGGGGCCACGTGGGACTCCCGCTAGCCGTGAGTCTGGCGAGCGCCGGCATGCGCGTCGGGATCCAGGACGTCTCCGAGGCCACTGTCGCGAGGATCCAGGCCGGGCGAAACGCCGTTCATCGAGACAGGCCTGGACCAGCTTCTGCGGCAGGAGCTTGATGCCGGCCGGCTGGAGGTAACCACCGATCCTGCGATCCTGGCCCGGACGCGCGTCGTGATCGTCGTCATCGGTACACCGGTCGACGAGTTCCTGAACCCCGTCATGACCGTGTTCGAGCGGGCCCTCAAGGATCTGGTGCCCCACGTCGCGCTAGTGGCACTCTGGTGATCCTGCGAGCACGGTCTTCCCCGGCACGACGGAGTACGTCAGGAAGACGCTGACAAGCCAGGGCTCGACGTCGAGGTGGCGTTCTGCCCCGAACGGATCGCCGAAGGGCATGCCCTGGAGGAACTGCGAACGCTGCCCCAGATCATCGGCGCGGACGATGTCGCTGCCGGCGACCGAGCGGCGGCCTTCTTCGGGCGGTTGGGCGTGAGCATCGTCCGACCGGCACCAGGGAAGCGGAGCTGGCCAAGCTGCTCACGAACACGTGGCGGTACATGAAGTTCGCCATCGCCAACCAGTTCCTCGTGATCGCCGAGACGGCGGGGATGGACTACCAGGACGTCTACGACGCGATCACCCCGGACTACCCGCGAGCCGCGGACCTGCCCGGTCCGGGCTTCGCCGCGGGCCCATGCCTCCTCAAGGACACCATGCAGCTCGCCGCCTTCACGCCCGACCACTTCCCGATGGGCCAATCGGCGATGCAGATCAACGAGGGGCTACCTGCGTTCCTGGTGGACCCATGAAGCGCCGGTACGGGACCTGGCTGGCAAGACGGTGGGGATCCTCGGGATGGCATTCAAGGCCGAGTCCGACGATGCCGGGCGTCTCTGAGCTACAAGCTGCGGAAGCTGCTGGCCTGGGAGGGAGCGCAGTGTCCTCTGCACTGACCCCTATGTGCGCGACCCAAGCTGGTAGCCTTGGAGCGAGGTCATGCGGGACAGCGACATGTTCGTCGTGGGTGCACCCCACCGACGCTATCGCGGGCTCGACGTCGGCGAACGTCCCGCTCGTGGACGTATGGGGTATCGTCGCGGGGCGCATCACGCTCTGACGTGCGCATCCTTTCACCGGTGCGGCGGGGTTCATCGCCGGCTATCTCGTCCCTGAGCTCCTCGGGGCCGGGCACGAGGTCGTCGGCGTGGACGACTTCAGCAAGTACGGGCCCACCTCGCGCTCGCTACGACGTGGATCCGCATTACCGGTTCGTGCAGGGCGACGCCAAGGACACCGCTCTTCTGACGGATCTGGCCGCGGACGTCGACCAGATCGTGGCTGGTGCCGCGATGATCGGGGGCATCAGCTACTTCCACGAGTTCGCGTACGACCTGCTCGCGGAGAACGAACGGATCCTCGCTTCGACCTTCGACGCGGCGATCCATGCGGCCGCCAAGGGTCGCCTGGAGCGGATCGTCGTCATCTCCAGCTCGATGGTCTTCGAGAACGCCGCCGTCTTCCCGACGCCGGAGGGCGCCCAGCTGAGTCTCGCCGCCGCCGAGCTCCACCTACGGCTTCCAGAAGCTCGCCAGCGAGTACTTCGCCAAAGGGGCGTGGGAGCAATACCAGCTGCCGTACACCATCCTGCGGCCGTTCAATTGCGTGGGGATCGGGGAACGTCGGGCGCTGCGCGACGCCGAGATCATGAGCGGCAACGTCCGGCTGGCGATGAGTCACGTCGTCCCCGACCTCGCCCAGAAGGTGCTCCGGGGGCAGGACCCGCTCCACATCCTCGGCGACGGCTCGCAGGTGCGCCACTACACGTACGGTGGCGACCTGGCCATCGGCATCCGCGCTGGCCATGGAAGCCCCCGCCGCCCGCAACGAGGACTTCAACCTCTCCACCGCGCAGAGCACGACCGTCCTCGAGCTGGCGCAGGCGATCTGGCGCAAGGTCAACGGCGATAGGCCGTTCACCTGGGTCAGCGACCCGCCGTTCGAGCATGACGTCGCGATGCGAGTGCCGGACGTGGCGAAGGCTCGCGCGGTGCTCGGATACGAAGCCACCACCACCCTGGACGAGATGCTGGATGAGGTGATCCCGTGGATCCGGACCGAGCTGGCAGCCGGCCGGATCTAGCGGCCGATCTGGGCGGCGTCTACGAGCACCGCTTCAGCGACCGCGACGCGCGCGCCAAGGACTTGATGTGGGCGGAGGTGGTTCGCTACCTCCAGCGCTTCGTGCCGCCCGGTCCCGTCCTGGACATCGCGTGCGACCGCGGAGATTTCATCCGCCACGTCGCCGCGCCGGAGAAGTGGGCGACGGACATCCGTGACGTCTCCGCAGCACCTCTCGCCGGACATCCATTTCGTGCAGGCCGACGGCCTGGACCTCCCCGACTCGGTGCCGACCGGCCACTTCGCGGCGGTCTTCATGAGCAACTACCTGGAGCACCTGCCGACCTCCGCGGCGGTGATCCGCCAGTTCGAGGTGGCCCACGCGTTGCTGCGGAAGGGCGGGCGGGTCATCGTCCTGCAGCCCAACATCAGGCTGGTCGGGGCGGCGTACTGGGACTTCATCGACCACAAGGTCGCGCTGACCGAGCGCAGCCTCGTGGAGGCCGCCGAGACGAGCGGTTTCCGGACGGACCGCCTGATCGTGCGGTTCCTGCCGTACACGACCAAGAGCCGTCTGCCTCAGCGAGCAGGCCTGGTGCGCGCGTATCTACGTGTCCCGCTGGCCTGGCGGTTCCTGGGCGGACAGACGCTATACGTGGGTTCCCGCCCGTGAACCAGCGGGAGCGCGAGCCGATCGCGGTCTCGATCGTCCTGCCGGTCTACGACGAAGGGCCGGCGGTCGTGCCGGTGCTCCGCGGCCTGGAGCAGGCGGTTCACTCGACCCACGAGATCCTCGTGGTCTACGACTACGACGCGGACCCGACGGTCCCCGCGGTGACGGCCGTCCAGGGCGAGCTGCCGACCGTCCGGCTGCTTCGGAACGACCTCGGTCGCGGCGTGCTCAACGCGATGAAGGCCGGCATGGCGGCATGCGCCGCGCCCTACATCGTCATCTCCATGGCGGACGGCTCGGATGAGCCGTCGGACATCGACCGGATGGTGGCGCTCGCGCAGGCAGGCGCGGACGTCGTGGCCGCCAGCCGGTACATGCGGGGCGGCCGGCAGATCGGCGGGCCGCTCCTCAAGCGCACGCTCAGTCGAGCCGCCGGCCTCAGCCTGCACTGGTTCGCCGGCGTGCCGATCCACGACCCGACCAGCAACTTCAAGCTCTACAGCCGCGCCTTCCTGGAGTCCGTTTCGATCGAGAGCGACGCGGCTTCGAGCTGGCGCTGGAGCTCTCGGTCAAGGCGACCCTGGCGCACCGCCGACTCGCCGAGGTGCCCACCACCTGGCGGGATCGGACATCGGGCGAGAGCCACTTCAAGCTCCGCGCCTGGCTGCCGCACTACCTGCGCTGGTACCTCGCGGCGTTCCGCGGACGGTGGCTTCCAAAGGCGGCGGTCAGCCGCTGAAGAGGACCCCCCAGGCGTTGATGGCGATGCCGGCCACGATCAGCACCTTCCACCAGCGGCTGAGCGGCGTCCGCGCGCCGGAGGCGACGACCACGAGGACGAGCGGCATCGCGTCAAGGAAGTAGCGGAAGCCGAACTGGTAGAAGCCGCCGCCGTAGTACAGGAGGCTCGGCACGAGCACGGCCAGCGCGGTCAGGCCGGCCCCCAGGATGAACGGGTCGCGCCAGTGCGCCTTGAACGCCAGCAGGATGGCCGGGCTCTGGAGCAGCAACGGGAAGCCGTAGCCATCGGGCCGGATGAAGAGCGGGATCGGCGCGGCGATCGGCAGCTCCAGCAGCAGGTACTGCAGGTTCTGGGGGATGTGGACGAGCGAGAAGAGGCCCTGGGCCCGCTCGGCGATGAGGACCGGCTCGGTCAGGGTGGCCAGCCCGTAGCCCGACTCGAACGGCGAGCCGAAGCGCACCGCGTTGTACCAGGCGTAGAAGGCCAGGAACGGCACGAGGCCGGCCACCAGCAGGGCGCCGTCGCGGAGGGCCGGTCGCCAGCGGATCGACCGCCAGCGCTGGCCGTCCCGGAAGACCGCCACGGCCGCGAAGAACGGCACGGCGAAGAGGATCGGCGCGCGGCTCAGGAAGGCCGCCCCGACCAGCAGGCCCATCACCAGGGGTCGCCGTCGGCCGGTCGCCTCCAGGAGGGCCAGCAGCAGCGAGGCCATCGCCACGAGCTGGCCCGTGTGCCACACGCCGCCCTGGACGGTGATCGACCAGATGTCCGTGCTGAACCCGAAGAATGCGACCAGGAAGATGCGGTCGCCCAGCCGGCCGCTGTCGAAGCGCGCGATCAGGCGCCACGCCAGGCCCACGCAGACGCCGGCCAGGGCGGCGTCGATGACGAAGTCGATGGAGGCCGGCCCGGCCGCCCCGAACACGGCCACGAGCGGCGTGAAGAGGATCGCCGGGAAGGGCCCGAACGGCACGTACACGTGGCCGCCCAGGGGCACGATGTCCTGCGGGCCCAGCCACGAGGCAGGCTCCAGCCAGGTCCGGCCGTGCACGAATGCATCGGCCAGGTAGAAGAAGTCGGGCCGGTCGCGGTGGACCTGGCTGGCCAGGGGCAGGTAGAGCAGGAAGGCCACGAAGCCCACCGCCACGGGCGCCCACGGCGAGCGCAGCAGGCGCACGAGCAACGGCTCCGCGTCCCCGCGCGCCGGGTCGCGCACCGCGGTCGCGGCCGTCATGCGGGGAGCCGGCTCGCGGCGGGGTGTCGCCGGGCGGCCCGCGCCGTCTGCAGCCACGAGCGCAGTCGCGCGGCGGGGCTCCGCGTCGCCCACGCCGGGTCGAGCAGCGGGATGGCCCCCAGCAGCAGCGCGAAGCCGTGCGTCCAGAGGGTCGGCAACCCGATGCGTGGCGGCCACGACCACCGTCCAGCGACGGTCGGTGCGGGCTCCCCAGATCACCACGAGGGCGGCGACGGGAAGGCGCACGACCAGCGGGATCGGCACGTGGTTCGTACCGGTCGCGTCCGCGGTGCCGGCCAGCGAGGCGAACCACGCGTTCCACGTGTCGGGCGCCAGCAGCAGCCCGGCCGCCACGACGGCCGCGGTCGCGCCGACGGCGATCGCCAGCGACCGCCACTCACGCCGGACGGCGAACCACAGCAGCCCGACGCCCGGCGTGACCTTGGTCAGGAGCACGAAGCTCCACGTCACCGGGTACCGGAAGCCGATGACGATGGCCGCCGCGAGCAGCAGGTGGATGTTGCCCATGTAGAGCTCGAAGATGAGCGGCGGGAAGGCCAGCGCGAGGAGCCACCAGCGCCCCGCGAGCCACATCGACGTGGCCACCAGGAGGGCCAGCCAGAGGACGGCGAACGTGCTCCAGTCGAGGCGGCTGAGGAGGTCCAGCAGGGGCGCGAAGACCGGCGCATAGCGGTAGATGCCCATGCCGTTCGCGGCTGCGGTGCCGGCATAGAGGTCCGCGCGCGGGAAGCCCCAGTAGGAGTGGGCGTCGAATCCGAACGTGTAGATGATCGACGGGCACAGGACGAAGAACATGTACGCGCCGGCCAGGACGGCCAGGACGGTCAGGCCGTGCAGGAGCGCTCGCTGTCTCATGCCACGCCGGGGGCAGCCGCCAACGGTGCCTGGGGCACCGGCAGCGCGCGCGGCTCGGTCCGCATGACCGCCGCCACGACGAGCGCCACCGCCAGCCAGACCGCGACCGGGGCCAGGATCGCCAGGAGCGACGCCAGCACCGCCCCGCCAAGGAGGAGGCGCACGGTCGTCGCCTGGTCGGGCGCGGCCCGCAGATAGGCCGCGACGGCGAACGGCAGCAGCGCCAGCGGGTAGTGGTACCAGGTGATCGGCAGCGTCACCAGCGACGCCACGGCCGCCAGCGCCAGGCTCGTCACGACATCGCGGGAGCGCTCTGCCGCCCAGGCGGTGAGCGCGAGCGCGGCAAGGGCCACGGCCACCCCCAGCACCCGGGCGGCGTCCTCGCTGGCCCCCAGCAGCATCGCCAGCTGCGGCGCCGGGCCCACGTTGACCGGCGTCAGGATGATCGCCCCGGCCTCGGCGCGAACGACCGTCAGGTAGTCGGCCCACGGTCCGGCCCCGCCGATGGCGAGGCTCACCAGGACGAGGACCAGACCGGTCACCACGGTCGCGGCAAGGACGCCCCACATGGCCCGCTGGTGGCGGCCGCGCACGGCCAGCCAGACGAGCAGCGAGGCGGGATGCAGCTTGGCCACGATCGCCGCCCCCAGGCCGATCCCGGCGGCGATGCGCGTCGACCGGCCCGCGCCGAGCGCGGCCAGGAGCAGGAGCCCGTAGACGAGCGGGAACCACGCGTCGAGGTTGCCGAACATGAGGGCCACGCTGAAGGGGAAGACCAGCGGCGCCGCGGCCAGCACGGGGGCCAGGCCGGCCAGCACCGACGTGGCCGGGGCCAGCCGCCGCCGCAGCGCCTCCGTGACGAGCATCAGGCCGCCCACCGAGGCGGCGCCCCACAGCAGCAGCATGGCCGCCGTCGGCACGGCCGAGACCACGCTCAGGAGTTGCGCCACGACCGGCGGGTACGAGTAGAAGAGGTCGCGCGCCTGGAGGGGCGTCACGAGGCTGGCCGGGTCGTACGGGCTGAGGCCCTCGGCCACCCGCCGGCCGGCCTGCAGGAGGAGGTCGAGGTCGAAGCCGGCCTCCGGCGGCTGCACGCTGATGAGGCCTGCCGTGAGCGCCACGATGCCGGCCCAGCAGATCGTCCCGAGCAGGAGCGAGGCGGCCAGCCAGGGCGCGGGCAGCGCGAAACGGCGGGGGACGGTTGCCTCCATCAGGGGCCAGCCTAGCAGCGGCGTCACGCACGCCCGTAGCCCATTGGTACGGGTCACAGGACGGGAGCCCGGTGCTAGATTGCACCGGCCTTGGGTCTGCCGATCCTCCTATTCGCGGCTGCGCTTGCCGTCCGCGCCGCGGCCGGCTTGTTCTTCATGGGCCCCGGCTACCTGGACGCCTTCTACTACGTGGACGTCGCGCGCCAGCTCGCGGCGGGCCATGGCCTGAACGTCCCGTTCGTGTGGGCCTACCTGGAGGTGGGTGGTCATATCCCGGCCGTACCCCTCCTTCCGGTACCCGCCGACGCCCACTGGCTGCCGCTCGCGTCGCTGGTCCAGGTGCCGTTCATCTGGCTGCTCGGACCGACCGGCCTGGCCTCCGCACTGCCGTTCTGGCTGGCCGGCGCGGCCGCCGCGCCGCTGACCTACCTCATCGGCCTGGATGCCGGGCTCGAGCGCTGGCAGGCCCTGGTGGGCGGCGCCCTCGTCGCCGTCCCCGGCGCGGTGACGGCCTACATGGCGCAGCCGGACAACTTCGGCCTCTACCTCTTCCTGGGGGCGCTCGCCCTGTGGCTCTGCGGCCGCGGGCTGGCCGGCGACCGCCGCGCCTTCGTGCTCGGCGGCCTGGTGGTCGGCCTTGGCAGCCTCGCCCGCAACGACGGGATCCTGCTCGGCGTGCCCTTCGGCCTGGCCTTCCTGCTCGAGCGCTGGCGGGCGTGGCGCGCCGGCGGCGGGGTCTTCTCCGCGGGGCGCATCGGCTGGCCGGCGGCCATCGGCTGCCTGGCGGCGTTCGCCGTCGTGATGGGGCCGTGGTACCTGCGCCAGATCGCCGTCTTCGGCACGCCGCTCCCGTCGGCCGCCACCGGCCGCATCCTGTGGATCACCAGCTACGACCAGCTCTTCAGCGTGACCGGCACGCCGACGATCAGCACGTTCCTCGCCCAGGGCCTTGGCCCGCTCCTGCAGAGCCGGCTGCTGGGCCTGGTGGCCGCCATCGGCCTCTTCGCCTACCAGCCCTTCGCGGTCGTGCTCGCGCCGTTCGCCGTCGTGGGGGCCTGGCTGCGCCGACGGACCCCGGCCCTGGGCCCGTGGTTCGTCTACGGCATCACGCTGCTCGCGTTCAGCAGCCTGCTCTTCGCCCTGCACGTGCCGTCGGGCAACTTCATGCACTCGGCCGTGGCCCTGCTGCCGGCGGCCTACCTGCTGCTCCCGGTGGGCATCACGGCGGCCGTTGGCTGGGTCGCCCGCCATCGCACCGCGTGGGATGTGCCGCGCGCGAGCCGGACGTTCAGCGCCATCGCCGTGGCCGTCGTGGCCGTCTTCGCCGCCGGCACCACGATCATCACGAGCGGCGTCTTCCAGAGTGTCGCGGACGCGCGCGCGCCGATCGCCCTCGCCCTCCAGGGGCTGCCCGCGGCCGACCGCCTGATGAGCGCCGACCCGGCCGGCTGGTGGTACACGACCGGCCGCTCGGGCGTCATGAGCCCGGCCGATCCGCTGCCGGTGGTGGAGCAGGCCGCTGCCGCGTACGACGTTCGCTGGCTGGTCCTGGAGCGCAGCCAGATCGTCCCCTCCCTGGAGCCCGTGCTCGATGGCACGACGCACCCGGGATGGCTGTCGGCACCGCTCGTCACGTCATCGGACGGCGGCCAGGTCGCCGCCGCCCTGTACGCCGTCTGCCTCACGCCCGGAGACACGCGCTGTGGCCATTGACGCCACGGCCCGCCCCACCATCGCCGGCCTTTCGCCATGGCTGGTCGGCGCCGCCCTGGTGGGCCTGGCCGTCGTCGCGCGCGCGATCGCGGTCAGCCAGGTGACCGCCGTGCCGACCGTCGACAGCGCCTACTACGTCGGCGTGGCCGGTCGCCTGGCTTCCGGCCAGGGCCTGACCGCCGATGTCCTGTGGACCTACGCCAGCCCGCCGCTGACGCTGCCGCAGCCGGCCTTCGCCCTGTGGATGCCGCTCGCCAGCCTGCTCGCGGCGATCCCCATGGTCCTGGGCGGGACGACCTCGCTGTTCGCGGCGCAGCTCGCCATGATCGTGGTCGGCGCGGCCCTCGCGCCGCTCACCTGGTACGTCGCCGACCAGGCCGCGGCGGCCAACGGCCTCACCGGGCGCCGCCGGGCGACCGTGGCCCTGGGCAGCGGGCTCGTCGCCGCGCTGTTCGGCCCGTTCCTGGTGGCCGTCACCGGGCCCGACTCGAGCGTCCCCTTCGCGGTCCTGGCGGTCGCCGCCTGCTGCGCCATGCCGCGGGCGCTCGATGCCGCGTCAGGCCGGCGCTGGGGCGTCGCGCTCGGGGTGCTCCTGGCCCTCGCCTACCTGGCTCGCCAGGAGGCGATCTGGCTGGGGCTGACCTACCTGCTGCTCCTCCTGCCCGAGCTGCGCCGGCGCGTGCCCGGCGAGCGGGCCGCCTGGCTGGCCCGGACCCTTGGCCCGGTCGTCGTCGCCGGCGCGATCGTGGTGGCGCCATGGCTCGTTCGCCAGGCCCTGGTCCTTGGCTCGCCCTTCCCGGGCCAGGCGATCGAGAACCTGTGGTTCACCCGCAACCAGGACGTCTTCGCCTTCGCCCAGCCGCCGACGATGGCGGCCTTCCTGGCCCAGGGACCTGCCGTCATCGCCGAACACATCGTCGCCGGGCTGTGGCACCAGCTGGTCGACGTGCTGCTGCTGCCGACGCTGCCGGTCGGCGTCTTCGGGCTGCTCGGCCTGGTGTGGGCCTGGCAGACCCCCGCGCTCCGCAGCCCGACGGCCCTGCGGGCCCTGACCATCGCCGCGATCCTGACGTTCCTGGCCACGGGCCTCCTCTTTCCCGTCGCGACGCTGGCCGGGACGTACCTGCATGCCTCCGGGCCGGGTCTCGTGGCCCTCGTGGTCGTCGCCGCGCTGGCGACCGACCGCGTCGTGGCGGCCATCGGGGCGTGGCGCGGCTGGGACAAGCAGAACGCCTGGCTGGCGCCGCTCCTCACGCTCGCCCTGGCCCTGCCGGTGGCCGGCCTCGAGGTCTGGCTCACCGGCTCGTTCGCCACGAACCAGGCGGCGCGGGAAAGCGCGGCGGCTGTGGCCCTGGCAAGCCAGGTGCCGGCCCAGGCAGGCGGGCCCGTCATCATCAGCGACGAACCGATCGGCTTCGGCCTGGCCACGGGGCGACCCATGGTGATCCTGCCCGATGAGGCGCCGGCGGACGTGCTCCAGCTGGCTCGCCAGTTCGATGCGCGGGCCGTCCTCATGTTCGGTGAGGTGGCCCGCAGCGCCCCCGGCTTCGACGGGGCCACGTGTTTCAGCCCGGGCAGCCTGCCCGCGGCCGCGGGCTCCCATGCCCGCCTCTACCTTATCGACCGGACGGCGGGGTGCGTGCCATGAGTGACCTGGACCAGCAAGCCATGGACGTCCTGACCGAGGCGACGGCGCAGCTTCGCGAGCTGGCCCGCGGGGTCACCGACAAGGCCGCCGTATCCCGCCTGGAGGCGGCCCTGCGCGGGCTCGACGCGGACCGCCGTTTCCTGGCGCAGGGCGCCGAGGGCGCACCGCGCCGCCCGGCGATGGATCCGGAGGAGCGCCTGCGGATCCTGGAGGCACAGGAGGCGGAGCGCGCGCGCCTGGCCCAGGAGATCCACGACGGCCCAGCCCAGGCGCTGGCGAACGCCATCTTCCAGGTCGACATCATCGGTCGCGCCCTGGAGATGCACCCCGACCAGGTGCCGGCGGAGCTGCGTGCCCTGCGCGACCAGCTGCGCAGCGAGCTGGGGGATCTGCGCGGGTTCATCAGCCAGCTGCGACCGCCGTTGCTGGAGGAGCAGGGGCTGGACCGCGCCCTCAGCGAATCGGTGACCCAGCTGGCGGGCCGCGGCGGGCCGGCCGTCGAACTGGACCTGGCCGCCTCGGACGACCTCCTCGACGAGGCCCGTCAGACGGTCGTACTGCGGGTCGCCCAGGAGGCCCTGCGGAACGTGCGCAAGCACGCGGCGGCCCATCACGTGCGCATCAGCACGCGCTATGAGGCGGCCACGGATGACCTCCCGGCCAGCTGGATCCTCGAGGTGACCGACGACGGGAAGGGCTTCCGGCCGCCGGCCACCACGGACGACAACGATCGCGGCGGCCACTTCGGCCTCCGGTTCATGCAGGAACGCGCCGCCATGGTCGGCGCAGTGCTCGACATCCACGCCGTCGCCGACAGTGGCACGACGGTTCGGCTTACCATCACCCTGAGCTAGGAGAAGGAGCGGAGCGGCATGGCCAACGATTACAACGGCGCGGACCGCCGTCGCGGCGGCCCCGACCGGCGCACCCCGGCCGACCAGCGGACCAAGATCCTCATCGTCGACGACCACCCCATGTTCCGGGTCGGCATCCGCGAGATCCTCCTGCGCGAGCAGGACTTCGAGATCGTCGGCGAGGCGGAGGATCCGCGCGGCGCGATGGAGCTTGCGCAGTCCGAATCGCCCGACATCATCCTCATGGACCTCTCCCTGCCGGCGCCCGGCGGCATCGAGATCACGCAGCGCATCAAGCGCGAGCTGCCGGCCGTGGGCATCGTCTGCCTGGCCATGGCGGAGGACGAGGATCAGCTCTTCGACGCCATCAAGGCGGGCGCCGCGGCCTTCATCCTCAAGGACGTCGGGCCCGACGACCTCGTCACGATCATCCGGCGCGTGAGCGCCGGCGAGTACCTCATCAACGATCGGGTCTTCGCCCGGCCGAGCGTCGCCAGTCGGGTCCTCAAGGAATTCCGCGACCTGGCCGTCTACGGTCAATCGGACACCCCGATCTTCGCGCCGCTGTCGCCGCGCGAGGTCGAGATCCTGGACAACATCGCCCAGGGCATGACCAACAAGCAGGTCGCCTACGCCCTGTCCATCAGCGAGCAGACGGTCAAGAACCACATGAGTTCGATCCTGCGCAAGCTGTCGGTCAACGACCGCACGCAGGCCGTCGTCTACGCCATGAAACAGGGCTGGATCCGCATGCCGGAGGATTGATGGCCGCCGAGGAGCCCGCCGCCGACCTGCAGCCCCGCCTCGCGGCGGAGCTCGCCGACGAGGCCGGGCGGCTGGGCAAGGAGCTCGACGAGATCGGCCTGCTCATCGGGCAGGCTCGCAACGAAGCGGCCCGGCACGATGCACGCCGCGCCACGGCGGAGCAGCGCCTGACCGAGCTCCAGGCGGCCCGCCGCGAGGTTTCTGCCGACGATTTCGCGCAGGCCCTGGCGACGCTCCTGACGGCGACCCGGCGGGCAGCGCTCATGGAAGGCCAGATCGACGTCCTCGAGGGCAAGCAGAAGACCGTTCTGCGCATGCGCGACCGGATCGCCGACCTGGCCCAGCAGCTGGGGGCCCTGTCGTCGGGGACCCTGGTGCCCGCCGGCTCGGGCGCCGCCGACGGCGAGCACGGTGGAGGTGCCGAGCACGGCCTGGGGGTCGTCGGCGGGAGCACGGCTGACCAGTCGGCAACGAGCGTGCTCGACGCGCAGGAGGAGATGCGCCGCGGCATCGCACGGGCGATGCACGACGGGCCGGCCCAGAGCCTGACCAACATCATCCTCCAGGCGCAGATCGTGCAGCGCCTGATGAGCAGCGACACGACCCGCGCGGCCCAGGAGGTCGACCAGTTGGTGGCCATGGTCGAGCAGACCCTGGAGGCCACGAAGTCGTTCATCTTCGATGTCCGCCCCATGGTGCTGGACGACCTGGGCCTCGTGCCGACGCTGCGACGAGCCGCCCGCGACCGGGGCCGCCGCAGCAAGGTGCCCATCGACTTCGACTCCGTGGGGGCCGACCGGCGCCTGCCCGACGACGTCGAGAGCGCGCTCTTCCGCTGCACCGACGAGGGGATCACGGGCTACCTGGACGCCGCATGCCCGCACATCGTCATGCGCATGGACTGGACCGAGCACGACGTCACGACGCGCGTCACCGCGACCCCACCGGCGGCGGTCGGCCCAGGTGCCGCGGAGGGTGCGGCGGCGGTGCACGAGAAGGTCGTCCCCGCCCTGGAGCCGCCCTCGGCCGATATGCCGCCCGCCCTCGCGGCGATGATCGCGGAGCGGGCCGAGGCGACCAGGGCCTCGGTGGCGCAGGCGGCCGCGGCGGCGGCGGCGCGACCAGTGCCGACGCTCCTGCCTGCCCGCAACTGGCAGGCCATCCAGGCGCGAGCCGCGGCGGCCGGCATCCGCGTCGTGCTCGGCGATGACGGGGCGGCCCTGACGCTGGTGGCGAAGCTCCCCGCCTGAGCCCGCCTACGCCGATCGGCCTATGGCCGACTGGGCCATGCCCGCCGGTACTATCTTCTGGCCAGCCAGCCCTAGCAATCCGGGAGGGGCGCGCGTACGATCGTGTCGCTCGAACCCGCAGTGGAGGTCAGAAAGGAGCACACGATCATGTTTCGGCGACTCGTTCGCTCGCTACGGAGCGACGAGGGCCAGGGACTTGCCGAGTATGCACTCATCCTTGCTCTGATCGCGGTGGTCGCGATCCTATCTCTCGTCTTCCTCGGCACTGCGGTCTCGACTCTGCTTTCCATGATCGGTCACAGCGTCCAAACCGCGACCTAACCCCCGGCCCGTTCTTTCATCCTCGGGGGATGGGAGCCCACCACTTGTCTTTCTCGTCCGATGGCCGTTCGCCCGCCGTTTCCGCGACGCACCACCAGGCACCCCGCCTGATTGACGCTGCGGATGGCGCGCGGTATCTTCCGCAGCCGGTCCGCGCCTCGCGACCGTCCGGGGGGACCTCCGCGATCGGTGGTACGCAATTCCTACTGGACCCTGCCTGAACCCTGAAGCAGACTGCGGTCCCCGCCCGGCATCGTTGCCGGAGCTCCGGTGGAAAGGAGGTGAATCAAAGACATGACCAAGTTCGTCCAGTTCCAGACGTGGCTGGCGTCCCTGCTCGACCGTGAGGAGGGCCAGGGCCTCGCCGAGTACGCCCTCATCCTTGCCCTTATCGCGATCATCGCCATCCTGGCCCTGATCTTCCTGGGCAGCCAGATCCGCGGGATCCTCTCCAACGTGGGCACGTCCGTCTAGTCCCACCCGCACACTCGCAAGGCGCCGGCCGGGTCTTCCCGGTCGGCGCCTTCGTATTTACCCCCGGATTTCCTCACATAACCTGCCAAACGTACTAGCCCATTCGTATGATCGCCGGTCTGTAGCCGGGTGCTACAGTGGTGCGAGCTGTCACACCGCTACGTGGGAGTCCACCCTTGAAACGTTCCAACCGACTCATCGTTCTGGTCGGAATCATCCTCGCCGTGCTCGTGGCCGGCGGCGTGTTCATCCTGACCCAGGGCAACGGCACAGGCAGTAACAACAGCCCCGGGCAGACCCAGGCCACGACCACCGTGACGGTGCTCGTGGCCAGCCAGGACATGCCCCTCGGCACCGTCGTGACGGCCCAGATGGTCGGCACGAAGCCGGTCGACGTGACCGCGGCGCCGATCGGCTACTTCACCACGCCGAGCGACGTGGTCGGCCTGGTCATCCGCCAGGACGTGCACAACGGCGACACCCTGGTGGAAGACGACTTCAACGGCAACGGTCTGGCGACCAGTGTCGAGATCGAGAAGAACCTCAAGCCGGGCTTCCGCGCCATGACCGTCCAGGTGGACCAGGTCACCGGCGTGGGCACCCTCATCCAGGCCGGCGACTACGTGGATGTCGTCCTCGCGATGGAGAACTCGGACAACAAGTTCCCCGTTGACGTGCAGCAAGCGCCCACGCGCGAAGGCAACCCGCTGACGACCGTCCTTCATTTCGCGACGATCAACGGCATCCTCAACTCGACCTCCGTCAAGGTGCTGGTGCAGAACGTCCAGGTCCTGGGCACGCTGCTGCCGCCGCCAACGGCGAGCAACAACCAGGCCGCCGCGGCGAGCCCCGGCACGCAGGCCAATGCGGGCACGGCCCTCAACGGCCAGCAGGAGATCGTGGTCCTCGCCCTCAGCCCGCAGCAGGTGGAGCTCGTCCGCTTCACCCAGCTCGACGGCAACCTCTCGCTGGTCCTCCGCTCGACGGCGGATCAAGCGGCCCCGCCCGACGTCACCAGCGGCATCACGCTGCGGATGCTCGTCGACAAGTACGGGGTCCTCGTGCCTCGCATCGTCCTCGGTACCGAACCCTAGGAAACGGCGGCGGCCGTTCGCGGCCGGCTCCACGTAGCGACAGCCTCCCACGGGCGCGCGACACGACACTCCATCGGGTCGCGCGCCCGCGGTGCCTACTCCACACCGCACATCCGTTGAACCAACCGTAGCGACGGGAACGAAACAAGAGCACTGATGGCCGATCGCATCGCAGTCCTCATCGTCGACGACATCCAGGAGACCCGCGACCACCTCACGAAGCTGCTCGGATTCGAGAGCGACATCGAGGTGGTGGGCGCGGCGGCTTCCGGACCGGAGGCGCTGGAGCTGGCCCAACGTCTGCACCCGGCGATCGTGCTCATGGACATCAACATGCCGGGCATGGACGGCATCGCGACCACCGAGCAGATGGCGGCCGTGGAGCCGTCGGCCTCGGTGATCATGATGAGCGTCCAGGGCGAGGCCGACTACCTTCGCCGCTCGATGCTCGCCGGCGCGCGCGAATTCCTGGTCAAGCCCTTCAGCTCCGACGAGCTGGTCTCGTCGATCCGCCAGGTGAACGACCGCGAGAAGGACAAGGCGACCCGTCTGGCCGAACGGCCCGGCGGTGCCGCCAGCGATACGGGCCGGGAGCCCGGCCGGATCGTCACCGTCTTCTCACCCAAGGGCGGGGTGGGACGGACCACCGTGGCCGTCAACCTCGCCGTCGTCGCCGCCTCCGAGATGGGCAAGAAGGTGGCCCTCGTGGACGCCAGCTTCCAGTTCGGGGACGTCGGCGTCCTGCTCAACCTCAATCCCAAGAACAAGTCCATCGCCGACCTCATCCCGGACATGGCCGAAGGCGACCCGGAGATGATCGACCAGGTCCTCGTGACCCACGGCTCCGGCCTGCGGGTCATGCTGGCCCCGCCAAGCCCCGAGATGTCAGAACTCATCACCACGGCCTTCCTGCGCCGCGTGCTCGAGCGCTTGCGCGACACGCACGACCTGGTCATCGTGGACTCCTGGCCGTGGTTCCACGACACGACCCTGGGCCTCCTGGATCTCTCCGACGAGATCCTGGCCCTGCTGACGCTGGAGATCACCAACATCAAGAACATCCGCCTCTTCCTGGAGGTCGCCGACCAGCTCGGCTATCCGCCGGGGAAGATCAAGCTCGTCCTCAACCGCGCCGACTCGGCGCTTGGCATCCGCGTCTCGGACGTCGAGCATTCGATCGGCCGGCGCATCGACGAGACGATCGTGAGCGACGGTCGAAGCGTGGTCTATGCCTTGAACCGTGGCGTACCTTTCGTCACGAGCAATCGCGAGGCCCAGGTCAGCCAGGACATCATCCGGCTGGCCAGGTCCGTCATCGGCGAAGCCGTGAGGCCCGCCGCACAACGAGAGAAACCGGTCCAACGCAAGTCGCTGTTCGCATGGCGCTGACAGCCGATCGTGGTCCCGCGAAGGGCGGAAGGGGAGAGCCATAGATGTCCCTGCTGAAGCGGATCGAGAGTGCCCGGCCTGGGGCCGGCGAGGTGCCGAGCGCACCGGGACAGCCCGGCGCGCCCGGTGGCGCCCCGCCGACCGGTGGGCCGTCGCGGATCATGAGCCAGGCGCCGGTACGCGAGTCCTTCCGGGACGTCAAGTTCCGCATCCAGTCGCGCGTCATCCAGGACCTGGATCCCAAGCTCGACCTGTCCAACCAGGTCGAGGTCCGGCGCCAGATCGAGGAGATCTTCGGCCGCGTCATCGACGAGGAGGGCCTGGCCCTCACCCGTGCCGAGCGCGTCCGGATGGTCGAGCAGATCACCGACGAGATCATCGGCCTGGGGCCGCTCGAGCCACTGCTGCGTGACGAGAGCATCACCGAGGTCATGGTCAACGGCCCGCGCCAGGTCTACATCGAGCGGGCCGGCAAGCTCGAGCTGACCAACGTGGTCTTCCAGAACGACGACCACGTGATGCGCATCATCGACCGCATCATCGCCCCCATCGGCCGCCGCGTCGACGAGTCCAGCCCGATGGTGGACGCTCGCCTGACCGACGGTTCGCGCGTCAATGCCATCATCCCGCCGCTCTCCCTGGTGGGCCCTGTCATCACGATCCGGAAGTTCGCGGCCTCCCCCTTCACCGTGGACGACCTGATCCGCTTCGGCACCGCCACCCCCGAGATGTTCGACTTCCTCAAGGCGTGCGTCGAAGCCCGCCTCAACCTCTTCGTCTCGGGCGGGACCGGCTCGGGCAAGACCACCACCCTGAACGTGCTCTCCTCGTTCATCCCCAACGACGAGCGCATCGTGACCATCGAGGACGCCGCCGAGCTCCAGCTGCGCCAGGAGCACGTCGTGACCCTCGAGTCCCGGCCCCCGAACATCGAGGGCAAGGGCGCCATCCCCATCCGTGAGCTCGTGCGCAACTCCCTGCGCATGCGGCCCGACCGCATCATCGTCGGGGAGTGCCGTTCGGGCGAAGCGCTCGACATGCTCCAGGCCATGAACACGGGCCACGATGGCTCGATGTCCACCGGCCACGCCAACAGCCCGCGCGACATGCTCTCCCGCCTGGAGACCATGGTCCTCATGGCCGGCGTGGACCTGCCCCTGCGGGCCATCCGCGAGCAGGTCTCGTCCGCCGTCGATCTCATCGTCCACCAGTCCCGCCTCAAGGACGGCACCCGCAAGGTCGTCAATATCACCGAGGTCCAGGGCATGGAAGGCGACGTCATCGTCATGCAGGACGTCTTCGTCTTCGAGCAGACGGGCATCGTCGACGGCAAGATCCAGGGCCGCCTCAAGCCCACCGGCATCCGGCCCAAGTTCGTCGAGAAGTTCGAGATCATGGGCATCCAGCTCCCGGCCGGCATGTTCGGCTTCAACTACTAGGCCGCGGGAGACGGAGCCATGAACCTGCTGCCCATCGTCCTCGCTGCCCTGGCCGGGGCGGCCGTGCTGCTCATCATCGTGGGCCTCACGGCCTCCGGTGGCTCGGGCATCAGCACGCGCCTCGACCGCTACGCCTCAGGCCGCAAGCCGGATGCCGACAAGCAGGGGTCCGGCTCGATCAGCGGTGCCATCTCCAGCTCGGTCGCGCTGGCCAGCCTGAACAAGGTCGTCGAGAACCGCGACTTCGGCGCCAACCTGGCGCGCGACCTCGCGCGGGCCGACCTGCGCCTCAAGACCAGTGAGTTCCTCGCCATCTGGGGCGTCTCGATCATCGGCCTGCCGCTGATCTGCCTGGCCCTCAGCGACTTCCTGCCCACGCTGGGCAACCCGCTCGTGCTGGTCATCGCGGCCATCGTCGGCCTGTGGCTGCCGCGCTGGTACATCAACCACCGCAAGGCCGGCCGCCTGAAGGCCTTCAACAACCGCCTGGCCGACACGATCACGCTCATCGCCAACGCCCTGCGCGCCGGCTCGTCGTTCCTGCAGGCCGTCGAGCTGGTGGTGCGCGAGACGCAGCCCCCCATCTCGACCGAGTTCGGCCGCGTCATCCGCGAGGTCAACCTTGGCCTCGCCTTCGACGATGCCCTGGCCAACATGGTCCGCCGCGTCCGCTCCGATGACCTGGAGCTGATGGCCACCGCCATCACCATCCAGCACCAGGTGGGCGGCAACCTGGCCGAGATCCTCGACTCCATCGCCTTCACCATCCGCGAGCGGGTCCGCATCAAGGGCGAGATCCGCACCCTGACGGCGCAGCAGCGCCTGTCGGGCTACGTCGTGGCCGGCCTGCCCATCGGCCTGGTGGCGGTCCTCTTCGTGATCGCCCCCAGCTTCATGTCCCCGATGTTCCTCAAGCCCCCCGATTTCCTGGGCCTGCCCCTCGGCGTCTGCATCATGGCCGTCGGTGGCTTCTTCATGCTCATGGGCTTCCTGGCCATCCGGCGCATCGTCGACATCGAGGTCTGAGCCATGCTGCCCGTCGTCTTCGCGGTCGTCGCCTTCGCGGCGATCATGCTCATCGTCCTCGGCCTGGCCGGGGGCCAGTCGGTCGACCCGGTGCAGGCCCGCCTGACCCAGCTGGGTTCGATGCAGGCCAAGAACCTGGAGGAGCTCGAGCTCCAGCAGCCGTTCTTCGACCGCACCATGCGGCCGTTCATGGCCCGCCTCACGGCGTACGCCCAGCGCATCAGCAGCCCGGCGTCCGCCAGCCGCACCGACCGGCGCCTCGCGCAGGCCGGCAACCCCGGCAACCTCAAGGCGGCCGAGTTCACGGCCCTCAAGCTCGTCTCGGCCGTCGTGGTCGGCGCCCTGGCGCTGCTCATCTTCGGCGTCCTGCAGGCCAACTTCCTGTTCGGTGTCGTCTCCGGCGTGGTCGGCCTGGGGTTGGGCTTCGTCCTGCCCGAGTACTGGCTGAACCGGCGGATCCGGGCCCGCAACAAGGCCATCCTGCTGGCCATCCCTGACACCCTGGACCTGCTCACGATCTCCGTGCGCGCCGGCCTGGGCTTCGACGCCGCGCTCGGTCGCGTGGTGGAGAAGACGCAGGGCCCGCTCGCCGACGAGTTCCGTCGGGGCCTCGCGGAGATCCGGCTTGGTTCGGCCCGGCGCGACGCGTTGCGCGGCATCGTCGCCCGCACGAACGTGCCGGCCCTGGCCAACTTCATCGGCGCCATCATCCAGGCCGAGCAACTCGGCGTCTCGATCAGCAAGGTCCTCCAGGTCCAGTCCGAGCAGCTGCGCATCGAGCGCCGCCAGCGGGCTGAGGAGCAGGCGGCCAAGGCCCCCATCAAGATGCTGTTCCCCCTCGTGGGCTGCATCTTCCCGTCGCTCTTCATCGTCATCCTGGGGCCGGCCATCATCCTGCTCATGGTCAACCTCCACACCTAGACCGGGGCGGGCCGCATGGCTGACCTGCTCCAGCTCCGCAACACCACACGCGGAACGGCCGTCGCGACCCAGGTCGTGGCGGCCAATTCGTTCTGGGCGCGTTTCATGGGCCTCATGGGCCGGCGGGCGCTGGCACCCCAGGAAGGCCTCTGGCTGCCGGGCACGAACAACATCCACATGTTCTTCATGCGCTTCGCCATCGACTGCTGCTTCGTCGGCCGCCCCGGCGACGATGGGTCGCGAGCGGTCGTGGCGGTGCGGCGCGCCCTGCCGCCGTGGCGCGGCATCGTGTGGTACGCCCGCGGCGCACACGGGGTCATCGAGCTGCCGGCCGGCGCGCTCGAGCGGAGCGGGACGCAGGTGGGCGATCGCGTCACCCTGAGCGGGCGCAACGGCCGCCCGGCCTGAGCCACCATCCGTGAGCGGGGAGCGCTCGCCGAGCCAGCGGCGGCTGACCCCGCGCGAGCTCGTGCTGTGGGCCGGCGCCATCACCGGCTACCTGTTCGGCGCGTTCGCCTTCGTGACGATCGAGGCCAGCGTCGGCGGCCAGTGGTTCCGCACCGGGCCGGACCTGGACGCCTACCTGCGCGCCGGCCATGACCTGCTCAACGGCGCGCCGGTGTACGTGGGCCAGATCGGCGAGGCCACCAACTTCCCGTACGCCCCGCCGTGGGCGGTCATCGCCGCCGGGCTGGCCCTCCTGCCGCCGCTGCTCGTGCAGGCCGTCATCATCGGGCTGGACCTGCTGGCGATGCGCTACGTCGCCGGCAGCTGGCGCGGGGCGGGCCTGATCCTCCTCTGGCCGCTGACGGCCTTCGAGCTCTCGGCCGGCAACATCGACCTGCTCATCGCCGCCGCCATCGTGCTGGCCTGGTCTGGCGATCACCCTCGCAACCGACCCGATGGCGCCACGAGCGTGACCGCACGCCTGGCTGCGGAGGTCCGACGCGTCGGCCTCCTGGTACTCGTGAGCCTGGCCAAGCTGGCGCCGGCCCTGGCCCTCCCGCCCGCTCGATGGCGCGGGGCGCTCGTGGCCGTCGCCATCTGCGTGGTCGTGACGCTGCCGTTCGTGCACCTCTGGCCGGACTGGTTCGCCTACCTCGCCCGGCAGCCCTACAGCATCGCCATCTCCCTGCCGGTCGGACCGTGGTACCTGCGCCTGCCGGTGGCCCTCGTGCTGGCCGCGCTGGGCAGCGTCGTCCTCCGCCGCCCGTGGCTGAGCGCGCTCGCCGTGGTCGTGGCCATGCCGTCGCTCTACCTGTCGACGACGGTCATCCTCATCGCCCCGATACGCCTCTGGCTCGACGAGCGGCGGGCCGAACACCTCGTTGCTGACCTGGGAGGTCAGTAACGGGCAGGGACAGCGGCCGCGAAGCCCGACAGGGGCCGAATCGCGCCGTCCTGTGTCCTCCCAGGTCATTTCCCGACCGATCTGGGCCGTGGGCGCGCGGTTCGCGTCAGATACGACCCTCCCAGGTCAGAACCCGCTGACCTCCCGGGTCAGCGCGCCCCTCCAGAAGCAGGCCTTGACGCTCCTCCGCACTGCGGGGGCGCAACCAACGCTCGCCCGGACCGCGCCCGGCCCCGCGATGACTTCGACCGCATCAGGGCGGAGGGCTTGGGACCAGGTGGGGCCTCGAGGCGCCCGCCCTCGGCCGACGCAGCCGGGCGCCGGGCGGCGAGCAGCGGCAGGTACGCGCCGGCGATGGCGACCAGCGGCAGGGCCGGCTCGGGCAGCCAGCCCAGGAGCGGCAGCAGGATCGCCCACCGGTAGCCGCGCGCCGCGAGCAGCGCCGCCGGCAGCGCGAGCACGACGAGGTAGTGCACCCAGATGAGCGGCGCGAGCAGGAGCGACGCCATGGTGACCATCACGAACCCGACCTCGCGATCCTGCCGCAACGCCACGGCGATGGCCCCCACGCCGATCGCGTACTGCACGATGAGGGCGGGCTGGACGATGCCCGATCCCACCCCGACCAGCAGCGCCGCCGAGGCCAGGTCCACGTTGTGCGCGACCCCGGTCACGTTCGACAGGTTGCGCACGACCGTCAGGTAGTCCGTGTACCCACCGATCCCGACGAACGGCAGCGTCAGCACGATCAGCACGAGGCCGGCGCCGATCGTCCAGGCCAGCGGCTGCCACTGGCGACGGATGAGCCACCAGATCGGCACCACGATCAGGGTCGGCCGCAGGGCCAATGCCAGGGCGGTCGCGAGGCCCGACGCGGGTCGATCGAGCCATCGCCAGGCCAGGCAGCTCGCCGCGAGCACGAGCAGGCTCACGTTGCCCAGGTTCAGGTCGATGAGGGTCGGGTAGCTGACCGCCAGCGCCAGCAGCACGCCGCCACGGACCCACCGGGGCACCGGGAGGGCAGCACAGCCGACCACCAGGAGCCCCACCCGGACGATCCACCAGCCAGCCGTCGCGGTCGCGGTCGCGACCCCGCTCACGGCCGCAAGCAGCACCGCCAGCGGCGGCGGATACAGGTAGAGCCCCGCCGGCCCTGGGCTGAACGGCCCGTTCAGCGTCTGCGGCTGGTACGGCGTGCCACCGGCGGAGACGCGAGCTGCGGCGGACAGGTAGGCGGCCAGGTCGTAGCCATACCCGGAACTGCTGCTGAAGACCGCAAGGGCGGCGATGAGGAGTACAGCGCCCGCCACACCCATCGCCAGGGCGACCGCCGTCGAGCGTCCGTCGCGGTCCATCGTGGCGATGATAGGGGGCGGCCTCGCGTAAGCGACAGCCAAGTCGGCGCGGCGATGATGCGCGGATGGCGGCCCTGCTCGACCTGCTCCTCTCGCCGACCTGCGCCGGCTGTGGACGTGAGGGCACGCACCTGTGTGCCACGTGCACCCGCCCGCTCCGCCGCCGCCTGGCCGAACCACCGGGCGTGCCGCTCGGCCTGCGCAGCCGGATGCCGCCCGGCGTGGTCCAGCTCGAGTGGCTGGCGTCATACACGGGCACGACGCGGGCCGCCCTCCATGCCCTGAAGTACGACGGGGTACGGTCGCTGGCCGAGCCGCTGGGCACCCTGCTCGCGGCCCGATGGGCCCGCGCAGGCCGCGGCGGGGACGTCCTGGTGGCGGTCCCCCTCCATCGCCACCGGCTCCACGAGCGCGGCTACGACCAGGCGGAGCTCCTGGCGCGTGCGGCGGGTCGCCGGCTGCGGCTCCCGTTCGTGCCGGCCCTCCGTCGAGGGGACGCCACGTCTGCACAGCATGCGCTCGGCCGTGAGGCGCGGGCCAGCAACGTGGGCCACGCCTTCGTCGTCCCGCCCCAGGCGACCATGGAGATCGACGGCCGCTGGGTGGTCGTCATCGACGACATCCTCACCACCGGCGCCACCCTCGGCGCCTGTGCCACGGCCCTGCGCGCAGCCGGGGCACGGGCGGTGTCCGCCCTCGTGGTGGCCCGCGACCGGTGAGCGCGCGCTCCAGCATCTTGGCCCGATGCGGCCGCTCGCTGGTTGCCGGGACTAGAATCGGGGCGCAGAAGGGAGCGCCCATGCGAACCATCGTCAGGGGCCGTAACTTCGAAGTCCCAGAAGTCGACCGGAAGTACGTCGAAGCCAAACTCCACCGGCTGGATCGCCTCCTCGGGGATCGCGCCGAGGCCACCGCCGAGTTGCGGGTCGAGCGCAACCGGAGCGTCGCGTCGAGCCACGTGGTGGCCGTCAAGCTGGACCTGGACGGCCGGCCGCCGATCCACGGCTTGGCTCGGGCTTCGACCCATCGCGCCGCGGCGGACGAGATCATCGACCTTCTCGAGCGGCGCGCCGTCGACCAGAAGGAGCGCCTGCGCGAGCCGGATCATCCCGGCGCGCCATCCGCGCGGTCGGCCCCCACACCCGAGCCCGCCGACGGCTCCGACGATTCGCGTCGCGTCGTCAAGGTCAAGCGCTTCGCCCTCGAGCCGATGTTCGAGGAGGACGCCGTGGCCCGCATGGAGGAGCTGGGGCACAGCTTCTTCGTGTTCGTCAACGCGGAGGACGAACGGGTCAACGTGCTCTACCGGCGCCGCGACGGCGATTACGGCCTGATCGAGCCCGTCGTCGGTGGCGAGTACGCCGTGGGCCGGGTTCGCCGGCGAGCCTGATCCGTCAGGCACGCCTGACGTGCAAGCGGCGCCTGCCGCGCAAGCGGCCCTTGACGCGCCCCGCGCCCGTCAGTCCGGCCAGGCGGTGGCCGGCTCGAGGCGGTAGACGCCCTTCGTGCGCGACATGAAGTGGAGATCGACCAGGTAGCGCCGCAGCGACGCCACGTCCGGATTGACGAGGCCCAGGCGCTGGTTGACCTCCTTCTCGGGGTAGGCCACGCCGGGGTCGAAGACCGTCTCGGCCAGATAGCGCAGCAGCACCACGCGCTTCTTCTCCTGGGCCGGGATGGACACGAGCCGCCCATCCTCGATGAACGCTCGCAGGACCTTGGCGTCGAACGCGGGACGCGGCTTGCCGTCCGGGCCAGCCTCTTCGAGGGGCTCGGCGGCGCCCGGGCGCGAGGCGGCTCCGAGTCGGCGCCCGATGTCGTTGAGGGCGTCCAGGCGCAGCTCGTATTCCACGTACGGATGGCGCGGCCGTGACGTGACCAACCCTGCCTCACGCAGCCGCTGGAGGTGATGCGCGACCGTCGGCGATGACAGGCCCGTGGCCTGCGCCAGCTCCTCGACGGCCATGCGTCGCGAGGCCAGCAGGCCGATGAGGCGGAGGCGGGAGGCGTCGGCCAGCGCCTTGAGCACCGTGAGCAGCTCGGGATCCATGCGCCGATGATACCCAACGATTAGATGCGTGTCTAATCGTTGGCCCACGCCGGGTGCCGTACCATGGTCGCCCATGCCCAGCGACCTGCGCGCCGCCCTCGGCGGCCGACCCATCGGGATCCACCTGCCGCTGGGCGCGGGCATGGTCAAGGCGGCCGATCGGGCGGATGCCATCGGCGCCGCGGCGCTACAGGTCTTTGCCGACAACCCCACCGCGTGGCGCCGGCGGACGGACCCGCCACGCGAGCTGCCGGCCTTCCGGGCCCGGCTCGCGGAACTCGACCTGGGACCGACCGCGACCCATGCCGCCTACCTCATCAACCTGGCCGGCACCGACGAAGCCTTCTGGGGCCGCTCGGTGAGCGCCCTGGCGGCCGAGCTGCGCATGGGTGGCGCGTACGGCGCGGCCTTCGTCAACGTTCACGTCGGATCGCACCGCGGCGACAGCCCGGAGGGCGGGATCGCGCGCCTGGCGCGCGGCATGGCCGCCGCCCTTGACGAGGTCATGGCCCCAGATGCGGCCGCGCGGGCATCCGAGGACGGGGCTCCGCCGACCGAGGACGGGGCTCCGCCGACCGATGACGGGGCTCCGCCGACCGCCGGCGCGTCGGCCACGCCGCTGCTCGTGCTGGAGAACAGCGCGGGCGGTGGCGACGGCATCGGGTCGACCCTGGAGGAGCTGGCCGCGATCGCCGATGCCGCGGTCCACGCGGGGGTCGCCGAGGGCACGTTCGGCTTCTGCCTTGACACGGCCCACCTGTGGGGCGCCGGCTACGACCTGTCCGATCCGGCCGTCCTGGACGAGGTGCTGCTGCGCTTCGACACCCTGCTCGGTCCCCGACGCCTGGCGATGCTGCACCTCAACGACTCCAAGGTGCCGCTCGGCTCACACGGCGACCGGCACCAGCACCTTGGCGCGGGGGCGATCGGCGAACGAGGCATGCGCGCGCTGCTCTCGCACCCCCGCCTGGCCAGCGTGCCGGCCTACCTGGAGACGCCGGGCATGGACGAAGGCTGGGACGCCCGGAACATGGAGCGGGTGCGCATCCTGATCGCCGGCGAGGCCCTGCCGCAGCTCGACGCGGCGGCCCTTGAGCTGCCCGGCTCGCGGTCCCGGCGGGACCGCGCGGCACCCGCCCTCGAGAGCGGCTGAGGGCGCCGTCGCCCGTTCGATGGACGCTGCGATCGTGCTCGGATGGCTCACCGTTCGGCGCGGAATGCAGGGTACCAAGGACCTATATCGGCACCCTGCCACGCCCCGGATGATGCCCCTGTCATCCCGGTCCGCTCGAGGGTCGTAAGCCGCGCATGAGCGTCCAGAACGGTCGAGCCTTCAACGAATGGCTGCGCTCGCAGCTGAAGGCCAAGAAGATGTCCCAGCGGCAGCTGGCCCAGCAATCGGGCGTTGATCATTCGACGATCTCGCGCCTGATCCGCGGCGACCGCACGCCGTCCCTGGGCACCGCGACCAAGCTGGCCCGCGGCCTCCGCGAGATCCACGACGAGGCCGACACGCCGCAGTACTTCGGGCTCGTCGCCACCGCCGCGACCAATCCCACGGCGCGGGTCGAGTACTCGCTCCGGTCGGACGACTACCTCTCCGAGGCGCAGGTGCGCCAGGTCATGGAGTACTACCTCGCGGTCCGCATGCGGCGCCTCGCCGCCCGCCCCTCGCAGGCCGCCGTCACCGTCGGTGCCGTCAGCCTGACCCGCTTCCCGAAGCGCAACTGATCGACCCCCGGCCGATGCCGCGGCGCCGGCCCTGACAACCGAATCGAACCGTTCCGGGTGCCGGCCGCTGGGGGCCGGCACTCGGCGTTTCCGGGGGCCGGAGCAGCGCCGGCAGCCCCAGCGCTCCGCCGAGTCAGTTCCCCGGGGGTCCGCCGAGTCAGTTCCCCGGGGGTCCGCTGAGTCAGTTCCTCGCGGTGAACCCATCGCGTTCACTGCAAGGACGGAAGGGGGCTTTGCCGCTCCTCCATCCTTGGATCGTGCGCCAGAGGTTCCAGATAGCGGCGGTACGCGACCCATCGGGGCCTCCTTCCGCGGAGTGAACCTCGGGCGTGCGGCTCGAGGATGATCAAGACCAAGCCGCGGGTCCATCGAATAAGTGGCCGCCAAGGGCGACACATCAAGGTTCTTGGATGTCCGTGCGCGAGGGTTCTGTGGCGCGAGCGAACGCGCGGATGCAGGTCGACCTGCGTCTCGCCGGAGAGGAGATCCGGCGCGCGAGGGTTTCGGGTGGGCTAAGCCAGGCGGCGGTGGGCCGGCGCGCAGGCATCTCGGGCCAGGAAGTCGGGCGACTCGAGCTGGGGCGGGTCGCCGAGCCGCCGCCGCGCGTCCTGGCACGAGTCGCCGCCGTGGTCGGGTTGGACCTGCGGCTGCGGGCGTACCCGGGCGGCTCACCGCTCCGCGACGCGGGTCACGTGCGATTGCTCCTGCGCTACCGCCGCCGCCTCCACACCGGATGGGCGTGGCACATCGAGGTTCGCGTGGACCCGCTCGACCACCTGTGGTGGGACGCCGTTTCGAGCAAGGACGGCATCACCATCGCCTGCGAGGCGGAGACGCGGCTGCACGACATCCAGGCCCAGGCACGCCGTGCCCACGCCAAGTTCGCCGCTGGCACCGTCCACCGGCTGGTCCTGCTCATCGCCGACACGGAGCACAACCGTCGGGTGCTCAGGGAGGCGCGAGAGGTCCTGCGCGGCGACTTTCCGCTCGACACGCGGGCCACCATGGCCGCCCTTGCCATCGGCCGCGATCCGGGTGCCAACGGAATCGTCGTGCTGTGAAACCTGGACGTTCACTGCAGGGAAGGAGTCGACCCGCAACGGGGCCCCGTCGCTGATCAGCGCGTGGTGCGTTCGATCGGGCCGACGAGTCCCGACCGACGGCGTTGGAAGCCCCGCCAGCCCGTACTACGAACATCGGGCGCTCACACCACCGGGCTGGGTGCGGCGGAACGCTTGGCGCGGCGGAACGCTTGGCGCGGCGGAACGCTTGGCGCGGCGGAACGTGGCTTGCGGCCTTGGCGCGGCGGAACGTGGCTTGCGGGGCTGGAGAGCATGCCCAGACCCGGCCCGCGGCCCGGGCCGCGCCGAGGGCGCCGGCCGCGCCGGACCTACGGACTTGGCGCGGCGGCGGGGGCGATCGGGCGGCGGATGACCTTGGTCTTGCTCGAGACGATGTACACGATGGCGCCGATCACGATGACCGAGAGGATGCTGATGGAGCGGTCGACGAGCGCGATCGTGAGCGCCTCGCCCTGGGGCACGCCGTAGATGTAGGTCAGGATGCCCACCATGCCGGCCTCCACGACGCCGAGGCCGCCCGGGGTGAGCGGCACGGCGGTCAGCAGCGAGGCCGCAAGGGCGACGAAGAAGACCCCGGAGAGGCCCAGCCGCACGTCGGAGTAACCGAGTGCGGCGACGACGAACCAGAGACGCATCGCCTCGGTCGACCAGATCACCGCGGTCAGCGCCCCCAGGCGCGGCAGGCTGCGGGCCTTGAGGGCGAAGAAGCCCTCCTCGAAACGGTCGTACAGCTCGACGACGCTGTGGGGCACGGGCAGGCGGACGAGGATGCGGCGCCCGAAGTTGCGCAGCGTCAGCATGGCCACGGCCAGCACCACGACCACGGCGACGCCAAGGCCGAGCACGAACGTGACGTACGGGTCGAAGCCGCTGCGGAAGCTCCAGAAGCCGGCGCCGAGGCCGAGGATGGCGATGGCGAAGAGGTCCAGGACCCGCTCGATGAAGACCGTGCCGAGGGTCCGGCTCGTCGAGACGTTCTGGTTCATGCGCAGCAGGTAGGCGCGGTAGACGTCGCCCAGCTTGGCCGGCACGAGGCAGTTGACCATCCAACTGATGAAGACGATCTCCGTCGAGTCGCGCGTCGACAGGCGCGTGCCGGCGCTGCGCAGCAGGAGCGTCCAGCGATAGCCGCGGATGGGGAAGCCGGCGTAGTAGATGACGAACGCGGCCAGGAGCAGCCACGGGTTGGCGGCCAGGATGCGCGCCGGCAGCTGGTCCAGCTGGAAGCCGGGCAGGGACCGCGCCAGCAGGACGATGAGCAGCATCGGCACCGCCAGCGAGATGATCGTGCGCGGGCTGCGGAGGCGGCGCACCAGCGAGAGCTGGTCGGGCGAGACCTCGGCGGCGGGCTCGGGGGGCCGATCAGGCGTCTGGTCGGGCGAGGGCGTCTCGGACGATGGGCTCATGGACGCGCCGCCGCGAAGGGGCGGGGGCGCTCAGCGACGGGGCGAGAGCGCTCAGCGACGGGGTGAGAGCGGACCGAGTCGGCGATTGCCGCGGGTCCGGTTGATGAGCTTGGCAAGCGGTGTGAGGCCTCGAACGAGGTATGAGGCATGGCCAGGCATCAGCGTGGCCTGCGCCAGGGCCGCCCGCAGCTGGTCAGGGGTCTCGATGGGACCCGGGACGATGGTACAGGCCACCCCGACTTCGAGCAGTGAATGGGCATCGCTGGAGGCTACGCCGGGCAGGCCGTTGCGCAGGGCGAACTGCGCGGCGCGCTCGTTCGCGTCGCCAAACGCGACCCGCGCGTTGTACGCCTCGATGAAGTCGAGCTTCTGGGCGAGCGCCGCCAGGGCCACCTCCCGGTCGCCCTTCAGCCCGGAGTTTCGGTAGTGGTCGAAGGGGTGGGGCAGGCCGGCCAGCCCGCCCTGGGCGTGGATCGCGTCGACCGTCTCCTCCGCGGACATCCCGGGGCCGACCGCTTCCTGGAGGAACAGGCCGAGCACGTCGCCGTCGGCGCTGCGGATCTCCTCGCCGATGATGACCGTGAGACCCGCCGGGGCATGCTCGCGACCCTCCAGCGCGCCATCGAGGCGTTCGTGGTCGGTGATGGCGACGTGGGTCAGCCCGCGCTCCGCGGCGACCCGCACGAGATCGGCCGGCCGGCTCAGCGAGTCGAACGAGGCGGAGCTGTGGCAGTGCAGGTCGACGAAGGCCTGGCCGCGAACCGGCTCGCCCGGGGCGGGCATGCAGCCGGCCTCAGACGCGCTGGACGAGCGACTTCTTGAAGAAGTCGAAGTGTTCCAGCGCCAGCCCGGTGCCAAGGGCCACGCAGTCGAGCGGGCTCTCCGCGACGTGGCAGGGCACGCCGGTGACCTGGGTCAGCAGGCGGTCGATGTTGCGCAGCAGGGCCCCGCCGCCCGACATGACCATGCCCTTGTCGATGATGTCGCTGGAGAGCTCGGGGGGCGTCTCCTCGAGCACGTGGCGGACGGCCATCACGACCTGCTGGAGGGGCTGCTCGAGCGCCTCCATGACCTCCGCGCTCGTCAGCGGGATGGTGCGCGGCAGGCCGGCGATGAGGTCGCGGCCGCGCACCTCCATGTGCAGCTCGCGTTCCAGCGGCAGGGCCGCGCCGATCTGGATCTTGACCTCCTCCGCCGTGCGCTCGCCGATCATGAGGTTGTACTTCTTGCGCACGTAGTTGGCGATGGCCTCGTCGAAGCGGTTGCCCCCGACCCGCACCGACGAGCTGACGACGATGCCGCCGAGGGCGATCACGGCGATCTCCGTGGTGCCCCCGCCGATGTCGATGATGAGGTTGCCCGAGGGCCCGCTGATGGGCACGTTGGCCCCGATCGCCGCGGCCAGCGGCTCCTCGATGAGGTAGGCCTCGCGCGCGCCCGCCTTGAGGGCCGCGTCGCGCACGGCCCGCTTCTCCACCGACGTGACGCCGGAGGGCACGCTGATCATGACGTCCGGCTTGGTCATGGCCCGGCCGGCCTTCTTGATGAAGTAGCGCAGCATCGCCTCGGTGATGACGTAGTCGGCGATGACGCCGTCCTTCATGGGCCGGATGGCGCGGATGTTGCCGGGCGTGCGGCCGATCATCTCGCGCGCGTCCTCACCCACGGCCACGATGTGGTTGTCGTCGCTCACGGCGACCACCGACGGCTCCTGGATGACGATGCCACGGCCCTTGACGTACACGAGGACGTTGGCCGTGCCGAGGTCGATGCCGATCTTCATGCGCTGGCGGGGGATCCTTCCGTGGGGGGACCTTCGGGCAGGCGCGTCACATGAGCGCCGAGGTCGTGGAACTTGCCCTCGATGTTCTCATACCCCCGCCGGACGTGGTGTTCGCCGTGGATCAGCGACGTCCCCTCGGCCGCGAGGGCGGCCAGGATGAGGGAGGCGCCGGCCCGCAGGTCGCCGATCTCCAGCTCCGCACCGTGGAGGCTCGTGCGGCCGCGGATCCGAGCGTGCTGGTCGTCCGCCAGGGTCACGTCAGCCCCCATGCGGACGAGCTCGCCGATGTACTCCAGGCGGTCCTCGAAGATCGTCTCGTGGACCTCACTGATGCCCTGCGCCTGGGTGAGCAGGACGCAGGTGGGCGGCTGCAGGTCCGTGGCCAGGCCGGGGTACGGCGCGGTCGCGATGTCGCGCGCGTGATACGGCTTTAGGGACGGATCGACGCCTCGCACCACGATGCGGTCATCCTGGCACGTCAGGTCCACGCCCACGTCGTGGACGACGTCGAGGAACGAGCCCAGCTGCGCACAGGGCGCCTCCTCGAGCGTCAGCTGGCCGCCGGTCACGGCGGCCGCCACGACGAACGTGCCGGCCTCGATGCGATCCGAGGCGACGCGATAGTCGGCGCCGCGGAGCCGTCGCCGGCCGACGACCTCGATCGTGTCGGGGGCGGTGCGCGAGACCTCGGCGCCCATGGCGCACAGGAAGCCCATCAGGTCGTCGACCTCCGGCTCCTGGGCCGCCGGCTGGATGGTCGTGCGGCCGTCGGCGAGGGTCGCCGCCAGCATCGCGTTCTCCGTGCCCATGACGCTCACCGTGGGGAACGTCACGCGTGCGGCGCGCAGGCGGCCGGGCGCCCGGGCGAAGTAGTAGCCGTTGCGATACTCGATCTCGGCGCCAAGGGCCCGCATCGCGTCGACGTGGAGGTTGACGGGCCGCCGGCCGATGCGGTCGCCGCCGGGGTTGCTGATGATGACCCGGCCGAAGCGGGCCAGGAGCGGCCCCAGCAGGATGAAGCTGGCGCGCATCTTGGCGGCCGCCTCGAGGGGCACGAACAGCCAGTCCACGTCGCCCGAGGCGACCTCGTAGACGTTGGCGGCAGGGTGGTCCACCACGACGCCGAGGTCGCGCAGCGTCTCCGCCATGACGCGGACATCCTCGATCTCCGGCACGTTGGTGAAGCGGCAGCGCTCGCCGGTCAGGGTCGCCGCCGCGAGCAACTTGAGGGCCGCGTTCTTGCTGCCGCTGATGCGGACCGTGCCGGACAGCGGGTGGCGACCCTCCACCTGCAGGATCTCGTGCGGGACGGGCGGCGGGGCGTACTCCCAGATGAACGGACGGGCGTCGGCCACGAAGTTACCCGCGCTGCCGCGGGCCCTCACGGTGCCGCCGTTCGGCGACGCGGATCCGGAGGAGCGCCGTCTGGAGGGCGGCACGGGCCGCGGCCAGGTCAGCCGGCGTGGTCTGCGTCTCGAGTGCCCGTTCGGCCTCCTCGCGCGCCTGGTGGGCCTTCTGCAGGTCGATCTCGGAGGCCATGTCGGCGGTCTCGGCGAGGACCACGACCCGGTCAGGCCGGACCTGCAGGAAGCCGCCCACGATGGCGAACGACTCCAGCTGGCCACCCTTGTGGATGCGCAGCTCACCCACGCCCAGGTTCGTGACGAGCGGGGCGTGGTGGGGCAGGATGCCCAGCTCGCCCTCGCTGCCGGGGCAGACGACCTCGTCCACCTCGTCGCTGTAGGCGAGCCGCTCCGGCGTCACGATCTCCAGGTGGAGGGGCATGTCAGCCCTCGAGCTTGTGCGCGCTCTCGCGCACGTCGTCGAGGGTCCCGGCGAGGAAGAAGGCCTGCTCGGGCAGCGTGTCGGTCTTGCCGTCCAGGATCTCCTTGAAGCAGGCCACGGTGTCCTTGATCGAGACGTACTTGCCCGGGCGGCCGGTGAAGACCTCGCCGACGTAGAACGGCTGGCTCATGAAGCGCTGCAGGCGTCGGGCCCGGGCCACCGTGGCCTTGTCCTCCTCGGACAGCTCGTCGATGCCCAGGATGGCGATGATGTCCTGGAGGTCGCGGTAGCGCTGCAGGACGCGCTGCGTCTCGCGTGCCACGTCGTAGTGCTCCTGGCCAACGACGAGGGGATCAAGCACCCGGGACGTGGAGGTCAGCGGGTCGACCGCAGGGTAGATGCCCAGCTCGGTGAGGTACCGCTCCAGGCGGATCGTCGAATCGAGATGCCCGAAGGTCGTGGCCGGGGCGGGGTCGGTGTAGTCGTCGGCCGGCACGAAGACGGCCTGCAGCGACGTGATGGACCCCTTCTTGGTGGACGTGATGCGCTCCTGGAGCGCCGCCATCTCGGTCGCCAGGTTGGGCTGGTAGCCGACCGCCGACGGCATCCGGCCGAGCAGGGCCGACACTTCCGACCCCGCCTGGGTGAAGCGGAAGATATTGTCGATGAAGAGGAGGACGTCGCGGCCCTCTTCGTCGCGGAAGTACTCGGCCATGGTCAGGGCGGTCAGGCCGACGCGCAGGCGGGCGCCGGGCGGCTCGTTCATCTGGCCGAAGACGAAGGCCGTCTTGGCGATGACGCCCGACTCCGTCATCTCGCGGATGAGGTCGTTGCCCTCGCGGCTGCGCTCGCCGACACCGGCGAAGACGGAGTAGCCAGCGTGCTCCTGGGCGACGTTGCGGATGAGCTCCTGGATGATGACCGTCTTGCCCACGCCGGCGCCGCCGAAGATGCCGATCTTGCCGCCCTTGCGGAAGGGGCAGATGAGGTCGATGACCTTGATGCCCGTCTCGAAGACCTCGACATCAGTGGTCTGCTGGTCGAACGCGGGCGGGGCGCGGTGGATGGGCAGCGTGACCTTGGCGTCGACCGGGTCCTTGAGGTCGATCGTGTGGCCAAGCACGTCGAAGACCCGGCCCAGGGTGACCTCGCCGACCGGCACCGTGATGGCCGCCCCGGTGTCGCGCACGGCCGCGCCGCGGGCCAGGCCGTCGGTGGTCGTCATGGCCACCGAGCGCACCCAGTCGTTGCCGAGGTGGGACTCGACCTCGCAGACCAGCGGCTCACGGCCCTCGCGCTCGATCTCCACGGCGTTGTAGATGCCCGGCAGCTGGCCCGCCGGGAACTCGATGTCGACCACCGGCCCGGTGATCTGGATGACCTTGCCGATCGCGGTGGGGGCGGCGGTCGCCATGGTGCTTGGTTGCCTCCTGGTGTGGGGCGCGGCCGTCAGTGCGCCTGGGCGCCGGTCGCGATCTCGATCATCTCGCGGGTGATGTTGGCCTGGCGGACCTTGTTGTAGGCCAGGGTCAGGTCGTCGATGAGGGTCTCGGCGTTCTCGGTGGCGTTCTTCATCGCCACCATACGGCTCGATTCCTCGCTGGCCTTGGATTCGAGCACGGCCTGGTAGAGGCGCGTCGCCACGTACCGCGGCACCAGCCGCTCGAGGACGCCGGCCGGGCTGGGCTCGAAGATGAACTGGCGGCCGGGGATGCCGCTCGTGTCGGTCGTCGGCACGATCGGCAGCAGTTGGGCCATCGTGGGGCGCTGCACGAGCGTCGACACGAAGTGCGAGTAGATGACGTCGACGCGCCCGAACTCGCCGCCCAGGTAGCCCTCGCTGACCAGCCGCACCAGGGGCAGCACGTCGGCGAAGGCCGGCCGGTCACCGAACCCTGCGAAGTGGGCATCGATGGGCACGCCCGTGCGCCGCATCGCGTCGCGACCCTTGCGCCCGATGGTCACCATGGCCACGTCGCCGGGATGGTCCACGATCTCGCGGGCGGTGAAGCGCACGATATTCGACGTCAGGGGCCCGGCGAGCGGTCGGTCGGTCGTCACGAGGATGATGATCCGCTTGCCGCCCCCGGGGTCGGCCAGGAGCGGGTGGTGCTCCTGGTCGAGCACGGCGGCCAGGTCGGCCAGCACGTCGTCCAACGCCGCGCTGTAGGGACGCGCGGCGAGCGTGGCCTCCTGCGCCCGGCGCAGCTTGGAGGCGGCGACGAACTGCATGGCCCGCGTGATCTGGCGGATGTTGCGCACCGACCCGATGCGGCGGCGGATGTCACGCTGGCTGGCCATGGCCGAGACGGCTCCCCTCGCTCAGGCCAGGAACGAGGTCTTGAACGCGGTCACGGCCTCATCCAGGGCGCTCGTCAGCTCGTCGCTGAGGGCCTTCGTCTGGCCAAGCTCCTGGAGGACCTTGGGGCGTTCGGCCTCGAGGAAGCGGTAGAGGCCCGTCTCGAAGTCCTTGACGCGGGGCGTGGGGACGTCATCCAGGAAGCCCTTGGTCGCGGCGTAGAGGATGGCCACCTGCTTCTCCACCGGCAGCGGCTGGTACTGCGGCTGCTTGACGACCTCCGAGAGCTTCTCGCCGCGGGTCAGCTGGTCGCGCGTGGCCTTGTCCAGATCCGATGAGAACTGGGCGAAGGCGGCCAGGGCGCGGTACTGGGCCAGGTCCAGCTTGAGCGGGGCGGCGACCTTCTTCATGGCCTTGGTCTGGGCCGCCGACCCGACGCGGCTGACCGAGATGCCCACGTTGAGGGCAGGCCGCTGGCCGGAGTTGAAGAGGTCCGTCTCCAGGAAGAGCTGGCCGTCGGTGATCGAGATGACGTTGGTGGGGATATAGGCGGAGACGTCGCCGGCCTGCGTCTCGATGATCGGCAGCGCCGTCAGCGAGCCGCCGCCGTTGTCGTCGTTCAGGCGAGCGGCGCGCTCGAGCAACCGGCTGTGGAGGTAGAAGACGTCACCCGGGTACGCCTCACGGCCCGGCGGGCGGCGCAGCAGGAGCGACATCTCGCGGTACGCCCAGGCGTGCTTGGAGAGGTCGTCATAGACGCACAGGGCGTCCTTCACGAGGCCCTGGCCGGGCAGCTCGACGCCGACCTCCATGATCTCCTCGCCGATGGCCGCGCCGGAGTACGGCGCCAGGTACTGCAATGGAGCGGGGTCTTCCGCGCCGGCCACGACGACGATCGTGTGCTCCATGGCCCCGTATTTCTCGAGCGTGGCCACGATGTTGGCGACTGTCGAAAGCTTCTGGCCGATGGCCACGTAGATGCAGACCAGGCCCTGGCCCTTCTGGTTGATGATCGTGTCGATGGCCACCGCGGTCTTGCCCGTCTGCCGGTCGCCGATGATCAGCTCGCGCTGGCCGCGGCCGATGGGGATGAGGGCGTCGATGGCCTTGATGCCGGTCTGGACGGGCGTGTCGACCCCCTGGCGCACGATGACGCCGGGCGCGATGCGTTCGACCGGGCGGGTCTTGGTGGTGCCGAGCGGGCCCTTGTCGTCCAGCGGCCGCCCGAGAGGATCGATGACCCGGCCAAGCAGGCCCTGGCCCACCGGCACCTCGGCCACGCGACCGGTCGTCTTGACCGTGTCGCCCTCCTTGATGGCCGTCGCATCACCCAGGATCACCGCTCCGACGGTCTCCTCCTCCAGGTTGAGGGCCAGGCCGAAGACGTCGCCGGGGAACTCCAGCAGCTCCGAGGCGAGGGCGTCGGACAGGCCGTAGACCTGGGCGATCCCGTCGCCCACCTCCACGACGGTCCCGACCGAGCGCGTCTCGGCGCTCGCGTCGAAGCCCTCGATGGCGGACTTGATGATGCTGGTGATCTCGTCGGACCGGATGGCCATGTGATCTCCCTAGAGGGCGCCCGAGGCGAGCCGGTTGCGCAGCCGTTCAAGGCGGCCCCGGACGCTCCCGTCGATGAGGCGGTCGCCGAGCTGCACCTGGATCCCGCCGAGAAGGCTGGGGTCCACGCTCTGGCTCAGCTCGATGCTGCCCCCGGTGAACTGCTCGAGGCGCGCCGTGAGTTCGCGCACCTCGGCGGGCTCCAGCGGGGCGGCGCTGATGGCGGTGGCGGTGAAGATGCCTTGGCGGGCGTTGTCGAGGCGGATGAACTCGGCCAGCACGGCCGGCAACGAGTCAAGGCGGCCGCGCTGCAGGAGCAGCAGGGCCAGGTTGCGGACGGGAGCGCGGGTGGCCGCGCCCATCACGGCTTCGGCGAGGTGCTGCCGCGCCTCGAACGCCAGGCCGCGGTCGGCCAGGACACGCGCCACGCGCGCCTCGCTCAGGGACGCGGCGATCGCAGTCAGGTCGGCACGCCAGCCGGCCACGTCGTCGTCGCTGACGGCCAGCTGGAACACGGCCTCCGCATATCGCCGCGCCGAGCTGTCGTGACGAGCCATGCGCGGGTCAGGCCGGCTCGGCCGGGCCGCCCGGCGCAGTGGTCGACAGGAACTCCTGCACGAGGCGCCGTTCGCGCTCGCTGGTGCGTGTCTCGCCGACCACGCGGGCGGCGGCCAGCAAGGCCAGGTCGGCGATCTGGCCGCGCACCTCGCCGAGGACGCGCGCCTTATCGGCGGCGATCTCGGCGGCAGCCTGCTCGCGCAGCCGCTCCAGCTCCGCCTGCGTCGCGGCCACGTCGCGCTGGCGGACCTCGTCGGCCGTCTTCTGGGCGTGGGCCACGATGTCGTTCGCCTCACGACGGGCGGTCTGGATGATGCTTCGCTTCTCCTCGGCCGCCGCCTCCCGCTCCTGGCGAGCGGCATCGGCGTCCCTGAGGCCCTGTTCGATGCGCTGGCGGCGGTCGCTGAGCATCTTCGAGACGGGCCCGAAGGCGAACTGCTGCAGGACGACCAGGAAGAACAGGAAGTTGACGGCCGCGATGAGGATCCAGAAGCCGTTGAAGACCAGGCCGCCGGAGGACGCGTCCGCGGCGAACTGGGTCGCCGCCTGGTGCGCGCTGCCCAGGACGACGAAGGCCGTCAGGTCCATGGCGAAACCCCTTGGGCGCCGGCTACTTCAGGAAGACGATGAGGACGCCGACGACGAAGGCCAGGATGCCGAGGCCTTCGGCGAACGCGGCGCCCAGGATGAAGGTCGCGCGGATCACGGCGGCCGCGTCGGGGTTGCGCCCCATGGCTGACGTCGACATGCCGGTCAGGATGCCGATGCCGATGCCCGGTCCGACCACGCCAAGCGCGGCCAGTCCGGCTCCCAGCATCGCGATATCACCGTTCACCTGTGTTGTCCTCCTGTCGAGACCGACGATCAATGGGCCGCGAAGGTCGCGGCTTCGAGTGGGGGCCCCACGTCCCCTTCAGGGTCGCTGGCGAAGGCCGGTGCAGCGTGTTCCTCCTCGTGATGGCTTTCCACGGCGGTCAGCACGTACATCAGGGTGAGCGAAGCGAAGATGAGCGCCTGGATGAAGCCGATGAAGCCTTCCAGGGCCATCGCGGCGATGGGCACGAAGGGGATGAAGAGGGCGGTGAAGACGCCCAGCATGATCCCCCCGCCGTAGAGGTTGCCCCAGAGACGGAAGCTCAGCGTGACCGGTTTGAAGAATTCGAGCAGGAACTCGATGAGCCCCACGTAGAGGTCGATGAGGCCGTCGCCGATGCCCCGCTTGAACCCGCTCAGGTTGAAGAACTTGCCCAGGTAGCCGCGGACGCCTAAAACCCGAACGCCCTCGACGTGGGTGATGACGAACGTGACCAGGGCGAAGCCGATGGTCATGTTGATGTCCGAGGTGGGCGTCCGCAACGCCTCGATCTTGCCGCCGAAGATCAGCAGGTCCGTCCAGTTGGTGAACATGATGAGCAGGAAGAAGGCGGAGAAGAGGCCCACGTAGCGACGCGCGCGATCGCCGCCAAGGCCGCCGGCGAAGTCGGCGAACTGTTCGTACACGAACTCGAACAGGTTCTGCGCCCCGCCGGGGACGAGGCTCATGCGCCGCGTGGCCAGGAGGCAGAAGACCAGCACCACGGCGATGACCACCCACGTGGCGAGGATGCTCGAGGTGATGCTGGGGTGGAAGGGCAGGATGACCAGCGGTGCGTTGGACACGGCCGAGCCGGGATCCAGGTCCCACACCACGTGCGGGGCGACCGGCTCCAGGTTGTCGAGGATGGTCGACTTGGGATCGGGGAAGCCCGCCGGCGCGGCGAAGATCCCGGCCAGCACATCGATCACCACGAGGGCGGCGCCGGCGATCAGGAGGGTCCGCCGGCGTGATCCGGTATCAGGGCCGGCCGCAGCGGCGGCCGCGGCGCCATCGGCGGGCGAGGTTTCGCTCGTCACGCTCTCTCCATGCGATCCGCGCGGCTTCCACCGCGCGACCATTTCGTCACTCGAACCGGGCCAGGAACCGGCTGATGAGGCGGGCCACCACGGTGCCCCCAAGAGCGAGCCCGGCGACCGCACCGATCAGCAGGAAGACGGGCAGGGTATGGAACTGCTGGTCGATCCACCAGCCGCCGAGCACACCGGCCAGGACCGTCAGCCCGAACGCGATCGCGATCTCGGAGAAGAGGGCGAGGTAGATGCTCGCTCGCCCGAGGTCCCTCATGGCACGCTTGTCAGGGCGCCGGGAGTATAGCAAATGCCGCCCTCCGCCCGACCGCCGAGAACACGTCTCGTTGCGGGTCCGCCACGGGCCGGACTCAGAGGATCGGACCGACCGTGATGGCGGCTGGATCGCTCGTGACGGTCGTCGAACCCCGCTTCAGGATCACTTCCAGGTAGTAGTAGCCGGGCACTGCGAAACTCAGGCTCACCGAGGCTCCGCTGCCGCCGGAGACGGCTTGATAGGTCGTGCCATCGCCGCTGGCCAGCCATTCGTAGGTCACCGTGCCGCCGTTGCCGGCCACCACCTGGCAGTGGATGGCCTGCAGCGCGACCGGAGTGTATGTGTCACAGACGAAGGCCGGCTCGAGCGACGCCGTCGGACGGGGCGTGGGCTTCGGCGTCGGCGTCGGCCGTTTGGTGGGGGGCGCGATCGGGTGTGCGGTCGGGCCGGTGAGGGGCGGCGTCGCAGCGGCAGCGGGCTCCGGTGTGGCGGTCGGGCCGGGCGTCGGCGTCGTCAGGACGGGGGTGTCCGGCAATACGGTGGGATCCACGATGGCGACCGTCGTCGGGGTGGGCGTCGGCGATGCGTGCGTGACGTCGGCCGCGAGCCCGGGAGTGGCGGGCGGCGGTCCGGAGGGCAGCCGCAGGAGGTCGCCGCCAAGAAGCACGAGGCCCACGAGCGCGAAGGCGACGAGCGCCGCGGACGCGTCACGCCACATGCGCCAGCGCGGGTCGGCGGGGGGCCGCGCGCCGGGGCCCTGCATCTCCTGCGATCGCCAGAGGTCGGCATCCAGGGCCATCGGCGCGCGCCGCATGATCGACGCCTCGCCTGACCGCAGGTCGTAGCCGTGCGTGACGGCGACGCTGGCGGCACGCGATGCCGCGGCGCGGGCCCCCGCCCACGGCACGAGGGCGGAGCTGATCGAACGAGGTCGCGCGGGCGGGGTCGGCGAGAAGACCATCTCGGGCGCTGTCGCGGCGGCCATCGCCGTGGCCGACGCCATGGCCGGCGCGTTGATCGGGGCTAGCGGCTCAGTGACGGCGCCGCCGCGCAGGCCGGCCAGACGGGCATGGACGCGCGGGGTCGCCTCGGCCACGAGACGATCCTCGGCGTGCCGGCGCCGGGCGCGACGGAGCCACGCGAAGGCCCCGATGGAAAGCCCCACGAGCACGAGCAGCAGGAGCGGGATGAGCGGTTGGATCGTTCTGCACCTGGTACCTTCGGATGCGATGCAGGGGACCCGAAGGGACTACCGATGCTAGCACCGCGGCCCTCGGCCGCAAGCACGGGGACCTACGCCGTCTTACCTATCGGGCCCATTTCCCGGTGCGTCCCCGCCCTCGTACGCATCAGCGTCCAGGACCCCGTCGCCTCGCCGCATCGACACGTACAGGAGCACGCCGGCGGCCGCCACGAGGCCCAGGAAGGCGTACAGCTGGCCTGAGCCCGACAGGACGAGCGAGGCCACGGCCAGGATGCCGGTGAGGGCGTAGATCGTCAGGACCGCGCCGCGATGCGAGATCCCCAGGTCGAGCAGGCGGTGGTGCAGGTGCCCCCGATCGGCGGTGAATGGCGCCTGGCCCGCCAGCGTCCGCCGCACGATGATCCAGAACGTGTCGATGATCGGCACACCCAGGACCAGGATGGCCACGGCCACTTTCGCCGTCCCCAGGATCGAGAGGACGGCCAGCGTGTAGCCGATGAAGTAGGTCCCCGCCGACCCGATGAAGACCCGGGCGGGGTGGAAGTTCCACGGCAGGAAGCCGGCCAGCGCACCTGCCAGGCAGGCGCACAGGAGGGCGACCGCGGGCTGGTCGATGGCCGACCCCAGGGAGATGAGGCCCAGCGTCACCGCCGCGATCAGGGCGACGCCGGTCGAGAGCCCGTCGAGGCCGTCGATCCAGTTGATGCTGTTGATCATGCCGGCGATCCAGAAGACGGTGAAGCCGACCGCGAACGGGGTGGAGAAGGGGATGACGCCGCCGCCGGCCGGGTTGTAGACGAAGTCGACCAGCACACCCGCCGCCGACGGCGCCGACCGCCAGGGCGACCTGCATCAGCAGCTGCCAGCGCGCCCGCAGCTGGAAGCGGTCGTCCAGGAACCCCAGCACCGCGGCCGCGACGGCCCCGCCGAAGAGGGCCAGCGCCTCCGGCGGGGTGATGTCGGCCATGTCGAAGGTCGACCCGGCGCGCGCCACGACGGCGAAGCACACGACCCCGACGACGACGAAGCTGGCCGCCACCGCCACCCCGCCGCCGCGAGGGATGGGCCGGTCGTGGACGCGGCGGGCGGCGCCGGGCGCATCGATGGCCCCGGTCGCGGCGGCGAACCGGGCCGCCAGCGGGGTCAGCAGCAGCGAGATCAGCAGCGCCGAAGCGAAGGCGCCGCCGATGATCAGGAGCGCCCCGGCGTCGGCCTGGATCACGCCGCGGGCAGGCCCGGCACGGGGAACCGGTCACAGATCGCGCGCACCTCGGCCGCCAGCACCGCCTGGGCGGCCGCGTCGTCGCGGGCCGCGATGGCACGCACGATGAGGGCGGCGATCTGGCGCATCTCGGCCGGCCCGAAGCCGCGGGTCGTCGTGGCGGGCGTGCCGACCCGGATGCCGGATGCCGTGTTGGGCGGCAGCGCGTCGAAGGGGATGGCGTTCTTGTTCACCGTGATGCCGATGTGGTCGAGGCTCGCCTCGGCCTCCTTGCCGGTCACCCCGAGGGGCGTCACGTCGACCAGCATGAGGTGGTTGTCCGTGCCCCCGGACACCAGCCGTGCGCCCTGCTCGCGGAGGGCATCGGCCAGGATGGCCGCGTTCTCCACCGTGCGGTGCTGGTCGGCCCGGAAGTCCTCGCCGAGGGCCAGCAGCAGGGCGACCGCCTTGGCCGCGATGACGTGCATCAGCGGACCGCCCTGGATGCCCGGGAAGACCGTCTTGTCGACGGCCGCCGCGAGGGTGCCCTTGACGGTCGGGAAGTCCGCCTTATCGAGGTCTTCGGGGAACTCCACGCGGCTGAAGATCAGGCCGCCGCGCGGGCCGCGCAGGGTCTTGTGGGTCGTCGTCGTCACGAGGTCGGCGTGCGGGAAGGGGCTGGGGTGGAGGCCGGCCGCGACCAGGCCGGCGATGTGGGCCATGTCCACGAAGAGCAGCGCGCCGACGCCGTGGGCGATGGCGGCCATGCGCTCGAAGTCGATGATCCGCGGATAGGCCGAGGCGCCGGCGACGATCAGCTTCGGCCGCACCTCCTCCGCCTGGCGTGCCAGCGCGTCGTAGTCGATCCGCTCGTCGGTCGGGCTGACGCCGTAGGCGTGCACCTCGTAGAACCGGCCGCTGAAGTTGACCGGCGAGCCGTGCGTCAGGTGCCCGCCGTGGGCCAGGTTCATGCCCAGGATCCGGTCGCCCGGCTGGAGGACGCTGAAGTAGGCGGCCATGTTGGCCTGCGCGCCGCTGTGGGGTTGGACGTTGACGTGTTCCGCGCCCGGGAAGAGGCGGAGGGCACGGTCCTGGGCCAGGATCTCGGCCACGTCCACGTACTCGCAGCCGCCGTAGTAGCGCTTGCCGGGGAGGCCCTCGGCGTACTTGTTGGTGAGCCAGGAGCCCTGCGCCTCCATGACCGCGGCGAAGGTGTAGTTCTCACTCGCGATCAGCTCGATCTTGTCGTGCTGCCGGCGTCGCTCGGCCTCCATCGACGCCCACAACTCGGGATCGACCGCGGCCAGGGGTGCCCAGCCGAGGCCCGTCGCCTCCGCCTGTGTCACCGGATCCGGACCTCCTCCCTCGCCTGCGCGCTTGCTGCGCAGTGTACGCGCCGGGCTCACCGTGCCTTGGGCCGGCAGCTCGTCGTGCCGTTGAGCGGTCGAACCGACGAAGGACCGCGACGGTTCCGGCGGGAGGCGCCCCGCCCGGGACGCTCCAACGTCGGTCGTGCCGTTGAGCGGCAAAGTCGCCGCCCGAGCGGCAGAGTCGACCCCGCCGAGCGGCAGGTGTCAGGGGCGCAGGACCCGGTCCAACTGGCCCTGCGTCACGGGCCCAGACCGGAGGAGCCGCCACGACCCGTCGGCTTCGAGGGCCACGACGGTGGAGGGGACGCCGCCGGGCGAACCGCCGCCGTCGATGATGATCTCGAGTGCCGCCCCGATCGATGCCTGGACCCCCGCGGCGTCCCGGGCCTCCGGCTCGCCGGAACGGTTGGCCGAGGTCAGCGGCAAGGGGCCGAGCGCCCGGGCAAGGCGGCGCGTGAACGGTTGGTCGGGCACCCGCAGGCCCACGGCGTACGTCCCGCCGGTGACCGCGTACGGCAGCTCGACGCCCGCCTGCAACGGCACCACCATGGTCAGGGGACCCGGCCAGAAGCGGGCCGCGAGCCGCGTCGCGGCCGGCGAGGCCACGATCACCGCCGCGGCGTCGGCCAGGTCGTCGACGAGCAGCGTGATGCCCTTGCCGACGTCCCTGCCCTTGGCCTCCACCAGGCGGTCGACCGCGGCATCGGTGAGGGCGCATGCGAGACCGTAGACCGTCTCGGTCGGCACGGCGATCAGCCGGTCGGCCCGGATCGCCTCGATGGCGAGCTCCAGCGCCGACGGGTCATCGGCCTCGACGATGCGCGCCTCGACGGTCACGCGCGGCCGTCCAGGCTGCCGCGGCCCAGGACCAGCGCCTCCATGGCCACGGCCAGGCCTTCGTCCGCGACCGAGGCGGTGACGTGCCGGGCGGCAGCACGGACCTCGGCGGGCGAGTCGGCCATGGCCACGCCGTGGCCGGCCACGGCGAGCATCTCGAGGTCGTTGTACTGGTCGCCGACGGCCATCGTGGCCGCCAGCGGGATCCGCAGGCGCCGCGCCAGCCAGCGAAGCGCCTGGCCCTTGGTCACGCCGGGCGCGGTGAACTCGAGGTATTCGGGGTGCGAGACCGTGACCTCGGCGCGGCCCAGGAGGGCCTCGCGGCCCGCCGCCAGGACGCGCTCAGGCATGCCGGCCGGACCGACGGCCAGCACCTTGGTCACCGGGCCGGTCACGGCGGCGAGCAGGTCGGGCACGAAGTCCGCATCGATGCCCGAGATGCGCTCGTAATCCTCCGCGCTCTCGTCCCCGCGCTCCATCACCAGTCGGTCATCCCGGTTCACGTGCGCATCCAGGCCCTGCTCCCGCGACCACAGGATCGCCTGGCGGGCCACGTCCGCGTCCATCGTCACGTGCCGGATGGGCGGCGGCGCAGGCTCGTCGCCGATCGGCATCTCGCGGATGTAAGCCCCCTGATAGCAGATCAACGGGGCGCGCAGATCGAGCGCACGGGCGAAGCGCAGGGTGCTGCGGTACATGCGACCGGTGGCGATCACGACGAACACGCCGCGCGCCTGCGCCTCGGCGATCGCCGCCGCGACCCGCGGCCGGATGACGAGGTCGGCGCCGATGAGCGTCCCGTCCAGGTCGGTCGCGACCAGGCGGATCGGCGGGTCCGGGAGCGTCGCCACCTCCGGCATGCGACCCGAAAGCGGGCGCGTGATCACGGCCGTGGCCCTCGAGCCAGCTCCATCACCCTGGGGGTGCCGCCGAGGTCGTCGTGCATGGCGCATGTCCAGCCGGGCAGAAGCGCGCTCACCAGCGCCCGGAGGCGGTCCACCTGGCCATCGCCGATCTCCAGGAATGCCGTGCCCTCGGGCGCCAGGACGCGATCCAGGCGCTCGAGCAGGCGAGTGATGAGGTCCGATCCGTCCGGGCCGCCGTCGAGGGCGACCGCGGGTTCGAAGCTGGCGGCGACGGGGAGGCCCGGCAGATCGCCGCTTGGCACGTACGGCAGGTTGGCCACCAGCAGGTCCACCACGGCCTCGCCGCCCACCGCCACACCGTCCAGCAGGTCGACGCGCCGGAACTCGATGGCATCAGCCACGCCATGACCAACCGCGTTCTCGACCGCAAGGCCGAGCGCGTCCGCGGAGATGTCGGTAGCCACCAGGCGCACCGCGCCCCCGAACCCGCGCCGCCTCAAGGTCACCGCGAGCGCCACCGCGATGGCCCCGCTGCCGGTCCCCACGTCGAGCACGACGAACGGCGGCGCGTCGGCGGCCCGGGGCGCCGAGGTCAGGCGCGCCCGGACCCACGCCTGGGCGAGGTCGACCACCAACTCCGTCTCGGGGCGCGGGATGAGGGCGCGTCGGTCGGCCGTGAGGGCCAGGCCGTAGAACTCCTTGACGCCGCGGATGTAGGCGACGGGCTCGCCCCGCTCACGCCGCGCCACGGCCGTCTCGAGGGCGGCCGCCTGGCCAGTCCCGACCGGGGCTTCCGGATGGGCGAGCACCGCCGAACGATCCACGCCGAGCACGTAGCCCAGCAGCAGCTCGGCGTCCAGGCGGGGCGACGGCGAGCCCGACGCGCGCAGTCGGGTGACGGCCGGTTCGAGCAGGTCACGCACCGTCGCCACCTCCGGTCAGCCGCTCACGCCCGGGTCGAGGTGGGTCAGCCGTTCGGCCTCGTCGGTCGTGACCAGCGCATCGATGAGCCGGTCAAGGTCGCCGTCGAGGATGTTGGGGAGGTTGTGCAGATCGAGCCCGATGCGATGGTCGGTCAGGCGGTCCTGCGGGAAGTTGTAGGTCCGCACCTTCTCCGATCGCTCGCCCGAGCCGACCATGCTGCGCCGCACGGCGGCCTCCGCCTCGTGGGCCTTGCGCTGCTCCATCTCGAGGAGTCGCGCTCGCAGCACGGCCATGGCCTTGGCCCGGTTCTTGATCTGGCTCTTCTCGTCCTGGATCTCCACCACCAGGCCGCTCGGGAGATGCGTGATACGCACGGCCGAGTCGGTCGTGTTGACGCTCTGGCCGCCGGGGCCCGAGGAACGCTTGACCTCCACCCGCAGGTCCTTGTCCTCGTCGATCTGGACCTCGACCTCGTCGGCCTCCGGCAGCACGGCCACGGTCGCCGTCGAGGTGTGGATCCGGCCGGCCGACTCCGTCTCCGGCACCCGCTGCACACGGTGCACACCACCCTCGAACTTGAGGCGGCTATAGGCGCCGTCGGCGCGCACCTCCAGGATCGCCTCGCGAAGCCCGCCGATGTCGTTCTCGTTGGCGCTCAGGAGCTCGGTCGCCCAGCGATGCCGCTCGGCGTAGCGCACGTACATGCGGTAGAGCTGCGCGGCGAAGAGCGCCGCCTCGTCGCCGCCCGTGCCGGCCCGGATCTCGATGATGACGCTGCGATCGTCGTTGGGATCGCGCGGCACGAGGAGTCGGCGAAGCTCCTCCACAAGCTCCGCCTGGAGGGCCTCCAGGTGCGTGACCTCCTCGTGGGCCAGCTCGCGCATGGCCGGGTCGGACGCCTCGTCGCGCACCTGGTGGGCCCCCGCCAGCTCTTCGCGGGTGTGGCGCAGGCGCTGCGCCACGTCGACGACCGGCTGCAGACGCGCGAGGTCCTTGCCATACCGCTTCAGCGCGGCGGGGTCCATGGCCACCGCGGGGTCGGAAAGGCGGGTGTGGATCTCGGCGGTCTGGGCCTCGATCTCGAGGAGCCGGTCCTCCAGCGTCATGTCGCGGTCCCGGGCTCGAGCGGGGCCGCCGCGACCAGCGGGATGCGGGGCGGATCGAGCGAGCCGTCCGGCGCCGCCTGGCCGTTGACCCGAAGGGCCTCGCGCAGGGAAGCGACCGCGACCTCGATCATGCCGTCATCCGGCTGCTTGGTCGTGATGCGCTGGAGCCAGATGCCGGGCGCGAAGACCCACCGCACCAGGGCGTGCTCACGGAACCGCGCGCCGACCCGCAGCAGCTCGTAGCTCACGGCCGCGATGACCGGGATCAGCAGGATGCGCGCGGCGATGGCCACGAACGGATCGCTCGTGGCGAGCAGGCTGAACAGGACGATGCTGACGATGACGAACACGACCAGGAACTCCGTGCCGCAGCGGGGATGGGCGGTCGGATAGCGCCGGATGGACGCCAGCGTGAGCGGGTCCTGGTGTTCGAAGGCGTGGATGGTCATGTGCTCCGCGCCGTGGTACTGGAAGACGCGGCGCACTTCGGCGGCCCGACTCACCAGCAGCAGGTAACCCACGAAGAGCACGACGCGGATGAGCGCCTCGGCCAGCCGCTGGAGGATGGGCTGGTCGCCTCCCCCGGCCGCCGCCACGCCGGCCTGCGCCAGGAACAGCGGCAGCAGGACGAAGACGCCGACGGCGATGGCCAGCGTCACGAGCAGGGTGAACGCCACGGCGCGGCCCCCCAGCTCGACGCCCTGGCCGGCGGCCGCGACGGCGCCCGATCGCATCAACCAGCGGGTGCCCACCACGAGCGTGTCGTACAGGAGCACGATCCCGCGCACGAACGGCGCCCGCGCGAGGCGGTTCCGATGGAGGGGCGAGGCGAGTGGTTCGGTGGCCCAGACGATCATGCCGTCTGGGCGGCGGAGGGCGACCCCGATCGCGTCCGGGCCGCGCATCAGGACCCCCTCCATCAGCGCCTGGCCGCCGTAGGCGAAGGTCTTTGCCATGCCCGGCGGTCCCGCCGACGCCGAGCGCGTCAGCTGCGGGCCGCTCGCTCCAGCCGCTTCTGGAAGCGCTCGACCTGGCCGGCGGTGTCGACGATCGTCTGCTTGCCCGTGTAGAACGGGTGGCAGTGGGCGCAGACGTCGACGTGCATCTCGCGGCGGGTCGAGCCGATGCTGTACACCGTGCCGCAGGTGCCGCAGGTCACGGTGGCCTGGTGATACGCGGGGTGGATGTCCGGCTTCACGCGTCGGCCTCGACCGTGATCTGCTTCTTGTCCCGGGTCGCGTGGCTGAACCGCACGCGGCCGTCCACCGTGGCGAAGACCGTGTAGTCGCGTCCCAGCCCGGCGCCCGGCCCGGCCGCGAAGGTCATGCCCCGCTGACGCACGATGATCGTCCCGGAGTGCACGGCCTGCCCATCGCCGGCCTTCACGCCGAGGCGCTGGCCGGCGCTGTCGCGCCCGTTCTTGGAGCTCGAGCCCGCCTTCTTGTGGGCCATCAGTCTTCCTTCTTCTTGCGGGGGGCGGGCTTGGCCGGCGGCTGCGGCGCCTGTGTGCGCGTGGCCGGGGCCTTGCCGCCGGTAGCGGGCTTGGCGGCTGTCTTTATGGCCGGGGTCCTGGTCCCCGCCTTCGCGGCCGGCTTCGCAGCGCCCTTGGTGGCCGGCTTGGCTCCCGACTTGGCGGGTGCCGGTTGGCTGGCCTTCTTCGCGGCCGTGGCCTTGGCCTCGGCTGCGGCGGTCGTCTTCGCCAACTTGCGCGCCAGCTCCTTGTCCGCCTCCGCCTGCTTGGCCGCTGCCTCGGCCTCGACCGCTTCGAGGCGCTCCCGCTCGGTGCGGGCAGCCTCGGCGACCTTCGCCGCGCTCTTGCCGTCATGCACGATGTCGGCGATGCGCAGGACCGTCAGGTCGGCGCGCGAGCCTTGCTTCACACGGCTGCGGGCCTTGGGCCGGTACTTGAAGACGACGACCTTCTCGCCGCGCGCCTGGCGCACGACGTCCGCGCTCACGCTGGCACCTTCGACGTGCGGCCGTCCGACCGATGCCGCATCGCCGTCGGCGACGAGCAGCACGTGGTCGAACTTGACGGTCTGGCCCGCCTCCACGTCCATGCGGTCGACGACCAGCTCCGAGCCTAGCTCGACCCGGTACTGTTTCCCGCCGTTTTCGATGACTGCGTACATGGTTCCCCACTGGGCCGGCTGATCACGGATCGCGCGGCGGACAGGCCGAACAGGGCCACGGACCTCGCGGCGCGAAGGCAGATGCTACCGCTGACCCGCTGGCCAGTCAAACGCTCGGCGTCGCGGCGGACCCGGACGATGGGGCCATTGCCCGGTCGGATGCCGAAGCCTAGGGTTCGAACCTGATGGACATGGCTCTCGACCCGTACAAGACGCTCCAGGTGGACGTGGAGGCGGATGCTGACGTCATCCGCGCCGCGTATCGGCGACTGGCCCTGAAATACCACCCCGACGGAGGCGAGACCCCCGAGCGCGGACGGCGGATGGCGGAGCTCAACGCCGCCTGGGAAGTCCTGCGTGACCCGCAGCGTCGCGCGGCGTACGACGCGGGGCGGCGAGCCCAGACCGCCACCCCCGCCGCTGCGCGACCCGCTCCCGCCGATGACCCGTCGGCGATGCGTGCGGCCTGGGGCGCGGCTGGTCGGCCGCGTGCCGAGTCGGCCAACCCGCTGTGGACCTCGGGCCGCTCGACGGTCGGCACCGGCTACGACGCGGCCAGCATGGGCCGGTCGATGGAGACAGGTTCCGCCGGCCCTCCGCCCGGGCGGCCGTCGGGCAGCGTCCTCAATTTCGGCCGCTTCTCCGGCTGGTCGCTTGGCGAGATCAGTCGCACGGACATCGAATACCTGGAGTGGCTGGATCGGGCGCCGATCGGCCGCCAGTACCAGGCCGAACTCGACCAGCTGCTGCGCCAGGCCGGCCGGCGGTCCAGCTCGGTCCAGGATGAGTCGCGCCGGGGCCTCTTCCGCCGCCGCTGACCGCCGCGTCAGAAGCGCGGTTTGGCCTGTCTGAGGTTGATGCTCTCGAGGATGCCCAGGCCCAGCGCGATGCTGATCAGTGACGCGCCGCCGTAGGTCACGAACGGCATCGGGATGCCGGTGATGGGCATGATGCCGATGACCATCCCGACGTTGACGAAGAGCTGGAACAGCAGCATCGACGCCATCCCCGCGGCGAAGGCCAGGCCGAACGTGTCGTCCGAGCGCCAGCCGATGCGCAGGATCCGCCACAGCAACGCGCCGAACGCGACAAGGACGACGATCACGCCGATGAGGCCCAGCTGCTGGGCCAGGAGGGCCATCACGAAGTCGGTCGTCTGGACCGGCAGGGAGTCGGTCGGCGCCTGCGTGGCGTTGGCGAGGCCCTTGCCGAAGATCCCGCCTGAGCCCACCGCGATCTGCGACTGGATCAGGTGGTAGCCCGTGCCGAGCGGGTCGGCGGACGGATCCAGGAAGGACAGCAGGCGGGCCTTCTGGTAGTCGCGCAGGACCACCGTCCACACGACTGGAAGCGCCGCGAGGCCAAGGCCGGCGAAACCGAGCAGCCAGCGCACGCTGCCACCGCTCAGGAAGAGCGTGCCGACGAGGATCGCGACGAACACCATCGACGTGCCCAGGTCCGGCTGGATCAGGACAAGCGCCACCAGCGGGACCGCCAGCAGCAGAGCCCCAAGGAGCGTGCCCAGCGTGCCGAGGTGGTCGCGGCGCGAGGCCAGGTAGGCCGCCAGGACGATGATCATCAGGATCTTGGCGAGCTCCGAGAACTGGAACTGCAGCCCGAAGATCGAGACCCACCGAGCCACGCCGCCCACACCGGTCCCGACGAGCTTCGACAGCACCAGCAGGCCGATGTTGAGGAGATAGACCGGCCAGGCGAAGGTGCGCAGCCAGCGGTAGTCGAACGCCGCGGCGACGATGAAGACGAGCGCGGCGATGGCCAGCCACACGAGGCTGCGGGCAAACGTGCTGCCGGCCGCCAGGACGCCGGTCGAAACGCTGTTGGAGTAGGCCATCAGCAGGCCGAAGAAGACCAGGATCCCGGCGTAGAGCAGGAGCTGCACGTCGAAGATGCCCCAGACGGCACCGGCCGACCGCGTGGCCCACGTCTGGACCCGTGCCGGCTCGACACGCAGCGCTCCCACGTCAGTCGCCGTAGTAGTTGCCGGTCTCCAGGAGCTGCGGGAGGCGCAGGTCCTTCTTGAGACCGTAGTGCATCTGCAGGAAGTACTTGACGACCTCGGTCGCCGCGTTGCCGACCGTCCGGGAGTCCTGGATGAAGGCCATCACGACCAGGTTCGAGTCGGTCCGTGAGACCGCCTTGAAACCGTCCGGATCGCTCGCCGTCTTGGCCGCGTCCTTCGGCACGAAGGCCACGAACCACGAGCTGTACGGCAGGCGGCCCTGCGCGTCGCGGACGCCGAATTCGGACGTCCCGGACTTGCCGGCGATGACGATCGGCTCGTCCACCAGGTTGTAGGTGTGGCGCAGCAGCTGTGGGTACAACGCCGCGACCCGCATCTCCTGCAGCACCTGGGGGCTGGCGGCCAGGGTTCGGATCAGCTTGGGCTGGAAGGGCTGGACGATCTGGCCGTCGGGTCCCACGACCTGCTGGACGATCTGCGGCTGGTACAGCTTGCCGCCGTTGGCCAGGGCCGCGTAGGCGTTGATGAGCTGCAGCGGCGTCACCGCGTCGTAGCCCTGCCCGATGCCGGCCTGGTAGACCTCGCCGGGGAAGACGTTCTGGCCGAAGACCTCCTGCTTCCAGGCGTTGGTCGGGACGATGCCCGCTGCCTCGCCCGGCAGATCGACGCCGGTCGGGGCACCGAAGCCGTACTGCTCCGCCCAGTAGCCCAGCCGGTCGGCCCCCAGCATGCCCGCCAGCTGGTAGAAGAACGTGTCGCTCGAGTGGCCGAACCCGTAGTCGATGTTGATGTCCCCGAAGCCCAGGTGGTTCCAGTCGGGGTAGATGTTGGCGCCGATGCGCAGGTAGGGCCGTGTCTGGATCTTCGTCTGCGCGGTGATCTTCTTATCGGCAAGTGCCCCGGTGCCGGTCACCAGCTTGTACGTCGATCCGGGCGCGTACTGCTCGGCGATGGCGTGGTTCAGGAGCGGCTGGTTGGGGTCCTTGAGATACGCCTGGAACTGCGCCTCCGAGATGCCCTGCGCGAACGCGTTGTCGTCGTAGGTCGGCAGCGAGACCATGGCCAGGATCTGACCCGTCTGGGGGTCCATGGCGATGAAGACCCCGGACTGCACATGCGCGGTCTTGAGGCCCCATTCCAGCGCCGTCTGGGCCTGCTGCTGCGTCTTGAGGTCGATCGTCAGGTCAAGCGAGTCGCCAGGCACGGCGTCCTGCGTCTGCGAGAGCACGCCAAGGTCCTGGCCAAGCGCGTCGCGCTCGTCCTGCTCCGAGCCGTACTGCCCACGAAGCGCGGCCTCGTATTCCGCCTCGACGCCCGCCTTGCCGATCTGGTCGTTCGACAGGTACCCCTGCGTGCCCAGCCGCTGGAGGTCGGCGGCCGTCACCGGGCCGGTGTAACCCACGATCTGAGAAAGGAGCGAGCCGTACAGGTAGTCGCGCTGCGACTCGACGATGACGCTCACCCCGGGCAGCTCGAGATGCTGTTCCGAGATGACCCGGGCCACGTCCTCGGGCACGCCCGAGGCGATCGTCACCTCATCGAAGCGGGCGCCGGGATCCTGATCGATCGTCTGGTTGATCGTGCTCGTGCTGAGGTCGAGGAGAGCCGAGAGGCGGGCCACGACGGCCGGGCGCTCCGTCAGGGGCAGGTTCGCCGCCAGCACCTGGACCGCGTAGGTCGGGACGTTGCTGACCAGCGCGGTGCCGTTCCGGTCGTAGACGAGGCCGCGGGTCGAGGGGATCTCCTGCGACACGATGCGGTTGCTGTCGGAAAGGCCCGTGTAGTAGCTGCTCTGATCGACCTGGAGGTAGAACAACCGCGCCGCGAGCACGCCGAAGACCAGCGCGACGACGAGGCCGAACACGATGAAACGGCCCAGCAGTGATCCACGCGGGTGGCGGTTCTCAAGGTCGATCGACGTCACACCCTCACCATTCGATCCGGTCATGCGCACCGTAGCGCAGCCAGGCCGATCGCAGGATCACGGCGACCGGGATGGCCAGGAGCGCGTCCACGACGGCCGGGGGCAGCATCCCCGTGAGATCGACCGTCGCCGGCGTCCCGGCTGTCGCCGCCAGCACGAAGATCTCCAGCGGCTGGAACACCAGCGCGAGTACGAGGACAAGGACCGCCGCGACGATGACGCGTCGCTGGGGCAGGAAGCGTCCGACGGTGGCCGTGACGCCCGACATCCCGAGCAGCACCAGGGAGGTCCCGCCGAGCTGATGGCCTGGGAGCAGCAGGTCCGTCATCAGTCCTCCAAGGAAGGCGAGCGTAAGGCCTTCCTCGACCCCGATCATCATCGTCACCACCACGGTGATGAGGAACACGAGGTTCGGCTGCCCGACGCTGGTCAGGCCTGGAATGACACTGATCTCGAGCAACGCCGCCAGGACGCTGGCGACCGCGGCCAGAATGATGCTCATCCTGCGTGCCTCGAAGCGTCCACTCGGACCCCGCACATCGGGGGCCGACCGGACCGCAACCGAGTGAGCAGCGCTGCCCGGTCGGCAGTATAGCGCGGAGGTCCCGAACGGCCGCCCGAGGAACCAGTCTAGGGCGCTCGGGGCCTCGATGGCGGGCATCAGCGGTGCTCCCCGGCACCACGGCGAGTGTTTCACGTGCAACAACCGCCGGCCAAGCGTGGGTAAAGCGGCCGGGGCCATGATTCGGGACGTCGCGCAGGTCGCCGACAGGGCTCCGCAAGGGTCGGAGAACGCCGAATCCGGTAGAATCAGGAGCAGTGATAGCGCGTCGGTCGGGAAGCTGAGTGGGCGAGACGGTCGCATGCGCGAACCAGAAGGGCGGCGTCGGCAAGACCACCACGGTGGTCAACCTGGCGACCTATCTGGCGCTCGCCGGCCGTTCGGTCCTCGTCGTCGATCTCGACCCGCAGGGCAACGCGACGAGCGGGCTCGGGGTCGACCGGGCCGCCGTCGTCCAGTCGACCTATGACGCGCTCACCGATGACGTTGCGGTGGACGAACTCATCGTCGATACCGCCATCCCGCGACTCCGCCTGCTCCCCTCGGCGATGGCACTCGCCGGCGCCGAAGTGGAACTGGCTTCGATGTCCCAGCGGGAGCGCCGTCTGGGACGGGCACTTGGTTCGATCCACGAGCCGTTCGAGCACATCCTCATCGACTGTCCGCCGTCGCTCGGGCTCCTGACCGTCAATGGCCTGACGTCCGCAGATCAGGTCCTGATCCCGCTGCAATGCGAGTACTACGCCCTGGAAGGGCTCAACCAGCTGATCGCCACGATCAACCTCATCCGCGACCACCTGAACCCAGCTCTCACGATCAAGGGAGTGCTCCTGACGATGTATGACGCGCGCACGAAGCTGGCGGCCGACGTGGCCGCTGAAGCGCGCCGTCACCTGGGCGACCGTGTGTTCACGACCGTGATCCCGCGCAGCGTCAGGTTGTCCGAGGCACCCAGCTACGGGCAGCCGATCGCGATCTACCGGCCCGATTCGGCCGGTGCGGAGGCCTACCGGCACGTGGCCGAGGAGTACCTGCGTCGACAGGGGCTTGCCATGACCGTCCCGGCGATCGCCACGCCCGATGCGCAGCGGGGCGCGGCGTGACCGGGATCGGCCGGCGCCCCAGCGGACTCGGCCGCGGCCTGGCATCGCTGATCCCGCAGCGTCCGGCCGGGCCGTCGGCCGTAGAGATCCCGATCGAGCAGGTCGCTCTGAACCCGGCCCAGCCGCGGGCGCACGCGGAGGAGGAAGCGCTCCAGACGCTCGCCAGCAGCATCGAGGCCCATGGCGTCCTCCAGCCGATCGTCGTGCAGGAAACGGTCGACGGCTACCGGCTCATCGCTGGTGAGCGGCGCCTGCGCGCGGCCCGCCTCGCCGGCCTCACGCGCATCCCGGCGGTCATCCGCGGCCCCACGTCCGACCGCCAGCAGCTGGAGCTGGCCCTCGTGGAGAACATCCAGCGGGCGGACCTGAACCCGCTCGAGGAGGCGAACGCCTTCCGGCGCCTCATGAGCGAGTTCGAACTGACCCAGGAGCAGGTCGCCCAGCAGGTCGGACGCGCCCGTTCGAGCGTCGCCAACACGATGCGCCTGCTGGACACCAGCGAGGCGATCCAGGACGCCGTCGCCCAGGGCCTCATCAGCGAGGGCCATGCGCGCGCCCTCGGCGGCGCCGCTGCCGGGCTGCAGGACGACCTGCTGCAGATCGTGCTCGAACGGGACCTGTCCGTCCGTGCCACCGAGGAGCTCGTTCGTCGCGCGCGCCCGGCACCGGCCGAGGCCGCCGCGAGCACCGACCCGGTCGATCCCGACCTCGAGCGGGTGGAAGCCCACCTCCGGACGATCCTTGGCACGAAGGTCACGCTCACGAGTGGGAGCAAAGGGGGCCGCATCATCATCGAGTACTACGGACCGGACGACCTGGGCCGCCTGGTCGAGCGTCTGGGCGGCAGCCCGGCATGACCGAGGCCACCAAGCCGCTCGACCGCGCGGCAGAGCCCGAGGCCCCGTCGGCCAACGGCGCGACGCGAGGCCGGAAGCGCGCCAGCGCCAGCTCCGGCTACACCGCCGAGAGCATCCAGGTCCTCGAGGGCCTGGAGGCCGTCCGCCGGCGCCCCGGCATGTACATCGGCTCCACGGACGTGCGGGGCCTCCACCACCTCGTCTGGGAGGTCGTCGACAACTCGATCGACGAGGCCATGGCCGGCTTCGCCGACCGCATCGAGGTCACCCTGCTGCCCGACGGGTCGGTTCGCAACCGGGACAACGGCCGTGGCGTGCCGGTGGGCCGGCACAAGACGGGTAAGGACGCCCTCGAGGTGGTGCACACGGTCCTCCACGCCGGCGGCAAGTTCGGCGGCGGCGGCTACAAGGTCTCCGGCGGCCTGCACGGCGTCGGCGTCAGCGTGGTCAACGCCCTGTCGGCCTGGATGAACGTGGAGTCGGAACGCGACGGCCGCGTCTGGGGCCAGGGCTACGAGCGCGGCAAGCCCAGTGGTCCGGTGCGCGAGCTGCGCCGCTCGGATGGGCATGGGACGACGACCGTCTTCATGCCCGACAGCGAGGTCTTCGAGTCCCTGGACTGGAGCTTCGAGGCGATCTCGCAGCGGCTCCGCGAGTCGGCCTACCTGAACAAGGGGGTCTGGATCACCCTCCGCGACGAGCGTGAGACACCTACGCGCGAAAAGTCCTTCTACTTCGAGGGTGGCCTGATCAGCTTCGTGCGCCACCTGAACAAGGACAAGGAAGTCCTCCACGACCGGCCGGTGTACGTCGAGCGGAAGGATGGCTCGACCGTCATCGAGGTCGCCCTGCAGTACAACGACGGGTACGCCGAGAACGTCTTCTCCTTCGCCAACAACATCAACACCGTGGACGGCGGCACCCATGTCACTGGCTTCCGCGCCGCGCTGACGAGCTCGCTCAACGACTGGGCGCGACGGGCGGGGGTGCTCAAGGAGTCGGACACCAACCTGTCCGGTGACGACGTCCGGGAGGGCCTCACCGCCGTCATCAGCGTGAAGCTGGTGGAACCCCAGTTCGAGGGCCAGACCAAGGCCAAGCTGGGCAACGCGGAGGTCAAGGGCCAGGTCCAGGCGGCCGTGACCGACGGCGTCGCCCAGTACCTGGACGAGCACCCCGCCGACGGCCGGGCCATCATCCAGAAGTGCCTGCTGGCCGCGCGCGCCCGCGACGCGGCCCGCAAGGCGCGTGACCTCGTCATCCGCAAGGGCGCCCTCGAAGGGATGTCGCTGCCCGGCAAGCTGGCCGACTGCCAGGAACGCGACCCCGCCCGTAGCGAGCTGTACATCGTCGAGGGCGACTCGGCCGGCGGCTCGGCCAAGCAGGGCCGCGATCGCCGCTTCCAGGCGATCCTGCCGATGCGCGGCAAGCTGCTCAACGTCGAGCGGGCCCGCCTGGACCGCGTCCTGGGCTCGGACAACGTGCGGCCGCTGATCATCGCCCTGGGGGCCGGCATCGGCGAGTCGTTCGACCTCGCCAAGCTGCGCTACCACCGCATCATCCTGCTGGCCGACGCCGACGTGGACGGGGCCCACATCCGGACCCTGCTGCTGACGTTCTTCTACCGCCACATGCCCGAGGTCATCGACAACGGGTACCTCTACATCGCCCAGCCGCCGCTCTACCGCATCAGCACCGGCAAGGTCACCAACTACGCGCAGGACGAGCGCGACCGGGACCGCATCGTCAAAGAGATGAAGGTCAAGAACCTGACGATCCAGCGGTTCAAGGGCCTCGGCGAGATGAACGCCGAGCAGCTCTGGGAGACCACGATGAACCCCGCCACGCGCACGCTCCTGCGCGCGGCGGTGGACGACGCGGCCGACGCCGACCACATCTTCAGCACCCTCATGGGCGAGAAGGTCGGTCCGCGCAAGGACTTCATCAAGGCCGAGGCCCGCAAGGTCGCCAACCTTGACATCTGACCTGCGGCACGCGGCGGAGGGGCCCCTGGCGCCGCCGTCCCGCGTGTACCGCGTTGAGGTGGCGCCGCACGGGTGCTTCGTGTGCGGCGACCTCAACGATCACGGCCTCCACGTCGCCCTGCGCGTCGGCGAGGGCAGGGCGTGGACGGAACTGGTCCTGACCGCCAGCCATGAGGGCTGGGCAGGCGTGATCCACGGCGGGATCATCGCCGCGCTGCTCGACGAGGTCATGGGCTGGGCCCTCTTCCAGCAGGACTGCTGGGGCGTCACGGCCCAGCTCGCCGTCCGGTACAAGGCGCCCGTCACCGTCGGCCAGCGTGTCCGCGTCGAGGGCTGGGTGACCGACGTCCACCGCCGCATCTTCCACGCTGCCGGCCGCGTCCTCGACGCGGCGAGCGGCGCGGTGCTGTGCACCGGCGAGGCCACGTACATGGCGGCCGGCGAGGCGCAACGGGCCCAGCTCCAGGAGCGCTACCAGCTGCGGCTGGTGCCCCTCGCGGGGGACGACCTGGCCGTCGCGCCGGTCGGGCAGCGATGATGCCCACGCCCACCACGGCTCGCGCGCAGGCGTTCGTGGTCGAGCACCGCCCGTCGGCCATGGCGCTGGGGGACCGCCTGGCGGACCAGGTGAGCGACCCGGAGCGATTCGAGCGCACCCTGACCCGCGGCTTCCGCGGCCTTGCCGACCGGGTCTACGCGGCCGCGCAGCCCACGATCGTGCCTGGCTCCGCACCGCTGCTCGGCGTGCGCTGGCCGCTCGTCTCGGCCGTGTCGCGCAAGGTCGACCGCGCGCTGGCCGGCCAGTCCCCGGCCATCTCCGTGTACCTCGCCGAACAGCTGGCCAAGGCCGAGCTGCTGGAGGTCCGCCTCTTCAGCCACGTGGCGCTCCGCTGCAGCCTGGCCGGCGACCCCGAACGAAGCTGGCAGATCATCCGCCGTCTGGCCCGTCGCGCGTCGGACTGGGTGAGCGTGGACAGCCTGGCCGACCTCACCGCGCGCGGCATCCTGCTCGAGCCGTATCGCTGGGCGGAGCTCGAGCAGCTGGTCTACTCGCCGCACCGCTGGGAGCGGCGGCTGGTCGGGTCGACGCTCGCCGAGCTGCCCTTCCGTGTCCGCACCGACGAGCGGGCGAACCGCCTTCGCCCGACACCGGCGCTGGCGCTGGTCGCGACCTTGATCGGCGAAGCGGACCCGGACGTGCGCAAGGCGCTCAGCTGGGCGCTGCGCTCGTGGCGAACCGTCGACCCGGCGGGCGTGGCCGAGCTGCTGCGGCGCGAGGCTGCGGTCAGCGTGGAGACCATGGACGGGAACCGGGCATGGGTCGTGCGTGACGCCCTGACGGGCGCGGGCGCCGATGAGGCGCTCGCCGAAGAGCTGCGGCCGGTCCTGGCCTCGGCGCACCTCCGCACCGACCGCCACCACGACACGAGCCGGGCGCACGAAGTAGCCCACGCCTTCGGCGCGGCATGAGAAGCACGGCCGCAGCGTGAACGACGAGATCGGCAAGGTCAGGCGCGTCGGCATCGAGGACGAGCTGCGCACCAGCTACCTCGACTACGCCATGAGCGTCATCGTCAGCCGGGCCCTGCCGGACGTGCGGGACGGGCTCAAGCCGGTGCACCGCCGGATCCTCTTCACGATGCACGAGATGGGCGTCACCTCGGCCGCCGCCTACCGCAAGTGCGCGGCGATCATCGGCGAGGTGATGGGCAAATACCACCCGCACGGTGACGTGGCGCTGTACGACGCGCTGGCGCGCATGGCCCAGGACTTCTCGATGCGCTATCCGCTGGTGGATGGCCAGGGCAACTTCGGGTCGGTCGACGGCGACCCGCCCGCCGCCATGCGCTACACGGAAGCGCGCATGACGGCCATCACGTCCGAGCTGTTGGCCGATATCGACAAGGAGACCGTCGACTTCGTCGACAACTACGACGGCACGCGCCAGCAGCCGTCCGTCCTGCCGGCAAAGCTGCCCAACCTGCTCATCAACGGCTCGGCCGGCATCGCCGTCGGCATGGCCACCAACATCCCGCCGCACCACCTTGGCGAGGTCGTGGCCGCGACGATCGCCCTCATCGACGACCCGGCGCTGACCGCCGATGCCCTGTGCGACATCGTCCTGGGGCCCGATTTCCCGACCGGCGCCACGATCTTCCGCTTCGAGAAGCGGCGGAACCCGCTGAGCGGCCAGTGGGAGCAGGTCGACGCGATCCGCGAGATGTACGCCCACGGCCGGGGACGGGTCGTCATGCGCGCCCAGTGCGCGTTCGAGGAGACCCGCCAGAACCGCATGGCGATCGTCGTCACCGAGCTGCCCTACCAGGTCAACAAGGCGGCCCTGGTGGAGAAGATCGCCGACCTGGTGCAGGGCAAGAAGATCGAGGGCATCGCCGACCTGCGCGACGAGTCCGACCGCGACGGCATGCGCCTGGTCATCGAGTGCAAGCGCGACATCAACCCGCACAAGGTGCTCAACAACCTCTTCAAGCACACGCCGCTGCAGCTCGCCTTCAACATGAACATGCTGGCCCTGGTCGACGGGCAGCCCCAGACGCTGCCCCTGAAGGCCGTCCTGCAGCACCACGTCGACTGGCGCCGCGAGGTCGTCCGCCGCCGCACCGAATTCGACCTGGGCAAGGCCCGCGACCGGGCCCACATCCTCGAGGGCCTCAAGATCGCCCTCGACAACCTGGATGCGGTCATCAGCACGATCCGCGAGTCGGCCGACGTCGACACCGCGCGGACCAACCTCATCGCGCGCTTCGAGCTCAGCGAGATCCAGGCCAACGCCATCCTGGAGATGCAGCTGCGGCGTCTGGCGGCGCTCGAGCGCAAGAAGATCGAGGACGAGTACCTGGCCGTCATCCAGCTCATCGCCGAGCTGGAAGACATCCTCGGCAACCCGGCCCGGGTCCTGGCCATCATCAAGGACGAGCTGACCGAGCTGGCCCGCAAGTACGCCGGCGAGCGCCGCACGCGCGTGGCCGACGACGCCTCACGCGAGATGACCGACGAGGACCTCATCGCCGATGAGGACGTCGTGGTCACGGTCAGCGGACGGGGCTACATCAAGCGCCAGCCGCTGGCCACCTACCGGCGCCAGGCGCGCGGCGGCAAGGGCATCATCGGTGCCCGGACGGTCGAGGAGGACGCCCTGGAGCACCTCCTCGTGGCCAACACGCACGACTGGGCCCTCTTCTTCACCAACCGCGGGCGCGTCTTCAGCTCCAAGGTCCACCAGGTGCCGGACGCCTCGCGGACGGCCAAGGGCATCCCGATCATCAACCTCGAGGGCGTCCAGGTGGAGACCGGCGAGATGGTCCTCTCCGTGCTCACCACGCCCGATTTCGAGAAGGGCCACAACCTGGTCATGGCCACCCGGCGGGGCATGATCAAGAAGACGCCGATCGAGCAGTTCGAGAAGGTCCGCTCGTCGGGCATCCGGGCCATCACCGTCAACGAGGGCGATGAGCTGGTGTGGATCGGCGTGTCGAGCGGCCGCGACGACATCGTCATCGCCACGGCCCAGGGCCGCATCGCCCGGTTCGGCGAGGCCGAGGTGCGGCCGATGGGCCGCGACGCGGCGGGCGTCATCGGCATCCGGCTGGCCCGCGAGGGCGATCTGGTCGTGGGCATGAGCGTCGTCGAGCCGGCCGCCGACATCCTGGTGCTCACCGAGACCGGCTACGGCAAGCGCGTGGCCCTGGCCGACTTCCGGACCATGCACCGAGGCAGCCAGGGGGTCCGGCTCATCTCGCTGGAGGGGCGCAAGACGGGTCCGGTGGCGGCGGTGCAGCTCGTCACCGAGGACGACGAGGAGCTGCTGCTGATCAGCGCCGGGGGCCAGGTCGTGCGCACCGACGTCAAGACCATCAACCGCTACGGAAGCGCCGCACGCGGCGTGATCGTGATGCGCCTCAACGAGGGCGACACGGTGGCCGGCATCGCCGTCTTCCGCGCGGGACTGGCGGAGCAGCGGGCGATGGGGGACAATGACGGACCCGCGGAGGACGGGCCACCCGCGGGCGCCTGAGGAGCTACATCGCGTGACCGTGGAGCGGACGCCGGGAACGCCACGCCCATGAGTGCCTTCGGGGCGCCGGGCCGCGTCGGGCTGGGCGAGTACGACCTGTACACCGGGAACGCCAACCTCGAGCTGGCGCGCAAGATCGGCCGCTACCTGGGCCGCGAGCTCGGGCGAGCGGAGGTCTTCGAGTTCGCCAACGAGAACATCTTCGTCAAGATCCTGGACAACGTCCGCCAGCGCGACGTCTACCTCATCCAGCCCACCTGCGCACCGGTCAACAAGTCGATCATGGAGCTCCTGATCATGATCGATGCCTTCAAGCGCGCCAGCGCCGGGCGGATCACGGCCGTCGTGCCCTTCTACGCGTACGGCCGGTCGGACAAGAAGGACCAGCCGCGCGTGCCCATCACGGCGCGCCTCATCGCCGACATGCTGCAGGTGGCGGGCGCCGACCGGATGCTCACCATGGACCTCCACCAGGGCCAGATCCAGGGCTTCTTCAGCATCCCCGTCGACGAGCTGACCGCCGTCCACCTGCTGAGCAATTACTTCCGGCGCAAGCAGCTGGAGGACCTGGTCGTAGTGACCGACCTGGGCTTCGCCAAGCGAGCCCGGGCCTTCGCCGAGCTGCTCGATGCGCCGCTGGCCATCATCGAGAAGCGACGCCAGGGCAATCTGGACCGGGCCGAGCTCCTCAACGTCATCGGCGAGGTGGCCGGGCGGCGGGCGATCATCGTCGACGACGAGATCGACACCGCCGGGACGCTCATGGAGACGGTCCGCGCCCTCGAGAAGGAGGGCGTCACGGAGATCTACGCCTGTGCCACGCATGGCGTGCTGAGCGACCCGGCCATCGACCGCATCCGCGAATCGGCCCTCCTGGAGGTCGTCGTCACCGACACCATCCCGCTCACCCCGGCCAAGCGCATCGCCAAGATCCGGCAGCTGTCGGTGGCGCCGCTCATCGGCGAGGCCATCCGCCGCATCCACGACGGCGAGTCGGTCGGCGCGCTCTTCTCGAGCGAGCTCCAGCTGGTCGAGGAGATGCTGCTCTGGGAGGGCAACGAGCCGATCGCCCAGCCCGGCGACGGGCCCCTCGAGGCGGCGGCCGCCCGATGAGCCTCAAACTCTACCGGCCCGTCGAGGGCGGCCTCGAGCCACGCCCCGTGCAGCCGCGCGACTGGCGCACCCGCCTGCGGACCACCCGCTGGGCCCCCTCACGCCTCGCCAATCCCGAGTCCGCCACCGCCGGCCCATTCCAGGGCGTGCTCCTCTTCGGCGGGCTGGCCGGCCTGACGCTCGTCCTCCTGCTGCTGGGCTACCTCACCGGCTTCTGGCACTGAGGCCTGGGCCGGGGGCTGGGCGGGCGACCTCCTGCCGCGCTGCACCTCGCGACGGAGGAGCTCGGCGGGCTCCACGTCACACCGAGTGACCGGATCATGGTCCAAGGCGCCTGAGATGCGCGAGCGGCCGGTGCTCGGCGGCCTTTGGTCACTGACAGTGACCGAAACACGCTTGAAGGCCCTGCCGGGGCCCCAACGGCCGCCGGTCACCGCTGGCGCCCCAGGATGTTCACCCCCAGTGACCGGTGACCGCGCAGGCCGGCCCTCGAACCCGTGACCGTCCCGTTCGGGGCAGGATCGGTCACGGCCCGTGACATGGCGAACCGCGCGTGATCAGCTGCCGACCCGGGTGGCGCTGGACCACGTCCAGGTCGGATCGGACGGCCCGAAACCGCGTCGGTGTCGCGGCGCGAGCACGACAAGGCGTCCGCCAGGCACGAACCTGGCCGTGGGGGGTGCAAGGCGGGTACTGACCCGATCGAACGCCACCCCGGTTGGCACGTGGACAGGTGGCCTGCCGGTCGCTGGGCGCCGTGGACCACGAGCACGGCCAAACAAGCGGCCCGTCCTATACTTTCGCATCCCATGAAGAACCTGTTGTCGCGCTTCACCGGCGGCGGCGAGCGCGAGGTGCGGCGGCTGCAGCCGCTCGTCGACGAGATCAACGGCCTGGAGGCCGAGTTCGAGGCGCTCTCGGACGAGGAGATCCGTGAGCGCATGGTCGGCCTGCGCGCGGAGATCCTGGAGGACGCGGCGCCCACGGAACCCTCCGACGATGAGCTGAACCATCCCGAGTCGGAGCGCCGGCGGGAGATGCGCATCGCGCGCGAGAAGGGCGACACCCGCCACCTCCAGAGCGTCCTCGACGATGCCCTGCCCGAGGTCTTCGCCGCGGCGCGGGAGGTCAGCCGGCGGCACCTTGGCATGCGCCACTTCGACGTCCAGCTGATGGGCGGCGTGGTGCTCCACCAGGGCAAGATCGCGGAGATGAAGACCGGCGAGGGCAAGACCCTCGTCGCGCCCCTCGCGGCGGCCCTCAACGCGATGGCCGGTCGAGGCGTCCACGTCGTGACGCCCAACGACTACCTGGCCAAGCGCGACCCGCAGTGGATGGGCCCCATCTTCCACGGCCTGGGCCTGACGGTCGGGATCGTGCAGCACGACACGGCGTTCGTGTTCGACCCCGCGTACCGCTCCACCGACGAGCGGACCCAGCACCTGCGCCCGGTGCCCCGCGCCGAGGCCTACGGGGCGGACGTGACCTACGGCACGAACAACGAGCTTGGCTTCGACTACCTGCGCGACAACATGGTCCAGGAGGCGACCCAGCGGGTGCAGCGCGGCCGCTACTTCGCCATCGTGGACGAGGTCGACAACATCCTCATCGACGAGGCCCGCACGCCGCTCATCATCAGCGGCCAGGCGGCCGAGTCGGAGGACCTCTACTACCAGTTCGCACGCCTCGTGCCCCGCCTGAAGGAGCGGCCCGAGGGCGAGGAGGAGGGCGGCGATTACTTCGTCGACCTCAAGGAGCACGCGGTCTCCCCGACGGAGGATGGCGTGGCGCACATGGAGCGCCTCCTCAACGTGCCCAACCTGTACGCCGCCGACCCGCGCATGGCCCGCCACTTCGAGCAGGCACTGCGCGCCCATGCGCTCTACCGCCGCGATCGCGACTACCTGGTCAAGGACGGCGAGATCGTCATCGTCGACGAGTTCACCGGTCGGCAGATGCCCGGGCGGCGCTGGTCGGAGGGCCTGCACCAGGCGATCGAGGCCAAGGAGGGCCTGCGGGTCCAGCGCGAGTCGGTGACGCTGGCCACGATCACCTTCCAGAACTACTTCCGCCTGTACGACAAGCTGGCCGGCATGACCGGCACGGCCCTCACGGAGGCCGAGGAGTTCTACCGCATCTACGGCCTGGACGTGGTGGCCATGCCCACCCACCGGCCGATGATCCGCGACGACTCTCCCGACCTGGTGTACCGCAGCGAGACGGCCAAGTTCGAGGCGCTCATCGACGAGATCGAGGATCTCCAGGAGTCGGGCCGCCCCGTCCTGGTCGGCACGATCAGCGTGGAGAAGAGCGAGATCCTCTCCGAGATGCTCAAGCGGCGCGGCATCCGCCACGAGGTGCTGAACGCCAAGTACCACGAGAAGGAAGCCGAGATCGTGGCCCAGGCCGGGCGCAGCAAGGCCGTCACGATCTCCACCAACATGGCCGGCCGCGGCACCGACATCATCCTCGGCGGCAACCCGGCCGGCATCGCCTCCGAGCAGCTCCGCCGGCAGGGTCTGAACCCGGCCGAGGTGGAGCCCGACGTCTACGAGACGGCCCTCGAGGCGGCGCGCGCCGCCTGTGCCGAGGATCACGAGCATGTCGTGGACGCGGGCGGCCTCCACATCATCGGCACCGAGCGTCACGACGCCCGCCGCATCGACAACCAGTTGCGCGGCCGGGCGGGTCGCCAGGGCGACCCCGGGTCGTCGCGCTTCTTCCTCTCCCTCGACGACACGCTGATGAAGCGGTTCGCCTCCGATCGCGTCGCCTCGCTGATGCAGCGCTTCGGCCTGGAGGACGACGCGGCCATCGAGTCGAACCTCGTGTCGCGTGCCATCGAGAGCGCCCAGGCCCGCGTCGAGGGCTACAACTTCGATCAGCGCAAGCGCGTCGTCGAGTTCGACGACGTCATCAACAAGCAGCGCGAGACGATCTACGCCGAACGGGACAAGGTCCTGCGGAACGAGGACCTGACGGAGACCGTGCGGGCCTTCCTGGACGACGAGATCGGCGCCCTGCTCGACCGCCACCTCCTGCCCGACGTCCCGCCGGACGACTGGGACCTGGACGAACTGTCCAAGGAGCTGGTCGGCCTTGGCCTTGACCCGGCGAAGGTCACGCCCGACGCCGTGTGGGACATGGGCAGCCGGGAGGCCATCCTGACGACCCTCCAGGAACTGGTCGACGAGACGCTGGCGGAGCGCGAGGCGACCAACGGCGAGGAGGTCTGGGCGGTCGTCGAGCGCATCGTGCTGCTGCGGGCCATCGATAGCCTGTGGGTCGAGCACCTGACCGAGCTGGACGACATGCGGCGGGGCATCGGGCTGCGCGGGTACGGCGGTGAGGATCCGCTGCAGGCCTTCAAGAAGGTCGCCTTCGCCCTGTACGAGGAGCTGCGCGGCTTCATCCGCGAGCAGGTCGCCCACACCATCTTCCGCGTGACGGTCACCCAGCAGCCGACACCGCCGCCGGAGCTGGCCCAGCCGATGCCCGGCCCGGGCCAGCCCGCGGCAGCCCCGGGCAACGGCGCGCAGGCGACGCCACCCCAGCCGCAGGCCGCGCCGGCCGCCGGATCGGCCGGCCCGGCCGCGACTGCCGCCACAGCGATCGCCGGCCTGCCGGGACGAGCGCCCGCAGCGGCCCCGGCGGGGACGCCCAAGCTGGGCCGCAACGACCCGTGCTGGTGCGGCAGCGGGCTCAAGTACAAGAAGTGCCACGGACGCTGACCGGATCGCTGGCCCGGCTGGGCCTGGCGGCCGTCGTCGGCGCGGTCGGCGTGACCGGCTACGGGGCGTTTCGCATCTGGCAGCAGGGGCAGATCGATGAGGGCGACCGCCCGGCCGACGCCGTGGTGGTGCTTGGCGCTGCGCAGTACAACGGCGTGCCGTCCCCGGTCTTCCGCGCCCGCCTTGACCATGCCGTGACGATCTTCCGGCGCGGCACGACCAGGTACTTCGTCGTGACCGGCGGGCGGGCGCCGGGCGACCACTTCTCCGAGGCCGAGGCGGCCCGCGCCTACGCCATCGCCCACGGCGTGCCCGCCGACCGCATCCTGGATGAGGACACCGGCCGCGACACCCTTGAGTCCCTCACCAACGTGACCGCGGTCTTCCGCAAGGAGGGGCTGAGCAGCGCCATCTTCGTCAGCGATCGGACCCACATGCTGCGGGTCCTGCGCATGGCGGCCGACCTGGGTCTGACGGCCTACGGCTCGCCGGCGACGGACAGCCCGACCGATGAGGATCCCTCGAGCGTGGCCGACGCGATGGTCCACGAGCTGGGCGGCCTGGCCCTCTATTTCTTCAGCCACTGAGCCGTTCTTCCCCGGCCTGACCCCTTGAGTCGCGACGGCCGCCTCCGTATACTTCCGAAAACACGCCGGCGGCCCAGCCCGACGGCGTTCGATCTGCCAGGCCCGGCACTCCGCGACGTGAGTCATTGCCCAGACGCGGCCGGGAGAGGGAGCGAGGGATCGGGTGAAGTCAGGCGCCGTCGACGACGAGTTCGTCGATCTGATCGCCTGCGAGCGTGACTGCCGGTCGTGCAGTTACGCCGCGTGGCTGGATTGCGACGGCAACTGCGGCGTCTGCCCTCACAACTCGTACTGCCCCTGCGTGAACCCCGTCGTCGCTCGAAGCAAGACCGCGCTGCGCATCATCGAGTTGCGCCCCGTCCTGCTCCAGGACCTCCGGAACCGCCAGTAGTGGACGCCTCGGCCGTCCGCGATCTGGTCGACCGTGTCCGCGCGACCTCGGGGCGGCTTTGACCTCGGCGCCAAGACCCTGACCCTGGCCGGCCTCGACGGGGTCGCGGCGCGGCCGGACCTGTGGGACGACCCTCGGGCGGCGCAGCGCACCCTCAGGCGGGCCGAGCGGCTGCGTGAGGAGATCGACCTGTGGCGCGGCCTGGAGGCACGTGCCGCTGACCTCCTCGAGCTCACCGAGATGGCCCAGCAGGACCCCGACTTCGCGGCGAGCGTCGATGACGAGTACGCCGGCCTGCTGGCCGATTACGAGCGGCAGCGCACCGACCTGCTGTTCGGCGGCCCGTACGACGAACGCGACGCGCTCCTGACGATCAGCGCGGGAGCCGGCGGCACGGAGGCGACCGACTGGGCCGAGATGCTGCTGCGCATGTACCTGCGCTGGGCCGAGCGGCACCGCTTCGCCACCGAGATCGTGGACCAGCTGGAGGGCGAGCAGGCCGGCCTCAAGAGCGTCACGGTGGGCGTCCACGGCCGCATGGCCTACGGCTGGCTGCGAGCGGAGCGCGGCGTCCATCGTCTCGTGCGCATCAGCCCGTTCGACGGCCAGAAACGACGCCAGACGACCTTCGCCCTCATCGAGGTGGTCCCTGAAGTGGAGGACGACGCCGAGATCGAGCTCGACTGGGACGAGATCCGGGTCGACACCTACCGCTCCCAGGGCGCCGGCGGCCAGCACGTCAACAAGACCGACTCGGCGGTCCGCCTGACCCACCTCCCGACGGGCATCGTGGCCCAGAGCCAGAACGAGCGGTCACAGATCCAGAACCGCGAGACGGCCATCAAAGTCCTCAAGGCGCGTCTCCTGGAGCGGCACCTGGAGGAGAAGGAGGCCGAGATGCGCGCCATCCGCGGCGAGCACGTCGAGGCCGGCTGGGGCAACCAGATCCGCTCCTACGTGCTGCACCCCTACCAGATGGTCAAGGACCTGCGCACCCAGGTGGAGACGAGCAACACGGGCGCGGTCCTGGACGGCGACCTGGACGGCTTCATGACCGCCGAGCTGGAGCGCGAGGCGACCGACCAGACGGGTGCGGGGGCATGATCGACCTCGTCGAGCGGCCCATGACCCAGGCCGATGTGGGAGCCTGCCTGGAGGTCTTCTACACCTCCATCAACGAGCTGTTCGCCCAATGGAACCAACCGTCCGTGCCCCGGGACGCCAGCGAGAGGCTGGCCGCGCTCTTGCGCGAGCTGGCCTTCGGCGAGGGCGGCCGGGCCTGGGTCGCGGCGGAGCCCGATGGACGACCGGCCGCCTTCGGCATCGCCATCGAGCGCGAGGCGACGTGGTTCCTGTCCTTCCTCTTCGTCGAACCGGGCATCCAGACCGGCGGCATCGGGCGCGGCCTGCTGCGCCGCCTGCGTCCCGAGCCGGGCAGCCCGGCCGCGGCACCGGGAGCGCTGCACCACACCTGCATCGACAGCCTGCAACCCATCTCGGCCGGCCTCTACGCCACGTTCGGCATGCTGCCGCGGATGCCCCTCTACGAGGTGCTGGGGCGTCCCCGTGCGGGGGCGCTCCCACCGCTACCCGAGAGGACGATGGCCATCCCGTTCCACGCCCGGCCGGGCGACATGAAGCCGACGGCCCACGAGCCCTTGGGCGCGGCCTCCCTCCCGACCGACCTGCTGGCCGAGCTGGATGCAACGGACCGGCGGGTCCTCGGGTGGCGCCGCCGGCAGGACCACCTGGCCTTCATGGCCGACGGCCACCTGCTCGTCCGCTACCGCGGCCACGACGGCGCGCCGCTGGGGTACGGCTACGTCCACGCGAGCGGCCGCGCCGGGCCGATCGCCGTGCGCGACGCGGCGCTCCTGCCGGCCGTCACCGGCGACCTGCTGAGCCGGCTCGAACCGGGCGGCGCGTGGCGTGTCTATGTCCCGGGCCACTCGACAGCCCTCGTGCCCCTCATCGAGGCCGGGCTGCGCATCAACGGCAACCCCGCCCTGTGGTCCGGGAACCGCGAGGGCCCGGCGTGGGACGGCTACCTGCCCGCCTCATTCGCGTTGCTGTAGACGACGGCATGGTCGAGCACGCGCAGGCGGTCATCATCGGCGGCGGGGTCGGCGGCACGAGCATCGCCTACCACCTCACGGAACTGGGCTGGCGGGACGTCGTCCTGGTCGACCGGGCGGGCCTGACCAGCGGCTCGACGTTCCATTCGGCCGGCCTGGTGGGTCAGCTCCGCAGCACCACGACCCTGACCCGCATGATGATGTACGGCGCCGCCCTGTACCGGCGTCTTGGCGCCGAGACGGGGGTCGACGTCTCGTGGCACGAGGTGGGCTCACTCCGGCTGGCGAGCACGCCGGCGCGGTTCGAGGAGCTGCAGCGCCAGGTGGGCTGGTCGCGCACCTTCGGCCTGCCGCTCGAGCTGCTGACGACGGCCGAGACGCTGGCGCGCTTCCCGCTCATGGATCCGAGCGGCGTGCTCGGCGCGGTGTTCCTGCCGACCGACGGGTGGCTCGACCCGTCCAACCTCGCCTTCGCGCTGGCCGCCGGGGCGCGAGCACGCGGCGCCCGCATCCTGACCGAACATCGCGTCACAGCCATCCGGGTCGACGGAGGACGCGTCCGCGGCGTGACCACCGACCGCGGCGAGATCGTGGCCGATGTGGTCGTTGACGCGGCCGGCATGTGTGCCCCCGAGGTCGGTCGCCTCGCGGGGGTCGACGTGCCGATCATCCCGATGGCCCACCAGTACGTGCTCACCAAGCCGCTCGCCGGGGTCACCGCGGACATGCCCACGATGCGCGACCCCGACAACCTGGTCTACTTCCGCGAGGAGGTGGGCGGCCTGTGCATGGGCGGGTACGAGCGGGACCCCGACCCGTGGGCCCTGGACGGGGTGCCGGCCGACTTCAACGGCCGGCTGCTGCCGCCCGACTGGCCCCGCTTCGAACCGATCCTGCAGGGCGCCGTGCGCCGCGTCCCGACGATGGCCGACGCGGAGGTGACGCGGCTCATCAACGGCCCGGAGGCCTTCACCCCGGACAACGAGTTCATCCTGGGCGAGGCGGCCGTGCGCGGCTTCTTCGTCGCCGCCGGCTTCTGCGCCCACGGCATCGCCGGCGCCGGCGGCATCGGCCAGCAGGTGGCGCGCTGGATCGTCGACGGCGAGCCGGAGCTCGACCTGTGGAAGATGGACATCCGGCGCTTCGGCCCGCAGTACCGCAGCCAGGCCTACACCCTCGCCCGGACGGTCGAGAACTACGCCACCTACTACGACATCCACTATCCCAACGAGGAGCGCCAGGCGGCACGGCCACTGCGCCTCTCGCCGGCCTACGAGGAGCTCGTCGCGCTCGGTGCCGCCTTCGGCGAGAAATCGGGTTGGGAGCGGCCCAACTGGTTCGCCGGCAACGAGGACGGGGCGGGCGTCGCGACGCGGGCCGAGCTGGAGGGCCAGCGGCCGCGCGGCTGGGCCGGCGAGCACTGGTCGCCGGCCATCGGCGCCGAGGCCCTCGCCTGCCGCCGGCGGGCGGCGCTCTTCGACGAGAGCAGCTTTGCCAAGATCGAGGTGGCCGGCCCGGGGGCGGGCGCGTTCCTGCAGGGCCTCTGCGCCAACGACATCGACCGCCCGGTCGGCAGCATCGTCTACACCCAGCTCCTCAACCGGCGCGGCGGCATCGAGAGCGACTTCACGGTCACCCGCTGGGGCGAGGACCGCTTCCTGATCGTCACCGGCACCGCGTTCGGCAACCACGACCTGGGGTGGATCCGCCAGCACGCCCCGGACGACGGCTCCGTGCAGCTGCGCGACATCACCGCGGCCCGGGCCTGCCTGGGGCTGTGGGGGCCGCTGGCGAGGGAGATCCTCGCGCCCCTCACGCGCGACGACCTGGGCGACGCAGCGTTCCCCTACCTCACCGCCCGGGAGATCACGGTCGGCAGCGTGCCGGCGCTGGCGCTGCGCGTGACGTACGTCGGCGAGCTTGGCTGGGAGCTGTACGCGCCAAGCGAGTACGGGCGGACGCTGTGGCGGACCATCTGGGCGGAGGGGCAGCCGCGCGGCCTCGTGGCCGGTGGCTACCGGGCGATCGACGCCCTGCGCCTGGAGAAGGGCTACCGGGTGTGGTCCAGCGACATCACGCCGGAGGAGACGCCCGACATGGCCGGCCTGGGCTTCGCCGTGCGTCTCGACAAGCCCGGCGGGTTCATCGGCCAGGCGGCGCTGCGCGCTTCGCGCGAAGCCGGGCCGCCGCCGCGCCGCCTGCGGTGCCTGGTGCTCGACGATCCACGGTCGATCGCGCTGGGCAACGAGCCGGTGCGCGTGGACGGACGGGTGGTGGGACGCGTCACGTCTGGCGGCTTCGGATACGCGGTCGAACGCAGCATCGCCTACGCCTACCTGCCGGCCGTACATGCCGCGTTGGGGACTCGCGTGGAGGTCGACGTCTTCGGCACGTGGATCGGCGGGATCGTGTCCCGCGAGCCGCTCTACGATCCGGCCAACGAGCGGATCCGCGCGTGACCGGCCCGGATCGGTCGGTCGCCGTCTTCGGCGAGGCGTGGAGCGCTGGCCTGCGGCGGGGCAGCGAGGCGGAGCTGCGCGGATGGCTCGAGCTCGCCCAGGCCATGTGCGACGAGGCCGACGGGATGGCCCTGGCGGGCTTCCGGCGGGAGTTGGAGATCACCGCCAAGCCGGACCGCAGCCTGGTGACGCAGGTCGACCAGGCCATCGAACGCCGCCTGCGCGAGCGGATCCTGGCCGCCCATCCCGACCACGGGCTCGTGGGCGAGGAGGAGGGCGAGACGCACCCGGAGGCCTCGGTGCGCTGGTACCTGGACCCCATCGACGGGACCCACAACTTCATCCGCGGGGTGTCCCTGTTCGGCACGCTCATCGGCGTCGCGCGCGACGGCGAGATGCAAGTCGGGGTGGTCTCCGCGCCGGCCCTCCGGCAGCGCTGGTACGCGTGGCGCGGCGGGGGCGCGTGGGTCACCGGGTCGCCCGGCGCGCCCGGCCCCGGCCCTCGGCGGATCCACGTCTCGGTCGTGGCGCGACTTGAGGACGCCCAGCTGGTCTACAGCTCCCCGACCGACATCGAGCCGGAGGCGCCCGGCTTCCGCTCGCTCGTCGGCCGCGCGTGGCGTGATCGCGGCTTCGGCGACTTCTGGGGCTACTCCCTCGTGGCCGAAGGGGCCGCTGAGGCGATGATCGAGGTGGGCATGCACGCGTGGGACCTGGCCGGTCCCCTGGTGGTGCTGGAGGAGGCCGGCGCGCGGGTCACCGACTTCGACGGGCGGCGGACCATCCACGGGGCCACGATGCTCGCCTCCAACGGCCTCCTGCACGACGAGCTGCTGGCCGGCCTGCGCCCCTGAGGCCGGGGCGGGCTCATTTGCAGACGGTGCCCTTGGCGGGCGGCGTCAGGTCGAGCAGGTAGGCGTTCACCGGCGTATCGATGCACGGCGTGCCGAAGCCGTATGAGCCGTGTCCCTCGCCGGTGCGCGTCAGCAGGACGCCCGAGCTCAGCTCCTTCGCCAGCGCCACGGACCACGCGTAGGGCGTGGCCGGGTCGCCGGTCCCGCCGATGACGACGATCGGCGGCGCACCGCCCGCCTTGATCGGAGCGGGCGCGGCTTTGGGGTGGACGGACCAGTACGCGCACGTCAACCCGGAGGCGGCCAGGACGCGACCGACCCGCGGGGCGGTCCTGACGAGCTGCTGGGCCAGCGTGATGTAGGCGGCCGGGTCGGTCGGGGCCGGCTCATCGACGCAGTCGATGGCGCTGTTGGCCTCCACCTCGTTGCTGTACTCGCCGTCCGGCTTGCGGCCGTTGAGCGCGTCGGCCGTCTCCAGCAGCAGCGAGCCGTCGCCCCGCGCGGCGAGCCCGAGCGCCTGGGCGAGATACGGCCAGCCGAAGCCGGGGCTGTAGAGCGCGCCAAGGATGGCGCTCCACGCCTCACCGGCGGTCGCCGCGCGGCCGCCGCCCACGAGGGGTGCCGGGAGGGGCTTCCGGTCGAGGCCGGCCATCAGCCGGTCGAAGGCCCTGGCCGACGCGCCGCCTTCGTAGAAGTCGCAGTGGGGGTCCGCCGAGCACGACGCCAGGAAGCGGTCCAGGGCTCCCTCGAAGCTGGCGGCCTGGCCGCGCAGGCGCCCCACCAGGTCGAGCGCCGGATCGACGGCCGCGTCGAGCACGAGCGCGCGCACGTGATCCGGGTAGAGCCCGGCGTACGTGGCGCCAAGGAAGGTGCCGTACGAGTAGCCGACGTACGTCAGCTTGGCGTCGCCGAGAGCCGCGCGCAGGAAGTCCATGTCGCGGGCCGCGTACAACGTCGAGACATCGCTCAGGAGGGGCCCGGCGTTCGTCCCACAGGCAGTCGCGAACGTCTTGTCGGCGGCCTCGAGGGCGGTCCACTGGGCCGTCGTCACGGGGTCCGGATCGACCGAGAGGTAGGCCTCCATATCGGCCCCGCAGCGGACCGGCGTGCTGAGCCCCACGCCGCGTGGGTCGAAGCCGACGATGTCGAAGCGCTCGCGGATGGTGGCCGGGAAGATCGCCGTGGCATCGGCGCGCACGAAGTCGACGCCCGACCCGCCGGGGCCGCCGGGGTTGGTCACGAGCGAGCCGATCCGTCGGGCCTGATCCGTCGCCGGCAGCTTGATGAGGCTGAGATGGGCGATGCCCGGCACGGCCGCGGCGTAGTCGAGGGGCACGGTCAGCGTGGCGCACTCGAAGGGGGCGCCACAGTCCGTCCATGACAGGGGTGCGACCGAGGGCCCTGCCGTCGTCGCGCCGCCGGACGGACTGGCCGCGGCCGTCGAGGGCCGTGGCGTCGGTGCCGGCGCGCCGCACCCTGCGAGCACGGCCAGGATGACGGGCACGACCGCGTGGCGGCGCCAGGAGGGCCCTCGCATCGTCGCCGTCACGCCGTGCAGCATACGGCCCGCTGCGAGCGCCCCACGCCGGGCCACGGGGGCTGAGGCTGCGGGATTCGTGCCAGAAGCCGGGTGTGGGCACGACATCCGCGAATCTAACCCCTTGCGTCGGTGCACCACGCTCCGTAGACTCCCCTGCCATTCCCGCCGCCCGGAGGGGGCGCGGGTCGGAAGCTCGTGCGCGTGCCGGCAGGTGGGGCCGCAGCATGTGACGAGGGGACAGGAGGGTGATCGTGACGACGCAACCGGGCACCGCGCCGGCCGACCAGGCCGCCCAGGACGACGCCCACCTTCGATCGCTGGGCATCAATCCGCAGTTGCGCCGCTCGCTTGGCTTCCTGTCGAACTTCGCCCGTCGCGTTCAGCTACATCTCCGTGTCCACCGGGACGTACACGCTCATCGGCCTTGGCCTCTCGGGTCGGCGGGCCGCCCTTCATCTGGTCCTGGCCGCTGGTCATCCTGGGCCAGCTCTTCGTGGCCCTCAACTTCGCCGAGCTGTCCAGCCATTTCCCGGTCGCCGGCTCGATCTACCAATGGTCCAAACGGCTATCCCACCGCACGCTTGGCTGGTTCACCGGCGAGATCTGACCAACCCCACGATCAACACCCTCTCGATCTTCGGCAGCGATCCCCTGACCGGGCTGCCCGCGTGGCCGATCTTCGAGACCTTCCTGGGCATCGTCCTCGTCGTCGGCATCGCCTACTACGCCGTCGCCCTTCGCGGACGCGTCGACCATGCAGCCGCGGCCGACATCGCCACGGGCGAGACGGCCATCGCCTAGGCCGCGTCGCGAGCGCGGCATGACCGGGGAGCCGCTCACCGGGGAACTCCGCACGACCCTGGTGAGCGCGCTCCAGCGCGTCCCGGAACTGGCCGGGCGCGACCTGGTCCTGACGACGCTTTCGGGTGGCATCACCAACCGCAACTATCGGGTCGACGTCGACGGCGGCCTGGAGACGCCGGGCGGCGACACGGTCGTCCTGCGGCTCGGGGGCAACGACACCCACCTGCTCGGCATCAGCCGGGAGGTGGAGCATGCCGCGACCGTCATGGCCGCGGGCGTCGGAGTAGGCCCGGAGGTGGCCGCCTACATCCGGCCCGAGGGCTACCTCGTGACCCGCTTCATCGTCGGCGGGCCCATCACCGACGAGGCCGTGCACGAGCCGGCCACCATCCGGCGGGTCGCCGACTCCATCCGGCGGATCCACGACGGCCCCGCCATCCCCGGCATCTTCGTGCCGTACCGCATCGGCGAGGCGTACCGCGCCCTGGCGGCGTCCCGCGGCGTGCCGATCCCCGATGCCTACCAGCGGGCGGAGGCCGTCGTGCGGCGAGTGGAGCGGGCCTGCGTGGCCGCGCCGCTGCCCATGCAGCCGTGCCACAACGACCTGCTGAACGCCAACTTCATCGACGACGGGGCCCGGGTCCGCATCGTCGACTGGGAGTACGCAGGGATGGGCGATCCCTTCTTCGACCTCGGCAACTTCAGCGTTAACCACGGGCTGGATCCCGACGAGGACGAGGTCCTGCTGGCGGCGTACGAGGGGTCGGTGCGCCCCGAGCGCCTCGGCCGGCTCGCCCTCATGCGCGTCGTGTCCGACTTCCGCGAGGCCACCTGGGGCGTCCTCCAGCAGGCGATCAGCACGCTCGACGTGGACTTCCACGCCTACGCCGCGCGGCACTTCGACCGCCTCCTGGGCCACGCTGCCGAGCGGCGTTTCGAGCGCGCCGTGGCGCAGGTGACCGCATCGGGCGAGGGCTGATCCCAGCTTCGCGCCGTCCCTGCCGGGCCGGCCCGGCAGGCGCCTGTGCTACCCTCGCGCCGCCGTGACCGCAACGCTCGAGCCGCCGGTCGTCACGCCGCGACCGCCGGAACCGGACGCCCTCCGTGCCTCGCTCGTGTTGCACGACGTGAGCATGGTGTACCCCAATGGGAAACGCGCCCTGGTCGACGTGGACCTCGTGGTGCCGCGCGGCGATTTCGTCTTCCTCGTGGGCCCGTCGGGGGCGGGCAAGACCACGCTCATCAAGCTGCTCATCCGTGATGAGGTCGCGACGACCGGCGCGGTCCTGCTGGCCGGCCAGGACCTGGCCCACCTGCCGCGGCGCCAGGTGCCACTCATGCGACGCCGTATCGGCATCGTGTTCCAGGACTTCAAGCTGCTGCCCAGCAAGACCGTGCGCGAGAACGTGGCCTTCGCCCTCGAGGTGACGGGCACGCCGCGGCAGCAGGCCGCGCCGGTGGTCGAGCGGGTCCTCGCCCTGGTCGGCCTGACGGGTCAGGCGGCGCAGCGCCCGGCGCAGCTGTCTGGCGGCGAGCAGCAGCGCACGGCGATCGCCCGGGCCATGGTCCACGACCCGGAGATCATCATCGCCGACGAGCCGACGGGGAACCTGGACCCGCTCATCAGCTGGGAGATCCTGCAGCTCCTGTTGCGCATCAACGAGCTTGGCACGACCGTCCTGATGGCCACCCACAACGCGGAGGTGGTGACCGCACTGCGGCGCCGCGTCGTGGCCCTGGAGGAGGGCCGCGTCGTGCGCGACGAGGTGGGCGGCTATCACCGCGAGTACTGAGGTCGCCGTGAGGAACGGGCGCCGGCCGTGCTGACCTTCACCGCGTTCTCGGTGCGCCGCGCCTTCCAGGGCCTCTGGCGCAACCGCGTCATGAGCCTCGCCGCGACCGTGACGATGGTCCTCATGCTCATGCTCCTGGCGGGCCTGCTCATCGTGCTGTCGGGCCTGCAGGCCGGCCTCTCGTTCGTCGAGCAGAAGGTCGACGTGCAGGCCTACCTCTACGACGGCGTGCCGCCCGACCGGGTCCAGGCCCTCATCGGGCAGGTGCAGGCGCTGCCGGAGGTCTCCGCGGTCACCTACACGACCAAGGACCAGGCCCTGGCCGACTGGCAGGCCACCCTTCGCGCCCGCGGCCAGCAGGACTTCACGGCCGTCACCGGGACCAACCCCATCCCCGCCAGCATCAACGTGAAGCTTCGTGAGCCGGGCGTCTACGGGACGGTCGTCGACGTGCTCAAGGCCTCCACCGGCGTCGTGCAGCGGGTCGATGAGACGCAGCAGGTCGTCGACGCCCTGATCACGATCACCAACGTCCTGCGCACGATCGGCCTGATCATGCTCGTGATGGTCGGCCTGACCGTCCTGTTCATCGTCGTCAACACGATCCGCATGGCAGTCATGGCCCGCGCCGACGAGATCGAGATCATGCGGCTGGTCGGGGCATCCGACGCCTTCATCCGCTGGCCCTTCATCTTCGAGGGCCTGTTCGTCGGCCTCATCGGCGCCGCGCTGACGCTCGCCCTGCTTGGCCTGGCCGCCGCGCCGATCAGCCAGTTCACGACCGCCATCGTGGCCCAGGTCCCGGTCGGCTTCGATCAGCAGCTGGGCCTGGAACTGGTCGGCCTGGTCGTCGGCGCCGGGGCCCTGATGGGCGGGGTCGGCGCCTGGATCTCCGTCCGGAGCTACCTCATCCGCTGATCGCCAGCTCGCCCCGGCCCGGTTCTTGCAGGCTCGCGGGGCATGAGTAGACTGGCGCCCCACAGGTCCGGAACCCGCACCGATCGCACCGAGGCGTCGTATGTCCCTGCCGCTCGCATCCCCTGACCCCGAGCCGGCAGGCCACCGCCGGTCCGTCCACGTCCCCGGCTCCCGGCTGGCCCTGATCGTGGTCGCCGTCCTGGCCGGTTCCGCCCTGTTCGCGTCGGGCTACTCGCTGGGCCACCTGCAGGCCGAGACACCCGGCACGCAGGCATCCGACGAAGCCGCCTTCCAGGCGTTCTGGGACGCCTACCACGCCATCACGAACGACTTCGCCGAAGGCCCGGTGGACCAGCGGGCGCTCGTCGAGGGCGCGCTCGATGGCATGTTCGCCACGCTCAAGGACCCCTACAGCCAGTACCTGCCGCCGGCCGCCCTGACCTCCACCCTGACGAGCCTGGCCGGCCAGTTCGACGGCATCGGGGCCGTCATGACCAGCCGGGCGCCCGACGGGACCGAGGGCTGCACGCCGCTCGGCAGCGCCTGCGCGCTCGTCGTGGTGCGCACCATCCCCGGCGCGCCCGCCGAGAAGGCCGGTCTGCTGGCCAACGACGTCATCGTCGACGTCGGGGGCAAGGCGGTGAGCGGCCAGACGGTCGACGCCATCACCGGCGAGGTGCGCGGGCCGGCCGACTCGGTCGTGACCCTGCGCCTCGCGCGCAACGGCGGCAGCCCCTTCGACCTGTCGATCACCCGCGAGCTCGTACAGGAGCCGCAGGTGGACAGCCGCCTCATCGACTCGGGCCAGGTCGGGTACATCCACCTGGCGCAGTTCAGCGACACGGCTCCGGCCGATCTCAAGGCCCAGCTCTCGGCCCTGCTGGCGCAGGGCGTGACGCACATCGCGTTCGACCTGCGGGGCGATCCGGGGGGCTTCGTCGACGCCGCCCAGACGATCGCCAGCCAGTTCATCGGCTCGGGTCCCGTGTTCTGGCAGCAGTATGCCGACGGACGCCAGGTGGCACAGGACGCCCAGCCCGGCGGCGTCGCCGTCGACCCGCGCATCTCGCTCGTCGTGCTGGTCGACAAGGGCTCGGCCAGTGCCAGCGAGATCGTCGCCGGAGCGCTCCAGGACACCGGCCGGGCGCGTCTGGTCGGCCAGGTCACGTTCGGCAAGGGCGTGATCCAGCAGTTCCAGACCCTCACCGACGACATGGGCGGCTTCCGCCTGACCGTCGCCAAGTGGCTCACGCCGATCACCAAGACCTGGATCCAGGGCAAGGGCCTGACCCCGAACATCGTCGTGACACCGCCCGCGAACCCGCCGGCGGGCGACGACCCGGTGCTCGACGCCGCCGTCCAGGCCCTCATGGGCTCCCCCGCCGGCGCCTCCAGCCTGGTGCCGCTCGAGCTGCTCGGCTAGGCCCTGCGGGCGGCACGGCCCTGGCGGGTGGTACGGGCCCTGGCGGGTCCTTGCGCGCAAGAAGGCCTTCCGGTATCGTGCGGCCTAACGAAAGGAGGTGATGTGCAGTGATCGACCCTACGCCTAGCTGCACCACCTCGCGGGAGGCAGCTGCCTAAGCCAAGACCCGCAGGTGGTCCAGCAACCGGATGCCGGCTCGACCTCGAGCCGGCATTCGTGCGTCTGGGAGCCGCTCGAGCTCCTCGTTCGCGATCCTGAAGGATCCATCCCATGGCCGAGACCACGGTGGCGCTCAACCGCCGGGCCCATCACGAATATCTCATCGAGGAGCACTTCGAGGCCGGCCTCGTCCTGACCGGCACCGAGATCAAGAGCATCCGTGCCCGCAAGGTGAACCTGCGGGATGCCTACGCGCGCGTCGAGCACGGCGAGGCGTGGCTCATCGGGGCCGACATCGCGCCGTGGGCCAGCGGCAACCGCTGGAACCACGAGGCCAAGCGGGTGCGCAAGCTGCTCCTCCACCGCCGCCAGATCGATGAGCTGATGGGCAAAGCCTCCGCCAAGGGCCTCACGGTCGTGCCGCTCCGGCTCTACCTTGACGACCACGGCCGGGCCAAGGTCGAGCTGGGTCTCGCTCGCGGCAAGCAGCTCCACGACCGCCGCCGCGCGATCGCCGAACGCGACGCCCGGCGCGACCTCGAGCGCCAGATGGCGGACGTCGCCCGCGGGCGCTAGGTCGGGCCGATCGGCGGGTCCGAGCGCCCATCCGAGGGTGTTCCAGTCGGCAGATCCCCTCACGCACCAGCGGGCTTGGTGGTACGTGCTTCCGATCGGTCCGGCGCGTGTGCACCCCTGGTACTGCTCCCTCGTGTGAGCGTGGATCGAGCTCAGGGAGGGTGGTCGGGCCGATCGGGGCGGGTCGGAGACGCGCGTAGCACCACCTCGGCTGGTGAGACGTGGGATCGACGGGTCCGTCGGCTGGTGAGACGTGGGAGTGGCGCGTCCGTCGGATGCCCGGAGCCTCCGCCCGGCGTGGACCCTTGTCCGAACGGGCGTTCGAGCGTAGAATCCGTGGTCCGGACGCGAGAGCGACCGGCTACGGGGATGTGTGGTTTCGACAGGGCCGGATCCCCGGGGAACGCGAGCCGAGGTGCCGTCAGGCCTCGTTAAACAGGCGGCAAAACGAAGTAACTGGCAACCGCCAGCCTGCTCTCGCCCTCGCCGCTTAACGCGGTAAGGTGAGCGTGGAAGCAGCCTCCTCCCCGTGGGCTGTGGAAGCGTCACTCAGCGGGGATGCAGCTCCGGCCAGCGTGGCGTAACCGGAGACCAGGCCCGATCCAGGGACACGCGACTGGACCGCCCAGCAGACTGCCGATGGCCGTCTGAGCGGTCGACGACAAACCATCGGACACGCTCGTAGTGGTCTCCGGCTGAGGGTTCTGGACGGGGAGTTCGACCCTCCCCCATCTCCACCAGCACTCATGCGATCGGCGCTCCTCCCGCCCGGAGGGGCGCCGATCGCGATTCGATGTCGCGCGCTTGGACCCCGGCGTGTGAGGCCGATCGCCCCCGTCCCCTGCCCCGGAAGACCCTTGACAGGCCCCCATGACAGGCCCAGCGTGGTGTCATGTTCCCGAATCCAGCGATCACCGGCACCGCGATCGTCAAGAGCCTCGACCCGAACCAAGCCACGGCGCACCACCACGACACCGAGGACGCCCAGGCCGCCCTCGACGAGGCCGACCTGCACGAGATGGAGCAGACTGAGTACTACGACGACGCGGCCACGCCAGCGACGCCGGCAAGCAAGCCGCAGCGCAGCCTGCTGGACCGACTCCTCCGCCATTAGCGCAACGGCGAACGTCGATCACGCCAGGCGCGCACCGCGCGCCCGCTGACCCGTGCCGCGGATCACGACCGACCAACGCCGCGCCAGGCTGGGCCGGCGCCATCGACTGGCCCCGTCAGCCCGGGCGACCGACCCGGCCGAGGCGGCCCGCTCGCTGATCGGCTACCACGCCACCGATCCGGCGTCGGTGTACCTGCAGAGCCGTGCGCGAACCCGTGACCTGACCCCGGCGATGCTGGAGCGGGCCCTGTACCACGAGCGCTCGCTGGTACGCCTGATCGGCATGCGCCGCACGCTGTTCGTGGTGCCGACGGAGCTCGCCCCGGTCGTCAACGCGGCGGCCAGCCGCGCCATCGCGGCGCTGGAGCGGACGCGCCTGCTGGCGTTGCTCCGCGACGGCGGCATCGCCGCGGAGCCGGAGGCCTGGCTGGACACGGTCGAGGCCGCCACCGTGGACGCGCTGCGGCGACACGACGAACCGGTCGCCGCGGCCGAGCTGGGCACCGAGGTCGCCGGCCTGCGTGAACGGATCACCGTCGGTGAGGGGCGCCGGTGGGTGGGCACGATGAGCGTCGCCACCCGCCTGCTGATCCTGCTGGCGATGGAGGGCCGCATCATGCGCGGCCGGCCTCGCGGCACGTGGATCAGCGGCCAGTACCGCTGGGCCCCGACCGACCGGTGGCTGGCCGGCGGCTTGCCCCAGCTCCAGACGCACGAGGCCCAGCTGGAACTCGTACGACTCTGGCTGCGAGCGTTCGGTCCGGGCACCGAGCGCGACCTGGCCTGGTGGACGGGGCTGACGCTCGGGGCCATCCGCCGTGCCCTTGCCGGCCGGGAGGTCGCGACGGTCGACCTGGACGACGGATCGACCGGCCTCGTCATGGCCGACGATCTCGATACGGAACCACCCGACGGGCCGTGGATCGCCCTCCTGCCGGCCCTCGATGCCACGACGATGGGCTGGACCGCGCGGGATTGGTACCTGGGGCCGCACGGCCGGGCCCTGTTCGACACGAACGGCAACGCGGGGCCGACGGTCTGGGCCGACGGCCGGGTCGTGGGTGGCTGGTCGCAGCGGCGGAACGGCGAGGTCATCGTGCGGCTGCTCGAGGATCCAGGGGGCGAAGGCCGCTCGGCCATCGAGACCGAGGCGGCCGCCCTCGGCGCGTGGATCGGACCCTTCCGGGTGGTGCCCCGCTTCAGGACGCCGCTGGAGCAGGAGTTGGCGGCGCTGGACTGACCGGCTCGAAGCGCCAGTCGGCGACGTCGCTCACGGGCTCGTAGCCGATCGCCTGGTAGACGTGGTTGGAGGTGGGGTTGGCGAGGTCGGTGAAGAGGAACACCGAGCGGCAGCCGGCGTCCAGCTGGGCCTGGCTGATCGCCGCCACGAGATTGCCGGCATAGCCGCGGCCCCGGTGCTGCGGCGGGGTGTAGACCGGCCCGACACGCATCCCATGCGGCGTGCGCCCACCGATCGCCGCAAGGGATACCGGCCCCTCGTCATCCCACAGGAACGCGGCCCGGCCGCCACCGGCCAGCATCCGGTCGGCCATGACCGTCATGTCGACCGGCTCGTCCCCCTCCAGCGCCTCATCGTTGAAGGCCGTCAGCCAGGCCGCGAGCAGGCCCCGGTCGTCGCCCATGGCGGGACGCCACGTGCCGCTCGCCGGCCGCGGCGGTCGGACACGGTCGAGGCGGAAGATCCGTTCGGTGCGCGCGAGCCGCAGGCCCTGCCCCGACCGGCGCACCCACGACCGGGCAAAGGGCTCCGCGTGGGCCACCGGGCCAAGGACCCCGCGGATCGTCGCCTCGGGTCCGCGTTCGACGAGGTCGATCGCCACGTCACGGGCGATGAGCGGCAGGGCCGCCTTGTCGTCGATCTCGGACAGGACCAGGTTCCACGGTGGCGTGCGGACGGCGACGGCCACGACAGCGTCTCCGCGCACCACCGCGGCCAGGTACGGCGCCTCACCGGCCGTGCCCGGCGCGGGCGATCGCAGGCCGCCGAGGATGCCGAGGAGCAGGTTGTGCTCGGCCTCACGCTCCCCCAGGAAGCGGCCGGCCAGGACCAGCAGGTCGTCGGCGCGGGCGAGACGGGCGAGCCGCAGAGCCGCCACGTGGTCGGGTCTAGGCGTCCCGGCGGAGGACCACCACGCGACGGTTGGGCTCCTCGCCGATGGACTGCGTACCGATCCCCTCACGCGACTTGAGCGCGATATGGATCCAGCGACGCTCGAGCGGCGGCATGGGCTCCAGCTGGAGCATCTTGCCCGTCTCGAGCACGTGGTCGGCGGCGCGGTTGGCGAGCTCCACCAGCTGGCGCTCGCGGCGGCCGCGGTAGTCCTCCACGTCGACGAGGACGCGGGTCCAGGCGCCGATCTCGCGGGACAGCATCAGGTTGAGGAGGTGCTGCAGCGCCGACAGGCGCTCCCCCTTGCGGCCGATGAGGGCCCCGAGCGCCTCGCGCTCATCACCCTCGCCGCTCACATCGAGCTTCGACGTCTCCCCGGTCACGATGCTGACCTGCACGTCGTAGCCCATCAGGGTCAGGAGGCGCTCCAGGATGGCCTTGCCGGCCGCGAGCGCCTCCGGTGAGGCCTCGGCCGCCTGGATCTCCTCGCGCTCGACCGTGCGTGACGCACGGCCGGCTGCCACCTGCTCGGTCTCGGCGTCGGTGAGGCCCGTCGGGCGGCGGTCACCGTGCGGCCGCTCCGTGCGGTCCGGTCGGGGCGCGCGCTCGGGCCGGGGCCCACGCTCGGGCCGGTCACGGCGGGGCGGGCGGTCGGCGCGCGGCGGACGCGTCTCGTACGCCGGCTGGGCGTCCTCGTCGAGCGCAGCGGGCACCACGTCCGGCGCGGGCAGGCGGGGCTCATCGGCCCGCACGGGGCGATCCATCGCCGGTGCCCGGTCGGGCCGGGGGCCACGGTCGGGCCGCGGACCACGCCCGCGATCGTCGCGCCCGCGGCCGTCCCGTCCACCCTCGCGGTCGCGGTCAGGGCGGGGCTCGCGTGGCGGCAGCGGCGTCGCGGCGGCCGCCTCACGGCGGGGCGCGGCGCCGCCGAGCGCCGACCGTGGCGCGGCCACGATGCGGGCCGGCTCCGCGCCCATGCCAAGCACCCCCCGGCTGCCGGGCGTCAGGATCTCGAAGTCGAGGTCGTCGAGTCCTGTGACGCCGAACGCTTCGCGGGCGGCTCGCAGCGCCTCCTCGACGCTCTTGCCGGTGAACTCCTGGTAATCGCTCATCTTCTTCTCCCCCGTCGACTGGTTCGAGCCCGTTTCCTGGCTGGGCGCACGGTTCCGCTGGCTGCATCCTTGGGATCACGCTGGCTGGCGGGCGTATCGATCGCTCTGGGCGGCGGGGGCGCGACGGCGATGCCGAAGCGCGGCGTGTGGCCCATGGCGAAGGCGGGCGTCCAACCGAAGAGCGGGAACAACGAGCCCCAGCCCACGGTCAGATATTGCTGCACGATCGAGAAGACCGTGGTGACGATCCAATAGAGGAACAGGCCGGCCGGCAGGAACGAACCGTAGACGATCGACAGCAGCGGGATGAAGGCGAAGACCTGTTGCTGGCTGCGTGACTGGGAGTCGACCGCGGGCGGCATCATCATGCGCGTCTGGACCAGTTGGAGGGCCGCCGAGACCAGGGCCAGCAGGCTGAGGCCGAACGTGGCGAAGCCCAGCGGGATCTCGGCGAAGACGGCTGGCTGGCTGGCGTTCAGCCCGCCCAGCCAGTGGATGGTGGAATTGAGGCACGGCACGAGGGCGTTGCCGGTCGGGTCCTGACATTGGAAGTTGACGATCTTGGCCCCGAAGACGGTCAGCATCGAGCTGATGTTCGGCGCCTGCAGGCCGGCGCTGAAGACGTAGTACATGGGCAGGAGCAGGAGCATCTGGGCCAGGGACGGCAGGCAGCCGGCGGCCGGGTTGATCCCGCGATCCTGGTACAGCTTCATCTGCTCGGCGCTCTGCTTGTTGCGATCGCCCTTGAAACGCCGCCGGATCTCGGCCAGCTCCGGCTGGAGCGCCTGCATCCGGCGGGTCGACGTGATCTGCCGGCGGAAGAGGGGGATCAGCAGGAGCCGGATGATCAGCGTCACGAGGATGATCGCCACGCCGATGTCGCCGGTGATGCTGTAGATGAACGCCAGGGCCAGGAAGATCGTCTGGAAGATCGGCGTGAAGACGACGGCCAGGACCGTCAGCGGGTCGATGCTGGACAGCTGGGCGGGGCAGAGGTTGGGGTGCCGTGTCGGGCTCGGCACCGGGGTCGTGGTGGGACTCGGCGAGCCGGCCGCCGACGAGCTCGGCGTGGGGCTGGCCGTGGGCGCCGGCGAGACGTTCGGGCAGGGCGGCTCGTTGTTCTCAAGGAACGGCGTCTGGCCGGCCGGCGTGGGTGTCGGCGTCGTCGCAGGGGCGCTCGCCACGGCCGAGGCCGTGGGCGACGGGCTGTCGGCGAAGGCAAGGCCCGCCGGCAGCCACATGGCGACCGCCAGGCCGATCAGCGCCAGCAGGAGACCGGCACGCAGCACCAGACCACGACTCAGCCGGCGGCGGTCGGGCATCACGGGACCGGATCGAACCCGCCGGGGGCCCACGGATGGCACCGGGCGATGCGCCGGGCACCCATGACGCTACCCCGCAGCAGGCCGTAGCGGACGATGGCCTGCTCCGTGTAGCGCGAGCAGCTCGGTTCGTACCGACAGGACGAGGGGAACAGGGCGAAGACGATGCGGTAGAGACGGATGAGCCCCACGCCGAGGGCGACGCCGATTCGTCTCACCTGTCCGTCACTTCTCCCTTGAGCACGCCCGCGGCCTGCAGGGCCTCTCCGACCGACGACCCCAGCGTGGCCTGACTCACCGTCGCCCCGGCCGGACGGACGGCGATGAGGACGTCCCACCCGCCGACCAACCGCGGCTCCAGGCCGCGAAGGATCGACCGAAGCCGCCGCCGCACACGGTTGCGGACGACCGCTCCCCCCAGCTTCCGCCCGGTCGCGAACCCGAACCGCGTCTCCGGCAAGTCGTTGCGCTTGAAGCGGAGGGCGACATACGTGTCGCCCCTTGTCCGCCGCGAACGCTGGAGTTCGGCGAAGTCATGCGCCGAGGTGAGCATGCGCAGAGTGATGCGGTGCGGCCTCGATCGGGGCGGAGGTCAGGCGGACAGGCGCTTCCGCCCCTTGGCGCGCCTGGCGGCCAGCACGCGCCGGCCCCCGTGGGTGCGCATGCGGGCCCGGAAGCCATGCTCCTTGGCGCGGTGACGCTTGCGAGGCTGGTAGGTCTGCTTCATCGCGCTGGGAAGACTCCTTGGGCCGAGGATCCGGACCCGGACGGGGCGGGACGGGCCCCATTGGTCCCTGAGAGGCACCGAACGCGCCGCTGCGAGGTGTCGGAACCGGGTTCGGTCCGTCCCGCCGTGGCGCGTCGATCAACGCGGGATTATAGGAACCGCTCCGAACGGGTGTCAAACGGACGGGGTGTCGCCGGGCCGTTCAGGACTCGGCGATATCGGAGGCATCGACGCTCTCCACGCCCTCCACGTTGCTGAGGCCGGCCAGCAGCTCGTTGGCCGACGTGCGGCGCGGCAGCCGCACCTCCATGGTGATCTCGTACCGGCCCTTCCCCAGCTTGCGGCTGTTGATCGACGAGAGGTCGGCGCTGGCGGCGGCGATCCGCGCCGACACGGCGCCAAGGGTGTGCAGGCTGGCGATCTCGATGCGCATGGTGACGGCGCGCGAGCCGGTGGGGTGGATGCGCGCGGCGATGGCGTTCAGGGGCCCCAGGCTGATCAGCATGATGGCCACCGCCACGAACCCCAGGACATACTGCCCGGTCCCCGCCGCCAGCCCCACGGCGGCCGTCGCCCACAGGCTCGCCGCCGTGGTCAGACCCCTGATGATGTTGCCCTGGTGGATGATCGCGCCGGCGCCGAGGAAACCGACGCCGGTGACGATCTGGGCCGCGATGCGCGTCGGGTCGGGCGCGGCGGCGATGCCCTGGTGGAAAGCATCCTCGTAGCCCGTCCCGCTGAGGATGGCGAAGAGCGCCGAGCCCATCGCCACCAGCAGGTGGGTGCGCATGCCGGCCGGATGGTCGTGGATCTCCCGCTCCAGGCCGATCGCCGCGCCGCCGATGGCGGCGAGCAGGAGTCGCAGGCTCAGGTCGAGCTGCAGGCTCAGATCCATCGGCGCAGCTTACCGCCGCCGGAAGCTACCATCGACCCGATGGCGCCCCGTCCCCTCCTGCCGGCCGGCTCGGCGTCGTGGGCCGACTTCGAGCGCCTGGACCTGCGGGTCGGGCGAATCGTGGCCGCTGAGGCGTTCCCCGAGGCACGTCGGCCGGCCTACCGCCTGACCATCGACCTGGGGCTCGCCGGCATCCGGCGCAGCTCGGCCCAGCTCCCCGGCACGTACCCCGATCCGGCGGCGCTCGTGGGGCGCCTCGTGGTGGTCGTCGCCAACTTCGCGCCGAAGCGCATCGCCGGCTTCAGCAGCGAGGTCCTCGTGCTGGGGGCGCTGCCCGAGGACGGCCGCATCCCCCTCCTGAGCGTCGACCCAGGGGCCGCGCCGGGGGATCCCGTGGCCTGACGCCAGGGCCTGCGCGACGGCCCTGCAGGCGGCCCCGCGGAGTGGCATCATCCCCCGTCACCGGCCCCGCAGGCCGTTGATCGTCAGTACTCCCAGGGAGTATCCGAACTTCATCGTTGCAGGGCCGCTCGGGCCGGTGCTACTCTCACTCGACCCCCAGCGCCGGGACGCCGGAGGTGCGCCAGGAGACGGCCCGCCGGTAATGCCCGGGACCCAGCCCGACAGCCCGTCGCCGCCTGTTCGAGCCGCCCGCGCGAGCCCAGTCGGGGCCGGCCGGCAGCGAGTCCCGAAGCCCAGTCCATGGTCAACATCCAGTCTCGGGGTCGTGCTATCGATGGACGCGAAGCAGGTGTGGCGCGCCGCGTTGGGCGAGCTCCAGGTGTCCCTCTCGCCCGCCAATTACGAGACATGGCTGCGCGACACCGCGCTCGTGGAGGTGGATGACAGCCGCTTCCGTGTGGCGGTCCCCAACGGCTTCGCCAAGGACTGGCTGGAGACCCGCTACCGCTCGCTGATCAGCCAGACGCTGGCCCGGGTCGTGGGCTACAGCGTGACCGTCGAGTTCGAGGTGCGCGAGGCGGCTGCCCCGGTGCGCGAAAGCACCGACGAGGCCCGCTCGGTGCGCCTGGAGCCGACCCGCGTCGGCGGCGAGGGCGCGGCGGTCGGGCTCAACCCCCGCTACACCTTCGGCACCTTCATCGTCGGCTCGGCCAACCGCCTGGCCCACGCCGCCAGTCTCTCGGTCGCCGAACGACCCGGGCACGCCTACAACCCGCTCTTCCTCTACGGCGGGGTGGGCCTCGGCAAGACGCACCTCATGCACGCCATCGGCAACCAGGTGCTCTCGCGGCTGCCCCGCAAGCGGGTCGTCTACGCCACCAGCGAGAAGTTCACCAACGAGTTCATCACCAGCATCCAGCAGGGCAAGATCGACGAGTTCCGGGCCCGCTACCGCAAGATCGACCTGCTGCTGATCGACGACATCCAGTTCATCGCCGACAAGGAGCGGACCCAGGAAGAGTTCTTCCACACGTTCAACGCCATCCACGAGGATGGCAAGCAGATCGTCCTCTCCAGCGACCGGCCGCCCAAGGCCATCCTGACCCTCGAGGAGCGGCTGCGCAGTCGCTTCGAGTGGGGCCTCATCGCCGACCTGACCGCCCCCGACCTGGAGACGCGCATCGCCATCCTGCGGGCCAAGGCGGAGGACCAGGCCGTCGGCGTCGGCTCGGATGTCATCGAGTTCATCGCCCGCAAGGTGGCCAGCAACATCCGCGAGCTGGAGGGCGCGCTCAACCGCATCGTGGCGTACGCCAGCATGGGCGGCCAGCCGATCACCATCGAGCTGGCCCAGGCCGTCCTCTCCAACGTCCTGTACAACCCCAAGAAGCGGAGTGTCACGCCCGAGCGCGTGGCCCAGGCCGTCTCCGACTACTACGGCGTGGACCTGGAGGCGCTGCGCGGGGAGAAGCGCGAGAAGGCCATCGTCATGCCCCGCCAGATCGCCATGTACCTGATGCGCTCGGAGACCGACGTCTCGCTCATGCGCATCGGTGCCGAGCTGGGTGGCCGTGACCATTCGACGGTCCTCTACGCGTGCGACAAGATCGCCCGCGAGACGGCCGAGAACGACGAGTTGCGCCGCGAGCTGGCGGCCGTCCGCGAGCTGCTCTACGCCGACTGAGGGCCCGCCCGGCATCCGTCCCCAGAGGTCACTGCGACCCCTTCCCGGGCCCATTCCTGTGGAGAAGCCGCCCGAATCTGTGGATAACAGGGGTCACTTGTGGACAAGCCCTCCGCAACGGGGTCCCCTGGCGGGCAGATCCAGCCGCCGCGCCGACGCCGCTTCCCACCATCCGTCCCTTCCCGGGAGGCGCCTCTCCACCCCGTCCCCCTGGTCCATCCACCGGGCCGCGACGCGTCGCCGAACGGGACTCTCCACCGCCTCCACAGGCATATGACGGTGATGAGTAGATGAGAAGATTCAGGAAGAAGGACCACCCACCACGACCGACCCGTGGACGCCGCGCGACGGCCGCCCCCCGGGTCGAGGGAGACCCCCGACCGTGAAGCTCTCGGTGATGCAGGAGAACCTGGCGCGCGGCCTCCAGGTCGTCAGTCGGGCCGTCAGTTCACGCAGCGCGCTGCCCGTGCTGGCCAACGTCCTGCTGCGAACGGAGGACGCCGGCCTGAAGCTGACGGCCACCAACCTGGAGATCGGCATCACCTGCTGGGTGCCCGGCCGCATCGAGACCGATGGGGCCCTGACCGTCCCCGCCCGCCTCATGTCGGACGTCGTCAACTCGCTGCAGCCGTCGGAGCGCGTGGACCTGGAGGTCGAGGATGGCACCCTGCGGCTCCATTGCGGACGCCAGAAGGCCGCCCTGCGCGGGATCGACGCCGAGGAATTCCCGGTCATCCCCGCCGCGGGGGAGCGCCCCACGACCCGCATCAGCCAGCGCGCGCTTCGCCAGGCGCTCAGCGAGGTCGCCTTCGCAGCGGCCACCGACGAGGCCCGGCCGATCCTGACCGGCGTCCTGACCCGCTTCGAGGGCGATCGCGTCACGCTCGCGGCCGCCGATAACTACCGCATCGCGGTCAAGACGCTGACGACCCTCGATCCCGTGGAGGAGACGAGCGTCGTCGTGCCAGCCCGGACGTACATGGAGCTGGAACGGCTCCTGACCGACACGGACGATCCGGTCGACATCCTGCTCGCACCGGCCAAGAACCAGGTCGTCTTCCACCTCGAGGGCACCGAGCTGGTGAGCCGCCTCATCGACGGCCAGTTCCCCAACTACCAGCAGGTCATGCCCAGCTCGTTCACGGCGCGGGCCGTGGTGGATCGCGAGGCCCTGCTGAAGGCTGTGCGGGTGTCCGCGCTCATCGCCAGCAACTCCGCCAACGTCGTGAAGGTGCGGGTGGAGGAGGCCTCGAGCGGGCTCCTGACCATCGCCGCGGCGGCGGACGTGGGTGACACGGAGGGCCAGGTCGAGGCGTCGGTGGAGGGCGAGCCGATGACGATCGCCTTCAACGCCCGCTACCTGCAGGAGGCGCTCCAGAACGTCCGCGCCGAGCAGGTCGCCTTCGAGTTCAGCGGGCCCCTCTCGCCGGGCGTCATGAAGCCGGTCGGCGATCCCGGCTATGTGCACGTCATCATGCCGGTCCGCACGCCGTCCTGACGGCCAGCGATCCGGCCGTGCCTGCGCGCGCCGGAGGGCAGCGATGCGCGTCGATCGCCTGGTCGTGACGGGGTTCCGCAGCTACGTCGAGCTCGTCGTCGACCCGCCGCCGGGGCCGCAGATCCTCTACGGGGCCAACGCCGCGGGCAAGACCAACCTCGTCGAGTCGCTCGTCGTGCTCGCACGCGGTGCCTCGCATCGGGCCGCGGACACGGAGCTGGTGGCGTGGTCGGGCGAGCTCGCCCGCCTCGAGGCGGCGGTCGACCACGGCCCGGGGCACGGGCCGGACCTCGTGGAGGTCGTGATCCCGCGCCCCACGGCCGGAACGGCCGCCCGCAAGCGCATCCGGATCAACGGCGTGCCGCGCCGCGCCCCGGCGCTCGGCCAGGCGCTCCAGGTGGTGCTCTTCGCTCCGGAGGAGATGCTGCTCGTGGTGGGCTCGCCGGCGCTGCGGCGAGCCGCCCTTGACGGCCTGGCGGCCGCACGTTCGCCCGGGCACGCTCGAGCCCTGGCGACGTACGGGCGGGCCCTGGCCCAGCGCAACAGCCTGCTGCGCGCGATCCGCGAGGGCACCGCGGGCCGCGACCAACTGCCCTACTGGGACGGCCTCCTGGTCGACGAGGGCGGGGCGATCGTGGCCGGCCGCCTCGCCGCGCTGGCCGACCTGGAGGAGCCGCTCGCCGCGGCGCACGCCGAGATCGCGCCCGGCGAAGGCCGCCTGGCGATGGGGTACGTGACGAACGCGCCGGCCGAGGCCTCCGAGTCGCCGGCCGAGGCCATCCGCCGCCGGCTGGCCGAGACGGCCGACAAGGAGCTGTGGAACGGCGCCACCCTGGTCGGGCCCCACCGCGACGACATCGTCTTCCGGCTCGACGAGCGCCCGCTCGCGGCGTTCGCGTCGCGAGGCCAGCAGCGCACGGCGATCCTGGCCCTCAAGCTGGCCGAGGTCCACCTGCTGACCTCACCCGAGGGGGAGCCGCCATTGCTCCTGCTCGATGACGTGTTCAGCGAGCTGGACCCCCTGCGCCGAGCGCACCTGGTGCGGCGCATCCAGGCCCTGCCCCAGGCCTTCATCACCACCACCGCGCTGGCCGACCTGGACCCCGAGCTCGTGGCGGCCTCGACTGCGTGGCGCGTGACGCCCGGTCGTGTCGAACGGAGCGCCGCATGATGAACCGGCGCCGCCCGATGCGACGGCTGGGGGACCTGCTGCCACCGGCCGCCCAGGCGCTCGGCCTGGAAGAGCCGCTGATGCGCGGCCGGGCGATGGCGGCCTGGAGCCGCCTCGTGGCCGAACGGGTCCCGGCGGCCGCCGGCACGAGCACGCTCCTTGACCTGCGAGACGACGGCACGATCGTCGCCGCGGCCCCGTCCCCCATCGTGGCCCAGGAGCTGGCGCTGCGGGCCGACGAGTTGCTGGCGGCGTTCGCGCAGGCGCCGGGCGGCCGCCACATGCGGGAGCTGCGGGTCGTCGTCCGGGCCCCCAGACCGACCGGTCGGCCACCGGGGACGGCCGGCGGAGCGCCGGACGGGCGCGTGTAGACTAGGCGCCCCATGGCCGTCCGACTGCACCTCAAGCCGGGCCTCGTGGCCGCCGCGGACCGCCTTCCGACCTCGCCCGACACCGTCGTGGTTCGGGAGCCGACGATCGGCTCGACCAGTCGCTCCAAGGGCAACCTGTACGCCATCGTCACCGGCCGGCCGGGCAGCGGCAGCCGGGCCGGCGAGGCTACCCGCCTGGTCGCCGAGACCATCGAGCGGCAGTACTACTACGACGAGTCGGCCGGTATCCCGGTGTGCCTCGAGAAGGCCGTGCGCAGCGCGAACCAGCGCCTGCGGCACGGCCGGGAGAGCCACGGCCTGGCTGCTGGGGCTATCGGGGCGGCCGTGGCCGTCGTGCGCGGCCACGAGCTGTACGTGGCGACGATCGGCGACGCGGACGCCTTCCTGGTGCGCCAGGCGCGCCTCCTGACGCTGCCCGATGAGGAGCGGGGCGCCGGCCTGCCGGCGGCCGGCGAGGTCGAGGTGGACGTCTGGCGCGGCGACATGGTCGTCGGCGACACGCTGATCCTGAGCGCCCACAACGTCACCACCACGGTCGGCCTCGAGGAGATCAAGAACGCCGCCGTCACGCTCCACCCGCAATCCGCGGCGGAGCACGTCCACCACCTCTTCGTGGCCGGCGGCGGCGAGCAGTCGGACGCGCTCATGGTCCTGGAGGCGGCCGAGATGCCGGCCACGCGCACCGACCGCAAGCTGGTGCCCGTGCGGGCGGCGGAACCGCTGGCGGGCGCACCCGACCGCTCGCCGATCCCCCTTGCCGATCCCCTCGTGGGGGCCGCCAGCGCCGTGCAGGGTGGCGCCCGGGTCGCCCGCGAGGCGGTGTCGGGCGCCGCGGCCGGCGCGATGGAGCACCTGACCGACCTGCTGCCGCGCCGGCGGACCTCATACCGGCGCGTGGTGCCGCTGGCCGACCGGACCGCCTCGCAGCGGCGCCTGGCCATCGCGTTCCTGGGTTTCCTCGTGCTGCTGGTGGCCCTCGCCGGCGTGGTGTGGTTCATCGGCGGCCTGAGCCATCCCGACGTGGCGGCCGTGAGCAACGCGCAGCAGGCCATCGAGGCAGCCACGTCGGACGTCGACCAGGTCACCAACGGGAACCTGCTGGTCAACGAGCCGACGCGCGCCCGCACGTTCCTCCAGGACGCCTGGCACCAGCTCACCCAGGCCGCCGCGTTCGGCGCCCCTGCGTCGGCGCTGGCGGACCTCAAGGGGCGGGTGTCGAGCGCACTCGACCAGCTCTACGACGTCGGCTACACGACCTCGGAGGTGCTGCTGAACCTCGACAAGATCGACGCCCATCCGACCCTGCAGGGCCTCATCGTGGGCCCCGACGGCGCGGCCTACATCATCGACACGGCCAACGGCTCCGTGATCCGCATCGACCTCGCGGCGCGGACGGCCAGGATCGTGGTCCAGAAGGGTCAGAAGGGTATCGCCGCGCCACGTTTGCTGACCACCGCCGGGCCGGACGTCCTGATCGTGGACGCTGCGCAGGGCCTGTGGCGCTGGGCGCCGTCGGACGCCAAGGGCGACGGCACGCTGGCCCGCCTCTCGATCACCGCGCCCACCCCCCTGGCCCCGGACGTGACGGCCATCGCGGCGTATCTGCGCAACTTCACCACCGGCCTCTACAACTTCTACACGGTCGATCCGGCGTCGCGCCAGATCGTGCGCTACCAGCCCACCGCGGCGGGCGGCGGCTACGTCACCAGCTCGGATTACCTGACGGTGCCGACCGACCTCTCCGGCGTGCATGACATGGACATCGTGGACGGGTTCGTCTTCACCCTGTCCAGCGACGGCCTGACGCGCTACTTCAGCGGCCAGGCCAGCTCGTTCGCGCTTGACGTCCCGCCCGACCAGGGCGACATGCGGCCCGGCCACGACTACCGCCTGCTGAACGCCACCGGCGCCGCCCCCACCGACCGCCTGTGGGTGTGGGACGCGAGCCATGCCCGGATCGTCGAGTTCTCGCGCACCGACGGGAGCTACGTCGGCCAGTTCCTCGTGGCGGACGGCGGCACGGGCTTCGACGGCCTGCAGGGCATGGCCGTCGTGCTCGGCAAGGCCGACCAGCCGCCGGCGCTGGTATGGATCACGGCCGACCAGGTCATGGTCAGCCCGCTGACCGCCATCAGCGGACCGGGCGCCTCACCGTCGCCGTCGGTCAGCCCGTCGCCGAGCCCGCACATCACGCCCAAGCCGACGGCCAAGCCCAAGCCCACCCCCAAACGCTGAGCCGCGCCCGGCCGGGCGTAGAATCGCCGACATGCCGCCAGGGCTGAACGCGATGGTCGTCGAGAGCGTGCGGATCCACATGCTGACGTCGCAGCACGTCGTGATCCTCAAGGAGGCCGACCGGGACCGCTATCTGCCCATCTGGGTCGGCGCGAACGAGGCGGACGCGATCGCCCGGCGGCTCCAGGGCGTGGTCCCCGAGCGGCCCCTGACCCACGACCTCTTCGCCACGGCGCTCGACGAGCTGGGCGTGCAGCTCAAGCAGGTCATCATCTCCGAGCTGGCCGACGAGACCTATCGCGCGCGGCTGATCATGGAGCTCGGGGATCGGACGGTGGACGTCGACGCCCGCTCCAGCGACGCGATCGCCCTCGCCCTCCGGGCGGGTGTCGTCATCTACGCCACGGACGACGTCCTGGAACGAGCCGGGGTGACGCCGGCGGAGGCCGGCACGATCGACGAGGAGCGCCTCTCCGTGTTCCGCGAGTTCGTCAACTCGCTCGACGTGCCCGACCCGCCGGAGGGCGAGAGCTAGGCCGCCTCGCTGCCGAGCACCGGGAGCCCGCGCGCCAGGGCGCGGTCGCGGGCCACCCACAGGCGGATGCGCAGGCGCCAGAAGTCGCGCACCGCCCGCAGCACGACCCGTGGGTTGGCGCCCGAGGCCTGGCCCGCCACGCGCGGGTGATGCGGCACGCCGACCTGGGCCAGGCGGGCGCCGCGAGCGCGCAGCTTGATGAGCAGCTCCGCCGAGAGGAAGGCTCCGCGTGACTCCAGGCGCACGCCCTCCAGGGCGGGACGCCGGAAGAGCTTGCAGGCGCAGTCCACGTCGCGCACGTCCAGGCCGAAGAACAGGCGCAGGCACCAGCGGTAGGCGCGGGCATAGACCAGGCGCACCGTGGCGTCTGCCCGCTTGAGGCGGTAGCCCACGACCACATCAGGGGCGTCGGGCGCGTCGAGGCGGTCGAGGAGGAGGCGGAGATCCGCCACGCGGAACTGGCGGTCGCCGTCGGTGAAGCCCACGAGCGGGTAGCGCGAAGCCCGGAAGCCACTGCGCAGGGCGGCCCCGTAACCCTGGTTCACCTCGTGGTGCACGACCCGCACGACGTCGGGGTGCTCCGCCGCCAGGCGGTCGGCCAGGGCGCCGGTGCCGTCGCGGCTGCCGTCGTCGACGGCGATGATCTCGAAGCGCTCGGCGAGGGCCGGGAGGGCGCTCAGCGCCTCGGCCACGAGCGCCTCGATGTTCTCGGCCTCGTTGTGGGCCGGGAAGAAGTAGGTGAGCGCGGGCACCACGGCGGCACTCGCCCCCGTCGGGGCCGCCGCCACCCCGTCAGGGTTCGACATCGCGGCGAGTATAGAGGCGCCTCACCAGCCGAGGGCCACGCCCCAGAAGACGCCCCACGCGTTGATGAGGATCGACACGCCGATGAGGCCCACGACCAGCCGCCGCAGCCCGAGGCGCGCGATGCCCAGGGTGACCAGGATGAGGGCGAACGGCGCGAAGTCATTGCTGAAGCGGTAGCCGAACTGGACCCAGCCCTGGCTGAAATGGACCAGGTCGGCCCCGGCGATCACGGCCACGGCCACCGTGGCCCCGATCACCAGCCGGTCGCGCCAGCCGGCCACGAGGGCCGGCAGCGCCAGCAGGTAGGCGGGGCTGGTGAGCAGCAGACTCATGCCGAGCGGGTCGGGCCGGATCAGCGAGCAGGTCGTCGAGAAGAGCCCCTCGACCCCGCACTGCGGCTGGACCGTCGGCAGCCAGGCCAGCATGATCACCAGGTTCTGCGGCAGATAGCGCAGGTCCTCCGCGCTCCACGTGCCGGGGTGGTAGCCGATGGCCTGCAGGGCGGGGAACACCTGGGCCAGCAGGCCGCCGGGGATGGGCACGGTCTCCGTCTGGTACAGGTAGTCGTAGCCAGGCTCGAAGAGCTGGCCGGAGGAGGCCAGGTTGTAGGCCAGCAGCACGGCCACCGGGATGGCGGCCCCGAGCGCGGCGGAGATGCCCCGCCGCCAGACGCTCCCCCCGCTGCCCACGAAGACGAAGAAGGGCAGGCCCAGGATGGTCGTCAGGCGGGCCAGCGCGGCCACGCCAAAGACCATGCCCGCCACCAGCTGGCGTCCGTCGAGGGGCACGCGCCGGACGGCGGTCCGGGCCCGCTCCCGGCTCTCGCCGTCGACCGCCAACGTGATCGCCAGGAACAGGAAGAAGCTGGCCACGACATGGGCCGCGAACCAGGTGCTGCCCAGCATGGCCGCGTACCACGCGACCGTCCCGAAGCCGTAGAAGACGGTCGCGACGAGGGCGGCCAGGCGGTCGGTCGTGACGTGGGACGTGAGGCGCCAGGCGAGGGCCACGTTGACCGCCCCGAGGCAGGCCACGAGGAGCGCCGCATCCGTGCCCAGGCCGCCGAGGGCCACGAACGGCGTGAGCAGCACGGCCGGCAGGGGCGGGAAGGGCAGCAGCGCGAATCCCGGCGCGGACGCGAGCGGGTACACGTCCTGGAAGTAGTCATTGATGAACCCGCCCGCATCGACGGGCCACTTGATGGCGAAACGGCCGTGCAGGTAGGCGTCCGCCTGCCACACGAAATGGTCGTAGACGTTCTGGCGTGCGGGGTTGGAGACGATGTAGATGACGAGGGCCGCGACGAAGACGGCGACCCCGATCCAGGTCGGCTCAAGGTCGTCCAGCCGCGCCCGGAGGCGGTCGGTGACCGACCCTGGAGCGGGCGGGGGAACGGGGCGGGCCGTTGCTATACTGCGGGCCACTCGTCGCTCGTGCAGGAGGCCGGTTGGACTCGACAGCGCCTCGGCCGGGTGAGGCCGCACCGGGGCGCACGGCGCCGAGACGCTCGGACGGGTCGCCCTCGGCCATCCCCGCCATCGCCATCCTGCTCCTGGTCGGGCTGGCGCTGCGACTCATCATCGCATACGTCCTCTTCCCGGGCTCCGGCTTCCAGAGCGACATCGGCAGCTTCACCTCGTGGGCCCTGACCCTGGCCCACGGCGGCCCCGGCAGCTTCTACGCCAACGCCGGCTTCGCCGACTACCCGCCCGGCTACCTCTACGTGCTGTGGCTCATCGGATCGATCGGCAGCGGCCTGGCCGGTCTCCTTGGCGGCGGCACGATCATCCTCGGCGGGGTCGCCCTGCCGCTGCCCGACACGATCGTCGGCGGGCTCATCAAGCTGCCGGCGATCGCCGCCGACCTGGGCATCGCGTACCTCCTCTACCGCCTCGTCCGTCGCTGGCTCGGACCGCGGTCCGATGCGCGCGGCGCCGCGCTGGGGGCGGCCGCGCTCTACCTCTTCAACCCGGTCACCTGGTACGACTCGGCGCTCTGGGGCCAGATCGACGCGGTCGGGGCGCTGGTCATGCTCGTCGCCATCGCCTTCCTCATCGACGGCTTCTCCGAGGCCGCCGTCGGGTTCGCCGTCGTGGCGGCGCTGGTCAAGCCCCAGTTCGGCATCGTCCTCGCGCCGCTCATCGGGGTGACCTTGCTGCGGCGTCACCTCTTCCTGATCGGCTCGGGGCCGCGCGCGACGGCGGTGCCCCGGGCGCTCCGCGGCTGGGTCAGCGAGGAACAAGGGGTCTGGCGGCTGGTCAGCTGCGCGGCCGTGGGGGCGGTGGTCCTGTTCATCCTCATCACCCCGTTCGGCCTGGACGTGCCGACGCTGATCTCGCGCATGGGCGACACCGCTGCCGGCTACCCCTACCTCAGCGTCAACGCCTATGACCCGTGGGCCCTCATCGGCTCAGGCGGGCAGGCGTCGCTGGCCGCCGCCGGCGGCTGGTCGTCCGACCAGGTGCCGCTGTTCGCGGGGCTCAATGGCTTCACGATCGGGGCCCTCCTGCTGGGCCTGGGCTTCGCGGTCGGGGCCATCCAGCTGGCCTGGCGCGACTCGCGCCGCTCCATCCTGCTGACTGCGGTCTTCCTCTCGCTGGCCTTCTTCATCCTGCCCACGCGCGTGCACGAGCGCTACCTCTTCCCGGTCTTCGTCTTCCTGCCGCTGCTGGCAGTCAACTCGCGCCGCTTCCGGGTCCTGACCCTGGTGCTGGCCGTCGGCTCATTCATCAACCTCCACGGCATCCTCACGGTCGGCAACTACGGCACCGCCAACGTCACCGGCCTGCCCTTCGGGGCCGACATGCGGAGCTTCGGCGGGGTGCTCCTGAGCGTCGTCCTGCAGACCGGCGGGTTCCTGGTCGTGGCCTGGTCGCTGCGGCCCGTGAGCGACCTCGTCGCCGGGCCGCTGCGGCGCCTGGCCGGCCGGGGCGGGCGGCCGCCCGAGGTCGACCCGTACGACCTGCCGCCTCCCGCGCCACCGCCACCCGCTCCCGTTCGTCCTGCATCGGGGGGTCCGGAGGCGATGCCCGGGTCGGGCTGGGGCCTGCCGCGGGCGTTCCTGGCGCGCTCGCTGCGGCGTGACCGCAGCGGCGAGCTGCGGCGCGAGCCGTTCGGCCGGCCCGACCGCCTGGACGGACTCGTGGTCCTGATCCTGATCGTGGCCGCCATGGTCCTGCGGACGTGGGACCTTGGCCAGCCCTTCGGCATGATCTTCGACGAGGTCTACCACGCCCGCACGGCCACCGAGTTCCTGCAGGACTGGCGCTACGGCGAGCCCCACGATATCTACGAGTTCACCCACCCGCACCTGGCCAAGTACCTCATCGCGGTCGGGCTGGTGGCTTTTGGCGACGACAACGTGACGGGCACGGCCGACCTCGGCGGGCCGGTCACCGATGCCGTGACCGAGACCCGCTGGAGCCCGCCGGACCAGCCGGACCAGCGTGATGGCGACCGGCTGTACACGGCCACCCCGAGCGGTGTGGTGGCCTACGACCTGGCCACCCGGCAGATCATCGCGACCGTGCCGCTCGGGCAGGGACGGGCACCGGTGCACCTGGCGGTCGACGAGGGCGCCCACGTGCTGTACGTGGCGGACGACGCCGGCGGCCTGTGGAGCATCCAGACGCCCGACCTCGACGCACTGCGCGCCTCCGCGTCCGCCGCCGCGCCCGTCGCCACCAGCCTCGGCACGTTCGGCGGGCCGGTCACGGCGCTGATCGTGTCGTCCGACGGCGCGCACGTCGACGCCATCACCACCGCCGAGCAGCTGGTCAGCCTGGCCACGGCGGACGGCAGCCGGTCCGCCTCGATCGCCGATCCGGGCGCGGCCGCCCTGGTGGCCGTGCCCACCGACTCCGGGGCCGGGGCCGTGGCGGTCGCCGAGGGCGACACGCTGGACCTGCGGGACGCGGCGACCCTGGCGTCGACCAGCCGGCTGACGCTGCCCGAGGCACCCACGGGGATGGTGCTGATGAACGGGCTCGACCAGCCGACGATCTTCGCGGCCGGCGATTCGTCGCTCAGCTGGGTGGCGGTGCCACCGTCCGGCGGGACCACGCTCGGTGGCACCCTCAAGATGCCGGGCGCCGTGCGGGCCGTGGCGTGGGACGAGTCGTCGAACATCATCCACGTCCTGGGCCGCACCGCCGACGGCAGCAGCGACACCGTCTACGTCGTGGAGCCGAACGGCAAGGCCGTCTTCGCCGACGCGCGCCTGCCGTTCTCGGCGGTGACGATGGCCCTCGACACACAGCCCCAGCGCCCGGCGCAGGACCGTCAGCAGCTCCTGGCCGTGGACTCGGCCGGCCAGCTGGCCGTGGTCGACATCGGGAACCACGCCTACGCGTGGCGGATCATGGGCGTCATCGCCGGCGCGCTCCTGCTGGGCTGCCTGTACCTGCTGGTGCGCATGCTGTTCCGCCGCCGGACCGTGGCCCTTCTGACGGCCGGCCTGGTGCTGGTCGACGGCATGTTCTTCGCCCAGTCGCGCATCGCCATGAACGACACGTACGTGGCCCTCTTCATCGTCGCCGCCTACACGCTGTTCGTGCCGATCTACCTGGGCCTGTGGCGCCGCCGATGGGCCGTCGCCCTGGCCATCCCGACGATCGGGGTGCTGCTTGGGCTGGCGCTGGCCTCGAAGTGGGTCGGCGCCTATGCCATCGGCGGCATCGTCCTGCTCGTGCTGCTGCGGTCGGCGCTCGGCCGCCTGCTGGCGCTGGCGGCCATGATCGGCATGACGGGGGTGCTTGGCTGGCTGGCCATCGGCGCGACGTCGGCCAGCGCCCCGATCGGCGATGCGAGCTTCCTCGTCCTGATGGTGATCCTCACGGCCGTCCTGGCCGCGGCCATCGTCGTCCGTCCGATCCGCTGGACGCTCGACGAGGTGCGCTTCGCGGTGGGCGCGCCGGCCGTCCTCGGCGGCCTCGCGGTCCTGGCCGGCATCGTGCTCGGCGGGCGGGCCCCGGCGACCGGTGGCTCCACCCTGCCCGGCGACCTCGTCCTCGGCGGGGCGGCGCTGCTCGTCCTCGCCGCCGTCGCATACGTGGCCTTCTCGCTGGGCGGGCGGCGCGGCCTTGGCCCGCTGGCCCGCATGCCTGCCGATCCCGCCGCCGATCCGGACCCGCCCGCCGATGCGCCCGACCAGGGGTGGCTCATCCCCGGGGCACTTCTCGGGGCGCCGTGGCTCATCGCCCTGGCCTGCTTCACGTTCGTGCCGCTCGTGGTCTACGTCATCAGCTACACGCCGTGGATCGCCCTGGGCAACCAGTGGTTCACCGGCTACCCGCCGGGCCACACCGGCCAGACACTCCTGGACCTCCAGATCCAGATGTACAACTACCACAACGACCTGCGCGCCTCGCATCCCGCGTCGTCGCCCTGGTGGGCCTGGCCCTTCGACTTCAAGCCGGTCTGGTTCTTCCAGCAGGGCTATGCCAACGACACGACCGGCATCACGTACGACGCGGGCAACCTGGTGATCTTCTGGCTGGGTGTGCCGGTCATGGCCTGGGCGTCCTGGCAGGCCTGGGCGCGGCGGAGCCTGGCCCTCACGATCCTGGTCATCGGCTTCGCCTGCCAGTGGCTCTCGTGGTCGCGCATCGACCGGGCGAGCTTCCAGTACCACTACTACACGGCGCTGCCCTTCCTCTTCGCCGCCGTGGCCTACTGGCTGGCCGAACTGTGGCACGGTCCCTCACCGCGCACCTGGCTGCTGGCGCGCCTCGCGGCGGCCGGCGCGCTGGTGGCCGCGCCGCTCCTGTGGCTGATGCGCGTCCCACTGTGCGCCCTCGCCGGGACCTCCCGGGTGGCGCCGAACTCGCAGGTCTGCGGTTTCGTGAGCATGCCGTTCGTGCTGACCGAGCGCGTCGCCGCGTCGGGCGTGGTGCTCCTCGTGGGGGGCGCCATCCTGCTCTGGCAGGTGCGGCTGGTGCTGGCCGAGCGGGCCTTCACCGCCGGCCGCCAGCGGCCGGGCGCGGGCGGCCTGCTCCACTCGGGCGCACCATGGCTGGTGATCACCGCGGCGGCCCTGCTGGCCGCCCTGGCCCTGGCCCAGTCGCGGTTCGGGGACGACGCCCTGATCTCCGCCCCGCTCGGCGCCCTGGGGCCCTACGCGTTCGCCGTCATCGGCACCGTGCCGCTGGCGGTCGCCGCGTGGTTCGTCCTCACGATGCGTGACCCGCACCGCTTCGTGATCGGCATCCTTGGCGCCGCCGCCCTGTGGTTCGTCATCTTCTACGCCGACATCTCCGGCCTGCCCATCCCGACGGGCCTCAAGAACATCTTCCAGGTCATGCCGCTGCCGACGTACGTCTACGACTTCCAGTTCGCCGTCAACACCGACCCGCCGCAGACGCTGCAGGTGCTGGGGCTCCAGTCGGGGTCCCTCGCGCTGGTCACCTTCGCCCTCGCGCTGGCCGTCATGTACGCGGCCTCGACGCGCCGTTCCCAGCGCCTCGAACTGCTCCGCGGGCCTGGACCGGGCCCCGATGATCCCGGCAACGCGTTGACAGCGGGCAACGCCTGAGCCTGGCTGAGCACGGCGCCCGTACCATCGACTCGCCGCGGGCCGGGACCCGTGCGCTATGGTCGTGGCGGTGAGGGCGCCCAGACTGGCGGGGTAGCACGGCGCTCCATGTCGCCGGCCATCACGCGTGCGCATCGGACACGATCGGATCTTGACCATCGCTCGACGCCCCACCCTCAGCATGGCCGTCGCCCTCGTGGCCGCTCTGGCCTGCCTGGTCGCGCCGACCGGCGGCGCGCGGCACGTTGCGGCGACCAGCGGCACCCTGACGCCGCTCGCAGCCGAGGCCCACGAACTCGACCTGCTGAATGGGCAGCGCGGCGCCGTCGGCCTGGCCCCGGTGATCATGGATCCGCGCCTCCAGGCGATCGCCGAGCAGCGCTCCATGAACATGGCCACCCTGCACTACTTCTCCCACACCCAGCCCGACGGGCGGACGGCCCTCTCGATGATCGAGGCGGCCGGCATCCAGTGGTCCGGGATGGGCGAGATCATCGAGTGGAACGCGGGCTTCGGCAGCTGGGGCCCCTCCGCGGACGAGGCGGCGACCGACTGGCACGACTCGCCGCCGCACTACGCCATCATCACCACGGCGGCCTACACGGCGGCCGGCATCGGTGTCGCGTATGACGCGACAAGCGGCCGGACCTACTGGACCGGGGTCTTCATCCAGGGCCCGCCGCCCCCGCCCCCGCCGCCGCCCCCGCTGGATCCGAACCGCATCGCCGGCATCGACCGGTACGCGACGTCGGCGGAGACCTCGGCCTCCAACTTCGCGCCGGGTGTGAGCGTGGTCTACGTCGGCAGCGGCCAGGCCTTCCCCGACGCCCTGTCGGGCGCCTCGGCCGCCGGCAAGAGTGCCGCTCCCGTGCTCCTTGTGCAGGGCGGCCTGCTGCCCCTCAGCACGGCCCAGGAGCTGGCCCGACTGCAGCCGGGGCGGATCGTCCTGCTGGGGGGCACGAGCGCGGTCGATGCGCCGGTCATGAGCCTGCTGCAGGGCTACACGAGCGGCTCGGTGACCCGCCTCGCGGGCAGCGACCGCTACGCCACCGCGGCGGCCGTCTCCAAGGCCACGTTCGCCGCCCATCCGACGGCCGTCTACATCGCGAGCGGGCTCAACTTCCCGGATGCGCTGGCCGGTGCGGCCGCCGCCGCGCACGTCGGCGCGCCGGTGCTCCTCGTGAACGGCACCATCCCGGCCAGCACCGCGACCGAGCTCAAGCGCCTCGTGCCCACCCACATCTACGTGCTTGGCGGCACCGCATCGGTCTCCACCGCGGTCCAGACGGCCCTGGCGCAGTACACCGCGAGCCGGACCGGCTCGAGCGTGACGCGACTTGGCGGGGCCGATCGCTACGCCACGGCCGTCCTCATCGCCGAGGCCACCTACTCTGCCGGCGACACCCTCTACGTGGCGAACGGCGAGAACTTCCCCGACGCCCTCGCCGGCGCGCCGCTCGGCGGGCCGTTGCTGCTCGTGCCGGACGGGGACGCCGTCCCGCAGGTGGTGCTCGACGAAGTGACCCGCCTGGCCCCGCCGTCGATGGTCGTGCTCGGTGGCCCCAGCGGGGTCTCCGATGCCGCCGACGCGGCGCTCCACGCCGCCGCCGGTCTGCCCTGGCCCTAGGCCGGTCGCTCCGCCCGGTCGCTCGGTTCGGGGATCGGGGCGCGGAACCCGGGTGGTAGCCGCCCCTGGGCGGCGAGGCGCCGGATGACGAACCCGTAGTAGTCGTCGACCTTGGCGGTGATGCGCGGCCAGCCGAACTGCTCGGCCCGCTCTCGCCCGGCCTCCGCAAGCCGCTCCCGACGGGCGGGATCGTCCAGGAGCGTCGCCAGCGCCACGGCCAGCTCGTGCGGGTCGCGCGGCTCGACCAGGAGCGCCTCCACGTCCCGCCGCACGACGCCCTTATAGCCGTGGATGTCGCTGGCGACGATCGGCGTGCCGGCCGCCATCGCCTCCAGCAGCACGATGCCGAACGACTCCTGGCCGGTGGCCGGGGCGACGAACAGATCGGCCGTGACGAAGTAGCGCGCCTTCTCCTCGTCGCTCACCCGGCCGAGCAGCTCGACCCCCTGGAGGCGCCGCGTCTGGACGTAGCGGCGGACCTCCCGCTCGAGTGGCCCGGAGCCCACCACGAGGAGCCGGCACGGGCGGCCCGAGCGGCGGAGGGTGCGGTACGCCTTGAGGAGGACGGGCAGGCCCTTGCGGGCCTCGAAGCGACCGACGAACAGGATGTTCGGCGTGCCGTCGCGCCACTTGGCGATGGGGCGGGCGGACTCGTAGCGCCACAGGTCGACCCCGTTGGGGATGACCTTGTAGTCGCCCGGGAAATAGTGGTCGATGAAGTGGCGGGCCGCCGCACTGACCGCGATCCGGCCGTGCAGGCGCGCGACCGACCCGCGGACCGCCCGCCCGATGACCTGGTACGCGGGGCTCCAGCCGGCGTAGGCGTGGAAGGTGGCCACGTTCACGCAATCGGATTCGCGCAGCAGGATGGGGGACAGGAACGGCACCAGCGGCTCGTGGAAGTGCAGTAGGTCGAAGCGTTCGGCCGCGATCAGGTCGCGGGCCTGGGCCAGGTAGCGCGGCGAGAGGGTGAGCGTGCCGACCGAGCCGTTGGTGGGCACGCTGAAGCCGCGGCCAAGGCGGATCACGTCGCCCTCGCTGGCCTTTTGCAGGCCGTGGGTGCTGGAGATGATGCGCACGTCGTGGCCGCGCGCCAGGAGGTTCTCGTAGAGGTGCCGGACGTGCTCGTTGACACCCCCCGGCAGGGGGTAGACGTAAGGCGTGACGAGGCCGATCTTCATGACGCGCCCCCGCCCCCTTCGCCTTCGTGCTCCTCACGATACGCTGCCGGCCTTTCGCGTCCGCCGGGATAGCCCAGGTCTCGCCCGGTCCCCCGCCGCAGCAGGCGCCCGCCGACATCGGCCGAGAGGTCCCGCGCCTTCTTGCGGTACTGGCGGCCGACCATGCCCACCTGGGCGAACGGCGGGTAGAAGTCACCGTGCCAGGTCGTGGTCCCGGCCAGGATCGCCTGGCGCAGGTCAGCCGCGGTGCGCCCGGGGAACTCGGTCCAGACCTGGGCGATCTGGTAGAGCTCGTGGGCGTCACTGTCGCCGATGCCCGGCAGCCCGTGTTCGGCGGCGAAGGCCACGACCTGCGGATGCCAGCGGCGGCCCAGGGTCGTCGGGTTGAAGACCTCGAGCGCGTCGGGGTGGACGTCCGGGTCGGGGTCGGCCAGCAGGCGGAGCAGGGTGCGCCGGCTGACGCAGAGCGGGTATGGCAGGAACGGGTGGGCGGGGACCGCCAGGCCGCCCTGGGCGTGGATCGCTGCGATCGTGGAGGTGATCGAGCGCCACGGGCGGATGGGTGCCGTGAGGAAGAGCCCGAGCACGTGGCCGGCGCGCGTGCTGATCTCCTCGGCCACGATCACGTCGAAGGGGTCGCCCCGACGACGGGCCATCGCCTGTGCGGCGAGGGCGGCGTCCAGGCGGTCGTGGTCGGCGATGCCGATCACGTCCAGGTCGCCGCGGGTGGCCACGGCGTCGAGGATCGCGGCCACGCTGGCGGTGCCGTCCGACGCCGCGGAGTGGATGTGCAGGTCCGCCCGCCCCGAGCGCGTCGCGTCGGCGGGCACGGGGGCGCTCATCCGCGGGCCGCGGCGGGGGCCACGAGATCGGGCCAGATGGGGAACAGGAGGGCCCACCACTGCTCCGGGGCGGGGGCCACGAGGCGCTCGAAGGCCCGCGCCTCGCCCTCCATGAAGGCCTCCACGCGCTGGCGCAGCGAGCCGCCCGTGGGCACGTCCAGCGGCTCCATCCGGCCCGCGTAGCGGCCCCACCCGACGCGCCGGATGGCCACGGCGTACGTGGGCACGCCGCTCTCCAGGGCCAGCAGGGCGGGGCCGGCGGACAGCGGGGCCGGCGAGCCGAACAGCCGCGTCGGGCGGCCGCTGCCGGCGATGTCGCGGTCGGCCACGATGCCCACCAGGCCGCCCTCGCGGAGCACGCGCCGCAGCTCCGGCCCGGCGGTCTCGGGCGGTGTGACGGCCTGGACCCCCAGGCGTTCCCGCAGCGCCACGTACCACGCCTGGAGCGGCGGGTTGTCGATGATCTCCATGGGCCCGGCGACGCGGCGGCCGCTGCGCACCGCGCTGTAGATGGCCGGCATCTCGACGGGGCCCAGATGCAGCCCCAGGGCGAGCAGGGCGCTGCCGTCGGCGACCCTGGCGTAGGCGGCATCGATCGTCTCGGGGGTCTCCAGCACCAGGTGGCCGGCCAGCCAGGCCGCGGTCATGGTCGGGCCCCGCATCAGCTCCACCAGGTACCTGGCGTGATGCCGGAAGACGCCGCGGACCAGCTCGTCCAGGACGCGTGGGTCCCGCGTCGCCGCGGTGACGCGTGGCGTGGCCAGCCCGGCCGCCACGAGACCCTCGCAGACGCGCTGCATGTTGGCCCGCACGAGGGCGCGCCGCGCCTCGCCGGCGACGAGGTAGTGCGCGCCGCCAAGCGCGTCGGCGACGCGCTCCAGGAGCCCGCCGGGCAGGCGGCAGGCCAGCGCGGCGCCGGCCGCCACGAGCCGTGCGATGAGGCGCTGGCGCGGCGTGCCCGTCGCGGCCGCGGAGCGTCCTGGACCGGGCGGCGGATCGCTCATGCCGGCGTCACCTCGGCGGACGCCACCTGGGCCGGCGTCTTGGCCGGCATGGCGGGCGTCTGGGCGGCCCGCGCCGCCAGCGCCGCCGCCTCGCCTTCCGTGGCCGGCCACATGCGCTTGAACGTGTACCACTGGGCGGGTGCCACGCGGACCATGGCCTCGACCGCGTCGGCGATGGCCTGGGTGGCCCGCGCCACGCCGGCGGGCGAGCCGTCGGAGACCTCGATCGGATCCAGGTGCTGGGCCTCGTAGTGGCCGTCGGGAAGCCGGCGGCAGGCGACCGGCACGAGCAGCGCCCCGGTCCTCGCCGCGAGCACGGCCGGCCCGGCCGGGAGCGTCGTCCACGCCCCGAAGAGGCGGACCGGCACGTCCTCGGCGCGATAGCCCCAGTCGACGAGCAGGCCGAGTACGATCGGGTCGCGCAGGATGCGGAACAGCGAGCGCAGGTTGCGCCACGGGACCACCTCGACGCCCCAGCGCCGCCGCTGCGCCTGGAGGAGCTCGTAGAGCTCCGGGTAGGCGCTGTCATCGGCCAGGCCGTAGACGGGCATGCCCCGTGTCCCGAAGGCGGCCACCAGGGTCTCGATGCTGCCGATGTGGCAGCTCACCGCGATGAGCGAGCGGCCCTCCGCGGCCGTCCGCTCGTACAGGGCCTGGAATGAGTCGTAGCCGCCCGGTCCGCCGGTCTCGAAGAGCCGGGCCGGCTCGTGCAGCGGCCGCGATGGCAGGCGCATCAGCTCGACGACGTAGCGCGCGTACGTCTGGTAGACCCGACGCGCCAGTCGGCGCGCGGCGGGGTCGTCGGGCGGCACGCCAAGGATGTGGCCCGCGTTGGCCTGGATGATGCGTCGCTTGGCCGGCCACGCGGCGTAGCCGGCCAGGAACCCGGCCCGCGCCACCGGCCAGGCGACGCCCACCGGGACGTGGCCCATGAGGGCCGACGTCGCCCGATAGGCGGTCACGGTCGCCTTCTCGTTGGCGCGCAGCAGGGTGCGTCGCACACGGCCGCCGCGAACGGGCGGGCGGTGCGGCGCGGGCACGGTCGTGGAGGCCACCGGCGCGGGAGGTGGTGGGGACGCGGCTCCCGGTCCGGCCGGGCGGCGGTTCAGCGTGCCGCCACGCTCGCCTTGGCTCGCGCCGGGGCCATCCGGCGCATGCGACGGGCCGGCGCGGCCTCCGTGCCCACCAGGGTCTCGTTGTCCTCGCCGCGGATGAAGGCCTCGACCCGCTCGAACGCGATGTCGTCGTGGATCTGGATCGGCGGGCTCTTCATGAAGTACGAGGATGGCGCCACGAGGGTGCCCTTGAGCCCGCGGTCCAGGCCCAGCTTCAGGCAGCGCACGGCGTCGGTGATGACGCCGGCGCTGTTGGGGCTGTCCCAGACCTCCAGCTTGAGCTCGGCGTTGAGGGGCACGTCGCCGTAGGTCGTGCCCTCCATGCGGATGTAGCACCACTTGCGGTCGAGCAGCCACGGCACGTGGTCGGACGGGCCGACGTGGATGTCGTCGGGGTCGATGTCGTAGTCGAGCATCGACGTCACGGCGTTGGTCTTGCTGATCTTCTTGGACTCGAGGCGCTCGCGCTCGAGCATGTTGAGGAAGTCGGTGTTGCCGCCGAAGTTGAGCTGGTAGGTGCGGTCCAGCCGCACGCCGCGGTCCATGAAGAGGCGCGTCAGGACGCGGTGGGTGATCGTCGCCCCGACCTGGCTCTTGATGTCGTCGCCGATGACCGGCAGGCCCTTCTCGGCGAAGCGGCGCTGCCAGTACGGCTCACGGCCGATGAAGACCGGGATGGCGTTGACGAAGCCGACGCCGGCCGCCAGGGCCTGCTCGACGTACCACTTGGTGGCCTCCTCCGAGCCGACCGGCAGGTAGGAGACGACGACGTCGACCTTGCGCTCCTTGAGGATGCCCACCACGTCGGCGGTCGGGCCGGGCGCCTTCTCGATGATCTGGCTGAGGTACTTGCCCAGGCCGTCGTGGGTCATGCCCCGCTCGACCTTGACCCCGATATGGGGCACCTGCTGGAAGACGTACGTGTTGTTGGGCTTGGTGTAGATGGCCTCGGAGAGGTCCTTGCCGACCTTGTTCTTGTCGATATCGAAGGCCGCCACGAACTCGATGTCGCGGATGTGGTAGCCGCCCAGGTTGACGTGCATGAGGCCCGGCACGAACTCGTCGTCCTTGGCGTTCTCGTAGTAGTAGCGCCCCTGCACCAGGCTGCTGGCGCAGTTGCCCGACGCCCACGATGGCGACGCGGATCTTGCCGTCGCCGCGCTTGCCGCTGCCCTTCGCCGGGGCTTCCTTGTCCTGGCCGTTCTTGCTCACGTGCTGCTCCATGTGCTGCTACCTGGTCCCTTCTGCCTGATGCCTGACGTAGACGATGCGTTGGATGACGGTGACCGTTGCGAGGATGGCGATGGCCGCCAGCGCCACCTGGAGCCAGGGGCCGCCGGCCGGCCCGCCCCCCAGGCCGGCCGCCACGAGGCCAAGGCCCAGGATCACGACCCGCTCGGGACGGGGTGCGATGCCGGCCTCGCCATGCCACCCGAGGCTCTCCGCCTTGGCCCGGCTGTAACTGACCATGAAGGCGGCGCCCATCGCCAGGGCCGCGAGCAGGACGGTGACCGACTGGCCGGCCAGGGCCGCTCCGGTGGCGATGCCCGCGTAGACCATGCCCTCGCCCCAGCGGTCGAAGGTGCTGTCGAGGAACGCGCCGAACGCGCTGGCCGTGCCGGTGGCGCGGGCGACCGCGCCGTCGAACATGTCGAAGGCGGCCCCGAAGGTCGCCACCAGCCCGCACGCGAGCCACAGCTGGAGGCCGCCGAGGACGGCGGCCACGACCGAGATGCCGAAGCCGATCAGCGTCAGCGCGTTGGGCGTGAGGCCGACCCTGGCGAGGTTCGCGGCGTACGGCTCCACGCGGTGGCGGAACCGGTCCCGCGCGGCGACCGAGAGCAGCGAGCCCTCCTTGAGGCTCATCCTGCCAGGCCCAGCCACGCCCGCTCGCGCTGCTCGGCTTCCAGGAGGGCCGAGGGCTCCAGGCTGCACACCGTCTCGCGGCCGTTGCGCCGCATCGCCACGAGGCCGGCGGCACGGAGCCGACCGAGATGCCAGCTGACCAGCGGCTGCGACAGGCCGACATGCTCGGTCAGCTCGGCCACGGTCGCCGGGCCGTCCGCGAGCCGGCGGATCAGCCGCAGGCGGTTGACGTCGGCCAGCGCCTTGTGGAACGCCCGCAGCTCGCGCAGCTCCTCGGGAGCCGTGGTGACGGAGGCGATCGTGGCGCGGATGCGGGCCGGGCTGGCCATCAGGGCGGGTGTGCTCCAGGTCGATTGATAAAGACAGATTGATACTAGGCCGCGTCCGGGGTGGTGTCAACGGGTGCCCGCCCGTCGAGCCGCACGGGCCGCCGCGTACACTGCCGGCCGTGAGTGCCCGGCCATGAGTCGTCGCGCCGCCTGGTCGCTGATGGGCATCCTGAGCGTGGCCGCCGGGCTGGCCGGCGCCGAGCTGCTGGTGACGGCCACGGCGCTGCCTTCCATCGTGCAGGACCTGGCGAGCTGGCAGGAGCTGCGCCAGGCGTCGTGGATCGTCGACGGCTTCTTCGTCACGAGCATCGCCATCATGCCCATCGCCGGACGCGCGGCCGACCGGTACGGGCTCGTGCCGCCCCTGACGCTGGCGCTCGGCGTGTTCGCCCTTGCCTCGCTGGTGGCCGGCGCCGCCCCGACGCTGGCCGTCCTCATCGCGGCGCGCCTGGTCCAGGGCCTGGGCGCCGGGGCGATCGTGCCGCTGGCGACGTTCGGGGCCAGCCGCCTGTTCGACGGCCCGGCCCGCGCCAGGGCGCTCGGGGTGGTCGGGGGTGCGACGTTCCTGGGCATGGCCACGGGCCCCTTCCTCGGCGCCTGGGTCCTCCAGCACCTGGACCTCACCGCCCAGGTGGCCGCCTCGGGCCTGCGTGGGACCACGATGGCCGACGTCCTCGTGCCGGCGTGGCGGTGGATCTTCTACCTGGCCGCGCCCGTGGCCGCCCTTGCCGCGCTGTACGTGTGGGCCGCCGGGGCCGCCTGGCCGACCGTGGACCGCAAGTCGGTGCGGTTCGACATGGCCGGCGGGGTGGCCCTGACGGTCGCCTTCGCCGCCGGGCTCCTGACCGTCACGTGGCTGGGCTGGGCGGACGCGCCAGGCGGACCACTCGGCGCGGTCGTCCCGGCCGCGGTGGCCCTGGCGGCCCTCGCGGTGGGTGTCGTGGTCGAACGGCGCGCCGCCGAGCCGTTCCTGCCGCCCGGCCTCCTCCGCGACGTGCGCCTGCGCGGCGCCGTCCTCGTGAGCGGCCTCACCGGGTACGCGCTGGCGACCGCGCTCGTGGGCGGCGCCGTCTTCGTCGACCGTGTCCGCTACGGCGGCCCGACCGATCAGCAGCTCGTGCTCGGCTCGCTCGCGCTGGCGATGGCCGCCGGTGCGCTCGCGTCGGGTGTCATCGTGCGCCGCCTCGGCGGCCGGGTCGTGGCCGCGGTCGGGATCGTCATCGGGGCGCTCGGCCTCGTGCTCGTGGGCCGCGAGGACGCCACGTCCGCCACGACGGTCGTCGCGCTCGCCCTCGGCATCTTCGGCCTGGGCTTCGGCCTGACCGTCACGCCTTATGCCGTGGCCGCCGTGGAGTCGCTCGGGCGCGACGCCTACGGCCTCGCCTCAGGCCTGGTGACCCAGGCGCGCTTCGCCGGCATGGGCGTCGGCGTGGCGATCCTGACGGCGCTGGGCTCGAACCGCATCCAGTCGCTGTCGGTGGTCCTGACCGATGCGACCGCGCGTGATGCCGTCCTCCCCGCCGCGCTGCGGGGGCGGCCGCTCGACGACCCGTTCGTCGTGGATGCCCTGGAACGGTGGGCGGCCGGTCAGGCCGCGGGCATCCTGGAGGGCCTGTTCATCGTGGCCGCCGTCGTGATGCTGCTGGCCATCCTGCCCACCGCCTGGCTCAGGACCGAGCGGCGCGACTAGAGGCGCGGCCTTGACGAACAGAAACGGACTGATGCCGGTCAGTCCGGTCACGGCGTGAACCTCAAGGGTGGCTAACGACGAACATGCGGCCGCAGGAACGCCCATCTGGGCGTTTCCGGTGTCGACTCGTACCTAAGAGGCTCATCCTGGCGAAGGAAGGCCTCTATCGCCGCCCTTAGCCACCTTTTGGGTTCATCGGGCGCCTCCCCGCCGCTCGCGGACGGGGCCGGCGCCGCGCCTAGCTGCAGACGACCGGGTGGGCCGTCGGGTGGGCGGCTATGTGATCCGCCGGGGCGACGCTGACGAAGGTGGCCGCGACCTGGAGCTTCGGGATGGTCGCATTGGCACCTTCACTCGTCTGGAGGACCAGCTGCTGGTCGTCGGCGGTGATGGATGAGGCGATCGAGAAGTCCGTGCTGTGGCGCTTGACCGTGGAGATGATGTACGTGTAGACGAGGTCGTCGTTCGTGTAGACCTGCACCAGGTCACCCACGAGGCTGTCGCCGTTCGCCGTCAGCGACGCCGTCAGCAGCGGCAGGAACATGCCCGTGCGGGCGTGGGCATAGATGTAGGCGCTCGTCCCGAGCTGCCCCGGCAGGCCCAGCTTGTCCTGCGCCACGATCAGGAACTGCGCCACGTCGCAGAGGGGGAACGAGGTCTGCGTGGTAACGATCGGCAGGTCGATCTTCAGGGCGGCGATGACGATGCGTGTCGGGGCCGCGTGACCGGGCGCGGTCGAAGGGCTGGCGGACGGGCCACCCGAGGGATGGACGCCGCTGGCCGTCGGCGAAGGCGTGGCCAGCGCCACATCGCTCGGCGAGCTCGTGGGCCCGTTGCCACTGGCCGGCGTGGCCAGGGTCAGGAGCCCCGCGGCGAGCAGGACGACGCCCGCGGCGGTGATCACCGCGGAGACGAGGCGCTGGAGGAGCGGTCGGGCTTGGCGCATCGACCGGGGATGCTAGCAGGCCGTCGCGTGATGACCGGCGACGGACGATCGAGGCGAGGACGTAGACTGCGCCGGCATGCGAATCCCCACCCTGGTGGGCCTGGTCGCGGGCCTCCTCGTGGGAGCCCTCGTGCTCGGCGCCATCGCCATGAACCTGGGCTCCACCAACCTCGAGCCGCCGCCCGCGTCGCTGGCCCTCGCTTCCCCGTCGCCCAGCCCGTCCGTGAGCGCGAGTCCCACGGCCACGGCCAGCGCGTCGGCTACGCCTGCCAGCCCCGGTCCGAGCCCCTCCTCCAGCGGCCCGACGCCGGTGCCGACCCCCACGATCGCGGTGGGCCTCAAGGTGGGCCAGCTGGCCCCCGGCCTCACGGTGGCCCGGGTCGGCGGAGGCACGGTCGACCTGGCCAGCCTGCGTGGCAAGCCGGTCTGGCTGGCCTTCACGGCGAGCTGGTGCCCCAGCTGCCGCGATGAGATGTCGCTGATGGATGCGGCCGCGGCCCAGTACGGCAGCCAGCTCCAGATCGTCGCCGTGGACGTGCGCGAGGACGCGGCCACCGCGGCCTCGCTCGTGGCGCAGACCGGCTTCGTGGCCACGATGGGGGTCGATGCCGACGGCACGGCCCAGCAGACCTTCGGCGCGCTCGTGCTGCCGATGCACTACTTCATCGACAAGACGGGCGCCATCCGCTACGTGCTCTTCGGCGAGGGGACCATCCCCGGCTTCGCCACCGGGCTCAAGTCGATCCTGCCGGGCGTCGCCACCTTCGCCCCGTGAGCGACGGCGTCGAGGGGCGCCGGCTCACCGCCGATGGCGCGCTCGACCTGGCCCGCGATGCCCTTGGCGCGACGCCATGGCTCGTCGTCTCGGACTTCGACGGCACCCTGAGTCCCCTCCAGATGGATCCGTGGGGCGCCACGATCGAGCCGCTGGCGCAGCGGGCGCTGCGGCGCCTGGCGGCGCGTCCGGCCACGACCGTGGTCCTGCTGTCGGGGCGAAGCTCAGCCGACCTGGCAGGCCGCGTGCGGGTCGGTGGTGCCTGCTACCTGGGCAACCATGGGATGGAGCGCGGCTGCCTCGCGCGCGGTGCCTCCGCCCGCGGCCTGGTCACCTCCCGGACACCCGGGTTCGAGGGGTACGACGACGATGCGGAGCGCATCGCGACAGGCGTGCCGCGGCTGGTGCCCGAGGCGTGGCTGGTCGTGGAGCGCAAGCCGCCGTCCATGGCGCTCCATTACCGCAGCGCCGCGGACCTCGCGGCGGCCGCGGCGCGTGTCCTCGCGGCCGTCGACCGCCTGGACCCCGAGCGCCGCTTCGAGCGCGTCCAGGGGCTGCGCATGCTCGAGTTGCGGCCGCCCGGCGCGTCGACCAAGGCGCACGCGATCGCCGACCTGCTCCAGGACGTGCGTCCCGGCTTCGCGGTGATGCTGGGTGATGACGTGAGCGACGCGGCGGCCTTCCGCGTGCTCGACGCTGCACGCGCCAACGGGACGACGAAGAGTCTCGCCGTGGGGGTCGATGCCCGGGCGCACGCCGTGCCCGAGATCATGGCGGCGGCCGACGCCGTGCTGCCCAGCACGGCCGAGGCGGCGCGCCTGCTGTGGCGCCTGGCGACCTGGCCTACTGGATGGCCGCGGCGGCGGCCTGGGCCATCGGGATGAGGAGGCCCGGGATCAGGCCGATGAGCACGGTCGCGAGGGCCGCGATGAGGAGGCCCAGGCGCATCGGCCGGCTGTCGGTGACCGGCTGGGCGTCGGCTGCCGGCTCCTGCATGTACATCACGACCACCACGCGCAGGTAGTAGAAGGCGGCCATCGCCGCGTTCACCACGGCGATCACGGCCAGCCACGGCACCAGGCCGCCCGACTGGAGGGCCGCCTCGATGACGTACGCCTTGGCGAAGAAGCCGGCCGTCGGCGGGATGCCCGTCAGCGACAGCAGGAAGAGCAGCATCAGCGCGCCCGCCAGGGGGGCGCGACGACCCAGGCCGGCGAACGTGGCGATCTGGCTGGTGACGCCGGGCCGGCCCTGGAGCGCGGCCACGACGGCGAACGCGCCAAGGTTCATGAACGTGTAGGCCGCGCTGTAGAAGAGCATGCCGGCGATGCCGGCCGAGGCCGCGGTGGAACCCGCCGGCGCGCCGGCGAAGGCGGCCAGGCCGACCAGGATGTAACCCGTGTGGGCGATCGAGGAGTAGGCCAGCATCCGCTTGATGTTGTCCTGCGTCAGGGCCACCAGGTTGCCCAGCGTCATGGTCAGGGCGGCCAGCACCACGACGACGCCGACCCAGTCCGCGCGCATCGGGGCGAGGGCCTCCGCGAAGAGGCGCAGGATGAGGGCGAAGGCGGCGATCTTGGGCCCGACCGAGAGGTAGCCGGTGACCGGGGTGGGCGAGCCCTGGTAGGCGTCGGGCGTCCAGTAGTGGAAGGGCACCGCGGCGATCTTGAAGGCCACCCCGGTGGTCATGAGCGCGAGGCCCATCAGCAGGCCGGCCGCCGGCACCTGCCCGCTGGTCACCACCTGCTGGAGATGGGAGGCCACGCCCGCCACGCTCGTGGTGCCGGTGTAGCCCCAGGTGAAGGCCAGGCCGAACAGGAAGATGGCCGAGGAGAACGAGCCGAGCAGGAAGTACTTGATGGCACCCTCGGTCGCCAGGCCGTCGCGCTTGGCGTACGCCACGAGCATGTAGCCCGGCAGCACCAGCAGCTCGAGGCCAAGGAAGAGCACCAGCAGGTCACGCGCGGCGGAGATGAGCATGGCGCCGCTGATGGCGAAGAGGAGGGTCGCCACGTACTCGGCCAGCGGGTAGTGGCGCGGCCGCAGGTAGTCGGGCGAGAAGAGGATGGTGAGGAAGGCGATGGACAGGAAGAGCAGGTCCAGGAACGTGGTCAGCGGATCCAGCTGGTAGGCGCCGCCGAAGACTGGCTGGACGGTCCCGCCGAGGCCCACGGCGACCACCAGCGCGATGCCCACAAGCGTGCCGATCGTGCCGATGACGATCGTCGCCCGCTCGTCGCCGGGCCGCGCGATATCGGCCACGATGACCAGTAGGGCGAGCGCCACGACGTAGCCGAACGGCGCGACCGCCGCCAGCTCGGGCCCGGTCACGGGGTGCCCGCCAGGGCCGTCACCGTCCCGTGGACGGCGTTCAGGACGCTGTCGGTGGGGGCCTGGATGACGCCTAGCGCGAGCCCCGGGAAGAGGCCGATCAGGAGCACCAGCGTGCCAAGGGGCACGAGCGTCATGACCTCGACCGGGCTCAGGTCGGTCAGGTGGTCGCCAAGGCCGCGGAAGAAGTCGGACAGTTCGCCGGTGAACATCCGCTGGTAGAGCCACAGCAGGTAGGCCGCGCCGAGGGTCATCACCAGCACGGCGATCGCCGCATACACCGGCCAGGCCACGAACGTGCCCTGGAAGACCAGGAACTCGCCGACGAACCCGGCCAGGCCGGGCAGGCCGATGCTGGCGAGCATGAAGAAGCCGAAGGCCACCGCGTACACCGGCGTCGCGCCGGCCAGGCCGCCCATCCGCGCGATGGTCCGGTCATGGCCGCGCTCGTAGATCACCCCCACGAGCAGGAAGAGGGCGCCCGTGATCAGCCCGTGGTTGACCATCTGGAGCACCGCGCCCTGCAGGCCCTGCTGCTGGAAGATGAAGATGCCCAGGGTCACGAAGCCCATGTGGCTCACCGATGAGTAGGCGATGAGCTTCTTGAGGTCGGTCTGGACCAGGGCCACGATCGCGCCGTAGATGATGGCGATCAGGGACAGGACGATGATCGGCACCGCGAACGACTGCGCCGCGTGCGGGAAGAGGGGCAGCGAGAAGCGGATGAAGCCGTAGGCGCCCAGCTTGAGCAGGACGCCGGCCAGGATCACCGAGCCGGCGGTGGGGGCCTCCACGTGGGCATCGGGCAGCCACGTGTGGAAGGGCACCATCGGCACCTTGATGGCGAAGGCCAGGAAGAAGGCCAGGAAGGCCCCCGTCTGGAGGACGTCGGTGAAGGGGAAGCCGCGCAGCTGCTCGTAGTCGAAGGCGCCCGTGAAGTCGCCGCCGTGGGCGTTCGCGAAGGCGAACGCCGTGGCCAGGATGGCCACCAGCATGAGCAGCGAGCCGACCAGCGTGTAGAGGACGAACTTGATCGTGGCGTAGATGCGGTTGGGCCCGCCCCAGATGCCGATGATGAGGTACATCGGCACGAGGACCACTTCCCAGAAGACGTAGAAGAGGAAGAGGTCGAGCGCCAGGAAGACGCCCAGCATGCCCACCTCGAGGATGAGGAAGGAGATCATGTACTCCTTCACCCGCTCCCGGATGGGCCCGAAGCTGGCCAGGATGCTGATCCACGTGAGCAGCGTCGTGAGCACGACCAGCAGCAGGCTGATGCCGTCCACGCCGAGCTTGAACTGGATGCCGAAGGCGGGCACCCAGGAGGCCGCTTCGACGAAGCGGAAGCCGCCCGCGTCCGTCGCGGCGGCGTTGAAGCCGGCCAGCAGGAGTAGCGAGAAGGCGAAGCTCACCAGCGCCGTCGCCAGGGCCAGCCGGCGGATGAGCACGACGCGGTCGCGCGGCACGAAGGCGATGAGCAGCGCGCCGACGAGCGGGCTGAAGACGATCAGGGAGAGGAGCGGCAGGCTGTCCATCAGCGCCCCGCCAGGAGGAGGTAGCCGCCGGCCACCACGAGCAGGCCGAGGGCGATGCCGAGGGCGTAGTTCTGGACGTGCCCGGTCTGGATCTGGCGCACCTCACGACCGGTGCGCTGGACGAGGCGCCCCGTGCCGTTGACGGTGCCGTCGACGACGGTGCGGTCGAACCACCACGCGCCGTTGGCCAGCCGGCTGCCGAAGCGCACGAAGATCAGGTCGTTCAGGTCGTCGAACCACCACTTGTGGAACGAAGCCGTGTAGAGCGGCCGGAGACGGGCCGTCATGGCCGCCACGCGGTCGGGCAGCGGCGCCGTCTCGCGCGCGGTGAACGGCCAGTGGAAGCCGAACAGGCGCATCCCCACGATCGTGCCCACGGCCGCCACCGTGACGCTGATGAGGATCAGGGCGCCGTCCAGGCCGAAGAGGCTGAACGACTCGGGGCTCCGGCCAAGGGTCTGCTCGGCGTGGGCGAAGACCGGGTCGAGCCAGCTGGAGATGGCGCCGGCGCCGAACGGCAGGCCAAGGCCCAGGCCGAGCACGGCCGACGGGATGGCCAGCAGGACCAGCGGGACCGTCATCGACCGCGGTGACTCGTGCACCTGCGGCTCGACGGCCGGGTCGACGTGGCTGGGGCCGTAGAACGTCTTGCCCATCAACCGGAACATGTAGAAGGCGGTCAGGCCGGCGACCCCGATGCCCACGATCCACACCCACAGGAAGCCGGCCTTGAAGCTCTCGCCCAGGATCTCGTCCTTGCTGAAGAAGCCGGCCAGGGGCGGGATGCCGGCGATGGCCAGGGTCCCCACGAGCATCGTGGCGTGGGTCACCGGCAGCTTGCGCCAGAGGCCGCCCATGCGGTTCATGTCCTGCTCGTCGTGCACGCCGTGGATCACGGAGCCCGAATCGAGGAACAGCAGGCCCTTGAAGAAGCCGTGGGCCATGAGGTGGAAGATGGCCGCCACGTAGGCGCCCACGCCGAGGGCCGCGAACATGTAGCCCAGCTGGCTCAGCGTGGAGTAGGCCAGGACGCGCTTGATGTCGGTCTGGGTCAGGGCGATCGAGGCGGCGAGCAGGGCGGTGAAGATGCCGATCGCGGCGACGATGACCATGGCCGTGCCGCTCTGGCTGAAGATGGGGTTGGCGCGGGCCACGAAGTAGACGCCGGCATTGACCATCGTCGCGGCATGGATGAGGGCACTGACCGGCGTCGGGCCCTCCATGGCGTCGGGCAGCCAGACGTGGAGGGGGAACTGGGCGCTCTTGCCCACCGCCCCGCAGAAGAGCAGCAGGGCGATGCCCGTCATCTCCCAGGGCTGGATGGCGCCGCTCGCCAGCTTGGCCGGCAGGAGCGTGAAGACGTCGCTGAAGTTGAGCGTCCCCACGGTCGACCAGACGGCCATGATGCCGAGCGCGAAGCCGACGTCGCCGACGCGGTTGACGAGGAACGCCTTCTTGGCCGCCAGCGAGGCACTGCGCCGGCGGTACCAGAAGCCGATCAGCAGGTAGCTCGACAGGCCCACCAGCTCCCACGCCGCGAACAGCAGCAGGAAGTTGCCCGCCAGGACCAGCAGCAGCATGCTGAACATGAAGAAGTTGAGGTAGGCGAAGAAGCGCCACCGGCCGGGGTCGTGGGCCATGTAGCCGATCGAGTAGACGTGGACCAGCATGCCTACGGTGGTCACGACGATGAGCAGGGCGGCCGTCAGGTTGTCGACGGCCAGGTTGAAGTCGATGGTGAAGGCGCCCGCCGGGATCCAGCGGTACAGCGTGACCTGCAGGCCGGCGTCGCCGTTGCCGCCGCTGAGCTGGCTGTAGACGACCACCATCGCCAGCAGCCAGCTGGCCACGACGGCGACCACGGCCGGCACCCACGAGCGCGTCCCGAGTCGACGTCCGATCAGCGCGGTGACGGCGAACCCCGTCACCGGCAGGATCAGCAGCAGGACCGTGAGCTGGATCACCGCTCAGTCGCGCATCTGGGCGTACTCGTCGACCAGTGGCGTGCGCCGGTTGCGGTAGATGGCGATGACGATGGCCAGGCCGACGGTGGCCTCGCCGGCCGCCACGGCCATCACGAGCAGGGCGATCACCGCGGCGTTCCCCTGCAGCGACGGCACGAACGCCCCGAAGGCCAGGATGGTCAGGTTCACCGCGTTGAGCATCAGCTCGATGCACATGAGCATGGAGATGGCGTTGCGCCGGGCCAGGAAGCCGAAGACGCCGATACAGAAGAGGAGCGCCGAGAGGACGAGGTAGGCGTCCAGGGTGTGGCTCATATGTCGCTGTCGCTCCGCGGCGCGTCGTCCTTCTTGGCCAGGAAGACACCGCCGATGACGGCCGCCAGCAGGAGCACGCTGACGACCTCGAAGGGCAGCACGAAGTCGCTGAAGAGCTTCGAGGCGACATCCGTCGTGGCCGTTCCCTGGCGGTCCGCCTGGGCGAGCGGCCAGCTCGTCGAGCCATCCACGATGACCAGCACGACGCCCAGGCCGACGGCAGCCAGCGCGGCGGCCCACGCCTGGTGGTGGAAGACGAGGCGGGCGGGGCCGGCCTTGGACTGGGTGAGCATGACGGCGAAGAGGATCAGCACGCTGATGGCGCCGATGTAGACGAGCACCTGCGCGCCGGCCACGAGCGGATTGCCGACCAGCACGTAGAGGCCCGCCAGGAACAGGAAGCACACGATCATCCACAGGCCGCAGCGGATGATGTCCCGCCCCAGGACGACCATCAGCGCCGAGCCCAGCAGCCCGCCGGCGAGGACCAGGAACAGCAGGTCGTTCCAGCTCCAGCCGAGCAGCGGGATGGTCGAGGGGATCGTCAGCATGGCGACCTAGGAGGCGTGGCCGTCGCCGTGGCCCTGGCCGTTGCCCAGCCCGTTACCGTGGCCGTTGCCACGCACGCTTGTCGGCAGCACCGGCAGGAGGCGGCCCGCGTCGAGGGGGCGTCCCGCCGCCTGGGCGCGGGTCAGCCAGTCGCGCTCACGCTGGATGTAGGTGACCTCGCTCGTGTGCTCGATGGCGCTGATGGCCAGCAGGTCGATCATCGGCTCCGCCCGGCTCTCGTGGGAGAGCTCGAAGTCCGGCCCGCACCGCAGGGCGTCGTAGGGGCACGCGTCGACGCAGATGCCGCACAGGATGCAGCGGCTCTCGTCGACGTCGTAGCGCTCCAGGACGCGCGGCTTGGGCATCAGGGCGCCGGTCGGGCACGTTTCGGCGCATCGCCCGCAGCTCACGCAGGGGGTCGTGTTGAGGCTCATGTCGAGCGGCGTCGTGACGAGGGTGTCGAAGCCGGTGCGCATGAAGTCGTAGCAGGCTGCGCCGACGACCTCCTTGCACACGTTGGCGCAGCGGCCGCAGTCGATGCAGCGCGACGGCTCGCGCAGGATGAAGGCGTGGCTGTCGTCACGGATGTAGTCATGGTTGTGGCCGGTGAAGCGGTTCTCGGTCACCGACCGGAACGACAGCCCGGTGCGCGCCGGTTCCAGCGTCTGCAGCGTGGTGCCGTACTCGATGCCCTGGCGGCGGAGGTCGCAGAAGCCGATCGCTTCACAGGTGCACTGCAGGCAGCGCCCCGATTCGCTCATCGCCTCCTGCTGCGTGTAGGGGATCTCGTACTCGATGTAGGACTGCTTGCGCACCTCCGGCGCCATCGACTTCAGGCGCAGGCGCGGCTCCTTGCGCTCGTCGGTGTAGGGCACGATGGAGAGGAATTCGGGCTGCGGCTCGGCCAGCGTCTGGCGCGTCCGGATCTCCTCCAGGTCGTGGCCCTTGAGGTACGCGTCGATGGCATAGGCGGCCCGCCGGCCCTCGCCGACGGCCTGCACGACGGTCGTCGCGCCGACCCGCACGTCGCCCGTGCCGAACACGCCCGGGCGGCCCGTGGCGAAGGTGACGGCGTCGGCCTGCAGGCGGCGCTGCTTGGAGGCCGCCAGGCCGTCGGAGCCGTGGTCGAGCCAGGTCAGGTCGGGGCCCTGGCCGATGGCCAGCAGCACCCGGTCGCAGGGGATGGTGAACTCTGTGCCCTCGACCGGCACCGGCCGCCGGCGTCCCTTCTCGTCGGGCGCGCCGAGCTTCATGCGGATGAACTCGACGCCAGTGACCTTGCCCTTCTTGTCGGACAGGACTCGGGTGGGCGCGGCCTGGAAGATGGCTCGCGCGCCTTCCTCGATGGCCTCGTGGACCTCGTTGGAGGCCGACATCTCCTTCATGTCGCGGCGGTAGACCAGTGTCACCTCGCTGGCGCCCTGCCGCAGCGACGTGCGGGTGCAGTCCATGGAGGTGAAGCCGCCGCCGATGACGACGACCCGCTTGCCCTTGTGGCCGGGGTACGGCAGCCCAAGGGTCGCGATGCGCAGGTACTCCAGGCCGTCGAGCACATCGGGCGCGTCCTCGCCAGGGACGCCGAGCTTGTTCGTGTCGTAGCAGCCGATCGCCACGCAGACCGCGTCGAAGCCCTGGTTCTGCAGGTCGTCGATGGTGAAGTCGCGGCCCAGGGCGCGGTCGCAGACCATGCGGATGCCCAGGTCCGTGAGGCTCTCGTACTCGCCGGCCAGCACCTCGTCCTTGGGCAGGCGGTACTGCGGGATGCCGTAGCGCAGCATGCCGCCGGGCGCCGGATCGCGCTCGAAGATCGTCACATCGTGGCCGGCGATGGCCAGGTAGTAGGCCGCCGAGGCGCCCGCCGGGCCGGAGCCGATGACCGCCACCCGCTTGCCGGAGGGTGCCTGGACCTCGAACGGCACCGGCGCCTTCTGGCCCCGCCCCAGCGCCTTGAGGACCTGGTCGCCGGCGTAGCGGTGGCTGTCGCGGATGGCGATGGCCTCGTCGACCTCGTCCCGGCGGCAGTGCTCCTCGCAGGGCGCGGGGCAGACCCGGCCAAGGATGCTGGGGAACGGGATGGTGCGCTTGAAGATGCGGGTCGACTCGACGAAGTTGCCTTCCGTGTTGGCCTTCAGGAACCCCGGGATGTCGATGTGGCTGGGGCACTTGTTCTGGCACGGCGGCAGGCAGTACGCGTTGTGGTCGCTGAAGATCAGCTCCAGGTTCGTCTTGCGCAGCTGGCGGATGCGGGCGGTCTGCGTCTGGACGACCATGCCCGCCTCGGCGGCCCGGGAGCAGCTGATCGGCGGCTGGTCCTCGCCGGCCAGGTCCACGACGCACATGCGGCAGGCCCCGAAGCCGGGCAGCTTGGGCTCGTAGCACAGCGTCGGGATCTCGATGCCGTTGTCGCGGCACAGCTCCAGGATCGTCTGGCCCTCGCGGCCCGTGATCTGCCGGCCGTCCACCTCGATCGTGATCGCCGGGCTGAGCTGCGGGCGCTGCGGCGCCTGCGTCTCGAGCAAGCGGTCGGCAAGCGAGTCCTGCGCGGCGGTCGGCGCAGGCAGCAGATCGGTCATCGGGCGGCTCCGGCGGCGACGCGCAGGGGCTTGCACACCCCGGCGGCGCACCGGCCGCGCACGATGTGCTCGTCGAACTCTGCCCGGAAGTATCGCATCCCGGATGTGAGCGGGTTGGGCGCCGTGATCCCGTGGCCGCACAGCGAGCCATCCCGGACGTCGGCCGCCAGGTCAAGGAGGAGGCCCGCATCGGTGGGCCGCGGTCGGCCGCTCATGAACCGCTCGCCGATCTCCGTGAGCCGCCGCGTGCCGATGCGACAGGGGATGCACTTGCCGCACGACTCGTCGTTCATGAAGCGCTCCATGAGCGTCGCCAGCTCGACGATGCAGGCGTGCTCGTCGAGGACGAGCACCGAGCCCGAGCCCAGGATCGCCCCGGCCGCCTCGAGCGCCTCGGGCGCGAGGGGCGTGGCCAGGCCGTCGGGGGGCAGGAAGCCGCCCGACGGGCCGCCGACGAGGGCCGCCTTGAGCTGCCCGGTCGCGCCGCCGCCGGCCTTGTCGACCACGGCGGCGATGGGTGTGCCGGTCGGCACCTCGGTCACGCCGGGGTGGTGGACCGCGCCGCTGAGCTGCACGAGGAGGGTGCCCGGGTACGTCGGATCGCCGATCGCCCGGAACTTGGCCGGTCCGTTGACGAGGAGCCACGGCACGCTCGCCAGCGTGGCCACGTTGTTGACCGCGGTCGGGGCCCCGAAGAGGCCGCGTTCGGAGGGGTACGGCGGCCGCTGCTCCGGTACGCCCCGCTTGCCCTCCAGGGCCTTGAGCAGGACGGTCTCCTCGCCAAGCACGAAACCGCCCTCCAGCGGCCGGATCTGGATCTCCACCGTGACGCCGCTGCCGAGGACGTCATCGCCAACATACCCTGCCGCCTGGACCGCCTCGAGGGCCGCCGTGAGCACCTCGATTGCGGCGGTCGCATCGGCGCGCACGACGAGGAACGCCTCCTCCGCGCCGATGGCGAACGCGGCGAGGGCCAGGCCCTCCAGCACGGCGTGCGGGTCGGCCTCCATGAGGGTGCGGTCCACGATCGCGCCGGGATCGGCCTCGTAGCCGTTGGCCACCGCGTAGCGCAGCGGGGCGGGCTGCGCACGCACGGCACGCCACTTGTCGGCGGTTGGGTAACCGGCGCCGCCGCGGCCCCGCAGGCCCGCATCGCTGACGGCCCGCACGACGGCCTCCGGGCCCTGGCGGACGGCCGCCTTCCAGGCCGCCCAGGCGCCCAGCTTCTCGGCCTCGGGGAGGCCGGCGCCTGCGGGGAGCTTGCCGGCCCGCGCGAGGAGGACCGACGGCCAGCCGGACGGCTGGCGGAGGATCGGCGTGGCCATCTCAGGCCCGTCCCGCCCGCGCGTGGCCGGCCCGCAGGCGGGTGAGGAGGTCGGCGATCCCCTTGGCCGTCGGCTCGGCTTGCACGGCGCCGTCGAGCGTCACGTAGACGGCGCCCGGGGAGCCGCCATGGCAGGCGGCCGCCTCGAGCCGCACGGCGCCCTCGGGACTGGTGCCGCCGAGGGTGGCCGATGCCGCCGCCTCGGCCGCCGCCAGCACCCGGCCCGCACCGCGGAACGTGCAGCTGGGGCAGCGGCAGATGGCCAGCACGTGGCCGCCCGCCGGCGCCATGCGCAGCTGGTCGTAGAAGGTGGCCGTGCCGTAGACCTCGGCGTACCACGCCCCGGTGGCATGGCTGATGTGCTTGAGCGCCGCCACGGACAGGTGGCCGTAGGCGTCCTGGGTGCGGCCAAGGATGGCCAGCATGTGGCGCGGGTCGTAGCCCTCGTCGGCCAGGATCGCGTCAAGGGCCGCCGTGTCGATCGGCTCGAACGGTGTGGCGGTGGGGTCGGGGACCGGCCGGCCGGAGCGGCGCAGGGCCGACTCCTCGCGCCGTTCGCCGTACTGCTCGGCGGGGCCCCAGTGGACGTGGTAGCGGTCGCGCGTGTCGACGCCGCCCATGTCGATGCACTCGATGGGGCACGCCTGGGCGCACTGGAAGCAGGTCTCGCACTTCAGCGCCCCGGCCTCGTCGTACAGCAGCAGGAGGCGGCCGCGATGGCGTGGCGCGACCGGGTAGACCTCCTCCGGGTACTGCACCGTGGGCTTGAGGCGCAGCATGTTGCGGAAGGTCAGGGCCATCCCCTTCAGGATCCCCAGGCCGGGCACGAAGCTCATCCGTGCACCTGGGCGATGATCAGGATGGCCAGCGCTGTCACGAACAGGTTGGCCAGCGAGGCCGGCAGCAGCCACTTCCAGGCGAAGCCCATCAGCTGGTCGATGCGCACGCGCGGCAGGGTGGCCCGCATCCACACGAAGATCACGACGAAGACGTAGGTCTTGCCCAGGAACCACAGCAGGCCCATCACGGCGTCGAAGCTGAAGGCGGCCCAGATGAGGACCGCCGCGCCGACGAGGGCGTTGAAGCACAGGAAGCCGGCCACGAGCGCCTGCCAGAAGCGCAGCTTCGTGAAGAGCATCCAGAACGGCAGCGCCAGCAGCACGGTCAGGATCGGCGGCACGACCAGGACGGCGATCAGCAGGCCGACCCCCAGGCCGCTCAGGTCGATCGCGCCGGGATGCGCGCCGAGCGCCTGCCATACCGGGGTGAGGTCCAGCGGCGCGTTCCAGCCGCCCAGGAAGATGGTCACGGTGAGGGCGGACAGGATGAAGACGTTGACGTACTCGGCGAAGAAGAAGAAGCCGAAGCGCATGCCGCTGTACTCGGTGGCGAAGCCGGCCACGATCTCGCTGTCGGCCTCGGTCAGGTCGAACGGCGTCCTGTTCCCCTCGGCGGTCGCGGCGATGAAGAAGATGACCGCCGCGAGCGGCTGGCGGAAGACGTACCAGTCCAGGAACGAGCCGGACTGCTGGTGGACGATCGTGTTGAGGCTGAGGGTGCCGGCCAGCATGATCACGCCGACGACCGAGAGGGTCAGGGGGATCTCGTAGCTGATGATCTGGGCGGCCGCCCGCAGGGCGCCGAGCAGGGAGTATTTGTTGAAGCTGGACCAGCCGGCCATCATCAGGCCCACCACGCCCAGGCCGCCCACGGCGAAGAAGTAGAGCAGGGCCAGGTTCATGTCCTGGGCGAACAGCCCGGGCGCGAAGGGGATGACCAGGAAGCTCATGACCGAGGCGAGGTAGACGACCACCGGCGCGAGGGTGAAGACCGGCACGTCGGCGCCCGTCGGGGTGAAGTCCTCCTTGGCCAGCACCTTGAAGCCGTGCAGCGTCGACGCCAGCACGCCCCATGGGCCCTGCCGGTTGGGGCCAAGGCGCAGGTTCTGCAGGGCGATGACCTTCATCTCCAGGTAGATGATCACGAAGGCCGTCGGCACGGTGAAGAGCAGCACGGCCGTCGCGGCGACGATGAAGCGCAGCAGCAGGACGTTGTCGTTGAGCGCCTCGAAGATCCAGCTCCACAGGTTGGGCAGGATGCCGCTCGAGACGCCGGCCAGGAAGACCACGCCGAGGCCGCCGGCCACGGCGCCGAGCGGCAGCAGGACGCGGCCGACCGGCGAGAGGCGCTGCCACGGCCGCGAGACGATCGTCACTTGTCGACGCCGCCCATGATCGGGTCAAGGCTGGCCATGATGGCCATGATGTCGGCGATGAGATGGCCCGGCGCAAGTAGTCCTACCGACTCCAGGTTGAAGAACGAGGGGTCGTGGATGCGCAGCCGGAAGGGCTGGTCGGTGCCGTCGCTCATGGCGTAGACGCCGTACTGGCCGCGGGGGCTCTCGATGGCTGCCCAGGCCCGCCCCGGCCGTGGCCGCAGCAGACGCGGCAGCTTGGCCATGATCGGCCCGTCGGGGATGCGGTGGAGCACCTGGTCGATGATGTGGATGCTCTGCTTGATCTCGTCGAGGTGGAGCAGGTAGCGGGCGTACGAATCGCCCTCCTCGCGGGTCGGGATCTCGAACTCCAGCTCGGGGTAGACCGAGTAGGGATGCGCCCGCCGCACGTCGTAGGGGATGCCCGTCGCGCGCAGGGGCGGCCCGCTGAGGCACATCCGCAGCGCGGTCTGGCGGTCGATGCGCCCCAGCCCGCGGGTCCGGCCGACGAAGATCTCGTTGCTGTTGATGAGCGTCATGCTGTCTTCGATGTGGCGCAGGGCGTGGCTCATCCAGTCGCCAAGGCGGCTCATGAACTCGTGGTTCAGGTCGCCGTTGACGCCGCCGATGCGCATGTAGTTGAAGAGCAGCCGCTGGCCGGTCAGGGCGGCCAGCATCTCGACGATCTCGTCGCGCTCGAGGAAGCCGTACAGGATCGGCGTGATGCCGCCCAGGTCCAGGGCCAGCCAGCCCATGAACAGGGCGTGGCTGGAGATGCGGTTCAGTTCGCAGGCCAGGACGCGGATGTACTCGGCCCGCCGCGGCACGGTCACGTCGAGCAGCTTCTCGGCGGCCAGCACGGGCACGTACTCGCTGAACATCGAGGCGATGTACTCGAGCGGGTCGCAGTGGCTGATGACCATGTGCCAGTCGCTGTTCTCGCAGATCTTCTCCACGCCGCGGTGGAGGTAGCCGAGCACGGGGTCCAGGTCGACGATCCGCTCGCCGTCGATCTTGAGGACGACGCGCAGCACGCCGTGCGTGGAGGGATGCTGCGGGCCGATGTTGATGAGCATCTCCCCTTCGCGCAGGGTGTAGAACTCGGCTTCCCGTTCGGTGCGCGGCGGGTAGGGCGGGATGGCGTCGTAGATGGTGGCGGGCGTGTCCACGAAGACCGTCGGGTCGTCGAGCGAGCGGATCCGCGTCTCGGGCGAGGTCATCGCGCCGCCTCACGGGCATGGCGCAGGTCGGCCGGGGTGCCCGTCAGCACGGCCGGCTCCGGCGCCGCCTCCATCGGCCGCACGCCCTCGCCGGGGGAGCGGCTGGCGTCGTCGGGCAGCAGGAAGTCCTTGCGCAGGGGGAAGCTGCGGTAGTCGGGCGGCATGTAGATGCGGCGCAGGTCGCGGTTGCCCTCGAAGATGATGCCGAACATGTCGTACGCCTCGCGTTCGGCCCACTCCGCGCCGCGCCACAGGAAGGTGACCGATGGGGCGCGCGGATCCTCGCGCGACAGGCCCGTCGCCACGACCCGCAGCCAGTCGCGTGTACCGGCCGACCAGAGGTGGTAGACGACCTCCATGGCCGTGCCGGTGTCCACGCCGCAGAGGTCGGCCAGCAGCTCGAAGCGCAGCCCGGGGTCGTCGTGGATGGTGCGGATCACGTCGGCCAGCTCGCCCACGTCGACGATGACCTCGGTGGTGTCGCCGCGCCCGCCGACGGGCGCGCGCAGGCGACCGGCGAGCGCGGTCTGGAGGCGGCGCGCCAGGGCCCTGTCCAGCTCGAAGCCTCCCTTGGCCGGCCTAGACGCCCGCTGGCACGGTCGGGCCCACCCGTCGCTCGGGCCAGTGGCCGCGCCGGGCCATGATCAGCTGCTGGAGCTTGAGCATGCCGTAGATGAGGCCCTCTGGCCGGGGCGGGCAGCCCGGCACGTAGACGTCGACGGGCAGCACCCGGTCGATGCCCTGGACGGTGGCGTAGGAGCGCTTGTAGCGGCCGCCCGAGCAGGTGCAATCGCCCATCGCCACGCACCACTTGGGCTCGGGCATCTCCTCCCACAGGCGCACCAGCGGGCCGGCCATCTTGGTCGTCAGCGTGCCGGCCACGATCAGCACGTCGGCCTGGCGCGGGCTGGCCCGGAAGGGGAACATGCCGAAGCGGTCCATGTCGTTCTTGCTGGTCGCGGCGGACATCATCTCCATGGCGCAGCAGGCCAGCCCCGACAGGAGCGGCCACAGGCTGTTGGCGCGGATGAGGTCCAGGACGTAGTCGGCCTTGGTGGGGATGATCTCGAGGGCGCCGCTGAAGCGGGCGTTGTCGCTGTTGTCGCCGTACAGCTCCAGCTCGCGCAGGTGAGTGATGGTCGGTGGGCGGCCGCCGTCGTAGGCGGCCGGATCGACGGCCGACCAGAGCGTGTTGGCCACGACGAGCGGCCGGTCGACGCTCCCGTCGGGCTCCTCGACCGGAGCCGGCAGGTCGCGCGCCGGCTCGTTCACTTCCACGTCAGGACTCCCTTGCGCCAGGCGTAGCCAAGGCCGACGAGGAGGATGCCGACGAACACCAGCATGCTGACGAAGCCGCCGAGGAGCACGTCGCGGAAGACCAGCGCCCAGAGGTAGATGAAGACGACCTCGATGTCGAACGCCACGAAGAGCAGGGCGTAGATGTAGAACGAGAGCCCGAAGCGGCCCCACGTGTCGCCGAACGTGTCGATGCCCGACTCGTACGGCAGCCCCTTGTGCCGATCGCCCTTGCTGCGATGGCTGAGAAGCCACGACGCGCCGATCGTCATGAACACGAAGCTGACGCCGGCGAAGGCGAAACCGAGCACGTACCAGAGCTGCGTCACGGGTCCTCGCGATGCGGTGACGTCGACACATCGGGCCGTGCGTCGGCGACCGAGGGCACGGTCGATCCGGCGTGCTGCCCGCACCGGCATTCTATCGTGGCCCGCCGCGACCGCGGGCGGGTCAGCCTGGATCAGCGGACTCGGACGGAGCTCGCACCAGCACGCTGAGGCCGGGCCCCACCAGCGTGTGGCCGCCCAGGAGGATGGGGATGGCGGCCCCGGCGGCCGACGCGGTGAGCTCACGGAGCCACGGATCGCGGATGGTTCCCGGGCGCAGGAGGTCGCTCGCGTAGCGGTCCTCCGGGGAGGGCCAGCGTGCCTCGTCCGCGCCGAGCCGGTCGGCGAGGAGGATCCGACTGTCCAGGATCGCGCCGTCGGCGAGTTCGCCCACCAGGTCCGCCAGGGCCCCGGGTCCGCCGCGCGCTTCGAGCAGCCGGCCCAGGGTCGCCCGCGGGGGCCTCGCGCCCGTGCTCCGCGGGGCGGGACCCTGCGCGAGCGCGCTCGACGCCCGCAGGCCGCGCTCCTCCGCCAGGAAGCGGACGCGGCACCGGGCGCGCTGCTCGAGCACGGCCATGCCACGGGACGAGGCGCGGCCAAAGACCAGCAGCTCCCGCCGCCGGTCGCCAAGCAGGGCCCGGAGCTCGGCCAGGCGGGGCACCTCGACGCCCTCCTGGTGGGCCAGGCGGCGCAGTCTCCGCGGCAGGCCGCGCGCCAGGGCCAGGATCGCCAGGTCGAGCGGGGTGTCCAGGTCGAGCGCCAGGCGGTCGCGTCCCGGCAGCTCCGCCACCGGGATACCGGCCCGTTCGATCAGCCACCGCGGCAGCGCGTTGTCGCCCGGCAGTGACGGGAGATCGCCGAGGACGCGTGCGTCACCCACGGCGCAGATGTCCGACGAGTAGATGTTGTTGCTCACGCCTCGCCGGTCCCCGCTGGCGGCCACGGCGACGAGCCGTCGGGCCGCCGCCCCTCCCAGGAGCGGCACGGCGCCCGCGCCAAGGACGACCAGCCCCGGCGCGCCGTCGTGCGGCCCGGACGCCACATCCGCGGCAAGTCGGCGGAGGGCGGCGCCAAAACTCGGCGCGCGCAGACGAGGGACTCGCACCTCGACGGCCCCCGCGCGCAGGAACAGCGCGGCCTGGTGCTCGACGAGCCGGTCGCGGGCCTGGGTCATGAGCTCGGTGAGGGGACCGCCGGGGGCGGCCGACGGCGGGTGGAAGATGATGACCGTCGCGGCGCCCACCGCCGGAGTCTACGAGGAGGTCACGCTGAGCCGTTCGGCCGCCGTGCGGGCATACATCGGCCTGGGGGCGAACCTTGGCTCGGCGGAGGCCACGCTGGCCCTTGCCGTGCGGGCGCTCGGCGCGCTGCCCGGCGTTCGCCTCAGGGGCGTGTCGCGGCTGTACGTGACCACCCCGGTCGGGGTGGTCGACCAGCCTGCTTTCCACAACGCCGTCGTGGCCCTGGACGTGCCGCGCGGCACGACGCCGGAAGCGGGGGCCCTGGCCCTCGTCGTGGCGCTCAAGGGCCTGGAGCGAGCCCTCGGCCGGGTCCCCGAGAGGCGCTGGGGGCCTCGCACCGTGGATCTCGACCTCCTGGTGTTCGGCCGTCACACGATCCACGTGCCCCGCGCGGCCGCCGCGCGGAGTGCCGACCCGGCCCGCACCGGCGTCCAGTGGCTGGACGTCCCGCACGCCGCGGCGAAGGGACGCCTGTTCGTGCTGGCGCCGCTGGCCGACCTGGCCCCGCGGCTGGTGCCGCCGGGCTGGGGCACGACCGTCGACGCGGCCAGGCGCCGGCAGGTAGGCGCCGAAGGTGTCGAGGCGGCCCATCCGATCGCCGCCTGGGATCCCGCGCTCGGCCGATGGGCCGCCCCGCGGCCAGGCCCGGCCCGGCCGCGCTAGAGGCGGACGGCGGGGGGCCGCTCGCGGTCGAACATGTGGACGGTGTCCACGAAGCGGACCTGCTTGGTCTGGTAGCCCATCACGAGCGAATGGGTCCTGGCGCCGCCGCCGAAGAACCGCACGCCGTGCAGCAGGTCGCCGTCGGTCACACCGGTGGCACTGAAGACGAGGTGCTCGCCGGGCGCGAGGTCGCTCGTATGGAGGATGCGGGACTCGTCGGTATGGCCCATGCGCGCGGCCCGGGCCCGCTCCTCGTCGTTGCGGAAGCGGAAGCGCGCCTGCATCTCACCGCCCAGGCAGCGCAGGGCGGCGGCCGTGATGACGCCCTCCGGTGCCCCGCCGATGCCCATGACGGCGTGCACGCCAGTGCCCGACACGGCGCACGAGATGGCGGCCGAGAGGTCGCCGTCGGTGATGAGCTTGATGCGCGCGCCGGCGCCCCGGACCTCCTCGATGAGGTCGGCGTGCCGCGGCCGATCCAGGATGACGATCGTGATGTCGTTGGGCCGGCGGCGCAGCGCCGCAGCGATCCGCTCGACGTTCTCAGCCGGGCTGACGGTCAGATCCACGTGGCCGGCCACGACGGGTCCCACGCAGAGCTTCTCGAGGTACGTGTCGGGCGCGTGCAGCAGGCCCCCGCGCTCGGATGCCGCCAGGACGGTGATGGCGTTGGCCTGGCCGCGCGAGACCAGGTTGGTGCCCTCGAGCGGGTCGACCGCGATGTCGATCTCCGGCTGATCCGCCAGGCGCTGGCCCACCTGCTCGCCGATGAAGAGCATGGGCGCCTCATCCCGCTCGCCCTCCCCGATGACGATCGTGCCCTGCATCTCGAGCTCGTCCATCGTCCGCCGCATGGCCTCGGTCGCGGCGTGGTCCGCCGCGACGTTGTCGCCCCGGCCCATGTAGCGCGCGGAGTCGATGGCCGCCGATTCGGTGATGCGCACCATCTCGAGGGCGATCCGCGACTCGATGCTGGTTTCGGGCATCAGGACCTCCTGCGCTCGGTCGGCGTGGTCGGCTAGTGGCGCGAATGGCGACGGCCGGTGAAGACCATCGCCATGTGGTGGCGGTCGGCGATCTCGACGGCCATCTCGTCCCGCCGCGAGCCGCCCGGCTGGACGATGGCCGTCACGCCGCGTTCGGCCGCCAGCTGGATCGCATCGGCAAAGGGGAAGTACCCGTCCGAGGCCAGGCAGCTCAGCTTCGCCCGTTCGCCCGCGCGGTGCAGGGCCACCTCGACGGCCACCAGCCGGCTGCTCTGGCCCGCGCCCACCCCTACGAGCGCCGCGTTGCGGGCCACCACGACCGCGTTGCTGCGCACGTGGCGCACGCATCGCCAGGCGAACATGAGATCGGTCAGTTCCTCCAGCGTCGGCCGCCGATGGGTCACGACCTGGAAGAGCGAGCGATCGTCCTCGTCGCGGTCGAGCGTCTCCACCAGCAGCCCGCCCCCGACGCGCACGAAGTCCAGGTTGGCCATGCCGTAGTCGGGGCGCCCGCTGGCCGGGGTCCCCGGCACCTGCAGCAGCTGCATGTCCGACTTGCCGGCCAGCACGGCCAGGGCGGCCTCGCTGAAGCCGGGCGCCACGATCGCCTCGAACGGGGTATCCACGATGGCCTGGGCCGTCCCTACGTCGACGGTCCGGTTCACCCCAAGGGTCGCGCCGAAGGCGTTGACGGGATCGCAGTCGAAGGCCCGCTGGTAGGCGGCACCCAGGGTGTCGCTGCTGGCCAGGCCGACCGGGTTGGCCCGCTTGACGATGACCGCCGTGGGGCCGGTGAAGTCGGAGACGATGCGGTGGGCCGCATCCTGGTCGAGCAGGTCGTTGAAGGTCGGCGGTCCACCCTGGAGGTGGACGGCGTCCACGATGACGCCGGCCCGGTGGCTCGTCTCGCGGTAGATGGCGCCGCGCTGGTGGGGGTTCTCGCCGTACGGCAGATCGGTCAGCTTCTCCAGCACGAGCGTCAGCCGCGACGGGAAGCGGATGCCGCTGATGTGGTTCAGATAGGCCGCCACCTCGGCGTTGTAGGCAGCCACCGTGGCGAACGCGTCGGCGGCCAGCTGCTGGCGCAGCTCGGGCGAGACCTGGCCACGCTCGCGCAGGTCGGCCAGCAGGGCGTCGTAGTGCTGGGGACTGCTGACCGGGGTGGCCCCCGCGAAGTTGCGGGCGGCCGCGCTCAGGAGGGCGGCCCCGCCGACCTCGATGCGCTCCACGGCCTCGTCGAGCGGCACCAGCTCCTGGCCGACCTGGGGCGCGAACGGGGCGATGTTGACGACCACCAGGTCGATCAGCCCGATGCCATGCTCGGCCAGCTCGGCCAGCTGCTCCGGCCGGTCGCGGCGGGCCAGGATGCCGGCGTAGATGGCGGGATGGAACGTCTTGACCTGGCCGCCGGCCAGCGCGGGGACGTCCGTCAGGACGGCGACCGAGGCGACCTCCACCCCCTCGGCGGCGAGCGCCTCGCGTGTGCCGTCGGTGGCGTAGACCTCGACGCCCAGGCGCAGCAACTCCGCGGCCAGGGGGGCCAGGCCCTCCCGATCGGCGACCGAGAGCAGGGCTCGCACTCGGCTCCTCCGTCTGCTGGCTTCCCGGGGCACTCGCCTGCGGGCTGGGACCCGAGGGGTCGGGGGCTCCGAGTATAGCAATGGCCCTCTGCTATCCTCCCCGTCCGGAGCGGCGGAGTGGACCCGGCGCGTGGCCGACTGGAAGGGGATCGAAACGGCGTGACCCTGGCTCCCTGGGACTACCTGCTCCTGCCGTTCAACCAGCACCAGTTCCCCGACCTTTTCTGGCCCGTCGTGGTGGCCTCGGCCGCCCTGCTCATCGTCCAGGTCGCGCTCTACAACGTGCGGTCACGCGCGCTCCACCGTTTCGAGCCGCTGGTCACGATGCAGGAGTGGCTCCTGTGGACGGGCTTCTGCACGTTCGGCCTGCTGCTGATCATGTGCCTCTTCCAGTGGTACTTCCTCTTCGTGCTGGCGACGATCGTGATCGGCGTGACCTGCTACGTGTGGGTCCGCTTCCGCCACTGGCCGCCGGAGATCGCCGGCTACAACCAGCAGCTGCGCCGGGCCCGCTTCTTCAGCCAGGCCCGCTACAAGCACCCCGAGGCGACGATCCGGACACGCCGCCGCCGTCGGCGGCGGTAAGCCGGGGCGCGCGGCGCCGGCCATGGACGTCCGTCGTTTCGGGCCCGGTCATCGGCGCCCGGAAGGGCCCCCAGGCACGACCGGGGTCTCCGCCCAGGTGCTCCACCAGGACGCTCGCGGCAGCGTCGCCGAACTGGCCTTCAGCACGCACGCCCTGATCACGCCGCACGACAACCCCAACACCTGCCTGTTCGTCGTCGTCAGCGGCGGGGGCTTCGTGCAGGTCGGCGACGAGCTGGCTCGCGTGATGCACGGTGAAGCCGTGCTCTGGCCGGCCGACGTGCGGCACGGCGCCTACACCGATGGCTCCGAGATGCGGGCCATCGTCGTCGAGTTCGCCGGGCCAGACGACGGATGGGCGCGCGGCCTGCTGGAGGCGACCGCCTCGGCGGACGCCGGCGAGGCCACGCCCGCCGAGGGCACGCTGAGCCGGCCGGCTGCCTCCCCCGCCGACCACGACCGCTCATCCGGCGAACCCTGGTAGGCGCGATGCGAGCGCCCGGGCGGCTCGCGGGCGGGGATCGGCGCGCCCGTGCGCGTGTCACGGCCGTGGCGCTTCTGCTGGCGCTGTCGTCCGCCGCCTGCGCCAGCGGCCCGGTCATCACCCCGTCGGTCGAGCCGGTCGTGACGGCCAGCGTGCCCGCCGGCTCGTCACCGGCCACCTCACCCGCGCCGTCCACCTCGCCTGGGTCATCCACCGCGCCCGGGTCGTCCGGCTCGCCGGCGCCCGTCACCACGCCCGCCCCTTCGGCGTCCCCCGCCCCGACCACGACGCCCACGGGGCTCTCGACCGACGGCCCGCTGCCGCGGCTGGCCGGCCTTGGCGCCCAGTTCCAGGCGCAGCTCGCGGCGGCGGTCAAGGGGCTCCACATCCCGGGCGTGCAGGCCACGATCCTGCTGTCCGACGGCACCGCATGGAGCGGCGCGGCCGGCCTTGCCGACGTGGCGACGAAGCGAAGGATGACCACGGCCGACGTCTTCGACGTGGGCAGCATCACCAAGACGTTCGTTGGCGCGGAGGTCCTCCGCCTCGCCGAGGCGGGCACGCTCGACCTTGACGATCCGCTCAGCCGGTGGCTGCCGGCCTACCCGGGGGCGGCGGGCATCACCGTGCGGGAGCTGCTGGCCCACACGAGCGGCGTGGCCGACTACTTCGACAACGAGCACCTGCTCATCCACCTCGGCGCGGCGCCCCGCACGCCGTGGCAGCCGGCGGCCCTGCTGCCCTACGTGGGCAAGCCGTTGTTCCCGCCCGGCAAGGGCTGGTCCTACTCGAACACCAACTACCTGCTCCTTGGCGAGGTCATCCAGGCCGCCACGGGCCGGGACGTGGGGACCGAGCTCGCCGACCGGTTCCTGCAGCCGCTGGGGCTCCACGCGACCGCCCTGCAGAGCGGCACCGCGGTGGCCCCGGCCCCGGCCCTGGGGCCGGTGGCCGACCCGTACGAGCGGGCCTCCGGCGGCAAGGTCGCCTACAAGGACCTGGCCGACGGGACGGGCTACCTGCCGTTCACCTCGCTGGCCACGTCGCTCGATGCCGCTGGTTCGCTGGTGAGCACGTCCGCCGACCTGGCGCACTGGGGCGCCGACCTGTACGGCGGCACGGTCCTCACCCCGGCGTCGCTGCTGGCCATGGAGGACACCTCGATCTCCGCTCCCTGGAAGCCGCGCTTCGTCTACGGGCTTGGCGCTCAGCGCCTGACCATCGACGGCTTCACGAGCTACGGCCACGGCGGGGCCTGCTCCGGCTACCGGGCGGCGCTGCGGTACTTCCCGGTGCTGGGGGCCTCGATCGCCGTGCTGACCAACATCGACGGGCCCGACCCCGACGCGATCGTGGCCCAGCTGCTGAACGTGATGCTCACGGCGCCCCGCGGCGGACCGGCACGGGTCTGAGCCTCAGTCCTCGACGGGGGCGAGGGTCGCGCCGAGCTGGCCGAGCACGCGGGCCGTGGCCCCCCAGACGAGCCGGCCCTCCACCTCGTAGGCCCCGAAGGTCAGGCGCCACCCGTCCCGCTCCACCTCGCCCCGGCTGATCGGCGCTCCGGGCAGGAACGAGGCCAGCGGCGGGGTCAGGATCGCGGCGACCTCGTGCGCGTCGGGCACGAAGCGCGGCTCACGATCCGCCAGCGCCAGGACCGGCGTGAGCCGGAAGCCGCTCGGGCCGATGGCGACCTCCTCCAGGCGCCCCACGACACGCACGCCGGCGGCCGAGACGTCGAGGCCCACCTCTTCGGTGGCCTCGCGCAGGGCGGTCGACTCGGGCGAGTCGTCCGTCGCCTCGCGGGCGCCGCCGGGGAAGCTGACCTCGCCGGCATGGTGGCTCACCGTGGCGGGGCGCTCGGTGAGCACGAGGCGCGCCTCCCCGGTCGCGTCCGGGTAGACCAGGACCAGGACCGCGCTCTCCCGCGTCGGGGCGGGCCAGCTGGGCCGGATCCGGGACGGATCACCGCCGGCATCGGCGGCGATGCCCGGCTGGAGACCAGCTGGGGGTGGCGGGAGCGGGTCGGGCAGGTGGGAAAGCTGCCGGGCCGCGTCGGTGAAGCGCATCGGGCCGTCAGCCGCGCGGGAGCCGGAAGTCGAAGCCGCGCAGCGGTGGCTCGGCCGCCATGTCACGTCCGAAGCCGAGCACGGCGAAGCGACCCATGGCCCCCGGGTCGAGCAGTCGCAGCAGCGCGCCGCGCGCGGTGCGGTACCGCTCCGCGGTCGTGGCCGGATCGCTGCCGAGGCGCACGAGGACCTCGCCCGCCTCAAGGCCGGCCAGGAACTCGGCCAGGGTCGTCTGGCCCATCGGCGCCAGGCCCGCCGCCCGGGCGGCGCCCGCGATCGCCGTCGTGTCCACGTGCGCCGTCAGGTCCTGGAGGCCGACCGCCCGATACGGGTCGGCGCCCGCGTGATGCACCCGATACGTGCGCAGCAGGCCCTCCGGATGCGCGGCGCCCCAGAGCGCCGCGCCGGGTCCGCCATAGTCGATCAGCAGCAGCCAGCCACGCGCGAGGTCCGCCGCGACCCGCCGGATCCACGCCTGCCCGGCGAGCCCGACCTCCGCCCGGTCGCCATCGCGCAGCTCGATGCCGGAGGCCGCCAGGGTCTCCTCCAGGGCCGGGACGGACGGCACGCCGGGCTCGTCGGCGAACCAGCCATCGCGCCACGTGGTGTACAGCTCGCGCACCTCGCCGTCGACGACGGTCAGGCGATGCACGGGCAGGGCATCGAGCAGCTCGTTGGCCACCACCGCGCCGTTGATCGGGGCGTCGCCGTCGTGCTGAACTCGTCCGGGCCCGAACCCCTCTTCCTCCAGTCGTCGGCGGATGGCGGCCTCGCGCGCGGGGTCCACCTCCACTGGCCGGTAGCGGAGCACGTCGAGCAGCGGGGAACGGCGCGCCCGAAGCTCGTGCAGGACGCCCGAGGCGAGGGCGCCGCTGCCCGCGCCGTACTCATGCAGGTCGAACGGGTCCGGTCGGCCCATGCGCTCCCAGCCGGCCTCGAGATGGGCCGCCAGGGCCGCCCCGAACAGCGGATCCATCTCGGGCGCGGTCAGGAAGTCCCCCGTCCGGCTCGTCCGATCGGAACGGGTCACGTAGTAGCCATCGGCGGGGTCGTACAGGGCTGCCGTCATGAAGGCTGCGAACGAGAGGGGCCCGTCGGCCAGGATCCGGTCGCGGACCCGCTCGACCAGCGGACGGCGGCTCTCCGCCCAGCGCTCGTCGAGCGTCGGCGTCGCCGAGGGCAGCGGGCTTCGGACGCCGATGGGCGGATCGCTCACGCGCGAATGCTAGGGCGTGTCGGGTGCGCCCAGCCCTGTCCGGCGGCTCCCCGGGACGATCAGACGCTCACCACAGGAACGTTCGCGCGTCTTCGCGGGCAGCCTGGGTCCGGCTCGGCCCTCCGGCCGGTCGCCCCGAGCGTGGTCAAGCTCCCTGAAGGGCCCGGGCACGCCACCGCTCCGCTCCAACGTTCCCGTGGTGTGCATCTGAGAACAGGGCCCACGCCGGCGCCGATCGGGCGGAAACCGCCGCCGGCGGGCCGCAACGAGCCGCCGCGGCGGCACCGCTGCGGCACCGCTGCGCGTGGGCTCGGTCCCGGTCGGTTCCGGGGCCGGGATGGACTAGTTGAGGAGCTCGCCCCCGTCGTCGGGCTTCTTGCGCGGGCGGGAGGCTCGGTCGATGGCCGCCTCGACCGGATCGGCCGGCGGGGCCGGCGTCGCCGGACGGGCGCGAGCGTCGCGCCGCTCGCCGGCCGTGGCCACCACCGTCTCGTCGCCGGACCTGAACAGGAGCGTCCCGGACAACGCGTCCGCATCGCCGACGATATGCGAGCCCGGCGGGAAGCGACCTTCGAGGAGGGCACGAGCCAGCGGGTTCTCCACCAGGCGCTGCACCGACCGCTTCAGCGGCCGCGCGCCGAAGGCCGGGTCGTGGCCCTCGGTGGCGATGAGGCGGCGCGCCGCAGGCGTCAGCTCGAGCGTCAGCTCGTGGTCGGCCAGACGCCGCTGGAGGTCGGCCAGCAGCAGGTCCACGATGGCCGCCAGGTCGACTTCCGTGAGGGCGTGGAAGACGATCACCTCGTCCACGCGGTTGAGGAACTCGGGCCGGAACTGGAGGCGCAGCGCTTCCGTCACCTGGCGCTTCATGTCCTCGTACGCCGCCTCGTCCGTGCGCCCACCGTAGGCGGCGATGAACTGGCTGCCGATGTTGCTGGTCATGATGATCACGGTGTCCTTGAAGTTCACGGTACGCCCCTGGCCGTCGGTGAGGCGGCCGTCGTCGAGGACCTGCAGCAGGACGTTGAACACGTCGGGGTGCGCCTTCTCGATCTCGTCGAGCAGCACCACCTGGTACGGCCGCCGCCGGACGGCCTCCGTGAGCTGGCCGCCCTCGTCGTAGCCGACATAGCCGGGCGGCGCGCCGATGAGCCGACTGACCGAGTACTTCTCCATGTACTCGCTCATGTCGAGGCGGGTCATGGCCGTGTCGTCGTCGAAGAGGAAGCCGGCCAGGGCCCGCGCCAGCTCGGTCTTGCCCACGCCCGTGGGGCCCAGGAAGATGAACGAGCCGATGGGTCGCTTGGGGTCCTTCAGGCCGGCACGGGCGCGGCGGACGGCGTCCGAGACGGCGGCGATGGCGTCGTCCTGGCCGATGACCCGCTCGTGCAGCCGGTCCTCCATGTGGATGAGCTTGCCGGCCTCGCCCTCCAGCAGGCGCGCCACGGGGATGCCGGTCCAGGTGGCGACGATGCGGGCGATGTCGTCCGCGTCGACCTCCTCCTTGAGCATGCGGCTGGCCCCGCCGGCGGCGGCGACGGCCGCCTCCTGCTCCTTGAGCCGGTTCTGCAACTCGACCTGCCGCCCGTACTTCAGCTCGGCGGCCCGACCGTAGTCGGCGGCGCGCTCGGCCGCCTCGATCTCGTGCTGGAGCGCCTCCAGCTCGGATTTGGTCTGGCGCAGCGCGGCGATGGCGGCCTTCTCCGTCTCCCACTGCTGCTTCAGGCCGCCGCCCTCCTCGCTGATCTCGGCCAGCTCCTTCTCCAGGGCCGCGAGGCGCGCCTTGGAGGCGTCGTCCTTCTCCTTGCGCAGGGCCTCCCGCTCGATCTCCAGCTGGATGCGCCGCCGCTCGAGCTCATCGAGCTCGGTGGGCATCGAGTCGATCTCGATGCGCATGCGGCTGGCGGCCTCGTCGACGAGATCGATGGCCTTGTCGGGCAGGAAGCGGTCGCTGATGTAGCGGTTGCTCAGCGTGGCCGCGGCGACGAGCGCGGAATCAGTGATGCGGACGCCGTGATGGACCTCGTACCGCTCGCGCAGGCCGCGCAGGATGGAGATCGTCTCCTCCACCGACGGCTGGTCCACGAAGACCGGCTGGAAGCGCCGCTCCAGGGCCGCGTCCTTCTCGATGTGCTTGCGGTACTCGTCGAGGGTCGTGGCGCCGATGGTGTGCAGCTCGCCGCGCGCCAGCATGGGCTTCAGCAGGTTGCTGGCGTCCATGGCCCCTTCGGCGGCCCCCGCGCCGACGACGGTGTGGAGTTCGTCGATGAAGAGGATGACCTGGCCGTTGGAGTCCTTGATCTCCTTGAGCACGGCCTTGAGGCGCTCCTCGAACTCGCCGCGGTACTTGGCGCCGGCGATGAGGGCGCCAAGGTCCAGCGACACGACGCGCTTCTCCTTGAGCGACTCGGGCACGTCGCCGCGCACGATGCGCTGGGCCAGGCCCTCCGCGATGGCGGTCTTGCCGACACCGGGCTCGCCGATCAGGACGGGGTTGTTCTTCGTCCGCCGGCTGAGGACCTGGATGACCCGCCGGATCTCCTCGTCGCGGCCGATGACCGGGTCGAGCTTGCCGGCCCGTGCGTCGGCCGTCAGGTCGCGGCCATACCGCTCCAGGGCCTGGTAGGTCGATTCGGGGTTCTGGCTGGTCACGCGCTGCCCGCCGCGCACGCTCGCCAGCGCACCGAGGAGCGCCTCCTTGCCGGCGCCGGCCACGTCCAGCAGGCGCTGGGCATCGCCGCCCGACTCGCTGGCCGCGATCAGCAGGTGCTCCGTGGAGACGTACTCGTCCTTGAGGCGGCGTGCCTCGTCCTCCGCCCGCTGCAGGAGCTGTTGGGCCCGCCGATCCAGGCTCATCGAGCTGCCCTCGACGCGCGCGCGGCGGCTGAGGGCCGCGGCCAGGTCCATGCGCAGCCGCGGCACGTCGACGCCCACCCGCCGCAGGGTCGTGGCGGGCACGCCCTGGTCGTCGTCGAGCAGGGCGGCGAGGAGGTGCTCGGCGTCGAGCACGGGGCTGTGCGCCTCGGTGGCGAGGCGCTGGGCGGCCAGGATGGCTTCCTGGGCTTTCTGGGTATAGCGGTCGAGGTTCATGCGGCGAGTGCTCCGGTGGCGTCCGCAGTGGCGCGGACGTGGGTCGGTCGTTCGGTCCGGTCCGCCCGGCGGGGATCGGCCTGGTGGATGTGGTCGGCGAAGTCCTGGAAGCGGCGGCGGTCGTCGGCGGAGAGGCCGGTCGGGAGGACGACGCGGATCCTGACCAGCAGGTCGCCGAAGCCCTCGGCCTTGAAGCGGGGCATGCCCTGGCCGGTCAGGCGGAACGTCCGCCCGGCCTGCGTCTCGGCCGGGATGCGCAGCATCACGCGGCCCTTGAGGGTGCGCACCGGCACCTCGGCGCCAAGGAGCGCCTCGGCGAGCGTCACCGGCACCTCGCGCTGCAGGTCGGCGCCGCGCCGCACGAACTCGGGGTGATCCGCCACGTGGACCTCCAGGTAGACGTGGCCGGCGTCCGGGCCGCGGCCGGCCTTGCCGGAGAGGCGGATCCGCTGGCCGGATGCGACGCCTCGGGGGATCGTCACCTCCAGGCGTCGGTCGCCGACCTGCACCAGGCGGGTCGCGCCGTGGTACGCCTCCTCCAGGGAGACATCGACGCGCGCCTCCAGGTGCTGTCGTTCGAGCGGGGCGACCCGTTGCTGACGCGCCGCGCCGGGGGCCTCCGCCTGGTCCAGGCCGAGGCCGGCCAGGATGTCGGCGAAGTCGAGGCCGCCGGCGGTCTGGGTACGCGTGGTCCGCCCGGAGCGCCGGGCGCCGGCCATCCCGTCGCCGGCGCCGGCCGCCCCGAAGAACGTCTGGAAGAAGTCGCTGAAACCGGCCACGTCCTCGGCGTTGCCGCGGTACTCGAAACGAACCCCCGGACCACCGGCCCCGCCGAAGCCGGCGAAGCCGGCGAACGGGTCGGCACCGCCGCGGCCGGCACGCTGGACCTGCTCCCAGTTGGCCCCCAGCTGGTCATACGCCTTGCGCTTCTGGGGATCGCTGAGCACCTCGTGGGCCTCGTTGATCTCCTTGAAGCGTGCCTCCGCGGCCGCGTCACCCTTGTTGAGGTCCGGATGGTTGGCGCGCGCGAGCTTTCGGAAGGCCTTCTTGATGTCGGCCGGGCTGGCGTCGCGCGCGACACCAAGGGTGGCGTAGTAGTCGCGGTATTCCATCGGCGGTGAGGGTCCGCGGCCTCAGGCGACCGCGGGCGGCTGATCGGCGGGCGGGAACGTCGGACGGACGGCGGCCGCCGCCGGGATGCGGGTCGTGGTGGGCTCGTCGGCCGGCTGGGGCCGGCCCTGGGGAAGCGGCGTCGGCTTGCGCCGGAGGGCCGCTTCCAGGACCTGGTCCATGGAGTCGACGAGGACGAGCTTGATCTGCTTGCGGATCTCCTCCGGGATGTCCCGCAGGTCCTTCTCGTTCTTGCGCGGGAGGATGACCATGCGGGCGCCCGAGAGGTGGGCCGCCAGGATCTTGCTCTTCAGGCCGCCGATCGGCAGCACCCTGCCCCGCAGCGTGATCTCGCCGGTCATGGCCACGTCCTTGCGGACGGGGATGCCGGTGAGGGCGCTGACGATGGCGGTGGCCATCGTGATGCCGGCCGACGGACCGTCCTTGGGGGTGGCGCCGGCGGGCACGTGGATGTGCAGGGTGTTCTTCTCGAAGACTTCGCGCGCGATGCCCAGCTGGGCCGCGTTGGCCCGCGTCCAGGACAGGCCCGCCCGGGCCGACTCGCGCATCACCTCGCCAAGCTGGCCGGTGAGGATGAAGTCCTCCTTGCCTTCCATGCGGGTGACCTCGACCGAGACGACGTCGCCGCCGACCTCGGTCACGACCAGACCGGTGGCGGCCCCCACCTGGTCCTCGGCCTCCAGCTCGCCGTACTCGAAGCGGTTCGGGCCGAGCAGGTCGGCCAGCTTCTTCTTGTCCACCACCACCTTGCGCGTGCGACCCTCGGCGACCTGCCGGGCGATCTTGCGCATGACGTTGGCGAGCTCGCGCTCGAGGCTGCGGACGCCGGCCTCATGGGTGTACGAGCGGACGAGCTCGACCATGGCCTCGTCGGTGATCTGGATGTGCTTCGGCTTCAGGCCGTGGTTGGTCATCTGCTTCGGCACCAGGAAGCGCTTGCCGATCTCGATCTTCTCCTGCTCGGTGTAGCCGGGCAGCTGGACGATCTCCATGCGGTCGCGCAGGGCGTTGGGGATGGGGTCGAGCAGGTTGCCGGTGGCGATGAAGAGCACCTTGGAGAGGTCGAACGGCACCTCCAGGTAGTTGTCCTGGAAGGTGTTGTTCTGCTCCGGGTCCAGCACCTCCAGCAGCGCCGAGCTGGGGTCGCCGCGGAAGTCCATGCCGATCTTGTCGACCTCGTCGAGCATGAAGACGGGGTTGTTCGTGCCGGCCGTCTTGATGTTCTGGATGATGCGACCGGGCAGGGCCCCGATGTAGGTGCGGCGGTGGCCGCGGATCTCGGCCTCGTCATGGATGCCGCCCAGGCTCATGCGCACGAACTTGCGGCCCATGGCGCGAGCGATGCTCCTGCCGAGCGAGGTCTTGCCTACGCCTGGCGGTCCGACGAAGGCCAGGATGGGACTGCGGATGGTGTCCGCCAGGGTGCGCACCGCGAGGTACTCGAGGATGCGCTCCTTGATCTTCTCCAGGCCGTAGTGGTCCTCATCGAGGATCTTGGCCGCCTGGCGGATGTCCAGCTGGTCCGTCGTGGCGACGTTCCACGGCAGCCCGACGAGCCAGTCCACGTAGGTCCGGATGACGCCGACCTCCGGGGAGGCGGACGGGATCCGGCTCATGCGGTCGACCTCCTTGATCGCCCGTGCCTTGACCTCTTCCGGCATGCCGGCCTGCTCGACCTTGTCGCGCAGCTCGCTGATCTCGGCCTGCTGCGGGTCGTCCTCGCCAAGCTCGCGCTGGATGGCCTTGAGCTGCTCGCGGAGGATGTACTCCCGCTGCGTCTTGTCCATCTCGGACTTGACTTCCGACTGGATCTTGCCCTTCAGCTCCAGGATCTCGATCTGGCGGGCGAGGAAGGTGCTGACCAGCTTGAGCCGTTCGACGATGTCGATCGTCTCCAGCAGCTCCTGGCGCTGCTCCGTCGTCAGGTCGGGGCTGTAGGCGACCATGTCGGCGAGCAGCCCCGGCTCGGTGATGTTGCGGGCCGCGACGGCGGCCTCGGGCGGCACGGGCGCCCCCGACTGGACGTAGGTCTCGATCTGGCCCTGGACGGTGCGCATGAGAGCCTGGACCTCCAGGCTCGACGGCTTGTCGTCCTCGAGCAGCGCGACCTCCGAGCGGATGAACGGCTCGACCTGCGTGAAGCGCTTGACGCGCAGGCGTTGCTGGCCCTGCACGATGGCGCGGACGGTGCCGTCCTGGAGCTGCACCACCTGGGCGATCTTGGCCAGGGTGCCGATCTCGTAGAGCTCGGACGGGTCGGCGATGTCTTCCTTCTCCGGCGTGCGCTGGGTCACCAGCACGATCGGCGAACCCTCGGCCACGGCGGCGTTGAGGGCCTGGACCGACTTGTCGCGGCCCACCTGCAGCGGCACGATCATCTCGGGGAAGATGACCGTCTCGCGCAGGGCCACGAGCGGCAGATCGCCCGGCGCCCGCTCGGCCGCCTCGATGGCCGGCGTGTCGGGTGCGGCGTCCGGCGCCGCGTCGGGCTTGGTCTCAGGGGCCTGCTTGGTCTCAGCCATGCGTGTCTCCTTGTGGCGGGCGCGGGTCACCGCGTTGGCCTGGTGCTGATGGGCGGTTGACTCGCGGCCGCCGGGGCCTCGACCTTGGCAGGGTCGGGATCGTCGTCGGTCGCCTCGAAGAGCGCCTCCAGGATCCGGGTACCCATACGCTCTTCGAGCTCGAAGAGGATGCGGATACCGGCCAGGTTGACGCCCAGATTCTGGGTCAGGTGGCGGATCCAGAGGAGCCGCCGGATGTCTTCTTCCGAATAGAGGCGGATGTTGGTCGGCGTGCGTGCCGGGCAGAGCAGCCCCTCATCCTCGTAGATGCGCAGGGTGCGGGGGTGGGCCCGCACGATGCTGGCCGCCACGCTGATCACGTAGACGGGCCGATGCGGGTCTCGCTCCAGCCGGTCGCGCACGCCTGATGCTCCGCGGATGTCAGTGCGCCGCGACGAGTTCGCGGTCCGGATGGGTCTGGCGCAGCAAGACCATGTCGCCGGACGGCGACGTGCGCCGGATGACGCTCATGTCCTGCACCTCCACGGTGGGTTCGTAGTGGACCGTGGCCACGGATGGCCGCGGTCCCGCCGGCCTTCAGCACCGGACACCCGGAATGCTAGAACCCTATCAATGGCATTGTCAAGAGTGTTGCCGGACTGGAGTTCTGTGGCCCTCCGCCCGACGCTGACCTGGGAGGGCAGTAACCGACCGGGACACGGCTGGCCGGCCCCCGGATGGGCCGAATCCCGCCCGTTCTTGCCCTGCGAGGTCGGCGACCGACAGATCCGGGCCTGGAGCGCCGGAATCGTGTCAGATACGAACCTGCCAGGTCAGAACCGGCTGACCTCCCGTGTCAATCATGCCGGGTCGTGGACGGCCGATCAGGCCCGGCAAGCGGCCACCCGCACCGATCTCGACGAACACTCGAACCGCGCCGGGTCAGGGTCGATCCGCCCTGACCCATACGACCCAACTGTCGTTATCAAAGGCTCTTGCCACGATAATCCGGACGCCGCGTGCAAGCCTGACCAGTGTCTCGTCGGTGATGGCGCGGGCCGGCATCGAAGTCGCCGGCAGAGCAGGACCCGATGTGATGAACCCGTACGCGCCCCACGCGATATTCGCCCAAAGCACGAGCCGCATCACGGCCTCGACAGGAACGTCGGCCGATGGGACGTAGTGGTAGAGCTCACCGTGGTGGTGCTCGAGCAGTCCGTAGTCGCTCGGCAGCCTGGCGATCCAGGGATCGCCGGCGGTTCCAAGGGTATCGGGGAACACGCACGAGCCTTGAGGGAACTTACGAAGGGCGTCGACTAGACGCTCGACGATGATGTCATCGGCCCCTGCCAGGCCCCAGGCCTGGGGTGTCGCGAATGCCCAGTCCAGTGGCTGGTCCGGGGCGCCACCGTCCGGCAGCAAAGCTTCGAAGCGACCATCCGCGGTGTGCACGACCTCCTTCAGAAGCCGGCCGACGCTGGGCCGTACGTCCAGGCGCTCATCAAGCCATGACATCGCCGCTTCACCAATCGTCGCGAATCGCGGGCCTGACCTGGGGTCCACCATGGTTCCTGTGGCGGCGAAGACGCTGCGACGGACTAGGTCTGGCCCACCAGTTCGGGGGTCGGCTCGTCGCCGATGAGCTGCTGGTGGAGCTGGACGCTGCATTCCGTGCGGGTGATGGCGATGACCTTGTCGCCGACTTCGAAGAGGCTGTCGGGGCGGATCGCCTGGGCCACCTCGTCGCGGATGAGGATGAAGAGGGTGCAGCCTTCGGGCAGATTGATGTCGGCGGGGTGCCGGCCGACGGCCGGTGATCCCGGCCCGATCTGCGCCTCCAGCACCTCCAGCTCGCCGCCCTCCAGCTGCGCCAGGTGGAGCAGCTCGTGGACGGGGATGTCCTGCTCGATGGCGCCGAGGACCATCCGCGTCGGGCTGATGATCTCGTCGACGCCCAGGTGTCGGAAGAGGGGCTCGTTGCGCGGGTTGTTGACGCGGGCGATGGTCCGCGGCACCGCGAAATGGTGCTTGGCCATCTGGCACACCACCAAGTTGTCCTCGTCGTCGCCGGTCACGGCGGCCACGATGGCGGCGCGGCTCGCCCCGGCCTCGGCGAGGTGCTTGCCCTCGCACCCGTCCTTGGCCATCACGATGCTGCCGAACTCGTCGGCGATCTGGTGGGCGCGGGCGGCGTTCTTCTCCAGCAGGACGAGTTCGTGACCCGCGGCCAGGAGTTCCTTGGTCAGGAAGTAGCCGACCTTGCCGCCGCCGACGACGATGACGTACACGCTCAGCGCTCCCTGATCGAGGATGCGGCACCCACGGTGGTGCCGGCGGGATCCGTCGGCCCGACACCAAGGTCGGCCGGGCCGTGGGCGTGATGGCCCGACGCGGTCCGCACCCCTTCGGCGCCGGGCATGGGGGGCAGACCGGCGAAGCGGCCCAAGTCGTCCACCAGGGTCGTCGTGCGGCAGAGCGTGGACACGCCCAGCATGGTGTACGCCTCGGCGCGCACCGGGTCGTTGACCTTGGCCACGACGTGGGGCACGGCGAAGATCTCCTCGGCCAGCTGGGCCGACAGGATGTTGCGGTTGTCGCCCTCGGTCAGGGCGAAGAAGTAGTCCGCGCCCTCGGTGCCAGCGCGGCGCAGGACCGCCTCGTCGGTGCCGTCCCCGCGCACCGCGGTGCCCGGGAAATCCGGTTCGAGGCGGGAGAATGCGTCGGTCGTGATGTCGATCACGACCACCTCGTGACCCGCGTGGGCGAGGTGCTCGGCGATGCCGGCCCCGACCCGTCCGCAGCCGACGACGATCGTGCGCGTGGGGGGCATCGTTCAGGCTCCCGCGCCGACGCGTTCGGGGAGGGGCGCCAGGGAACGGCTCTCGACGGGCATCTGTTCGCGTGCCACGAGGACACGGCACGGCGCGTTCTGGAAGACGTACGGCACGGTCCGGCCGATCGCGAAGTCGCCGCCGAAGCGGGTGCGGTAGGGGAGGCCAAGCACCATGATGTCGGCGCCGAGGGCGACGGCCTCGTCGACCAGCGCGGCGCCCGGATGGCGTGCCTGGAGGAGGCTCGTGAGGAGGCGCCCCCCCAGGGTCTCGGCTGCCGCCTCAGCGTGGTCCAGGACGGACGCTGCCTGCTCGTTGCCGCTCGAGATGTCCTCCGACAGGTCGTGGCTCCAGTCGACCTCGACGACGTGCACGCCGATCAGCTCGGCCCGCTGGCCGCGGACCAGCTGGCAGCCCAGGCGCACGACCAGCGGATCGGCACTGCCGCCACTGAGGCCCAGCACGACACGCTTCAAGGGGACCGCCGGTACGGAGTCGGGCACGGCGCGAAGGGTAGCACCGCGCGCGGCCACGACTATGACCCGCGGCGGTAGGGGATCGTGGCGATGACCGTGTGCGGCCTGCCGACCAGGGCCTGGCGCAGGCGATTCGTGACCTGGTTGTAGAGGACGCGGTCCCACCAGTGGCGCCCGACGTATTCGGGCAGGACGACGACCGTGATGATCGAGGGGTCGGTATAGGTGACGTCCAGGTACGCCACGAACGGGTTCACCAGGGAGCGGAACGGTGACTCCACGATGACCACCGGCACGCCCGGCAGCTGGCGTTCGAACCGCTCCCGCAGGCGTTCCCCCGCCTCCAGGTCGTCGGTGATGTGGACGCACACGACGTTGTCGGAGATCGAGCGTCCGAAGTTGACGGCCGTCACGACGGCGCGCGTGAGACCAGGCACCGGGATCACGACGCGCTGCTGGCGGTGCGGCGGGCCGATCACGACATCCGGCCGCACCTCCAGCTCCTGCGCCTGGCCGCGGTACTCGTGGTGGATGAACAACATCAGCCCGACGAGGGTGGGGATGATGACCGCCACGAGCAGCGACTCGGGGGACTTGGCCACGAGCACCACGACCGACACGACGCCCGTCAGGGCACAGCCGATGGCGTTGATCGCCATCCGCCGGCGATAACCGGGCTCGCGGGTCTGGCGCCAGTGGCGGACCATGCCGCCCTGGCTGATGGTGAAGCTCACGAAGACGCCCACCGAGTAGAGCGGGATGAGGGCCGTCGTCTCGCCCCGGAAGAGCAGCAGGACGCCGGCGCTGATCCCGCCGAGCAGCAGGATGCCCAGCGTGAACGCCAGCCGGTCGCCGCGGAAGGCGAAGTGGCGCGGCATGTAGCCGTCCTGGGCCAGGATGGCCGCCAGCCGGGGGAAGGCGTTGAAGCTCGTGTTGGCGGCCAGGAACAGGATCAGCGCGGTGAAGACCTGGAAGAGGTAGAAGCCGGGCGAGTTCGCGCCGTACACGAGGCTGGCCACCTGGGCCACCACGGTCTGCTGCACCTTGCCGGTCGTGGGATCGTCGATCGGCACGACCCCGAGGTGCTGTGACACGAAGGTGATGCCCACGAACAGGACGGCCAGCAGGATGGCCATGGCCGTCAGCGTCTGGGCGGCGTTGTGGGCCTCGGACGGCTTGGGTTTGAAGGCGGTCACGCCGTTGGCGATGGCCTCCGTCCCGGTCAGGGCCACCGAGCCGGCGGCGAACGCCCGCAGCAGGAGCAGGATGCTCACGCTGCTCACGGTGTCGTGGATCGGCGCCACCGGCAACGGACCGGGCGGCCCGCCGGCGCCAAGGAACACGATGCGCATGACCCCGATGGCGACCATCAGCAGCGCGCTGCCCACGAACAGGTAGGTGGGGATGGCGAAGATGTTGCCCGACTCGCGGATGCCGCGGAGGTTGCCCAGGGTGATGAGACCGACCGCCAGCAGGCCGATCTCCACGTTGACGGGCGCCAGCGACGGCAGGGCCGAGGTGATCTGCTCGACGCCCGACGAGGTGCTGACGGCCACCGTCATGATGTAGTCGACGAGCAGGGCGGCGGCCGCGATGAGGGCAGCGTAGCGGCCCAGGTTGGCCCGGCCGACGGCGTAGGCACCGCCCCCATTGGGGTAGGCGTAGCCGATCTGGCGGTAGCTGGTGGAGACGACCGCCAGCATGATGGCGATGGCGATGGCGATGCCCAGGCTGAAGGTCAGGGCGGCCGCACCGGCCAGCACGAGGACCCGCAGGATCTCTTCCGTGGCATACGCGCTGGAGGAGATGGCATCCGAGCTGAAGATGGCGAGCGCCTTGCGCTTCGACAGTCGCTCGCCGATCTCCTCGTCGGTCGCGAGGGGCCTTCCCAGCACCGAACGGCGGAAACGGGCAAGGGCCTTCCCCAGCGGCGTGACCGGTTCGCTGGCCTTGGGGCGGGCGAGGAGGACGCCAGGGCCTTCGTACCTGAAGAACGCCGACCGCGGCCGCTCCACGCGGACCCGCCGATCGCCGGGCTTGACGCCGACGAGACCCGCCGGCTTCCTGGCGGGATCCTCGGGGCCGTTCGGGCTGGTCGGGCGGGTGGGGCCGCTCACAGACCGCGTTCGAGGCGGTCGACCAGCCGTTTCGGCAGGCCGACCTCGCGCATGCGCGCCTGTACCTCATGGATGTCGTACGCCACGCGGTGCCACGTCGCCCGCCGTGTCGCCAGGTCCAGCACGAGGGCCGAGGCGCGCGGGTCGCCGTCGCGCGGTTGGCCGACGCTGCCCGGGTTGAGCAGCACCCGCCGGTCGTCGAGCTGCAGCTCGGCCTGGTCCGACGGGCCCAGCGTCTCCACCGTCCCGCCCTGGGCGCGGAAGACCCGCGGGTCGTGGGTGTGCCCGAAGAGCCCGTACGGGGTGGTCAGGTCGACGAGCCCGGCGCGGGCGACGGCGGTCGACGCGATGTATTCCCAGATGGGGTCCCGCGGGCTGCCGTGGACCAGCGTGAAGGCGTCCTCCGTGCGTCGCTCCGGCAGGGCCAGCAGGGCCGCCCGCGACGCCGGCGTGAGGACACGGGCCGTCCACTCGACGGCCACGCGCGCGTCCTCGTTGAACCAGTCGGCATCGATCAGCCCGGTGGCCGCCGAGTCATGGTTCCCCCGCACGCCGACCGCGCCCTCGCGGGTCAGGCGCTCCACCACCTCGTTGGGTTGGGGCCCGTAACCGACCGTGTCGCCGAGGTGCCACACGGCGTCGAACGGGGCGACGGCGGCCAGGACCGCCTCGAGCGCCGTCAGGTTGGCATGGATGTCCGACAGCACCGCGACGCGCACCGGGCCAGCCTAGCAGGCGGCTCCCTTCACCCGTGGCGGCTCCCGCGGGCTGCCTCGACCAGCACGAGGCGATGCCCCTCCAGGCCGGTCACGCCCGGGGGTACGGGGACGCGTTCGAGGCGCGGTGCGGTGCCACCCAGCCGGGCGATCTCGGGGCGCGCGGCCTGCACCTCGGCCTGGAGCGCGCCGTCTCCCCCGTCGCGTTTCCAGGCCGCCAGCAGGCCCCCGGGGCGCAGCAGCGGCAGACCCAGGGCGGCCACGCGCGCCAACGACCCCACGGCCCGCACGGTGACCAGGTCGAAGGTGGCCGATCGGCCACCACCATCGGCCAGCGACTCCGCGCGCCGCCGCTCCACCTCCAGCTCCGGCGGCGGACCGTCGGGACCCAGGGCCCGGGCGACCGCCGCCGACGCGATATCGAGGAAGCGGGCCTTCTTGCCGACCGACTCGACGAGGACCGCGCGCGAGGCCGGCAGCACGATCGCCAGGGGCAGGCCGGGGTACCCGCCGCCACTGCCGATGTCGGCGAGGGTCGGCCGGGGGCCGAGCGAGCGGCGCACCAGGGGCACGAGGGAGAGGCTGTCGAGGATGTGGGCCACGGCCAGGCGCTCGGGATCGCGCACGGCCGTGAGGTTGATCGACACGGTCCACGCCAGCAGCAGGCGCGCGTGGGCGTCCAGGGCCGCGAACATGCGTTCGTCCACGGTGATGCCCCACGCGGCGCAACCCGCCTCGATCAGGGTGCGGACCGCGGCCGGCAACGGCGGCAGGCTGGCTGCGTCGTCGGGAAGGGGGTCGCGCGCGAGGACCGGAGAACGCGTCGGGAGCGGCTGGGCCCAGCCAGACCGGCGCTCCTCATGCATCCGTTCCAGCACATCTGGCCCGGGCCGCTCCCGACCACGGGACGTTCGTCGCACCATGGACCGTTCAGTCTTCCGCCGTCCGTCCGGGCAGTCGACCCGATCTCGCGGATCGCCTCGCGGACGGCGTTACCGTACTTGGTCCGTGCCGCCGCTGGTCGACCGGGGGCGGTGGTGCAGGGGTCGCAGTGTGGTCTCCGCCCTCCGCCGCGTCAACGGACTTATCCACCAGCCTGGCCGGGGCTTCAGGGGTGGTGGATAACTGGCCCGATGGCCGCGGCCGCTGTGGAAAGACGCTTCAGTCCCCGGCGGGCCGCGGCGTCCGCACGGGGCGGCCAAGGGAGCGGCGCACCACGTCCAGCACCTCGTCCGTGTAGGCCTGCGCGTCACCGGTCTCGACGGCGGTGCGGAGGCATCCCGCGACGTGATCCTCCAGGACCAGGAGCGCCACCGCGTCGACCGCGGCGCGCAAGGCGGCGGTCTGCTGGAGGATGTCGATGCAGTACTCGTCGCGTTCGATCATGCGGCCGATGCCTCGCACCTGGCCTTCGATCCGCGAGAGTCGTCGGACGAGCTGCGCCCGGTCCTTGCTGTAGCTGTGACGGAAGGCGGTCTCGTTCATACTGGGAGGGAGTATACATGGCGTGGTGCCAGCGGCACCCGCCGCGGACCGTTAGACTGCGGGCCGATGGACGCCGCCGCGTGGATCCGGAGCCGGCTCGCAGGCTTCACCTGCGCCGCCTGCGGGCGACACTACCGCCGCGACCACATCCGGGTGCTGGCGCAGCGTGAGGCGCTCTTCTTCGTGGCCCTGGACTGCCGCGCCTGTGCCGCCGAATCGGTGGCCATCGTGTCGCTGGAGCACAGCGCCGACGGCGCGGCCACGGACCCCCACGTCGGCGACCTGGCCGATCTCCCGTCCGTCGTCGCGGAAGCAGACCCGGCCGTGCACGCCTCCGATGTCCTGGCCATGCACGACTTCCTGCGTGGCTTCGACGGCGACTTCCGCGGCCTCTTCGGGGCGTCGCGCGAGCGGCCCGGTACGGCGGGCGCGTGACGACCTTCGCCCACGCCAGCGAAGAGGAGCTGGCCCGCATCCTGGACTACTACCAGGTCGCGTGGGAGTACGAGCCTCGTACCTTCCCCATCCTGTTCAGCCTGGAAGGGGCCGTGGTGGAGAGCTTCGCCCCCGACTTCTACCTGCCGGAGCTGGACCTCTACGTCGAACTGACGACGCTCAAGCAGAGCCTCGTACGGCGCAAGAACCGCAAGCTGCGGCGCCTTCGCGAGCTGTACCCGGACGTGCGCATCAAGCTCTTCTATGCCCGCGACTTCAAGGCTCTCCTGCTCAAGTACGGCCGGCTGGACATGGAGACCGCGCTGACGGGGCCGGAGGGCCAGCCGCCGTCGCCGCGGGCCGAGGCCGCCGCCGCGGTAGCCGTCGATGGCTGACCCGCCCGCCATCCGGCGGCGCCTGCCGGACCTGGTGAACGACGTCGCCGAGGTGCTCATCACCGAGGCCCAGGTGCGGGCCAAGGTGGCCGAGATGGCCGGCGAGCTGTCGCGCGACTACGCCGATCGCGACCTCACCCTGGTGAGCGTGCTGAAGGGTTCGCTGCCCTTCATGGCCGACCTCATGCGGGCCATGACGATCCCCGTCCAGATCGACCTCATGGAGGTCAGTTCCTACGGCGGCACGAGCACCGAGACGTCCGGCCTGGTGCGCATCCTGAAGGACCTCAGCTCGTCCGTGGAAGGCCGCGACGTGGTCATCGTCGAGGACATCATCGACACCGGCCTGACGCTCAACTACCTGCAGCGCTACGTGCGCGGCAAGAACCCCGCCACGCTGCGCATCTGCACGCTGCTCGACAAGCCGGCGCGCCGCCTCGCACCCATCGAGATCGACTACCGCGGCTTCACCATCCCCGACCGCTTCGTGGTCGGCTACGGCCTGGATTACGGCGAGTTCTACCGCAACCTGCCCTACATCGGCGTCCTCAAGCCGGAGGTCTACACGGCCTCGTGAACCGCCGCGCCCTGGGCCGCGGGCGCCTGACGGTGGGCATCGGGGCGATGCTCGCCGTCGTCGGCTGCTTCCTGCCCTGGTTCACCGTCGGGGGTGGCGCCGGCCAGCTGCCGGCCACCAGCGCCAACGGCTTCGATGGGGCGGGGGTCGTCGTGTTCGTGGCCGCCGTCGCCCTGCTCGCCCTCATCGCCCTGCCCTATGCGGCCGGCGACCAGCCGCTGACCATCGATCGCGCCGCGACCTATGTCGTGGCGACCGCGGTCGGCCTGATCGGCCTGCTCGCGCGGCTGGCGCAGCTGCTGCTCCAGCTGTCCGACCTGGGGCCGCTGTGGCCGCTGCGGGCGCCGGGCCTGTGGATCTCCGCGGTGGGCATCGTCATCGTCGTCTGGGGGACGAGCGAGGTGCTCCGCGAGCGCGGCCACCTGTAGCGGGCGACTGCCTCAGGGGCCTAGCAGGTCCACGGCCACGTAGAACAATGGGCCCGTCGCGCCCGCGGGATAGCGGATCCCGAGGACGTAGCGGCCAGGGGACCACGCAGCGGGTGAGCTGGCGTCGGCCGGCAGCACCAGGCGCGCTGGGTCGCTCACCGGCGCAGAGGGCAGGTCGTGTGCCGGCTCGGCCGAACGCGTCGTCAGCACGGACCCGGTCAGTTGCCACAACCCGGCCACTTCGACGTCGGCGCTGCGCGCCCCGGGGGCACAGACGCCGACGGCGACGACGCCACCTCCGCTGAGTTCGAGGGGCGATCGGTCCGCTGGCGGCCCCCCCGCCACGACCGGCTGGATCACGCTCCACGTGACCACGAGCCGCCCGTCTACGCGCTGGACCGTGACGAGGCGCCAGCCATCCGGTACCTCGCAGGACACGCCGCCCGCGGAACCGGGCCGTGGCGTCGGCGTGGCCAGGTCGGGCGATGGCAGCGGGGGGGCGAGGGCATTGGGCGGAGACACCGACGCGGGAGCAGCCACGAGATCCCACGGCTTGAGGAGTGCCACCATGATCGCTGCCAGTGCGAGGAACGCCAGGCGTGTGGCTGTCCGTCCTCGGTCGGGCGGCGCGACCGGCAGGCTGGGCGGGTGCCGGTCGTCGCTCGCCGCGCTCACGGTCCAAGCCAAACCGTGGCGGTGTCCTCGTCAGGATAGCCTGCCAGGCCCACCGCGACGACCGTCGTGCCCCTCCACGCGACGCCACTCATGCCGGCGCCAGAGAAGGACGGGACCTGCGGGGCCCGTAGCCACCGCACGCCGTCGTCGGAGCTCCACGTGACGGCCGATCCGTTCCCGCCGTCGTTCTTCGTGCCTACCGCCTGCAAGCCGGACGGTCCCGCCGCGACCGCGACCATACGGATGGGCAGCGAGTAGGCGTGGAGGTCGGCCGAGTCCGGGCCGACCTGCCACCGGCTCCCATCGGGAGAGGTCCAGCTCATCGCCCTGTCATCGGCCCCGCCCAGGCCGACGGCCACGAGTCCCGGACCGCCCGCCGTGACCGACCGCAGGATCCCACCGGCCAGGGCCGGATCCGGGCTGCGAGTCCATGTGTCGCCGTCGGCCGAGACCCACGCAGCGCCCGAGCCGTGGGTCTCGTCGCCCGTCGAGCCGACGGCGACCAGGCCATCAGGCCCGACGGCCAACCCCAGCACGTGCGCGTCGTCGAAGGCGTGGCCGCCGACCAACCGCCAGTGAAGGCCGTCGTCCGACCGCCACATCCCGCCGCGATGCAGGGCGGTCGCGGGCACATCTCGCACCCCGCCGGCCACGAAGCCACCCCGCCAACCGACCACGGCGTCCATGCGCGTGCCACCGTCCGCACCAGCCAGTGCCGCCTGGGCGGGCGCGGCCTGCCAAGTGCCGCCATCCGCGCTGGTCCAGGCGGCGGCTCCCGTGGCGGACTGGCCGACGATCACGACACGCATGCCAGCCGCGGCGACCGCGTCGGCGACGGTACCCGGCGTAGCGGGGAAGTCCGCCACGCGGGTCCAGGATGTGCCGTCGGTGGCGTGCCACACCGCGGCGGTCGCAGGGGGCTCGAGGACCCCCACCGCCAGCAGGCCGACGGGCGTGTCGGCCACGCCAAACAGCAGGGTCGCCTGGGGTGGGTGGCACGGCGAGCAGTAGGCAGGTTGAGAGCCCTGTACCTCGATCGTGGTGTCAGGCAGGGCGATCGCCGCCGACCGCCAGCCCGGGTTCCCGGCGGCCTCCGCGGAGGTCTCCGGCGAATGGGTGGGGGTCGACGGGCCTGGTCCGCCGCAGGCCGCGAGAAGAGCTCCCAGAGCGGCCCCGACGAGCGCCTTCCGGGCGCGGCGCGCGTCCACGGTCAGCCGCCCAGGTAGGCTTTCTGCACCTCGGGGTTGGCCTTGAGGCGGTCGGACGCGTCCTGGAGGACGATGCGGCCGGTCTGCAGGATGTAGCCGCGGCTGGCGACCGCGAGGGCCATGAGCGCGTTCTGCTCGACCACGAGGATGGTCGTGCCCTGTGCATTGATGTCGCGGATGATGTCGAAGATCTGCTCGACGAGGATCGGGGCGAGACCCATCGATGGCTCGTCCAGCAGCATCACCGCCGGGTGGCCCATGAGGGCGCGGCCGATGGCCAGCATCTGCTGCTCCCCGCCCGACAGGGTGCCGGCCGCCTGACCGCGCCGCTCGCGGAGCCGCGGGAAGAGCTGGAAGACGCGCTCGTAGTCGGCCTCGAGATCGCCCTTGCCCGACCGCGTGTAGGCGCCCATCTGGAGGTTCTCCAGCACCGTCATGCGGCTGAAGATGCGCCGGCCCTCCGGGGCGTGGCCGATGCCAAGGCGGACGAGCCGATGGGCCGCTTCGTGGGTGATGTCCTGCCCGTGGAGTTCGATCGTGCCCTCGCGCGGGTGGAGCAGGCCGCTGATCGTGCGGAGGGTCGTCGTCTTGCCCGCGCCGTTGGCGCCGAGGAGGGTCACCACCTCACCCGGAAAGACCTCCAGGCTGACGCCCTGGAGGGCGTGGATGTGGCCGTAGTAGGTGTGCACCTCGGTGAGGCGGAGGAGCGGCGCCGGCGCGGCCGGGGCGGGTCGGTCGCCGGGGACGGCCGGATGGAGCGGCTGACCGGTCACGCGCTGGCCCCCTTGCCCAGGTAGGCCTCGATGACCCGCCGGTCGCGGCGCACCTCATCGGGGGAACCTTCTGCGATCCGCTCCCCATGGTCGAGCACCGTGACCCGGTCGCTGACGCCCATGACGACCCGCATGTCATGTTCGATCAGGAGGATCGTCAGGCCCAGCTCGGAGCGGATGCGCCCGAAGAGGGCTGTCATCTGCGTCGTCTCCGAGGGGTTCATGCCGGCCGTGGGCTCGTCGAGCAGCAGCAGGCGGGGCGAGCTGGCCAGGGCCCGGGCGATCTCCAGGCGGCGCTGGTCGCCATAAGGCAAGTTGCGGGCCAACTCGTCGGCACGTGCTCCCAGGCCCACGAAGCGCAGCCACTCGATAGCCTTGCGACGCGCCTCCGCCTCTTCGGCGCCTTGTCGCGGCAGGCGCAGGGCGGCATCGATGCCGCTGGCGTGGAGACGGGTGTGCATGCCCACGAGGACGTTGTCCAGGGCGCTCATCGTGTTGAACAGGCGGATGTTCTGGAACGTCCGGCCGATCCCGGCGCCGACCATGTCGTTGGGGCGGGCGCTCTTGAAGATGCCGATCCGCGTCAGCATGCGCCCGTACCAGGCGGGCCGCACGATGGCCAGGAGCAGGGTCGTGATCAGCAGCATGAGCGCGATGAGGGCGGCGAAGACGAAGTCGGTGCCGTTGCCGACCAGCAGGTAGCCGATGAGCAGGACCAGGATCGAAGGGATGAACCAGAAGAAGGGTTCCGCCCAGGCGCGCTCGGCCCGGGCGATCATGCGCCGGCCCAGGAAGTCGACCGAACCCGACGTCGGCTCGGTCAGGCCGGCGATGATGTTGAAGAACGTCGTCTTGCCCGCGCCGTTCGGGCCGATGAGGCTGACGATGGCGCCCTCGGGGATGGTGAAGTCCACGTCGTTGACCGCGACGAGGCCGCCGAATCGCTTGGTCACCGCGTGCGCCTCGAGGACGGCGGCGGGCATGCTCTCGTTCACGGCTCGCTGAGCTCCTCGTTGGACGCCGCCGCCTCGTCGGCGGACTCGCGGAGCTCCCGCCGGCGTTGCCGGCTCGGGAACAGGCCTTCCGGGCGCAGCAGCATCATGCCCACCAGGGCCAGGCCGTAGAGCAGGTACTGGTACTGCACGAAGTCGATCGAGCTCAGAACGGGCAGGTTCAACGGCTGGAAGAAGTTCGTCAGCTGCTTGAGGATGACGTGCTGTATCTCGTAGATCACGAAGGCGCCCACAGCCACGCCCCAGATATTGCCCATCCCGCCGAGGACGACCATGGCCAGCACCGTGAAGGAGACCGTGAAGTCGAACTGGTCGGGGCTGACGAGTGAGAGCTGCGAAGCGTTGAAGACGCCGGCCAGCCCCGCCGTCGTGGCGCCCAGGGCGAAGGCCAGCAGCTTCGTCGTGACGGTGTTGATGCCCATGCTGGCGGCCGCCAGTTCGTCTTCCCGGATGGCCACCCAGGCGCGCCCCAGGCGCGAGTCCTGGAGGCGGTAGAGGATGATCACGCAGACGGCGATGATGGCCAGCACCGTCACGTAGAAGGGCACCGGATTGGTGAAGCCGAAGTTGCCGATGATCGGCAGAGACGGCTGGTAGATGGCGCCGATGCCGTTTGGCCCCCTTGTGTAGGTCGAGGCGTTGCGGAACACGACCGGCACGATCTCGCCGAAGCCCAGGGTCACGATGGCCAGGTAGTCGCCGCGCAGGCGCAGCGTCGGGGCGCCCAGGAGCACGCCGAAGACGGCCGCCACAAGGGCGCCCACGAGGAGCATCGGCCAGAACGGGATGGCCAGGTGGCTGAAGGGCGACGCGCCCCAGGCGTAGACGTAGGCGCCGATGGCGAAGAACGCGGCGTAGCCCAGGTCGAGCAGGCCGGCCAGGCCGACCACGACGTTGAGACCCAGGGCCAGCAGGATGAAGACGCCGGCCTTGGAGAAGCCGCTGATGAAGTCGTTCGTACTGCCGAAACCATTCAGCGGCGGCAGCGCCGCAACCAGCGGCAGCAGCAGGCCCAGGATCACGACCATCGCGATCACGGTGGTCGAGCGGTGGCGATCGCCGAACGTCTGGAGCGGCCCGCGCACGCGCCCCGGCAGGAGACGCAGCGGCGCGCTACCTCCCTGGAGTCGACGGGAGCTCATGCGCGTTCTCCCAGTTGCTGGCCGAGGATACCGGTGGGCCGGAAGACCAGCACCAGCACCAGCACGCCGAAGACGATCGCCTCGCTCCAGGGCTGGTAACCCGCGACCGTCGAGTTGACCTCGATGAAGCCGATGATGAAGCCGCCGAGGGCGGCGCCGGCGGTATTGCCGATACCCCCCAGCACGGCTGCCGTGAACGCCTTGAGGCCGGCCTGGAAGCCCAGCTGGAAGTTGGTCGTGCCGAAGTACAGGCCCTGCACGACACCGGCCGCGCCGGCCAGCGCCGAGCCGATGAAGAACGTCACGGCGATCGTCGTGTTGATGTCCACGCCCATCAGCTGGGCGGCGTCGCGGTCGATGGCCGTCGAGCGCATCGCCCGGCCCATCCGGGTCCGGCCCACGAACAACTGCAGGAGGACCATCAGGACGATGGCGATGGCGATCACGAACAGCTTGAGGACCGAGATGGGGGTCCCGTTCACGACCAGCTGCGCCTGCGGATCCAGTACCTGCGGCAGGACGACCGGCGAGGGCCCGAAGATCGACTGGATGATGTTCTCAAGGATGAAGCTGACGCCGATGGCCGTGATGAGCGGCGCCAGGCGGGGTGCGTTCCGCAGCGGCCGGTAGGCGAGGCGCTCGATGATCACGCCGACGAGGCCGGTGACGATCATCACCGCGATCATCAGCACGATGATGGTCACCGCCAGCAGGAGCGGCTGGTTGATGGGGCCGGTGATGCCGAGGGCGGAGCCGATGGGCCCGGTGAGCAGCCAGAAGGACCAGAACGACCCGACCATGAAGACGTCGCCGTGGGCGAAGTTGATGAGCTCGATGATGCCGTAGACCATCGTGTAGCCCAGGGCGATGAGGGCGTACACGGCGCCGATCGTCAGGGCGTTGATGAACTGGTCCGTGCCGACGTAGACGAAGTCGAGCACCAGGATGGCGAGCAGCACCACTGGCAGCGTGTACGCCCGGGCGGACTGACGGGTCATCTACCGGCCCCGATAGGTGGAGGCTGGGGGTGCGAAGAGGCCGGGGCGCGCGGGCCCCGGCCTCTTCGTGGTGTACCTCGAGCGGCTACTGCGACGCGCTGGGCGACGCGGACCCGCCGAAGTCCTTCTGCTGGAAGAACGCCCAATCCTTGGAGGTCGGGTCGTACTTGTATTCGGAGATGATGTGCTGGCTGGTGTCGCCGTTGGCATCGAAGTTGAAGGTGCCCACGACGGTGTTGTACATGTGGCTGGTGTCGGTGACGTAGGCGCGCACCGCCTCGCGGCTGCTGCCGGCGTTCTTCAGGGCCTCCAGGAGGACCTGGGTGCAGGCGTAGGCGGACGCGCTGTAGGCGCCCGGATCCTCGTTGAAGGCCGCCTTGTAATCGTTGGCGAACTTCGTCGGATCGGGGATGTCATGGGTCGCGGCGACCGTGCTGTACGTGTTCATGTCGCCGTCGGAGCCGGCCAGCTGGAGGAACGAGCCGCTCGTCGCGGCCGAGCCGTCCTGGATGCCGTCGCCGCCGCCGAAGGGGATGCTGCCCATGCCCTGGGCGACCATCTGCTTCCGCAGCAGGCCGCCACCGGTCGTGGTCACGCCGCCGAAGTAGATGTAGTCGGGGTTCTTGGCCTTGGCGGAGGTCAGCAGGGCCGTGAAGTCGGTCTGCTGGGAGGCGGGCACGCCGTGCGAGTCGCCGTCGATGACGGTGCCACCGAGGGCCTTGAAGCTGGTCACGAACTGGGCGGCCAGGGCCTGGCCGTACGTCTCCTGGTCGTCGATGACGAAGACGTTGCGGGCGTGGACGACGTTGTAGGCGATGTCCGCGCCGGCGGCGCCCTGGATGTCGTCGGTGGTGGCCACGCGCACGTAGGCGTTCTTGGTCGGATTTGCGCTCCGCAGGTCACCGGCCCCGAACTCGGGCTTGGTCAGCGAGACGTTGGTGTTGGCGGGGCTGCACTGGAGCAGGCCGGCGGCGTTGCCGATCGGGATCTCCGCCACGGCCACGTTCGAGTTGAACGGCCCGACCACGCCGAAGACGGCCGGATCGTTGACGAAGGTGGTCATGTTCGACGCGCCCTGCTGCGGGTCGTGCTTGCCGTTGACGGCGTCATCGAGGGAGTCGACGGTCACCGTGTAGCCGGGCACGGTGATCTGCTGCACGGCGAGCTTGACGCCGTTCAGGGTCGGCCCGCCGTTGGGCAACTCGCCGCCTGACAGCGGCAGGTCCACACCGATCTTGACGGCGCCACCACCGCTCGGGCTGCTGGTGCCACTGTTGCAGGCCGTGACCAGCATGACGCTGGCGACGCCCACCACTGCGAGTCGCTTGAGATCCATGGACTTCGCTCTCCTCCTACGCCCCCGCGCACCGGGCGGACCGCCCGGCATCGCCAACGCTCCTCTGGCGGCGGGCCGACTGGCGGGACCGGGCGAGCCGCGACTCGACCCGGGAACCACGCAGCGGCCCATCACCGATGCGATGCCGTATCATAGGGCGGAACGCTTCGAATGCAAGCGCGGTTACGAGCGCCCCGGGCGTGTGCGGACCGTCCCCCGATGGGGGGAAACGGACGGACCCGGTGCGGCGCGCTCCACCGGTGGCTGGCTCGCCAGCGCGGCTGCATCCATCCGTCGCGACCGCAGGTCGCGGCCCGGAGCGCGTCCACGAGGAGCCGAACGGCCGTGGAATATCAGGTCAGGGACGCCCGCATCACGGATGTCGGCCGCATCACCGCGCTGCTCGCAGCGTCGAACGTGCGGCCGGCCACCGGGATGACGACCAGCGCGACCGATCTGCTGCGCCAGCTCATCTACCTGCCCAACGCGGCGGTCCTCGTGGCCGACGCCCGGCGGGTCATCGTGGGAGCCACGGTCCTGGCCCTGCGCCCGTCGGTCTCCGGCGGGGGCATGGTGGGGACGGTCGATCTCCTTGTCGTGGATCCCGCCTACGAGGGCGCAGGCGTGGCCGACTCGCTCCTTGGCGAGGCGCTGCGTTCGGCCCGCAACAAGGGCTGCGTCGCCGTGGAGGCCGTGCCGCCCGACGATCCAGCCGCTCAACGACGCTGGTCCGACCTCGGCTTCGCCGCGGACGGTCCCCGCATCAAGCGCGACCTGACGCCTGCGGGCGCGGCGCGCGATCCATCAGCCGCCCCCGTTCCGGGTGGCGGTCGTCCGGCGCACTGAGCGCCATCTCCCCGGCCCACCGCAGGGTGGCCCGGGCATACAGGAGACTTGCGTGAGCAAGAATGTCGCGGTCTTCGTAGACGTGGCCAACATCTTCTACGCGGCCAAGGCGGCCGGCGTGGATATCGACTACGTCACGCTGCTGAAGAGCGCCACGGCGGGGCGCGATTTCGTGCGCGCCTACGCCTACACCGGGTTGGACCCGGACAACGACAACCAGCGCCAGTTCCATCAGTTCCTGGCGCGGCACGACTACAAGGTCGTGAGCAAGGACATCCGCAAGTACGGTGACGGGAAGGTCAAGGCCAACCTGGACATCGAGCTCGTGGTCGACCTCATGAAGACCGCCCGCAACCTCGACATCGCGGTCGTGGTCTCGGGCGATGGGGACTTCGCCCCGGCCATCCGCGCCGTCCAGGAGATGGGCGTGCGTGTCGAGGTCATCAGCTTCCGGGGCAATACCAGCTCCGACCTGATGGACGTGGCCGACGTCTTCACCGACATCACCCAGATCGCGCGCGTGGAGAAGGAATCGTCACGCAGCGGTCGCCGTGTCGCCGCGGAGGACGACCTGTCCATGACCGCGGTGCCCGACAAGCAGAGCGAAGGCGCGCCGCGTCGGCGCCGCACGACCCGGGCACGCCCGGAGCGTGAGGAGCCGGTCGCAGCCGAGCCCCGCCGAGGGGTACGCCGCGCGCCCGTCGTCGAGGCGGCGCCCGTCGCGCCGGAGCCCACCGGCACCGTCGTGGCGCTGCCGGGCGAACGCCTGTCCCGCGCCGCGGCCCGACCCGCGGCCCGGCCCGCGGCCGAGGTCGAGGGGCCCGAGCCGGAGATGGAATCTGACGAGGAGCCGGTCGCGGCCGGCGGCCGGGTCGTGGAGCTCGACGCCGATGGCGTGCCGCGTCGGCGTCGCCGCCGCGGCGGCCGTGGCCGCGGACGCGGCCGTGGCGAGCGTCCGCTGCCGGGTGAGCAGCCGGTGACCGAGGCCGGCGAGATCGTGGAGGAGGAGATCGTCGACTACAGCGCTCCGCGGGCGCCGCAGCCCTCGGCCTTCGGCTCCATCTGGGACAGCCAGCTCGGCGTCCCAAGCACGCCGATCCTCGCCGGTGAGCAGCTCGACGACGTCCCGGACGATGAGCCGGAGATCCCCGAGTACCTGCTCGCCGAGCGACGGCAGCAGCGCGGCGCACCGCCGCGTGTCGGCGGACGAGGCGGACGGGGTCGGGGTGGCGCCTACCAGGTCGCCCTCGATCGCGAACGCTTCGGCCGGAGCGGCGCCCCCAGTGGCGGGGGCACCGGCAACTTCAACAGCGGTCCCCGGCCCAGCCGGGCGGCCGTCCCGCGCGGTCCGCGGCCTGATCGCGGCCCGCGCCAGGATCGGCCGCCGCGCCAGTACACCGAGGCGCCCCGGCGCGAGAGCGACGGATCGCCGTGGAGCGAGGTGCCGCCCGAGCTGGAGGCCCAGTTGCGGGCCGAACTCGCCCGGCGCCCGGCACGCGAGGCGGCCCCGGCCCCGGCAAGGTCCCAGGCGGCGCCGGCCCTCGAGCCCGTCGCCAAGGCCGCGGCCGCACCGCGACGTCCGCGCGCCACGCGCAAGACCGGCGACGAGGCTCCGGCCGCAGCGCAGGCTGCGGTCCCGGCGGCGTCCGAGGTCGAGGCCAAGCCCCGGCGTGCGCGCACGGCTGCCAAGAAGGTCGAGGCGGCGGCTCCGGTCGTCCAGGCGGATGCGCCGGAGAAGCCCAAGCGCACCCGCGCCCCGCGCAAGGCCGCGCCGGAGGCCTGAGCCGGGCCGTCGCGGCGGTCATCATGGGTGAGTTCCGGACACGCGGGCAGGCGGCCGCCACGGTCGCCGTCCGCCGCTGGGTCACGGCCGGCGAGGCGCCCCACGCGCTCCTCTTCGTGGGACCCGAAGGGTGCGGCAAGACCACCCTGGCGCTCGACCTGGTGGCGGGCCTGTGCTGCCTTGCCGATGACCCCGCCGCCAGGCCATGTCGTGCCTGCGCCGCGTGCCGCAAGGTGGAGCACGGCAATCACCCGGACGTCCATCGCCTGGCGCCCGGCGGCGTCGGGGGGCAGATCAGGATCGGCGACGTGCGGGCCCTCCTGGCCGAGCTGGCCCTCCTGCCCGCCGAGGCGCGCGTCCGCACGGCGATCATCGAACAGGCCCACCGCCTCAACCCCGATGCGCAGAACGCGCTCCTGAAGCTGCTGGAGGAGGCGCCAGCGCGGGTCGTGATCATCCTCACGGCCACGGCCGACTCGCTCCTGCTCGAGACGGTGGTGAGCCGCTGCCAGCGGATCCGCCTGGGTCCTGTGCCGGCGCGTGACGTGGCCGACCTCCTCGTGGAGCGGGGCGTCGCCGACGCCCCGCAGGCGGCGGCCCTCGCACGCGCAGCCGGCGGCCGTCCCGGCGTCGCCCTGACGCTCGCCGGCGATCCGGACGCGGTCCTCGCGGAGGGGCGCATGGCGCGCACCCTCCTGGACCTGGCCGCCGCGGACCGGCGGACGCGCCTGGCCGCCGCGACCGAACTCCTTGCCGATGCTCGGCGGCTCGTGCCCGGCCGCGGCGAGGATCCCGACGGCGAGACCGCCACGACCCGGGCCGCGAGCCCCGCCGAACGACGACTGGCGGCCCTGCGGCTCATCGAGACGTGGCGCGGCCTGACCCGCGACGTGGCGGTCACCGCGCTCGGCCTGCCCGACGCGGCACGCCGGCTGGACCTGGCCGACGAGCTGCGGACCGCCGCGTCCCGCATCCCCGGCCCGGGCCTCGTGGCGTTCATGGGGCGGCTCGACCTCCTGGCCGTCGCGGTCGAGGCATACGCCAACCCGGAGTTGGCCGTAGATGCCCTGCTCCTGGCGTGGCCGCGCGCCACGGTGGAGGTCTGAGGTGACGGCGCGACTCGAGGCGACGGTCAACGGTCGCGTGCAGGGCGTCGGATTCCGCTGGTTCGCTCGCGACCGGGCCACCGTGCTCGGCCTGAACGGCTGGGTGCGCAACCGCGCCGACGGGTCCCTGGAGGTCCTGGCGGAAGGGACCCCGGAGGCGCTCGCGGCGTTCGAGGACGCCCTCCGCCTGGGGCCGCCGGGAGCGGTCGTCCTGTCGGTCCAGGCGATGCGGTCGGACGGACCGGCGGTCGAGGCCGGCTTCGTGATCCGCGGCTCGGAGCATCGCGGCGACTGAGGCGGGCGCGGGCGGCGGCGCGGATGCTATCGTCCGGCCATGCAACAGCGGGGATCGGGCGGTCAGGCCGGGGAGCTGCGCGATGAGCTGGCGCGGCTGGCGCTCTTCGCCGACCTGGAAGGGGCGCAACTGGAGGCGGTCGCGCACATCTTCGAGGAGGCCTGGTATCCCGCCGGGACGCGGGTCGTCCGCCAGGGCTTCGCCGGCAGCGGCTTCTACGTGATCCTCGACGGCGAGGTCAACGTCGTGGTCGACGGCCAGCCTCGCGCCCGTCTCGTCCGCGGGGACTTCTTCGGCGAGGCGGCCATCCTGCTCGGCGAGTCGCCCATCGCCGACATCGTCGCGGACGGCCCGTTGCGCGTCCTCCACCTCGCCGGCCAGGATCTGCGCAGCTTCCTGCTGGCGTACCCGCGGGTCACCTATCGCGTGCTGGTGGATCAGACGCGGCGACTGCGGAACGCGAACCAGTGGCGGAGGTAGGGGGCCCCGTCGAGCGGCCCTTCCCGCCGGGCGACTACCCGCTCGTCGTGGTGGGCAGCGGCCCGGGGGCGATCCAGGTCAGCTACTGCCTCTCACGCCTTGGCGTGGCCCACGCTGTCCTGTCCCGCGACCCGGTCCCGGGCGGCATGTTTCGCCGCTTCCCGTTCTTCCAGCGGCTGCTCTCGTGGACCAAACCCTACGCGCCGGCCAGGCGCGGCGAGCGTGCCTTCGAGCGCTACGACTGGAACAGCCTGCTCGCGCGCGCGGGCGACGACAGCCCCATCGCGGCCGACCAGGCGGTCATGGTCGACCTCATGGACGGCACCTCGGAGTTCCCCTCCCGTCCGGAGATGGAGAGCGGCATCGCCGAGTTCGCCAGGCGGACGGGCGTGGTCGTGCGCCACGGCTGCGAGTGGCAGAACACGACCCGCGAAGAGGGGCCGGACGGCGGGCGCTTCGTCCTCGGCACGTCGGACGGCGTCTACCGCGCGCGCGTCGTCATCTTCGCCGTCGGCGTGGCCCAGGCCTGGCAGCCCGACACGCCCGGCATGGAGCTCGTGGCCCACTACGTCGACACGCGGCCGGCCGCCGAATACGCCGGCAAGCGCCTCTTCATCATCGGCAAGCAGAACTCGGGCTTCGAGTTGGCCAATGGCCTCCTCAGCTATGCCCAGCGGATCGTCCTGGCTTCGCCGCGGCCGGCCCGTACCTCGGTGGAGACGAACTCGCTGGTCGGCATCCGCGCCCGGTACGTGCAGCCGGTGGAAGACCACATCATGGCCAGCGGGGTGTACATCCTGAACGCGGCCATCGAGCGGGTGGAAGCCGTCGAGCGCGGCTTCGTGATCCACACCAGGGCCAGCTCGGACGGCTCGCCGCTGCCCGTCGAGGCCGATGCGGTCATCGCCGCGACCGGCTTCACGGCGCCGCTGCTCGACCTGCCCGGGCTCGGGGTGGCCACCTTTGGCCAGAGCCGCCTGCCGGCCATGACCGACTTCTGGGAGAGCGCGACGGTGCCCGGCATCTACTTCGCCGGCACGATCATGCAAGGTGCCAAGGGGCCGCTCAAGTACGGCATCCCCAGCAACTCCGGGGCCGTCCACGGGGCCCGCTACAACGCGCGGATCCTGGCCCGGCACATCGCCGAGCAGCACTTCGATGGCGGTCCGGCGCGGCCGCCCGTGCAGCCCGACGGCGTCGCCGCGTACCTCGCGCGCGAGGCCTCGGAGGCGCCCGAGCTGTGGAACCAGAAGGGCTACCTGGCCCGCGTCCTGACGCTGGATGACGCGGCGCCGGGCGGCAAGCGACGCCGCGCCGCCGGGGGGGCGTGGCGCGACGACGGCATCCTGCCGCTGGCCCATTTCGCCGATGTCGGCGGGCCGGACGCGGCCGCCATCACGGTCGAGGGCGACCAGGCCGGCGTGATCCGGCCGGCCCTCTACATCCGGCGGCGGGGCGTCGTCACCGAGCACCTCCTGGATCCGCATCCGCTCCACGCGTTCGCCTCGGCCGAGTACCGCGCGGCCATCGTGGCGGCCCTGGCCGGCCTGGGGGGTGCGAGCTGACCGACGGGTCGGCGCTGGCGGCGCTCCATGACGAGATCGTGGCCTGTCGCCGTTGCCCTCGTTTGGTCGCGTGGCGGGAGCAGGTCGCGCGCGAGAAGGTAGCCCGCTTCGCCGAGGAACCCTACTGGGGCAGGCCGCTGCCGGGCTTCGGCGATCCCGACGCACGTGTCCTCCTCATCGGCCTGGCGCCGGCCGCTCACGGCGGTAATCGGACCGGCCGGGTCTTCACCGGTGACCGCTCCGGCGACTTCCTGTGGTCGGCCCTCCATGCCACGGGCTTCGCCGACCGGGCCAGCTCGCGTCGTGCCGACGACGGCCTGACGCTCGAGGGCGCCTATATCGCCGCGGCCGTGCGGTGCGCGCCGCCGCTGAACCGGCCCACGAACGAGGAGCGGGACGCCTGTGCGCCGTTCCTGGTGCGCGAGCTCGCGCTGCTGGACGGCGTGCGGGTCATCGTGCCCCTTGGCGGCTTCGGCTGGGACGCCGCCCTGCGCACGACCGCCGCGCTGGGGATCCCGGCGATCCGCCCGCGGCCGCGCTTCGGCCACGGCGCGGAGGCCGTGGTCGGGCCCTACCGGCTCGTGGGCTCGTACCACCCGAGCCAGCAGAACACGTTCACCGGCAAGCTCACGCCGGCGATGTTCGAAGCCGTCCTGTGGCGGGCTCGCGAGCTGGCCGGCCTGGCCACTTCCGGCTAGCGCTCCAGGATCGGGCGGGCCTTCTCCGGATCGTCGACCACGAAGGCGAACATGGCGCGATCGCCCCAGCGGCCTAGGAAGAGGTGGCCGTAGACGTTGACGCCGGCGTCGGCCAGGGCGCGCGACAGGCGGGCCATGCCTCCCGGGCGGTCGTCCACCTCGGTCAGGATCGATTCACCCTCGATGAAGGTGTAGCCGCCCTCGGTCAGGACCGCGCGCGCCGCGTCGTCGTCCGCGGTCGTCAGGATGATGTGGCCCTGGTCGCCGATGCCGCCACCACCGATCGCGCGCAGGTCCACGCCGCGGGCCGCCAGCGCCTCGGCGAGGCTGGCCAGGGCGCCCGGGCGGTTGGTCAACTGGACGATGAACTGCTGGGCCATGGCCGCCCGATCGTAGCAGGTGGCCTGAGCTCAGAGGCGCGCCCGCCGCTGGCAGTCGATGCACCGCTCGGCCCACGGGAGGGCGGCAAGGCGGTCGGCGTCCACGGATCCGCCGCAGTCGATGCACCGTCCGTACGTGCCCTGGTCCAGGCGGGCCAGTGCACCATCCACCATGGCCAGGTCGCGCAACGCCTTGTCGCGCAGGGCCAGGTCGCGCTGTTGGGCGAAGACCTGACTGGCGGCCGCGGCCTGCGAGCCGTACGTCATCTGACCAGGGGCCTCGATGCCGAGGGCCAGCTCGGTACGCAGCTCCGCTCGCCGCCGCTCGAGGGCGGCGCGCACGGCGGGTCGATCGGACGGCTCGGTCACCGTCACAGGGTAGGTGCCCGGCGACCTCGCGTGCGCTCGGATGCGAAGCGCAGGGCTTCACAGGGCGGGCGGCAGGGCGCATGCTGCACCGGTGATCGGCCGGCGGGTCCAGCACACGAGGGTGACCGTCGCGGGGCAGACGGGCCGCGATCTCCTGGGGCCGGCGATGCTCGTGCTCATCGGCGCGGCGTGGCTCGTCGTGGCGGCGGGCGAGCTGACGGGCAACGCGTCACTCGGCCACGTTCACGGGGCGCCGCCGGCGTCGCTGCCGATCTGGCTCGGCCTCGCGTCGTTCCTCCTCTCGTGGCAGGTCATGGTCGCGGCGACGATGTTGCCGGCGACCCTGCCCTCGATCCGCCGGGCCGCCGCAGCGACAGGGGATCGCCTTCGCCCGGGACGGAGCGCGGTCATGTTCCTGGCCGGATTCGCTGTCGTGTGGACGACCGTGGGCCTGCTCGCCTTCGTCGGCGGTCAGGTCGTCGGCGGAGCGCTCGGCGCGAACGGGTGGCTCGCGGCGCGGCCGTGGCTCCTCCAGGCGTCCATCGTCGCGCTCGCGGGGGCGTACCAAATGAGCCCCATGAAGCGGCGCAGCCTTGCCGCCTGCCGCCAGCCTGATCCCCCGGACCACGCGCGAGCCGCCGGGTCGGCCGTCTTCCAGACCGGTGTGCGACACGGGCTGGCGTGTCTCGGCAGCTCGTGGGCCCTCATGGCCGTCATGGTCGTGGCCGGCCTTGGCGACCTGTGGTGGATGGCCGCCCTGGCCGGCGTCATGGTCTACGAGGCGACCGGCCGCCACGGGCCACGGCTGGCGGTCCTCGTGAGCCCGCTGCTGCTGTGGGTGTCGGCGCTCATCCTGCTGCCCGGGTGGCTGCCCGCCTGAGCCTGGCTCAGCCGTCCGTCGCGAGCGCCCCCAGGTGCTCGGTCAGCCGCAGGTTCTCGCGGTAGTCGATGGGCACCTCGACGAGCGACGGCCCGTCCACGGCGAGCGCCCGCATCAGCGTCGGGTAGAGGTCGGCCGAGCTCTTGGGCCGGAAGCCGGCGATGCCAAAGGACTCCGCGAAGGCGACGAAGTCCGGGTTGCCAAAATCTACGGCGAAGGGCCGGCCGAACTCGTTGCGCTGTTTCCAGTCGATCAGGCCGTAGCCGTCGTCCCGCCATACCACGACCGTCACGTTGGCGCCCACGCGTTTGGCCGTCTCCAGCTCCTGGGCGTTCATCAGGAAGCCGCCGTCGCCGCTGAGGGCCACGACGCGGCGCTCGGGGTGGACGAGCTTGGCGGCGATCGCGCCGGGCAGCGAGATGCCCATGGCGGCGAAGCCGTTGGAGATGATGACCGTGTTGGGTTCGTAGGCCTGGTAGAGCCGGGCGACCCAGATCTTGTGGGCCCCGACGTCGCTGACCACGATGTCGGATGGGTCGAGCGCGCGGCGCAGGTCGGCGATGGCCCGTTGCGGTTTGATGGGCCAGCCATCGTCGGTGGCGTAGGCCCCCAGGTCGGCCAGCAGCTCCTGCCGCAGGTCGGCGTTGACGAGCGTCTCCTTGGCCGCATGCCGTGCGCTCGCGTCGCGCCCGCTGATCCCGGTCGGCAGGACCGCGGCGAGGAGGCGCTCCAGCGAACCCTTGATGTCGCCGATGAGCTCGACCTCCGGCTGGTAGCCCTGGTCCACCTCCGCCGGCTGGGTGTCGACGTGGATGATCCGCTTCGTGCCATCGGGGTTCCATCGCGAGGGGGCGTACTCGACGAGGTCGTAGCCGACCGCGATGACGAGGTCGGCCCGGTCGAAGCCGGTCAGCACGTGGTCGCGGGCCTGGAGGCCGACGGCCATCAGCGACAGGTGCGAGCGGTCGTCCATCGCCCCCTTGCCCATGAAGGTGACCGCGACCGGCACATGCAGCCCGTTCGCGAGCGCCCGTAACGCGCCCGACGCGTGCCGCCGCAGCACGCCGTTGCCGGCCAGGACGAGCGGCCGGATGGACGCCGCGAGGAGCCTGGCGGCGTGGTCCACGGCCTCCTGTGTCGGCTCCGGGAAGTAGACGCTGCCCGGCTCGAGCGGCCGCAGCTCCTCCGCCGGCCCGAGCTTCATCGCCGCGATGTCCTCCGGGAGCTCGATGTGGGTCGGCCCGGGCTTGGACAGCTGCGCGACGCGGAATGCCTTGCGCACGATCTCGGGGATCGTCGCCGGACGCTCGACGCGCTGGTTCCACTTCGTGATCGGCCCGAACAGGCGCACGATGTCGACGTACTGGTGCGACTCCTTGTGGACCTTGCCAAGGGCCGCCTGGCCGGTGAGGGCGACCATCGGGGCGCGATCCAGGAACGCGTCGGCCACGCCCGTCACGAGGTTGGTCGCGCCCGGCCCGAGCGTGGCCATGGCCACGGCGGCGCGCCCCGTCAGGCGGCCGTGGACGTCGGCCATGAAGGCCGCACCCTGCTCGTGGCGGGTCGTGATGTGGCGGATCCGGTCGGTCCGCGACAGCGCGTCGAGGATGTCCATCGTCTCCTCGCCCGGCACGGAGAAGACGTAGCCGGCCTGCTCGGCCTCGAGACACTCGACGAGGAGGTCGGCGGCCGTGCGCGGCCGGTCGGAAGGGCTCACGCAGCCGAGTCTAGCCGGGCCCGGGACCGATCTCGCGCCTACACTCGGGTTCTTGCTGCGCCGCGCCGGACTGTCCGCCGCCGCCATCGCGGCCATCCTTGCAGCGGCCGTGCTGCTGTTCGGCTCGCCCTCGCAGTCGCCGACGCCTTCCCCGCTCGACACCGCGCCCCCGCCGACGCCTGGCGCCACGCCGTCGCCCACAGCCAGCAGCGCCTACGTCGTCGTGAGCGGTGGCGAGCTCCAGGGCGCCCGGCTCGTGACCACGGACTTCGGGTGGGTTCGGACCGGCGACGTCTACCGGGTCACCGCGGACGGCGGGCGAACGTGGCGATCGGCCCCGTGGCCCGACGTCAGCGACCAGCCGGTCTTCACCGATGCGTCCGACGGCTGGGCCTTCGGGCAGGAGGGCGGCCTCTACCGCACCACCGACGGCGGGGCGAGCTGGACGTCGGTCGCGTTGCCCCCGGCGCAGTACCTGGATGTCGGCAGCCCCGCGTTCGTCGATCCACGTCGCGGCACGCTCGTGGCGCGGGAGTTCGCGGCGACCGGGGCGGTCATCCTCTCCACGTCCGACGGGGGGACGACCTGGACCCGCCGTCCAATCGCCTGGCCCGCCCTTGGCGACGTCGGGGGGGTCGAGATGTTCGACGCGCAGCACTGGCTCGTCCTGATGGCCAGCATGCTCACGCCCGCCGGCCCGACCTTCGACCAGACGAGCGACGGCGGCCGGACCTGGCGGCCCCTCGTCCTGCCGCGGCCCGCTGCCGTCCCGGCGGGCGAGGTGGCGGGCGGCCAGCTGTGGGCCGGCCCGCCGGTGCGGATGCTGAGCGCCACGACAGCCGTGACCTGGCAGGTCTACAGCGACCCGTCAGGGGTGGATCCAGGCTGGATCGCCTTCTTCGTCACGCACGACGCGGGCGGGAGCTGGCAGCAGGCCGGCCCGATCGTCCCCGGCGGCGCGGTCGCCATCCTCGCGGCGGACGACTGGCTGGTCTTCTCGCCCACCGGCCTGCGGGCCCAGACGCCCGACGGTGGCACGACCTGGACCACGAACCTGACCTCGGGTCTGGTGACCCCGGTAGGCTGGCTCGATCTCCCGACGGACGACGGCCACGGCTGGGCCGGGGTCGGCCAGTCGACGGTCATGTGCGCAGGACCCGACGGCTGCGGTCCGAACGGCCTTCAGACGACCGTGGATGCCGGCCTGACCTGGCACTCCCTGGCGCCCTGAGGGGAATGGCGCGCTCGGCGGGACTCGAACCCACGGCCTTCTGCTCCGGAGGCAGACGCTCTATCCGCTGAGCTACGAGCGCGCGCAACGCCATTCTACCGAGCGACTCAGGTGGTAGCCGCCGCCGCGGGGCCGCTACGGCCCGGACCCGTGGCTGGCTCGGCTCGATAGACCGTGAAGGGGGGCCTTCAGTAGGCTTATCGTTCGCGGTCAGTCAGGTGAGGACGCGGTGATCTGCTCAAACTGCGGGACCGAGAACAAAGCGGGGCGCAAGTTCTGCATCCAGTGCGGGTCGGGCCTGGCCGCCGCATGCGTCAACTGCGGCAGTCCGCTTGAGGCCGACGCGCGGTTCTGCGGCGAGTGCGGCGCGCCGGTCGGGCGGGTTGAAGTGGCGGTGTCGGGCCGCACCGGCGCTTCCGCCTCCGTCAGTGCAGCCCCGGTCGCCGAGCGGCGCCTCGTCTCTGTCCTCTTCGCCGACCTCGTCGGCTTCACGACGCTCGCCGAGGGTCGGGATGCAGAGGACACTCGGGAACTCCTGAGCCGGTACTTCGATCTCGCAAGCGACATCATCGGCCGCTACGGCGGGACCGTGGAGAAGTTCATCGGCGACGCGGTGATGGCCGTGTGGGGCGCGCCCACGGCGCACGAGGACGACGCCGAGCGAGCGGTGCGGGCGGCCCTCGACCTCGTCGACGCGGTCAAGACGCTCGGCCCAGCGATCCAGGCCCGCGCCGGTGTCCTGACCGGAGAGGCCGCCGTCACCCTTGGCGCCACGAACCAGGGCATGGTGGCCGGCGACCTCGTCAACACCGCGAACCGCCTGCAGTCCGTCGCGCCGCCAAGCACGGTCCTCGTGGGCGAGGCGACACAGCGCGCGGCCAGCGCCGCGATCGCCTTCGAAGAGGCCGGTGCGCAGATCCTCAAGGGCAAGTCGGCGCCGGTGCCAGCGTGGCGGGCGCTGCGAGTGGTGGCCCAGATCGGTGGCCGGAACCGCGCCGAGACCCTCGAAGCGCCGTTCGTGGGCCGGGACGACGAGTTGCGCCTGCTCAAGGAGCTCTTCCACGCCACCACTCGCGAGGACCGCACACGCCTCGTCTCGGTCATCGGCCCGGCCGGCATCGGCAAGACCCGCCTCGCCTGGGAGTTCCTCAAGTACCTCGATGGGCTGGTCGAGCGGGTCTGGTTCCACACCGGGCGCTCCCCCGCCTACGGGGAAGGGATCAGCTTCTGGGCCCTGGGCGAGATGGTCCGCCGTCGGGCGGGCCTGCTGGAGACGGACGACGAGGCCACGACGCGCGCGAGGATCGCGGCCATGCTCAGCGAACACGTGCCGGACCTCGACGAGCGGCGGTGGATCGCGCCGGCGCTCCTCGCGCTGCTGGGCGTCGAGTCCGGCGCCCCCGCCGAGCAGCTCTTCGGCGCCTGGCGCACCTTGTTCGAACGGCTCGCGGCCACCGCGCCGGTCGTCCTCGTCTTCGAGGACTTCCATTTCGCCGACTCCGGGACGCTCGACTTCGTCGATCACCTGCTCGAATGGTCGAGGGGTTTCCCCATCTACGTCCTCACGCTCGCGCGGCCGGAGCTGGTGGACCGCCGTCCCGACTGGGGTGCGGGCCAACGCAACTTCACCTCGCTCTACCTCGAGCCGCTTCCCGAGCCGGCGATGCGTGAGCTCCTCGCTGGCCTTGTCCCCGGCTTGCCTGAGCCGGCGGCGCGGGCGATCGTGGCCAGGGCGGACGGGATCCCGCTCTATGCCGTCGAGATCGTGCGCATGCTGGTGACGGAGGGTCGCCTCGCGATCCACGATGGCGTCTACGTCCCGCAGGGCGATCTCACCACCCTGGCCGTGCCCGACTCGCTTGCGGCCCTCATCGCCGCGCGGCTGGACGGCCTGGACCCCAGGGATCGCGCCCTGCTCCAGACCGCCGCGGTCCTTGGCCAGAGCTTCTCGCTGGCGGCACTGGCGGTCGTGTCCAGCACCGAGGAGGCCGGTCTGGAGCCGCGCCTCCGAGCCCTCGTGCGGCGCGAGCTACTGACGCTCGAGGCCGACTCGCGCAGTCCGGAGCGCGGCCAGTACGCCTTCATGCAGGCGATGATCCGCGAGGTCGCCTACGGCACCCTGACCAGGAAGGACCGCAAGGTGCGGCATCTTGCAGCCGCCCGCTTCTTCGAGTCCCTGGGTTCGGACGAACTGGCCGGCGCCCTTGCCGGCCACTACCTTGCGGCGCATGCCAACGCGATCGACGGTCCGGAGGTCGATGCCCTTGCCGGCCAATCGCGGATCGCCCTGCGCGCCGCGGCCGAGCGCGCGACGAGTCTCGGGGCTCACGACCAGGCGGTCGCGTTCCTGACGCAGGCGCTGACCGTGGCCAGCGATCCCCGCGATCAGGCCGACCTGCTGGAGCGCGCGGGGACCTCGGCGGGTGCTGCCGCCCGCCTCGACGTCGCCCAGGCTCTCCTGCAGGATGCACTCCTCCGCTGGAGGGAGCTCGGGGACCGACCGGCCATCGCCCGCGCGACTGCCGTCCTCGGCGCGATCCTCCTGAATGCCTACCGGATGGGTCAGGCGGTCACGCTGTTGGAGCAGGGTTCCGCGGAGTTCGCCGACATGGCGACCGACCCGGGGCTGGTGATGCTCGACGCGCAGCTGGCCCGGGCACACATGCTGCAGGAGCACCATGAACGGGCGATCGAGGTCGCCGAGCGTGTCCTGACGGCGGCCGAGCATGCCGACCTCGTCGCGCCGCTGGCCGAGGTGCTGATCACCAAGGGCACCGCGCTGGTGTCGCTTGGCCGCCTGCGCGAGGGGGCCGGCGTGATCGCCACCGGTGAGCAGCTGGCCCGGGCGGCCGATCTTCCGACGACCCTGCTGCGCGCGCTCAACAATGAAACCGTCAGCCTGGAGCTCCTCGACCCGGCCGGCGCCGTTGCCGCCACGCGCGAGGGGCTGGCGCTCGCCCGACGGCTGGGGCACCGCTCCTTCATGTTCAACTCGGTGCTTGCGAGCGGCTTCTTCGCGTTCCTGATGGGCGATTGGGACGGGTCTCTCTCGGAGCTGGAGACCGCCCTGGCGGACGACCCGGACCCGGTCATCAAGGGGGCGCTGCTGCGCCAGACCGTCGTGTTGCGGGCCAGCCGCGGCGAGGCGGTCGAGGACGTGCTCGGGGAGATGGAACACCTCGACGTGGAGAAGGCGGAGCCGCAGAATCAGGTCGACCAGCTGACGGCGCGCGCCACCGTCGCATTTGCAGCGGGTGACCTTACCGCTGCCCGGGCGACATGGCATCGCGTGGGGGACCTGGTGGCCACCACGCAGAGCTGGAGTCTTGGGTCGGCCGCCCGCGCCGCGCTGTGGGCCGGCGATGCCGCCGGCGCGCAGGAGGACCTGGCCAGACTCGATGCCAGAGGCCTGCACGGTCCGACAGCCGAGCTCCAGCGGGCGGGCATCCGGGCGGGCGTGGCCGCGCTCGAAGGCCGACCGATCGAGGCGCTGGGCCTGTACCGGCAGGCATCTCAAGGCTGGCGGGACGTGGGCTTTCTCTGGCTTGAAGCGCTCATCGCCATCGACATGGCGACGCTGCTCGACCCGACCGAGCCGGAGGTTCGCGCGGCGGCCGACGCCGCCCGCGAGACCCTCACACGGCTTGGGGCCGAGCCTTTCATCAAGCGGCTCGAGGCGGCCATGGCGCGCCCGGCGCCGCCCGCAGCCGTGTCTGTTAGCGCGCAAGACCCATCGCGTTTCGCTCGTGGACTCGCCGGGCAGTAGGTCCGAATGGGTCCGGACTTCGGTCCGTCCGGCCCTGTCGCCTGGGCCGTCGGTCGTTGAAGGTTGCCCCACGGAAGGGGCGTTGAGATGGCGACACAAGGTCTCCTGGTCGCGGACTTCATGACGATCGATCCGATCGTCGTCAGCGTCGACGCGTCGCTCGAGGAGGCGGCCCACCTGCTCCGCGCCTACTCGATCTCCGGGCTGCCGGTCATCGACCTGGACGGCGCGCTGGTGGGTGTGATCAGCCAATCCGATCTCCTGGCCGCCGACGACGCGTCCGTGAGCCGTCTCGTGCGCGGCAAGCAGAGCGCCCTCCGGGTCGGCGAGCTGATGAGCTCCCCGGCCGTGACCGTGCCGATGACCGGCTCGCTCGACGAGGCGGCCCGCCTGATGCTCGACCGCCACGTCCACCGTGTGGTCGCGATCGACGATATCGGTCGGCCCGTCGGCGTCCTGTCGTCGATGGACTACGTGGCCCTGTACGCCGAGAAGCCGACACCCCGCCTGGCCGTCTGACCCCGGATCCGGCGTACGCTACGGCGATGGACGTCCCGCCTGGCGATCCCGCTGCCGACGGCGGTCGATCACGCGTCGTGACGCTGCACCGGCGCCTGAGCGCGCCGCCGCATCGCGTGTTCCGCGCCTGGTCGGACCCCGAGGAACTGGTGCGCTGGTTGCCGTACCAGATCGAAGGGGACCTGGCGGTGAAGGCGCGCTCCGTCCTGGTCTGGCCCGACGACCGCGTCTGGTGGGACGTCATCGCGGCCGAGCCCGATCGCAGCTTCGTCTTCCGGCGCTCATGGACGCCCGACGACGGCCTGGTCACCCGCGTGGCCGTGACCATCAGGCCGCTCGGCTATGGCTGCCGCCTGGACCTCGAGGACGGGCCGTTCCCGCTTGGCGCGACCGAAGACCTCGACGCCCTGGCGCGGGCCATCGAGCATTGGACGACGGCGCTCGCCCAGCTGCGGGCGCACCTGGACTTCAGCGTCGATCTGCGATGGCGGGCGGCGTCGTGATCCCCGACGAACTGGCCGACCTGCTGCGCACCAACGTCCTGGCCCACGTGACCCTGACCAAGGCGGACGGGTCGCTCGTGACCCACGTGATGTGGATCGACTATGACGGCGAGCACATCCTGACGAGCTCGCCGGTCGGGTCGTACAAGAGCCGAGCCCTCCGTCAACGACCCCAGGTCTCCGTGTCCGTCATGGATCCGTCCGACCCATGGCGACGCCTGTCGATCAGCGGGCATGTCAGTGAGATCCGTGAGGACGAGGGGCTGGCGTTCATCAACCGCATGTCGCAGCGGTACAACGGCACCCCCTACCCACGCCCCGGCGCACGCGAGATCTTCGTCATCACGCCCGACCGTGTCCGGCCGTTCATGGGGCGACGCTAGGCGACGCTCATGGTCAGGAGGCTGACGCGATGCGCTCCGTCGAGGTAGACGGCCTGCGGCTCTCGGCGATCGGCCTGGGTACGTGGCAGTTCGGCTCGCGCGAGTGGGGGTACGGAGCCGAGTACGCGGCCGAGATCGCCCCGGCCATCGTGCATCGGGCGATCGAGCTCGGGGTCACCCTCATCGACACCGCCGAGATCTACGGCTTCGGGCAGTCGGAGCGGATCGTGGGCCGCGCGATCGCAGGCCATCGCGAGGCGGTGGTGGTGGCCACGAAGCTCGTGCCCGCGCTGCCCATCCCCACCGTCGTCGACCGGCAGGTCCGCGGCAGCCTCCGGCGCCTGGGGGTGGAGGCGATCGACCTGTACCAGGTCCACTTCCCCAACCCGTTCGTCTCGCCGCGCCGGACGATGGCCCCGCTGCGATCGCTGGTCGAGCAGGGTGTGGTGCGCCACGTCGGCGTCAGCAATCACTCCGTCGGCCGCTGGCAGGCGAGCGAGCAGGGCCTCGGCCGGCCCGTGCTCACCAACCAGGTCCGCTTCAGCCTCGGTGCGCCGCTGCCCCGCTGGGAGCTGGTGCCGTATGCCCGCGAGGCCGGCCGCGTCATCATCGCCTACAGCCCCCTGGGACAGGGTCTCCTGAGTGGGCATCATGCGTCCGGCAGCGCCGCGCCGGCCGACGTCCGCCGTCGAAGCGCCCTGTTCCGGCCGCGGGCCCTCCGGCTGGCCGAGCCGCTCCTCGATACGCTGCGAGACGTGGCCACCGCCCACGCCGCCACGCCCGCCCAGGTCGCACTGGCCTGGCTGATCTCCCAGGGGCCGGTCGTCGCCATCCCCGGCGCGCGCACGGTCGCGCAGCTGGAGGAGAACGTGGCGGCGGCCGATCTCGAGCTGAGCGGCCCGGAGCTCGACCGGCTCACCGCCGCCTCGGCACGCTTCAGCGCGGCCGTGGGGCGCTGAGGCTCCGCCTACCAGACTCCCATGAGGCGGGTGATGGCCAGGCCGCACCCAACGATGACGGCGAGCGCGCCGATGCATCCGCGTCGGCCCGAGGGGGCGATCGCGCGGATCGGATCGAACTCCGGGGCTGGAGAGCCGAACGTCGGCTCCGGTCGGCTCGACTCCGCCACGGCTGCCAGCCCCACGATCCCGATGAGCACGATGATGCCCACGACCAGCGGCACGACCATGTCGCGGCCAGCTTAGAGGCGGCCAGCGGTGCGTCGCATGCGTCCAGCGCATGTCCGGACCGCTGCAGGCACGCATGAGCACGGCTCGGTGGCCGTCCCATACAGGAGGCGGCTTGTGCGGCCGCTGAGCGCCCGTCTACGCTCTCATCCGACCCGGTCAACGGTCAGGACATCCGGCAGAAGAATGGGGCTGGGCCCCCGCGGCGCACGACCGCGAACTCGCCACAGAAAACGAAGTGGCCCCTCCGAAGAGGGGCCACTTCCACTGTCCCGGTGAAGCCGGTGGACAAGTCCACCGGTCTTCTGCCACGTCGCAATGCATCTATGACGCCGGCTGCACCGGCTACCCTAACCCAACCTACCCATGACGTTGCGACTGGGGCAGCAACGCTGGCTGAGCAGCGAATGCAAGTCTACGCTCGAAGACCCCCCGGCTCAAGCCCACGGCATGTGCCCAAGGTTAATAATCCGCAACCTTTATGACGCTGAAAGGGGGTTACCTTCGGCGGCCGGCTGACCGCCGAAAGGCCATCGGCAGACCCCAGAGCGGCCGTGTTCATGCAGCAGCGCCGAGCACGGCCTGGAAGTCAAGCCGGCCGGCCAGCAGCACTTCGCCCAGGATCAGGCCGCGCACGCCCGCGGACCTGAGCCGCGTGACCTCCGCGAGATCCTGCACCCCGCCCGCGACCAGCACCTCCGCCGCGCCCCCGGCCGACGCCTGTGCGATCAGGTCCAGGTCCGGCGTGGTGCCGCCATGGGAGAGCACGAAGCGGCGGACGCCGGCATCGGTCAGGCGGGCCACGAGGTCGCGGAGCGACGGCACGACGCCGCCGCGCCAGGGGTACTCGCGCAGCCGGTCGGGTCGCGGGTCAAGGCCCACGGCCAGCCAGTCACCGGCCACGGCGACGCAGGCCGCCAGCCGCGCCGGCTCCTCCGCCACCGCCAGCAGCGGCATGACGACACGGGTCGCGCCGGCGCCGAAGGCGAGCTCGATCTGCTCCGGGCCATCGATGCCGCCGGCGACCTGGAGCGGCGTCGCCACGGTCCGCGCGACCTCCTGGATCACGGCCGTGTTGACCGGCCGGCCGGCTCGCGCCCCGTCGAGGTCCACGAGGTGGATGAGCGGTGCGCCGAGTTCCACGAAGCGTCGGGCGATCCGCTCCGGGCGGTCGGTCGGGGTCCCTTCCCCGGTCGCGGCCCCCGGCCAATAGACGAGGCGCGATCGTCCAGCCTGGACGTCCACGCTCGGGATGACCTGCATCAGGCCGGGTCCGGCACGGCTCCCCGCATGGGCCGCGGCCCGACCGGCCCGCCGCCCTCGCCGGCCAGCTGGCGGCGGTGGAACGAGATGGGGATGCTGCCCCCATAGAGAAGCGCGTCGTGGAAGCGCTTGAGGGAGAAGTCGGGCCCCAGCCGTCGCCGCTCGTCCTCGCGCAGGCGGAGCAGCATGACCTTGCCCAGCAGGTAGGAGAGTGGCTGGGTCGGGGTGAGGGTGTAGCGCTTGACCTCGGCGACCGCATGGGGCCGTTCGAAGCCCGTGTGCTCGACCAGGAAGTCGGCCGCCTGCGCCACCGTCAACTCGCCGCGGTGGAGGCGCACGTCGAGGACGATGCGGCAGGCGCGCCAGATCGCGTCGGTATAGAGGGCGAACATGCAGGCGGGGCCAGCCTCGAACCCCTCCTCCCGCATCATCTGCTCGCTGTACATGCCCCAGCCCTCCACGAATTCCGGGGCGTCGAGCATCAGCCGGGCCAGGCTGGGATGGGTGGTCGCCGCGGAGAGCTGCAGGTGGTGGCCCGGATAGGCCTCGTGGATGCTGGTGTTGATGATCGAGCTGCGGTTGTGCTCGCGCATCGCGCCGCCGCTGCCGTCGACCGAAGGGGTCACCACGTAGATGCCTGAGGGGTGCTTGTCGAACGGCGGCGCTTCGAAATACGCGGCGAAGGGCAACGAGTTGCGGAGGTACTGCGGCGTCGCCACGACGCGCAGCGACTCGCCCTCCGGGATCGTGGCGAGGTCGTGCTCCTGGATGTGCCGGCGGGCGCGGAACATCGCGTCGCGGTAGCCGTCGAGCGCCGCCTCGAAGGTCGCCGCGTGGTCCGACTTGATGCGGTCGAGGACCTCGGCCTCGCTCACCTCCGGGTCGATCTCCCGGGCCACCCGCCGTCGCGCCACCTTGAGCTCCGCCAGCTGCTGCCAGCCGATCTCCAGGATGTCATCGCTGGTCAGGCCGTCGAAGGCCCGCAGGCCGACCAGCTCGTCGTAACGTTCACGGCCCAGCGCGACGCCGCCGTCGGACCCGTCAAGCCGCCCGGCCAGCCAGGTGCGGTAGTCGTCGATCGCAGCGCGGGCGTTGCGCGAGGCCTGCTCCAGCCGGGCCTGGCGCGGGTCGTCGACGCCCCATGCCCCGCGGCCCGCGGCCTCGACCTCGTCGAGGAGGCCGCCGACCTCGGCCGCCGACTCGAGCTCCAGCTCGTTCCACATGCGCACCGGCTGCGGCCCGAGGAGCTCGGGGGCCTCGCGCAGCAGGCGGGGCGCGTCCTCCAGCCGTCCGGTGATCGCCTCCAGGCGACGATCCAGCGGCGCGAAGTCGCGGGCGAAGACGATGAAGATCCCGTCGCCGACGTCGTCCATGGCCGAGGCGCGCTGTTCCCACTGCCGCTGCACCTCGCCGTCGAAGACCGCGCGACGGGCGCCGAGCAAGGCGATCTCGCGCTCGAAGGCGAGGTCGGTCGAGAGGGCGGAAGGGTCGAGGGCCTCCAGGTCGGCCAGGTACCGGCGCGACTCGGCGATCTGCTCGTCCATCGCGGCGCGCGTGCGCGAGCCAAGGCGCTCGTCGTGGTCGTGGATCCCGAGCGACGTGGCCAGGACGGGGTGGGCCGCCATGAGCCAGTCGAAGCGGGCCTGCACCAGCTGCTCGTAGGCGGTGTCCGCGGCCCCCCTGACCTCGTCATGGGTGGCGGTCATGCCGCCACCGGCACGCCGGCTGCCCCGATCTCCGCCAGCGCGCTGCGAACGGCCAGCAGGACCCCCTCGATATCAGCCCGCTCCACGCCGTAGTGGGTCACGGCACGGACCTGACCGTGCGGGTAGTCGATCATCAGGACACCGGCCTCCTCAAGGGCTGCAAGAAAGCGGGCGCGCAGCTCACGCGGCGCCAACGCCGCCGCCGGCAGGTCGTCACGCGCACGTACGCGGAAGAACACGAAGTTGGTGCGCACCCGTTCGACGTCCAGGTCGACCACGCCGGGCATGCCGGCGAGGCCCTCCGCCAGGCGGCGGGCATTGGCGTGATCATCCGCGAGGCGCTCGATCATCCCGGCCGGCCCGGCGCGCAGGGCGATCAACCCGGGCGCGGCGAGGACGCCGACCTGGCGCATGCCGCCGCCCAGCAGTTTGCGCGCGCGTCGCGCGCGCCAGATGAAGTCGCGCCGGCCGACGACGACGGAGCCGACCGGACAGGCGAGGCCCTTCGACAGGCAGAAGGTCGCCGAGTCCACGTCCCGCAGGAGGACCGGCGCGGGCGTGCCGAGCGCGACGACGGCGTTCCACAGGCGTGCCCCGTCGACGTGGACCGGGACCCCCGGCGCTGGCGGCCCGTCCGGCTCGCTGAGACCGGCATGGGCGAGGCGCGCGACGCTGCTGGTGTAGGCGGCGGAGAGCGGCTGGCCCATCGAGTGGCCGTGCGTGTTCTCCAGCACCACCAGCGCGGTCAGCGGCTCGTGTGGATCGCGCGGGTCACGGAAGGCCGCCCGGATGGCATCCGGATCCATCGTGCCGTCCAGCCCGGCGGGGATCGGCCGCGTGGTCGCCCCGACCACCACCGCGTGGCCGCCGGCCTCGTCGAAGACCGTGTGCGACTCGGCCTCCGCGATGATCTCGCCGCCGCGCGGCACGTGGGCCATCAGGCTCACCAGGTTGCCCATGGTGCCGCTGGCCACGAACAGGCCGGCCTCCTTGCCGGTCAGCTCGGCGGCCCGCTCCTCGAGCGCGATGACCGTCGGGTCGTCGCCGAAGACGTCGTCGCCGAGTTCGGCGTCTGCCATCGCCCGTCGCATCTCGGGCGAGGGCTGGGTGACCGTGTCGGAGCGCAGGTCGATGCGGGGGGAAGCCATCGCACGGCGAGTATACGGAGCGCGGCTCGTCAGCCCGTGGATCGCGTCGCCGGGGCCGGCGCCGGCGCCGGCGCGCACCTGCTACCATCCGTCGGCCACGCGGACCCGTGGTGTAGCGGCCCAACATGCCAGCCTGTCACGCTGGAGATCGCCGGTTCGAATCCGGTCGGGTCCGCCAGCTCCCTCCGTTTCAGCGCAGGCCGGCGAAGAGATCCGCCTCGGGGATGCGCACGCCGATGCGGGAGACGCGCAGGGTGAAGTCCTCCGTCGGCTGGTAGCGCCGCAGCGCGTCGGCGCCAAGCGCCAGGAACGGGTTGCTCGCCGAGATCTGCGTCACGTGCGCCTGCAGCGCCGCGACCTTGCGCTCGGCGAAGGCGGTCACGTCGACCGAGGTGGTGATGGGTCCCGCGGCGGCGGCCATCTTCGCCCCGAAGGCCTCCCGCTCAGCCTTCTCCTTCTCGCTCTCGTCCGCCCGCGGACCCCAACCGGATTCGATGCCGCGTTCGGCCAGCTCCTTCTGGACGGCCTCCATGCGCGACCACTGCAGGACCGACTCGTACAGCTTGGCGGGGCCGGCGTCGCCGGCCGTGGCTTCGAAGGCCGACTTGGCGATCAGCGCGGCGCGGATGTGGTCGGGATGGCCGTAGCCCCCGAAGTCGTTGTAGCCCACGATGACGTCCGCCTCCACCTCGCGCACGATCGCCTCCAGGCGGGCCGATGCCTCCGCCGGGTCGGCCTGCCAGAAGGAGCGCGGGTCGGCGTTGCCCTCGGTGCCCATCATCCCCGAGTCGCGGTAGCCCAGCCAGCGGTGCTCGATGCGGCCCTCCGGTGAGAGGCCGATCAGCGCCCGGGCCATCTCGCCGGCCCGGATCGTGCCGAGTCGCTCATGATTCTCCGGCGTGTCCATCTCCGGCACGACGATCTCCCCGAGCTCGCCGCCGGTGCAAGTGACGCACACGACGCGTAAGCCCTCGTCGGCGTAGCGGGCCATGACGCCGCCGGTCGTGATGGTCTCGTCGTCGGGGTGGGCATGAACGGTCAGGAGGGTCAAGCGGTGAGCCATGCGCGGCATGATAGGCAAAGGCGCGTCGGCTACCGTTGAGCGGTGACCGACCCACCTGTCGACCCTGCTCCGGGACGGCCCGCCGGACCCCTTGCCGGCCTGGTCGTGTGCGACCTGTCGACCGTCCTGGCGGGACCGTACTGCGCCATGTTGCTGGGCGACCTCGGCGCCGACGTCATCAAGGTCGAGCCGCCGGATGGCGACGGCACGCGCGCGTGGGGCCCGCCGTTCGTCGGTGCTCCGCAGCCCGGCGTGACCTATGGCCCCGACGATCCGCGGCGCGATCCAGCCTACCCCGGTGAAGCGGCGTACTACCTTTCGATCAACCGCAACAAGCGCGGCATGCGGCTGGACCTGCGCACGGCGGCCGGTGCGGAGGTCCTGCGCCGGCTCCTGCGCCGGTCGGATGTCCTGATCGAGAACGCGCGCGTCGGCGGCCTGGCGCGCCTGGGTTTCCCCGACGAGGAGCTCGAGCGGCTCAACCCCGGCCTCGTCCACCTCGCCATCAGCGGCTACGGGGCCAGCGGCCCGCTGGCCGACCGGCCCGGCTACGACTTCGTCATCCAGGCCGTGGCCGGCCTCACGTCGATCACCGGCCAGGCGGACGCCGACGGCGGCCGCGCGACCAAGATGGGCGTGGCCATCAGCGACCTCACCACCGGCATGCTTGGCGCGGTGGCCGTGCTCGCGGCGCTGGTCGCCCGGCGGACGGACGGGGGGGTGCCGCCCGCGGATGCCCGAGGCCGGGGACAGCGCATCGACCTGTCGCTCCTGGAGGCCACGCTCTCGTGGCTGGCCAATCAGGCCGCCAACCACCTCATCGGGGGCGTCACCCCCGGTCGGATGGGCAACGAGCATCCCAACATCACGCCGTACGAGACGTTCCGCGCCGCGGACGGGGAGCTGGCCGTGGCCGTGGGCAACGAGCGGCAGTGGGCCCGGTTCACGGCGGCCCTGGACCGCCCCGACCTCGCCGCCGACCCGCGGTTCGCCTCGAACGCGGCACGCCTGGCCCACCGGGTGGAGCTGCGGGCCAGTCTGGAGGCCGTCTTCGCGACGCGGCCGCGCGACGCCTGGCTCACCGCCCTCGCCGCCGCCGACGTGCCGAGCGGCCCGCTCAACGACCTCGCCCAGGCCTTCGCCGACCCGCAGGTGGCGGCGCGCGACATGGTGGCGACCGTGACCCACCCGACGGCCGGGCCGATCCGCCTGCCGGGCGTCCCATTCAAGCTGTCACGCACGCCGGCGACGGTCCGCGACGCGCCACCCCTGCACGGCCAGCACAGCGCGGAGATCCTGGCCTGGCTGGGGTACGCGCCGGCGGAGATCGCCGTGCTGCGTCAGTCGCACGTCGTGTGAGCCGACGTAAGCTGTGGACATGCCTGGCACGCGGACCGAGACCGACAGCATGGGCGCCGTGGAGGTGCCGGCGGAGCGCTACTGGGGCGCCCAGACGGAACGCTCGCTGCACCATTTCGCCATCGGCCACGACCGCATGCCGGCGGAGGTCGTGCACGCGTTCGGCCTCCTGAAGCGGGTCTGCGCCGAGGAGAACGCCGGCGCGGGCCGCCTGTCGGCAGAGAAGGCCGCCCTCATCGTGCGCGCCGCCCGCGAGGTCGAGGACGGTCTCCTCGACGACCAGTTCCCGCTCTCCGTGTGGCAGACCGGCTCGGGCACCCAATCGAACATGAACGCCAACGAGGTGATCGCCAACCGGGCCATCGAGTTCGCCGGCGGGACGATGGGGTCCAAGACCCCGATCCACCCCAACGACGACGTCAACATGTCGCAGTCGTCCAATGACACCTTCCCGACTGCGATGCACCTCGCCGCGGCCCCGGCCGTGGCACGGCGGCTGGTGCCGTCGGTCCGTGCCCTGCGGGACGCGCTGGCGGCCAAGGCCGACGCCTTCGGGGGGATCGTCAAGATCGGCCGCACCCACCTTCAGGACGCGGTGCCGCTGACCCTGGGACAGGAGTTCTCCGGATACGTGGCCCAGCTCGACGCGGACCTGGCCCGGCTGGACGCCAGCCTGCCCGCCCTGTACGAGCTGGCCCTCGGCGGCACGGCGGTCGGCACAGGCCTCAACGCACCGGCGGGCTTCGGCGAGGCCGTCGCGGCCCGCCTGGCTGCCGAGACGGGGCTGCCATTCGTCAGCGCGCCGAACAAGTTCGCCGCGCTTGCCTCGCACGGCGCCCTGGTCGCGGCCCACGGCGCGATCCGCACCCTGGCCACGGACCTGATCAAGATCGCCAACGACCTGCGGTGGCTCGGCTCGGGGCCGCGCTCGGGCCTCGGCGAGCTGCGCCTGCCGGAGAACGAGCCGGGCTCCTCGATCATGCCCGGCAAGGTCAACCCGACCCAGTGCGAGGCGCTCACGATGGTCTGCGCCGAGGTGCTCGGCCACGACGTCACGATCGGCTTCGCCGGCTCGCAGGGCAACTTCGAGCTCAATGTCTACAAGCCGGTCATCATCCACGACTTCCTGCACTCGGTGGCCATCCTGGCCGACGCCTGCGGCACGTTCCGGGAGTACTGCGTGGAGGGGCTGGAGGCGGATGCGGCGCGCATCGCCGAGCTCGTCGACCGCTCCCTGATGCTGGTCACCGCGCTGACCCCGCGGATCGGATACGACCGGGCGGCGGCCATCGCCAAGCAGGCCCATCACGAGGGCCTCACGCTGCGCGAGGCGGCCCTCGCCAGCGGCGCGGTGACGGCCGCGGAGTACGACGAACTGGTCGACCCGGCCGCCATGACGCGCCCCCGGTGACAGGAGGCACCAGACCCCGGATTCCATTTGACCGGCGGGACCGACCTCGGTAGCCTGTGGTATCTGCCGGCGACGGAGGGAACCGCCGACCACCCATCGACCCGCCTGGTCCCCAGGGGACGCCGCCAGGCCCGTCGCCGGTCGAGTTAGGGGAGTTCCAGGCATCGCCTGAGAGAGGGATCCGCACCTATGCGTCGACGTGCGCTGGCCGTCGTGGCCGTCAGCTTCTTCATGCTCACCGCCCTGTTACCCATAGGCGTGTTCGCCAAGAGCAGTACCACCTCCGCGACGTCCAGCGCCTCGTCCGCGCGACCCGCCTTCAAGCGGGCGACGCTGCAGGACGGCCAGAAGCTGGACGCCAACCTGCTGTCGACGATGCGGGCATCCAACAAGCAGGTCATGGTCATCGTGCAGCTGGCCGGCGACCCGGTCACGGTGCGCGAGGCGGCGGCCGGGCACACCTTCTCGACGACTGAGAAGAGCGCGGTCCGGACCTCCCTGAAGGCCCCCCAGACCCTTCTCGTGCCGCGCATCACGGCCCTCGGCGGGCGGATCATCGGCACGATGCAGGATGCCTACGACGGCATCCAGGTCTACATCAAGGCGAGCCAGCTCAACAAGCTGGCGGCCCTGCCGGGCGTGCTCAAGGTGCACGCCGTGACGACCTATGAGCCGGACAACACCAAGGCTGTGCCATACGTCCAGGCGCCCGCTGCGTGGGCCCAGGGGCTCACCGGCAGCACCGAGTGGATCGCCGTCATCGACACCGGCATCGACTTCTATCACGCCAACTTCGGCGGCTCGGGCGACCCGGCCGACTACACCTACGGCGAGGCGCACGACACGGCGTTCCCTGCCTTCGATGCCGACGGCACGACGCAGGCGTTCCCGAGCGCCAAGGTCATCGGCGGTTACGACTTCGCCGGTGATGCCTACGACGCCGACACCAACCCTATCCCCGCACCGGACCCGAACCCGCTCGACTGCAATGGCGCAAACGTGGGCCACGGCTCGCACACCGCCGGCACGGCGGCCGGCGATGGCGTGCTCGCAAACGGCGACACCTTCACCGGCCCGTACGACGCCAGCACGGAGACCGACAACTCGTTCCTGGTGGGCCCGGGCGTCGCCCCCGAGGCCAAGATCCTTTCCTACCGCGTCTTCGGATGCGCGGGCTCCACGAACCTCGTGACGCTGGCCATCAACCAGGCCGTGGCGGATGGCGCGAGCGTCATCAGCATGTCGCTGGGCTCGGACTTCTCGTCCGTGCCGCTGGCCGATGACCCCGATGTCATCGCCTCCGACAACGCGGCCGGGGCCGGCGTCGTCGTCGTCGCCTCGTCGGGCAATGCGGGCCCCGGCGCCTATATCACGGGCGTGCCGGCGGCCGGTAACCGCACCATCTCGGTCGCTGCCCTTGACGCGCAGGGCGCTACGTTGCCCGGTGCCCACATCGTGGTCGGTAGCGACACGATGGACAGTGCCCTCAACAACAACGCCAGCCTGGCAGGCGGCATCACCGGCACGCTCGACGTCCTGAGTGACGGGGCGGGCGGGATCGGCCTGGGCTGCGATGCATCCGACTACGACGGCGTCTCCCCCGGGGACATCGTCGTCACCATGCGCAACGTCTGCGACAGGGTCACGCGAGCCGAGCTTGGCCAGGCGGCCGGCGCGGCCGCGGTCATCCTCGTCAACAACGCCTCCGGCTTCCCGCCCTTCGAGGGCGACATCACCGGTCCCCCGGCCGTGACGATCCCATTCATCGGGGCAACCCCGGCGCAGGGCGCCACGCTGCTGGCGGACAACGGCCAGAGCGTGACGATCAGCGCGGGAACGATCGCCAACCCGACCTATCAGCAGGTCGCGAGCTTCTCGTCCGCCGGCTGGCGCAACGGCGATAGTGGCTTCAAGCCAGACATCTCGGCGCCGGGCGTCGGCGTCGTTTCCACCGCCGTCGGCACAGGCACCGGCGGCAAGGTCCTGTCTGGCACTTCCATGGCGGCCCCCAACGTGGCCGGCGCGGCCGCGCTGGTCCTGCAGGCCCATTCCACGTGGCAGAACGTCTCCACCCGCGTCGACTACGTCAAGGCGGCGTTGATGAATAACGCCGACGACAGCAGCGATGCGCACGGCGTCACGCCGTACGACCCGCGCCTTGCCGGCGCCGGGGTGGTCGACGCCATCGACGCGTCCCAGGCAGCCGTCCTCGCGACGACCGCCGACCACACCGAATCGCTTTCGTACGGCTACCAGCCGCTCAACGACGGCTGGTCCCAGACGAAGGCCTTCACGCTCACCAACCAGAGCGGCTCCGACCAGACGTACGACCTCTCGACCGCCTTCGCGGAGCCCGACCTGGGCGTCACGATCGACATCAACGATGGTGCCGACACGGTCGACGTCCCGGCCGGTGGCAGCGCCGAGGTGGACGTCACCCTGTCCCTGGATCCAGCCGCCGCCGCCGCGCTGCCGGCGGCCGAGGAGGGGACGGTCGGTGACGTGGTCAGCACGGCTGGCAACATCGTCCTCTCGCCGAAAGACGGCGGAGACGGGGTCGGCACGATCCACGTGCCGTTCAACCTGGTGCCCCGCGGCATCTCCGACGTGACCGCTTCCGCCCGCTCCGCCTACGCGGCCGATGGATCGACTTCGACCGCCTCGACGCTGCTGACGAACAGCGGCATCCATCAGGGCAACGCCGATGTCTATGCCTGGGGCCTGACCGACCCGCAGGACCTGCCCGGCGACACGGTCGACATCCGTGACGTGGGCGTCCAGGTCCTGCCCGGGGCCGCCCTCGGGTCCGACTCGAGTGACCGAGGCCTGATCTTCGCGGTCAACACGTGGGGCCAGGCTTCTACCGCCGCGACCAACTTCTATGAGATCGACTTCGATACGAACGGCGACGGGATCCCCGACGCCTCTCTGCTGGCCGAGGACCTCGGCCTGATGACCGCCGGGGCCGCCGACGGGATCCTCGCCGCGGTGCTCGTCGATGAGCACGGCAACCAGCTCGGCCCCATCTTCTACGCCGACGCGCCGTCGAACGGCTCCACGGTGGAGCTGCCGGTGCTGGCCAGCTCGCTCGGCCTGAGCAACGGCCACGGCAAGTTCAGCTATGAGATGGCCGCCGAGGACCTCAGCACGGGCGGCACCGACATCGTCAACGGCACCGCCTGGTTCGACGCGTACGCGCCGGCGTTGTCGAGCGGCGACTTCATCGGTCTCGACCCGGGCACGACGGCCGACCTGGCCTTCAACGTCGACAACAACCTCATCAAGCAGACCCCGGCCCTGGGCTGGATGGTCGTGACCATGGACGACGCCAACGGCGCCGCCCAGGCCGACACGGTGCCCATCGGCAAGATCGCGACGCGGCTCTCCGGAGCCACCCGCTATGACACGGCGGCCGCCATCAGCGCCGCCACCTTCCAGCCCGGCGTGGACGCGGCGTTCGTCGTGTCCGGCCTCAACTTCCCTGACGGCCTGGGTGCGGGTCCCGCCGCGGCGGCCATGGGCGGGCCAGTCCTGCTCGTGCCTCCGTCCGGGCCGATCCCGGCCTCGGTCACGGCCGAGCTGACGCGGCTCGACCCGGCCAAGATCTACGTGGTCGGTGGGACCGCCTCGGTCTCCACGGCGACGGCCACCGCACTCGGCTTGATCGCCCCGGTGTCGCGGCTGGCAGGCGCCGACCGCTACGCGACGGCGGCCACCGTGGCCACGACCATCTTCGACACGGTCCTTGACGACACGCCGCTGCCGGTCGTCTACGTGGCCTCCGGGGCCAACTTCCCGGATGCCCTCGCCGCCGGCCCGGCGGCCAGTCACTTCGGCGGCGCGCTGCTCCTGGCCCCCTCGAGCGGGACGCTGCCCACCTCCGTCAAGAACGCGCTTGCTACCCTCCAGCCGGCGACCATCGTGATCGTCGGTGGCACGGGCAGCATCTCCGCGAGCATGGCCTCGCAGATCCAGACCGCAGCCGGCCTCGCCTCCAACAAGGTGAGCCGTGTGGCCGGGATCGACCGCTATGCCACGGCAGCGGACCTGGCGGCCAGCTTCGGGACGGGCACGCCGACGGCCTACGTGGCCCTTGGCACGAACTTCCCCGACGCGATGGCCGGCAGCGCCGCGGCCGGCTTCACCGGCGGCCCGATCCTGCTCGTCCAGACCAATTCGGTTCCGGCCGCGACCAGCACCGAGCTGGCCGCCCTGGCCCCGGATGACCTCTTCGTGCTCGGTGGCACGGGCGTCATCACGGATACCGTCGTCAACTCCATCAGCCCCTTCATCGCGCCGGACGTCCCGGAGCCGTAGCCACCCTCGACGCAGTAGCAGGAGGCCCCCGGCACTGCCGGGGGCCTCTTCCTTTCCCATACAATCGGGCCGATGGCCCATCCCGCCGACGGCGTTTCCGCGAGCGCCCTGACTGTCAGCGTCCCCCAGGCATCCGTGGCGCCGGCCCTGGTGTTGCCGCCGGCTCCCGACGCCCCCTCGCTGGGTGCGCTGTTCACGTTCATGCGCGACGCCGAGCGGCGCTTCGAGACGCTGCGCATGCGGCTGGTCGAGCGCGTCGGGTCAGCCGGCGGCGAGACCGTGACGACGAACGACGTGTGGCTCCATCACCCCGGCCGCGCCAGGGTGGTCACCTACACCGACCCGGATGCGCCCGCGGGGAGCGGCGTGGTCTGGGTCAGCGATGGCTCGACGGTGCGCACGTACGACGGTCGCAGTCACACGGCGACCGGACGACCGGCCCGGCCGCGGGCCGTGGGCATCGACGATCCCCACCTGCCGCCGTTCGGACGCGCGTACCGGCCCCTCACCCAGTTGCCGGCGGACACGATGGTCGACACCTTCGTCCATCCGCACGGCCTGTGTCGCAACGTCCTGGCCACGGCCGACCTGACGCTGCGCGGCACGGCTCGCCTGGCCGATCGTGAGGTGTATGTCCTGCGCGCCGACCACCCTCGTTCGACGGAGGTCCTGACCGACCGGCCCGACCGCTGGCTGGAGCTCGCGGTCGACCGCCTGAGCGGCCTGGTGCTGCTCCTGGCCGAGCACGTCGGGGACCAGCTGACGCGCCACGCCGAGGTGACCAGCGTGGAGCTGGACGCGCCCATCAGCGACGATGTGTTCGTGCTCCACGTCTCATCGGACGTGCGCTCCATCTACTAGGTCGGCGGCGCCGCGGCCGCGGCGCAAATAGGCCTTCCCGGCGCCCGAGCCCGCCGATATCATCCGCGCACGGTGCCGTCGGAGGGTGGCACCCACGGGGCGAGGCGGACGAGGAGGGTTACCCCATGACCCAGGCGCAGTCGCGCGAGGACAAGATCCAGCAGGACATCAAGGACCTGCATCGACTGGGCTACGCGCAGGAGCTGTTCCGCTCGATGGGCGGCTTCAGCAACTTCGCCATCAGCTTCAGCATCATCTCCATCCTGACCGGCGCGGTGATCCTGTACGACTACGGCCTGGCCTGGGCGGGCACGGCCGCCGTGATGATCGGCTGGCCGCTCGTCACCGTCTTCGTCCTCCTGATCGCCGCGTCCATGGCCGAGATCGCCTCGGCCTACCCTACGGCCGGCGGCCTCTACTACTGGGCCAGCAAGATGAAGAACAAGGCCTGGGGCTGGTGGACCGCGTGGTTCAACCTGCTCGGTCAGATCGCCATCGTGGCCGGCATCGACTACGCAGCGGCCGGCTTCCTGAATGCGACGATCGTCGACCAGATCTTCGGCACGACCTTCAACACAGCAGCCGTCCTCGGCCAGTCCTGGCTGACCGGTCAGCTGACGACCATGGGCGTGATCATCCTCGTTCAGCTGTTCCTCAACATCGCTGGCATCCGCCTTGTCGCGCTGCTCAACCAGGTCAGCGTGTGGTGGCACATCGTCATCGTGGCCGCCGTCGTCGTGCTGATCGTCCTTATCGGCAAGGCGGACGCGTCCGGGCTGCACCTGTTCCAGATCCAGCCGCTCGACACCGCCGGCAGCTGGAACAACAACCTCGGGTTCGTGAACCTGCAGTACGGCGCCGCGTCGACGTATCCGGTGATCCTCGCCTTCTTCTTCTCGCTGCTGCAGGCTAACTGGACCTACACCGGGTACGACGCCTCCGCCCACGTGGCGGAGGAGACCGTCGGCGCCCGCGTCTCCAGCGCGTGGGGCGTGTTCCTGTCCGTGGCGGTATCTGCGGTGGTCGGGTACATCTTCCTGGTCGCCCTGACGACGCACCTGCCGAACCTCTCCGCCCTCTTCCCGACCGATCCGACCCAGCTGGGATCGCCCGCCTCGAGCCAGTACTACTTCGGCGGCGGGGTCGCGGTCATCTCCATCCTCATCTACAACCTGGGCGACTCACTGGGCAACATCCTTGCAGCGGCCATCGCCGTGGCGATGTGGTTTTGCGGCCTCGCCTCGATCGCCGCGGCCGGCCGGATGCTCTTCGCCTTCAGCCGGGATGACGGGATCCCCGGCTCCGGCTGGCTCAAGCGTCGTCTCCCACCGCTACCGGACGCCGGCCAACTCGCTGATCGCGATCGCGGTGTTGTCCTGGTTGTTCACCCTGGCGGCGGGCATCGTCGGCGGTGGCCAGGCCATCGTCGTCGTCACCGCCATCAGCACGATCTTCCTGTACGCCGCGTACGGCATCGTGCATCTACCTCGGGGCGACGACGATCGGCTTGGCTGAAGGAACGGGTATGGAGCCTGGGACGTTTCTCCAAGCCGGTCGCCTGGTTGGCCCTGCTGTGGGTCGTCGTCCTGATGATCCTGTTCTCCTTCCCCACGTCGGGCAACATCTCGTGGCCCTTCATGGTCGGCGCGGTCATCCTCCTTCTGGTCTACTACTTCGGCTACGCCCGCTCCCGCTTCCAGGGACCGCGGATCATGGGCGAGGAAACCCAACTGACCGACCTCGAACGCGAGTTCGAGCATGCCGCCGAGGACCTCGGACCCGCCACGGCATAGGACGGGTACCGATATCGGCCAGAGGGTCCATCGGGGCAGGGACCGGCAGACGCCGGTCCCTGCCTCACGTTGACGACCGAAGATCGAAAGGATCGTGATGAGCGAGCACCAGGCGCCTCACCCACGAGTGGCCGAGCTGCAGGCGATGATCAAGGATGGCCGGATCGACACGCTGATCGTCGCCCTGACCGACATGCAGGGCCGCCTCATGGGCAAGCGGGTGCAGGCGCAGGCCTTCCTCGAGGGCGTGATCGATCACGGCGCCCATTTCTGCACGTACCTTCTGGGCACCGACATGGAGATGAACACCCCGGAGGGCTTCGCCCTCATGAACTGGGAGACCGGCTACGGCGACTGGGTGGCCCGGCCGGTGTGGGACACGCTCCGCGTCCTGCCCTGGCTGGAGAAGACGGCCCTCGTGCTCAGCGACACGATCGACGACGACACGCAGGAGGAGATCCCCGTCTCGCCGCGCACGATCCTGAAGCGCCAGGTGGCGCGGGCGGCGGAACATGGCTTCGCCATCAAGGCGGGCTCCGAATTCGAGTACTACCTCCTGCGCGACAGCTACGACCAGGTCAATGCCAAGGGTGGGGCCCTGCCCGAGCGCTTCGGCTACTACAACGAGGACTACGTCCTCCTCCAGGCGACCAAGGGCGAGCCGATCCACCGCCTGCTGCGCAACCAGATGACCGAGGCGCGCATCCCCATCGAGTTCAGCAAGGGCGAGGCCGCGCCGGGCCAGCACGAGGTCAACATCCGCTACGACGACGTCCTGGAGTCCGCCGACCGCAGCGTCATCTTCAAGCACGGGGCCAAGGAGATCGCCTACCTCAACGGCCTGGGCCTGACCTTCATGGCCAAGCCCGACGCGTCGTGGACCGGCTCCTCGGGTCACCTCCACATGAGCGTCTGGGACGCCACGGGCCAGCGGTCGCTGATGGACGACCCCAAGAGTGAGCCCTACGGCATGTCGCAGACCATGCGCTGGTTCATGGGCGGCATGATGCAGCTGGCCCGTGAGCTGTCACCGTTCTTCGCCCCCAACATCAACTCGTACAAGCGGTTCGCCGTGGCCTCCTGGGCGCCGGTCAACGTGGTGTGGGGCCATGACAACCGCACGACCGGCTTCCGCGTCGTGGGCCGCGGTCAGGCCCTCCACGTCGAATGCCGCTTCCCCGGCGGCGACATGAACGCGTACCTGACCTACGCCGCGTTCGTCGGCGCCGGTCTGTACGGCATCGACCACCACATCGAGGCGCCGCCCGAGTACAAGGGCAACGGCTACCTGGCCACCGGCTGCGACCGCATGCCACACGCGCTGTACGAGGCCATCGAGGCGCTCGAGCGGTCCACGGCGGCGGTCGAGATCTTCGGCCAGGACGTCGTCGACCACTACCTCAACGCCGCGCGCGTGGAGCAGGCCGCGTACGACGCGGTCGTCGGCGCCTGGGAGCGCCAGCGGTACCTGGAACGGGCATGAGCGTCGTCGCGTAGTCTTCCCGATCGATGGTTGCGCCAGCCCGACCTCGCAGCCCCGCCAGGCCCGCTGACGTCCCGGCACCGGCCCGCCGGCGGATCGGGCTACGCGCCCAGCTGGACCTGGTCGACGAGATCGGCGCGGCCGTCGCCGCGGGGCGGGACCTCGACGCGATCATCCGGCTCGTCGGTGAGCGAGTCGGCGCGCTGTTCCACGTGCGGTCGGTGGCCGTCGCCCTCTACGACGAGACGACCGGGCTGATCTCCTGGCCGTTCGAGATGGTGGAGGGCAAGTCCGACGCGCTCACCGAGCCGTTCGTCATCGGACCCGGCCTGACCTCCGAGGTGATCCGCAGCGGGCGCCCGCTGCTCATCCACGACCTCGGAGAGAGCACCGCCCGCGGGGCGATCACGGTCGGCAACCTCGACACGGAGTCGTGGCTTGGTGTGCCCATGGTCGCCGGCGAGCGCGTGCGCGGGGCGATCATCCTCGAGAGCCTCCGCCGCAACGCCTTCGACGAGTCGGACGTGAGGCTGCTCTCGACCCTGGCGGCCAGCGTCGGCGTGGCCGTGGAGAATGCGCGGCTCTTCGGCGAGACGAAGCGCCTGCTCGACGAGACGGAGCATCGCGCGGCCGAGCTGGCCCTCATCAACGAGATCGGCACGGCGCTCGCTCGCCAACTGGACTTTGACAGCATCATCGAGCTCGTCGGCGACCGCCTGCGGGCCCTCTTCGACACCCGGTCGCTGTCGATCGCACTCGTCGACGAGGCGGCGGGCACGTGCTCGTGGGCCTACGAGATCGAAGAAGGCGAGCGACTCCATAACCCGCCGTTCGACATCGGCCTTGGCCTGACCGGACAGGTGGTTCGCGGCCGCGCCTCGATCCGCGTCGGCGACCGGGCCGAGCTCCTGGCGCGAGGCTCGGTGAACCTCGGCGGGGCCGTGACCGAGTCCTGGCTGGGCGTACCGGTCATCGCCGGCGAGCGCGTGATCGGCGTGATCGTCCTGGAGAGCACGCAACGCGCTGCCTTCAGCGAGAGCGACGCGCGCCTGCTGTCCACGCTGGCGTCGAGCATGGGCGTGGCCCTCGAGAACGCCCGCCTGTTCGGCGAGACCAAGCGCCTCCTGGCGGAGACCGAGCAGCGCGCCGCCGAGCTGGCCCTCATCAATGAGATCGGCCAGGCTCTGGCCCGGCACCTTGACTTTGACGCCATCGTCGAGCTGGTCGGGAAGCGCCTGCGGTCGATCTTCCGCTCCCAGGCCCGCGACCTCGGCGTGGGTATCTATGACCGCGGCGCCGGGACGATCACCTTCCCCTACTTCATCGACACCGGCCGTCGCGTCCGCATGCTGCCCATGCCCCTTGGCACGGGTCTGACCTCGATCGTCGTCGAGCATGGCCGACCCCTCCGGCTGGGGACGACGGCGGAGCAGGCGGCGGCCACGACCATATCGCTCGCACCCGGTCTTTCGCAGACCGAATCGTGGCTCGGCGTGCCGATCCCGTCCGGCGCCGAGGTGATCGGGGCGATCATCATGGGTCACCCCAGGAAGAATGCGTTCAGCGAGTCCGACGAGCGACTCGTCTCGACCGTGGCCGCCAGCATGGGCGTGGCCCTCCAGAACGCCCGCCTGTTCGGCGAGACGAAGCGGCTGCTGGCAGAGACCGACCAGCGAGCGGCGGAGCTGGCGCTGGTCAACGAGATCGGGCAGGCCCTGGCCAAACAGTTGGACTTCGACGCCATCGTGGAGCTCGTCGGTGAGCGCATCCGGAGCCTGTTCGAGGCGACCACGATCACCCTCGCGATCTACGACCCGGCTACCCAGATGATCGCTTTCCCCTACACCGTGGACGAAGGCCGGCGGGACTACGGGCGGCCCCCCCGGCCGCTCGGTGAAGGGTTGAACTCGACGATCATCGAGGAGCGCCGGCCGCTGCTCTTCGGCCGGGGGAGCGAGTCCGATGCCGCCGGGGCGATCATCACCGGGACCTCGACGGAGTCGTGGCTTGGTGTGCCGATCCTGGCTGGTGACGCAGTGGTCGGCGTCGTCTCGCTTGAATCGATGCGGGTCGACGCCTATACCGAGAGCGACCAGCGGGTCCTCACCACGATCGTCTCGAGCATGGGCGTGGCCCTCGAGAACGCCCGCCTCTTCGCCGAGACGAAGCGCCTGCTGGCCGAGACGGACCAGCGCGCGGCCGAGCTGGCCATCATCAACGGCGTCCAGGAGGGCCTGGCCAGCAAGCTCGAGATGGGCGCCATGTACGAGCTGGTCGGCGACAAGATCCAGGCCATCTTCGACGCCCAGGTGGTGGACATCGCGATGCTCGACCGCGAGGCCGGGCTGATCCGCTTCGAGTACACCATCGAGCGCGGGGTGCGCTTCCCCAACGAGAACATCCCCGTCATGGGGGCCCGGCGCCACGTCCTGGAGACCGGCCAGCCGCTGCTCATCAACCGGGACGCGACGGCCGCCGTACAGGCGCTCGGCCAGCCGGGCGCGCTGAGCGGCGAACCGGCCAGGGCGGCGCTCTTCGTGCCGCTGCCGGTGGGCGGCCGGCCCGGCGGGGTCATCTCGCTGCAGAACCTGGACCACGAGGACGCCTTCACCGATTCCGACGTCCAGCTCCTCTCGACGATCGCGGCCAGCTTCAGCGTCGCGCTGGAGAACGTCCGCCTTGTCGACGAGACCCGCCAGCGTGCGTCGGAGCTGGCCATCATCAACAGCGTCCAGCAGGGCCTGGCCGAACAGCTCGAGATGCAGGCCATGGTGGAGCTGGTGGGCGAGAAGATCCGCGAGCTGTTCGACGCCCAGGTGGTCGACGTGGGCCTCTACGACCCGACCGACGAACGGCTCCACTTCCCCTACACCATCGAACGCGGCGTGCGCTACCCGGACGAGCCGATCCCCCTCCTGGGCTTCCGCCGGCACGTCTTCGAGACCGGCCAGCCGCTGCTCATCGACCACGACGCGGACGCCGCCGGGGAGCGGTATGGCAACCCCCTCGCGATCAGCGGCGAGCCGTCGCGCTCGCTGGCTTTCGTCCCCCTGCGCGTGGAGGACAAGGTCGCCGGCGTCGTGTCGCTGCAGAACCTGGACCGCGAGTACGCCTTCGACGACGGGGACGTGCGGCTGCTCTCGACGATCGCGGCGAGCCTCAGCGCGTCGCTGGAGAACGCCCGCCTGTTCGACGAGACGAAGCGGCTGCTTCGCGAGACGGACCAGCGCGCGGCGGAACTGGCCATCATCAACGGCGTCCAGCAGGGCCTGGCCGCCCAGCTCGACATGCAGGCGATGTACGACCTGGTCGGCGACAAGGTGCGCGAGATCTTCGACGCCCAGGTCGTCGTCATCGGGGTGTTCGATCGTGCCGCCGAGACCGTGGCCTTCCCCTACGTCAACGAGCGGGCCAACCGCCTCCTCGTCGACCCGGGCCCGCCGGCCGGATTCAGCCGGCGGATCCTCGAGACGGGCCAGCCGATCCTGATCAACCGCGACATGCCGCGTGTGAGCCGGGAGATGGGCTCGGAGACGCTCGCCGGCGAGGAGTCCCGGGCGGTCCTCTTCGTGCCCCTCACGATGGGCGTCCAGACGAGTGGCTTCATCTCGCTCCAGAACCTGGACCACGAGGATGCCTTCAGCGACTCCGACCTCGAACTCCTGACGACGCTCGCCGCCAGCCTCAGCGTGGCCCTGGAGAACGTCCGACTCGTCGAGCAGACCCGCCAGCGCGCCGCCGAGCTGGCCATCATCAACGACGTCCAGCAGGGCCTGGCCAGCCTGGTCGAACCGCAGGCCATGTTCGACCTGGTGGGCGAAAAGCTGCGCCAGATCTTCGATGCGGAAACGTTCTACATCGGCGTCCTCGACCGGATCACGGGGCTGGTCCACTACCCCTACATGCTGGAGCGCGGGGAGCGCTTCCCCGACGACCCCGGTCCGCCGGGTGGGTTCAGCAAGCGGGTCCTGGAGACCGGTCGGCTGGTCCTCCTCAACGAGGGCGTGGCGGAGGCGCGAGAGGCGGCCGGCGCCCGCCTGGCCACCGGCGCGCCGGCCAAGTCGATCCTCACCGTCCCGCTCCTCGTGGAGGGCGCGACGGGTGGCGTGATCTCGCTGCAGAACCTGGACCACGAGCACGCCTTCAGCGAGTCCGATGTGCGGGTCATCGCCACCATCGCGGGGAGCCTCAGCGCGTCGCTGGAGAACGCCCGGCTGGTGCAGCAGACGCGCCATCGCGCCGCGGAGCTGGCCACGATCAACGAGGTCAGCCAGGCCCTGGCGGCCCAGTTGGACCTGGACCCCCTGGTCGATCGGCTGGGCGACCTGCTGGGCCGCACCTTCGACGCCGACATGGTCTACGTGGCCATGCTGGACGAGGACGACCGGATCGCGTTCCCCTACTACAGCGAGCGCGGCAGGCGCCTCCAGATCGAGCCGCTGCCGCGGGGGAGCGGCCTGACCTCACGCATCCTCGCGTCGGGTGAGCCGCTGTTGCTGAACCGGACCGCTGACTACGGCGACATCGAACGTGTCGGGACGCCATCGAGCAGCTACCTCGGCGTGCCCATCCTGGTCGCGGAGCGGGCCATCGGGGTGATCAGCGTCCAGAGCATCGACGAGCTGGGGCGGTTCGGCGACGACGACAAGCGGCTCCTCTCGACCCTCGCTGCGAACGTCGGGGTGGCCATCCAGAACGCCCGCCTGTACCGCGACTCGCAGCGACGCGCCGGCGAGATGGCGGCCCTCGTCGATGTCTCCTCGGAGATCTCGGCGATGCTCGAGCTGCGGCCGGTCATCGAGCGGATCGCCGAGCGAGCCCGGACCCTCCTCGGTGGCGACACGAGCGCGGTCTTCCTGGCCGACGCGGAGGGCCGCACATATCCCGCGCTCGTCGCCCTTGGCTCGATCGCCGACGCGGTCATGGCCCTCGCCATCGAGCCCGGCCAGGGCATCCTGGGCGACCTGGTCCGTCGCGGCGCGGCCGAGGCCGTCAACGACACGGTCGACGATCCGCGGACCATCGTCATCGAAGGGACGTCGCCGGACGAGCACGACCGGCTCATGGCCGCGCCGCTCCTGGCCCGCGGCGCGGTGGCCGGGATGATGGCCGTGTGGCGGCCGCAGACCGCCCCGCCCTTCACCGACGCGGACCTGGCCTTCCTCGTCAGCCTCTCCCAGCAGGCGGCCATCGCCATCGAGAACGCTCGCCTGTTCGCTGACGGGCGGTCGGCCCAGGAGGCGGCGGAAGAGGCCAACCGCGCCAAGAGCACCTTCCTGGCGGCCATGAGTCACGAGATCCGCACCCCCATGAACGCCATCATCGGCATGAGCGGGCTGCTCCTGGACACCCCCCTGAACACCGAGCAGCGGGACTACGCCGACACGATCGCGACCTCCGGCGAGGCGCTCCTGACGATCATCAACGACATCCTGGACTTCTCCAAGATCGAGGCCGGCAAGATCGACCTGGAGGCCCTCCCGTTCGCTCTCGGGCCGTGTATCGAGGGCGCGCTCGACACGATCGCCCCGCTCGCGGCGAAGAAGGGTCTCGAGCTCGCGTACGCCCCCGAGGACGGCCTCCCGCGGGCGCTCCTGGGCGACGCCGGCCGCGTGCGCCAGGTCGTGCTCAATCTGTTGTCCAACGCGGTCAAGTTCACCGACCACGGCGAGATCGTGCTCCGCGTCGCCGGGCGCCAGGTGACCGAGCGCGGCCGGCGCGGCGAGCGCTGGGAGATCGAGGTCGAGGTCCAGGACACCGGCATCGGCATCCCGGCGGATCGCATGGGGCGGCTCTTCCAGTCCTTCAGCCAGGCCGACATCTCGACGAGCCGCCGCTACGGTGGGACGGGGCTGGGCCTGGCCATCAGCCGCCGCCTCGCCGAGCTGATGGACGGCTCACTGACGGCCGAGAGCGACGGGGACGGGCAGGGCAGCCTCTTCCGCCTGGTCTTCCGCGCCCCCGTGGCCGCCGATGCCGACGTGGCCGCCGCTCCGAGCGGTCCACTGCCGGCCCTCACCGGCCGCCGCGTCCTGATCGTGGACGACAACGCCACGAACCGGCGCATCCTCGTGGCTCAGTTGACGCGGTGGGGCATGAGCACGCGCGACACGGAGGGCGCCGCGGCGGCCCTGCGGCTGGTCGAGTCGGGCGAGCACTTCGATGTCGCGCTGGTCGACCTGGCCATGCCGGATGTCGACGGCTACGCGCTCGCCGAGGGGCTGCGCGAGTCGGCCCACGGGCACGGCCTGCCGGTCATCATCCTGTCGTCCATCGGGCATCGGGAGCACGGCCGGGCCAGCGCGGCCGTCGCCTCGTTCCTGCTGAAGCCGGTCAAGCCCTCGGCCTTGCACGACGCCCTGGTGACGGTGCTCCTCGGCCGCGAGCCGGTCGGCGAGGGCGCCACCGACGCGCGGCCGGAGGCTGGGCCGCGCCTTGGCGAGCGCCACCCGTTGCGGATCCTCCTGGCGGAGGACAACGCGGTGAACCGCAAGCTGGCCCTGCGGCTGCTGTCCCAGATCGGGTACGAGGCCGACGTGGCGACCAACGGCCTGGAGGCGGTCCAGGCCCTGGCCGACCACCCCTACGACGTGGTCCTGATGGACGTGCAGATGCCGGAGCTGGACGGCCTGGAGGCGACCCGCCAGGTGCGCGCCGGGAAGGCCGGCGAGGCCTCGCGCGGGGTGCGGATCGTGGCCATGACCGCCAACGCCCTGGCCGGCGATCGCGAACTGTGCCTGGCCGCCGGCATGGACGACTACGTCTCCAAGCCGATCCGCCCGACCGAGCTGGCGGCCGCCCTCGCCGCCACATCGCCCGGAGGCCACCGCGATGCCTGACGACGTGCTCGACGAGGCGGTCCTGGGCAACCTGCTGGAGACGGTCGGTGGGGACCGGACGTTCCTGGCGGAGCTCGTGGAGGCCTACCTTGGCGACAGCCCGGGGCTCCTCCAGGCGATGCCGGCCGCCCTGCAGGCGGATGACCGGACCGCGCTCCGCCGCGCCGCCCACACGCTGAAGTCCACCAGCGCCAGCCTGGGGGCGACGGCCTTCGCCGCCATGTGCCGGGAGGTCGAGACGAACGCCCTGGAGGCGGACCCGGCCTGGCTCCAGACGCGCATCCAGGGCGTCACGGACGCCTACGCACCGGTCGCGGCGGCCCTGCAGGATCGTGTCGGAGGCCAGACGCGATGACGGACGAGCCTTCCGGACGCGTCCTCGTCGTCGACGACTCGCGGGTCAACCGCAGCCTGCTCGCCCGTGCGGTCCAGGAGCAGGGCTACGAGGTGGCCGAGGCGGACAACGGCCAGGCGGCCCTGGCTCAGCTGGCGAGCGATGGCGGCCGGGAGATCGATGCCGTGCTGCTCGACCTGGAGATGCCGGAGCTGGACGGCTACGAGACGCTCCGCCGCATGAAGGCCGACCCGCGCCTCAGGCACGTGCCGGTCATCATCATCTCGGCCGTCGACGACCTCACGAGCGTCGTCCGCTGCATCGAGATGGGCGCGGCCGACTACCTGCCACGGCCGTTCGACGCGGCCATCCTGCGGGCCCGCCTCTCCGCTTCGCTGGCCACCAAGCACCTCCACGACATGGAGCGCCAGTACACCGCGCGCCAGGCCGAGCTGCTGGAGACGATCGAGCGCCAGCGCGCGGAGCTGGCCCACTTCCTTTCCCCGCAGGTCGCCGCCCTCGTGTCGAGCCAGGAGGGGCACGCGCTGCTGGAGGGCCATCGGCGGCTCATCACGGCCGTCTTCTGCGACCTTCGCGGCTTCACTGCGTTCTCCGAGACGGCCGAGCCGGAGGAGCTCTTCGGGGTCCTGCGCGAATACCAGGCGGCGATGGGCGAGCTCGTGGTCCAGTACGGTGGGACGCTCGAGCACTTCGCCGGCGACGGCATGCTGGTCTTCTTCAACGATCCCCAGCCGGTGGCCGAGCACGAGCAGCAGGCCGTCCGGATGGCGGTCGCGATGCGGGCGCGGTTCGAGACGCTGCAGCAGCGCTGGCACAAGCGCGGCTACGACCTCGGCTTCGGCGTCGGCATCGCCGTCGGCCATGCCACGCTGGGGCGCATCGGCTTCGAGGGCCGCTACGACTACGGGGCCATCGGGATGGTCGTCATCATGGCCTCGCGGCTCAGCTCGGAGGCGGCGGCCGGGCAGATCCTGCTCAGCCAGCGCGCATACGCGGCCGTGGAGGACGTGGTGGTCGGCGAGTCGATCGGGGAAGTGTCCCTCAAGGGCGTCAGCCGCCCCGTGCCCGTCCACAATGTCGTCGGGCTTCGCGAGGAAGCCGTCACCCCCGCCAGCTGATCCAGCCGATCCATACGGACCACGAGGAGGCACCCACGTGCGGTTGCAGGACAAGGTCACGCTCATCACCGGCGCCGGGGGCGGCATGGGTCGGGTCGCCGCCCAGCTGTTCGCGGCCGAGGGCGCCCGCGTGGTGGCGGCCGAGTTCGATCGCGCGGCGGGCGAGGAGACGGTGCAGCTGGTGCGCGAGGCCGGCGGCCAGGCCTCCTTCATCAAGGTGGACGTGTCGGCGGAGGCCGACGCCAAGGCCATGGTCGACCATGCCGTGGCCACGTACGGGCGGCTGGACTGCCTCTACAACAACGCCGGGGTGATGCCCGAGGCGGACCACTCGGTGGTGGACACGGACGTCGTCACCTGGGACAAGGTCATGGCCATCAACGTGCGCGGCGTCTTCCTGGGCTGCAAGTACGCCATCCCGGCCATGATCGCCGGCGGGGGCGGCTCGATCATCAACATCGCCAGCTTCGTGGCCCTCCTGGGGTGCTCGGTGCCGCAGGACGCGTACACCGCCTCCAAGGGGGCGTTGCTGGCCATGACCCGCAGCCTGGCCGTGCAGTTCGGTCCCCAGGGCGTCCGCACGAACGCCATCTGCCCGGGTCCCGTGGAGACGCCGCTGCTCATGGACTGGCTGGTCAAGGACGAGGCCGCCAAGCAGATCCGCCTCGCCCGCAACCCCACCGGCCGGTTCGGCAAGCCCGAGGAGATCGTCTACCTCGCGATGTACCTCGCGTCGGACGAGTCGCGCTGGACCAACGGCACCTCGCTGGTCGTGGACGGCGGCATCTCGGTCAACTACTTCTGAGCCGGCCATGGCGGTGACCCCGTCCGGTGAAGCGGTCGGGCCGGCCCGCCTGGCCCTCGTCATCGGCATCGTGCTGGCCGCCCAGGACAACACCAACCGGCCGCTCGGCGTCGTCATCCTCCTCGGCCTGGCCGTCCTGCTGGGGCTGTCGCTGCGCTGGGATCTGGGCCCGCTGGTCATCGCCGCGCTCGTCGTGGCCGGGGTGGCGATGCGCCTGGACCTGCTGCACAACGGCACGTCGGATGTCCTGACCGTCACCCGCTCGGCCATCGAAACGGTCATGGCGGGCGGCAACCCCTACGGCATCGGCTATGCCACGTCCTCGCCGCCGGGGGCGCCGTTCCCCTACGGCCCGCTGGCGCTGGCCTGGTACGTGCCGTTCCAGGGCGACCCGCGGCTGGTCGAGACCGCGGTGTCGTTCCTCATCCTGGCCGGGCTTGCGGTGCGCGGACGGCCGCTCGGGCTGGCCGTGTATGCGCTGGCGCTGCCCCTGATCCTCACCGCCAGCGATGGCTCCAACGACACGAGCGGCGGGCTGCTCCTGCTGGCGGCGCTCGTCGTCCTGCCGCGCAACCCGCTCGGCGGCGCGGCGCTGCTGGCCCTGGCGACCGCGTTCAAGCCGTACGCCGCCGCCTGGTTCATCCCGCTCGTCTGGTGGGCGCCGGTGGCCGGGCTCATCGGCTTCGTGGCGGTGAGCCTGATCGCCTGGGCGCCCGTCTACCTCGTGTGGGGCGTGCCCGCGTTCCTCCAGAGCCTGGGGCTGTCGCAGTCGATCCACGCCGGCCCGTACTACTCGCTCGGCGCCTGGCTCTCCGGGGTCATGGGTGGCGTGTCGGAGACGCTGCTGGATCGGCTCCGCTACGTCGTCGGGGCGGTGACCGCGGTGGCCACCCTGCCGTTCGTGCGCAGCGGGCGTGGCGTGGTCGTGGCCGGGCTGCTGATCTACCTCGTGACGCTCTACACGGGCTTCTGGTCCACCTTCGCCTACCTCGCCAGCATCGCCCCCATCGTCTGCTGGAACCTGGACGAATGGGTCGGCTCGGCCGACGGCCGCATCGCGTGGCCGGGCGACCCGGTGGGCCGCCTCACTGCCTGGGTCGACGCTCGCTGGCCGGTGCTCGCGGGGTGACGGGAGCGGGTCCGCGCAAGCAGTGCGGGCCCTTATGAACCTAAAGAGTGGCTAACGACGACGGCGCGGCCAGTTCGACCCCACTTCGGGGGTTTCGGCTATCGGGTCGAACATGTGAGGTTCATCCTGATCCCGGACGGCCTCCATCTCCGTCCTTAGCAACCTTTTGAGTTCATCGGCGCGCCGACCTCCCGTAGAGGCCGGCATCGAAGCGCGGCGTAGAATCGAGGACCCTCCCTTTGACCACGCCCAGGAGCACCCATGACCACGTCCGACGCACCCGCAGAGCCGACCAACGCGATCCGCGACGTCCAGATGGTCATCGGCGGCCAGAGCGTGCCGGCGGCCGACGGCCAGACGTTCGAGGTCATGAACCCGGCCACCGGACAGGTCATGGCCCGCGCGCCGCTGGGTGGCAAGGAGGACGTCGATCGCGCGGTCAAGGCCGCGCGCGACGCGTTCGACGACCCCAAGGGCTGGTCGTCCTGGTCGGCCGCCAAGCGCGGCCGCACGCTCCAGAAGTTCAGCGGGGCGGTCAAGGCGCACCTGGAGGAGCTGGCCCAGCTGGAAAGCCAGAACGTGGGCAAGCCCATCACCGGCGCCCGGGGCGAGGCGCTCGCCACGAGCCTCGTCTTCGAGTACTACGCCGGCGCCGCGAACAAGCTCTTCGGCGAGACGATCCCGGTCAGCAAGCCGGGCCTGGACTTCACGTTGCGTGAGCCGATCGGCGTGGTGGGGCTCATCGTGCCGTGGAACTTCCCCATGAACATGGCCAGCTGGAAGCTCGGCCCTGCGCTGGCGGCCGGCAACACGTGCATCCTCAAGCCCGCCAGCTGGACGCCGCTCACGGCGATCCGCCTTGGCGAGCTGGCGCTCGAGGCGGGCTTCCCGCCCGGCGTCGTCAACGTCGTCACCGGGCCCGGCGGGACGGCCGGCGCGGCCATCGCCGGCCACCCGGGCGTGGGCAAGGTCGCCTTCACCGGCGAGACCACGACGGGCCAGGAGATCATGCGGCTGGCCGCCAACAACGTGAAGAAGATCAGCCTGGAGCTCGGCGGCAAGAGCCCCAACATCGTCTTCGCCGACGCCGACCTGGAACGCTTCGCGCGCGAGTCACCGTACTCGGTGTTTGACAACGCGGGCCAGGACTGCTGCGCCAGGAGCCGCATCTTCGTCGAACGTTCGGTGCACGAGAAGGTCGTCCAGCTGTTCGCCGACGCGACCCGCAAGGTGGTCGTCGGCGACCCGGCGGAGGACCGGACGGAGGTGGGCAGCCTCGTCAGCCTCAAGCAGCGCGAGCGCGTCGCCGGCTACGTCGAGGTCGGTCTCGAGGAGGGCGCCGAGTTGGTCGTGGGCGGCAAGGCCCCCGACGCGGCAGAGTTCGCCAGCGGCGCCTACTACCTGCCGACGGTCTTCGACCGCGCGACGACCGGCATGCGCATCGTGCGCGAGGAGATCTTCGGCCCGGTCGTCTCGATCATCCCCTTCGACGACGAGGCGGAGGCCGTGCGTCTGGCCAACGACACCCCGTATGGGCTCTCGGGCTCCATCTGGACCCGCGACCTGGCCAAGGGCATCCGCGTCGCCAAGGGGGTCCAGGCCGGCGTCCTGTCGGTCAACTCCAACAGCTCCGTCCACACGGAGGCGCCGTTCGGCGGCTACAAGATGTCGGGCATCGGCCGCGAGCTCGGCATGCACGCCATGGAGCTCTACACGGAGCTCAAGAACGTCTTCGTGGACCTGTCCTAGCCCGTCCCACGCCCTGCTCGAGGAAGTCGAGCCAGCGCTCCGGGGGATCGAGCGTGACGGCCAGGTGCCGGGCGAACGGCGGGCCGCCGAAGCGGATCGTGGTCTCCACCTCCGCCAGCAGTGGCACGAGGCGTCGTTCGGCGTAGCAGGGCACCGTCTCCACGACCCGGATCGGCACGAACTCCGCGCTCAACGGCTCGCGCACGAGGTCGGCCGTCAGGTCGCCGACCAGCCCACCGCAGCGCGCCGCGGCGAAGTAGTCGATGACCAGGGCTCGCCCCGCGGCGAGCTCGGCCAGGCGGGGCCGAAGCTCCGGATCCAGGCCGACGAGCGCGTCCATGGTGCCGGAGCATACGCTCGCGACGGTCCGAGACCGGTCGCGGGCTATCCTTGTCGGCGATGGCCGCCCCCGCCCCCTTCCGGCTGCCCGCCGGCGGGCCCGTCCCGCGCCTGACCGCCCGGCGCTTCGCCGCCCTGGTCGCCGGCCGCACCGCGGCCACCGCCTCGCGGCTCAGCGGGCGCGGCGGTGGCACGTCCCTGCCGGGGATGATCGCGCGGCGCGTGGACCCGGGCATCCTGGGCGCGCTCGTGGCCGACCAGCACGTGCCGGTGGTGGCCATCACCGGCAGCAACGGCAAGACCACCACCGCGCGCTTCACCGCGGCGCTGCTGCGCGGCGCGGGCCTGCCGGTGCGCCACAACCGCACGGGCGCCAACCTGGTCCAGGGGGTCACGTCCCTCGCCGTGACCTCGGCCGACCTGCGCGGCCGCATGCCCCGCTCGGTGATGGTCACGGAGGTCGACGAGGGCGCGCTGCCCCACGTCCTGGCCGAGCTGCGGCCGCGGGCCGTCCTGGTGACCGACCTCTTCCGCGACCAGCTCGATCGCTACGGAGAGATCTACGCCGTCGCCGATGCCTTCTCGGCCGTGGCGGAGGCCCTGCCCGCCGACAGCGTCCTGTGCGTCAACGGCGACGACCCGATCGTGGCCGGCCTGGCGGCCAGCCGCCCGGGGCCCCGCGTCACGTTCGGCATGGAGCTTGAACGCGACACCGACCGCATCACCCGCGCCGCGGACACGATCCGCTGTCCGCGCTGCCGCGCCGACCTGGCCTACGAGCACGTCTATCTGAGCCACATGGGGGCCTGGCACTGCCCCGCCTGCGGCCTGGCGCGACCGCCGCTCGACGTCGCCGTGACGGCCCTCGAGGTCCGCGGCCTGGCCGAGACCACGTTCACCGTGCGCACGCCGTCGGGCGACCTGCACCTGACCATCCCCCAGTCCGGCGTCCATATCGCCTACGACGCGGCGGCCGCCATCGCCATCTGCGTCGGCCTCGGCGTGCCGCTCGACGGGGCCGCGGCGGCGCTGGCGACCGTGGGGCCGGCGTTCGGCCGGCTGGAGCAGATCCAGGCCGGCGATCGGCGCATCGTCCTGGGCTTCGCCAAGAATCCGACCTCGTTCAACACCACGCTGCGCTCGCTGGCCGCGGAGGGCCTGCCGCGGCAGCTGCTGGTGGCCGCCAGCAACACGCTCGTCGACGGCGAGGATTTCGCCTGGCTGTGGGACGTCGACTTCGAGGGGGCGGCCGCCAACGTCGAGCGCGTCACGGTGGCCGGGCTGCGGGCGGATGAGCTGGCCAACCGCCTCAAGTACGCCGGCGTCGCGCCCGACCGCCTGACGATCATCGCCGACCGCCCGGCCGCCCTGGATGCCGCCCTGGCGGGCATCCCCCCGGGCGGGACGCTGACCATCCTGGCCGGTTACACCCCCACCATCGAGCTGCGCGAGGAGATGCACCGGCGCGGCTGGGTCGAACGCTACTGGGAGGCCTGATCCGATGACCGACTATCCCACCCTCCGCCTGGCCCACCTGTACCCGTCCCTGCTCAACGTGGCCGGCGATGGGGGCAACGTCATGGCCGTCGTCCAGCGCTGCGCCTGGCGGGGCATCCCCACCGAGGTGGTCGACGTGGAGGTCGGCGACACGCCCGACTTCTCCACGTTCGACATGGTCTTCATCCAGGGCGGCCAGGACGTGGAGATGCAGGTCGCGGCCGCCGACCTGGGGCTCAAGGCGCCCTCCCTGCGCGAGGCGGCCGACCAGGGCGTGGTCGTGTTCGCCGTGTGTGCCGGGCTGCAGCTGCTGGGCAAGCGCTACGTGCCGTCCGCGGGTGAGCCCATGGAGGGCATCGCACTGCTGGACCTGGAGACGCGCGGCGGACCGCAGCGCTTCATGCAGCACGTCGCGGTCGAGATGACGGTCGACGGTGCGACGGGCACGGTCGTGGGCTTCGAGAACCACTCAGGCCTCACCGAGCTCGGGCCCGACGCCCGGCCGATCGGGCGGATGATCGCCGGGGCCGGCAACAACGGGCGCGACGGCAGCGAGGGCGCCGTGCGCGACCACGTGTACGCCACGTACCTCCACGGGCCGGTGCTGCCCAAGAACCCGTGGCTGGCGGACCAGCTCATCCGCGTCGCCCTGGAGCGCCGCATGGGCGGGCCGGTCGAACTGGCGCCGCTCGACGACACGGAGGAGCAGCGCGCGCACGACGTGGCGTTCGCCAAGGCCGTCGCCAACACCGGCCGGCGCACCGCCGTCGAGCCCGCCCGCCTCGTGCGGGGGTCATAGCTGCCGGTTGGTCGGCGAGGGGCCGGCCGTCGGCCGGCTCCCGGCCGGCTCCCGGGCGGCCGTTCCGACCCGCGGCCGGCCGTTTCGACCGTATCCCACGCGTCACCAGTACGGCTGGTGGTACGCGCCTCGACCGAGCCTCCGCGCCGGGTCTGGGCCCGTCGCCACGCTCGGAAGCTGTCGCCTGGCCTTGCCGCGGTGGCCAGGATGTCCCGTGCCACCAGCCACCGTGGTGAGACGGGAACGTAGCCTCGAACCGCCGCCGGTCGGCCGCCGCCGTCCGCCCGCCGGGCGCCTACCCAAGGAAGGTGGTTGCGACCGCGGCACGGTCAGGCCGGCGGAGTGGTACCAGCGGCTGATTGCACGCCGCGTGACGATGGCCGACGGTTCGTTTGTGCCGCATGCCATCCCTCGGTCGCCGTTCCGCTCAGCGCGGTGGGGTCTCGTCCTGCTCGCAGCGCTCGTCCTCGCCGGCTGCGGCGCGAAGGTCGACCAGGCTGCGGCGACCCGGATCGCCACCGAGTTCCTCACCCAGGGCGATCCGTCCGGCACGACCGTCCAGAACGTGACGGTGCGTTCGGTCCAGGAACTCGACGACGCCTGGCAGATCACGATCGAGGGCCAGGTCGTCGTACCGGTCGCCAACGGAGGCACTGGCAGCTCGACGCCCGTCCACGAGGTGATCGACGTGGACAAGCAGTCGGGGACGGCGACGCTCGCCGCCCAAGGTCGGATCAGGACCGCTCAGGCGGTGGCGTGACCGATCGCGCGATCCGGGTGCAGGTCGGGGCGCACGCGGCGGACCCAGTCGCGTAGGGCCCACGTGCTGGTCTTGAAGGCGATGCCGGACCACGGGATCGCCTCGGGTCGGAAGGTCCCGAAGGCCAGCGCCTCGGGGTTGGTCTGGAGCACACCGCCGACGATGCGCGCCTCGAAGGCCACGACGACGATGGCCGCCTGCGTCCGCGAGTAGAGGCCCACGATCTCACCCGGCTCGACGATCAGGCCGGTCTCTTCCAGAGTCTCGCGGATGGCGCCCTCGCGCACGGTCTCGTCGATCTCCAGGAAGCCGCCCGGCTGGGCCCATGCCCCGAGCCCGGGCTCGATGCCCCGCCGGAGCAGGACCACCTCGCCGTCGGGTGTGATGGGCAGGGTCGTGACCACCAGACGCGGGTTGACGTAGGCGACGAAACCGCAGGCCGGGCAGCTCAGGCGGTCCCGGTGATCGCCGTCGATGGGCCCGAACCGCAGCTCGGCCCCGCAGCGCGAACAGAAGTTGAGCAACTCGCCCATCCAGGTGGGCACACCGCCGGGTCCGCGGGGCTGGTCCCATGGCTCCAGCTCGAGCAGGTCGTCATGGCTGGTGAGGTCGGGACCCTGCGAGCGGCCGGGTTCGCGAGCGGAGGGGTCGGTCATGCCACGACGACCAGGGCGATCGCGCCGAGCTCCAGGGCGATCCCGATCAGCAGCACGCCGACCCACACCGCCCTGAACGCCGCGCGACCCCGGGCGACGGGCCACCAGGCGGCGACCGACCGGCCGATCCGCACCGTCGCGTCGGCCGTCACGAGGACGAGCAGGCCGGCGGCGATGAGCACGGGCAGGCGCACGACCGGCGCTGCCAGCGGCGCCCCGAGCTCCCAGGCGGAGATGGCCAGGGTGCCGCAGATCAGGACGATGACGCTGAGGTAGATGAACACGCCCTGGAGCGGCGTCGGGCGTGTCTCGGGGACGCGTTGCGGGACGGCCTGGCGCCCTGGCCTGGGTGCCGCCGGCGCTACCTCCTGTCGAGCCAGGACCGGCATCCCGGGCTGCCAGCGCTCGTCGTCCATGCGCGGCGTTTCGGTCACCGGTCGAGTGTACGCCCGGGGGTCCGTGACCCCTCACGTGCGGTCGCTCCCATTCGGGCCGTCGGCTTCCAGCCGGTCGCCGCTCGCGCCCGCGGCCACCCTGACCCGCGCCTTTGCATCTGGCGGCGACAGCGACGGAGCAGGACGCCAGGAAGGTCCCCAGGACCCCGTTCGCCCGCCGTTCGTTGCATCTGCCGACAGAGACGACGGTCGAACGAGGCTTCCTTCGTCGCTGTGATCGGTGGAAGCAAGAGGCCCGCTCGCCGCTCGCGCCGTCGCCGCTCGCGCCGTCGCGGCTCGCGCTTGGTGGCTACCCCGGCAGCGGCTCGGCGTTGGATTCGTCGGCCAGGATGGCCTCGGTCATGCGCCGGCGCCACGCGGCCAGGCGATCGCGCAGGTCGTCGTCGTGGAGGGCCATGATCTGGGCCGCCAGCAGGGCCGCGTTCTCCGCCCCGCCGATGGCCACGGTGGCGACCGGCACGCCCCGCGGCATCTGCACGGTCGAGAGCAGCGAGTCGAGGCCGCCCGCGACCTGGGTCGGGATGGGCACGCCGATGATCGGCAGGAGCGTCTTGGACGCGAGCACGCCGGCCAGGTGGGCTGCACCGCCCGCCCCGGCGATGAGGACCTCGATCCCCCGCTGAGCGGCCGTCTCGGCGTAGCGCGTCGCCAGCTCGGGCGTGCGATGGGCCGACATCACGCGCAGTTCGCTGCTCACCCCCAGCTCGCCAAGCAGGGCCACGGCCTTCTCCATGACTGGGAAGTCCGAGCGGCTGCCGCACACGATGCCGACCCGCGGCCCGCCCGCGGCGCCCTTCCCATCACCCGCTGGCATGCGTTCAGCCTCCCTGTGACGCGGTGTAGCCGGGCTCGCCGTCGAACGACTGGAGGCGTTCCACATGGGTCCAGCGATGGTGTTCCGCGACCCGTCCCAGCAGGTCCAGCAGGTCACGCCCACGAGGCTCGCGCCCCTCGGCAGCGAGGTAGCGTGCCGTGTACCAGCGCACGCTGTCGCCCACGGCCTCGCCGGGGTAGACATGCGTGCCCCGGCTGGCCACGCCCTCCAGGCGGAACATCTCGCCGGCCACGGCCGCGAGCGAAGGGCCAAGCTCCTCGATCGGCAGGTCGCTTTCCACCATCACGTCAAGGCCCACGAGCGCCCGTGGGATGGCGGCATAGTGGGCGGCGCTGTAGTCCCAGCGCGGCAGCGGGGTCGCCGCAGGGTCGGAGGTGCGCGTCGGACGGGCCGGCGCAGCCTTCGGCGCCCTGCCCAGGTTGCCGATGACGGCGTCCGTGAAGCCGCTCGTGGAGGTGGCCCGCTCGACATCGCCGCCCGTCTGGCGGGCGAGGTCCTGGGTCACGGCCGTGCCGCTCTCAAGGGTCGCCAGCACCGCGTTCTCCACCAGCTCGGCGGCGGCGCCCTCGCCGACATGACGGAGCAGCATCACCGAGCTCAGGATCAGGGCCGTCGGGTTGATGACGTCCTTGCCGGCGTATTTCGGCGCCGACCCGTGGACCGCCTCGAAGATGGCCACCTCGTCGCCGTAGTTGCCGGACGAGGCGAAGCCCAGGCCGCCGACCAGGCCGGAGGCGAGGTCGCTGATGATGTCGCCGTTGAGGTTGGTCGTCACCACGATGTCGAACTGGGCCGGGTCCTTGACCAGCTGGTGGGCCACGTTGTCGATGATCAGGTGTTCGGCGCGGATGCCCGGATACTCGGCCGCCAGCTCCTCGAAGACCCGTTTGAAGAGGCCTTCGGTGAGCTTCATGATGTTGGCCTTGGTGGCTGCCGTGACCTTGGTCCGGCCCTCGCGCCGCGCCAGCTCGAAGGCGTAGCGGATGATCTTCTCCGAGCCCTTGCGCGTGATCAGCTTGAGGCCCTGGGCCACGTCCGGCGTCTCCAGGTGCTCGATGCCGGCGTAGAGGTCCTCGATGTTCTCGCGTACGATGATCATGTCGATGCCTTCACCCGCATAGCGCGTGGGCACGCCCGGCAGCTCGCGCGCGGGACGGACGTTGGCGTACGTCTCGAACAGCTTGCGCAGCGTGACGTTGGCGCTCTTCTCGCCGAAGCCGACCGGCGTCTCGAGGGGACCCTTGAGGGCCACCCGCGTCCGCTCGATCGATTCACGCGTCTCGCGCGGCACGCCCGACGCATCGCCGGCCCGGAACACGGCCGCCCCGGCGGCCGCCTCCTCCCAGGTGATCGCCACGCCGGCCGCGTCGATGATGCGCATCGCCGAGCGGACGATCTCCGGCCCCACGCCGTCGCCCGGGATGACGGTCACGCGGTGGCTGGCCGAAGCGGTCGGGGGCACGGCCTAATCCTAGCGTCGGCAGGCGCGGCCAGCCGGTAGCATCGTGGCGTGACGGACCGCCTGCCGATCATCCTCGATGTCGATACCGGCATCGACGACGCCATGGCCCTGCTCTACGCCTGCGCCTCACCCGAGGTCGAGCTGCTCGCGGTGACCTGCGTCAGCGGCAACGTCGCCGCACGCCAGGTGGCGGAGAACACGCGGGCCCTGCTCGAGCTGGTGGGCCGTGGCGACGTCGAGGTCGCCCTGGGCCGCGAAGTACCGCTCGTCCGGCCGCTGATGACCAGCCCCGAGACCCACGGCCCGCGCGGCATCGGCTACGCGACGCTGCCGCCTGCCTCGCGGCCGGTGAGCCCTCGCCACGCTGCCGACCTGATCGCGGCCGAGGCTCGCCGGCGGCCCGGCCAGGTGACCCTGGTCGCGGTCGGGCCGCAGACCAACATCGCGGTGGCGCTGGAGCGCGAGCCCGCGCTGCCCGGGCTGCTGCGCCACTTCGTGTTCATGGGCGGCGCCTTCCGTGCGCCGGGCAACACCACGCCGGTCAGCGAGTGGAACGTGGCCGTCGATCCGGACGCGGCCAAGGCCGTGGCGGATGCGTTCGGGACCGACGCCTTCCGTGCCTCGGGCCGCCCGCGGCCGCTCGCCCTGGGCCTCGATGTGACCGAGCAGGCGATCGTGCGACCCGCCGACCTGGACCGCCTGTACGCCCGGGCGGGGGGCACGCCCGACACCGACCCGGTGCTGCGCTTCATCGCCGACGCGCTGCGCTTCTACGTGGAGTTCCACGAGCGGCAGGACGGCTTGAGCGGCGCCCACATGCACGACCCGTTGGCGATGGCCGCGGCGCTTGACCCGACGCTCGTCACGACCGAGCCGGTGACCGTGGACGTGGAGCTGACCGGCGCGCTGACGGGCGGCCAGACGGTCGCCGACTGGCGCCATCACTGGGCCCGGCCGCCCAACATGGATGTCGCGGTCGGGGTGCGGGCCAGCGACTTCCTGGAGCGGTTCATCGAGCGCGTCGGCGGGCTCGCGGCGGCCCGCGCCGCCGCTCGCCGCGATCAGGAGGCGACGTAGGCCGCGAGGTGCTCGCCGGTCAGGGTGGAGCGGGCGGCGACGAGGTCGGCCGGTGCGCCCTCGAAGACGACCCTCCCGCCCTCGTGGCCGGCGCCCGGCCCGAGGTCGATGATCCAGTCGGCATGCGCCATGACGGCCGGGTGATGCTCGATGACGATGACCGACTTGCCCGCGTCGACGAGCCGGTCCAGCAGGCCCAGCAACTGCTGGATGTCCGCGAGGTGGAGGCCCGCGGTCGGCTCGTCGAGGACGAAGACGCTGCCCTTCTCGGCCATCTCCGCTGCCAGCTTGAGCCGCTGACGCTCACCGCCCGACAGCGTCGTGAGCGGCTGGCCCAGGCTGATGTAGGCGAGCCCCACATCGGCCAGGCGGTGCAGGATCGCCTCGGCGGCGGGTGTCCGTGCGTCGCCCGCCCCGAGGAATGCCTCGGCTTCGGTCACCGACATGGCGAGGACCTCGGCGATGTTGCGCCCGCCGAGCCGGTAGCCCAGCACCGCGGCCTGGAAGCGCTTCCCCTGGCACTCTTCGCAGGTCGTGGTGACGCCGGCCATCATCCCTAGGTCGGTGTAGATGACACCCGCGCCGTTGCAGGCCGGGCAGGCGCCTTCCGAGTTGGCGCTGAAGAGCGCAGGTTTGACCCCGTTGGCTTTCGCGAAGGCCGTACGGATGGGATCGAGGAGGCCCGTGTAGGTGGCCGGGTTGCTGCGCCGCGATCCGCGGATGGCGCCCTGGTCGATGGCGACGACCCCCTCGCGGCCGGCCACCGAGCCGTCGATCAGGGAGCTCTTGCCCGACCCGGCCACGCCGGTCAGGACGACCAGCACGCCGAGCGGGATGTCCACATCGACGTCGCGGAGGTTGTGGGTGCTGGCGCTGCGCACCTGCAGGGCGCGTGAGGCTGTCCGCACCGACGGCTTGAGGGCCGTGCGGTCGCTCAGGTGGCGCCCGGTGATCGTGTCGCTGGCCCGCAGCTCCTCGACGCTGCCCTCGAAGACGACCCGGCCTCCGGCCGCACCGGCCCCGGGGCCAAGGTCGACCGCGTGATCGGCGATCGCAATGGTCTGCGGCTTGTGCTCGACCACGAGCACGGTGTTGCCCTTGTCACGCAGGCGCAGCAACAGGTCGTTCATCCGCGAGATGTCGTGAGGGTGCAGCCCGATCGTCGGCTCGTCGAAGACGTAGGTCACGTCGGTCAGCGCCGACCCCAGGTGGCGGATCATCTTGGTCCGCTGGGCTTCGCCGCCCGAAAGGGTGCCCGAGGGGCGATCGAGGCTGAGGTAGCCGAGCCCGATCTCGACGAACGAATCGAGGTGCTGCCCGAGGGCCGCGAGCAGCGGTGCGACGGACGGCTCGTGGAGGCCGCGGACCCATGCCGCCAGGTCGTCGATCTGCATCGAGCAGGCATCGGCGATGCTGAGCCCCCCGATCTTGGACGAGCGCGCACCCGCGCTGAGCCGAGTCCCGCCGCACTCAGGACACGTCGTGAACGTCACCGCCCGCTCCACGAACGCGCGGATGTGCGGCTGCATGGCCTCCACGTCCTTGGCCAGGTACGACCCCTGGATCCGCAGCACCAAGCCTTCGTAGGTCATGTTGATGCCTTCGATCTTCATCCTGACCGGCTCGTGGTAGAGGAAGTCGTGGCGCTCCCGCTCGGTGTACTCGCGGATGGGCTTGTGCGGGTCCACGAAGCCGGAGGACGCGTACAGGCGGTAGTTCCAGCCCCCGGCTTGGTAGCCAGGGATGGTCATGGCCCCATCGGCCAGGGACTTCGCTGCATCGAACAGCTGCGCCAGGTCAAAATCGGTCACTGAACCCATGCCCTCACAGCGCGGGCACATGCCGCCTGTGATGGAGAACGTCCGGCTGATCGCCGCGCTGTGCGCCCGATCCACCGTGACCGCCCCGCCACCGCGCGCTGACGCGACGTTGAACGAGAAAGCCTGTGGCGACCCGAGGTGGGGCACGCCCAGCCGGCTGAACAGCACCCGCAGCATCGCGTTGGCGTCGGTGGCCGTGCCGACCGTCGAGCGGGCGTTGGCGCCCATCCGCTCCTGGTCGACGATGATCGTGGTGGTCAGCCCCTCGAGGACGTCCACCTCCGGCCGCGCCATGGTGGGCATGAAGCCCTGGACGAAGGCGCTGTAGGTCTCGTTGATGAGGCGCTGCGACTCGGCGGCGATGGTGCCGAAGACCAGCGAGCTCTTGCCCGAGCCGGAGACGCCGGTGAACACCGTCAGCCGGCGTTTCGGGATCTCGATGCTGACGTCCTTGAGGTTGTTGACCCGCGCGCCGTGCACGCGGATCAGGCCGTGGCTGTCGGCGACGTGCGCCTCGCTCATGGGTCGCTCCTCCGGCTGGGGCGCCATCGTGCCATGCCACGGCGGATGAGGCGCCCGGCGGACTGGCGCCGACGCGGGTCGTCGTGGCAAGCTTGCGCTGGAGGGAGCCGCGTCGCCAAGGAGGTCTGACCGGTGGATCGGTTGTCCCGACAGTTCAGCACCCGCGTCATCGTGCTGATGCCCATCGCCATCGCCATCAACATCGTGCTGGGCTTCACGGTCCAGACCGTGCTCAATCTGCCGATCTACCTCGATTCGATCGGCACGATCCTCGTCGGCGTGCTGGCCGGCCCGCTGGCCGGGCCCTGACGGGCATGCCTGTCGAACTCATCTGGCAGTACGCGCCGGGCATCGGCGGCAACGGCACCATCGGTCCGTTCGCGATCACGGCGGCGTGATCGGGTTGCTGGCCGGCCTGTGGGGCAACCTCGGCGTCTACCGCTCGCGACCCGGCCACGCGGGCTCCGCCATCTGGGGTCCCGCCGTGGTGGCGATCGTGATCATCGGCGTCCTCGCATGGCGCGCATGTACACCAGTCCCCGGCCTACGGGGCCGAGGCATCGGCGGATACCCCAGTCTGGGTCTACGCCGGCCATCGCCGTCATCGGCTGGCCGCGGCCGCCGTCGGTCGGTCGTGGCGGTCACTTGCTGCCGGCATGACGCCGCGCCGGGTCGTGGGTCGCCGTCGCCGGTGCCCTGACCGGCGATCGTGGCCGCGATCGTTTCGGCGCCGATCGCGCGGTGGTCTTCGAGGGCGTCACGGGCTCCGGCACCGATGCCGATCGTGGCCGCCCTCCGGAAGGGCGGCAGCCGATGTGCCTGAGCGCAACCCTTGGGCAGGGGCTCTTCAGCGACCCGATCGACAAGACGATCACGAGTTTCGTCGTCTTCCTGATGCTGGTCAGCCTCTCAGCGCGATTCCTGGCCCGCTTCCCACTCGGGGACCGCCTCGTGAAGTCGTAACGCCTGAGAGCTCGAGCGGTCTCATGCTGGCGCCGCACCAGGCAACTTCATCACCGGCACGCCTGAAGGCGCCTACCGCGAGCCTGAACCCGACCACGAAGGCCGTCCTCGCTGCATGTGAGGCATTCATCGCGTTCGGTGTCCGAGGATGGACAGGTCCGGGGCGATCGTCCTTGTCGTCGCGATCGGATGCGCTATTATGCGCGCATCGCCAGTCGGCTCGTGCCGCTGCTGCTTGCCACGGTCCCCCTGCTGGCCTCCATCCTCCTGGTCAACACGTTCTTCTTCCCGGGCGCGACACGACACCATCGTGCAGATCGGCCCGTTCGATCCCGACCTGGACCGGCCTCGTGGCGGCATCGCAGGCGGCGCTCAGGGTCATCGGCTTCGCCGTGCTCGGTGGCGCTGCTGCTTCAGCATGACCACGAGTGCCGGCGACCTGATCGCCGACCTCGAGCGGCGACGGGGTCGGCCGACGGGCCGACGTTCGTCGTCAATGCGGCGATCGGCGACGGTGCCGCGCATGCTGGCGCGGGCGGGCGAGATCACCGAGGCGCAACGGGCACGCGGCCTCGACACGCAGGGCAGCATCCGCCGGCGCGTCCAGGGCCTGATCCCCCTGGCCGGCCCGCTGGTCATCGGGGCGCTGACCGACGTCGAGGAGCAGACGATGGCCCTGGAGGCCCGCGCCTTCACCGCCCCGGGACGGCGCACGGTGTTGCGGACGTTCCCCGACGGATCGGGCCAGCGGCTGGTCCGATGGGGGCTCACGCTGGGCACGGTGGCCGTGCTGGTCCTGTCGGTGACCGGCCAGCTCGCGTTCCTGCCGTGAGCCTGCGACTGGAGGGCGTCTCCTACCGCTACGCGGGATCGACTGCCACGGTGCTGAGCGGGGTCGACCTCGTGGTCGAGCGCGGGGAGGTGGTCGGGCTGGTGGGCGCCAACGAGGCGGGCAAGACCACCCTTTGCCTGGTTGCCGCCGGGCTGGCCCCGGCCACCATCGGCGGCCGCCTGGAGGGCACCGTCCACATCGACGACATCGACACCTCCGCCGCCCGGCCGTTCGAGCTGGCGCAGCGGTGCGGCACGCTCTTCCAGAACCCGGCCACGCAGCTGTCGGGCACCGCGCCGACCGTCTGGGAGGAGATCGCCTTCGGGCCGCGCAACCTGGCGCTGCCCCTCGGCGAGGTCGTGGCCCGGGTGGACGAGGCCGTCGCGGCGCTGGCCATCGGCGACCTGGTGCGGCGCGATCCGGCCCGCCTCTCGGGCGGCCAGGCGCAGCTGGTCGCGCTGGCCGGGGTCCTCGCCCTGCGGCCCGCGTACCTCGTGCTGGACGAGCCGACGAGCCAGCTGGACCCGCAGGGCACGCGCCTCGTCGGTGACGCGCTGGCGACCCTCGCGACCCATTCCAACGCGGGGATCCTGATCGTCGAGCACAAGACGGACCTGCTGGCCGGTCTTGCCTCGCGCGTGGCCGTGATCGACGCCGGCCGGCTGGTGACCGACGGCCCGGCAGGCACCACCCTCGCGGACGAGCGCCTGCCGGGCTGGGGCGTCCAGCCGCCCTCCGCCGTCAGACTGGCGCGAGCGGCCGCCGCGGCCGGCGTCTCCCTTGGCTGACGTGATGGACCCGGCCGCGGGGCTGGCGCTGGCGACCGAAGGGCTGGGCTTCGTGTACCCCGACGGCACCCGGGCGCTCGACGGCGTGGACCTGCGCATCGCCGCCGGGGAGCAAGTCGCGCTGATCGGCCAGAACGGATCCGGCAAGTCCACGCTCGTGCGCCATTTCGACGGCCTGCTACGCGCCACTCAGGGTCGCGTCCTGGTCGGCGGCGAGCCCGTCGGCCGGCGCCATGTCGCCGACCTGGCCCGGCTGGTGGGCATCGTCTTCCAGAACCCGGACCGCCAGATCTTCGCCGGCCGGGTCCGCGCGGAGGTCGCCTTCGGCCCGCACAACCTGGGCGTTCGGGGCAGCGAGCTCGACGAGCGGGTGGGGGCGGCCCTCCAGGCGGTCGGGCTGGCCGGGTCGGAAACGGCCAATCCATACGACCTGGGCTACTCGCGGCGCAAGCTGCTCGGCATGGCCTCGGTGCTGGCGATGGCGACGCCGGCCGTCATCCTCGATGAGCCCACGACCGGGCAGGACGCGCGGGGCGTCGCCCGGGTGCGCGAGATCGTCGCCGCGCTGGCCGCAGCCGGCCGCACCGTGGTGGCCATCAGCCACGACATGACCTTCGCGGCCGAGGTCTTCCCGCGCCTCGTCGTCATGCGCGCCGGGCGCGTGATCCTGGACGGCCCGCCCGCCGAGGTGTTCGCCGAGGCGAACTGGCCGACCCTGGCGACGACCTACCTTGACCCGCCGCTGGCCGCCCGCGAGGGCTCCCGCCTGGGTCTTGGTTCCACGCCCACGGAGGCGAGCCTCATCGCCGCCCTGCGAGCGCGGCGACGCGCGCCATGGCCTAGGTGAGCTCCAGCGGGACCTCGGTGATCGTGCCGTCCAGGATCGTCCAGGCCCGTACCTCGGGCGCGTCCGGGTCCCGCAACGAACACAGCAGGTAGAGCGCGTCGGGGTAGGCCGCCAGCCGGACGTCGGTGGCGGAGGGTCGTGGCTGGCTCGCGACGTGGGAGTGGAAGATGCCCCACACGACGTCGTCGGCGTCGTCGATGGCGAGCATCACCTTGAGCTGCTCGACCGGGTCGATCTGGTAGAAGAAGGGCGAGGCGGCCGCGTTGCGCAGGCCGTGGAAGGCGGTCGCCGCGCCGCCGTCGAACGCGCTCCGCGGCCCGGCCAGGATGCCGCACGCCTCGTTCGGCATGGCCGCGCGCGACCAGGCCACGAGTTCGTCACGCAGGGTCGCCGGCAGGTGGGCGACCGCCGGTGACGCCGCCGGGCTCACCACCAGTTGCGCGTCTCCGCGTCGGCCTCGAGCTCGGCCAGGTCGCGCGTCCACAGGCCGTCCGACAGGTACTTCCAGCCGCCGTCGGCGAGCAGCAGCACGAGCGTGCCGCGCTCCATCGTCTCGGCGACGCGGCGGGCCGCCACGAGGACCGCGCCGGACGACACGCCGCCCAGGATGCCCTCCCGCTCAAGCAGCGCCCGCAGGCCGCGGATGGCGTCGCTGCTCGAGACCAGGAAGCGGCCGTCGAGCATCGTGGTGTCCAGGATCTCGGGCACGAAGCCGTCGGCCAGCGACCGCAGGCCCTGGACCTGCTCGCCGGGCAGCGGCTCGGCGGCGATGAGGCGCACGGCCGGGTTGGCCTCGCGCAGGCGGCGGCCGGCGCCCATGAGCGTCCCGCCCGTGCCAAGCCCGGCCACGAAGACGTCGACCTCCGGGCAGGCGGCCAGGATCTCCGGGCCGGTGGTCTCGTAGTGGGCGCGCGGGTTGGCGGCGTTGGCGTACTGGTCGGCCATCACGTACCGGTCGTCCTGGGCCGCCAGGCGCCGGGCGAGCGCGATCGCACCGTTGGAGCCGAGCGTCCCCGGCGACTCGATGATCTCAGCGCCGTAGAGCGTCAGGAGCTGCCGCCGCTCCTGTGTGACGTTGTCGGGCAGGACGACCGTCAAGGGGTGACCGTGGCGCCGGGCCAGCATGGCCATGGCGATGCCGGTGTTGCCGCTGGTCGCCTCCAGGATCGACACGCCCGGCCGGAGACGGCCGGACGACTCGAGGTCGGCCAGGAGGGCCCGCGCGATGCGGTCCTTGACCGATCCGCTCGGGTTGAGGCCCTCCAGCTTGGCCAGCAGCCGCACGCCGGGGCGCGGCGACAGGGCGGGCAGCTCCACGAGCGGCGTGTGCCCGATGGCCGTCTCGATCGAGTCGAAGCGCGGGGCCCCGACCTCCGCCGGCATCAGCACCGGCGTCTCGGGCTCAGGCACCGCCGGCCATCGCGGGCAGGATGGTGATCGTGTCGCGCTCCGTGACGGGGGTCGCCAGGGCGTCCAGGTACCGCACGTCCTGGTCGTTGAGGTACACATTCACGAAGCGGTGCAGCTCGCCGTCAGCCGAGAGCAGCTGGCCGCGCAGGGCCGGATGCATCGCCACGAGGGCCTCCAGCACGGCGCCGACCGTGGCGCCTTCCACGCTGAGCTGCTTCTGGTCGCCGGCCGACGCGCGCAGGACGGGCGGGATGCGGACGGTGCTCACGCCCGTGCCCCCACGCTCGCCGCGACCGCGGCGGCTGGCCGGCCAAGGGCCGCCCGTGCGGCATCGCCGCAGGCCGGGCAGGCCGGGTCGCGCCGCAGATGCAGCTCCTGGAACGTCCCGTCGAGCGAGTCATAGATGAGCAGCCGGCCGACGTACGTCTCGCCGATGCCCAGCAGCAGCTTCAGCGCCTCGGTCGCCTGGAGCAGGCCCATCGTGCCGGGCACCACGCCGAGCACGCCCGCGACCGAGCACCCCGGCGCCAGCTCGGGCGGCGGGGGCGTCGGGTAGAGGCAGCGGTAGCACGGCCCCTCGAACGGCACGAACGTCGTCAGCTGGCCCTCGAAACGGAAGACCGAGGCGTGCACGACGGGGATGCCCGCTCGCACGGCGGCGTCGTTGAGGCTGTAGCGCGTCTCGAAGGTGTCGGTGCCGTCGAGGATCACGTCGTAGCCCGAGATGATTGTGTCGACGTTGTCGTCGGTCAGCATCACGTCGTGGGGCAGGACGCGCACCCCGGGGTTGAGGGCATGGATGGCGGTGGCGGCTGAACTCACCTTGGACTGGCCAAGGCGATCGACCGTGTGGACGACCTGGCGTTGGAGGTTCGACTCGTCGACCACGTCGAAGTCGACGATGCCGATCGTGCCGACCCCGGCGGCGGCCAGGTAGAGCAGCCCCGAGGCGCCCAGGCCCCCCGCCCCGATGAACAGGACGCGCGACTGGAGCAGCTTGGCCTGCCCGCTGACGCCCACTTCGGGGATCAGGAGGTGCCGGCTGTAGCGCTGCTGCTGGGCCGGCGTGAGGGAGATGGGCGCCTCGACCGGTCGGCCCTCCTGGCGCCAGGCTTCGATGCCGCCGGCCATCGACGCGACATCCTCGTAGCCAAGCAGCTGGAGGGTGCGGGCGCCGGCGAGCGAGCGCACGCCCGACGCGCAGTAGACGACCACCGGCCGGGCCTTGTCGGGCGCGGCCAGGGTGATGCGCTCCTCGAGCCGGCCGAGCGGCACGAAGAGGGCTCCCGGCAGGTGCCCGCCTTCCCACTCGTGGGGCTCGCGGACGTCGAGCATCAGGGCGCCCGTGGCCGCCCGCTCGGCCGCGGCCGCCGGCGTCGTCTGGGGCACGGTTTCGCGGGCTTCTCGCAGGAGCTCGGCGTAGGTCTTGGTCATGGGTCAGGTGTTCCTCGGGGTCGCGTTGGTCGGGGGGTGAAGGGCCGACGTCGTACGTCGGGCGACAGGGGAGCGCCGGCGATCAGGCCGGCGGGCGACACCTGCAGCTCACCGGGCGGGCGGTCATGCCGGCACGTCCTGGGCTTCGGGCAGGGTCGGCCAGGCGACGCGGTCGCCGACGCCCTTGCGCAGCGTCTCAAGGGAGAGCATGGCGCACTTCAGGCGGGCCGGGCTGATCTCGATGCCCAGGTTGTCCAGGACGTCCTGCCGGCTCAGGCGGGCCAGGTCGGCCAGCGGCTTGCCCTTGATCTCATCGGTCAGCATGGAGGCGCTGGCCTGGCTGATGGCGCAACCACGGCCGGTGAAGGCGACCTCGTCGATGACGCCGTCCTCGCCGATCCCCAGCATCAGCGTGATCCGGTCACCGCACAGCGGGTTCGAACCCTCCTGCACCACGTCCGGCTCGGTCAGCGTGCCGAAGTTGTGGGGGTGGCGGTAGTGCTCCAGGATCTCGTCGCGGTAGAGGTCGTCCATCGTCGTGCTCAGTATGCCGTCGCTCAGGCCGCGCCGCCGGTGGGCCGGTCGAAGATGCGCTGGACCCGGGCGAGCCCGGAGGCGAGCCGCTCGATGTCGTCCCGGTCGCTGTAGATGTTGAAGCTCGCACGAGCGGTGGCGGCTTCGCCCAGACGCTCGTGCAGCGGCTGTGTGCAGTGGTGGCCGGCCCGTACGGCGATCGCCTCGCGGTCCAGGAGCGTCGCCACGTCATGGGCGTGGACCGTCGGCAGGTTGAACGTCACCACGCCGCCCCGTTCACCGGGATCGAGCGGGCCGTACAGCCGCAGGTCGGGCACCTCCTGCGGCAGCAGGTCCAGGGCGTAGGCGACCAGTTCGCGCTCGTGGGCCCGCACGGCGGCCATGCCGATGCCCTCGAGGTACTCGATGGCGGCGCCGAGTCCGATGGCCGCCGCGATGTCGGGGGTCCCGGCCTCGAACTTCCACGGGACGTCGTTGAACTCCGTGCGGCGCAGGTGGACCTCGCGGATCATCTCGCCGCCGGCCATGAACGGGGGCATCGATTCCAGCAGCTCGCGCCGCGCCCAGAGGGCGCCCGAGCCGGTCGGACCCAGGGTCTTGTGGCCGCTGAAGACGTAGAAGTCGCAGCCCAGGGCCTGGACGTCGACCGGCAGGTGGGGCACCGCCTGCGCCCCGTCGACCAGGACCATCGCGCCGACGGCGTGGGCCGCCTCCACCATCTCGCGCACCGGGTTGATCGTCCCTAGGCCGTTCGAGACATGGGTGAAGGCCACGAGGCGAGGCTTCGTGCGCAGGAGCGCCTCGTACGTGGCCTGGAGCAGGCGGCCCTCGTCGTCGATGGGCACGAACTCCAGGTCCGCGTCGCGCTCCTGGGCCAGGAGCTGCCAGGGCACGAGGTTGCTGTGGTGCTCCAGCTCCGTGAGCACGATCGTGTCGCCCGAGTGGATGTGCTGCCGGCCCCAGGTATAGGCGACGAGGTTGATGGCCTCGGTGGCGTTGCGCACGAAGACGATCTCGTGGCGGTCGGCGGCGTTGATGAAGCGGGCGACGGCGGTCCGCGCCCCTTCATAGGCTGCGGTCGCTTCTTCGCCGATGGTGTAGATGCCGCGGTGCACGTTGGCCGAGTAGCGGCTGTTGTAGCCGTCCACGGCATCGATGACGGCGCGCGGCTTGAGCGACGTCGCGGCCGAGTCCAGGTAGGCCAGCCGCCGGCCGCCGAAGTCGCGCTCGAAGATCGGGAAGTCGGCCCGGATCGCGACCGGGTCGAGTCGCGCGACGGCCGTCGCCGTGGCACTCGCCGACGGGCGCGTTGGTCGTCATGCGGAGGTGGTCTCCGGCACCGGCACGGCGACGCTGTCGAGCTCCGCGGCAGCCTCCTCGTAGCCCGCCTCGCGGAGGACCGGCCCGTAGCCCTCGGACTCCAGGCGAAGGGCCAGGTCGCGGCCACCCGACAGGATGATCTTGCCGAGGGCCAGGACGTGGACGAAGTCGGGCGTGATGTGGTTGAGCAGCCGCTGGTAGTGGGTGATGAGCAGGACGCCAAGCTCGGGGTTGAGCTGGGCGTTCACCCCGTCGGCGACGATGCGCAGGGCGTCGATGTCGAGGCCCGAGTCGGTCTCGTCCAGGATCGCCATCTCCGGCCGCAGGACGGCCATCTGGAGCATCTCCAGGCGCTTCTTCTCGCCGCCGGAGAAGCCGTCGTTGACGTAGCGACTGACGAACGTGTCGTCCAGCTTGAGGAGCGCCATCTTCTCGCGCATCAGGCGGCGGAAGTCGCCCATGCTGATCCCGCCGCGCGTCATGTCGGAGGGGTCGATCTCGCCGTCACCGGCGTTCAGGCCCCGGCTCCGGGCATTCAGCGCCGTGCGCAGGAAGCTCGCCACCGAAAGGCCGGGGATCGCGGTGGGGTACTGGAAGGCCAGGAACAGGCCCAGTCGGGCGCGTTTGTCCGGCGTCAGCTTGAGGATGTCCTGGCCCTTCCAGAGGACCTCGCCCTGGGTCACCTTGTAGGCCGGGTGGCCCATGAGCGCGTAGGAGAGGGTGGTCTTGCCCGACCCGTTGGGACCCATGATGGCGTGGACCTCGCCCTTCGCCACGGTCAGGTCGATGCCCGACAGGATCTCGCGCTTGGGATCGGCGATGGGCACCACGTGCAGGTCGCGGATGACCAGCTCCCGGTCAGGGGAGTTGCTGGCGAGCTGCTGGCCGGCGGCGCGGGTCGGTTCGGTCACGGAAGTCGGGACTCCTTAGGTGGATCGGCAGCCGGCCTGGCCGGCCGTCTGGTGGTCAGGGTGTGGGGATCGCCAGCTCATGCTCGGCATGGACCACGACGGGGTCGGTCCCCGTCCCGGCGTGGAACGGGTGGGCGGTGCTGCGGGGATGCGTCAGGTCGGCCAGAGTCACCGAGTCGAGGGCCCCGGCGACGGCCTCGCGGACCTTCATCCAGAGTGGGTTGACGGTGCAGAACGCCGTGCGATCACACGCCGCGGCATGGATGGGGTCCTCGCTGGCACAGACCATCGGGGCGAGTGGGCCCTCCAGCGCTCGGATGACCTCGCTCATGCGGATGGCGTCAGGTTCGCGCGTCAGGGCATAACCGCCGTGGGCGCCACGGGTGCTGGTGACGAGGCCGGCGTCACGCAGGCTCACCACGAGTTGCTCCAGGTAGGGTCGGGGCAGCTCCTCGTGGTCGGCGATCTCGGCCAGGCTGACCGGGCCGTCGCCGCCGTGACGGGCGAGCTCCACCATCAGCCGCACGCCGTACTCGCCGCGCGTCGAGAAGTGGACCGCTCCCGAGGTGGGGAAGATGCTGCGCAAGGCCGAGATGTCGCTCCGAGCTAAATCCGACGGATTCCGTCGGGATTAGTCTAGCCACCGAGGCGGCTCGCCGCAACTGCGAGAGGGGGTAGGGGGTCAGTTGACCCCCTGCCAGGTGCCGGTGAGAAGGTGGCGACGGCCGGCCACGGCCGGCCGTCGCCGATGATCGGGCTCAGGGCGCGAGGCGCTGCCAGGCGGGATCGCCTTCGGCGACCCACGGGATGGGGAGCGTGGCTCCGGTCGCGGGGTCGAGCAGGAGTTGCGGCGCTGTGACGTTGGACAGGTTCTCTGGGCTCACCAGGATCGACCGGTCGTCGGGTGCCCACGCCATGACGTTGTCACAACAGCCCGTCAGGCCGCGAGCGCTCTCCACGCCCACGCCTGACCCATCGGCCGGGAGCACCGCCAGGGTCATCGCCTGGTTGAATGCCGAGTACCCACGGACGATGACGAGGTTGGTGCTGTCATTCGACCAGGCCGGGGCGTCCTGGAAGGTCGCACCCTGGGGCATCGGCAGGATGATGTCTCGGGACCCGTCGATCGCGGCCACGTGGACGCGGTACGAGTTCCCCGCAGGATCGACCGTCGAGGCGACGTAGACGACGCGCGACCCGTCAGGGGCGACACTCACCCGGTCGAGGGTCACGCCGGCGGACGGCTTGACGATGGTCCTGAGCGTTCCCGTGGCGAGGTCGACCGCGTAGATGCCGCTCCCGGTGTTGTAGCCCGGGTCGGCGGCGAAGATGATCTCGGCTCCGTTCGGGGGACCGATACGATGGCTCGCGCACGCTCATGTCGACGTTGATCTGCCGGGCGCCGCTGCCGTCGGCTTTGGCGATCGCAGAGGTCCGAGTTGGGGTCCGCCCCGACGGTGTAGGCGATCTCGCTCCCGTCGGGGGAGAACGAGTAGCTGGCGAGTTGCGGCTGTCCGGCGGCCGTGATGGCGATGAGTCGACTGCCGTCGGCGTGAGCCACAAATAGCTGCATTTCGCTGCCGGCGACGACCTGACGCGCGAAGACGAAGCGCGTGCCGTCCCGGGACCAGACGGGCGCGAGGTCGGTGTCCGAGCCGGTCGTGACGGCCTTCGCGAGCCCCGTCACCGGGTCGACCGCGTAGATGTCACCGCCGCTCGCGTAGGCCACGAGCCCGTTCCGGGCGGGCCCGAACGGCGCGGGCAGGTTGGGGCGCCCGCCCACGGCGAGTGCGGCAAGCACCGCCACGAGCAGGGCCACGAGGAGGACGGCGAGCCCGATCGTGCGCCACGGCAAGCGCCGCACAAGGACGGGCTGACCAGCGAAGTCAACCATGGGGAGCCACCTTTCGAGGATCAACCAGGCCGGCCGCTGGCGAGTGCGGACGGTCTGTTGGAGGATGTGGTCGCGGTAGGTGGGCATCGAGCCCAGGTAGAGGTCATCCAGGAGGGCCGGCAGGTCCTGCTCGAAGCGTCGATCGGAACTCATGCCGGCTGCCCTCCCGGAACCGTGGCCGTGGCCTCGTGGGCCCCGGCGTCCACCCCGATCCGCATGGCGGTCAGGGCGTAGTGCAAGCGCGATTTGGCGGTGCCGTAGGGGATGCCCAGGGACACGGCTACCTCAGGCAGCGGCATCCCCAGGAGGTAGTGCAGGGCAACGACGGCTCGATGGCCCGGATCGAGGCGCCGAAGCGCCATGTCCAGGCGCTCGCGCTCGGCGAACGCGATGGCGTGATCGGGCACGTCGTGGGAATCGAGGGGCGAAAGCTCGACCTCGATGGGGCGCCTCCGGCGGCGCCGGACGAGATCAAGACAGGCATTGACGGTGAGGCGGTGCAGCCAGGCGTCGAACCGATCCGGGTCACGAAGCCCCGGCAGATCGCGCCAGGCTCGGATGAGGCCCTCCTGGACCGCATCCTGGGCCAGGTCCGGGTCACGCAGGATCAGGCGGGCGGCTGCGTCCAGCCGCCGAAGAGCGCCGTCGACGAGCTTGGCAAAGGCGTCATGATCGCCATGCTTCGCCCGGTCGATGAGCTCTCGTTGATCCACGATCGCCTCGCCTTGCGGCACGGCCTGGATGGTCGTGCTCGATAGGGTATGGCGTCGGTATCCCCCGAATCGTTCATCGAGACTCCGGCGCTCCGGCTGCTACGCGGCCCGCTCGCGGTCGTACAGGCGTCGCGCCCACAGGTAGCCGAGGACCGAGATCCCGACGCACCAGGCGACGGCCACCACCACGCTGGTGCCGATCGGAGTCCCCAGCAGCAGGCCGCGCACGGTCTCGACGATCGGCGTGAACGGCTGGTACTGGGCGAACCAGGCCAGCGGCCCCGGCATCGAGTCGGTCGGGACGAAGCCGCTGCTCAGGAACAGCAGCAGGATGAGGATCATGGGCGTGTTGCTGGCGGTCTCGACGCTGTTGGCGGCCATGCCAAGGGCGACCGAGAGCCAGGAGACGGCCAGCGCGATGAGCGCGAGCAGGCCGGCCGCCGCGAGCCACTCGGCGGGGCCGGTCGTGGCACGGAACCCGATCAGGACCGCGACGACCATCACGACGGCGATGGCCAGGCCCGTCTGGATCACGCTGCCCAGGACGTGGCCGGTGAGCACCGAGACGCGGGCGATATCCATCGTGCGGAACCTGGCGATGATGCCCTCGTGCATGTCCATGGCGACCGAGATCGCGGTGCCCTGGGCGGCACCGACCACGGTCATCAGCAGGATCCCCGGGATGACGTACGCGATGTACGCGGCACGACCCCCGGCGACCTGCCCGAGGCCGGTCCCGAGCGTGCCGCCGAACACGTACACGAACAGCAGCAGCAGCACGACCGGCAGGCCCACGACGAACATGGTCAGCGACGGGTAGCGACGCATGCGGCGGAGGTTGCGTCGCAGCATCGTCGCCGAGTCGGCGACGACGAGGGGGTATGCGGTCATGAGATGGCCACCTTCTCTTCATGGGCGTCGCCGGTGAGCGACAGGAAGACATCGTCGAGGTCCGGGGTCTGAAGCGAGAGGGCGTCGACGGCGATCGAATCGGCATCGAGCTTGTCCAGGAGGGCGCGCAGCGAGCGCACCCCGCCGTCCCCGGGGACCTGGAGCGTCAGCGACTCGTCGTCGCGCGCCGCCCCCACGAACGCCCTGGCCGCCCGGTCCAGTTCGGCGGTGTCGCCGAACGAGAGCCTGATATGGCCGCCGGGGGCCAGGCGCTTCAGCTCGTCCGGAGTCCCCTCGGCGACGAGCACGCCCCGGTCGAGCACGCCGATCCGGTCGGCGAGCCGGTCCGCCTCCTCCAGGTATTGCGTCGTGAGGAAGATCGTCACGCCGCCCGCGACGAGTTCCTGGATCGTCTGCCACATGCCCCGGCGGCTGCGCGGGTCCAGACCGGCCGTCGGCTCGTCAAGGAAGATGACCCGCGGGTCGCCGACGAGCGTCATGGCCAGGTCCAGGCGTCGCCGCATGCCCCCGGAGTACGTCGATACCGGTCGCCTGGCAGCCTCGACGAGGTCGAATCGCTCGAGCAACTCGGTGACGCGCTGGCGGCCCACGTGCTTGTCCAGGTGGCGGAGATCGGCCATCAGCTGGAGGTTCTCCTCGCCCGTGAAGAGCGCGTCGACCGCGGAGAACTGGCCGGTGACGCCGATGACCGTGCGGACGGCGTCGGGCTCACGGGCCACGTCATGGCCGGCGATGCGGGCCTCTCCGCCGTCGGCGGGGATGAGGGTCGAGAGGATCCGGACCATGGTCGTCTTGCCCGCGCCGTTCGGGCCAAGGAGGGCGAACACCGTCCCTTCCGCCACAGCCAGGTCGATGCTGTCGAGGACGAGCTGCTTGCCGTAGGACTTGCGCAGGCCGGTCGCCTGGATGGCGATCCGGGGATCGAGGGTCGTCACGCCACACCTCCTCGCACGTCGGCGAGGCGGGGCCGACGGTCAGATGTCGAGGTCTTCGACGGGAACCTGTTGCGCCGAGCCGGCGACCATGTCGTAGAGCTGGGGCGGGATGCGCTCGCGAAGCTCCTCGAGCGTGGCCACGACCTCGAGCGTCGACTCGCCGGGCGAGTTCCCGTAGCTGATGTTGCCGATGCCAAGGTAGCCGCGCCAGCCGGCCGGTTTGCCCTGCTCGTCGACCATGGTGTAGTTCGGGCTGCGCTCGACGTGGAGCACGAACTTGCCCGTCCGGCTGCGGTAGACCCTGAATGTCTCGGCGCGGCTGGGCGAGGTGTTGACCCACTCCCCGAGGAGCAGGCCGATGAAACGGACCTTTCGGCCCTTGCCGGGTCCGACCCGGACGATGATCTCGTCGAAGCCCTCGCGACGCCCCTCCTCCACGTCGACGTAGCGACGGAGGGCAGACGAGATGGCAGCCGAGAGGTTGTCTCCGGCAAGCTTCTGGGCGCGCTCGTAAAGGGGGAGGTCCCCATCGGAGACGTAGATGGTCTTGTTCGGCACGGCGACATCGTAACTCCTGTCCAGTGGGCTGGGTATACGTATGACTATACGTATAGTGTCAAGAGGGTGGACGTCGGATACTTGGGCGCGTGGGCGAACTCGGAGCCATCGTCATCGGCGCGGGTCAGGCGGGCCTCGCCGCGTCCTATCACCTGGCCAAGGCTGGTGTGGACCACGTCGTCCTCGAACGCGGCCGGGTCGGCGAGACGTGGCGCTCGCAGCGCTGGGGCACGTTCGTGCTCAACACGCCGGACTGGCTCAGCCACGTGCTCACGACGGACCAGATGGGCGAAGGCCGCGATGACGGCTTCCCGACCGCCGAAGCGTTCACCGCCCGCCTGGAGTCCTTCGCGACACGCCACGCGATCCCGGTGCGCACCGGCGTCACGGTCACGCGTGTCGAGCCCCTCCGCCCGCCGGGCGGTGGCTTCCGGGTCTCCATGCAGACCGCCGACGGGCCGGACGAGTCGATCGCCCGGGCGGTGGTCGTCGCCGGGGGCATCCAGAACGTGCCTCGCGTGCCCTCGATCGCGGCGGCCTTCCCGCCCGGGCTGGTCCAGCTCACGACCGCCGACTACCGGTGGCCGTCCGACCTTCCCGCAGGGGCCGTGCTGGTCGTGGGTGGCGCGCAATCCGGCGTCCAGATCGCCGAGGACCTGCTGGCCGCCGGCCGCGCCGTGTACCTCTGCACGAGCCGGGTGGGCCGGCTGCGGCGGCGCTATCGAGGCCGGGACATGATCGCCCGGCTCTTCGACGCCGGGTTCTATGACGTCACGCCGGCGCGATTGCCGGACCCGGCGATGCGCTCGTGGCCCGTGCCGCAGACGTCCGGCGTCGGGCCCCTCGGCCACACCGTCAGCTTGCAGCGGTTGGCCGACCAGGGCGTGACCCTGCTGGGTCGGCCCATCGGGATCAGCGGCGATCGGATCGAGCTGGATGACACCGTCGGGGCCAACATCGCGTTCGGTGACGGCGTCTCACGCGACCTCAAGGCGCTGGTCGATGATCACCTGCGCCGCGCCGGAGCGACCCTGCCGCCGGTCGAGCCGGATCCCGCCGACGAGCCGCATCCCGAACCGGCCCGGATCCGCGCGCCGGACCACCTGGACCTCGACCGGGCCGGCATCACCTCGGTCGTATGGGCGTGCGGCTTCGGCGGCGCGTTCGGCTACCTGCCCGAGGAGGCGGTGGATGCGTCCGGCATCCCGCTCCACGTCGACGGGATGGCTCCGCTGGCGGGCCTGGGCTACGTGGGGTTCCCGTGGCTCAGCAAGCGCAAGTCCGGCATCATCCCGGGCGTCGACGAGGACGCGGCGAGGGTCGTCAGGCGGGTGGCACCGCAAGGCGGCCGTCGAGGAGTTCGATCGTCCGGTCAGCCACGTCGAGCATGAGCGGGTCGTGGGTCGCGACGATCGCGGTGACCCCTTCCGCCCGCACCACGGAGCGGATGAGCTGCATGATCGTGTGACCTGTCTCTGAGTCGAGCTGGCCGGTCGGCTCGTCCGCCAGCAGCAGCCTGGGCCGGTTGGCGAGGGCCCGGGCGATGGCCACGCGCTGCTGCTCACCGCCGGACAGCTCGTGCGGTCGATGGCGCATCCGTCCACCCAGGCCGACCAGCTCCAGCAGCTCGATCACCCGCAGGTCGCGGGCCGTGGGGGCCGTGCCCACCAGCCGGAGGGGCACCTCCACGTTCTCGGCGGCGGTCAGGATGGGCACCAGGCCGAAGGTCTGGAAGACGAAGGCCACCAGGGTCCGACGGACGATCACCAGCGCGTCCTCGTCCATCGCGGAGAGCTCGCGCCCGTCGACGATGACCCGGCCGCTCGTGGGCCGGTCAAGACCGCCGAGCAGGTTCAGGAGCGTCGTCTTGCCGCTGCCCGACCGGCCGCGCACGGCCAGCAGCTCGCCCCGGGCGACCGACAGGTCCACGCCCTGCAGTGCGTGGACCACGCCGCCTCCGAACGGGTAGTCGCGCACCAGCGCGGTGGCCTGGACCATCGCGTCCAGGGCGACCGGCGTCGCCGTCGGCCGCGCGTACCGCTCCGTCATGAGTCGTCATCCCGGCGTGGCGTCTCCGCCGGCTGGCTGCCGCCATCGGGCCACACGCCGATGTGGTCGCGCTCCAGGAGCAGGCGGACGCGGTGGCGCAGCGCCAGCGCCTCCACGTGGGCCCGCGGCAGCTGGAGGCGGCCGGCCCGATCCAGCAGGGCGAACTCCTCCGCGATCACCCGGTGATCGCCCGTGTCGCCCTGTTCGGTCCGCCGCACCGTCTCGCTGCTGGTGCGTCCATCGCGGATGGCCACCGTCCGTTCCACGTGCTCGGCCACGAGCGGGTCGTGGGTCACGATGACGATGGTCGTGCCGAGGTCCGCGTTGACGCGCCGGAGGAGGGCGAAGACCTCGGCGGACGTCGTGCTGTCGAGCTCGCCGGTCGGCTCGTCGGCCAGGATGACGGCCGGCTCGTTGGCCAGCGCCACGGCGATCGCGACCCGTTGCTGCTCGCCGCCGGAGAGGCGATCGGGCCGATGGTCGAGCCGCTCACCCAGGCCGACGAGGCCCAGCAGCTGCCGGGCCCGGGCGTGACGGTCGGCCCGGCCGGACAACGTCATGGGCAGCTCCACGTTCTCGAAGGCGCTCAGGTAGGGCAGCAGGTTGCGGGCGGTCTGCTGCCAGATGAAGCCGACGACCTCGCGGCGGTAGCGCGTCCGTTCGCCTCGGCCCATCTGCGTCAGGTCGTGGCCGGCCACCACCGCCCGCCCGGCCGAGGGGACGTCGAGGCCACCCAGGATCCCCAGGAGCGTGGACTTGCCGCTGCCCGAGGCGCCCACGATGGCGATCACCTCGCGCGGCTGGACGAGGAGGTCCAGCCCCTGCAGCGCGACCACCTCCAGGTCGGCGACCTTGAAGATGCGGACGAGGTTGTCGCAGACGATCTGCGCCCCGTCGCCGTAGCGTGGTCGTGCGACGGCCGCCGGCGCGCTCACTCGGCCGACCCCCGCACCGCGGCGACCGGGGTCGCGTGGCGCTGGGCGGCCGTGCCCGCGGCGATCCCGGCGGCCACGATGGCCACGCTTCCGAGCAGGAGCAACACCAGATGGGCCGGCTCCACCTGCAGCGGCACCGCGATGTCCGACCCGACCACGGTATCCAGGCCCAGGCCCGGTCGCAGGACGAGGAAGAGGCCCAGGCCAAGGGCGATCCCTGCCACGAAGGCGACGACGACCGTGGGCCCGTGCTCGACCACGACCAGCCCCACGACCTGCCGGCGGGTCAGGCCGAGCAGGCGCAGATACGCCACCTCGGAGGCACGGGCCGCCCCAGCCAGGATGAGCGCGATGATCACCGCCAGCGCAGCATAGGCGCCCGCCACCAGGGCGGCGCCGGTCACGCCGCCGGCGATGCCGCCGACCATCGGCTGGTCGCGCAGCGCCTCGGTCTCCTCAGCACGGGCGGCCACGGCGACGCCCGGCGCATGCTGCGCGAGCGAGGCGCGGATGGGCGACGCCGCGTCATCCGGGGCCGCCAGGTACCAGACGCGCGTGGCGAGCGTGACGCCCCCCAGCCTGGCCTCCAGGCTGGCGCGGTCCACGACCATGAAGTCGGCCGTCGCAGGGACCGACGGGAAGGTGTCCCTCGCTGCCACGACGTGCACGTCCACGGGTCGCCCGGCGATGGACAGCTGCCGGTCATCACCAACGCCGATGCCGGCCGCCCCGCCGCCGAGGCTGGTCGAGACGATCACCGGGAGGGCTCCCGAGACACCCACCCGCATGCCGGACGGGCAGGTGGGGATCGGCGGGTGTGCCGGCGAGCAGTGCCTCATACGCCGTCGCGCCGAGCGCGAGGAGCTGCACCGGCGCACCGCGGTCCACGACCGTTGCCGGCCCCAGGTACGCGGACGTGGCGGAGGTGACGCCCGGGAGGTCCAGGGGCGCGAACCCGGGCGGGAACGGGCCGGACTTGCTCGTCAGGGCGAACGGCGCCCCGACCTCCTGCCAGGCGATGGCATCGGCCGCGCCATCGAGGTGGACCAGGACGGCCGAGGCGAAGGTGCCGAGTGCAGCGGCGGCGAGCAGGACGAGGAGGACGGAGCCGCCGCTGCCGCCGCTCGTCGCGCGCCGCATCGCCAGGACCGGCACCAGGTCGCGCCGCGCCCCGGCGAGGCGCCCGGCCGCAGCCATCACCAGGGGATAGGCACGCCGGAGGATCAGCCCTGCCGCGAGACCGACGAGCGCGGGCACCGCGGCGATGAAGGGGTCGACCGTGGACAGGCTCCCCGTGCTGCTGGCCCCCCGGACCCCGCGCTGCAGGAGCAGCCAGGCGCCGCCCAGGGCGAGCACCACGGTCAGGCTCTCCAGGACGCGTCGTCGCGTGCCGGCCCCGCGGGCGGGACCGGCAGGCCGTGTGCTCGGTCCGCGGTCGCCAACTCCGGGCAACGTCGTGGCTACGACCAGCACCACGCTGACGACCGCGACCGCGGCGGCGGCGATGACGGTGGCCTGGGTCGGTCCGTCGGGCACGAGGAGTGCCGCCGCGACCGCCGCGCATGCCGCGGGCGGAACGGCCACGAGCGTGCCCTCGGCGAGGAGCGAGAGCCACACCTGGGCCCGCGACGCGCCACGGGCCCGGGCCAGGAAGAGCGACGACCGCCGGCGTTGTCCGGTGAGCACCGCCATCAGCGCCAGGGCGGCCGCGGCCACCATCGCCGGCCCGATCGCCACCACGGCCAGCACGACCTGGGCCGCCTGCCAGCTGGCCTGCTCCGCCTCGAGCAGCTGGCCAAGGGCCCCCTGCAACACGGGGTCGGGGCCGGCCGGGCCGGCGGGCGACGGGAAGATTCCCTGCAGCCGCCGCAGCTGCATGATGACACCGGGCGCGCCGGCCTGGTCGAGCCGCGTCACGTCCACGGAGTAGCGCCAGTGATAGCGCAGCGGTTCCTGCTCGGTGTCCGAGGCTGCCAGCAGGGCCGGGTACACCGACGGCGCGAGCAGGGCGGTCACGTCCTGGACCTGGGCGAGGGCGGAGAGCGACCGGATGACCGGCTGGTCAAGGCTCGTGTCGTCGAACCAGAAGGCGTCCGTTGGTTCGGCCACCGAGAAGATGCCGGTCACCTCCACGGCCAGCCCCAGCTGGGCGCCGCGATTGGCCAGGTCGGTCGGATCAAGGGAGATGAGCAGCGTCTGCCCCACCTGGGCCTGCAGGGCGGCCGCGGAGGCGGTGGAGAGGGCCACCGGGACGACCGTGACGGGGCCCGGCGGAAAGGTCGGGTCGGTGACCGAGCCGGCCGGCAGCGTCGTGGTAGTCCCGGTCGGGAAGGCCCCGTCCACGAAGTGGATGTGCCCCGCCGCCGGCGGCTGGATGCGCAGCCGCAGCGTCCGGTCCTCCAGCGTCGGCGCCTCCAGTCGGAAGCGCGTGGTGTCGACCACGACGTCGGTGCCGCTCACCAGTCGGGCCACCTCCGGTGGGAACTGCGCCTCGAACCCGGCACCCCTCGTGCTCACCTTCGCCAGCAGGTCGGGTGACCCAGCCTCGATGCGAGCCAGCTGCACGAGCTCCAGGCTGCGGGCGTCCACGGGCGCGGCCTGGAGTTCATCGCGCAGGATGGCGTCGCCGGTGCTCTGCAAGGCCCTTGGAGCAACCGCGAAGACCAGCGCGGTCACCCCGACCAGGAGGGCCAGGGCGGCCGTCTGGACGGGGGCGAGACGGAGCCGGCGGAGCGACATGCGCAGCCAGCCCATCAGGTCTCACCGTTGCGGAGCAGGCCGCTGATCTGGATGCGGGCGAGCTGCCCGCGAACGAGCACGGCCGTCACGAGCAGCGCCACGAGCCCCACGCCGTAGATCGGCACGAGCGCCGACCAGGGCAGGAGCGCGGTCGGGGTGGGTACTGGCGCGCTGCCATCCGGCGTGAAGGAGACGAACGGCAGGGTCAGCCAGGCGAGCAGCCAGCCGACCGCGGTCCCCAGGAGCAGGCCGGCGGCCAGTAGCGCCCCGTTCTCCACGAACAGCCAACGAGCCATGGCGCGGCGTGAGACACCCATGGCCTGCAGCAGGGCGAGCTCGGGCCGCCGTTCCTCTACGGCGATGGTCGCGGTGACCACGAAGCCGATCGCGGCCATCGCCAGGGCGATGACGCTGCCAAGCAGCAGGGCCCCGATGGCGCCGAGCGAGATCGGGTCGCCGGTCAGGGCCGCCGTGAGGCTCGCCCGGCCGGTGACGCTGGTGGTGGAGTAGGGCGGGCCGGCCAGCGTGGTCTCGACGGCCGTCGCCGCGGCCGGATCCACGGCCAGCCACCACTCACCGGCTGCGCCCACGCTGTCCAGGTCCGAGAAGGCGGCGCCCTGGAGCGTGGCGCCGTCGACATACGCGGCCGCCACCCCAGGGTCCACGGGCGGCAGGGCGGCCGCTCGACCGATCACCTTCAGGTGGAGCGAGTAGCCCTGCGACGTGGCCAGCACCGTATCGCCGATCTCCGCCCCCGTCTCGGCCAGGAAGGCGTCGTCGACCAGCGCTGGCAAGGCCGCCGGGGTCGGCACGGGCGCCCAGAGCCGCAGCACGGCCGACCCCAGGCGTGGGTCCAGCTGCAGGGCCCGCAGCGATGCCCCCGGGCTCCCGAACGCGAGCTGCCCGGGGCCACCCGAAGATGCGGCGAGGTCGCTGATCGTGCCGGAGCGGATGAGCTGCCAGCCCCACCCGCCGGCCTGGTCGTCGAAGGGCAACGCCTGCCACGACGACCCCGTCCCGGCCGGGCTCACCTCCAGGGCCTTGACGGCGATCGAGCCGACCAGCGGGTCCCCATCCGTGGTGGAAACGGTCAGCTCGACCGCCTCCAGGCGACTGCCAGCCGCCAGGCGTGCCTCCACGCCGTCGACCGTCACGGCCAGCGGGATCTCCAGCCGCTGGCTTGCCGCCCGGAAGCCGACCGACGGCCCCGAGATGCGCGCCAGGCCATCGGGACCCGCGACCACCACGGCCAGGTCGACGTTCCCCTCCACCGGCGGGGTGCCGCCGGCCTGGGTCGCGTCCCCGGCCTGGAGGTCCACCGCGAGCGTGACGCCCAGGCGCCGCGTGCCGTCGGGCAGCGGGAGTCCCGTCGGGGCCGGGCGCTGGGCGGTCAGGCCGGCCAGCAGGTCGGTCGGCGGGGTGGCAGCGGTCGGATCCGGCGGGAACGTCACGAGGCGGGCGGCCGCCGCCGGGTCGATCCCCAGGAGCGTCCCGGCGCGCACGGCGCTCCCCACCTCGAGCTCCTGGTCCAGGGCGGCCATCGCCGTCTGCACGCCGGGCACCGCACGGTACGCGGAGCCGATGCCCCAGGCCGGCAGGTCGGGGTGGCTGTCGAGGACGATCCGCTCGTCGGCCACGGCTCGATAGGCGGCCTGGTCGGCCTGCGAGCGCGTCCATGTCGCGTCGTAGGCGGCCGCGAACGTGCCGAGCGCAACGGCCAGCAGGAGGAGCAGGGCCGCCCGCGTGAAGCGGAGGGGACGACGCGCCAGCTGGCGCGTCCCGTACCCTGCGACGAGGCTTGGCCCGCGCGCGAAGGCCCGCTCGGCCAGCTCGGCCAGACGCGGCAGCAGGCGGATCGCGATGAGCGCCCCGGCGACCAGCCCGATGGCCGGCGCCGCGATCAGGAGGGGGTCAAGCCCGAGCGCGCCGTGCACCGTGCGCGTCAGCGGCGCCCCGTACACCCGCAGTTGCCAGAGACCCAGCACGGCCAGCACCACGAGCGCGATGTCCAGGCCCGCCCGCTGCGCCAGCATCGTGGGCGCCTGGCGGCCAAGGGCCGCCCGCAGGCCCGCCACGTCGAAGCCCTCGCCGAGCGTCGGCAGGACGAGGGCGGCGGCGCACGCCGCGGCGGCCGCTCCGGCGGCGATCACCCCGCCGGCCGTGATGCTGGCCGCGTCCACCACGCCGGTCGCCTCTAGGGGCCCCACCGCGCCGAGGAGGTGCACGAGCCCGATGCCCAGGATGGGGGCCACGATCGCGGCCGGCACGGCGATGAGGACCGCCTCGGCCAGGGTGAGCACCGCGAGGTCGCGCTGTGATGCGCCGCGGGAGCGCAGGAGGGCCGCCTCCGGCCGTCGGCGCTCCAGGAGGACCCCGCCGACGAGCAGCACGGCGTAGCCGGCCACCACGGCGAACTCGAGGGCGAGGACCAGGATCGCGCTGCGCGCCACGAGGATCGTCGGGGCGACATCGGCCAGGGTCACGCTCAGCTGGCTGCTCGTGGTGAAGCCCGCCTGCGGCCCCAGGTCGGCCGCGATGGCGCCGGCCAGGCCCGTCAGGTGGGCCTGGAGCGCGTCGAGGTCGTCAGGCTTGAGCACGCTGACGTCGAGGACGCCCGCCCATCGCAGGTCCAGCTTGTGCGTCACAGGCAGACCGACCAGGTCGGCCTGCTCCACGGCGAAGGGACCGCGGGTGGTCGACGCGCCGCTCGCCTCGACGCCGGTGAGGTCGAGGGCATCGCCGCGCCAATAGGGATCGGCCGGCTCCGGCCGCCAGATGCCGGTCACCACGAGCCGCACGGTCAGGCCGTTCTCCAGGCGGTCGGTCAGCGAGACGGCCGACCCGACGGACAGGCCCAGGGCCGTGGCCGCGCCGGCCGACAGCGTCGCCTCGAACGGCTGGCGACCAGCCACGGGCCACCGGCCGTCGACCAGCTGGGCGTGGCGAGCGAGATCCTGGAAGCTGGCCAGGCTCGCCAGGTGGCTCGTGTCCGTGGGATCGGCACCAGCAGGGGCGAACCCGTCGGCTCGGACCTTCAGGGCGACCTCGCCGCCCACCGGCGTGAGTGCGTCGGTGACCAACGGCTGGACGAGCCCGTCGAAGCGGACCACGTCGGAGGGTGCGGCCGCGGCGTCGACCTCGAGCGATGCGTCGACCGGCGCAGCCGTCGTCAAGGCGTGGCGCAGGCCGCTCAGGGCGACGGCGTCGCCGTAGAGGAGCGCGGCCGAGATGAGCGTCGTGGCGCAGACCAGGAGCAGCCACGCCGCGAGCAGCACGGGCCAGTCCGCCCGGGCGCGCCGGAGGACCGTCCGCCACAGGGAGACCGACCGGAGCACACCAGACCTCCTCGGGCCCGGATCTCCCGATCGCCCACGGGCGACCATCCGGGGAAGGCGACAGCGTACCAGCGTTCCCGGCGCGGCTGGAAGCCCGTACCATCCGCACGAGTGGAGGCGACCGTGCGTTCGTTCGAGATCGGTGTCGTGCTGACGTCGTGGCGCTCGAGCCAGGACGCGGCGACGGTCCCGTGGGGCGAGATCCGCGACCTCGCGCTCCGGGCGGAGGAGATGGGCTTCGACACGGTCTGGAGCCCGGACGAACTGATGGGCCGGCTGGTCAAGGACGGGCCGCGGTATGGCTTCTGGGATGGTTTCGCCATCCCCGCCGCGATGGCCGCGGTGACCTCCCGCATCAAGGTCGGGACATGGGTCGCGTCCTCACTTCATCGCAACCCCGGCATCATCGCCAAGGCAGCCGCGACGATCGACGAGGTCAGCGGCGGCCGGTTCGTGCTGGGACTCGGCGCCGGCCACGCGGGGAGCGGGGCGCACGCGTTCGGCCTGCCGGAGGACCACATCTACGAGCGCTTCGAGGAGGCGCTCGAGATCATCGTCCCACTGCTGACGGACCGGCCGCGCCGACTACCAGGGCGCGTACCACGTGGCGCGCGACCTGGAGCAGCTGCCGCCCGGCCCGCGCCCGGGTCGCATCCCGATCCTGCTGGCCGGCCACGGCCACAAGGGCTACCGCCATGCGGCGCGGCTGGCGGACATCTGGAGCTGCTATGCCACGGAGCGCAGCCACATCGACGAGCTTGGCCCGCGCGTCACCGCGTTCCTGGCCGCATGCGCGGAGGTGGGGCGCGACCCGGCCTCGGTAGGCCGCTCGGCGGGGGTTCTCGTCGCGCCGCTGGCCGCGGCGGAGCACGTCAGCCTGTTCGGCAGCGCCATCACGGGCTCGGCGGAGGAGATCGCCGCGACGTTCCGGACGTTCCGCGACGCCGGCTTCACCCAGCTGGAGTTCATGTTCGAGCCGCAGACCATGGCCGCCCTCGAGGTCATGGGGCGGGTCCTGGAGATCCTGCGGGTCGACTGAGCGATGGCGGAGGAGCTGCTGGCGGGCCACGGACGCTTCCGAGCCGCGTATGCGGCCGATGAGCGTGGATTCCTGCGGCGGCTGGCCAGCGAAGGGCAGCGGCCGGGCGCCATGTTCATCGGCTGCTCCGACTCGCGGGTCATCCCGGAACTGCTGACCGGCGCCCGTCCGGGCGACGTCTTCGTGGTGCGCAACATCGCCAACCGGGTCCCGCCGTGGAGCGAGCGCGACGACGGGGTCGCGGCCGCGGTCGAGTTCGCCATCGAACAGCTGGGCACGCCCGACGTCATCGTCTGCGGGCACGATGGCTGCGGCGGCGTGTCGGCCGCGCTGGACTCCCGGCCGACGGGACGCGCCAGATCCCGGCTCGATCGCTGGATCCGGGGGATCGCGCCTGCGGTGGATCGGGCGAGGGAGGCGGGGGGTACCCGGGAGCAGTTGCTCCGGCGGGCGGTCGAGGAGAATGTGCTCGAGGGTCTTGCCGACCTGGCCGCCTATCCGGCCGTGGCACGAGCGCGATCGACCGGACGTGTCCGACTCCATGGCTGGGTATACGACCTCGCCGAGGCGCTCGTCCGCGTCTACGACCCCGCCCGCGACCGCTTCGTCCTCCCCGGCGAGCTCGGCATCGCCGGGGCTTAAGATGCGGGCATGACTCGAGCCACGGGACTGGCTCTCGGCCGCGCGATCTTCGGGCTGCTCGGGCTGGTCGCCATGGGCTACCAGTTCGCCGACCTGGCCGGCAAGGGCACGCTCGATGTCGTCAACTACTTCAGCTACTTCACGATCGACAGCAACCTGCTGGCGGCGGCCGTCCTCCTGATCGGCGCTGTCGGGGGACGCTCGACGCGCGCCCCGAGCTGGGATCTGGTGCGGGGGGCCGCGGTCGTCTACATGAGCGTCACCGGCATCGTGTTCACGCTGCTCCTGGCGAACACCGACGTCGATACGGCCGTGCCATGGGTGAACACGGTGGTCCATGAGCTGATGCCGCTGGTGATCGTGGCGGACTGGCTGCTCGACCCGCCGGCCACGCGTCTGACCCTGCGACAGGGGCTGCTGTGGTTGAGTTTCCCGATCGTGTGGCTGGTCTACACGATGATCCGCGGTGCGCTGGTGGGCCGCTACCCGTATCCCTTCCTCGATCCCGCCAACGGCGGCTACGGGACCGTGGTGGTCTACTGCGCCGGCGTGCTCGTGGTGATGGCGGTCGTCTCGGCCGTGGCGGTCGCGCTCGGCCGGGCAGCCCATTCCTCGGCGAGGATCGCGTAGACGAGCTCCCCGGCCCATTCGCCCTTGATGAACTCGTTCTCGACGAAGTACGCCTCGCGCCGCATGCCAAGACGCTCCATCACCCGGGTGGACGCCGCGTTGCGCGCGTCGCAGCGGCCGATGATGCGGTGCAGCCCCAGCCCGCCGAAGCCCACCTCCAGCATCGCCGCGCTCATCTCGGTCGCATAGCCGTGGCCGTGGTGGTCCGGGTGGAGCACGTAGCCGACCTCGCCCTGGGCGTGCTCTTCGCTCAGCCAACTCAGCATGACGTCGCCGATGAGGGCCCCTGACGCACGGATCGTGGCGGCCAGGACCAGGGCGTCACCGCCGCGCTCGAAGCCGGTGAGCCCCTTGCGGCGCTCGATCATGCGGCGCACGTCGGCCCGCGTTCGGGGGCCCCAGTACAGGTAGCGCGTCACGTCGGGACGGCGCTGGATGGCGTACAGCGCCTCGGCGTCGCCGTCCTCGAACGGCCGCAGCGTGAGGCGGTCGGTCTCGAGGGGCAGGCTCGGTCGGAACATGGCGGGCATCGTAACGGTCGGCCGGGTCTCCGGGTGGAACCGCCGCGTCGGTCGCGGCGTCTACGGGCCAGCAACCACCGTCACGCTCGGAGGTCTCCTCGATGTCCAGCGCCACGCGCACCCTCCTCGCCAGGACCATGGTCATCGCGGCGGTCGCGATGTTCGCCATCCTCGGCGGCATCCCGGCCATGCTCGGCGGCCTGCGGTCCCCCTCGGTCGTCGCCGCCGCGTCGGGCGACCCGACCCACGGCATCACCGTCCAGGGCACGGCGATCATCAGCCTCAAGCCCGACATGGCGACGCTCTACCTGGGCGTGGACGCCCAGGCCTCCACGGCGACCCAGGCACAGTCCAACGCCAGCAAGGCCATGACGGCCGTGATCGCGGCGGTCAAGAAGCAGGGCGTGGCGGACGTCGACCTGGCGACCCAGGGCATCAACCTCAACCCGACCTATGATGGCAACGTCAGCGGGACGCCCCGCGTGAACGGCTATCAGGCCAGCCAGTCACTCACCGTGAAGGTCCGTGACCTCGACAAGCTGGGGCCGGTCATCGACGCCGGTGTCGGCGCGGGCGCCAGCTCCGTCGGCGGCGTGAGCTTCTCGCTGGCCGACCCGACGGCCGCCACCGACCAGGCCCGCCAGATGGCCGTGGCCGACGCGCACAAGCGCGCCCAGGCGCTCGCCACCGCGGCCGGCGTGACGCTCGGCGCCCCGATCAGCATCACCGAGGAATCGGCCACCCAGCCGCCGGTCTACTACGCCGCCGCGGGTGTCGCCTCGGACAAGGCCAGCGTCGCGACGCCGGTCCAGGCCGGGACGACCGACGTGACGGTCACCGTGGACGTGGTCTACAGCATCCCCTGACGCAGATCCCGGACGCGGGCACGCCGGGCGGCGCGGAGGAGGCGTCGCCCGGCGGCCCGTTCGAGCCTCGACGCGACGGTTGGCTGGACATCCCCCCGCTGGGCTGAAGGCGGAAGGCTCCGACCGCGGTCACTCACGGTGACCGCTTTGCCCATGAAGCCGCCCTCGTGCCTGCTCTCGCCCGCCCGGCGCGGCCAACCGTCACGGACCGTGACCGATACGGCCTCGTGGCGGCCCAGGGTGGCCTTCCTACCCTGGTTCGACCCGGATCCGGTCACTCACCGTGACCGGAGGCAACACGGGCGGAACACCTACCCGCCTGATCCCGGCGAGTTACGGATAAGGTCTTGTCCGGCCGCGCGCCCGGACGTATCGTTCCCCGCCGGAGGTGACGCGATGGCGGGACGTCTTCGGCAGGTCGGCTTGGCGGTGGCCCTCGCGGGGCTCCTTGTCGCGTGTGGTTCGTCGGTCTCGACACCCACGGCCAACACCGGCGGTGACGGTGGTGGTGGCGCCGCCGCCACGACGCCCGGGGCGACGAGCAGTCCGGGGGGCGGGGGAGGCGGCGCCTCGTCGAACGATCCATGCTCCCTGCTCACCGCGGATCAGATCAGCGCAGCCATCGGGCTGCCATTCGGCCAGGGCGACTCGGGCGGTGACACCCATTCGTGCGACTGGGCTCATGTCGAGAACCAACTGCCGACGACGCAGGTCATCGTCGATACCAACGTTGACACCGGCCAGTGCGATGAAGGCTCGTCTACCGCGCTGGGCATCACCGACACCCCGCTGAGCGGCATCGGCGACAAGGCGTGCATCGTCACGATGACCGGCCTGAACTCCGTCCTGACCTTCTACAAGGGCAGCGGACGAGGCTGGTCCGTCACTGCCTCGGGCAAGAACGTGACCACTGCGAACGTCCAGGCCATCGAGCAGCAGCTCGCCCTGGACATGCTGGGCAACCTGTAGCGTCAGTCGGGGAGGCCCGACCAGCCCCGGATCGCGCGTGCCACGGCGGAGATGTCGTCGTCGCCGTGGCCGCGTCGTACGAGCCCGTTCTCGATCTCCGCCGTCAGACCCGTCACCGGCAGGGCGGCGCCGACTTCCCGCGCCATGTCGAGGGCGATGGCCAGGTCCTTGCGATGCAGCGCCACCTTGAAGCCCAACGGGTAGTCGTTCTGGATCATCCGGCCGCTGCGGTTGGCCAGGACCCATGATTGAGCCGCTCCTCCGCTGAGCGCGGTCACCACCTTCTGTACGTCCAGGCCGGCCTGCATCGCCAGCACGAGCCCCTCAGCGACGCCCAGGTAGGTCCCCGAGATGATCACCTGGTTGACCGCCTTGGTGGCCTGGCCGGCCCCGATCGGGCCCATGTGGGTGATCGTGCTGCCCATCGCCGCCAGGACGGGCTGGGCCCGTTCGACCGCTGCGTCCTCGCCGCCGACCATGATCGTCAGGGTCCCGTTCTGGGCGCCCTCGGAGCCGCCCGAGACGGGCGCGTCGACGAACCCGATGCCGTGCTCGGCCAGTCGCGCGCCGAACCCACGGGTGGCCGACGGACTGATCGTCGAGCAGTCGATGACCAGGCTGCCCGTCCGCCCTCCTGCCATGAGCCCGTCGGAGCCGAACAGGGCGGCCTCGACATCGGGCGTGTCGGACAGGCAGCACACCACGACGTCGGTCGCCGCGGCGAGCTCCCGTAGCGTGGCCGCTACGCCCGCCCCGGCCGAACGAAGCGGCTCCGCGCGTCCCGCCGTCCGGTTCCACACGGTGAGCGGGAAACCGGCCCGCAGCAGGTTCGCGGCCATGGCCGCCCCCATCGTGCCCAGTCCGGCGAAACCGACGCGTTCCATCTCCACCTCCGACCCGTCGCGCGACGACGTCATCCGACGCGTGCCGACCGGCCCATGGTACCGAGGGGGATCGAAAGGGCCCCGGGGTGAGCGGGGCCCTCGGATCGATCGTCTGGCGTCGACTAGCGGCGGCTGCCGGTCAGGCGCAGGAAGCTGATGAAGAGGTTGACGAAGTCCAGGTAGAGGCGCAGCGCGCCGATGACCGACGCGGCCTCGCGGGTGCGGATCCACACCAGGTTGCCGTTGCGCATCCGCTGCACGTCGTAGGCCGTGAGGCCGGTGAAGATCACCACGCCGATCGCGCCGACGACGTAGCTGAACTGGTCGCCGCCCACGAAGACATTGGCGACCGACATCACGACGAGGCCGATCAGGCCCATGAAGAGGATGCCGCCGAGCTTGGTCAGGTCACGCCGCGTGACGACGCCGTAGAGAGCTGCCGCCCCGAAGACCGCCGCCGCGCTGACGAAGGCCGTCGCGATCGACTCGCTCGTGTAGACGAACGCGATCATCGAGAGGGTCGCCCCGTTGAGGATGGCGAAACCGAAGAAGAGGGCGAGGCCGGGCAACGCACCGATGCGGTTGATGGCCGCGCTGACGCCGATGACGAAGCCGAACTCCAGGAGCACGAGCCCCAGGTACCACTGGGCGACGGTGTCCTGGAGATTGGGCACGTTGAGGACGAGGCCCGCGGTGCCGGCGCTGAGCAGCAGGCCCAGCGTCATCCACAGGAAGCTCATCGTCAGGTAGCCCTCGCCGACCTGGATGGTCGCCGCAGGCTGGGTCAGGCCGGCCAGCGTGTTTGGCTGGCTCCAGCGGGTCTGGCTCGCGGGACCCGTCGAGGGCGCCGCGCGCGAGGGGTCGGGTCGATCGCTATTGAACACGGATCAGGGACTCCTTCGACCGTCCCGTCGACGGTCAGGTGGCGACACGGCGGATCCGTGCGCCACGGACTAGTCTAGCCATCTTGTCGAGAATCCCTCGACGCACGCTTCGACTGGAGAGCGACCGCTCTCAAGAGGTATACGTTGCCCGACGACACGCCGATCAGCTGGAAAGCCATCCCGCCGAACACGCCGCTGCTGAGCTCGGACGGCCAGAGCACCGGGACCGTGACCGAGGTCCTCGGCAGCCGTGACGAGGACATCTTCCACGGTTTGATCGTCCACGTGTCGGGGCAGCAGCGCGTACTCACGTCCGACTGCGTGACGAGCATCTCGCAGGCGGGCGTGGTCACCGACCACACTGCGGCCGAGCTGCTCGCGCTGCCCGTCTACACGCCTGAACCGACCTTCCACGCCGAGCTGACGAAGGGCCACTTCGGTCGTTTCGTGCACGAGCACTTCGCGAAGGACGACGACCGCCACTGACCGACGCCCGGCGCCGCTGCCGAGCGGACCGGGCGCATGCGCGGCGCGCGACGCTGCGCGATCTGACCTGCCAGGTCACTATCGGACCGGGACATGCGCCGGAACAAGCCGACTCGTCAAATCCTGACCTGGCGCGTCAGATCACGACCAGGATCGGCTCCGAAGGGGCCCATCCATGCTCCGAAAGGGCCGCTGCACGGCCCGATCTCGTTCGATACTGACCCGGGGCGTCAGGAACCCTTAACCCTCCAGGTCAGCATGTGGTCCGGCTGGCGCAGGCGCCCACCGTGGCGTTAGCCGCTCCGCCGCGGGCGGGCTGAGATGCGGGCTGGCACGGCCGGATGGGCGGCGGCCTGCTCAGCCGCACGCGCCAGGATCCACAGCAGGTCGGCCAGGCGGTTCACGTACGGCAGGAGCGACGCCCCGCACGACCCACCCTCGCGCTGGAAGGTCACGATCCTTCGTTCGGCGCGACGGACCACCGTCCGCGCGACCTCGAGCGCGGCTGAGGCCTGCGTCTCTCCCGGGACCACGAACTCCCGGGGCATCTCGACGGCCGCCTCGTGCTCGGCCAGGGTCGCCTCAAGGGCCTCCAGCATCGACTCGGAGACCCGGGTCACACCATCGGTCAGCCGGTCGCGCGCCGCCGGGGTCGTGGCGAGCTCCGCCCCCACGACGAACAGCTCGCGCTGCAGCCGCAGGACCAGCGCCGCGAGCTCGGCGAACCGACCCGGCGCGCCCGGCGCCCCCGCGGCATCCAGCAACTCCGCCCGAGCCACCCCAAGCGCGGCCACGGCTTCGTCGATCGTGCCGTAGGCCTCCGTCGCGGGATCGTCCTTGGCCACACGCGGCCCGCCGAAGAGCAGGCCGGTCGTGCCGTCGTCGCCGCGGCCGGTGGCGACGCCGCTCGCCGCGATGCGCGGGCGGCGCGCGGTCATCGGTCGGGGATCACCAACGCGCCGGTGAGGGTCACCACATCAGGCCGGCATCGCGCGGATCCCAGCGCTCGGCCAGCAGGGTGACCTTGACCTCGTGGCCGACGACCTCCTCGGTGACCTCCTTGACCTGCTGGATCATCGCCCCGGCGTAGGGGCAGAAGGGGGTCGTGAGGATCATCTTGATCTCGGTCTGCTCGTGGCCGAGGATGATCTGCTTGATCAGCGCGAGCTCGACGACGTTCATGCCGATCTCGGGGTCGACCACCGTCCGCAGGCCGTCCAGGATCGCCAGCTCGGTCGCCCGCGCCTCGGCGTCGAAGACGGGTGCCTCGGTCGAGCCCGCGGTCGGCGACGCGGCGGGGGTATCGGACTGGGCGGTGGCGGGATCGGGCATCGGGACCTCGGGATCGAATGGTTGCGCGGGAAATCGTATCACCGGTCCCCGGCGCTTCCCGTTCCCGGGCCTTCCGGCCGGCGCCTCAGGCCGCGGGCGCGTCCACGACGACGCCGGCCAGCTCGCGCAGGTGCTCCGGCAGATCGGCCGCCTCGGCCGCGGGGAAGCCGGGGCCGTGCAGCCCGCCGTCCTCGGCGAAGAAGTCCTCGTAGTGGGCCCGATGATCGGCCGCGTAGCGGAAGGCCTCGGCGATGCCGATCCGCCGCAGCTCCGGGTTCTGGGCCAGCATCTGGCGCGGCGTCAGGCCGTTGGCGCGCATCTCGAGCACGTTCCGCACGGTCAGGCGGGTGTTGTAGCAGAAGGGTTCGCCGTTCATCACGAGCGGGTCCACCTTGACCCACTTGATCGTCATCGGAGGGGGCCCGCCCGCCTAGATGATCGAGTCATCGAGGATGCCCGCGCCCTTCCAGATGAAGCGCACGGCCGGGTTGCCCTTGTGGTCGCCGGGCAGTCGGCGGTGCAGCTCGAGCACCTTCAGCCAGGCCCCGACGTACCCCTCGAGCGCCTCGATGTCGTCCGGCGCGAGGACCGTGGAAGCGGCGTCGGCGAGCCGCTGGAGCAGCAGCGCCTGGTCGCGCGCGGCGACGTGGCGGCGCCGATAGGCGGGCTGGATCCACTCGGCGTACGTCGTGACCAGGTGCACCTGGCCCGTCTCCAGCGCCTGCGCCAGCTGCTCCAGGTGGCGATCGGCGTCGCGCAGGAGCTCGCGCAGGGCGATCTCGTCGTAGCGTGTCGCCAGCGTCGGGTCGTCTCTCACGGCCGCCTGCAACGAGGTCGCCGCCAGGCGCTTGCGGGCGGCGCGGATCCGTCCGGCGGCGGCGGGCAGGCCCGCGGTGTGGTCGAGCGGTGGCAGGCCAAGGGCCGGGTGGCTCATGGCGGGTAAGTCTAGCGGCGGCGATACAGTGGCGGCGTGACGGACACCCCCGACGCCACCGGCCAAGCGCCCGGCCCCGACGCCCCGATCGCCCGCCCGGGCGAGGTGCGGCCGGCCTCGGCCCGCCTCCTGGAACGCCCGCCCAGCGACCGTTTCGGGCCGCCTCCACGACCCCCGCAGGTCGTGGCCACACGCGCCGGCCGCGCCGTCGCGGGAGGGCTCGTCGGCGTGGCGGCGGCCGCCTTGCTGTGGCTCGTCATCGGCGGGATCCTTGACCTTGACGCGGGTCTGGTCGTGGTGGCGGTCGTCGGCGGCTGGCTCGTGGGGGGCGGGACTGCGCTGGGGGCGTGGGGCCGGGCCGATGCGATCCATCAGACGGGTCGCGTCCCGTGGCTGGCCGTCGCGCTGGCGCTCCTGACGTGGCTGGCAGGGACCGTGCTGCTGTACCTCTACGCGCAGATCACCCTGCCGGCCTCGTCCCTGACGCTCGGGGAGCGCCTCGCTTCCACGCCGTTCACCGACTGGCTGGCGCCGCAGTTCCTGCCGCTCGGGCCACTGGAGATCCTGCTGCTCGCCGGCGTCAGCTGGTGGTCGGCCCGCTAGGTCCGCCCGGCCCGAGCGGCCCGTCCGTCTCGCCGCGGAACGGCATGCCCTGCTCCTCCACGGCTCGCAGGCTCATGCGCAGCGCCGCCGTCTTCTGCTCGGCCACGGCCCGCACGTACGCCGCCTCCTCCTCGGCGGTCATGGGCCGGCCCCTCGGCGCATCGGCGGGGCGCCCGACCGACAGCCACGAGAGGTGGTACCGGTCCATCGAACCCCAGGCGGCCGACAGGAGCGCATCCGACCGCCGGAGCCAGCCCCGCAGCTCCACCATGGCGGGCTCCCCGACCAGCCGATCGCCCTCTTCGACCAGGGCCCGGGTATCGCGGATCAGCTCGTCGCGGGTCATCCCGGGCCGCGGAAGAACGCTTCGCGGTCGGCGCGCGCGCGGGTCGTCCACGGGCCCGGCATGCCCGTGCCGACGGCGTGGCCGTCGAACCGCGTGAGCGGCAGGATGCCCGCCACGCTGCTGGAGAGGAACGCCTCATCCGCCTCGAGCAGGTCGCGGGTCGTCAGCAGGGACTCGTGCGCGGCGAGCCCGGCGGTGGCGGCCCATCGGAGCAGCCAGTCACGCGTCGTGCCGGCCAGCACGGCGCACGCCAGCGACGGTGTGGCCAGCTCGCCACCTCGCACCAGGAAGACGTTGGCGCTGGTCGCCTCCGACAGGTACCCGTCCGTGGTCAGGAAGAGGGCGTCGTCCGCGCCGGCACGATCGGCCTCCAGGCGTCCGTATACGTAGTCCGCGCGGCTGGTCGTCTTGAGGCCGGCCAACGGACTCTCCACGTCGCGCCGCACGGCGCTGGCGATGACGTGCAGGCCGCGTGCCAGCACGTCATCGGTCGCTGGGACCACCGGCCAGGCCTGGACCACGATCGTGGGAAGCACGTGTGGCACGGGCGGCAACAGGCCACGCCGGTCGATGGTGCCCCGGGAGACCGTGATGCGGACGGAGGCATCACCGTCGGCACCGGCCAGGTCCTCGGCGGCAAGCAGTTCGGTGATCGCCGCTGCCAGTCGGGCCGCGAGGTCGGCCGGCAGGTCGATCCCGAGACCGTCGGCGGAGCGGCCAAGGCGGGCGGTGTGCTCGGCCAGCTCGGTCGGATGGCCGGCGCGTGCCCGGAGGGTCTCGAAGACCGCGTCGCCGAGCTGGAACCCGCGATCGAACGCCGAGAGATGGGGTCCCGCCGCGGGCAGGAGCCGTCCGTCCACCCACACGTGCCTTGGCCCGTCGCCGGCCTGGGTCATGGCGTCCCTGGGTCGGCTCGGATCTCGAGTCCGAGCTGCGCGGCAAGCAGCGGTGCGAGATCCAGCAGCTGGCCTTCGCCGATGATCGCCCCGCGCAGGCTCTCCACCCCGATGAGCGAGCGGAGCCGCGCGCCGGACAGGTCCACCGCGGTCAGCGTCGCTCCCGTGATGTCCAGCTCGTCGACGGTGCAGTCGACGAACGTGACCTTGCGGAGCTGGGCCGAGCGCGCGTCAAGGCTGCCGACTTCGCAGCCTTCGAAGACCACGTCGTCGAGGTGCGCACCGGTCAGGTTGGCGAAGCCGAACCGGCCACCGCGTATGCGCACCCCGGTCAGCGACGCACCGGCCAGCGAGACGGCGCCGATCCGGCCGCCCGCGATCTCCGAGTCGCGCCATGTCGAGTCGCTCAGGTCCAGGCTGGTGGCGCTGGCATCGGCAAGCAGCGATCCCACGACCCTGCTTCGCCGCAACGATGTCCCATCGAGGGCGCAGCGGAGGAACCGGCACTCCAGGAACCGGGCATCGCTGGCATCCTGGCCGCTGAGGCGCAGGTCGACGAAGTCCACCGCGTCGTGGTCGCTTCCGGATGCGAGCACGTCGCTGTCGAACGGCGTCAGCTGGGGCAACGAGAGGCGCGGCGCCGGGGCGGCCGAGCGACGGCTGGTCGTCATGCGACGGGTGGGTCCTCAGCCGCACCGGGCTCGGCGGGCGAGGCAGGAGCGTCGTCGGGTGCCGCTGGCGGCTCCGTCGGGGCGGCCGCGACCGGCGTGGGCGGCTGCGCCGCCTCGTCACCCTGGTCCAGCAACAGGACCATGACGCCCAGGATGAGCGCACCACACGCGACGCCGAACACGGCGGCCGTCTCGGGAGGCAGCCCGACCCCCGCCGCGCGCGAGCCGCCGAAGAGCATCCAGCCGCTCGGCAGCCCAGCCGCCAGCGCCGCCGAGACGAGCAGCACGCCGACGGCCGTCTGCTGGTCCCGCCGCAGCAGGTCCAGCGACGCGATGACGGCCGGGATCAGGCCCAGGAACGCGACCGGACTGGGGAACGACAGGGCGAGCAGGCCGACCGCCACGCCGCTGACGACGGCCAGCAGCGTGTCGCGGTCGCTGCGCGGGGTGGCGGTCATGCGTCGACCTCGTGTGCGCCAAGGGCGCCGAGCGGCCCACTCGCCTTGGCCTGCGTCTCGGCCCATTCGGCGGCCGGGTCGGAGCGCCAGGTGATGCCGCCGCCGACGTGGAGGGTGAGGCGAGCGCCATCGGCGACCAGGGTCCGGATGAGGATGGACGAGCCCATCGCGCCATCCGGCCCCAGCCAGAGGGCGGCGCCCGTGTAGGGCCCGCGGCGCACGGGCTCGAGGCGTTCGATGAGCTCCATGGCCCGGATCTTGGGGGCGCCGGTGATCGAGCCGCCGGGGAACGAGGCCGCCAGGAGGTCGAACGCGTCGCGCCCGGCGGCGAGGTGCCCGGTGACCGTCGAGACGAGGTGCTGCACACTGCCCGTCCGCTCCAGGCGGCACAGCCGGGGCACCCGGACCGTGCCCGGGTCGCAGACCCGGCCGAGGTCGTTGCGCAGGACGTCCACGATCATCGTGTTCTCCGCCCGATCCTTGGCGCTGGCCAGCAGCTCGGCCGCCAGGCTCCGATCCTCCTGGCGGCTCCGGCCCCGTGGTCGCGTGCCCTTGATCGGGTCGGTCAGCACGATCCCGTCCGGCGCGACCGCCAGGAACGGCTCGGGCGACGCCGACAGGAGACCCCGGTCCGCCCCGGTCCGCCGATCCGGGCCGAGGTCCAGGTACGCCGCGTAGCCCGTCGGATCGCCCGTGCGCAGGCGTCGGTAGACGGGCCACGGGTCGGCCATGAACGCCGCCTCCAGCCGCCGGGCCACGTTGGCCTGGTACAGCTCGCCGCGGGCGATCTCGCGCCGCACGGCCTGGACCATCGCCACATACGCAGGCTGGTCCAGGTTGCTGGCGAAGGCGGTCGGCGGCTCCTGGGAGGACAGCGCGGGCCGCGACGGCGCGTGGAGGCGCGCGAGGATGGCGTCGCGTCGCGCCGCGAGGCGATCGTGGTCGCCGTCCACGGCGCGCGAGGCCAGCCACGTCCGGCCGCTGCCGTGATCGAAGGCCACGACCTGGTCGTACAGGCCAAGGCGGAGTGTGGGCAGCCACTGGTCGATCGCGGCGACGGTCGGGAGGTGCTCCAGGTGGCGTCCGACGTCGTAGCCCAGGAACCCCATCAGCCCGCCGCTGAACGGCGACGCCAGCGGGGTCGGGTCCATGCGCGCGACGGATCGCCGGGCGGCGGCGAACAGATCCGGGCCGTCGTCGGCCGCGTCGATGACCTCGAGCGGATCGGCCGCCAGGTAGCTCCATCGGGCGCGACGCCCGGGCCGGGCGCTCTCCAGGAGGGCCATCCCGGGCAGGCCGCGCAGGCGCTCGGCCAGGTCGAGCGGCGCGAGCCCCTCGAGCTCGGGCAGCGGGGTCAGGGCGGCGAGCGCGGCCGCGCGTGTGTTCTTGGGCGCAGCCGGGGTCGTGATGGGCATCGGCTCGCATGATAGGTGGGCGCCCAAACGCGCCACGTGCCGCATCATCCACCCGTGGATCACGACCAGCTCCAGCCCGCGTACGACGTCCTGGCCCGCGAGGTGGCAGCCGGCGACCTGCCGGCGGCGGTCCTGGCCGTGGCCGACCGTGAGGGGCTGGTCCGGGTCGGCGCGTTCGCGCCGGGGAGCGAGCGGATCACGCCGCTCAGCCACTTCATGATCGCCTCGATGACCAAACCGATCATGGCCACGGCCGTGATGCGGCTGGTGGAGGCGGGGCGCCTCGACCTCGATGCGCCCGTGCAGCGCTACCTGCCCGAGTTCGCGCCGCTCCCGGCGGCCCGCGGCGAGCCCGGCGGCGACACGATCACCGCGCGGGACGTCCTGCGCCATACGGCCGGCCTGATCGAGGACTGGCAGCGCATGAGCCGCGAGCGACCGGACGCCGCGCGGACGTACCGCATGCTGGCCAGCGAGCCCCTGGAATACACCCCCGGCACGCGGCACCACTACACGTCGAACGCCTGGTTCGTCCTTGGTGAGCTGATCCGCCGCCTGGGCGGGCGGCCCTACCCCGTCTTCCTGCGCGAGCAGGTCCTGGAGCCGCTCGCGATGACCGAGACTGGCTTCGGGCGGCCTGCCTCGGACCGGGCGCGCGTGCACGCCTTCGGGCCGAACTCGCTGGTCAGCCCGCTCTTCCTCGCCGCGTTCATGCGCCTGCAGCATCCCGCCGGCGGCCTGTGGAGCACGGCCGACGACATCGTCCGTTTCGGGCGCGCCATGCTCCTTGGCGGCGCCCTCGACGGGGTCCGCGTCCTGACCCCGGCGAGCGTCGCCGAGATGACGCGGGAACAGACGACCGGGCTCCCCGATGTCGAGGAGCCCGGCCGGACGGCGCACTATGGGTTGGGCTGGAACATCCCCGGTGGTCGGCCGGGCAAGCCCGGCTCAGCTGCGGCGTTCGAGCATGGCGCGAGCACCGGCGGCCGCCTGTGGGTCGACCCCACGTACGACCTGGTGATCGTCCTGCTGGCCAACCGCTGGCTCAGCGAGACGCGCTACTCGTACGCCGTCATCGGCGCCGTTTACGAGGCGCTGGGGCTGCCCCGCTCGATCGGCACGGCGACCATCGAGCCCCACTCCGTCCACGACCCGTCGTAGTTGCGCACGGACGGGTAGCCCAGGATCTCGTGCAGCACGAACCAGCTGTGGCTGGAGCGCTCGCCGATGCGGCAATAGGTGACGATGTCCTTGTCGGGCGTGATGCCCTTGCCCTGGTACAGGGCGGCCAGCTCCTCGGGGCTCTTGAAGCTGCCGTCCTCGCGCACCGCCTGGCTCCACGGGATCGACGCGGCGCCCGGGATGTGCCCGCCGCGCTGCGCCGTCTCCGAGAGGCCTGGCGGGGCCAGGACTTCGCCGCTGTACTCGGCCGGCGAACGGACGTCGACCAGGCCGAGGCCGGGGTCGCCAAGGCGCGGCAGGAGCTCGTCACGGAACTCCCGCAGCTCGTACGACGGTCCCTCCAAGTTGAACCCGGTCGCCTCGTAGCTCGGGACGTCGTTCGTCAGCGGCAGGTTCCGCCCCAGCCAGAGCTTGCGCCCGCCGTCGACGAGCGAGACTCGCTCCAGGCCGTACAGCTTGAGCTGCCAGTAGGCCCAGGCGGCGAACCAGTTGTTGTTGTCGCCGTACAGGGCGATGTGCGTGTCGGGGCCGATGCCGGACGTGCTGAGCAGGCGCGACATGTCGGCCGGGGTGGCGATGTCGCGCCGGATCCCGTCGGTGAGCTGGCTCGTCCAGTCCCAGGCGACGGCGCCAGGCAGGTGGCCCTGGTCGTAAGCCGTGGTGTCGACATCGACCTCGACGAAGCGGACGGCCGGGTCGCCGAGGTGCTCGACGGCCCAGTCGGCGCTCACGAGGGCCGGGGTAGCGGTGGATACGGTCATGGTGGTGATCCCTCAGGCTGGGGCGCGCATGGCGCAGCTGATGTGCGGGCGGCCCACATGGGGTCGCCGGGGGGCGAGGCGGGCCGTCCCGCCACCGCGCGGACGCGGTTAGCGGACCCGCCCGCTACATCTGCACCGACTCCTGGCGATCACGCTCCCGCCGATCACGGCAGGGCCCCTTCCTCGACGGCGAAGGCCCGCAGCCGCAGCTCGCACTCGTCGTGCAGCCGGGCCACCTGGCGCGCCATCCACGGATCGACGCGCGACGTGTCCTCCACGGTCACGGTAGGGCCGGTGGCGCCCTCGTCGAAGGCGATGCCATCGCTGTTGCGGTAGTCGCTGAGCCAGTTGGCCTGCAGTTGCAGGATGGCGGCCGCCACCACGGGGCGGCTGAACGACCAGTCGACGTACTCGGCGTTGAGCTGGTCGACGAGGTCGCGGATCCGCAGCGGCACTCCGCGCGGTGCGCGTGCCAGGAGGTGCACGACCCGCAGGTCGGCGAACGGGTCCCGGACCTCGGCCACCTGTGGCGGCTGGAGGTGCGGGTCGGCGAGGCCTGGGATGTCGCGAAGGATCACGTCACCTGTGCTCAAGTTGGCGCGCCGCACCCGGCGGATGGGCATATCCGACGGCTCGACTCAGGATTGGTGGCGGCAGGATAGCAGGGCCCTCCGCGTCCGGCTGGCGGCGGTACGCTGGCCGGCATGCGACCCACCTTCCACCTCGTCCGGTCGACCGACTGGGCGGCCGCCGACCCCCATGCGCCGTGGGCCCCGACCTCGCTCGCGGGCGAGGGCTTCATCCACTGCACCGACGGCCTGGCCGCCATGGTCGACACCGCCAACCGCTTCTACGCGGGCGAGCCGGGCGACTTCCTGCTGCTGACGGTGGATCTGGACGCGGTCGGCTGCCCGTGGCGGATCGACGAGCCGGGCCGCCCCTACCCGCACATCTACGGGCCCCTGCCCCGATCGGCCGTCCTCGAGGTGCGACCGATGCCCCGGGGGGCCGACGGCCGCTTCACCTCCCCCTAGCGTGGCTCGATCCGCAGGGTCGTCGGCAGGACGTCGTCGACCAGCATCGCCGGGAGGGACGGATCATCCACGTACTTGCGTGAGAGCGCGGCGCTGCACGCGGCGACCGACGCCGGGTCCGTCGCCGGGACGAAGCGGATGGGCACGTCGCGACCGTCGACGGCGAGCGCGGCTTCCGGGCGCGCCAGTGCTTCCTGGTACCACTTGCCGGCCGGGCCGCGGTACGAGCGCACGTACGGGACGCCGGCCTCGACCACCGGCCAGACGACGGTGCGCCGCGGGGTGCCGTCCGGGCGGCTCGTGACGACTTCGATCTCGACCTCGTCCTCGCACGCGGCCAGGACATCGCCGGGCAGCTTCACCAGCGTTCCTCGTGCACGATCGCGTCAAGGGTGACGCGGCCGCCCGGGCGCTTTGGCGCGGTGAGCGCGGCCGGGTCCGCGGGGTAGCCGAAGGAGATGAGGAACTCGCACCATTGATCATCCGGGTAGCCCAACAGCCGGCGGGCGAGGGCCTGATCGTAGACCGTCGCGGGGACACTGCCGATGCCGAGCTCCCAGGCGGCCAGCACCACGTTCTGGGCAGCACGCCCCAGGTCCCACATGACCGACAGTGGCGCATCGGCCTGCGCCGGGTCCGGCGTCACGAGGGCGATCGCCAGGGGCGCTCCCGCCAGGTGCCCGGCGAACGGCCCCACCGCCGCCAGCTCCTGCAGATGGGCCCGGTCGCGCACCACGATGAACGCCCAGCGCTGGAGGTTCTTGGAGCTGCCCGCTCGCCGGGCCGCGTTGAGGATCCGCGCGAGATGCGCCACGTCCAGGGGCCGATCCTGGAACTTGCGCACGACGCGGATCGAGTCGATCGCTCGCCAGGTGTCCATCAGGCGGGAGCGGCCGCTGCCGGCACGCCCGCAGCCGGGCCGTTGAGGCGCCGCCGAAGGGCCTCGGCGGCAATGCCCACGATGATGAGGATGACGCCCTCGAGCAGCAGAGCGAGGTCCGGCGTGCCCGACAGGTAGCTGCCGTCAAGGTCGGTGAGCGCCACGATGCAGCCGATGGCCGCCGCGAAGATGTAGGCGTTCGACTCGCGGCGGTAGGCCCGTTCCAGGAGGATCGCGGCCACGACCAGCACGGCGAGATCGCCGAGGACCGGTTCGAGGGCACGGCTCGAGCCCAGGTCACTGGTCGCGGTCGCCTGGGTGACGGCGTAGAACACGCCGAGCACGGCCGTCAGCCCGGCCCACAGGCGCACCACGCCCGCTCGGCGTTGCGCCGCTGGATCCCGCCGTCCGCGGTGCGCCTCCAGCAACCCCACGATGCCGAGCAGGAACGCCGTCGCCAGCCACCAGATGGCCGACCCGATCACGAGGATCATCGGGTCCACGCCGGTCGACGTCACCGGTCCGTTGTCGAGGTAGTTCGGCGCTGGTGCGACCACATGCCTGGATCCATACGAGCAGCGAGCTCGACAGCGCGGTGATCGTGCCAAGCACCGCCAGCTCCGTGGTGATGGCCGGCAGGAGCAGGCGCAACGCGACGGCGGCGGCCAGGGCGAGGCCGGTGCTGAAGAGCGCCACGACGAGCGCGTCAGGGGAGATCGCGCCGGCGAGCAGGTTGGCCGCCCAACCGACCGCCACCACCGCCGCCAGGAACGAGATCCCCGCCGCGCGCCGCCGCCGCGGCGTCCCCCGGCGCAGGACAAGGCCGATCGCGGTCAGGGCGAGCGCCTCCACCACTGCGCCGATGCCCAGGATCGTCTGCGAGGTCGTCGAGGTCGAGTCAAGTCCAAAGGTGCCCGACGCGAGGCGCACGAAGAAGGCGACGACGGCACCGAGCAGGAACGCCGTGCCCAGGTAGGCGAACATCTCGACGACCGTGACGCTGGGCCCGAACACGGCGGTCGCCGTCGACCCCCCGGGGGCAGGCTCGGCTGGGGTCGAGGCGGGGGCGGCCGCCGCCGCCGCCGCTCCCTGGACCGGCTGAGTTGGGCCGGCGGCTTCCGCGGCGCGCAGCCGGTCGGCCGTGGCCGCGTCGATCAGGCCGGCGGCCTGCCAGCGGTCGATGCGGTCGAGCACTCCCGGTCCGTCCATGCCCCGCTCCCGTGCGATGACTGCGTGCGATGGTACGCCTCGCCGATCAGGCGTCCGCCGCGCTGTTGACGCCTACCTGGTCACCTGTGACTGGGGGGCACGTTAGGGCATCAACCGGGGCTGACCAGGTCGTCCCGGACAGCCTCGCGGGCTGCGGGCGGCTCCGTTCACGCTCAGGGCAGGCGCATCATCCTTGCGCCACGGGGTGCCGGTCGCGCCGGATCCGACCTAACGTGCCCCGGAGTCAGGTTTGGCCACATCGCGTGGCGCGCGAGCAGCAACATGGTCGTCTACCAATGGGGGAAGCGTTAGAGCGGCAAGTCGGTGGTCCGGGGTGACCGGGAGTGCCGCCCCGGAGCGGGTCCACGCTCGGCGGGGACGTCGCATCGGACGTCAGGCCGGGCCGAGGTCTTGCCCAACTGGTCCAGTACCACCCGGATTGGCATCTGAGCAGGTTCCGGTGGGTTGGGCTCGCCGCGAACCGCTCAGAGCAGCTCCCCGTGCGCGGATCCCGTGGGCTCGCCGTCGCGCGGCCGGGGCTCTTCGCCGGGACCGTAGACGCGCTTGGCCGCTCCAGCCGCTGCGCCGGCGGCTTCCACGGTGTCGCCGCTCTGCAGGACCTGGAGCGGCGCCCCGGACCGGCCTTCGATCGCGCCGACGCCGTACGGCACCCACTTGCGGGGATCCTGCAGGCGGTGCGCCTCGCTGTTGCCGCGGGCGTGGATCTCATCGAAGCCGCGCGGCTCGATCCAGAGGCGCTCGCCCTCGAGCAGGCCGAGCACGCCGCTCTGGCCGGGCTCCGGCCGCGGGTTCTGGCAGTACGCGCAGCTTGCCTTGTCGTGCTGCTGGTACGTGAGCGGCTCCTCGTAGGTCGTGATGTAGCCCTCGTAGTTGCGCAGCACGACCTTGTGGTCGGAGTAGCTGACCAGGTAGTTGGGCATGATGGGGATCTTGCCGCCACCACCGGGCGCATCGATGACGTAGGTCGGGACGGCGTAGCCGCTGGTGTGGCCGCGCAGGCCTTCCATGATCTCCAGGCCCTTGCCGACCGGCGTCCGGAAATGGCCCGACCCTTCGACCAGGTCGCACTGGTACAGGTAGTAGGGCCGGATGCGGTTCTCGACCAGCTTGTGGACCAGCGCCCGCTGGATGTTCACGCAGTCGTTCACGCCTGCCAGGAGCACCGATTGGTTGCCCACGGGGATGCCGGCGCGGGTCAGCTTGTCGACCGCGCGGCTGACCTCGGGCGTGATCTCGTTGGGGTGGTTGAAGTGGAGGTTCATCCACAGCGGGTGGTACTTGGCCATCATGTCGCACAGCTCATCGTCGATGCGCTGCGGCAGGAAGACCGGCACGCGGCTGCCGATGCGCACGATCTCGATGTGCGGGATCTCGCGGATGCCGCGCAGGATCGACTCGAAGAGCTTGGGGGCGAGCGTCAGGCCATCACCGCCGGAGATGAGGACGTCGCGCACCTGGGGCGTGCGGCGCAGGTACTCCAGCTGCGCCTCGTGGTCCTTGCGGTTGAAGTTCTGGGTGGGGTCGCCCACGATCCGTGACCGCGTGCAGTAGCGGCAGTAGCTGGCGCACTGGGTCGTGACGAGCATCAGGACGCGGTCGGGATAGCGGTGGACGAGCCCGGGCACGGGGGAGTGGCGGTCCTCGGCCAGCGAGTCCTCCATCATCGCCGTGAAGGCCTGGTTCTCGCGGCCCAAGGGGATGACCTGGCGGCGGATCGGGTCGTTCGGGTCGTGCGGGTCGATCAGGCTGATGAAGTACGGCGTGATGTCGACCCGGAACTTCTCCGGCGCCGACAGCCCCTCGCGCTCCTCGTCGGTGAGTTCCAGGACGGCCCCGATCTCGTCGACGTCGTTGACGCGATGGCTGAGCTGCCAGCGCCAGTCGTTCCACTTCTCATCCGGCACGTCCGCCCACTGCGGGGCACGGCGGCTGACGGCCGGCTTGCCGTCCGGCCCGAGCGCCTGGGCCGGGTCCCGCCGGTTGACGAACGGTGGCTGGGCGGCGGCCGCCTCGGCCGCGGCAGCGTGCGTCGCTGCCTTGATCTGCTGCTCGTCCAAGGGGTCCTCACCATGCGCCGAGTGCATAAGTTCTATGCAGTCTGCATGATTGTAGCGGCCCCCACAACAGGACCCTTGGCAGGGACCGCGTTGCCAGGGCCGCCCGGCTCATCATGCACCGGGCCCTTCGGCCCTTGACCGGTTACTCGGGCGCGCCCACGGTGGGTCGGCTGGTCTAGCAGCCCACAGCTGCCGCTCGACGCTAGACCGTGGGCGGCTCGAACGAGTTGGAGGCGCGCATGAGCGCCAGTGTCCCCGTCATCTGCACCCGATGCCGCACCGTGGATCGTCACCCGAAGCATGACTCGCGGTCGCCATCCGGCTGGGCATGCCCGGAGTGCGACTGGTTCAGCTTCACCAAGCCGGCGGTGGCGGGCCGCCATCCGAAGCACGACCCTCAGGCCCCGTCGGGCTGGGCGTGTCCGGTCTGTGCCGCCGCCCTGGTGGCAAGCGGCAACTGAGGGTCGAGCCCCAGGTTCACACCTTGCGCGCTGGTGGCGGGACGCCCGCGGCGGGACGCCCGCGGCGCAACAGCCACCCTCTCGTATCCGCCTCCCGCGGTCGCCGCTGTGGCTTACGCTGCGCCGCGATGACCTCATCGGATCACGTCGCCCGCAACCGTGCCGCCTGGGACGCCCTGGCCCCCCAGTACATCCCGGCCGCTGAGCGCAACTGGGCCGCCGACGAGATCACATGGGGCATCTGGGGCGTGGCGGAGAGCCAGCTGCACATCCTGCCCGAGGACCTGCGCGGCCTTGACACCGTCGAGCTGGGCTGCGGCACGGCGTAGGTGTCCGCCTGGCTGGCGCGGCGCGGCGCGCGCCCGGTGGGCATCGACAACTCGCCCGCCCAGCTGGCCACGGCGCAGCGTCTGCAGGCGGAGCATGGCCTGGAGTTCCCGCTCCACCTCGGCGACGCCGAGGCCACGCCGTTCGCCGACGCGAGCTTCGACCTGGCCATCAGCGAGTACGGCGCGGCCATCTGGTGCGACCCGTACCGCTGGATCCCGGAGGCGGCGCGCATCCTGCGTCCCGGTGGCGCCTGATCTTCCTGGGCAACTCGACGCTGATGATCCTCACCGCTCCCGACGACGAGAATGAACCGGCCGCGGAACGGCTCCTGCGTCCGCAGCGGGACATGCAGCGCTTCGAGTGGCCGGACGACCCGGGCGTCGAATTCCACATCAGCCCAGGCGCCTGGATCCGCCTGCTGCGCGCCAACGGCTTCGAGGTGGAGGACCTCATCGAGGTCTACCCGCCTGACGGGTCGACGACGCGCTACCCGTTCGTGTCCCTGGCGTGGGCCCAGGGCTGGCCCTGTGAGGAGGTCTGGAAGGCGCGCAAGCGCGCCGGCTGAACGTCGCCTGGGCTGAGCGCCGACTCGGCGGCGGCGATCACGGAGGCGGCGATCACGGAGGCGCCATGGCGCACTCGTTGTCGTCTAGCGCCCCGCAGACTCATATGCACCACGCGGGGGCGTCGCGTTGTTGCTGCAGTCCGGACCGTGTTCCCGGCATGCGGACGCGACAACGCCGAGTTGCCTCCGGGCGCATACCAGTCCCCCGGCGACTGGACCACAACGCCAAAGCAGGTTCGGCTGCGGGGCGGTTCGGCTGCGGGGCGGTCGGCTGAAGGGGACTCGGTTGTGGGCGCGTCGGCGGAAGGCCGACTCCGCAGCCGCGCGCTTTGCTAGACTCGCGCCCATGCTGAACGCGGTCCGCGGCCTGTTCATCACCGTCCTGGTCGTGACGATGCTGGCCGGTCTGGTCGGCGCGTTCGTGCCCCAGATCCCCCCCGGATCGGCCGACGGCATCCCCTACGCCATCCTGGTGCCGACCGCGCTGGTCTCGGGCATCGTCATCGCCAGCCTGACCGTCCTCCTCATCTTCCGCTCGATCCTCACCTCCAGCCAGCGCCACACCAGCTGGGTGAAGAGCCTGACCAGCCCCAACGGACGCATCTTCTTCTTCATCCTGTTGCTGCTCTGGACGGGCGGGATGTTCATGCTGCCGACCATCGCCCAGGCGTGGCAGCCGGCCCTCAACGGCGCCCCGTCCGCGGCAGAGGGCGGCCTGGCGCTGATCGGCCTGCTGGCTGGCGCATTCCTCTTCCTGGGCTTCATCTGGGCCGTCATCGGCGAGTAGCCGACTGCGCCTCAGATCAACGGGGCCGACTCACGCGAACCGCACCACCGCCAGCGCGCCCGCGATGAGGCAATAGGCGGCGAACGGCAGCAGCGTCCGCGTCGTGAAGTAGCGGCTCAGGAAGCGCACCGACGCATACGCGGCCAGGGCGGCCGCGATGCTGCCGACGAGGATCTGGCCCTGCACCCCGTCGCCGTTAGGACCGATCAGGTCGGGCAGTTTGTAGGCCCCCGCGGCGAGGATGATCGGCGTGGCCAGCAGGAACGAGAAGCGGGCCGCATCCTCGTGATCGAGGCCCCGCACGAGCCCGGCGACCATCGTGATGCCCGAACGGCTGATGCCGGCGAAGAGGGCGAGGACCTGGGCGACCCCGATCAGGCCGGCTTCCCGGAACTCGAGCGTGTCCAGCCGTCGACTCCCGGCCGCCATGGCCCCGTGGGCCCGCGCCACGGTGCGCACGGCTGCCCGGCGACGCACGACCTCCCCGCCCAGGAGCATGAGCCCGTTCACGAAGAGGAACCCGGCCGCCGCGAGGGGCACGGCGAACAGGACGCGCAGGAGATGCTCGAAGAGGACCCCGGCCAGGCCGGCCGGGATCGTGGCCACGATGAGCAGCCAGCCCAGCCGGGCGTCCGTCGTGGCGATCCGCCTGGTTCGCAGGGAGTCGAGCACGCCGCGCACGATGCGTGCCCAGGTCGCCCGGTAGAAGACGACCAGCGCCAGGGCCGTCGCCACGTGGAGGCCGACGAGGAACGCCAGGAAGTACGACTCGGAGGCCGACTGGGCGGCCACCACATCGGTCCAGCCGAGCAGCTGCGGCACGATGACCGAGTGGCCAAGGCTCGAGATCGGGAAGAGCTCGGTCACGCCCTGCAGCACGCCGAGCACGATCGCCTGCAGGTAGGTCAGCACGGGGTCACGTCAGGGGCACGACGAAGAGCTCGGTCCCGTCCGCGACCTGGAAGACCAGGAAGGGATCTTGTGCCGAGGCGGGCATGGTCACTTCGAACCACCCTTCGAGGGTGTCGTCAACGGGCAGCACCTCGCTGCGCAGCTCGGGCGTGCGCGAGCCGGCCGTGATGGTCGTCTTGCTCGAATCGGCCGTGATGACGCTCCATGCCGCAGGCCCGACCGACCATGCCGCGCTCCTGCTCGCATAGCGCACCTCGATGGCGACCCGGGTCGTCGAGGCTGACGTGGCCGGGTCGATCGTCAGCACGGTCACCGTGCCAAGGGTCGTGCTGCCGCTCGTCACGGGCGTCGCGGCTCCGACGTCCACGATCGGCGGCAGGTTCGACGGCTCTCCACTCGGCACGACCGTGGCCTCCGCCGAACCGGTGGCCAGCGGACTCGGCGCCACGACGACGAGCGGGCGGTCGGTCGGTTGGGCCTGGCGGGGCGATCCAAGCGGGCCCACAAGCACGGTCGCCAGGCCCGCCACGACCCCGATCACCACCAGGCCCCCGATCAACGTCGGCAGCGGATCCGCCAGGCTCAGACCAGCGAGCGGGTCGCGATCGAACCGGCGGCGGACGAGCACTGCCGCAACCAGCGTGGTCATCGGTACGGCGGCGACGATGCCGACGCTGCCCACCAGGGCGCGCACGATCTCGACCGCCAGGGTCTCCCCGTTGAGGACCTGACCGGCCGGCAACTGGCTGACGACGAGGAGCACGAGCAGGGGCAGGCCCGCCCCGACGTAGGCCAGGAACAGCGTGTTCACGGTGGCCGCGATGTGGGCACGACCGACACGCAGGCCGCGGCCGTACAGCTGGCGGACGCTCGCCCCTCCGTCCGCCGACAACTCCTCGACGACGACTGCCTGGGTCATCGTGACGTCCTCGAGGATGCCCAGCGAGCCCAGGATGAACGCCGCCAGGAGGAGCCCGCTGAGGTCCAGGCCGGCGCCCCCGGCGGACGTCTGGATCTGCGCCAGGTCGGCTGCACCGACGGTGGTGAACTGGGCGAAGTGGGTCGCCGCAGCCCCCAACAGGCCGGTCAGGGCGAGCGCTGCTGCCGTGCCCAGGATGGCCGCGACACTGGCGACCGAGAAGCCCTCGGTCAGGAGGATCGTGAGCAACGTGACGGCCGTCGCGGCGACGACCGCCAGCGGCACCGGTGGGTAGCCCGCCACGATGAGGGGCAGGACGACCCGCACGATCACGGCGATCGTCAGGCCGAGCGCCAGCAGCGCGCGCGTGCCTCGCCAGCCGCCCACCAGCACGACGGCGACCGCGAACAGGAGCGTCAGCAAACCCAGCTGGGGCAATCGCCAGTGGTCCGTCACCGCGATGAACGGGCCCGCCCCCGGCTGTGGCGTGTACGTCACCACGACCGCGTCGCCCGGGTGGAAGGACGTCAGGTCCTCGGTCCCGCCCGGTCCCTGGAGGTACGCCGGCACATCGTGGCCCGCGTCGGGGCCTTCGGACATGTGCACCGTGGCGTCCGGGGCGAATCCGCCATCGGGGAGCTGGGTCGGGTTGGCGACGACCGTCACTAACGTCCCCTGGTAGGCCGTGACCGTCCCCTGGCCGGCAGGGATCCCTGACAGGTCCGGCAGCGCCAGGACGAGGGTGAGCAGGGCGATCACGAGGGCGGGAAGGAGGAACGGTCGAGGCTCCAGGCGGTCGATGAACCCCGCCAGGCGTTGGCTGAGGCTCACGCGTCGAGTTTCCGCGGGTCTGCCCCTGCTAGGCTTGCGCCTGCCCTGGAGAGGAGGTCACGCACGCGCTCGCGCCGCGCCCCTGACTGGCGCCTGATCGGCCCATCGGTCGGCCTGCTCGTGGCGGTGGCTGTCCTGCTGGTCCTCTCCCAGCCGCATCGCAGCCCGGCCGCGGCTCCGGGACCGGCCGCCCAGCAAACGGATGCTGCCTTCGCGTCGTCGCCTCCGACCGGCGACTCGTTGGTGTCCGACACGACCGAGCCCCCGACCACCCTGCTCCCCCCGACCGCCACACCCGGGACAACCTCCGCGACCGTCCCGACGGCCTCGCCGGTGACGGCATCGCTCGGCGAAGCCGTACGGATCGTCGACGCGGGCAGCTCGCTGGGCACGGTCACGGTCGTGGAGATGGATCCGTTCACCACGGGCCAGACCGAACGCGTGGAGATCCGGGTGCGGTACCTCGCGGGCGCGGGCAGCTGGCCGATCGACCCCGCGGCCTGGGGCGGCATGAGCGCCGACGGCAGCACGTTCACCGGGTACGCCGGCGGACGCACCCCGGCTCTCCGCGCCACGACGCTCGCGGCCCACGGGTCCCTCGAAGCGTGGTTCGAGATGGACTTCCCGACCGCGGCGCAGGGCCCGCTGCTGACGTACGCCGCGACCGACGGCACGGTCCTGTTCACGGTGCCGCTTCCCTGAGTGCCGGTGCGTGTCGCACCGGCTCATGCCACCACGCGGCGATGGCCGTGGTGGCCGGGACGGCGGCCAGGATGCCGATGCTGCCGACCGCGGCCCGCACGATCTCCACGGCCACCAGCTCCTGGTTGACGCTCAGGCTGAACTGGGCGAGCTGGAGGGACAACAGCACCAGCAGGGGCAGGGCCGTCCCAAGGTAGGCGAACACGAGGGTGTTGACCGTGGCGGCGAGGTGGGCGACGCCGACATTCATCGCATGGCCGTACAGCTCGCGACGGCTGAGGCCGGGGTCGGCAAGGGCCAGCTCCTGGACCGTGGCGGCCTGCCCGATGGCGACGTCGTTGAGCACACCCAGTGCGCCGAAGATGACCGCTGCCAGCAGCAGGCCCGAGAGGTCGATCTTGTCACCCACGATCTGCTGGAGGTAGATGACCGTCTCGGAGCCCTGGGCCGGCGTGAACTGGGCGAGGCCTGTGACCACCACGGCCAGGAGACCGGTGAGTCCCAGGCCGATCGACGTCCCCAGGATCGCCGCCAGCGTGGCGCGCGTGAAACCCTGGGTCAGCAGGAACGACACCGCGGTGATGAGGATGCCCAGGCTGATGGCCAGGCCGACCGGCTGCCAGCCCGACAGCAGCAGCGGGATCAGCACGCGGATCGCCAGCACCAGCGTCAAGGCCAACGACACGAGCGCCCGCAGGCCGCGCCAGCCGGCCACGGCGATCGTGACCAGCGCGAAGAGGCCGACGAGCCCGCCGATGAGGGGCAGGCGCCAGCGATCGACGACCGAGACCTGGGTCGTCCCGTCGGGCAGGTGATCGATGGCCACGAGCACCTGGTCGCCGACGTGGTAGTCGGGGATCTGGAGGGCGCCGCTCGGACCCTCGATGGTGGCCGGCACCGTCTGGCCCGCCTGTGGGCCGTCGAGGAACTTGACGGTGCCGGTCGGGCCCTGCGGCCCCGTGGGGGGCACGATCGTGACGATGACGCCGTGTGCCTGGTCGGAGATCAGCCCCACGCCGGCCGGCGGCGTCAGGTCGGGCAGGAGGACGACGAGGGCCGCCACGAGCAGCACCCCCAGGCCGAACGCGATGACGTGTCGATCGCTCGACGGCCGACCATCGGTCGGGGGTCGGGCAGCCATCGAGCCTCCTCTCCTTGGGCCGCGAGAGGGTAGCAGACCGGCCTGCGCCTTGACCACCATATTGAGACTCGGTATCATCTGCGCTTCCCAAGCCAATTCAGGCTGCACGACTTGGATGGATGAGGAGGAACCACGAGATGAGACGCAGTCTTGGCATGGTCCTGGTCATCGCCGCTCTCGCTGTGACTGCGGCCTCGTGCGGTGAGGGCACCTCTCCCTCGAGCAGCGGGGGGAGCGGCTCACAGCTGGCGGTCATGGGGACGGAGAACTTCTACGCCGACCTGTTGACGCAGATCGGGGGTTCGCACGTGCGGGCGACGAGCCTGCTCAACGACCCCAACGCCGACCCCCACGCCTTCGAGACGAGCCCGCAGGACGCGGCGCTGGTGGCCGACGCGCGGCTCGTGATCGTCAACGGCATCGGCTACGACGACTTCATGCAGCAGCTCCTGGGTGCGGCCCCCGATCCGACGCGGGTCGTGATCAACGTGCAGCAGCTCCTTGGCGTGGGCGATGATGTCAACGTGCACATCTGGTACGACCCGGGCACGATGCCCAAGGTGGCGCAGGCGGCCGCGGCGGCATTGGGCCAGCTCGACCCGGCCAACGCGGCCTACTACGATGCCAACGAGCAGGCCTACCTCGCTTCACTGAAGCCGCTGACCGACGAGATCGCCCTGCTCAAAAGCAAGTACGGCGGCGCGCCGGTCGCGTTCACGGAGCCCGTGGCCGGGTACCTGGCAACCGCCATCGGCCTCCAGGTACTGACCCCCGAGGCCTTCCAGAAGGCGATCGAAGAGGGCACCGATCCCGCCCCGGCCGACGTCGCAGCCGAGCAGGACCTCCTGACCGGCAAGAAGGTCAAGGTGCTGCTCTACAACAGCCAGGTCACCTCGCCGATCACCCAGCAGGTCCACGACCTCGCCGTCCAGAACGGCATCCCCGTCGTCGGCGTGGCGGAGACGATGCCGCCCGCCTACCAGCACTACGTGGAGTGGCAGCTGGCCCAGATGCAGGCCCTCCAGGCGGCCCTGGCACAGGGCAGCTGACGGGGTGCCGGACCCGGCCGTCCGCTTCAGTGGGGCGACGCTCGAGTATCACGGGCGCCGCATCTGGACGGACATGTCGCTGGCCTTCGAAGGCGCCTCCTTCGTGGCCATCCTGGGGCCGAACGGCTCGGGCAAGACGTCGCTGTTGCGCGTCATCCTGGGCCTCGCGCCGCTGATCGCCGGCCAGGTCCAGGTACTGGGCCATGCCCCGCGGCGTGGTGACCCCGGGATCGGGTACGTGCCCCAGCACCAGGCGTTCGATCCGGACCTGCCGCTGCGCGGTCGCGACCTCATCCAGCTAGGCCTCGACGGGCACCGGTGGGGCCTCGGACGATCCGGGGCCGCGTCGCGACGACGCGTCGAGACGACGATCGAAGCCGTGCAGGCCACGGCCTACGCCGATGCGCCGATCGGACGCCTCTCGGGTGGCGAGCAGCAGCGCCTGCGGATCGCCCAGGCCCTCGTGGGCGACCCCCGGCTGCTCCTATGCGACGAGCCGCTGGCCAGCCTGGACCTTCGCTACCAGCAGGGGATCACCGACCTGATCGGGGACTGGCAGCGCGGTGGTGACCGCACGGTCCTCTTCGTGACGCACGACGTGAACCCCGTGCTCGAGCTGGTGGACCAGGTCCTGTTCGTCGTCAACGGCCGTTGGGCGATGGGCACGCCCGACGAGGTCCTGACCTCGGACCGGATGACCGAGCTGTACGGGTCGCATGTGGACGTCCTGCGTGTCCACGGGCGGATCCTCGTGGTCGGGGAGTCCAGCGGCTCGGGGTTCGAGATGGAGGAGCCGCACCACCTGCCGGCCCTGCCCGACGACGATCGTCATCCGGAGCGGCCCACCTCGTGATCGACCAGCTCGTCCACCTGCTGGGCTACGAGTTCGCCCAGAATGCGCTCGCCGCCGGCCTCGTGGTGGGCATCGTCTCGGGCGTGGTCAGCCGATTCGTGGTGATGCGCAACATGGCCTTCGCGGTCCATGCCCTTTCCGAGCTGGGTTTCACCGGTTCGGCCGGGGCGATCCTCATCGGCGCGTCGCCCGTCCTGGGCCTGATGGCGGGCACGACGATCACTGCCCTGTTCATCGGCGCCCTTGGGGTGCGCGTGCGAGAGCGGGACTCCGTCGTCGGCATCGCCATGGCCTTCGGCCTTGGCCTGGGCGTCCTCTTCCTGTCCCTCTACCCGCGCTTCGCGACGCAGGCCTTCGCGATCCTCTTCGGCTCCATCACCGGCGTGAGCCGGGGTGACGTGGCGCTCCTCATCGGCATCGGCGTGGTCACCCTCATCGCCCTCGCCGTCATGTACCGGCCCCTGACGTTCGCCACGGTCGACCCCGAGGTGGCCGAGGCCCGCGGCGTCCCGGTACGGGAGCTGGCCATCGCCTTCCTGCTCATCCTTGCCGCGGCAGTCGCGGAGGCGGTCCAGGTCGTGGGCGTCCTGCTGATCCTGACCCTGCTCATCACCCCGGGCGCCACCGCCGAGCGGCTTACGGTCAACCCAGCCCGGGCCACCATCTACAGCGTCGCGATCGCCCTCGTCTCGGTGGAGGGCGGCATCCTTCTGGCGCTGGCGACGAACCTGCCCGTCAGCGTCTACGTGACGAGCCTGAGCTTCGCCGGCTACCTCGCCGCGCGCTTCATCGTCGGGCCCATGGCGGTCGGCCGTGCCAGCCGCGGACGTCTCGAGGGCGCATCATGAGGCCGTGAAGACGGTCCTCGTGACGTGGCAGCCGGATGCCGACCGATTCGAGGCGCAGGGCGGGCTGCATGGCCACCTCGTCCACATCAACGCGCCCCACGAAGGTCGCCCGGCGGGGTTCTCGGCGAGCGAGCTGCTGCTTGCCGCGGCCGGTGCGTGCTCGGCCTGGGATGTCGTGGAGATCCTGCGCAAGCAACGGCAGGACCTCACCGCGCTCGAGGTCAGCGTGGAGGGCGATCAGCTGGACAGCCCGCCGTTCCCCTTCACGCGGGTCGCCCTCGTCTTCCGGGCGAGCGGCCACGGCCTGGACCCGGTGAAGGTGCAACGTGCCGTGGCCATGAGCGAGGAGCGCTACTGCTCGGTGATCGCCACGATCCGCGGCGTGGCCCAGGTCACCTGCCGCTCCGAGGTCGCCGAAGCGGCGGCCTGAGGCCGTCGCGATGCCGACCGTTCCCATGACACCCTCCCAGCGCGGCGGGCCCAACGGGTTGCCGCGATTCCAGCGCCTTGGCCTGTTCATGGCACGCCGGCGCTGGTGGGTCATCGGCGCCTGGGCCGTCGTGCTCCTGGCGGCCCTGCCGTTCGCGCCGCGGGCCGGCTCGGTCCTGCGCGCGGGTGGCTTCACGCTGCCCGACCTGCCCTCCGAAGAAGCCCGCGCCACGCTCGCCCAGCTTGGCGTGCCCCCGTCGGTCCTGGCCATCGTCATCGAGTCCACGGGGTCCGCGAGGGCGGGCCAGCCGGCGTTCGAGGCAGCGGCCGCGGCGGCCGTCGCCGACGTCCCGCACGCGGCGCACGTGACCGGGATCCAGAGCCATCTCGTGTCGCCCCGTCAGGTCAGCACCGACGGGACGGTCGTCTACGACATCGTGGACCTTGACCTGTCACCGGACGACTCGCCGGCGGCGATGGCGCCGGTCCAGGCCGCCCTCCACGACGAGCCGGGCATCCGCACCCTGATCGGCGGCGCGCCCGCCTTCTACGGCGACATCCAGACGGCCTCCGAAGAAGACCTGCGACGGGCCGAGCTGGTGAGCCTGCCGCTCGCCGCGATCGCCCTCGTCCTGATCTTCGGCGGGATCGTGGCGGCCGGCGTGCCCCTCGTCGTGGGTGGCTCGGCCGTGCTGCTCGCCCTCGCCCTGATCTTCCTGCTGGCCAGCGTCACGCCGATGAGCATCTTCGTGCTCAACCTCGCCACCCTGCTCGGGCTCGGCCTGGGGGTCGACTACTCGCTGTTGCTCACGAGCCGCTTCCGCGAGGAACTCGGCCGAAGGGGCGGCGGCCGGCGCGCCGACGGGTCGATCGACCGCGCGGCGGTGGACGAGGCTGTGGGGGTGACCGTGGCCACGGCCGGCCGGGCCATCTTCTTCAGCGGCTTCACGGTCCTGCTTGGCCTGGTCGGGCTGGTCCTCTTCGACTTCATGATCCTGCGCTCGGTCGGCGTGGCCGGGGCGATCGTCGTGGGCATGGCCGTGCTCGCCGCGCTGACCCTGCTGCCGGCCGTGCTGGCCGTCCTGGGGCCGCGGCTGGGGGCGCTCTCGGTGCGCAGCCTGCTGCGCCGGCCACCGCCGGACCCGGGCGTGCCGCCGCCCGAGAGTCGCTGGGCGCGGCTGGCGCGCTGGGTGATGCAGCGCCCCTGGCGCGTCTTCGTGCCCACGCTCGGCATCCTCGTCCTGCTGGGCGTGCCGTTCCTGCACGTCCAGTTCGACGCGCCCGACGAGACGATCCTGCCGGCCGACCTCCAGTCCAGGCAGGCCTACGACGTCCTCTCGACCACGTTCGGGGAGGGGACGTTCGCGCCGCTCGAGCTGGCCGTCCAGGCCACGGGTCCCATCACCGACCCGGCGATCCTGGGCAAGCTCTACGACTATTCGCGCGAGCTCGCGTCCGATCCGCGGGTGGTGCGGGTGGACGGCCTGGTGGATCTCGACCCCCGCCTGACGCGAGCCCAGTACGAGCTGCTCTACGCGACGCCGGGCGGGCCGCCCGACCGGTTCGCCGCCGCGGCCCTGGCCGCCACGACCAAGGGTGACCTGACGGTCTTCACGGTGACCACACCGTATGGGCCCAACGCGGCCCAGGGTCGCGATCTCGTCGCGGCGCTGCGCGATCCGACCTCCGCGCTGGCGCCGCCGGCCGGCCTCACGGTCCAGGTCGCGGGAGGCGCGGCCGAGGTGACCGACGTGGTCGCCCGGATGGGCCAGGACTTCCCCCGCACCGCCCTGTTCATCCTCATCACGACCTACCTCGTGCTGTTCCTGCTCTTGCGGTCGGTGGTGCTGCCGCTCAAGGCCCTGATCATGAACAGCCTCTCGATCATCGCCAGCTTCGGTGCGCTGGTGTGGATCTTCCAGGACGGGAACCTGTCGGCGCTGATCGGCTTCCAGCCGCTGGGCTACGTGGAGACGACCCAGCCGGTCATCCTCTTCTGCGTCCTGTTCGGCCTGTCGATGGACTACGAGGTCTTCCTGCTCAGCCGCATGAAAGAAGCGTTTGACGCAGGCGCCGACAACCGCACGGCGGTCGCACGCGGGCTCGAGCGCAGCGGCCGGATCGTCACGAGCGCGGCCCTCATCGTGGTCATCGTGGCCGGCTCGTTCGTCTTCTCGCAGGTCGTGCTCATCAAGGCGCTCGGCCTCGGCATGGCCGTGGCCGTCGCGCTCGATGCGACCGTGGTGCGGGCCCTGCTGGTACCGGCCACGATGCGCCTGCTTGGCGACTGGAATTGGTGGATGCCGGCCCGCCTCGCCCGCTGGATCGCGGCCAGGCTGCCGGTCGTCGAAGGGGCGACCCTGGTCCAGGCCGTCGTCGTGGCGATTCTCGCCGCGTTCGTGCTGGGGGCGTGCTCGGCGAACGGGGCCCTGCTGGCGAATGCGCCAGCGGCGCACCCCCTGGTGGCGCGGCCAAGTGCCAGTCCGGTGGCCGCACCCGACCCGCAGCCGCTGGTCTTCCCGCGCGACGACGGGCCGCACGACCGCCTCACGGAGTGGTGGTACTACACCGGCCACCTGCGGACCGCGAGCGGCGCCACGTACGGGTTCGAGGACGTCATCTTCCGCGCCGAACGGGGCGCATTCCCGGTGACGTGGGCCTCGCACGTGGCCGTCACCGATGAGCAGGGCCATCGCTTCCTGTACGACCAGCGTTCGGAGGTGGGCCCGCAGGTGGACGCGGCGCAGTCCGTGTCCAGCGGCCCATACGGCTTCTTCCTGGCCATCTCCGGGACACCGGCTGCGCCCGGGGTGGCCGCCGCCGATCCTTGGGTGATGCGTGGCTACCTGGGCCACGATGCCCTGGCCGTGTCGTCTGCGACGGGCGGCTTCGCCTTCCAGCTGACGCTCGACGCGGGCGGGCGGCCGCCGGTCCTGCACGACACGAGCGGGTACGTGCCGTTCGGCGCCGCCGGCGGCTCGTACTACTACTCCCGCCCGACCATGCAGGCGGCCGGCACCCTCACCATCGGCGGCCAGACCATGGCCGTGACGGGGGAGGCGTGGTTCGACCACCAGTGGGGCGACTTCGTGACCGTCGGCGGCGGCGGTTGGGACTGGTTCGCGGTCAACCTGCCCGACGGCTCGGCCGTCACGCTGTCGCTGATCCGCGACGCCGACGGGACGTACCCGCTCGCGTACGGCACGTATGTCACGAGCGACGGCACGATCGTGCACCTCGCGGCGAGCGACTTCACGGTCACCGTGACCGACCACTGGACCAGCCCCCAGACCGGCGCCGTCTACCCATCGGGCTGGCGCGTCGAGATACCGAAGGCAGGCCTCGTCATCACCCTCCGGCCGACCGTGGCCGACCAGGAGCTGGACACGCGCAGCACGACCGGCGTCATCTACTGGGAGGGTTCGCAGGTGGTGACCGCTACGCGCGACGGCGCGCAGATCGCCGCCGACGCCTATGTGGAGCTGACGGGCTACGCCACGGGGCGCTGAAGCGGCCGAGGCGCTGACTCCACGCGCCCGATGTGCATCAAAGGTGTCTAACGACGACGATGAGCGGCAGCGAGACTCGAATCGGCGCGTTCCATCGCTCAGCTGAGCATCAGGTGTCCATCCCGGCGAATGAGCGGCCCTTCGGCGGTCGTTAGCAACCTTTTGCGTGCATCGGCGCCGGGTTACGGACGGTCCGTTGGTCGGAAGGGCCCTTCCTGTCGCCCGAGGATGTGGCCCACCCGCCTTGACACCTCGGCCATGCGGTCCATCATCGGCACGAGGGGTGGTGAGGCATGGTGGACGGGGCGGACACCGCGATCGAAGCGGAAGAGTCCACGACAGCAGTGGGTGAAGCTGACGCTGCCGAGATCCGCTGGCCCGGCGGCGACGACCCCGGCTGGGAAGCGTGGCGCAGCTTCCAGCCATCCTCCCGGTGGGCCGGCAAGCCGTCCGCGCCGGCCCCCGCGCCCGGCGTCGCCTATGCGGAATTGGGCTTGCGCGCCGCGGCCTTTGCCATCGACGTGGCGGTCGCGCTCCTCATCAGCAGTCTGGCCGACTCGTACCTGCAGGGTTTCATCGGGCTATCGGGCCTGCCCGGCGACGCCGTCGGGATGTTCACCGGCCTGCTCGCGATCGCCATCGTGGCGGCCGGCGCCATCGTGGTCGGCTCGACCTCTGCCACGTCGGTGCTGCGGGCGACGCCGGGCCAGCTGGCGGTGGGGCTCGTGACGCTGACCGCCGACGGCGGACAGGCGGTCCCGTTCCGCCGGGCCCTGGTCCGGCAGCTTCTGTTGATCGGTCCGGTGTGCCTGATCCCCGTCAGCACCACCCTCGCGTCGCTGCTGGTGGCCATGGCCGTCTCTCCGGACTCGGAGTCGACGACCATCGCGACCTGGCCCTATTGGATCTGGCCCGTTGTTGCTGTCTTGTGGTACCTGGTCCTCGCGTTGCCGGCGATCCGCGACCCTCGCGGCCGGGGCCTCCACGACCGGCTGGCGGACTCCGTCGTCGTGCGCGAGGCCTGATCAGCCCTCCGTCGCCTCGGCGGCGTCGATCGCGGCACGGAGCGGCATCCCTTCGCGGGCGCCGGCCACCGCGACCGAGAGGCCGGCCGCGATCGTGGCTCGCCGCACGGCCTCCGACCACGGCCGCTCCTCCAGCAGGCCCGCCGCGAGAACGCCGCTGAACGTGTCGCCCGCGCCGGTCGTGTCGACCACGGCGCCCGCGCGGTGAGCCGGCAGCCGGACGTCCGTGCCTTCGGGACCGGCCAGTCGCACGCCTGCCTGCGCCCAGGGTGATGGCCAACCGCAGCGCCGGCCGGTCGGGCGAGGAGCCCGGTCACGCCGCCAAGGGTCGCCAGCTCCGCCGCATTCGGGGTCAGCACATCCGCCAGGTCGGCCAGCCCTGCCGTGAACGCGCCCGCCGGCGCAGGGTCCAGGACGACCGTCGCGCCGACAGCGCGGGCCGCCCGGGCACCGCCCTCGACGACGCGCGCCGGGACCTCGAGGTTGCCGAGCAGCACTCCGCCGTCGGCCAGCAGGGAGCGGATGGTGGCCGCGCCCGATGACGCCTCGAGTCGGGCGTTCGCACCGGAAGCCACGGCGATCTGGTTCTCGCCATCGGACGCCACCACGATGAGGGCGACGCCCGTCGCGGCATCGTCGAGCACGCGGACCGCCTCCACGTCGATGCCCTCGTCCCACAAGGCCTGGAGCGCCGCCCGACCGTGGTCGTCGTCGCCGACCGCCCCCACGAAGGCCACCCGTCCCTCGAGCGGGCCGCCCCGCAGGGCGCGCGCGGCCGCGACGGCGGCATTCCCGCCCTTGCCACCGTGGTGCTGCTCGAAACGACCGCCCGCGACCGTCTCTCCGGCAGCCGGGAGACGGACCCCCGCGACGACCAGGTCGACGTTCAGCGACCCGAGCACGACCAGGCGCTTCATCTCGCCGCCCGGCTCATCCGCTTATGAACTCGCCCCCGTCGACGCCGATGACGTTGCCGGTCACCCACGAGGTGCCGTCCTGTGAGAGACGCACGATGACGCTGGCCACGTCACCAACGGTCGTCATGCGTCCGCTGGGGTTGCGCTTGGTGGCATGGTCGATGAGCGCGTCGTGCTCGGGGATCTGCATCAGCGCGGGCGTCACGGTGACCCCGGCGCGGATCGCGTTGACGGCCACGTCGGCGTGGTGCCGCGCGAACTCCATGGCCAGCTGGCGGCAGTGCGACTCCAGGGCCGACTTGGCCGCGCTCACCGCGCCGTAACTGTCGATGACCCGGGTGGACCCCTCGCTGGTCATGGCGTAGATCTTGGAACCGGCCTCCAGGAAGCCGCCGCGCCACAGGTCCTGCGCCCAGTAGACAAGGCTGTTGGCCATCACGTCCAGGGTCATCTCCATGTTCTTGCGGCTGATGGCCGCGTCCGCCTCGGCCGCCAGGAACGGTTTCAGCGTCCCGAAGGCCAGCGAATGGAGCAGCACGCGGACGTACGGGCGGCGCCCGGTCCGTTCGCGCTGGGCGTCGAAGCGGGTGCGGAGCCCGGCCAGGAATCCGGCCCGCCGCTCGTCGTCGGCCGCGTTCATGTTGACGAAGTGGGCCGTCCTGCCCGACGCCTCGATGGCCGCGGTCACCTCCGCCACGTGAGCCATCCCCTGGCGTCGGTCAAGATGGACGCCGGCGATGTCGTAGCCGGCGGCGGCGAGCGCGCGCGCCGTCGCCTCGCCGAAGCCGCTGCTCGCGCCAAGCACCAGCGCCCACGGCTGCCGGTCGCGGTCCGTATCGCCCGCTCGATCGTGCGCCGCCATGCCGCCTCCTTGGCCCTCCGCCCCGTGCACGAGTCTACCGTCCTAGACTGGGCCGCGATGTCCGACGCCACAGGGACCCGCGTCACGTTGCCGCCCGTCGACGCGGAGCGCTACCGCGAGGTGATGGGCCGCTTCGTCACCGGGGTGACGGTCGTCACGAGCATGGTCCAGACGAAGGCCGGCTCGCATCCCTGGGGCACGACCGTCAACGCGTTCACCTCGGTATCGCTGGACCCGCCACTCGTCCTCGTGTGCATCGGCCGCGAGCGGTCCATCCATGACGTCATCGCGGGCGCCAGCCGCTTCGCGGTGAACATCCTGGCGGAGGAGAGCCAGGGCCTCTCGGACTGCTTCTCCGGCGCGCCGTCGGACCTGCCGCGCAGCGCCTTCTGCGGCGCGGAGTACCGCACGGGCCGAACGGGTGTGCCGATCCTGGAGGCGGCCGTGGCCCATCTCGAGTGCACCGTCGAGCGGGTCCTCGACGCGGGCGACCACACGATCTACCTCGCCCGGGTGGTCGAGCTCGGCGTCAGCGAGGTCCATCCGCTGCCGCTCCTCTACTACCGTGGCCGCTACCTGCGTATCGAGCGGGCCGCCAGCTCGGAGCTCCTCGGCAAGCCGGACGAGCGGTACCCCGAAGGTCGGGACAGCCTCATCTGAGATGCCGACGCTGCACGTCAACGGCCTGGACGTGGCCTACTCCGCGGAAGGCGCCGGGCCCCCGGTGGTCATGCTGCACGGAGCGTCGAGCTCGGCGCGCGAGGATTGGTCGGCCCAGCTGCCCTTGTTCCGCAAGGCGTTCCGGGTCTACCTGCCGGATGCGCGAGGCCACGGCGGCACGCGCTGGGACGTCGCGCAGGGCTTCTCCACCGAGCTCCTGGTGGCCGACCTTGCGGCGTTCGTCGACGCCCTCGGGCTGACGACCTTCCATCTCGTCGGCTTCAGCCTTGGCGCGATGACCGCCCTGACCTACGCCACCCGGCATGCGGACCGGCTGCGGACGCTGCTCATCGCCGGCATCGACACGGAGCGGGAGCCGCGCACGAGCGTCGCGCGCCACCTCATGGACCCCGACCGTATCGCGCGAGACGAGCCAGCCTGGGCGGCGCAGCTGGACCGCCGCCACGGGCCTGTGCAGGGAGCAGGTGCGTGGCGGGACCTCATGCGCGCCATCGCCCATGACGTCGCGACCCAGCCTTTGCTGAGCCCCGCCGAGTTGCGCCAGATCCGTGTGCCGACCCTCCTGGCCTACGGCGACCGCGACGTGTTCGCGCCGCTGCCGCACGTGGTGGCCCTGTACCGCCAGCTCCCGGACGCGCGGCTCCTCGTTGCGCCCGATTGCGACCACCAGGTCATGGTGTCGCGGCCGGGCCTCTTCAACGACGCGGCCGCCGCGTTCTATCGTGAGACGGAGACGGTCGCCCGGGCGCGTGCGGCGGGCGAGGAGGGCTCAGCCGCGCCCTCGAACCGCCGTGGCAACCGCGCCCCGATCCCTACGTCGCTGCCCCAGACCGAGCCGCTGACCAAGGAGGCGCACCCATGACCACGACCCTGATGGCGCTCTACCGCCGGCCCGAAGGCGGCGATGACGCCGTGGCCACGTTCCGGCGGCGGTACGCGGCGGAGCACCTGCCGCTCATCCGCCAGGTCCCCGGCCTCCAGAGCCTGCACGTGGCGGACGTGGTCCAGGTGTTCGGCGAGTCGGATCTCATGCTCGTCGCGCGCCTCGTGTTCGCCGATCGGCCGTCCCTGGACGCCGCGCTCGCGAGCGAACCCATGCGCGCCGCCGGCCGCAACCTGCGCGAGATCGCGCCCGGGCTGGTCACCATGGTCGTCGTGGAGCCCGACACCGATCTCGGCGCCGCGGGCGACGCATGACCGTCGCCTATGCCGTCGACGGCCGCCGCGCCACGATCCGGCTCGAGCGGCCCGCCCAACTCAACGCGCTCGACGGGCCCACGCTCGACGCGCTGGCCGCCCGGTTCGCCGAGGCGGCGGCGGACGATCATGTCGGGGTCGTCGTCCTCACCGGCTCAGGCGAGCGCGCCTTCTGCACCGGCGCCGACCTCCGCGAGCAGGAGGCGTTCCTGCGCCGGCCGCACGACTACTACGCGTGGATGGGCCGCTTCATCGCGGCCATCGAGGCCATCCGTGGCTGTCCCAAGCCGGTCGTGGCGCGGCTCAACGGCATCGTCGTCGGTGGCGGCAACGAGCTGAACCTGGCCTGCGACCTTGCCGTCCTGGTCGACGACGCCTACATCCGCCACGTCGGGCCGTCGCACGGCAGTCTGCCGTCCGGCGGCGCCACCCAGTGGCTGCCGATCTTCCTCGGCGACCGCCGGGCGCGCGAGATGCTGCTCCTGAACCGCGAGATCCCCGCTCGCCAGGCGCTTGACTGGGGGCTCGTCAACCGCGTCGTGCCGCGCGCCGAGCTCGACGCGGCGGTCGACGACTACTGCGCCGAGCTGCTGGCCAAGATGCCCGAGATCTCGCGTGCCACCCGGGCGCAGCTGGACTTTTGGCGCGACCTCTCGTGGTCGCTCACGATCCGCATGGCACGGGAGTGGCTGACGCTCCACGCTGCCTCGGACGAGGTGCGCGAGGGGTTGGACGCCTTCGGGGGCAAGCGTCCGGTCGACTACGAGAAGCTGCGCGTGCGCCTTGAGCAGGGCGGCGACCTGGCCGGAGCGGAAGGGGTCGTCGTGACCGGCCCGGACGACGCGCATCGACTCCTGCTGCAGCATCCGGCCGTCGACGCCGACGGCGCGACCGTCGACGGCGTGGCCGTCGTGACCCTCGACCGGCCGGAGGTGCTCAACGCGCTGGACGGCGAGGCGCTCCGCCAGCTGGCGGACATGCTGCGGCGGCTGGATGCGGATCCGACCTGTCGCGCGGTCGTCATCACCGGCCAGGGCGAGCGGGCCTTCGCGGCTGGCGCCGACATCAAGGAGATGGTCGACGCGACGCCCGACGAGCTCGAGGCGAGCGGCCGGTTCGGGTACTGGGACGAGTTCCGGGCCATCGGCCTGCCGCTCATCGCGGCGGTGCGCGGCTATGCCCTCGGCGGTGGTTGCGAGCTGGCCATGACGTGCGACATCGTCGTGGCGGCCGACGATGCGACCTTCGGCCAGCCGGAGATCAGGATCGGGGTGATGCCCGGCGCCGGAGGGACCCAGCGGCTGACCCGCGCGCTTGGCAAGGCGCGGGCGATGGAGCTGATCCTGACCGGCGACTCGTTCGGGGCACGCGAGGCGGAGGCGCGTGGCCTGGTCAGCCGGGTGGTCGCCCGCGAGGAGATGCTGACCGAAGCGCTCGCCCTGGCGGGCCGCATCGCGGCGATGCCGCCGCTCGCCGTGCGGGCGGCGAAGGCGGCCGTGAACCGCGCCTTCGAGCTGCCCCTCAGTGCAGGCATCGCCGCCGAGCGCCGCGAGTTCTTCCAGCTCTTCGCAAGCGCCGACCAGAAGGAAGGCATGCACGCCTTCATGGAGAAGCGCCCGCCCGTCTGGCGCGGTCGCTGAGGCTGGGGCGGGGCCACCAGCCCGCTCGGCTCGTGGCGTGAGCGGCACCGAGGTTTCAGGAAGCCGCGGCCAAGGGTGGGCTGGATGCTAGGCTTGCTGCACGCGCCCGACGGCGCGTGGGATGGGCATGTCGGGAGGGCTGACACGTGGCGGATGAGTGGCAGCGCACGAAGGACGCTGTCTTCCCGTGCCTGCTGCCACCGGGGAGCCAGGGTGACCCCGCCGAGCGCAAGGTCGACTGGGCGAACGAGGGCATCCAGACGCACGCCCAGCCGCTGATCACCGAGGGTCCCTGCGGCCTCGTCGTGGCGTTCACCCTGCAGGGCGCCGGCTTCGATGTCCTGGTCAATGCCCAGCACCTGCATGACTGGGGCATCACGCCGGAGGAGCTCGCGGTCACGGCCGGCCAGAACCTGGGCACGTGGTCGGACGGGGTCGGCTGGATCGACGAAGACTCCGGCGAGCGGCGCCTGCGAAGCTCGGAGAGCGGCACCGGCCGGGACGCCGCCCGCATCCTGCTGCCCGCGGTGCGCGCGAACCTGGCCGCGGAGCTCCGCCGCGGCGCCCCGCCCGGGACGCGCGTCCTGGTCGGCCTGCCGGACCGCGAGCTGCTCGTAGCGGGGGCCCTGCGCCCCGGCGACCACGAGTTCGCGGCGCTCCTCCACGACTTCGTCATGGACCACTCCGAGTCGGCGGACCAGCCCATCGACCGCCGGCTGTTCGAGCTCCAGGGCGACGACCTCGTGGAGTTCACGGGCTAGCGTCGGTGGCCGAACCCGCGCCCCTGCGCAGCGCACAGGCCGACCACGTCCTGACCCTCACGCTCGACCGGCCCGAGGCGCTGAACGCCCTCGACCCGGCCCTCAAGGCGGGCCTCCTGGCCGCCCTCAAGGCAGCGGCGCGCGACCGATCGGTGCGGGCGATCGTCCTCACCGGCGCCGGGCGCGCCTTCTGCGCCGGCCAGGACCTGCGCGAGACCGGCATCACCGGTTCGCGCATCGGGCGCGAGGTTCGCGACCGGTACAACCCGCTGATCCTCGCCCTCGCCCGGCTCGAGAAACCGGTCGTGGCCGCCGTGAACGGCGTCGCGGCCGGGGCCGGCATGTCGCTTGCTCTTGCCTGTGACATCCGCCTGGCGGCCGACACGGCGACGTTCACCTGTGCCTTCGGCCGCGTCGGCCTCGTGCCGGACAGCGGCCTGTCGTGGTTCCTGCCCCGCATCGTGGGCCTGGGGCGTGCGCTGGAGCTGGCCCTGACGACGGATCCGGTCGACGCCGCGACCGCCGAGCGGATCGGCCTGGTCAACCGGGTCGTGCCCGCGGCGGATCTCGCCGCCGAGGCCGCCGCGCTCGCCGGCCGGCTCGCCGGCGGTGCGCCGCTCGCCATGGGGCTCACCAAGCGCGCCCTGCTGGCGGCGACATCCCTGGACCTGGAGTCAGCGCTGGAGGCGGAGGCGCAGCTGCAGACCGCCGCCGGCCGCTCGCCCGATCACGCCGAGGGCATCGCCGCGTTCACGGAGAAGCGGCCGCCGCGCTTCGCGGATCGGTGAGGCGGCCCGTCACCGCGACGACGGCCGCCGCCGGGCCGCTGGTCGTCGGGATCGTGGGCGCCGGCACGATGGGGGCCGGCATCGCCCAGGTCTGTCTCCAGGCGGGTCACACGGTCAGGCTGCACGACGTCTCGCCCCAGGCCGTGGCCGGTGGGCGCGCGCGCATCGCGGACGGGCTAGGTCGCCTCGTGGCCAGGGGCGACCTCACCGCGGCTGCCCGCGCCGGCGCCCTGCGTCGGCTGCACGACGCGGCCGACCTCGCGGCGCTCGCGCATGGGGTCGGCCGATCCGCTGCGGCGGGTATGGGCCGCCCGGTCGACCTCGTCATCGAGGCAGCCCTGGAGGACCTCGAGCTCAAGCGGGCCGTGTTCCGGGCGCTGGAGCCGCTGGTACAGCCGGCGGCGATCCTGGCCACGAATACGAGCGCCCTGTCGATCGACGCCATCGCGGGTGCGACCGCCCGCCCGGAGCGTGTCCTTGGCCTCCACTTCTTCAACCCCGCGCCGCGCATGGCGCTCGTCGAGGTGGTCGCCGGCGAGCGGACGGCCGCGGCCACGATGCAGGCCGGCTCTGCGCTTCACGACCGGGCTGGGCAAGACGCCGGTGGCGTGCGCGGATGCGCCGGGCTTCATCGTCAACCGCATCAATCGGCCGTTCACCCTGGAGGCCCTGCGGATGGTCGAGGCGGGCGAGGCGGACGTGGCCAGGGTAGACGAAGCGGTCGTGGCCGCGGGCTACCCGATGGGCCCCTTCACGCTCATGGACCTCGTCGGCATCGACGTCAACTACGCCGTCGCGAACGCCATCTGGCACGCCTTCGAGGAGGCCGAGCGCTTCCGGCCGTCGCCCATCCAGGCGGCCCTGGTGGAGGCCCGGACGCTCGGTCGGAAGTCGGGCCAGGGCTTCTACCGGTACGGCGCGGACGGTCGCCCGACCGGCGTCGCGCCGCTGCCGGCGTCGGTGGAGCGGCCGGCGCCCGCGAGCGAGGCGCTGCCCCCCGGGGAGATCGTCGCGCGGCTGGAGCTCGCGATCATCAACGAGGCGTACAACGCGGCCGGCGACGGCGTGGCCGACCCTCCCGGCATCGACCTGGCGATGCGGCTCGGCGCGGGCCATCCCTACGGCCCATTCGAGCGAGTGCGAGCGCTGGGCCTTGGCGCGATCGTGCGCGGTCTGGCCGGCCTGGAGCGGCGCTACGGCGAGCGCTACCGCGTGGCGCCCGCGCTTTGGCAGATCGCCGCTGTCTGAGCCCGCGGCGCTCGAACCGCTACGATCGTGACCATGCAGGTCCCCGTCGGATGAACCGTGATCTGGGCCGCGCGACGCGTGAGGCCTGGCTGGTCAGCGCCGTGCGGACGCCGGTCGGGCGTTACGGCGGGGCGTTGTCACGAGTGCGCCCTGATGACCTCGCGGCACTCGTCATCCGCGCCGCCGTCGACCGCTCGGGCCTGCCCCCGGAGCGCGTCGAGGACGTCATCCTGGGCTGCGCGAACCAGGCCGGCGAGGACAACCGCAATGTCGCCCGCATGGCCGGCCTGCTCGCCGGGCTGCCGGTCGAGGCCGGCGGGCTGACCGTCAACCGCCTCTGCGGCTCCGGCCTGCAGGCCATCAACAGCGCGGCCCACGCCATCATGGTCGGCGACGGTGACGCGTTCGTCGCCGGTGGCGTGGAGTCCATGACCCGCGCCCCGCTCGTCACCTTGAAGGCCGAGACGGCATTCGCGCGCGGCGACCGCCCGCTCGTGGACACCACCCTTGGCTGGCGCTTCGTGAATCCGGCGCTGGCCGCGCTGCACGCGCCCCTCTCGATGGGCGAAACGGCGGAGGAGGTGGCGACCCGCTGTGGCGTGACGCGCGAGGAGCAGGACGCGTTCGCCCTCGAAAGCCAGCGGCGGGCCGTTGCCGCGGCGGATGGGGGCCGCTTCGACGGGCAGATGGTGCCGGTCCCGGTGCCCCAGCCGAAGGGCGAGCCGATCCTCGTGACGCGCGATGAGCATCCCCGCGCCGACACGACCCTGGAGGCGCTGACCCGCCTCCGGCCGGCCTTCCGAGGCGACGGGTCGGTCACGGCCGGCAACAGCTCGGGCATCAACGACGGCGCCAGCGCCACGGTCCTCGTGGAGGCCGGCCTGGCCCGCGAGCTTGGCCTGCGGCCGCTCGCCAGGATCGTGGCGACGGCGGTCGCGGGGGTCGATCCGGCGGTCATGGGCCTCGGCCCCATCCCGGCCACCCGGAAGGTCCTGGCGCGGGCTGGGCTGAGCGTGGCCGATCTGGACCTCATCGAACTGAACGAGGCGTTCGCCAGCCAGTCGATCGCCTGCATCCGCGAGCTCGGCCTGGACCCCTCGCGGGTCAACGTGAACGGCGGCGCGATCGCCCTGGGCCACCCGCTCGGCATGAGCGGCGCGCGGTTGGTGACGATGCTGGCCCACGAGCTTGCCGCCCGGGGTGGCCGCTACGGCCTGGCCACCATGTGCATCGGGGTCGGCCAGGGTATCGCCACGATCATCGAGCGGATCCCGCCCGAGGGCTGACCTGGTCCGGGTCTCAGTGGTACGAGGCTACGTAGAGCAGGACGGCCACGAGGCCGGCGACCGCCACGCCGAGGAGTCCCGCGCCCCACGCCTGGGCATCGACCGGCCCCAACGGCGTCTCGCCGTCGTCGTCATGGGCCTCCGCCGCGTGGCCGGATGGCGCCTCGTGCGTTTTGTGCGCGTTGGCGCCGGGTGTCGCGTGTGGCTCGGTCATGGCAGCAGGCCCTCGTTCACCACCTGGTCCACGGTCACGGGCCCCGCGACCACCTTCTCCGGCAATGTCTTCATGAAGTCGATCGAGCGGCTCCATGCGTCCTGGTCGATGGCCCCCAGCCCGTGGGCCTGAGTGTAGGGGCTCTCCCACGTCGCGATGGTCGCCTGCAGGATGGCCAGCTGGGTCGCGTCGGAGCCGGCCAGGGTCGGCTCGGCGGCGATCGAGGCGGTGAGGCCCGCCTGCGGGTCGGCCATGACCTCGTCCATCGCCCGCAGCGTCGCCGCCACGAACGCCTTGAGGGCGTCGTGCTTGCTGGCAAGCGTCGACGTGCCGACGATGAGGCCCGGGCCGGGGAGGGGCGTGGCCTGGTCCACGTGGAGCTCGGTCGTCGGCGTGCCGTTGAGCTGGAGCTGGACCGGCTCGTTGTTGGTGAACCCGGTCGCCGCGTCGACCGCGCCCTGCTGGACCGCCACCGCCTGGCCGTAGTCGGGATAGAGCACGACCTGGACGTCGCTCGGCGTCATCTGGCCCGAGGCCAGGAGCGCCTCGAGCATGATCCAGCTCGAGCCGTACCGCCCGGGCGTGCCGATCTTCTTGCCCTTCAGCTGGGCCACCGTCGTGATGTTCGCGCTGCTCTTGGCGAAGACGACGTTGGGGAACAGGCCGTAGAGCGTCGTCACGTAGGTGATCGGGATGCCCTGGCTGACGGCGGGGATGACGCTCGTGCCATCGGCCACCCCGACGTCGATGCTGCCCTGGCCCACGAGCGTCACCAGGTCGGGATCGTTCTTGTTCTGGAAGGTGACGTCCAGCCCGGCCGCCCGGTAATAGCCCTGCTGCTGCGCGTAGTAGAACTGGGCGAACTGGACGCTCGGGATGTAGCCCAGGCCGACGACCAGGGAGGTCGGCGGTCCGGATGGGGTCGCGCTGGGCGACGCGGAACCCGAGGCCGAGGGCGTGCCGGTCGCGGTGGCCTCGGACGGCGTTGGCACGCCCGGGCCGCTCGAGCAGGCCACGAGCAGGAAGGTCGCGAGGACGGCCAGGCTGCGGTGGACGAACGGACGCATGCGGACCTCCGAGGCGATCAGGCGCGGACGCCGACGAGCCGGCGCTCCACGAGGACGACGAGCAGGTACAGACCGATCCCCAGCAGGGCGATCGTGAGGAGGGTGGCGAAGAGAAGCGGCGTGTCGAACAGGCTGCCGCGGGCCAGGTTGATGAGGACGCCGAGCCCGGCGTTCGCGCCCGCCCACTCCCCGACGATGGCGCCGACCACCGCCAGTGTCACGCCCACGCGCAGACCGCCCATGATCGCCGGCAGGGCGGCCGGGACCTCCACCCACAGCAATCGCTGGCGCGGCGTGGCGCGGAACGCCGCGGCCATCTCCACGAGGCGTGGATCGACCGACCGCACGCCGACCATGGTGGCCACGGTGACCGGGAAGAAGAGGACGACGGCGCAGATCGCGGCGATGCTGATGAGGCCCGTGCCGAACCACAGGGCGATGAGCGGCGCGACGGCCAGGATGGGGGTTGCCTGCGCGGCCACGAAGTACGGCGCCAGCACCTGTTCTGCCAGCCGCGAGCGTCCCAGCAGCGCGCCGAGGGGCAGGGCCGCGCCGACGCCGATGATCAGGCCGCCGACGATCTCCTCGACCGTGGCCGCGGCATGCGGCTCGATCGTGCCGTCGGCCCACGCGCGCACGAAACGAGCGGCCACGACCTCCGGGGCCGGCAGCACGAACGTGGGGTAGCCGGCCACCACGACGAGCAGCTTCCAGGCCGCGAGCAGGACGACCACCCCCGCCAGGGCCAACAGCCAGCCGGGCAGGCGGCGGCGTTGCCGCAGGGGCCGGTACGGCGCGAGCCCGCCGACCGCGACCTCCCGTTCGTCCATCGCCGCGCTCAACTCGTCGCCGCTTCCACAGGGACGAGCGCGGGGGCTTCCGCGCCATCGGCCAGCCACCGGCGGATCTGGAGGGCGACGGCGTTGCCGGCCGGCGTGTCGACCTGCTCCGGCGTGCGGGGCCGGGGGAGCCGGACCGGGATGTCGGCCACGACGTGGCCCGGACGCGGCGAGAGCATCAGCACCCGATCGGCCAGGAAGATTGCCTCGGGGATACTGTGGGTGACCAGCACGATGGTGGTCGCCGTGCGCTCCCAGATGCCCAGCAATTCCAGGCCGAACCGCTCGCGGGTGAGGGCATCGAGCGAGCTGAAGGGTTCGTCGAGCAGCAGGACGGACGGCTCCAGGGCCAGGGCGCGGGCGATCGCCGCGCGTTGCCGCATGCCGCCGCTGAGCTGGTGCGGACGGGCGTTGGCGAAGCCGGTGAGGTCCACCTGGGCGAGCAGCTCGGTGACCCGCGCCTGCCGTTCCGCGTCCGGTCGGTCTGCCAGCCGCAGGGGGAAGCCCACGTTGTCGCGGATCGACGCCCACGGCAGGAGGCGCGGTTCCTGGAACACGAAGCCCACCCGAGGATCGGGGCCGGTGACCGGCCGGTCGCCGAGGTCCACTGTGCCTTCCTCGGGGGTGAGCAGGCCGGCGATCAGCCGCAGGAGGGTGCTCTTGCCGCAGCCGTTGGGGCCCACGATGGCCACGATCTCGCGGGCGGCGACCTCGAACGTCACGTCGTCCAGCGCGCGCAGGGTCGTGTCGGCGGCGGCGGATCCGTTCACATCGGCGGGCGCGCGGAAACGCTTGCCCAGCCGCGTGACGCGGATGGACCCCGACCTGTCGACGCGGGGAGCGGTCGTGACCTGACCTCCCGAGGGGCGCTCGGGACCGGAGCGCAGCGGCGCCTGCACTCGGGAGCTTGCGGAAGCGGTCGCGGTGCCAGCTCACTGTGACGGCCCGCTGCCCCGGCGCGACTCGCGTCGTTCGAGCGGTGCCCTCAGGCGGGCTCGTCCTGCCTTCTCCCGTCCGGACTGTGACCGTCGGCTCCCTGCAAGGGGATCCACCGCCGCCGCGGATCGACACGGCGTGCGGGTCGTGGGCTGGCGGCCGCACGGCTGGCGCCGCGCTCCGCCGACCACCGGTCGGGACTTCCACCCGACCCCGAAGGCGAGGCTATTGGTGATGTGCCAGGCAGTGTACCGCGCCGCCCTACAGGTCGCGGACGAGGTAGACCACCTCGCCCGCCGCGTTCGTGGTCTCGTGATGGCGCCTGAAGCCGACCTTCTCCAGCACCCGCAACGATGGCGTGTTCCAGGCCCCGACCGTGGACCAGAGCCGCTTTCGGCCGGTGTCGGCGGCCGCGGCCACCAGCGCACGGGCGGCTTCCGTGGCGTACCCATGGCCATGGAATCGCCGCAGCAGCTCGTAGGCGATCTCCGGCTCGTCGAGGCTGCAGCGGCCCACGATGAGCGCGCAGTAGCCGATCGCGTCGCCCTCGGCGCGTCGCGTGATCGTCAGCGGGCCCAGGCCGACGGCAAGCGCCTCGTCCCTGATCCGGACCAGGCGCGCCGTCGCCTCGTCGAGCGTCGGCAGCGCTTCGCCACGCTCGCCGACGAGCTCGCGGTACCACTCGGCGTCCCGCGCGTCGCGGAGTCGCAGGATCAGCCGTTCCGTCTCGATGTCGTGGGCCATCGGTCGCCAGGTCACCGCTCCCATCGTACGTGCGCTGATACGCTCCGGGCGCGGTGACGATCCTGCTGACGCGGCGCCATCCTCCTTAGAGGTCGCTCGAATTCATGAAGAGGATGAGCAGACCCATGGTGAGGGCGACACCCATGGCACCAAGGAGCGCTACCCCAGTCAGGTCATCGGCGTTCCGGGGTCCCGAGAGCAGGAGGTAGACCCACCCGGCGCCCGCGAAGCTCACCCCGATGCCCGCTGCCAGGGCGAACCAGCGATCCCGCAAGCGACTGCGCACCGCTCGACGCTAGGTCCTCGGCCGTTGCGGGCGCCGCTACACCGTGGACGTGGCCCTTGCGACCACCTCACATATGGGTCCCGGCGGGCGCGTCGCTGTCGATGGCGCGCCACTCTCGGATCACGGCGCGCAGCCAGAGCGCCGCGCCGACCAGCAGCGGGGCCGCGGCGGCGACCAGCATGGCCGGGCCGAACACGATCGCCAGGAGCGCCAGCGCCAGCCCGCTCGCCGTCGCCAGCGGGGCCGCCGTCGGACCCGGCAGCCACCCCCCTTCCCCGGAGAACGGGTTCGGCTCGTCATCGGCGGCGAGGGGGATCAGGCCACGGACGGCCGCACCGGCCCCCTGACGGACGCCGCTCTCGCGCCGCAGCTCGAGGGCCAGGAATGCCCCGGCAAGGCCGAAGCCAAGGAGCAGGATCGTTCCCGCGGCCTCGTAGCTGATGAACCAGTAGGCCACGCCAACGACCAGCCCGAAGATCGCCGAGCGGGCGAAGAAGCGGACCTCCTCAGGCATCTCCCACCTGCTGTCGGCGTCGCTGTTGCCGGGCGTCGAAGACGGGGCGCTCCGACGTCACAGGAGGCAGCGAACGGAAGTTGTGGTGGGGCGGTGGCGACGAGGTGGCCCACTCCAGCGAGTTGCCTTCCCAGGGGTCATCGGGAGCCGTCGCAGACTGCCGTAACGCGAGGATGAGGGCGGCGAGGAAGGGCAGGATGCCCACGCCAAGAAGGAACGAGCCCACGGTGGAGATAAGGTTCAGGTCGCCCCAGCCGGTCGCCGGCGAGTAGTCGGCGATGCGGCGCGGCATACCCAGGGCTCCCAGCTCGTACTGCGGCAGGAAGGTCACCACCACGCCGACCGCCCAGCAGGCGAAGTGCAGCCGACCGAGGCGCTCGTCCAGGAACCTGCCCGTGGCCTTGGGAAACCAGTAGTAGATCCCCCCGAAGACCGCGAACACGGTGATTCCGATGAGGACGTTGTGGAGGTGCGCGACCACGAAGTACGTGTCCTGGAAGTCGAAGTCCAGGGGCGGCGAGGCCACGATGACCCCGCTGATGCCGCCCACGACGAACACGTAGATCACACCGACGGCCCACAGCATGGCCGTGGTGAAGCGGAGCCGGCCGTTCCACATCGTGGCGATCCAGTTGAACAGCTTGATTCCCGTGGGCACTGCGATGGCCAGCGACATGGCGGAGAAGAAGGGCAGTTCGACCGTGGCCGTGGTGAACATGTGGTGTGCCCACACGCCCATCGACAGGGCGGCGATGGTGATGGAGGCGAGGACCATGATGCGGTAGCCGAAGAGCGGCTTGCTGCTGAAGGTCGGGATGATCTCGCTCACGATTCCGAAGAACGGCAGGGCCAGGATGTAGACCTCCGGGTGGCCGAAGAACCAGAAGAGGTTCTGGTACAGGATCGCGTCGCCGCCGCGCGCCGGGTCGAAGAACGACCCGCCCAGGTGGCGGTCGATGAGGAGCATCGACAGGGCAGCGGTCAGCGGCGGGAAGGCCAGCAGGATGAGGATGGAGGCGATGAGCATGGTCCACGTGAACATGGGCATGCGCGTCATGGTCATGGCCGGCAGGCGCCGGGTCATGATCGTGGTGGTGAAGTTGACGGCCCCCATCACGGTGGAGATCCCCAGCAGGGCGACGCCGATGATCCAGAGGTCGGTCCCCGCGCCCGGGGCATAGACGATGTCGGTGTTGGGGACGTAGAACGTCCAGCCGCCGTTGGCCGGGCCGCCGACCGTGAGGAAGCTGGACAGGAGAATCAGGCCGGCGAACAGGAACAGCCAGTAACTCAAGGCGTTGAGGCGTGGGTAGGCCATCTCAGGCGCGCCGATCTGCAGGGGGATCAGGTAGTTGCCGAAGGCGGCCACCGCCGGCGTCCCGAAGGCCAGCAGCATCAGGGTGCCGTGCATCGTGAAGAGGGCCGCGTACGCCTGCGGTGAGAGGAACTGCTGGCCGGGCTGAGCGAGTTCGAGGCGCATCGCGAGGGCCATCAGGCCGGCCAGCAGGAAGAAGGTCAGGGATGTACCGAGGTACAGGAGCCCGATGCGCTTGTGGTCGGTGGTGGTGAGCCACTCCAGGAAGCCGTGCGTCACGAGCGGGCGGGCCGCGACGGCCGTCGTCTCCGCGGTCATGGCGTGGCCGCCGGCTGCTGGGCCAGCCAGGCCTGGAAGTCGGCCACGGGCTCGGCCACGATGGTGAACGTCATCTGGTAGTGCTCGAGCCCGCAGTACTCGGCGCACTGCCCGCTGTACGTGCCCGCCTGCACGATGTCGAGCTCGAACGTGGACGAGCGGCCGGGGATGGCATCCCGCTTGAAGAGGAAAGCCGGCACATAGAACGAGTGGTCGACATCGACGGACGTGATCGTGACGTGCACGGGTTCACCCACCGGCAGATGCACGACCGGGGGGCTCGACGCGTCTCCCAGCACCTCGACCGCGGGTTGTGCGAAGTCGAAGCGCCAGCCCCAGCGGAACGCCGTGATGTGCAGTTCGACGGCCGGTCCCGGTGAGACAGCGTCCACCCGTCCGATGACGACCACCGTCAGCCCGAACAGGACCGCCACGAGCACGGCCGGCAGGGCCGTCCAGGCCACCTCCAGGCGGAGCGAGCCGCGCGTCTGCGGGGGGAGGTCCGGCCCACGACGGCGCCGCGAGCGCAGGACGGCCAGTGACACGCCACCCCACACGACGGCCAGCACGGCGCCCGCGGCGACAAGGAACACGACGTAGAGCTGGCTGATGCTCTGGGCCTGCTGGGTGGCGGCCGCGGGCATGCAGCCGGCCACGGCGGCGCTGACGACGAGGACCAGCGCAGTGAGGCGGAGCCGGCTCACGGGTCCGCCACGTCATACCCGCCTGCCTCGTTCCGCCGCCACGGCTGACCCGGTTCGCTGCCGTGACTGCGGCGCTCGCGCAGCTCGTGAGCGACCCGCCAGGCGACGAGCCAGGCGACGGGTGGCGCGAGCAGGAACAGCACGCGGAAGAGATCGGTGACCTGCTCCAGGCCGAGGCTGAACGTCGCGGCCAGCACGTCGTTCGCGCCGGCGAAGGTCAGGACGATGAAGGCCGTGAGGAGGGCGGCCCCACTGGCCAGCCGGACCGGCTGCTCCCAGGGCAGGTCCAGGAGGTGGTGCGTCGCCGTGTCGCCCGTGAGGCGCCGCTCGATCCACGGCCAGGCGACGAAGATGCTGAAGAGGAGGCCCGGCAGGACCACGGCCGGCAGGAACAGCGTGGAGATGGTCACCCCCAGGATCGTGGGCTCGAAGGGCGGCCCGATCCGGATCGCCCCTTCCAGCCAGCCCATGTACCAGTCCGGTTGCGCCGGGGAACTGACCGCGTACGGGACGTAGGTGCCGTAGAGCCAGACCGGGTTGATCTGGACGAGCCCGCCGATACCGGCGATGACCGCCGCCGTGAGGAAGAAGAGGCCGGCTGACCGAAAGGCCTGGCCGGGCCAGAACGCCCGCCCCACGACGTTGTCCTCGCGGGCCCGGCCTCCCCGGTACTGGGTGTGCTTCTGCACGACCAGGATCGTCAGGTGCAGCGCGACCCCGCCGATGAGCAGGGCCGGCACGAGGAAGACGTGGAACACGAACAGACGGCTGATGATGGCCTGCGTGGGGAACTCGCCGCCGAACACCAGGGCGGCCAGGCTGGGCCCGACAAGGGGCACCGACAGGAACACCGAGTCCAGGATCCGCAGGCCCGTTCCGGACAGCAGGTCATCCGGCAGCGAGTAGCCGGAGAACCCTTCCGCGAGGGCAAGCACCAGGAGGCCGATGCCGACCAGCCAGTTGAGCTCGCGCGGGCGACGGAACGCGCCGGTGAAGAAGATACGGCTGGCGTGGGCCACGATGCAGGCCACGAAGACGAGCGCCGCCCAGTGGTGGATCTGGCGCATGAGCAGGCCGGCCGGGACGTCGAAGCTGAGGTGAAGGACGGAGGCGAACGCGGCCGACACCGTGCTGCCGTTGAGCACGGCGTAGGCCCCTTCATAGGTCACGGGACTCGAGTCGGGGACGTAGAAGAAGATGAGGAAGGTGCCCGTGGCCACGAGCACGACGAGGCAGAACAGCGCCAGCTCGCCGAGCAGGAACGACCAGTGATCGGGGAAGACCTTGCGCAGACCGGTCCGGGCGATCTCGGCGACGCCGGTGCGCTCGTCGAGCCAGCGCACGAGGCGCTCCAGCTCGGTCGGCGGGCGGTCCGCGGGCTCGCTCATGACGAGGTTCGATCCCAGAAGCTGGGCCCGACCGGCTCGGGGAAGTCGCCCTCGGCGACGACCGTGCCATCGGCGGCGATCGTGATCTGGAGCTGCGGCAGGGGGCGGGCGGCCGGCCCGAAGACGGGGTCGGCCCCGGCGAGCACGTCGAAAGTGGACTGGTGGCAGGGGCAGATCAGCCGGTGGTCACTGGTGCGGTACAGGCCGACCGGACAACCCGCGTGGGTGCACAGCTTGGAGTACACGACGTAGCCCTGCGGCGCCCAGGAAGCGTGATCGGCAGGCAGCCGGAGGAGGCTCGGGTCGACGTGGATGAGGATGGCCTGTGAGTCGGCCGCCGTCGTGGCGCCCTCGGGGAAGACCGTTGCCACGCCGTCCATGGGCACGTCGGCGATGTGCAGCAGCGCGCCGTCCGGCGTGACCAGGCGCTTGCCGCGCCGCCACGACGTCTCGAAGAGGCTGCGGCCTGGGGCCGGCCCCAGCGAGAGCACGGGCACGGCGAGGGCGAGGCCCAGGCCACCCAGGGCCACGAACAGCATGCGCACCAGCAGCCTGCGGCGGCTGAACCCCGCCTCCTCCTCCAGCACGTCGCTCAGCGCGGCCGCGCCGGCCGGCCCACTGCCGAGCGGGTGCCGTTCCTCGACGTGGACCGGCGTGGCCATCAGCCGGCTGGCCCACACCACCATCCCGGCCCCCAGCGCGCCCAGGCAGACGGCGAGTAGCACGCCCTGGAGCTCGATGGGCCCGGCCGCCACGTAGACGACGAGCAGCGACGCACCGCTGAGGGCAGTGACGCCGAACGCGCCCAGGACGAGCCGTTCGGCGTCTCGTTCGTGGGCCGGGTCCCGCCGCTCGATCATCAGCGCGGTTCCGGCGGCCGCGGTGGTTCGATCCGCCGGACGATCAGGACGAGGAGTCCGAGGCCCACGACCACGGCCAGGAGGCCTTCCGCGACCGTGCCCCCGGAGAGGGGCAGGCCGCCCGTGGCGGGCGCGGCGCGCAGGTACTCGACGTAGCTGGCGATCGCGTCCGTGTCCGCCGCGTCGTCATCGAAGACCGGCATGGCTCCGGGTCCGGTCCGCATCGCCTCCGCGACCTGGACCGGCGTCGCCTGGTCCAGCGGCGGGGCCGCGTAGCCGCCGCCGATGGCATCGCCCTGACCCTGCGCTCCGTGGCACGCCGCACAGGTGTTGATGAAGAGCGCGGCCCCGCGAGCCAGTTCGGCGTCATCGGTCACGACGGTAGGGATGCCGGGGCCGTTGCCCATGGACGCCACGTACGCCACGAGCGCCTGGATCTGCGCGTCCGTGAAAGCCGGCGGCTTGCGCACTGGGACGTCGCCTGGGTTGGCAAGCGGCATGCGGCCCGTGCTCAGCATGAAGTCGGCGCCGGCGGCGCCGGCATCGACGAGGGCCGGGCCCGTCGTCGTGCCCTGCCCCTGCACCCCGTGGCACGTGGCGCAGGACTGGAGGTACAGCGACTGTCCCGACTGAGCGGCGGCCTGGACCATGCCGGTCCCGCCCGTGGGCGTCGACCGGGGGCCGCTGCGCACCAGCACGAGGCCCACGGCGACGAGGACGAGCATAGCCAGCACGCCCCCGATCGCGCGCGCCCGTGCCGTCATGCTGACCACCCGCGAAGTCCGGACGACCCGCCCCCGGTGAGCTTGTATCGTACGCGTCGAACGCGCCGCCCGCCGCCCGGCACCAGCGTCTTCGGAGCCGAGGTGATGACCGAACCGCTTGCGACCGTCCATCTCGTCCTCGCGGCCTTGGCCGGCACGGCGGTCGTCGGCGGCATGATCGTCGGCGCTGCGGGCTGGTTCATGGACCGCGTCGTCGACCGCTGGCTGGATCGGGCCATCCTGCTGCTGCTTGCGGCCAGCGCGGGCACGGCGCTCGTGGGCCTGCTCCTGCTGGCCACGGGCCACCAGCCGTCGGACCTTCTGCATCTGCTGTACGCCGCGGCCATCGCTGTGACCGTGCCGCTCGTTCGGGTCTGGGCCGCGTCCCGGCCGCCGCGGCGTCGCGCGGCCCTGCTGGCGCTGGCCTTCCTGGTCAGTGCGGCGTACCTCGCGCGGCTGGTCATGACGAGCTGAGTGCTCGCGACATGCTTTGGGTCAACGCTGCGTGGACCCGGACGCGCTCCTGAAGCCGCGACGGAGCACGGTCCCCACGGTCAGCACGGTCGCGGCGACGACCGCGATGAGGCGGCGGTGCAGCGACACTTCCAACAGCGCCGAGCGACGATGGGCTCGGTCATCGAAACGACCGTGCGCACCGTGGTCCTGCAGCGCATCGACGGGAGCGGCCAGATCGTCCGGCCGAACCCGGCGGCGCTCCCCGGTCTGCTGGCCGGTATACGCCGTCAGGGCCAGGTAGCGGTCGAGAAGGCCCGGCACGAACTTTTGGGCCCACACGGCGAGGAGCGTGGGACCGCCCACGAACAGCTCGCGCCGCGGGTGGTGGGCCGAGTAGACGATCGCCCGCGCAGCCACCTCGGGCTGGAAGATCGGGGGGACCGGCTGGGCCCGGTGGGGCAGGCGACTGCGGACCCAATCGAACTGGGGCGTGTTGACGGCGGGCAGATGGACCACCGTGACCCGGACGTGACTGCCATCGTGGAGCAACTCGCAGCGAAGGGAATCGGTGAAGCCGACGATCGCATGCTTCGTCGCGCAGTACGCCGACTGGAGGGGGATCGACCGGTAGGCCAGGGCCGAGCCAACCTGGATGATGACGCCGTCGTCGCGCGGCGCCATGCATCTCAAGGCAGCGAGGGTGCCGTGCACGTAGCCGAGGTAATTGACCTCGGTGACGCGACGATATTCCGGCGGCTTCGTCTCCTGCACGGGGGCGAAGACGGACTCCATCGCGACGTTGACCCAGGCGTCGATGGGCCCCAGCTCACGTTCTGCCTGCAGCGCCGCCGCCACCACGGCATCCGCATCGGCGACGTCGCAAGGCAGGACGAGGGCCCGGCGTCCGACAGACCGGACCTCTGCTGCGGCAGCCTCGAGGGCGGACCGGCCCCGCGCCATCAGTGCCACGTCCCATCCGTCGCTGGCGAAGGCCCTGGCGGTCGCGCGTCCGACGCCGGCGGATGCACCGGTGATGACCACGATCATGGTCGGACTCCTTCGTACTCGCGTGAGATCGCCCCGCCCGCCGCGGGCGGGCCACCTTCGGCATCGACCCTGGCGTCGTCGACCGTGACGTCCAGGTCGCCGTGGATCCGCTCCACGGTGACCGTCGTGGCCGTCCCCTCCCGCTCGAAGCGGAGGTCCGCGGTCGCCGAGCCGACCGCCAGGCCGCGCAGCCGCAGGCGGTCGACGAAGCCGGGGAGCCGCGGTCGCACGATCCGCAGGCGTCGTTCGAAGGCCGCCGGCTCGAGGCCGAGCGTCGTCGTCAGGAGGTAGGGCACGCTCCCGGCCGCCCAGGCCTGCGGGTGGCAGGCCACCGGATAGCGGACAGGGATGCCGAAGGTGCTGCGCTCCAGGCCGGCGAAGCACTCCGGCAGCCGCCCATGGGCGAAGTCGGCTCCGGCCTCGACGAGCGAGTCCAGGAGGCGGCCAGCCTCCTCATCGAACCCGTAGCGCCGGAAGCCCGCGGCGATGAGGCTGTTGTCATGGGGCCACACCGTGCCCAGGTGGTAGCCCACCGGGTTGTAGGCGACGGCCTCGGAGGACAGGGTGCGGATCCCCCAGCCGCTGAACATGTCGTCGGCCATGAGGCGCCGCGTGACGGCCCGTGCGTGTTCGGCGGAGGCGATGCCGGAGAAGAGGACCTGGCCCGCGTTCGAACTCACGACCTCGCACGGCTCGCCGTCCTTCTGGAGGGCCATCACGTAACAACCGAGGGCTTCCGACCAGAAGTCGCGCTCGAAAGCCGCCCGGAGTCTGTCGGCCGCACCGCGCAGGGCCTGGGCCCGCGTCCCGTCGCCGGCCAGCTCGAAGAGGTCGGCCACGCGGCGCCGGGCGAGGAAGACGTATCCCTGGACCTCGGCCAGGATGATCGGCGGCGTGGCGACGCGCCCGCGGGCGTCGACGATGCCATCGCCCGAGTCCTTCCACCCCTGGTTGACCAGTCCGCCGTCGGACGTGCTGGCGTACCCCACGTAGCCATCTCCGTCTTCGGCACCTTGGCGGTCGAGCCAGGCCAGCGCACGGTCCACGTTCGGCCGTAGCTCCTCGAACAGCTCCAGCGAGCCGGTCCATGCGGCGTGCTCGGCGAGGAGGATCAGGAACAGGGGTGTCGCGTCGACGGTGCCGAAGTAGGGCGTCTGGGGGATGCGGTCCAGTCTCGCCAGCTCACCAACGCGCAGTTCGTGGAGGATCCTGCCGGGCTGCTCGTCCCGCCATGCGTCGACGTGGTCGCCCTGCCGCCGGGCGAGCAGGCGCAGGGTGCCCGCCGCGACGGACCGGTCGAACGCCAGCGTCTGCAGCGCGGTGATCAACGAGTCACGCCCGAACAGGGCCGAGAACCACGGCAAGCCGGCGCCGTAGTACGGCAGCCCGTCCAGGCGGGCGCGGAGCAGCACGAGATCGTGGAGCGACCGGGCCAGGACGTGGTCGAAGGACGGGGCGTTCGTTCCGAGCGACACGGCCCATGGGCTGCCGCCGACCAGCTGTCGGCGGGCCATCCGGGCGCTCACCGGCGGGTCCGGCTCGCCTTTGGGCCGAACCGGCGCCTGGTCCGCGATACCCGGCACATCGGCGGCCGCCTCCTCGCCGATCCTGAGCACGATGTGGACGGTCGCCGATCCCCGGGCCGCGACGGGGAGGCGGATCGAGCAAGCCGGCCCGCGGTGCGTCGAAGGCGGCGGGTCGAACGTCACCTCCAGGGTCCGCCTGACGTGGTCCTTCCCCGCGAAGGCGAAGACGAGACGATGGTCATGCCACGCCGGCTTCTCCTGCGCCCCTGGCGGTTCATCCAGCAGACCCCGGATCTCGAAGACGTCCCGGAAGCCGGCCGCCAGCTCGATCCGCAACGGCAGCGTGGCGTCGGTGGCGCCGTGGTTGTGGATCTCCAGCGTGTCTGCCAGCTGGGGCAGGTCCCCATCCAGCTCGCGCGTCCACCGGATGGCGAGGCGATCCTTGCCGATCTTCCGGCCATGCCCGATCCGGATCTCAGGGTTCGTCAGCTCGATGATCGCCATCCGGCCGGCCTCAGCGGTCGCCGCCAGCGCCTCGGGCGCGACCCCGGCGACCCGGACCTCGTACCCGCCCAGGAACCGCGTGTCGTGATGGTAGAGACCGAACCCGTGCGCTCCGTCGACGGGGATCTGACCGTTCGGCGGGCACAGGAAGAACGGGTCGCCATCCTTGATGACGACGGCATCGCTGATGCTCCGGACCTGCGACGCCTGCGACCGCTTGAGGACCTTCCGCTTGCGCGCCGCCTGATCGGACGGCCGCCGCGGGACACGCCCCCGGTGCTGCTCGGCCATGGCTCAGACCATCTCCCGGATCGCCTCACCCAGGGCGTGCCTGGCGACGGCGACCCCGTCCGGCTGGCCGCGAAGGATCGCGGCGGCGAAATTGGTGGCCTGCTCGCGGGTCGTCCGGGCCGGCATGGGCGCCTCGAGCGGATCCACTACGGCCTCGATGAGCACCGGCCCCTGCCGGCCGAGGGCGGCGGCGACCTGCTCCCCGCAGCGGCGCGGATCCTCGATCCTGACGCCGGTGCCGCCGCATGCCTCGGCCACCCGGGCGAAGTCGATCGGTTGAAGCTCGACGCCGTACTCGGGGTGGCCCAGGAAGACCATCTGCTCCCATTTGATCTGGCCCAGGTAGTCGTTCTTGATGACGACCACCTTGATGGGCAGTTCGTACTTCACCGCGGTGGCGAAGTCGGCCATGAGCATGCTGAAGCCGCCGTCGCCGACGATGGCGACGACCTCACGCTCCGGATATGCGATCTGCGCACCGATGGCGTAGGGCAGGCCGCAGGCCATCGTCGCCAGGTTGCCCGACAGCGAGAACCGCTGACCGCGCCGCGCACGGATATGGCGCGCGAACCAGGTCGTGATCGTGCCCGAATCCGACACCACGATGGCCTCATCCGACAGACGCTTGCTGACCTCGGCCACCACCACCTGGGGCCGCATGGGGACATCCATGCGGGCCTCACGCTCGGCCATGAGCGTCCACCACTCGGCCATGCCCGAGCGGGCCCGGTCGAGGAACGAGCGGTCGTCGTGGTTGCGGAGCCGCGGCAGCAGCGCCTCGAGCGAGGCCCGGGCGTCGCCCACGAGGCCCACCTCGACGGGGCAGCGCAGCCCGATGCGGCCCGCGTCCAGGTCGATCTGGATCGCTCGCGCCCGTCCCGGCCGGGGATAGAACTCGATGTAGGGGAACGAGCTGCCCACGATCAGCAGGGTGTCGCAGTCGCCCAGCGCTTCTTCGGACGGCTTGGTGCCAAGCAGCCCGATGGGGCCCGTCGTGTAGGGGCTGTCGTCCGGGACCACGCCCTTGCCCAGGAGCGGCGTGACGATGGGGGCCGCCAGCCGGTCAGCGACTCGCTCGAGCACGTCCCCGGCGCCCAGGGCGCCACGTCCCGCGAGGATCGCCACCCTGGTCCCGGCATCGAGGACCTCCGCGGCGTGCTGCAGGTCCGCGTCCGCCGGCATGGAAGCGCCATGGGCGGCGACATCGCTCGTGTGGGCCGGGATGTCCGTGGCGGCTCGCGGTCCGGCGTCGGCGTCCAGCTCCTGGAGATCGGTCGGGAAGCAGATGTGGGCCACGCCTCGGTGGGCGAGCGCCATCCGACAGGCCAGCGGCACCACGTTCGCGACGTGGGCCGCATTCATGATCCGCGTGTTGTAGACGGTCACGTCCTCGAAGACGCGGGTGAGGTCGACGTCCTGCTGCTGGGCGGTGTCGATGAGATCGCTGTAGTGATGGCCCGTCACGGCGAGCACCGGCGCGCCGTCGAGCTTGGCGTCATAGAGGCCGTTGAGCAGGTGCAGGCCACCCGGCCCCGAGGTCGCCAGGCAGACGCCGAGCCGGCCGCTGAACTTCGCGTATGCGGTGGCCGCGAAGGCCGCCGACTCCTCGTGCCGCACCTGGATGAAGTGGATCTCATCCTGGTGGGTTCGCAGCGACTCCATGAGGCCGTTGATCCCGTCGCCGGGCAGCCCGAACACCGTGTCGACCCCCCATTCGATCAGGGTCTCCACCAGGACGTCCGCAGCCGATCTCGTCATGCCATGCCTCCGTTCGTGTGGTCGTGGGGGGCGGAGAGCGCGCTGGCCAGCAGTTCGGCCGGATGCCATACGGTGCGGCCCGTCGCCTGCTGGATCTGCTCGCGACAGCTGTAGCCGCCGGTTACGATGTAGCTCGCCGGGTCGGCGGCTCGCACGGCCGGCAGGAGCACGCGCTCACCCGCCGCCAGCGACACTCGGTAATGGTCGCCGCGCTCAAAACCGAACGCGCCGGCCATGCCGCAACAACCGCTTTCGGGCACCTCAAGCTGCAGCCCGGTGGCGCGCAGGACCGTGAGCTCGGCCTCGAAGTCGAGCACCGATCGGTGGTGGCAATGACCATGGACGAGTGCACGCCCCGCGAGATGTGGTGGCCGGTAGCCGTCCAGTGACGCCAGGAATTCGGTCAAGGTCATCGTCTGGCTGGCCAGGCGAGCCGCATCGGCATCACCGTGGAGTAGATCGGTGGCCTCGTCTCGGAAGACGGATACGCACGACGGTTCCAGGCCCACGATGCGCGTACCGGCGCGGATCTCTGCCCTCAGGTCGGTCACGATGGTCGTGAGGAGCCGCTTGGCCTGGCCGAGGAAGCCCCAGTCGTACAGCGGTCGGCCACAGCAGAGCTGGGTATCGGGCACGACGACGTCGCATCCGGCCGCTTCCAGGACCCGCACCGCCGCACGAGCAACCTCCGGATGGAAGTGATCGTTGAAGGTGTCCACCCACAGCAGGACGCGCCGCGAAGGTGCCCTCGGTGGGGCGCTCGTGGGCGCGCCTCCGCGCCCGGTCGTCGCCCCGTCTCGAGCGCGCCACCAGGCCCTGAACGTCTGACCGGCGAAGCGCGGGATCCGGCGTTCTGGTTCGATACCCGCTACGGCCTTGCCGAGCCGCCCGAACACGGGCGCACGGGCCAAGGTGTTCACCAGCCGCGGCTGGTGGGCGGCCAGCTTCGCCCACCAGTGGATCAGGCCCATGGAATAGGCGGCTCGGGGTCGCAGGCGCCCCGCGTAGTGGTGCGCCCGGAACTCCGCCTTGTAGGTCGCCATGTCCACGCCGACCGGGCAATCGTGCTTGCAGCCCTTACAGGCGAGGCAGAGGTCGAGGGCCTCTTCGACCGCCGCATTCCGCCAGCCGCCGTGCAGCTCGCGCCCGTTGAGCAGCTCGAACAACAGCCGCGCCCGACCTCGCGTCGAGTGCTTCTCCTCCCGAGTGACCATGTAGCTGGGGCACATCACGCCGCCGTCGTGCCGCCGGCACTCTCCGACGCCGACACAGCGCAGCGCCGCGTGGGCGAAGGACTCGTCGTCACGTGGGTATCGGAACCAGGTCCTGGGCCGCGGCGGGGCGTACGACGTGCCCAGCCGGAGGTCGGACAGGATGGGGTTGGGCCGGACCACCTTGCCCGGATTCATGCGCCAGCGTGGATCCCAGATCCCCTTGAGGGCATCGAACGCCCCCACCAGCTCGTCCCCGAACATGATGGGCAGGAGTTCCCCACGCGCCTGGCCGTCGCCATGTTCGCCCGAAAGCGAACCACCGAAGTCGACGACGAGCCGCGCGGCTTCATCCAGGTAGCGACGGAAGGTCTCGAGGCCTTTCGCCGTCTCGAGGTCGAAGTCGACCCGACAGTGCAGGACGCCCTGGCCGAAATGGCCGTACATGTCGGCGTCGTATCCATAGCGATGCCACAGCGCCTGGATGGCGCGAAGGTAGTCGCCAAGCCGCCCGGGCGGCACCGCCGAATCCTCCCAACCGGGTGCAGTCAGAGCCTTGTCGGGCACCATCGCCGTCGCCCCCAGCCCGGATTCGCGGACCTTCCACAGGCGTGCCTCGTCGGATGGGTCGTCGTAGCTCCTTGGTGTCGCGCCGGGATGCCGTGCCCGCAGCTGGGCCATGAACGTCTTCGCGCGGTCGTCCGATTCGGCCCGGTCGGCCCCGCCGAACTCGACGAGCAGGAAGCCCCGGCCCTCGGGCAGCAGGCGCAGGGCATCGAGATGGCGCCCGCGTTGGCGGACATCCCGCACCAGCTTGTCGTCCATGCCCTCGCACGCGATGCAGCCCGACTCCATCACATGGGGCACGTCATCCGCGGCCGCGAACACGTCCTCATAGCCGACCACGACGAGGGTCCGACCGGGAGGGCTCTCGACCAGTCGAACGGTGGCCTCCAGCACCGTGACCAGTGTCGACTCTGAGCCCACCAAGGCCTTGGCCACGTCGAAGCCGTGCTCGGGCAGGAGGCGAGGCAGGTTGTAGCCGGAAACGCGCCGCGGGATCTCCGGGAATCGCGACCTGATCGCCTGCTCGTGCGTCGCGGTGAGGTCGCGCATGGCTCGGTAGATCTCCGCCTGCCGCCCGCCGCCGGCGAGGATCCGTCCGAAGGCCTCGTGATTCGTCGGGCCCACGCGGAACCGTGAGCCGTCGTAGGTCAGGACCTCGAGTTCCAGCACGTTCTCTTCGGTCTTGCCAGCCATGACCGAGTGGACGCCGCAGGAGTCGTTGCCGATCATGCCGCCGAGCGTGCAGTGGTCGTGCGTCGCCGGATCGGGGCCGAACGTCAGGCCGTGCGTCTCCGCCGCCCGGCGCAGCTCATCGAGCACGAGGCCGGGTCGGACACGGGCGCGCCGGCCTTCCACATCCAGCTCGACCAGGTCGTTGTCGTATTTCGAGTGGTCCAGGACGACCGCCACGTTGCAGGCCTGCCCGGCGAGGCTCGTCCCACCGCCGCGGGAGAGGACGGGCACGTCATGCGCACGGCACACCGCCATGGCGGCGACCACGTCCTCCGGATCGCGAGGGATGACGACGCCGATGGGCAGCTGCCGGTAGTTCGACGCATCGGTCGCATAGAGGGCCCGGCTGCCGGGATCGAAGCGGACCTCGCCCCGCACGACGTTCAGCAGGTCGACCGCCAGGCGCTCGACGGGCGTGGGCAGTTCACGGACCGAGCGCCGATCGAGCGCCATAGGCCGTCGCAGACCGGCCACCGGGGCCTGCCACGTGGGGACGCTCATCGGCTCGTCCAGGCCAGGAAGCGGTCGGCGTCCGGGCGCCGGAGGTCGAGTCCCAGCCCCGGCCGTGACCGATCCGGCGCGATCAGGCCAGCCCGGGGCCGCGGCGCGCCGTCGAAGAGGAGGGCTTCGAGGCGGGCGTGGTCGTGGAACCACTCGAGGTTGAGGGCCGGTCGCGCCGCGCACGTCAGATGCACGTGCAGCGCCGGCGCGCAGTGGGCCGATAGGGGCACGGAGCTGGCCTCGCACAGCGCGGCGGCCATCTGGAACCCAGTCGTCCCCAGGCAGCGCGTCGCATCCGCCTGGAGGACATCGACGGCGCCGGCATCCAGCAGCCGCCGGAGGGAGAACTGGTCCCAGCCGTACTCGCCGGCCGTGATCGCCATCCCCGCAGGCGCGCGGTCGCGCAGGACCCGGAGGCCGGCCACGTCGTCGGAGCTCACGGGCTCTTCGAACCACACCACATCGCGGTCGGCGAGCCAGGCCGCGGTCGCCAGGGCGTGAGCTCGATCGTAGGCGCCGTTCGCGTCCACGAAGAGCTCCACGTCCGGTCCCACCGCCTCACGTGCCACGTCGACGCGTCGCCGATCCCGGGCGGGCTCGCGGCCGATCTTCATCTTGACGGCGGCGAACCCGTCGGCGGCCCAACCGCCGAGCTGGTCGGCCAGCCGGCCATCGTCGTATGAGCAGAACCCGCCGCTGCCGTACGCGGCGATCGCCTCACGGCTGCGACCCAGCAGATCGGCCAACGACAGGCCAAGGAGGCGACTCTTGAGGTCCCACAGGGCGTTGTCGAGGGCCGAGATCGCCGTTGCCGCAAGACCGGGCCGCCCCAGGTTCCGGACAGCGCCCACGGCGGTCGCCCAGATACCCGCCACGTCCCACGCGTCCCGGCCCACGGCAAGGGGCCGCAGGACGTCCGCGACGAGGTGGGCCGCGGCCGTGTCGGCATAGGCGTAGCCCAGCGACCGGACACCGCCCGCCTCGGCCTGGACGACCACGACCGTCGTGTCGCCCCAGGCGAGCGTGCCGTCGGACTCGGGCGCGTCGGTAGGGACGGTGTACGCGGCAACGTCGATCGCGTCGACCGGCGGGCCTCCGGTCCCCGGTCCCGAATCCAGCGTCGCCGGGGCTTCGTGCAGGCCCGTAGGTCGAGGTTGAGTCGCTGCAGGCGAGATCACCGTGCCCGTCATGCCCGTTCTCGACTCCAGGCGCGACCCGATCCCCTTGCGCTTTCGACCAGCACCCCGGTCGGCTCTGCCGCCCCGCTCGCGACGCGTGCCGGGAGCGCCTCGAACGCGGCCGCGCGCGTCACTCCTTGCATGCGCGCCGGGGCGCGGACCTGCCCGCCGCCACGGAGCACGCGGGCATACACCGCTTCGTAGTCCAGCGTCATGCGCTCCGTTGAGAACCGTTCCAGGGCCCGCTGGCGGATGAGGGTCCGGTCGAGCGTGGCGACTTGGCGGACCGCGAGTTCGGCCTCGCTCAGGTCGTCGACCAGGAACCCATCCACGCCCGGTTCGATCAGCTCCGGCAGGGCCCCCGCGCGTCGTGCGATGACCGGCGTGCCGGTGGCCAGCGATTCGATCGCGACCAGGCCGAACGGCTCGGGCCAACTGCCGAGCATCAGGGTCGCCAGGGCACCGGATAGGAGCTCGTCTCGCTCAGGCGCCACCAACTCGCCGAGGAACGTCACGCGGCCGGTTTGTACGGCAGGTCGCACGACGGAGTCAAGCAACGCTTTCTCGTCGGGTGCGTACGCCTTGGCGGCGATCTCAAGCGGCACGCCGCATCGCTCGGCCAGCCGGATGGCATCGCTGATCCCCTTCTCTTCGGACAACCTACCGACCAGGGCGAAGTACACGCCCGGCTCGGACTGGAACGGCATGTCGTCAAGGGGGAGACCGTGATGCACCGTCGCCATCCAGTTCAGATCCGGGAACCAGCGTCGCTGGTTCGCGCTGATCGCCACCAGCGGGATCTCCGAGAATCCGGCCAGTGCCTCCGGCATGCCGCCCTGGTCCAGGCGTCCGTGGAGCGTGCTCACGACTGGCGTGGGGCAATGACGTGCGAGCGTGAAACCGTAGCTCTCGAGATGGGAGTGGATGACGTCGAACCGCTCGTGCTTGGCCCACGCAAGGCTCGCCGCGATCTGCATGTAGGCGCCAAGATCGCCGCGATACCCCGCTTCCCAGAGCGCCCGCGGGACGATGGGCACGAGCCTGGCCGGGGTCTGCGAGTCCCCGCTGGCGAAGAGGGTCACGTCGTGGCCGCGATCAACGAGCCCAGCGGCAAGGGCCGCCACGACGCGTTCCGTCCCTCCATATCCCACGGGCGGGACCGCCTTCACCGGAGGCGCCACGAGCGCGATGCGTAGCGCCACACCCGGATCCATGTTCGGTCGGATGACACTCATGCCGTGGCCTCTGGCGTCCCAGCCAGTGTCAAGCGGGTCGCGATCCAGGGGTCATATGCAAACCTTGATGCAGACACCCCAACAGATCCGACCTTCACGTCGCGGGACCCGTTACATCCGCCTTGCGACCGATAGACCTGCCTGGACGCCGACGCCGGTGTCGAGGACGGAGTCGAGGATCGTCGGCGCGTTCGCGCTGGTACGCTCCGGGCGTGTTGACCGTGGTCCTGACGCGGCATGGGGGCACGACTCGCTCCACGCCCGAGCAGCACCTGGGCCAGCACCTGGACGTGCCGCTCTCGGAGTCAGGCCGGGCCCAGGCGGCCGCGCTCGGCCGTCGGTTGGCCGGCGTGGGCTTCGACCGCGTGGTGGCGAGCCCGTTGCGGCGGGCGGTCGAGACGGCGCGGCTCATCGTCCCGGGCCGCGAGCCTGAGACCGACCCGCGGCTGCTGGAGATGGACTACGGCGCCTGGGAGGGCCTGACCTACGAACAGGTCGCCGCCCGTGACGGCCCGGCTCGACTGCTCTGGGAGGCGGATCCCGCCACGCTGGCGTGCCCTGGCGGGGAGAGCGGCAACGAGGTCGCCGCCCGGGTCCGCTCCTTCCTCGAGGCGGCCATCGACGACCACGCCGGGACCGACACGACGAACCAGCGGATCCTGGTGGTCGGGCACAGCACGACCGATCGCATCCTGTTGTGTATCGCGCTCGGGGTCCGCATCCGCGACTATCGCCGGTGCTTCGTCCAGGACCCCGCCAACCTGAGTGTCCTGCGGTTCGAGGGGCCTGCCGCGGCGGGGGCACAGGCACTCGTGGTGAACGACGTCGGCCATCTGCGCGGCCTCGCGGGCGCGACCTGGGACTGAGTCGAGCCAGAACCGGTCGAGCGGCCGGCCGCCGCTGTCCTATCCTGCCGACGTGCCCATTCCTGCCGACGTGCCCACCTCGTCGCCCGTCGTCCTGACCGGCCACGACCTTTCCCTCGAGGCCGTCGAGGCGGTGGCCCGCCACGGGGCGTCGGCCACCCTGGATCCGAAGGCGCGGGAGCGGATGGTGGCCAGCCGCCGGACCATCGAATCGATCGTGGCGTCAGGCGAGGCCGTGTACGGCGTGACGACCGGCTTCGGCGATCTCGCCAACCGGCGCATCGAACCGGCCGAGGCGGCCCACCTCCAGCGCAACCTGCTGGTAAGCCACGCGGTGGGGGTCGGCGCCCCGTTCGACACGGCGACGGTGCGCGCCATGCTGCTGCTGCGCGCCAACACCCTGGCGCTCGGCCACAGTGGCTGCCGGCCCGAAGTCGTCGAGCGCCTGCTGGCGTTCCTGGAGCGGGGCATCCATCCGGTCGTGCCCGAGCAGGGCAGCGTGGGTGCGTCGGGCGATCTGGCGCCGCTGGCCCACCTGGCGCTGCCCCTCATCGGCCGCGGTGAGGTCGACTACGACGGCCGGCGCGTGCCCGCCGCCACAGCCCTCACGGCGGCCGGGCTGGAGCCCCTCGAGCTCCAGCCGAAGGAGGGTCTGGCGCTCCTCAACGGCACCCAGATGATGACCGCGGTCGGTGCGCTCGCCGTCCTCGACGCCGGACGACTGGGCCGCACCGCGAGCGTCGTCGCGGCCATGAGCATCGAGGCCCTGCTTGGCACGGACGTCGCCTTCGCCGCGGCCTACCACGCGGCGCGCCCCCACGAGGGTCAGCGCGTGGTCGCCGCCGAGCTGCGCCACCTGTTGCGCGGCTCCCGACTCCAGCGCAGCCACCACCGCCAGACGCACAAGGTGCAGGACCCCTACTCGCTGCGCTGCGTGCCGCAGGTCCACGGCGCGTCCCGCGACGCCCTGGCCTATGCGCGGCGGGTCCTCGAGGTGGAGATCAACAGCGCGACCGACAACCCGCTCGTCTTCCCCGATGGCGGCGGCCCGGACGCCGACCCGTCGGCCACGGCCACGGCGCACGGCCGCGTCATCTCGGGCGGCAACTTCCACGGCCAGCCGGTGGCTCTGGCCATGGACTTCGCGAAGATCGCCATCGCCGAGCTGGGCTCGATCAGCGAGCGCCGCACGGCCCTGCTGCTGGACGCGCGCCTGTCCGGGCTGCCGGCCTTCCTCGTGGAGGAGGCCGGTCTCAACAGCGGGTTGATGTTGCTCCAATACACCGCTGCCGCCCTTGCCTCCGAGGACAAGGTCCTGGCCCATCCCGCCTCGGTCGACTCGATCCCGACCTCCGCCAACCAGGAGGACCACGTGTCGATGGGCTCGATCGCGGCGCGTCATGCGCGGGACGTGCTGGCCAATGTCCAGCTGATCGTGGCCCTGGAGCTCCTGTGCGCCGCCCAGGGCCTCGACTTCCGCACGGCGGACGGCACCTCGCCGGGCGAGGGGGTCGCCATGGCACTCGCCCGGACGCGCGAACGGATCCCCCATCTGGCCGCCGATCGCGACCAGGGGCCGGACATCGCCAGCGCCCTCGACCTTGTCAGGAGTGGCGCACTGCTGGATCTGGTCGCCGCCTGACCGGCAGAATCGTGCTTGCGTAGCGGCGCAGGTTCGCTAAAGTGCACGCAACGTGCCCGGCGCACTCCGATCGGGCCACCGGAAGGAGAGGGTCTATGGGGTTCCAGATGCCGAGCGCGCCCGCAGTGGGACCGGCGGGCCTCGTCTACGCCGATGTCCCGAACCGGATCATCGCGTACGTGATCGATGTCATCATCGTGGCCGTCGTCGAGTTCATCGTCGGGGCCGTGCTCGTCGCGATCAGCCTCGGAACCGCCACGATCGGCATCGGCTGGCTGATCTGGGTGGTGATCAGCCTCATCATCAGTGCTGGCTACTTCATCTACACGTGGACCGCGATGCGCGGGACCATCGGGATGAAGGTGCTGGGGATGCAGATCGGTAATGCCGGCGATGGCAAGACCCTGACGATGGACCAGGCCGTCAAGCGCTGGCTGTACGTCGGCGGCTGGATCTCGTTGGTGAGTCTCATCACCAACCAGCTGGGCCTCCTGGGCCTGCTGGTCGCACTGGTCGGTCTCATCTATGAGATCTACCTTCTGTACACGACGGCGCAGAGCCCGACCAAGCAGGGCTTCCACGACGTCATGGCCCATACCCAGGTGGTCAAGGCGACCCGCTCGGTCGCCTGATCTCGTCCTGCAGCTCCAGAGCCGGGGGCGCCCAGCCGCCTCCGGCTCTTCCATGTCCGAGTGTCGTGGGACAATCGGGGCGTGGCGAGCATCCGCATCGTCGACGTCGATGACGAGCCCACGTTCCGGCTCATCCCACCCTGCGCCGACCCCGGTTTCGACCACCGCACCTGCGACTACTGGGAGGACGCCGAGCGCGGGTCGCGAGCGGCCCGATCGGCCTGGCTGGAGGCACCGGCCGCGCCGCGACCGCGACCGGCCCTCGCCGACAACCCGTTCGCCCCGTCCGCCGACCGGGCCATCGTGAACCCCTTCCTGGCCGACGATGACGACGCGGAGCCGGTCGACAACCCCTTCGCCCCCAGGCGCACGATCGAGCGCGGCCGGACGAGCGGCGTCCCGCGCAAGTTCGCCCTGCTCGACCGCGGACGCGGCATCTTCGGCACGTATGCCAAGGTGCTCCTGGTCGACGAGACGCCTGCGACGTACGTGCAGTTCGGGCCGTTGTCGGCGTACCCGCGGGCCCAGCGGTTGCGTGACCTGTACCCGCAGCTGCCGGTCATGCCGCTGCCCGCCGTCATCACGTGCGTCGCCACGACTGCGCAGGCCCGGCGGGACGGCCATGCTGCCCGCCTGGCGGCCGCGGTCTGCGACGACCTGGCCGAGCGCGGCTTCGCCGCTGTGGAGGCCTATCCCGACCTGACCCGCGGCGCCGACCAGCAGAGCGGCGCGACGCCGGGGTTCTGGGAAGCACTGGGGTTCACCGTCGCCGTGGTCGACGCGCGCTTCCCGGTCATGCGGCGCGAGCTGTGAGCGCCGGCGCCCGTCCCGTCCGAGCCCCACGCGGCACCGCCCTGACCTGTCGGGGGTGGCAACAGGAAGCCGCCCTGCGGATGCTCATGAACAACCTGGACCCGGAGGTCGCCGAGCGGCCCGACGATCTCGTCGTCTACGGCGGGACCGGCCGGGCGGCGCGGAGCTGGGCAGCCTTCGACGCCATCGTCCGCGAACTGCGGCGCCTTGCCGATGACGAGACGCTGCTGGTCCAGTCGGGCAAGCCGGTGGGCGTCTTCCGCACCCACGAGTGGGCGCCCCGCGTGCTCATCGCCAACAGCAACCTGGTGGGCAAGTGGGCCACGTGGGACGTCTTCCGCGAGCTCGAGCGGAAGGGCCTGACGATGTACGGCCAGATGACCGCCGGGTCGTGGATCTACATCGCCACGCAGGGCATCCTCCAGGGCACGTACGAGACGTTCGCCGAGCTTGCTCGCCAGCACTTCGGCGGCACGCTGCGGGGACGGGTGACCCTGACGGCCGGCCTCGGCGGCATGGGCGGGGCCCAGCCGCTGGCCGTGACGATGAACGAGGGCGTGGCCATCTGCATCGAGGTCGACCCGGACCGGGCCCGCCGCCGCCTGGACGTGGGCTACGTGGACCGCCTCACCGAGTCGACCGATGAGGCGCTCGCGTGGGCCCGGGCGGCCGCCGAACGCATGGAGCCGCTCTCCATCGCCCTGGTCGGCAACGCTGCCGAGGTCGAGCCCGAGCTCGTGCGCCGCGGCGAGCGATTCGACGTGGTGACCGACCAGACATCCGCCCACGACGCGCTGGCCGGGTATGTGCCCGCGGAGATCACCCTGGCCGACGCGATCGCCCTGCGCGAGGCGCAGCCGGACGTCTACGTCGCCCGATCCATGCGCTCCATGGCCGATCACGTGCGGGCCATGCTGGCCTTCCAGCGGGCCGGCTCGGTCGTCTTCGACTACGGCAACAACCTGCGCGCGCAGGCGAAGGAGGCCGGCGTCGCCGACGCCTTCGACTACCCCGGCTTCGTGCCCGCCTTCATCCGGCCCCTCTTCTGCGAGGGCAAGGGCCCCTTCCGCTGGGTCGCCCTGTCAGGGGATCCGGCCGACATCAAGCGCACCGACGAGGCGATCCTGGAGCTCTTCCCCGACGACGCGCCGCTCCGCCGCTGGATCACCATGGCCGAGGCCAAGGTGCCCTACCAGGGCCTGCCGGCCCGCATCTGCTGGTTGGGGTACGGCGAGCGGGCCAGGGCCGGTCTGGCGTTCAACGACCTGGTGGCCCGCGGTGAGGTCGGGGCGCCGATCGTCATCGGCCGCGACCATCTGGACGCCGGTTCGGTCGCCTCGCCCAACCGCGAGACCGAGGCGATGCGCGACGGGTCCGACGCCATCGCCGATTGGCCGCTCCTCAACGCCCTCGTCAACACCGCCGCAGGGGCGACCTGGGTGAGCATCCACCACGGCGGTGGCACGGGCATCGGTTACAGCCAGCACGCCGGCATGGTCGTGGTGGCCGACGGCACGGACCTCGCGGCCCGCAAGCTGGAGCGCGTCCTGACCACCGACCCGGGCATGGGCGTCATCCGCCACGCCGACGCGGGCTACGAACGGGCCATCGAGGTCGCCCGCGAACGCGGCGTTCGCATCCCGATGCTCGAGGACGGCTAGTCCCAGGCGTCCCTGCCGAGCAGCGGGTCGCTCATCCGGTCAGCACGTCCTCGCCGGACGCGATGGCGGTCGCGAGACGGGCCACCTCGCGCATCGCCAGCCGATGGATCCATGGCCCGAAGGACACGCGAGCGACGCCAAGCTCGGCCAGCCGTGCAGGTGACGGCGCCTCCGGCCGAGCGAAGATGTTCACCGGCCCGCGGATGCCCGCCACGAGGGTCTCGATGGTCGGCTCGTCGGCGACCCAGATGGGATAGATGCAGTCGGCGCCCGCCTCCAGGTACAGGTTGCCGCGACGGATCGCTTCGTCCGTTCGCGCCTCCGGCGGCCCGACCCAGCGGATGTGCACGTCGATGCGGGCATTGATCACCAAGGGCACGCCGGCCGCCGTGGCCGCGGCACGCACCTCAGCCAGCCATCGCGCCTGCGCCTCAGCGTCCCGCACGCCACCGGCGCGGTGGTCCGTGTCCTCCAGGTTGCAGCCGACCACGCCGGCTTCGACCACGCAGTCGACGAATCCACCCGGCGTCAGTCCGTACCCCGCCTCGGCATCCATGGTCACCGGGCCTTCGACGGCCGCGGCGATCCGACCGGCGGCGGCGAACATCGCGTCCGGCGGGGCCTGCTCGCCGTCCTCGAAGCCGAGCGCCTCGGCGACGGCCGCGCTCGAGGTCGCGATGGCGGGGAACCCCGCGGCCTCGACCGCGCGCGCGCTCGGGACGTCCCACGCGTTCGGCAGGATCAGCGGACGACCCGGGACGTGGAGGGCCCGCAACCGCTCGGCCAGCGCGACCAGCCCTGCCCGATCGGCGGCCGCGGCGTTCATCCCCGGCGCCGCCCGGCCGCGACGATGTCGGGGACGTGGTGGAAGAGCGTCGGATCGGCGCGCCCGGGCAGGACGCGGATGAGGCCCGCCGGGCGGAGGCCCATCGACGAGCGGCCGCGTGGCCCGTCCAGAGTGATCGAGTCCCGCCCCGTCGACACCTCCAGGACCGTGGCGTGCGCCCCTGGCACCAGGCCCTGCTGCTCCAGGTAGACGAGCAGCTCGGCGTCTTCCTCGGCCTGTTCGGTGATGCGGTAGATGGTGATCGTCGCGCCCGCCTCGACCTGGTTGAGCGCCGTCCCGCGGGGCCGGGTACGGGCAGCGGCTGCGTCGATGGGATTGCCGTGCGGGCACGTCGAGGGATAGCCGACAAGTTCCGCGATGGCGGCCTCCACCCGCGGCGACACCGAACCCTGGAGACGGCCGGCCTCCTCGTCGGACTCGGCCCAGCCCAGCCCGATGACGGCTGTCAGCAGCCACTCCAGGAGCGAATGGCGACGGAAGATCGTGTCCGCGGCCGCGCGGCCGGCCGGCGTCAGCGACAGTTCGCGCCCGTCGGCTGCCCGCACCAGTCCTTCGGCGGTCAGCCGGGCGAGCATCTCCGAGGCCGCCTGTGGCGAGACGTGGAGGCTGCGCGCGAGGACCGACGCCTGCGTCGTGGTGTCCCCGTCGGTCATGGCCCGCACGGCCAGGAGGTAGTGCTGGGCCGCCTCGGAGAGCGGCGTCTCCTCCGCCCGCGTCTCGCGTCGAGCCATGGGCTCATGGTACCCGTCGGCCCCGACCAGCCTGGGTCGGATGCGCATGTATCAAGGGCCCCTGACAGCGCCAATCAGGAGTGCTTGACACGTCGGACGCCGTCCCGCTAGCATCCGTGACGCAATCCCGACCCCCGTCGTCGGGATTGACCACCGCCCCCGGCCCGCCGCAGGGGCCAGTCGACCCGGCCCAGCTTCGTCGCGTCCACCAGGAGGGCTCCGCGTGTCGTTCGCCCAGACCGTGCTTCTCGCCGCGTTCGCCGGCGCCACGATCTTCCTGGGCCTGCCGGTGGGGCGGCTGCGCGTGTCGACGCGCGTGCAGGTGATCCTGACGGCGGCCGCGGCAGGCGTCGTGCTGTTCCTCATCTGGGACATCCTGAGCAACGCCGTCGAGCCGCTCCAGACGGCCCTCGATCACGCGCAGGCGGGCACCGGGCCGGTGGGAGACGCAGTCGCCGACGCCGTGGCGCTCGCGGCGAGCCTGGCCATCGGCCTGCTGTCGATCGTCTGGTTGACCCGCCGGATGCGGGGCGCCCGAAATGAGATGGACCTGCGCCAGATCGCCCTCGGCACGGCGGTCGGGCTGGGCCTCCACAACTTCTCGGAAGGCCTTGCCATCGGCCAGTCGGCCGCCACGGGTGCCACGTCGCTGGCCCTGTTGCTCGTCATCGGTTTTGCGCTGCATAACGCGACCGAGGGCTTCGGCATCGCCGCGCCGCTGTCGTCGGGGCCGCAGCCCAGCTGGGGGTTCCTGGCGCTGGCCGGCGTCATCGGCGGCGGTCCGACCTTCCTCGGCGGCGTGGTCGGCTACACGTTCGTGTCGCCCCTCATCAGTATCATCTTCCTGGGGGTGGCGGCCGGGGCCCTGATCCATGTGTTCAACGAGATGGTGAGTGTCGCCCGGCGCTTCGCCGATCCCATGGCTGCCAACGCGGCCCTCGTGGCCGGCCTCATCGTGGCCCTCGCGACGGACATCATCCTGACGCTCGCCGGAGCCTGATCGGGCCTCGCCGGACCTCGCCGACGAGCCGACTGGTCTATCGTCGTTGGCCAGCCGATCCACATGGAGGCCCTGGATGATCAGCGAACCGGTTCGTGCTCTGCTCGTGGCCCAGGTCGGGCACGAGCTCGGAGCTCACCAGATGTACATGGGCATCGGGCTCAGCTTCGAGCGGCAGAGCCTGAACGGGTGGGCCAAATTCTTCCGTGACCAGGCCATCGAAGAGGCCGGCCACGCGACACGGATCGCCTCGTTCCTCATCGACAACGAGGTGCCGTTCGACCTGCCGGCGGTGCGATCCGCGGTGACCACCTACGCGTCCGCCAAGGAGGCCGTCCAGGCGGCGCTCGCCAGCGAGGTGCGCGTCACGGCCCAGTTCGACGCCCTGGCCGCGGCCGCCACGAAGGCCGGCGACCACCGCAGCCTGCAGTTCCTGCAGTGGTTCATCGATGAGCAGGTGGAAGAGGAGCGCACGATGCGCGGCCTCCTCGACCTCCTGGCCAGTGGCGTCAACCTCTTCCAGGCTGAGCCGCTCCTGGAGAAACTGGGCTGATCGTGGCCCGGGGCATTCGGGGGGCATCGTCGAGCCATCGCCGAGCCCGCCGCCGGGCCTGGGTGCCATCGTCGTCACGCCATCGTTCGGGGCGTTGTTGTTCAGTCCCCAAGGGACTCGTAAGCGCCCCCGCGCGGTATCCGTCGTCGGCCGAGCGCGTCTGTAGTCGCCAGCCGACTGGGCGACAACAGGTTGGTCCGCTGGGGGCGCTTACCAGTCTCCACGCGACTGGACGACAACGTGACCTGTCGCGCCGTCCGGTGGGGCGTGTGACGACTGCCTCGACCCGGCACCGGGCAGCGCGCATCCAGCTGACGGCGGCCTCGTAGACTGGGGCCAGCCACGAGACCTCGTGTCCGAGGCGCGCTGTCCGCGGCGTCAAGCGCATGTGCAGGGAGGACCCGTGGCCCGACTGGTCGAGTGCGTGCCCAACTTCAGTGAGGGCCGCCGGCCGGAGGTGGTCGACCAGCTGGTGGCCGCCGTGGCGACGACGCCGGACGTCTACCTCCTGGACCGCACGTCGGATGCGGACCACAACCGTTCGGTGCTGACGTTCGCCGGGCCGCCGGAGCCGGTCGTGGTGGCCATGGAAGCGGCGGTCGCCGTGGCCCTGCGGCGCATCGACATGACCGTCCACGAAGGCCAACATCCACGCATCGGGGCCGTGGACGTGGTGCCGTTCGTGCCGCTTGGCGACAGCACCATCGACGAGTGCGTCGAGCTGGCACGACGGTTCGGCGAACGGGTCGCGGAGCGCTTCGACCTGCCGGTCTACCTCTACGCACGGGCGGCGACCCGGCCCGACCGGGTCGTCCTGGCGGATCTGCGCCGCCCGCAGTTCGAGGGCCTGCGCCAGACCATCGGCCAGCATGGACGGGAGCCCGACTTCGGCCCACCGCGGCTGCATCCGACCGGTGGCGCGGTCGCCGTCGGGGCGCGGCCGTTCCTCATCGCCTACAACATCAACCTCGCCTCGCCCGACGTGGACCTTGCCAAGCGCATCGCGCGGCGGGTCCGCGAAAGCTCGGGCGGCCTGCCACGCGTGCAGGCCCTGGGCCTGCCGCTGGAGGAGCTGGGCTGTGCCCAGGTCTCGATGAACCTGCTGGACTTCAGCGTGACCTCGCTCTGGCTGGTCTGGGAGACGGTCCGGGCGCTCGCAGCGGACGAGGGCGTCGAGCTGCGCGAGTCCGAGCTCATCGGCCTGGCGCCCCTGGCGGCGCTGCGCGACGTGGCGGATCACATCGACGTGCCGCCCGACCGCCCGGTGGAGGCGCGCCTGCGTGCTGCGGCCGAGTGGCTGCGCATCCGCGACTTCCGGCCCGACATGGCGCTGGAGCTGCGGCTGACGGCGGCCATGGGCGGAGCTGCAGCATGACGCTCCGCGTCCTGGCCGGCGGCCGCGGGCGCAGCGGCGCCAGGCCGGGCCTGCTCGTCACGGGCGCGGCCGAGATCACGACGTTCGCCGGCGGCGTCCGCCGCGGTGCCGCCCAGGACGAGGCGGCCGCCCTGACCGGCGATCGGCCGGAGCTGGCCGTGTTTGACGGGCGCATCGTGGCCCTGGGGACTCACGATGAGGTGCAACGTGGACTCGAGGCAGAGGGCCTGACCGACGAGCGGCGCTTCACGACCCTCGACGCGCGTGGCGGCACGGTCACGCCCGGGCTCATCGACCCGCACACCCACCTGCTCTTCGCCGGCACGCGCGAGGCGGAACTGCGGCTGCGCCAGCGCGGCGCGGGCTACCTGGAGGTCCTCGCCGTCGGCGGCGGGATCCTGGCCACGGTGGCCCGCACGCGCGAGGCATCCGAGGAGGAGCTGGCGGACCACGGGCGCCACTGGCTGGACCAGATGCTGGCCCACGGCGTGACCACGGTCGAGGCCAAGTCAGGGTACGGGCTTGATCGAGCGACCGAACTGCGGCTCCTCGAGGTGGCCGCCCGCCTGGGTGCCGAGGGTCCGGTGGAGGTGGTGCCGACCTTCCTCGGTGCGCACGCCGTGCCGGCCGAGTTCCGTGACCGGCCCGAGCCGGCCGAAGCCTACCTGCGGTCGGTGATGCGTGACCAGCTGCCGGCCGTCGCGGCGCAGGGCAGGGCACGGTTCTGCGACGTCTTCTGCGAGGCCGGCGTCTTCACCGCGGACCAGTCGCGGCGGCTGCTCGTGGAGGCCCAGCGGCTGGGGCTGGAGCCGCGCCTCCATGCCGACGAGCTGGAGCCGTCGGGCGGTGCCGAGCTGGCGGCCGAGCTTGGCGCGGCCTCCGCCGACCACCTGGCCGCGCCGTCACGGGAGGGCGTCGCGGCCCTCGCCCAGGCGGCAGCCGGCGACACACCGGTGGTGGCCACCGTCCTGCCGGCCACGAGCCTCTTCCTCATGAAGGACCATGGCGCGCCGGCCAGGACGTTCATCGAGCGGGGCATCCCGGTCGCCCTTGGCACCGACTTCAACCCCGGCACGTCGCCCACGCCGAACCTGCCGCTCGTGGTGTCCCTGGCGGTGTTGCGCCTGGGGCTCACGCCCACCGAGGCCCTGGCGGCCGTGACCATCAACGCCGCCCAGGCGCTCCACCTCACCCAGACGCACGGCTCGCTCGAGGTCGGCAAGCAGGCCGACCTCGTCGTGTGGGACGTGCCTGGCCACGAGCTGATCCCGTACTGGCTTGGCGCCGACCTGGTGCGCGCCGTCGTCAAGCAGGGCCAGGTGGTGCTCGCCCGAAGCTGACAGCCAGGGCGGCCCCGCGGATCAGCCGCGGCCGCGCTGCTCCAGCATGATGAGCGTCAGCTCCTGGGGCACGGACGAGACGGTCACGACGAGGCGCGCCTGGGTGGCAGGCGCCTGCCCGACGCCCATCTCGTGCAGGAACCGGGCGACCTGCTGCTGGCCCTCTGCCTCGTCCTCGGCGACCGCCAGCGGCACGACCAGGTTGGCATCGAGCTGGGCGACCAGCTCCGAGGCGCGGACGGCGGTCAGGCGGCCGCCGATGGGGATGCAGACCACGTCGACCGTACCGATCTCCCCGATCATCGCCTCGGTCAGCGGGTGGCCGATGTCCCCCATGTGCACCGCGTGGAGTCCGTCGAGCTCGTAGACGAAGGCCACGTTGGGACCGTCGACCGCGCCCTTCTGGTCGTCGCGGAAGGTGCGCACCCCGTTGATCAGGACGTGGCGGATCTCGTACTCGCCGGGCCCGTCGAGCTGGAACGCCGGCTCCAGGCTGGTGGGGCGGACCACCCGGCCGTCGGGCGTGGCGTGCGCCCCGCGCCTGCCGCGGCTGACTTCGGGATGCGGATCGGCGTGGCTGTACGTGACGATGTCCGCCGTGAGGCCGCGGCCGGTCGGCCCGACCACGCTGCGGTACGCGTCCGCGGCGATCGTGCCTTCCTTGCCACGCAAGCGTACGCAGCCGCCGCCGTACCAGCTGATCTCCACGTGGCGATTCTGCCAGACAAGGGAGAACGGGGAGCGCCTGCCCAATCGGCGCTCCCCGTTCGGAGGGAGGGAGAGGGAACTGGAAGCGGTGGGCTTCTCAATTCCGCAGTCCGTACGCTACCGGGGCTCCATGAAGCGACAAGCGCCGACTCGATGAAGAAACCGACACCTCGCCTGTTCGGATCTACATCGCCTCGGGGGCCGAGATGCCCAGCAGGGCCAGGGCGTTGGCGAGCGCGAGACGGGTCGCGTCGACGAGCCTGAGCCGCCGCGCGGACGTCGCTGGATCGGCTGGATCGACCACCCGCCGATCCCGGTAGTAGGCGTGGAAGGTCGTCGCCAGCTCGGTGGCGTAGGTGGGCACGCCCTGCGTCTCCTCGGCCGCGGCGGCATCCTCCACCACCTCCGGCAGGCGCAGCACGATCTTCGCCAGGCCCTGCGCGACCTCGTCACCCTCGAGCCCCCCGGTCATCGACGCGGCCGGCGTCAGGCCTGCCTCGGCCGCCTTGCGGAGGAGCGAGGCGATGCGCGCGTGCGCGTACTGCACGTAGTAGACGGGGTTCTCGGCCGACTGCTTCTTGGCCAGCTCGATGTCGAAGTCGATGCCCACGGTCGCCCCGCGGGCGGCGAAGAACCAGCGGGCGGCGTCGACGCCGATCTCGCTCAGCAGCTCGTCGAGGGTGATGAACTCGCCGGCCCGCTTGGACATGGAGATCTCGCGGCCCTCGCGCACGAAGCGCACCCAGGCGATGAGCAGGACGCGCACCGACTCCTCCGGCAGGCCCATCGCCAGCGCCGCGTTGCGCAGCCGGGCCACCGTCCCGTGATGGTCCTGGCCCCACAGGTAGAGCAGCGGGTCGAAGCCGCGCTCCCACTTGTCCAGGACGTAGCCGATGTCGGAGCCGAAGTAGGTGAAGTCGCCGTTCGAGCGGCGCACGACGCGGTCCTTGTCGTCGCCATATTCGGTCGAGCGGAACCACAGGGCGCCGTCCTGCTCGAACAGCTTGCCGGCCGCCTGCAGCCGCTCGACGGCACGCGCGACCCAGCCGTCCCGGTACAGGGAGCTCTCGCTCTTCCACACGTCGAAGCGCACACCGAGGCGGGCGAGTGACGCCTCGATGCCCGCCCGGACGCGCTCCGAGGCCCACCGCCCGACGACGTCATCCGCATCTGCGCCCGCGGCCGCGGCCGCGGCCAGCACGTCGGCGGGGAGCTCACCGGCCAGCTCCGCCACGTAGTCGCCGCGGTAGCCGTCCTCCGGCACGAGGCGGCCCTCACGGAGCGCCAGCACCGACGCGCCAAGGTGGCGGACCTGTGCCCCGAAGTCGTTGAAGTAGTACTCGCGCGTGACCTGGTGGCCGGCCCCCTCGAGCACGCGGCAGAGGAGGTCGCCCACGAACGCCCCGCGCGCGTTGCCGATGTGCAGCGGGCCCGTGGGGTTGGCCGAGACGAACTCCACGTTGATGTGCCGGGGATGCGCCTGGGCGAGCCGCCCGAACCCCGGGCCGGCCGCCAGCCCCGCGTCGATGGTCGCCTCCAGCCAGCCGGGGGCGAGCCGCATGTTGACGAAGCCCGGCGCGACCGCGGTCACGTCGGAGAGGAGCGGCACGCCGCCTGCAGCGGCCGACTCCGCGCGGAGCGCGGCGGCAAGCGCCTCAGCGATGGCCAGGGGCGCCCGCCGCATCGGTCGGGCAAGCTTCAGGCCGAGGTTCGTGGCCAGGTCGCCGTGGGCGGGATCGGCCGGGTGCGAGACCTCGATGACCGGACGGTCGGCGTCGGGCACGCCGGGCAGTGCGCCGCCGGACTCGGCTGCCAGCCAGGCGCGCTCGAGCAGGTCGTGGACCGCTCGTCGAGCGGAAGGCAAGGCGGCGGTATCTCCGGTGGGGACCATCGGCCAGAGCGTACCCGTTCCGGTGGCCCGCCGAAGGTCATGGTCTGGGGAGGACCGATTGCGTTGCTGCGACACAACGGGCGGTGTCGGTCAGGTGCAGACTGGTGGGGTCCGGTCCACCGAGGGGTCAGTCGAAGGTCCTAGACAACCCCAGGACCGAAGGCCACTATCAAGGTCATCAATCGGACCAGTGGCGCCGACCTTCATCCCGGCGCCCGAGCACTCATCGAAAGGGCGTCATATGTCCCAAGCGCCATCGACCTCGCCGGGTCACCCGAGTCTTCGCCGCAGCCGGGCCGCGGCCTTCGGTGTGAGCCTCCTTGCTGCCGCCGCGCTGCTCGTGCCGGCGACGGTCGCAGCCCATACCCCGGCCGCCACGTTCACGTGCGTCCAGGACGTGCCGCAGCTGCACGTCCACCTGACCAACTACAACAGCAATGTCACCAACACCGTCGGCGTGTGGATCGACGGCGTGGCCGTCGATGACTCGCCGTTCACGTTCGGCAGCAGCTTCGACCAGTCGTGGTGGGCCACCCCCGCGTGGGATGCGCACACCGCCACGGTGAGCGTCATCGCCGGTGACGACCCGACGGGCTCGAAGGGCTGGACGACGGAGATCGACCTGACGGTCGACGCGTGCGTTGCCCCGACCCCGACCCCGACCCCGACGCCGACGCCGACGCCGACGCCGACGCCGACGCCGACGCCTACGCCGACGCCTACGCCCCACCCCCACGCCCACGCCCACGCCGACCGGCTCGGCCGAAGCGTCCAGTGGCACGCCCACACCCACCCCGACCCCGACCGGTTCGGCCGAAGCCGCGAGTGGCACCCCCGGCGTGACGCCGCCCGCCACCTCGACCGATGGCTCGAACGGTGGATCGGGTAGCAACGGGGCCCTGCTCCTCGTGCTGGCCCTCATGGCCGTTGGCACGACGGGCGTCCTCGTCCTGGCTCCCAGCCCTGTGAGCCGCCGCCGCCGCTGATCCGATGAACCGGGCGCGACCCGATCGCGCCCAACTCGCCGCCACAGGACGGACGCCGGCCCCTGAACCGGCGTCCGTTCCTGTTCGCTAGTCGATCTCGACCTGGAGCCCCGGGCGCGCGAGCTCGACAGGACCGTGGAACGTCCGGCGGGCGCCGGCCGCGGCACCCCGCAGGTTCTCGTCGAGGACATGGGTCAGCAGCAGCCGGCTCGCGCCGCCATCGCTGGCCGCCTGCCCGGCCTGGGCAGACGTGAGGTGCTCCACCTCGTCCACGGGAGCGGCGTTCCCGAAGCTCGCCTCGGACAGCAGGACGTCGCCCGGCCGCAGCAGGGCGACCAGGTCCTCCGGGCGGCCGCAGTCGCCGGAGTAGACCAGGCCCTTGCCATGGCCCTGGCCGCGACCGAGGGTCACGCGGAAGCCGAAGCTCGCGTCGGTGTGCGTCACCCGCCCGACCGTCACGCGGAAGGGCCCGATCTCGCGCGTCCCGGGCTCCAGCGCCGGCTCCGCGCCAAGGACGTCCAGGAAACCCGCCTCGCCGTTGAGCTCGTCGTAGCGCCGCCGCAGGTCGACAGGCGCGTGGAGCGCGACATGCCCGGCGGGATGCGGGGCGTACATCAAGTAGTGGCGCAGCGGGATGAGGTCGATGTGGTGGTCGGGATGCAGATGGCTGATCAGGATCGCGGTGAGGCTGGCCGGCTCGCGCCGTCGGGCGAGGTTGGCGAAGCTGCCGTGACCCAGGTCCAGCAGGAGGGCCGCCGGTCCGTGCTCGACGAGGTAGCAGGATGAGCTGAGGCGGCGCCGCGTGTAGGCGGGCCCCGGTCCGACCACCGTGAGCCTCATCGCGCCCCCTCCGCCACCAGCGGGCGAGTGGCCAGATCGATCTCGACGGGGCCCCCGCCACGTCTGAAGGTCAGGCGTTCGAAGCCGGCCTCACGAAGCACCGCGTAGGCCTCGGGCAGGGCGCCCGCGAAGCTCGCCACGCGATGGGCGTCCGACCCGGCCACGACGCGCGACCCTCCGAGGGTCCTGAAGCGGGCCACCACGTCCGCCGGTGGGTAGGGCTCGCCGGGATGCGGGAAGGGGCCGGGGATGTCGGTGCGCAGGCCCGAGCTGTTGACTTCCAGCGCCACGCCCGTCTCGACGAGCGCGTGGAGGACGGTGTCGTAGATGTCGGCGTGCGCCTCGAACTCGAACGGTCCGTAGTAGGGGACGAGCCAGCGCTTGATGACGTCGAGATGGCCGAGCGTGTCGAAGAGCCCGCTCCGGATCGCGCCGAGCACCTCCGCCCAGTACCACTCGCCCGCCTCTTCCACCGTGCGCGACCGGGTCCACGCGGCAGCCGTCGCCGCGCGCGCCAGGGGGTGCTCCCGCGCCACATGGATCGACCCGATGACGTAGTCGTACGCGTGGGCGCGCAGGTGCTCCCGGATCGCCCCCTCGTAGTGCGCCTGATAGGTCACCTCGACGCCCAGGCGGATCGCCGGCCGGCCCTCCCAGCGTTCGGCGGCCTCGCGCACGACGCGCTCGCGTCGGTCGAACTCCGTGTAGCCGTAGGCAGGTGCCCCGGGCTCGAAGTCCAGGTGGTCGGTGATGGCCAGCTCGGCCACATTCCTCGCCCGGGCCAGCGCCGCATAGGCGTCGAGGGGCACGTCGGCGTCCGGGGACAGGTCGGTGTGGAGGTGCGCGTCCAGCGGGAGGTCGAGCGCCGCTGCGGTGGGCTCGGTCGGGGTCATCGGCCACAGCGTACAGGAGCGACCGGTGCGCTCGGGCGGCGCGGCCCCCGCCCGTCCGCTAGCATCGGCACGATGCACACGATGGGCGGGCCCCGGTCCCTCGCGCGGAGCCGCGCATGATCGTCGTGGTCATGCCCGCCTACAACGCGGCCAAGACCCTCGAGCGCACCTACCACGACATCCCCAAGGACATCGTCGACCACGTCATCCTCGTCGACGACGTGTCACGCGACGAGACCGTCGAGATCGCCCAGCGCCTGGGCCTGCAGGTCGAGGTCCACCGCCAGAACCGCGGCTACGGCGGCAACCAGAAGACCTGCTACCGACTGGCCCTCGCGGCCGGGGCCGACATCGTCGTGATGGTCCACCCCGACTACCAGTACGACCCCACCCGCATCCCCGCCGTGGTCGCCCCGATCATCGCCGGCACGGCCGACATGGTCCTGGGCTCGCGCCTCCTGGGCGACCCGCTGGCCGGCGGCATGCCGCGCTGGAAGTTCATCGCCAACCGCTTCCTCACGGGGCTCGAGAACCGCGCCTTCGGGCTCCACCTCTCCGAGTACCACACCGGCTTCCGAGCCTACTCGGCACGGCTCCTGCGGGCGGTCGACATGGAGCGCGACAGCGACGACTTCGTCTTCGACCAGGAGTTCGTGGCCCAGGTCGTGGCGGCCGGCTTCACCATCACCGAGGTGGCCGTGCCGACGCGCTACTTCGCCGAGGCATCGTCGGTCAACTTCCGCCGCTCCGTGCGCTACGGCATGGGCACCCTGGGCGTCGTGGCCAGCTACACGCTGCACCGCCTGGGCTGGCGCCGTGACCGGCGTTTCGTGCCGCTGACCCCACCACCGGGCAGCGGCTAGCGGCCGACTGGGTACCGCCGGCGTACGGTTCTCGCCCCGGACGGCCCGGGCGGGCCCCGTCCCGATCGCCAAAGGGCGCCTGGCACCGCCAAGCCCGTCCCGCCGGGCCTTTTTGCATCCAGCGGTCACAGCGACCGAGGAACCTCGTTTCGACCGTCGTTATCGTCGCGGCATGCAAGGAACGACGGTGGAAGGGGCCTCTGGACGGGTATTGGGCGTCCCGCTCCGTCGTTGTCGCCGCCAGATGCAAAAGGGGATGGGGCAGGCGATAGGGCGATGGGCAGGGCCCGCCGCCTGGCTAGGCCGGCGGCCGGGCCGCCTCGTCGCCCTCCGCGGTCACCCCGGCCTCGCCGCGGCGCAGGGCGGCCAGGCCTCGGAGCTGGTCGAGCCGCCAGTCGACCGAGGGCAGGCTGAGCGCGCCGGCAGCGGCGATCGGTACGGTCCCCACGAGGTGGGCCAGGATGCCCAGCGCAAGAGCCTGCGAGCCATCCAGGCCGGCGGCCGTGCCCACGTACACGACGGCGAACTCGAAGGGCCCGATGCCGGCCGGGGCGGACGGGATGGCCGCCCCAAGGTTCGCCGCGGTCACCATCGCCAGCAGCACGAGCGGGGGGACCGAGAGCCCCAGTGATGTCGCCACGAGCGCGAAGACGGCGGTGCCCGTGGCCCAGCTGATGAGCGTCAGGCCGAGCGCCGCGACCACCAGGCGCGGTGCGGCGGCATCGATCAGGGCGTGGCCGAACGAGCCGAGGTGGGGCAGCACGAGGCGGGCCGGGCCGCGGCTGAAGCGCTCGACGACGCCATCCAGGAGCCGCCGCGCCAGGTCGTGCGGCACCAGCGTGACGGTCAGCAGCACGATCCAGCCCAGGGCCGCCACGACGGTGAAGGCGCCGGTGATGCCGTTGCCCAGCCCCAGGCTGGCCGCGGCGAGAGCGCCCAGGGTAGCGGCGCTGACCAGGTCAAGGCCCCGCTCCAGGGCGATCGACCCGAGGGCGCGCAGCTGGCCCACGTGCGCCCGCGTGCCGGCCAGGTGAGCCCGCACGAACTCGCCGAGCCGCCCCGGCAGGACGATGTTGACGAGGTAGCCCACCACGAGGTACCGGAACGTCTCGCGGTAGCCGGGTCGGGGCTCGTGGGCGAGCAGGAGGTGCCAGCGGACGGTCCGCGCCGCCTGGTCGAGTCGCCAGCAGCGGCAGGACCAGGATCAGGATGAGCGGCTGGGCACGCCCCAGGGTCGCCGCCGCGGCGCCCGGGTTGACCTCCAGCAGCACGACCCCGATCAGCACGGCGCTGACCGCCAGCCCGATCAGGCTGGTCGTCAGGCGACGCACATCAGCTCCCGATGAGCCCCAGCTCCCGGCCCGCGGTGGCGAAGGCGTCCAGGCAGGCCTGGAGGTCGTCGCGGGTGTGCTCGGAGGAGACGATGGTGCGGATCCGGGCGCGGTCGATGGCGACCGTCGGGTAGACGACGGCCTGGGCGAAGACGCCGAGCTCCAGCAGCCGTGCGCTGAGGCGGCCGGCGCGCTCGGAGTCGCCCACGATGACCGGCGTGATCGGCGTCTCGCTGATGCCGGTGTCGAAGCCCAGGCCCGTCAGGCCGGCCTTGAAGAAGCGCGTGTTGTCCCACAGCCGTTCGATGCGCTCCGGCTCGCCCTCCAGGACGTCGAGGGCGGCCAGGCAGGCCGCCACCACGGCAGGCGGGTGGGAGGTGGAGAAGAGGATCGGCCGCGACCGCTGGATGAGGTAATCGCGCAGGGCCTGCGTGCCCGCCACGTAGCCGCCGAGGACACCGACCGCCTTGGACAGCGTGCCCACCTGGATGTCCACCCGGCCGTGCAGGCCGAAGTGGTCGACCGTGCCACGGCCGTTGCGGCCCAGCACACCCGACGCGTGGGCGTCGTCGATCATCACGACCGCGCCGTAGCGCTCACAGACATCGCAGATGCCGGGCAGCGGGGCGATGTCGCCGTCCATGCTGAAGACGCCGTCGGTGATGACCAGGATGTGCTCGTAGGCGCCACCGGGGCCGCCCTTGGCGCGCGCGTCGCGCAGCACGCCCTCGAGGCCGTCCACGTCCTTGTGCGGGTAGACGGCGCGGGCGGCCTTGGAGAGGCGCACTCCGTCGATGATCGAGGCATGGTTCAGTTCGTCGCTGACGATCAGGTCGCGTTCGCCGGTGATGGTCGGGATGACGCCGCTGTTGGCGGTGAAGCCCGACTGGAAGGTGAGCACCGCCTCCGTGTGCTTGAAGGCGGCCAGCCGCCGCTCCAGCTCCTGGTGCAGCTCCATCGTGCCGGCGATCGTCCGGACCGCGCCGCTGCCGACCCCCAGGTCACGCACGGCGGCCAGCGCCGCCTCCACGAGGTGGGGATGGGTGGCCAGGCCAAGGTAGTTGTTGGAGGAGAGGCTGATGACCGGCCGGCCGTCCATGACCGCGTGCGGCGTCTGCCGCCCATCGAGGACCCGCAGCGGGCGGTACAGGGACTTGGCGCGCAGATCGGCCAGCGCCTCGTCGAGGTAGGCCAGGGGATCGGGTCGGGTGACCATCGTCGCGCCTAGGCTACCGCGTGCGCCGGGGCGCTACCCGGTCACCTGGGGCAGCAGCACGACCTTGCCGGCGTGGCCGGCGGCGACGAGCGCGAACGCATCTGCGTACTGGTCCAGCGGCAGGCGGTGGGTGATGATCGGGGAGAGGTCCAGGCCCTCCTCGAGGAGCGCTGTCGTGCGATACCACGTCTCCCACATCCGCCGTCCGGTGATGCCGTAGACGCGGATGCCGTTGAAGATCATCTCGGCCGAGACGTCGATCGTGGCCGGGCGGGCATGCGTCCCCAGGAGCGAGATGCGGCCCCCGTTCGTGAGCGCCTTCAGGCCGGCGTGCAGGGCGGCCTCGGCGCCGGACATCTCCAGCACGACGTCCACGCCATCGCCGTCGGTCGCCGCGCGCAGCCGCGCCGCCACGTCCTCGTGGGCGTCGATCGCCTCGTGGGCGCCCATCCGGCCGGCCACGGCCAGTCGTTCGGGATTGAGGTCGGTGGCGAAGATGTGCCGCGCACCGGCCATCCGGGCGATGGCGATGGCCATCAGGCCGATCGGGCCACAGCCCAGGATGGCCACCGACTGGCCGGCGATCTCCTCCACGAACAGGGCATGGACCGCGTTGCCCATCGGCTCCTGGAGGGCCGCCACCTCCGGCGCGAGGCCTTCCGAAACCCAGGCGTTCGTCTCGGGGATCACGGCGTACTCGGCGAACACGCCGGGCGCCCCCACACCAAGGATCCGCAGGTGCTGGCACACGTTGGCCCGGCCCGTGCGGCACTGGTAGCACGTCCAGTCGACGAGGTGTGTCTCCGCGGCCACGAGCGCGCCCATCGGCACACGGGTCGCGCCCTCGCCCCGCGCCACCACGACGCCGGCCATCTCGTGGCCGAAGATCATGGGCGGCTGGACGTTGGCCTGGGCCCACGCGTCCCATCGCTCGATGTGCACATCGGTCCCGCAGACGCTCGCCGCCTGGACCTGGACGAGTACTTCACCCGGCCCCGGCTCGGGGATCGGCACCTCGCGGATGGCCGCCCCGGGGGCGCTTCGTTCCTTGACGAGGGCGCGCATGGTGCGCATCGGTCAGACGCAGATGCTCGGCTCGGGGTTGGCCTGGTCCTGCCACTGCTCCATGAACGTGATGGCGTCCTGCACCTTGAAGGTGTTGGTCAGCTCGACGCGGTCCCAGGCGAGGTAGGCGAACCGTGTGGTCATGCTGTCGAAACGCACCACGAGCAGCTTGTTGGCGTCGCCGCAGGCCTTGGCCGAGTCGGCCTGTGGTGCCGTATTGAAGGCCTGCTGCATGGCCGCCATCTCGGCCGCGCTTGGGCATCCCTGCGCCGGCGTCGGCGTGGCGACCGGCGTCGGGCCCGGCAGCGGTGCGCAGCTGTAGGCGATCACGATGTAGCCATGCTCGAGATCGTGCACCCAACCACCCGGGTTCTGCTCCGTGTCCGCGCCGTAGAAGGCTCGCTTGATGGGGCCGACATTCGTCACGTTGTAGTGGGAGCCCGATCCGGGCGGGCAGTACGCGTAATCGATCTTGGTGCTGGTGTCCAGGATGTGCGTCCGCCCCAGGTCGGCCACGGGGAAGCCCACGAGCTGGGTGGGTTGGGGGATCGGGGTGATCGAGGGTGTCGGCCCTGCCGACGTGGAGGCGCTGGGCGAGGCCGATGGTGACGCGCTCGGGCTGGGCGACGGGGTCGGTGACGGGCTGGGGCTCGGGGTCACGCTGGGCGTGGGCGTGGCCGAGGGGGTGGGCGACGGCGTCGGTGAGGGGGTCACGGAGGGGGTCGGACTCGGCGTGGGGGTCGGCGAGGGCGACGGGGTCAAGGTCGGGACCGGCGCGCTGGGGCCCGGCGTCAGCAGGCTGTCGCAGGCGTAAGCCTTGCCCGAGGCGTTGGACAGGACCAGGAAGCCGACGATGACGATGCCCGCCACAGCGAAGAGCGCGAGCATGATGCCGCCGTAGCGATCGAGCAGCGACCGGTCGTCCCGCCGGATCTCCCGGCCTCCGCGCCGCGCCGTCCGACGGTCGCGGACGGTCGAACCGGATCCCGAGGATGCGGCGTCGCTCGCTCCTGCGGCGGGGCGGCGCGGTCGATCAGGCACGGGTAGTGAACCCCTCGCTCAGTGAGATCGTCAGGGCGGTGGCTCGGCCACGCCGGCGCACAGGGTACTCGTACGCGGCCGTTCGCGTCGGCCTCGCGGTCGTCAGGCCTCGTTGAACCACAGGCGCGCCTCCGGCCGCAACAGGCCGCGCAGCAGCACCAGGCCCAGGGCGATGGCGAAGACGCCGCCGGGCACGCCGGCGGTGAGGAGCAGCAGCGGCACGAGCGGCACGACGAGGGTCACCAGGCCGAGCGACAGCCCCCAGCCTGCCTGCTTGCGCTGGAGCACCAGCGTGATGGTGAAGATGAGGTACGCCAGCAGGGCCATCCAGACGAGGCCAAGCGGCGAGATCGGCACGTCGCTGGACGCCTCGGCCACGATCAGCGGCAGGGTCAGGCCCAGGATCGACAGCACGATCAGGGCATAGACCAGGAAGACGCGCACGCCGTTCGGCATCGCACGGAGGGTGACCAGCATGGCCGACGATTCTGCCACCATAGGTGCGGTGAGCATCGAGACTCCTGCATGGGTCCGCGACGCCGTCTTCTACCAGGTCTTCCCCGACCGATTCGCCCGCAGCGGGCGCGTGCCCGCCCCCGGGCCGCTCCAGGCGTGGGACGCCCCGCCGACGACGGAGGGCATCAAGGGCGGCGACCTGCCCGGCTTGACCGACCGACTCGACGACCTGGCGGGGCTCGGCATCACCGCCCTCTACCTCAACCCGATCTTCACGTCCGCGTCGAACCACCGCTACCACACCGACGACTACCTGGCCGTCGACCCGCTGCTCGGCGGCGAGCCGGCGTGGCGGGAGCTGATCGAAGCGGCGCATGGGCGCGGTATGCACGTGATCCTGGATGGCGTCTTCAACCACACCGGGCGGGGCTTCCTGCCGTTCCACCACATCCTGGAGACAGGCGCGGCGTCGCCGTACCTGGACTGGTACAACGTCGACCGGGGCCGGCTCGAGTCCGGGGGGCAGCTGGACGCGTATCCGGACCCTGGGTCGGACGCGGCCAACGGCGGGGACATCGGCCGCCTGGGGTACGAGGCGTGGTGGGGGTTGCCGGCCCTGCCCAAGCTCAACCACGCCGAGCCGGTCGTGCGCGAGTACCTCATGTCGGTAGCCGAGCACTGGTTGCGAGCTGGTGCCGACGGCTGGCGTCTGGACGTGCCCGAGGAGATCCATGAGCCGGGCTTCTGGCAGACGTTCCGCCAGCGGGTGAAGGCCGTCAAGCGAGACGCCTACATCGTCGCCGAGATCTGGCAGCCCCGGCCGGAGCGGCTCGGCGGTGACGAGTTCGACGCGGTCATGGACTACCCCCTGACCGAGGCGCTGCTGGGCTTCTGTGCCGGCAGCCATCTCGACATGGGCGTCGCCGGGTCCCAGACCGAGTACGCGGCTCATGTGCGCCCGATGGACGGCGCGGCGTTCGCCGCCGAGCTCGAGCGCCTGCTGAGGCTGTACGACCCCGCGGTCACCGCCGTCCAGTTCAACCTGCTGGGCAGCCACGACACGCCACGCTTCGTGACCGTCTGCGGCGGTGATCGCGACAGCCTCCGGCTGGCGACGCTCATCCAGATGACCCTGGCCGGGGCGCCGTCCATCTACTACGGGGACGAGATCGGCATGGAGGGCGGGGCGGACCCGGCGAACCGCGCCGCGTTCCCGCCCGACCGGGCCGCGTGGGACCTGGACCTGCGCGGCTTCATCGCCGGGGCCATCGCGCAGCGGCACTCGAGCGCCACCCTCCGCGACCGCGGCACCTTCCGGGTGGCCGGATCGGCCGGCGGGTGCATGGCATACGTGCGCGACGACCCGGCCGCGGCCGAGATGTGGGTCGTGGGCGTCAATGCCGGCGATGAGGGAGTGGCCCTGGATCTGACCCTGCCCGAGCTTGGCGACCGGGGTCTCGAGGTGGTCCGGTGGCCATCCTGGCCCGACCGTTGGGAGGGTTCGGTCGACGTCACGGGCGCAGGCGCCGCGCACCTGACGCTAGGGCCGCGCGCGGGGCTCATCGCCAGAGGGCGCTAGCGCGGCCTGGGGTTCTGCCTGGCGCCCCAGAGGTTGTTGCCGTGGTTCGGGCCCACTGCGGGGCCAGCTGACCTGGGGGGTCAGTAACGGACAGGGACATGGCGCGACGGGGCCGCAACCGCCTCGATCCGCCGCCTTGACGCTCCCGGAACTCGGCCGCTGAGCGCGGCATGAGCACGACCGCCAGTCTTGCCAGCCTCATGGGCGGTCGTCCGAGGCGCGATTCTGTGCCGACTCGTCCATCACGAACCTGGGAGGTCAGAACCCCCTGACCTCCCAGGTCAGCGGAGGAGTCCTTCGGCTCTTGCGCCCACGCGGTGCTGCGGCCACGTTGGCCCCGGGAGGTTGGACCATGGAACCGACGCCGACACCACCGACGCGGCGACCAACGACGCTGCAGGACCTGGAAACCAAGCTCAGCGGGCTCGCGCTTCTGCAGGGCACACTCCTCGCCGGTCTGGTGATCCTCTTCGCGCAGGTCAACGGGGTGCCTGACCTGACGGCCCAGCGCGTCCCGTCCGATCAGAGCGGTGAACAGGCGGACTTCGCCGTCGGCCCGATGGCCAGCGACATCACCGACCTGCAGGCGACCGTCCGGGCCATGTCGGCCAAGATCGACGCCATCTGCGCCGCCGTGGCGGACAAGGTGCCGGCGCCCGTCAGTCCCAACCCCTGCGTCCCGCTCCGGGCTCCCACACCGGCGCCGTAGGACCGCCGTCCGATGAAGCTGCCCAAGGTCCGGCGACGCTGGATCGTGCTGGCGATCGTCATCGCGGTGCTGTTCACGAGCTACCGCCTGCTCGATTCACACACCTACATCTACGACTACCGGGTCATCGACGAGCACACCGTCGGGGTCGAAACGGGCAGTGGGCCGGGGGCGTGGGTCCGCGTCACGAGTGTCGTCGAGACCCCGACCACGGTCACGATCGTCGTGAGCAACTTCTACTTCCAGTTCGGGCCGTCGACGGGAGTCGGCATCGGTTACGAGTCGGTCGCCAAGCTCCAGGATCCACTGGGCAGCCGCACCGTGATCGACGGCAGCGACGGCCACGCCGTGGAGTTTGTCGCCTGCCCGTCAGCGGCGATCTTTGGTACGTGCCCCTGAGCGGAGGTCAGGCTAGGGGTGTGACCGCCCGACCAGCCGCTTGACGATCCGGCCGATCGAACCGTCCGGCTGGGGCACCGGGACCGTCTCCGAATCCTTGGGCTCGGCCGGCTCGTCGTGATATTCGTCGCTGAGCGTCCGCATCGGGACGGGGATCATCGAGAAGTCGGTGGGGGTCAAGAACGCGCCGGCATTGCGTTCCGCGCGGCGCGGCCTGGGTGTGGTCATGGCACTCCTTGCTGCCGCGCAGGCTGCGCTGACCCGCGCCGAGCGTCAAGAGCCGGAGGTCACGCCCGTCGCCGGGGGACGATCAGGCGGCAGCCTGGGCCTCCAGGGCGTGGGCGAGGGCCAGGGCCTCCTCTCGTGGCAGCCGCTCGCCGGCCTCCTCGCGCAGCCGGACGATGGCCTGGGCCGGAGTGAGCCGCTCGGGCTCGGGCAGGATCTCGGTCAGGTCGACGTAGCGCTCGACGACCAGGAACGTGCGCGCGGGGGTCGGGAGCGTGGCGGCTGCGATGCCGTCCGGGTAACCCGCGCCGTCGGCACGTTCGTGGTGGTTGCGCACGATGTTGGCCACCGCCCGCAGGGCCGGATACGGCTCCAGGATGCGTGCGGCGATGATCGGATGGGCCAGCCCGCCGCCCATGCGTTCATCGGGGGCTTCGGTCGCGAGGCGGCCGATGTCGGCCACGAGCGCAGCCGCCATGAGCAGCCGCTGTGAGTCGCGCCGCAGGCCAAGCAGCCGCCCCAGGCGCGGGAAGGCCTGCGCGACGCGCTCGTCGAAGTCGGCCAGCCGCGGCGCGACCTGGCGAAGCTGGTCGTGGAGCGGTCGCAGGAGGGTCACGAGGTCCGGCGAGCCGTTGGCCAGCCGCGGCATCGGTTCGTTCATGACGTGGTCCAGCAGGGCGCGCATCTCCTGGAGGTGGGCGGGCAGGGCACTCGCAGGGACGACCCGCGCCTTGCCGAGCTCCTTGGCCACGTAGAGCGCGGTGTCGGCCACCGCGACCAGGTCGTGGGCGTCGCGTGCATCGCCGGGGTGGCTGGCGACGCCGATGCTGGCGCGCACGGGCGTCGTTCCGCGCCGCTGGTGGCCCGGCACGGCGGGGATGGCGGCGAGCCCGGCCAGCACCTTCCCGGCGACGATCTCGGCCCCGACGGCATCGGTCCCCGGCAGGACCACGGCGAACTCGTCGCCGCCGTAGCGGAACACGCTGTCGCTCGTCCGCACGCTGCTGCGCAATGCGTCCGCGATGCGGCGCAGGAGGCGGTCGCCGGCCTGGTGCCCGTACCGGTCGTTGTAGGCCTTGAAGTCGTCCAGGTCGATCATCAGGACGCTGAGCGACGCGTCCTGGGCGAAGGCGGTGGCGAGCATCTCCTGGAAGGCGCCGTGGTGGCCGAGCCCCGTCAGCGGGTCGGTCTGGGCCGCCGTGACCAGACGCTGATGGACCTGGGCGTTCTCCAGGGCGATCGCGGCATGGTTGGCGAAGAGCTTCACCAGCTCGAGTTCCTCGGGCTCGAACGTGCCGCGGATCCGATACAGGTTGAGCGACCCGATGGCGCCGGCCGGGCTGTGGAGCGGGGCCACGATGATGGCCTCCTCCTCGTCCTGCGGGGTGCCGGGCACATGCCGTACGCGCGGGTCGTGGTTGGGGTCGTTGATCAGCTCGGCCTCGCCGCTCATGACGACGGACCCGGTGATCCCCTGGCCAAGGGCCAGACGCGCCTGGAGGACAAGGTCGGCGTACTGGTCGCGGGCCAGCACCGGCACGAGCTCGCCCGCCGCCCGGTCGATGAGGTAGATCGTGAGGGTGTCGTGGGGCACGACTTCGGCCAGGGTGTCGGCTATGGCGGCCAGGGTCTCGTCGTGGTCGCGAGTCTTCAGCAGCCGCTCGGTGATGGCCAGCAGCTGGTGCTGGTTGGCCAGCTGGCGTTCCAGCCGATCGCCCCGACGCTGGAGCTCCTCCACCTGGCGAGCGTTGACGATGGCGACCGCGGCCTGGGCCCCCAGGATCTGGGCCAGGCGCAGCTCGGGCGGTTCGAACGCATCGAAGCCAAGGCGGGAGATCTCCAGCACGCCCTGGACCTCCTGCTCGAACCGGAGTGGCACGACGATCATCGACTCGTCGCGATCGGGGGTACCGGGGATGTCGACGGTCCGCGGGTCGGCCCAGACGTTGCCGATGATCTCTGCCTCGCCCGCCTGCGCGATACGGCCGCCCAGGCCCTCGCCCAGCACCAGCCGCGTGTTGTCCGGCGTCTCGTCGGCGTATTCCGGCACGCTGGTCTTGAGCGTGACCGCCTCCAGGGTGAGGCCGTCCGCCTCGAGCACATAGAAGCGGAGGCCGTCGTACGGCATCAGTCCCTCCAGCTCCCGCGCCACGGCCTCGCCGACCCCCGTCACCTCACGGGAGCGGTTGAGCTGTCGCGACAGGGCTTCGATGCCCTCGAGCTGCTTGGCCCAGCGACGCGCCTCCGCGATCAGGCGCGCATTCGTGATGGCCGTGCCCGACTGGGCGGCGACGGCCATGATCCGTTCCACCTCCAGCGCAGAGAAGCGTCGGGGCGTCGTCGTGACCACGACCAGCAGCCCCCACACCGTGTCGGCGTCCATGACCGGCGCGACGACGCCGGACCGGACTCCCAGCTGGGCGATGAGGTCCTTCACGACCGTCACCTGGGCCGGCACGTCATCCAGCACGACCGGCATCCGCTCCGTGACGACGTGGCGCAGGATCGCCGAGGCATCGATCGGGATACGGACGTCGGGCGGCACGGCCAGCGAGCCGGCCCCCACGGGCCTCGTTAGCTCCAGACCGTCGGGCCCCTGCTCGAGCCGCAGGAAGCCGGCCTGATCGACGGCGAAGATGTCGAACAGGCGCTGGCTGACGAAGGCCATGATCTCGTCTGCTTCGCCCAGGGCCGACAGGCGGACCGACAGGTCGGCCAAACCGGCGAGCTCGCTCAGCAGGCCACCCTGTTCCGCCACGAGGCGCTCCAGCTGGCGGGTGTCGGTCCCGCCCTTGAGGTCGGGCTCCGCACGGCCCAGGCGCTCGTCAAGGCGGGAGCGCTTGAACCGCCAGGTCCGGCCCACCTTGGTGGCCGGCAGGCGACCCTGCTGGGCGTGCAGGTACAGGGTGCGCACGGGGATGGCCAGGTACGCGGCAGCCTCGTCGATGCCGATCCAATCGTCGAACGCGTCCGGGCCGCCCGGCGGCTTCATCCCTGCTTGCTCCGTCGTTTGCGTGTTGTTACCGGTTGCTGCAGCCTATGGAGCCGTCACGGCACCGTCGATAGGACCTTCGTCCGGGTGGGTCGCGGTGTCCGCACCCCTCGTCGCGAGCTTGCGGATGGCCCCCCTATACTTCCCGCTCACGTGGACGCCCCCTTCCACCTCACCGACGGGCGCCTCCAGGCTCGCCTGCTCGCCTGCGTCGACGTCGAGGACAAGATCCCGCGCACCCTGGCGACGCTCGGCTCCATGGCGGGGCGGCGCACGTTGCTGCTTGGCGCCCGCCCCGGCAGCTTCCGCGCGCGGCAGCTCGATGTCCTGGGGGCCCGGGTCGTGACCTGGCCCGACCTCACCGGCCCGGCCCCATCGGACGAGCCGTTCGACGTCGCCGTGGCGTGGTGGGACGGCTTCGATGGCGGCGGCTCCGACCCGGTGGCTCCGCTCGTGCCCGTCGAGCAGCTGCTGGCGCCGGGGGCACGGCTCCTCGTGGTCCAGGATTACGGGCGGGATGAGGTGTCGCCCCTCTACGCCGACCCGGCACGTGACGCGCGTCTCCAGGCGTGGAGCCAGCGCGATGGACCGGTCCTTGGCGCCGGCTTCAAGGTGCGGACCCTGCATTGCCGGTGGACCTTCCCCGACCTGCCGTCGGCGGCCGACCTCCTTCATCGCGCCTTCCCGGCGACCGGTGCGGCGATCGCCGCCCGCATGGACCGGCCCCGCCTGGACTATCGCGTCGCCGTCTACCACCGCATCGTCGGCAACCGCCGGGCCGCTGCATGAGCACGCCACGCCGGATCCCGGATCCCTCGAAGCCGTCGCTGGCGGCTCGCCTGACCGCGCAGATCACGCCAGGCCGCATCGCCGTCCTCATCGCCTTCGCCATCGCCATCGTCGTGATCGGCTATGCCGTGCGCATCGACCAGTCCGACACCCAGCTCCCACTGCTCACGACCGGCTTCGTGCTCCTTGGCCTGGTCTTCCTGACCCTGGCGGCCTGGGGTTGCCTGACCCTCATCCACGCGGGCGATGGGGAGGACGGCCGGACGGCGTTCTTCGCGGCGCTGTTCGGCGGTCTGTGCGCCATCGCGGCGGCCGGCTTCGCTCGGCGGCGCCGTCGTCCTGGCGCTGATCTGGAAGACCACGAGCTGAGGCCCGACCGGGCGGCCGGCACGCTCGCCGCGTACACTCGGCCGACGGCGCCCCCATCGTCTAGAGGCCTAGGACGCCACCCTTTCAAGGTGGAGATCAGGGGTTCGAATCCCCTTGGGGGCACACCCGCTGTCTTTTCTCGAAGAAGGGGCGGGCCGGCGGCGTCCAGGTGATCTCAGCGACGTGGCGGTCGTCGACCACGACCCGCTCGTGGAGGCAGTCCAAGTAGCAGCGCGTGTACGTCTCGACGCGACCCCAATACTCGCTCGCCGGGCTAGCGCTGGTCGTCGGCCTCATCCCATGGGCGCTTGAGGTCGAGGCGACGTTCAATCCGACCGGACCCGTCGCGACGACCATCGTCGGGCTGCTGGCGTCAGCGCCGGCGATCGTGTTCCTAGGCGCGAAGTGGTTCGGACCCGAGAGCTGGTTCCGCTGGTGTTTCGTGCCGCTGAGCACCCTTCGATTCGTCGACCTGGGGTTCGAGTGGGTCGACTACGCGGGCCATCACGGGTTCGTCGCCTGGTCAGACCTGGAGGGCATCCACCGCAGGGGTCCAACCCTCCTCGTCGATGTGAAAGGCCGACCGTCGATGCATGTTCCGCAGGGCGTTCGTTTCATGAAGCTCCCGCCCGCAGCCGACGAGTTCAGTCTCGCGATGATCCTCGCCCAGGCTCGGCCCGATGAGTTCGTCACGTCTGACCCGGAATTCCTCGGTCTGCTATCCGGGCTTCGCCGGCGTAGCCCCTCAGACCTGAGGTCGGATACCCAGCCACGCCCGTACACGCGGTCGGCCGATCGAACGGTCGTCCTCGTGCTCCTGGCGCTCGATCTCGCAAATCTCGTCCGTGGCGTCATGTAGACCACATTGCAGCGAGGTGGGCCCTGAGTCGATTCGCAGCTAGTGAGGCTAAGCGAAGGCGACTCCATCGACTGCCGCGTCGACGAGGAGTTCGGACGGCGGCAATTCGCGCGCGGAGTAGACTCGGGCGGCTTGCCATCGAAGCTGACGCAGAGCGGGGGGTAGGATCGCCGCCATGGTCGAGGCGTTCAGCGAGGACCTCGTGCACCGGATCACGAAGCTGTCGACGTGGCAGCTGCGGTACTGGACCGGCCTCGGGATCGTGTACCCATCGATCGCTGGCATCGACGGCGGGCCGCGCCTCTACTCATTCCTGGACCTCATGCGCCTCAAGGTGGCCGCCGAACTGCGCCGCCTCCACGCCCGGCCGACCGACATCAAGCAGCTCATCGACACGCTTGAGCATCGCGGGTTCAACGACCCCTTCGTGACGCTCAGCTTCTACGCGACCCAGGACGGCCGCCGGCCGGTCTACCTCGACCCGGCGTTTGGCGGGCCTCTATCGGCCCACAAGAACGAAGTCGGCCAGACGGTGGAGACGTTCAACCTGAAGCTCCGCGACCTGAAGACCAACCTGCAGGAGACGATCTCCGAAATCCTGCAGCGGAAGACGGGCCAGGTGGCCAAGGTGCGCAACGTGCAGGGCAGCGAGTACGTCATCGTGGGCACCCGTGTGCCCACCGCCAAGATCGCGGCCCTGGCGGCCGCCGGCTGGGACGAGCGCCGCATCCTCGCCGCCTACCCCCACCTGGCGGCCGACGACGTGCGCGAGGCGCTGGCCTTTGAGCACGACAGGCGGGCGGTGGTGCGCTCGGCGTAGGCCGGCGCCCGATGCGCTTCCTCGTTGACGAGGACGTGCTCTCGGTCCGGGACGTGCTGGGGGCGCGTCACGGGGTGCGATCGTCGGTTGAGGTGTTCGGGGCTGGCGCCAAGGACCCAACCATCCGGCAGTACCTGAGCACCCAAGACGACCCGGAAGTCCTCGTCACGGGCGACAACGCGTTCGCGGCCAAGTGCCGCCAGCTGGGGAGCCGCCTGCCCTGCCTGTGGCTCCATGACCTGCACGATCAGGACTTGGTCCGGGTCACCGAGCTGCTGGAGGTCATCGAGCGCGAGGGCGAGCTGCTGGGCCCGCGGTTCTTCATGGAGATTCGGCTGGCCTCGTACCGCGTGGAGCGCTGAAGCGGCCCTGCCGGGTTGAGCCTATGCCACCTAGCAGCCAAGGGCTGCCCATGGGTCCGCGACGACGCCCGTCACGTACGGACGCGATACCCGGTCTTGGTGCGCAGGGCGCCATGGCGTACCAGGTTGAGAAAGGCCGGCCGGCTAACGTCGACTTCCACCGCGGGCCGCTCCCCGCCCCATGTGGCCTGCACGTGGATATCACCGGTCACCCGGTCGAATAGCAGCTGACAGGCGTCGATGAGGGCGGCCGTCCCAGCCCGGGTCATTGCCCACGTCGGCGCATTCCAATCGGCGTCATCCGACAGCAGGCCGCAACCGTGCAGCCACAGTCGCGGCGGGTGTCGGCCAAGCAGGCCCTTGCCCTGCGCGGTGAAGTGGGACTCCGACGCCGGCCACCCATCCGTCAGGTCCTTCAGGCCCGTAAAGTCGAGGGCTTCAACCTCCGCAACGATGTCGAGGCACATATCCACTCGTCCGTTGTGCGATCGGTGTAGCCACCGCTCCTATGCAACGTACCAGTCCAAGTCGGGGTCCGTTGGCTGGTGGGGGTGCCAGCCCCCTTTGGGGGCACACCCGCTGTCATCCGCCAGGGAGCACGGTCGCTTAGAGTTGGGTCATGAGCGATAGCCACGTGGTCGCCCTCTCGGCGGACGAATGGCCACGGGCACTGGCGACGCTTGTGACCGCTTTCATCAATGACCCGGTCGAGCGTTGGCTCTACCCGGAGCCGTGGGCTTACCTGGACCACTTTCCGCGCTTCGTCGAGGCATTCGCCGGCCGCGCCGTCGCAGCAGGGACGGGGTGGGCGATGGATGACTACGGAGCCGTCGCGCTCTGGCTGCCGCCGGGCGCCGAGTCGGATGGTGCCGCCGTGGCCAGCGAGGTGGAGCACACGGTCGCGCCGGCGCGATACCGCGACACGGTTGCGGTTCTCGAGCTACTCGCCGACGCGCATCCGAGCGAGCCTCATTGGTACCTCGCGCTCCTGGGTGTCGACAGCGCGCGGCAGGGGCTCGGTCTTGGTGCGCGCTTGCTCACAGCCTGCCTCACCGTCGTCGACGCGGACCACCTGCCGGCCTACCTCGAGACCCCTAACCCGCGAACCGTGCCTTTCTACGGGCGGCATGGGTTCGAGGTCACCGGCCGCGTCGAGGTGGGCGCGTGCCCGGCGCTGGTTCGTATGCTGCGTCCCGCCAGGTAAGGGAAGCGCCGCCTCCTACAGCCGGACTGGGTCCTCATCCACAGCGACGGCCGGCGCGGCCGACCGCACGTCAGGATGACAGGCGCTTCTCGAACCAGTGGTGGGCGAACGGTTCCTCGTTGAACGCCGCGACCTCGCGGAACCCCTCACTGCGGTAGAGGGCGATCGCTTCGCTCAAGGCGCGGTTGGTCTCGAGTCGCAGGACCTCGACGCCAGCCTCCCGGGCCAGTCGCTCCAGCTCATGCAGCAACCGACGTCCGAGCCCGATCCCTCGAGCGTCCCGCGCGACCCACATCCGTTTCAGCTCCGCAGGCGCGCCGGGATGGAACTTGAGCGCCCCGCAACCGACCGGGTGGTCGCGCACGCGCGCGACGATGAAGACGCCGGCGGGAGGGGTCAACTCCCGCGCGTCCGCAGAGATGCTGAGGGCGGGGTCGAAGCCTGCCTCGAAGCGGGCGTCCAGCTCGGAGAAGTACTGCTCCAGGCACCACCTCGCGTCAGCCGAGCGCGGGTCCTCGATGTCGAAGCGCACCGCGGATGCCTGCAGGAGACGCGCGACCTCCGCCATCGCGGTGGTCAGCCGTGCACGTTGGCCGGCGCTGAGAGGCTCGAGGATCCCAGCCGCGACCGCGTCCGATCGTCGATCGAGTTCGACCCGTTCCGCGAGCCCGGCCCCGGTAAGCTCGACGCGGCGGACCCGTCGATCGCCCGGGCTCGGGCCGACCGTGACAAGGGCTTGCCGCTCCAGGGAGCGCAACACGCGACTCGTGTAGCCGGAGTCGAGCCCAAGCCGGGTTCGCAAGGCTCGCACGTCCGTGCCGTCGGGACCGATCTCCCAGATGATCCGCGCCTCGCCCATCGGTCGGGCCCGTCCCAGGAACCGATCGGTGACCGCGCCGATCCGCTCGGCAACCTCCCGATTGAACCGGCGAACGGCCTGGATGTCCGGATCCGTCATTTCTCTGACCTTAGTCAGAGACTGACCTCCACGTCAAGTCTCGGCCCGACCGAGGTCGACACCTACCCTCGCCGAGGAGGCCAGCTTGGTCGCGGAGGCGCAGGCGTGATACCGCGCGGCTCCGTCTCCGACATGTGCCGTGGCGCCCGCCAGGCCTCGATCAGCTGACGGGCTGGGCCAGGAGCTCGCGGATGACCTGCTCGGACGCCGCGTAGTCGCCCTCGCCAAAGTGCTCGTAGCGGATGTGTCCGTTGCGATCCACGAAGTAGAAGGCCGGCCAATACTCGTTGTCGTAGGCGTTCCACGTGGCGTAGGCCGGGTCGAAGGCGACGGGGAACGTCACGCCGTCCTGGATCACCGCCTGACGCACGTTGGCCAGGTCGCGCTCGAAGGAGAGTTCGGGCGTGTGCACCCCGATGACCACCAGACCGGCGCTCGCGTATCGCGCGTACCAGGCTTTGACGTAGGGCTGGACGTGCAGGCAGTTGATGCAGTCGAACGTCCAGAAGTGGACCAGCACGACCTTGCCCCGCAGCGATGCCAGGGTCAGCGGACTCGGAGTTGATCCAGGCCGTGATGCCGGTCAACTCGGGGGCCGGGCCGAGGTCCTCGAGGGCCACGGAGCCGGGCGTGGGGTTCACCGTCATGTCAGCGGCCGCCGACACGCCAGCCAGATTCGGCAGCCCGAAGGTGGATGCCGCCGTCTCCAGGGGTAGGTCGAGCCCGGTGATGATGAGGACGGCACTCAGGACCATGAGCACGCCGAACGTGCGCTGCAAGGTGGCCCGCCGACGCGGCGTGCCCATCGCCGACATGGCGCGCTGACCGCCCCAGGCGAGGAGCCCGAGCGGGATGGCCGCCCCGACCACGTAAGCGCTCGCCACGGCGATGGTCTGCGGTGACGGCCCACCCGTCACGGCGGCCGCGATGACCGCCGCCATCAGCGGGCCGACGCAGGGTGCCCAGAGCAGCCCGATGGCCGCGCCCATGACGAGCGCGGTTCGCCGACCTGGCGGCCGGCCGCCCGCAGCAAGACGGCCACCCAGCCGAGCCAGCCCGAACGAGCTGGCTTCCCACCGGGCTGCCAGCCAGGGCACGACGAGCGTTGCCCCAGCCAGGCCCAACCCGAGGGCGGCGACCGTCCGGAGCGCGTCCGTGGTGACGCCCAGGGCAGCCAACACTGAGGCCAGCACGACGGTCGCGAGCAGGAAGGCGCCGCCGAACCCCGCGAGGAGCCAGGCCACGCGATGGCGACCATCGGTGCTCGCCGCGCCGACCAGTAACGGCACCACGGGCAGGGTGCAGGGCGAGATGATCGTCAGCGTCCCGGCGAGGAAGGCAAAGACGAGCAGCGCAACCATGGCCGGTCACCCGGCCGTGACGAGGGCGGCGTAGGTCACGGGGCGGACGGTGACGGGCTCGTTTCCATCATGCCACTCGGGCTCGGGCTCGCTTCCATCATCACGCTCGAGCTGGGGCTGGCTTCCATCATGGCCGTGGGCGTCGGGCTTTCCGCCATCATCTCGGTCGGTGTCGGCGAGGCGGCGGCAGGCGACGAACAGGCCGCTGCGACGGCGAGGACCACGATCCCGCCGAGGAGGGCGATCGGGCGCGGTAGCGACGGGGCGAGTCTTGGCATCGGGCGTCCACCTTCACGAGGGCTCTAGGGTGGGGCACGGTGACCGGCGCATGTGACGCTGTGATGACGGTTCGAACAGGTGTCAGCACATCGTGATGCTCTGCGCGCCGGTCATCGAGCCGGGCGCGCCGGTGCAGGATCAGCTGCGATCGCTGCTCGCCCTGTTGGCGGTCTATCTCGGGAACCTCGCGCCTGCCGCCGCGATGCTTCGGATCGCTGGGTCTCGAGGCCACGGCTCGAAGAGTTGTCGGCCGCCGCCATGGACCTCGCGCTCGAGCTCGTGGGGAGCGCACGTAGGGCCGCGTGACCCTGGGCGGCCGGGGTCGGATCTACGCGGCGCCCGGCCCGACCATCAGGTACAGGATCGCGGCCAGCGCGAGCAGGGCGAAGCCGGTGATGGCGATCGGCCAGCGCTTGCTGACCCGGCCGTAGACGATGAGGATCGCCGACCCGACCGCGACGATCAGCGGCAGTTGATGGGGCAACGCTCGGAAACCTCCTGATCAGCGCCTCGACTGGAGGACGAAGAGGGCGCCGGCGACCACGATCAGGGCGATCCCGGCGAAGAAGACCCAGTCGCCCCACGACGCATCGCGGTTGATGCGGCCGACCAGGATGAGGACCGCGGAGACCACGGCCAGCAGGGTCGGGAATGGATGGGCCCTCACACGAGGCGGCATCTGGGTCCTCCTTCGATCGGTGCGGCCCGAGAGGGCCGGAACATGCGGTAGCTATCCACGAGCGTCACCCACGGAATGCCTCCATGAACCGGGCCCGCGCGCCGAGGTGGAGCGCGGCGTTGCTGTACATGCGGCCGGCGAGCCACGTCAGGCCGACGATGGAGGCGACGGTCAGCACGGCCGCCAGGCCGACCTGCCAGAACGGCACGTCGGTGGCCGCCATCCGCACCGCCATGAGGATCGGCGTGAACGGCGGAACCAACGAGGCCACCGTCGCGAGGGGGCCGGTCGGGTTCGGCAACGCGGCGTACATGAGCAGGTACCCAGCGATCTGGAAGATCGAGATCGGGGCGACGGCGCTCTGGACCTCCTCCTGGCGCGAGACGAGCGACGCGACCGCGGAGTAGGCCGTGGCGTAGAAGAGGAAGCCGAGCAGGAACCAGAAGATGTCGTTCACGATCGAAGCCACGCCGAGGGCCGGGATCGACGCGACATTCGTCACGTTGACCGCGACGAGTGCGGCCGCGCCCACGATCGCGAGCTGGAGGAGACCGACGAGGCCGATCCCGATGACCTTGCCCGCGAGCAGGCGGCTGGGCTGGATCGTGGCGAGCAGGATCTCCATGATCCGTGTCGCCTTCTCCTCGACCACGCTCTGCGCCACCATGTTCCCGTACTGGCCGAGGGCGATCCAGAGCAGGATGCCGAGCGCCAGGCTGGCCAACAGATTCTCCGTGTCCTTCGTGCTGGGAGGCTGCAGCAGCTGGACCGGGACCAGGGCCATGGCCGAGGCGATGGCCGCCGGTGAGAGGCCGGCCGCGGATAGGCGTGCGGCCTCCGCGGCAAGGGACAGAGCGGACTCGACGTTCGGTGGGATCACGGTCTTGACCACGGCCGTCGGTGCGGTCGCCGAACCCGTCACGAGCACATCGAGGGTGCCTGCCGTCACTTGCGCCTCCCCGGCCGTGACGTCGGCGATGTCGCTGATCGTCACGTTCGCACCCAGGGCCGCAGCAGTCGCGGTGAAGCCCCGCTCGAGCGCCTGCGATCCGGCGCTGAAGCCGACCCGCACTGGCGTAGTCTTGCCGGCGAGAAGCGACGCCGCCACGATGCCGACCACGACAAGGGCGGTCATCACGATGGTGCCGCCAAGGAAGACCCGCGAGCGCAGGCGCATGCGGATCTCGCGGCGGGCGACGAGGGCGATCGTCGGCAGGTGGCGCGTCCCGCCCAGGCTCCAGGCCCGCGCGCTCATGCCGCTGCCTCCCCGATGACCGTCCGGAAGAGCTCGCCCAGGCTGGGCTCGACGCGCTCGAACTCGTGCACCGGTCCGGTGGCCAGGGCCGCCTGGAGCAGCGCCTGGTCATCGACGCCCTGATCCAGTTCGAAGAGCCGCCGGGCGCCGTCGGTCTGCACCAGCGTGACGCCCGGGATCGCGGGCTCCCATGGATCGGGCGCCCCGGGTACGTCGATCCAACGCCGTTCCCGGCCCCCCGCTCGAAGCTCCGCCACCGTGCCGCAGGCCAGCATCCTGCCCTGGTCGATGATTCCGACCCGGTCGCAGATCCGCTCGACGAGCTCGAGCTCGTGGCTGGAGAAGATGACGGGGACCCGTGCCTCTGCACGTTCGCGAAGCACGCCCGCCATCACGTCGACAGCGACCGGGTCAAGCCCGGCGAACGGCTCGTCTAATACGAGCACCTCCGGCCCGAACACGAGTGCCGCGGCCAGCTGGACCCGCTGCTGGTTGCCCAGACTGAGGGCCTGGAGGTCCGCGTCGCGGCGGTCGGCGAGGCCGAAGCGGTCCAGCCAGCCGAGCGCGGCCTCGCGAGCTTCCGCGCCTGTCATGCCGTGCAGCTCGCCGAGGTAGGCGAGCTGCTCCGCCACGTGCATCTTGGGATAGAGGCCACGCTCCTCGGGCATATACCCGATGCGCCGTCGAGTCGCGAAGTCGAGCGGCCGGCCGTCCCAGCGCACGACCCCGGCGTCGGCGGCGAGCACTCCGAGCACGATCCGCATCGTGGTCGTCTTGCCCGCGCCGTTGCGGCCCACGAACCCGAACAGCTCGCCGGCATGCACCTGGAACGTGAGGTCCTGCACGGCGACGGTCTGTCCGTAGCGCTTCGAGATCCCGTCGATCTCCAGCTGCCGGTCACCTGGTTCGGTCATCGACGACCCCTTCGCATCTGCATGGCGGGGACGGCCGTCGCGTCATGGTCGTTCAACGCCGTGTTCCTTGCTCCGTCGACCTCCCGGGTGGGCCGCCCGGCAGCATCGGCCCCCGGCTTCGGTGGGGGCAGGCGGCCCGCGTCTCGCAGCGCTCGCCGGAGCAGGTACTCGATCTGTCCGTTGAGGCTCCGCAGGTCGTCCGAGGCCCAGGCGCGCAGGGCGGCCATGGCAGCCGGGTCGAGCCGCAGCAGGAAGGGCTTGCGGTCCGCGGTCACGGTGCCGGTCCCGCCTACTGGTAGAGGGTGCCCGTGTTCACGACCGGCTGCGTCTCGTGCTCGCTGCAGAGCACCACCAGCAGGTTGCTCACCATGGTCGCCTTGCGCTCCTCGTCGAGGTTCACGATCTGCCGACGCGAGAGCTGGTCCAGGGCCATCTCGACCATGCTGACGGCGCCCTCCACGATCCGCGTCCGCGCGTCGATCACGGCACTCGCCTGCTGCCGCCGGAGCATCGCGTTGGCGATCTCGGGCGCGTAGGCGAGGTGGCTGATGCGGGTATCCATGACCTCGAGGCCAGCCTTCTCCAGGCGGCCCTGGACTTCCGTCTGCAGCTTCTCGCCGACCTCGTGCGGATTGCCGCGGAGCGACAGCTCGTCTTCGCGATGCGGCTCGTACGGGTAGGAGGTGGCGAGCGTGCGGATCGCCGCCTCCGACTGGACCTTCAGGAACTCCTCGTAGTCGTCGACCTCGAAGAGGGCCTCGGCCGTGTCACGCACCCGCCAGACCACCACCGCGGCGATCTCGATGGGGTTGCCGTCGTGGTCGTTGACCTTGAGCTTCTGGCTCTCGAAGTTGCGGACCTTGACCGACACACGCGGGCGCCGGGTGAACGGGTTGACCCACCAGAAGCCCTGTTGCTTGACGCTGCCGGTGTAGCGGCCGAAGAGCACGAGGGCGCGCGCCTCGTTGGGATCCACCGCCGTCAGGCCGCGGTACCCGAGGGCGAGGGCGATGAGGAGCACGAGGAGACCAAGCCTGCCCGCCGATCCAAGCTGCTCCAGGTCCAGGAGGCCCAGCACGAGGGCGATGACGAGGGCCGCGGTGACCGCTAGCAACCCGAACAGGATCGGGAACCCCGGCAGGGCTCGTCCCGCTCGTTCGTGGAGCATGGCATCTCCTAATGTCAAGATGATATCGCATAGATACTAGCACGCGGCACCGCGGCAGGCCGCTCAGCCAGATCTGAAAGGCGTTGCTGTGGCGCATGTCGGTCATGGCGGCGACACTGCCACCATGCCCGTGACCGCGGTCAGCCCCGTGGAGCGCGACCAGCCGGAGAGCCACTGGCCGCTGGCCGTCTGCGCCGTGGCCGGGGCGACCTTCCTCGCGACAGCGATCGACATCAGCGCCGGCGCCTACAGCCTGGAGGCACTGGCGGCCCTCACCGCCGCGCTCGTCGCGGCGACGCTCGCAGTCGCCCTGGGTCGGGGCACGGCAAGCCGGATCGACGTTCTGGCCGCGATACCCGTGCGCCGTTGGGTGCTTGCCCTGGTCGGGCTGGCCCTCGTCCATCAGTTCCAGGTGCTGCTGAGCACCCCGGATGACGCGTACTTCGCCGTCCCGGAGCCGCAGCTCGAGCCGTTCCTCCGTGCAGCGCTTGTGGTGGCCGGCCTGGCTTCGTTGGCCACGCTCGTCACCAGCGGTCGCGGTCGCGTGGCCTGCTTCGCGCTGGCCGTGCTGATCTTCATCGGACTCGCCGTGGCCGTCGTTGCCAGTGGCCCGAATACACAGCTCGACGTGTGGATGTTCCAGCACGAGGGGTCCCTTGGGCTCCTGCAGGGCCAGAACCCCTATGCCCTGAGCTACCCCGACCTTTACCCGGGGACGGCGTTCTATGGACCGGGACTGGTGCGAGACGGCGTCCTGACCTTCGGGTTCCCCTACCCGCCGCTTGGTCTGCTGCTCGTCCTTCCTGCCCAAGCGCTCACCGGCGATTTCCGCTACGCCGACGTCGTCGCCCTCGCCATGGCCGCGGTCCTGTTCGCCTTCGCCGTGCGTGACGCCATCGGACCACCCGCCGCGCTGCTGTTCCTGTTCACGCCGCCAGTGGTGCTCGTCCTTCGCCAGGGCTGGACCGAGCCGTTGGTGGTGCTCGCCTTCGCGATCCTCGTCTTCGCCATCGCGCGTGCGCCGCGCTGGCTGGCCGTGGCGCTGGGTGCCGTCCTCGCGGTCAAGCAGTACGGCCTCCTGCTGCTGCCGCTCATCTGGCGCCACCTGGGCGCGCCGGCGGGGAACGGGCGAGCGAGGGTGCGCGCCGTCGCGGGTGGTCTGATCGTCGCCGCGATCGTCACCGTGCCGTTCGCGATCTGGGACCTGGACGCCTTCATGCGCTCGGTCGTCGCGCTGCAGTTGCAGCAGCCGTTCCGCGAGGACGCGCTGAGCTACCTTGTGCCGCTCACCGGCCCTGACGGCGTCCCGCCCCTGTGGCTGCTGCCGATCGCCGTGGGTCTGGCCTATCTACTGGCGTTGACCCGCGCGCCGCGGACGGTGGCCGGCCTCACGGCTGGCGCGGCCCTCGTCTTCCTGGTGTTCTTCGCGTTCAACAAGCAGGCGTTCGCCAACTACTACTTCCTGGTGATCGCCCTGCTGGCCGGCGCCGCCGCCGTGACGCGCCTGCCAGGGTCGATCCTTCCGGGCCGTGAAGCGTCGCGTTGACGACCAGCGCGCCGTCCCTCCAGCGTTTGATGGCCCCCCGTTGACCTGCCGGTGGTACCCTCGGGACCCGCTTTGCGCCGCCGCCCCCACATCGGGCGCGCCACTGAGCCCAGGAGGACGCATGTTGCCCGACAGTGCGAGCCTGCCCACCGCCTCCGACCCTTCCGGCGAGGAGAGGTCCATCGAAACGGTCGCGGATTGCCTCCGTGCCGCCCTCGCGGGTCGCGACCCCGACCACCATCTCGAGCGCCTCGTGGGGGCCGCCTTCGGGGACGAGGCCGCGACCTACCCCGACCCCGACCGCATCCGCGAGCCCGTGCACGCCTGACCTCGCCCGCGATCGGAGACTATGGGCCCGCGAGATCGGGAACCTCATAGCGGCGAGGCGGGCCACCACTCATGGGTCGAGGCGGAAGACCGGGTGGTCGGCCGCATCGGGCAGCGCGGCAAAGAAGGGACCGGTCCGACGACCAAGGCGCCGGCGGTAGGCGGCCACGACCTGTGCACGCTCGTCGCCCTGCAGCTCGACCGCGTGGAACGGCTCGTGCTTCCGGCCGCGCCACAGTTCGCCGGCACCGGCGGCCCGCAGGTTGCGCACCCACTGCGTTTCGCCCCCACCAGCCACCAGGTAGCGGACGCCACCGTCGACGAACGGCGGCACGACCGTCCGGACGAGCCGACCGCTGCGCCGGCCGCGAACGACGATCGTGGAGCCACCGAGCGCCATGGTCAGGGGGTTCACCACGTGGCGCATGACGAAGCTGGGTGGTATGTAGCGAGGCGATTCGGACGGTTTCTCGGTCATCTCGGGGCTCCTAACTGGCCGTCGTGCGCCGGCCGTGGTCGGGCTGCCGGTAGATGCGGAAGCGCATCGTGTGGAGCCCGAACAGCAGGCCGATCGCTGCCCGGCGCACGCCTTCGGGCCCATCGGGGCGAGCGTCGCTCGTGCGCTGCCGTGCCTCGCCATCGAGGAGCGGACGCAGGCCGGCCACGACCGCGATGACGCCAACGGCCGCCTCCAGCCACAGGAGCACGGCCGGACCTCGGCGCAGCCGGCTCGGCGCACCCGTCGCCAACATCGCTGCGTCGCGCGCGAGCAAGAAGCCGCACACGATCTCCACGATGGCAGCACCACGGCGTCCCAGGCGCCTGATGGCCAGCTGGGTAAGCGGGAAACCCAGGCCGCTCAGGGTGAGCACGACTCGTCCGAATGGTCCCGACACGGCGACCTCCTGGCGGTCTCTGCGGCAGCCCGTACCGCAGCCACTGTGTCGGTCGCCGTGGCGTCGCGACAGTGCCGAAGGTCAGCTGGTCGCGCCATGGGCCGGATGCTGGCCGCGAGTCGGGCGCAACGGCCCGGACCATCGGGACCTCCGGTCCTATGCCGTCGCGTCGTCCGACCCCACGCTCACCCTGACCCGGTTTGCCCATCGCGAGGAGAGGGAAGCACCATGACGTCATCAGGAGACCTGCGGGCCTATCCCGCCCGGCTGGCCATCGACTACCCGGAGACCCTCGACCGCTTCACGAGCTTCTTCCGCCTCATCTGGGCCATCCCGATCCTCGTCCTCCAGGGCCTGCTCTCCGGCGTGCTGTGGTTCCCCACGCTGCTCCTGATCGTGTTCCGCCAGCGGTACCCGCGCTGGTGGTTCGACTACGCCCGTGAGCTGACGCGCTTCGGGGCGCGGGTCGGCGCCTACCTGGCCCTGTTGACCGATCACTACCCCTCGACCGAAGACGAGCAGACGGTGCACCTGGAGGTCGACTACCCGGATGTGCCGCACGACCTCAACCGCTGGCTGCCGCTGGTCAAATGGCTGCTGGCGGTCCCCCACTACCTTGTCCTCGTCGTGCTCTGCTTCCTCGCCTTCTGGGCCGTGGTCGTGGCCTGGTTCGCGATCCTGTTCACCGGCCGGTACCCGCGGGTGCTGTTCGACTTCACTGTCGGGGTCAGCCGCTGGATCCTGCGCGTGAACGCGTACGCGTTCCTGCTGGTGACCGATCGGTACCCGCCCTTCAGCCTCCAGTGAGCCGGTACGGGTCGAAGGAGTCCGCATGAACGCCGTCGTCGTCTACGAGTCGCACTGGGGGAACACGGCTGCGGTCGCGCGGGCCATCGCTGAGGGGATCGGACCCGGAACCCAGGCCTTGACGACCGACGAAGCCACACCCGCCGTCCTGGCCGGGGCCGACCTGCTGGTCGTCGGCGCCCCGGTCATCGCCTTCGGGTTACCGCGGGAGGGGATCCGTCGCCAGCTGGCGGGCGATATCAAGGCCCCGAGGCCCGCCGACGTCTCCCATCCGCTCATGCGGAGCTGGCTTGACGGACTTGCCCCTGCGCACGGTTGGAGCGCCGCCTTCGAAACCCGGATCTGGTGGTCACCGCGCGGCGCCACAGCGACGATCGAGGGCCGGCTCAAGCGGGCCGGCTACCGCAAGGCCGCCAGGGCGGAGCGGTTCATCGTCGCGGGATCCTATGGCCCGATGCGGGACGGGGAACTGGAGCGTGCTCGCAGCTGGGGGGCGGCGCTGCTTGCGTCGATCGAACGCCTTGGGCGTTAATACGGCGTTGCTACCATCCGCCGGCCCTCGCCCTCCGAGTTGACCCCCGACGGGCGGGCGAGGGCGACCCGGAGGAAGGGACGCCATGGCCCATGCCCCACGGCGCGACGCCGAGGAACGTGATCTTCAGCTCGTGACCGACGCCCTGCGCCGGCTGCTCAAGGACAAGCCCACCGAGCGAGCTCTGCGTCGCCTCGCCAAGGCCGCCCTGGGCGAGCCGCCGGACCAACCGTCCACCGCGGCAGAGTCAGACCGTATGGCTTGAGCCTGGCTCCCCGCCGCCGGAGGCGGCCGCAGCGTCATCGCGGTCGACCGTCGCCGGTCCATCCGTGGGGAGGCGCCGCGTGATGTGCACCGTGTAGTCGGGCAGCTGCCGCTCGTAGGGGCCGGTCATCAAGGGCGAGGAGATCAGGAAGTCGGCCGTCGCCCGGTTGCTGGCGGCCGGGATGTTCCAGACGACGGCGATCCGCAGCAGCGCCTTCACGTCCGGGTCGTGCGGTTGGGGCTCGAGCGGATCCCAGAAGAAGACGAGAAGGTCGATCTGGCCTTCCGCGATCATCGCCCCGATCTGCAGGTCGCCGCCGAGCGGTCCGGACTGGAGCTGGCGGATCGGCAGGCCGAGTTCGTACTCCAGGAGCGCCCCGGTGGTGCCGGTGGCGATGAGGTCGTGCTCGGCGAGGATGGCGCGGTTGTACTGCGCCCACTCCACCAGGTCGAGCTTCTTGTTGTCGTGAGCGACCAGGCCGATCCGCTTGCGCGCCCCGAGTCGATGCTCCACGTGCCCAGCCTACCCGAGCGGCCCTTTGACATGGGGACGTTCGGCACGTCCTGACCGGCCGCCGGGCGGATACGGTCGGACGGTGACGACGATCGACGACGCGCGCGCGCTGGCGCCCTCGGGCCGCCGGGAGCACCTGGCTCGATGGCTGGCCGTCGTGGGCCCCGCCTGGATCGTCATGCTGGCGGACGTCGACGCGCCCTCGGTCATCACCGCGGGGCGCGCAGGGACCATCTACGGATACGGCCTGATCCTGCCGCTGCTGGCTCTGATCCCCGTCCTCTACCTCGTCCAGGAGATGACCGCCCGGCTGGGCATCGTGACGGGCCGTGGCCATGCGGAACTCATCCGCGAGCGCTACGGCGTGTGCTGGGCCGGGGTGGCCGTGGTCAGCATGGTGGCCATCGACCTGGTGGCGTACGTGGCGGAGTTCGCCGGCATCGCCCTCGGGGCCGCCATCCTGGGCATCCCGGTCGCCCCGGCCATCGTCGCGACGCTCGTGGTCCACTCGCTCGTGGTCCTGACGCGGAGCTACAGCATGTTCGAGCGGATCGCGCTGGCGTTCTCGGTCCTGCTCTTCGCCTTCATCATCCTGGCGATCGGGCAGCAGCCCGACCTGCGGGCGGTCGCCGCGGGCCTCTGGCCGGGCGGGGCCATGGGCCAGCCCGCCTACCTGGGGCTGGCCGTCGCCCTCACCGGCGCAAGCGTGATGCCGTGGATGCTCTTCTACCAGCAGGCGGCCAGCGTCGACAAGGGCCTCCGCCGACAGGATCTCCCGACGGCGCGGCGCGAGACGCTGCTGGGGGCCGGAGCCAGCCAGCTGCTGATGGTCGTGATCCTTATCGCGGCCGCCGCGGCGACGGCCCATGCCCTGCCACTGCCGTCGATCGCCCTGCCGGACCTCCCCACCGGGCTTGCTCGCCTTGCCACCGGCCCGACCGGCGTGGTCCTCGCGCTCGGCCTGATCGGCGCCGGACTGCTCGCGCTCGTGGTGATCTCCCTGTCGGCGGCCTGGGCGTGGTCGGAGCTCCTCGGCTGGCGGCACAGCCTCAACCACTCGGTCCGCCGGGCGCCCGGCTTCTACCTGGTCTACCTGCTCGAGGTCGTGCCGGCCGCGCTCATCGCGCTCCTGGCGCCCAGCCTTGGGGCGGTCGTCCTCGGCGCGATGATCCTGAACGTGGTCGTCCTGGCGGTGCCCCTCACGTTCCTGGTGCGCCTGTCGAGCGATCGCGAGGTCCTGGGGACGCTGGCCAACTCGCGCCGTCGCGCCGTCGTCCTGTGGGCGGTCACCGGCGGATTGCTGCTGTTCGGCATCGCCGGGATGGCAGCCGAGGTGCTTGGCATGACCGGTTAGGCGCGGGTCGTCGCCTCCGTGCTCGTCCACGTCGTGTACTTCGGGGGCCAGTCGTCGTCGGTCGGGCGCTCGCCGTAGAGCGCATCCTCGATGAGGAATTCGAAGCATCTGGCCTGCCCGACCGTCCACGACCAGCCCGCTGCCAGGACCTTGCGCCGGGCCTCGGGGACCGATCGGACCCGACCCCGGATGAGGAACTCGTCGGGCGCGTGCGGGTCGAAATGCGCGTGTAGCGCGTAGCGCCCGTCGGCTTCCAGGTCCTGCAGCTTGGGCGACGGCAGGATGAACGCGTACAGCCCGTCGTCGACCAGACCGACCGAGATGGGATGGGCTCGGGGCGGCTCGTCACCCCTGACGGTGATCAGCAGGCCGGAGCCGTAGCCGGCTCGGTACAGGAGTTCGCGGCCCTTCCGCGCGATCGCCGGTCCCGCCGCGGCGAATCCACCCCAGGTCGTCATGGTCGATCCTCCGATACGTCGTTCATCATCTCGGGGACGGTCGGGATGCCCGCCACAGGCTTACCGCGGCCAGGCCGACCACGAGCGCGGCGAGGATCAGGCTGGCCAGACCGGGCTCCAGGCCGATCTGGACGCCGGCCCAGATGGCGGCCAGGATGGCGATCGACCCGACGAAGAGCTCGGGCCGGTCACCGACCAGGAAGTCGTACCAGAACGCGCCGAAGGCGTGGAGGTAGCGGCCCGCTGCGCCGGTCACGGGACGGGTGCCAGCCGGGCCGTCGGGGCCCCGTCGAACCGCGCCTGGACCAGGCGCACGGCGGCCAGCGAGCCGATGAGGAAGACGCCGAGCAGCGCGATCAGCGTGGCATCGCTCCACGGCCACTCCACGCCCACACCCTCGCCGGCCCAGAACGTGCCGAACGTGGTGAGCATGAGGCCGACCATGAACTTGAGGCCGTTCTCCGGCACGCGCGCCAGCGGCCGATGGACGGCGATCCCGACGGCGACCACGAGGATCCCGGCCAGGCTCGCGCCCAGGATGGCCGGGCCGAGCTGGCCCGCCGACGCGCCGAAGGTCACCACGATGAAGGCCACCTCCATGCCCTCCAGGAGGACGCCCTTGAAGGCGACCGTGAAGCTGACCCAATCCATGCCGCTCGCGGCGACCGGGGGTTCCTGGCGCATCGCGGCGATCTGGGCCGCGTAGATGGCCGCCTCGTCGTGCTTCGCCTTGGCGCCGGCCGCCCGCAGGATCGCCTTCACCAGCCACTGCAGCCCGTAGATCACGAGGAAGCCGCCCACCACCAGGCGCAACGCCGAGATCGGCACGAGCAGCACGATCGCCGACCCGAAGACGCCGACGATGACCGCCAGCGCGATCACGGCCGCGCCCGTCCCGATCAGCGTCGACCGCCACTGGCGGGTCACCCCGACGGCCAGCACGATCGTCAGGGCCTCCACGAACTCCACGGCGGAGGCCAGGAATGCGGGCAGGGCCGCGACCAGGACGTTCATAGCCGGCCATTGTTCCACGCTGCACCGTCCGCGTATCCTGCCGTCGTGGCGACGCCCCAGACCGGCATCTTCGCCCTCGGCACGATGTCGCATGCGTACCTGGAGTTCGACATCCGACCGGGTGTCGAGGCGGCCGCCCTCGTCCGATGCGTGGCCGGCCTCCGGGAGCCACGGACGACGATCGGTGGGGTCAACCTGGTGACCGGTTTTCGCCCCGAGCTGTGGGCTTCGGTCGCCCCTGGCGCCATGCCGCGCGGGCTGACCGGGTTCAACGCGCCGATGGTCGGCCCCGCTGGCTACACGCTCGCGGCTACGCAGCGTGACGTCGTGGTATGGCTCGCCGGGGCGGCCTACGATGTCGTCTTCGACCTGGCCCGCGGCGTCGTCGCGTCGCTGGTGACGCTGGCGACGCTGGCGGACGAGACGGTGGGCTGGCCGTACCACCGCGACCTGGACCTGACGGGCTTCATCGACGGCACCGAGAACCCGTCCCTGGCCGAGGCCGCCACAGCTGCGGTGATCCCGGCCGGCGCCCCCGGCGAAGGCGGCAGCGTGCTTCTCCTGCAGCGCTGGGAACACGACGCCGCTCGATGGGAGAGCCTGCCGGTCGGCGAGCAGGAGCAGGTCATCGGGCGCCGCAAGCTGACCAGCGAGGAGCTTGACCCGCGGCCGGAGACATCGCACGTGGCGCGCACGGACCAGGACCGCTTCGGCCGCATCTTCCGGCGCAACATCGGCTACGGCACGCTGACCGGCCACGGCACGATCTTCGTGGGCTTCAGCCAAGATCGGCAGCGCCTGGACGCGATGCTCGAGAGCATGATCGGCGGGCGCGGCCCCGACCACGACCGGCTGACGGAGTTCACCCACGCCCGGAGTGGCGCCTACTACTTCGTGCCTTCTAGCGAGGCGTTGGCGCCGTTCGCGGCCTGACGCTCGGCGGGTCGGACGGCATGGGCGTTCGGGCCCCGCGGCCCTGGCCGCGGTCAGGAGGTCACTTCACGATCGGCCGATGGATGTCGGGCTGGTCGGCACACCGACCCAACGCGTCACGTGGTCCGATCTCGGCGGCCGCGCCCGTGCCTTCCGGGTGGCGCACGGCGTGTGGTCGGTGGCGCAACTCATCAGCCTCGCCTACATCTGGACGTGCGCCCTCACGGGGCGCCGCGACCGGTACCTGGCCGGCACGATCGGGTTCCTGGCGGTCGAAGGTGGCGCCCTCGTCGTCGGGCACGGCGACTGCCCCATGGGGCCGCGTCAGGCGGCGTGGGGCGACCCCGTGCCGTTCTTCGAACTCGTGCTCCCGCCGCGCGCGGCCAAGGCGGCCGTGCCCATCCTCGCCACGATCAGCGTCGGCGGGATCGGCGCGGTGATCGCGCGCCAGGTCGTCGACCTCATCCGCAGCTGAGTCGCCCGGGCGCGCGTGCCGGACGGCTCACGAGGGGGTGACAAAGGTCCTTGACAGGCTGGGCGGTGACAAGGTACCTTTACAGCGTGACGAACGACGTGCGGAAGCTGCGGGAGGGTCGCGGCCTGAGCCAGGGCCAGCTCGCCCAGGAGTTGCGCGTCTCGCGCCAGACCATCAACGCGATCGAGACCGGCCGCTACCTTCCCTCGCTGCCGCTCGCCTTCGCCATCGGCCGGTTCTTCGGCCAGCGCCTCGAGGAGATCTTCCATGACGACGCAGCTGTCTAAGTGGCTCGTGCCGGCGGTCGGCTTCGTCATCGGCCTGCTCATGGCGGCGGCCATGCTCGGCCACCAGGCGACGCCGGGCCAGGCGGCCCTGGCCTTCGCCATCGTGGCCGTCTATGCCATCGCCCTGCGCCTGCTCCAGTCGCGGTCGGACGTGGCCAGCCTGCTCTCCGGCCTGCCTCGCGACGAGCGCTGGGAGTCGATCAACCTGCGTGCGCTGGCGCTGGCCGCGCAGCTCGTGGCCGTGCTCCTGGTGACGGCCTTCCTGGTGACCCAGTTCGGCGGATCAGACTCCACGCCGTACGCGTGGCTCGGGGCGGCCTTCGCGGCGGCCTACCTGGGCGGCCTGGTGTGGTATCAGCGCCGCACCTGACCGCGGTGTCGCGGTGGTCCGGGCGTGGCGCAGAATAGGCTTGGCCGTCGCCGTTCCGGCCAGACACTGAGGTCACCGCGATGCAGCGTCTTCCGCCCGCCAGCCGGCAGGATCTGCTCACGATCATGTCGACCGAGCACTTCACCCTCCAGGGGGCCCGGTCCGCGGCGATCAGTGATGCGAACGGCCGGACGAGCTTCTTCCTCAGCACGCTCTCCGCGGGGGTGGTGGCGCTGGCCTTCGTGGCCCAGGTCGCGCAGACCGGCCCCGCCTTCATCGTCCTGGCGCTGATCCTGCTGCCGACGCTGCTGGTGGTCGGACTGGCGAGCTTCGAACGGCTGATCCAGCTGGGCATCGAGAACATCCGTACCGTCGTCGCGATCAACCGCGTTCGTCGCTACTACCTCGAGGTCGCCCCCGAGCTGCGGCCGCACTTCACGCTCTCCGACGCGGACGACGCGAGGGGCGTGCTGACCAGCCTGGGCTCGATCCGCGGCGGCATTCGGCCGTGGGACCTCTTCGTCACCAACGCCGGGCTCATCGGGGTCATCGACGGGATCGTGGCCGGCGTGCTCGCCACGCTGGTCGCCCTGACCCTGGGACTCGACGCGGCGCCGTCGGCGGCCGTCGGGATCGTGGTCGGCGGGCTCGTGCTGGGGGCGCTGAGCCTCTACCTGGCCCGCAGCTGGCGCGCGGCGATCCGCAGCTTCGGGGTCCGCTTCGGGGCCGACGCGTCGTTCGAGCAGACCCACGGCGGCGTCGCGGTCGACGACGTCCGGCCGGTCGTGCCTCCGTCGGCCTGACCCAGCCATGGGCTACGGCACCCCGGAGGAGGAGGGGCGAGCGCTGCTCACCGGTGAGCACAGGGACATGCTCGCCCTGCGCCGCACGTTCCGCCACGTGCCGGCGGCCCCGCGGTGCAAGCTCTGCCACGCCCCGTTCAACGGGGTCGGCGATCTCCGACTTCACCGCGTTGGGCGATCCGGTCAACGCCACTGCTCGCCTCGCGTCCCTGGCCGGACCCGGAGAGTTGCTGATCTCGGTCGCGGCCGTACCACCGCGACCCTGGGACGGCGCACCGTCGACGTCCGCGGCCGCGAGGCGGGCCTCGACGTCTACACCGAACAGGTCACGATCGCCCAGCCGGAACGGTCGTGAGCGTGCCGCTGCCCTAGCGGCGCAGGACGTCAGGCGAGGTCGTAGTCCAGCCGATAGGTGGCCCGCGGGCCGCTCGGCGCTTCGAACGAACCGGTGCCCGTGATGCCCTCGAGTCCGGCCGTGCCGCTGCCCTCGACGATCGACCACGTCCCGTGGGAGGACGTGCCGTCGAATTCCCCCTTGGCGGCGATGATGAAGGACCCTTCGCGCCCGTCCAGCGACCCGGTGATCCGCTGCAGTCCGACGTAGTGGGCGGTCCGGTCGCTGCCGTACGCCATGAGCCAGTGGATGGTGCCCTCGCCGGTGAGGTCGCCGCTGAACCGCTGGGCGCCCCACGCATGGGTGAGCTTGGCTCCTCCGCCCCGTTCCTCGTAGGTGGTCTCCTCACCGGAGAGGATGTCGAATGAGCCCTCGGCCTTCGTCATGGTCGCCTCCTGTCGCATCGCGCGTCATCGTGATCCCCGCCGCCCGCGTCCAGGCTCGCCAGGGCGTCACTACGGGTTACAGGCTGCTTGCACATGCCGATCACCGTCGGGGCCCCGATGCTACGCGGCCGGGCTGAGCGGCAGGTCGAACCAGAAGCGGGTGCCCGTCGGCGAACTGTCCACGCCGATGTGGCCGCCATGGGCCTCGACCAGCTGGCGGGCGATGGCCAGGCCCAGGCCGGAGCCCCGGGAGTCGGCCGCCTTGGCGAAGCGGTCGAAGACATGCGGCAGCAGGTCGGACGGGATGCCCGGGCCGGCGTCCGCCACGGAGATCGTGAGCGTCCGGCCGTCGTCGGCGCGCCGGGCCGCGGCCGTGATGGCGCTCCCCGCGGGGGCGTACCGCAGCGCGTTGCCCAGCAGGTTGGTGAGGACCTCCCGGATCCGCACTGGATCGATGTCCAGCAGTGGAAGGTCCTCTGGCAGGTCGGTCGTGATCGTCACCGCGGCCGCGTCCGCCGAGGCCCCCATCGAGCGGACGGCCTCCGCGATCAGGACGTCCAGGTCGGTCGGCTCGCGATGGAGGGCGAGCGTCCCCGCGTCCGCCAGGGCCAGGGTGCGCAGGTCGTCGATCAGCCGCGCCATGACGCGCGTCTCGTCGAGGGCCGCGTCGAGGTGCGGCACATCCGGCGGATGGACGCCGTCGAGCATCGCCTCCAGTTCACCCTGGAGCACCGTGAGCGGCGTGCGCAGCTCGTGGCCGATGTCGGCCATCAGGCTCCGTCGCTGGCGCTCGTTCGATTCGAGGCGCGAGGTCATGCCGTTGAACGAATGGACCAGCGCGCGCACCTGCGGCGGCCCGCCGGGGCGCTCCGGCACCCGCGCGGAGTAGTCGCCGCCCTCCACCCGACCGGCCGCGTCGATGAGGTCGGCGAACGGCATGGCGAACCGCCGCACGGCCCGGCCGGCGATGGCTGCGCCGAGGAGGACCGCAAGAGCCAGCACGGTCAGGACGCCGATCCCGCCGGCCCCGCCGGCGGAGAACCCGATCGCGGTCGCGAGGTGCCACAGCAGGACGATCAGCCCGACGGCCCCGGTGAGCACGATCAGGCTCGCCAGGCAGCCGGCCTGCCAGAGGAAGCCGCCGCGCCGCATGGCGCGCCGCCGCCCACGCCGGGGCGGCCATGGTTCGTCGCCGGGCCACCAGGGCGGAGGAGACCCGCGGCGCCATCCCCCGCCCTGGGGCGCCTCGCTCATGCGGGCTCGTCGGCCAGGCGATACCCCACCCCGTAGACCGTCAGGACGTAACGCGGCTGGCGGGGCTCGGGCTCGAGCTTCCGGCGGAGGTTCTTGATGTGCGTGTCGATGGCGCGTTCATACGACTCGAACGCCACGCCGTGCACCGCGTCGAGCAACTGAGCGCGGGTGAAGATGCGGCCGGGCTGACGCGCCAGGGCGGCGAGGAGCTGGAATTCGGTGGCCGTGAGGTCGACGGGTCGGCCCGCCACCTCGACCCGCATGCGCGGCACGTCCAGGGTCAGATCACCCACGCGGATGGTGTCCGCCGGATCGACGGCCCGGTCGGCCCGACGCAGCACGGCCCGGACCCTCGCCACCAGCTCCCGCGGGCTGAACGGCTTGGTGACGTAGTCGTCGGCTCCGAGCTCGAGTCCCAGGATGCGGTCGACCTCGTCGTCGCGTGCCGTGAGCATGATCAGCGGGACGTTCGAGTCACGCCGCAGCGCCCGCGCTACGTCGAGGCCGTCCATCCCCGGCAGGCCAAGGTCAAGGACGACGAGGTCGGGCCGGCGGGCGTGGGCGGTGGCAAGCGCACCGTGCCCGTCGCCCGCCGTGAGGACGGCGAAGCCGGCGTGCTCCAGGTAGTCCCGCGCCAGCTGCGCGATCCGCGGCTCGTCGTCGACCACGAGGATCGTCTGCATCGCGCTGATGCTATCCCGGGCTCGCCGGCCCTCCGTGGGGTCAGCGGGGCGCGTTCGGGTCGCCGCCCGGGGCGCCCGGCTGGTTGGTGGCGTCGGCCGATCCCTGGGCGTGAGCGCGGCGATGCCATTCGTCGAAGCGTGAACCGGGGCCGTCACCCCACTGGTTGCCGTAGTGACCGCCGTAGCGACCAGGTAGTGACCCCGCGTCCACCCCAGAACAGGACCCGCAGGATCAAGCCGAAGAAGAGGATGAAGAACAGGAAGCCGAACGGGAAGAACAGGAACCAGCCCACGGCATGCCACCCCACGAAGGCCGGCGCGGCGGCCGCGGCGCCGGTCGACGCCGCCCCGGCCGACACGCCGATGTTGTATGCGCCGACCGCCACCGCGACGGTCAGCAGCAGCAGGACCAGGGCGGCCACGAGGCGCCCTCCGAAAGACCTCGACATCAAGGATCTCCATTCGATCGTCGGTCGCAGCCCTTATCCGAGCGGCGCTCCGATGTCACCGATAGTGGCGCGGCAATGTGGGGCGACTGTGAAGCCGCTGCGGAGCCTTCATGGCACATGGCCGGCGGGCGTGCCTGCCGCCGTCGCGCATCCCGACCGCCGTCCCTCATCCCGATCGCCGTCCGCACCCCGACTCCCTCGCAGTCCTCACCAACCCGCGTCTCACCAGCCCACGTGGTGTTATGCATGTGGGCGGCGGCCTGGAGCGCTGCACGAGCCACTAGGCAGGCCTAGTTGAACGTGGGCGACGGAGGCGCACTCGACGCGGACAGTCATCGACCCACATATCACCAAGGGGGCTGGTGCCCGAGAGGAACCGGGCGCCGCCGACCGACGCACGCGGGCCGCAGAGCCGACTGAGCGCGGGGTCAAGCCAGAGCGGCACGGGTGTCAGGCGCCGTCGGGGAAGCCGCCGCGGTGCAGCACCATCGGGTAGTGCGGCAGGATCTCGGGGCGCCGGACGCCCGCCCGCCAGCCATCGGGGTACGGCTCAAGCCCTTGCCACAACGGTGAGCGCCCATCGCCCGTAGCGACGACCAGCGGTTCGATCGCGGTCCTCAGAGCGTCCAGCCGATCCGCTCCCGAAGCGGGCCTGCCACCCCTCGTCGACAGGCGCGCAGCGCCTCGGCCGAAGCGCTCGCGGATCTGCGTGCCGGCCGCGGTGAGGCGCATCCGGTTGGTGCGTACGGCCCGGGGGTGCGGCTCCATCGCCACCAGGCCGAGCTTGGCCATGAACCCGGTGGCTACGGCGATCGATTCCTTGGACACTCCCGTCAGCCGCGGCAGGTCGCGCACGGGCACGCCGGTCTCGTCGAGCACCCGCAGGACGTTCGACCCGATAGCCATGGAGAGCTTCGCCACAGGCTCCGCGTCGAGGGCGTACAGGAGCAGCACGCGTGCCAGCGGCACCGAGAGATCCCCGGCGTCCGTGTCGTCGGCGACGGGGCGCGCCGCCGCTCCGCGCGGCGTGGGAGGGAGGTGGGTCCAGAGGCCGTAACCCAGGACCGGCAGGTACGCGGGCAGCGGCACGTCGGCCCGGGCGAGGATCGCGTCGAGCGAGGCGCGGAGGCGGTCGATGGCGTCCTGCCCGAACCGCTCGGCCCAGCGTCCCTCGATCTCCGGCCCGAGCGGACGCCAGACGTCCTGTGCTGCGCGACCCCTGGCGGTCGGGCGGACGACCCAGTCCCCGCGCGGCGGTCGCGGTCGGCGGTCGGCGGGATCCGGCTCGACCTTCACATAGCCCCAGCGCTGGAGGCCGCGCAGGTTGGTCAGGCGCGCCTCGACCGCGAGCTCATGGAGCGGCGTCCCGTCCGGGCGGACGAACCGCATGAAGTTGGCCCACATGGCCTGCGAGACCAGCCACGGCCCGCCGCCTCGCACGAGCCGGTCCTTCGTCCGATGCGGTATCCGATGTTCGAACTCGTTGTCGAACTCGATGGTGAAGGCCACGAGCGCCTGCGAGAGGAGCGTCGGCAGCGGAAAAGGGGTGGCCACGGTCGGATGATGCGACGCACCGGGCGGCGATGCAGCGGGCCGCGCGCATGCCGTCCGGCCGATACTGGCGCATGACCTTCTCGGCCCGCGATCGCCGGTTGCGCGAGCTCCGCCTGATCGCCCAGCGCATCGCCGCCCCGGCATCCGCGAGCCCGGCCGACACGGTCCGCTGGATGCTGGCCCTCCAGGCGCAGGACTTCCCAGGCGTGAAGTGGTCGGTCGGCCTTCGCGAACGCGGCGGCACACAGGCTGGCGTGGAGGCCGCGTGCGACGCCGGCGAGATCGTCCGCTCCTGGCCCATGCGGGGCACGCTCCACCTTGTCCCGGCGGAGGACCTGAAGTGGATGCTCGAGCTCACCACGCCCCGCTCGGTCGCCTCGGCCGGCGATCGGCGCGCCTACCTGGGCATCGCGGACCTTGACGTGGAGCGCGCGCGGGACATCGCGATCGCCGCCCTGGCCGGCGGCCGGGTCCTGACCCGCGAGGCCCTCCTCGCCTCGATCGAGGCCGGCGGCGTGAGCACCCACGGACAGCGTGGCTATCACCTGCTGTGGTACCTGGCCCAGACGGGCACGCTCGTCCTTGGGCCAGCCGATGGGCGAGGGCAGACCTTCGCCCTCCTTGACGAGTGGGTGCCCCGTCCCCGTCGTCTGGAGCGCGACGAGGCCCTTGGCGAGCTCGCCCGGCGTTACTTCGCCAGTCACGGCCCGGCCACCGTGAAGGATCTCGCCCGCTGGTCCGGCCTGCCCATGGCCCAGGTGCGCCTGGGGATCGGCATCGCCGGCGCAACGCTGGCGATGCTCGAGCTGGACGGGGTCTCGTACTACCTGGCACCAGAGACACTCGAGGCCGACCCGGTGGTCGGGCGTGTCCACCTTCTGCCGGGCTTCGACGAGTACCTCCTGGGCTACCAGGATCGCTCGGCTGTCCTCGCGCCCGAGCACAGCCAGGCCATCGTGCCCGGAGGCAACGGTGTCTTCAGGCCGACGATCGTGGTCGACGGTGCGGTCGTCGGGACGTGGCGCCGCACGATCAAGGCGCGGCAGGTCACCGTGGAGGCCACGCCGTTCGCGCCGCTGAGCCGACCGATCCAGAGCGGCCTGTGGGAGGCCGTCGAGGCCTACGGCGCGTTCCTGGGCCTGCCGGTCTGCCTCATCGCCCCCTGACCAGGCTGGCGCACGCCGGTTCGTGCCGTTGACCTGCCAGGACAGCGGATCCTGACCTGACAGGTTCGTGACTGACGTGTTCCGGCGCGTTCGGGGTGCCCGCAGTCCAGATTCGCCCGGAGTTGACCTCCGAGGTCATAAGACGGCGCGATTCGGCGCTTGTGGGACCCACCGTCGATGTCCTTGTCCGTTACTGACCTCCCAGGTCAGCTCCTCTGACCCTCGAGGTGAGCGCAGCCGCGCGGATGGCCTCCTTAGACCCCCACGGGCTCGCGCACCAGCACGACCGTGGTCCGTCCCGGCTGCCACTCGCCGTAGATGAGGAGCACCTTCTCCAGGACGGTGTCGACGCCGAGGCGCTCGCGGACTTGGGCGTTCTCCCACGGGAAGACGACCTCGTGGACCCGCCGCATGGCCGCCTCAAGGTCAGGCACGAGCTTCTGGCTGCCCACGACCAGGATCAGCCGTCCGGCGCCGGCGGCGTATGGGCCAAGCTGGCTGCCTGTGGCCGATGCTGCGACGAGCGTGCCATCTTCCGTTATCGCGGCCACGCTCCCGAGCTCAATGTCCGGCGCCGCCACCAGCTTGCGCATCTCGCGCGCCTGGGTCTGGCGGTCCATCTTGAAGAGACGCGGCCGGATCGCGTCGTAGCGGCCCGACTCGACGATCTCGCTGTACAGGCCCACGTCCTCGAGCGTCTTCGACTTGCCCGAGTGGACCTCCGACCCGTCCGGGATCATGGCCAGGACGGCCGCCCGCGCGTCGGCGGCGGTGTCCACGACGACCGCCTCGATGTTGCGCGTCCGCAGGATGGCCGCGACGCGTTCGAGCGGGTCATCCAGGACCGGACTCGTGGTCGGCCGTCGCCGTGGGCTGCTGGCCACGCTCATGCCTCCGGCTCGACGAGGATCACGAGCTTGCCGGGAGCCTGGTGCGTCGCCTGCTCCGCGAGGGCCTCAGCCACCTGGTCCAGGGTGAACGTGCGCGAGACCGGCACGCGGAGCTCGTCCCGCGCCACCATCTCGCCGAGCTCGCCCACCCGGTCGGTGGCCGCCCGCACGTTCCCGCCGTGGAGTCCTCGCGCCTCCAGCGCGTCCGAGTCCGCCGCGCCCACGGGCGACACGACGCGGCCGCCCGGCTTCACGGTGGCGGCGAGGGCCAGGAGCGTGTCTCGATCGCTGTGCAGGTCGATGAGCGCGTCGACGCCGCCGGGCGCCACCGCCCTGATCGCAGGGGCGATGTCCTCGCTCTCGTAATCGATCACGTCCGCCACCCCGAGGTCGCGCACGAGCGCGGCTCCGGCCTTGCTGGTCACCGCGATCACCCGGGCTCCGGCGCGAGCCGCGAGCTGGGTGGTGAAGACCCCGACGCCGCCGGCTGCACCCACGATCGCCACCGTCTGGCCACGGCGGATGTCCGCCGCACCGACGAGGGCGAGCGCGGTCGTGCCGGCGGTGCCGAGAGCGGCTGCCTGGGCGTGGCTGAGGGCGGCCGGTTTGCGTGCCAGTCCGGTGGGCGTCGTGACCATGAGCTCGGCGAACGAGCCCTCGCCGAAGTACGTCTTCGTGGAGCGTCCGTAGACCTCGTCGCCGGCGCCAAGTCCTTCGACGCCCGGCCCGACGGCCTCGACCACGCCCGACACGTCGAGTCCGGGCGTCACCGGCAGGCGGTGCTCCATCATCGCCTGGTAGGCGCCACTGGCGACGATCGGGTCCATCGCGTTCACCCCGGCCGCCTTCACCCGGACCAGCACCTCGCCCGCCTGCGGCACCGGGACCGGCCGCGGCTGGACCGAGCCGGGCTGACCGAACTGCTGGATGCTGAAGGCGCGCATGGCGGGGCTCCTCGGAACGCGTGTGTCAGGCAGGAACCGTGATGTCAGTTCCTTCTTGTGTGTGACCGCATCATCCGTCACAATCGGCCTGACGACAAGGGCGCACCTCGCCGTGCGTCAGTGACCTGGAGGTAACCGACATGGCCCAGGCGATGGTCGACCGGGCGGCCTCGGCAGTCGATACCTGTCGGGCGCGCGATGTCCTCGACCGCATCGGGGACAAGTGGTCGGTGTACGTGATCGGCCTGCTCGGCGATGGGCCGCGCCGGTTCACGGACCTCCTGCGCACGATCGACGGCATCAGCCAGCGGATGCTGACCGTCACCCTGCGCGGCCTGGAACGCGACGGCATCGTCACCCGCACGGTCTACCCGGTGGTGCCGCCGCGCGTCGAGTACGACTTGACGCCCAGCGGCCACACCCTCCTGATGACCGTGCGCGAGCTGATCGCCTGGGCCGATGAGCACACCGGGGACATCGATGCCGCCCGGATCCGCTACGACGCCAGGCCGGCCCCGCGTCCCTGAACAGTGGGGGCTGGCTGACCCGATAGTCCGGGGCGGCGGCACTCTGTCCGGTCCTGTCGCGGCGCGGCCCGCCCGATAGGCTGGTCGAGTGGACAGCATCACGGCGGTCTCGATCGGGCTCAGCGTCGCCCTCTTCTTCACGGCGTACGCCGGGGCGGTCGTCCTCTACGCCTACTCCAGGCCGCCGGAGTGGCAAGCCCAACTGGGACGACGGGGCCTCATGTCGGTCGGCGCGCTCGGGACCGTCATGGGCGCCGCCTGTTTCGGCATCCTGCTCTACCAGTGGTTGTTCCCCCTGGGGACCTGATCCGATCGGCCCAGCCGCAGGCGGGTGCCTTGCTACAATCGCGCCCGTGCCTCCTACGATGTTCCGCGGCGGCGAGATCCTGGGCATCCGCATCCCCACCGTCTTCGATGAGAACGACGCCAAGGTCTGCGACGGTTGCGGCCAGCCCATCGAGGGCACCCCGTTCCGCATCTCACTCCTCGACACGGTGTCAGCCGAGGTCCCCGACAGCTGGGCCCGCAACGCCCGCCTGAACCCCGGCCCGCACCAGTTCCACGCCGACCCGTCGTGCTTCCGCACCTGGGCCCACGGCCAGAGCCTCTTCTTCTGCCGCCTCTCCCAGGTGCGCGAGATCATGCGGCCGGTGGCGATCCCGGGCCAGACCGCCCGCTGGGGCGTGTGCGACGGCGTCCATCGCCAGGCCCACGAGTTCGTCGTCGCATGAGCGTCAACGTCATCCTGCCGGCGGCGACCGCGCTCCTCGCGTTCGTCTTCTGCCTGGCCCTGCTCGACCAGTGGCGCGAGCGGCGCCATGCTTTCCAGCTGGTGTGGGCGGGCGGGATGCTCTTCTTCGCCATCGCCGCGGCGTGCGAGGCGATCGCCGCGATCGGCGGCTGGAACGACGTGCTCTACAAGGCGTGGTACCTCGCGGGCGCCGTCTACACGGCCGGCTGGCTGGGTCTGGGGACGGCGTTCCTGCTCGGCCGGACCCGCTTCGGCTACGCCTTCGCCGTCTGCCTCTTTCTGGCCGGGCTCTTCACCTTCCTGACCTGGCAGAAGTTCCCCGACATCTACGGCGCGGCGGGGGCGGCGCCCGTGCTCTACTTCGCGGCCGCCGGCGTGCTCGCCCTGGCGGTCGCCATCGCGACCTACTTCGCCGACGAGCGCTGGCCGCGCCTCGCCGCGGTCGCGGTCGTCGGTGCCAGCCTGCTCGGCCTCGTCCTCACGGTCGTCGCCGTCATCCCGGCGCCGGGCTACGCGCTCGACCCGACGACCCACCTGCCCGTGGCCGACCTGTTCCCGCCGACCCTGCGCCTGCTGACGCCGTTCATGAACATCACCGGCGCGTTCGCCCTCGTCCTGGGGGCGGTCTTCTCGGTGTACGTCTTCATGCCCAAGAAGCGGGTCCTGGCCTACTCCCTTGATCCAGAACAGCCGTTCGACCATTTCCTCTTCAACATGCTGATCTCGGTCGTGGCCATCCCCGTCAACTTCGTGGCCTCCGTGCCCGGGGCGCTGCATGCCTTCGCCACCGGCCGGCTCCACAGCCGGGTCCCCGCGACCGTCCTGATCGCCATCGGGGCCTTCATCCCGAGCCTTGGCGACACCCTCAACCGGTTCGGCGACACGGCCTGGTTCGACCTGTTCAAGTTCCTCGGCGTCGTCTTCCTCTTCCTTGGCTTCCTCGTCTCGGTGGAGGTCTTCCAGGAAGTGCGCATCCCCTTCACCCACGTCGTCCTGCGAGGCAGCCGGCGGGAGCCGACCAGCCTGCCCTGACCGCCGTGGGCCCGCGGCTATACTGGCCGCCGCCCACCACCTGAATCCCGAGGTCCGCTTGCGCGTCCGCAAAGCCGTCTTCCCGGCCGCTGGCTGGGGCACCCGGTTCCTGCCCGCCACCAAGGCGCAGCCGAAGGAGATGCTGCCCCTGGTCGACAAGCCGGTCATCCAGTACGCCGTGGAAGAGGCGGTGGCCGCCGGTATCGAGCAGGTCATCATCGTGACCAGCTCGCAGAAACGGGCCATCGAGGACCACTTCGACTCGTCCTACGAGCTCGAGCACCTGCTCGAGGAGCGCGGCGACATCGAGATGCTGCGGCGCGTGCGCCACATCAGCGACCTCGCCCAGATCAGCTATGTCCGCCAGAAGGAGCAGCTGGGCCTGGGCCACGCGGTGCTCATGGCCCGCGAGCTGGTGGGCCACGAGCCGTTCGCCGTGATCCTCTCCGATGACGTGGTGGCGTCCGAACGGCCCTGCATCGGCCAGCTGATCCACGCCTACGGGGAGACCCACTCCACGGTCGTGGCCGTGATGGAGGTGCCGCCGGACGAGACGGACCGGTACGGCATCATCGACCCGGCGCCGCCCAACGGCGAAGCCGGCCGCGACCCGCGTCTCCACCGGGTCAAAGGCCTCGTGGAGAAGCCGCCCGTCGGGACCGCGCCGAGCAACCTCGCCATCATCGGCCGCTACGTCCTGACGCCCAAGATCTTCGAGAAGCTGGAGCAGACGCCGCACGGCGCAGGCGGCGAGATCCAGCTCACCGACGCCCTCGAGGCGCTCATGGAGGAGCAGGACATCTACGGCTACGCGTTCGAGGGCGTGCGGTACGATGCCGGTACGACCATGGGCTGGTTGAAGGCCTCCGTCGAGCTGGCGTTGCAGCGGCCGGACATCGGTCCGGAGTTGCGTCGCTACCTCGCCGGGCTCGACCTGCGCTAGGCGAGGGAGGATCGGTGCCGCAGATCGGCCAGGTGCTTGGCCACCGCTACGAGCTCGAGGAAGAGATCGCCGCCGGTGGCATGGCCACCATCTGGCGCGCCCGCGACGAGCAACTCGGGCGCGAGGTGGCCATCAAGATCCTCCACCCCGAGTACGGTCGCGACGCGGCCTTCGTGGCGCGATTCCGCCAGGAGGCGACGGCCGTCGCGGGCCTGAGCCATCCCAACATCGTCAGCGTCTTCGACCTGGGCACCGACGAGGCAGGGCCGTACATCGTCATGGAGCTGGTCGACGGGCAGGACCTGGCGACGATCCTGCACGACCGCGGCGCGATCCCCGTGACTGCCTGTGCCCGCATCGCGATGCAGGTCGCGGACGCCCTGGCCGCGGCCCACGCGCGCGGCATCGTCCATCGCGACATCAAGCCCGGCAACATCCTGCTGACGCTCTCCGGCCAGGTGAAGGTCGTCGACTTCGGCATCGCCCGCGCGCTGTCGGAGGCACAGCTGACGCTGCCCGGCACGACGCTTGGCAGCGTCCAGTACATGAGCCCCGAGCAGGCGCGCGGCAACGAGGTCACGACCGCCTCGGACATCTACTCCCTGGGCCTCGTGATGTACGAGATGCTGACCGGCACGCGGCCCTTCGGCGGGGACTCGGCGGCCGCCGTCGCGATGGCCCGGCTGACGACCGACGTGCCCCTCCCGTCGGCCGTGCGAGCGGACGTGCCGCCGGGCATGGATGCCATCGTCCGCAAGGCGACGGCGCGCGACGCGGCCCAGCGTTTCGGCTCGGCGGCCGCCATGTCGGACGCCATCGGGCGCTTCCTGTCGGGGGCCAGCCTTTCCAACCTGGGGAGTGGCGCTGGGGCGGCCGGGGTCGCGGCCGGTGCTGCCGCGGCCGCAGCGGGCGGCGCGGCCGTCGGCGCTGCCGGGGCGGGCCGCGGCAGCCTGCCGCCGGAAGGCCCCACGGCCGTCGTCTCCAGTTACGGCGGGCCGAACGCGGGCGTCACCCGCGGGGGCCGAGGCGCGCCTCCGCCGCGCGCGGGCGAGCCGGGTGACGACGATGAAGGCGGGGGCGGGTCCAGCGTGTGGGCCTGGGCGGCGGGCATCCTGGGCCTGCTCGTGCTGATCGCCGCTGGTGTCGTGCTCTTCATCCTGCTGCGCGGCGGCGGCAGCACGCCGGGTGCGTCGGGCACCATCACGGTGCCGAATGTGGTCGGTCTCAGCCAGACGGCGGCGCAGCAGCAGATCACGACCGCCGGGCTGCTCTTCGCCACCGGCGATCCGACGGTCGGCCCCAGTGGCACCGTCGGCCAGGTCGTCTCCCAGGATCCGGCGGCCGGCGCGTCCGTGGCCGCCGGAAGCACCGTGACCGTGGTCGTGAATGTCCAGCCCGGCAGTGTGGCGGTGCCCGACGTGCGCAACCAGCCGCTGCAGGACTGCATCGTCACGATCGTGACCAACAACCTGAAGCCGGGCACCGCGACCCAGACGTTCGACCCGACCGTCCCGGTAGGCGCCTGCATCGGCACGAACCCCAAGACCGGTGTCCTCGTCAGCCCTGACACGACGATCGACTACTTCGTGTCGTTGGGACCGCAGCCGACGCCTTCGCCGACCGTCACCCCGGCTCCGACGCCGACCCCCACGCCCCCACCCACGCCGACCCCCACGCCACCACCGACGCCGACGCCCACGCCACCACCGACACCCACCCCGACCGCGACCTGACCCACGCGTCCGTCCGGCGCGCAGCCCGGGCGACGCGCAGCTACACTCGCGGCGTGCTGACCTGGCAGTGTCCTCACTGCGGCACGCGACAAGCGGAAACCGCCCGCTGCTGGGTATGCACGCGGTCATCCACGACCTGCGCGACGTGCCTCCACTTCCGGCGGGGGGTCACGGCCGTCGGCGGCACGTGCGGACTGGACCGGCGCAAGGGACCACTTCGGGGCGACGAGATCCAGCCCTGCTGGAAGGACCCCATGGCGGCAGGCGCCGCACCCGTGGGGCTGTTCGAGGCTGGTTGGCCGGTGGCCGAGCTGGCGGGGGTGAAGCGCGCTACTTCGTGACGGAGTACGACGCGCTGGCGCTGACCTGGCGGCCGTCGCCCAGGGTCACCTTGACCGTCACGAGTCCCGCCCCCGGGGAGACCGGAGCCAGCGCCCGCGTCCAGCTGGCGGTGCCGTGGTTGAGGGTGATCGACGGCGAGACGAAGGTCCCCGGACCGGGCGGCGAGATGGAGAAGACGGCGGTCGCCGAGACCGTGATGGGCTTGCCGGCCACGTCATCCACGACGACGGTGATGGTCAGCGGTGACGATCCGATCTTCTTGTTGGAGATGGTCACCCAGGAGAGTGTCAGCTTGGCCTTGAGGGCGCCCGAGCCGTGGATCACGGTGAGGGTCTTGGTGGTGCTGTTGCCGGCCTGATCCACGGAGGTGATGGTCAGCACGTTGGGACCCTCCGCCAGGAGGACGTTGACGGCGAACGCGCCGCTGGCGCTGGTGGGCACGGTCTGACTGCCGCCGACATTGGCGTCGCGGACGGTCACCATGGCGCCGGGCTGGGTCACCCCCCTGACCGCCACGGTGGCCGTCGTCACGGAGGCGCCATTCTTGGGGCTGGAGAACGTGAGCGGCGGGGGTACGTCGTCGTAGGTGATGGTGATCGGCGCGGATGGTCCACTGTCGCCGTCGGGCGTGACCAGGACGGCCGTGATGATGTTGGGGCCCTCCTCGAGCTCGACGCCCTGGACCACGAAGTCGTTGGTCGTGGGCACCTGCTCGAGGGGCCCGATCCGGCCGCCGACGAAGATCTTGATCTGGTCGGTGGTGCCGGCCACGTCGCCGGGCAGGTGGCCGGAGACATCGGCACTGGGGAGCTGCGTGAAGGCCGAGACGGGCGGGTCCAGCCTGGGCGCCGGGATGCCCGGCTGGCTCGCCGAGGCGCTCGGCCCGCCGGCCGGGATGAGGCCGCCGAAGGCGCTGGAGATGGCGCCGCCGACGCCCGCCGTCATCCGCCCCAGCATGCCGCCGCCGAGCAGGATGGCCAGCGCACCAAGCCCCAGCAGGGCGGCCAGCAGGAGCGCCCGGACCGGCCAGGGGAGCGCCACGAGTCCGGTCGCGGGGGCGCGGCCACGGTTGCGGATGGCTACGTCGGATGGCTGGCGGGGGCGGGTCTTGTGCGGCCGCGCAAGGGGCTGGGGCCGCCGGGGCGCGATCTCGGTGGACCGGCGGCGAACGGGACGGTTCGAGGCGGCCATGCCGGGCCATTCTCCCACGAAGTCTCGCCGCGTCCGACCTGCGGTGTACCCTGTGCGCCGGATCGGCCCCTTCTGGTGCGATCGAGGGAGGATTGATGGAATCGACGGCGCGCCGGCCCAATCCGCTCGCGCGCGGCAACCCACCGGCTCCCGCCGGCCGTCGCCTGCCGCCACCTCCGCCGCCCGGGCCCATCGCGCGGGCCACGCCGACCGCCCTGAACCGCCTGCCGCTGGCCCCACCGCGGGGCAGCATGCCCTTCGTGGCGCCGATGCGGATGCCCCTCGGGATGCCCAACCTGCGGCGGAACGTCTGCCCCCACTTCTACATGACCGGCGGCCGCGGCGCGATCCCCATCCAGGCGCCCCACCTCCTCAAGGCCCTGATGCGGCAGGACGCCAACATCTCGCGCTGCCAGCTGCGCGGGGGCGTCCACCTGGAGCAGGGCTACGTGGCCGACATCTGTCTCTCGTCGCGCTTCAACCAGTGCGTCTTCTACGAGGACGACCTGGCGCGGCATTGACGCCCGTGACCGCACCCGACCCCGCCGCGGCGGCCATCGCCGAGCTCCAGGCACGGGGCCGCTTCGGCATCCAGCTGGGCCTGGGGCGAACGCGCGCGCTCCTGCGGCTGCTGGGCCATCCCGAGCGCCGCCTCCACGGCGCCCTCATCGGGGGGACCAACGGCAAGGGCAGCGTCCAGGCCATGGTCGGTGCGGTCCTCGGGGCCGCCGGTGTGCGCACCGGCCAGACGCCCAAGCCGCATCTCGTCGACTACCGCGAACGCATCGTGGTCGGTGGCCAGGCCATCGCCGCGGAGGACCTGGCGGAGGTGCTTGGCGAGGTGCTCCGCGCCGCCGACCTGGTCCCGGAGTCGCTCGGCGCGCCGACCGAGTTCGAGCTGCTGACGGCGGCGGCCTTCGCCTGGTTCGCCCGTCGGGCGGTCGAGGTGGCGGTCGTCGAGGTGGGCCTTGGCGGGCGCCTGGACGCGACCAATACGTGGGACGGCGGGGTGGCGGTCATCACGAACGTGGAGCTCGACCACATGGACCGCCTTGGTCCGACCCTGGCCCGGATCGGCTTCGAGAAGGCGGCCATCATCAAGCGCGGTGACCGGGCCGTGACCGGTGCGAGCGGCGCGGGCCTGGCCGCGGTGCGGCGACGGGCCGCGCGCTTCGCGGTGCCCCTGGAGGAGGTGACGACGCTGCCGGTGACGGCCATGGACCTCGATGGGCTGGTCGTCCAGGCGCCCGGCCTGCCGGACCTGCGCGTCAGCCTGCTGGGCCGCCACCAGGCCGCCAACACCGCGGTGGCGCTGGCCACGATCCGGGCGTTGGACAGCGCCGGCATCGTCGCCGTCGACGAGGCGGCCGTCCGTCGCGGCCTGGCCTCCGTCCGTTGGCCGGGCCGGCTGGAGCTCCTGCCCGGGGATCCGCAGGTCCTTCTCGATGGCGCCCACAACGAGGCCGGGGTCACGGCCCTGGTCGCCGCGCTCGAGGAGCTGCGGCCGCTGCTCGCGCCTGGGCGCCCGACGCTCCTGTTCGCCGTCATGGCCGACAAGGCCGTGGACCGGATGCTGGATCGGCTCGTGGCGGCGCCTGCGCTGCGGGACGCGCAGGTCGTCACGACAGCCGTGAGCGGCCCGCGAGCCATGCCGGCGGAGGCCCTGGCCGCCACCTGGCGTCGGCTGGGCGGACCGGGCATGGACGTCCGGGCGATCCCCGCGGCCAGCGAAGCGTTCGACGAGGCCGAGGCACTGGCGCGCTCGGCCGGTGGGCCGCTGATCGTGGCCGGCTCCTTGTACCTGGTGGGAGCGGTGAGCGGATGGCGCGCGGCACGCTGACCCTGCGGGGCACCACCTTCGCCTGGGGTGCCCGCACGTACGTCATGGGCATCCTCAATCTCACGCCCGACTCCTTCAGCGGAGACGGGCTGCTGGCCGACCCGGCCGCCGACCCGCTGCCGGCGATCGTGGCGCAGGCCCGGCGCATGGCCGAGGAGGGCGCCGATCTGCTGGATCTGGGTGGCGAATCGACCCGCCCCGGCCACGCGCCGGTGAGCGAGGCGGAGGAGCTGGCCCGGGTCGTGCCCGCGATGCGGGCCGTGCGGGCGGCCCTGCCGGCCATGCCGCTGAGCATCGACACGACGAAGGTCGCCGTGGCCCGTGCCGCCCTTGACGAGGGGGCCGATCTGCTCAACGACGTCGGGGCGGTGTGGCCGGGCGGCGAGCTCCTCGCCCGCCTCGCCGCCCAGCGCGGCGTCCCGCTCATCGTGATGCACCATCGCGCGGAGCCGCGCTACGACGACCTGGTGGCCGAGGTCGTGGCCGACCTGCGTGCCGCGCTGGCTCGCGCGGAGGATCTGGGGGTCCCCGCCCCGCATCTGATCGTGGACCCCGGCATCGGCTTCGGGAAGACGGCCGGCCACAACCTGCGGCTGCTGCGCGAGCTGGCCGCCCTGCGGGCGCTGGAGCGGCCGATCCTGCTCGGCACGAGCCGCAAGTCGACCATCGGCCGCGTCCTGGACCTGCCCGCCGGGGAGCGCCTGGAAGGGACGCTGGCCACCACGGCGCTCGGCATCGCGGCCGGGGCGGATATCGTGCGGGTCCATGATGTGCGCGCGAACCTCCGCGCCGCCCGGATGGCCGATGCCATCGTGCGCGGAAGCGCCCTGGAGGACGAGGAGGCCACCCACCCGTGAGTGATCGGATCGTCCTCACCGCGATGCGCTTCCAGGGTCGTCACGGCGTGACGCCGGAGGAGCGCACGACGCCCCAGCCGTTCGAGGTGGACGTCGAGCTCGTCACCGACCTCCAGCCGGCGGGCCTGGAAGACGACCTGGCGCAGACGATCGACTACGGCGCCGCGTTCGAGATCTGCCGGGAACTCGTCGAGGCCACCAACTTCCGCCTCCTCGAGGCGATCGCGGAGGGTCTCGCCCACGAGCTGCTGCGGGCGTTCCCGCGCCTCAGCGAGGTCGTGGTGCGCGTGCGCAAGCTGCAGGTGCCGCTCGACGGCGACCTGGCCTACGCCGGGGTGGAGATCCGCCGCCGGTCGGTCGGCGGGCGCCGCGCCTGACCCCCGCCGCGCCCGCGAGGCGGGCTACTGGAGCCCGGTCGGCCTCGTGCCGAGCGTCAACTGGAGGTCGAGGCTCTTCCCCGCCCGCAGCACGGTGATCGTCACGGTCGTGCCCGGCTGGTGGGTGATGAGCACATCGTCGAGGCTGTTGGCCGCATCGACGCGCTGGCCGTCGACGGCCGTGATGATGTCGCCGTCCTTGAGGCCGGCCTTGTCAGCGGGACTGCCGGCGACGATCGCCCCGGTCGAGCCGCTCGTGCCGCTCGCCTGCGGGCCGGTGCCGGTCGTCACGCCGACGGTCGACAGCCAGGCGCCGTAGTCGATGGGCAGGTTCTCCGCCTGCTCCAGGGCGGGCGTCACCTGCTGGTAGATCACGCCAAGGTAGGGCCGGGCCAGCGGCTTGCCGGCGACTGCCTGCTCCATGATCGGCTTGGCGATGTCCACGGGGATGGCGAAGCCGATGCCCTGGGCCTGCCCGGCGACGGCGGTGTTGATGCCGATGACCTCGCCCGAAGAGTCGACGAGCGCGCCACCGGAGTTGCCGGGATTGATCGCCGCGTCGGTCTGGATGAGGTGGTGGATGGTCAGAGCCTGCCCATTCGAGCAGTCGTCGCTGACCTGGATGTCACGCCCGCTGCCGCTCACCACGCCAGCGGTGACGCTGTTGGTGTAGTCGCCCAGCGGGCTGCCGATGGCCACGGCCAGCTGGCCGGGCTGGAGGTTGGACGAGTCGCCAAGCGGCGCCGTTGGCAGACCCGTGCCGTTGATCTTGACGATGGCCAGGTCGGTCAGCGTGTCGGTGCCATAGGTCGTGCCCTGGAACGAGCGGCCGTCGAGGAGCGTGACCTTCAGGTTGGTCGCCCCGCAGACGACGTGGCGGTTGGTGATGATCCAGCCGGCGGCGTCATAGAGGATGCCTGAGCCGACGCCGGTCACACTCTGGCCGCTCAGCACGTCGGAGGGGCTGCCCTCGCTGCTGGTGATCGTCACGACGGCCTTGTCGACGGCCGCCGCGGCGCGCGTGATGGCCGATTCCTCGGTCACGTTGACGGTCGTCTGGTTGCCGCCGGTCCCGCTCGAGGCGGCCGCTGCGGCTGGCTGCGTCGGCGCGGCCGTACCGCGCACGAGGAGGTAGGTGCCCCCAGAGGCGAGCAGCGCGGCCAGGAACGCCACCACGACCAGGCCGCCCCAGGCGGCCGCTCCGCTCCGCCGCGGGGCCAGGGGCACGAGCGGGGCCGGCGGCGCGGGTTCGAGCCAGCGGCTCGGCGTCGTGCTGGAGGGCGGACCGATGACCTCCTGCGTCCACGTCGGCCGTGAGGCGTTGGGTGGCGTGAAGACGCTGTGATCCGGTGCATCCGCCAGCGGATCGGGCTGGGCGGCGTCGGGGCGCGGCTGCCCGGTGAGCTGCGGGTCGGTCATGAGGCGGTGACTCCTGGTGTACGGCCCCGGGGCGGGACATGGCGCCGGGGGGAGATCGTCGGCGAGACGGGAGAGACTCGCCGACGTTCGACCAGTGTGGCGGCGGTGGGTTCAGCCTCGGCCATCAGCTCGGTGAAGATTGCGCCACCTCGCGGGGCAGGTCCACGGCCACCGTCGTCCCTTCGCCCGGCTGGCTGTCCACCGTCACGCGGCCGCCGTGCATGTCGACGATCGGAGTGCACGATGGAGAGGCCCAGGCCCGAGCCACTGCCGCGTTCCTCGCTGACCTGCGTGCCGCGGTAGAAGCGCTCGAAGACGTGCGGCAGCTCCTCCGCCGTGATACCCACGCCGGTGTCGGCCACCGACAGGCGAGCCCCGTCGCCGGTCGCTTCCAGGCTGACCGTGACCGATCCACCGGCGGGCGTGAACTTGATGGCGTTGCCGATGAGGTTGCTCAGGACCTGGCCGATGCGCTGGGGGTCGTGCCGCTGGCGCACCGGCTCGGCGGGCAGCTGGGTGACGAGGCCGAGCCCCTTCCGCTGCGCCGCGGGCTCCGCCTGCTGGACGGCGGCCTCCACGGCGGCGCGCAGGTCGTCGGGGCGCAGATCCAGGGCCACGAGCCCGGAGTCGAGCTTGGACAGCTCCAGCAGGTTGGTCGCCAGCCAGTCGAGCCGTTCGATCTGCTGGCCGCTGGCCTGCAGGAACTCGCGTCGTGTCAGGGGATCCTCGGCCGCCCCGCCCTCCTGCAGGAGCTCGTTGAACGTGCGCAGGGCGGCGATGGGGGTGCGCAGCTCGTGGCTCACATCGGCCAGGAAGTCGCGACTCCGGTCGCGGTCGCGCCGGATCAGGTCGATCGACTCGGTCAGGCGGTCGGCCATGCGGTTGAACGTGGTGGCCAGCTCGCCGATCTCGGGTGAGCCGCCACCGGCCTCCACGGCGACGCGGGACGTCAGGTCGCCCTCGCCGAGGGCGCGCGACGCGCGGGTGAGCCGGCGGATGGGGTTCGTCAGGCGGTCGGCCAGCAGGATCGACGCCAGGAGGGCCACGAGGAGGGCCACGGCGGCGGCCGTGAGCAGCACCCCGAGGACGCTGCGGAGCGTGTCGGCGCGGAAGTCGTACGGGCTCGACAGGCGCAGCGTGACGAGGCGCATCGGCACCGTGCCGGGGAACTGCGACCACCACGGGTCGGCGACCGTGAAGGTCGACGTCTGACTGATCGAGTCGCGTTCCTGGCCGGGCGTCGGCACGTCCGGCGCGTAGGCCACCGTGACCCGGTAGAGGACCTCATCAGGGTGCGCCGGGTCGGTCGAGATCGAGAGGTCCAGGTTGGCCTGGGCGACCAGGCTGGTCACGCTGCTGATGAGGCTCTGCGGATCGGTCGGCTGGCCCATGGCCCTGGCTACCCCGGGGGCGATGGTGGCCGGCTGGGTGGCCTGCACGATGGGCTGCGGATCGTCGCTGCCCAGGCCCAGGGACGACTGCAGCTGGAACTCCAGGAGGGCCCGCACGGCGACCGCCCGGATGTCCAGGTTCTTCTGCTCCTGCTGCAGGAAGTAGCCGTCCAGCAGGTTCGGCAGAGCCACCACGACGAGGGCCAGGGCGAAGATGACGACCCCCGTGAAGGCGAAGATCAGCCGGCCGCGCAGGCTGAACGGGAGGAGGCGCCGCAGGGAGCTCATGCCCGACCGGTGGCCGCCGGGCGTTCAGCGCTCGGCGAAGGCGTAGCCGGCCCCTCGCACGGTGAGGATGAACGCCGGCGCTCCGGGATCGTCCTCGAGCTTCTCGCGCAGGTGACTGACGTGCACGTTGATGGTCTTCTCGTCCTGATCGAGCGCGTCGTAGTCGCGGATCAGCTCGAGCAGCTCGGAGCGCGAGTAGACGCGCCCCGGCCGCGAGGCCAGGTGGCGCAGGATGTCGAACTCGGTGGCCGTCAGGTTGATCCGCCGCTGGCCGCGCTGGACGCGGCGCCGCTCGAGGTCGATGACCAGGTCGCGATGGCGGATGATGCGGCCGCCCTGGGCGTCGGCAAGGTCGCCATAGGCCCGCCGCAGCAGGGCCTTGATGCGGCTCATCAGCTCGCGCAGGCCGAACGGCTTGGTCAGGTAGTCGTCGGCGCCAAGCTCCAGCCCGATGACCTTGTCGACCTCGTCGCCGCGCGCCGTCAGGAACAGGACCGGCGCCTTGGAGCCGTGGGCCCGCAGCCGGCGCAGCATCTCGAAGCCGTCCATGCCCGGCAGCCGCACGTCGAGGAGGATCAGGTCGGGGGCCAGCGACAGGGCGTGTTCGAGGCCCTCCTCGCCGCTGCGCGCCAGGGTGACCTCGTAGCCCTCCTGCTGGAGCGCGTACTGGACACCACGCGCCACGGCGTGCTCGTCCTCCACGATCAGGATGGTGGCCGACATCGCGCCAGAGGATGGCACATCGGGGCGCTCTGGTACGATGCACTGGTCCCGCCTGCATCAGATGCGCGCGCCGGCCGGCCGCAGCGCCCTTCCGAGAGGATCGACCCACGTGAGCACCCGCCCCGAACTCACTGCGCAGCGCCGGGAGATCACCGGCAAGGCCGTCGCCGGCCTGCGGCGCGCCGGCCAGGTGCCCGCGGTCCTCTACGGCCACGGCCACCCGTCCGAATCGCTCCAGATCGACGCGCGCGCCCTCGACGACCTGCGCCGCCGGACCGGGCGGAACGCGCTGCTCGACCTGAAGGTCGAGGGAGGCAGCGCCCAGCCGGTGATGATCCACGCGCTGCAGGAACACCCCGTCACGCGGCGCCCGCTGCACGTCGACTTCTACCTCGTGAAGATGACCGAGGAGATGACCATCGAGGTGCCCGTGGCCTACGTCGGTGAGTCGGTCGCCGTGGAGAAGGCCGGGGGGACCCTGCTGCGCCTCCTTGACACGGTCCGGGTGCGAACCCTGCCCGCGGACGTGCCGGCCTCCATCGAGGTCGACATCTCCCCGCTCGAGACCTTCGACGTGCTGCTCCATGTCAGCGACCTGCGCGTGCCGGAGCGTGTGACGATCCTCACCGACCCGCACGAGGCCCTCGCCCGCGTGCAGCCGCCGCGCATCGAGGAGGCCCCCGAGGTCGCGCCGACCGAAGAGGTGGAGGCGCCCGAGGCGCCCGCCGAGGGCGAAGCCGAACCGACCGAGGAGTAACGAGGGGCCGTGTCCGGGGACGCCGGCCCGGCGATCCGCACCGACACCCTCGTCAAGCGGTTCGGCTCGACCACCGCGCTCGACGGCCTCACGATGGCCGTCCCCCGCGGCGAGGTCTTCGGCTTCCTGGGGCCCAACGGCGCGGGCAAGACGACGGCCGTCAAGGTCTTCCTGGGCCTCACGCGTCCGACCGCCGGCGATGGCGAGATCCTGGGCCGGCCCCTCGGTGACCTGACCGCCCGTCGGCACGTCGGGTACCTGCCCGAACTCTTCCGCTATCAGGCGTGGCTGTCGGGCCGCGAGCTGCTGCTCCTGCACTGTCGCCTGGCCCGCATGCCCGGCGCGAGCCACGGGGCGGCGGTGGCCGAGGCGCTCGCCCTGGTCGGCCTCAGCGACCGCGGCGACGACCGCGTCGGTGGCTACTCGAAGGGCATGCAGCAGCGGCTGGGCGTCGGAGCGGCGCTCCTTGGCCGGCCAGAGCTGGTCTTCCTCGACGAGCCCACATCCGCCCTGGATCCCGTCGGGCGCATGGAGATGCGGCCGCTCATCCGGGGCCTGCGCGATCGGGGCACGACCGTCTTCCTCAACTCGCACCTGCTGACGGAGGTCGAGCAGGTGTGCGACCGGGTGGCCATCGTCGACCGGGGCAAGGTCGTGGCGATGGGTACGCTCGACGAGCTGCTCGCGGGTCGCGAGGTCGCCCTGCGGCTCGGCGGTCTCGACGCGGCGAGCCGGGCCATCGTGGCCGGCTATGGCGAGGTGCGCGAGGACGGCGAGTGGCTCTTCGTGCGCGGCCTGGGGGAGGATCGGGTCCCGGCCATGGTCGAGGCCCTGGTGGCGGCCGGTGTGCGCGTCTATGCCGTCGAGCCCCGCCACGAGAGCCTCGAGGAGCGCTTCAGCGCGCTCGTGTCGCGGACCGCCGCGTGATCGTCCTGACCATCGCACGCCTGACGCTGGCCGAGGCCGCGCGGCGACGCCTGTTCCTCGTCCTCATCATCCTCACCGGGATCGCGGTCGTGCTGACCGGCTGGGGCTTCGCGCAGCTCGCCACGGTGGATATCCGCACGGGCAGCGACGTGACGCCCGAGGCAGCCCGTTCGCTGGTGGTGTCGCAGGTCGTGATCCTGGTCACCTTCATGTTCAGCTTCGTGCTGGCCCTCGGTGCCGCCTTCATCTCGGCCCCGGTCATGGCGGAGGACCTCGAGTCGGGCGTCATCCTGGCCGTCCTTGCCCGGCCGGTGCGGCGCGTCGAGCTGCTCATGGGCAAGTGGCTCGGCGTGCTGATCCTGATCGGCGCGTATGCCGTCCTCTCGGGCGTCGTCGAGCTGCTGGTGGTGGATCTCACGACGGGCTACCTGCCGCCCGAACCGATCCAGGCGGTCGTGCTGCTGGTGGCCGAGGCGACCGTCCTGCTGACCCTGACGGTGGCGCTCTCCACGCGCATCTCCGCCATCGCCTCCGGGATCATCGCCGTCGTCCTCTTCGGGGTGACCTGGATCCTGGGCATCGTCGGGGGTATCGGCGACGCATTCGATACGCCGCAGCTGTCGTTCGTGGGCGCCGTAGGCCGGACGCTGCTGCCCACCGATGCGCTGTGGCGCGGCGCCGTCTTCCACCTCGAGCCGGCGGCCGTCCTCCTGGCCTACGAGCAGGCCGGCCGCAACGTGGCGGCGATCTTCCCCTTCGCCGCGACGCAGCCGCTGGCGCCGGCCTTCATCGCCTGGTGCGTGGCCTGGATCGTCATCGTGCTGGGCCTGGGCTGGCTGAGCTTCCGCCGTCGCGAGCTGTAGGCGCGTGGCTGACCGCAACCGCGGCTCCGCGCTGCGGCCGTGCCGCGGGCCACATCCACGGGTCGGCCACCCACTGCCCCGCCTCCGTTGTTCCTTATGCTGCTAGCGACTCAACGTGACGGATCTGTGGGTCTGGTTGTTGCCTGGTCTCGCTGCACATAGGCCCACGCTCAGACGACAACCAACCGCCCCCGGCCCGTCGCATACCAGTCCGCTGCTGCATGAGCGACAACGAACCCGTCGCCCGTGGGCGGGACCGACCGGCGACCCAGGCCGACGCCGGGTTGTACGTTTCGCGCGGGAAGGGAGCCGCCCCCGGATGACACTTCGAGAGGTTCGGCTGGTCGGTCTGGCGCATCTCGAGCTCGTGACGCGGCTGCTCCAGGACGCTCGTCTGGCAGAGCCGTACGGTGGGTTGTGGGAGGCCGCCGACGTCCAGTGGTGGTGGCGCGAAGACCAGCGGCCCGAGCCGGAGGGGCAGCCCGTCTGGTTCCGCGGCGAGGCGCCGACCGTCGCCGCGGTGTTCACTCGCTGGAAGGATGGGGTCGGCTGCGATCTGCTGGGGCGCGAGGCCGAGCTGGCCGAGCACTCCGACCTGCTCTGGAGGCACGTCGGCCACCGGTTCACCGACCACAAGGTCTCGATGGAGCTTCATGACCACGACGCCGCCTCGATCGCCGCAGCCGAGCGGGCGGGCTTCGCCGCCGGCGACGATGCGTTCGTGACCGGCTGGATGCACGCGGCCGATCGTCCGGCCGTCCCGGCCCTGCCAGCCGGGTTCCGGATCGAGCCGTACGGCGGGGGTGCGCACCCGATGGCCAAGCGCAACGGCCCGAGCGTCGCCGAGCGTCTGGCCGAGTGCTCGCTCTACCGGCAGGACCTGGACCTGTCGATCCGTGAAGGCGATGCCGTGGCGGGTTACGCGCTGTTCTGGGCCGATCCGGTGACGCGGGTGGGCCTCCTGGAGCCGATGCGGATCGAGGACGAGTACCAGGGCCACGGGCTGTCGAAGGCGCTGATCGCCGAGGGGATGCGCCGACTCGCGGAGGCTGGCTGCACCCGGCTCAAGGTGACGTGGAACACCCACAACGAACCCGCGGCCCGGCTCTACACCGGCGGCGGCTACCATCCGCGAACGACGTCCCGGACGTGGACGCGGCTGCCGGCCGCTCCACCCTGAGCGAAGGGAGTCGAGACGGAAGCGCGGACGTTCGGGGCCCAGAGCATGGTGGCGCCGCTTCATCGCGTCCTGGTCAAGCGGCCCGGCGCGGCGTTCGGGCGTGCGTTCCAGGACCCGGCGCTCGGCTTCCTGCACACGGTCGACCTGTCCCTTGCGCAGCGAGAACATGACGCGCTGGTGAACCTGCTGACGGCGCTCGGGGTGCAGGTGGAGACGCTCGACGTCGAGTCGGGCAGCGCCGACGACATCTACACGTTCGATCCACTGCTGGTGACCGACCAGGGAGCCCTCGCGCTCCGCAGCGGACGGGTCAGCCGGCGCGCGGAGACGCCGATCCTCGCCGCCTGGATGGCGGACCATGGAATCCCGACCATCGGCGCGATCGAGGCGCCGGGCACGGTCGATGGCGGCGATACGTTCTGGCTCAGGCCGGACCTGCTGTGCATCGGCCGCGGCCTGCGCACGAACGATGCGGGAGCCCGGCAGCTGGCGGCACTCGCCACCGCGGCCGGGGGCGAGGCACGCATCTTCGACCTGCCCTACTGGCACGGGCCGGGCGAGCTGCTGCACCTCCTGTCGGTCATCTCGCCGGTCGCCGACGACCTCGCCGTGGTCCACGAGCCGCTCCTGCCGGCGGGCCTGTGGGAGCTGTTGCGTGACCTGCGGATCCGGCTCGTCGCGGTCCCCGAGGATGAGTTCACGACGTTGGGCTGCAACGTCCTGGCGATCCGGCCGGGGGTCGTCGTCGCCGCCGACGGGAATCCTCGGACGCGGCGCGCCCTCGAGGCGGCGGGATGCGAGGTCCATGCCTTCCAGGCAGCGGAGATCGGCCTCAACGGTGGCGGCGGGCCGACCTGCCTGACCCGGCCCATCCTGCGAGCGTAGGTCGCTGCCGACCCTCGCTCAGGTGTACCGCAAGGCCCACATGTACCAGGGGCCGTCCACGTGCCAGTAGGCGGTCACGCCTTCCTGCAGGACCCGCGTTTCGGGACCCGGCGCCCCGTTCGGGCTGTAGGCGAAGCCCGAACACCAGATCAGGCCCGCACACGACACCGTGAACTGGAATCCGAAGTCCGTGGCCTGGAAGTCGGTGACGTCGTACCAACCGGCGTGCGTGTCCGGAGCGTTCCCTGCCGCCACCATGGCGTCGAACGCGCCGCGGCTCGCCTCGAGCCCGACGCGCACCGGCAGGTCGGCCGACATCGCGCCAAGCGTGAGGATCACACGAGCGGGGCCACGAGCGGGGCCACGAGCCAGCGCCGCCAAACCGGCCGAGGTCCCTGGGCGCGGGTGAGGGCGACCACGAACGCGACGAGCCAGATCGCGCCCACCCCCAGCCACGGCGGGGCGGCCAGGAACAGGATGCCCCAGTCGTTCCATGGGGTGGCCGCCGCGTACAGCGTCATGACCGACAGGCCGATGACGACCGCGAGGAACGCCAGCGCCCCTTTCCCGACGGGCCTCGGCCCCTCATCGTCGGGCGTCCCGGCGGCCGCATCAGTCGTGGCGTTCGCCGGCCTGCCCGCAGGATCGGCTCCGGGCTGCATGCTCAGAGTGTTGAGCCGGCCGTCCTCGCCCGCAAGGGCCCTGCCGGCCGCGAGGCGCTGGCGCAGGTCGAGTCTGGGGCAGCCTGAGCAACGGCGTCCCCGTCGCGGCCCGTTCATCACGTGGTTGCCGCTACGCTCAGGAGATGCAGGCAGCCGACCATCCGCCGCAGGCGCCCTTCGTCAGCCTCACGTTCCAGGGTCGCGAGCGGCCCTACCGCCTCGTCGTCCCATCCAGCGGATCGCCGGCTCCTCGCCCACTGGTGCTTCAGCTCCATGGCCGGGGTGGCGGGGGACCGTGGTTCGACCGGATCGTCGGCTTCGTCGCGCTCGCCGAACGGATGGGTTGCGTGCTTGCCGTCCCGGATGCGATCGACGGCGTCTGGAACGACGGCCGGTTCGCCGCGGACCATCGGTTCGGCATGGCCGACGACGTCGGCTATCTCACCACGCTCGTCGACGACGCGATGGCCCGCACGCCAGTCGACCCGCGGCGGGTGTACGTCTTCGGCATGTCGAACGGCGCGGCGATGGCCGGCCGCCTGGCCTGCCAACGAGCCGACCGGTTCGCAGCGGTGGCGCAGGTGGCGGGCACCGCGGCGCACGTCGTGGCCGTCGACTGCCGGCCGACCCGGCCGGTGCCCATCCTCCAGATCCACGGGGCGGCGGACCGACTCGCGCCCTACGAGGGCGGGCGGCGCCGGGGCCTCGTCGCTCGCGCGCTGCTCCTTGGACGGGGCGCCGCCGGTCCGAGCATCGGGGTCGACGCCTGGGCGCGCTTCTGGGTCGCGGCGAACGGCGCATCGGCCGAGCCGGTCGTCGCGCGCATCCCGCCCGACACGACGGTCAGGACGTGGCGCGGGCCCACGTCCATGTCGGACGTCGTGTTCTACCGCCTCGACGGCATGGGCCACACCTGGCCCGGCAGCCGACCCGAGCTGCCACGCGTGTTCGGCCACACCAGCCGGACGATCGACGCGACCCGCCTGATCTGGGACTTCTTCGCCGCCCACACGCGGTAGGCCCGGGCGAACGCCGCGGGCGGACACGAAAAAGCCCCCGGATGACCGGGGGCTTCGATCGTGGGCCGTTGCCGGCCCCGATGAGCGACCTAGGCGGCGCGCACCTGTGCGGCGCGCGGGCCCTTGGGGCTCGACTGGACCTCGAAGGCGACTCGCTCGCCGCCGTTGAGGCGGTCGAAGTCGAGGGGAGCCTGGAGCTCGTTGCGATGGAAGAAGTAGTCCTTGCCGTCCTCGGCGGTGATGAAGCCGAAGCCGCGGTCGGACACGACCTTCTTGATGGTACCGGTGGTCATGATGACCCTTTCGTCTTCTCGTGTGGGATAGCCGTCGCGCGGTCTATCCGAGAAGGAGGTCGACCAGCGGGGGATCGCAACACATCGGTGCGACCCTAGCAGTGTACACCTTGACGCCCGGAACTCCAAGGCCTATCTTCCACCAAACGTTCGTTTGAGGAATTGACACGTTGACCCTGGCCCGTCCCAGAGAAGCGGCCCTCCACGAGGCGGCCACCCGCCTCTTCCGCCAGCGTGGCTTCCACGCCACGTCGATGCAGGACCTGGCGGAGGACCTGGGCATGAACCGGGGCAGCCTGTACCACTACATCGAGGCCAAGGACGACCTCCTGTGGGCCATCGTCAACGGCGCGATGGAGCGGCTCGACGGCGCGGTGCGGCCGATCCTGGAGGGCCCGGACCCGATCCCCGAGCGGCTCGAGCGGGCCATCGCGGCCCACCTGGCCTTCGCGGCCGAGCACGGCGATGAGCTGGCCCTCGTCCAGATCGAACTGCGGGCCCTGACCCCGGATCGCCGGGCGATGCTGGTCGGGCAGCGCGATGCCTACGAAGCCGCGTGGCGCGAGGCGATCCGTCGGGGCGTGGCCGACGGCTCCATCCGCCCGGTCGACGTCCCGCTCGCGACCATCGCCATCCTCTCGGTCTGCAACTGGTTCACCCAGTGGTACCGGCCCGACGGCCCCCTCGGTGTGCCGGCCATCGGCCAGGAGTTCGCCGGCCTGTTCCTCGACGGGCTGAGGGGCGCGTCCCGATGATCCCGCGCATGCGCTCGGTCGTCGTCCTGGGGGCGGGGACGATGGGGGCCCAGATCGCCTGTCTGCTCGCCGGCGCGGGCGCCAAGGTGCGCCTGCTCGACCTCGACGAGGCGACCGCCGCCGACGGCCTGGCGCGTGCCCTCAAGCTCCGTCCCTCTCCGACCTATCGACCGCAGGACGTGGCCCACATCCGCACGGGCAGCTTCGACGAGCTGCCCGCGGCGGCCAGCGACGCCGACTGGATCCTGGAAGCCGTGGTCGAGCGACTCGAGCCCAAGCGGGCCCTGTTCGCCCGGGTCGACCAGGCGTTGTCGGAGGCGGCGCGGCGGCCGTGGCCGATCGTCAGCACCAATACGAGCGGCATCTCCATCGCGGCCCTGGCGGCCGGCCGCAGCGACGACTTCCGTCGTGCGTTCCTGGGCACCCACTTCTTCAACCCGCCTCGGTACACGCGGCTGCTGGAGCTCATCCCGATCGCCACCACGGCGCCCCACGTCATCGAGACGCTTGAGGCGTACGCGCCCCGCAACCTCGGCAAGGGCACCGTGCGCGCCAAGGACACCCCCGCGTTCATCGCCAACCGGCTCGGCGTCTACGGCCTCCAGCGCGCCCTGGCCCTCGCCCAGGAGCTGGGCGTTGGCGTCGACGAGGTCGACGAGCTGACGGGGCCCCTCATCGGGCGCCCCAGGAGCGCCACCTTCCGCACCCTCGACGTGGTCGGCCTGGACGTGGCCGTCGCCGTCGCCGACCACTGCCACGCCGACCTGCCCGACGACCCGCAGCGGGAGGTGTTCGTCGTCGCGCCCATCCTCCGCCAGCTCATCGAGCGAGGCTCGCTGGGGGAGAAGGCGGGCGCCGGGTTCTTCAAGCGCGAGGGCGGGGAGATCCTGGCGCTCGATCTGGCCACCGGCGACTACCGGCCGCGCCGGCGCATCAGCTCGGCGACGGTGGAAGCGGCCCGCAACGAGCGGGACCTTGGCGCGAGGCTGCGCCTCCTGGTGGCCGGGGACGACGCCGCGAGCCGCTTCCTGTGGCGCGCCATGAGCGACGGCATCACCTACGCAGCCGACGTGGCCGGCGAGATCGCCGGCGACCTGCCGACGATCGATCGGGCGATGCGGTTGGGCTTCGGCTGGCAGCTCGGGCCGTTCGAGACGTGGGACGCCCTTGGCGTGGCGGCCACCGTAGAGCGTCTTCACTTGGAGAGCCGCGCCGTGCCACACCTCGCCGAGGCGACGGCCGAGGGCGCTGGGCGGTTCACCGCCGCCGAAGCGTCGACCTCGACCGCCCCGGGCGCGGCGGGCGGGCTGCCGGGCAATGCGGCGGCCTCCGTTCGCGAGCTCGGCGGAGGCATCCTCGGACTCGAGCTGCACGGCAAGCTCAACATCATCGGTGCGGACACCCTGGCGATGGTCCGCCGGGCGATCGACCTGGCGGCGGCGCGCTACGACGGGCTGGTCATCGGCACGGAGGCCGGCGACTTCTCGGCCGGGGCCAACCTGGCGCTGATGCTCGTCGCCGCTGAGGAGGGCGACTGGGACGAGCTCGAGCGTGGCATCCGCGTCTTCCAGGACGCGAACGCAGGCGATCCGCTACGCGGCGGTGCCGGTCGTGCTCGCCCCGCGCGGATTGACCCTCGGCGGTGGCGCCGAGATGGCCCTTGCCGCGGCGCGACGTCAGCCGCTCGCCGAGACGTACATCGGCCTGGTGGAGACGGGCGTCGGTCTGATCCCGGCCGGTGGCGGGAGCACCGCGACGGCACGCCGCATCGCCGAGCGAGCGGCAGGCACGAACGCCGACCGTTTCGCGTTCTTCCAGGCGGCCGTGGAGACGATCGCCTTCGCACGGGTCTCGACCTCCGCCGAGGAGGCCCGCGCCCTGGGCTACCTCGCCGAGGGCGACCTCGTCAGTGCCAGCCCCGATCGCCAGTGGGCGGACGCCGCGCGCGTGGCGGCGACGCTCGCGGAGGTCGGTCACCGGCCGCCGCCGGTGCTGCCCATCACGGTCGTCGGCCGGCGCGGCGTGGCCGCGGCGGAGGCCCTGACCTACAACCAGCTGAACGGCCACCAGCTCAGCGACCATGACCGCAAGGTCGTCCTGGAGCTCGCCGGCGTCCTGAGCGGCGGCGACGTGGCGGAGGGGACGGAGCTGGCCGAGACGTACCTCCTGGAGCTCGAACGGGCCGCCTTCCTGCGCCTCCTCGGCGAGCCCCTGACGCGCGCCCGCATCCGTCACACCCTCAAGACCGGCAAACCCCTCCGCAACTGAACCGGACCAGGAGCCACCCGATGCGTGATGCCGTCATCGTCTCCGCCGCCCGCACCGCGGTCGGCAAGGCGCCCCGTGGCGGCCTGCGGGAGACGCCGCCCGAGGAGCTGGCCATGACCGCCGTGCGCGAGGCGATCGCGCGGGCCCCGGGCCTGGATCCGGCGCAGGTGGAGGACCTCATCCTGGGCTGCGCCATGCCGGAGGGGGCGCAGGGCCTCAACATCGCGCGCCACGTGGCGCTCGGAGCCGGCCTACCGGTGGCCACCAGCGCCATGACCGTCAACCGCTTCTGCGCCTCGGGCCTGCAGGCGCTGGCCCTGGCCAGCCAGTCGGTCGCCAGCGGCACCACGGAGGTGGCGGTCGCGGGCGGGCTCGAATCGATGAGCTTCGTGCCCATGATCGGCTGGCACTTCGCCCCCAACCCCGGCCTGGCCGAGCGCTGGCCGCAGGTCTTCCTCAACATGGGCCTCACCGCGGAGGAGGTCGCCCGGCGGGAGGGCGTGACGCGCGACGACCAGGACGCCTGGGCTCTCCGCAGCCACGCCCGCGCCGCGGCCGCCCAGGCTGGGGGCCGCTTCCACGACGAGATCGTGCCCGTCGCGACGCGTCAGACGCGCGTGACCGCCGGCCGGCCGACGGTCGTGACGGGCCGCTTCGAGGCCGACGAGGGCATCCGTCTCGACACCGACGCGGCCGCCCTCGGCAAGCTCAAGCCGGTCTTCGACCCGATCGGCACGGTCACCGCCGGCAACAGCTCGCAGACGAGCGACGGCGCGGCCGCGCTCGTGGTGATGACCGGTGAGCGCGCCGCTGCGCTGGGCCTGCGCCCGCTCGGCCGCCTCGTGTCATTCGCCACGGCCGGGGTGGCGCCGGAGATCATGGGCATGGGCCCCGTGGAAGCCGTGCCGAAGGCGTTGGCCAAGGCCGGCCTGACCCTCGCCGATATCGAGGTGATCGAGCTGAATGAGGCGTTCGCCGCCCAGGTCGTCGCGGTGGTGCGGCGGCTCGGCCTCGACGACTCGCGCACCAACGTCAACGGCGGGGCGATCGCGCTCGGCCACCCGCTCGGCGCGACCGGCGCCAAGCTGAGCGTCCAGATCCTGGCCGAGCTGGGCCGCCGTGAGGCCCGCTACGGCCTGGTGACGATGTGCGTCGGCGGCGGCCAGGGAGCCGCCGGGATCATCGAGTGGCTGGGCGGACGACAGCCAGCACGAGTGGAGGCAGCGGCATGACCACGACCCTCAAGGCTCCGCCGGCGGGCGGCGCCTTCCTGCTCGGCCCGACCGATCCGGCCGACGTCTTCACCCCCGAACGCTTCACGCCCGAGCAGTTCTCCGCGCGTGACGCGATCGCCACGTTCGTGACCCGCGAATTCGCGCCGCGCGCGGAGCGCATCGCGGCCAAGGACTACGCCGCGCACCGGGAACTGCTGGCGATCCTGGGCCGCGACGGCTACGTCGGCATCGACGTGCCGGAGGCGTACGGCGGCCTTGGCCTGGACCACGTGACCTCGATCGTCGTCACCGACGCCCTGTCGGCCAGCGAGGACTTCTCGGTCACGTACGCCGCCCACACGGGCATCGGGACGCTCCCGACGGTCTTCTTCGGCACCGACGCCCAGAAGCAGCGTTACCTCCCCGGGCTCGCCGCCGGCACCACCGTGGCGGCCTACTGCCTGACCGAGCCCGGCACGGGCTCCGACGCGCAGGCCATCAAGACACGCGCCACACGCCTGCCCGACGGCTCGTTCCGCCTCGACGGCGCCAAGCAGTTCATCACCAACGCCGGCTTCGCCGACCTCTTCACGGTGTATGCCCAGGTGGAGGACGAGGGCATCGCCGCGTTCCTCGTCGAACGGAGCGCGGAAGGGCTGTCGCTGGGTGCCGAGGAGCACAAGATGGGTATCCACGGCACGTCGACCCGCCCCGTGCTGTTCGACGGCGTGGTTGTCGGCCCCGAGGCCCTCCTCGGCGAGATCGGCCAGGGCCACAAGATCGCCTTCAACGTCCTCAACGTGGGCCGCTTCAAGCTGGCCGCCGCAGCGGCCGGCGGGATGCGGCCCCAGATCAAGGTCGGGCTGGAGTACGCCAAGGGCCGCGTGGCCTTCGGCCGGCCGATCGTCGAGTTCCCGCTCGTGGCGGCCAAGCTGGTCGGCATGGCCGTCCGCACGTATGCGGTCGAGTCGCTGGTCTATCGCCTGGCCGGGATGCTCGACGCCCGCCTGCACGCCGTCGAGGGCGGCGGCTCGAGCGAAGCCGCCCGGGCCGCGCTCGAGGAGTACGCCGTGGAGTGCTCCATCGCCAAGGTCCTGGCCAGCGAGGAGCTGGACTGGGTCGTCGACGAGCTGGTGCAACTGCACGGCGGCTACGGCTACATCGAGGACTACCCCGCCGCAAAGGCGTACCGCGACGCCCGCATCAACCGCATCTGGGAGGGCACCAACGAGATCAACCGGCTGCTGATCCCGGGCACGCTCCTGCGGCGCGCCATGAAGGGCCGCCTCGACCTGCTCGGCGCGGCCCGCCGCGCGCAGGAGGCGCTGCTCGCGCCGTCGTCCGACGAGGCCGGCGACGGTCCGCTTGCCGCGCAGGCGGCCCAGGTGGACGCGGCCCGCCAGGTCACGCTGCTGGTCGCGGGCGCGGCGGTGCAGCGGTTCGGCACGGCGATCGAGGAGCAGCAGGAGGTGCTGGCGGCCTTGGCCGACCTGGTCATCCAGACCGCGGCCATGGACAGCGCCGTGGCGCGCGCGCGCCAGGCGGGCGCGGCCGCGGGCAAGGCCGCTGCGATCCACGCGGACCTGGCCACGCTGTTCGTGGCCGAACGTCTCGCCCAGGTGGAAGCCATCGCGCGGGCCATCACGCCGAGCGTTGCGGATGGCGATGACGCCCGGCTGCTCCAGTCGGGCATCCGGCGGCTCCTGCGCGCCGAGCCGCTCGACCAGGTGGCGATCGGCCGACGCATCGCCGCCTCGATCGTGGCCGCGGGCGGCTACCCGGTCTGACCAGCGGGCCTGGCCCGCCGATCCGATCCTCGCGGCCACCAGCCTTGTTGGTGGTATGTGCCTTCCCGGCGGGGTTAGACGGTCCCGGGTGGCAGGTTCACGCACGAGAGGGCCGAGTCAGCGACCGCGGTGGCCTCACCGACGCACCTACCACCAGCCCTGCTGGTAGGACGTGGGAGTCCGCCCGGGCCTGGGCCGTCCGCGCCGTCCGGCCCTAGATCGGCGACCAGTCGCGGGCCATCTCGTCACCGGAGGTCCGTGCCCCGGGATCCGCGACGCGAGGTCCGAGGCGGAACCGCGCCTCCTCCGGCCCGTCCTGGGCTCCCAGTTCGGCGCCGTCCAGGCGGCCGACGAGGTACTCGCCGATGCGCGGGCCGTGCTTGTAGCCGTGGCCCGAGCCGCCGCCGGCGATCCACACGTTCTCGAAGCCGGGCAGGCGGTCGATGATGAAGTGCGAATCCGGGGTGGTCTCGTACTGGCAGACGCGGGTCTCGACGACCGGTGCTGAGGCCAGGGAGGGGAACCGCTCGGCCAGGTAGAGGCGGGCCAGCCGGATGGCGTCCGGGTCCACGACGCGCTCCCCGTCGGTCGGGTCGAAGACGGGGCCGTAGCGGTCCGGGGCGAGCTTGAAGCCGCGGTCGCTCACCGCGCCGATGCCGTAGTAGGCACGGCCGTACTCGACCCACGAGGGCATGGTCTCGGGCCGGAAGCGGGTATCGCCGCGGGCGGGGCCCATGTACAGCACGTCCTGCTTGGTGACCCGCAGTATCGGTTCCAGGTGCTCCGGGAACAGCCATCGCAGCCACGGGCCGCAGGCGAAGACGAACGTCTCAGCGGACCAGCGTCGGCCCGCCCCGTCCACCACGTCGAGCAGCCGCCCACCCGCCGACCGCCCCGGTCGCACGGCGGCCACCCCGTACCGCCCGCCGAGGCCCTGGAACGCCTGCACGACTGCCTGGCAGCCGAGGCGCGCCATGAGCGTCCCGCCCTCAGGTTCATACAGGGCCCACGCCAGGCCCTCACCCGAGATCTGCGGCCAGCGCTGCCTCGAGTTCCTGGGGCGAGACGCGCTCGAACGGCACGCCTTCCGCCGCCAGCGCCTCGGCCGAGCGGGCCTCGTAGCCGTCCTCCCGGGCTGCGAACCAGAGGGTGCCGGTGGGCAGCATGAGGGGCACGCCCCATGCCTCGCCGTAGGCCAGCCACGCCTCGCGTGCGCGGCGCGACCAGCGCGTGTAGAAACGGTCCGAGCCGTGCGAGGCGCGGATGATGCGCGTCTCGTCGCCGCTCGTGGCCCGCGAGTGCCCGGCGCCGAACGCGTCCAGCAGCGTGACCGACCGGCCGCCGCCGGCCCGGGCGTGGTGAGCCGTCCAGGAGCCCATCGCGCCGGCGCCCACCACGAGCAGGTCGCTGCTGCCCGGCAGTTCGCCGACCGGTTCCGGCCGCGGGTCGGGGATGCCCATCGGGCGCGTCGATCCGCTCATGGCGTGAGGGTGAGCATCTGCGTCGTGGCCGCGTCGACAGCGGACTTGGTGAACGGCAGCGGGACCGTCTTGCCGGCGAGGTACGTGTCGATCAGGTCGCCGTAGTGCCCGTCGAAGGGGACCCCCGACTGGCCGGTGGTATCGACGATCGTCGCCCCGTCGAACTGTGCCGTCTCGACCACCAGCCGGTAGGACGGGCCGCCCTTGACGGCGAAGACGTCGGCGAACGTGCCGCCGCTGCCCGCCGGATCGCTGGCGTACGGGTCGGGGTAGGCCGCCGAGAGGTCGAAGTACTGCTGGTTCACGGCGTAGACCGAGCCGCCGTCGGGGTACGGCCCCTTGTCGAAGAGCCACTCCAGCGGGGCGATGCCGGAGGTGCCGAGCGTCTGCTCCTGGAACGCCACGGTGTGGAGCGCGCCCCACGACCAGCCTGCCGGATCGCCCAGGGTCGCCCGCAGGTCCGCGCCGGCCTGGTCGAGCGCCTTGCCGATGACCTGCGCCTCCGTCTCGTGCGCCGGCGTCGACGGGTCGTCCCACCAGCGGCTGGCCGGCTCGCCGAGCAGCTCGACGAGCGTCATCGCCGACCGATCGGAGCCCACGAAGAGGCGCGCGATGTCGGTCTTGGCCGTGCCTGCCCCGAGGCGCGGGTCGAAGACGTCGCGCAGGAGGTGGTAGGCGAAGGCGTTGAAGGCGGTGCAGCCGGTGCCGGCCACGGACGCGTCCGTCTGGCTGCAGTCGTACGGCGTGGCGGCCGAGGCCCAGGCCTGGATGTCGGCCAGGACGGTCCGGCCGTCGTCGGTGGACGGCGCCGGGGATCCCAGGTGGGGCACCACATCGGTGGCGATGCCGGTCTGGCCGTCGAGCTGGATCTTGCTCACGTCGTCGGTGGTCAGCTTCCTGTCCGTGCCGATGAGCGCCGTGATCCGCGCGGCGCGATAGCCCGGATCCCACTCGTCGCCCAGGAAGTACGGGTACGAGGCATCGACGACGGCGTTGTTGGCGGTCGCGATGACGCCGTCCGGCGGGTCGTAGATGCGCGGCAGGTCGTCGTACGGGATGTAGCCGGTCCAGTCGTGCGAGCCGTCCCAGCCGGGCACCGGGCCGTTGCCCGTGCCGGAGGCGCGGATGGGCACGAAGCCGGGCATCTGGTAGCCGATGTGGCCGTCCGTGTCGGCGTAGACGACGTTCTGCGACGGGGCGACCCAGAGCTTGAGGGCGGCCCGGAACGACGCAAAGTCGGTCGCGGCGTCCAGCCTGAGGACCGACTCCACGGTCGTGTCGACGACCGCCGTCGAGGTCCATTCGAGGGCATAGGCGACCGAGCTGTCACCCGCCAGCCCGGAGCCGCCGTCCGCGGCCGTCTTCAGGTCGCTCGTCACGTCGCTGACCACCGGGCCGTGCACCGTGGAGCGCACGGTGATGGTGACCGGATCGCCGCCGGCGACCTTGATGACCTCCTTGCGCGTGGTGAACGGCAGCATCTGGCCCTTGTACTCATAGCGCGTCGGGTCGGCCGGGTCGATCTTCTCCATGAAGAGGTCCTGCACGTCGGGATCGACGTTGGTGAAGCCCCACGCGATGTGCGCGTCGTGGCCGAGCACGACCCCGGGCGCGCCGGGGAACGAGACGCCGGCCACGTCGTACGGGCAGGCGCTCGTGACCGCGGTGCAATGGAGCCCGACCATGTACCACAGCGAGGGCATGGAGAACCCCAGGTGCGGATCGTTGGCCAGCAGGGCCGAGCCGCTGGCGGTATGGGCGCCGCTGACGACCCAGTCGTTGGAGCCGATGCCGTCGCTGCGCTGGATCGGGTCGGTCGGCCCGAAGCCGGCCAGCTGGCCGATCTGGTCGGACGCCTGCTCGAGCCCCAGCAGGGACGTCGGATCGCCGGCCAGCGCGAGCACCTGCGGGTCGATGCCCGCTGACGAGGGCACAGCCGCCTGGTCCGGGCCCGCGAGCGTCCCGCTGGCACCCGCCCCGCCGACGCCCGGCGCGCCCGTCGGGGCGATGACCGGCCGACCGGCGGGGTACGACGGGCTGAGCTCGGTGACCGCCTTCGCGTCGACCTTCTTGGCCAGCAGGAGGTCGAACACCTCGCTGTCGTAGTCGCCGCCCAGCTGCCAGGCCTCGACCTTGGCCCAGGCCAGCGTGTCGACGGGCGTCCACGGCGCTGGCTGGTAGCCGCTCAGGCCGCCGCCCGCCCCAAGGAAGCCGCTGATGACGAACGGCAGGCCCATGTCGTGGTGCTGGCTGAGCCAGGCATTCACGCCGCTGGCGTATGCCTTCAGGATCGCCTTCGTGCTCGCGTCGGCGGCGTCGTAGTCGCGCTGGGCCGACTGGCGCCAGCCCAGCGTGCGGATGAACTCATCCGTCTGGAGCTCACTTTGGCCGAACAGCTCGGACAGGGTGCCGCTGCTGATGTGGCGCCACACGTCCATCTGCCACATCCGGTCCTGGGCGTGGACGTAGCCCTCGGCGGCGAACAGGTCGGCCGGCGTGTTGGCGTAGATCTGGGCGATGCCGTTCGCGTCCCGCTTGACGGTCACGTCGGCGGACAGGCCGGGCAGCGACACCGTGCCGTCGTCCTGGGGCAGGCCGCGTGCGCCGACCCAGCCCACGAACGCGCCGGCGGCGACGACCACGACGACGAGGACGACGAGCAGGAGCTTGAGCAGTCGACCGATCAGGGACAAGGGGGTCCTCCGTGCCCGCTCATCTTGCGCGATGGTCGGTGCCTCGGTCGCGTCACCGCGGAAGCACCGTCCCGAGGCCCAGCTCGCGGGCACGGGCGGTGATCGCCGCCCCGAAGATGACATCGGCGAGGCCGACGCCCAGGTGGGTCACGAGCACGCGGCCCGGCGGTCGGGCCGTCCCGGCTGCGAGTGCCTCGCCGATGGTCGCGCCGGGCTCCGGATAGCCGGCGAACGGGCCCGTGGCCTGCACGGCCAGGAACTGGGCCCGCTCGTCGACCAGGAAGAGGTCCGCCCCGCGGGCCACGTCCGCCGCGCAGCACATGTCGTAGTCGATGGCCACGACCAGCGCATCGCGGCGGAAGGCGTCCGGGCCCATGGTCTGGCGCGTCGGGCCGAAGGAGATGCCGGTGATCACCACGTCGGCGTCTCGCGCGGCCTCGCCCGCCGACCGCGCCACGGTCGCCGCCCCGATCCCGGGCGTGGCCGCGGCGGCCTCCGCGACGGACGCCGCGCGGTCCTCGTGGCGGTCGTGCACCACCACGGTGACGCCGGGCATCACGGCGCCAAGGACGGGCAGGTGGCTCCGCGCCTGCACCCCGGCTCCCAGGATCGCCGCGCGCAGCGGTCGCCCGGTCACGAGCGGGCTCCAATGGCGCATGGCGATGCCGGTCACGGCCGCGGTGCGGTGGGCGGTGATGGGGGAGCCGTCAAGGATGGCCGTGGGGACGCCCGTGGCCGGATCGTTGAGGACCACCGTGGCGTGGATCGCGGGACGACCCGCGGCGCGGTTGGCGGGGAAGCCGGTGACCCACTTGAGGCCCATGAGGTCGGCCGAGGCGTCGTCGGCGCGACCATCCAGCCAGGCCGGCATGGCATGGGCGAAGCTGCCCGGGGGGCGGGGGTGGACGCCGATCTTGGGCGGCAGCTCGGCGTCTCCCACGAGGGCCCGCATCGTCTGATCGGCGAGCCGCAGGCGCTCCTGAAGCGGCGGCATCGCCGCCTCCACCGCGGCGGCGTCCAGGTAGATCAGCGCCGGCAGCGGGCGTGGCGCATCCATGTCCGCATCGTACGTCCTCGTTAGGATGGCCTGGTGACCTCGCCCGAGCAGGCGGTGAGCCTGGCCAACCTCAAGCTGGAACGCGACGCGATCGTGCTGTATGACGCCCTGGCGCGGCTCGAGAAGGAGCCCCGCCGCGCGGACGCCTTCCGGCACATCGCCGGCAACGAGCGGCGGCACGCCGAGGTGTGGGCCGGGCGCCTGCGCGCTGCGGGCGTGGCCGTCCCGGAGGCCGACGCGCGTCCCAGGCTGCGGATCCGCTTCATCCTGCTGGTGGCCCGCCTGTTCGGGACCCATGCCGTGACCGATCTCGTCCGTTCGCTGGAGGGGGACGAGGAGGAGGCGTACCTGGACCAGGACAGCCCGGACGTGGCCGCGATCGTCGCCGACGAACGGGAGCACGCGGCGATCTGGCAGCGGCTCCGCCAGGACGCGTCGCCCGCGGCGCAGGCAGCGGCCGCCCGCCCCGAGGCCCCGGCCGCCTCCGACGTGGTCGACGAGGCGTGGCACCACGCCGGGCGCAGCGGCACGTTGCGCGCCGCCGTCTTCGGCGTGAGCGACGGGCTGGTCAGCAACCTGTCCCTCGTGATGGGGTTCGTCGGTGCCAACGCCGATCAGCAGCTGGTGGTCCTGGCAGGTGTGGCGGGCCTGCTGGCAGGCGCATTCTCCATGGCGGCCGGCGAGTGGATCAGCATGCAGAGCCAGCGCGAGCTGTTCGAGCGCCAGCTCCAGCTCGAGCGCGAGGAGCTCAAGGTCATGCCCGAACAGGAGGAGGCCGAGCTGGCCGGTCTGTATCGCCGCAAGGGCATCCCCGCCGCTGACGCCGCGCGCCTGGCCCACCACCTGATGCAGGACCCGGAGGTGGCGCTCGACACGAAGGCGCGCGAGGAGCTGGGGCTCGACCCCGCCCAGCTGGGCTCGCCCTGGGGCGCCGCCATCAGCTCGTGCATCTCGTTCGCCGTCGGCGCGTTCGTGCCGCTGTTGCCGTTCCTGCTGACGAGCGGGACGCTTGCTTTCGCCGTGGCCGTCGCCCTCTCGGCCGTGGCGCTGTTCACGGTCGGGGCGGCGGTGAGCCTCTTCACCGGCCGCTCGGCGGTGTTCAGCGGCGCGCGCCAGATCGCCATCGGCGTCCTCGCGGCGGCCGTCACCTTCGGCGTGGGCCACCTCATCGGCGTGGCCGTCGGGTGAGCGACGGGCCGTCTGAAACCGCCGCCACCCCAGCCACGTAACGATGGCGATGAGCCCATCCGGGCGCACGGACGCCGAACTCGTGGCCAGCCTCGTGGCGGGTGACGAGGATGCGCTGGGCGCACTCTACGACCGCCACGCGGACGCCATCTTCAGGGCCGCCTTCAGGCTGCTCGGGGATCGCGGCCAGGCGGAAGACGTACTGCAGGAGACCATGCTGGCGCTGTGGAACCGAGCCGAAACGTACGACGCCTCAGTGGCGTCGCTCGCCGCCTGGTTGCTGACGATCGCCCGGAACCGGGCGGTCGACCGCTTGCGGGCACGTGCCCGGCGGCCCGTGAACACGCTGCTCAGCGCGGCTGCTGGGGCGGCGACGGACGACACGGCCATCGACCGGCTGGTCGCTGGGGGTGAGCTGGTGGGGGTCGCCGCCGCTCGACCGGATCCCTCCGTGGCCGCCGAGGCATCGTGGCTCGCCGGCGCCGTCCGCGAGGCGCTGGCGGCCATCCCCGATCCGGAGCGGCAGGCCCTGGAGCTTGCCTACTACCACGACCTGAGCCAGTCGGAGATCGCCGCCCGCCTGGGCTGGCCCCTCGGCACGGTCAAGACCCGCACGCGCCGGGCGCTCGCCCGCCTGCGCGTCGTGCTTGCCGAGGTCCTCGGGCCCGACGCCGGCCTGCGCGTCCTGCCCTCGGTCAGCTCCGTCGAGGTGTACGGGGTGCTGACGCAGGGAGGGTCCGATGGATCACGTTGAGGTGCGCCAGTGGCTGACCGATGCCCTGGCCGGCGGCGTCCTGCCGTCGGTGCTCGATGATCTCGCCACGGCGCCCGGGCCCGACGCCACCTCCAAGGATCCAGTGGCCGAAGAGGTGCGGGCGCATCTCGCGGCCTGTGACGGATGCCGTGCGGAAGCCGGTGCGCTGGTGACCACTGGCGCGCTGCTCGCCGCCGCCACCCCGGACGATGTGCTCGCGCCGGTCGCGGCCCGCGAACGGATCCTGCGGACCGTGCGCGAGACCGGCATGGTGCGGGCTCCCGCGGCCATGCGGCCAGCTCCAGTCGCCCCGGTCGTGCCGGTCGCGGCCGCCGCATCGCCGGCACGGCGGCGATGGCGGCTCGTCCCGGCCCTTGCGTCCGTGGCCATGGCCGCGGTCATCGTCGGCGGCCTGGTCGTGGTCAACGACATGGGCCACCAGGTCAACACGGCCCAGGCCGAGGTGGCCGCCCTGGCCGAGCTCGCATCGGCCCAGGGACACATCCTGGCCCGCTCGGACCACGCCCAGCTGCCGCTCCTCGCCACCGACGGATCGTCTGCAGGCATGGTGGTCTTCAGCCGCTCGTCCGGCCAGGTCGCGGTCTGGAGCCACGACCTCGTGGGCATGGCCGGCGGCACGCGCTACGACTGCTTCCTGGTGCGGGGGTCCTCGCTGACGCTCATCGGCTGGATGGACGACGCCGGCGACGTCGCCTACTGGGTCGGACAGACCCCGGCGGGCGTCACGCTCGGGAACGCCGGCGACCGCGTCGTGGTGCAGGCCGACGTGCCCGGTGCCGCACCTGTGCTGAGCGGCACCTTCTGATCGGGGCTAGCATCGACGGGCCATGGCCCGCTCCGGTAACCGCATCCCGGAATCCGACGTGACGGCCATGTTCGACACGATCGCCCCCGTCTACGACCGGCTGAACACGCTCATGACCGCCGGCGCCGATGAGCGGTGGCGGCACCTCGCGGCCGACGCGGCGGAACTGCGGTCGGGCGACGCAGCCATCGACGTCGCCTGCGGCACGGGCCGGCTGGCCGTCCGCCTGGCGCGGGCGGTGGGCCCGTTCGGCCGGGCCGAGGCGATCGACCTTTCGCCGGCGATGGTGGCCCGGGCCTCGGCCGACCACCGCGGCTACGTGCAGCTGACGTTCACCGTGGCGAACGCGTTGGCCCTGCCGTTCGAGGACGGGACCTTCGACGCCGCGACGATCGCCTTCGGCCTGCGCAACCTGGCCGACTATCGCCGCGGCTTCCACGAGATGGCGCGGGTCGTCCGCCCCGGTGGCCGCGTCGTCTGCCTGGAGCTATCCCTGCCGCGCTCACGGGCGATCGCCCGGGCCTACCACGCGACGTTCCGCCGGAGCGCGCCGTTCATGGCCGCGCTGGCCGGCGGGTCGCCCGACGCTTACCGCTACCTGCCGGCGTCGCTGGACGGCTTTCCCGACGCCGACGACCTCGCGGCGACGATGACCTCAGCCGGCCTGGTCGATGTGCGGTTCCGCCGCCTGGCCATGGGCGCCGTCGCCCTCCACGTCGGTCGCGTCGGCGGCGCCTGACCCGGGAATCCCTGCGGGCTCCTGTGGCTCCTCGGGTGGAGGCGGCTCCTCTGGTGCGAGGAGGGGCGCCGAGCCGCCGAGGTAGCGGCGGTGCAGATCGAGGACCTGGGCCACGAGATCGGCCGGCGCTTCGCCGCCCCAACTGGCGACCGTTCGACTGATCCACGCCGCCTCGTTCGCTCGCTCATCGGCGGCGAGATCGTCATCCGCTCGCTGCACCCGCCCGCTGACGAGCCAGTAGCCGGCGATGCCCAGCGCCAGGCCGACGAAGAAGAGCCACCAGCCCCACGCTTCACCCACCGGCCGAGTATAGGAGGGCGGCCCGGCCGCCGCCCCGGCCGTCACGGGGCGGAGACGTGGTGCGAGTCGGTATGCTTCGGGCGTGATCCCGTCGCCGGCGAGCCCCGACGCCTTCCAGATCGGGCCCCTGGCGATCCCCTGGTACGGCGTCGGGTACGCCGTGGCCATCGGCTTCGGGGCCTGGCTCACGGCTCGCCTGGCGGGGCGCCGCGGCCTGGACGTGGCCCGCATCGGGGACGCGCTGTTCCTGATCGTGGTGTGCGGGCTCATCGGCGCCCGCATCTACCACGTCGTCGACCAGTGGCAGCTCTACAAGGACGACTGGAGCCGCATCATCCTGCCGCCCTACAGCGGGCTCGCGCTCTACGGCGGCGTGTTCGGTGGCATGGTCGGCGCCTTCCTCTACACACGGCGCCACCACGAGCCGTTCCTCCGCTGGGCCGATGTCGCCATCCCCGCCCTCTTCTTCGGCCAGGCGATCGCGCGGTGGGGCAACTACGCCAACCAGGAGCTCTACGGACCGCCCACGAACCTGCCGTGGGGCATCGCCATCGACTGCGCGCATCGCGTGGCGGCGTACCTCTGCCCGGGCAGCCCCGACCTGCTGCCCGGCCAGGTCCCGGTGCCGGCCGACGCCGCGTTCCAGCCGCTGTTCTTCTACGAGTCGTCGCTCGACCTGCTGGGCGGCCTGGTGGCGCTGTTCCTCCTGGCGCGGCTGGCGGGCCGGCTGCGCCACGGCGATCTCCTCGCCTTCTGGCTGATCTGGTACGGCCTGGTGCGCGCCTCACTGGAAACGTTGCGCCTGAGCTACGACTTCACGTTCTTCGGCGTCCCGGTGGCGATCCTCCTGGGCCTGGGAGCGGCGGCCGGGGGCGTGGTCCTGCTGGTGCTGAACCACCGGCGGCCCCAGCCACCTCCGGTCGAGCCGGCACCCGACACGGCCGATGACGGCACGCCGGCCGCGCCACCCGGCGTGGTGACCTGACGGGCGCCATGACGCCCGGCGCGGACGTGGCCCTCTTCGGGATCAGCGTCCTCTCCGGGATCATCGGGGCCCTGGCGGGCGTCGGCGGCGGGATCCTTGTGATCCCTGCCCTGACGACGATCTTCGGCGTGGATATCCATCTCGCCATCGGGGCCAGCATCGTTTCGATCATCGCCACCAGCTCGGGGGCGGCGGTGGCGTACGTCCGCGACCGGCTCACGAACCTGCGGGTGGGCATGTTCCTGGAGGTCGCCACATCGACCGGCGCCGTCGGCGGGGCGCTGGCGGCCGCGGTCGTGGCGCCGCAGCTGCTCTACGTGCTCCTGGCGGCTGTGCTGGGGGTGTCCGTCCTGCAGCAGGTGTCGCGCCTCGGTGAGGAGCTGCCACCGGAGGTCGTGCCGTCGCGGGCCGCCGCGTCGCTCAAGCTGGCCAGCTCGTATCCCGACCACCTGCTGGGGCGCGAGGTGCCATACGCCGCCCGCCGCGTCGGCCTGGGCTTCGTGATGATGCTCGTGGCCGGCTTCCTGTCCGGCCTCCTCGGGATCGGGTCGGGCGTCCTGAAGGTCCTGGCGATGGACGGCGTGATGCGCCTTCCCATGAAGGTCTCCACGGCCACGAGCAACTTCATGATCGGCGTCACCGCCGCCGCCTCGGCCGGCATCTACCTTGGCCGAGGCGACGTCGACGCTCGACTCGCCGCGCCGGTGGCGCTGGGTGTGCTGACCGGCGCCCTCCTTGGCTCGCGCATCCTCGTGCGCCTGCGCAATCGGCAGGTCCGCCTGATCTTCGTGCCGATCATGGTCGTCGTCGCGCTCCAGATGCTGGCCCGCGGCCTGGGCCTGCACGTGGCGTTCCTGGGATGACCGACCCGTCCGCAGTGCCTCCCGTCAACCCGCCCGCGACGCCCGGTGCCCCGAGCGCCCTGACGCAGGCTGACGAGCTGCGGCTTGTCGTCGCCCGCGTGCTCCTGGTCGGCGTCGCCGTCAGCGCGGCCCTGGTCCTGGCCGGCTTCGTGGCCTCGCTGTTCGTCGGCTGGGACGGGTCGTTGCTCGGGGCGGCCCCGGGCGGGGATCCGACCGACGTCGGCGCCCTCGTCGAGGGGCTCCAGAAGCTTCGGCCGCAAGCCATCGCCCAGCTGGGGCTGCTGACGCTCATCCTCACGCCGATGACGCGCGTGGCCGCCTCGCTGATCCTGTTCGCCGTCGAGCGCGACCGGACCTACGTCGTCGTCTCGGTCATCGTCCTCGTGATCCTGCTGGCCGGGCTCCTCGTCATCCGTTAGGGCCGCGGCGGGCCCGCCGGGCGCGCCGGCTGATGCGTGCCCCTTCCCTCGGTGGAGCGCCCCTCCCCTCGGTGGAGCGCCCCTCCCCTCGGTGGAGCGCCGCTCCCGTCGGAGGAGCTCCCGTCCCCTCGCTCACCAGCCCACGTAGTGGAATGTGGGTCGACGGGCGCTGGACGGTCGACCAGGCTCGGGCAAGCACCGTCACTAAGCACGCGGCAGCGCGGATCGCGCGTCGCCGTCAGTCGCGAGGCCGCCATCGAGGCACTTAACACCAACCCTGTTGGTGTGCAGGAGGATGGGCCACGTCGCGCGTCGCCGTCAGTCGCGAGGCCGCCATCGAGGCACTTAACACCAACCCTGTTGGTGTGCAGGAGGATGGGCCACGTCGCGCGGGGTGTGCAGGAGGATGGGCCACGTCGCGCGGGGCGCGCAGGGGGATGGGGCCGCGCGTGTGCCCCTTTCCTCGACGGTGCGCCCATTCCCTCGCTCACCAGCCCACGTGGTGGTATGTGCGTCGATGGCTGCCGGACGGTCGCCCAGGGCAGCGCGACGACCGTTCCTACGCACGTCGGACTGCGGACAGCACGGGGCCGGGGTCCCGAGCCAGCCATCGAGGCGCTTAGCACCAGCCCTGTTGGTGAGAAGGGGGGTGGGCCGCGTCGGCGTCGGTATGCAGGTGGATGGGCCGCCTTGGCGCGATGAGCAGGGAGAATGGCCGCGTCGGCGGGGTACGCAGGAGGATCCGCCGGCCCGCGCCACCCGGGCGCCGGCACGCCGACCCAGGGGCTAGCGCGGCCGCGGGCCAACCTATACTCGGGCCGATGGAGTACGCGGCCTCGATCCTCGAGCTCGTGGGTCGGACGCCCCTGGTGCGGTTGTCGCGCCTGACGGCATCCCTCGGGCCCGTGGAGGCGCAGCCCCTCATGCTCGCCAAGCTGGAGATGCTCAACCCGGGCGGGTCGGTGAAGGACCGCATCGGGTTGCCCATGATCGAGGCGGCCGAGCGCGCTGGTCTGCTGAAGCCGGGTGGCACGATCATCGAGCCGACGAGCGGCAACACGGGCCACGGCCTGGCCATCGCCGCGGCCCTCAAGGGCTACCGCTGCATCTTCGTCATGGCCGACAAGCAGTCGGTGGAGAAGCAGGCCCTCCTGCGCGCGTACGGCGCAGAGGTCGTGCTGTGTCCCACCAACGTGGCGCCCGAGTCACCCGAGAGCTACTACTCGGTGGCGGCCCGCCTGGCGCGTGACATCCCGGGGGCCTTCAAGCCCGACCAGTACTGGAACGAAGAGAACCCGCGGGCCCACGAGGCCACGACCGGCCCGGAGATCTGGCGCCAGACCCAGGGACGCGTGACCCACCTGGTGGCCAGCGTCGGTACCGGCGGCACGATCACGGGCATCGCGCATCACCTCAAGGCCCAGGATCCGGCGATCCGCATCATCGGGGCCGACCCGGAGGGCAGCGTCCTGTCCGGCGACGCCGCGCGACCGTACCTCACGGAGGGCGTCGGCGAGGACTTCATGCCCGGCACGTTCGACCCGGCGGTCGTCGACCGGTGGGTGCGCGTGTCGGACCGCGACGCGTTCGCCATGGCTCGCCGCCTGACCCGCGAGGAGGGGATCCTGGGCGGTGAGTCCTGCGGCACGGCGCTTGTGGCGGCCCTCGACGAGGCGGCCCGCCTGATGCGCGAGGAGCCGGCCACGGTGCGCGACGCGGTGATGGTCGTGCTGCTGCCCGACGGCGGCCGCAACTACCTGTCCAAGCTGTACAACGACGAGTGGCTGCGGGCCAACGGGCTCGTCGGTTCGCCCACCGCGCCGGTCCGCGTGGCGGAGGTCCTGGTCGCGCGGCATGGCAGCGGCGAGCTGCCGGCGGTGGTCCTGGCGCGCACGACCGAGCTCGTGGCCACAGCCATCGACACGCTCCAGCGGTTCGGCATCAGCCAGATGCCCGTCTCCGAACGGGCGGACGACGCCATCGAGGGCATCGTCGGCTCGATCAGCGAGCGAAGTCTCCTGGAGCGCGCCTACCACGACCCCTCGATCGTGGAGCGGACGGTCGGCGAGGCGATGGAGCGGCCGCTGCCGACGATCGCCACCACGGCCGCCCTCGACGAGGCGTTCCAGCTGCTCTCCGACGGGGCGCCCGCCCTGGTGGCCGTGACCGGCGGCCGGCCGGCCGGCATCGTCAGCAAGCTCGACCTGCTGGAGTTCCTGGCCCACCGCGGCTCCTGATCCCCCGAACGGCGGCGCACCGCGGTCCGCGGGCCATGACCATCGGGTCACTGGCCGTCGCATGTCGCGCGGTAGAATGCCCCGGACTGCGAAAGCCGACTCCCTGCACCCGGCCCGCCGGGGCAGCCACGCGCGGCCGGTCCACCGCCCGATCCGGCGGTGCACCCGGGCGTGGCTGCGGCACCCGCTGCGCTCATGACCGAGCAAGGAGTGATCGTTGAGCGCGTCGCAGCCGACCGTCCGTCACGATCGTGCCCGTGGGCACGCCGGCGCGACGGTGAACCACAACCTGAGCGTGCCGGCACTGTACGAGGCCGCCATCCGCCGGGACGAGGGCCTCATCGCTGACGGGGGCCCGCTCGTCGTGCGCACCGGATCGCACACCGGCCGGTCACCGCAGGACAAGTTCGTCGTCGACGAGCGGGGCAGCCGCGACCAGGTCTGGTGGGGCCCGGTCAACCGGCCCATCAGCGAGGAGCACTACGAGGCCCTGCGAGAACGTGTCCTTGGCCACCTCGCCAAGCGCGAGACGTTCGTCCAGGACCTCTTCGTGGGGGCGCATCCCGCCCATCGGCGGTCGGTCCGTGTGACGACCGAGTCGGCCTGGGCCAGCCTCTTCGCCCACAACCTCTTCATCCGCCCGTCGGCCGCCGAGCGGAACGCCTTCCGGGCCGACTTCACGATCTACGACGCCCCCACGTTCGCGGCGGAGCCGGAGCGCGACGGCACCCGCACGGGGACGTTCATCCTCGTCCACCTCACGCGGCGGGAGATCCTCATCGGCGGCACGGCCTATGCCGGCGAGATCAAGAAGAGTGCCTTCACGGTCATGAACTACCTGCTGCCGGACGAGGGCGTCCTGCCGATGCACTCGGCCGTCAACGTGGGGCCGGCCGGCGACACGGCCGTCTTCTTCGGCCTGTCGGGCACGGGCAAGACGACCCTGGTGGCCGATCCGGCGCGCACCCTGATCGGCGACGACGAGCACGGCTGGGGCCCCGACGGGGTCTTCAACTTCGAGGGCGGCTGCTACGCCAAGACCATCCGCCTGTCACCGATCTACGAGCCCGACATCTTCTCCACGACGCGCCGTTTCGGCACGATCCTGGAGAACGTGGTCATGGATGAGGCGACGCGCCAGCTGGACCTGGACTCCGAGGCTCTGACCGAGAACACCCGCGGAGCCTTCCCCGTCTCGTTCATCTCCAACGCCTCCGAGGTCGGCCGCGCCGGCCACCCCAGGACGCTCATCTTCCTGACCGCGGACGCCTTCGGGGTCCTGCCGCCCATCTCGCGCCTCACGCGCGAGCAGGCGATGTACCACTTCGTGAGCGGCTACACGGCCAAGCTGGCCGGGACGGAGGTCGGGGTCAAGGAGCCGACGGCCACGTTCTCGGCCTGCTTCGGGGCCCCGTTCATGCCCCGCCATCCGGGCGTGTACGCCGAGATGCTGGGCGACCGCATCCGCGAGCACGACGCGGCGGTCTGGCTCATCAACACCGGCTGGACCGGCGGCCCGTATGGCACCGGTGAGCGCATGAACATCGCCCATACTCGGGCCATGGTCCACGCGGCCATCGATCGGACGATGGAGGGCGTCCCGTTCGGCATCGACGCCCGGTTCGGCATCGCCGTGCCGGCCACCGTGCCCGGGGTGCCCGACCAGGTGCTGCAGCCGCGCGACACCTGGGCTGACGGGGCGGCCTACGACCGCCAGGCGGACCGGCTGGCGGCCATGTTCCGCGAGAACTTCCGCCACTACGAGGACGAGGTCAGCCCGGCCATCCGCGAAGCCGGGCCCCGCCCGGCCTGATCCCGGGGCGGGTCAGCCGCCCCGCACCTGCTTGGCGAGGGTGGGCTCGTCGGTGACGTAGGCCGAGACCATCGGCCGCGTCCACCATGACGGCGGCGCGGTCGTCATGCGCGCCAGCGCCAGTACCGGCGCGTCGTAGTTGACGCGCCAGCCGTTGAAGTCCAGGAAGGCCTGGTCCCGGTCGGCCTTCAACGGCACGCCGTCCGCGGCCAGCACCTCGCAGACCCGTTCGAACATCTCGCGGCTGATGCTGGTCGGCGCGTCCTGTGGCGGATGGGCGTCATAGCGCAGGAAGAAGTAGTCGGCGATGCGGCGCACGGCAAGGTATCCCGCCCGGATCGTCAGGTCGGCCTGCACGTCGAGCGGGATGTCGACCACGGAGCGGGCCAGGGCAGCGGTGTCCATGATCGCCTCGGCCGCGTTGACCCATGAATGGTCGGCCTGCTGCGAGCGGTAGAAGACCAGGATCGGCAGCGAGGTGTGCGTCTCCTCCAGCTCGGAGAACCACGGCTCCCAGCGCTCCCATACCTCGTGCAGGGCGTCCAGGCCGCGCAGGCGATTGGCGCGTGTGAGCAGCACAACCGCCGACGGGGGCGAGTCGGCGCGCACCTCCAGCAGGTTGACCAGCAGCTCGCGCCGCGAGAAGGCGCCGTAGATCGTGGGCAGGTACGAGATCAGGAGGGCGACCAGGATGAGGCCCAGGGCCGCCTCGGTGAAGGCAGCCAGCGAGGCGCCGGGCACCGGCGAGCTGGCGAAGCCCAGGGTCAGGATGGACGAACCGCTGAGGCGGAACGAATCGGCCGGCGACCCGGCGCCAAGGGCCCAGAAGATGAGGGTGTAACCCGTGCCCACGAGGGCGATCCAGTAGATCGGCAGCAGGACGAGTGAGACGGGCGGGTAGTAGGCCAGGATGCGGTCCTGCCACGCGTAGCCCCTGCGCCGGTGGGCGATCAGGCCGAAGAACCGCCGGATGACGAGGAAGAAGGCCCGGATGAGAGGATCGTTCGATCCCCTCGTGAGCACGAAGGCCCGGATGGCCCCGAGCATCGTGCGCGCGACGACGTACACGCCGGCCACGAAGGCCGCGATGCGGACCAGCTCTTCGGTCAGGGGCATGCGCGGCAGGATACGGCCTCGACTGCGTGATGAACGGCGGCACTGCCGGCATCCTTGCAGACGCACACCAGGGGAACGTTCGCGCGGCGTCCGGCGCAGCACGCCCGGCCTCTCGGACGTCGTCGGGCCCAGATCGTGCTCAGGTCAACCTGCTGCCGACCCTCAGGAGGCCCGATGCGGGTCCCCATGCTCGCTAACGTTCCGTCGGTGTGCGTTCGAAACCGGGCACTGCCGCCGGGACCGCGAAGCCGCGCCCGTGTCCCGCGTCTGGATCCCGTTCAGGGCTGGGAGTCGGATGCCCCTAGGCCTCGTCCAGCGCCCTCATGACGTCGGCCACGAGGTCGTCCGCGTGCTCGATGCCGACCGACAGCCGGACCAGCGCGGCCGGCACCTCCAGCGCGGAGCCCTGGACGGAGCCGTGCGTCATGACCGACGGCAGCTCGCATAGCGACTCGACCCCGCCGAGGGACTCGGCCAGGGTGAAGATGCGGGTCGCCTCCACGAACCGGCGGGCCCGTTCGTGCGGTGTCCGGCCGTCGCGGGCCGCCGGCACGAAGCTCACCATGCCGCCCGGGTAGCGCATCTGCCGCCTCGCCAGCGCCGCCTGCGGGTGGGCGTGCGGACCCTCCGCCAGGCCGGGGTATCGCAGCCGCGCCACGTCCGGCCGCATCGCCAGGGCCTGGGCCACGGCGGTCGCGTTGGCCGCGTGCCGCTCGACGCGGAGCGGCAGGGTGCGCAGGCCGCGCAGGACCAGGAAGCAGTCGAAGGGGCCCGGCACCGCACCGACCGCGTTCTGCAGGAAGGCCAGGCGCTCGTAGAGGTCGTCGCGGGACGTGGCCAGCACCCCATTGACCGTGTCCGAGTGGCCGGCGAGGTACTTGGTGGCGCTGTGGAAGGTGATGTCGGCCCCCAGCTCCAGGGGCTGCTGGCCGGCGGGGGACGCGAACGTGTTGTCGACGACCAGGATGGGCCGCTCGCCACCGGGGCCTTTGCGCCGTTCGAGCGCCTGGGCCACGGCGGTCAGGTCGATCAGCTTGAGCAGCGGGTTGGACGGGGTCTCCACCCACACGAGCCGGGTGCGCCGCGTGACCGCCTTGGCCAGCACGGCCCCCGGGTCGTCGGAGAGGTCGACGTATCGGGCCGACACGCCCATGTCGCGCAGGACGCGCTCGAAGAGGCGGTACGTGCCGCCGTAGACGTCGTCGCTGACGACGACCTCGTCACCGGACAGGGCCAGCGCCGCGATCGTCGCCGTGGTGGCCGAACCGCTGGCGAAGGCCAGGCCGTGCCGGGCCCCTTCCAGCGCCGCGACGGCGGCTTCCAGGCGCGCCCGGGTGGGGTTGCCGGTCCGCGCGTATTCCCACCCGTGGCGCGGCCGCTCGACGCCCTCCTGGGCGTACGTGCTGGTCTGGTAGATGGGGGGCGCCACCGAGCCGGTCTCGGCATCGGGCTCGAAGCCGCCGTGGACGGCCAGCGTGTCGAAATGCCAGCCCGGATCGCGGCCGTAACGCTCGAGGCCGCCGCCGCCCGTCGGGAAGTCGGCCTGCACGGACGGGTCGAGCGGGGCGTCCGGCCGCGGCGTGGTCACGGCAGCATCGTACCTCCCGACTAGAATGGCCTGCCGACCCGCCGCAGAGGAGTGCGCCCGCCCATGTCTCGTCCCAAGGTCACCGTGATCGGCGCCGGAAACGTCGGGGCCACCACCGCGCAGCGCATCGCCGAGGCGGGCCTGGCGGACGTGGTCCTGGTGGACATCGTGGAGGGCCTGCCGCAGGGCAAGGCGCTGGACCTGGCCGAATCCGCGCCCATCCTGGGGCACGACTGCCAGGTCATGGGGACGAACGACTACGCCGACACGGCCGGCTCGGACATCGTCGTGGTGACCAGCGGCCTCGCGCGTCAGCCGGGCATGAGCCGTGACGACCTGCTGGCCAAGAACGCCGGCATCGTCGGCAGCGTGGTGCGAGCGGCCGCGGCCGCTTCACCCCAGGCCATCCTCATCATCGTCACCAACCCCCTCGACGCGATGTGCCACGTCGCCCTCCGCGCCAGCGGCTTCCCGCGCGAGCGGATCATCGGCATGGCCGGGGTCCTCGACAGCGCCCGGTTCCGCACGTTCATCGCCCGCGAGCTCGGCGTCTCGGTGACCAGCACGCACGCCTTCGTCCTTGGCGGGCACGGCGACACGATGGTGCCACTGCCGCGCTACAGCACGGTGGCCGGCGTGCCGCTGACCGAGCTCCTCAGCGCGGAGCGCATCGAGGCGCTGGTGACGCGCACGCGGAACGGCGGCGCCGAGGTGGTGGCGCTCCTCAAGACGGGCAGCGCCTTCTACGCCCCCGCCGCGTCCGTGGCCCAGATGACCGCCGCGATCCTGGGCGACACGAAGGCCATCCTGCCCTGCGCCGTGCTGCTCCAGGGCGAGTACGGGGTGCACGACCTGTTCGTCGGCGTCCCGGTCAAGCTGGGCCGTCGCGGGCTGGAGGAGATCGTGCCGATCGAGCTGACCGCAGATGAGCAGGCCGAGTTCGACCGGTCGGCGGCGGCCGTGCAGGAGCTGGTGGACCACCTGCCGGCATGAGCCCGAGGCCGCGGGTGTGATGACGCCCGCCTCGACCACGGCGGTCTGATGGCCGTCATCACCCTGTCCCGCCAGTACGGCAGCGGCGGAGGCGCCATCGGCCGCGCCCTCGCCCAGCGGCTGGGGGCGGAGTACCTGGACCGCGAACTGGTGGCCCAGGCCGCGGCACGGAGCGGTATCCCGGAGGCGGAGGCGGCAGGCTACGACGAGCGGCTGCCGGGCCTCTGGCAGCGCCTGGCGGTGGCCCTCACCACGGCCGCGCCCGTAGAGGTGACGGCCGCCCTGCCGGCGGAGGTGTCGGGTGAGGCGGCCATCGAGGAGCGGCTGTTCGCCATCACGCGGGCGATCATCGAGGAAGCCGCCGCCTCCGGCAACGCGGTCATCGCCGGGCGGGGTGCAGGGTTCATCCTTGCCGGCCGGCCGGACATCCTGCGCGTGCAGCTGCACGCGACGCTCGACGTCCGGATGAGCTACCTGCGCGCCCGGGTGGAGGAGCTGCCGCCGGACGTGCGGCCCGATGCGGATGATGCCGCGCTGAAGGCGCTGTGCAGGTCGGTCGACCGGGCCCGCGCGGGGTACCTGCGGAGGCGCTTCGGCGTCGACTGGATGGACCTGCGCCACTACGACCTCTCGCTCGACGCCGGCCGCCTCGGGCTGGCCCGCTGCACGGACCTCATCGCCATGGCGGCCGCGCCGCCGTGAGCCTCAGCCGCGGGCTTTCTGCGATGGGCGTCCGCAACTACCGCCTCTTCTGGTCCGGCCAGCTCATCTCGCTCGTCGGGACCTGGATGGACAGCGTCGCCCAGAGCTGGCTCATCCTGCTCCTCACCCACGATCCGGTCGCCCTGGGGTTGCGGGCCGTCTTCCAGTTCGTCCCGGTCATGGTGCTCGGCCTCTTCGGCGGCATCATCGCCGACACCCTGCCGAAACGGGCGACCCTCTACGTCACGCAGGCCGGCTCCGGCCTCGTGGCGCTGATGCTGGGCGTGCTCACCCTGACCGGCACGGTCCAGGTGTGGCACATCTACGTCCTCGCGGCGATCCTGGGCTGCATCAGCGCGGTGGACATGCCGGTGCGCCAGTCGTTCGTCGTCGAGATGGTCGGCCGTGAGCACGTGGTGAACGCCGTGGCCCTCAACAGCGCCACCTTCAACGGCGCCCGCATCATCGGTCCGGCGGTCGGCGGGGTGCTCATCGGCGCGGTCGGCGTAGGGCTCTGCTTCATGCTCAACGCGGCGAGCTACCTGGCCGTGCTGGCCGCCCTCTTCCTGATGCACGAGGTCGAGCTGCACCCGGCGATCCGTTCGCCTGTGCCGCACTCGGCCCGCGCCGTCATCGACCAGCTGGCGGAGGGGCTGCGGTACGTGCGGCATACGCCGTCGGTCTTCCTGGCCATCGTGGTGCTGGGGATCGTGAGCACGGTCGCCCTCAACTTCTCGGTCGTGATGCCGCTCTACGCCGCGGATACGCTGCACGGCGATGCCAGCACCTACGGGTACCTCATGGCCGCGGCGGGCGTCGGATCGCTGGCGGCCGCCCTGCTCATCGCCTTCGGCATGCGGCCCACGCTGCGCCTGCTGATCATCGGCAGCGCGCTCATCGGGGTCGCCCTGGTCGCGCTGGCGATCTCGCCGCTGCTGCTGATCAGCCTGCCCATCATGGTCCTGTTGGGTTTCGCCACGATCACCATGAGCGCCACCACCAACACCCTCATCCAGCTGCAGGTTCCCGATGCCCTGCGGGGGCGGGTGATGAGCGTGTACACCACGGTGTTCGCCGGGACGACGCCCATCGGGGGCCTGGCTTCGGGCGTGGCCATGGCGGTGGCCGGCGTGACGGCCACGCTGGCGGTCGCCGGGGGCCTGACGCTGCTCACGGCTGGTGCGGCGGTCACGCGGCTGTCCGGCGCGGCCCGGGCGGCGGCGCCGGTGCCGCCGGAGCGGCTCGCCTGAGATGGGCGGCTTGCTGGCGGTGATCAGCCTTGACTTCGACCCGATCCTGCACCTTCGCGGGCCGGTGAGCGCCGACGTCGCCTACGCCACGCTCGCGGCGGCCGGCGCCATCTTCATCGCCATCCTGGTGGCGGCCCGGTTCGCCGACCGCAGCGGGGTCCGCACGGGCCTCCCGTCGCTGCGGCTCGACGATCTCCTGTTCATCGTCCTCGGCATCATCCCCGGCGCGGTCATCGGCGGCCGCCTGGTGTACGCCCTCGACTACCTGCCCTACTACCAGGCCAACCCCCTGGCGCTCGTCGACCCGGCCCAGGGCGGCCTGTCGCTGCTCGGCGCGGTCATCGGCGGCGCCGTCACCGGTGCCTACATCGCCGGCCTCCTTGACTCGGCGCCACGCTGGCTGGATGTCGCCAGCACGTCGATGCTGCTGGTCATCGGCCTCGGCAAATTCGCCATGCTCCTCGACGGCGCCGGGCAGGGCCAGTTCTGGAGCGGCTCCTGGGCGTTGGCCTATGCGGGAAGCGGGCCATGGCTGTCACCGTCGCCGGAGATCCCGGCCCAGCCGACGCAGGTTTACGAGGGCCTCTGGGCCCTGCTGGGGATCCTCGTCGTGCTGGCCGTCCATGCCGGGCCGGTGCTCGAGCACCTCCCCGGGCGCATCCGCCAGGCGGGCACGTGGGCGGCCAACCGCGAGACGCTCGGCGAGCCCGTGGCTCGCGGGCGCCTGCGTTTCGGCTACCTCTTCCTCGCGGCCCTCGTGTGGTGGCTCGTGGGGCGCATCGGGATCGCCTTCCTGTGGCGCGACGAGGCGGTTCTTGGCCCGCTCGACATGGAGCAGGTGGCGGCCATCATCGTCGTGCTGGTGGTCGTCGTCGGCGTGCTGGTGGCGAGCATCCGCCAACCGCGGCCGCTGGCGACCGAGGAGCGCTGGCGCGTCGGGCACCGCCGCTGGCGCTTTCGCGGGGGCTAGGTGTGATGGACAGCCAGGTCAGAGGGGCGGCTCGGCGAACTGCACCAGGCCGATGATGTTGCCCTCGCTGTCGCGGAACCAGGCCGCGTGGAACGTGCCCATGTCGGCGACCGAGTCGACCGTCTTGAGCGTCGGGGAGTCGTACTCCTCGAAGACGACGCCACGGGCCGTGAGGTCGGCCACATCGGCCGCCAGGTCGTGGCTCATGAAGGCGGCCGCGGTCGACTTGGCCGTGCCGGCCGCGCCCGACTTGGACAGCGCGAACCACGAGTCCAGGCACTGGTAGATGACGAAGTTCGACCGGACGGTCGTCGGGGTGAGGCCGACCGTGCCCTCCCAGTAGGCGCGGGCGCGATCGAGGTCGGCGGCGGGGACGACGGCGTGGATGTGGCGCTGCTGGAGCATGGCGCGCAGTCTATCGAGAAGGCGCCGGCGTATTGGTCGTGGGGGCGAGCGTGACGATCCCGGTGGATGCCGTCCACACGATCCGGTCGACGATGACGGCCGCGTCGCATGCGGCACGGATCGAGGAGTCGCAGGCGGCCGCGGCCGCATCGTGGCCGTGGATCTCCAGCACGACCTCGCCGATCGGCGGCGAGTCGATACCCGGACCCAGCGTCAGGTCCAGGTCGCTCGCCGAGGCCTGGAACTGCCCGACCGGGAGCGGCGCTGGTCCCAGGATGCTCGGCTGGCAATCGTCCGGCAGGAGGCTGCTGCCGGGTGTCGGCGGCACGGTCGCCGGGACAGACAGGCACTTGTACGCGAAGTCCGAGTACCAGCCGCGGACGAACAGTTCGGTGGCGCTCGTGGAGTGCGCCAGCGTCGCCTGCGCCTCCGGCACCGAGATGGTCGCCTGGCCGTCGATCCAGCTCGGCAGACCGTCCGGCCCCAGGGCCGGTCCATCCCACAGCAGCGTGTCGACGACGACGGCGTGCGCACATGCGTCCTGGTTCGCCGCCGTGCAGTTGATGGCGAGCGGATCGTGGGTATGGACTCGCACGATCACGGGGCCCGAGTACCGATCGTCCGACAGGCCCACCTGGAAATGAAGCTTGAGCGGCCCCGTCTGATCGACGACCGGCGACTCGGCCAGATAGACGCCGCACGGTCCCTGGTCCAGCACCTGGTCAGCCTCGGACCCGGTCGGCTGCGGGCAGCTCGAGTAGGGGAAGGGGAACCAGCCGGTCACCCAGCCGCCGACCAGGAACGTCGAGGCGTCCGTCGACGCCACCGCCTGCGCTGCCGCCTGGGTCGGTCGCAGGACGGGCTGGCCATCCAGCGTCGAGGGGATCCCGTCCGCAAACAGGGCGCCGGAGGGATACGGCACGGCCGAGGGCCCGACCGTCCCTTTCCAGACGACGGCATCGACGACGACGGCGATGTCGCACTGCAGGCGGACGTCTGCGCTGCAGGAGGCGGCCGAGGGGTCGTGGGTGTGCACCCGCAGCACGACGACGAGGTCGAACGGCGCCAGGGGGTTCTCTGGGCTCGGCATCGGCGGGCTCGAGCCGTCCAGGAAGACGGCCCACAGGAGGGGACCGTTGAAGTCGCTCGGGGACCGGCCCCGGGCGTCAGGTGCCGGGGACCCGAACAACGCCGGCTGGCCGCCGCAGAGGCCGGTGAACAGCAGCGCAGGGCTCTCTGACGTCGGCGCCGGGCACGCCGCATGCTCGTTGACCAGCCACCCGCCGACCAGGAACGTGGTCGCGTCGGTCGAGGCCTGCGCCCGAGCGAGCGCGGCCGTCGGCGTCAGTACTGGCGCTCCGTCGATCGAGACCGGGATGCCGTTCGCGCCCCACGCGATGCCCGCCGTGTTCATCACACCGCTTGCGCCGGCCGATGGCGATGGACCGACGGCCCCGCCGAGGAAGCCGCTCGCCAGGGCCACCACGAGCAGGACGACCACGCCGGTCGTGGCCACCGCCCCGCCCGCGAACCCGCGGCTGCCGAGCCGTCCCCGACGGATCCACGACCGTGGGACCGCCAGCAGCCCGCGCTTGACGTCCTGCTCGGCCGCGCGCACCTCGGCCGCGAACCAGCGCTGGAGGCGGTCGAGTCGCGGCTCCGGAGCCTCGGGCGACATCGGCGCTCCCGGCTGCCGGTGCTCACTCATCGCCGAGCGCCGTGCGCAGCTGTGCGAGCCCCGTCTTGAGCTGCGACTTGACGGTGTTCTCGCTGACGCCGAGGGCCGTGGCCGTCTCGGCGACCGACAGGCCGGCCATGTGGTGGAGCACGACCGCCGCCCGCATCCGGCGGGGGAGGGCGCCAAGGGCGCGTCGCACGGCGACGGCATCGGTGGCGTCCGGCGTGGCCACGGTCACCTCGACCACGCCGCTGCCGACCGGCACGAACCGGCGCAGCCGTCGCACCAGCCGGAAGGCCTCCCGGGCCTGGATGCGCAAGAGCCACACGCGCAGGGCGCCGGGATCGCGAAGTTCGTCGGCGTGCCGAAGGGCGATCTCGAAGGTCGTCTGCACCAGGTCCTGCGCCTCTGCCTCGTTCAGCGTGATGGCCCGCGCGGCCGCCAGGAGCATCGGACCGTGCGCCTGGAGCGCCGCGCCCAGGTCCGGCCGCTCGGCGTCCACGGCACCTCCCCATCCCGGTGGCTGCGTGTCACCCATCAAGAGGCCGTGGCCGGTCGAAACGGGTGAGTGCTGCGCCGCTTCCTTCGACCGTGGTCCGGTCAGCCAGCAAGCGAGAGGACCAGCAGCGCCTGCCCAAGGTGGTAGGTCGACATGACCAGCAAGCTTCGATGCGGCAGCGGGCCGACGAAGCGGTCCCAGCCCAGGAGGCTGTCGGAGGTGTAGAAGAGGAACGACCCCAGCAGGGCCGTCGGTCGCCCGGTCGCCCAGGCGGCGACGACCATCAGCGAGATCACGGCCACATAGGCGCCCACGGGCGTGGCCAGTTCCGGCCGCGCCTGCCGGACCGCGCCGATGATGCGCCAGCCGACCCGCCAGCCGCCGACCGCGACGATCACCGTCGCTGCCACGGCCAACAGGAGTCCGACCGAGGCGTCGCCGACGTCGAGGATCATGGCCCCGATGTAGCCCAGGTGCGCGACGAGGAACGCCGCGAGGCCGATCGCGAAGAGCGTCGCCACGTTCGGCCGGAGCAGCGCGACGTCACCGACAAGCGAGCAGATGAGGGCCGCGATCACGAGGCCGCGGGCCAGTTCGCTCGTTGCCGTCAGGGACAGGGCCACGCCCATCAGCAGGATGATCACCGCCGGCTTGGCGACGGCTTCGATGCGCGCCCGTCCGGCTTCACCGGCCCACCAGTCCACGGCCGCCGCGACGGCCACGATCGCCAGCAGGACCCAGGTGGTGGTCGTCACCCGACTAGCGTACGACCGACCGCGCGGCCAAACGCGCTATCTTGGCCACTTCGCACCAGGGAGAGCACGGATGACGCAGGTGATCGAGCGGGCGGACTCGGCATCGGCCGGCGCGGGGGAGCGCGTCAGCCACTGGATCGGTGGCCGGCTGGTCGCCGGCGCTTCGGGTCGGTCGGGCCCGGTCTTCGACCCGGCCACGGGCCGCCAGGCGCGCACGGTCGACTTCGCGTCGGTGGGCGAGGTGGATGCGGCCGTCCGCGCCGCCCGCGAGGCGTTCCCCGCGTGGCGTGCGACGTCGCTCTCGCGCCGCACCGAGATCATGTTCCGCATCCGGAACCTCGTCGACGCGCACCGCAAGGAGCTCGCCGCCCACCTGACCGCGGAGCACGGCAAGGTCCCCTCGGACGCCCTCGGCGAGATCGCCCGCGGTCTGGAGAACCTTGAGTTCGCGTGCGGCGTGCCGAACCTGCTCAAGGGTGGCTTCAGCGAGCAAGTCTCGACCGGCGTCGACGTCTACCAGATCCGCCAGCCGCTCGGCGTCGTGGCCGGCATCACGCCGTTCAACTTCCCGGCCATGGTGCCGATGTGGATGTTCGGCAATGCCCTCGCCTGCGGCAATACCTTCATCCTCAAGCCGTCGGAGAAGGACCCCTCGGCCTCCCTGTACATGGCCGAGTTGCTGGCCGAGGCGGGAGTCCCGGCTGGGGTCTTCACCGTGGTCCAGGGCGACAAGGTGGCGGTCGACCGGATCCTGGAGCACCCCGATATCGCGGCGGTGAGCTTCGTCGGTTCGACCCCCATCGCGCGCTACATCTACGAGACGGGAACCCGCGCGGGGAAGCGCGTCCAGGCGCTTGGCGGCGCGAAGAACCACATGATCGTGCTGCCCGACGCGGATGTGGACATGGCCGCGGACGCCGCCGTCTCGGCCGGCTACGGCTCGTCCGGCGAGCGGTGCATGGCCGTGGCGACGGTCGTGGCCGTCGGCGGCGTGGCCGATCCGCTCGTCGCGGCCATCAACGCGCGCCTGCCCAAGGTGCGCGTCGGACCGGGGACGGATCCCGCGGCCGAGATGGGTCCGCTCGTCACGAAGCAGCATCGCGACAAGGTCGCCTCGTACCTGGACAGCGCCCCTGCCCAGGGCGCGACCGTGGTCGCCGACGGCCGCTCGCACCCCTTGTACGGCGGGTCCGAGGGCTTCTTCCTGGGCCCGTCGCTCATCGACCAAGTCACGCCGGCGATGGATGCGTACAAGGACGAGATCTTCGGGCCGGTGCTCACGGTCGTGCGGGTGGATACCTACGCCGATGCGGTCGAACTCATCAACGGCAACCCGTACGGCAACGGCACGGCCATCTTCACGCGCGATGGGGGTGCCGCGCGGCAGTTCCAGTTCGACGTCAACGTCGGCATGGTCGGCATCAACGTGCCGATCCCCGTCCCCGTCGCGTACTACTCCTTCGGCGGCTGGAAGGCCTCGCTCTTCGGCGACCTCCACATGTACGGCCCCGAGGGCATCCAGTTCTACACCCGTGCCAAAGTGGTCACCGCCCGCTGGCCCGACCCCGGCACGTCCAAGGTCGACCTGGGCTTCCCCCGCACCCGTTAGGCCTGGGGGCCCGGGCGGGGGCTGGGCCCGGGATCCGACACCCGAGCCTCCGCATGGCTCAAGTCGCCTATGGCTCGGAGGCCCCGAGGGCTCGAAACCCGCTCCGCCTTGGCCCGCCGGGGGCCCTTGGGCCCGGCGGTGCCCGCTGCATGGGCGCTGTGAGCACATCGCCTGGGCCTAAGGTCGCGCTGCGCTGCCAACGGGACCCGGGTGGCCGCATCCAGCGTGCCCGCGAGCACGACGCGAGCTCGAATCCAGGGGGCGGACGGAACCTGGACCGGCGCCCGGACCCCGCTGGAGGGCGGCCTCGAGCGGTAAGGCGCCGCCATGTGCCGGCAGCGACCATGCAGCGAGCATGGTCAAGCGCAAGCGTCACGAGCTGGCCGCGGAAGCGGCCCGCCGCAACCGCGAGGTCCTGGCCCGCCTTGGCGCGGAGGTGCGCGAGTCGCGGCTGAGGCGGCGCATGACGCAGGCCCAGTTAGGTGCGCGGATCAGCCTGGCCCGCTCGACCGTCGGCGCGATCGAGCGTGGGCTGGGCGGCGGTCACACGTTGGATGCCTGGCAGCGGATCGGGCTGGCGCTGGACCGGCCCCTGCGGATCGAGCTGGCGAGGGACGCCCGGGAGGAGCCGGCCGACGCGGGCCACCTCCGGATCCAGGAGCTGGTCATGCGGGTGGGTCGAGGCGCCGGGTTCCAGCGCACCTTCGAACTGCCGAGCCGACCCGCCAACCCGACGCATGCCACCGACGTGGGCCTGCGCGACGACCGGGGGCGGCGACTGATCCTCGTGGAGTGCTGGAACACGATCGGGGACCTCGGCGCGGCCGTGCGCTCCACGAACCGCAAGCGGGTCGAGGCGGAAGACCTGGCCGCGATCATCGGGGCGGCGCGACCCATGCCAGGTGGGCCAGACCCAGGCGAACCATACGCGGTAGCCACCGTCTGGGTCGTGCGCGCCACCCGCCGGAACCGCGACCTCGTGGCGCGCTACCCGGAGCTCTTCGCCAGCCGATTCACCGGCTCGAGCCGCGCCTGGGTGCAGGCACTCACCACCGGCAATCGGCCACCGCCGGACCTGGGTCTGGTCTGGTGCGATGTGCGCGCCACGCGCCTGTACGCCTGGCGACGTGGCTAGGTACTAGTGCGTGCGGACGTAGTCCGCGGGGGCGCGCTTGAGGAACCGGCCCCAGCCTTTGCGGCCGGTGAACTGACCGTCACGCACGACGACCGTGCCGCGTGACATCACGACATCCGACCGCCCCACGACCTCGCGCCCCTCGTAGCACGAGTAGTCCACGTCCATGTGGTGGGTCCTGGCCGAGATCGTGTGACGGGCGGTCGGGTCGTAGATGACCAGGTCCGCATCGGACCCCACGGCCACCGCCCCCTTGCGCGGGTAGAGGCCGAACAGCTTGGCCGGCGCCGTGGAGATGATGTCGACCCAGCGTTCGCGCGTGATCTGGCCACCGACCACCCCGCCGTCGTGCAGGAGGTCGACCCGATCCTCCACGCCCGGCAGGCCGTTGGGGATCTTGCGGAAGTCCCCGCGCCCCAGCTCCTTCTGGCCGTGGAAGTCGAACGGGCAGTGGTCGGTCGAGACCAGGGCCAGGTCGTCCCTGACGAGCCCCTTCCACAGCTCCGGCCATGCGTCGCGCGATCGAAGCGGCGGCGAGCAGACGAACTTGGCGCCCTCGAACCCATGGCCCAGATCGTCCAGCGAGAGGAACAAGTACTGCGGGCACGTCTCGGCGAAGGCCCGCGTCCCACGGTCCCGAGCGGCGCGCAACGCCTCCAGGGCGTCGATGGCCGAGAGGTGGACGATGTAGACGGGCACGCCCGCCGCCTCTGCCAGCCGGATGACGCGGTTCGTGGCCTCGCCCTCGAAGACGGCCTTGCGGGCGACCCCGTGGTAGTAGGGGTCGGTGTGGCCCTGAGCGACCTCATCGCCGGCCACGACGTCGATGGCCATGCCGTTCTCGGCGTGCATCATGATCAGGCCGCCGTTGGTGGCCGTTCGCTGCATGGCCCGCAAGATGGCGCCGTCGTCGCTGTAGAAGACGCCCGGGTACGCGGTGAAGAGCTTGAAGTCGGGCACGCCCTCGGCCACGAGCTGGTCCATCTCGGCGAGCGTGCCGTCGTTGACGTCGCTCATGATCATGTGGAAGCCGTAGTCCACGCACGCGTTGCCCTGCGCCTTGGCGTGCCACGCGTCGAGCCCCGCTCGAAGACTTTGGCCGCGGCTCTGGACCGCGAAATCCACGATCGAAGTCGTCCCGCCGAAGGCCGCGGCGCGCGTCCCCGTCTCGAAGGTGTCCTTGGCGAACGTGCCGCCGAAGGGCAACTCCATGTGCGTGTGGACGTCGATGCCGCCCGGGATCACGTACCTGCCGCGGGCGTCGATGGTCTGGTCGGCGTCAGGCGCGGCGCCGTCCGGCCCGCTCCCGATCTGGGCGATCGTCTCGCCGTCCACGAGCACGTCGGCCTGATACGAGCCGTCGGCGGTGACGACGGTGCCGTTCGTGATGAGGGTACGCATCGTGACCTCCTCGGGCGAAGGCCACGAGCATAGCGAACGGTCTAGGTCAGGCGTGCGTCCAGAGCGCGACGGCGCTGACCCACAGCGCGACCATGAAGCAGAAGGCCCCGATGGCCAGGATGAACGCCACCCCGCTTTCGATCATCACGCGGGCACGGTGGCGGCGGGCGCTGGGACCGTCCAGGCCCCACCACGGGTCGCGGCGACCGGGCACGGAGAGATGCAGCTGCAACGGTCGGTTCCTCCAACTGCGACGATGCTGGGACGCCGTCAGTGTCCACCCGGCGGGGGTCCGGACGTCGAGAGGGACGCTCGTACCGTCGTGTCAACGTGACCGCACCAGACCGCCCCTTGCGCGCACGAAACGGTGCGCCCCGTCAACGGTCTAGGCGGCGGCCGCCCGATACGCCGGGATCACCTCGGTGCCGAAGCGCTCGAGCTGCTCGGCCTCGTCCCCGTTCATGAGGTACAGGTTGAACTGGTCGACGCCCGCGTCGGCCAGCTCGCGGAGCCGCTGCACGTGGGCATCGACATCACCCACGAGGCAGAAGCGGTCGACCACCTCGTCACTTACGAATCCGGCGTTCCCCGACCCAACCTCCGCGTGGTGGAGGTAGTCATAGCCCTGCCGGCCGCGGATGTACCCGGTCAGCGCCTCGGGCAGGTCCTCGCGCGGGTAACGGTTGACCAGGTCCACGACGTGATTGCCGACGAGGGCGGGGAACCAGCGCACCCGGTCACGGCACGTCGCCAGGTCACCGACGTGGGCCGGCGCGGCGGCCATCACGGTCACCGCCCGGGGATCGCGGCCCGCCTCGACCGCCGAGTCGTGCACCTGGCTGACGAACCAGCGGATCAGGTCCGGATCGCCGATCTGGAGCATCGCGCCATCGGCGACACGGCCGGTCAGCTTGAGGGCCACCGGCCCGTAGCCGGCCACCCACACCGGCAAGGGCCAGCCCGTCGTCCAGGGGAAGTGGAGCTCGGTGCCTTCGAACTCGATCGAGCGGCCCTCCACGAGCGCGCGGATGACGTGGATGGCCTCCTCGAGGTCCTTGATCGTCGTCGGCGGCTTGCCGAGCACCCTACGGGCCGAGTCGCCCCGGCCGATGCCGAGGTCCATCCGCCCGCCCGACAGCTCCTGCAGCACGGCCAGCGCGGAGGCCGTGACGCTCGGCTCGCGCGTCGCCGGGTTGGTCACGCACGTGCCCAGCCGCAGCCGAGTCGTGTTCTCGGCCATGACCGTCAGCAGTGGATACGGGTCGCGCCACAGGACGTGCGAGTCGAACAGCCAGCCGTAGTCGAAGCCAAGCGCCTCCGCGCGGCGGGCGAGCGCAATGGTCTGGGCGATGGAGTGCTCAGGCTTGAGTGTGAACCCGAACTGCATGGGCGGCAGGATACGTGAGCGCGGCGGTGCTCAGGGGCGGGTCAGGTCGCCGTAGGCGTCCGGCCGACGGTCGCGGTAGAACTGCCAGGTCTGGCGGACCTCCGTGATCTGGTCCAGGTCCATGTCGCGGACAAGGAGCTCCTCATCGTGCGGGCTGGCGATGCCCCCGATGAACTGGCCGCGCGGGTCGCAGAAGTAACTCTGGCCGTAGAAGTCATCGTCGCCGATCTCGGCCTCGATGCCGACCCGGTTGATGGTGCCCACGAAATAGCCGTTGGCGACCGCATGGCTGACCTGCTCGACACGCCAGAGGTACTCGGAGAGGCCGCGTGAGGTGGCGCTCGGGATGAAGACCATCTCTGCGCCGTTGAGGCCCAGCGCCCGCGCCCCCTCGGGGAAGTGGCGGTCGTAGCAGATGTAGACCCCGACCTTGCCCACCGCGGTCTCGAAGACGGGGTAGCCCAGGTTCCCCGGCCGGAAGTAGTACTTCTCCCAGAAGCCCTTGACGTGCGGGATGTGCGTCTTGCGGTACTTGCCCAGGAACGTGCCGTCGGCGTCGATGACCGCCGCCGTGTTGTAGTAGATGCCGGAGGCGTGCTCGTCCTCTTCGTACATCGGCACGACGAGCACCATGCCCGTCTCCTTGGCCAGCGCCTTCATCCGTGTGGTGGTCGGCCCGTCGGGGATCTTCTCCGTGTAGCGGTAGTACTGCGGGTCCTGCACCTGGCAGAAGTAGGGCCCGTAGAAGAGCTCCTGGAAGAGCATCACCTGGGCGCCCTGCTTCGAGGCCTCGTGGGCCGACCGCTCGTGCTTCTGGATCATCGATTCCTTGTCGCCGGTCCACGTCGCCTGCAACAGGGCTCCCCGCACGTTCCGCGGCATGCTCGCTCCTCCTTCGGACGCTGGTCGGCCGAGTCTAGCGTGCGCCGCCCGATCACTTGGGCGGCAGGGTTCGGGCGAAGTCGACCGTGCGCGCCAGCCAGGCACGCAGCGTCGGCTCGTCGGCGAGCATCGACGGCGGGGCCGTGACGAAGCCCTTCATGGGCCGGCCGGGCATCGGTTCGAACGGCGCGGCGCCCAGGGCCTGCAGTTCGGCGCGCTCCGTCTCGTTCAGGCGCAGCACGACGTGATCGCGATGCAGGCTGCAGCACATGTTGCCGTTCACGAACGCGGCCGGCCAGCCGAACATCTTGCGGCGCGTGATGTCCGGGCCGGTCGGGGCGACACGCTCGAAGAGGGCCACCAGGTCGGCAGGTGAGGGACTGAAGTCCATGACTTCAGGGTAGCGGCCCTTCGGCGGTTTGGCCCCTACAATGCCGCGAGCCATGAGCAAACGGCGCAAGCGCTATCGCAGCCTGGGTCGGGTCACCACCACGGGCTTCTCGGCCGGCGGGGCGGCGCGCAGGCGGCGCCGGGTGACGGTCGCGATGGCCGGCGTGGCCGTGGTCGTCGTGCTCATCCTGTCCGCGATGGCCGGGCCGACGCTGCTCTTCGGCAGTGGGACCGCCGCCGCGACGGAGGCGCCCGTGACCGACCCGCCGCTGCTCGTGCTCCCCAGCGGCCAGCCCTACGTGACGATCGCCCCGATCCAGTAGCGAGGGCGGGATAGATCGTGCCGTCGACGGCCTGGCTGCAGCGCCTCCCCGCGATCCATGGGCCGAGTGTCGCCGGGCCCCAGCCTGCCGCATCGCGGCCCGGCCGCGTGGAACGCCCCGTGCCCGAGGGCCCGGTCCGGCCCGTCCCGACCGCGCGCGTCTCGAGCGGCCGACCGACGCCCCGGGTCGGGAAGCGGGAGTCCTAGTCGGCGAGGACCAGGCAGCCCTCCGCCGGGAAGCCGATCGAGATGGCCGAGCCCAGGGCCGGCGGGATGGCGTGGGGATCGTTGAACGTGTCGAAGTTGAGGGTCGTGCCGCCCGGCAGCTTGACGCGGGTCCGGACCACGGCGCCAAGGAATGTCACCTCATCGACCGTGGCGTGCAGCCGGTTGGCGGTCCGGGTGCTTGCCGGGTCTCCGTCGCGGACGATGGTCACGACCTCGGGGCGAAGCGCCAGGACCACGTCCGAGCCCGCCGCGGCCTGGAAGGGCTTGACCGTCCGGATGGGCAGCCCGTCGATGGTGACCGTGCCGGCTGCCCCGTCCACGGTCTTGGCCGTGACGACGTTGAGGGAGCCCACGAACCTGGCCACGAACGGGGTGGCCGGGAAGTTGTAGATCTCCGCGGGCGTTCCGATCTGCTCGATGTGACCTTCGCTCATCACGACGATCCGGTCGGACAGCGAGAGCGCCTCCTCCTGATCGTGGGTCACGTAGATCGTGGTGATGCCGAGCTGGCGCTGGATGGCCCGGATCTGCTCGCGCAGCGCGACGCGGATCTTCGCGTCCAACGCCGACAGGGGCTCGTCAAGGAGCAGGACCTGCGGCTCGATGGCCAGTGCCCTGGCCAGGGCGACGCGCTGCTGCTGGCCGCCGGACAGCTGCCAGGGGTAGCGGTCGCCGCGGCCGGAGAGGTTGATCAGCTCGAGCAGCTCGCCGACGCGCTTCTTGATCTGGTCCGCGGGTCGCTTGCGGATCCGCAGCCCGAAGCCGATGTTGCCGGCCACGGTCATGTTGGGGAACAGGGCATACGACTGGAAGACCATCCCGACATTGCGCTTATTGGGCGAGCGGTCGGTGACGTCGTCGCCCTGGATGGCGATCGTGCCGGAGGTGGGCCGCTCGAAGCCCGCGATCATGCGCAGCGTCGTCGTCTTGCCGCAGCCGCTGGGCCCCAGGAACGAGACGAACTCGCCCTTCTCCGCCTGGAGGTTGAAGTCCTCCACGGCCGTCGCGCCGCCGGCGAACACCTTGCGCACGTCGGTCAGGTCCAGGAAGCCCATGGCTCGAGTCGCTCCTGTTCGTCAGTGGCCGGCGGCGACGGTGACCCGACCGCGCTGGCCCCGACCCAGGAGGGCGATGATGCCCATCGCCAGCCAGGTCAGGCCGAAGCTGACGATCGAGACCGCCGCCGGCGTGTATGCCTCGTTACGCCCGATCAGGGCGATGAACGGCCCGAAGGCTGGCCGGGCCAGGTACGAGGCGATGGTGAACTCGCCCATGACGATGGCCAGGGTGAGGAACGCGCCGCTGATGATGGAGACGCGCAGGTTCGGCAAGATGATCTGGACCAGGATCCGCGTCCAGCCGGCGCCCATGCTCTGGGCCGCCTCCGTCAGCGTGTTGATGTCGATGGCGCGGAGCCCGGCGTCGATCGAGCGGTACATGTACGGCAGCGAGAGCATCGTGTACGCGCCGACCAGGAGCACGTCGCTGCCGTAGGGCGCCGTCGTCAGCGAGAGGGGCTTGTTGGCGTAGATCGACAGCAGGCCGAAGACGATCACCACCGGCGGGATCACGAACGGCAGCAGCGTCACGAACTCCACGAAGGGCCGCGCCCGCGGCACGCGCAGGCGCACCCAGAAGGCGGTTGGCATCACCAGGGTGATGCTGAGGATGATGGTGACGATGCCGATGAGGAACGAGTAGCCCAGGGTGGACCAGAACTGGCCACGGGTAAGCGTGTCGGAGTACGCCGAGAACAGCGGCTGCGAGCGCATCGAGAAGAGGAACGTCGCCAGCAGCGGCAGGAAGAAGTACAGCACGCCGATGATGAAGATGAACCACCAGAAGGCACGCGCCGCCCTCATCGAAGCCAGCGCTCCGATCGTCGCTGGAGGATCGTGTAGAGGGTGATGGCCACGGCCATGATCACGACCATGCCCACCGCCAGGGCGTACCCCAGGCCGACGTTATGGAGCACGTCGCCGCTCATCTGATCGCTGATCACGAGGGTCACCAGGTTGACTTGGCCGGCGGTCAGCGCGTAGGCCGTGGCCTGGGCCCCGAACGAGTTGCCGAAGAGCAGGATCATCGTCCCCAGCAGCGTCGGCGTCAGGATCGGCAGGGCGATGTGACGCCAGTACTGGCCAGAGGTCGCGCCCAGATTCGCCGAGGCTTCGCGCCAGTCCTGGCGGAGGCCATCGATGGCCGGGGCCATGATCAGGACCATCAGCGGGAACTGGAAGTACATGTACGTGACGTCCAGCCCGATCTCGCTGTACAGGTTGAAGCCGTGGCCCCAGATGTCGATGCCGAGGGTGTTCTTGATGAGCAGCGTCAGGAAGCCCACGTGCCCCAGCGTGAAGATGAAAGCCAGGGCCAGGGGGATTCCGGCGAAATTGGAGGCGACGCCGGAGAACGTCATCAGGGCGTTGCGCAGGAAGCGGGGCAGGCCGCCCAGGATCACCGCGTACGCGAGCAGGAACCCGAATACGCCGCCCAGCACGGCCGTCACGAGGCTGACCCGGAGGCTCGTGATGTAGGCGTCGACGATGAAGTTCTGGGCCAGGTCGCCGTAGTTCTGGGTGGTCAGGTTGCCCTGAGCGTCCTGGAAGCTGCCCACGATCAGGAAGGCCGTCGGCAGCAGAAGGAACAGGAATGCGGCGAGGAAGAACGGCACCAGGCCGATGAGCGCGACCCAGCGACGCCGTGCAGGGCGCGCTTTTGGCGCGCCCTGCACGAGCATCTGAGCGGGGGCCGTCACGCCGGCGCCCTGCCTATCGGGACTGGATGGCTACGGCGCTGCGGTCGCGACCGAAACGCCGACTTGCGACTTCCACTTGCCGGTGATCAACGTCTTGGCCGCGGTCAGCTGATCGGGCGACGCGAAGACCACGCCGGTGTCATCCGGCAGCTTGGAGGAGATGGCCTGCGGGATCGCACTGCGGGACACGAGGTCCGCATAGCGGGTCGTGTAGCAGTAGGCGCTCAGCCAGCCGATCTGGCCGGCGTCGGAGTAGAGGTACTCCTCCCAGAGCTTGGCGGCGTTGGGATGCGGCGCGTAGGCGCTGATGCCCTGCACGTAGATGCCACCGAAACGGCCCGTTTTGGGGATGACGACCGTGACCGCCGGATTGCCCTTGAGGGCGTCGGCATAGCTCTGGGCCAGGTAGTTCCACGTGATGAGGATGGGCGTCTCGCCCGAGGCGAGGGTGCCCTGGCCGCCGACGGTCGGCACGAAGTTGCCGGCCTGCTGCAGCTTCTGGAAGAAGTCAAGGCCGGCCTGCGAGTTGTCGAGCGAGCCGCCGTTGCCCAGGGCCGAGGCCTCGACCGACTGGATGGCCTGGTTCGACGCCGTGGGGTCACCGGCGAGGGCGACCGAGTGGGCGTACTCGGGCTTCAGGAGATCGGACCAGTCCTGGGGGACGTCCTTGACGACGGAGGTGTTGACGGCGAACGAGAGCACGCCGTAGTAGTCGCCGTACCAATACCCGTTGGGGTCGACCGTCTTGGGGTCGATCGTGCTCCAGGTGCTGACCTTGTACGACTGCAGGAGGCCCTGCGACACGGCCTGTGCGCCGAACGAGTAGCCCACGTCGATGACGTCGGGCGCCTGCGGGCCGGCGTTGGTCTTGTTGGAGGTGATCGCCGTCAGCTCGTCACCGGAGCCGGCATCGGGTGTGATGCTGTTGACGGCCAGGCCGGTCGCGCCCTTGAAGGCGTCGATCATGGGGCCGTAGCCGCACCAGTCGGGCGGCAGCGCGATGACGTTCAGCGTGCCTTCCTTCTGCGCGGCCGCCAGCAGCGTCGCGTCAGGGGTCCACCCGCTGATGCTGGCCAGGGGGCTCGACGTCGTGCCGGAACCGCAGGCGGTCGCGAGCAACGCCAGCGCCGGCAGCAGGATCGCGAATCGGGCCGATCGCGAACGAGTCTTCGTCAACTTCGCTTCTCCATCCTCACATGTACTGGGGACATGTCTGGTCGAGCGGGCCCAACGGACGCCGCCCCGAATGAGCATCCGTGAGTCAGGACGCGCGCATCTTGCGCGGCCCGGTCAACGATTGTTAACGGACCGGACGGCGGCATCATAGGGCCCTGCGCAAGCATCGGGAAGGAGTCTTTGATGGCCACGAGTGTCCAGATCGTCTTCGACTGCGCGGACCCCGACCGGCAGGCCCGTTTCTGGGCGGAGGCGCTGCATTACGTCCTCCCCGAACCGCCCGAAGGGTTCGCCAGCTGGACCGACTGGGCCAGGGCGCAGGGCGTGCCGGAGGACGAGATGAACGACCGGGCAGCCGCCGAGGATCCGGAGGGCAAGCTGCCGCGGCTCTTCTTCCAGCGGGTGCCGGAAGGCAAGGTGGCCAAGAACCGGATGCACGTCGACCTCAACATCAGCGGCGGACGCGCCGTGCCGTTGGAGGAGCGGATGCGCCGCGTGGACGCCGAGGTGGCCCGTCTCAAGGCGCTCGGCGCGAGCGACCATCGGGGCAAGGGTGAGGAGCCCGGCGGGTACTGGGTGCGCATGAACGACCCGGAGGGCAACGAGTTCTGCGTCCACTAGGCTGGCGCCGATGCAGCTGATCGACGGACGCCCGGTCTACTCGGCCACCGATCTGGTCGGTTTCCTGGCCTGTGAGCACCTGACGAATCTGGAGCGCGCCGCGCTGGCGGGCCTCGTCAAGCGGCCGATGCGCGTCGACCCCGAGCTGGATCGGGTCGTCAAGCGGGGCTTCCAGCATGAACAGCGATTCCTCGACGGACTCCGCGGGGAGGGGCTCGGCATCGAGGAGGTCCACGTTCCGGAGGGAGACCGTGGGACGGGCTATCGGGCCGCGGCGGAGGCGACCGTGGCCGCCATGCGCGCCGGGGCAGCGGTCATCTACCAGGCCGCGTTCTTCGATGGCCGGTGGCTTGGGTTCGCCGACTTCCTGCGCCGCGTCGAGACGCCGAGCGAGCTCGGTCCGTGGAGCTACGAGGTCTGGGACACGAAGCTTGCGCGGCATACCAAGGGCTCGGCGGTGCTGCAGCTGAGCCTGTACTCGGAGCAGCTCGCCGCTCTCCAGGGCCTGCGGCCGGAGCTGATGCACGTGGCGCTTGGCGGCAGCGCCCGGGAGGTGGATCACTTGCGCGTCGCCGACTACGCCGCGTACGTCCGCACGATCAGGCGCCAGTTCGAGGCCTTCACGGAGGACGCGACGGCCGCCCCGCAGTACCCGCCGGCCACGCGGCCGGACCCGGTCGAACACTGCGAGATCTGCCGCTGGCGGCCGGAATGTGAGGCGCGCCGCCACGAGACGGACGACCTCTCGCTGGTGGCCGGCATCTCGGCCCATCAACGGACCGCGCTGCGGGCCCGCAACGTGCCGACGCGGACGGCGCTCGGAGGGATGCCGCTGCCGATGGCTCCGCCACTCGAGGGCACGACCGCGACGAGCCTCGCGCGCGTGCGCGAGCAGGCGCGCGTCCAGGTGGAGGGCGACGCCGTCCGGCCGCTGGTCCTGTCCGAGCGCCTCGCGCCGAGCCGCCTGCGCGACGGCGCCCTCGAACCCGACCGGGGGCTGCTGAGCCTGCCCGCCCCGTCGCCCGGCGACCTGTTCTTCGACATCGAAGGGGATCCGTTCGCCCTGGACGACGGGGTCGACTACCTGTTCGGGGTGCTCGAGCCGGGGCTCGTGGGGCCAGACGGCGAGCCGACGTTCCATGCCTGGTGGTCGATCGAAGGGGATGACGTGACGCTCGACGCCGAGCGCAGGGCGTTCGAGGCCCTCATCGACTTCTTCATCGGCCGCCTGGAGGCTGAGCCGGGCCTCCACATCTACCACTACGCGCCGTACGAGCCAACGGCGATGGGCCGCCTCATGGGCCGGTACGGGACGCGTGAGCTGGAGGTGGACCGGCTGCTGCGCGAGGGCATCTTCGTCGACCTCTTTCGTGCCGTCAGGCAGGGCGTCCGCGCGTCGGTCGAGAGCTACTCCATCAAGCGCCTGGAGCCGCTGTACGGGTTCAAGCGCGAGGTGGACCTGCGGGACGCGGGATCCAGCATCGCCGCGTTCGAGGAGTGGCTGGAGCTGGGCACGGACGGGACCGAGGTCCACGGCCGCGATCCGGGGATCCTGGACCGGATCAAGCGCTACAACCGCGACGACTGCGTGAGCAACCGGCTGCTGCGCGACTGGCTGGAGGTCCAGCGGGTCACGCTGGCGGCCGATCTGGACCTGCCGTCCGATGCTTCTCTGCCCCGACCCAAGCCGGGACAGCCTCCGCCGGAGAACCTGGCCGAGGCTCTCCAACGAGTCGCCGAGGTCACCGATCGCCTGACCGCCGGGGTGCCGGCGGCCGCCAGCGACCGGACGCCGGCCCACCACGCGTCGTGGCTGCTTGGCCAGCTGCTGAGCTGGCATCGCCGCGAGGAGAAGTCCGGTTGGTGGCGCTTCTTCTTCCTCATGACCGGGTGCACCGACGACGACCGGGTCACGGAACCCGACGCCATCGGCGGTCTGGAGCATGTCGCCGAGCTTGGGCCGATGGCCAGGTCCGTGGTCCACCGCTACCGCTTCCCGCCACAGGACCACGAGATCGACGTGGGCACAGAGGTGCGGATGCCCGATCCGCGCGGGGAGGACGACGCGGGTGTCACGCCCGGGGAGGTGATCGCCGTCGACAACGACGCCGGGACGATCGACCTGAAGCAGGGCCCCAAGGCCGCCGACCTGCGCCCCGCCTCGCTGGTGCCGTATCCCTCGTTCCGGGCCGAGGCCCAGAAGGCCAGCCTGCTCACCATCGGCCGCTGGGTGGCCGACCACGGCATCGACGCCGCGCCCGAGCCGGCCACCTACGCCGCGGCAAGGCGACTCCTGCTGCGCGAACCGCCGCGGCTTGGCCAGGCGGCCGGCCAGCCCCTCGCGGTGCCGTGGGAGCTTGACCGCGACGCCGCGCGCCGGCTCATCGGGGAGCTTCACGGGTCGTTCCTGGCCATCCAGGGGCCGCCGGGCTCGGGCAAGACGACCCTCGGCGCGGAGCTGATCGTGGACCTCGTGGCGGCGGGCAAGCGGGTCGGGGTCACGGCCAACAGCCACAAGGTGATCGGCCTGCTCCTGGACAAGGTGGGCCATGCGGCTGGGGCGCGTGGTCTCGAGGTCCGGATCGGCCAGAAGGGCGCGGACAAGGGGGGCTGCACCTCGTCGGTGGCGCGCTGCCTCGGCAGCAACGCCGAGGTCGATGGCGCCCTCGCCGCCGGCGAGCTCGACGTGATCGGTGGTACGACGTGGCTCTGGGCGCGCCCGGATCTCGCCGCGTCCCTCGACGTCCTGTTCGTGGACGAGGCGGGGCAGATGTCGCTGGCCAACGTGGTCGCCGCCTCACCGGCCGCGGAGTCGCTCGTCCTCCTTGGCGACCCGCAGCAGCTGGACCAGCCACTGCAAGGCAGCCATCCGCCCGGCGCTGACCGATCCGCGCTGGCCCACCTGCTGGGCGACCGCCAGACCATGCCGCCCGAGCTGGGCCTATTCCTGAGGCGCACGTGGCGCCTCCACCCCGATATCTGCGCCTTCACCTCGGAGGCGTTCTACGAGGGGCGCCTCGAACCGGAGGCCGGGCGCGAGCGCCAGGCCCTTCGGGGGACGCCGCCGCTCGATGGGACCGGGATCCGCTTCGTCGGCGTGAACCACGCCGGGAACGACAACGCCTCACCCGAGGAGGCGCAGGCGGTGAAGCGCCTGGTGCGGTCGCTGATGGACGCCGGCGCCACCTGGATCGACGTCGAGGGGCGCGAGCAGCCCCTCCGCCTGGAGGATGTCCTCATCATCACGCCGTACAACGCCCAGGTGCGGGTCATCGCGGAGGCGCTGCCGGGGGCGGACGTGGGCACCGTGGACAAGTTCCAGGGCCAGGAGAAGCCCGTCTCCATCTACACCATGGCCACCAGCTCGGCCGACGATGCGCCGCGCGGCATGGAGTTCCTCTACAGCCTCAACCGGCTCAACGTGGCCACGTCACGGGCCCGCTGCGTCACCGCCGTGGTGGCCAGCCCCGACCTCCTGCGCGTCCGCTGCCGCACGCCGCGTCAGATGCGCCTCGCCAACGCCCTTGCGCGCCTCGTGGAGATGGCCGGGCCGTAGGAGCAGCGGCGGCACCCGCCTTGATGCTCGGCCGCCCCACTTTCTACGAGCCCTCCGCCCGGATGCGCTCGAAGTCATCAACCGACGAGTGTGGCGGGTGGCTCCGCACCTCCCATGGGGGCCAGCGGTCGCTCCCGAGGGAGGTCGAGTTATGAGGCCTCGAGGAATCGGGCGTACCGATTCTCCAGACGCCTGGGGTCAGGTCGATCGGTTCGCCGCTGCGGCAATTGGATGATCTTTCCGTGGATGTCCTGCAGACCCACAACCAGCATCGGCCCATCGCGCTCCGCCAGGATCGATGGGCGCACCTCGATGGTGTAGTCCGGTCGAACCGCAAAGAAGAAGCTGTCGAAGGCGGCATGGTGCAGCTTGCAAAGAGCTAGGCCATTGCTGATGATCGGCTCACCTTCGGGGTCCGTGTCGGGTGTGATGTGGGCCGCGTCGAGGAGTTCGCGGTGCCGCAGCCGACACATGGTGCATTGGTACGCGTACGCGCGCATCACCCGCTCCCGGAACGCGACTTGATGGAGTCGCTGCCGAACCGAGCGCATCACGTAGGCGCGTCGCGCGTCGCCCTCGTCGTCAGAGACCGCTTCTGTCGGCTCCGTTGCGTCAAACGGGAGGTTAACCGTGTTGATCTCGACGTTGAAGCGCAACACCGTGGGATCGTCACCGATCACGAACGCCGGCCACGAAGCAACGTATCGCCCTGGCGCAACGGCGTAGAAGTACACGAGCGGGACACGGTCTCGCATTGCCCGGCGAAGGCCCACGTTGTCGGGATGGAAGGGATCAGTGCCTCGATATGCGTATCGAATTAGCCCCGTGTCGTTGTCGACCCCGTCGTCGTATGGTCCGAACAAAGTGGTCGTGATCGAGATCGGCAACTCGCACGCAGCGGGCTTCCAGATCCCGCGCGGTCCGACGAGTGGGATGCGCTGCTCGCCGATCCGGAACTCCTCCAGCGCGGTGCGGCTGAGTACGTCGCTCGGTTGGGCCGCCAGCCACGAGAAGACAGCGCTCCGGATCTGGTCATCCGCCCGCCCAATCATCCGATCCAGGATAGCGTCGCGTGAATGAGCTCCGACGACGAAGGATCGACACGCGTTCTCCGTGTCCAGGCGACAAGCGTCGGCGCGGGCAGGCTCCTAGTTTCGGGCAGCCTCTTCGTAGGCTTCCAGCGAGTTCACGGCCTCAACCACGCGCGCATATCGAGCGGCCATGGACCGAGCGACCTCAAGGTAGAGATCGGTGCGGTCGGCCGGATCGAGGTCTGCAGGCGTGCTGGCGCCGAAGGCCGCGAGATATGGCGCGATTCCTGAACCATCGGAGTCGAGCGCAGCCGCCGCATCGGAGGCCGCCTCGATCAGGTCAAGGTGATCCATTGAGCCTCCAACCCTCAGCGGCCAGGCCGCTTGATGACTTCGAGCGCATCAGCGGGGAGGGATCGTTTGAAATCGGGGCAGCGAGCATCAGCGGCGCGGGCTACCCCACCTCCCGCGTCAGCAGCCACACGTGGCCGAAGGGGTCGGTGATCTTGGCGGCCTGGACGCCGGACGTGGGGTGATCGGGCGGTCGGACGGGCGTGGCGCCCGCGGCAACGGCCCGGGAGTAGAGCCCCTCCACATCGTCCACGTCCAGGTCCAGGAGGATCGGCGAGCCACCCAGCGTGAGCGGGCCGACGATGTGCTCGAACTCGGGGTGCTCATCGGCCAGGAAGATCGGCACGCCGCCGATGCGGATCTCGGCATGGCTGATGCGCCCACCTGGATCCTGCCAGCGCGTGATCTCTTCGGCCCCGAAGACGTCGCGGTACCAGTCGATCGCGGCCGCGGCTCCCTTGATCGCCAGATACGGCGTGACGGCGGTGACACGCATCGGCCGAGGCTAGCAGGTCCCGCCGGCGGTGCGACAATGGCGCGCAGCCCACCGAACGTTCCACGAGGTGCCCCGACATGGCCCAGGCGACCGCTCCGACCGCCCCTTCGATGAGCAGCGAGGAGATGGTCCGCCTCGCGCGTGAGCACACCTTCTTCTCCTGGAGCGTGCAGGGTCAGCTCGATCCGATCGCCATCGACCACGCCGAGGGCGTCTACCTCTACACGCCCGAGGGCAAGCGCATCCTGGACTTCAACAGCCAGCTGATGAGCGTCAACATCGGCCACGGCGACCGGCGGGTCATCGATGCCATCACGGCCCAGGCGCAGAAGCTGCAGTTCGTGCAGCCGGCCTTCGTGACCGAGCCGCGCGCTCGCCTGGGCGAGAAGCTGTCCCAGATCCTGCCCGGCGACATGGACAAGGTCTTCTTCGTCCTGGGTGGCGCAGAGGCCATCGAGAACGCCATCAAGATCGCCCGCCACTACACCGGCCGCTACAAGGTCCTGTCGCGCTACCGCGCCTACCACGGGGCGACGTTCGGGGCCATGACGCTCACCGGCGACCCGCGGCGCTGGCCGAACGAGCCGGGCCTCGTGGGCGTCGTGCGCTACCCCGACACGCACCGCTGGGGCGAGAAGGATCCGCGCCCCGTGGCGGAGAGCCTGCGCGGCCTGGAGGACGTGATCATGTACGAGGGGCCGCACACGATCGCGGCCGTCTTCCTCGAGACGATCGTGGGCACCAACGGCATCCTCATCCCGCCCGATGGCTACATCCAGGGCGTGCGCGAGATCTGCGACCGCTACGGCATCCTGATGGTGGCCGACGAGGTGATGGCCGGCTTCGGGCGCACCGGCAAGTGGTTCGCCATCGACCACTGGGGCGTCACGCCCGACCTCATGACGATGGCCAAGGGCCTGACCTCGTCCTACCTGCCGCTCGGCGCCGTGGCGATGCGCCACCACATCGCCGCCAAGTTCGACTCGATGTACTACAGCGGCGGCCTGACCTACTCCTCGCATCCCATCTCGCTGGCGGCCGCCCTGGCCACCATCAGCGTGTACGAGGAGGACCACCTCATCGAGCACGCCGCGGCCATGGGCCCGGTCCTGCGCCGGCACCACGAGGCGCTGGCGGCCAAGCATCCCAGCGTCGGCACGCACCGCAGCCTGGGTCTCTTCGGGATCCTGGACCTCGTGCGCTCGCGCGACCCGTACGTCCCGCTGACCAGCTTCAACGGCACGTCGGACGAGATGAAGGCCGTCGGCAAGTACCTCCGCGAGCACGGCCTCTACACGATGATCTCCAACAACTCGATCCACACCAACCCGCCGCTGTGCATCACGGAGGAGCAGCTGGCCGAGGGCTTCGCCATCATCGACGGCGCGCTCGAGATCGCCGACCAGGCGGTGACCGGCTAGCCGAGCACCTCGCCGCGGTCCTCGCGACGGGTGGGATCCACCCGTCGCAGGAAGACCGAACCCAGCCCGAACAGCCCGATCGCCAGGACGAAGGCCAGCCGCAGCGCGGTCCCTTCGTCGCCGAGTCCGCTCGTGAACAGCAGGACGATGAGCCCGGCGCCGGCCACGGCGACCGTGCCGGCCAGCCCGGTCGCGACGTTGCTCAGGCCCATGTACCGACCCGAGGCCGCCTTGGGGATGATGTCGGTCATGAGCGCCCAGTCCACCGCCAGGAAGGTCCCGGCGGCGAGGCCGATGAGGATCGCCCCGACCAGCGCCACCGGCACGCCCGGGGCCACCACCATGACCGCCGAGCCCGCTGCGCCGACGACGCACGCCAGGTAGATGAGCGGCTTGCGCCCGTACCGGTCCGACAGGCGGGCCGCCGGGACGCAGCTGATCATGACCGCCACTCCAAGGATGATCGGCGCGACCGCCAGCCAGAAGCCGCGATCGCTCGTCGACAGCCCGAGCGTGTACCTCAGATAGAGATCGATCTCCCGCGTGAACATGCTGACGCCAGCCAGGATCATCAGGCGCGACGCCACGAGGTTCACGAAGCTCCGCTCACGGAGGACGTCGCGGCCCCACGTTTCGAAGGCGATCGAGACCCACGAGCGGCCGCCGCGCGGCTTGGCCGTGGAGCCTTCCCGCACGGTCACGACCGTGACGATGGCCGTCGTCAGCTCGACGACGCCAAGGGCCACGGTGGCGATCGTGAAGTCGGTCGTCTGCCCCGCTGGGGTCAGGACGACCGGGATCGACACGATGATCGTCCCCGCGATCGGGCCAAGGATCGACATGACGCCGACCAGGGCACTGGCCAGACCCACCTGCGAGGAGGGGACCAGGTCGGGGACGTAGCCCTGGAACGGCCCCTGCGCCGTGTTGGAGCTGAACTGCAGCAGGAGGTAGAACGCCGCGATGGCGAGCAGGGGACTGGACGTGGCGAGGCCGACCAGGAAGACCAGGTCGAGCGTGGAGCCGACCACGATGTACGGCTTCCGCCGTCCCCAGCGGCTCGTCGTGTAGTCGCTGATCGAGCCGATCATGGGCTGGACCAGGATGGCCACGACCGCGCCAAGCCCGCTGATGACCCCCACGCCGGCGTTGACCTGGTCGGCCGGGAGCAGCAGCGTCAGGCGATCGGGCAGGACGACCGAGTCAAGGGCCGTGAAGACCATCGTCAGCCCGAACCAGTAGGCCGACAACTGGAGGAGCTGAGGCATGGGCAACGCGAGGACGGGCCGTCCCTCGGCCCCCGCGGGGACGCCCGGTGTCAGGACGGCCGCCGGCTGGGCCGGCGCGTCGCTCACGGGCGACATCGTACGGGCCGTGGCAAGGCCCGCTCAGCAGAACGGCCGGATCAGCCGGTGTGGCCGGTCCCGAACTGGCGGTCGCCGGCGTCGCCGAGGCCCGGCATGATGTAGCCGCGCTCGTTCAGCTGACGGTCGACGGCCGCGCAATGGATGGGCACGTCCGGATGCGCCCGTGAGACGGCGGTCACGCCCTCCGGTGCGGCGATCAGGTTGAGCAGCTTGATGCGCGTGGCGCCCCAGTGCTTGAGCACGTCGATGGCGGCCGTGGCGCTGCCGCCGGTGGCCAGCATAGGGTCGAGGATCAGCGAGACATCGACGGTCGCGGTGTCCGGCAGCTTGTTGTAGTACTCCACCGGCCGCAGCGTCCGCTCGTCGCGGAACAGCCCCAGGTGCCACACCTGGGCCGTCGGCATCAGCTCCAGCATCGCGTCGACCATGCCCAGGCCTGCGCGCAGGATGGGCACCAGGCCGATCCGGTCGGCCAGGCGCGCCCCGTCGGTCATCTCCAGCGGCGTCCGCACGCGCACCACGTCCAGGTGGGCATCGGCCAGCGCCTCGTACCCGATCAGCCAGCTGATCTCACGCACCAGCTCGCGGAACTTCTTGGGCTCGGTGCGCTCGTCACGCAGCAGGGCCAGCTTGTGGAGCACCGCGGGATGCTCGGAGACGTGCAGGTTCGCCGGTCGCACGAAGGGCGGCAGGGCGGTCTCGGTCGGGTCGGGCATCGGGGCGATTCTAGTCGCCTCGGGGGACCAACGGAGCCCCCACCTGACCCCGAATGCATGGCCGCGCCGGGTCGGTCGGCCGGGTACCATCGCTCGGTGCCCGAACCCCGTGACCTGTCATGGCGATGAAGACTGGCGTGCGCGCCTCCGCTGGCCCCTCGACGCATCCGAAGTGGCCCCGCAACGCGCCGCCGCCGGCGCTCGTGGATGTGCGGCGCGGGAACATCGTCGAAAGTCGCCATCGCGGCGCGATCGTGCAGGTCGGGGCCGACCTGGCGGTCGAGCGGGCGCTCGGCGACCCCGAGACGATCGTCACGCTGCGCAGCGCGGTCAAGCCCTTCACGTTGATCGCCCTGATCGAGTCGGGCGCCGCCGATTCGTTCCATCTGACGCACGCCGAGCTGGCCGTCATGGCCTCCTCGCATTCGGGCGAGGACATGCACGTCCGCACGCTGCAGGCCATCTTCCGCCGGGCGACCCTGAGCCAGACGCTGCTGGCGTGCGGCGACATGGCGCCCCTCGACGTTCTCACCGCGGCACGCCTCGCGCGTGACGGGGAGGCGCCGGGGCCCATCCGCCACATGTGTTCGGGCTTCCACGCCGCGAGCATCATGCTCAGCCGGCACGCGGGGTGGTCGCTCGATGACTACTGGCGGCCCGACCATCCCAGCCAGGTGGCCGCGCGCGACGCGGTGGCCCGCGCCTTCGGGGTGCGTCCGACCGCCCTGGTCATGGTTCGGGACGACTGCGGCCTGGCGACCTACGCCTTCCCCCTCATCGAGGTAGCCCGCGCGTACGCGCTCCTGGCGGATCCCGCCGGCGTGGCGGTCGGTGAGGCGCGGCGCGGTGTCGTCCCCGCGTTGACCAGGATCCGGGATGCCATGCTGGCCGCGCCGGAGATGGTCGGCGGCAGCCGGGATCGGCTGGACACGGCGCTGACCGTCGTGGGGGCGCGCCGCATGATCGCCAAGAGCGGCGCCGAGGGCCTCCGCGGCGTCGCGCTGCTCCCCGAGGCGCGCGGTCCGCGCTCGACCGCCGCCGGCCTCGCCATCGCCATCGAGGATGGTGGCGACCAGCGCGGCACCCACGTGGCCACCGTGGAGGCCGTCCGCCAGCTCGGGGCGCTCGACGAACGGGCACTTCGGCAGCTGGCGGCGTACGCTCACCCCGTGACGCGCGATCCGCAGGGCGACGTGGTGGGTGAGGTGCTCCCTGGCTTCGAGCTGGCGCCCATCTCGGAGCTCACCTGATCCGAGCCTCCGACGACGACGATGCCCCCGATCCCTGACCCCTATCGGGTGCTCGGCGTGGCGCGCGAGGCGACCGTCGGCGAGATCCGCACGGCGCATCGCCGCCTGGCCAAGCAGTACCACCCCGACGCGACCGGGGGCGATACCGAGCGCTTCCTGGCCGTGCAGGAGGCGTACCAGGTCCTGAGCGACCCGCTGCGGCGTCGTGAGTGGGATGCGCGTCACCGTCCCGGCCCCGTCCGGGCCGACACATCGTCGCGGACGCGCCCCACCGCCCGGCGCGGCTCGGGCCAGTCCCAGGCGTCGCCGGCCGGTGACGGGAACACGGCCGCGGCCGGACCGCGTCCGGCGCGCGGGTCGCGCCCCCAGACGAACCGGCAGCGGCGCCGACCCGACCCGTTCTCCACGTCCGGTCGCGAACCCACGAGCGACTCGTACACCTGGTCAGCGCAGGACGTGCCGTGGTGGTCCAGCGGCCCGGATCGATCGCGGCAGGGGCAGGGGCAGGGTGCGGGGGCCACGAACGATGCCGGTGCCGACACCACCGCCTCGTCGACCCAGGGCACCACCACGCCGAACGCCGGCGCGACCCATCGCCCGGGCCCGTCGGGCGCTGACTTCGACGTCTACAACCGATCCTCCGGGGCCGCCTGGTCGATGGCCTCGCGGGCGTACTTCCGCCGCGCCGGGTCGGACGTGCCGCGCGGCGCGGCCGAGCCATTCGGCCAACGCTGGACGACCCCGCCGGGCACCCCATCGCGCGGGCCGGGACCCAGCCCGACCGCCGCCCGTGCCGCAGCCGCCGCATCACAAGCCCCGGCAGCAGGCGCGTCCCGCCCCGCGGCCGCTCCTCGTCCCGCGTCCGCACCACGCACCGCGAGCGCGTCATCGCGCGCGTCCTCGAGCGCCCAGGAGGCGGTCGGACGGGCGCGCGGCGTGGTGTTCGGGTCCGCTCGCGGGTCCACGTCGGGGCACCGGGTGGAGCGGGCGCAAGCCTGGCCGTCGGTCGGTGGCCGCCTCCTCTACGCGGTGCTCGGCTGGGCGGCGCCGGCGGCCGTGCTGACGCTCGGGCCCTTCGTGGTCGCCATGCCGGTCGTCACGGGGGTGCTCTCGGCGCTCGCCGTCGCGCTGCTCCTGGCGCCGCGCCTGGCCTACCTCGCAGCGGTCGGCGGGATGGCCGCCCTGGTCGCGGGGGCCGGGCTCGCGCTCGGGCAGGCCGCCTCGGCCAACCAGCTCGGTCTGGGTTTCGATGCCCTTGCCGCCGCGGTGACCTCGGCGGTCTACGTGGCCGCGATCATCCTGGCCTGGTTGGACTGGCCGATCGTGCGTCCATGGGCGAACCTCAGGTGACGGCCCCCATCCGCTGCCGCATCGCGCCGAGCCCCACCGGCCCGCTCCATATCGGCACGGCCCGGACGGCGCTCTACAACTATCTGTTCGCCAAGCGGCATGGAGGGACGTTCGTGCTGCGCCTGGAGGACACCGACGCCGCGCGCAGCACGGTCGCTTATGAGCAGGACATCCTGGACGGCCTGCACTGGCTGGGCCTGGACTGGGACGAGGGGCCGGAGGTCGGCGGCCTGCCCGCCCGCGGCCCGTACGGGCCGTACCGCCAGATGGAGCGCCTGCCGCTCTACGCCGCGGCCGCTGAGCGGTTGCTGGCCCAGGACAGGGCCTACTACTGCTACTGCACGCCGGAGGAGCTGGCGGCCGACCGGGCGGCACAGGAAGCGGCCCACCTGCCGCCGCACTACGTCGGCCGGTGCGCCCACCTCACCCCGGCCCAGCGGCGCGACCGGGAGGCGCAGGGTCGCAAGCCGGTCATCCGCTTCCGGGTCGGGGAGGGGGTCGTCGCGTTCGACGATCTGATCCGCGGCCACGTGGAGATCGACACCAGCGCGCTCGGCGGGGACCTCGTGATCGTCCGCAGCGACGGGTCGCCGCTCTACCACTTCACGGTCGTCGTCGACGACGCCGCGATGGCCATGACTCACATCATCCGCGGCGAGGACCACCTCTCCAACACGCCCAAGCACATCCTGCTGTTCCGCGCGCTCGGAGCGACCGTGCCCCAGTTCGCGCACCTGCCGCTCATCCTCAACGTCGATCGCAGCAAGATGAGCAAGCGCAAGAGCCAGACCGCGATGGGCGACTACATCGCCCAGGGCTTCGTGCGCGAGGGGCTGGTCAACTACCTGGCCCTGCTGGGCTGGGCCAGCACCGGCACCGACGAGCTGTTCTCGCTGGACGAGTTGACCCAGCTCTTCGACCTGGATCGCGTCCACCAGGGCGGTGCGGTGTTCGACCGCGAGCGGCTCGAGTGGCTCAACGGCCAGTGGATCCGGCGACTGTCGCCGGAGGAGCTGGTCGAGCGCGTCGCCCCGTTCCTGGAGGCCGACCTGGCCATCCAGCGCGCGGCCGGGCGGGTGGTCCGTGAGCCGACCGAAGGGGACCTGCGGGCCCTCGTGCCGCTCATCCAGGAGCGCCTGCCGACCCTGGCCGCCGTCGGCGAGATGACCGACTTCCTCTTCATCGAGGACCTGGTGGTGGAGCCCGGCCTGCTGGTGCCCAAGCGTTGGGACGCCCCCACGACACTTGCCGGCCTGACGGAGGCCCGGCACACGCTGGCGCACGTCGGAGAGGTGGCCTGGGAGGCCGAGGAGATCGAGCCACCCCTGCGGGCGCTGGCCGAAGCGCGCGGCTGGAAGGCGGGCGACCTCTTCATGGCTATCCGCGTCGCCGTCACCGGGCGAACTGCCACGCCACCGCTGTTCGACACCCTCGCCGTCCTGGGGTCCGCGCGGACCCTGGCGCGCCTTGACGCCGCTCGCGAGGCCCTCGCCGGAGGTTAGGGCGGGCGCGAGGGCGGGCGCCTGATGCTCGGAGGCCGCGATGTCGTCGATCCCACCCAGTGATGCTGTTGAAGTCATCACGGGGGGGACCGGGCGCCCCAACCCTCCGATTCGTACGTCATGTGAACGGGATCCGGCCTCCTGTGGGGGCTCGGTCCGCCTGTGCCGTTCGAGCAGGGTCACGACCGCCCCGCGGCCGGCCGGTCGTGTCCATGACGTGCGATTCCGTTGTTGCGGGCTGGGGCCCGGCCGCTATGACGCACCATCCCCCTGCGCCTTACCACTGACCGGGGAGGGTAGTAACGGACAGGGACATGGCAGCCGGGAACCCCAACGGGCCGGATCTGGCCGAATCTCGCCGGTTCCTGTCCTGGCAGGTTAGCTTCGGACGAATCCGGGCCTCCAGCGCCCCGATCGTGTCCGATACGAACCTCCCAGGTCAGAACCGGCTGACCTCCCAGGTTGAACGGCACCCTGCTGCGGCCCGCGATGACTTCGAGCGCATCAGGCGGGAGGGCTCGGGAGCTGTTCGTGCTGGGGTGGCTCGCGTGCGGGACAGGCTGGGGCCCGACGACCGCGGCTCAGCTTGGCGCGGCGGTCGCTCCCGGGGCCAGGATGGGGCTCGTGTCGGTCGGTGGCGTGATGACGGTCGTCGAGGTGGCCGCGCCCGCTGCCGTGTCGGTCGCGTAGGTCACGGTCACCGAGCCGTCCGACCCCAGGTGGACGGTCACGGCGACCGGGTCGGTGCTGGTGAGGCCCAGGGTCGAAGCTGCGTACGTCGCGGTGAGGTCCGTGGATGAGCCGGCGGAGGCGACGCTCAAGGGTGAGGTGAACGCCGACAGCGGGTCACCGCTTGGCACGGAGCCCTGGGTGGCGATCCAACTCCCGTCGCCCTGCTCGACCCATGCGTCGGGCGGGACCGAGCGGTAGGTGACCGACCGACCGCTGCTCGTGAGCACGAACTGGCTGGCGCCGCCGATCCAGCGGCCCTTGGCCTCGGTGGCGACCGTGCCCCCGACCTTCACGGTCGCGTCGAAGGCGTAGCCCTTGCCGAGGGCGGCGAGGACCTGCTGCAGACGCGCGGCGCCCTGATCAGATGTGCCGGCACTGGCGGTCGGGGCGGAGCCGGGCGAGCCGACGGGCGTGGGCGAGGCCGTCGAGCCGCAGCCGAGTACGAGCGCGCCGCACAGGGCGCCGAGCAGCAAGACGCGGGCGGTCCGACCGGGTTGGTCAGCCCGCCCGCGTGCGATCGATCCGATCAGTGGGGCCGGTCTCCGCCGGGCCCCCACCCCTCGAAGCCGCCGTTGCCCTTGCCCTTGTCGCCGGCATCGTTGCCGCCGTGGCCCTTGTCGGCCTTGCTCTTATCGCTGTGGCCGCAGAAGCCGGAGAAGCCCTGCACGACCAGCTTGTACGTGCCGCTGCCCTCGGACTTGAGGTAGGCGAACATGCCCACGAACGTGCCGTTGAAGCGGACGGACAGGCCATGATCCTCGGCCTTCTCGGTGACCGCGCCGCCGGTCGCGCTGTCATAGACGAGGCTCCCGTCAGCAGCGACGTGGTACGTCACGGACACCGGGGTGGCGTCACAAAGGTGCGCGGACCAGGTCCGCTCCCCGGCTGCCGCGAGCTGCACGAGCGTGCCGGTGGTCTTCTGCCGATCCTTCCCGCTGAGGGTGATCTTCAGGGCGGCCGTCCCGTCCGACTTGGACGACACGGAGATCGACAGGTGCTTGGTCCAGCCGCTCGACGTGAAGGTCACGCCGGCCGTGGCGACGGCCCAGCCGCCGGTCAGCTTCGTCTTGATGCTCTTGGCCTTGGCCACGTCAGTCATCGCAATGACGCCGTTGGCGGCGTGGATCTTGTCGATGGAGACGGTCGGGTTGCCGCTGGTGTCCTTGCCGATCGTATAGTCGACGGTCGTCTCGTAGTCCAGGGGCGAGGTCGCCTTGGTCCCGAAGACGTCGGCCGACCACCTGTTCGTGCCGATGAGGTTGTCGAGCGTGGTGCGCTCGGTGAGCGTCAAACGGCCGCCGCGGGCCAGGACGGAGACGGAGGTCTTCCCGTCCGCCGTGGCGAAGCGGACGTAGCCCGGGTCGCTCTTCGTCTTGGCCAGCCCGTCAAGCGGATTCACATCCACCGTCGTGATGACGCCGACCGTGTCCAGGGCGATGTCCACCTGCAAGCCCGTGCCGATGAGCGGCATCGTCGACATGCCGCCCGTCTGGGCGATGGGCTCGTTCGTGTTGGCCAGGACGCTGCCTGGGATGATCAGGAGCAGGGCGGCGGCCATGAGGCCGACCACCAGCGCGGTCCGTCGTTTCATGCGATCGCGTCCTCCGTTGCATGCGAGTCGGGGCCGGTCATCCAGTGGCCGGTGCCCGCGTTCCTGGGGCGGGGCTCGCAGGTCGTGGTGCGTGCTGGTCGGGCCACCCTACAACGCGACATCGCGGCCTGTCGACCGCGGAGGTCCTGCCTCTGAGCGTGCCGATGGTCCCTGTCACACTTCTGCAAGCCGGTCCGGGCGCCGAAATCGGTGCGCTCGGGCACCACGTGCCACGCAGTCCCGCGACGCGCCGGACGGCCCGGGCCGCTAGGCTATGGGGCATGGACCACGCGCGTTTCGCCGTCTGGCTCCGCGGTTACATCGACGCCTGGCGGTCCGGTGAACGGGCTGCCGTGGAGGCGCTCTTCACGGAGGACGCCACCTACGCGTTCGCGCCGTTCCGGCCGCCGCTCGTCGGCCGCGAGGCGATCGTCGCGATGTGGCTGAAGGAGCCCGACAAGCCCGGTTCGTGGACGGCCGACTACCGGCCGCTCGCGATCGACGGTGACGTCGCCGTGGCTGTGGGCGAGACCAGCTACCGCATCGCCGACGGTGCCAGCAAGGACCTCGACTACCGCAACATCTTCGTCTGCAAGTTCGCGCCCGACGGCGGCTGCCGCTCCTTCGTGGAGTGGTTCATGAAGGTGCCACAGGCCGCCGAGCAGGAGGATGAGCCGGCGGCGTGAGCGCCTCGGCCCGGTCCGTGCCCCTGGAGCTCCGGGTGGCGACCCTCAACCTGCGCAACCTGGCCGACCGGTGGGATGAGCGCCTGCCCCTCCTGCTGGCCGACTTCGCGGCGCTCCAGCCGGACCTCGTCGGCCTCCAGGAAGTGGTGTACCCGCTGCAGCAGGACCGGCTGCTCGGCGCAGCGGGTGCCGCCTCGTACGAGACACGGCGCGGGTGGGCCGGGCGCCCCGAATACGGCAACGCCACCCTGATCCGTGAGGGGCAGGCCCTGCAGGCCGCGCCCGGGTCGCTCGACGACCGCCTGGACCTTGGCCTCGCCCGCTCGGCGCTGCGGGTCGAACTCACCCTTGATGGGCGCCCGGCGCTCCACTTCGTCACCGTACACCTCCACCACACGACCGACGAGGAAGGTGCACGCCAGCGCGACGAGCAGGTCGCGCAACTGCTGGCGTGGCTGGCGGGCCTGCCCGTCGTGCCCGCCACGATCGTGGTCGGCGACTTCAACGCCAACCCGCGCGAACCGGCCTACGCCCGCCTTGCCGGGGCCTTCCGCTCCGCGTCGGTCGAGGCGAACGGCCGCGAGCCGGACGTGACCTGGCCGTCGGGCCTCCAGGCGCCGGCCATGGACACCGATGGCGACCCGATGTGCCTCGACTACATCTGGCTCGGTGGTGCCGTCCACGCCGTCAGCGCGCGACTCGTCTTCGACCGCCCCGCGGTCGGCGACCCGACCCTCTACCCCTCGGACCACGTCGGCGTGACGGCCCAGGTCCGCCTCGGGTGACGACCCGTCGCCTGGCCCATCGCGGCGATCATCGCCACCTGCCGGAGAACAGCCTTGCCGCGCTCGTGGCCGGCGCCCGCGCGGCGATGAGCGACGGTGTCGAGTTCGATGTCCGCATCTCGGCCGACGGCGTGCCGGTCGTCATCCACGACGACACGCTCGAGCGGGTCCAGGGCGTGACGGCCATCGTGGCGGACACGGCCGCGGCCGAGCTGGCCACACACGGCGTGCCCGCCCTTGCCGACGTGCTGGCCGCCCTCCGGCCCGGTGCCTTCCTAGATGTCGAACTGAAGGTGGTCCCCGGTCCAGAGGTGGCGCAGGTGCTCATCGCGGCGCGTGGCGCAGCCCCGGCCGATGCCGTCGTCTCGTCCTTCCACCCCGAGGCCCTCGAGGTGATCGCTGCAGACGCGCCCGGCTGGGTCCGCTGGGCCAACGTCCTGTGGATCGATGAGGGCATCGTGGGCTTGGCCCGCGACCTCGGTTGCCGCGGCATCGCCGCCGCCCACGGCACCATCGATCGCCGCACGGCGCGCCTCGTGGCCGCCGCCGGCCTCGAACTCGCGGCCTGGACGGTCACCCGCCGGCCGACGTTCGAGCGGCTGGCGCGGCTGGGCGTCGCGGCGGTGTGCGTGGAAGGGTCGCTGCTCGACCGCTGACGCGCCAGGCGCCTAGCCCAGGATGGCCTGGGCGCCGATCCTGACCGCGAAGCCCAGCACGATGAGATAGCCCACGGCCGACAGCGCGAGACGGCCGGCCGGCGACGTTCGCCGGTGGAGCACCGCCCCGACGACGGCCAGGAGGCTCTGCCAGCTGAGGGAGGCCACGAACGCGCCGGCCGCGAAGGCGAGTCGCTCGGCCGGCGCCGTGCCGATGGCCGGCAACGCCACCATGAGCGCGCCGAAGTAGATGACCGTGATGGGGTTCAGCAGGGTCAGGCCAAGGAAGCGGGCGTAGGTGCCCGCCGCACCGCGCCGATGGCCGCCAGGGCAAGTGCCGCCACCATGCGCAGGTCGGCGAGCCACGGGGCGATCACGCCGCTCAGCGCGGCCCCGAAGAGGGCCGCAAGCGAGGCGTAGATGCCGTCGGCGCTCGGCGGCGCCCGCGCCGGCCGCCAGCCCCACGGCCAGGCCGCGTGAGGCGGCCGTGGCGATGATCAGGACGGCGATCGCGCCGACCGGGATGGCGATACCGAAGCCCGCCAGCGCCCCGGCGATGGCCGACGTCAGCACCCCTCACCACCCTGTCCGGCCACCGCGGCATGGTATCGGCGGGCGGACCATGTCGGTGGCTGAAACGGGCCGTTAACGTCCCTGGCTACCATGGACGGAGATGGCCCGCACGATCCTCGTGGTGGACGACGAGCCCACCGTCCGGGAGACCCTCGCCGAGAACCTCCAGCGCGACGGCTACCGCGTCGTCACCGCGTCGGACGGCCGCGAGGCCCTGGCCCGCTTCCGTGGCGAGCGGCCCGATCTGGTGATCCTGGACGTGATGCTGCCGGAGCTGAGCGGCGTCGAGGTCTGCCGCATCATCCGCGCCGAGTCGGCCGTGCCGATCCTCATGCTGACGGCCAAGGACGCGGAGATCGACACGGTGGTCGGCCTCGAGGTGGGGGCCGACGACTACGTCACCAAGCCGTTCAGCCTGCGCGAGCTGCTCGCGCGCGTCCGGGCCCTCCTGCGGCGCCTGGAACAGCAGGCGGTGGAGGCGCCGCCGGCGGTCATCGACCTCGGTTCCGTCCAGGTGGACCTGGCCGGCCACCGGCTGCTGCGCGACGGCCACGCGGTGGCCATCAAACCCAAGGCCTTCGACCTGCTGGCCTTCCTGGTCCGTCATCCGGGCCAGGTCTTCACGCGCGACCAGCTGCTCGAGCACGTGTGGGGCTACGACTACGCCGGCGAGACACGGACGGTGGACGTGCACATGCACTGGCTGCGCAGCGACATCGAGGCCGACACGGGCCACCCGACCTTCCTGCAGACGGTGCGCGGGGTCGGCTACGTGTTCCGCCGGCCCGGGTCCGCCTGACCCGGCACGCGGAGCGGGGCCTAGACTCATCTCGTGGACCCGACCCTCGTCGTCGCCCTCGTGCTCGCCGCGGCCCTGGCGGTGGCCGTGGGGGTCGTGTGGCGCCAGCGCATGCGGCTGGATCGCCTGGCCCGTCTCGTCGGCGGCGCACCCGGCCAGGACGTCGAGACCGCTTCCCGGGCGCTCGTCGAGGACCGGGACCAGGCCCGCCAGCAGGTGGCGCAGGCGGACCAGGAGCTGGGGCAGCTGGCGGGGCTCCTCGGTGTTGGCGTGCTGCGCTTCGACGATGACCTTCGCGTCCGTTTCGCCAACCCGGCGGCATGCACCTTCCTGGATCGCGAGCCCGGCGGCCTTGAGGGTCGGAGCGCGCTCGAGGCCTTCGCCGATCACGAGGTGGAGGCGCTGCTCCTGTCGGCGCGGGACCGCGGTGCCGCGGGCGGCGAGGTGCGCCCGCGCGGCGAGGACGGGCGCGCGCTCCTCATCCGGGCCCGGCGCTCGCCGTGGGGCGGCCTGTGGGTCGCCCTGGACGACGTCACGAAGCTGCGCCGCCTGGAGCGCATCCGCACGGAGTTCGTGGATAACCTCTCGCATGAGCTGCGGACCCCGCTGACCAGCGTGCGCCTGCTGACCGAGACGCTGGCCCGCGATCTCGACGACCTGGTCGTGCCCGACCGGGTGCGCGACCGCGTGGCGCGCATCGACGTGGAGACCGGCCACCTCGTCCAGATGGTCTCGGAGCTGCTGGAGCTCTCGCGCATCGAGGGCGGCGGCCAGCGGCTCTACCTGGACGTGGTCGACATGGCGGACGTCGTGCGTGCGTCCTGCGAGCGCCTACGTCTCTTCGCCGAGCGGCAGGGGATCCGGCTGGAGGCCCGTGCGGAGGCCGGGCTACCGCTCGTGCGCGGCGACGCCGAGCGCCTCGGCCAGGTGCTGCTCAACCTCATCCACAACGCCCTGAAGTTCTCGCCGTCGGGCACGACCGTGACCGTCAGCGCCACGGCCGGAGCCGACGTGGTGACGGTGTCGGTCGCCGACCAGGGCCCGGGCATCGCGCGGCAGGATCAGGCACGCATCTTCGAGCGCTTCTACAAGGTGGATCGGGCGCGCGTTCGCGGGATGGGAGGGACGGGCCTGGGCCTGGCCATCGCCCGCCACATCGTGGAGGACCACGGCGGTCACCTGGAGCTGGAGAGCGAAGAGGGGCGCGGGGCCGACTTCCGCTTCAGCCTGCCGATCGCCACCGACCTGGCGGCAAGGGCTGGGGGTGGCTCGCGGGCCGCTCAGCCCGCCGGGTCGAGCAGCTGAGGGGGCACCAGCCAGACGAGGGTGCCGCCGCCGGGCCGGAGCGGGCGGGGCGCGTCGATGCGCGCCAGGGCGCCCTTGCGCATCGTGAGATCGGGGATGCCCGTGAGCTCCATCAGCAGGTCGCTGAAGTCCGGATCGTGGCCCACGAGCATGACGCGCTGTGGGCCGTCGGCCGCTCGCGCGCCGCGCAGCGCATCGTCCAGGATGGCGTCGACCGTGGCCAGGTCGAGCGGATCGGCAAGCCGCCCGTCGTTGTGGATGGGCAGGTCGAAGACGCGTGCCACGGCCTCGGCCGTCTGCACGGCGCGGACCTTGGAGCTGCTGACGAGGAGGTCCGGGCGGAGGTCGTGTTCGGCCAGGAAGCGCGCCAGCTGGTCGGCCTGTCGCCGACCCTTCGGCGAGAGCGGCCGGTCGGCGTCGGGGCCCTTCCATTTCGCCGGATCACCGGCATGTGCGTGACGCAGGAGCGACAGCTGGACGGTGCCTGCCGTCACTCGTTGAGGTCCTCGATCTCGCCCGTGGCCAGGAAGACGACGTCCTCGGCGATGTTCGTGACCCGGTCGCCGATCCGCTCCAGGTTCTTGGCCGCGAACAGGATGCGGGTCCCGCGATCGACGTTGTCGGGGTCGGCACGCATCAGTTCGAGGACGTCGGCGAACGTCTTGTGGTACAGCGTGTCGACCGCGTCGTCGCCGGCCGCCACCTGCCGCGCCTTGGCCTCGTCGATGTCGATCAGGGCCAGCAGCACGCCGCGCACCAGGTCGGCCACTGCCCGGGCCATCGCCGGCAGGCCCAGGTAGCCGGCCAACGGGGGCTCGGGGGCGAGCTTCCGGGCCTGCTTGGCCACCGACGTGGCATGGTCGCCCATCCGCTCGAGTTCGTACGTGACGTGGTCCAGCGCCAGCAGGAAGCGCAGGTCGCGTGCCACGGGTTGCTGGGTCGCGATGGTCGTGACGATCTGCGAGGAGACCTCGCGCTGGACCTCGTTCACGCCGGTGTCGCGGGAGATGACCCCGAAGGCCGCCTCGGCGTCGTGGTCCACAAGGGCCTGTAGTGCCGCGAGGATCTGCTGCTCGACGAGGCTGCCCATGCGCAGCACGCCGTCCTTGACGGAGCGCATCTCGGTGTCGAGTGCCTCCCGGCTTGGGTGGTGGCCCCCGGCGACCGTCGACTCGCGGTTGACGATGGCTTCGTTGAACCCTTCCACTCGCGGCTCGCTCATCCGAACCGCCCGGAGATGTAGTCCTCGGTGAGTTGCTGCTTGGGGCTGGTGAAGATCTCGCTCGTCGGCCCGACCTCCACCAGGTACCCTGCGCGGTCTTCGCCCATCGTGAGGAACGCGGTCGTGTCGCTCACGCGCGAGGCCTGCTGCATGTTATGGGTCACGATCACGATCGTGTAGTCCGTCTTGAGGTGCGACATGAGCTCCTCGACTTGGAGGGTGGCCACCGGGTCCAGGGCCGAGCACGGTTCGTCCATCAGCAACACCTTGGGCTGCAGGGCCAGGGCCCGTGCGATGCACAGCCGCTGCTGCTGCCCGCCGGACAGCGAGGTGCCGCCATGGCGGAGCTTGTCCTTGACCTCGTTCCACAAGGCCGCACGTGTGAGGCACGCCTCGACGAGGTCGTCTTCCGCGGCCTTGCCCTTGACCACGCCGTTGAAGCGTGCAGGTGCCGCGACGTTGTCATAGATCGTCATGGTCGGGAACGGGTTCGGCTGCTGGAAGACCATGCCGATCGTTCGGCGGACGGCAGCCGGCTCGATGGCGGGATCGTAGATGTCGACACCCTGGTACAGGACGTGCCCCGTGCTGCGGGCGCCCGGCACGACTTCGTGCATGCGGTCAAGGCAGCGGAGCAGGGTCGACTTGCCGCTGCCAGATGGTCCGATGATCGCGGTGATCGCCCGGGCGTGGATATCCAGCGATATCTCCCGCACGGCGCGACGTGAGCCATACCACGCGTTCAGGTCGCGCACCGTCATGGCCAGCTGATCCGGCCCGTCGGAGTCAGGCACGGGTGCCGGCTGCCCGGTGGGCACGACCGGTTCCGATGCCGACTCGTTCCTCTCAGGCGTTTCCACGGCCACCAGCGGGTCCTCCGAGCGGGTCGTCATCGATTGCTCCCTGCCAGGCGCCGGCGCGCGGTCAGCCAGCGCCCGGCAAGGTTGAAGCCCAGGACGATCAGGATCAGCAGCAACGCGGCCCCGAACGCTCGATCGCGCGCCGCGTCGAACGCCGAGTTGAGGGCGTTCCGGTAGATCAGAAGGGGCAGCGCCTGCATCGGTTGATTGAGGTCCAACGTGAAGAAGTTGTTACCGAGCGACGTGAAGATGAGCGGGGCGGTCTCGCCGATCGCCCTCGAAACCCCGAGCAACACCCCCGTGATGATGCCTGAGAGGCCCACCGGCACGAACACCGAGATGATGGCACGCCACCGGGCCAGGCCCAGCGCCCGTGCACCCTCCGCGATGGGCCGGGGCGTCAAGCGCAGGATCTCTTCGGCTGACACCGTCACGACCGGGAGCATCACGATGGCCAGGGCGAGCGACCCGGCGAGCCCCGAGAAGTGACCCTGCGTCACGACCACGCTGGTGTAGACGAAGATCCCGACGACGATCGACGGGAGGCCGGCCAGGACGTCGATGAGGAACCGGGCCGCTCGCGCCAGCCAGCCGCCGACCTCGACCGCAAAGACGGCCACGCCGAGCGCGACAGGTACGGCGATCAGCGTGGCGACCCCGGTCATCTCGAGCGTCCCGATGAGGGCATTCCGCACGCCTCCCCCGGCCGCACTCAAGTCGGACGGGGGATCCTTGATCAGGAAGTCCAGGCTGAGCATGCTGCCGATGCCGTTCACGAACACGTAGCCGAATACGGCGACGAGGGGGATGAGGGCGAGGACCAGGGCGATCGTCGCGAAGATGACCAGGAGGTTGGCCTTGACCCGCCGGCGGCCATCTGTGGGTACGAAGACCGCGGCAGCATCAGAAGCCACTGCGGAGCCCTCCTGTGAAGCGGTTGCGGATGGTGATGGCTCCGGCGTTCACCACCACCGCGATCACCAGCAGCACGGTGCCCAGCGCGATGAGGGCCTCCGGATGCAGTGTCTCGGTCGCCTCGTTGAATTCATTGGCGATCACACTGGCCAAGGTGAACCCCGGCGCGAAGATCGACGTGCCGATGTTGTTCGAGTTGCCGACGACCATGGTGACCGCGATCGTCTCGCCGATCGCTCGGCCCAGCCCGAGCACGATGGCCGCCAGCAGGCCCGCCCGACCGATCGGGAGCGTGACGGTACGGGCCACGTCCCATCGGGTGCCGCCGAGGGCGAGCACGGCTTCCCGCTGCAGGCGGGGCGTCGAGGCGAATACCTCACGTGTCACGGCCGAGATGATCGGCACGGTCATGACCGCCAGGATCACGGCGGCCGCGAAGTAGCTCGGACCGGGCGTCGGTGGCCCGAGGAAGGGCACGACCTTCCCCAGCGTTCCCGCGACCGCCTGTTCGAAGGGCCGCAGCACGGGCACGAGGACCAGTAGGCCCCACAGCCCGTACACGACCGACGGGACGGCCGCAAGGAGGTCGACGGCCACGCCGAGCGGCCCGCGAAGTCGCGCCGGGGCGAGGTCCGTCAGCAGGAGGGCGATGAGCACGGAGATGGGGACCGCGATGAGCAGGGCGATGAAGCTCGTCAGGACCGTGCCGTAGATGAACGGCCACGCGCCGTAGATCGTGAAGGACGGCTCCCACTTCGTGCCGGTGAGGAAGCCGATGATCCCGAACTTCTGGTAGACGGGCACGGCGGTGACGAAGCTGCCGACCATCATCGCGCCCAGCACGATCGTCGTGGCTATGGCGAGGGCGATGAGCACGGCCCGGAACGTCAGGTCGCCCGTCCAGCGGCGGCGCCGGAGCCGGAGCGGTTCTGCAACGGCGGCGGGCGGACGAAGCGAGTCGGTCATCTGGCGCTACGGTCACCTTGACGAGGCTTGACGACGCCCCGGGGATGATGCCATCCCCGGGGCGTTGAGCGGGTGGCGGGAAGGCTACGGCAGAAGAGGGGTGCCGGCCCAGGTGATCGACTTCACGGCGGCCTCGTCCTGGGCCACGAGGTTCGGTGGCAGCGAGCCGTACACGAGTGGCGCGGCGTCGGCCTGGCCGTCATGGATGGCCCACCAGATGAAGTCGACGAGCGCGTTCGCCCGATCCTGGCTCTTGAGGACCTTGGAGAGGTCCTGGTAGACGATGATCCACGTCGTGCCCGCGATGGGGTAGCCCTGCGGGGACGCCGTGTTGGCGAGGTTGAAGCGCAGGTCGGCCGGGTACGACGGCAGGTTGGCGGCCTGAGCGATGGAGGCCAGCGAGGGGGTGATGAAGTTGCCGCTGGAGTTCTGGACGTCGGCGAATGGGATGTTGTTCTCGACGGCGTATGCGATGTCGATGTAGCCGACGCCGCCGTCGGTCGCCTTGATGCCCTGGGTGACGCCCTCGTTGCCGCTGGCGCCCTGACCGACAGGCCAGGCGACCGTCTTGCCGGCCGACTTCGTCTTGTCCCCACCGCCGACGGTGGCGACCCAATCGGAGCTCACCGCCGTCAAGTACGTGGTGAAGATGCTCGTCGTGCCTGAGCCGTCAGAGCGGTGGACCACGCTGATCGCCGTCGCGGGGAGGTTCAGACCCGGGTTCGCGGCTGTGAGAGCCGGGTCATTCCACATCGTGATCTTGCCCAGGAAGATGTTGGCGATCAAGTCCGGCGTCATCTTGATCGGCGCCGAGAGGCCCGTCAGGTTGTAGGCCACGACGACCGCCCCGAAGGTGGTCGGGATCTCCACCGGGGTCCCGTTGGACGCCGCAGTGGCGATCTCGGAGTCGGCGAGGAACGCATCAGACGCGCCGAAGTCGACGGTGTTCTGCTGCCACGCCTTGACGCCACCGCCTGAGCCGATGGACTGGTAGTTGATCTGGACGCCGCACTTGGCGAGATAGTCGCCCGCCATCTTGGTCAGCAGCGGGTTGATGAAGGTGGAGCCGGCGCCGTTCAGCTGGCCGTCGCCCTTGGAGCAGCGGTAGGTGACCGGTGCCCCCGATGCGCCGGGGCTTTCAGCCATCGACTCGCCGGGCGTCGCGGACGCGGCGCCGGGCGGCGTCGCCGTCGGAGCCGGGGTGGGGGTATCCGTGGCCGCACTGCTGCACGCGGCGGCCGTCATGAGCACCGACAGGGTCAGGGCGCCGACGCGGCCGGCGCGCGAGATGTGGATCACCGTGGCCTCTCCTCAGACATGGGGTGTTGGACGCATCCTCGAAGTCCTGTGCGCCGGGAGAGCGTCGCCCCGAGACGTCAACGCCACGTTGCCGGCCCGGGTGGCCGCGTTAACAGGACGTGAGCCCGGGTGGCGGCGCGCGATGGACCTTCGGCCCCCTCGCACGGTGCCGGGTGGCCCTGTGACATCTCACTGCGGAATGACACAGTGCTCGGTGAGATGCCGATCAACACGCGCGAGTTACCCGTCGTTCCTGTGCTCCGCTTCGATCTCCCAACGCCCGTCGTCGACGATGTCGTCGCCGTCGCGGCCCTGATCGGCGACCGGACGCGGGCCGGGATCCTTCGTCTCCTCGCTGACGGCCCGCACTGTGTCTGCGAGATGGCCGCCGCGCTGGGGGAACAGCAGAACAACGTGTCGAACCACCTGGCGCGGCTTCGCGCGGCGGGGCTCGTCCGGGCGAGCCGGCATCGAGTCGACGCCCGCTGGGTCTACTACGAGCGCGACGAGGCGGCATGCCAGGCGGCGGCTACATCCATCGGTGCGCTCCTCGGATGACGGCGCTCATCCTGCGGCGGACTCGGGTGCCGTTCTGGCCCATCTTCTGGGGGGCCGTCGCCGGCTGGCTCGTCGCCTGGTTCGCCGAGGCGCCGCTGGCGGACTGGTTGGCCTTCACGGCGTTCGGACTCGAGCGGGGCTCGCAACTTGGCGAGGCTGTCGCCTTCTTCCTGCTTGACGTGCCCAAGGTGCTGCTGCTGCTCCTCGGCATCATCACGGTGGTGACGCTGATCCGCGGCTTCTTCCCGCCGGAACGAGTCCGGGATGCGCTCGCCGGCCGCGGACGCCTGACCGGCACAGCCGCGGCGGCCTCGTTCGGCGTCGTGACGCCGTTCTGCTCCTGCTCGGCCGTGCCGCTCTTCATCGGCTTCGTGGAGGCCGGGATCCCCCTCGGCGTGACCTTCGCCTTCCTCATCAGTTCACCGATGGTCAACGAGGTGGCCTTGGTGCTCCTCTGGGGCCTGTTCGGACCCGGCATCGCGCTCGTCTACATGGCCGCCGGGCTCGGCGTGGCGATATCGGGCGGGCTCGTCATCGGCAGGATGGGGATGGAGCGGTACGTGGAGGACTACGTCTGGGCCTTGCAGGGCACGGGCGGGACGGTGGTCGCGATCGAACTCACCTGGCCCGACCGCATCCGCGCCGCGTGGGCGTACACCGGGGACCTCGTCCGGCGCATCCTGCCCTACGTTCTGATCGGCATCGCCATCGGCGCCCTCATCCACGGGTATGCGCCCACAGACCTGGTAGCCGCCATCGGTGGTCGCTCGAATCCACTCGCCGTCCCGATCGTCGTGCTCATCGCGCTGCCGCTCTACTCGAATGCGGCGGGCACCCTCCCGATCGTCCAGGCCCTGCTCGGCAAGGGCCTGCCGCTGGGGACCACCCTCGCTTTCATGATGGCCATCACGGCCATCAGCCTGCCCGAGTTCATCATCCTGCGCCGCGTCATCAAATGGCCGCTCATCGCCCTCTTCGCCACCGTGGTGACGATCGGGATCCTCCTCATCGGCTACCTGTTCAACGCGCTCATCGTCTGATCAGCGGGAAGTAAGGAGTCACATCCATGACGAAGATCGAGATCCTGGGACCCGGCTGCGACAACTGCAAGCGACTGGAGGTGAACGCCCGCCAGGCGGTCCTCATGGCCGGCGTCGAGGCAGAGGTCGTGAAGGTGTCCGACTACGGCCGGATCGTGAGCTACGGCGTCATGAGCACCCCGGGACTGGTCATCGATGGCAAGGTCATGAGCTACGGCCGGGTCCCATCCGCTGGGGACATCGCCGAGTGGCTCGCGAGGGCCTGACAAGGCCGCGGTGAGCCGGCTCCGGGCCGCTGGCCAGCCACCTGGGCGCAGCCGTTCGAACCGCTACCCTGCCCGCGCCCGCACAAGCGCGTCCGTCGCTGCGGAACCCTCTGGCGACCGAGCCATGTGGATCGCGGCGCCGTCACGCCGTGGGTTGGACGACCGGCAGCCGCCGCACCGGCGATCGCACATCGCCCGGCGGGTCGAAGGCGGCCCCGATGGCCCGGAAACGGCCCATGGCCTCCGGTCGGATGGCGTACCAGATCCAGGTGCCGCGCCGCTCACCCGTGATCCAGCCCGCCTCGCGCAGGACGCGGAGGTGATGCGAGACGGTCGGCTGGGTGACGGTGTAGCCCGCGGCGATCTCGCAGGCGCAGACGGGCCCCGCTAGGGCGAGCTGGCGCAGGATGGCAAGCCGCGTGGGATCCGCTGCGGCGGCGAGGAGCAGCACGTCGGGGTCGCTCGGCCGTTTCACGCGATTAGTGTATTGACAGATGTCTACTTAGGCAAGTATCAATATAGACGGCAAACCGCACCAGCATCGGAGACGTCATGACCACCCCGATCCACGAGGTCGTCCGCGACCACTACGCCCGCATCGCCCTGAACGTCGTCGATGACCCTTGCTGTGGCGGCAACGGGGACTGTTGCGGCACCCCGAACTACTCCACCGATGAGCTGGCGAGCCTGCCGGAGGCGGCGGCCCTGGCCAGCCTGGGCTGCGGCAACCCCATCGCGGTAGCCGAGCTGCGCGAGGGTGAGATAGTGCTGGACCTGGGTTCAGGCGGTGGTATCGACGTGCTCCTCTCGGCGCAGCGCGTCGGACCGACCGGCCGTGCCTACGGGCTAGACATGACCGACGAGATGCTGGCGCTGGCGCGACGGAACGCGTCAGCCGCGAACGCCACGAATGTCGAGTTCCTGAAGGGGCACATCGAGGCCATCCCGCTGCCGTCGGCGTCGGTCGACGTCGTCATCAGCAACTGCGTCATCAACCTCGCCGCCGACAAGTCCGCCGTCTTCCGCGAGATCGCTCGCGTGCTGCGGCCAGGGGGCCGCCTGGGCGTGTCGGACATCGTGGCCGATGACGCGCTGACGCCGGAGGAACGCGCCGAGCGCGGGTCCTATGTCGGCTGCATCGCCGGAGCCTTGTCATACACGGAGTACGAGGCTGGTCTGCGGACCGTCGGGCTCGAGGACATCTCGATCACCCCGACGCACGAAGAGACGGCGGGCATGGCCTCGGCCATCATCCGGGCACACAAAGCCGGCACGGCGGCATAACCCTGGCCGGTGCGCCGCCGCACCGGCGTGATTGCAGGTCAGCGGGTACCGATGGTTCAATGGATGGCCGAGCCCCAGGATGGCCGAGCCCCAGGATGGCCGAGCCTCACCTTCCGGCCGGGACGCAGCGCAGGGAGACCATATGGCCAAGGGCGATCACGGCAAGGGGGGCCGCAAGGCAGCACCCGCGGACCCGACCGCGAAGGCCGCGGCATCGTCGGTCGACGACAAGTCGGCCAAGGCCGAGAAGCGGCGGGCCAGGAAGGTCGTCAAGGTCGAACTCCAGCTGGCCGACGCTCGCGAGATCCAGGCCGCGGTCGGAGCCCTGGTCGCGTCCCTGGAGCACAAGCTCGCCGAGCTCCAGACGCCTACGCAGCCAGCCTCGAGCGCGGGGGCGGCCGCGGCCATCCCGGCTCCCGCGACGCGCCGCGTGGCGCGGCCTCGAGCGCCGCGCGCCACGCCCGCCAAGCCGCGTGCCACGCGCGCCCGCGCACCGCGGAAGACGACCCCGCCCGCCTGACGCGCCGCCGCTCGCGATCGGCGCGGCGGACTCGGATCACGCCCGCGCGGCAGCGAACGCGCCCTCTCACGTTTCACCAAACGGGCTGGTGCTAAGCGGGTCATCGGGGCCGCCGTGCCCGCCAGCCTGCCTGATTCGTGCTCAGATGTCAGGCATACGACGCCCAGGGCCGCCGTGAAGGCGCCTACCACCAAGCGGGCTGGTGGCTGAGAGGATGTCTTGACCGGCCCAGGCAAGGCCGGTGCCTGAGTCGCGGGTGACGGGCCGCCTCCGTGGTATGGTTGCGCACTCAACTATCACGCGGAGCCCAGGACGATGGACGACAGCACCCACGATGCGCTCGCACGCTCGCAGCTCATCGACATGACCACGACCGGCCGCCGAACGGGTCAACCGCGGCGGATCGAGATCGCTCTGCATGCCATCGACGGCCGGCTCTACATCAGCGGCATGCCACGTGCCGATCGCAAGCGGGCCTGGATCCTGAACCTCGAGCGCGATCCGCGCCTCACGATCCGTCTCAAGCAGACGACCAACGCGGAGGTGCCTGCGATGGCCCGCATCATCGACGACCCGCTCGAGCGCCGACGGGTCCTGGAGCTGGTCGCCGCGCGCTGGGGTCGGACCGATGTGAACGTGATGGTCGCCCACAGCCCGTTGATCGAACTGACGGTCGCGGGCTTCCCGCGGCCCGCAGACTCAGATCAGGCTCACCGCGCGGCCTAGCGCGCGGCGGAACGTGTCACCGACCAGCGGGCGCCAGACCGCCGGCAGCGTCCGACGGAGGCGCGCGACCTCCTTCTCTCGCGAGGCAAGGTAGCGGCCGACCGCCTGGATCGTCTCGGCCGAGAGGCCGGCGGCAGAGCCGGCCAGGAAGTCGCGCGCGAGGTGGGCCGCGACGTCCGCGTCATGCAGCATGCCCAGGTGGTCCTGGAGGGCCGTGACCCGCGCGATCAGGGTCGCGGCGTCGGCGCCCAGCACCTCGCGAAAGAACTCGAGCGTGTACCGCAGGCGCTTGCCGGCGATGCGCAGGACGTGCAGCGTGGGCACGTCGGCCCAGGTCAGGGTCGCGTCGTACGCGCGCAACTGCTCGTAGGCGGCCCAGACGCGGCTCGGCGCGGTGTCGCGCACGCGGTGGGGGTCGGTCGCCTGCATCACCCGTCCGCCGGCACCCGAGGTCTCCACGAACGCCACGTAGTCCTCGACGAAGCGTCGGTACGCGTCGCCGTCCAGCAGCTTGACGAGGTGCTCCCGCGCCTGGTGGCGCACCGCCTGCCATGCCTCGTGGAGCGGCGCGAGGGCGACACCTTCCTCGGGCGGCAGCGCGGCCATGTAGGTCGTCAGGCCGTCGAGCAGCACATCCTGGTCGCGGACCGCGCCGAGGGCCGTGGCCACGGTCCGCAGCTCGGCCACGTAGCGCCGGCTGGGGCCGTGGCGGAAGCCGTCGCCGAAGACGCGCCACGCCGCGCGCATGCGCCGGGTCGCCACGCGCATCGAATGGAGCTCTTCCAGGTCATCGCCCTGGCGCGTGCCCGTCTCGCGCTCGAGCATCCGCGCGAAGTGGAAGCGCAGCACCTTGCGGCCGGCCTCGGCCAGCGAGTCGCCGGCCACCACGCCGGGAGTCCGGCCCGTGTGGAGGCGCTCGATGATCTGGGCCCGCTCGTCCGGCTCGGCACCCTCGGCTGAAGCTGCGGCGGTCCGAGGGCGCCGGGTCCGCCTCGCGGCCGGGCGGGCGCTTGCCGCCCGGGCACGTCGCCGCACGGTCTTCGATGGGGCGGGCGAGGTGGCCGCCTCAGGCTCGACCGCGGCTGCCTTCGGTTCGACCACTTGGGCTGCCGACTCCGGTCCGGGAACGGGCTCGGCGGCAGCGGCGGTGGATTCGGCCGCCGTGGCGACCGGCTCGACCACAGCCTTCGGTGCCGGCTCGGGCTCGCTGACGGGGGCCGGTGTGGCGCCCCCGTCGGGCTGGGCGGCTATCGACTGCGGGTCCCTGGGCCTGGCGGTGACCGGCTCCGCGCCGTTCCGGTTCGGACCCCACGGACGCACGCTGCCCGGCTGGCGCGCCGCGTTGAGCAACTCGGTGGCGAGCGCCTCCTTGGAACGCCCCTCCGGCGTCACCGCCCCGCTGCTTTCCAGGATCGCGCCGACCTCCTGGAGCATGCGCTCGGAGCCACCACGCGACTCCACCTCCACGAAGGAGCCGCCGCCGATGTCATGGCCCGCCGCCTCCACCCGCACGGCGTCGAGGCTCAGGATCGCCCAACCCTCGCTGCCCCGAAGGTCGCGTTCGCGCCGCACCTGACGCAGGGTGAAGCGCGGCACGAGCGGGGAGTCGCCGGCGAGGGCCATGAGGCGCCGGCGGGCTTCGCTGTCGGGCCAGGTCTCGGGCCGTACGTCCCACGATGCGGGGCCCTCCAGCTCGACGCGACGGAAGAGCGCCCCGCCGGGCCCTTCCCCGCGGCCGAGGCTCTTGAGGGTCAGGGTGATGGCCCCGCCCTGGCCGCGCAGGCGCGCCCCGTAGCCGCCCCGGGCGAGGGCGCCATCGCTGGTGTCGATGTAGCGGTCCTCGAGCTCGAACCTGCGCCAGGCGCCCGCCGCGTGATCGCCGACCCAGTCCGCATCCAGCAACCGCTCCAGCGCCGGGCCATCGGTGACGCGGAACTTCAGCTCGACCTCGACCGGATCGGCCACCTCAGTCCTCGACCTGGACGGAGGCCCGCGCCTGGGCCTTGAAGACCTCGAACGTGTCGAGTCCGGTCGGCGCCTCGAGCAGGGTCTCCACCCGTCGCCAGCGATCGTCGGGGCCGAGCTGCCAGGCCCGCCGATCGTCGGCCAGCATGACCTCGACGACGGTCCGCAGGCGTGCCTGGAGGGCCGGCTCGGTGACGGGCACGGCCGCCTCGACGCGGCGGTCCAGGTTGCGCTCCATGAGGTCCGCCGACCCGATGAGGATCCGTTCACGGTCGCCGTCGCCGAAGATGAAGATCCGCGAGTGCTCCAGGAAGGGCCCGATGATCGAGCGCACGCGGACGTTCTCGCTGACGCCCTCCACGCCGGGCCGGAGTGAGCAGGCGCCGCGGGCGATGATGTCGACCGGCACGCCGGCCTGGCTGGCGCGGCACAGGGCGCCCACCATCTCGGGGTCGACCACGGCGTTGAGCTTGAGGCGGATCCGCCCGTCGCCGGACGCCCGGTGGCGAGCGATCTCGCCCTCGATAAGCTCGAGGATCGACGAGCGCAGGCTGACCGGGGCGATGATCAGCCGCCGGAAGCTGCGCTGGCGGGAGAGCCCGGTCAGGAAGTTGAAGAGGTCGGTCGCGTCCGCGCCCAGCTCAGCGCCGCAGCTCAGCAGGCCGACGTCCACGTAGAGGCGCGCCGTCTTGTCGTTGTAGTTGCCGGTGCCGATGTGGACGTAGCGGCGCAGGCCCCGGCCCTCGCGGCGCACCACGAGCGTCACCTTGCAGTGCGTCTTGAGGCCCACGAGGCCGTACACCACGTGCGCCCCGGCCCGCTCCAGGGCGCGGGCCCAGACGATGTTGGCCCGTTCGTCGAAGCGGGCCTTGATCTCCACCAGGACCACGACCTGCTTGCCCAGCTCTGACGCGCGGATGAGGGCCCGCACGATGGGCGAGTCGCCACCGGTGCGGTAGAGGGTCATCTTGATGCCCAGCACGTCCGGGTCGTCGGCCGCCTGTTCGACGAACCGCTGGACCGAGCCGCGGAACGATTCGTACGGGTGGTGGACCAGCAGGTCGCCCTCGCGGATGGCGGCGAACACGTCGACCGGCTCGTCCTCGTCCAGCGGCTGGAGGCGCTGCGGCGTGACGGGCTGCCACGACTCGCGCTGCAGGCCCGGCAGGTCCAGCTCGGCGATCGCGTCGAGGGCCGTCAGGTCCAGCATGCCGGCGACCTCGTAGACGTCGGTCGGCTGGATCCCCAGGCCGCGCTGCAGCAGCGCCCGGGTCGCGGCCGGCATGGAACGCTCGACTTCCAGGCGGACGGCCGCCCCGAAGCGCCGCTTGCGGAGCTCCTCCTCGATGGCCATCAGCAGGTCGTCGGCCTCGTCCTCCTCGATGGCCAGGTCGGCGTTGCGGGTGACGCGGAAGAGGTGATGCTCCAGGACCTCCATGCCCGGGAAGAGGGCGTCCAGGTTGGCGGCGATGATCTGCTCGAGCAGGATGTAGGTGTGCTGGCCCACCTCGACCAGGCGCGGCAGCACCGGCGGCACCTTGATCCGGGCGAAGCGGCGCTCGCCGGTCTCGGGGTCGCGCACGGTCACGGCCAGCGACAGCGAGAGGTCGCTGATGTAGGGGAACGGGTGGCCCGGGTCGACCGCCAGGGGCGTCAGGACGGGGAAGATCTCGTCAAGGAAGCGCCGCCGCAGTTCGAGGCCCCGTTCCTCTCGCTCGGCATACGGGACGATGCGGATGTCGTTGGCCTGGAGCTCGGCATGGACGCCGGCGAAGGCCGCCGAATGCGCCGCGACGAGCGACAGGACCTTGTTGCGGATGGCGTCCAGGGTCTCGGCCGCGGTCAGGCCGTCGGCGGACGGATTGGAGCGGCCGGCCGCCAGCTGCTGCTTCAGGCCGGCGACGCGGACCTGGAAGAACTCGTCGAGGTTGTTGGCGAAGATGGACAGGAAGCGCGCCCGTTCCAGCAGCGGGTTGCGGACGTCGGTCGCCTCGAAGAGGACGCGCGCGTTGAACTCCAGCCACGACAACTCACGGTTGATGTACGGCAGCGTGGCGGGCACGCGCTGCCGTGCGGTGCGGCGAGTCGTCGGCGGGCGGACGGCGGTCATGGTGGCGGGCTGGGGGCGCGGGTCAGGCGTCCGGCCGGTAGTCCCGGCGACCGGAAGCCTGGTCGTACCAGACGCGCGTGAGCTGGCCCGTGGTGGGATCGGTGAAGACCTCGTCGGTGCGCTGGAAGCGGGCGGCCTCGGCGCCTCGGATCGACGCGCGGTAGCGACCGTGCTCGTAGGCCGCGGCCACGCCAAGCACGATCGCCCCGATCAGGGCCTCGATCGCCACCGCGATGAGACCCGCGGCGAAGCACACGACCGCCGCGAAGAGCGCCAGGGCGGCGAAGGCCCCGAGCGCGATCCGCGCGACGTTGGTCAGCGTGCCGCTGCCGCGGTCCATGATCGAGCTCAGGCGCCCGTACCGTGGCCCGAGTCGCCGGCGGCCAGGACCACGGCCGTGCCGTAGGCCACGATCTCGGTCATCGTGTTGCCCATCTCGGAGCTGTCGAAGCGCATCGTCAGGATGCCGTTGGCGCCCATGGCCGTGGCGTTCTCGACCATCCGGTCGACGGCCTGGCGGCGGGAGTCCTCGAGCAGCTGGGTGTACTCATGGATCTCGCCGCCGGCGAGGCTGCGCAGGCCCGCCGCGATATTGCCGGCCAGGCCGCGGCTGCGGACGACGACACCGAACGTCTGGCCCTTCGTCTCCACGACGCGCATACCGGCCACGAAGTTGGTGGTGCTGACGATCATGTGACGCCTCCCGGGACATGCTGGGCGTGCGGGTCGGCGGCGCGGCGCGCCTCATCCTCCGCACAGGGGCAGGCGGCTCGCAGCCGCTCGAAGGTGTGGAACCCCGTGTGGTGGCCATCGGCCCACGTTGGCGCGAGAGCATACGATCCGACCAGCTGGAGGTCCACCAGCTCGGTCTGGCTCGGCGTCAGGGTGGGCTTCGAGTCGAGCCACCCCGGCTGGCCCATCTCGCCACGGCAATAGGCACACGGACACATCCAGCGCAGGGTCACCGCGTCGTAGACCGTGTGGTGGCCGTCGGCCCAGTCGATCTCCACGCTGCCGGCGGCCCGGTCGGCGTGGATCCGCACGGGCGCCAGGTATTCCTTGCCGCTCGTGTAACTGCCGCTCATGCGCCGATCGTACGCCCGCCGGCCGGGCACCGTCGGCTACACTCCAGTCCTTCGCCTGGAGGAGCCGATTCGGCCATGCCACGTTCGCCACGCCCCGATGACCTGTTCGCCCTGCGCGTCCCGACCGAGGTGGCCCTGTCGCCCGACGGTCGACGGGTCGCCTTCGTGGTCAAATCCGTCGCGCCCGGGCGCGACGGCTATCGCCACGCCATCTGGCTCGTCCCGGCCGATGGCTCGGCCCCGGCGCGCCAGGTGACCCTGGGCCGGCGCACCGACGTGGTCCCCCGCTGGAGTCCCGACGGCCTCACCCTGGCCTTCCTGTCGGACCGCGCCGGCGTCCTGCAGGCGGCCGGTGCCGGTGACGAGGCCGGGCCCAAGGAGGCGCCCAAGGACGGCGCCACCCAGGTGTGGCTGCTGCCGGCCGATGGCGGTGAGGCCCGCCAGCTCACGCGCCTGCCAAAAGACGTCACGGATCTCGCCTGGAGCCCGGACGGGACCGCCTTGTGCGTGGTCTCGGCGGCCGCGCGGCTCAAGGAGCGCCCGACCGCGCGCAAGCCCGAGGACGGCCCGGCGCCCGACCTGCGGTTCATCGACCGCCTCTCCTACATGCTCAACGGGGCCGGCTTCACCTACGATCGTCCGGGCAACCTGTGGCGGGTCGTCGTCGCCGACGGGGCCGCCACGCGCCTGACGAGCGGGACGGCCGACGACGGACATCCCGTCTGGAGCCCCGACGGACAGACCATCGCCTTCGTCTCGAACCGCCACCGCCACAGCGACCTGACCGGGCGCGTCGACGTCTTCGTGATGCCGTCGGCGGGCGGCCCGATCGAGCGCGTCACGAGCGGCGCCGACGACCGCCAGTTCTTCGAGCCCGAGTGGAGTCCCGATGGGGCCTGGCTCGCGGTCAAGGGCTTCGCCCAGGCACGCCCGGGCGTGCGGACCGATGTCTGGCGCTTCCCGCCGCGGGGTGGCGACGGGGTGGGCGAGGACCTGACCGGTGAGCACGACCTGATGGTCGACTCGGCCATGAACAGCGACCTCTTCGGTGGTCCTGGGTCGCGCATCACGTGGAGCGAGGACGGCCGTTGGATCAGCTTCACGGCCCCGGTCGACGGCGCCTACGAGGTGTGGCGCGTCGAGGTGGCGAGCCGTCGGGTCGAGCGGCTGACCGAGGGGCGCCACTGGCTGTCTGCGCTCGTGACCGCGGCGCTGCCAGCCGGCGTGACCCGCTACGTCGGCATCCGCTGCACCGGGACCGCGCCGTTCGACGTGGTCGCCTTCGACCTGCCGAAGGGCGGCATCCGCGGCGGCCGCCCGGAGATCCACCAGCTGACGCACCTCATGGCCGATGCCTGGGGCGACATCACGCTCGTCGCACCCGTCTCCCGCTGGCACGAGGTCGACGGCCGGCGCGTGCAGGGCTGGCTGCTCCCGGCGGCCCCGGCGGAGCGCGCCAAGGGGGGCCGTTCGGCGCCCCCGCCGCTCGTCGTGGAGATCCACGGCGGACCACAGACGCTGTACGGCTGGTCGCTCATGTGGGAGTGGCAGTGCCTGGTCGCCGAAGGGATCAGTGTCTACGCCTGCAACCCGCGCGGCAGCCAGGGCTACGGCGAGGCCTTCTCGGCCGCCAACTTCGGGGACTGGGGCACCGGGCCCATGGCCGACGTCATGGGTGGGGTCGATGCGGTCCTCGCCGACGGGCTGGCCGATCCGGACCGCCTTGGCGTCACGGGCGGCTCGTACGGAGGCTACCTGACGAGCTGGATGGTCGGGCACACCGACCGCTTCGCCGCGGCCGTGACCTGCCGGTCGGTCAACGACATGACCTCCCAGATGCTGTCCGGCGACATCGGCGGGCCGCTCTTCGGGCGGCAGGAATACGGCCGCAACCCGTGGGAGGACCCGCAGCTCTACCTGCGCGAGTCGCCTCTGACGTACGCCACGGCCATCCGCACGCCGCTCCTCATCCAGCACTCCGAGCGCGACCTGCGCACCACCATCACCCAGGCCGAGGAGCTGTTCACGGTCCTGCGATCGCTCAAGCGTGAGGTGCGGCTCATGCGGGTACCGGATGAGACCCACGAACTGACGCGCTCGGGCACGCCGTTCCGTCGCGTGGCCAACCTCGAGGAGATCAGCCGCTGGTTCGCGCACTACCTCGTGGCGCGTCGCCGGGGACTGCCGCCCATCCGATCCATCCACCCGCGCAGCTCGGCGAAGGCGGCCCCCTCGGCGAAGTGACGCCGTCGCCGGCCGTCGTGCATCACCCGCACGAGGCCGGCGCCCTCCAGCACGCGGATGTGCTTCAGGACCGCGAAGCGGGTGTGCTGCGGGACGAGCGCGGCCAGCTCCCCGCTGGTCATGCCTGGGGTGGCGACGAGCCGCTCCAGCAGCAGGCGGCGTGTCGGGTCGGCGATCGCCGACGCCACGAGGCTCACGGGATCCGGTCTGGCGGTTCGCATGGTGACCATATCGTCACATATCTGTCGGTCTGTCGCTCCTGAGGGCGGGTGTACGATAGGGTCGTGACCACCATCGAGCACCTCGGATCCGACCAGCGTGCGGCCCAGCAACGGGCAGCGCACGAGGCGCAGGCGCTGGTGCGGGCGTGGGACGGGCACGCCGGTGGCCTCGGAGGGTGGCTCGGCCGGGTCGGCGGGGTCGACCAGGTCGCGGTCGTCGAGCGGGTCGGAAGCCTGGCCAAGCGGTCCATCAAGCGCGACAGCAAGCTGTGGGCGCTGGACCTGGCCATCCGCATGATCGATCTCACCACCCTCGAAGGGAAGGACACGCCGGGCAAGGTCCATGCCCTCTGCCAGAAGGGGATCCGGCCGGACCCGGCGGATCCGTCGATCCCCAGCGTGGCCGCGATCTGCGTCTATCCGGCGCGGATCCGCGATGCGCGTGCCGCGCTGCGCGACAGCGGCGTTCGCGTGGCGAGCGTGGCCACCGGCTTCCCCTCCGGCCAGACGTTCATGGACATCAAGATCGAAGAGACGCGCCAGGCGGCCGCTGCCGGAGCGGACGAGATCGACATGGTCATCGACCGCGGCGCGTTCCTCTCGGGGGACTACGGCGCGGTCTTCGACGAGATCGTGGCCGTCAAGGCCGCCGCCGGGTCGGCGCACCTCAAGGTCATCCTGGAGACCGGCGAGCTGGAGACGCTGGACAACGTGCGGCGCGCGAGCATCCTCGCGATGGCCGCCGGGGCCGACTTCATCAAGACGTCGACCGGCAAGGTCGTGCCCGCCGCGACGCTCCCGGTCACCCTCGTCATGCTCGAGGCGATCCGCGATTTCGAGCGCCAGACCGGACGCGCCGTGGGCATGAAGCCCGCCGGCGGGATCCGTACCGCCAAGGAGGCCATCGCCTACCTCGTGGTGCTGTACGAGACCCTCGGCGCGCGCTGGATGACGCCCGAGCGCTTCCGCTTCGGGGCATCCTCGCTCCTCAACGACATCCTCATGCAGATCCGCAAGGAACGTACCGGCCGCTACTCGGGCGGCGACTACTTCACGCTCGACTGACGCGGGCGCGGGCCTACGCGCCGCGGGGGTCGCGCGTCGCGCCATGGGCGCTTGGCGCGCGGGCGCGAGCACGAAAAACTAACGCACCCTCCGCGCAGATGCTGTCGAAGTCATCAGCGCGGGGAGCGGCGCCGAGCGGCATGCGCAGAACCATCGGCCAAGCCTCGATGAACGCGCAGGTTAGGGCGCGTGAAGGACCGCCGGCTTCAATACCTCCATGTGGGGTTACCGACCGCCGATCCCGCCGGAGGCGCGTCGCGGTGCCTCGCTCGGGCAGCTGATACGAGAGTGGCGGCTGGGGCGGGGCTGGAGTCAGCGCGACCTGGAGCGGATCAGCGGCGTCAACCAGTCGATCATCTCCCGCCTCGAGAATGGCCGCGTCACGGGGATGCAGCTCAGCACGCTCGGCAGGCTGGCCTGGGCCCTCCAGGCTGAGGAGGCGGCCCTGCTCGCTCTGGCACCTGAGGGCGGCGACGCCATCCACGAGATCGCAGCCTCGGGAGATGGCCCGACCACCCATCAGCTCGCGCGGATCCTGCGGAAGCGTCCTCGGGACCATGACGTGCGGCCGCCATGACCGGCGCCTCGGCCGCTGACGGGCCGCCGACCCCCGCCGACCCGCCGCCGACCCGCGGCTGACCGGCCGCCGACCTGCCCCTCTTCGTTGATGCCTTGAACAGCATCAGCAGGGAGGGTGGTGGAAATCGGGGTGGCCGAGCATCAGCCACTATGTGACCAGTTGGTCACATGACATCCAAGCCACTGGCGCGGAAGGCACGGACGCGCTACGCTTGCGACCTGATGAGCCCTTCGCGAACGGCACGACAGCAGGTGCTGCCGGCCAACCTCTGCCAAGGCCCCACCACGACCCCGGCGGGCCTCCCGGTCGCGTGGGAGTACGCGCCCGCGCCGGAGTCCCGCGACGTCGTCCAGCTGCAGGCGCGGTACGGCCTCTTCATCGGCGGCCGCGAGGTCGCGCCGAAGAGCGGCCAGTGGTTCACGGACCTGAACCCTGCCACGGAGGAGCCGCTCGCCGAGATCGCCCGGGCCAACGCCGAGGACGTGGACGCGGCGGTGGCGTCGGCACGCCGGGCGCAGCGGCGGACATGGGGCCAGCTGCCGCCGCGCGAGCGCGCGAAGTACCTCTTCCGCATCGCGCGCATCCTCCAGGAGCGCAGTCGCGAGTTCGCGGTCCTGGAGACGATCGACTCGGGCAAGCCGATCAAGGAGTCGCGGGACGTCGACATCCCGCTCGTGGCCGCCCACTTCTGGTACTACGCCGGCTGGGCCGACAAGCTGGACTACGCCTTCCCGGGCCGCACGGCGCACCCGCTCGGCGTGGCCGCCCAGGTCATCCCGTGGAACTTCCCGCTGCTGATGCTCGCCTGGAAGATCGCGCCGGCGCTCGCGGCGGGCAACACGGTCGTGCTCAAGCCGGCCAGCTCCACGCCGCTCACGGCTCTGCTCTTCGCCGACGTGTGCCGCCAGGCGGACCTGCCGCCCGGCACCGTCAACATCGTCACGGGACCCGGCGAGATCGGCATGGCGCTCGTCACGCACCCGGACGTCGACAAGGTCGCCTTCACGGGCTCGACGGCGGTGGGCAAGGAGATCGGACGGGCCATCGCCGGGTCGGGCAAGGCCCTGACCCTGGAGCTGGGCGGCAAGGCCGCCAACATCGTCTTCGACGACGCGCCGCTCGACCAGGCCGTGGAAGGCATCGTCAACGGCATCTTCTTCAACCAGGGCGAGGTGTGCTGCGCGGGCAGCCGGCTGCTGGTCCAGGAGTCGATCGCCGAGCTGCTGATCGAGAAGCTGAAGGACCGCCTGGGCACGCTCCGCGTGGGCGACCCGCTCGACAAGAACACCGATATCGGGGCGATCAACAACGCGGCCCAGCTGGCGCGGATCCAGGAGCTCGTGGCGGCGGGCGTGGCCGAGGGCGCCGACCTGTACCAGCCGCCATGCGAGCTCCCCGCGCGCGGCTACTTCGTGCGGCCGACGCTCTTCACGAACGTGGCCCAGAGCAGCCGCATCGCCCAGGAGGAGATCTTCGGGCCGGTGCTCTCGACGCTCACCTTCCGCACGCCCGAGGAGGCTATCGAGAAGGCCAATAACACCGCGTACGGCCTGTCGGCGGGCGTCTGGACGGAGAAGGGGAGTCGGATCCTGGCCATGACCAAGCGCCTGCGGGCCGGCGTCGTGTGGGCCAACACCTTCAATCGCTTCGATCCCACCAGCCCCTTCGGTGGTTACAAGGAGTCGGGCTTCGGGCGTGAGGGCGGGCTGGCCGGCCTCCTGGCCTACGTTCGGCTGGAGGACCGCTGATGCCGCGCACCCCGACCGACGCGCCGGCCGAGGTCGCCCGCCTCGACGTCCGCAAGACGTACAAGCTCTACCTTGGCGGGGCTTTCCCCCGCTCGGAATCGGGGCGGGCGTACGTCGTGCGCACCCCCGACGGCACGCCCCTCGCCAACGCCGTGCGAGCCTCGAAGAAGGACCTGCGCGACGCGGTTCGCGCGGCCAGGGGCGCCTTCCCGAACTGGGATGCCGCGACAGCCATGCTGCGCGGGCAGGTCCTGTATCGCGTGGCCGAGCTCCTGGAGGGCCGCCGCGACCAGTTCGAGGCCGAGGTGGCGGCCGCCGAAGGTCTGGGTCCCACGGCCGCCCGTGAGCAGGTCGACCGCTCGATCGACCGCTGGGTCTGGTATGCCGGCTGGGCCGACAAGATCGCCCAGGTCCTGGGCACGACGAACCCGGTCGCCGCGCCGTACTTCGACTTCACGATCCCCGAGGCCACCGGCGTGGTCGGGCTCGTGGCACCCGAGTCGTCGTCCCTGCTGGGCCTGGTCTCCCGCCTCGCGCCCATCCTGGTGGCGGGCAACAGCACGGTGGTGCTGGCCTCCGAGTCACGGCCGCTCCCGGCCGTGACGCTCGGCGAGGTCCTGGCGACGAGCGACGTGCCGGGCGGCGTCGTCAACATCCTGACCGGCTGGCGCCGCGAGCTCGTGCCGGTCCTGGCCGCGCACATGGACGTCAACGCGATCGACACGTGGGGCGTGGCGCCGGAGGACCTGACGGCGGTCGAGGCCAGCGCGATGGAGAACGTCAAGCGCGTGGCGCGGGCGCCCCGCGGTCAGGCCGAGCGGTTCGACTGGCTCGACGACCGGGCGGCCCAGCGGCCCGAGTGGATCATGGCCTTCCTGGAGCTCAAGACCGTGTGGCACCCGGTGGGGATGTAGGCGCTCCCGGAGCTCCCGGGTCCAGCAGGGCCCGGAAGGCCAGGGCCAGCTCGCCGCCCCGACCCACGGGGTCGTGCCTGAAGAACACGAACACATCTCGACCGTCGGCCAGGAACGGTTCGAGGCGATCCGCCCAGGCGGTGAGCTCGGCGGGCGCGTAGTCCTCGCGACGCAGGCGCAGGTACAGGAAGCGGCCGGTGAGCCGCACGATCGGTGGGTCGGGGTCCGGCGCGTCGGCCGGTGGCGGGAGCTCGGTGATGCACAGGGCGGCCCCCACCGCTCGCAGCCGCTCGTATACCTCGTCGACGTGCCACGACTCGTCCTGGAACTCCATCGTCAGGGGCACGTCGGACGGCCACGAGGCGAGCAGCCGTTCGAGCGCCGCGCCGTCGCGTCGGAACGGGGCCGGAACGCGGAAGAGGACCGTCCCGAGCCGCGCCTCGAACCCCCGGTACGAGGCCAGAAGGCGGGCCAGCGGCTCCTCGGGGTCGCGCGTCAGGGCGAACATGGAGCCGCCGCGCTGCGCCTTCACGCTGAAGCGGAAGTCGGCGGGCACGGCGGCGGCCCACGCGGCGACGCGTTCGGACGAGGGCGTGGCGTAGAAGGTGTTGTTCAGCTCCACGGCAGGCAGGCGCGCCGCGTACGCCGGCAGGAGCTGGTCCGCGCGCAGCCCGGGCGGGTAGAAGCGCGGCGCCCACGCGGGATAGGCGAACCCGCTGGTCCCGACCCACAGACTGCCGCGCATCGCCCGATGGTAGGCCACGACCTGGTTGCGGCTCCTTGACCGTTCCGCCACCATCCCACCACCTCCGATGCGCCACGATGGGCACATGCCCAAACGGCGCCGGGGGACGGTGCGTCCCGCGCAGACGTATCCGGGGTCGGCGCGCCCACCTCCGCCCGAGGCGATCGAGGCGAGACGACCGGCCGGCCCAGTCGTTGGGAGCCGTCGCCTTGGGCTGGCGATGTTCCCGCTGCGCCTCTTCCTGGGCCTGACGTTCGTCTACGCCGGCCTCGACAAGGTGCTGTTCGACTCGACCTTCCTGGACTCTGCCTCGCCGACCAGCCTGCTGTCCCAGCTCCAGGGCTTCGCCCATACGTCGCCCCTGGCGCCCCTGATCACGGCGATCGGCGAGCCGCTGGTGGGCCCCATCGGCCTGGCCATGGCGATCGCCGAGATCGCCGTCGGGCTCGGCGCCCTCACCGGGCTGCTGCCGCGCGCGAGCGCTTGGGGCGGGTTCTTCATCGCCATCCTGCTCTGGCTGACGGCCTCGTTCGCGATCCACCCGTACTACCTGGGCCCGGACCTGCCGTACGCGGCCGGGTGGCTGACCCTCGCGCTCGTGGGCGACGGGGACGTCTACACCGCGCGGGCGAGCGTCGGTCGCTGGCTGGTCGGGCTGGGCCTGGAGGCGCCGGGTGCCGATCCGGAGCGCCGCCGGCTCATCGAGGGCGCGTTGCTCGGTGGGATCGCCATCGTCACCGGCGGCTTCGGCTGGCTGCTCGGCGAGCCCGGTCGCTCTTCACTGACGGCCGAGCTCCAGGCCGGGCCCACCCCGACCCCGACGCCGCTCGGGTCCGGCCCGGCAGCGACCCCGAAGGGCGCCATCGGCACCATTGGCGAGCCTGCGCCAGCAGAGCGCCATCGCCTTCAACGTGCCGTCGCAGGCGAGCAGTTTCGCGGGCGATCCGGGCGTCGTCGTGCTGCTGAGCGACGGGACGGCGGTGGCCTACGACGCGGTGTGCACACACGCCGGCTGCACGGTCGGCTTCGATCCGAGCTCCGGCGACCTGTTCTGCCCCTGCCACAGCGCGACCTTCGACCCGCGCAACCACGGCGCGGTGCTGTCGGGACCGACGAACATCCCGCTGCCCGAGCTGCCGATCCACGTCGACGCCCAGACGGGCGTCATCACCCTGGCCGGTTGACCCTCCGGGCTACGTCCAGCGGAAGTAGCGCGCCGAGATCACCAGGCAGACGATCAGCCAGCCGCCCAGGACCAGGGCGTCGAACTGGAGTGTCGCGAACGGGACGCCGTTGACCATCGTCTGACGCAGCGCGTCGCCGAGGTAGGTGAGGGGCAGGAACGAGGCCACCGTGTGCAGCCAGTCGGGCAGGCCCTGGAGGGGGAAGAAGATGCCCGAGAGGAACATCATCGGGAACTGCACGGCGCTGACGATGAAGTTGGCCGACTCCTCCGTCGGAGCGAACGAAGCGATCACATAGCCAAGGGCCGTGAAGGCCATCGCACCGACGATGATGAAGCCGGCGATCACGAGGGGGTTGCCGGTCACCTGGACCTGGAAGAGCTGCGACCCGACGGCCAGGATGATGATCGTCTGGGCGGCGGCGATGATGAGCCGCAGGATGATGTTGCTGCCGACCAGCGCCCAGCGCGGCAGCGGGGTCGCGCTCAGGCGCTTGAGGATCTTCTTCTCGCGCTGCTCGACCAGCGGGATGGCGCTGAAGATGCCCAGCTGCATGAGGGCCATGGCCAGGATGCTGGGCACGAAGAAGGCCGAGGCGGACAGCTGGCCGCCCTGCACATCGGTCGTCTGGATAGACGCCACGGGCCGCACCTTGCTGAGGCGCTGCTCGAAGGCCGCCTCGACCTGGGTCACGGCCTGGGTGATGGTGGACGCGGTCGTCGCGTTGGAGGGATCGACGTAGAGCGGCAGCTGGATCGTGCTGCTCGTCGTGAAGGCCGCGCCGAAGCCCTTGGGGATGACCAGCACCGCGTCGAACTTGCCCTGTTTCATCGACGCCAGGAGGTCCTCCTGCGTACCGGTGTCCTGCGGCGCGGCGGGCGGGGCGCTGGCGGTCGGACTGGCGGTCGCCGACGCGGCGCCCGGGGTCAGGAACGGGACGTGCTGGATGTACGTGAGGAGCGCCTGTGAGGTGGCCGTGTTGTCCTGGTCGGCGATGCCCAGGTTGTAGCCCGAGCCGCCGCCGGAGAAGATCACGCCGAAGAGCACGATGAAGATGACCGGGAAGAGGATCGTCCAGAAGAGGGCCGCCCGGTCGCGCACGAAGCTGCGCACGTTGGCCACGGTGAGGAAGACCAGGGATCGCATCGCCCGCTAGTCCCGCAGCGCCCGGCCGGTCAGGTCAAGGAAGACGTCCTCCAGCGTCGCCCGGCGAACCATCAGGTTGGCCGGCTCGACGGAAAGGGCGTCGGTGGCGCTCAGCAGCGCGCCGATGGTCGCCGGCACGTCGGCCGTGTAGAGCACCGACTCCGGCCCCTCCCGGGCGACGCGGCTGACGGCGGCCAGGCCGCTCAGCTGAGCGTCGGTGAGGCGGTCGATCGCGTCGAAGCGGACGGCGCGCTCCTTGAAGCGGCGGCCGACCAGCTCGGTCACGGTGCCCATGTCCAGCAGCTTGCCGTGATCCATGATCGCCAGCCGATCGCAGAGGACCTCCGCCTCCTCCATGTAGTGCGTCGTCATGAGCACCGTCTTGCCTTCGTGGCGCATGCCGGCGATGAGGTCCCACAGGGAACGCCTGGCGGCCGGGTCGAGGCCGGTCGTCGGCTCGTCGAGGAAGACCAGCTCCGGGTCGTTGACGAGGGCCAGCGCGACCGACAGGCGCTGCTGTTGCCCGCCGGAGAGCGTCTTGGAGCGCGCGTCCTTCTTCTCGCCGAGGTCCAGCGCGTCAAGCAGCTGCTTCACGGGCAGGGCTCGCGGGTAGAACGTGCCGAAGAGGGCCAGGATCTCGGCCACGGTCAGCTGCGGGTAGAGGGACGCCGTCTGGAGCTGCACGCCGATGCGCGCCTTGAGCCGCGGCGCCTCGCGACCGGGGTCAAGGTCCAGCACCCGCAGCTCGCCGCCGTCGGCACGCTGGAGACCCTCGAGCATCTCGATCGTCGTGGTCTTGCCCGCCCCGTTGGGTCCGAGCAGGCCGAAGATCTCGCCCTTGTGGACGACGAAATCCACACCGTCCACGGCCTGGACGTTGCCGAAGCGTTTGTGCAGGTCGCGCACGACGATGACGTCGCCGGTGGCGCTGGTGCCCGCGACCGCCGGGCCCTTGGTGGGCATGGGCACGCCCGTCGTGGTCGTTGGGAAGTTCACCCGAGGATGGTAGCCCAGCGTCCTCCTCGATGCCTTGTCCTCCCCGTCGGGGCGATACGATGGGTGCGATGTACGACCTCTGGACGGCCCTCATCGTGGTCGATGTGCAGAACGACTTCGCCGATCCGGCGGGCAGCCTCGCGGTGGCCGGAGCGCCGGCCATCCTGCCGGCCGTCGAGGCCGAGATCGCCGCCGCGCGCGCCGCCGACGCGCTTGTCGTGTACACCCAGGACTGGCACCCTGCGGTCACGTCACACTTCGCCAAGGACGGCGGCACGTGGCCGGTGCACTGCGTGCACGAGACGTGGGGCGCCGAGTTCTACCCCGGCCTCACCGTGGATGGCCCGGTCGTGCGCAAGGGCACGAACGGCGAGGACGGCTACTCGGGCTTCTCCATGCGCGACCCGGACTCGGGCGAGACGACGCCCACCGAACTGGTCGACCTGCTGCGCCAGCGCAACATCGAGCGGGCGGTCGTCATCGGCCTGGCCACCGACTACTGCGTGCGCGCCACGGCCATCGACGCCCATGTGCTGGGCTTCCGCACGACCGTGGTCCGTGGCGCGGTCGCGGCGGTCGACCTGGCGCCGGGCGACGGTGAGCGCGCCCTGGCCGAGCTCGCGGCGGTCGGGGTGGAGTTGGTCTAGGCGCGACGCTCAGGGGGGCGCAGAGACGACAAGCGGGGTGGCCGTGGATGCCGGCAGCACCGCGTCCACGATGCGCACGGCCACCCGCTGGTCGCCATCCATCTCGTAGGTCACCACGACCGGGATGAGCGAGATCAGGTGGGACCGCAGGTGCACCGCGGGGAAGCCGGGACTGGCCGTGTCGAGTCGCCCGACGGCGTACTGGTGCAGCTGCCCGTCCTGCGTTCGGAGGGTGAACCCCGTGATGTCGACCGCCGAGGTCGACTGGACGTCGATGACCAGGCCGGTCTCCGTCATGGGCTGACCGATCCCCAGGTTCTCGGCGAGGAGGACGGCGACCGCGCCTACCGCCACCACGAGCGCGACACCGGCCACGAGATAGCGAGGCTGGGTGCGCCTCACGGGCTCGGCGACGGGTCGGGGGAGGGGGCAGCGCCCGACGCGCCGGGCGGACCGGGCGTGGGCGTCGGGCCGGCCACGGTCGCCTGGCCCGTGTTGATCGCGCGCAGGAAATCGACGACGTCCCAGATCTGCGTCTGGGTCAGTTTGCCCTGCCACGCGGGCATGCCGCCGGGGAGCCCGTTGGCGATCCAGTACTCGATGTCGCCGTCGGTGTGCTGCAGGAGGTGGCCGGAGAGGAGGTCCGCCGGGGCGATCTGCGTCGTGTAGGCCAGCGGGCCGCCGCCGCGGGCCGAGGCCCCGTGGCACTGCTCGCAGGAATTCACGAAGACGCCTCGGCCGGCGGTGACCGAGTCCACGGTCAGCGCGGTGGGGTTGGTCAGCTCGGTGACGGCCGGCGCCTCGGTCAGGGCGCTGATGGTGAAGGCGAAGCCGACGATGCCGCACAGCCACATGGCGCTCGTGATGAAGCCCTGGCGCCGCGGGAAGCGGGCGCGCAGGTCCGCCCGGAGCACAAAACCGAAGACGGCCAGCCCCAGGGCCGCCACGCCCACCAGCAGCGACGCGGACAGGCCACCGCCGGAGGTCGGCGACGCGCTGAACTCAGCGACCGCCCGCGGCCCGAACGTCGGCAGGGCCACCAGCGCGAGGAGGGCCCCGACACGGCGCTTCATCGCGGCCCGACCAGCATCACCACGCCGAGCGCGCCGCCGAGCACGCTGCCGAAGGCCAGGGCCCGGCGTCCCAGGTACGACTCCACCAGCGGCAGCCGGCCGCCGCCGATCCAGAAGGCGAAGCCGAGCACCCCGCCGCCGATCAGGAGGATGCTCAGCAGAAGGTCGGGGTCGAGTAGCGGGATCTGTTCGCCGGCGCTCAGGGCATTCGCGTCGAAGGCGTAGTCGAACCGGGCGCGCCCGATCTCGGCTCCCCCGGCGCTGCTCAGGATGACGCTGGCGTCCCACTCCGAGTCAGGCGCCACGAGCAGACCGCTGGCCGTGTAGACCGCGGCACCATCGACCCCCGGCACGCCGGTCGTGGCGGACATCGGGATCGTGCTGAGCCCGGTGGAGGCGTCGAGGCGCTGTAGCACGACGCTGACCGTAGCACCGCTCGGCGGCGCCTGTGCCAGGCCGACCCACAGCTGGTTCGGACCGGGGAGGGCCGGCTGGATCGCCAGTTCGGCATCGATGGTCGCCCCGGCCGTAGTCGGCACCGGGGTGATCGCGATGGGCCGTCCATCGGCCGTGGGGGAGTCGCTGGTGAGATTGGCCGTGACCACGAGGACGGCGAAGGCAAGGATGGCCTCGACGGCGACACGGCGGGCCAGGCCGAACGTGTAGCGGTCGCGACCGCCATCGAAGAGGTTGATGGCACCAAGGGTGAATGCTGCGAGCACGAGAGCCACCTTGACCACCAGATTGAGGCTGTAGCTGTCGGGCAGACTGGTGAAGTCGTGGGTGTTGGTCCACGCAGCGTAGATGCCCGTCGCGGCGAGCAGGCCCCCGCTGAGCAGCGCGAGGGCGGAGAACCGCGGCACGACGTCGCGCAGTTCGGCGCGTACGGGACCGCTGCCAAGACCGGTCAGCAACGCGAGCGCGCCCAGGCCGGCGACCCAGACGCTGGCCGCGCCCAGGTGGACGATGTCCAGGACGAGGGGGATGGGCGGCGAGAAGGCGGCGCTGTGGCCCATCAGGGCGATGAGGACGAGCGCGCCACCGGCCCCAGCGCCCATGGCGGTGGATATCGCCAGCGCCCGCCGGTCGCCCCACCGTACGGCGAGACCGAGGCCGATCACCGTGAGGGCGACCCCCAGCAACGTCCGTGCCGTGAGCAGCTGGCCGATGCGCGTCCCATCGAGGAACCCGCCCACGTCGATGCCTTGCGGGGTCGCCGGTAGGGACAGCAGGCTGCCCACGATGTACAGCACCGTGCCCGCGGTCGCAACGGCCATCGCTGCGACCTGGACCAGGACGAGGCCCTTCTGCACCCGACCGCGGACCGGCCGCAGCACGAGCAGGCCGAACAGCCACAGGCCGAACGCCAGCATCGCCCCGCCGTCGCCGATGGTCTTGGCGAAATCCTGGAGGGAGGCCACGCCGCCGCTGTGGCTCGCGTGCAGGTTCCCCACGTTCGCGCCCGTCTGCCCAGCGCCCGCAGGCAGCGTGGCATTCCCCACGCCGAAGCTGAGGAACCCGTTGGTGCTGTGACCGTCGGCCGCGGACACGGCGCGCCAGTTGATGGAGTAGGCACCAGCAGGGAGCGGGTTCACGATCTGGGTGACGAGCGCGTTCGGGTCGGTCGGATCGACCGACCCGACACCCCCCAGCAGCAGCTTCCCGTTCGAATCGAGCAGGTCCATGCTCGTGTAGCGACCCTCGATCGGCTCGCTGAAGATGAGGCGGATGACGGTCGGGGAAGTGGCCACCACCTGGCCGGCGCCGGGCGAGCTCGAGACCAGTTGCGAGTGGCCAAGGACCGTCCCGGCCGTAGCCACGAGGAGGACGGACAGGGCGAGTCCGACCGATATAGCCCCCAGAACGAGGAAGCGTTGGCGGCCGAACCCGCGCTGTCCGTCCATCGCGGCTAGCCGGTCGGCCGGCGTCGGGCGGCCAGGGCAAGCCCGACGCCGAGAAGGCCGATGACGACGCCGGCGCCGCCAAGGACGAGCGCGATCGTCACCTGGCTTGCCGCGTCGGCACCCTTCTGGGCGTTGGCTTGAAGATCGGCGAGGGTCGGCAGCTGCACCGGGAACTCGCCCGGTGCCGCGTCCTGGACCTCGTCGAAACCGGTCGGGCTGGACGTGTAGGACTGGTCGAAGGCCATGCCCTCGATCGTGCCGTAGATGTGGAATGTGTACGGCCCGGCGGCCGTGGGGATGAAGTAGGCCCGGTAGAAGTTGTTCGAGTCGTCAGTCTCGGGCTGGATGTCCAGGTCGCGGGTCTGGGTCTGGTACGTGACCTGGGCCTTGAGGGTCTTCTCGAGCCCCTCGACGGGGTCGGTGCCCTTGAAGACGTCGAATTCGAGACCGCTCTTGTCGCCGACGTAGACAGGTTCGTCGATGAAGCCGATCTCCAGGTGGTATGGCCCGAAGTCGACCTGCTGGTGGGCGAAGGCGGGCACGACGGTGGCCAGGACAAGGAAGGCGCCGGCCACGACGGCCATGGCGACGGCCCGCAGCCGTCGCCCGAAGGGCATGGGGTGCACGATGTCTCCTTCGTGAAGGTGGATCGCCCGGACGACCACGACGGGTCCGGGTGAGGCATCAGGCGAAGGACGGAGGCGGGGCCCTGACCGGCCCCTGGCGGGCCAGCGACCAGAAGGTCGCGCGGATCGCGCCGACGAGGGTCCAGCGCAGGACGAGTCTGTCGGCGCCGATGGGCCACCGGATCCGGGCTCGCGCGGCGCGCACACGAGCTTCGAGGACGGCGATCCGCCAGCGCACGAGGGCGCCGACCAGCGCGAACGCGAGGGTGACGAGGCCCAGGATGGGCAGGGCGAGCGGTGCCTCCGCGCCGACGATGGGCGCGAAGCCGGCCAGGTGGCCCTGCGCCACGAGGTGTTCGATGTTCTCCTGGATCAGGTAGGCCACGGCCACCGTGCCGAACAGGGGTGGCCAGAGGCGCAGCAGCTCGCGCCCGTACGCGCGGACGGGATGCGCATCGCTCGTATCGCGGACGATGCCGGCAGCGTCGCGACGCAGCTCCACCAGGCGCCAGGCGGTGCGCAGCAGGAGGAGCAGCAGGCCGGAGAGGGCCACGGTCGTGAACGTCGACCAGTACCCGTCGTGGCCGCCGCTGGTCATCGCCGCGGCCAGGGTCGCACCATCGCCATACTGCGCGACGTACACGGCCTGGTGACCGATCAGCAGGCCGCCCAGGGCCAGCAGGGCGAACCGCGCCACATGGAGGAACAGGAACGATCGGCGCGATGCGACAACCACCATGGCGGGGCATGGTACGCCGACTCGTCGTGATGCTCGCCGTGGCACTCGTGGCTGCCTGTCAGGCAGGTGCGCCCGTGCCGACCTCAGAGCCATCTGTCGCCTCGAGGTCGGCCGACGTGAGCGACGCCCCCTCGGCCGCCGCGACGACGGCCACGGCGGTCGGTCCCACGGCGACCCCGGAGTCCATCGAGGGCTCGTTCACCTCCAGCCGCTATAGCTATGCATGGGCCCTGCCGGCAGGCTGGACCGTGACCGAGACGCCCGGCACGGGCGGCGTCCACCCCGGCGAACCTGGCCTGGACACGTTCACGGACGGGCGCGGCACCACCGTGACCGTCGGCGTGACCACCGTCGCGCCGACGCAGCAGCTGGCGTCGTGGATCTGCCCCGTCGTGGCCCACCTCGAGGCGTTCCACGGTGAGCCGCGGGAGGCGGTCGCGTCCATCGCACTTGGCGGCGTCCCCGCGACGATCAGCACGTTTCATTTCGTGGCCCCGCCATACCGTGTGCTGGAGCTCGAGGTGCAGGCCATCCGCGGCACCAAGGGCTTCTTCCTGAGCTGGACCGACACGCTTGTGCCCACCGTGGCCGATCCAACGCAGATGGCCCGGTTCGAGCAGCTGCTGACGGGGTTCTCGTTCGCCCGAGGGTGATCCACCAGGGTCGGTCGGGCGTATCACCCATGACGATCGGCTTGTTGCTACTTGTTGCGATAAACAGGACCGTCCGGTAGCATCCCGACCAGTCGACCGCCCGTCGTGGAGATCCCGTTGCTGACGACAGCCCGCCGCATCCTCGGCAGCTCGAGCCCCGTCAAGCGCGGGGTCGTGCGCGTGTACGCCTTCCTGCTGGCCTTCAACGTGCTGGTCTGGGTGCTCGCGCTGCTCGGCTCGGTGAGCTACCCCATCCTGCTGCCAACGGCGTTCCTGGCCTACACGTTCGGCCTCCGCCACGCGGTCGACGCCGACCACATCGCGGCCATCGACAACACCACCCGCAAGCTCATGCAGGACGGCCAGCGGCCGGTCGCGGTCGGCCTCTTCTTCTCGCTGGGGCACTCGACGATCGTCGTCGCGCTCTCGGTCGTGATCGCCATGTCGGCGGCGTTCGTGAGCAACGTGCCGGCCCTCCAGTCGATCGGCGGGGTCATCGGCACGACGGTCTCGGCCACGTTCCTGATGGTCATCGGCTTCATCAACCTGGTGGTGCTGGTCGACATCTACCGCATGTTCCGCAAGGTCTCCCGTGGCGGCGCCTACGACGAGGCCACCCTGGAGGACTACCTCAACGAGCGCGGCCTGCTGGCGCGGATCTTCCGGCCGGCGCTGCGGATGATCACGCGCAGCTGGCACATGTATCCGCTCGGCGTGCTCTTCGGCCTGGGCTTCGACACGGCGTCGGAGGTGGCGCTGCTGGGCCTGGCTGCCACGTCAGGCGCGAGCCACCTGCCGATCGGCTACATCCTGCTGCTGCCGGCCGTCTTCGCGGCGGGCATGTCGCTCGTCGACACGACCGACGGCGTGCTGATGCTGGGGGCGTACGGCTGGGCCTACATCAAGCCCATCCGCAAGCTGTACTACAACCTCAACATCACGCTGGTGTCGGTCATCATCGCCTTCGCCATCGGCGGCATCGAGGCCCTCAGCGTCATCGGCACGGAGTTCGGCCTGACCGGCGGCCTGTGGGACATCCTGGACCGTCTGGACTTCGGCCTGGTCGGGCTGGCGATCATCGGCATCTTCCTCTGCAGCTGGGCGATCTCCACGCTCATCTACCGCTGGAAGCGCTACGACGAGCTGGGGGCTCCCGCGAGGTAGGACGCGGAGTGCTCGTCGAACTCGAGCTTGCAGCCGCGGGCGCAGAAGTAGTAGTCGACCTGGCCGAGCCGGCTGTGCAGGCCGGCTGAACGGGCCGCCGGGGGATCGACCGTCATGCCGCACACCGGGTCGATAGCCGGGCCGGAGCTCTCCGCCACGGAGGTGACCGTCCCGGCCGGCTCGGGTGCTCGGCCGCTCCGCCGCAGGCGCAGCGAGTTCGTGACGACGCTCACCGACGAGATGGCCATGGCCCCTGCCGCGAGGCCCGGGTTCAGCAGCGTCCCGCTGAACGGGTAGAGGACGCCCATGGCCACGGGGATGAGCAGGACGTTGTAGCCGAACGCCCAGGCCAGGTTCTGGCGGATGACCGTCGTGGTCCGGTGCGACAGTTCGATGGCCCGCACGACGCTGCGCGGGTCACCCCCGACGAGCGTCACGTCGGAGGCCTCCACGGCCACATCGGCCCCGCTGCCGATGGCCACGCCGACGTCTGCCTGGGCCAGGGCAGGGGCATCGTTGATGCCGTCGCCTACCATCGCCACCCGCCGACCCGCGGCCTGGAGGTCGGCCACGACGGTCGCCTTGTCGGCGGGGAGCGTGCCGCCGCGCACGCGCTCCGGCGCGATGCCGACCGCCGCCCCCACGGCCGCTGCCGTCGCCGGTGAATCGCCCGAGAGGAGCCACACCTGACGCCCCGCGGCCGTGAGCTCGGCGACGGCCTGCGCCGCCTCGGGGCGGACCGGGTCCGTGATGCTGATGCGGCCGGCCGCCCGGCCGTCGGCGGCGACGTGGATGATCGTCGCCCCGGGCACAGCCTCGGCCGCCACGGCCTCCGCGGGGCGGAGGTCGATGCCGCGCTCGGCCATCAGACGCGCCGAGCCGACCAGCACGTCGTGTCCGTCGACGGTGGCCTGCACGCCGTACCCGGGACTGGCGGTGAACGCGCCGACGGGCCTGAAGCCAAGCTCGTCTAGGTGGGCGCGGGCGATGATCGCGGCGGCCAGGGGGTGCTCGCTGCCGCGCTCGGCCGATGCCGCCAGGTCCAGCACGTCCCGCTCCGTCCAGCCCGCCTGGGCCGTGACCGTCTCGACGGTCGGCCGGCCCAGGGTCAGCGTGCCCGTCTTGTCGAAGACGACCGTGTCCGTCCGGCCGATCGCCTCGAGCGCCTCGGCGCTCCGGAAGAGGATGCCCGCCTCGGCGGCCTGGCCCGTGCCGACCATGATGGCCGTGGGGGTCGCCAGGCCCATGGCGCACGGGCAGGCGATCACGACGACGCTGATGAAGGCCGTGAGCGCGAGCGTCAGGTGCGGCTCCGGGCCCGCCACGAACCAGACGACGAACGTCGCCGCGGCGATGACCAGGACCAGCGGCACGAAGATCTCGCTGACACGGTCGGCGAGGCGCTGCAGCGGCACCTTCGTGCCCTGCGCCCGTTCGACGAGGTCGACGATCGAGGCCAGGACGGTGTCCCGCCCGACGCGCGTGGCCCGCATCACGAGGGTCCCGGACGCATTGAGCGTCGCCCCGATGACCGTGTCGCCGGGCGCCTTGTCCACCGGCGCCGCCTCGCCGGTGAGCATCGATTCGTCGACCGCCGAGGCGCCCTCGACGACCACGCCATCGACCGGTACCCGCTCGCCCGGCCGCACACGCAGCAGATCGCCGACGCGCACGACCTCCAGCAGCACGTCGACCTCCTGCCCATCCTGCAGGCGTCGCGCGGTGCGCGGCTGCAGCCCGATGAGGCGGCGGATGGCGTCGCTCGTCTGGCCCTTGGCCCGCGCCTCGAGCCACCGCCCGAGCAGCACCAGCCCGACGATCACGGTCGAACTGTCGAAGTACGTCTGCGGCTCCCGCCCGGCCTGGAGCATGACCGACGGGAAGAGCGTCACGAAGACGCTGAAGGTCCACGCGGCGGTCGTGCCGGCCGCCACCAGCGTGTCCATCGTCGTGGTGCCGTGTCGCGCGGCGCGAACGGCAGCGATGTAGAAGCCGCGCCCGGCCCAGAACTGGATGGCCGTCGCCGGGATGAGAAGGAGCCAGTTGATGGTCGTCATCGGCGCGGCCGACTGCGGCCAGAACATGGCGGCCATGATCCCGGCGGCCACGATGATCGAGACGGCTGCCTTGCGGAGCAGGTCCTGGCGTTCCGCGGCTCGCGCGGCGTCCTCCGCGCTCATCTCGCGGGAGCGGGGCAGCTCGGCGGCCCCCGGCTCTTCCGCACGAACGGCGTAGCCGGCGGCTTCCACCGCCGCCACGAGCTGCGGTCGATCTACGACGGCCGGGTCGACGCGGACGCTGGCCCGCTCGGTGGCGAAGTTGATGTTGGCTTCCAGGACCCCGTCGGTGCCCCGGAGGTGCCGCTCGATGCGGTTGACGCACGACGCGCAGGTCATGCCCCTGATCGGCAACACGATCTCCAGGGGTGTGGCCGAGCCGGCCACGGTGGGCCTCGCGGTCAGGGGCGCAGTCACGTCGGTCATACTCCATGGGAGTATATAGGGCGGTCTGTCCTGACGGCACAGGGCCGTTGGCCACTCGTTCAAGTGACCTCCGGACCGGGCCCTGTCCCACAGCGGGACTATGATGCCGCCGTGACCGACATCGCCGTCCCGGACGCCCGGCCGTATTCACCCGGCCTGGCCGGTGTCCTGGCCGGAGAGACCGACATCGCGCTGGTCGACGGCGAGCAGGGCCGTCTGCTCTACCGCGGCTACCCCATCATCGAGGTCGTCCAGCAGGGCACCTTCTCGCAGGTCTGCGAGCTGCTGTGGACGGGCGAGTGGAAGGCGCGCATCCCCCAGCCCCCGGCGCCGCTCACGGCTCCTGTCGAGGCCGCGCTGCGCCAGCTGCCCGCCGGCACGAACGCGATGGATGCGCTGCGGACCGCGGTCTCCGTGTGGGGCGCCGACCAGCGCATGACATGGCCGCCCACGGTCGAGCAGGCTCGCGCCATCACGGCCTTCGCGCCGACCGCCCTCGCCGCCTTCGCTCGCATCCGCCAGGGCCTGGATCCGATCGACCCCGACCCGTCGATCGAGGGCTTGGCCGAGGCCTTCCTGCACCAGCTCACGGGCACCCGTCCGACCGCCGCCGACGCGCGAGCCCTGGACGCCTACTTCATGGTCGCCGCCGAGCATGGCTTCAACGCCTCCACATTCGCGGCGCTCGTCATCATCGCCACCCACTCGGACCTCGCCTCGGCCGTCTGCGGCGCCATCGGGGCACTCAAGGGACCGTGGCACGGCGGGGCTCCGGCGGAGGTGATCGACCAGCTGCACCAGATGGGCTCGGCCGACAAGGCCGAGGCCTGGATCCGCGACAAACTCGACCATCGCGAGCGCCTCATGGGATTTGGTCACCGCGTGTACCGCGCCTACGACCCACGCGCGGCCGCCCTGCGCACCGTGGCCGAGCAGATGGGCACCAACGCGGCGTGGCTCGACATGGCCGTCCGGGTGGAGGACATCGCCCTCCGCCTGCTCAAGGAGTACCACCCCGAGCGAGCGCTGCAGACCAACGTCGAGTTCTACACGGCGGCCGTCCTCCAGGGTGTCGGTCTGCCGCCCGACCTGTTCCCGACCACGTTCGCCCTCGCCCGCCACGCGGGCTGGACGGCTCACTGCATCGAATACCTGAAGACCGACAAGCTCATCCGCCCGGACGTCCGCTACACCGGGCCCCAGGAGCGCGACCTGCCCTCGGTCTGAGCGCCGCCGCAGGGCGCCCGACGGTGTCATGGCGCCGTCACACACCCGTCGTACCATCTCGGCATGTTCCTCTTCCGTGAACCCTCCATGCCCAAGCCCGCCGACGCCCTGCCCGGCCGCACCGAGCCGATGCCCGGGCTGACCACCCACTTCGTCAACGGCCATCCGCTTCTGCCGCCCTACCCGGACGGGCTGGAGGTGGCCGACTTCGCGTTCGGCTGCTTCTGGGGCGCCGAGAAGGACTTCTGGCAGACCCCCGGCGTGTGGGTCACCGCGGTCGGCTATGCCGGCGGCTACACGCCCAACCCTACCTACCGTGAGGCCTGCACCGGCAAGACCGGCCATGCCGAGGCCGTGCGCGTCGTCTTCGATCCCAAACTCGTCAGCTACGAGCAGCTGCTCAAGGTGTTCTGGGAGAGCCACGACCCGACGCAGGGCATGCGCCAGGGCAACGACATCGGGACCCAGTACCGCTCCGCGATCTTCACCCACTCGGCCGAGCAGGAGCAGCTTGCAGAAGCCTCGCGCGCTGCCTACCAGGAGCGCCTCACGGCGGCCGGTTTCGACACCATCAAGACCGAGATCGCGCCGGCCGGCCCGTTCTACTTCGCCGAGGAATACCACCAGCAGTACCTGGCCAAGGACCCCAACGGCTACTGCCCCAACCACGCGACCGGCGTGAAGCTGCCTGCCGACTTCAAGGTCACGCCGCTGCAGTACGTGGAGTAGCGAGCGACATCATCTGGCAGCGGCCGCCTGGCTCTCGGCGTGGGCGCGTCCCGATCTACGGCGCGGGGGAGTAGCTCTCGATGCCGATGAACCGTCCCGTGAAGTAGTCCACGTAGACCGTGCTGAAGCCAGGGCGAGGGGACTGGCAGACCTCCTCTGGTGGACCACCGCAGATGGTCATCTCGCCGGTGAGGTGCACGACCCATACGAGCTCGCCCGGCGTGACGACGAATCCCGGGCCGATGTACTCGCCGGGATACGAGGTCACCGATGCGGAGACGAGATCCTTCATGTCGCTGTGCTCGACAGCGACTGCGACGGCCGCGCTCTGTGAGACCCCGCCCGATGGGAAGGGCGATGGCGTGATACCCGTTGCGGCCGGGGCCGACGCGGGTGATGTCGGTGCGATCGGTGGCGTGGTGGTCGGGGCCGCACACGCCAGCCCGAGCAGTGCCACGAAGGTGAAGACGACGCGTTTCATCGCTTCTGCACCTCAGCAGTCGGCGGTGGTGGCCTCGCCAGTGAGGTCGCGGTCCTGCATCTCCCAGGTGTGGTCGAGCACGTGGTAGGCCGTGTGGCGGAGCAGGTACGGGATCGTCCAGTTGCCCAGCGGCTTGCCTTCCTCGTACCAGGCGCGCATCGCCTCGACGTAGCGGTCGCGGTGTTCGGCGAGCCCGCCCGGCGTCAGCATGTCGTCCAGCGCTGCAGGCACCTTCACGCGCTTCGAGAAGTCGTCACCCTCGGTGTACAGGACGTGGCGGATGATCCGGTCGCGGGGCCGGCCGCCGCCCCGCACACCCGGCCGGAGCTCCGCCGAGACGCGCGCGGCCGTGTCGTCGAACTCGGCCCACGCCGCGCGCAGCAGCCGGACCTGGCGGTGGAAGGTCGGGGCGTCGAATGGCCCGCGGTCGAGCGGTGAGGGTGCGAAGGAGATGCCCCAGAAGTCGGTCGAGCCGACCCCGCGGTAGCGGCCGATGACCTCGACGCCGGTCTGGCGTGCGAACTCGGAGCCCAGGCGGGCGCGCTTCGCCACCGGGAGGTATCGCGCCACGTAGCGGGCGAGCTTCCCGACCGCCTCGTCCTCCGTCTTGCCGCCGCGCTCCAGACCCGGCCAGTCCGCCGCGACGGCGACCCAGCGCTTGCCCCTCGTGGGCTCCTCGATGAGCACGCGAAGCGGGGACGTCATCGGCCCATGGTACCGGCGCCAGCGCCCACCGTCGGCCAGGCGCGCCTCGCCGACGACAGCATGATGCCGACCTAGCGGTTCAGGAGATCGTCCGCAGGGCCGGCCACATCACGGTCCAGGGCTCGCGCAGGCCCGTGCACACGGTGACGGCATCGCCCTGCTCCCCGTTCTGAACGCCGAGGCCGTTGTCGATGTGGGCCACGTCCTGGCAGCCGGTGAAGTAGTCGGTGTAGTCGGTCGGGCGCCAGTCGCCGACGTGGACGACGATCGTGCGATCGGCCGGCGGCGGGCCCCACGACCAGTAGCTGTTGTGGCCCGAGTAGACAGGGGGCAGGCCCGAGCCGAGCAGGATCAGGGGGCTCGCCTCGCTGTAGTCGTTGGTCAGGATCACGGCATGGGCCCGCTCGTCCGCCGGCAGCGCGGCGACGACACCCTCGACGGTCGCCACGAACTGCGGCCAGCCGATCTCGTTGGCGGTGTCGGGGACGGCCGCCGCAAGCCCCGACTGGGCGAACGTGGCGACCGGCAGGACCGGCAGGGTCAGCAAGGCGATGAGCACGCCCGACAGGGCCGCCGCGGAGATGAGGCTCGCCGCCTTCAGGCGGAAGTGCCCACGAGCCAGCCACCGGTCGGCGAGGATCGCGCCGGCGGCCATGAAGACCGGCACGCTGCCGATGACGTAGTAGGCCTTGCCCCCGGTGACGTAGACCAGGACGAGCGCGACGAGGGCGCCGATCCCGATCGCCCGCCACGGCGCGGCAGCCTTCGCCCGAAGGATCCACGCGAGGCCGACGGCGCTGATCGGGAAGAGCAGCGGCCCGCTGAACAGCCACAGCAGGGGCACGAACTGGGCGCGGTTGTCGCCCGCGTAGCCGGAGATGGCCTGGGCCATCGTGAGTTGGGGCCAGCCGTTGGCCGCCTGCCAGGCCAGGTTCGGCGCCCACAGGAGCAGCGCGATGCCGATGGCCGACCAGGCCCACGGCGAGCGCACCACATCCCACCTCCGGGCGAGGACCAGCCCGACGGCCAGGCCCGCGCCAAGGAAGAGGAGGGTGTCCTTGTTCTCGAGGCCGATGCCCGTCACGACGCCCAGCACCGGCCAGAGGCGCCGATCGCCACCTGCGAGCAGCTTCACCGCGAGCCAAACGACGATGGCCCACGCCAGCAGGTCGGGGTCGGTGGTCGTGTCGAGGTGGCCGGCGCCGAGGTAGCCGGAAAGGGCGGCCGTGATCGCCGCGATGACCTGCGCCCGTCGCGATCCACCGAGGTCGCGGGCGATGAGCGCGATGAGGACGACGATCAGGGCCATCTCCAGGGCGGGCAGCAGGCGCACGGCGGTGGGCGAGACGCCGAGCAGCGCGACCGACGCGGCCGAGAGCAGCGGCGTGAGCGGCGGCTGGTCGACGTAACCGAGGGCCGGGTGCTGGCCCGCGACGACGTAGTACATCTCGTCGCCATGGAAGCCATAGGCGCCGGACAGGGCCAGGAGCGCGGCGACCATGAGGCTGGCGACGACGATCACCGGCCACGGGATGCCGAACGCGAGGCGGCCGGGCGCGCTGCTGGCCGTGGGGCTCATGCTTGTGGGGCGGCTGCCGTCCGTCGGGTGGACATGCGGCCGTCCCGCGCGGCGAAGTCCCAGACCTCGATGGCAGGTGGCTCGATGCCGATGCTCGTGAGCGCCGTGCAGACCTGGCTGCGGTGGTCGGCCCCGTGGTACAGCGCCTGGGCGAGGCGGATGCCGAGCGGCGCGTGGGTCTCCCAGCCGCTGGCCTCGTATTCGACGACGTCCAGCTCCGGGTCGAGCGCGCCGGCGAGGAGGCGCTGCCAGGCCACGTCATGGGTCTCCATCACCGCGCGCAGCGTCGCGATGTCGCTGGTCGCCTCGTCGAACGGTTCGCGCTCGCCGCGCAGGACATCCAGGTAGAACACGTCCCCACCGACGAGATGGCGGAGGGTGTCGAGGATCGAGCCGTACGTGCCCGGCACCGCGGTGGCCGCCTGCGCCTCGTCGAGCACCGCGCACGCATCCAGCACGCGGATGGTGGCCCACACGTGATGGCCGAACGCATCGGCCAGGACGGGTGACGGCATCAGGCCCACTCTACAGGGCCGGTGGCGGGCAAGCGCAAAACCGCGGCGGCCCCGCCTGTCGTAGGGGACCAGAAGGCGTCGGCACTCCGGTCCGACGCACGGCAGAGGAGGCTACGCATGGCGACATCGCGAGGCCCACGGCCTCGAGGCGCAGACGCTGCGCGAGGTCACGCAGGGCGCGTAACACGTCGGGGGCGCGGCGGGCCTGCGGCCGTTGGATGCCAGCACGGGCCCTGAGCCGCGAGGATGCCGGCGGCCAGGCCTCCGACTGGCGGCCGTTGTTGCTTATCCCGCCAGAGACTTTTAGGCGGCGGATCGGTGGTCCGCGTTGTCGCTTGGTCACGGGTGGCACAGGGCCACGCTCGAACGACAACGGACGGCCGCGACACGGGCGCTCAAGAGTCTGCTAATCGATAGGCAACAACGTGACCCCGCGCGGGCGAGGGACGCCGCGCGGGCGTCGCCCTGTGCCCGGCTAGTCGGCTTCGGCAGCCTCCAGGTGCGCACGCTCGAGCCTGGCCCGGCAGTCGCGGCAGGTGCCGGCGACCGTGACGTGCGACAGGTCGACATCGAAGCCTCGCGCCGCGCGGAGGGCCGTCACGAGCGGCGCCAGCTCGGCTGGCCCGAGCTCCCAGCTCTGGCCGCAGACGCCGCAGTGCAGGTGGCCGTGGGCCGTCGCCGGCCGGACGTGGAACTCTTCCCGACCGTCGGCTCCGTGGTGGTGCCTGACGACGCCCAGCTCTTCCAGGACATCGAGCGTGCGGTAGACGGTCGAGGGCGTCGTCGACGGGTCCACCGCCCGGCACCGTTCGACGAGTTCGGCGCCCGTTACGTGCCCATCGGTCTGCTCGAGCACGTCGAGCAGGATGCTGCGCTGGAGCGTCCAGCGCAGGCCACGGGCGTGCAGCCGATCGCGCACGTTCGCCCAGGCGACCGTGTCGACGGGTGCCGGCTCCGCGTGCTCGTCCATGGCAAGCGTTCGCCCGGCTCGATCGCTGGTGGTCGGCACGGCGCGAGTATAGGCGCGGCCTGGCGCTGTTCCGGCTTGATCGGCCCAAACCCCGTGTCACCAGCGCTGATGGTGGTATGTGCGTTGAAGTCCGGCGCGACCGATCCTGGCGGGGCTGCCCGTGCCCAGAGTCGGTCGTTTGAGCGTCCGGCCGGGCTGTCGATGGCACTTACCACTACGCCTGTTGGTGCCGCGGGGGAAGGGATGGTGCCGCGGGGGCGTGCTGGGGGCCGTGCTGCGGGGAGAGCCAGGGTCGCCGTGGTCCGCGAATGGCCCGACTATGCGACCGCGCCAGTCGCCTCCGCCTCCTTGCCACCGTCGGCCTTCTGGGCAGCGGCGCTCAGGAACTGCTCGTGGTACAGCTGCGCGTAGAGGCCGCCGTGGGCGAGCAACTGGCGATGCGTGCCGCGCTCCACGATGCGGCCGCGTTGGTAGACGAGGATGAGGTCCGCGGCCAGGATCGTCGACAGGCGGTGGGCGATGGCCAGCGTCGTGCGACCGGCCATGGCGCGGTCCAGGGCGGCCTGGATGAGCCGCTCGCTGACGGTGTCGAGGGCTGACGTCGCTTCGTCGAGGATGAGGATGCGAGGGTCCTTGAGGAGCACGCGCGCGATCGCGATGCGCTGCTTCTCGCCGCCCGACAGCTTGTAGCCGCGTTCGCCGACCAGCGTCGCGTAGCCCTCCGGCAGCTCCAGGATGCGCTCGTGGATGGCGGCCGCACGCGCGGCAACCTCCAGCTCCGCGTCCGTCGCGTCGGCCTTGGCATACCGCAGGTTGTCGCGGATGCTGGCGTGGAAGAGGTACGTCTCCTGGGTGACCACGCCGATGATGCGGCCCAGGCTGGCGAGGGCGATCTTTCGCACGTCCACGCCGTCGATCTCCACCGCCCCGTCGTTGACGTCGTACAGGCGCGGCAGCAGGTACGTGGTGGTGGTCTTGCCGGAGCCCGAGGGCCCCACGAGCGCCACCAGCTCTCCCGGGCGCATCTCGAAGTCGATGTCCTCCAGGCCGAAGGGCTCAGGCGGTTCGGACGGCTCCGGCGGTGCCTCGGCCGCCTCGGGCGGCACGTCTGCCGGCTCGATCTCGGCGTCCGGCGCCACAGCCACGGGAGGGGCCGACGGATAGCGGAACGAGGCATGCGCGTAGCGGACCTGGCCGCGAACCGTCTCGGGGTCGGGGTGGATCGCGTCGGGGGCGTCGACGATCTCCGGCTCCATGTCCAGGTACTCGAAGATGCGGTCGAACAGGGCGAGGGCGCCCTGCACCTCCACCTGCACGCTCAGCATCTGGCCGAGCGGGAAGAAGAGCCGGCTCTGGAGCGTCGTGAAGGCCACGATGTCGCCGATCGTCGGGGCGTCCGGTGCCCCGTGCAGCATCCCCGCCAACCAGTAGACGAGGGCCGGCGTGATGCTGAAGACGGTGCCCACGATCATGAAGAACCACCGCCCGACCATGCTCTGGCGGAGCTGCAGGATGCCCAGGCGCACGTTGACGTTGCGGAAGCGATCGGTCGCCGCCTGTTGCTGGCCGAAGGTCTTGGTCAGGAGCATGCCGCTGACGCTGAGGGTCTCCTCGTTGATGGCCGACATGTCGGCCAGCGCCTCCTGCACGTCGGTGCTGACCGTCCGACGCACCTTGCCGACGCGGTAGGTGAGGTACAGGAAGAACGGCATCAGGCCGAGCGACAGGAGGGTCAGCCGCCAGTCGATGAGGATCATGGCCACGATCGTGCTGATGATCGTGGCCGCGTTGGCCACCACCGAGGTGGCCGTATCGGTGACCACCGACTGGACGCCGCCCACATCGTTGGCCAGGCGGCTCTGGATCTCGCCCGTGCGCGTCTCGGTGAAGAAGCGCAGCGGCATGCGCTGGAGCTGCACGTACAGCGCGTCGCGCAGGTCCTGCATGACGTGCTGGCCGACCGAGTTGGAGAGGTACGTCTGGCCGAGGCCGATGAGGCCGTTGGCGATGGGCAGGACGATCATCAGCCCGACATACAGGTCCAGGTTCTGGAAATGGCCGGCGGTGAAGACGTCGTCGATGAGCAGCTTGAGCAGGAACGGGTTGATCAGGCCGACCAGGCTCGTGACGACGATCGCCACCAGGACGGTCGAGACCTGCAGCCGGTAGGGACCGAAGAAGGCCAGGATCCGGCGGATCGTGGTGCCCCGCCGCTCGCGCGGGATCGGCGTGACCGACCGGGCCATCCCGAAGCCCCGCCCGCCGCGCGGTCCGGTCCCGCCCGCGGCCATGCGCACCCCGCGCGTGCCGCGGCCGCTGCCGAAGCTCATGGCGCCGCCGCCCCGGTCACGCCTCCACCCGCCGGCACGCCGGCCGGCGCCTCACCTGCCAGGTCCACGTCCGAGAGGAAGCGCCAGCGGTTGGCGAAGAGCCAGGCCAGGCCGTACAGCGCCGCCACGAACAGCAGCAGCACCCGGTAGCCGGTGATCAGGGCGATGTACTCCATGGCCCCGCCGACCATCGCTCCGAGGAGATTGCTGGCGAAGGCCATGTCGGCCGTGGCGATGTCGCGGAACGAATAGGTGAACACCAGGTTGGCGAAGAAGACCGGGGCGAAGGCGACGGCCGCCGCGAGCAGGTAGCGCAGCCAGAGCGGGTCCAGCAGGAGCGACTCGGGCGGGATGAGGAAGGCGACCGCCAGCGCCGCGAACAGGGCGGCGTAGAGCAGGCCCGGCCGCCGCAGGTGCCAGCGGGCGTTGATGAGGATCGCCAGCAGGACGCTGCAGAGGATGGCGAAGAAGGCCAGCGCGTTGACCAGCCACGTCGTGCCGAACAGCAGGCTGAAGCTCACCAGGCTGCGCGTCTCGAGCAGCAGGAAGGCCGCGCCGAGGGCGAAGAAGTGCGGGCTGAAGCGGCGGATGGTCGTGCCGGTCTGTCGGGCGGCGAAGCCCACCGTGAGGAGCGCCAGCACGAAGACGAAGCCCAGCGCGCCAAGGTAGTAGGGCTCGATGAACGGGGTGCGCAGGTAGAGGAACGGCCAGTCGTCGGTCGCCGGCGTGGGGGCCGGATCACCCGCGGCAGGCACCGCCGAGACCGTGTCGCCGGGCGGCGGGCCGCCCGCGAGGGCCGCCACCGCGGGACCGTCGGCCAGCGCGGCCTGGACGCCCGAGTATGTGTGGAGCAGCGGCGTCGTCCCGAAGGCCGTGGTCAGCATCGCGTCGAGCTTGGCCACCAGCCAGGTCTGGCGGTAGTAGTTGTAGAGCACGAAGACGCCGTCCGGGGCCAGGTGGTCACGCACGCTCTGGAAGGCCTGCTGGGTGAAGAGGAACGACTCCAGGCGCACGTTGGCGGTGCTGCTCACCAGGGTCAGCGAGTCGGGCAGGGCGAAGATGACCAGGTCGTACTTCTTGTCGGTCGTGCGCAGGTAGGCGCGGCCGTCGTTGTTGATCTGCGTGACCCGCGGATCCTGGTACGGATGGTCGGGGTGGTTGTCCACACCGATCTGGAGGATGGCCGGGTCGATCTCCACGGCGTCGACGTGGCCCGCGCCATGGGCCAGCGCGATCGCCACGTCGGTGCCGCTGCCGGCCCCCACGACCAGCACGTTCTGGTACGTCTTGCCGGGGAACCACTTGTAGACCTGCGTGTAGAACGGTTCCTGCGGCCCGTTCACCGGGTGGAGCGCCTGGTGGGGGATGCCGTTGACGTTGACTTCCATCACGTTGTTCTGGTCGATGTACGTCGTGATGCGGTAGTACGGCGACCAGATGTCCCCGCCGGCCACGTTGGCCATGACGATCCAGAGCGTGGCGACCATGGCCGCGGCACTCACCAGGCCCCAGGCCGAGACGCCCGTGCCGAGGGCCAGGAGGAGCAGCAGGATGGCCACCACGCCGAACCAGACGAGCGGGTTCGTGCCAGCCGCCGAGAGGGCGGTGAAGGCCACGATGCCGGCCATCGACCCCAGGATGTCAGTGGCATAGGCGCGCAGCGGCGGGAGGCTCTTCAGCAGCGGCCCCAGGGGCAGGGCGAGGGCCGCCATCAGGCCCGTCACGAGGAGGAACACGAAGGGCAGGACGAGGAAGTTGATGTTCGCCGAGGTGCTCTCGGCGAGCCCGAAGAACAGCTCGTCAGGCGACTTGACCTGCACGTTCAGCTGGGCCTGGTAGATGAGCAGCACCACACCGAACAGCAGCAGGGCGAACGGCGAGAGCGGCAGCCGGCGGCCGTTGCGGCCGGCGATGATGCCGAGGCCGATGCCCAGGAAGCTGCCCATCAGCACGAAGTTGGAGAAGAAGCCGATGTAGATGACTTCCGACGGGATCCAGCGGATGAGGAGCAGCTCGACGAAGAGCAGGGTGCCGCTGGTCAGGAACAGCCGCACGCGCACGTCGGCCAGGCCGGGCAGAGCCGGCAGGAACTGGGTCACGTGGTTCGCGCCGCTCGTCGGTCGAGGGCCGCGCGGTTCGACCGTCGGCTGCACCGGGGGATTATCGACGGGAACGGCCGCCCGCGCGTGGCGCTGGAGCGGCTATTCCTCGAGGGGGGCGACCCGCGCGCGGGCCACGATCGTCGAGCGCCGCTCGGGGAACCGTTGGGCGGCGACGTCGCCGAGCAGGCCCAGGCCGAAGGCTGGCAGCCGGCGCTGCCATGCGCGCGCCAGGTGCGCCGTGGTGCGGACCTGGATGGCCACGAAGCCGGCCTCGGAGAGTGCCTCGCGGACGCGCCGCGGGCTGTTGCACGCCCCGACGAGCGGGTGGGCATCGGCGGCCGTTGCCTTGACCGTGCGCTGGAGCGGGCGTACCACCGCCGGCGGCAGGGACAGGTAGGCGTTGACCAGCGGATGGCGCCGGTTGACGGTCGTCACGATCAGCGTGCCGCCCGGCCGCAACCAGCCGTGGATGTGGCGCATGGCGGCATCCGGGTCGGCGAAGTGCTCCAGGGTGAACGACGACAGGACGACGTCGAAGCTGGCGGCGGGAAAGGCGTCGGGCATCGTGCAGAGGTCGGCGACGCAGAACTCGTCGAGCCACGGCAGCGGCGGTTCGGGGGTGTGGATATCCACCCCCACCAGCCGTGCGATGCGGGGACGGAAGGCGGTCAGGGCGCTGACGCGCCCGCAGCCGGCATCGAGGACCACGGCACCGGACGCAGGCAGGGCGTCGTCGATGAAGTGGTTCAGGACCTCTGCGGTGGACGGGCCCAGGCCCAGGCGAGGCAGGACGGCGAGCCGACCAGGGGCACCAGCGACGTGCGTGGCGCGCCCCCGGCCCGTCAGGCGGCCGACGGCGCCGGGACCGACGTCGTCGGGGCGGCGGGCGTCATGGGCTCGACCGTCTCCAGCCAGCGTTCCGCGTCGATGGCGGCGCGGCAGCCATCGCCGGCCGCGGTCACGGCCTGCCTGTAGCGATGGTCGTGCACGTCACCGGCGATGAAGACGCCCTCGATGCGCGAGCCGGTCTCGTCGTGCACGACCAGGTAGCCCCGCTCGTCGACCTCCAGCCAGTCGCGGAAGACCTCCGTGTTGGGGCGATAGCCGATGGCCACGAAGAGCCCGTCGATGGGCTCTTCTGCCAGCTCCCCGGTGCGCGTGTCGCGCAGGGTCAGGCCGGTGACGACCTGGTCACCCTTGACCGCCTCGATCGCACTGTGCCAGCGCACGCTGATCTGGGGATGGGCGAGCGCGCGGTCGCGCATGATCTTGCTGGCGCGGAAGTCCCCGCGGCGGTGGATGAGCACGACCTCGCTGGCGAAACGGGTGAGGAACGTGGCCTCCTCCAGGGCCGTGTCGCCGCCGCCCACGACCGCCACCTTCTTGCCCCGGAAGAAGAAGCCGTCGCACGTCGCGCAGGCGCTCACACCCTTGCCCCTCAGGCGCGTCTCGGACTCCAGGCCAAGCCACAGCGCAGAGGCACCACTGGCCACGATGAGGGCCTGGGCCCGGTACTCCACGCCGGCCGCCCACAGCCGGAAGGGACGCGCGGACAGGTCCACGCGATCCACGTCGACGTCGACGATGCGTGACCCGAACCGCTCGGCCTGCTGGCGGAACAGGCCCATCAGCTCGGGGCCCTGGATGCCGTCGGGGAAACCCGGGTAGTTCTCCACGTCGCTGGTGATCATCAGCTGGCCGCCGGGAACGTAGCCCGCCAGGACGACCGGCTCCAGGTTGGCGCGGGCGGCGTAGATGGCTGCGGTCAGGCCCGCCGGCCCCGACCCGACGATGACCACCTTGGCCTCCACCGGCTCCCCGCCGGCGGCGTCCGTGGCGTCCGGGGACGCCGGTCGGCGGACGCTGGCCGCCGTCGCTGCCCCGGCGCCGTCATCGATGATGCTGATCCCTGGCAGCCCCTTGAATGGTCCCGTCATGCGGCGATCGTATCACGCGTGGATACTCTGGGGGAGTATCTCACGGGATCGGGCTTGGCGAGCCGAGGTCGCGGATGTGGGGGATCACGTCGCGCCCGATGAGCTCCAGCTTGGCCAGGTCGTTGACGCCGTCGAGGCTGAAGATGCTGTGCTGCGAGCCGGCGTCGGCCCAGGTGCCCATGCGCTCGACGAGCTGGGCCGGCGTGAGGTGCCCCGGGCCGTCGGTCGCGGCGATGTCGAAGCCGCTCAGGTTGGTCTTCTCGATCGAGGCGTAGTCGCGGCCCACGATGTCGCAGTGCTCGCGCAGCACGGCCAGCTTGTGACGGATGTTGTCGGGCCCGCCGAAGATGTTGCACGCGTCGGCGTACTGGGCCACCAGGCGCAGCGTCTTCCGCTCGCCGCCGCCGCCGATGATGATCGGTGGATGCGGCCGGCTGAGGGCCTGCGGGCTGTTGAGTGGTCGGCCCGCCACCAGGTGCGTGCCCTGGAACGGCACCTCCGAGCCGCGCGGGCCCTCCCACATGGCCTGCGCGAACCGGAGCGTGTCCTCCAGCCACTCGAAGCGCTCCTTGAGCGGCGCGAAGGGGAAGCCCAGCCCGCGCGATTCCTCCTCGTTCCAGCCCGCCCCGATGCCGAACCAGGCGCGCCCGCCGGACAGCACGTCGAGCGTCGTCACGGCCTTGACCCACAGCGCCGGCTCGCGGTAGTGGATGCCGCCGACCATCAGGCCCAGGGCCGCTCGCTTCGTGATCGCCGCCGCGAAGCCCATCGCGGTCATGCCCTCGAGCATCGGCTCTTCAGGCCGGCCGACACCGCGGATCTGGAAGAAGTGGTCCATCACCCAGATGGAGTCGAAGCCGACCTCGTCGGCGGTCCGCACGACGTCGGCGAACGTGGGGCCGATGGCCTCGCCCCCGCCGGGCCAGGAGAAGGAGTCGATCTGCAGGCCGATCTTCATCGGGCGGAGCGTACCCGAAGTCGGCCGCGGGACCGGCTCGGCACAGCCCGCCAGATCAGGGGAAGAGGTCGCTGGCGCGATCCATCAGGACGTCGCCGGCGATCGAGCCGTCGCCGGCCGGCAGCACCACGCCGCGCACGAGCACGACGGGCCGGCCGCTGGTCTTGCCCGAGGCAAGCTCGGCGGCGGAGGCGATCTCGTCGGCCACCGCCACGACCGTCGAGCGCATGATCCGGCCGGACGTGTCGGGCCGGCCACGCTGGTCGTCGAGGGGCCCGAAGCCGGCGACGCCGAGGGCGACGTCCACGATGCCCCACCGCCACGGTCGCCCGAACGAGTCGCTGATGAGGACGGCCGGCGCCGCTTCGGGCCGGAGCCCCATGAGGGCGCTCACGCGGTCGCGCAGGTCGCGGGCGGATGTGTCGGGATCCGCCGGCAGGAGCGTCACCGTGTCGGGCGCGACGTTGGAGGCGTCGACGCCCCCGTTGGCACACACGAAGCCGTGCCGGGTGCGCGTGATCAGGACGCCGCGCTCCATGCGCACGACGTCGGTCGCCTCGCGCAGGACGACCTCCACCTGCCGCGGATCACGGTCCCATCGCTCACCGAACTCGACCGCCGCTGGTCGCGGCGTCACCGTGCGCAGGTCGACGACGGCCCCTTCCGCCTTGGAGACGATCTTCTGAGTCACCACGAGCACGTCACCGGCCCGCGGTGCGAGGTCTGGCTCGGCGCGCGCCAGCCCGCCCCACGCGGCCGCGATGAGGGCCGCCAGGTCGTCGCCCTGCCGGATCTCGGGCAGCTCGGGGAGCGCGACCGCGAGCAGGCGGTGCACGGCCGGGACGGAGGCGCTCAGGCGGGGGTCACCACGGCCGCGCCAAGGGCCTCGAGCTCGGCCAGCCGGGCCGGCTCCAGGCGCTCCAGGTCGGCCGGCGTGTCGAGGTCGAAACCCACCACGGGGTCCACCACGAGCTGGACGGTCGCGCCGGCGTCGCGCGCGGCGCGCAGGTGCGCCTCCAGGCTGCCGGGGCCGAAATGCGGCTCGATGATGCCGGGCGGGCTGAGCAGCAGCGCGTTGGTGCCGTCGCGGGCATCGGCCGCGGCGACCACGACCAGCGGAGCGCCGGTGCCGGCCGCCATGGCCGCATCGGCGGCGTCGAGCAGGCGGTCGAGGGCGGGCACGTCGAGCATCGGCAGGTCCGCCGGCAGGATCAGGATGGCCGTGGCGCCGGCACGTATGGCGGCCGCGCGCGCGTCGCGGATCGCCTCGTTCAGGCCGTCGCTCAGCTGGGCGACCGTCTGCGCCCCGGCCGCCATGGCCAGCGGCGCCACCTCGGGATCCGGGCTCACCACATGGATGGCCGTCGCAAGACCCCACGCGCCAAGGACGGCGAGCTCGTCGCGGAGCATGCCGGCGATCAGGCCCTGCCGCTCCTCCGCATCGATCGCCTCGCCGAGGCGTGCCTTACCGCCGGCCAGGGTGCGGACCGGCACGACGACGTGCAGGCTGGCGAGGTCGGCGCGCGGGGAGCCGGACGCCGGGTGGGACTGACGGGGCGACGCGGCCACCCCGTCATGGTACGGCCCTGCCGTCAACGGCCGAGGGCCAGACCCAGCGTGGCCGTTGCGAGCCGCGCGCGAACGGCGTCGTCGACCATGACGGTGTCGGTCACCAGGACGCGCGGGCCCAGCGCGGCGATGGCCGGGCCAAGTTCGCGGTCCGCGTCGTCGATGACGAAGCCGTCGACCAGTCCGACGTACCGCTGGGCGACACCGAGTGCGCTGGCCTCCGACCCAAGGGACCGCAGCATGCGGTCGGCCGGCCCCTTGAGGGCACGCCCGCCGACGATCGGGGAGACGGCCACGACCGCCACGCCGCGCTGGCGCGCGCGCTCGATGGCGGCCCGCATCCCCGGCACGGCGAGGATCGGCTCGATCGAGACGATGGGATTGGAGGGGGCGATGACGATCGCCTCCGCCGCCCCGAGCGCGGCGATGACTTCGGGCGAGGCGCTGGCGGCTGCCGCGCCGTCGAAGCGCACCTCGCGGACCTCCGGGGCCTGGTGGAGGCGCACGAAGTAGTCCTGGAAGTCGAGCCAGCCCTCGTCGGTCCTGACGCGCGTGCGCACCGGGTCGTCGCTCATGGGCAGGACGGGTCCGGCCAGGCCGAGGGCCGCCTGGAGCGCCAGGCAGACGGTCGTCAGGCGCTCACCGGCCCGCAGTCGCGCGGTCCGCACCACGTGGGTCGCCAGGTCACGGTCGCCCAGCCGGAACCACGTCGGCTGGCCGTAGCGCTCCAGCATCGCCGCCGCGGCATAGGTCTCCCCGGCGAGCCCCCAGCCCTGGACCGGATCGGCCAGGCCGGCCAAGGTGTAGACGACGGTGTCGTGGTCGGGCATCACCGCCAGCCCGTGCAGCTCCAGGTCGTCGCCCGTGTTGACGATGACCGTCAGGTCACCGGGCGGCAGCACCTGCTGCAGGCCGTGGGCCAGCTTGGCCCCGCCGACCCCGCCGGCCAGGGCGACGATCGGCACGCGTCGGGCGACCGGCGTCGCGCCGGTCAGGCGTGCAGGGCGGGCAGGACCTCCCGCCCGAAGGTCGCCGCCCACTCGGCCTGGTTGCGGCCCACGTTGTGCAGGTAGATCTTGTGGAAGCCCATGTCCAGGAAGCGCTGGATCTCCCGCCGATGGGCCTCCAGATCGCTGCTGATCAGCATGCGGCCGTCGAAGTCTTCGGGCCGCACGATCTTGGCCATCTGGGCGAAGTCGTGGGGCGAGCGGATGTCCTGCTTGGGGAACTTCATGCCGCCGTTGGGCCACTCCACGAGGGCGTTCTGCATGGCGGCCTCATCGGTCTCGGCCCACGAGAGGTGGAGTTGCAGGACGAACTGGAACTTCGTTGGATCGTTGCCTGCCTCGCGGCAGCCTTCGCGGCACTTCTCGAAGATCATCTCGATCTTCTCTTCCGGCGCCCCGACCGTGATCAGGCCGTCGCACAGCGCGCCCGTCTTCCTGGCCGTGATGGGCCCGGCCGTCGCCACGTAGATAGGCGGCGGCGTGGCCGGCATCGTCCACAGGCGCATCGTCTCCATGCGGTAGAACTCGCCCTTGTGCTTGACGTCCTTGCCGCTGAACAGCTTGCGCATGATCTCGATGGCCTCGAACATGCGGGCGATCCGCTCGGGAGCCTCCGGCCAGTAGCCACCGACGACGTGCTCGTTGAGCGCCTCACCCGAGCCCAGCCCCAGCCAGAACCGGTCGGGGTACATGGCGGCCATGGTGGCCGCGGCCTGGGCCACGATGGCCGGGTGCTGGCGGAAGCTGGGGCACGTCACGCCCGGCCCCACGTCCCCCTTGGTGCGTTCGGCGGCGGCGGTCATGAACGACCAGACGAAGGCGGCGTTGCCCTGCTGGGGCACCCACGGCTGGACGTGGTCGGCGGCCATGATGCCGTCGAAGCCGGCCGCCTCGGCCGCCTGGCAGAAGCCCAGCAGCTCCTGCGGGGCGAACTGCTCCAGCATGGCCGCGTAGCCGATCCGCGGTCTGGCCATCAGTCTGCTGCTTCCCCGTAGACGTGGACGGCCAGGGGCTCCAGCCGGAACGTGATGCGCTCCTGACCCTGCCACACGTCATTCGGCTGGCCGTAACGGCGACCGAGCATCTGGATGTCGGCCATCGCCTCCGCGCCGGTGGCGACGGGGACCGCATGCGCCTGGATCGTCACGTAGGCCTCGCGGCCGCTGACCGCGTCCGAGGCGTCGACGGTCAGCGAGACGCGGGGGTCGCGCAGCATGTCCGTCGGCCAGCGCCGGCCGACGCGCGAGTTGACGACCAGGCCCCGCTCGTCGAGGCCGTACCAGATGACCGCCTGGTGAGCCGATCCATCGGCACCCAGCGTGGCGACCACGGCGTACCGGCCGGTGACTTCCAGGAAGCGCCTTGCGGCCGGGGGGAGCGGGATGGGGTCGGGCAACTCATCTCCACGTTCGTGTGACTGCCCGCCGATGGTAGCGCGCGCGGCCCATGCGGTCGCGGCCGGCGGCTCGCCTGGTCAAGCCCCGATCCGCCGGGGCGCGTTGCATCCAGCGGCGACAGCGACGGAGGAACTGTTCGTCGGCCGTCGTTCCGTGCGTCGCATGCAAGGAGCGACGACGGAAGCCGTCCCAGGAGGCCGTTTCGGTCACTTGCTCCGTCGTTGTCGCCGCTACATGCAAACGGCGGGCGCGGGTGGTCAAAGCCGTGACCCGGCGACGTACCAGCTCTCCGCACGATTCGCGGGCTGCCCGGCGTATCGTTCCAGCGCGATGACGCGCACCACCTCCGTGGTCCATAAGGTCGACCGGAGTCCGGCGCCGTGAACGTCCGCCCGGCCGAAGCCAGGGATGTGGCGTTCATGGCCGTGATGCTCGTTGAAGCTGCGTACCCCCCGTGGACCGACCCTAAGCCGACGGCAGATGAGGCGCTTGCCGACCCCCATTGCGCGAGGTACCTGCGCTCGTGGGGTCGCGCCGGGGACCTTGGCGTGATCGCCGAGGACGCGTCGGGTCCGATCGGCGCGGCGTGGTGCCGCCTGCTCGCGGCGTCGGAACCGGGGTATGGCTTCGTGGCGGAGGACGTGCCGGAGATCATGATCGCCGTCCAGGCGGAGCATCGGGGAGAGGGTGTGGGCCAGCGGCTCCTGATGGCGCTCATCGATGATGCGTCGGCCCACGGCGTGCGAGCACTCAGCCTGTCCGTCCACCTCCTGAACCCGGTCGCCGCCCACATCTACGAAGAGGCCGGTTTCGTGCGCGCCGGTGGCACGGACACGCTGCGGGTCATGCTCCTGAAGTTACCGGCGGACCGCCTGCCGCCCCCCTGACGGCCGGCCCCGTGCGATCAGGCCCGGGTGGCCGACCTTGTCGGTCAGCCGGCGCCCACCGAGGTCCGCCTCGCGGCGGCGGCGCGACTCCGACCGGCGGCTCGCGCGGCCGCAGCGGGGGTGGGGTGGCCCGGCACGTGGCGGGCGGGCTGCGGCGAGGTCGCCGGTCGTCCCAGCATCCAGCCCTGCCCGTAGGTCACGCCCAGGCTGCGCAGCATCTCCAGGTCGGCCACGCGTTCGATGCCCTCGCCGGCGAGGTCCGCCCCGATGCGCCGGGCGAAGCCCACGAACGCTTCCACGAGGGCCTGCTTGGAGGTCTGGCGGGCGATGCCGCGCACGATGTCACGGTCGATCTTGATGAGCGATGGCTTGAGGGCCGCGATGAGGCTGAATGACGCATAGCCGGCGCCGGCATCGTCGACGGCGAAGCCGAACCCTCGGGCGCGCAATTGGCGTACGCGCCGCACGAGTGCCGCCAGGTCGGGGGCCGCCTGCTGCTCGGTGCACTCGAGCGTGATGTGGCGCGGGTGGATGCCGGTGGCGCGGCAGCGTGCCGCGAGCGCGGCGGGCTCGAACCACGGATCGGCCAGGCTGGCGGGCAGCAGGTTGATCGTGATGTGGGTGGGGATCTCCGGCAGGCGTGCGGTTCGGCTCAGGACCCGTTCGAAGATCAGGCGGTCGAGCTCCGCCGTGCGGTCCGTCTCCACGGCGGCGCGGACGACTTCGTCGATCGAGCCGGCGGCCGCGGAAGGCCGGCAGAGCGTCTCGTAGCCGATCGCGATCATCGTCTCCAGCGAGACCAGCGGCTGGTACACGATGCTGATGGCATCGCGCCGGCCCAGCGCGAGGAACGCGTCCATGACCTTGTGGTAGGCGGTGACGGGCGAGGTGAGCATGCCGACACGATCGGCGATGCCGGATTGCTGCACGGCGTCAGCGAGGCCGGTCAGGTAGCGCTCCACCGGCGGCAGCTGCATGTCGAGGGCGATCAGGCCGTAGTCGGTCGGTCCGGCCATCGCGGCGACGACGGCGTCGGTCATCGCCTCACCCGAGCCGATGATGACCGCGCCGGACGCAAGCACCAGGTGGGTTGCGCCGGGCGCGCCCGCGGCGACGCGCGCGACGAAGCGTTCGTCGCGTGACCACAGGAGCCGTTCTTCGGTTCGACCCGTCCGATTGATGAAGCGCACGCAGTCCCCCTCGACGGCCCCACACGGCCCCGGTCCCGGATCGTGCGCCGTCGGGCAGCCATCATGGCCCACGCTCGGGCCGCGGCGCGTCGTGTCAGCAGTACGCCCGGCGGCGGTACGTTCGTTCTGGCCGGGCCCCGCAACGGGCCCGCATCACGTTGTTGGACAGTCCACCGGGACTCGTATGCGCCCCGTGGCGGTCTCCGTTGTCGGCCTGGGCACGGCCTGCCCGGCTGCAGACTGTCTGACAACCACCGCGCGGATACGGGCGCTTACCAGTCCACCGCCGCGTAGACGACAACGGACCAAGTCGGGATGGGCTGGAGGTGAGTCAAGGCGACGACCGCGGTGCAGCGTCAGGCGAGGCGCTCCCCCACGCGGACGGGTACGCCGAGACGGTTCTCCGGCGGCGCGAGGGGGCAGCTCCAGCGCGGGTCGTAGGCGCACGAGGGGTGGTACGCCATGTTGAAGTCCAGCACCAGCTCGCCGGTCGCCGCGTCACTGCCGTGGTCGGCGCCCTTGATCGTGTCCAGGAGGTAGCGTCCGGCGCCGTAGGTCTCGCTGCCCGACGTGGCGTCGCGGAACGGCACGAACAGGCCGCCGCCGTAGCCCTCAAGCCAGAAGACGGCCAGCTGCTGCCCGGCCAGTGGCCCCGAGAGGCTCACCCGGCCGATGCGCCGGAACGTCGGGTTGGCCGAGCCGGAGTTGGGCAGGGCCAGCCCGCCGAAGGGGCTCGCGGCCGCCGGCGCCTGGCCGATGGGTGCCGCCGGCTCGTCATGGGGCCCGACCGCCGGCGTAGCGAACGGCTCCAGGCGGACCGCCATCCGCCAGGCCGGCTCATATGGCCAATAGGGCAGGCCGGTGAAGGAGGCCCGCCGCTCGGGGAGCAGCGGCGATTGCGGGTGCTCGCGGAAGAGCACGTCCTTGCCGGCGCGGTACGAGGGGGTGGCGGCCGCGGGGTCGGTCGCGCATCCGCGCCGCCAGGCGTCCCACGTCGCCGCGACCTGGCGGCGCCAATCGGCCAGTTCCAGGTACTCGGTGAGGGGCGTGCGGTCCATGACATTCCTCGCTAGGGCGGAGATGGGAACGACGGAATCGAAGAGGCGGCCGCCCCATGGGGGACGGCCGCCTCCGGAGTCATGGGACGCGGGCGCTCAGGGGACGAGGCCCACCTGGGACAGCCACCCCTTGGCGATCGTGGCGATGTCCTGCTTCTGGACGGTGAAATCGGCGTTCAGCTTGGTCAGCGTCGCGGTGTCCATCTTGGCCGAGACGGCGTTGAGGATCGCCTCGAAGCCGGCCTTGTCGCCGAGCTTGGCCAGGTAGTCGTTGCGGACCAGCGGCGAGATGTTGTCCGCCGGCTGGGTGGCCTTGTCGTCCTGGAGGACGACCCACCCATTCTGGGCGATGTCGGGCTGGGTCGAGCAGAGCTCGCCCACGTCGATGGTCTTGGCCAGCAGGGCCTGGGCCATCGGCGTGTCACAGGCCGACAGGTACGTCACGTTCTTGGGGTCGAGGCCGTATGCGGTCTTGAGCGCGGCGGCGCACACGGGGTTCGTCTTGCAGTCGGTCGCCAGGCCCCACTTGAGCTGGTCCTGCACGGCGGTGGTGTCGCTCATCTTGGCGAGGTTGAGGCTCGTGGCCGTGTCCTGGCGCACCACGAAGGCGTTGGTGTCCACTGCCGGCGAGAACGGCAGCACAGTGATACCGCCGCCCTTGGTGGTCAGCACGTTCTGCAGCTCGGTCATGTTGGCCATCGGGTCGCCGGTCTGCTTGCCCGGCTCGTACGAGGCCAGGTCGCTGCCGATGTACTCGGGTTCCAGGTCGATCTGCCCCGACTCGAGGGCCGGGTTGGTCACGGCTCGGGCGCCGAGGCCGATGCCGGCCCGGTCGACCGTGTAGCCGTGGGCCTCCAGGGCCTGGGCGTAGATCTCGGCCATGATCTTGGCCTCATAGAAGCCCGCCGAGCCGATCTTGATCGTCGGCGGCGCGGCGGTCGGCGTCGAGGCTGGGGTACTCGACGCGGTGGCCGGCGTCGCTGTTGGCGCCGCGGCCGTGGGTGTACTGCTGCCCCCACCCGTCGAGCAGGCGCTGAACAGCACCAGCATCGACGCCCCGAGGGCGAGCGTGCGGGAAAGCCGCATTGGGTCGTCTCCTTCTACTCCCTTGCCGTTCGGGCTGATCGGCTGAAAGGTCGGCCGACTATAGCCGTCCCCCGCGGACGCGTCCAAAGCGCGGGCAAGGGCGTGCGGACACGGCACAAGAGGCCCGCGTCGCTCTGTACGCAGACCGGCCGCGATCGGATCTAACGCACGACTTCCCCGCCGCCCCGCCGTTGTGCCAGCGTCCGTTGTTGCCTACTCAGCAGCGGACTGATAAGCGCCCGGATGAGCCGCGCGGTTGTCGCTCAGTCACCGGCTAGATATGGCCGTGCCCGCACCGACAACGGCGAGGCCGATGTGGGCACTTAGGAGGGCGTTCACGGGATATCCAACAACCAGTCCGGTCCGCGAACGACCCTGGGCGTCCGCGTTACTGCGCGGCGGCGGCCGGCACCACCTGGAGGCGCAGACCACGCGAGATCAGGCGACGCTGGAGCAACGCGAAGAGGGCCTCGCTGGTCAGGACGAGGAGCGCCACGAGAACGACGCCTCCCCATGTCTGGCCCGTGTCCTGCTGCGCGATCCCATCGACAAGGTACCGGCCGAGCCCGCCGAAGCCGAAGAGCGCGCCAAGGGTCGCCGTGGCGATGACCTGCACCGACGCGGAGCGGATCCCTCCCGACACGACCGGCAGGGAGACCGGCAGCTCCACCCCCAGCAGGATCTGGCTCTCGTGATAACCGATCCCCCGGGCGGCCTCCACCAGGTCCCGATCCACGTCGTGGATGCCCGCGTAGGCGTTGACCATGATCGGGGGCACGGCCAGCAGCACCATCGCCACGACCGTCGGGTAGACGATGAAGCCCAGGCCAGGGTCGATGAGGGTCGTGAACGGGGCCACGATGCCCATCACCGCCAGCGTGGGGACCGCTCGCCCGAAGTTGGCCGCCGCCACGGCCAGGCGGGCGCCCCGATCGGTGTGCCCGATCCACAGCCCGAGCGGCAGGGCGAGGATCAGCGCGATGGCGAGGGTCACGGCCGAGATCTCGACGTGCTCGAGCAAGCGCGTGGGGATCCCGTCGGGCCCGTTCCAGTTGACCGGGTCGGTGAGCCACGCCACGGTCAACGAGACGATGTTCATGGCGCACCGCTCTCCATGACCCGCACGCTCATGGCAAGCGTCGGCGGCCGGGTCCACGGCGTCAGGCGGCGCTGCACGGCGATGAGCAGCGAGTCCACGACCAGCGCCAGCACGATCGACAGAGTGGCGCCGGCCAGGATCTCCGTCGCGAAGGAGCGCTGGTAGCCCTCGAAGATGAAGAAGCCCAGGCCGCCGAAGCGATCGCCCAGGGTACCCGTGATCGTGACGAGGCCGATGGTCGAGACGCTGGCGATGCGCAGCCCCGCGACGATGAGGGGCACGGCCAGGGGTAGTTCCACGCGCCGCAACCGCTGGTCGCGCTCGTAGCCCATCCCGTCGGCGGCCTCCAGCACATCCTGGGGCACGGCCTGGAAGCCGGCCACGATGTTGCGGATGAGGATGACCTGGGTGTAGAGGACCAGTGGCACCTCAGCGGTCACGAGCGTGATGCCGGTGATGGGGATGAGGGCGGCGAACAACACGAGGCTGGGCAGCGTGTAGGTGATGCCGGCCACGCCGTTGATCGGCGGGTACGCTCGCGGCCGGCGGACCGCCCACAGGGCCAGGGCGAAAGCGATGGCGAACCCGACGAGCAGGGCGATCGCCGCGAGGTACACATGCTGCACGGTGCGGTCGGCGAAGGCGCCCACATGCGAGGCCAGCCAGCCCCAATCCAGCATCAGGTCGTGCCGCTGTCCCGCCGGGCGGCCGCCGCGATGTCCTCGGCCGTGACGAGGCCGATGGCCCGCCCGGCCCGGTCGACCTGGATGCCGGCCTGCACCTCGTTGTCGAGGAGCATCGAGAGGGCGTCCTTGAGCGTCGTCTCGGGGCCGAACAACGGCGACATCGAGCGGGAGTCGTCGGCGGCGAGCGTGCCGCTCGTGGGGATCGCGCGCTGGTCCAGCCAGCCGATGGGGGAGCCCAGCGGGTCGACCAGCAGGAGGTAGGGGAAGGGGTCGGCGAGGATGCGCCGGCGCGCATCGGCGGCGTCGTCGCCTGGCCGGGCGGTGACCGCCGCGTGCGGCGGAAGGTCGCGCACGCGCATCAGCGAGAGGCGCTTCAGGCCCCGGTCGGCACCCACGAAGCGGGCCACGAAGTCCGAAACCGGCTGGGCCAGCAGCTCCTCGGGCGGCGCGAACTGGGCCAGAACCCCGCCGGCCTGCATGACCGCCACCAGGTCGCCCATCTTGATGGCCTCGTCGATGTCGTGGGTCACGAAGAGGATCGTCTTGGCCAGGTCCTGCTGGAGGCGCAGGAACTCGTTCTGCAGCCGTTCACGGACGATGGGGTCGACCGCCCCGAAGGGCTCGTCCATCAGCATCACCGGCGGGTCGGCGGCCAGGGCCCGGGCGACCCCGACCCGCTGCCGTTCGCCGCCGGACAGCTGGCTCGGGTAGCGGTCGCGGTAGCGAGCCGGATCGAGACCGACCAGCGCGAGCAGCTCCTCCGCCCGGTCGTACCGCTGCGCCAGGGGCCAACCCAGCAGCCGCGGCACCACCGAAACGTTCTCGCCGATCGTCTGGTGCGGGAACAGGCCCACCTGCTGGATGACGTACCCGATGCCGCGCCGGAGTTCGGTCACGTCGCGGGTGGCGGCATCCACGCCGTCGATGAGGATCCGCCCGCTCGTCGGCTCGATGAGCCGGTTGACCATCTTGAGGCTCGTCGTCTTGCCGCAGCCCGACGGCCCGACGAGCACGCAGATCCGGCCGGCCGGGACGCTGAACGACAGGTCGTTGACCGCCCCGGGCCCCTTGACGCCCGGGTCGTAGCGCTTGGTCACATGCTCGAAGGTGACCGTCGCGCCGCCGCGCCTCGTGGCGGGCGCCGCGGTGCCGGCATCGGGGGCCTGAAGACTCATCCGGGGACCCTACCGGAGGCCGCTCCCGAGCGCAACGGCACACGCCCACGTCGTCACGGCGGCAGGCGAGGCCGCGCGGCAGCCGTCGCTCGCCACGAGCGGCTCGGCAGCCGTCGCCCGCCACGAGCGGCCCGAGTGTGCACAAGAGGTTGCTAACGACGGCCGTGCGGTCCCGAGGAGGCCGAAACGGGAGGTTCCGCCGCTGGCTCGTGCATCAGAGGTTCGAACCGGCGATCGAGAAGCCGGTCCGTCGTCGTTGGCAACCTTTGATGTTCACAGCGCGGTGGGCCTCCGCGGCGCGGTGGGCCTGTTCACGGCGCGGTGGGCCTCCGCGCCACGGTCGCGGCGATCGACTCGACCTCCTGCCCCGTCCCGTCGCTAGACTTTGCCCATGCCGCAGATCCACCTCCGCGCCGAACCCGGCGACTACGCCCCGCTCGTCCTCCTGCCCGGCGACCCGAACCGTGCGACGCGCATCGCCGAGCGTTTCGACGGCGGCCTGGAGGCGTCGCGCCGGGTGACCGACCACCGCGCCATGTATGGCTACACCGGCACGTACCAGGGCCACCCGGTGAGCGTCCAGACGACCGGCATGGGCACGCCAAGCATGTCGATCGTCGTGGAGGAGCTGCTTCGACTTGGCGCCACCCGCCTCGTGCGCGTGGGCACGACCGGCGGCATCGGCCGGGGCATCCGGACCGGGGACCTGATCATCGCCACCGCGGCGGCTCCGGTCGATGGGGCCACGCGGACGTACCTCCACGGCGAACCGTACGCGCCGGCCGCCGACTTCGACCTCACGCGAGCCCTGGTCGATGAAGCGCGGCGGCGGGGTATCCGCACGCACGTCGGGCCGGTCGCGACCGTGGACGTCTTCTACAACCCCGATGAGGACTACGTCTCGCGCTGGCGCGCGCGCGGCATCCTGGGCTTCGAGATGGAAGCCGCCGCGCTCTTCTTCCTGGCGGCACGGGCGGCGGCAACGGGAGCCGACGTGCGGGCGGCCTGCGCGCTGACCGTCAGCGACGTGCTGTCGGAGGAGACCACCTCGGAGGCCTCGTACATGTCGCTCGAGGACCTTGCGGCGGCGACGGACCGGATGATCGAGGTGGCGCTGACCGCCGGGGCCGCCGTCTGAGCGGAGGACCGCCGATGCGCCTCGGTGTCAACCTGACGGCGATCGGGGTGACCGCCGGGTGGTGGCTGGGCGCCGCCCGCCGCCTGGAGGCCGCGGGTTTCGACGCCGTGTGGTGCTGGGACCACTTCCTGAGCCGCGGCGATCCAGCGGACCCGGTCCTGGAGTGCTGGACGACGCTCGCCGCGACGGCCGCCGTGACCGAGCGCATCCACCTCGGCAGCTTCGTCACCAACGTCATGAACCGCCAGCCGGCGGTGCTGGCCCGCATGGCGGCGACCGTGCAGGACGTCGCCGGCGGCCGCCTGGAGATGGGCATCGGCATCGGCGGCTTCCCTCGCGAGCACGCCATGCTGGGCATCCCCTTCCCGCCGCCGGCGGAGCGCGCCGAGCATCTCGAGGAGGCCGTGCAGGTCCTGCGGCTGTTGTGGAGTGGCGGCCCGGTCTCGTTCCAGGGCCGGCACTACGAGCTCGCCGAGGCGCGAGCCCATCCCGTGCCCAGGCCGGCGCCGCGCCTCATCATCGGCGGCGAGACGACCGCCGGGGCGCGCCTCGCGGCGCGGATCGGTGACGCCTGGGCGACCGACACCGCGGGCCTGCCGCGCGACCGGACTGCCTTCCTGGACGCGCTCGCGGCGGCGGGCCGCCGGCCGGAGGACGTGGCGGTGCTGGTGGACGTGGAGCTTGACCGCCACCGTCCGGCCGGCGATCAGCCCCTGGTCGCGGACCTGCCGGGCGAGATGGCGCGCTGGGCGGAGGCCGGGGCATCGGAGCTCGTCATCGGCTACGTCCGACCGGAGCAGCTCGACGCCGTGCTCGCCGCCCGAGAGCGTCTCGGGGTAGGCTGAGCCCGATGACGGTCGGCCTGACGCCCGAACAGCTCGAACTCCTGAAGGTGCCGCACCAGACGTGCCAGCGCTGCGGCAAGCCGACGCCCCTCGGGGTGGGCCTGTGCGATGAGGACAACCCGGGCCACATCGGCGCGCCCGGGACGGCCCAGCTCCACGCCACGATCCTGGGCGGCGTCATCGTGGGGTTCATCGGCCTGGCCCTGCTCGGCCGGCTCGCGCTGGCTGGCGTGGGCCCCTTCACGAGCGGATTGAGCGGGGCCATCCTCCAGCCGGACGGCAGCATCGCCGTGACGGTGACGGTCCACAACGATGGCTCGAAGACCGCGGCGGCGACGTGCCGGGTCTCACGCGGCGGGGTCCCCGCCCCGGATGACATCGACTTCCTGACCGACCCGCTGCAGCCCGGCCAGACGCTCACCTACCAGCAACGGAGCCTGCCACCCGGGGCCGATGGGCTCCCCTACGACCTGACCCGGCTGGCGGTGCGCTGCACCTAGCCCGGCTCAGGATCCCGGGCGCGCCTCGCGGCCGTGCGGGAACGTGGCGCGGGGCGGCGCCGGGACCGCGGCCCGCTCGGCGTCGGTGGTGGCGCGGCGTCGCGCCAGCTCCAGGCGCAGGCTCTCGTCGCCGCGGGTCATGGCCCAGCGGTGGTTGGCGCCGAAGATGGGCTTCATCACGAACGACAGGTTCTTCAGGAGCCCCTTCTCGGCCAGGATCCGCCAGTCATAGGTGGTGCGGCAGATGGGCCCCACCTGCTCCAGCGTCCACATCCCGCGGCCGACGAAGTCGCCGCTCGCCGCCAGGCTGAAGCCCTCCACGCCGTGGACCTCGGTGACCGTGAAGGACCAGCGCAGGGTGTAGGGCATGAAGCCCTTGGTGTAGAGGTCGACCACCCGTCCGACCCCGTCGGGGGCGCCGGGCTCGCGGACCTTCACGTCCAGGTAGACCGACGGCCACCAGCGGGCCAGGCCCGCCGCGTCGCCAAGGACGGCCGCGACCTCCTCGCGGGTGCCGGGGATATCCCAGACGGTGATGAAGTGGTAGTCGTTGCTCTTGGGCATGTCGGGAGCTCACCCGGCGACGGTGCTGCCGGAGGGCGTCTCGGGCTCGGCTGACGGCACCAGGGCGCGGATGCCGATGGCGTTGACCGCCGCGCCGACGAGGAGCAGGACGGCGCACACGAGCATCGCCAGGTGGAACGCGTCGGTGGACGCCTGGTGCGCGGCGGCGACGATGGCGGCCGGCGTGCCAGGCGGCGGCACGTCGAGCGGGGCGATCGTATGGCGCAGGGACGCGATGTCGGTGCCCGGCAGGAGGGTCTGCAGGCTGGCGTAGAAGAGGGCGGTGATGCCCACGAAGATGACGGCCCCCACGAGCTGCGGCCCGACCCGCGAGATGGCGTTGTTGATAGCCGAGGCCAGGCCCGCGTTGGCCATCGGCACGGAGCGCATGAGGGCCGTCGTGAGGGGCGCCACGAGCATCGTGATGCCGGTGCCGAACAGCAGGACGCTCGGCAGCAGGTCGATGAGGTAGCCGCTCGAGGGCAGCCACGTCCCGACGTCGCCCGGCTGGATGCGCCAGGCGACGCTGTCGACCGGCGTCCGCGCCAGCCACAGCAGGCCGAGGGCCATGACCACGGGCCCGGCGGCCATGAAGCGGCGCGGCCCGAGGCGCGCGGCGAGGGTGCCGAAGCGGGGCGAGAAGAAGGTCAGCAGCAGGCCACCGGGCAGGCCGATCAGGCCCGCCGCGACGGCCGTGTAGCCCAGCGTGCCCTGGGTGAAGAGGGCCACGTAGTAGGAGTAGACGTACAGCGCGCCGTAGATCAGGAACGTCGAGATGTTGGTCACCGTGAAGTGGCGGGAGCGGAACAGTCCGAGGGGCACCAGCGGATCCGGCCGGCGCCGCATCAGGAAGGGGAAGACGACCAGCGCGGCCACGCCGACGGCGAGGAACACGAAGGCCAGCGGGTCGGCCCAGTCACGCTCGCCGCCGTAGATGAGGCCGAAGGACAGCCCGCCGACGGCCAGGGCGACGTCGATCGCGCCGAGCCAGTCGAAGCGGCCGGAGGCATGCTCGTTGCGACTCTCCAGCACGAAGCGCCACGTGGCGTAGGCGGCGATGGCGACGAGCGGGACGTTGATGAAGAAGGCCAGCCGCCAGGAGATCGTCTGCACCAGCAGGCCGCCCACGACGGGCCCCAGGAGCGTCGTCGCGCCCGATGCGCCGGCCCACAGGCCGAACGCCCGACCCTGTTCCTCGCCGGAGAAGGTGGCCGTCAGGAGGGCCAGCGAGCCGGGCACGAGCAGCGCGCCGGCCGCGCCCTGGAGGATGCGGAAGAGGATCAGCAACTCCATGTCCGGCGCGAGACCGCACAGGGCCGAGGTCGCCCCGAACCCGACGAGGCCGATCAGGAACATGCGCCGCCGGCCGAGGTAGTCGGTCAGCCCGCCGGCCAGGATGAGGAGCGCGCTGAGCGAGAGCAGGTACGCGTTGTAGACGTACGACTGCCCTTCGAGTTGCGCCACGAAGAGCCGCGGCAGGTCCCTGCCGATCTGGGGCAGGGCCACGTTGACCACCGTGGAGTCCAGGAACACGATGCCGGAGCCCAGCACGGCCGCGACGAGGGTCCACCGCTTCGACGACATCCCGCGCATCTTGCGGCCTTCATCCCGACCCGACAAGCCGCTCCGGGCCGGACGCTACGATGGCGCCGTGCCATCCCCCGAGCCCAGGTCGTCGAGCCCTTCTGCCGCCGGTGCGTACGGGGCGGAGCTCGGGCTGGCCAGGCGGCTCGCCCGCGCGGCCGGCCGGCTCCAGATGGACCTCTACGGCCGACTCACCCAGGTGCGCCCCAAGGGCTCCCGCAAGGGCTCCCGCGACCTGGTCACCGAGGCCGACCACGCCTCCGAAGCGCTCATCCTGGACGGCATCCGGGCCCTGTATCCCGGCGACGGCTTGCTGGCCGAGGAGTCGGGCGCGCACCGCGGCGGCGGAGGCACCGGCCCGAGCCCCGACCAGGGTGTCGGTCGGGTGTGGGTCGTGGACCCCCTCGACGGGACGGTCAACTACGCCCACGGCTTGCCCTTCTTCTGCGTCAGCATCGGCCTCGTGGTCGACGGCCATGCGGTCGTGGGGGTCGTCTTCGACCCGGCTCGCGGCGACCTCTACGAGGCGGTCGTGGGCGGTGGCGCGCGCCGCAACGGCGAGCCGGTGGCGCCGCCGCAGCGGGAGAGCCTGGCCCAGTGCCTCGCCACGGTCGTGCTGCCGCAGCGCGGCTGGCGCACCCGCGCCCGGGCGGTGGTCCGCGCCACGCAGGTCAACCGCGTCCTGGGCAGCTCGGCCCTTGCGCTGGCGTACGTGGCGGACGGCCGTTTCGACGTCTACGTCCAGGCCGGTGGCCTGTCGGCCTGGGATGTGGCCGCGGCCGGCCTCATCGCGGCCGAGGCCGGCGCCACGGTGACCGACCTCGAGGGCGGGCCCTGGCTGGACATGGCGCGCCCGACGGGCAAGGTCGGCGTGCTCGCCGCGGCCGCGCCCCGGCACGCGGAATTGCTGCGGCTCCTGGCGGCCTGAGCGTCCGGCCGCCCGTGCTCGTCGGGATCATCGACAACCCGTCCTCGTTCCGCGGCCCCTACCCGGTGCGCTCGATCGAGCCCATCCTGGCCGCCGCGGGCTGGCGGAGACGCGTCTACTCCCGCCTGCCGGGCGAAGCGACGGCGCCCCTCGTGGCACGCGCCCTCGACGGCGGGGCGGGACTGGTGGTCGCGGCCGGCGGCGACGGCACGCTGCGCGACGTCGCGTCAGCGGTGGCCGGGACCGGCGTGCCGCTCGGCGTGCTGCCTGGCGGGACGGCCAACGTCTTCGCCCGTGAGATGGGCATCCCGGCCGCGCCCGCCGCGGCGGCGTGGGCCCTGATCGAGGGCGTGGAGCGGCCCATGGACCTCGGCCGCGTGACACTGTCCGACGGTCGCTTTGCGCGCTTCGTCATCGCCGCCGGCCTGGGCCTGGACGGCGCCATCCTGGCGGCGACCCCGGCGCGTCTCAAGCGCCGTTTCGGCCCGCTCGCCATCGCCGCCGCGACCCTCGTGGTCGCTCCCGGGTGGCGGACGCGCCTGGTCGGCGTCAGCGTCGACGGGCGCCTCGAGTGGGAAGGGCCGGCCTGGCAGCTCATCGTCGGCAACACCCGCTTGTACGCCAATCTCGTGTGGCCCAACCCGCAGGCGCGACCAGACGACGGGCTGCTGGACCTCTGCCTGCTGCCCGGCATCCCGATGCCGCGCCTGGTGCGCCTGGGGGTCGGCCTGGCGGTCCGGCGGGTCCCGCCGGCCGATGGGGCGGTGTGGTTCGTCGGCCGGTCGCTCCAGCTGGAGGTCAGGGACGGCGATCTGCCGCTCCAGCTCGACGGGACTCCGGTGCGCGGCGGCGGTGTCAGGGCGGCGACGATGGCGGCCGAACCGGCCGCCCTGCGGGTGCGCCTCCCGTCAGGCGGCCCAGCGGGGCACACGACCGAGCAGGTGGCGCGCGCCTAGCCGCTCGACGAGGGCCTCGAAGGCCGGGCGGGGCACGCCGTGCCAGCGGAGGTCGTCGAGCGTCTGGGGCACGGGCGCGTCCAGGCGCAGGCGGGCCAGCTCGCGGAAGAGGTACGCGTCAGCCTGCCCGTCCCGCAGCACCTGCGCCAGCGCCGGGGCGCTGCGCACGGCCAGGTCCCACTGCGAGGCCCGGGGCGGGATCGCCGCCAGGTCGCCGTAGCGGGCCAGCACGGCGGCGGCCGACTTGGCGCCCCAGCCCTGCAGGCCGGGATACCCGTCGGCGCTGTCACCGACGAGGGCCAGGTAGTCGGGGATGCTGGCCGGGGAGACGCCGAACTTCTCGCGCACCGCGGCCGCGTCGATGAGCAGGCCGCGGCGCCGGTCGAAGCACACCACCCGGCCGTCCTCGCGGACGCACTGGGCCATGTCCTTGTCCGGCGACAGGATCACCACGCGCTCCACGGCCGGATCGTCGGCGAAGCGCGCGGCGGCTGCCCCGATCGCGTCGTCCGCCTCGAATTCGACCATCGCCCATACCACGAGCCCCAGGGCGCGCAGGGCGTCCTCGGCGAGGCCGAACTGGGCCAGCAGCTCGGGCGGCATGCCGGCCTCGGTCTTGTAGCCCGCATACCGGTCGTTGCGCCAGGAGCGGATGACGTGGTCCGTGGCGCAAGCGACGTGGGTCACGCCGGGCTCGCGCAGGAGGTTCAGCACGCTCTCCACGAGGCCTACCGTCGCGCCGACCGGGCGGCCGTGCGGGTCGTTCGTCGGCGGCCGCCCGAAATGCGCCCGGAACAGCTCGTAGGTGGCATCCAGGAGGTGCACCTGGACCGGCTGGCTCATGGCCCCCCGAGCGCGTCGATGTGGGCCGCCAGGATGAAGTCGTTGCGCGTCAGGCCACGCGCAGCGTACGTGCTGAGGGTCACCACGAGGTGGCCCCAGCTGACGGCCAGCTCGGGGTGGTGGCCCTGGGCCTCGGCGAGGAGGGCGATCCTCGTGGCGAAGGCGAACGCCCCGCTGAAATCGTGGGTCAGGTACTCCCGCCGGATCCGGTCGTCGTTGACGCGCCAGCCCGGGTCGAGCTCATCGGCGAGCTCCTCGATGTCGAAGTGGCTCAGGGCGCTCGTGCCGGCGCGGATGGGCTGGCAGCGCTCCCGCGCCAGGCTGGAGGTGGCCTGGTCCGGCCCTGCCCGGCCGGCGGCGACCTCCATCATCCACCGTCCGCGTGCACCGCCTGCGGCACGGCGGGATCGCCGTGTTCGGCGGCCCGGTCGGCCGCCGCGGCCTCGGCCTCCGCCGCCGCCAGGCCACCGTGGGCGGCCATCGCCGCCCCGACGATGCCGGAGGTGTTGAGCATGGCCGCGGGCACGATCGGCGCCCTCGCCTGGAGGTACTTGGCGTAGCGCGGCAGCTCCTTGCTGACCCCGCCGCCCAGGATGATCAGGTCGGGGGTGAAGTAGCGCTCGACCATGGCCAGGTAGACGTTGAACTCGCGGGCCCAGCGCTTCCAGCCCAGGTGGCGTCGCTCCCGCGCCGCACCGCTCACGAGCCGCTCGGCATCCCGCCCGTGCAGCTGCAGGTGACCGAGTTCCGTGTTGGGGACGAGCTGGCCGTCGATGAGCAGGGCCGACCCGATGCCGGTCCCGATCGTCAGCAGCATGACCACGCCGGGGTGCCCGCGACCGGCTCCGAAGGCCATCTCGGCGAGCCCCGCCGCGTCGGCATCGTTGATGACGACCACCGGCCGGCCAAGGCGCTCGGTCAGCAGCTGCTGGACCGGCGCGTCGATGAACCCGGGGTCGACGTTGGCCGCGCTCAGCGAGCGGCCGTCCTTGATCACGGCCGGGAAGCCCGCCCCGGCGTGCAGATCGGGCGTCAGCCAGCCGCTCTCGGTCAGCCGATCGCAGACGCGGGCGGTGACTTCCACCACGGCGGCGGGCGTGGCCGGCTGCGGCGTCTTCTCGCGCACCCGATCCGACAGGAGCTTGCCGTCGGCGAGATCGACCACGGCAGCCTTGATGCCGGTGCCGCCGATGTCGATCCCGAGGGCCCGACCTTCCATGCGCATAAGGGCAGGATACGTCGGCCCCGCCTACTATTGAGGCGCATGTTCGACGAGTACGGCGACTTCAAGCGCCAGCTGCCGGATCGCGACCCGACCGAGACACAGGACTGGATCGATTCGCTCGATTCGATCGCTCGCAACGAGGGTGCCGACCGGGCCCAATTCATCCTGTACCGGCTCCTGAAGCGCGCCCGCCAGCTGCAGCTGGGCCTCCCTGCGCTGACCCAGACGCGCTACATCAACACCATCAGCCCGGAGCAGGAACCGCCCTTCCCGGGCGACGAGGGGATCGAGCACCGCATCCGGCGCATGGTCCGCTGGAACGCCGTGGCGATGGTCCTGCGGGCCAACAACTTCAGCCCCGGTATCGGCGGCCACCTCGCCACGTATGCCTCGGCGGCCACCCTCTACGAGGTCGGTTTCAACCACTTCTTCCGGGGCAAGGACGCGCCGGGCATGGGCGATCACATCTTCTACCAGGGCCATGCCGCACCCGGCATGTACGCCCGGGCGTTCCTGGAGGGACGCCTCACGGAGGACCAGCTGGACCACTTCCGGCGGGAGGTCGTGCCGGGCCAGGGCCTCAGCTCGTATCCCCATCCGCGCCTCATGCCCGCGTTCTGGGAGTTCCCCACGGTGTCGATGGGCCTGGGGCCGCTGGCGGCCATCTACCAGGCCCGCTTCGACCGTTACCTCGCTGCGCGGGGGCTCAAGGACACCAGCGCCAACCACATCTGGGCGTTCCTTGGCGACGGCGAGATGGACGAGCCGGAGGCGCTCGCCGGCCTGTCGCTGGCCGGCCGCGACGGCCTGGACAACCTGACCTTCGTCGTCAACTGCAACCTGCAGCGCCTCGACGGGCCGGTCCGCGGCAACGGCAAGATCGTGCAGGAGCTGGAGGGCCTCTTCCGCGGCGCCGGCTGGAACGTCATCAAGGTCATCTGGGGTCGCGAGTGGGACGACCTGCTGGCCCGCGACGACGACGGCGTCCTCGTGCACCGCATGAACGAGACGCTGGACGGCGAGTTCCAGAAGTTCTCGGTCGAGTCGGGGGCCTACATCCGCGAGCACTTCTTCGGGCCCGATCCGCGGCTGCAGGCCATGGTCGCCCACCTCAGCGACGACGACCTGACCCGCCTGCGGCGCGGCGGCCACGACATCCACAAGGTCTACGCCGCGTACCACGCCGCGCTCGCCCACCAGGGGGCGCCGACGGTCGTGCTGGCCAAGACGGTCAAGGGCTGGACCCTCGGCGCCGGTGTCGAGGCTCGCAACATCACCCACCAGGCGAAGAAGCTCTCGGAGGCCGAGCTCAAGGTCTTCCGCGACCGGCTCGAGCTGCCCATCCCCGACGCCAAGCTCAAGGACGCCCCGTACTACCACCCCGGCCCGCGGGCCCCGGAGATCCAGTACCTGGAGGCTCGCCGGGCGGCCCTCGGGGGACCGCTGCCGCGCCGCGTGGTCCATCCGGTGACCGTGGAGCTGCCGGGCGACCCGGTCTACGCCGAGTTCATGGCCGGCTCCGGGACGCAGGAAGCGTCGACCACGATGGCCTTCAGCAAGCTGCTGCGCAACCTGCTGCGCGATCCGGGCGTCGGCCGGCGCGTCGTGCCCATCGTGCCGGACGAGGCGCGCACCTTCGGCATGGACCCCCTCTTCCGGGAGGTGGGCATCTACGCCGCGCGCGGCCAGCTCTACGACCCGGTCGACTCCAACCTGGTCCTGTCCTACCGCGAGGCCAAGGACGGCCAGGTGCTGGAGGAAGGCATCACCGAGGCCGGCGCCGCGGCTTCCTTCCAGGCCGCCGGGATCAGCTACGCCACGCACGGCGAGCCGACCATCCCCTTCTACATCTTCTACTCGATGTTCGGCTTCCAGCGCACCGGCGACCAGTTCTGGGCCATCGGCGACGCCCGGGCGCGGGGCTTCCTGCTCGGTGCCACGGCCGGCCGCACGACCCTCAACGGGGAAGGCCTCCAGCACGAGGACGGCCATTCGCTGCTGCTGGCCTCGACCCTGCCGGCGGTGCACGCGTACGACCCCGCGTTCGCCTACGAGACGGCGCTCATCATCCGCGACGGCCTGCGACGCATGCTCGATGGCGATGAGGACGTCGTCTACTACCTGACCCTGTACAACGAGAACCACGTCATGCCGGCGCTGCCTGCGGGCGTCGAGGACGGCGTGGTGCGCGGCCTCTACCGCTTCCGCGAACCGCCGGGGGTGGCCGGGGCCCGCAAACCGCCACGGGCCACGATCCTGGCCAGCGGCTCGATCATGCAGGAGGCGCTCAAGGCGCAGGCGATGCTGGCCGAGCAGTTCGGGGTGGCGGCCGAGGTGTGGAGCGCGACCTCGTACCAGCTGCTGCGGGCCGACGCGCTGGAGATCGAGCGGTGGAACCGGCTGCACCCCGGCGAGCCGGCGCGCGTGCCATTCGTCGTCGAGCAGCTGGCGGAGCCGGCGGCGCACGGGCCGGTGGTCGCCGTCAGCGATTTCATGAAGGCCGTGCCCGACCAGATCGCGCGCTGGGTGCCCGGCGACAGCTGGGCGGTGCTGGGGACCGACGGATTCGGCCGCAGCGATACGCGCGCCGAGCTGCGGCGGTTCTTCGAGATCGATGCGGCCCACATCGCTCAGGCGGTGGTGGCCGAGCTTGCCCGCTGCGGCCGACTCGATGCAGCCGCGGCCCGCCAGGCACGGGAGAGCCTGGGCGTCGACGCGGAGGCGCCGTACCCGCCGGCCGGCTGATGCGCCGCGGCCCCCGCGTGGCTCGCCCGGCCGTGCGCCTCGTCGGCGGCGTCGGAGCGCTGGCGCTGCTCCTGGCGAGCCAGCCGTCGCCCGTGCTTGGCCATTCCATCGCCGGCCGCTTCCCTTCGCCCCTGCCCCTCGGCGTCTACCTCGCCGGGGCCGCGGTCGCCGTCGCGCTGTCCTTCAGCCTCGTCCTGACGCGCGAGCCCATCACGCTGCGCACGGGCGGGCAACGGACGCTGGTCGTGCCGCCGCTGCTGCGAGCCTTCCTGCGGGTCATCGGCCTGATCGGCTGGGCCTCCGTGCTGTTGGAGACGGTCCTCGTTGCCCAGCCGGGCGACGCGGACGTCGGCTCGCTGTTCCTGTGGGTCTATGGCTGGGTGGGCCTGGCGGTCCTGTCGGCCCTCGTTGGTCCGGTCTGGACGTGGCTCGACCCGTTCGACTCACTGGCCCGGGCGGCGTCCGCCCTCGTGCACCGCCTGGGGCTCGATGGCCCGCGGCCGGCGACCTATCCGGCGCGCCTCGGCCGCTGGCCGGCGCTCGCCGGGTACGCGTACTTCGTGTGGCTGGAGCTGGCCGTGACGAACGGCGGCGGCGGCCGCTATCTGGGCCTGAGCCTGGCCGGCTACACGCTCGTGACGCTGGCGGGCATGCTCGTCTACGGCCGCGAGGCGTGGCGCAGCCAGGCGGAGACGTTCAGCGTGTGGTTCGAGCTGCTCGGCCGGCTCGCGCCGCTGGCCCTTGACGGCCCGGTCGCGGAGGCGCGGGTCCGCGTCCGCGGCTACGCCACGGGCCTCATCCGGGCGGTGTGGACGATCCCCGAAGTCGCCTTCGTGGCCCTGGCCGTGGCCGGTGTGATCTTCGACGGCCTGTCACAGACGAACGTCTGGTTCGACGCGCTCGGCGCCGCGAGCGTGGCCAGCACGACGATCCAGCTGACGATCTTCGCGACCGCCATCGTCCTGGTGGCCCTGCTCGCCAGCCGTGTGGCCGGACGCGCGGCCATCGGCGCCGGCCTCGTGCCGATCGCCGTGGGCTACATCCTGGCCCACTACCTGACGTTCCTGCTCATCGACGGCCAGCGGATCATCCTGGTCTTCGACGATCCGCTGAGCCTGGGCTATCACTTCCTGGGCCTTGCCGGGTGGGAACCCAGCGGGGCGTGGTTGCCGCCACCGCTGGTCTGGGGGGCGATGCTCGCCTCGGTGATCGGCGGCCACATGGTGGGCGCCATCGCGGGGCACGCCTCGGCCGCCGTCGAGGTCCGTCCGGATGCACCCGCCGGCACGCCGTGGACGACCGCCGGGCTCGGCGCGTTGCGTCGCCGGGAGGTGCCGCTGGCGTGCCTCATGGTCGGCCTCACCGTCCTCACGCTGTGGTCCCTGGGCCAGGTGGTGCTGCGGCCGGCTTGAACGTGGTCAGGGGGCTTGCGCGCGTGCGCTACCATCCTCGCAACGTCCACATCGGTGGGCCTCAGGAACGCACGGCCACACGATCGCTCCCTCTCACGGTCTCCGCGAGAAATCGAATCGCGGAAGCCGGCACAGAAGGAGCGGTTTTCGTTGTTCACGGACAAGACCTTGGTCTGCGCGGATTGCGGCCAGGAGTTCCTCTTCACGGCGAGCGAGCAGGAGTTCTACTCGGCGCGCCAGTTCAGCGAGCCTCGCCGCTGCGCCTCCTGCCGGGCTGCCCGCAAGGCCGCCCGCGGTGACAGCGGTGGTGGCGGTGGCTACGGCGCCAGCAGCTACGGCAACGGCGGCGGTGGCAGCTATGGCGGTGGCAGCCGCGGCGGATACGGTGGTGGTGGTGGCGGCGGCGGCTACGGCGGTGGCGCCAGTCGCGGCCCCCGCGAGATGTTCGACGTGACGTGCTCCAGCTGCGGCCGCGAGGCCCAGGTGCCGTTCCGGCCCACCAGCGGCAAGCCCGTCTACTGCAACGACTGCTTCGCCTCTCGCCGCGCGTGACCGCGTGGCGGCTATGAGCCGTCCAGTCCGATCGCACGAAGCCCGGCGAGCGATCGCCGGGCTTTCGTTGCTCCTCGCCGCGTCGCTCGCCGCGGCGGCCTGCACCAGCGGCGCGACCACGACCCCGACCTGGACGCCTGGCGTCACGGCCCCGGCGACCGCCACACCGCAGGCCAGCCCGGCACCGTCCCTGTCGCCGTCCCTCGCGCCGACCGCGACCCCGACGGCCGTCCCGACCACGACGGCCGCGGCGTTCGATCCCTCCAAGGTCGACCTGGGCCTGCAGCTCGTCCTCAGCGGGCTGGATCAGCCGGTCTTCGCGACCGGCGCGGGGGATGGCAGCGGGCGGCTTTTCATCGTCGAGCAGCCCGGCCTCATCCTCGTCGTCGATCCCGACGGCAAGCTGGCCGCGAGCCCGTTCCTTGATGTCCGCTCGAAGGTCAGCTGCTGCGGCGAACAGGGCCTCCTGGGGCTGGCCTTCTCGCCGTCATACGCGACCGACGGCCGGTTCTACGTGGACTACACGGACACGGCCGGCAACACGGTCGTCGCTCGCTTCACGCGCCACGACGCGGATCACGCCGATGCCGGCTCCGAGAAGGTCCTGCTCCACGTCGCGCAGCCGTACCCCAACCACAACGGCGGGATGATCGCCTTCGGGCCCGACGGCGATCTCTACGTCGGGCTGGGTGACGGCGGCAGCGAGGGCGATCCCCAGGGCAACGGCCAGCGCCTCGACACGCTGCTTGGCAAGCTCCTGCGGATCGACGTCTCCGGTGCCTCATATGCCGTGCCGGCAAGCGATCCGTTCGTCGGCCGCAGCGGGGCGCGGCCAGAGATCTTCGAGTACGGCCTGCGCAACCCGTGGCGCTACAGCTTCGACCGGCAGACCGGGGCCCTCTACATCGGCGACGTCGGCCAGAACCTGTACGAGGAGGTGGACGCCGTGCGGGCGGGCACGCCCGGCGGCCTCGACTTCGGCTGGCGGATCATGGAAGGCGACAGCTGCTACAACGCGACGAGCTGCACGCGGCACGGCCTGACCCTGCCCGTGTACACCTACAGCCACTCGTTCGGGTGCGCCGTCGTCGGCGGCTACGTCTACCGCGGCTCGACCTACCCGGCCCTCGAGGGGGCGTATCTCTTCAGCGACGACTGCTCCGGCCGCATCTGGGGCATGGATGCCGCCGCCGCGCTGCGCGGCCCGACCAGCGCCAAAGTCCTCGTCGAGTCGGGGCTCAACGTGTCCAGCTTCGGCCAGGACGACGCCGGCGAGCTGTACATCTGCGACCTGAGCGGGAAGCTCTACCACATCACGGCCGAGGCGCACTAGCCGCGGGCGCGGCTAGGCGTGGCCGCATTCCTTGGCCGCCGCACCAACCCGCCCGCGCCGCGCCCCGCCCCGAGCCGCCCGTATGCATGCCGCGCGTGTCGCGACCACCGAGGCCCTCGCCGACCGGCCCACACCCGCCATCTCACGCGTGCGGCGAATGGGGCGGCCGATGAGTGCCCCCGGAAGCGGCGTGCGGCCCCACATGCGAGCGTGCAAACGGTCAGGACAGTCGCGTAGCGGATGAAAGGCGCCCTGGCTCCCCGCAACCACCGAAGCTCACCACAAGAGACCGGCCCCCGCCCGAAACGATATCGAGGCGCAACTCCCAGCCAAGGGGCCTGCGGCACCATCGATGTCATGCCAACGCGTGACAGACCCATCGACCGTGCCGCGCTTCGGACGGCCCACGAGCTCGCAAGGATCGGCGACGAGGTGCGCATCGCCCGCCTCGGGTGCGGCTTGAGCCAGGCCCTCGTCGCCAGAGCCGCAGGTGGCTCGCAGGCGCAGGTGAGTCGGCTCGAGCACGGGAGCGTCCGCCACGTCGACATGGTCATGCTGTCACGAGTGCTGGCGGCGACCGGGCTGAGGCTGAGCATCCGGACCTTCCCTGACGGGTCGCCGATCCGCGACGCGGGCCACGTCGCGCTGCTGAGGCGCCTTCGGGAGCGCCTGTCGCCCGTCTGGACGTGGCGGATCGAGGTGCCGGTACGAGCCGCCACGGATCAAAGCGACCAGGGGATCGAGCGGCGGCGCTGGGACGCCGTGGCACGGATCAACGGCATTGCGGTGGCGTTCGAGGCCGAGACTCGCCTGTACGACGCACAGGCCCAGCTCGCCCGCGCCCTGTCGAAGCAGGCGGCCGGAAGCGTCGACCGACTCGTCCTGGTCATCGCCGAAACGCATCACAACCGGCGTGTCCTCGGCGAGATCGGACCGGTCGTCCGCGGCGACTTTCCCATCCAGCCTCGGGTCATGCTCGCCGCGCTCAGCGAGGGTCGAGACCCCGGCGGCAACGGCATCGTGCAGGTGTAGGGGCCTTGAGCCCGAGTGAAAGGCCGATGAAGGCAACCGCGCGGCGACCGCCATCAGAGCCCCGGCCCGTCGCCACCCATGAGTTCGGCGAGGCCCCACAGGTCGCGCCAGACGAAGTCCGGTCGTGCGTCGGGCGGGGTCGGTTCGACGTGCCGGTTGACCCAGGCGGTGCCCATCCCGTGGCGCTCCGCCGGGCCGATGTCGTACTTGAACCCGAACGCCACGTGGAGGATGGTTTCGGGGGCCTCGCCGAGGCGGTCCAGGACGTAGTCGAAGACCGCGTTCGACGGCTTGTAAGCCTCGCAGTCCTCGGCCACGATCACGTCATCGAACGGCAGGTCGAGCTGGCGGAGCGTGCGCTCGATGATCGCCCGGTCGGTGTTCGAGACGATGACCAGCCGCAGCCCGGCGGCATGCGCCTGGAGCAGGGCGGGACGCGTATCGGGAAAAGGCTGCCACGACCCCATGGCCGCGACGAGGGCCTCGCCGTCGGCGGCCTGATAGGCATAGCCCCGCTCCCGGCACCACGCTTCCAGGCTGACCGCCAGGATGCTCCGGTACGGTCGATACGGCCCGGCCAGGAGGTCGAACTGCAGCGCCTCCCATCGGTCGCGGAGGACCTGGCCCGGCCCCGGGTCGGGATCGCCCTCGCGCGCCGCGAGCTGGTAGAGGAAGGAGGCCGCGCCGCCCTCCCAGTCGACCAGCGTGCCGTAGCAGTCGAACGTCGCGACGCGGAGGCCGTGCTCGCGGGACCCCGCGGCGCTCATGGCGCAAGGGCCTCGATCGTCGGCGCGTAGGCCACCTTGCCGTCGGGCCCGATGGGGATGACCGCGACGTGGTCGACCCCGGCGTCGTGGAAGGCGGCGATCCTGGCGCGGGCCTCGGCCACATCGCCGATGGCCACGACCTCGCGCATGACCCGTTCGCTGCCGGGTGGTTCGAGGTCGGCCTCGGTGAAGCCGCACTCCAGGAGATTGGCCCGGTAGTTCACGAGTTGGATGTACCACGTGGAGTAGGCGCGCGCCGCCGCCAGGCCTGCGGCCGCGTTCTCCGCCAGGACGACCGGCATGGCCACGATCAGCAGCGGCCGGCTCCCGCGGCCCGCCGAGGCGGCCCCCTCGTCCGCCCATGCGCGGGCTCGGGCTGCGTACGACAGCGGTACGAAGAAGGGGAACGCCCCGTCCGTCCGCGCGCCGGCCAGGGTCACCATGCGGCGGCGCAGGGCGGCGATGACCAGGGGCGGCTCGACCGCGGGCAGGGGAGCGGTGTACGGCGCCGCCTCGTACGCGTCCAGGTAGGCGGTCATCGTCGAGAGCGCCGGCAGGTACTCGTGGCCGCGCTGCGGGCCCACGCGCTCGGGATGCGACGCGCCAAGGCCCAGCACGAACCGGCCGCCCGAGAGCTCGGCGAGCGTCCGTGCCCCCGCATGGGCCGCGGCCGCGTCACGCGCGTAGATGCTGGCGATCCCCAGGCCGAGCGTGATGCGGCTGGTGAGCTGGGTGAAGGCGCCGGCCACGGCCAGCGGCTCCCGACCCGTCGTCTCGTTGACCCACAGGGTGTCGTAGCCGGCCGCCTCGACGCGCCGCACGTGGGCCACCACGCCGTCGGTCGAGAGGCCGTCGAGCCCGGACCACAGGCCGAGCCGGCCGAGGATGCTCACCCGCGCAGGGTAACGCTCCGCCCGCCCGACCCACCGGCGCATGAGCCGCACGGGCCGCGCGGGCCCGACCGTCAGGCCGCGGGTGCTTCCGGGCCGCGCTTGGCCGAGTACATGCGTTGGTCGGCGTCGTCGACGACGCGATCCAGCTCGGCACGCGTGCGCGCCGTCGCCGCGCCGATCGACAGGCTCAGCGTGAGGCCCGACTGCGCCATCTGCCAGCCGGCGGCCGCCGCCCTGACGCGATCCACGAACACCTGCGCGCCCGCCTCGTCGGTCTCCGGCAGCAGCACCAGGAACTCGTCGCCGCCGACGCGGGCCACGACATCGGTGGCGCGCGCCTCGACCGCCAGGACCTGGGCCGCCCCGCGGATCAGGACATCGCCCTGTGCGTGGCCAAGCCGGTCGTTGATCGCCTTGAGCTGATCGACGTCGGCGCTGACCACCGAGCACGGCCGGCCGTAGCGCTCGACGCGCTCTGCCTCCGCTTCGAGCGCCTCATACCAGTGGTTCCGGTTGGCCAGCCCGGTGAGCGCGTCGGTGCGGGCCTCGCGGGCGAAGCGGTCCCGCTCGTCCGCCAGCGACTCGCGCGAGGCGGCCTGGCTGATGAGCAGCTCCGCCGCCTCGGCCAGCGCGCGGCCGATCCGCTGGCACAGGTTGGTGAAGCCCCGCGGCCGAGCGTCGGCGTGGGCCATGATCAGGACACCGATGGGTCGCTCCGGCTCGCCGATCGGCAGCGCCAGCCGCGCCACCAGGCCGGTGCCCCGGCCAAGGGCGTCGCCCGCCACCTGGGCCAGCTCCTGCTCCAGCAGTGCGCCGTTGCGGACCAGGGTCAGGAGGCGCTTCGCGGCGGCTTCGATGTCGACCGTCGGCGCGGCCTGCCAGTCACGGACGACGACCTCGCAGACCGTCCCGTGGTCGCGTTCCAGGTACGCCACCCCGACGTCGCAGGAGAGGGCCTCCGCGGTGACCGTCGCCACGTGGCGCGCCGTATCGGCGATACGCTCGGGCCGGTACTCCATGAGCGAGCGGATGGCGTGCACCAGCTCCAGCTCATCGGCCAGCAGCTTGGCCGACGAGACCTCCATGTGGGCGGAAACCAGTTCCGCGGCCAGGCGCTGGAGGGTGGCGTCGGGCTCCAGGATCGGGGCGGTCGCGCCAAGGACGACGAGGTGCGACTCGCCGACCGGCACGAGCGCCGCGTGGGCACTCCAGTAGGGGCCCACGATGTGGGTCGGGGCGGCCGTCTCGATCCGCAGGGGCCGCGTCGCGGCATGGGCGCGGGCCACGAGGGCCTCGGCCTCCCGGTCGACCTCGACGATGCCGATCCACCCCACGCCCCGCCCCTCCCCGCCGACGAGCGCCAGCCGAGGGCCTTCGCGGCGGAAGACCAGGGCATCGGCGATGCCCACGGCCTGGCCGATCGGCGGTGCCGGGACCCGCAGCGGCCGAGCCGCGGTCGCGGTGGTCGAGCGTATCCGCCGGCGCCGCCGGCGGTCCGAATAGCCGGCCATCTAGCGCAGGAGGAAGCCGTCGCCGAGTGGGTCGCGCTCGTCGACGACGAAGGTGCTGTAACCCGTCACGTAGGCCGTGCCGGCGACGCTCGTCTGCCAGGCCGCCTGGTCCCCGACGCGGGCCGGCCCGTCGAGGCGGCCCTCGAAGATGGCGCCGGTGAGGCTGGCGTTGCGGAGCGAGCCGCCGATCGGCAGCGTGCCTCGGGCGCCTGCCTGGGCCAGCAGCGCCGAGGTGCCGGAACCGCACGGCGAGCGGTCCACCTCTGCATCCGCGAAGACCGTCGCGTTGCGGATCGTGGCGTCAGGGGCGAGCCCGTCCGGGGCCGAGGCCGGATCGTGGTCGACGATGATCGTGCCGTACACGAAGCCCAGGTCGGCGTCGGTCGGGTGCCGTGGCGTGTGGTCGCGGCGCAGGACATCGGTGATGGCCGCCCCGGCCCGCGTCAGCGCCTCGGTCTGCGCCGGGACGACCCGCAGGCCCAGGTCGGCCGCGTCGACGATGCCGTAGTAGGCGCCCCCGAAGCCGATATCGACCTTGATCGGGCCCGCTGTGGGCAGGTCCAGCCCATCGGGCCGCAGGGCCAGATCCCGGGCGGCCAGGTACGAGGGCACGTTGTCGAAGCGAACGCCCGTCACTTCAGGCGCCCCACCCGTGCTGCGGCGCACGGCCGCGTGGGCCGTGACGACGCCGGCCGGCGCTTCGAAGCGGATGACCACCTCCGGCTCGGTCGCCGGGAACAGACCCTCTTCGACCAGCGCGGTCGCGAGTGCGATGGTGCCGTGCCCACACATCGTGGAGTAGCCCTCGTTGTGCATGAAGAGAACCGCGAGGTCGGCGTCGGGCCGGCCTGGCGGCAGGAGGACGGCAGCGTACATATCGCGATGGCCGCGCGGCTCTAGTACGACGGTCCGGCGTACGTGGTCCGCGTGAAGCTGGACCCACCGGCGCCGCTCTAGCACCGTGCCCATCGGGACGGGCGGGTACCCGGTCGTGATGAGCCGCAGCGGCTCCCCGCCGCAGTGCAGGTCGATCGTCTGGAGGGTCAACCGCGTCCGCACCACGGGCCGTAGCCTACCGTGCCCGCCACCGCAGCGGCCGCGGCCGTGGCGCCGCTGACGAACATGGCCAGATACCAACCTGGGTGGTATCGGAACGGATCCCGGGCGCCCGACGGGCGGCCGGCCCTGCCGCCGAGCAGCCGTCAAGCGTGGGAGCGCAGCTCTGCAAGCCCGATACGCGTCCTATCGGGTCGCATACCTGCTCGAGTGCCACCGGGGTTGGTATGTGGGCACATCCCTGCCGAGGCGCGCCCGCTTGACCTGCCCCGGCCGCTCGCGATAGGCTCCCTAACGAGCGTTCGTTCGGACCTGAGATCCGGCAGCCGAACGCACCACACGGAGAGCGAGCCCGGATGGTCGAGACCCGCCGCCAGCAGATCGACGACGTCGCCAGCGCCCTGTTCCGCGAGCGCGGCTATGCGGCGACGAGCGTGCGCGAGATCGCCCGGGGCGTCGACCTCCAGGGGGCCAGCCTGTACGCCCACGTCGCGTCCAAGGAAGCGCTGCTCTGGTCGATCGTGTGGCGCGTGGCGGAGCGCTTCCGCCTGGCCGCCGACGCGGCGCTGGCGAGTCCCGGACCGTCCGCGGCGCGCCTGGCGGTGCTGATCCGGGCCCACGTCGAGATCGTCGCCGGCGAGCGCGAGGACGCGACGGTGTTCCTGCAGGACTGGCGCTTCCTCGACGAGCCCCATCGGACCCAGATCGCGGCTCGCCGCGAGGCCTACGAGGCCGTCCTCCGCGCCCTCCTGGTCGAAGGCGCGCGGGACGGCTCGCTGAGGTCCCTTGACGGACCCGCCGATGCGGCCGTGACCGGGCGCGCGATCCTGGCGGCGCTGAACGGCATCCCCGCCTGGTACCACCCCGACGGCGCGCTCGATACGGCGGCGGTCGCCGACGCGTACCTGTCGATCTTCATGCGTGGCCTGCAACCGCCGGTCATGCCTGCCGCCGAGGAGGCCCAGCCGTGACCGACCCCCTGGCCCTGGATCCCGTCCTGCCGCCGCGCGAGCGGACCCACCTGCCCCACAACGACGCGCGCCTGAGCCACGACGAGCGGTTCCGGGCCTTCGAAGCGCACGTCCAGGCCGGCGGCAAGATCGAGGCCGGCGACTGGATGCCCGACGAGTATCGCGAGAGCGTCCTCCGCTTCGTGGAGATGCACGCCAACAGCGAGCTGATGGGCGTCCTGCCGGAGCGCGAATGGCTCCTTCGTGCGCCGACCTTGCGGCGCAAGCTCGCCCTCACCGCCAAGGTGCAGGACGAGGTCGGCCACGCGCAGCTCCTCTATCGCGTGGCGGAGGACCTGGGCAAGCCGCGGGAGGCGATGTTCGCCGACTTGCTGGCCGGCCGCACCAAGTTCCACAACGTCTTCCACTACCCCACGTACAGCTGGGGCGACGTGGGCGTCATCGCCTGGCTCGTCGACGCGGCGGCGATCGTCGCCCAGCAGGCGCTGCGCGACTCGTCATACGGGCCGTACGCCCGGACGATGCGCAAGATCTGCTGGGAGGAGTCGGTCCACATCATGCACGGGCGCGATGTGGTCGTGACCCTGGTCAACGGCACCCAGGACCAGTTCGACCTGGTGCAGGAGGCGCTCGACCGGTGGTGGGGCCCGCTCATGCAGATGCACGGCCCCCGCACGCCGCGCGAGAAGGACCGCGACCTCTACTGGCGCATCAAGGCCAAGACGAGCGAGGAGCTGCGCCAGGAGTTCCTGGGCATCTACGTGGATCGCATCCGCGAGCTTGGCCTCGTGATCCCCGACCCGGCGCTCACGTACGACGAGGCCGAGGCGGTCTGGCGCTACACCGAGCCCGACTGGCAGGAACTGCGCACCGTCGTGACCAACCATGGCCCGCGCTCGCAGGCGCGCCTGGACTTCCGGCGGGACAACCTGGAGGAGACGGCCTGGGTGCGGCGGACGATCCTCGGCGCACCGGCCGCGGCGGCCGCCTGAGCCGGACGGCCGCGATGCCCGCACGACGCAAGCCGCGCCTGGAGCCGTACGAGGTCTTCCGGCAGGAGAAGGACGGCGACCCCATGCGCCACGGCGGCAGCGTCATGGCCCCCGATCCCGAGCTGGCGCTCCACTACGCGCGGGAGCTGTACGGCCGCCGCCAGGAGAGCACACGCCTGTGGATCGTGCGGCGAGCCGACATCAGCGTGCTCGACGACCCCGACTGGCTCCAGCCGCCTCTCGATCGGTCCTTCAAGAAGCCCGGCGGCTACGTGATGCGCGAGAAGCTCGACCAGGCGCGGGCCAGGTCAGGCCAGGTCAAGCCGGTCGCGCGGGCCGGGCGGTCGAAGGGCGCGGACGGCGGATGACGGTCGATCACGGGCTCGGTCCCGAGGTGCAGGCGGGCCTCGAGCGTCTCCTCCTCGCCATGGCCGACGACGAGTTCGTCATCGGTTACTGGGACTCCGAGTGGACCGGCATCGCGCCGCTCCTCGAGGAGGACGTGGCCATGAGTTCGATCGCCCAGGACGAGATCGGCCATGCGCGGGCCCTCTACACGCTGCTCGGCGAGCTGACCGGCCGGGACCCCGACGCGATCGCCTACGACCGACCGCCCGACGCCTTCCGCCACTGCCGCCTGGTGGACCACCCGCGGACCGACTGGGCCTTCACCATCGCCCGCCGGTACCTCTACGAGACCGCGGACGCGGTGCGGCTGGCGGCGCTGGCCGACGCGACCTACATCCCGCTCGCCGGATTGATCGCCAAGATCCGCCGCGAGGAGACGTACCACCTGGCGCATGCGGAGAGCTGGCTGCGCCGCCTCGCCGAAGCTCGGCCAGAGGGTCGGACCAGGCTCCTCTCCGCGTTGCGGGTCCTCGCCCCGGATGCCGCGACCGTCTTCACGCCGCTCCCCGGCGAGGCCGACCTGGTCGCGGCGGGGATCGCGGAGCGGCCCAGCGCCGCCCTGGCCGACGAGTGGCGCCTCGGCCTCCAGCCGCTGTTCGAGGAGCTTCGCCTGCCCGTCCCCGGCCCCGCTGCCGACCCGGCCGCCGGCCGCACCGAGCACGGTGACGGGTTCCGCTGGCTGTGGGGCGAGTTCACCGCCGTCCGGAACCTGGATCCGGTGGCCACATGGTGAGCGTCGGCGTCGCCGGAGCCGCCGTCACGACGGTCGACGAGGTCTGGGCCGCCCTCGCGGATGTGCCCGATCCCGAGATCCCGTCCATCTCGGTGGTCGACCTTGGCGTGGTCCATCGGGTCGTCGTCGACGGGCCACGGATCCGCGTGGAGTTGCTGCCGACGTTCGTGGGGTGTCCCGCCCTCGACGTCATGCGCGACACGGTCACAGCGCGCCTGCGCAGCCTGGCCCCCGGCGCGGACGTGGCCGTGAGCTTCACGTTCGCCGAGCCGTGGACGAGCGATCGCATCAGCCCGGCCGGGCGCGAACACCTCCGCGTGAGCGGCTTCGCGCCGCCGCTGCCGGGTGGCGCCCAGCTCCTCCAGGTCATGCCACGGGCCACCTGCCCCTATTGCGGCTCGCGCCGGACGCGACTGGAGAACGCCTTCGGCCCGACCTTGTGCCGGGCGCTGCACTACTGCGCCGACTGCCGCCAGCCCTTCGAGGCGTTCAAGGCCGTCTGACCCCGAGTCTGCGACCGCGTCAGTCGGGCGGCTCGAGCCCCTCGACCGCGGGGAAGAGGCCGACGTACGGCACGTTGCGGCGCGGCTCGACCATCCAGTCGGCGACCGTGTCGCGGAAGGCGAAGTAGTGCGCCGTCTCGCGGTGAGCCTGCGCCGCCGCCTCGTCCCGATAGGCCATGTAGGTGATGAACCTGGTCGGGTCCTCGACCGACTGCAGGATGTCGAAGCGCAGGTTGCCCGGCTCCTGCACGGACGCGGCGTGGTTCACGCCCACCGCCTGTACGAATTCGGCGACGTGCTCGGGCTTGACCTGGATGTAGACGACGGTCACATGCATCGGCGGGCCCATGCTAGGCGCTGCGCGCGGGCCGCGCCCGTGGCGTCACATCGGCCGCCCGGCCGGCGTCGGTCTTCACGGGGGATCGGACAGGGAGGTACAAGATGCGGCCGGTCCGGGCAGCATCCCTGCGGTCGGTCGCCGTGTGCGCGGCCGTCGCCCTGTCGCTGGCGTCGTGCGGCACGGCCATCGTGTCGCCGTCTCCGGCGCCCACGGCGAGCCGGCTCGTGCCGTCGCCGACCCCTGCACCGGTCCAGCCATCGCCGTCACCTTCACCCAGCACCGCCGCGACCCTCGACATCGCCTCACTGCCCGAGGCCGCGCTCGATCCGTCGACGATGACGGTCCTGTGCGACCCCACCCCGGGCCAGACGAACATGGACGCCGGGGAGTCCCTGATCGGTTGTACAGACGGGCCGGTTCTGGCGCTGCGGGCCATCCGGACCGGCACCCCGGTCCCGGTCACGCGGCTCTACCTGCGGCGGGCGACGTGTCCGACCGGCCCGTGCACGCCGGATCAACTCGATACCGCGGTCATCCTGGGCTGGACGTCCGATGGATGGCTCAGCGTCGCCCTTGACGGGCGACTGGCCACGGTCACCGTGCCCCGGCCTGTTTCCGTCGCCGAGGCCGCCTGGCCCGACCCTGGTGTACCCGCTGTCGCCCCGGTCCAGCGGCCGGTGATCCCGGGTGCCCCGAAGGAGGTGGCGACCCGGACGCCCTACCCGTTCTGTGGACGCGAGGACCTCGCCGGCGTGCCTGACCCGGCCGCGGCGCTGTGCTTCGTCGATGCGGTGCTCGCGGGCCGGCCTGCCGAGTACACCGAGCAGGTGTACGACACGGAGGGTGGCCCGATCCTGTGGCTCTACCGCTTCTCCGGCCAGGGCGCGCCCGTGCGGTACGAGGAGGAGGCGGGAGCCTGGTCCAGGAACGCGGGCAGCCTGATCCTTTCCCCGCCACCGCCCCCACCGGTGGGCGTCGAATTCGAGCAGTGGCCGGAGACGCGCGTCGTCGTGCACTAGCCCGCGGCCCGCCGGACGCGCGGCGGCCGGACTCGCCAACCCCTACGATATCCGTGCCCAGTTCACGGTCTGGTTTCGGATTCGGAGGGTGTGTGGCCCGTCTCAAGGTGCTTCTCGTAGGTACTGGCACGGTCGGTGAGGCGATCGCGAAGATCGCGCGCGGCAAACCATGGCTGGAGTCGATGGTGCTGGCCGACTACAACCTCGGCCGCGCGCGCGAGGTCCAGGGAATGCTCGGCGACGGAGCCGCCGAGACGTTCCCCGCGGAGTTCGTGGACGCCGGCGATATCGCGACCGTGGTCGAGCTCGCCCGCCACCACGACGTCGACCTCGTGATGAACGCCGCCGACCCGCGCTTCGTGCCCAACCTGTTCGACGCCGCGTTCGAGGCGGGCGTCGGTTACATGGACATGGCCGTGAGCCTGTCCGTGCCCGACGCTGGCGATCCGTTCCACACGCCCGGCGTGCTGCTCGGCGACTACCAGTTCGCCAGGCACGAGCAGTGGAAGGCCGCCGGCCGCCTGGCGGTCCTTGGCCTGGGCATGGATCCCGGCCTCACCGACGTCTTCGCCCGCTACGCCGCCAAGCACCTCTTCGACGAGGTCGACGAGGTCCACGTGCGCGACGGCGGCGACCTGTACATCGAGGGCTACGCCTTCGCGCCGGTCTTCTCCATCTGGACGACCATCGAAGAGTGCCTCAACCCGCCGCTCATCTGGGAGCGGGAGGGCGGGTTCCACACGACCGAGCCGTTCTCGGCACCCGAGTCGTTCGTCTTCCCGGAGGGCATCGGGCCGGTCGAGTGCGTCAATGTCGAGCACGAGGAAGTGGTCCTCGTGCCACGGGGGGTCCACTGCCGCAAGGTCACCTTCAAGTACGCCCTCGGCCGCGAGTTCATCGACGTGCTGCGGACACTCCACAAGCTCGGCCTCGACAGCACCAGGTCGATCATGGTCAAGGGCGTGCAGGTGGCCCCGCGGGACGTCGTGGCGGCCCTGACGCCCGACCCGGCCCACGTCGGCGACCGCATGAAGGGTCGCGCCATCGTCGGCACGTGGGTGATCGGCCGCAAGGATGGCAAGCCTCGCGAGGTCTACGTATACCAGAAGACGGTCGCCGAGGAGACCTGGCGCGACCTCAAGGTCCAGGCCGTCGGCTGGCAGACCGGCTTCAACCCGGTCGTCGGCATGGAGCTCCTCGCGAACGGGACCTGGTCGGGCGCCGGGGTCCTGGGCCCGGAGGCCTTCGAGCCCAAGCCGTATCTCGACATCCTGGAGCGGTGGGGCATCCACTGGGCGGTCGAGGAGCGTGAGCCCGGGGCGAACCGACCGACCTGAGTCAGCCCGCTACCATGACGCGACCGGCGATGGTGTCCGCCGAGGCGCTTCCGCGCCTGAACCGCCCCACCCGGGCTGATGGCTCCTGCCAACGACAGTCGTAGCGGGAGTGGCGGCCATGGATCTCGTATGGGTGGGCGTCGGTGGGTTCACCGGGGCCATCGCGCGCTACGTCCTCGACGGCGTCGTGGCCGACGTCACCCAGGCGAGCGCCTTCCCGTGGGGCACGCTCGTGGTCAACCTGAGCGGTGCGTTCCTGCTGGGCGTGCTGACGACGGTGATCGTCGACCGGGCCGCCCTGCCGGCCGAGCTGCGCGGGCCGGTGCTCATCGGCTTCATCGGCGCCTACACGACGTTCTCGACGTTCATGCTGGAAAGCTGGCGCCTGGTGGAGGCGGGGAGCTATGGTCTGGCCGTGGTGAACCTCGCCGGGTCGGTCGGGCTGGGCCTGGCGGCGGTCTTTGCGGGCCTCGTCATCGGCAGGGCGATCTGATGCGTATCGAAGGTCGGGCGCTGCTCGTGCGCATCTACATCGGCGAGTCGGACCAGTGGCACGGTCAGCCGCTGTACCACGCCATCGTGGAACGGTTGCGCACGGCGGGCGCGGCCGGAGCGACCGTGCTGCGGGGCATCGAAGGGTTCGGGGCCCACGCCCACCTGCATACGACAAGGATCCTGCGCTTGTCGGAGGACCTGCCGGTGCTGATCGAGGTCGTTGACGAGGAGGAACGGATGCGAACCCTGTTGCCCGAGCTCGACGCGATGGTGGGCGACGGCCTCATCACGGTCGAGCGGATCGAAGTCCATGCCTACCGCGCCGGCGAGGCGTCCGCCGATGGCTGACGCGACCTGGGGCCGACAGTTCGAGCCTGCCCACCTGGCGCGCCTGGAGCTGCGCATGTGGAAGGCCTACTACCGGCGGCAGGCGCTGCGGCTGTTCGGGCTGCTCATCCAGGCCGAGCACGAGCAGGCGGCGGTGTCGTGGCCGCGCGCGGTGCTGGCGGCGGTCTGGCTCACTAAGGGCGCCGTGGGCTTCGCCCGTTCGAGCGGCGACTACGACCGCTTCCAGCCCGACATCATGCGCGGCTATCGGACGCTCGGGGTGCCTCCTTCGGTCGACGTGGAGGAGGTGGCTCGACGGGAGCTGCGCTGGTGGGTCGTGCGGCGCGAGATCGGGCTCGCCGCGGGCGCGGCGGCAGGGGAGGCGATCGCGCGCCTGTACGCGGCCCTCTACGACGTGCCCGTCGAGCGGGTGGTCGAGGCGGGGCGTTTGCGCGGCCTCGCGGCCGAGGTCCGCGACCGCGGCGCGACCGCCGACCCGGACGGGCCCCGCGGCCCGGGGCGGGCCTACTGGCTGGAGGTGGCCCGGCTGCTCGACGAGTCGTACGTCTCCCTGGCAGCGGCCATCAAGCCCGGGGCGGCCTGACCGTCAGGGTCGGCAGTCGCGGCACGGCCGGTAGCCGGCCGCCTCGGCCGCGGCCATCGAGGTGAACGGCACGCGATGGCGCGGCTCGATGCGTCGGGCGTGGTGGCACGTGGGCCAGCACACGATGCGGGTGGTGTCGCTCCCCAGGTAATGGAGCCCGGCCCTGGCCTCGCGCTCCACCTCGTCCGGCATGACGCCCTCCGTGGCCAGCACCGCGCGCTTGACCGCGCTGCCCCACGCGTAGTCACCGATGCGCCCGTCGCTGCGAACGACCCGGTGGCATGGGATGAGGAGCGGCACGGGGTTGCGGCCGAGGGCCGTCCCGACCGCGCGGACGGCCGCCGGATGCCCGATCTCCCGGGCGATCCAGCCATACGGGCGGATCTCCCCCCGCGGGATGCGCCGGGCGGCCGCGAGGACCGCCTGGCCGAACGGCGTGGTCGCCCGCAGGTCGAACCGCACGCCCCGGCCGCGGCCTTCCCGCAGGGCGGTCGTCAGCGCCTCCATCTCGCTCCGCTCGGTCCGGTGGGCTGGGCGGATCGGCCGTCCGAACCGGGCCGCGAACGCCGCCTCGAACGCGTCCGCCGCGTCCGTCTGGAAGGCCGGCCCGGTGGCCGAGACGCCGCGCCCGTTGCGGGCCACGAAGACCGGCCCGACGGGCGAGTCGACGGTCAGGTACTCGTCGGCCAGGCCGACGCGGAAGAGGACCGTCGGGGCCAGGTCGGGCGGGGCGGCCGCCCGCAGCAGGTCGGGCGCGGGCAACGGGTTCATGGCTGGATCTCCTTCTCGTACGCCGCACGCAGCAGGGCGAGGCCGCGGTGGACGTGGACCTTGACGGTGTTGACGGGTCGCTGGAGCGCCTCGGCCATCTCCGCGTAGCTCAGGCCATGGACATGGCGCAATTCGACGGCCAGCCCGTAGTGGCGCGGCAGGGCCTCCAGGCGGGTCCGCCACGCTGCAGCGGATTCGCGGCGCAGGATCGCCTCTTCGGGGCGTGGCGCCGCATCGGCGACATCGAGGTGCGCCTCGTCGAGGGGCGCTTGGGAAGGTCGCGCGAGCCGGTCACGGGCGCGGTTATGGGCGAGGTTGATGGTCACGCGAGTCAGCCAGGGCCGCAGGTGCAGCCCTCGGATGCGCTGCGGCGGATAGTCGGCCAGCGCCCGGTAGGCGCGGACGAAGGCATCCTGGGCCAGGTCCTCCGCTGCCGCCGGATCGCGCGTCGAGCGGAGGGCGAGGCCGTAGACCAGGTCGGCGTGGGCTACCACGACCGCCTCGAACGTACCGTCGAGGTCGCGCGCCAGCCGGACGGCGAGCGGATCGACCGGCAGCGTCCCGTCGGTCTCGTCGGCTTCCATCGTCGGCTGCATGTCTCCTACTACCCGTCGGGCGGCGCCGCGGTTACAGCGGAGCCGGCGCGGCGCATGCTCGCACGCGGCCCGCTACGCTGACCCGGTGCAGTCGGAACGCGGCACGCTCGAACGCCCGGGTGGGACCCGCCTGGCGACCGTGTCGTGGCGCCCCGACGGCGGCGCGCCACTCGCCGGCCAGGTGGTGCTGGTGCACGGCTTCGGCGAGTACACCGGCCGCTACGGCCACGTCGCGGCCCACCTCACCGGTCACGGCTACGCCGTCCGTGCCCTGGATCTGCGCGGCCACGGCCTGTCGACCGGCCGGCGCGGCCACATCGGCCGATGGCAGGAGTATCGCGATGACCTGGCGGCGTTCGTGGATCACGCCCGGGAAGGCGATGGAGCTGCCCTCCACACGTTCGTCTACGGCCACAGCCTGGGCGGGGCCATCGTCCTGGAGTACGGCCTGCGCCTCCAGCCCCCGATCGCGGGCGTGATCGCCAGTGCGCCCGCGCTCGTGCCGTCGGGCGTGCGGCACCCCATCCTGGAAGGCCTGGGCCGCGTCATCTCGCCGGTCTGGCCGACCTTCGGGGTCCACCTGCCGCTCGAGCATGCTGCACTCTCGCGCCAGCCGGAGACGGCCGATCGCTACGACCGCGATCCGCTCGTGCACGGCCGCACCACCGCGCGCGCCGCGACCGAGTCCCTGGCCGCACTGCGCTGGACGCGTGAGCACGCAGGTGCGTGGCGGCTGCCCCTGCTGCTCCTGCACGGGGCGGCGGACCGCATCATCTCGCCCCAGGGCAGCCGGGACTTCGCGGCCGCGGCGCGGGCCGGCGGGGCGCCCGACGTGACGCTCATCGAGTACGCCGGCGGGTACCACGAGCCGCACAACGACGTCCAGGCCGAGCAGGTGATGACCGACGTGGAGGCCTGGCTGGATAGCCACTGACCTTGCGTGACGCCCCCGGATGCGTTACAACTGGAAGAGAGGCCTCGACGACGACCCGGCTCCCCCCCACCGGTAGTCCGTCGGGGCCTCGATGATTCCCCTCAGCGCGCCTAGTACGGGGGCCAGGGCACGGCCGGGCGGTAGGGATCCGGCTGCGGGAAGCGGCCGGATCGCATGAGCCCGGCCACCCTCGCGCGCGTGGCGGCCACCTCCTCGATCGCCAGCAGCTCGCCAAGGCGGCGCCCCAGCGCACCGCTGAGCGCCGGCCCCAGATCAGTCAGCACACGCCGCTCCGCGGCCGAGAACCGTTCGCCGCGCCAGTTCCAGAGCACGGTCCGCAGCTTCGGTTCCACGGCGAAGCAGATGCCGTGGTCGACGCCGTACACGTGGCCGTCGGTCATCGGCAGGAGATGCCCGACCTTGCGGTCGGCGTTGTTGGCCACGGCATCGAACAGGGCCATGCGCCGCAGCGCGCCGGCGCCGTTGCGGATGAGGTCAACCGGGTCGATCTCCGGGTCGGGATCCAGCCAGGCCTGCACCATGCCCGGGCCGAAGGGTCCGTCCCGCAGCACCGTCGGCGGCACGATGGCCCACCCGATCGCCTCGGACAGCTCGTAGGCGGCGACCTCGCGAGCGGCGAGCGTGCCGTCGGGGAAGTCGTCGAGCGGCCGTTCGCCGCGGATCGGCTTGTAGACGCAGGCGAGCGGGGCCTCGTCCGCTCCCGGCCCGCTGAGCAGGCCGTAGAAGCTGGCGTTGGACGCGTTCACGAGGCGCCCTTCGAGGGCCAGCTCGCCGGCCAGGAGGCGGCCCGCGACATCGCCCGGGGCCGCCGGTCGGCCCTCCATGGCGCCGCTCAGTTCAGGAGCGGCGCGTGGCCGTTGCGACGCGGACACAGGTGACCCTGTGGGTCCAGGGGCTGGCCGCACATGGGGCACGGCGGCCGTCCCGCCGCCACCAGCACCGCCGCCTGCCGCGCGAACGCCTCGGCACGCCCGGCGTCGAGGCTGACCGCGAGCAGGTCGGGGCCGGTCGGGTCGTCGTCGGCCCATTCGGGCGGGTCGGCGTCCGGGTCGGCCTCCGGGTCCGGCTCCTCGTCCTCGCCAAGGGCCAGGGCCTCGACCGTGATCTCTGGCTGGCGGCCGTCCCAGGCCAGGCTGAGCGTGCCCACCCGAAACGCTGGGGCGCTGTCGGGGGGCCGGAAGGCGGGCGGCGCATCCACGAGCGGCTCGACCGGGAGGCCGCGCCTGCGCATCTCCGCCACCAGCGCCAGCAGGCGTTCGGCCAGTACCGCCACCTGGAGCTTCTCGAGGGCAACGGTGACCGGCACGCCGCCGTGCCACGCCTGGAGGAAGAACGTGCGCTGGCCCGGTTCACCGATGACCCCGGGCACCAGACCGTCTGAGGATGGGAAGCGGAAGATGCGCCGCGCCATGTCGTCACTCTAACGGGTGCGCGCGGCGCCCGGGTCCGAGGTGGCCGGCCGGTATCATCCGCCCAGGAGGTGAGCCGTGATCGGTCGTGCCATCGTCGCCCTGGTGGTCAACGCCGTGGCGCTCTTCGTGACCATCCAGGTCGTGCCCGGCCTCGAGTGGCCCAACAAGCTCAACTCGGCCGATGACGTCGTCACGCTGCTCGTCGTGGCCCTCATCTTCGCCGTCATCAACACGTTCCTGAAGCCGATCGTCAAGCTCCTGTCGCTGCCGGTGAACCTCATCACGGTCGGCCTCTTCGGGTTCGTCGTGAACGCGGTCCTGTTCGTGTTCGCCGCCGTCGTCGCCGGCGCGGTCGGCATCAAGTTCACGGTGGGCGACTTCCCGCCGACCTTCACCGCCCAGACGATCGTTTCGGCCGTCGTGGGATCCATCGTGCTGAGCATCGTCGGTCGCGTGCTGAGCCTCGTCGTCGATCGCGACTGACCCCATGGCAGAGCCCGCAGCCATCGCGCTGCGGCTGGTCCGCCCCGGGCCGCAGCTGCTGACGCTGCCGTGGGCCCGGCCGCTGGCGACCTGGGGCGAGGCGGACGCGCGCTTCGTGGCCCTGCCGGTCGGTCCCAGCCGCCACCTGGTCCGCTTCTGCGTCGCCGATGGCGAAGTGCTGGCGGTCAAGGAGCTGGCCCTCTGGCCGGCGCGCCGCGAGTACGAGGCGCTGCGGACGCTCGAGCAGCGCCAGCTGCCGGCGGTGCGGGCCGTCGGACTGGCGGAGCGACCTGCCGACGACGCGGCGATCCTGGTGACGCGCTTCCTGGCGCGCTCGTTCCAGTACCGCCGCCTCTTCGTCCGGCTGCGCGAGGGCACCGTGGCGCAGCGGGAGCGGCTCCTCGACGCGATGGCCGGCCTCCTCGTGGAGCTGCACCGGCGGGGCGTCTACTGGGGTGACTGCTCGCTCGCCAACACGCTCCTGGTGCGCGACGGCCAGCGGCTCCAGGCGCACCTCGTGGACGCCGAGACGGCCGAGATCCACGCCCAGCTTTCCGACGGCCAGCGCGCCTACGACCTGGAGCTGATGGTGGAGAACGTGGCCGGCGACCTGGCCGACGTCAGCGCCATCGACGGTCGAGGGCTGGACGGCGTGGCCGAGGACATCGCGGTGGCCGAGAGCGTCCGCACGCGCTACGCCGACCTGTGGGACGAGCTCCACCGCGAGGAGCCGGTCGTGCCCGGCGAGCGCTATGCCGTGGAGGCCCGGCTGCGACGGCTCAACGACCTGGGCTTCGTGGTCGACGAGGTGATCTTCGAGCCGGGGCCGACCGGCGACACGCTGCGCCTCAAGGTGGCGGTCGCCGACCGCCGGTACCACGCGTCACGCCTGTTCGACCTCACCGGCCTCCAGGTGGGCGAGGGCCAGGCGGCCATCCTGCTCAACGACCTCAATGCCTCCGCCGGCGCCGCCGGCGCCCCGGCCACGCCGGAGGCATTGGGTCAGTGGTGGCTGGAGCATCGCGTGGAGCCGGCCGCGGCCCGCTTGCAGGCGACGCTGGGCCGGGACATCGACCCCATCCAGGCGTACTGCGACCTGCTCGAGGTGCGCTGGCTGCTTTCCGAGCGCGCCGGAGCCGACGTGGGCACGGACGCAGCGCTGGCTGCGCTGGCCGCACGCCGTCCACCGGCGGGCTCGGCCGCGGATCTGGCCGCGGCCGAGGCGGCGACCGGTGTCTGGCGAGTGGAGGACCTGCTCGGGGGCGACCCCGACGGAGGCCCCTAGGCTGCGGCGGCGGCGGCGGCCTGCCGCGGCACCAGGGCCAGGCCCGCGTCGGTATCGAAGAAGTGGACCTTCTCGAGCGGGGCGTAGAGCGTGATCACGTCGCCGGCCCTGACCCGGTGGGAGCTGTCGACCAGCGCGATCAGGTCGTGGCCGCCGCTCGTGACGTGGACGAGCTCCTCGTTGCCCAGGTACTCCACCACGTCGGCCGACCCGCGGATCGCCCCGTGGAGGCCGGTCGGTTCCTCCATCTCGAGATGCTCCGGGCGGATCCCCATGACGACCGACTGGGCGTCGGTCAGCGGGTAGGTCCCTGGCACCGCCATGTCCACGCCATCGGAGATCAACTGGGCCTGGCCGCCCGCGCCGCGCACGGTGGCGTCGATGAAGTTCATCGCCGGGCTGCCGATGAAGCCGGCCACGAACCGGTTCGCCGGATGGTCGTACAGCTCCTGCGGGCTGCCCACCTGCTGGAGCTTGGCGGCGCTCATCACGGCGATCCGCTGGCCCATCGTCATGGCCTCGACCTGGTCGTGCGTGACGTAGACGAACGTCGTGCCCAGCCGCTGGTGCAGGCGGGCGATCTGGGCGCGCGTCTGGACGCGCAGCTTCGCGTCGAGGTTGGACAGTGGCTCGTCCATCAGGAAGACGGCCGGCTCGCGCACGATGGCGCGGCCGAGGGCGACGCGCTGGCGCTGGCCCCCGGACAGCTCGCGCGGCTTGCGCGCGAGGAGCGGCCCGAGCTCCAGGATGTCGGCCGCCTCCTTCACCCGCCGGTCGATGTCGGCCTTCGGGACGTGGCGCAGCTTCAGACCAAAGGCCAGGTTGTCGTGGACCGTCATGTGCGGATAGAGGGCGTAGCTCTGGAAGACCATGGCGATGTCGCGATCCTTGGGGGCGACATCGTTGACCACGCGGTCACCGATCCTGAGCGTCCCGGTGGTGATCTCCTCGAGCCCGGCGATCATGCGCAGGCAGGTCGTCTTGCCGCAGCCGGACGGACCCACCAGGACCATGAACTCGCCGTCTTGGATCGCCAGGTTCACGTCGTCGACGGCGGTCACGCCGCCGAACTTCTTGGTGACGTGATCGAAGGTCACGGGCGCCATGGCGCAGCCTCACACTCCACCAAGCCGGCTGACGCGGGCTCTTGCATCTGGTCGCCGCAAGCGGCGCCTGGACGAGCCCCGTACGTGCGGCCGGTCTCGGCTGCCAGCATCGTACACCCCGTCCCGGGCGTCACATGGCCGCGAAACGCTAGGCCGCGATGCCCCGCGGCAGCAGGCTCGCGTCGCCCTCCTGGAGCGCCCGCAGCAGGCTCAGGTGATCGCGCACCTCACGCGTCGAGAGGAAGTGGTGGCGGACCCGCTCACGACCACCCTCGCCGAGGCTCCGTCGCAGCTCCGGATCGCCGAGCAGCTCACAACACGCGTCAACCGCGCCGTCGATGGTGTCGACCAGGCGCCCGCCTGTCTGGCCGAGCTGCATGGGGATGCCGCCGACGCGGCCGGCGACCACCGGCCGGCCCTTCCAGAGGGCCTCGCTGACGGTCAGCCCGAAGCCCTCGCGGAGCGACTTCTGGAGGACCACCGTGCTCGCCTGCTGGAAGGCGTTGACCTCCATGGCCCCCACCCCGTCGAGGTTGCTCCAGATGGTCAGGTCCGGATCCACGCCGGCGTACCGCAGCACCTGCTGGTAGATGCGCCACCCCTCGGGATCGTCGGTGGCCATCGAGCCGACGAGCGAGAGCTGCAGGCCCGGCACGGTGGCCTTGACACGGCGGTACACGTCGATCACGCCCAGGGGGTCCTTCCACGGGTCGAAGCGCGACACCTGGAGGAGCAGCGGCCGGTCGGGGTCCACCCCGAAGCGAGCAACGACGGGCCCGGCCGCGCCGGGCGCGCCGGTGAGGTTCTTGGGCGAGAGAGGGTCGATCGACGGCGGGATGTAGGCCAGCTGCTTGAGGTCCAGGTCGGGCTGGACGTACTCGGGCAGGGTGAAGATGGCCGCGTCGTAGGCCTCCACCTCCGGCCGGAGGAAGGCCCACGTCTCGGGATCCGCGGCCGTCAGGTCGATGTGGCAGCGCCAGATCCAGTGGCCCGGGGCGTCGGGCAGCAGGCGGCGCAGGCCCGCCGGCTGGGGATCATGGATCAGCACGTAGTCGTAGGTGCCCTCGAAGGCCCTGGCGAAGCGCTCCTGGGCCGCGGCGTACGTCGCGCGGCGGGCGGCGTCGAGCCCCACGCTCATGCCCTGCAACCCGTTGTGGAGGGCCTTGGTGACGTCGAAGAAGGCGTCGTCGCCGGGGATGACGCGCCACTCGGCGTCGAGCCCCAGGTCGCGCATCAAGGCGGTCATCGTCGGCAGCAGCTCGGCCACCCCGCCGCCGAAGCTCGTGGCGTTGAGGTGCAGGACGCGGGCGCCGGCGAGGGGGGCGGCGAAGCGACGCAACTCGGCCACGGCGGCCTCGCCGATGAAGGGCGCGTACGCGTCCACGGAGAGCGGTGGGACCGCGACGGCCTGGAGCATCGACTGACCCTCCCTGGCGCCGGGCGCTGCTCGGGCCGACCGCACCGGCGCGATCAGCTTTGCCGAGGCCACCCGGCGGGGCTTGACGTCATCTCCCCCCCGTGGAAGACTAACGCGCGCTAGTAACCCGCGTTAGTCTGACCCGGAGCTCACGTTCGGTCAAGCCCTCACGGCGGGCAGGCGGCACGAGGAGAGCCATCGGAGATGGTGCGGAAGCGAGCGACCAGTGCGGACGTGGCGCGCCTGGCCGGGGTGTCCCGGACGACGGTGTCCTTCGTCATCAACGGCCGCCCGGCGTCTGGGATCAGCGCTGCGACCCGCAACCGCGTGTGGGTGACGGCCCAGCAACTCGGCTACACCCCCCACGCCCCGGCCCGCCAGCTGGCGGCCGGCGCCACGCTGACCCTGGGCCTTGTCTTCCGCCAATACCCCGAGCAGCTGGCGGCCGACGCCCTGCTAGGGGAGACGCTGCGCGGCATGACGACGGCCGCCCAGGGCGCCGGCTACCGCGTCCTCGTGGAATCGGTGCCGCCGGAAGCGTCGTACGTGGAACTCCTCGACGCGCGCCGCGTCGACGGCCTGGTCATCTCCGGGCCCCGGGCCGATGACGCCGGGGAGGGCCTGGGCGGCGACGACCTGCCGGTGGTCGTGCGGGGCTTCCTGCCGGGCACGCGCCTGCCCAGCGTCGACGTCGACAACGTGGCTGCGGCCCGCCAGACGGTGGAGTACCTGCTTGCCCTCGGCCACCGGCGGATCGCCTTCATCACCCACGCCCCCCTGGCCTACACGGCGGCCAGGGAACGCCTCAAGGGCTATCAGGCGGCGCTCGCCGCGGCGGGCGTGCCGCAGGATCCCCGGCTCATCGCCGAAGGCGACTTCGACGCCGACAGCGGTCATCGCGCGATGGAAGACCTCGGTGCGCGAGGCGGGCGGTTCACGGCGGTCTTCGCCGGCAACGACATGGTCGCCATCGGCGTCATCGGGGCCCTGCGCGCCCTGGGTCGGCGCGTGCCGGAGGACGTCTCGGTCGTCGGCTTCGATGACATCCCCCTGGCGGCGTACTTCGATCCGCCACTGACGACGACCCGGCTGCCGGCCCGCGAGCTGGGCAGCACCGCCGGGCACCTCCTCATCGAACGGGTGGCCGGCCTGCCGGTCGCCCCTCGAACCCTGTTGCCGACTGATCTCATCGTGCGCGGCTCCGCCGCGCGACTGGTTCCGGCCACGTCGGAGGAGGTGTCCTGACGGGATTGGGGTAGGGCTCCCATCGCTCTCGAGGGGTCGCGGCCGATCGGTCGCGACCACAGGCGCCGGGAACGGCGCGGAGGAGGTACGGCTAGCCATGCGAAGTCAACGCACATCGATCGGCCGCCTGGCGGCGATCACGGCCACGGCGGCCCTGGTGGCCGCCGCGTGCGGGTCGTCGGCGACCGCCACGCCGACGGCCCCACCGACCGGGACACCCGGTCCCTCGGGTGTGGCGTCCAGCCCCACGGCCACGCCCGCCCCGACCAAGATCGGCGGCTCGGTCAGCGTCCTGGCCGTGTGGGGCGGCACGGAGCAGGCGCAGTTCCTGGCCATGATCAAGCCGTGGGAGGACGCCACCGGGGTCACCGTCAACTACACGGGTACGCGTGATGAGCCGACCGTGCTCACGACGGCCCTTGCCGCCGGCGGCAGCTCACTTCCGGACATCGCCGGCCTCCCCGGCCCGGCGCAGATGATCCAGTACGCCAACGCCGGCCAGCTGCAGGATCTCTCGTCGGCCCTCGACATGAACAGCTACAAGGCGAACACGCCGGCGGACCTGGTCAACCTCGGCACCGTCAACGGCAAGGTGGTCGGCATCTTCCTCGACGTCTCCGCCAAGGGCCAGATCTGGTACGACCCCAAGGTCGTCGGTGACCTCTCGACCACGGCGCCGAAGACGTGGACCGACTTCCAGACCCTCATGACCACGGACGCGAGCAAGGCCACCGACCCGTGGTGCATGAGCGTCTCGTCGGGTGCGGCCTCGGGCTGGCCGGCCACCGACGTGCTGGAGTCCATCGTCCTGCACACGCAGGGCCCCGACTACTACAACAACTGGTGGGCCGGCAAGGTCAAGTGGACCGACCCCGGCATGTTGGCCGACTGGCAGCAGTTCGGCCAGATGGTCGCCACCAGCTACGGCGGCGCCAATCGCATCTTGACGGCCGACTTCTCGATCGCGGGTGATCCCCTGTTCACCACGCCGCCAGGCTGCCTGTTCCTGCACCAGGCCAGCTTCATCACCGGTCTCGGCCAGTTCGCCAAGGAGACCAAGCTCACCGATTACAACTTCTTCCCCTTCCCGTCCATCACGGACCAATACGCGGGAGCCGTCGAGGGCGCTGGTGACCTGTTCGGCATGTTCCACAACACGCCGCAGGCGGCGTCGCTCATGAACTACCTCGTCAGCGCGCAGGCCCAGACCCTCTTCGTCAGTGGCGGCGAGTTCCTCTCCGCCAACAAGCAGGTGGCCAACTATCCCAACGCCATGAACCAGCAGCTGGGCGCGATCCTGTCGGGTGCGACCTCGTTCGTGTTCGACGCCTCGGACCAGATGCCGACCGCGATGCAGACGGCCTTCTACAAGGCGACCCTGCAGTACATCCAGCATCCAGACCAGCTGAGCTCCATCCTGTCGAGCCTCGACAGCACGCAGGCGAGCTCCTACACCCAGTAGCACGCGATCCGACCGGATGGGGCGCACGGTGCGCCCCATCCGGCTAGTTCGACCTCGGGAGCGCAGCCATGGATCCTCGGTTGGGGACGGCGGTCATCGTCCTCGTAGGCATCCCCGCGATCCTCATCGGCTACATCTTCCTCACCGAGCAGGCGCTGCGGGCCGTCCCTGAACGTCAGCGCGGCCGCCTCCGACCGTGGCTGTGGCTCGCCCCGATGCTGGGGTTCCTGATCGTCTTCCTGGTCTATCCGACGATCGCGACGTTCATCGACAGCCTCAAGGATCAGCTCGGGACCAAGTTCGTCGGTCTCGCCAACTACTCCTTCGTCTTCAGTGACCCGGACACGCTCGGCGCGATCAAGAACAACATCATCTGGCTGGTCCTGCTGACAGCCCTGACGGTGGGCCTGGGACTGCTGATCGCCGTGCTCGTAGACCGGGTCCGCTACGAGTCGGTGGCCAAGTCGATCATCTTCATGCCGCTGGCCATCAGCGCCACCGCCGCCAGCGTGATCTGGCTGTTCATGTTCGCGTACCAGCCTGCGGGGCAACCACAGGACGGCACCCTCAATGCCCTACTGGCGGCAGCCGGCGTCGGCCCTGTGCCCTGGCTGACCGTGAGCGACTTCAGCTTCAACACGATCCTGCTCGTCCTGGTCATGGCTTGGACGTGGACGGGCTTCTGCATGGTCATCATCTCGGCCGCCCTCAAGGGCATCAGCCCCGAGTTGATCGAAGCCGCGCGCGTCGACGGCGCGAACGAGTTGCAGGTCTTCCGCCGCATCACGCTGCCGCTGCTGATGCCGACCCTGTTCGTGGTCGGCACGACGATGATCATCACGGCCCTCAAGGCCTTCGACATCGTCTACGTCATGACCAACGGCAACTTCGACACGCAGGTCATCGCCAACGCCATGATCGAGCAGCTGTTCACCAATGGCGACTTCGGCAAGGGCAGTGCCCTGGCCATCGTCCTGATGGTCGCCATCATCCCGATCATGGCCCTCAACATCCGGCGCTTCCAGGCCCAGGAGGAGATGCGATGACGACGGCCGCGACCGCGTTGCCCCGCACGGCCACCACCACCCCTCGCTGGCGCCGTTCGCTCGGGCACCTCACGACCCATGTGGTCGTGATCATCCTGCTCATCATCTGGCTGATCCCGACGATCGGGTTGCTGATCAACTCGTTCCGTCCGTCGGACGCCGTCCAAACCTCCGGCTGGTGGAACATCATCTTCCAGCCCTCGCAGGTCACCCTCGACAACTACGCCTACGTGCTGGCCCAGAGCGGGCTGTGGCCGGGCTTCATCAACAGCCTGTTCATCACCATCCCGGCCACCGTGATCCCGATCTTCGTGGCCGCGTTCGCCGCGTACGCGTTCGCCTGGATGAAGTTCCCCGGCCGCAACATCCTCTTCGTGATCGTCGTCGGCCTGCTCGTCGTGCCGTTGCAGACGACGTTCGTGCCGGTGCTCCAGCTGTTCGGCAAGTTCGGCCTCAACGGCCAGTTCCTGTCCGTCTGGCTGGCGCACACCGGCTACGGGTTGCCGTTCGCCGTCTACCTGCTGCGCAACTTCATGTCCGGCCTGCCGCGAGAGGTCTTCGAGGCGGCGGCCATCGATGGGGCCAGTCCGGCCACGGCGTTCTTCCGGCTGGCCATCCCGATGAGCGTGCCGGTCCTGGCCGCGCTGGCCATCTTCCAGTTCCTCTTCGTGTGGAATGACCTGCTCGTGGCGCTCGTCTACATCGGCGCGGCCAACCCTTCGAACCAGCCGCTGACGCTCGTGATCGCCAACCTCGTCGGTTCGTACGGCAACGGCTGGTGGTACCTGGCGGCGGCCGCCTTCATCTCCATGGCCATCCCGCTGGCGGTGTTCTTCAGCCTGCAGCGCTACTTCGTGCGCGGCATCGTGAGCGGCTCGGTCAAGGGCTAGCAGGGTCCGGAGGCGCGACGACTCGCGCCCACACATCGCAGGCGAGGCCGCGGCCGGCCTCGAAGCCGTGCTTCACGGCGAACGCGGCGATGAGCCGCGTGACCGACCGCGGAAGCCTGGAGGCTGTCGCCAGGGCGCCCGTCAGCGCATCCACGAGGAGCGCATCGGCGACCCTGGCGATGTCGCCGACCTCGTCACGCAGGTCGTCGTACGCGGCATCGTCCGTGCAGCACGCCCCGTACAGTTCGGCGTCCCATTGGGCGAGCAGGCGTCGTGCGTCGGCGAGCAGCGTGCCCGGGTCGGGGAGACTCGTGCCCGCGGCGCGAGCCTCGGCGGCCAGGGCGGCGGCCAGCCGATCGACCAGTGCGTCGTCGTCAAGGGCGACCAGTTGGGCGTCAGAACGGTGAGCCATTCGAACCTCCCGGCAGGGCCCACTGGGCAAAGGCGCCGTGCGGCACACGCACGGCCATGACGTAGGCCACACCCCGCTCGCCGCGGGTCGCCGCGCCGGTCCAGGTCACGGTGAAGGTCCCACCGGCGAGGCCCTTGCTGATCGTCCACGTGTCGCACCGGTTGACCGGCCATGAGATCCCGGCGAAGGGGCTCGTGATCTGGACGGTGATCACGGTGCACGGACCCGTCTGATCACCCAGTGGACTCCACTGCACCCAAGCCTGCGGGGCGCTCGCCGCCGTGGGATAGGAGCCGATCGATGCGCCGTGGAGTGTCCACGGCACGTTCGCACCGGCCGTCCCGTAACGCAGGAGCTCCCAGTAGTCGGCCCCGTCGGCGCCGGTCGCGCCGTCGAGCTGGTAGCAGTGGTCGAGCCAGGACCACACGTCGCTCGACCGGCTGAAGCAGGCCTGCGCGACCAGGCGCCAGGCCGGACCGGTCGTGCCGCGAGCGCGGGCAGGCGGTCGAGCGACGTCGATGGGTGGTGTCAGCACGACCCGCGGGGTCCGCGGCACGAGCATGACGCCGGTGCGCCCGCGGCCATCGGTCCACGCCTGGCGGTCGAAGGTCGTCCCGTCGGGCACGACCAGTACGCCGGCCGCGTCCGTCCACACCTCGAGCGCCGGGGTCGGCCCGCGGGGGTCCAGGGCCGCGAACCGGCGGCCGGCTGATGCGGCGACCGCGAGGCCGGCGCTCGTCGTGGAGACGTCCGCCGGAACGAGCGACGCCGAGAGCGGCGGCGGATCGGGTAGGGGGCGGGCTGGTTGCGCGAGCGTCTCGAGCCCTCCCAACAGGCACATGGCGCCGATGACGATCGTCCGAGATGCCGACACGGTTAGCTCCCCCGGCGGCTTGCCGGCGGGCCGACCAGCCTGATGGTACCAGTCGGCGTCAAGTACAGCAAGACTTCCAACATGATTCGCGTGATCGCAAGGCCCTTGGATGTGTTGACGACAATCAAATGGTAGTGTACCTTCCACCAAACGGCCGTGCGAGGGCGCGCGGCCAGGCACGATGGAGGGCACTGCACGATGGGCACCACCTATGGCCTCGGGGCGATCCCGTCCGGGCCGGACGATCGGGATCTCCGCCTGGATCGGCTCCTTCGGCCCGCAGCCGCTCCGCCCCCGTCGCGGTTCGACTGCCAGCCGCTTCCGCCGGTCATGGACCAGGGCGCCACTCCGGAGTGCGTCGCGTACGCCTGCGCGGCGATGAAGAGCTACGAGGAGGCCCACGACCCGACCGAACCGCCGGGCTGGATCACATTCGACGCCGACGGGTTGTACAAGCGCTGCAAGGAGGTGGACGGGTTCCCTAACGAGGAAGGCACCCAGCCGCGGGTGGCCCTTCGAGTGCTGCGGCGGGAAGGCGTCAACGCGCTGGCCGGCGGTGGCCCCGACCCGAAGCGCTACGAGATCAAGGCGTACTACCGCTGCCCGGTCGAGATCGCGGCCCTCCAGGCGGCCCTCATGCAGTTCGGACCACTGGTGCTGGCGATGGCGTGGTACGACCCGTGGTTCAGTCCCGCCCGCGATGGGACCCTGCCGGCCCCAGCGGGCGAGCCGGTCGGCGGGCATGCGGTGCTGCTCCATGGGTGGGACGAGGCGAGCGGCTTCCTGATCCGCAACTCATGGGGTCGACGGTGGGGTCATGGCGGTGACTTCACGATGCCGTTCGCCTACCTGTCCGCCGTCTGGGAGGCCTGGAAGACCATCGACGCGTCGATCGTCCCGGACCCCGGCGACCCCTGATGGACGGGTGACATGGCGCCGTCCCCAGGCGGCCGGAGGGCTCGGTCCCCCGGACCGCCGGGCGGCGCGGTCCGAACGTCGACGCCCCTATGATGGCGGGCGTGCGTGACAGGTGGCAGGCGCTCCTTGATGAGGGCGGCCCGATCCTCGCCGACGGCGCGATGGGCACGATGCTCTTCGCGGCCGGGCTCCAGTTCGGCGACCCGCCGGAGGTCTGGAACTTCGACCGTCCGGACGTCGTGCGGCGCATCCATCGCGGCTACCTGGACGCCGGCTCGCGGATCGTGATGACCAACACGTTCGGGGCCAACCGGGCCCGCCTCGGCATGCACAACCTCGACGGGCGGGTCGCGGAGATCAACCGAACCGCCGCCGTGCTGCTCAGGTCGGAGGTCACGGCCGCCGGCGGGCGAGCGCTCGTGGCGGGTGACATCGGGCCGTCGGGCGAGATCATGGCGCCGCTGGGGACCCTGGATCCGGACGAGGCGGCCGACCTCTTCGCCGAGCAGGCGACGGCCCTTGTGGCCGGCGGGGCCGACCTCCTGTGGATCGAGACGATGTCCGACCTGGCCGAGATCACGGCCGCCATCCAGGGTGCCCGCCGCGCGGCGGCGGATGTGCCGATCATCGCCACGATGACGTTCGACACGCGCGGCCACACGATGATGGGCGTCTCGCCGGAGAAGGCCGTGACGGCCCTCATGGCCCTCGGCGTGGAGGCCATCGGCGGCAACTGCGGTAACGGCCCCGAGGAGATGGTGCCGGTCATGACCCGCATGCGCGCGGCCGCGCCGGAGGCGCTGCTCGTCGCCAAGTCCAACGCGGGCATGCCGGAGCTGGTCGACATGCGGGCCGTCTATCACACGGAGCCGGCCACCATGGCCCAGCAGGCCTGTGCCATGCACGAGGCCGGGGCCCGCCTCATCGGCGGCTGTTGCGGCAGCACGCCGGCGCACCTGGCAGCGATGGCCGCCGCGCTCCTGCCGACCGCGCTTCTGCCGCGGTGACCGTGACCCAGGCGACCGCCCGCCTCCTGCTCGGCGGCCCCCTCGCCCAGGCGGTCCTGGCCACGGTCGCGGCCGAAGCGGCCGAGTACCGCGAGGCGCACGGACACACACCGGCGCTGGCGGTCGTGGTGTGCGGGCACGAAGCGCCCTCGATGGTCTACCTGCGCCAGATCCTGCGCGGCTGCGAGAAGGTCGGCCTGGAGGGTCGCCTCGTGGAGATCGAGGGCGAGGATCCCGAGCGCGGTCTGATCAACGCCCTGCGCGGCCTCGGCGAGGACCCGGAGGTGGCCGGCATCATCGTCCAGATGCCGCTGCCGGAGACCGTCCGGCTGCGCCCCGTGGTCGAGGCCATCGATCCGGCCAAGGATATCGATGGCATCCATCCCCTCAATGCGGGCCTCGTGCGCCTGGGCTACGACGGCTTCGTGCCCGCCACGGCCCACGCGACGCTGGAGATCCTGAAGGGTCACGGCATCGAGATCGCCGGCCGCGAGGCGGTCGTGGTCGGGCGCTCGACGGTGGTCGGCATGCCGGTCGCCTTCCTGCTCGTGCGGGAGAACGCCACCGTCACCGTGTGCCACAGCAGGACGAAGGACCTGCGCCGCCACCTGCGCGGCGCGGAGATCGTCGTCGTCGCGGCCGGCCACCCGGGCCTCGTGACCGGCGACATGCTGCGGCGCGGCGTGGTCGTGGTCGACGTCGGCATCAACGCCGTCGACGGGCGGCTGGTGGGTGACGTCGACTTTCCCTCGGCCGAGCGCGTCGCCTCCGCCATCACGCCCGTGCCCGGTGGCGTCGGGCCGCTGACCAACGCACTGCTCCTGGCCCACCTGATGCGCGCGGCCCGCCGCCAGGCCGAGGCCCGTGCGGCCGGCGCGGCCCCAATTGCTGACATCGGCGTCGTGGCGCCGACCATCCCCTCTCTCACCCGAGGTGGCTCGTGAGTTTCCCCTCCGACCTGGAGATCGCCCGCGCCGTCAAGCCCAAGCCCATCGTGGAGGTGGCGCGGGCGCTCGGGCTGCACGACGACGAGATCGAGCTGTACGGCTCGACCAAGGCCAAGGTGGCCCTCTCGGCCATCCGCCGGCTCGAACGCGAGAACCCACGCGGCAAGTACGTCCTCGTCACGGCCATCACGCCCACCCCGCTTGGCGAGGGCAAGTCGACCACCACGGTCGGGCTGGCCCAGGGCCTGAACCTCATCGGCCATCGCGCCGCGGTCGCCATCCGCCAGCCGTCGCTCGGCCCGGTCTTCGGCATCAAGGGCGGCGCGGCCGGCGGCGGCTACAGCCAGGTCATCCCGATGGAGGACTTCAACCTCCACCTGACCGGCGATGTGCACGCCATCGGCGCGGCGCACAACCTGGCGGCCGCCTTCATCGACAACCACCTCCATCACGGCAATGCCCTGGACATCGACCAGCTGGGCATCCTGTGGCCGCGCGTGCTCGACATCAGCGATCGCGCCCTGCGCCACGTCGTGATCGGCCTCGGCGGCCGCGAGGACGGGGTCCCGCGCGAGACCGAATTCGTCATCACGGTCGCTTCCGAGGTGATGGCCGTGCTGGCCCTCGCATCGGACCTGGACGACCTGCGGGCGCGCCTGGGCCGGATCGTCCTGGCCACGACCAGGGGCGGGCGCTTCGTCACCGCGGAGGATCTCAAGGTCGCCGGGTCGATGGCCGTCCTGTTGCGCGACGCCCTCAAGCCCAACCTGCTGCAGACGCTCGAGGGCGGCCCGGCCTTCGTCCACTGCGGGCCGTTCGCCAACATCGCGCACGGCAACAACTCCGTGCTGGCCGACCGCCTGGCGCTGGCCTCCAACGAGATCGTCTGCACAGAGGCCGGCTTCGGGGCGGACATGGGGGCGGAGAAGTTCTTCGACATCAAGTGCCGCGCGTCCGGCCTGCGTCCCGATGCGGCCGTCATGGTCGCCACCATCCGGGCGCTCAAGATGCACGGCGGGGTCGGCAGGATCGTGGCCGGCAAGCCGCTGGATCCCGCGCTGACCGCCGAGAACGTGGCCGCCGTCAGGGCCGGCGCGGCCAACCTGGCCAAGCAGATCGAGGTGGTCGGGCTCTACGGCGTGCCCGTGGTCGTCGCCATCAATGCCTTCCCGACCGACACGCCGGCCGAGGTCGAGGCGATCCGCGAGGTGGCCCTGGCCGCCGGCGCTCGCGACGCGGTCGTGACCCGCAACTTCGCCGAGGGCGGGGCCGGGGCGGAAGGCCTCGCGCGGGCCGTGTGGGACGCGGCGGCGGTCGGTGCACCCGACTTCCACCTGCTCTATCCCGACGAGATGCTGCTGGCGGAGAAGATCGAGACGATCGCCACGCGCGTCTATGGCGCCGACGGCGTGGACCTGGCACCCGCCGCGGTCAAGGCGCTCAAGCGCTACGAAGAGGCCGGGTTCGGGCACCTGCCGATCTGCGTGGCCAAGACGCAGTACTCGCTCAGCCACGACGCGAACCTCAAGGGCCGCCCGACCGGCTTCCGCGTGCCGGTCCGCGACGTCCGTTTGGCCGCCGGCGCGGGGTTCGTGACCGCGCTCGTGGGCGAGATGCGGACCATGCCCGGACTGCCGTCATCGCCCGGCGGCGAGCGCATCGACCTGGACGAGGCGGGCGAGGTCCTGGGCCTCTTCTAGGGTTCCCTCACGTGCAGCGCCCGGGGCCGGCCCGGCCGCTCGCGGGACCTACGAACCTTAAGGGTGGGTAACGACCGCCGAACGCTCGGGTCGCGGCCTGAGAGTGGCTTTCCGCCGTCGCCCTGAACCTGAATCGTTCGAACCGTCCGACATGCGGCCCTTCGCCGGTCCTTGGCAACCTATCGTGTTCACGTCGGGGCTCATCGTGCCGGACGCTACGGGCGTCTAGGGCCGGGCACGTGGCCGGCCGGGGTGCGGCGCAGGACGCCGCGGCGGTCGAGGTCCTCCAGCAGCGCCATCACGTACTTGCGGCTCGTCCCGGTCGCGTCGCGCAGCGCTGCGGGCCTGAGCGGCCCGGCCGCCGCGAGCCGCAGGGCCGTCGCCTCGAGGTCGCGATAGGTCCCCGCCGCCCAGGCCAGATCGTCGTCGACGCGGACGATGCGACCGGCCGCGTCCATCGCGCGGATCCCCTCCGGTGAGCAGCGCACCGCCCGAGCCGCTTCGGCGAGTGGCGGTGGGGCGGCCACGGACAGCGCCTGCTCGAGGCGGTCCATCGCGACGAGGAGTCCAGGCGGCGGCCCAGCCGGCGCGTGACCGGGCAGGTAGACCGCGTCGCCGACCCGCGCGAGCAGGCCGGCGGCCGTGAGCTCATCGAGCACGCGGCCGACGATCGCTGCCGCGGTCGCCTCGTCCACCGTCGCCTGACGCCGCAGCCAGCGGACCAGCGCCCGCCGCGTCTCCGCGAGCGGCATCCCGGCTGCGCCCGGCAGGGTCAGCGCCTCGTCGCGCAGGGCGGCGGCGAGGTCAGGGGCAACCTGGGGTCGGCCCGCGGCGCCGGCGATCACGCCGTGCAGATCGAGGCGGGACGCCAGCACCTCGCCCTCACCGGCCATCGCGCTGGCCAGTGCCACCAGCCGTCCCGCGGAGGCACGTTGTCGCGACGGCCCGACCGGTGGCGTGGCGTCCACGACGATGCCACCCGCCGCCGTCCGACCGGGGGAGGGGACGCGCAGGACGAAGTGGTCGCCGGAGGCCGCGGCGATCACTGTGGCGAGTCGCAGCGTGGCGACCTGCCGCCCGTCGGCCAGGGTGGCCCCGAACCCACGGCCACGTTGCACGCGGGAATCCACGCTCTCAGTGGCGAGGTGCAGGCGGTAGGTCGCGCTGGCGCCGAGCGGCCAGGGCGCCTTCGATGCCCGCGCTTCCAGTCGGGCTGGCGGTCGTAGCAGGACCAGCAGGCGGTCGGTCGATCGGACGGCCGGGTCGTGCGTCAGGGCCATCCCGCGCGCGAGCGAGCCCTGGGCCGCGCCGGCCAGGTTCAGGGCGACCCGCCCGCCGTCCACGAGTCCCTGCACCATGGCTCCGTGGACCTGCAGCTCCCGCACGCGGACCGACCCGCCGCCCGGTTCGACGCGGACGGTGTCGCCGGTCGTCAGCCGCCCGCCGCGCAGCGATCCGGTCACGACGAGGCCGCGCCCCTTCACCGTGAAGACGCGGTCGATGGCCAGGCGAGCCGGGGCACGACGATCCTGCCGCGCGCGGTCGCGCAGCCCCGAGAGCGCCGTCCGAAGCTCGTCGAGGCCGGCACCCGTCACCGACGAGACCGGAAGCACGGGTGAGCCCGCCAGGGTCGATCGGGCGAGCAGGTCGACGACCTCCCGTGTGACCGACGCCAGGCGCTCCGCGTCGACCAGGTCCGTCTTGGTCACGACGGCCAGGCCCTGGCTGATCCCGAGGCCGTCGAGCAGCTCGAGGTGCTCGAGCGTCTGGGCCCGCACGCCATCGTCGGCGGCCACCACGAGCAGCGCCGCGTCGATCTCGCCCGCCCCGACCAGCATGTTGCCGACGAGCCGGTCGTGACCGGGCACGTCCACGAAGTCCAGCTCCGTGCCGTCGGGCAGGCGCAGGTGGGCGTACCCGACGTCGATCGTCATCCCGCGCCGCCGCTCCTCCGGCAACCGGTCGGCATCGATGCCCGTGAGCGCGCGCAGGAGGGACGTCTTGCCGTGGTCGATGTGGCCGGCCGTCCCGATGACGACCGTCATCGCGTCATGTCCATCGGCGCGACGATACCGGCAAGCTCGGCGCTAAGGTACGCACATGCGGATGACGGACCTGCATGCGGGCTGGGCCATCGTCGGGAACGACGGGCAGCGCCTGGGCACCGTGCATGAGGTCAGCCAGAACTACGTCGTGGCTTCTCGTGGCCTGCTCGCCGGCGTGCTCTACGTGCCCGCCTCGCACATCGCCAACGTCGAGCATGAGATCGTCCACCTCAACCTGGCCAAGAACGAGGCCGAGCAGATGGGCTGGGAGCAACCTCCCAGGGAGCCCGACCTGCTAACCGACGGAGTCGACCCCGACCTCCACCGGCACATCTGACGGCCCCGGCGCTCGTGGACTAGCGGGCCGCTCCGAGCGCCCCCGTGATCGCCATGGCCAGGTCGCCGTCTCGCGCCGGCGGCACCGTGCGCAGGTCCAGGACGACCCGGCCGTCGGCGATGCATCCCACCACCACGGGGTCTCCGCGACGCAGCCGGGCGAGCAGGCCCTCCAGGCCCTTCCCGTCGCCGAGCGCCAGGGCCCAGGACGGGAGCGTCTCGCCGGGCAGGGAGCCACCGCCGACCGTGGCGAGCGTCGCGATGACGCTGACACCCGGGAGGGCGGCCGCGAGTGCGTCGGCCCGGGCTAGCAGGTCGTCGGACTGCTGGGCGAGCATCTGCCAGACGGGGATCTCCGCCTCGGCCCGCCCGGCCCGGTAGAGGCCAAGGGTCGCGGCGAGCGCGGCCAGCGTGGTCTTGTCGGGCCGCATGGCGCGGGCGAACGGATCGCGCCGGATGCGCGCGATGAGGTCTGGCCGACCGACGACCAGGCCGGCCTGCGGACCGCCGATCAGCTTGTCGCCGCTGAAGGTGACGATGTCCGAGCCCGCCGCCAGGCGTTCGGACGGCATGGGCTCGTGGGCCAGGCCGAACCGCTCGGTCGGCAGGAGCGCTCCGCTGCCCAGGTCGTCGATCACCAGGGCGCCGTACCGATGGGCCAGCTCCGCGAGGGCGAGCGGGTCGGGCGCCTCGACGAAGCCCTCCTGCACGAAGTTGGAGGGATGGACGCGCAGCACCAGGCGGGCCGAGCCGTCCGCCAGCGCCGCCTCGAAATCGGTCGCCCGGGTGCGGTTGGTGGTCCCGACCTCGATCAGACGAGCCCCGGCGCGTCGCACGATCTCCGGGACGCGCACGCCGCCGCCGATCTCCACCAGCTCGCCACGCGAGACGGCGACCCCGCCGCGCCGTACTGCCAGGCCGACCGCGAGCGCCACCGCGGCCGCATTGTTGTTCGTGACGAGCGCGTCTTCCGCGCCGGTCAGGGCGATGAGGTGCTCCTCCGCGAGGCGGAAGCGGGCGCCGCGCCGGCCGGAGGCCAGGTCCAGCTCCAGGAGGAGTGGCTCGGCGGCGGCGGCTCGAGCGGCCTCGATCGCGGCCGCCGGCCACGGCGCGCGGCCCAGGTTCGTGTGGATGATCACACCCGTGGCGTTGATCACGGCCGTGGTGCCGCCATTGACGTAAGCCCGTAACTCGTCGGCAAGTTCGGCTGCCAACGCTGTCAGCGGGTGCGCTGGCTCGCCGGCTGAGAGTCGGGTTCGCTCGCCGGCGGTCACGTGGCGCGCGGCCGCGACCACCGCGGCGTGATCCAGATCAGGCCCAAGCTTGTCGGCGGCCGCGGCGATCAGCCGTTCGACGCTCGGCGGCCTCGCCCGCGTCCCACCGGCTCGATCTGACGTCGCCACGGCGGAAGTATGGCGGGAGCGCATGGGAGTCGAACCCACCAGGCGACGCACGCGCCGCCTCACCGGTTTTGAAGACCGGGCCCAGCACCGGCCAAGCTCCGCTCCCGCGAATTCAGAAGACTAGCGAAGCTTGCTCCGGAATGACACTTGGTACCGGCAGGTCTAGTACTCCGCCGTGCTCCGCAGCAGTCGGCCTAGCTGGCCGACGCCATGAAGGGCTCGGTCGTGGAGCCGCCCTTTGAGGAGGGACCCATTGCCGACCCTCCAGCCGCCCCCATGGTGACGTTTGCGCCACGAGACCAATTCCACAACGTAGACCCCCGTACCCCATGTGCCACCCGTCAAAGAGTCGAGACGAGCAGCAGCACGGCACGACTAACGGACGAAGGTGCCTGTCACCTTGTGCTAACGAACCACCAGACCTACGTTACGCACTAACGATGCCCGACGTTTCCCTGCTCCTTGTGGTCGTCTTCTTCACCCTGCTACTCGTCTTCAGCCTCACGGTCTTCTACGGTGTCGTCCTCGACCACAACCCGCGCGTTCTGGAGATGCGGCGCGCCTTCGCGTGGCGCGTTGTACGGTGGCCCTGGCCATATCGAACGGCGATCCAAGGAATGCTTCCATTCGCCCTTGGAGCGCTTGTCGGGCTACTCGGCCGCGAGCTCTCGGGCAGGACGGCGACTCTCGACAACTTCCCCAGTGACGCCGGGCAGGACTTGCTGTTCCTCGGAACTGGCCTGGTACTCGTGGGCTTCGTCCTGATGCTGAGGGCACCGCAGTGGATCCTGCCCGCTTGGTACAAGGACGTACTGGCACGTCGCGCCGTGGGCCTGGAGCCCGCGATGCCACCGCCGCGAGGCGGTGCCAACCCCTCTGTCACCAAGCGCCAGTGGATCGTGCTGTTTGCTGTCGGAGTCGTTCTTCTGGTAGCGACGCCGGTGCTGTCCTGGCCCTCGGGCGTGGCGGTCGGTGCCGCAGCCGGTCTCGCGATCCTATCGACGTACCAGGTGCGACGTCGCTGACCCGCCTGCACATAGCCACAACCACACGGGTGACCCCCGGCGACACCCGTCTCGCGGGGTAGGGCCTAGGCGGGACCAGGAATGGCAGGGGCGAGGGTCGGTCCCTCAGTTTGGCTTAGGCGAGCTAGAAGGGGCTCCGATCACAGCCAGGGATTCCGTGCCATCAATGATGGTGGTATGGACCTTGGTCTGCGTCTCACCCCGTCGCCGAGCACGGCTGGTGTACGCGACCTCATCTCGTGTTACGAGCTGGACCGCCATCTCCTCTGCCACGATGGCAGGGACCGCGTTCACGACCAGGAGCGACCACTGGGGGTCTCCATCGCGGTCAAATCTGACTATTGCCGCCGCCATGTATGCGATGCGCCGTCCATCCACCCAAAGGCCCGCGAGTTGTTCCAGCTTCAGCTTGTCCATCGGCCAGGAGGGTAGTCCCACCGGTGGGCGGACGGCCCATTAGGGCCCGAGGAGTCGGCCCACCAGACTGTAGACGATGATGACGATCCAGAGTGAGACCATCGATCGGTCATAGGCGCGATTGACTTCCCGGTAGACGGCGACAGTGGGAGAGTCCCCGGGCAGCCGTCGGCGCATCCCGGACGGGAAACCCGAGCGGATCGGCTCGCCTGCCACGAAATCGTCGGTCCGCTGGCTCGCAAGCATCATGGCCAGGCTCGTTTCCGTCGTGCCGTCCTTCGGTCCCACGAAGTCGAGGCTGATCGGCACTGCGACGGTCGGGCGACTGCTCAGCACGAATGTCATATGGAGTCCTCGGCGTTCGATCCCCTCCAGCTCCTGCCAGGCGACGAAGCCGTGTCGATCGCGGTAGTCGACCCACTCGGCCCCCACGTCCTTGAGGGTGACCGAGCTCCTCCGCACGAAGAACCATGACAGCGCTCCGTCTGGCCCACTCCACTTCGCGTAGAACCAAAGCACACCGGGGATCAATGCCACCACGAAGGACGCGACCGACGCCCACGGTGTTGACGGAGGGATGAGGTATTCGACGCCAATCGCCCAGGGCGCGAACCCAAGCACGACGAGGATGCCCGCCGAAGAGTACGTTGGCCGGCTCGCGAAGTAGGTCACGGCCGCCTAACAGCCGTCCGTCGCCACCAGCACGCGGAGCCCCCGCCGTCTGCCGTTACAGAATGACTCGACGACCATTGCGTCAGGTCTCCACCGGCAGCCAGCTAGCGCCACGATAGCCCGAACGCGATGGTCAGCACTCGGCGGACGAGATGGTTGGGCATGGGTGTGCGAGGCCATCCTTGCAGGTCGCAGAGGCCGGTCAAGAGCCATCCGGCCCATGCGCGCCGGGGTCTGTGCTGCCAAGCTCTGGCGCGGAGCCGTCAGTGTCGACCCCTCCGCAGGACTGCTTCCTCGCGCCCGGTGGACGGCACTACATGAAGGGATGCAGGCCGTCCGCGACGGCTGCTGGGAGCTGGGGCCGTCGAGAAGTTGCTGACGTCCCCGCTTCGATAAGTTGGGCTGGTCGAGACCTCATTCCGACGCGGTCCAGCCATGGGGACCCGAAATGCGTCCGTTCTGCGGCCGCGGCACGACCCTCCTCGTCGCCCAGCGCTCCACGCTAGTGGATTGGCATCGGGGTCAACCCGTCACCCGGGACCGGCGCGGCGGCACCGGTGACGCTAGCGACGCCCGCTTAGCTGCGGCTTACCCGGGTCTAGACTCCGTGAATGCCCCACGTCCACGTGATCTTCCACGAAGCGCACATCACGAAGCAGGTCTACGGCACCGACCAAGCCAAGACCGACGAACTCGAAGCCGAAGTGAGCTACGACCTCGAGGTCGACGGCCAACCAGCCGGTGCCTACACCGGCCGGGTTACCCAGACAGCCGGTGCGACCTACGACGCCAACCTTCTTCAGGTCGAGCCACCCGTGCTGTACCACGGCCCGATGGACTACCAGAAGCTCCGCGACGCCACAGCCGAGTACCTCCAGCAGTGCGCCGGCCCAAACGCGCGCGTCGTTCGCCTGACCAGCAACAACACACTCGTGGACGTCCGCGTCCAGATAAACATGGGCGCCCACTTCGATGCGGCCGGACGCCCGGGCGGAGGCTGGTAACCAACCATTAATCTAACCCTCAGCGCGGGTCTAATCAGAGCCCACTCAGGCACCGTAGGGCCAACCAGATCGTGCGCAGCGACCATCCGCAAGCACCTCGTGTGCCGAGTTTGAAGACCAGGCCCAGCACCGGCCAAGCCCCCCTCCCGCGAACTCGAATGATGCCATCGGGCCTGATGCCACCCCGACCTTCCCGGGGCGCTCACCTATCATCGGCCGGATGACGACCCTTGAGCCTCCGCCGCTTCGACTGACCGACCTGACCTCGTGCGGCGGGTGCGCGGCCAAGCTGGGAGCCGACGTCCTGGCGGAAGCGCTCGCCGGCATCCGGGCCGACGCGGGTCCGCCCGAGCTGATCGTCGGGCTTGACCTGCCGGACGACGCGGCCGCCTACCAGGTGACGCCGGAGCTGGCCATCCTGGGCACGGTCGATTTCTTCCCCCCGCTGGTCGACGACCCGCGTGCCTACGGCGAGATCGCCGCCGCGAACGCTCTCTCGGACGTCTTCGCCATGGGCGGCCGCGTCCTCTTCGGCCTGTCGGTGGCGGCGTTCCCGGAGGACCTCCCGCGCGAGAGCCTCGTCGCGATCCTGGAGGGCGCCGCGGCCAAGGTTCGGGAGGCCGGCGGGACGCTGGCCGGCGGGCATACGATCCGTGACCCCGAGCCCAAGTTCGGCCTGGCTGTGGTGGGCGCGGCACACCCCGACCACCTGCTCCGCAAGGGCGGCGCCCGCCCCGGCGACCTGCTGCTGCTCACCAAGCGGCTTGGTACGGGCATCATGGTGAGCGGCCAGCGCCAGGGGCGGGCGGCCGCCGCAGACCTGGCGGCCGCCATCGAGCAGATGCGGACGCTGAACCGCGCCGCGGGCGAGGCGCTCGTTGCGGCCGGGATCCGCGGCGCGACCGACGTGACGGGCTTCGGCATCCTGGGGCACGGTCTCGAGATGGCCCGTGGCTCGGGCACGCGGTTCGTCCTTGAGGCCGCCGCCCTGCCGGCGCTGCCGGGAGCGCTCGGTCTCATCCGCGCCGGCGTGGAGACCGACGGCGCCGCCCACAACCGGCGCTTCGTCGCGCCCGCCCTGGAGTTCGGGCCCGGCGTGGCGGCCGAACTCGTGACGCTCGCCCACGACCCGCAGACCAACGGCGGCCTGCTCGCGGCCGTACCGCCCGGCGACGTCGAGGCGCTGGAGCGTGCGCTGGATACCGCGGGCGTGCCCCATTGGCGTGTCGGCCACGTCCAGCCCGATCCGTCGGGCCGAGGGTCCATCGCACTGCTCTGACCTGGGGGATGCTGTCCGGCGATGTGCTACTATGTCGCACATGGAACGGATCGGGGTCCGGGAGTTGCGTCGCCAGGCCAGCGCCATCCTCCGCCGCGTAGCGGCCGGCGAGACCGTGGAGGTCACCGATCGGGGTCGTCCTGTCGCCATCCTGTCGAAGGCGATGCCTCATGGCCTCGCTCGGTTGGAGCAGGAAGGACTCCTGCGCCGGGCAGAAGGCGATCTGCTGGACCTGGCGCCCGTCTCGTTGCCCACTGGCGCCGCGGCCCCGTCCCTTCTGGTCGCTCAGGGCAGGGCTGATTGAGCGCGCTGTACCTCGATAGCTCGGCGTTCGTCAAGATCGTCGTCGAGGAGGAGGGATCTTCAGCGCTGCGAGCGTTTCTTCGCGAGCGCGCTGGCCGACGCGTGTCGTCTCTGCTTCTACGGGCCGAAGGCTTGCGAGCCGTGCGGCATCTCGGCCCAGCCGCCTTGGCGCAGGTGCGGGAGGCCTTGCGCCGCGTCGATCTCATCGGGATCGATGACCGCATCTTGGACGCCGCGGGCACGCTGGAGCCGCGAGTGATCCGGACGCTTGACGCCATCCACCTCGCGACGGCCGCGGCCATCGGCGACGACCTCGAAGCGATCGTCACCTATGACCAGCGGATGGTCGACGCAGCGAGACTCATGGGGTTGCCGACCGCCACGCCCGGGGTCACCACGTAGGCGGCGGCCTACTGCGGCTGTTCCGCGTCGTGACATGGGTGCGCTCGAGGGCGGGATCCGTCGGGCCGCGGTTCCATTGAGCTCGAGTAGCGTCGATGCCCCCGGGCGGGGCCTCGGTCCGGATGAACCGAAAAGGTGGCTAACGACCGCCGAAGGGCGGCTCCGCCGCGGTTTGAACCTCATGGGCACGGCTCAAGCGCTGAACGCACCCGATCAGGGCACTTGCCGCGCCTTCCACCGTCGTTAGCAACCTTTGATGTTCACGATCGCGCTCACGAAGACGCCCACGGTCCCCGGGTGCCACGGCCAGGTCGGCAGCTTGGCCACCACGTCGTTCTCGGCTGTCGATCGAGGACTTCGAGCGCATCAGCGCGGCGGCCGCAGCGTCCGGGGCGCCGGGCCGCCCGCCCACGGCCCTGCCTCGCGCCACGCGTCGTACACTCGGACGAGCGTTCGCTCCATGCACGGAGGGCACTTATGCCCCGCGAGTATGTCCGCCTGACCCAACCGCTCGTTCGCGAGGGAGGCCGCGGTGACGCGGGCACCCTGCGGCCGGCGACCTGGGATGAGGCGCTCCAGCGGGTCGCCGCCGGCTTCAAGGCCGCCGGCGAACGCCACGGGCCGACGACGTTCGGGACGTTCAGCTGCTCCAAGGCGACCAACGAGGTGAACTTCGCGGCTCAGAAGTTCTCGCGGGCCATCCTTGGCAGCAACAACATCGACAGCTGCAACCGTACCTGACACGCTCCGAGCGTCGCCGGTCTGGCGACCGTCTTCGGTGCCGGGGGCGGCACAAGCTCATACCGTGAGGCCGAGGAGACGGATCTCGTGCTCCTGTGGGGCAGCAACGCCCGGGAGACGCATCCGATCTTCTTCCACCACCTGCTCAAGGGCGTCAACCGCGGCGCGCGGCTGATCGCGGTCGACCCACGTCGCACGAGCTCGGCCCAGTGGGCGGACCTGTGGCTGGGCCTGGACGTGGGGTCGGACATCGCGCTGGCCAACGCCATGGGGCGCGAGATCATCGCCGCCGGCCTGCACGCCCGCGAGTTCATCGAGCGCGCCACCACGGGCTTTGACGCCTACCGGGCCAAGGTGGAGCCGTACACGCTCGAGTACGCCGAGCGCGAGACCGGCGTCCCGGCTGAGGCCATCCGCGAGGCGGCCCTGGCCTACGCCCGTGCCGACCGCGCCATGATCTGCTGGACGCTGGGCATCACCGAGCACCACAACGCGGTGGACAACGTCCTGGCCCTCATCTCGCTGGGCCTGCTGACCGGCCACGTGGGCAAGTACGGCAGCGGCATCAACCCGCTGCGCGGCCAGAACAACGTCCAGGGCGGCGGCGACATGGGGGCCCTGCCCGACCGCCTGCCGGGCTTCCAGCACGTGGAAAACGACGCGCTGCGAGCCAGGTTCGATGCGGCCTGGGGCGTCACCGTGCCGCCCAAGCGGGGCTGGCACCTGTCGGGCATGTTCGACGCGATGGAGCGCGGCGAGCTCCAGGCGCTCTACGTCATCGGCGAGAACCCCGTCCAGTCGGAGGCCGACCAGGCCCGGACGCGCCACCTGCTCTCCAGCCGTGACTTCATGGTCGTGCAGGACATCTTCCTGACCGCCACGGCCGAGCTGGCCGACGTGGTCCTGCCCGCGGGCGCGTCGTGGGCCGAGTCCGATGGCACGGTCACCAACTCCGAGCGCCGCGTCCAGCGCGTGCGCAAGGCCCTTGATCCGCCCGGCGACGCGCGCGAGGACCTCGCCATCATCTTCGACATCGCCCGCGCCATGGGCCACGACTGGGGCGAACCGGATCCGGAAGCCGTGTGGGACGAGGTGCGCAGGCTCGCGCCGCCCTTCGCGGGCATGAGCTATCGCCGCCTCGACGAGCTTGGCGGCATCCAGTGGCCGTGCTACGACGAGAACCACCCGGGCGAGCTGTTCCTCCATTCCCGCCTCTGGGAGGATCCGGTGCCCGGCCTGCGAGCGCCCTTCGTGCCGGTCGACCATGACCCGCCGGTCGACCGTCTGGCGCCCGACTTCCCCATCCGCCTGACGACCGGACGGCGCCTGGACTCCTACAACACCGGCGTCCAGTCGGGCGGCTACCGCTCCCCGCTGCGCCGCGGCGAGTCGCTGGACATCTCGCCGGAGGACGCGACGGCGCTCTCGCTGGCGGAGGGCGAACGTGTGCGGGTCGTGTCGCGACGCGGCCAGCTGGAGGTGCCGATCCGCGTTGACGAGTCGCTGCGACCCGGCCTGACGTTCATGACGCTCCACTTCCAGGACGAGGTGGCGACGAACCTCCTGACGATCGACGCCACGGACCCCAAGTCGGGCACGGCCGAGTTCAAGGCCACCGCCATCCGCATCGAGAAGCTGACTTCGGCGCCGGCCACGGCCCCGGCGCCGTAGGCGCGGCTACACTCGGGCCGATGGACCTCCACGTCATCGCCCCGCCGGCCAGCACTGCGGAGCGTGCGGCGGTCGACGGGGTCATCAGCGAACGCGTCGGCCCGCCGACGACCTGGCACGGCGGCACGCGCGAGACCGCGCTGGATGGCCACGTCGCTCACGGCGGGCATGCCGCGCGCGAGCACCGCGACCTGCTGCTGCCCGCGCTGCACGCGCTGCAGGACCGCATCGGGTTCATCAGCCAGCCCGCGCTTGGCTACGTCAGCCGCCGCCTGGCGGTGCCGCCGGCCGAGGCCTACGGCGTGGCCACGTTCTACTCGCTGCTGTCGACCACGCCCCGGCCGCCGGTCGTGGCCCACGTCTGTGACGACATCGCCTGCCGCCTGGCCGGCGCCGAGGGCCTGTGCGCGGCGCTGGAGACGAACCTCGGACCGGCCGGCGCGCCTGCCGCCGGCGGCCGCGCCACGTGGTTGCGCAGCCCGTGCCTAGGCGAGTGCGAGCGGGCGCCGGCCGTGCTGCTCACGGTCGCCGCCGAAGAGCCGCAAGCGATGGCCGTGGCGCCCGTGGATGCGTCCGCCCTGCTGGCGCGGCTCGAGGCCGCGAGCGCCGGGCGACCGGCAGGTCGCGATGCCGGGGACGAACCGTGGGGCACCGACCGCCGGGCGGCCATCCGCGCATCGGTCCCGCAGGCGGGCTCCGACGGTCTCACGCTCCTGGCCAGGGTGGGTGCGGTCGATCCTTCAGACCTGGTCGCCTACCGCGCCAGCGGTGGCTACCTGGCCCTGGCCCGGGCCCTCGAGCTCGGGCCCGCGCCCGTCATCGAGGAGCTGGCAGCCTCCCGGCTGGTCGGCCGTGGTGGTGCCGCGTTCCCCACCGGGCGCAAATGGGCGGCCGTGGCGGCCGCCGCCGCACAGCCCCACTACCTTGTGTGCAATGCCGACGAGTCCGAGCCCGGCACGTTCAAGGACCGCGTCCTGCTGGAGGAGGACCCCTTCGCCGTGATCGAGGCGATGACGATCGCCGCGTTCGCCAGCGGAGCCACGCGCGGCTACCTCTACCTGCGCGGCGAGTACCCGCTGGCGCTGGCACGTGTGAGCCACGCCATCGGGCAGGCTCGCGAGGCGGGCCTCCTGGGTCCGGCCGTCATGGGCTCCACCACCGGGTTCGACATCGAGGTCCGCCGGGGCGCCGGCGCCTACATCTGCGGCGAGGAGACGGCCCTCTTCGAGTCGATCGAGGGCAAGCGCGGCGAGCCGCGCAACAAGCCGCCCTTCCCGGTCGACGTGGGCCTCTTCGGCAAGCCCACGACGGTCAACAACGTCGAGACGCTGGTCAACGTGCTGCCCATCGTCCTTCGCGGGGGCGCCGCCTTCGCCGCGACGGGCACCGAGGGCTCGACGGGGACGAAGCTGTTCTGCCTCTCCGGGCACGTGGCGCGGCCGGGCCTCTACGAGGTGCCGTTCGGGACGACCCTGCGGGCGCTGCTGGACCTGGCCGGCGGCATGCCGGGCGGCGCGCGGCCGGATGACGCCATCCGGGCGATCCTGCTCGGCGGAGCCGCGGGCGTCTTCGTCGGGTCAGAGGCGCTGGACACCGCCCTGACGTTCGAAGGGACCCGGGCCATCGGGGCTACGCTTGGGTCGGGCGTGGTGATGGTCTTCGACCGCACCACCGACCTGGCCGGGATCCTGCGACGGATCGCCGCCTTCTTCCGCGACGAGTCGTGCGGGCAGTGCGTGCCCTGCCGCGTCGGCACGGTGCGCCAGGAGGAGCTGCTCGCCCGCCTCGCCTCACGACCGGCCGGTGGCGCGGCCGGCGACGAGCTCGGCCTCCTGCGCGAGCTCGGCCAGGCGATGCGCGACGCGTCCATCTGCGGCCTCGGCCAGACGGCCTCGTCGGCCATCGAGTCGGCCCTCCGCCGGCCGGAGCTGCTGGCGTCATGACGATCGACCCGATCATCCTCAACCCGCCCGCGCGGTCCAGCCGCGTGCCGCAGGCGCCAGCCGTGAAGGCCCCGGCCCCGGTCGAGCTGACCATCGACGGGCAGGCCGTGACCGTGCCGGCCGGTTCCACGATCCTGGAGGCCTGCCGCGCCCAGGGCATCGACACGCCGACGCTGTGTTACCTGGAGAACCTCACGCCGGTCAACGTCTGCCGCGTGTGCGTGGTCGAGGTCGCCGGGTCGCGCGCGCTCGCGCCGGCCTGCTCACGGCGGGTCGAGCCGGGCATGGTGGTGCAGACCGATTCCGAGCGCGTGCGCCATTCACGCAAGCTCGTGCTGGAGCTGCTCGGCTCATCGGTGGATGTCGGCCTGGCCGGCCATGCTGCCCCGGACGGGACGCTCGCCGGCTATGCGGCGCGCTACGGAGCGGATCCGGCCCGCTTCGGACCGCCCGGGGAGGCGGCCGCCGCGGGCGAGCGTGACGCGCGCCAGCCCGGCCACCACCACGCCGCGGACGGGGCGGCCACCGCGGACACGGTGGCCCAGCCGGTCAAGGTGGACAACGAGCTCTACGTGCGCGACTACGCGAAGTGCATCCTCTGCTACAAGTGCGTCGAGGCGTGCGGCGTGGACGCCCAGAACACCTTCGCCATCGCCGTTGCGGGCCGCGGCTTCGACGCGCGCATCTCGACCGAGTGGAACGTGGGCCTGCCCGACTCGGCCTGCGTCTATTGCGGGAACTGCATCGGTGTGTGCCCTACCGGCGCCCTCATGTTCCGCTCGGAGTTCGAGATGCGGGCCGCCGGCACGTGGGACCCCGACCGCCAGACCGAGACCGAGACGATCTGCCCCTACTGCGGCGTGGGCTGCGCGCTCGACCTGCACGTGCAGGACGGCGACATCGTGAAGGTCACGTCACCCCTGGACTCGTCGGTCACCGACGGCCACCTATGCGTCAAGGGCCGCTTCGGCTTCCAGTTCGTGCAGAGCCGGGGAGCCGAGCGCCGCTAGCAGGCGGCCCGGGCGTCAGACCCAGTCGATCCAGCGCAGGACGCCGACGGCGATCGCGCCGAGCACGAGCGAGACCAGGACCACGATCCAGAAGCCGGTCAGCTCCTGGCCGGCGAGCGCCGGGCCCGCCTCGCTCATGCCGAACAATCCGCCGAGCGCGCCGACCCCGGCCAGGACCACGGTCACGCCGGTCAGCCGCTTCATGATCAGCGAGAGGTTGTTGTTGATCGTGGAGAGGTAGACCTCGACCGTTGCCGCGACCAGCTCGCGCGAACTGTCGAAGTCGTCGGTCAGGCGCACGAGGTGGTCGTAGATGTCGCGGAAGTAGAGGAGCTGCCCTTCGCTGATCAGTTCGTCGTCGCGGTTCGTCAGTTGGTTGAAGATCTCGCGGCTGGGGCCGATGACGTGGCGGATGCGGATGAGCTCGCGCTTGAGGCCGAAGACTTCTTCGAGGGTTTCGCGGTCCGGCTTGTAGATCACGCGGTCCTGGAGGTCGTCGATCTCGTCGGCCAGGCGGTCGAAGATGGGGAAGTAGCCGTCGACGACCGAATCGACCAGGGCCCACAGGAGGTAGTCGAGGCCCCGCGTCATGGCCGGCCCCAGGCCCAGCTTCAGCTGGTGCGCGGCGTGCGCATCCCACGACGAGGGGTGGACCGTCAGCAGGAACCGGCGGCTCAGGACGAAGTCCAGCTCGTCGACATGGATGTGGTCGTTGCGCGTGAGGGCGAAGAGGACGAGGTGGATGACGTCGCCGACGTGCTCCACCTTGGCCCGCTCGTTACGCTCGCCGATGTCCTCGACGATCAGCGGATGGAGGCCCAGCGTCGCGGCAACGGCCGCCAGCTCGTCGGCCGACGGCTCGACCATGTCCAGCCAGAAGCGCGCCTGCGGATCGCGGACGAGCCCGGGCAGCGCGTCCAGCGTGGTGTCCTCGCTGGCCTCGCCGTCACGGACCGCGACGAGCCTGATCCTGCCGTCCGAGCCTGGTGCGACGTCCATCAGGCGGGCATCATCGCCGATGGCGGGGGCCGTCGCTGCGTACACTCGCCGCTGAGGGAGGGTGCGGCATGGCGCGCTTCGGCTTCCGGGAAAGCCCGCGCTTCGACGATCGCCGCGATGCCGGCAGGCGCCTGGCGGCACGTCTGGCCGACCTCGCGCCGCTCCATCCGGTCGTGATCGGCCTGCCGCGCGGCGGCGTGCTGGTCGGCGCGGAGGTGGCGGCCGGTCTGGACGCCCCCCTGGAGCTGCTCGTCGTGCGCAAGCTGGGCGTGCCCGAGCAGCCCGAACTCGCCCTTGGCGCGATCGCCGAGGGCGGCGCGCGCGTCCTCAACCCGGACGTGCTGGAGGCGACGGGGCTCGATGAGGGCGCGCTCGCCCGCCTCACGGCCCGCGAGGAGGCGGCGCTCGCGGAGGAGGTCGCGCGCTATCGCCGCGGCCGCATGCCCCTTGAGGTCGCGGACCGCGTGGTCATCGTCGTGGACGACGGCCTGGCCACCGGCGCCACCGCCCGCGTCGCCATCATGGCGCTGCGCAAACGCGGCGCGCGTCGCATCGTCCTGGCCGTGCCGGTCGCGCCACGGGACGCCGTCGAGGCGTTCGCCACGCTCGCCGATGACGTGGTCGTGCTGGCCGTGCCGCGTCCGTTCATCGCCGTGGGCACCGCCTACCGGGACTTCGGTCCGGCCGGCGACGCCGACGTGATCGCCGCGCTGGAGGCCGGTGCGCGACCGTGAGACGGTCCCGTTTGCGCGCCGACGCCGGACCGTCGATGCTAGGGCCTCCGCCGCAGATCGCGCCGGTCCTTCGAAGGAGTCGCGGCTTGGCCACATGGGATGCGAGGACCTGGTTGGCGGGCCTCATCGGCTGCGCGCCAGGGGATCTGGCCGTCCGCAGCGTCGACCGCTACGGGCCGACCGAGACGCAGGTGCGCTACGCACGTGGCGACGAGGCCGTGGCCCGGCTCATGGTCACGGGCCCGGTCGTCGACATGGGCGTCAAGCAGGGCCAGGGCTACTGGGACGTGTCGGTGCGGATCGGAAGCGGCTCCGAGGATGTCCACACCATCCGCCTCCCGCAGGCGGACGAGATCGTCTACTAGGGCCGCGGCCTACAGGACCGACGCCACCCGGCGCAGGAACCAGCGGCCGGCCGCCTCGGTGGCGGTGTCCAGGGGCGCGACATCGGACGTCCGGCGATGGCCGCCCGGCGGGGTGTAGTAACCGACGAGCTCGAGGCGGCCCGGCCCCACGTTGAGCCGCCCGGTGAAGACCGGGAGGTCGGCCGTCGCGTCGCCGGGGCGCCACTCGACGGCCATCGTCCAACCCACGTCCGACGATGCGATCTCGCCCAGGGTGACCAGCGCCGGCACATGACGGGCCCGGTCCGTGCCGGTCCGGGCATCGATCTCGAACTCGCAGCGGAAGCTGCGCAGGCCCGGCCGGGCGTCCGATACGCGCTCGCCGAGCCATGCGGCCGTTTCGCCGCCCAGGGCCCCCGGCGCGCGGTCGACGCGGACCGGCCCCTGGACAGCCTGCCGCATGCGCGCGGCGTCGCCCGTCCTGTCGTGGCCGGGCGTCGTGATCTTTGGGACCTGGCCGTTCATGCGCACGACCTGAGTCTACGCTGGTACCCCCAGCGCGCTCGTGGCCGCCTCAAGGCCCCGCTCGAACGCGGCGATGTCGGCCGCGACGAGCGCCGGACGATCGCCCACCACGATGCCCAGCGCCTGGCGGATCGACTCCGTGCTGACGATCGGCCGTCGCGCGATGAGCGCGCCGAGCGCCACGATGCTGACGAAGCGATCGTCGCCGGCCTCCCGCGCCAGGGCCGAGCAGGGGATCGGCACCGCTTCGACGTCCTTGCGCCGCGGCTCCGCCTCGATCAGCGAGGCGTTGATGATGAGGAGGCCGCCGGGGACCAGCAGTGGCTCGAACTTCGCCAGCGACGGCGGGTTGAGCGCGACCACACTTTCGGCCGCGTCCACGATCGGGGACCCGATGGGGCGGTCGGCGATGATGACCGTGCAGGACGCGGTGCCGCCGCGCATCTCGGGGCCATAGGAGGGCATCCACGACACGTCACGGCCCTCGATGACGGCCGCCTCGGCCAGCACCTTCCCGGCGAACAGCAACCCCTGGCCGCCGAACCCGCTGAAGACTGTCGCGTGCTGCATGTCAGACCTCCGGCGCGCCGGCGGCGCGCGCCTTGAGGCGGTCCACCATCACGCCAAGGGGGTAGGTCTGCACGACGTCGTGCGCGACGTGGGCCATCGCCTCGGTCGGCGTCATGCCCCACCCGACGGGGCAGGTGGAGAGCACCTCCACGATGGACAGCCCGGCGCCCGCGAGTTGGACCTCGAAGGCCCGTCGCAGCATGGCCTTGGTGCGGCCGATGAGGGGCGGGTCGGCGATGGAGCCGCGTGCCGCGTACGTCACGCCGGGCAGCAGCGCCAGCATCTCGGTGATCGGGATGGGGTAGCCCGCCAGGCCGGCGTCGCGCCCGGCCGGGCTCGACGTGGTGTGCTGCCCGAGCAGCGTGGTCGGCGCCATCTGGCCGCCGGTCATGCCGTAGATGCCGTTGTTGACGAAGATGACGCTGATCCGCTCGCCACGGGCCGCGGCGTGGACGATCTCCGCCGTCCCGATGGCGGCCAGGTCGCCATCACCCTGGTAGGTGAAGACGAAGGCGTCGGGGCGAACCCGTCGCACGCCGGTCGCGACCGCCGGCGCACGGCCGTGAGGCGACTCCACGAAGTCGACGGCCAGGTAGTCGTAGGCGAAGACGCTGCAGCCCACGGACGCGACGCCGATCGTCTTCGGCCCCAGGTGCATCTCGTCGAGCAGCTCGGCGACGAGGCGGTGGATGATGCCGTGGCCGCAGCCGGGGCAGTAGTGCGTCGACGTGTCGATGAGCGCATCGGGCCGCTGGTAGATGACCCGGCGGGTGTCGGACGTGAGGGTGCTCATCGGATCACCGCCTCTCGGCATCGGGTGCGTGATGCGGCCGGTGAGGTGCGGTCAGCTCGGCGGCGCGGACCAGCTCGTCGACCACCTCGCCCGGCGTGGGGACCATGCCCCCGAGGCGACCCTGGAAGAAGATCGGCGTGCGTCCGCCGAGCGCCAGGCGCACGTCCTCGACCATCTGGCCGGCCGACATCTCGACGACCACGACGGCGCGTGCCCCCAGGGCGACGCCGGCGAGTTCGGCCGAGGGGAAGGGCCACAGGGTGATGGGGCGGAAGATGCCGACCCGGAGCCCCTGCTCACGGGTCCGCTCGACCGCCGTGCGCGCCACCCGCGCCGACGTGCCGTAGGCGACGATGACGATGTCCGCGTCGTCGAGGTCCTCGCCCGCCCAGCGGACCTCGTGTTCGCGGATCGTGGCGAACTTGGCCTGCAGGTGGTGGTTGTGGACCTCCAGCTCCTCCGGGCGGAGGTGCAGGGAGCGGACGACCCGCGGGTCGCGCTCGACGGCCCCCGTGAGCTCCCATCCCGCCGGCTCGCGGGCGGGCGTCCGGTAGACCGGGACGACGGGCTCCATGGCCTGGCCCATCACGCCGTCGGCGAGGATGATGACCGGCGTCCGGTACCGTTCGGCGATCTCGAAGGCGTCTGCCGTCAGGGCGACCGCCTCGGCGATCGACGACGGGGCCAGCACCGGCACCTTGTAGTCGCCGTGGCCATGGCCCTTGGTCGCCTGGAAGTAGTCGGCCTGTGACGGTCCGATGCTGCCGAGTCCGGGCCCGCCGCGCATGACGTTGATGAGCACCATCGGCAGCTCCGAGCCGGCCATGTAGCTCATCGCCTCGGCCATCAGGCTGATGCCGGGGCTGGAGGACGAGACCAGGACGCGCGCCCCGGTCGCCGCCGCGCCGAGGGCCATGTTGATCGCCCCGAGTTCGCTCTCGGCCTGCACGAAGACCCGGCCGAGCTCCGGCATGCGGCGCGCCATCCACTCGAGCAGCTCCGCCTGCGGTGTGATGGGGTAGCCGAAGTAGGCGTCGCAGCCGGCCTGGATCGCGGCCTCCGCCATCGCCTCGTTGCCCTTCATCAGGACCGGACGCAGGGTCTCGTCCGCCCTGGCGGTGGTGTCCACGGTGGCAGTCGTCAGCAGGACCATCTCACGTCCCCTTCGGGCGAGCGAAGACGGTGAAGACGGCGTCGGGACAGACACGGGCGCAGAGGACGCAGCTCGTGCATGCCGCGGCATCGGTGAGGCGGGTGGGGTGATAGCCGAGCTCGTTCACGATCGAGGTATCCAGTTCGAGCACGTGATGGGGGCACACGTCGACGCAGAGCCCGCAACCCTTGCAGTGGGCGACGTCGATGTCGAGGGGCTGGAACGCCTCATGTCCGAGGACCCGCGATCGGCTCGATGTGACGGCGATGACCACCGACCACCTCCGCCGCAAACCGTATGGTCGGGTCGCTCGGTCGGGGCAGTGCCGAAAGGTGCCTAGAGGCGGGCCGTTCGGCTGCCGGCCGTCCCGAAGCCGGGCGAGGTCCGCCGAGTCCCTCTGAATCGGTCCGAACGGCCCTGTCCGGTGGGGTAGGCCGCTGGCACCCTCCAGCCACGGCGCTTGCCTCGTCACGCAGGAGATCGGGCCATGGACTTCCCTCACCTGTTCAGCCCCCTCCGGATGGGCAGCCTCGTGCTCCCCAACCGCATCGTCCACGTGCCGACGGACATCAGCTCCTCGCACGCCGACGGCGAGGTCAGCGAACGCGACATCGCCCACCACGCGGACATCGCCCGTGGCGGCACCGGTTTCATCATCGTGGGCGCCACGACGCCGGACCGGAAGTCCGGCCGCCCCACCGTCACCTGCCTCGTGGCGGACGGCGACAACTACATCCCCGGCCTGGCCCGTCTGGCCGAGAGCATGCACCGCTACGGCGCCAGGTGCGCCGTGCAGCTCCAGCATCCGGGGCGCCAGTGCGCCATCCCGCGCTACAACACGCTGGGTGCCACCGACCGCATCCTCAAGCTGCCCTGGTCGGCCGGTCACGAGATCGTCTACGAGAACGCCGACGAGAAGGGCAAGGAGATCCGCGAGGCGTCGATCGCGGAGATCCTGGAGCTGGTCGATCTCTTCAGCGAGGCCGCCTGGCGGGTGAAGCAGGCCGGCTTCGATGCCGTTGAGCTGCATGCCGCGCACGGCTACCTGCTCTCGGAGTTCATGAGTCCCTTCCTCAACATGCGCACCGACCGCTTCGGCGGGAGCCTGGAGAACCGCATGCGGTTCCCCCTGGCCGTCGTCGACTCCATCCAGAAGAAATGCGGCCGCAGCTTCCCCCTCCTGGTCCGCTACTCCTTCGACGAATGGTGTGAGGGCGGCCGCACGACCGAAGAGGGCCTCGAGATCGCCCGGCAGCTCGAGCGAGCCGGCTGCGCGGCGGTCGACCTCTCCATGGGCATGCAGGAGAGCGCAGGCGCGGGCTTCGACCCGATGCCCTACCCGCAGGGCTGGGCGACCTACGCCGCCGCCGCGGTCAAGAAGGTCATCGGCATCCCGGTCATCACCAGCCACTCGCTGCGCGACCCGGAGTACTGCGAGCAGATCCTGGCCGACGGCCAGACCGATCTCGTGGGCCTCGCCCGGCAGCTGCTGGCCGATCCGTACTGGCCGGTCAAGGCCAGGTACGGCAAGGTCAAGTCCATCCGGCGCTGCATCTCCTGCCTCGGCGGGTGCTGGCAGGAATCGCTGATGGCCCAGAAGGAGATCGCCTGCTCCATCAACGCGGCCTGCGGCAACCCCGCCTACGCGCACATGAAGCGGGCGGCCAAGCCGGTCCAGGTCGCGGTGGTCGGCGGCGGGCCGGCGGGCATGGAGGCGGCCCGCATCGCCACCGAGCGGGGCCACCTCGTGACGCTGTTCGAGAAGTCGGGCGAGCTCGGCGGAGCCATGAAATACGTCTGCCTCGTGCCGGGCAAGGAGAAGATGCGCTGGTACCTGGACTGGGTCCGCGACCAGCTCGTCGAGCTGAACGTGGATATCCGCCTGAACCACGCGCCGACCGTCGAGGAGCTCGGCGAGTTCGACATCGTGCTCAACGCCACGGGCGCCCGGTCGTACGTGCCGGAGGTGGCCGGTGACGCCTCCCGGGTCATCCCCTTCGAGGACGCCATGGCCTGCCCCAAGGTCGCCTGCGAGTGCTATCCGGGCGGACGGCGGCTGCACAAGCTGGGCTCGCGCGTGCTGCTGTGGGGCGACAGCTACGCCGCCACCGACACGGCCGCGTTCCTGGCCAACATCGGCAAGCAGGTCACGATCGTGACCGAGAACCCCGAGTTCGCCGCCGACTGCGAGGTCATCCACATGTACGTCCTGCGCAAGCGCTTCGCGCAGGGCGACGCCGAGGTCCTGGAGTCGCGGCCGTACCCGCATCCGGTGACGGTGCTCACGAGCACGACCGTGGTGGAGATCCGCCCCGGCCAGGTCGTCCTGCAGGACAAGGACTTCGGGCGCACGACGCTGGCCATCGACGATGTCGTGACGTGCCACACCAGGCCGGAGGTGGCCCTCCTTGGCCAGCTCCGCGAGGCCGGCGTGCCCGTCATCAACGTCGGCGACTCGGTCCGACCCCGTAACCTGTACCACGCGGTGAAGGAGGGGTCGGCGTTCGGCTACGAGGTCGACGAGGATCTGCTGTTCAACCCGAACGGCGCGATCCTCAACGACCTGCCCCTGGACGTCCGGGCGCAGCTCACCCGCGAGACGGGGCCGTCGTACACGGCCCGGCAGATGGCGGCGCTGGCCGCGGCCCAGACGGAGGTGCCGGTCGCATGAGGGCCCACTCGATCACGATGCTCGGCACCGGGCTCATCGCGGGCTTCTACACCATGACGCTGCACGGGCAGCGCGGCCGGGACCGCGTGCGGGTCGTCTACTCGCGCACCCAGGACCGGGCGACCGAGTTCGGCACGCAGTGGGACATCCCGGAGGTCACCACCGACATGATGGCCGCGATCCGCCACCGGGAGACCGATGTGGTCGTGGTGGCGGTCCCGAACCACCTGCACGAGGAGGCGGTCAAGGCGGTCGCCGCGGCCGGCAAGGCCGTGCTGGTGACCAAGCCCCTGGGCCGGAATGCCGCCGAGGCCCAGCGGATGCTCGAGGCGGTCGAGGCGGCCGGTGTGTTCGGCGGCTACCTGGAGGACCTCTGCTACACGCCCAAGACACTCAAGTCCGTGCGGTCCGTCCAGGATGGCGTGGTGGGCGACGTGACCTGGGTCCGCTCCCGGGAGGCCCATCCGGGTCCGCACAGCGCCTGGTTCTGGGACGGCCGGCTGACCGGCGGTGGCGCCATCATCGACCTGGGCTGCCACTGCATCGAGATCATCCGCAGCTTCGTGGGCAAGGGCAACCGACCGGTCGAGGTGATGTGCCACACCGACACCCTGGTCCACCCCATCGCCGACGAGGACAACGCGGTGGCCTTCATCCGCTTCGAATCAGGTGCCATCGGCCAGTTCGAGGTGAGCTGGACCTTCCGGGGTGGCATGGACCTCCGCGACGAGGTGGCCGGCACGAACGGCACGATCTGGCTCAACCACTTCCTGCGCACCGGGTACGAGGTGTTCACCGCCGGCGGCACGGGCGGGTACGTGGCGGAGAAGGCCGAGACGGCCGCGGGTTGGCTCTTCCCGGTCGGCGACGAGGTCTCCGAGCTGGGCTACGTCGACATGTTCAGCGACATGTTCGATGCCATCGACGGAGGCACGAGCCCGCGCGAGACGCTGTACGACGGGTACGTCGTCAATGCCGTGATGGACGCGGCCTACCGCTCCGCGCGGAGCGGCGTCTGGGAAGCCGTGGACCTCTCCACCTGGCGCGGCGGATCGACGCCCCGGATCGCCACCTCGCCCGAGAGCTTCGAGGGCCAGGTCGTCATCAAGCGCGAGGTGCTCCCGGACGGGCGCCAGAAGCTGATCCTCAAGGATCCCGCCAGCGGGGACTTCACGGACCGCATCGTCGGCGGCGGTTGAGATGCGGACGCGGGTGGCGGGCAGCGCTGTCGTGCAGCACCCATCTAGTCGTATAGACTGGCACCGCCCGGTGGCTCGGGGAGATCGGGCCGGCCGGCGGGAGGAGTAGTCGGGGATGAAGCGCCTCGCCGATGTCGGTGCCGCCGTCATCGGCTCTGGATTCATCGGCACGGTCCACATCGAGGCCCTCCGGCGGATCGGCGTGCGCGTCCTGGGCCTGGTCGAGTCGTCGCCCGACCTCGGGGCCACGCGGGCGGCCGAGCTGGGCCTCCCGAGGTCCTACGCCAGCCTCAGCGAGCTGCTCGCCGACGACGCCGTGCAGGTGGTCCACGTCACCTCGCCCAACGCGCTGCACCACGCCCAGGTCAAGCAGATCCTGGCCGCCGGCCGCCACGTCGTCTGCGAGAAGCCGCTGGCCATGACGTCGGCTGAATCCGGCGAGCTGGTCGAGCTGGCCGAAGCGAGCGGCCTCGTCAACGCCGTCAACTTCAACCTCCGCTTCTACCCGCTCAACCAGCACCTGGCCGGGTTCATCGCGGACGGTGGCCTGGGCGATGTGCGCCTGGTGACCGGGCACTACTTCCAGGACTGGCTGCTGTTCGACACCGACTGGAACTGGCGACTCGAGCAGGACGAGGGCGGCGCCCTGCGGGCAGTCGGCGACATCGGGTCGCACTGGCTCGACCTGACCAGCTTCCTCACCGGCCGTCGGGTGGAGGCCGTCATGGCCGACCTGACGACCTTCATCCCGGTACGGCAGCGGCCGGTCGGGCGGGTCCTGACCTTCTCGACCGAGCGGCCGGCCGAAACGGTGCCCGTCCAGATCCACACGGAGGACGTGGCCACGATCCTCCTGCGCTTCGAGGGCGGTGCCCGTGGTGTTTGCGCGATCTCGCAGTTGAGCCCGGGCCGGAAGAACAGCATCGTCTACCAGATCGACGGCGCCACGTCCGCCGCGGCGTGGGAATCGGAGCGCCCCGAAGAGTTGTGGATCGGGCATCGCGACCGGCCCAACGAGCTGCTGCTGCGCAACCCGGCCCTCATGAACGCCGTCGGGAGCGCCGCCGCCCGACTGCCCGGCGGGCACGTCGAGGGCTTCGCCGACACGTTCGGCGCCGTGTTCCGGGCGGTCTACGCCGATGTCATCGCCGGCGCCCCGTCCGCCACGCGTACCTATGCGAACTTCGCCGACGGCCACGACGAGATGCTCGTCGGGGACGCCGTGCTCGAAAGCTCCCGCCGGGGCCGGTGGGTCGAGGTCGCCCGCAACGGCGCGGCCACCGGGTCCGGCCGTCGCGCGCCCCAGGAGGTCGAAGCGCCATGAAGCTGGGTTTCCTCACCGCCCCGTTCCCCGGCACCCCCCTGATGGAGGTCGCTGACTGGGGGGCGTCGGTCGGTTTCGAGGTCCTGGAGATCGCCTGCTGGCCGAGGAGCAGCGGGCCCACCCGCCGCTACGCCGGCACGAGCCACATCGATGTGGCGAACCTCTCGTCCGCACAGGCTTCCGAGCTGGTGGGCGAGCTGCGGGCCAAGGGCCTGGCCATCTCCGGCCTGGGCTTCTATCCCAACCCGCTGCACCCCGATCCGGTCCACCGCGAGCAGGTCATCACGCACCTGAAGCACGTCATCACGGCCGCCGAGAAGATGGACGTGCCGCTGGTCAATACGTTCATGGGCGGCGACGGGACCCGCAACCAGGACGAGAACTGGGAAGAGGCTCTCCGCGTCTGGCCCGCCATCGTCGCCTTCGCCAGGGACCACGGGCGGAAGATCACGCTCGAGAACTGCCCCATGCTCTTCTCGTACGACGAATGGCCGGGCGGCCACAACATCGCCACGACGCCCCGCATGTGGCGGCGGATCCTGGAGCAGTGGGGCGACACGATCGGCCTCAACTTCGATCCCAGCCACCTCGTCCTCCAGATGATCGACACGCGGCGCTTCCTCAAGGAGTTCGGGCCGCACGTCCTCCACTACCAGGCCAAGGACCTGATGATCGACCGCGACGGCCTCTACGAGCGCGGCATCTTCTCCATGGGCATGGGCTGGCAGGTCCCGCGCATCCCCGGCCTCGGCGAGGTCGACTGGACGGTCGTCTTCTCCGAGCTCTATCGGGCCGGCTTCGAGGGCGACTGCATCATCGAGCACGAGGACCGGCGCTTCGAGGGCACGGACGACAAGGTCAAGCAGGGATTCCTCATCGCGCGGGACGTCCTGCGCCCGTACTGCAAGTAGCGGCTCGTCCGCTGCAGGAGCCACCATGGCACTCACCGTCGACGACCTGACCGAGCACGACATCGCCAAGACCATCGACCATTCGCTGCTGCGTCCGGAGCTGGACGACGCCTTCGTGGAGGACGGCTGCCGGCTCGCCGCGCGGTATGACGTGGCCTCCGTCTGCGTCCGTCCGGCGGATGTCCGCCGCGCCAGGGCGATCCTTGACGGGACCGACGTGGCGGTCGGCACGACGATCGGCTTCCCGCACGGCAACCACACCACGGAGGTCAAGGTCTTCGAGGCGCAGCGGGCCCTTGCCGATGGCGCGACCGAGCTCGACATGGTGCTCCAGATCGGGGCTCTCAAGTCCGGCCGCGATGCCGACGTGGAGGCCGACATCCGCGCCGTCGCCGAGGTGGCCCATGCGTCCGGGGCGATCCTCAAGGTCATCTTCGAGAACGCCTACCTGACCGACGACGAGAAGATCCGGGCCTGCCACCTGACGGAGGCCGCCGGTGGCGACTTCGTCAAGACCAGCACGGGCTTCGCGCCGGGCGGGGCGACGCACGAGGACCTGCGGCTCATGCGGGCCAACACGTCGCCGTCAATCGGCGTCAAGGCGGCTGGCGGCGTGCGCACGCTGGACGCCCTGCTGGCGGTCATGGACCTCGGCGTGACCCGCATCGGGGCCACCGCCACGGCCACGATCATCGACGACTTCCGCGCCCGCAAGGCGGGCCGCCCGACCGTCGCCAGCGCCACGGACGGCGGCTACTGATGACCCGCCCGGCGACCCCCGCATGAGCGCCGCCGCGACCGGTGCCACGGCGTGGCTCCGCGAGGCCGCGGCACTACTCGAGCGCGTGGCCACGACCCAGTCGGACGGGCTCGAGACGGCCAGCGGGTGGTGCGCCGACGCCATCGGCAACGATGGGCTGGTCCACCTGTTCGGGGCGGGCCATTCGCGGATCCCCGTGGAGGAGATGTTCCCGCGGTATGGGTCCTATCCCGGCTTCAACCCGATGGTCGAGCTGTCGGTCACGTTCCACACCCAGGTGGTGGGCTCGAACGGGCAGCGCCAGGCCATGTTCATCGAGCGCATGCCCGGCCTCGCGGAGGTCATCCTCTCCAACTTCCGGTTCGGCCCGCGCGACGTGATGATCGTGTTCTCCGCCAGCGGCCTGACGGCCCTGCCCGTGGAGATGGCGCGGGTGGCGAAGCGGCGCGGCCTGCGCGTGATCGCCGTCACGTCCGTGGCCCAGTCGATGTCGGGCGAACCCGAGCCGGCGGCCGGTGCGCGGCTCCTCGAGGTCGCCGATCTGGTCCTCGACATCTGCTCCCCGCCGGCCGATGCGATGGTGACCATCGGCTCACTAGAAACCCCCATTGGGCCCGGGTCCACGATCGGGGCGGTCGCCATCGTCAACGCGATCAAGGTCCGGACCGCCGAACTCCTCGTGGCTCGGGGGGTCATGCCGCCCGTCATCACGCGCGCAAGCGTCGTGGGAGCCGAGCGATCCAGAGCCCTGTTCGATGCGGCATATCGAGAGCATGCGCGGCGGCTTGCCCGCGCGATCGACGAGCAAGGAGGTGGAGGAGGAAGCGACGCGCTCTTCGGATCCACATAGGTTCGCGCCGGCGGTTGCAGAATGGACCGCCGGCAGCGGCAGAGCGGAGGTTCTATCTCCATGAAACATTCCGGAATCGGACGCGCGCTCGCGGCGCTGACCGCCGTCATGGTCCTCGCAGCAGCGTGCTCCAGTGGCGCCACGACGGTGCCGCCCACCAGCGGCACGACGCCGACGGCCATGGCCGAGTCGCCGACGCCCGGTGGGGCGTCACCGTCCGCCGCCAGCAAGAGCTACTCGATCGGCTACTCCAATGGCGCGGGCGTCGGCAACGGCTTCCGCGAGGAGCAGGTCTGCACCGCCAAGGCCGAGGCATCCACGCTCACCACCAGCAAGATCTCCGGCATCACGGTCATCCATCGCAACACCGATGCGGCCGGGCAGCTGTCGGACCTGCGGACGCTCATCTCGCAGGGCGTCAACGCGCTGGTCTTCAACCCCAACGACCCGGACGCGCTTAACCCGGCCCTCGCCGAGGCGCACCAGGCAGGGATCGTGACCGTGTCGGTCGACTCCTATGTCACCGACCCGAACACCTGGAACCTCTACAACAACCAGGTCAAGTACGCCTACCTTGGCGCCGAGTGGCTGTTCAAGCAGATGGGCGGCACCGGCACCGTGTGGTACACCCGGGGCCTGGCCGGCAACCCGGCGGACTCCGACCGCGACACGGGCTTCAATCAAGCCCTCAAGGATTTCCCCAACATCAAGATCCAGAACCCCGGCGGCACGTTCACCGGCTGGGACCCGGCCACGGCAACCTCGATCACCAATGACGAGATCGCCAGCGGCAAGTACGACAAGATCCAGGGCATCTGGGCGTCCGGCATGGGCGCGCAGATCGTCGATGCGATCAAGGCCGCCAACAAGAAGTTCGTGCCCATCGCGGACGCCGACATCGGCCAGTTCGTGAAGGATCTCCTTGACCCGACCGACTATCCGGGCCTCGTCGGCGCGGCCGTGACCAACACGGCGTCCGTCGGCGGCGCAGGCGTCAAGCTGGCGTACGAGCTGCTCACTGGCCAAGCGGTCACGCAGACCCCCGGCGCCGGCCGACCTAACACCATCCTCCTCGACCCGCAGATCCTCGACAACACCACGGACCAGGGCAAGGCCGACCTCCAGAAGTGGATCTCGGTCCCCGGCATGGATCCGCTGTGGCCGTTGAGCCTCTCCATCCCGAACTGGACCGACTACGACCCCACCGGGGTCCCGGCATCCTGCAAGGGCGCGTAAGCCCCCAGTAGCGACCGGCAATCCAGTAGTAGCTGCGTGGCGGTGGACGCGGGGTCGTCCCGCTCCACCGCCACGCTCTCACGACCAGTCGGAGATCCGATGACCGTCACCGCGACCGATCTGCTGCTCGAGGCGACCGACGTCTCCAAGACGTACGGCGCCGTGGTTGCGCTCGACCATGCGTCGTTGTCGGTCCGGCCCGGCGAGGTCCACGCGCTGATGGGGGCCAACGGCGCCGGCAAGAGCACCTTCGTCAAGATCCTGACCGGCGCGGTCTCGCCGGACAGCGGCCGGATCATCGTCCGCGGCCGCGAGCGCGTATCGCATTCGCCGGCGGACGCGCGTCGCAACGGCCTCGTGTCCGTCTACCAGGAGCCGGCCGTCATCCCCGATCTGGACATCCGCGACAACCTGCGGCTGACCTCCACGCCGCTGGAACCGTTCCGCCACTGGCTGAGCGAACTGGGCCTCGAGAAGCTGAACCTCTCGACGCTCGCCCGCCGCCTGCCGCTGGCCTCGCTGCGCATCATCGACCTGGCCCGTGCGCTGGCCATCCAGCCCGACGTGCTCCTGCTCGACGAGATCACGGCAGCCCTTCCGGCCAACCTGACCGAGTCGGTGCTCCGGGTGGTGCAGCAGCAGGGCGAGGACCGCGCGATCATCTTCATCTCGCACCGCCTGATCGAGATCGCCGCGATCTGCGATCGCGCCACGGTCCTCCGCAACGGCGAGACCGTCGGCGTGGTCGACGTGACCGCCGGCTCGGAGGAGAAGATCGTCGACCTGATGCTTGGTGAAAGTGCGGTGGCGCTCGGCCAGCAAGCGGCGGCGGCGGCGGCTGTCCAGGCCGAGCGGCAGCCCCGCGTCAGCGCCAGGGCGCTCAGCGACGGGCGTCGCCTGCACGACGCCACGTTCGACCTCTACCCGGGCGAGGTCCTGGGGGTGGTCGCGCTGGAGGGCCAGGGGCAGGACGAGCTCTTCGACCTGCTTTCGGGCGCCGAGCGGCCGGCCGCCGGCACCCTGATGGTCGAGGGCAAACCCGTCTCCTTCCGGCACCCCGCTGACGCGATCCGCATCGGCATGGTCTTCGTCGCTGCCGACCGGGCCGAGGCGCTCCTGATGCAGCGCTCGGTGCGAGAGAACATCTCGCTGCCCTCCTCGGCGCGGATGGCGCACTGGGGCTGGATCAACCTGGGCCGTGAGGGCAAGAAGGTCGACGTGGCCGTCAGCACGCTGCAGATCGACGCCCGCGCCGGCAGCGAGGTACGGCGCCTCTCCGGCGGGAACCAGCAGAAGGTCACGATCGCGCGCTGGGTCGCCAGCGGCGTCAAGACGATGCTGTGCTTCGACCCCACGCGCGGCATCGACATCCGCACGAAGACCCAGATCTACGTGCTGCTGCGCGACCTGGCGGCGGCCGGCGCGGCGATCCTCCTCTACACCTCCGAGCTCAAGGAGATCCAGCTCGCCTGCGACCGGGTGATCGTCATCTTCGGCGGCCAGGTCGTGGCCGAGATGCCGGCAGCCGGCGCCGACGAGGCAGCTCTCCTGCGTGCTGCGCACAACCTCAAACCTGGGGCCGCCCTGCCCGAGGAGGTCGTCGCCGCGTCGGCGGGGGAGAAGGCCGCCGTCGAGGGCGCCGTCCAAGACGCGACCGCGGCATCGGTGACGGAACCATGAGCGCGCCCACGGCAACCATCGGTCGTCGGCCGCGGTCGAAAACGGCAGACACGCTCGACACCTGGGCGCACAACAACGCGTGGACGCTGGGCCTGCTGGCCTTCCTGGTGGTGCTGCTCCTGTTCACGAAGAACGTCAACCACAACTACAGCCTGGTGAGCCTCGCCAACACGGCGACCTCGGTGGTGCCGCTGGCCCTGGCCGCCGTGGCGCAGGCCGTGGTCGTCATCTCGGGCGGCATCGACCTGTCGATCAGCTCGCAGATGGCGCTCACGAGCTGCGTGGCGGCGACGATGATGGCCGCCTATCCGGGTGACGGGACGGCCGTCGTCATCGTCATCGGCGTGCTGCTGCTGGGGGCCCTGCTGGGGGCGGTCAACGGCGCGCTCGTCGTGCTGACCAAGGTGCCCGACATCATGGTCACGCTGGCGACGTACTTCGTGTGGGCCGGTTTCGCTCTGCTCGTGCGCGCCGCCCCGGGCGGCAGCGCCGCGCAGTGGCTGAAGGACCTGGTCGTCGGCCCGCTGGGCATCGAATGGATACCCAAGGCCGCCGTCGTGCTGGTCGTCATCGTGGCCGTCATCTGGATCCCGCTCTCGGGCTCTCGTCTGGGGCTGTCGCTCTACGCCGTGGGGAGCAATCGCCTGGCCGCGTTCCGGAGCGGTGTGCCGGTCAACCGGACCAAGTTCCTCTCGTACGTCATCACCGGCTTCATCGCCGCATTTGCCGGGCTGTCGCTGACGGCCAGCACCGGGATCGGGACGCCCGTCCCGGAACCGACGTACGTGCTGATCAGCATCGGCGCGGTGGTGCTCGGTGGGGTGAGCCTGGCCGGCGGCACCGGCGGCGTGTTCGGCCCGCTCGTCGCCGTCGTCGTGCTCCAGCTGATCCGCGACGACATGACCTTCATGCAGGTCGATTCCAACTACGGATTGGTCGCCCAGGGCTTCATCCTGATCGGCGTGCTGATGGTCGGCAGCCTGATCCAGATGCGCAGGAGGCGGGCATGACCGCGACCACTGATACGGTCAAGGAGCGGGCGTGGCTGCGGCCCGCGGCAGTGCGCAACCTGCTGCGCGATTACCCGCTCATCCCCCTTACGATCCTGCTGGTCCTGCTGATCCTCGTCGTCCAGCTGGTCCAGCCGGGCACCGTGAACGCTGGCTGGGCCGCGGTCAACATCCGGCAGGCGGTCGTGCTGGCGATCCTTGCCGGCTGCCAGACGCTGACCATGCTCACCGGCGGCATCGACCTGTCGGTCGCCTACATCGCCTCGATGTCCGGCTTCGTCACCGCGACGTTCGTCCACCAGCCCGGTGGCTGGGTGCTGGGCATCAGCGTCGCACTCGGCGCCGCGGCGCTGGCGGGCCTGGTCAGCGGCATCGGTATCGGCGTCTTCCGCGTCCATCCGCTGATCATGACCCTGGGCATGGGCCTGATCGTGTACGGCTTCGCCAACGTCTGGCAGCTGCAGAACGTGCAGACCGGGTCGGGCGTACCGAGTGAGCTGCGCACGGTGGGCACGGGCCTTGCGGGCGACCTCTTGCCCTACAACCTGGCCGTCTTCATCCCCCTCGCGATCCTGCTGATCCTCCTGCTGAGACGCACCGGTTTCGGCCGGATGCTGTACGCGATCGGCGACAACCCGGTGGCCGCGCGGCTCTCCGGCGTGCGCTCGTGGCAGGTGCTGGTCGGCGTGTACATCATCTCGGCCCTGCTGGCGGCGATCGCCGGTCTGCTCCAGTCCGGCCTCTCCAACACGGCCAGCGTCACGCTCGTCGTGCCGTACCTGTTGCCGTCGGTGGCGGCGGCCGTCATCGGCGGGACCTCGATCATCGGCGGTCGCGGCGGCTACTCGGGCACGATCGTCGGCGCCCTCATCCTGACCGTGCTGACCGGTTTCCTGAGCATCATCCTGCCGGAACCGTGGCGCCAGATCGTCTTCGGCTCGATCGTCGTGCTCGTGGCCGCCGCCTACACCCGCGTCACAGCCGAGTCCTGAGCGAAGCGCGGGGGACGGGACGAGACGATGAGCCAGGGGGACGGGACCCGTCACCTCGGGCTCGATCTCGGCGCCACGAACCTCAAGTGGGCGGTGCTGAGGCACGCCGAGGGCACGTGGACGACGGTGGCCACCGGCCAGGTCGCGACGCGGCTCGTCGGCGACCCCGACGCGGTGCCGGCATCGGTCGTGGCGCAGCTGGGCGAGGTCGCCGCCTCGGCCATCGCCGCCTGGGGCCCGGTCCTGAGCGTCGGCATCGGGGTGCCCGGCCTGTACGACCCGGCCAGCGGCTGCACCCGGTTCCTGGTCAACGTGCCCGGCCCCTGGGCGGGCCATCCGGTGGCCGGTCCGGTGGGCGACGCGGTGGGCCTGCCGGCCTTCCTCATCAACGACGCGCGGGCATTCGGCCTGGCCGAGCTCAACCTGGGGGCCGGACGCGGCGCAGCGTCGATGGTCGGCCTGACGCTGGGGACCGGCGTCGGCGGCGTCTTCGCCATCGATGGTCGGGTCCACGAAGGCCACGACGGCACGGCCGGCGAGATCGGACACCAGACGATCGACCCCGACGGCCCGTGGTGCAACTGCGGCAACCGGGGCTGCCTGGAGGCCTTCGCGCGGGCCGACCAGATCGCCGAGGCCTGCGGGACGGCCACCGCGGAGGAGGCCGTCCGCGCGGCGGAGGCGGGCAACGAGCGGGCACGCGCGGGACTCGCCGACGTGGGCCGCTACCTCGGCATCGGCATCGCCAACATGATCACCGTCATCTCCCCGGACCGCGTCATCCTGGGCGGCGGCGTGGCCGCCGCCGGCGAGCTGCTGTTCGCGCCGATCCGGGCGGAGATCGCGCGGCGTGTCAGGACCACGTCCGTCGCGGACGTGACCCTCATGCAGGCCGAGCTCGGCGTGTGGGCCGGGGCGATCGGCGCCGCGGTGCATGGGGCCGAGCGGGCAGCCGTGGCATGACGCGCCTGCAGTGGACGCCCACCTACCGCTCGATCGAGCTGGACCTCCGCGCGCGGCTCCGCACGATGCACCCCGGTGACCGCCTGCCGTCCGACAGCGATCTGTGCCGCGAGTTCGGGGTCAGCCGCATGACCGCCCGCAACGCGATGCAGCGCCTCGCCGAGGACGGCCTCGTCCAGCGCATCCCCGGCCTTGGCTCGTTCGTGGTCGAGCCGCCCTCGCACCGCTACGCCGACCGGCTGCTCGCCTTCAGCCACGAGATGCGGCGGCTGGGCCGCGTCCCGAGCTCGCGCCTGCTGGCCCGCGAGATCCGCCCGGCCACCGACGCCGAGGCGGGCGCGCTGCAGATCCGGCCGGCCGAGCCGGTGGTGACGATCCGCCGCATCCGCAAGGTGGATGGCGTCGCCACGGCCGTCGAGACGGCGGTCCTGGTGCGGCGCACCTCGGACGTCGTCATGGGCGCGGATCTGGAGACGGGCTCGCTGCACGAGGCCCTGGCCGGCGCGGGCCTGCACCTCCGGCGTGGCCACGCCACGATCACCGCCGAGGCGGCGACCGCCGACGACGCGCGCCTGCTCGGCGTGGCCGAGGGGGACGCCCTGCTGGTCGAGCGGCGCGTCATCCTGGACGTCCACGGCCGGCCGGTCGAGGCGACGGAGTCGCGCTACCCCGGCGGGCGGTATGCCCTGGATGTCCGCTTCGAGGTTGACGATGGGCAGGCCGGCGCGCCCGTCTGAACGCACCTCCCGGGATCAGCCCTCGCTGACGGTCCAGCCGCCGTCCACGGCGACCACCTGGCCCGTCACCATGGCGGCCTCGTCGCTCAGCAGGAAGAGGGCCGTGCGCGTGACCGCGTCGGCGTCGATCGGGCCCCCGGCGAGCGGCTGGCGGCGGGCGAGGTAGGCCAGGATCTCGGGATCCTCCTGGGCCCGCCGGCTCATCGGCGTCGCAACGAGGGCGGGCGCGATGGCGTTGATGCGGATGCCCTGGGGCGCGTAGAAGGCCGCTGCGGCGCGGGTGAGGGCTTCGATGGCGCCCTTGCTGGCGGCATAGGCGTGGGTCGCGAAGTGCCGCGGCGCCGGGTGCGTGGCGAGCGTGCTCGACATCATCAGCACGACGCCGCGGGCGCCGGACGCGTCGGGCCCCTGGGTCAGCATGCGCCGCACGGCCGCGCGACAGACCAGGAACTGGCTCGTCGCGTTGGTCCGCATCACCGTCTCCCAGCCCTCGAGGGTCGCCGCGTCGAGCGGCCCGTCGCCGAAGCGCCGGCCGCTGATCCCCGCCGCACCGTAGACGGCGTCGACACGCCCGGCGTGCTCCAGGCAGGCGGCGACCGCCGCCTCGACCTCCGCCTCGACCGTGAGGTCCGCCGTGTAGCCGGCGGCCTGCCCGCCGGCGGCCGTGATCTCGCCGGCCAGCGCCTCGGCATGCCCCGGCGTGCGCGAGACGACGAAGACCGAGCCGCCCTCCGCCGCGACGGCCCGCGCGGCCGAGCCGCCCATCCCCGTCGAGCCGGTGATGAGGCACGTCCGGCCGGTGAAGCGCCCGCCGGTCGATGTGGTCATGCGTTGGCCGCCACGACGTCGGCCGGCTCCAGGAGCGCGCCGTCGGCGGCCAGCCTGGTCCGTAGGTCGGCCGTCGGGATCGCCCGGGGGGTGGTGCCGCCCGCCACCGCGAGGGCGGCCGCGGTGCCGGCTGCCTGGCCCATCGCCATGCACGTGGCCATCGACCGGGCCGAGGCATGGGCATCGTGCGTCGCGGAGAAGCAGCGACCCGCCACGAGGAGGCCGTCCAGCCCGGCCGGCAGGAGCGAGCCGTAGGGGATGCCGTACACGCCGCCCTCCGCGACGTACTCCCAGGTCGTGCCGCCCCCGTCGCCGTGATCCTCGATCGGCGCGCCGCACAGGGCGATCTCGTCGGGGAACCGGCGCGCGGCGAGGACGTCGTCGCGGGTCAGGCGGTAGTCGCCAACGACGCGGCGGCTCTCGCGCACCCCGATGGCCGGCGAGGTGGCCACCACGACCGCCTGCTCGAAGCCGGGCACTCGGTCGCGCAGGAAACGGTGGTACTCGCGCACCTGGCGGCGCCCCTCGATCTCGGCGTGGGTGAGGGCCACCGGATCGGTCGCGTCGACGTGCGGGATGCGGGTCATGTGGACCATCACGACCCCCGGATGCGGGGTGCGATGCCACGAGCCCTCGAGGCGCGGGAGCTTGTAGTCGCCCGTCGTCGCCGCCTCGCGCATGAGCTCCCACAGCACGGCTTTGGGGACCGCCGACGCGCGTGCCACGTCCACGTTGGCCAGCTTGAACAGCGTCGAGAGCGCCTGCGTCGCCGGCGTGGTCCGGGCATCGTCGTAGCCGGCGCCGGCCATGGCACTGACGTCGGCATCGCCGGAGGCGTCGACCAGCGCGCCGCCCGCGAACCAGCGTTCGCCGCCCTTGCTCCAGGTGCGGATCGCCTCCACGCGACCATCGTGGACCCGCACGCCGGTGGCCCAGGCGTGCAGCAGCAGGTCGACCCCTGCCTCGGCCGCCAGCGCCTCCCAGACGACCTTGAGGGCCTCCGGGTCGTAGGTCACGCCGGTCCCCGCGCCGTACGTGTTCGGCCGCTCGAAGGCGGCCCCGTCCTGCGTCAGCCGCGACACGACCTCCCAGCCAAGTCCGCCCACCACGCGGCGTGGCGCGGCGCCGGGCGTGTAGAAGGCGTAGAAGGTGTCGAGGACCGCCGTCGACGTGCCGCCCATGAACGCCAGGCGGTCGATCAGCAGCGTGCGCGCCCCGGCCCGCGCGGCGCAGATGGCCGCGCTCGAGCCGGCCGCCCCGGCGCCGACGACGACGACGTCGAAGCGCTCCTCGGCGGCCATCAGGCGCCCTGCCCGGCGACGGCGAAGATGCGCGCGGGGTTGGTCCGCAGGATGGCGTCCGTCGCCTCGTCACCGATCCGGCGACGGAGGCGCGGCACGAACGACGTCATCAGCGTGCGCAGGCCCGGGCCGCCGCCGTAGGCGCGGTAGTAGTCCTGCCGGCCGAGGTCGAGGCCGACCATGAGCCGGGCGACGTGACCGGCGGCCACCATCCCCTCCATGAGGTCCAGGAGGATGCTGTCGGGCCGGTACTTGATGCGCCCGACGGTGTCGTACACGAGGCTCACCCCGCGCGCCACGATCTCTTCGTGGAGCTCGAGGTCGGGGTTGCGGTCCAGGTGCGCCAGCACGATCCGATCGGGCGAGGCGCCCGCCGCCGTCAGGATGTCGATGATCTCGTGGCCGAACGTGCCGATCTCCGTGTGCACCACGATCGCCACCCCGCCGGCGACGCTGCCGATGGCCGCAGCCTCCAGCCGCCGGCGTTCGCCGGCCGACACGTGCTGGTACGACGCGCCGACCTTGATCACGCCCGCCCGTGCCGGGTCGGGCGGCGCGTCACCTTCCCAGTCGTGCGGATGCATCCCCTCGCGCAGGTCGGCCAGGACCCGCCTGGCCAGCAGCTCCGTGCTCGCCTCGTGGACCCAGTGGCCCGCCGGGTAGTGCTCGTCGCGGTGGTACCCCGTGGCTCCGATGATCACGGCGCCCGTCTCGCTGGCGACCCGCCGCATGAGCTCGGGCCGGCGGCCGAGGCCGATGGGGGTCAGCTCGACGAACGCCGTCAGACCGGTCGCCTGCCCGTCGCGAACTTCCTCGAGGACGCGATCGGCATCGTCGATCTCGCCGCCGCGCATCGCCGCGGAGGCGATGAACAGGTGCTCGTGCGCGTCGACGGTCCCCAGGGCGCGAGCGGGGAGGGGGCCAAGGACGGTGACGACCTGGGGCTCGGCCGAGCCGGCCGACCCAGGCCCCGGCCCGTTCAGTAGCCCACCGACGGCATGTAGGCCCCGCGCGGCTCCTGGTAGATGCCGCGGGTCATGAGCGTGGTCACGAAGTAGACGCGCAGGCCCTCGGCGAGGCTCCAGCGGAAGAGTTCGCCGTTGTCGAGCGGCACGAGGAAGCCGGGCGTGCCGAAGTCCTCGGCGGCGCCGATGAGTGCCTGCAGGTCCCGGGTCGTCTGGGCCACCGAGTGATCCCAGTAGTCGATGCCGGCCGTGTAGCCCGTGATGCGGCCGAGGTGCTCGACGACGCGTGCCGTGCCCTTCGCGACGGCCTCCCGGAGCTCCCCGGAACGGTCGTGGCCGTGGACCTGGACGCAGAGCGCGTCGCATTCGGCCTGGTCGTCGGGGTAGGCGCGGCGGACACGGTAGCCCGGCAGCGTCAGCCCGAGCGGTTCGCCCTGCAGCGCCGCGAACGTGGCCCGTACGTCGAAGCCCAGCTTCGTGTACAGGCAGAGGGACCGGTTGTGGTACGCGATCTGGACCAGCCGCACGCCGGGGGCCTGGCGCTCGTCGGCGCGCTCGAGCATGGCCTCCATCAGGAGTCGGCCGAGGCCCTCGTCCTGAGCGGTCGGGTCGACGCTGACCGGCCCGATGGCGGAGATGAGGCCGCGCTCGTCGAGGAAGCTGCTGCCCAGGATGCGGCCGTCTCGTTCGGCGACCACGCCATGGATCTGCGGATGCTCGATGAGGTGGCGGATCGGTTCGGAGGCCGCCTCGACGGTCGGGAAATCGGGCGGGAAGCCGTGGCGGATGGCGAGGGTCGCGAACGCCTCGTAGCAGATGCGGCCGCAGGCGGGCCAGTCGGCCTCGACCGCCTCGCGCACGGTGATCGAGGCGTGCTTCGGTGGCAGGGCGGGGATCGGCTCTCGTTCCAGGACGACCATCGGCGTGCTCCGATCGCGTGGCGTCGATCGCCGCCGGTCGTCCCGACGGTCGACCGATCGTAGCGTCGGCCCGTCGGGCCCGCACAGGGCCGAACGTCCCGCCGCGGCAGGGACTAGGCGCGCCCCGCCTCGACCTCGTCGGCCCGCGTCCGGCCGGCCAGCAGGATGAGGTCCTCGTGCAGCTCGAACCAGGCGCCGTGGTAGCTGTCGACGCGCGGCGACGCCACGAACCGCAGGTCGCCCCCCAGGACGTGTGCCAGGGCCGCGGCGAGGCGGAGGCGATACCGGCCGGCGCGCGGCCAGCCCGGCTCGAGGGCGGCCAGCCAGGCCGCCGCCTCATCGTGCAGGGCGGCGAGCCGCCCGATGACCGTGGCGTCGTAGGCGGCGTCGGCGTGGTCGTTGAGCACCGGCCCGGCGTCCGTCTGGCGCAGCTGGAGGTCCGTCACGACGGCCTTCAGGCGCCCGTCGAAGGTGAGCAGTCCGTCGAGCGCGGCGACCGCCCCGTCCATCCCTATCGCGGCCTGTTCGGCGGCCAGGAGCTCGGCGCGGCGGGCCCGGCCGGTGTCGGTGAGGCGGTACGTGCCGCCCGGCGCCGCCGCGCGCCCGTCGGCCACCAGGCCGTCGAGCAACGGCTGGACGTCGGCGACGGGCGCCGTCACGACGCGCGCCACGCCCTCGGCGGCCGCCATGCCGATCACCGCCAGCGCCTGGACGCAGTCGTCGGCCGTGGCGGCCCCGCCGGACGCGCCCGCGGCCGCTCCCGTGTCGGCTCCGGCCGCGGCTGTGCCGTCGTCCGGACCGGGGATGGCCACCCCGAGCTCCCGGGCCCAGTCCAGCAGCGTCCGGGCCTCGGGGGCGACCTCCGAGGCGCCCGCGACGGCGCCGCGGAACACTTCGCCGGTGTCGCCGTCGATCGTGATCACGTCCCCGGCCGCGAGCGTCAGGCCCGGGAAGCGGACGGTCCCGTCGCCGACCTCCACGTCGCGCGCACCGACCACGGCCGGCAGGCCCCAGCCACGGGCCACGACCGCCGCGTGGCTGGCCAGGCCGCCACGGCTCGTCAGGATCCCCGCCGCGCGGGCCATGCCGTGCACGTCATCGGGCGATGTCTCGCCGCGGACCAGGATCGGCGTCCGCCCCGCATCGGCGGCTCGCTGGGCGGCCTCGGGGTTCGTCACGATCTCGCCGGTCGCCACGCCCGGCGACGCGGCCAGCCCGGTCGCCAGCGGCTGCGCCTCCCGGGGCAGGCCGGTCGCGAAACGCGGCGGGTTCGCCAGGAGCGGTGCGACCCGCTCCACGGCCTCGCGGCGCGAGAGCGGGAAGTGCTCGTCGAGGGCCATCTCGAGCGCGATCCGCAGCGCTGCCCGCGGGCTGCGCTTGCCGACACGCACCTGGAGGAGCCACAGGCGGCCCTCCTCGATGGTGAACTCGATGTCGCACAGGTCGCGGTAGTGGACCTCCAGCCGGGCGCCGTCGCGGCGCAGCTCGGCGGCGACCTCGGGCAGCCGTGCGTCGAGGCTCGCCAACGGCTCCGTGCGATGCGTGCCGGCCACGACGTCCTCGCCCTGCGCGGCGAACAGCACGTCGCCGTACAGGCCCGCCTCGCCGGTCGCCGGGTTGCGGGTGAACACGACGCCGGTCGCGGAGTCCGGACCGCGGTTGCCGAAGACCATGGCCTGGATGGTCACGCCGGTCCCGGCGTCATCGGGGATCCGCTCGCGCTGGCGGTACGCCCGGGCGCGATCGCTGTGCCACGACCGGAAGACCGCCTCGACCGCGAGGTGGAGCTGGCGCCAGGGGTCGTCCGGCGCGTCCTGCCCGACGATGTCGCGGAACATCGTCCGCAGGCGGTCATGGCAGTCCCGCGCGAAGGCTGCATCGCCCGAGGCGCGCGCCAGGCCGGCCTCCGTCTGGTCGGTCAGGCCAAGGTCCAGGATCGTGTCCATCATGCCGGGCATCGAGACGGGGGCGCCCGAGCGCACGCTTACGAGCAGCGGATCGCGGACGTCCCCGAAGCGACGCCCGACCAGCCGCTCGACCTCCGCCATGCCGGCCCGGATCTCGTCGTCGAGGCCGGCCGGCCAGCCGCCGGCCAGGTAGGCGCGGCACGCTGCGGTCGTGATGACGATGCCGGGCGGGACGGGCAGGTCGAGTTCGCGCGCCATCACCCCCAGGTTCGCCGCCTTGCCGCCGATCAGGGCCGTCACCTCCGACGGGGGCAGGTCGTGCCGGTGGGCCAGGGCGTAGACGAACGTCACCCCACGGGGTCCTGCAGGGCGCGCCAGACCGTCTCGGGCGTGAGCGGCAGCTCGCGGATGACGATCCCCGTCGCGTCACGCACCGCGGCCGCGATGGCGGGTGCGATCGCCAGCAGGGCCCCTTCGCTCATGCCCTTCGCGCCGTACGGCCCGGGCCCATCGCCGTTCTCGACGATGGCGCTCTCCATCGCCAGCGGCAGGTCCATGCTCGTGGGGATGCGGTAGTCGATGGCGCCCAGGTTCCGGATGCGGCCCACCTCGTCCAGGATGTAGTGCTCCATGAGCGTGTGGCCCAGGCCCATGATGGCCGCGCCCTCGTCCTGGCCGCGGACCTGGCTGGGATTGAGCGCCTTGCCCACGTCGGAAACCGTCACGTGCCGGGCGACGACGATGTCGCCCGTGTCGCGGTCGACCTCAACCTCCACCGCCGTGCAGTTGAACTCGTAGAAGGCGGCCGTGCCGCCAAGCGGATGCTCGGGCAGCGCCTCCTTGCGCATCTCGCCGACGCCGATGAGCTCGCCGCCGAGCCGCCCGAGCCCACGGGCCAGCACCTCGCGGATCGGCCAGTGGCGCTCCCCGATGGCCACCGTGCCGCCGTCCACGACCACAGCCGACTCCTCGACCTGCTCGAGCCGCGCGGCCATGGCGCGCAGCTTGCCCTGGACGTCGCGACAGGCCAGCAGGACGGCGTTGCCCATGAGGACCGACGAGCGACTGGCCGACGTCTGCTGGTCGTACGGGACCACGGCCGTGTCGCCCATCACGACCGTGACCGCCTCCATCGGCGCCCCCAGCTCCTGGGCCGCGATCTGGGCGAAGATCGTGCGCGCCCCCTGGCCCATGTCGGACGTGCCCGCGTAGACGATCACGCTGCCGTCGGCCAGGAGGCGGACGATGGAATACGAGAGGCCCGTCGTGGGTCCCTCCTTGAGGCCGACCGCGATGCCCCGCCCGCGGCCGGACGCGGCAGGCCTCCGCCAGTCGATGAGGCGCGCGGCGAGCTCCACGGTCTCGGCCCACCGGCCGTCGGCGGGCGTGTCGCCGGGGATGAAGGCCTCGCCTGGCGCGGCCAGGTTGCGCAGCCGCAGCTCCAGAGGGTCGAGCCCCAGGGTACGCGCCGCCTCGTCCATGTTCGACTCGCCGGCCCAGATCTGCTGCGGGTTGCCGAAACCGCGGAAGGCGGTCGAGGGCACCGTGTGGGACAGGACGCTGCGGGCGACGATGCGGACGGCCGGCACGCGGTAGGGCCCGGCCGACGTGTAACTGCCCTTGGCCACGGTGCGGTCGGCGATGTCGGCGTAGGCGCCGATGAGGTAGTCGGCCGTGATGTCGCGGAAGACGAGCGTGCCGTCGCGCCGGAAGCCGGACCGCACGTGGACGTCGGAGGCGCCGCGGCGCACCGCCTGGAACGTCTCCTCCAGCGTCAGCACCAGGCGCACCGGCCGGCCGCACCGACGGGCCATGAAGGCCAGCAGCGGCTCGTACTTGGCGTGCTGCTTGCCGCCGAACGCGCCTCCGGGATCGGGCGCGATCACGCGGACCCTGGCGAGCGGCAGGTCGAGCAGCGAGGCGATCACGCGCTGGAGCCAGTTGGGGTGCTGGATGGCGCTCCACACGACGATCCCGTCGCCGTCCGGCGCGGCCATGAACGCGTGGGGCTCGATGGCGAACTGGGTGACCATGGGGAACGTGTAGGCACCCTCGACCACCACCTCGGCCTGGGCCTCGGCGGCGGCCAGGTCGCCCCACCCATAGCGATGCTCACGCAGGACATTCCGCCCGGCGAGGGCGTCACCGGGTCGGAGCGACGGCTCCTGGACGAGCGGCGCGTCGGAGGCCAGGGCCGCGTGGATGGAGGTGACCGCGGGCAGCTCCTCGTACGCGACCCGTACGGCCGCCGCGCCGGCCTCGGCCGCATCAAGCGTCTCAGCCGCGACGGCCGCGACCGGGTCGCCGTGGTACTTGGTCTCGCCGGTCGCGAGCACCGGCCGGTCCCTGAGCTGCGGCCCGAAGCGCGGCATCGGCTGCGGCAGGTCCGCGGCCGTGAAGACGAGGCGCACACCCGGTATCCGGAGCGCCTCCGTCGCATCGATGCCCAGGATCCGTGCCCTGGCGCAGGGGAGGGCCACGAGCTTGACGTGGAGGGCGTCCTCCAGGTGGATGTCGGCCACGTACGCCTGATGGCCGGTGACGCGGTCGCGGCCGCCGCCCCGCGCCGGTGAACTGCCGACGGGGCCGCTCATTGCGGCGCCACGCTCGCGTCCGGGGTGGCCGCCGGATCCGGCCCCACCTGGCGTGCAGCCGGGGGCTCGACCGCCGTGGCGCCGCCCGCCGGCTGGTCGGCCGCCCGCAGCACCGCCTCGATGATCTGCTCATACCCTGCGCAGCGGCACAGGTTGCCGGCGAGGCCCTCTTCCACCTCCGCGCGGTCGGGATGCGGCGTCAGGGCCAGCAGGGCGTGCGCCGCCAGGAGCTGGCCGGGGACGCAGAAGCCGCACTGGGCGGCGCCCGTGTCGAGGAAGGCCTGCTGCAGGGCGCTCAGGCGGCCGTCCACGGCCAGCCCCTCGACCGTGAGGACGGTGCCGCCGTCCGCCTCGGCGGCGAGGACGAGGCACGAATCGACGCTGCGGCCGTTCAGGATCACCGTGCACGCGCCGCACTCCCCAACGAGGCAGCACTCCTTCGTGCCGGTCAGCGCGAGGTCGTCCCGCAGCACGTCGAGCAGCGTGTGATGGGCCGCCACGGCCAGCTCACGGGGCCGCCCGTTGACCGAGACGCGGATGGGCACCGTGGCCGTCATGCCGTCGCTCCGCCGGTCACGCGCCGCGCCGCGATATCGGCCGCCCGGATGGCGAGGACCCGCAGCATCGCCAGGCGGTAGGCGGGGCTGGCCCGCATCGACTTCGGGGAGGGGCTGGCCGCCTCCAGGAGCCGGTCGAGCAGCAGGTCGCGTGCCTCGGCCGCGGCGGTCTCGTCGGCCAGCACGCCCGTGTCGTCGGTGACCAGCAGCGGCCGCGGCCCGACGCTGCCGTAGGCCAGGCGGGCGCGCCCATCGTCGAGGACGGCGCAGGCCAGTGTCACCGAGGCCAGGTCGTGGCCGCGGCGGCGTGTGCGTCGGAGATGCACGCCACCCCGGCGGCCGGACGGGAGCGGCAGCTCGATGGCCGTGACGACCTCGCCTGGGGCCAGCGCCGTCCGCCCCGGGCCGATGAAGAAGTCGTCGATGGGGATGCGGCGCGTCCCGCCAGAACCGGCGGCCACCACCTCCGCGCCGTAGACGAGCAGGGCCGGGGCCGTGTCCGCCGCCGGTGAGGCGTTGCAGATGTTGCCGGCCAGGGTCGCCCGGTTCCGGATCTGGGCCGACCCGACCACCTGGGCCGCCTCGGCGAGGGCCGTGAAGTCGCGCCTGACGCGCGCGTCGGCGGCGATGTCCGTCATGACCGCCCAGCCGCCGATGACGAGGCGGCCGTCGCGCTCATGGAGGCCGCCATCCCGCTCGTCGATGGCCTTGAGGTCGACGACGACTTCCGGCCGGACCGTGCCGTCCCGCAGTCGGATGATCAGGTCCGTCCCGCCGGCGAGGGCACAGGCGGCGGCACCGTGCGCGTCGAGGATGCGGAAGGCCTCACCCAGGCTGGTGGGGCGCTCGTAGGTGAACGGCCGCATCCGGCCTACAGCACCCGATCCACCTCGTCCAGGAGCACCTGCGGCGTGGCGGCACGGACGAAGTAGTAGGGACGGGTGGAGAAGCGTTCGACGAAGCCGGCGCGGGCCGTTCGCAGGGCCTCGGTGTCGACCATGGGCATCGGGGCGCCGGCGGCGAGCAGCTCGTTGAGCAGGAAGTAGTTCTGCAGCGAGTGGAACGTCTGGAACTGGCGTTCGAACGGGATCATCGGGCTGAGAGCCGGCTCGAAGTTGCCGTCGATGGCCGGCACGACGACGACGTCGACGTTGCTCGGCTCCAGGTAGAGCTCCCAGGTGGGCATGGCGCCGAAGAACATCTCCACGCCGCGATCGGGCGAGGCCTTGTCGGCGCGCTCGGTGCCCTCCGTGCGGCGCTTGATGAACGGCTCCTTGGAGCCAAGGACCGCCCGACCGTCCTCGTCGATGATGGTGGTCTCGGTCGACACCAGCAGGGCCCCGCGACGACACGCCTCGATCTGGCCCATCGACTTGCCGTGGTTGGATTCGCCGCCCAGGAACAGCACGGTGCGGTCGTGGTAGCGGACCGCCGAGGCGTGGAAGGGGTGCAGGCCGGCCGCCTCCATGCGCAGCGCAAGCATGGCCACGACGACCTTCTGGATGGGGCCGGCCGGCCACGGACCATGGAAGCTCATGCGCCGGCCGTCGTACACGACCGCCTTGTCGCCCTCCTGGTCCCACACGATGTCGGGTTCGGCGAGGGTCACCTGCGGCGAGATGCGCACGTCGGCCAGGCGGTAGTTCATGAAGCTCATGTCGTCGAGGACGTGCGCGCGCGGCTCCGTGCCGTGGACGTCGATGCGGAGGCGGGCGCCCCCGGCCGCCATCTCCTCTGAGAGCTGGAGCTGCGAGGTCATGCTCTCCCCTGGGCTGTGACCGCGTCCTCCGCCGGAGGGTCTGCTTCGGCGAGGCGCCGGGCCATGTTCTCACGTGCCTCGACGAAGTGGGTCTCGAGCGCCAGCACGACGGCTTCGACGTCCCGCGCCCGCAGCGCGTCCAGGATCGGGGCGTGGAGGTGGGCCGACCACTCCGGGTCGGCGCCCGGGCCGACCAGGCTGATATACGTGCGGGAGAACGGCGCGAGGGACTGCCACATCCCCAGGAGCGTCGGGTTGGCGGCGAGTTCCACGATGCGGCCGTGGAAGGCGGCGTCGGCCTCCGCCACGGCCCGCCCGTCGCCCGCCCTTGCCGCGGCGTCCATCGCCTCGCCGAATCCCATCAGCCCCGCCACGTCCGCATCCGTCATGCGCGGCACGGCCTGCCGTGCCCCGAGCACCTCCAGGGCGGCCCGTACGCTGTATGCCCCCAGCAGCTCCTGCGGACTCGGGCGTCGCACGCGGGCGCCGCGGAAGGGCGAGATCTGGACGAGGCCGATCCCCTCCAGGGCCCGCAGCGCCTCGCGCACCGGGGCCTGGCTCGTGCCGAGCTCGCGGGCCACCTGGGTCTCGACGATGCGCGAGTGCGGCGGGATGCGGCCGCTCAGGATGCCCTCGAGGAGATGGTCGCGGATCTGATCCGCGAGCACGCTGCGCGATACGACGCCGGCCATGGTGGCGGGCATACTACGAGCCGACGGGCGCGCGGGCGAGGACCTCGACCACGCCCGCCGACCCGTCCAGGCGGAGGCGGTCGCCGGTGGCGATCCGATGTGTGGCGATCGACGTGCCGATGACGGCCGGGATGCCGAACTCGCGCGACAGGACCGCCGGATGCGAGGTCAGGCCGCCGGTGTCGGTGACCAGCCCGGCGATCTTCGTGAACAGGACGACCCACGCGGGGTTGGTCATCTGGCAGACGAGGATGTCGCCCTCGCGGACCTCGTCGAACTCCTCCACCGTGCGGACGACCCGCGCGATGCCCTCGATCGTGCCCGGCGAGGCTCCGATGCCGGTGATGCGACGGTCGTCGGCCGACTGCTGCTGGTAGAACCGGTCCGGGTAGCCCCAGTTGACGAGGTACGGGAAGGCCATCTGGGACGGGGTGACGGTCCCCACCCAGTCGCGCGGATGGACGGCCTCGGCGGCTGTGCGCTCCGCTCGGCGGGAACGCACGAGGCCGCGTGCGTCGATGGACCCCTCGGCGCCGATGAGGGCCCGCAGCTCGTTGTAGCGCAGGAACATCACGTCGTCGGGCTGGTCAAGGCGGCCGTCCACGACCAGCTTGCGGCCGATGGCCATGAGCACCAGCCGCACGTGGGCGTTGGCCCCCTGGTCGATGTAGAAGTGGTGGTCGGGCGTCAGCGGCGCCATCCGCAGGTTGACCTCGTTGGCCGTGCGCATGGCCTCGAGGTCGTCGCCGGTCAGCCCGGCCAGGATCTCCTGGGAGGCGGCCTCGATGTCGCGCCGCATGGCCTCGATGGCCGACGGGTAGTCGTAGTCGGTGTCCAGGTAGCCGCGGACGAGCTCCAGGACGGGGCCCATGTCCTCGCGCGCGGTGGGGTAGATGAACTCGTGGCTCCAGACGGCGTGCCAGCCGAACTCGCGCTGGTAGGGCTCGACGCGCTCGGCGATGAAGCGGCGCCCGCGCTCGGAGGCCTGCAGCGCCCGGCCGATCTCGCCCGGCCCGGTCGCCCCGAACGCGGTGCGCAGTTCGGCGTCGTCGCGGACCTCGTTCTTCATGCGCCAGAGGGCCTCGATGGAGTCCCAGTTGCGATCGGAGGCCGAGTTCTGGAGGCGCCCCAGCAGCCCCTCGTCGACGCTGCCGCGGGTGCGCTCCATGACCGCTCGCAGGTTGAGCGTGGCCGACAGCTGGGCGAAGTTGAGCATCCAGTGGATCTTCCAGTGGCGGTCGTGGACATCGATGGCGTCCTCGAGCACGCAGGCCATCTCGGCCAGGCTGAGGCGGTCCGCTTCGTCCAGCCGGACCTCCAGGTAGGCGAAGTTGCGCTCCATCTCGGGGCGCAACCGCTCCCGCCACCAGTCGGCGAAGTGTCGGCCGTAGACGGGCAGCACGAGATCCAGGTACGGCCCGATCGTCGTGGCGTAGGCCGCGTCGCGCGGCACCCGCGCCCCGTAGCGCGCGCTGTACTCGGTGGCGTCGATGCGCAGGTCGGGATCGGCCGGGATGGCCGTCGTGTAGACGTAGCCGTTGACGTTCTTGGCCAGCCAGTCGACGGCGAACGGCGTGCCGAAGCGGCGGAACATGTGATCGCAGCTGAGCCACCAGCCGCCGATGTCGAAGAACATGGGGCTGACGGGGTGGGGGCAGTGGAGGTCGTCGAAGACCCAGAAGAAGCCCTTCTCCACCTCGGACGCCCAGGTCACGGGGAACGAGGCGTCGCCCAGGAACTGCCCGAGGATCTCCTCCGTCTCGGCCATGGCCGGGCCTCCTTCAGAGCGTCTCGAAGAACTCGCGATGCCGCACGTCGAGCCGGGTGACGGCGTCGTCGAGGACGATCTCGCGGACGTGGGCCGATGCCGCGTGTTCGTGGAATGCCTGCTCGGACGCGTACTGCTCGTACAGGAAGAACGTGCCCCGCTCGGCCAGGGACCGGTGGGCCCAGAAGGCGAGGCAGCCTGGCTCCTCCCGCGAGGCGGCGGCGATGCGGCCGAGGAGTTCGCGGACGGCCTGCTCCTCGCCGGGCTTCGCTTTCCAGGTGGCGGTCACGACATACGACATACAGACCTGCTAGTTCAGATAATCGATTATCGATGATGATGATACCATCCCGGTATGACGACTGAGGCGCCAGCGATCAGCCCCCTCGCGGCGATGGTGAGGGACACGCCCACCGATTACTGGAACGACTCGTGTGCAGTGGACGAACTGCAGTACGCCGTCGCGCGCGGGGCGACCGGCGCCACGTCCAACCCCACGATCGTCCTCGAGGTCCTGCGCAAGGAGAAAGCCCACTGGCTGCCGCGCCTGGCCGAGCTCATCGCCGGGCACCCGTCCTGGACCGAGGTCGACCTGACCTGGGCGCTCGTCGAGGAGATGGCGGTCGCCGGCGCCGCCGTCCTCGAGCCGGTCTTCCACGCCTCCGGCGGCCGGAAGGGCCGCCTCTCGCTGCAGACCGACCCGGCCAACTACCGCAACGCCGACCGGATGCTCAGCCAGGGTCTGCACTTCGCCGGCCTCGCCCCGAACATGCAGGTCAAGTTCCCCGCCACCAGCGCGGGCCTCGACGCCCTGGAGCGTGCGACGGCTGCTGGCGTGAACATCAACGCCACGGTCAGCTTCACGGTCTCCCAGGCGATCGCCGTCGCCGAGGCCGTCGAACGGGGCCTGGCTGCCCGTGCGGCCTCGGGCGAGGACGTCTCCACGATGTCGCCGGTGTGCACGATGATGATCGGCCGGCTGGACGACTGGATGCGCGTGCTGGTCGAGCGTGACGGGGTGGCCATCGACCCCGACGCCCTCGACTGGGCCGGCATCGCGGCTTTCAAGCGGGCCGCCGGGCTGTATCGGGAACGCGGCTACAGGACGCGGCTCCTGGCCGCGGCCTTCCGCCACCGGCTGCACTGGACCGAGCTCGTGGGTGGTGACGTCGCCCTGACCATGCCGCACGCCTGGCAGGTCCGCTTCAACGAGAGCGGCATCGATCCCCGGCCGCGCCTCGACGTCCCCGTCGACCCCGGCCTCGTGGCCGACCTGGCCGCCCGCATCCCCGACTTCGTGCGGGCCTACGAGCCGGGCGGCCTCTCGATCCCCGAGTTCGACACGTACGGGGCGACCGTGCGCACCCTCCGCGGCTTCATCCGCTCGTACCACGACCTCGTCGGCGCGGTCCGAGACGCGATGCTGCCGGATCCAGACGTGCGGCCGGCATGAGCGGGCAGGGGACGTCCAGCCTCGACGTCTTCAGCCTGGCCGGCCGCGTCGCGCTCGTCACCGGCGGTGGTGGCGGGATCGGAGCGGCGCTGGCTGAGGCGCTGGCCGCGGCCGGCGCGCGGATCGCGGTCGTGGGGCGGACACCGGCGAGCCTGGACGCCGCCGTCCAGCGTGTGCAGGGCCTGGGTGGCGAGGCCGTGGCGGTGCTCGCCGACGTGACCGACGACGACTCGGCAGAGGCGGCGGTGGCCCATGTCGTCGATCATCTCGGCGCGGTCGACATCCTGGTGAACGCCGTCGGCGGCGGGCGCCGGCAAGGTCCTCCATCCGGCCGAGGCCTACCCGCGCAAGGACTGGGACTGGATCATGGAGCTCAACCTGCGGAGCACGATCGTGCCCACCCAGCCGGTCGTGCGCCACATGATCGAGCGCGGCGCGGGCGGCGCGGTCCTCAACATCTCGTCGGTGCGGGCCAACCTGGGCATCAACGCCGGCTACTCCGCCTACGTCGCTGCCAAGGGCGCCATCAGTTCGCTCACCCGCCAGTGGGCGACGGAATGGGCCCGCTACGGCATCCGCGTGAACGCCATCATGCCCACCTTCGTCGACACGCCGCAGGTGGCGTCGCTCCTGGCCGACCCGGCCTTCAAGGCCGGCATCGTGGGCCGCATCCCCCTCGGCCGGGTCGGCGAGACGCGCGACCTGGCCGGACCGGTCATCTTCCTGTGCTCGGACGCCGCCTCGTTCATCACCGGCCAGGTCCTGGGGATCGACGGCGGCCTGACCGCGACGCAATAGCCCGATCGGAGGACCCAGCATGGAACAGGCAGCGTCGATGATGGAGCGGGTGACGCCCCACGTCTTCACGACGACCCGGCTCCGTGGCTGCAATCCCAGCTTCGTCACGACCTCCGAGGGCGTCGTCGTCATCGACACGCCCCAGCTCCCGACGCGCGCCGTGGCGATGCGCGCGGAGGCCGAGACCCACGGCCGGATCCGCTACCTCATCAACACCGAGCACCACGTCGACCACATCTTCGGCAACTACTTCTTCAAGGGCGCCGGGACGGTCGTCGAGCATCGCGGGGTGTTCGACAACTTCATGGTCCCCACGCCCGACCTTGACCCCTACGCCTACGCCCTCGAGGCGATCCCGACCGACGATCCCGAGGCGGCGTCGATCGTGCCCGACCGCGAGACGTACTACGCCGACCCGAACAAGGGCACGGTCGTCTTCACCGGCGACCTCACGCTGCGCGTCGGCGACCACACCTTCCACCTGCTGCACACGCCCGGCCACACGCCCGGCCAGGTCGCCGTGCACGTGCCGGAGGAGCGGGTCGTCTTCACCGGAGACACGATCTTCTGCGAGTGCCAGACCTGGCTCATGACCTCCAACGTGGACCAGTGGCTGGAATCGCTCGAGCGGATCCGCCAGCTTGACGTGGACACGCTGGTGCCCGGCCATGGGCCGGTGACGACGCTGCGGTACATCGAGACCCAGCGTTCGGTCCTGCTCGAGTGGAAGGCGGCCGTCGCGGCGGCCGTGGCCAAGGGCTGGTCGCGCGACGAGACGATCGCCCGCGTCCGGTTCGACGAGCGCTACCCCGTGGACGTGGGGCAGGGCTACATGATGGATCACATCCAGACCCTCAACGCCGCGTCGCTGTGGGACAAGCTGACCGCGCTGGGCTACGCCAAGGGCCGCTGAGGGGTGCCCGATCGGCCGTCGGCGTCCGATAGATAAGGTTTACTATCCGTCGCGAAAGGAGTCACCCCCTTGGCGACGGAACCCGCGGATGTCCTGATCGTCGGTGCCGGCGCGTCGGGCGGCGTCGTGGCGCGGCGGCTCGCCGAGGCCGGGTTCCGGGTCGTCTGCCTGGAGCAGGGTGACTGGCACGACAAGGCCGAGTACCGCGGCCCGGAGCTCGACTGGGAGCTGACCATGCGCAAGCAGTGGTCGACCAGCCCCAACGTCCGCGGCCTGGCCCAGGACTACCCCATCGACGAGACCGACGCCGAGATCTCGCCGCTGATGTACTCGGCGGTCGGCGGCTCGATGCTCATCTTCGCGGGCGCCTGGCCGCGCATGCTGCCGTCCGACTTCCGGGTCCGCTCGCTGGACGGCATCGCCGACGACTGGCCGCTCGACTACCAGGAGCTGCGGCCCTATTACGAGCGCACCGACCGCGAATTCGGCGTATCGGGGATGGGCGGCGATCCGGCCTACCCGGCCGGCGGCGAGGATCCGCCGCTGCCGCCGCTGCCGATCGGCGCCGGCGGCCTGAAGGTCGCCCGCGCGCACGCCCGCCTTGGCTGGCACTGGTGGCCCGAGCCCAATTCGATCCTGTCGGTGCCCTACGACGGGCGGCGCCCCTGCGTCCAGCGCGGCACGTGCCAGCAGGGCTGCAACGAAGGCGCCAAGGCCTCGACCGACCTGACCCATTGGCCGAAGGCGATCGCCGCCGGTGCGCGACTCGTGACCGGCGCCCGTGTGCGGCGGCTGGAGACCGACAGGGCGGGCCTCGTCACCGGTGCGACGTGGCTCGATCGGGAGGGCCTGGAGCACTTCGAGCCGGCCCGCGTCGTGGTCCTCGCCGCGAACGCCATCGGGACGCCGCGCCTGCTGCTGCTGTCGGCCTCGCCGGCCCATCCCGACGGCCTGGCCAACTCGTCCGGCCTCGTCGGGCGGCGCCTGATGATGCATCCCTTCGCCAACGTGGGCGGGCTGTTCGACGAGGACCTGGAGAGCTGGCAGGGCCAGTTCGGCTGCTCGATCGAGTCCTTCCAGTTCTACGAGACCGACGAGCGGCGCGGCTTCCTGCGGGGCGCCAAGTGGGGCCTCGCGCCCACCTTCGGGCCGATCAACGCGGCCCTGCCAAGCCGCGCCGGGACGCAGATCTGGGGGCCCGAGCACCACCTCCACGTCCGCTCGCACCTGGGCCGCGGCGCGAACTGGGGTCTCTTCGGCGAGGACCTGCCCGACGAGAAGAACCAGGTCGCCCTCTCGCCGACCCTCACCGACACGTCCGGCATCCCGGCGCCGGAGATCCATTACCGGGTCTCGGAGAACTCGCGGCGCCTGCTCGACTTCCACATCGAGATGGCCTCGCAGTCGCTCAAGGAGGCCGGCGCCCACACCGTCGAGGTCGACCGCCTGATGCGCTACTCGGGCTGGCACCTGCTCGGCACCGCGCGCATGGGCGACGATCCGAAGACCTCCGTGCTCGACCGCTGGAACCGGGCCCACGACGTGCCCAACCTGTACGTCGTCGACGGCAGCTGCTTCGTGACCTCGGCCGGCGTCAACCCGACCTCCTCGATCGTCTCACTCGCGCTGCGGGCCGCCGACCACCTGGTCGAGTCGCGGGCCGACCAGCAGGTCCCGGCGTGAGCGACGTCCTCGGCGATATCGACACGGGCGCGCCGGCGACGCTGGCCGCGCTTGCGGCACGCCTCATCCCTGCCGCGCACGGGATGCCCTCGGCCGGGGACGTCATCGACGACCGGCGCCTCCGTTTCGTGCTCGAGGCACGTCCCGACCTCGCCGAGCCGCTGCGTGCCGCACTCCGCGCCGGCCTGCCCGACGATCCCGCCGCGCGCCTGGCCGCGCTGGAGCGCGACGAGCCGGACGTCCACGCGGCCCTGCTGCTCGTGATCGTGGGCGCCTACTACACCGACAAGGTCGTCCGCGAGCGCCTGCACTATCCCGGCCAGGAGGCCAGGGTGCTCCAGTCCTGGAAGTATCCGGTGTACCTGGAAGAGGGCCTCCTCGACGGGGTCCAGGCCCGCGGGGCGATCTGGCGCGACCCGGCGACCGGCCGGACCGCGGTTGAGGAGCGGCCGCCACTCGCCGCGCCGAGCGAACGCGGGGCATAGGGAGATCGACATGGCTGTGATCACACCGGCAGGATGGCTCGACCCGTTCCTCGACGACTGGCGACCCGGCCGTGGTGAGCCGGTCCAGAAGCGCGAGCCGGCTACCGGCATCCCCCTCACCAGCCTCAACCAGTCGACGCCCGACGACGTCGCCCGGGCGGCCGCCGCCGCCGCCGCGGCGCAGCCGGCATGGGCGGAGACGAACCACCAGGAGCGGGCCGCGATCCTGCGCCGGGCGGCCGCCATCTACGAGGCCCACCGGCCGGAGTTCGGGACGTGGACGCAGCGCGAGACGGGCGCCCACCGCAACAAGATGCACCACGAGCAGGACTTCACCGTGCAGGAGCTCCTGAACGCCTCGTCGATGCCGTCCCAGCCGTACGGGTCGCTCCTGCCGTCGGCGCAGACGGACCGCCTCTCGATGGTGCGCCGCGTGCCGGTCGGGGTGGTCGGCGCCATCACGCCGTGGAACTCGCCGAGCGTCCTCGGCATGCGGGTGGTCGCGCCCGCGCTGGCCCTGGGCAACGCCGTCATCCTGAAGCCCGATCCGCAGACGCCGGTCTGCGGCGGGGCCGTCTTCGCCGCGATCTTCCGCGAGGCCGGGCTGCCGGAGGGACTGCTGCAGATCGTCATCGGCGGGGCGGAGGTGGGCGAGGCGCTGGTCACCGACCCGCACGTGGACATGGTCTCGTTCACCGGCTCGACGGCCGCAGGGCGGCGCGTGGGCACCCTTGCCGGCGGCCTGCTCAAGAAGGTCTCCCTCGAGCTCGGCGGCAACAACGCCTTCGTGGTCCTGGACGATGCCGACCTGGAGGCCGCTGCGTCGGCCGGGGCCTACTCGTCGTTCCAGTTCCAGGGCCAGGTCTGCTTCGCCGTCGGCCGCCACATCGTCCACCGCTCGGTGGCCGACGAGTACATCGACCTGCTGGCGTCCAAGGCCAGGCGGCTGCGCCTCGGCGATCCCTATCGCGAGGACGTGGACCTTGGCCCGATCGTCAACGAGAAGCAGCTCGCCCGCGTCGACGGCATCGTCCAGCGCTCGGTCGCCGGCGGCGCGCGCCTGGTGGCCGGCGGCACCCACGAGGGCCTGTTCTACCGGCCGACCGTGCTGGCCGACGTCACGACCGGCCTGCCGGTGTGGACCGACGAGACGTTCGGCCCGGTCGCACCGGTCGTGGTCTTCGGCTCCGACGACGAGGCCGTCGAGCTGGCCAACGACAGCGACTACGGGCTGGCCGCGGGCGTGTACTCGCGCTCGATCTCGCGGGGGCTGGCCATCGCCAACCGCATCCGGGCCGGCATGGTCCACGTCAACGACCAGACGATCAACGACGAGGCGATCATCCCGTTCGGTGGCATGGGCATCTCGGGCAACGGCGGCCGGTTCGGCGGCGAGGCGAGCCTGGAGGCGTTCACCGAGTGGCAGTGGGTGACCGTGCGCGACAAGCCGCGCTCGTTCGGCCCCACGTACTGAGGCGGCGAGGTGACGTCCATCACCGAGGTCGCCCGCCTCGCGGGCGTGTCGACGGCGACCGTCTCGCGGGTCGTCTCGGCGGCCGACTACGCCGTCCGGCCGGCCACCCGCGAGCGGGTCCTGGATGCCGCCCGGGCGCTGGACTATGTGCCCAATGCCCTGGCTCGCGGCCTGCTCAAGAGCCACGTCCCGGTGGTCGGCGTCATCGTCCACGACATCACCGACCCCTACTTCGCGGAGGTGGTGCGGGGGGTCGAGGACGCCGCCGCACCCGGTGGCTACCTGGTCATCACCTGCAGCTCGGAGCGCGTGCCCGAGCGCGAGAACGCCTACGTCCGGCTGCTGCGCTCGATGCGCGCCGCGGCCGTGATCTTCGCCGGCAGCGGCCTGGTCGACCCGACCCTCAACGAGGAGCTGCCCAAGCACGTCCGGGCGATGCGGGCCTACGGGGCGGGCGTCGTGCACCTCTCGCCGCACGCCCATGGCGGGCCGGAGGTCGGCATCGACAACGCGGGCGGCGTGGCGGCGATGGTGGCGGCGCTCGTGGGCATGGGCCATCGGCGGGTCGCATTCCTGGCCGGGCCGACGACCCTCTACGTCGCGCGTATCCGGCTGGCCGGCTACAGGCGCGGGCTCGCCGCGGCCGGGGTCCCGTTCGACGCACGGCTGGTGGCGACGGCCACCTTCGACCAGGAAGGCGGCGCCCTGGGCGTCGACCGGCTGCTCGCCTCCGGGCTGCCCTTCACCGCGATCTGCTGCGCCAATGACCTGCTGGCCCTGGGGGCGCTCCGCCGGCTCGGTGAGCTGGGCATCGCCGTCCCGGGCCAGGTCTCGGTCACCGGTTTCGACGACATCGCGGTCGCGGCCATGACCACGCCGAGCCTGTCCACGGTGCGGCTGCCGCTCCGCGAGATGGGGCGCCGGGGCTTCGAGTACGCCGCCGGCGTGCTGGCCGGGCGGCGTCCCCGGCGCGAGCTGATGCCGACCACGGTCGTCCTGCGCGGCTCGACCGCCCCGCCACCTGCCACCACCGTCGATCCAGCCCGGACCACCATCGCGAGCGGAGCACCAGCATGACCCTCGATCTCCACGGCATCATCCCGGCCTGCGTCATCACCTTCGACGCCGACGGCCGCTTCGACGAGGCGGCCTACCGCCGCTACCTGCGGTGGCTGCTGCCGCAGGGGCCGGTCGCGCTGGCCATCAACGCCGACACCGGCGAGGGCCCCCACCTGTGGCCGGACGAGCGCGAACGCGTCCTGCGCGTGGCCGTCGACGAGGCCGGCGCCGTGCCGGTGATCGCCGGTCTCAGCGCGACGTTCACCGCACAGGCGGTCGAGGAGGCCAAGCGGGCCGAAGGGGCGGGCGCTCGCGGCCTCCTGGTCTTCCCCATCCCGGCCTACCAGGGCACGCCGCTGGATCCGGCGCTCCCGGTCGCCTACCACGAGGCGATCGCGTCGGGCTGCGGCCTGCCGCTCGTCGCCTTCCAGCTCCAGCCGGCCCTTGGCGGGGTCATCTTCTCGGAGGAGATCCTGGTCCGGATCGCCGCCATCGACAGCGTCGTCGCGCTCAAGGAGGCCTCGTTCGACGCGCGGCTGTACCTGGCCACACGGCGCATGATCGAGCGCCTCCAGCGCCCCATCGACCTGCTGACCGGCGACGACAACTTCGTGTACGAGTCGTTCGTCATGGGCGCCGAGGGCGCTCTCATCGGGTTCGGCACGCTGGCCACCGATCTCCAGGTGGAGATGTACCGGCTCACCCGCGACGCCCGCTGGGCGGAGGCCCGCGCGATCTGGGAGCGCATCCTGCCGCTGGAGGAGGCGGTCTATGCCCAGCCGGTGCGGGACTACCGGGCGCGCACCAAGATCGCCCTCAAGCACCTCGGCGTCATCGACAGCACGGTGATGCGGCCGCCACTGTTGCCCGCCTCGGCCGACGCCTCGGACGCCGTCCGGGCCGCCCTGAAGGCGGCGAACCTGCTCACCCCGGCCGGCGTCGCCTGATGGGCGACGCCCTGGCGGGCCGGGTCGTGCTCGTCACCGGCAGCAGCCGCGGCATCGGGGCGGAGGTGGCCGTGAAGGCGGCCGCGGCCGGGGCCACCGTGGCGGTCCACTTCAACCGGTCCGCAGAGGGTGCGGCCCGGACCGTGGCGCGTGCGCGCGGCGCGGGCGTCGAGGCCGAGAGCTTCGCCGCCGACATCGCCGACGGGGCGCAGGCGGAGGACCTGGTGGCGCGCGTGCTCGACCGCTTCGGCCGCCTGGACGGCCTGGTCAACAACGCCGGGCGCACGCAGGTAGGGCCGTTCCTGGCGATCGAGCCGGCGGAGTGGGACGCCTTGATCCGCACCGACCTGACGGCCGTCTTCCACACGTGCCGCGCGGCGTTGCCCTCCATGCTCGAGCGGGGCAGCGGGTCCATCGTCAACGTCGCCTCGCGGCTGGGCCAGATGGGCGTGGCCGAGACGGCGGCCTACAGCGCGGCCAAGGCCGGGCTGATCGGCCTGACCCGCGCGCTTGCCAGGGAGTTCGGCCCGCGCGGCATCCGCGTCAACGCCGTCGCCCCCGCCGTGGTCGAGACCGGCATGACCACCGACCTGGTGGACAGCGAGGAGGGCCGCCGGCGGCTGCGCGATATGGCGTTGGGCCGTTTCGGACGGCCGGACGAGGTGGCCGAAGCGGTCATCTTCCTGCTCTCCGATGCCTCCAGCCTGTTCCTTGGCCAGACGCTCAACCCCAACGCCGGGGGCTACATGCCGTGACGAAGGTGATCGAGGTCCGCGAGGCGGTCGGCCTGGTGCGCGACGGCGCGACCCTCCTGATCGGCGGCTCCGGGGCCGGCCACGCGGTGCCCCAGCGCTTCATCGACGAGCTCGCCGCGGTCTTCGCGGCGGAGGGCCGGCCGCGCGACCTGACCACCGTGCGCGTGGTGGGCATCGGCGACTTCGCCGACCGCGGCTTCTCACAGCTCGCCCTGCCCGGCCTGACGCGCCGCACGATCGGCAGCAACATCGGCAACGAGCCGCGGCTCGGCGCGCTCGTGGAGGCCAACGAGATCCAGGCCTACTCGTTCCCCCAGGGCGTGCTCTCGCAGCTGATGCGCGAGATCGCGGCGGGGCGGCCCGGGCTGGTCACGCACGTGGGGCTCGGCACGTACGTGGATCCCCGAGAGACGGGCGGCAAGCAGAACGCGGCGACCACGGAGGACCTCGTCGAGCTGGTCACGCTGCGCGGCCGCGAGTGGCTCCTGTACCACGCGTTCCCCATCGACGTGGCCGTCATCCGGGGCACGACCGCCGACGAGGACGGCAACCTGACGATGGAGGGCGAGGCCGTCCAGGGCGAGATGCTGGCCATGGCCATGGCCGCCCGCAACAGCGGCGGTATCGTCATCGCCCAGGTCCGCCAGCTGGCCCGTCGGGGCAGCCTGCCCCTGCGGAACGTGAAGGTCCCCGCCGCCCTGATCGACTACGTGTACGTCGTCCCGGACCAGTGGCAGACGTACATCACGCAGGACTCGCCGTACTACGCCGGGGCCCTGCGCAGGCCGGCCACCTCGGAGGCGCCGCTGCCGCTCGACGTGCGCAAGGTCATCGCCCGCCGCTCCCTGCTGGAGTTCCCCCGCGGCGCCATCTGCAACCTGGGCTTCGGCATCAGCCAGCTGATCGGCCGCGTGGCCTGGGAGGAGGGCATCACCGACCAGCTGGTCCTGACCGTGGAGCAGGGCATCTTCGGCGGTGTGCCGGTCGCCGGCAACGAGGGCGGCGCCGGGTTCAACTACCAGGCCATGATCGACCAGCCCTACATGTTCGACTTCTACGACGGCGGCGGGCTGGACGTGGCGAGCCTTTCCTTCGCCGAGGTGGACGCCGAGGGCAACGTCAACGTGCACGCCTTCGAGGGCCGCGTCCGCGGGCCCGGCGGCTTCCCCAACATCAGCGCCCGGACCGGCCGCATCAACTTCGTCGGGACGCTGACGGCGCAGGGCCTGCGGATCGAGATCGAGGACGGGGTGCGGATCGCCCACGAGGGCAGCCTGCACAAGTTCGTGCCCCGTGTCCGGCAGGTCTCGTTCAACGGCCACCTCGCCCGGCAGCGCGGCCAGCAGGTTCGCTATATCACCGAGCGGGCGGTCTTCGCCCTTGCCGACGACGGCCTCGTGCTCACGGAGGTCGCCCCCGGCATCGACGTCGAGCGCGACGTGCTTGGCCGGATGGGCTTCCGCCCCCGCGTCGCCGAGCCGCTGCTGACGATGGACCGCCGCCTGTATGCCTCGGGCCCGATGGGCCTCGCGGCGGACTTCGCGGCGCCGGCATGAGCGGGCTGGTCACGCTGGAGCTGGGGCCGGTCGCCCACCTGGAGCTGGTGGACCCGCCGCTCAACCTCGTCACGCGGGGACTCCTCGAGGAGCTGGACGCGGCCCTCGCCACGCTCGCGGTGGCCCCCGCCGGCGACGTCCGTGTCGTGGTCCTGACCGGCCGTGGTGAGCGGGCCTTCTGTGCCGGCTCGCACGTCGGCGAGTTCGAGGCCCAGCGCGGCCCCGGCGGTCGCGAGCGGCGGGCGCTCGACGAGCGTGTCGCCAGCCGCCTGGCGGCCCTCCCCATGCCGTCCATCGCCGCGATCGAGGGCGACGCGCTGGGCGGCGGCCTGGAGCTGGCGCTGTGCTGCGACATCCGCATCGCGTCCGCCCGCGCCCGGCTCGGGCTGCCCGAGGTGCGCCTGGCGGTGACGCCCGGCAGCGGCGGCACGCAGCGGCTGCCGCGCCTGGTGGGACCGGCCCGGGCCAAGGAGCTGATCCTGAGCGGGCGCGTCGTCGACGCTGAGGAGGCCGTGCGGATCGGCCTGGTCAACCGGGTCGTGCCGGCGGGAGAGGCGCGCCATGCCGCTGACGAGCTGGCGGCGGAGATCGCGGCGCGCGGGCCCCTTGCGGTCCGGGAGGCCAAGCGGCTGATCGACATGGCCACGGAGGTGGGACTGGACGCCGGCCTGGCCGCCGAGCTGGACGCCTCCGACCGCATCTTCGCCACCGACGACCTGCTCGAGGGAGCGCACGCCTTCCTGGGCAAGCGCGACCCCGTCTACCGGGGTCGGTGAACCCGTAGGCACGAGGGACGCACCGCATGAGTGAGATCGGACGCTTCGGGGTCTTCCTGCCCTCGTACATCTGGGCCGGTGACGGCCCGGAGCGGGCCCGCGGCATCCGGACCTTCGCCCGGACGGTGGAGGACCTGGGCTTCGACTCGCTCTTCATCACCGACCACCTGCTGGCGGCGAAGCGCTTCTACTCGGTCTCGTTCCTGGAACCGCTCGCCGCGCTGGCCGTGGCGGCCGGCGTGACGGAGCGGGTCCGCCTTGGCACGTCGATCCTGATCATGCCGCTGCGCAACCCGGTGCTCCTGGCCAAGGAGCTCGCCACGCTGCAGTTCCTGTCGGAGAACCGGGTCGTCCTTGGCGCCGGGGTCGGCTGGAACGACGCCGAGTACGAGGCGGTCGGCGTCCACAAGTCGGAGCGCGGCAGGCGGACCGACGAGATCCTCGACATCATCACGCCGCTCCTCGAGGGGCAGACCGTGACGTATCACGGCCGCTACTACTCCATCGACGACGTCTTCATCGAGCCCACCGCCTCGCAGCGCCCGGAGATCTGGATCGGCGGCGGTTCACAGCTGGCCGACCCGAAGTCGCCCGACCTGCCCCGCTTCGTCGAGTCGGTCAAGGCCCGCGTCCTGCGCACCGACGGCTGGATCCCCCGCCCGACCTGCCCACCGGAGGACATCGCCCGCGACTGGGTCGAGCTCCAGGCCTACTACCGCGAGCACGGCCGCGATCCCGACGAGTGCGTCGTGGCCCACGAGAACTTCCTGCACCTGGTGCTCAGCAACGACCCGGCCAGGGCCCGCGAGGAGCAGCATCGGGCGTTCCTCAAGGTGATGAGCGCCGAGCGCGGCCCGAAGTACCTCGAGTCGGTCTACCTGTTCGGGACGCCCGACGAGGTCATCGCGTCCCTCCAGGCGCGGGTCGATGCCGGGGTCGAGTACTTCGTCCTGCACACCATGACGCCCGACCCGGCCCAGCTGCAGGCGTGGGTCGACGAGATCATCCCCCACGTGACCTTCCCCGCCACGGCCGGCCCCGTGCGACGGATGGCCCCCGCCCTGCGGTGACGCAGCGCGTCGCGCTCCTAGGCAGGCCTCTGCGGCGGCGCCACTCGCAGGTCATGCACGACGCCGCCTTCGCGGCGGCCGGGATCGACGCCCGCTACGAGCTGCTCGAGCTCGACGAGGCCGACGTGCCGGACGCCGTGGCCAAGGCGCGAGGCCCGGACTGGCTGGGCCTCCAGGTCACGGCTCCCTACAAGCGGCTGGTGGCCGGCCTGTGCGACCGCGTGGAGGCCGACGCGGCGACGATCGGCGCGGTCAACAGCCTGGCCCGCACGCCGGCAGGGGAGCTGGTGGGCTTCAACACGGACGGGCCGGGCTTCCGCGCCGCGGTCGAACTGGCCATGGGTCGCCCGCTGGCGGGCCGGCGGGTCGTCGTGGCGGGCGCCGGCGGGGCCGCGCACGCCGTCGTCTTCACGTGCCTCAGCTCGGGCGCGGACCGCGTGACGATCGGCAGTCGAACCGTCGCGTCCGCCGCGGCCCTGGCCGAGCGCTTCGGCACGGTCGGGGCCGGGTCCGTGGCTGCCCTGGCGTTGGACGATCCCGCCTTCGCGGACGCGCTCCGGGCGGCGGACCTGGCCGTCAACGCGACCACCGTCGGGATGCTGGATCCGGGCATGACGATCGACGTCGAGGCGCTGCCGGTCGGAGCGACCGTCTTCGACCTGGTGTACGTGCCACCGGAGACGCCCCTGCTGCGGGCCGCACGGGCGCGCGGGCTGCGTGCCGCCAACGGGTCCGAGATGCTCATCCAGCAGGCGGCCATCGCCTTCGAACGCTGGACGGGCATCGGCGGGATGGCCGACGTGATGCGGACGGCCGTGGCGCCGCTCCTCGCCGACGCCGCGGCCAGGGCCTGACGGATGCGCTTCGCCACGATCATCGACGGCGGTGGCGCGATGGTCGTGGTGGTGGACGAGCGGCGCATCCTGCCGCTCGCCGGGGCAGGCCCGGGCCTGGACTCGGTGCGCGGCGTCGCGGCCAGCGGCCCGGCGGGTCTGAAGCGCGTCCGCGACTGGGTCCGGGGGCAGCCGGCGCGGCTGTATCGGTCGCTCGATGACGTCGAGCTGGGGCCGGCCGTCCCCGACCCAGGCGCCATCTACACGATCGGGCTCAACTACGCGGCACCCGGCGACGAGGTCGCGGGCCCGGCACGGCCGCTCGTGTACGCCAAGTTGCCGACCTCGGTGAGCGGACATGCGGCCTTGCTCTCCTGGGACCGGTCGCTGACGGCCAACGTCGATCCGGAGGTCGAGCTCGGCGTGGTCATCGGCGCCACGGCGATGAACGTCCGGCCGGAGGAGGCCCTGGAGCACGTCTTCGGCTACACCTGCGTCAACGACATCTCGTCGCGCGACCCGTGGCTGGACGGCGACCAGTGGCTGCTGGGCAAGTCGTTCCCCGGTTTCTGCCCGGTCGGGCCCTGGGTGGTCACCCCGGACGAGGTGACCGCACAGGATGCCCGGCTCGGATGCACCATCAACGGCACACCGATCCAGGCCGACACCACCGGCCACATGCGCCATCCGATCGCCGATGTGATCGCCTACCTCAGCCGCCACACGGTGCTGCGGCCGGGGGATCTGATCGCGACCGGCACGCCCGCCAGGCTCGCCGGTCCTCCCGGACCGGAGCGCCACCTCCAGCCCGGCGACCTGGTGACGGTGTGGATCGACGGCATCGGGGAGTTGCAGACGACGATCGGCTGATCAGGGACGACAGCAGCAGGAGGCAGGGATCAGATGAAGCCACCCACCGTGTTCCTCGGCGAGATGACGTCGCCCGAAGTGGAAGCCTTCCTGGCGCGTGGCGACACCGTCATCGTGCCGATCGGCTCCACGGAGCAGCACGGGCCGCACGGCCCGCTCCTGACCGACGTCCTCGTGCCGTCGGAGGTCGCCCGCCGCATCGCGCCGCGGGTCGGGGCCCTCGTCGCGCCGCCCGTCAACTACGGCCTGTCGTACCCGCACGTCGGCTTCACGGGCCTCGTCCAGATCCGGATCCCGACCTTCATGGCGCTCGTCGAGGACCTCGCCGTATCGCTCGCCACGGCCGGGTTCCGCCGGATCGTCTTCCTCAACGGCCACTACGACAACACCTACGCCATCGCCTATGCCTGCGCGAACGCGGCGGACCGGCTGCCCAAGGGCGTGCGGGCCTTCCCGGTGAACTACTGGGACGGCCTGTCGGACGCCGAAACGGCGGAGTTCTTCGACTCCTCGACCGGCCTCCACGCGAACCAGGCGGAGACGTCGGCCATCCTCGCGCTCGCCCCGGCCCTCGTGGACATGGACCACGCGAACGCGGAGATGCCGCCGTTCCCACCGGTGACCAACTCCGGCGCGGTGCACACGGCGTTCTTCTTCTCGTCGCCCGGCTCCGTCCACCGCGCGACCCACTCGGGGACGTGGGGGGATGCGCGCGGCGCGACGGCCGAGTACGGCGAGCGCTACCTGGCGGCCGTGGCCGAGGCGACCGTTCGCCAGCTCGACGACATCGCCCGGACCTTCGCCGCGATGCCCGACCGCTGACGCCATCGGCATCGGACCATCGGGACTAGCATCTCCGAGGAAGCGAGGCGCACCGCCCATGACCACCGAGGCAAGGGACGAGTTCAAGGGCCTGGGCGTCTTCCTGACCGGCGCCACGTCGGGCATCGGCCACGAAGCCGCGTCGCGGTTCCTGGCCGCCGGAGCGACCGTGGCCTGCGTAGGGCGACGGACGACGGAGCTGGCGCCGCTCGTGGGCGAATTCGGCCCGCGCTGCGTGCCCCTGGTGGCCGACCTGGCCGACGCCGGAGCGGTCGGTGCCGTCGCCGCCGAGGCGATGCGAGCGCCTGGGCAAGGTCGACGTGCTGGTCAACGGCGCCGGGGTCGGCTTCCGGGCGGACGTCCTTGAAACGACCCTGGCCCAGTGGAGCGAGACGTTCGCCGTCAACGTCACGGCCGCCTTCCTGCTCTGCCAGGCGTTCCTGCCCCACTTCCTGGCCAACGGCGGCGGGACGATCGTCAACGTCGCGTCCGTCGGGCGGCATCATCGGCATCCCCAACCGCGCCGCGTACTGCGCCTCCAAGGCCGCCCTCATCTCGCTGACGCGCAGCCTCACCGTGGAGTTCGCCGAACGGGGCATCCGCGCCAACTGCGTCGCCCCCGGCACGACCGAGACGCCGTGGGTGGACCGCATCCTGGCCGGCGCCGACGACATGGCGACGCTCCGCCGCCAGATGGAGGACCGGCAGGTCATCCGGCGCCTGGCGCGCCCGGAGGAGATCGCCGACGCGATCCTCTTCCTGGCCTCGCCCCGGGCGTCCTTCTTCCACGGCTCCACCGTCGTCGTCGACGGCGGCTACAGCGCACGTTGAGGCCACCAACGATGGACCTGGGAGACGACGCTGGCGAAGGCGGGCGTGCTGCCCGTGGTGACGGTGACGCGCCCCGAGCAGGCCGTCCCGCTGGCTGAGGCGCTCCTCGCGGGCGGCCTGGGCTGCGTCGAGATCACGTTCCGTTCCGACGCCGCGGCCGACGCCATCCGGGCCATCCGGTCGCGCGTGCCGGGCATGCTCGTGGGGGCCGGCACGGTCCTCACGACGGACCAGGCCGACGCGGCGATCGACGCCGGCGCCGCCTTCCTGGTGAGCCCCGGCTTCGGGCCCGACGTGGTCGACCACGCGCTGGCCCGCGGCGTGGCGATGCTGCCGGGGATCGCCACGCCGACGGAGCTCCAGGCCGCGCTGCGACGCGACCTGCGGGTCGTCAAGGTCTTCCCCGCCGCCGTGCTCGGCGGGCCCGCCTTCCTGCAGGCCCTGCAGGCGCCCTACCCCATGATGCGGTTCGTCCCCACGGGCGGCATCACCCCCGCGACGCTCCCCGACTACCTCGCCCTGGACTGCGTCGCCGCGGTCGGCGGGACGTGGCTGGCGAGGGCGGGCGTCATCGCGTCAGGTGGGTGGGACGAGGTCGAAGGGCTGGCGCGCGAGGCCGCCGCCATCGTGCAGCGGGTCCGCGGCGCCGCGACCCGCACGGCGAGCCCCTCGTGACGCTCGCGATCAAGGGTCCCGACGAGGCCCGCTGGGATCTGGTGGCCCTCGGCGAGGTCATGCTGCGGCTCGACCCGGGCGAGGACAGGATCCATACGGCGCGCCAGTTCCGCGCCTGGGAGGGCGGCGGCGAGTACAACGTCGCCCGCGGACTGCGGCGGTGCTTCGGCCTGCGCACGGCGATCGTCACGGCGCTGGCCGACAACCCCATCGGGCGCCTGGTCGAGGACATGATGCTGAGCGGCGGCGTCGACCTGCGGCATGTCGCCTGGGTGCCCTATGACGGGGTCGGACGGAGCGTGCGCAACGGCCTCAACTTCACCGAGCGCGGCTTCGGCGTGCGCGGTGCGGTGGGTGTCTCCGACCGCGGCCACACCGCGGTCAGCCAGCTGCGGCCGGGCGATGTGGACTGGGACGCCATCTTCGGCTCGGAGGGTGCGCGCTGGTTCCATACCGGAGGCATCTTCGCCGCGCTCTCGCCGTCGACCGCGGAAGTGGCCGCCGAAGCCATGGCGGCCGCGCGGCGGCACGGGACGATCGTCAGCTACGACCTCAACTACCGCCCCAGCCTGTGGAAGGGCATCGGCGGCAAGGAGCAGGCGCAGGCCGTGAATCGCTCGCTCGCGCCGCTGGTCGACGTGATGCTGGGCAACGAGGAGGACTTCAGCGCCGCGCTCGGCTTCGCTCCCGCGGGCGGTGACCCGGACCTGGCGGAGCTCGACCCCACGGGCTACGGCGAGATGATGGCGACGGTCATGGACACCTACGCCAACCTCGCCGTGGTGGCCACGACGTTGCGCGTGGCGCGGACCGCGACCCGCAACGATTGGGGGGCGGCGTGTTTCGCGGAAGGACGCCTGACCGTGGCCAAGCCCCATCCCGACCTGGAGATCCTGGACCGCGTGGGGGGCGGGGACTCCTTCGCCTCGGGGCTGATCTACGGGACCCTCGCCGGCATGCCGCTGGACCGCGCGCTGGAGTACGGGGTCGCCCACGGGGCGCTGGCCATGACGACGCCGGGCGATACCTCCATGGCGACGCTGGCGGAGGTCGAGGCGCTTGTGGCCGGGCGCCCGCCACGCGTGGCCAGATGACCTCGCCGGCCGGGCGCGTCCGGCTGGTCCCGCGGCAGAGGGCCGAGTGGTCCTGCGGACAGGGCCGACCGGCCCATCCCGCCTCGGGCGGTGCGTGACATCATGGCCCGGCCATGATCGAACGCCATATCACCTTCACCGTCAGCCCGGACCACGCGAGCGACTTCGAGCGCTTCTTCACCGATCGCTACCGGCCGGCGATGGCCGCCTCACCCGGCTTCGTGCGCGTGGAGCTGCTGCGTGAGGCGGAGGACGCCACCAAGTACCAGATGGTGCTGCGGTTCCAGGATCTGGAGGCGTCGGTGGGCTGGCGGACGTCGCCGGTGCACCAGGGGCTCCAGCCCGACCTCAACGCGCTCGTCTCGAGCAGCGTGGTGCAGCCGTACGAGGTGATCGCGTGATCGACGCGCGATGAAGGTGAGCGGCTCGGCCACGCTGGCGGCGTCGCCCGACGCGGTGTTCGCGGCCATCTGCGATCCGGGGGCGCTGCTGGAGGTCATCCCGGGCTGCCAGGAGATCCATCAGGTCTCCGCCGACGAGTACCGCGGCCGCATCGCCATACGCCTGCCCGCCGTGGTCGGCACCTACGACACGGTCGTCCGGCTCGTCAACAGCGAGCCTCCCGCCTCGGGGGAGCTCGAGGGGCGCCTCGAGGGCCGCGTCGGGACGATCAGCGGCCGGGCCACGTTCCACCTCCGCGGCCAGGATGGCGGGACGGTCGTCGAGTACGACGGGTCGGGTGTCGTCGGCGGGCCGCTCGCCCGGCTTGATTCGCGCTTCCTGGAGGGCTTCGCGCGGTCGCTCGTCAACGATGGGCTGGCCCGTCTCGGCCGCCGCCTGCAGGCCGTCGCCGTCGAAGGGGTGGCCGCCCGATGACCGTCCGCGAGTACCTGATGCCGCGGACCGTGCCTGAGGCGATCTCGCTGCTGGAGCGCCACGGGCCCGACCTGCTGGTCATGGCCGGCGGGACCGTCGCGATGCCCCTCATCAACGAGGGCATCTCGCTGCCCGACCGTGTCATGAGCCTGCGTCATGCGGGCATGGATCGCCTTGAGCAGCGCGGGGGCGCCCTGGCCATCGGCGCCGCGGTCACGCTCTCCCAGCTCCTGGCGCAGCACGTCGTGCCGCTGCTCAGCGAGGCCGCCCGCCACACCGCGAGCTGGTCCATCCGCAACATGGGCACGGTCGGCGGCAACCTTTTCACGCCGCCGCCCGGGGGCGACGTGGCGGTGGCCCTCCTGGCGCTCGACGCGCAGGTGCGCATGGCCGGCCCGCGGGGCGAGCGCGTCCTCCCGCTGGCCGACTTCTTCACCGGCTTCATGACCAACGCCCTGGCCCCCGATGAGCTGCTCGTCGAGATCACCGTCTCCACGGCGGCCCGCGAGACGGCCTTCATCAAGTACGGGCGCAAGCACGCCAACACCCCCGCCGTGGTGACCGTCGCACTCGCCCTGGAGCGCCGCGACGGCCACGTCGAGGCGGCGCGCATCGCCCTCGGCGCGGCCGGACCCCATCCCATCCGGGCCCCGCACGCGGAGGCCGTGCTCACCGGCGCGGCCCTCGACGCGGCGGTCATCGAACGCGCGGCGCAGGCGGCGGCGGCCGAGTGCGAACCCTTCACCGACGGCATCGCCACCGACTGGTACCGCCGGCGGATGGTGGGCGTCTTCGTCCGGCGTGCGCTGGAGTCGCTGTGATGGCCTCGACGATCGTCACCTTCGAGCTCGGCGGCCGGGAGGTGGAGGCCATGGTCAAACCCATGACCACGCTCCAGGCGGTGCTGCGCTACCAGCTCGGCCAGACGGCGGTCAAGGAAGGCTGCCGCCAGGGCGGTTGCGGGAGCTGCACCGTCCTCGTCGACGGCGAGCCGGTCTTGTCGTGCCTCCTGCCCGTCGAGGAGGTGGCCGGCCGGCACGTGGTCACGCTCGAGTCATCCACCCCGCCCGACGGGGTCGACCCGCTCCAGCAGGCCTTCATCGACACGGGTGCCTTCCAGTGCGGCTACTGCACGCCGGGCATGCTGATGGTCTCGAAAGCGCTCCTGGAGCACGATCCGCATCCGACGCGCGCGACGATCATCGACGCCCTGTCCGGCAACCTCTGCCGCTGCACCGGATACGCGCCGATCATCGACGCGGTCGAGGCTGCCGCCGACGCCCTGGGCAGGGGCGAGGCGCCCCGATGAGCCCGGCCCGGCACGTCGTCGGCCGGTCGGTGGCCCGGTCCGACGGGATCGGCCACGTCACCGGCCGCACGGTCTACACGACCGACCGGGCGTTCCCCGGCCTCCTCCACCTCAAGATCGTGCGCAGCCCGGTCCATCACGCGCGGATCCGGGGCGTCGACCTGTCGGAGGCCGAGCGCGTGCCGGGGTTCGTCCGGGCGCTCACCCACGCCGACGTGCCACACAACGTCTACACGATCCTGGGCCTCATCGGGGTCGAGCCCGAGGAGGAGTTCGTCCTGGCGGTAGACCGCGTCCGCTACAAGGGCGAGCCGATCGTGGCGATCATCGCCGAGTCCGAGCAGGCCGCCCACGACGCGGTCGCCCGGGTGAAGCTGGACCTGGAGGAGCTCCCCGCCGTCTTCGATGTGGAGGAGGCCCTCAAGCCCGGTGCGCCGATCGTGACCCACTGGGGCAACAACACCTTCATGTACGAGGGCCATCCGTGCCGGCGGGTCCGTTTCGGGGACGTGGAGGCGGCCTTCGCGCGCGCCGACCACATCGTCGAGGGCGTCTACGACACCAAGCCCATCGAACAGGCGCCGACCGAGACGACCGCCGCCATCGCCGTGCCGGAGGCGAACGGGCGGTACACCGTCTACACCAACACCCAGGCGCTCTACTTCAGTCTCGACAACACGTCGATCATCCTGCAGGTCCCGGGCAACCAGCTCCACTTCGTCGGCGGCACCGTCGGCGGCGGCTTCGGCGGCAAGGTCGACGTCATCGTGGAGCCGCTGGCCACGCTCGCGGCCATGAAGACGAACCGGCCGGTGCGGTATGCGTTCAGCCGCTCGGAGGAGATGCAGGTCTCGTCGACGCGCAGCGCGTGGCGCATCTACATGAAAGACGGCGTCATGGCCGACGGCCGGCTCATCGCCCGCAAGGTGACCAGCTACGCTGATTCGGGCGCCTACAGCCGCCAGACGCCGTACGCCCTCACGAAGCACGCGGCGAACGCCGCCGGTCCGTACGCCATCCCCAACGTCTCGATCGATGCCTACTGCGTCTACACCAACCGCCAGCCCACCAGCGCCATGCGCGGCTTCGGCATCACGATGGCCTCGTTCGCCATCGAGGTCCAGATGGACAAGATCGCCGAGGTCGTGGGCCTCGACCCATGGTCGGTGCGGTTCATCAACGCCTACCACAACGGCGACATGAAGCCGCACCGCAAGCTCGTCGAGGACGCCACGCTCATCGAGACCATGCAGGCCGCGGCGAAGCTCGTCGGCCACGAGCTGCCCGAGGCGTTCCGCACGATGACGTCCGCCCCGCGACCCGAGAAGGGCGCCTGACGTGGCCAAGCTGCGCGGCACGGGCATGTCGGCGGTCAACTACCCGACCGGCATGAACCTCGGCGGCGACCCGTCGCAGGCGCTGATCCATGCCACGACCAGCGGCTCGTTCGTCGTCTCGCTGTCGGCCACGGACCTTGGCCAGGGCCTGCGCACGGTGATCGGCCAGATCGCCGCGGAGACGCTTGGCGTGCGGATGGAGGACGTGGTCGTCGACACGGCCGACACGGACACCGGCCCGCACGACATGGGCACCTTCGCCAGTCGGGCCACGCATCGCGTCGGCAACGCCGTGATCGCCGCCGCCGTGGAGGCCCGCGAGGCGCTCCTGGACGTGGCGGTGGACGAGTTCGAGGCGGCCAGGAGCGACCTCGTCTTCGATGGACAGGGCAACCTCATGGTCCGCGGCGCCCCCGACCGCTCGCTGAAGATCGCCGATATCGCCGCCGCCGCGCAGTTCAAGTACGGCAAGACGATCGCCGGGCGTGGCGCGTGCATGAAGCCCAAGAGCCCGGTCGATCCCGAGACCGGGGCGATGGACCCCGACTCGACGGAGGCCCACGCCTGCACCGTGGCCGAGGTCGAGGTGGACACCGAAACGGGCGAGGTGACCGTCCTCAGCATCAAGAGCGCCTACGAGATCGGGCCAGCAGGTCAATCCGGCCCTCGTCAAGGGCCAGATCGTGGGCGGCGCGTGGATGGGCATGTCGCACGCCCTGTACGAGACGACCCAGCCCTACTACCCCGACCCCGACCACGCCGCCAGGGACTTCAGCGAGTACGTCATGCCGGGCGCGTACGAGATGCCGGAGATCGAGTGCGTCGTGCTGGAGTACCCGTCGTCGAACGGCCCGTACGGGGTCAAGGGCGTGGGCGAGATGACCGCCAACTCGCCGATCCCCGCCATCGTCAACGCCATCTATCACGCCATCGGCGTGCGCATCGACGAGCTGCCGGTGACCCCCGAGCTGATCCTTCGCGGCCTGGACGCGAAGGCGCGCGCCGCGGGCGGCTGAGGAGGTTCCGCGATGCGCCAGATCGCGACCTGGGACGAGTTCCCGACCGTCGAGTACATCCCCGGCGTCTATCCGGCAGGCCGTCTCGGGCGAGAAGACGATGCTCACCCGCATCGTCTATCGCGGCGGCGTCACGATCCCCGACCACACCCACGAGGCCGAGCAGATCATGCTCGTCGAGCAGGGCCGGCTGTGGGCCAAGGTGGGCGATGAGGAGTCCGAGGTCGGTCCCGGTTCGCTGCTCGTCATCCCCTCGAACTGGATCCACGCCTTCCGCCAGCTGGGCGACGAGGACGTCGTCTTCTACGAGTGCTTCGCCCCGATCCGGCTGGAGTACCTCGTCGGCTTCCGGGGGCCGGACCCGTCGCTGAAGATGATCAACGAGGGCCTGCCCGGCTGAACCCACGTTCGGGGGCGGTCCGCCTAGGTGGCGGGAAGCGACCGCCGGATGCGCTCGGCCATGGCCGCCTCGACGACCGAGTCGGGGTCTCGCAGACCTCCCAGGGTGGCCTTGACTCCGACGAGGCTGGCATACAGCGGTGGGCAGGTGGGACACGTCTCAAGGTGCGCTTCCACCTGCTCACGCGTCGCCTGGTCCAGTTCGCCGTCGAGATACGAAGACACGTGGCGGCGCGCTCGCCAGCAGCGGAGCGGTTGGGCCAGGCTGGCCTGTCGCCGCTCGTCATCCTCCGCGAGCGCGCTCACGAGCATCATCCGTCCTCGCCGCAGCCGCTGTTTCGTGGCCGATACACCGGCCGTCATCGAAGCCGCGATCTCCGGTGCGGTCCAGGCGAGGACGTCGTGCAGCACGACCGGGAGGCGGTAGATCACCGGGAGTCGCGCCAGGGCGTCCTCGAGCTCGTCGCGCAGCTCGGCCCGTTCCAGGACCCGATCGGGGGCGACCGAGTAGCGGTCGTCGCGCCAGGCGGCCTCCACGGTCTCGATGTCCAGCTCGTCGTGATGGGCCCTGCCGCGATCGATGATGCGATTGACGAGGCTGCGACGGAGCCAGGCGGGGAGGGCTCGCGGGTCGTGCAGCTGGTCGCGGCGGCGCCAGGCCCCGACGATCGTCTCCTGGGCGCAGTCCTCCGCCTGGTCGGGGTCGCGGACGAGCCGCGTCGCGAGATGGACCAGGTGAGGGAGCTCGCGCATCAGCGCCTGCGCGAACGCGTCACCCTCGCCGGTCGGCGGCGCCTCGGTCAGGGGCCCCCCCACGCGTCCTCGCGCAGCCTCAGTGCGCGGCCGGCTTGGTGCTGACCCGCAGCAGGGCGTAGAGCGGGCAGAAGCCGACGACGCCGGTGACGACGGCGATGGCCGCGACGACCCACACGACGTAGAGCAACGGTGCACTGACGGCGCCGGCGACGGCGATGGCAGCCAGGGCCACCCCCAGCACGATCCTGACGACGCGATCGGTGGTTCCGACGTTCATCCCGAGCTTCATCTCGATGTCCTTCCTGTCGACGGGTCCATGCCCGTGCCTACTCTCAAGGACGAGACGGAGGCCCCGATGGATACAACGGCCGACAGGTGGCCGGGCACCGACCTCACGCGGGGGCCGCGGCGAGGGCCATCGCCGACGCGTCTGGGTCCTGGCCGGGACCGGTCACGGCTACCTCGCCGGTCTGTTCCACGCCCATGGCATCACGGAGGATGTAGCCGTGGTGGATCTCCGCCACCCCGGAGGCGAGGTTCGCGCTGACCGTGCAGTAGCGGGTGGCGGAGAGTTCGATGGCTCGCCGGAGCGCCTCGACCTCGACAGCGCCCTCGACGACGTGGACGATCCGGATGCGCTCGAAGACATGCGGGTGGCGGTCGTCGCGCTGTTCGCCGGTGACGCGGACCTCGTAGCGGTCACGGCCTGGCGCTTCTTGCGCAGGATGCCGATGACATCCATGGCCGTGCACCCGGCCTGCGCGACAAGCAGCAGTTCGGCGGGGCGGGGGCCGCTGTCGCCCTCGGCGTCGTCCATGACGATCGAATGGCGGCCGTCCGTCGTCGCGACGAGGCGCATCCCATCGCCATCGAGCGTCGCCGTCGCAGTTTCGAACACGCCTGCGGATCTCCTCGTGGGCATGGCCCAGCATCGGCCGCGCCACCCGATGGGGGCAGGGCCGGATGACCCAAGTCCACGTGCCATCCGGGGCGGCTCGTTCGGGGCCAGGCGTGAGACGGGGCCCCACGCAGGGTCCAACGGCCCGCGTGGAGGTGACCTAATGCCCATGGCGTATACATGTGTATGGCATATAACTGACCAGAGTCAACACAAGGGCTGGGTCACCGGGCCCGGCCAGCCTCGGCCGATACCCCATACGGAGCACCCCATGACCAGCGCGACCGAGGACATCGACGAGCTCCAGGCCTCGATGCTCCGGTCGCTCGCCAGCCCGAACCGGCTTCGCATCCTCCACCTGCTGGGTATCGCTGCTGCGAGGTGAACGAGGTCGCACGCGAACTCGACATGAGCCAGGCGGCGGCCTCCCAGCACCTCGGGGTGATGCGGTCGGTCGGTCTCGTCGAGGCCATCCGCGACGGGCGGTCGGTCACCTATCGGCTGGCCGACCCGCAGATCCTGGCTGCCTGCGGACTCATGCGCGACGTCCTCGTCCGCCGCCTGGCGCGGCTGGGCGACCTGGCCGCCGCCGCCCACGAGCCGGTTGCAGCCGGCATCCCCGAACCCTCCACGTCCCACTGAGAGGAGTCACGCCATGGCGGAACAGACCAAGCTGGTGATCATCGCCACACACGGACCGCAGGAGCCGGAGCGGGCGACGCTCCCGTTCGTGGTCGCCGTGGCAGCGCTTGCATCGGACGTTGAGACGGTCATCGCCTTCCAGGCTGACGGCGTCTGCCTGATGCACCAGGGAGAGGCCGAGACGGTCCAGGCGCCCGAGTTCCCGCCGCTGGCGAAGCTCATCGCTGACTTCCTCGAACTCGGCGGATCCCTCCTCGTCTGCGCTCCCTGCATCAAGAGCCGGGGCATCGCCGACGCGCTTATCCCGGGCACCGAGGTCATCGCCGCCGCGCGCCTGGTGGCCGAGGTGACTTCGGCCACCAGCACCCTCGTCTATTAGTCCCGAAGGAGACCACACGATGATCACCATGACGACCCCTCTCAGCGACACGGACCTCGCGGCGCTCGCCAGCGCCAAGGTCGTCGACGCGCGCGGCAGCGCCTGCCCGGGTCCCCTGCTGGAGGCCAAGAAGGGCATGGCCCTCATCCAGCTCGGACAGGTCATCGAGATCTGGTCGAGCGACCCCGCCACCAAGGACGACATGAGCGCCTGGTCGACCAAGGTCGGCCACCAGTTCCTGGGCTGCCTCCCGGGCGAGGGGTACGAGCGCGTCTTCGTCAAGCGCGGCAAGTAGCGCCCGCGCCCGCTCGCGACGATCAGCCACGGAGTGACGGTGAGATGACCACGCTCGCCCCGGTGAAGCCCCAGGATCCCGCGGGGACCTTCATCCCCCGGATCCTCGTCTTCTCGACGAATAACATCTCGGACCCCGGCATCGACCTCGCCGGCAGTTCGCATATGACCTACTCACCGGGCGTCGTGGTCATCAGCCTGCCCTGCACGAGCGGGATCCGTCCGTCGTGGATCCTGCACGCCGTTCAGCAGGGCTTCGATGGCGTCTTCATCGCCTCCGACGGCGACGAATGCGCCTACCTGTCGGACTGCTCGGCCCGGGCGTCGCGCATCATCGGCCAGGCGCAGACGCTGCTCCAGGGGGCCGGCCACTCGCCGCAGCGGCTGAAGATGGCCGCTATCTGCTCCGTGTGCGCCGAGCCGTTCACGCGGCACGTCCAGCAGTTCGGCCAGGCGCTGGCCGCCCTGGGGCCGTCGGCGGCGCGATCATGAGCGAGTACGACGTCCTGGTCGTGGGGGCCGGCATCGGCGGGATGGAGTCCGCCCTGAAGCTCGGCGACATGGGCTATCGCGTCCTGCTGGTGGAGAAGGAAGCCAGTGTCGGCGGCAAGATGATCCTGCTCAGCAAGGTCTTCCCCACCCTGGACTGCGCGAGCTGCATCTCGACGCCCAAGATGGCGGCATCGATCCACCATCCCAACGTCACGACGCTGACCTACAGCGAGGTCGACGGGATCACGAAGCGGCCGAGGGCGGCCGCTTCCGGGCGACCATCAAGCGCAAGGCCCGCTTCGTCAACGAGACGACCTGCACCGGTTGTCAGCTGTGCGAGACGGCCTGCACCGTGGCCGTGCCCGACCAGTTCAACGCCGACATGGTCGCAGCGCCGGGCAGCCTATATCGCCTTCCCCCAGGCGGTCCCCAAGAAGGCGGTCATCGACCGGGCCGGCTCGTCCCCGTGCTCGTACACCTGCCCGGCCGGGATCCAGGCGCATGGCTATGTATCGCTGGTCAGGAGCGGTGAGTACGAGAAGGCGTTCCAGCTCGTCCTCGACGCCACACCCCTCGTCGGTACGCTCGGCCGCGCCTGCTACGCGCCGTGCGAAGTCGAATGCACGCGCGGCTCGCTCGAGGGGCCTCTTCCCATCCGCCGCCTCAAGCGCTTCATCGCCGACATCCACTACGAGAAGTTCGACGGACCCGGTGTCGCGATCCCCGTCTCGAACGGCCACCGGGTGGCCGTGGTCGGGTCCGGGCCGGCGGGCCTCACGGCGGCCTGGCAGCTCGCCCGCAGGGGCTACGCGGTCAAGATCTTCGAGGCCGCGCCCAAGGCCGGCGGCTTCCTCCGCCTGGCCATCCCGGCCTATCGCCTGCCCTCCGAGGTCGTGGAGCAGGACATCGCCAACGTCACAGCCCTGGGCGTCGAGATCGCGACGAACATGCCGGTCAAGGATCTCGCCGCCCTTCACGGCGAAGGGTACGAGGCCGTGCTCCTCGCCACCGGCACCCCGCTCTCGACGAAGCTGGGGGTGCCCGGCGACCAACTGGATGGCGTCCTCAGCGGCGTCGCCTTCCTGCGCGCGGTCAAGCTCGGGGAAGGCGTCGACCTGGCCGACCGCCGGGTCGTCGTCATCGGTGGCGGCAACGTCGCCATGGATACCGCCCGGACGGCTCGGCGGCTCGGCGCGCGCGACGTCACGGTGGTCTACCGGCGCAGCCGCGCGGAGATGCCGGCCCACCACGTCGAAGCCGATGACACCGAGAAGGAGGGCGTCGGGTTCGTCTTCCAGGCCGCGCCCCTCGAAGTGCTGGATGACGGCACGGGCGCGGTCCGCGGCCTGCGGTGCAGCCGCATGGCCCCGGCGGACCCCGTCGCGACGGGCCGGACGAAGCCCGAGCCCATCCCGGGCAGCGACTTCGACGTGGCCTGTGACGTGATCATCACGGCCATCGGCATGGCCCCCGACACGGAGGGCTTCACGGCCCAGGTCGCGGCCGATCCGCGCGGCCGGGTGGCCGTCGACCCCGAGACGCTGCAGAGCGCCACGCCGTGGCTCTTCGCCGCCGGTGACGTGGTCTCGGGCGCCTCGGACATCACGCGCGCCACGGGACAGGGTCAACGAGCCGCCCACATGATCGATCGCTGGATCGGCGGGCAGCCGCTCGAGGGATTCGACCGGCGGCTCCCCGTCGTCGACAAGGCCCAGGTCCTGGCCCGCCAGAAGACCTACCGCGTGGCAGTCCCGTCCGGCGCGAGCGAGGTGCTCAGCGCGGCGCCGGTGGACTTCCGCGAGGTGGAGCTCCCCATGACCGAGGCGGAAGCCCGGCGCGGCGCCGGCCTGTGCCTGGACTGCGGCATCTGCTCCGAATGCGGCGAGTGCGTCGATGCCTGCCCGGTGGAGTCGTGCATCGACCTGCGGGCGCGCGACCAGGTGCTCGACGTCGACGTCGGGGCGGTCGTGGTGGCCACCGGGTTCAAGCTCTTCCCGGCCGACCTCAAGCCGGAGTACGGCTTCGGGACATTCAAGAATGTCATCACCGGCATGCAGATGGACCGCCTGCTCGCGCCTACACGGCCCTTCAACACGATCCTCCGCCCCGGCGACGGCAAGGTCCCCGAGCGCATCGCCTACGTGATGTGCACCGGTTCGCGCGACGAGACGGTCGGCAACCCGCTTTGCTCGCGGTTCTGCTGCATGTACTCGATCAAGCAGAACCAGCTGATCATGGGCGCCCTGCCCGTCGCCGACGTGACGGTCCACTACATGGACATCCGGGCCCCCGGCAAGCGCTACGACGAGTTCTACGAGCAGGCCAAGGCCATGGGCGCCAACTACGTCAAGGGGCGCGTCGCGAAGATCACCGAGAAGCCGAACGGCGACCTGGTCCTGCGCTACGAGGACATCGAGCACGGCGGCGGCCTCGTTGAAGCCGAGTACGACCTCGTCGTGCTGGCGGTCGGCGTCCAGCCCAACAGCGACGCCCAGGCCCTCTTCCCGGAGGGCGCCCTGTCGCTGGATGAGTTCCACTACGTGGCCGAGACCGACGAGGACGCCAACCCGGGCCAGACCAGCATCCCCGGGGTCTACGTGGCCGGGGCGGCGTCGGGCGCGAAGGACATCGCCGACTCGATCCTGCACGCCGGGTCGACCGTCGCGCAGGTGGCCGCCTTCCTGGAACACGCGAAGGTGCCGGCATGACCGCGACCGAGCGCCGCATCGGCGTGTACGTCTGCCACTGCGGCGGCAACATCTCCGATCACGTCGACGTGGATCAGGTCGTCGCCGCCGCGCAGGGTGAGGCCGGCGTGGTCGTGGCGCGCCAGATGATGTTCGCCTGCTCGGATGCCGGCCAGGGCGAGATGGAGCGCGACATCGAGGAGCAGCACCTTGACGGCCTGGTCGTGGCCTCGTGCTCACCCAAGCTCCACGTGGTCACCTTCCGGGGCGTGGCGAAGCGGGCCGGCCTGAACCCCTACGAATACACGCAGGTGAACGTCCGCGAGCAGGCCTCGTGGGTCCAGTCGGACGATCAGCAGCAGACCACGAACAAGGTCATCAACCTGGTCAAGGCCGGCATCGCCCGGACCCGCCTCACGGACCCGCTCGAGCCGATCGTGGTCGAGACGACCCAGAAGACGCTGGTCGTCGGGGGTGGCGTGGCCGGCCTGCGGGCGGCCATCGGACTGGCCGACATCGGCCTCGGCGTCTTCCTCGTGGAGCGCGAGGCGGCCCTCGGTGGCTGGGTCGGCCGGTTCGACGAGATGTATCCCACCGGCAAGAACGGCCGTGCCCTCATCGCCGAACTGATCGAGGGCATCCGCAGACGACCGGCGATCACCGTCTTCACCGAGGCCGAGATCACCAGCAAGGCCGGCAGCTTCGGCAATTACGAGGTCGGGATCCGCGTGGGCGGCGTCAGCCCACAGACACTCTCCGTCGCGGTCGGCTCGATCGTCGTCGCGACCGGCTTCGACACGTACCAGCCGGGGGTGGGCGAATTCGGCTACGGGATCGACGGCGTCGTGACGCTGCCCGAGTTCAAGGCGGCCATCGACGCCTCGGCGGGCCCGCTCGTCTGGCACGGCAAGCCCGTGCGGACCGTCACGTACGTGTATTGCGTCGGCAGCCGCGAGCCGGCCGACGAACCCGGGGCCAACCAGTACTGCTCGCGCTACTGCTGCGCGGCCACGGTCGCCGCATCGGTCCAGCTGGCCTCCCGCGACGCCCAGGTGCACCAGTACCACCTGTACCGCGACATGCGGACCTACGGCAAGTACGAGCTGATGTATACGGAGTCGCGCAAGCTCGGGTCGGTCTACCTGAAGTTCGCCGATGACGCCCCGCCGGCGGTCGCCCGTGACGCGTCCGGGCAGCTCACGGTGACGGTCCGCGACCTCCTGACCGGCGGCGAGGAGGTCGCCATCCCGACCGACCTCGTGGTCCTTGTGACCGGCATGATCCCGCGCCGGAACGAGGAGCTCATCGGCGTCCTCAAGCTGCCGCTCGGACGGGACGGTTTCTTCAACGAGATCCACCCCAAGCTGCGCCCGGTCGAGACGGTCGTCGACGGGGTGTACATCGCCGGTGCCTGCCAGGGCCCGCGGAACTCCAGCGAGAGCGTCGCCTCCGGCCTCGCCGCGGTGACCCAGAGCGCGGTCATCCTCAAGAAGGGCTTCGCGGAACTGGATCCGCTCGTGGCGACGGTCGATACGGCCGCCTGCACGGCCTGTGGCCTGTGCGTGGACGCCTGCCCCTACGGCGCCATCGAGATGGCCACTGTGGAGGGGCAGGCCGACCGCCGTCATCAGCGAGACCGGCTGCAAGGGCTGCGGCGGCTGCGTGCCGGTCTGCCCGGAGAGCGCGATCGACCTGCGGGGCTACACCGACGCCCAGATCACGGCCATGATCGACAGCCTGCTGGAGGTCCCGGTCGCATGAGCGCCCCCAACCGTGAACTGCGGGAGATCGTCCGCGAGGAGCCCGTGATGCGACCGCAGATCCTGGCCCTGCTTCGTGAGGGCCCTCGGACCGTCCCTGAGATCGCCGCGGCCATCGGCTGCCCCACCCACGAGGTCGTCTTCTGGGTGATGGGCATGCGCCGCTACGGGTACCTCCGTGAGGTCAAGGGGGCCACCGACGAGGGCTACTTCCGCTACGAATCGCTCGAGAAGGAGCCGGCATGACCGCCCTGGTGGACGTGGGCCTGCTCGCCGACGTCAAGCGCTACGGCGCGGCGGACGTTTCCGCCTGCTTCAGCTGCGGGACCTGCACCGCGACCTGCCCGCTCGTGACCGACGACGCGACGTTCCCGCGCCGCATGATCCGCTACGCCCAGCTGGGCCTCCGCGACCAGCTCCTCTCGAGCAAGGAACTGTGGACCTGCTACGCCTGCGGCGAGTGCTCCGAGAGCTGTCCGACCCAGGCCGAGCCCGGCGAGTTCATGGCGGCCGCCCGCCGCTACGCCATCGCCGGCTACGACCGGACCGGCCTCGCCCGCACCATGTACACGCGGCCGGTGATCGGCACCTTCATCGCCGTCATCCTGGCCGCCTTCTTCGCCCTCTTCATGTACGCCGGGCACGGGCCCCAGGGCAGCGGCTCGCTCGACCTCTTCGGCTTCATCCCCGAAGAGCTCATCCACGACATCGGCATCGGCGTCATGGTCCTGGTCTTCCTGGCTGGCCTCGCCGGCGTGGCCACGATGGCTCGCGGGCTGGCCCGGACCGGCGGCGTCACCGTGGGCTCGCTGGTCGGTAGCCGACCCGCGCTGCGTCGGTCGCTCGCGAGTGCCTGGAACGCCCTGGCCGTCGAGTCGCTGGGCCAGCGCAGGTACCGCGCCGACTGCGACACGGATGCTGCATCACAGCCATGGTTCCGCCGCCGCTGGTTCCTGCACGCCGCCACGATGTGGGGCTTCCTCGGGCTGCTGGGGGCCACGATCCTGGACTACGGCCTGGCCGTCCTCGGCATCAAGGCGACGGGTACGCCGGTCCCCATCTGGTATCCGGTGCGCTTGCTGGGTACCATCTCCGGCCTGCTGCTGGTCTATGGCGCCACGATGCTGATCGTCCAGCGCTACCGCGGCCAGGAGCGGTCGGTGCGGCACTCGACCGCCGCCGACTGGACCTTCCTGGCCCTGATCTGGATCACGGGGGTCACGGGCTTCGCCATCGAGCTGGCGCTCTACTTGCCGACCGCCCCCGCGTGGGGCTACTGGGTCTTCCTGTTCCATGTCGCGGTGGCGATGGAGCTGGTCTTGCTCGCCCCCTTCATGAAGTTCGCCCACGCAGTCTACCGGCCGGTGGCGCTCATCTTCCTTGCCCTTGCGCAGGCACCCGAACCGGCGCCGGACGCGGCCACCGATGCCGCGTAGCCAGTCGATCGCACCCACCCACCCGGGCAGGCGATCCCGGCCGGGATACGAAGTCGGCCGAGGGCCGAGGAGGCGTCCGATGACCGCGACCTTGCCAGGTGTAGCGCGCGAACACCATGAGCGACTCATGCGGCATGTCGATCAGCTGCCCGCCCTTGGCGACATGGTCGGTTCCGCCACCGTCCCCGTCCTGCGGACGGAGATCGACAACGCCTTGACGTTCCTGGCCGGAACCCTCATCCCGCACGTGGACGCGGCCGAGCGGACGCTGTATCCGGAGCTCGAGCGGCTGCTCCAGAACCGGCACTCGATGGCCCCGATGCGGCGAGAGCACGACGAGTTGCGCCAGCTCGTCGACCAGCTGGTGCACATCAGGCACGACCTGGGCGGCGAACGACTCGCGACCGGCGAGACGATCGCCCTGCGCCGGGTCATCTTCCGGCTGTATGCGCTCCTCAAGGTGCACCTGGCCGAGGAAGAGCTCTACCTGGGCATCGTCGAGCACGGCGTGTCACCAGATGCTGCCGACGCGCTCGCAGCCGCGATGATGCACGCCATCGCGACGGAGGTCTGATCCCAGCGTCCCGAGGCCGCCGGCGACGGCTATGCTCCGAACGCATATGGATGCCCCAAGCCGGCCTACGCTGTCCGCCCACCCTGGCGCGTCGCCCCCGCCGGACGCTCTTGCCTCAGAGCACGATCAGGCGGGCACTCCGGTCCACCGTGGGTGGGCACCGGTCGGCGCTCGACGGCGCTGGATGGAGCCGTTCGTCCTGGCGCTGCTCGCCGGCGGCGGGGTCCACGGTTACGCCATCACCGCGCAACTCGAAGAGATGGGCATCACGGATGGGCCGGTCGATATCGGCCAGGTCTATCGGATCCTTCGCGACCTCGAGGCGGCCGGTCGGGTCACGTCCTCGTGGTCGACCGATGCCGTCGGGCCGCAGCGGCGGGAATATGAATTGACGCCAGCCGGCTACGCGGCCATCGACGAGTGGGCCGCGGTGATGAAGGAGCGGGCCAGGCTCATCGGAGAGTTCAACGGCCGTTACCTGGAGGCTGTGGTCGGACCGCGCCAGCACGGTGGATCGATCCCCACGCGGACGCCCGCGGCGGACTGACCGGCGGCGCCTAAAGCGGCTCGGCGACCGGGTGATCCATACCTCGGGCGAGGGCGTCCTTCTCCTCGTCGGACAGGTTCCGGTCGAGGACGCCGAGGTAGAGGTCCTCCTCCGCCAGGTGGACCTTGAGGACGGCATAGAGCCGATAGAGGACGCGCCGCAGGCCGATCTCCCCTGCCTGGTCCAGGCAGTCGCCCGCAGCCGCCTTACGGTAGGTGCACAACGAGTCGAAGAGTCCGCGTAGCTCCGCATGCTCGCGCCGCATCGGGGTCATCGAGTGGCGCTTGCCCATCAACTGCTCGAGCCGCCCGTACCGGGTCGCCTCGATCGCCTCGATGTGCGGCACGAGCTGGCCCATGAGGAAGCCACACTCGACCTCGAAACGCTCCGCGTAGTCCTCTGGTGGGACCCGCCCGATCATCTCGGCCAGGGCGGGCAACCTATCGACATGAGCTTCGATCGTCGCGCGGTGTTCCTTCGATGTCTCCGGTAGTGAGCGCATGTCCGCCTCGCCAGATCGGCCGACCCCGTCCGTGACGGGTCCCGCCAAGCGAGATGGTTGCCCCACGGCGCGATCCGGGGCAGGGCCGACCGACCCCGATCGCCGGGGCCATCCGGCCCCCGCCCGGACGCGTCGTGGCGTCAGGCCGCCGCGAGGAAGTCCAGGATCAGGCGATTCGCCAGTTCGGTCTTCTCGAACAGGAGGCCGTGACTGGCGCCCGGGACCACAGCCAGCTCGGCGTGCGGGATCGCCCGCAGCATCGCCGCCGCGTGCTCGACCGTGAGGTCGTCACGGTCGCCGATCAGGAGCAGCGTCGGCATCGTCAGCGCGGCGAGGTCGGCCAGCGCATGGTCCGGCTCGGTCCGCCACACGTTGGCCAGCTTCTCGAAGACGACCGGGAAGTGCTCCGGTCCGTCAGGGGAGAGGCGGTCATACGCCGCGCGGATGAACGGGGGCAGGCTGTCGGGCGTGAGGTGCTCGTTGCCCTCCCGCGTCTCGGCGGTATAGCCCCCGGTGTTGGCCACGGTCCCGATGAGGACGAGCCGGCGGACGAGGTCCGGCCGGGTGAGGGCCAACTCCATGGCCACGTCCCCGCCGTCGCTCCAGCCGACGACGTGGGCCGGTCCGATCCGGAGCGCCTCCATGAAGGCGATGGTGTCGCGGGCCATGATCCCGAAGCCCGTCGGTCCGTCCACGTCGGGCGTCCGGCCGTGCCCGCGCCGCTCGGGCAGGTAGACGCGGTACCGCTCGTCGAACACATCGGCCTGGCCCCGCCACGTCTCGATCGTGGCGAAGCCGCCGTGCAGGAGGATCAGCGGCTCGCCCGAGCCCCGGACCTCGTAGTAGGTGTGCACGCCGCCCGCATCGACGTGACGGCCGGGGATGGGCACTGGGCTCTCACGGCTCATGCGGCCCATCCTGGGCCCGGATCTCTGCCTCGAACGCCGCCAGCCAGCGAGCGCCGGAGCGGCGCTTCGCGGCCGGCAGGATCTCGAGGAAGGCGAACAGCACGACCCCCGTCCAGACGGTGGTGCCGAGCGTGGCCAGCAGGTCCGCCAGCAGCCGGAGCGGTTCGCCGGTCGCCACGGTCTGCAGCAGGTACCCCGCGACATGGACCACGAGGCCGAAGGCGAACGCCATCACCGTGGCCTCCTGGAGAAACCGCTGCCGCGACACCCAGCGATGCATCATCGGCAAGTGAGCCTTCGCCCAGGCAAGCTCCTCCGGCGACATGTGGCGCTCGCTGCCCTGGGGTCCTTGCACGTCACTCATACGTGACCTCCCGGTTCGAAGACCGGTCCGCTCCGCGGCCTCACCCGCTCTTGCATGACCGGGCTCAGATGCAGGTGGCGAGATCGCTTCGTCAGCGGTGGCTCGCCTCGAAGGTGCGTTGCTCCTCGATCGTCCGTTCGGCGAGCGGGTCTGCCTCCAGGCGCTCGTCCGGGATGGGCGTGCCGCTGACGACCGACCGGCCGTAGGTCCCCGCCGCGAGGCGCTCCTCGGCGCGGCCGACTGCGGCGAGCTGCTGCCGAAGGTCGTCGACGAGCGCCATGTCCACGCCCTCCATCTGGAGGTCGGCCCCCTCCTCGTAGGCCTCGCCGGTCTGCTGCCGTTCCAGCGGGCCGGTGGCGCGGACATCTCCGGTCAGGTCGCGCAGCGCCACCTGGATACGCGCCCGCTCGCCCGCGACGAGCTCCCGCGCTCGCGACTCGTTCATCCCGTCCTCCTTGACATGGCAAGTCCATCAGCTGCCCGCTAAAGCATGCCCCACGCGGGAAGAGTGAGGGCCGGCAGTTCAGTCCATTCGGCACTGGCGCGCGGTCCTCGTGCCGCCCACGATGGCCGTACGGGTCGGTGGCGCCTGACGCGCGGTCCCTCCGCCCGGTCGACGAACGGCGCGTCCCACGCGGGGAGGCCGCAAGATGCCACAAGGCCCGATGGGACTCGCGCGTGCCGTGGCGATCGTGTCCGCGATCATCCTCGCCACCTCAACCGCCTGTGCCGGCACGCCGAGCCAGTCTGCGATCCCCAGCCCGTCACCGCGGCCCACGGCGAGTCCGTCCGCCCCGGCCAGTCCGACCGCCACGTCCAGCCAGCCCGCCGCGTCGCCGTCGATCGACCTGTTGATCGCGGACGTGGCACGCGCGACGGGGGATCCGGCCCAGGCCTCGACTGCGGCGGCGGCCATCAACGCCTTCGGCATGGACCTCTTGCGGGCGACTTCTGGTGCGGGACAGGGCAAGAACGTCGTCATCTCGCCGGCCAGCATCGCCCTCGCGCTCGCGATGGCCCGGTTGGGGGCCAGGGGCACGACCGCCGACCAGATGGACGCCGTCCTCCACGGCCTTGTCGCGGCGGGACAGACCGGCCCGCTCGACGCGCTCGATCAAGCCCTGGCCTCGCGGACCGGGACCTTCAAGGACGCCCAGGGTGATGATCACCAGGTCGTGCTCAGGATCGCCAATGCGCCCTTTGGCCAGCGCGGCCTGGCGATCGACCCGGCCTACCTGGATGCCCTCGCCAGTGGTTTCGGAGCGGGCCTGCGGGTCGTGGACTACAGAGCCGATGCCGAGGCGGCCCGGGTCCTGATCAACGAGTGGGTCGCCGACCAGACGGAGCAGCGGATCAAGCAGCTTCTTCAGCCAGAGGACATCACGCAGTTGACACGGTTCGTCCTCGTCAACGCCGTCTACCTCAAGGCTGCGTGGCTGACGGCGTTCGATGCAGAGGCCACGCGGCCGGCCACGTTCACCCTCGCTGGCGGCAGGACGATCCAGGTGCCCACCATGTCGAGCACCGGGTCCCTCCGCTACGCCGCGGGCAGCGGCTGGCAGGCGGTCGAGCTGCCGTATATCGGGAACCAGCTGGCGATGACGATCATCGTCCCGGACGACCTGGCGGCGTTCACCGCGGGCCTGTCAGCTGATCGGTTCGCCGCCGTGATGTCGGCGCTGGCGTCGCGTCAGGTGAGCCTGACCCTCCCCAAGTTCAGCTTCACGAGCAGGGCGGATCTCGCGAGCATCCTGAGCGAGCTCGGGATGCCGCTCGCGTTCTCGCTCACGGACGCGGACTTCTCCGGGATCTCGACAGACGAATATCTCTACATCACGAAGGTCATCCACCAGGCGACGATCGATGTCGACGAGAAGGGCACGGAGGCGACCGCCGCGACGGCGGTCGTGCTAGGAGACGTCAGCGGCCCGGGCGGCGAACCGGTCGTGGTGCACGTCGATCGGCCGTTCCTGTTCGCGATCCGCGACCTCCAGACGGGTGCTGTGGTCTTCCTGGGACAGGTGCTGGACCCCTCGGCGACGTACTCACGCGGGGGGACCTCCGGCTCATCCCGATCGCCCTGCTCGTCGGGGTCCTGGCCACCGCGATCGCCCTGATCCTGCTCGACCTCATCGGGCTGGTCACCAACCTGGCCTACTACGGCCGCCTGTCGGTCGCCCTCGTGTCGCCGCCGGACCACCTGGCCCTGCCCACGGTCCTCATCCCGGTCGCCGGCGGCCTCGTCATCGGCTTGATGGCCCGCTACGGCTCCGAACGGATCCGCGGCCACGGCATCCCCGAGGCGATGGAGACGATCCTCGTCGGCGGCAGCAGGGTGGAGCCTCGCCTGGCAGTCCTCAAGCCGGTCAGCTCGGCCGTCAGCATCGGCACTGGTGGCCCATTCGGCGCTGAGGGCCCCATCATCCTGACCGGCGGCGCTGCTGGTTCCCTCATCGGCCAGCTCATCCACCTGTCGGCCGCCGAGCGCAAGACGCTCCTCGTGGCGGGGGCCTCGGCCGGCATGACCGCCGTGTTCGGCACGCCCGTGGCGGCCGTGCTGCTGGGGACCGAGCTGCTCCTGTTCGAGTGGCGGCCTCGCTCGCTGATCCCGGTGGCGGCCGCCTGTGCCCTGGCCGCCGCGCTCCGTGGCCTGCTCGCCGATGGCGGCTTCCTGGCGGCGGCGCCGCTCTTCCCCGTGCCGCCGCACCTGCCACTCGACGACGGCGCGTTGCTCGGCGCGCTGGCGGTCGGCCTGGTCGGCGGGCTGCTCGCCTGGCTGTTGACGGCGTGTGTCTACGGGGCCGAGGACCTCTTCACCCGTCTGCCCATCCACTGGATGTGGTGGCCGATCATCGGCGGGGCCGTCATCGGCATCGGCGGCCTGCTCGACCCCCGAGCGCTCGGCGTCGGATACGACTCGATCCGCGCCGAGCTGGCCGGCAACCTCCCGGCCGACGCGCTGCTGCTGCTCCTGGTGACGAAGCTCGTCATCTGGTCGCTGGCCCTGGGGTCGGGCACGAGCGGCGGCATCCTGGCGCCGCTGCTGCTCAGACCGCTTCCGTCGGCCGGCAGGCCCGGACGAAGCCTGACGTCCAAGTGGTGACCGAATGCCCGCATGTGCGGACCCCTTCGGCCCTGCATGCGGCCTCCAAGGAGGGGCACCCTATGGTCAGTCGTGGGTGGCCGCGAACAGAGACCCACGCAGCGACCGATATCGCCGCGGGTCACCGTCTCGCGATCGACCTGCGCGAAAGGCAGCCCTTGATGGCGCCGGTCATCCTCTTTGGATCCGCGATCGCGTTGGTGCTCGTCCTGAGCGCGGTGCACGCCGTGTGGGGCGCGTTCCGTCCGACCTGAGACAGGTCCCGGCAACCGCGAGTCGTGTGAAGGCGTCATGACGCCGTGAAGGCGCGCAAGGGGCTCGCGATCGTCCTCTTCGCCTTATCGGCGTCGCTCCTTGGTTGCGGCCCGGGCGGCGGCGCGCCGTCGAACGGCGTGGTCGAGGCGGTGAACCTGAGCCGGGATGCGGCCTCGTTCCACTGGCAGTCCCCGGGTCTCTTTGGCACGCCGCTCTTGGGGGCGCCGGGACAGATCCGATCGGGCCGTGCGGCACGTATATCAGGTCCTTCGGGGCTGGTGACCAGGCGCTCACGATCGGCAGCGCGACGACGAGCCGCACCTTCGTCCTCCATGCGCCGGATACGACGCAGGCGATGCTCGTGATCATCATCACGGCCGCCGGCGGGATCACGGCCGTGGGCAGCGACCACGTGCCGCCAAGCCCGTTCTGCCCATAGGGGGACTACGCGCCGGTGCCGCGTCGGGCGACGATGTGGAACAGCCGGCTGAGCAGTCTGTAGGGATCGCGGCGGCTGGCTTGGAGTTCGACCTCCAGAGCCAGTTCGTCATCGCCTGAGTCGAACCTGGCCGGCGTCCAGCTGTCGGTGAACAGGCGCACCCCATACCAGGCGATGGGCTCGCACCCATGTGCCGCGAGCATCTCGCCGAGGCCTTCCACGGTGTCTGCTCTCGTGTCCAGGTCGAGACCGTTGACCTCGCGATCGCCGTCGAACGCGGCGAGCGCCCCGGCCCAATCGCCGGCCAGGGCTGGACGGACGGCCAGGGCACCGGCGTTCTTGGCCACCACCGAGATGATCCCGCCCGGTGCGGCCAGTCCGGCCAGCGCCGCCACGAACGACCGTGGGTCATCGACGTACATGATCACGCCGTGGCACAGCACCGCGGCGAACCTGGCGCCGCCCAGCGCCTGGTGCGCCTCCGCGGCGCTCGCCCGGACCAGGCTGACGCGGCGGGCGATCGCCTCCGGCTCGTTCGCCAGCCGCGCCCTTGCCCGCTCGAGCATCGCCTCCGACGGGTCGACGATCGTCACCTCGTAACCGTCGCGAGCGAGCGGGATGGACTGGTTCCCGGCACCGCCCCCCACATCGACCAGCCGGGCCGGCGCGGAAGGCAGGTGGGCCCGCAGGTGAGCGTCGATGACGTACGTGCGCACGCGGCCCCGCAGCGACTCGTAGTGGGCGTCAACGAAACGCTCGGCCCGCGACGCCCAGGGGTCGTCAGTCGCCATCGAGCGATCGTAGCGCGAGCGATCCGCCGTCCAAGGTGCTCTGGCGTTGCGGTCGGCCACCCGTGAGAATGCGGTGAGCGGGACGCCCGCGACCGATCATCGACGGAGATGGAGGCTCGCCATGACTGACGCACGCGCGGTCGTCGAGGCGTATTGGGCTGCGGCGGAAGCGCGTGATTGGGACGCCTTCGGCGCGCTGCTCGCCGACGATGTCGTCTACCAGGCCTCGCAGACCCGGGAGCGGGTGCGCGGGCGCGCGGCCTACGTCCGGTTCAACGTCGAGGGCTTCCCCGGCCCCTGGCATCTCGAGGTCGAACGGATCCTCGGCGATGGCTCTCAGGCCGTGAGCTGGATCGAGTTCACCGGTTCCGAGGGCCGGCAACCCGGGCTGTGCTTCTTCGAGCTGAACGAAGCAGGACGGATCGTCCGGATCGACGATTTCTGGCCCGACCCGTACGAGCTGCCGGCCGGACGCGCCCATCTCGTCGAACGGTACTGAGCGCCCGGGGGACAGCGCCTATGGCCGGGCAAGCACCTTGGCCCAGGTGTCCTTCAGCGTCAGCGTGCGGTTGAACACCAGGGCGCCCGGCCGGGAGTCCTTGTCCGGGGTGAAGTAGCCCAGGCGCTCGAACTGGACCGTCTCGCCTGGCGGCGATGCGGCGAGGGCGGGCTCGAGCATGGCGCCGCTCACGATGCGCTCCGAATCGGGGTTCAGGTCGGCGAAGAGATCGCCGTCCGCCCCCGGGTCAGGCCGCGAGAACAGGTAGTCGTACAGGCGGACCTCCGCCGGCACGGCATGCGCGGCCGACACCCAGTGGAGCGTGGCCTTCGGCCGTCGCCCATCCGGAGCATCCCCACCGCGCGTAGCCGGGTCGTACGTGCAGCGCAGCTCCACGACACGCCCCGCGTCGTCCTTGACGACCTCCTGGCAGGTGACGAAATAGGCGTTCCGGAGGCGCACCTCGCGTCCGGGCGCCAGGCGGAAGAACTTCGGTGGCGGCTCCTCCATGAAGTCCTCTCGTTCGATCCACAGGTCACCCGAGAACTCCACGGAACGCACCCCCGCGGCCGCGTCCTCGGGATTGTTGACGACCTCCAACGTCTCGACGTGGCCCTCGGGCCAGTTCGTGATCACGATCTTCAGGGGATCCAGGACGCCGAACCGTCGTCGCGCGGTGCGATTCAGCACGCCGCGCACCGCATGCTCGAGCTGGCCGACCTCGATGACCGAGTCCGTCCTGGCCACGCCGATCATGGCCGCGAAGTCGCGGATCCCCTCGGCCGGGAAGCCCCGTCGGCGCAAGCCCGAGATGGTCGGCATCCGCGGGTCGTCCCAACCCCGGACGTGGCCCTCGGTGACGAGCCTGAGGAGTACCCGCTTCGAGAGCACGGTGTACGTCAGATTGAGCCGCGCGAACTCGTACTGATGGGGGACGTGCGCTACGGGAAGGTGCTCGACGAGCCAATCGTAGAGCGGCCGGTGGACCTCGAACTCGAGCGTGCAGATCGAATGGGTCACCCCCTCGATGGCGTCGGATTGCCCGTGCGCGAAGTCGTACGTGGGGTAGATGCACCAGGCGTCGCCGGTCCGCGGGTGGGCCGCGTGGACGATCCGGTAGAGCACTGGATCGCGGAGGTTGATGTTCGGCGACGCCATATCGAGCCTCGCCCGCAGCACCCGCGCACCGTTGGGGAACTCGCCGGCGCGCATGCGCGCGAACAGGTCGAGATTCTCGGCCACCGATCGGCCCCGGTACGGCGAGTCCGTGCCAGGGGCGGTCAGCGTGCCTCGCGTCTCGCGGATCTCCTGGGCCGACAGGTCGTCGACATAGGCGAGACCGCCCTGGATGAGGTGGACGGCCCACGCGTAGAGCTGCTCGAAATAGTCCGACGCGTGGAACAGGTTGTCGCCCCAGTCGAAGCCGAGCCACCGGACGTCCGCCTCGATCGCGTCGAGGTACTCCTGCTCCTCCTTGACCGGGTTCGTGTCGTCGAAGCGGAGGTTGCAGTGGCCGCCGAATTCCTCGGCCAGGCCGAAGTTGAGACAGATCGACTTGGCATGCCCGATGTGGAGGTAGCCGTTGGGCTCAGGCGGGAACCGTGTCACCGGGGCCGTGATCCGTCCCGCCGCAAGGTCGGCCGCGACGATGTCGCGGATGAAGTTCGAGCGTTCCGGCGTGTCGATGGGGGGTGGGGTCGAAGCGGTCATCGGCGCGGCTCCTGCAACCGGCATGGGAGAGGAGACGCGTCTCGCGCGGCGCACCACACTCCCCGGGGAGTTGGCTGGCGCGCCAGGATTCGAACCTGGAACCCCCTGATCCAGAGTCAGGTGCTCTACCGTTGAGCCACGCGCCACCGACCTCCGGCATTCTACCGCCTCGGGTCCCGGTCCCCGGCCACCCTGATCGGGGCCGTCGCGCGGAAGGGTTGGCTGGCGAGGAAGGATTCGAACCTTCGCTCTCCTGATCCAGAATCAGGCGCCTTACCGCTTGGCCACTCGCCAATGACCGGCCGCGATGATACCCCCACAGGCCGGTCGCGGCTGGTGCGACCGCTCGACCTGCTAGGCTGCCGCCGTGCTGCCGACTGACCCACCGGCCGGGACGCCCGTGCCGTCCGCGGGAACGCCTGCGCCCGAGGGCGCCACGCCGGCAGGCGGCCCCGTGTGGCGCACGCGGTACGTGCCCGCGCTGCTCAGCGCGCTCATCCCCGGCCTCGGCCAGCTCGTCGTGCGCCGCTACGGGCGCGCGGCGCTGTTCGGCCTGCCGATCGTCGCGGCGCTCCTCTTCACCCTGTACGTGGCCTTCGTGACCACGCCGGCCGAACTGGCGGCCGAACTCCTGGATCCCACCGTCATCTGGCTCCTCCTGGCCCTCCAGGCAGCCTTGCTCGTCTGGCGGATCATGGCCACGGGCGACCTCCTCGTCAGCCGCCCGATGCCCCGCTTCCGGCGGTGGGAGGCACTGCCGGTCGTGGCGCTCGCCTTGCTCCTCATCGTCCCGCAGGCGTACGCCGGCTACGTCACCGAGGTGGCGCGCGAGACGGCCGACTCGATCTTCGTGACCGACCCGGGCACGGCCGGCGCCTGGCAGCCCAGCGCCGCCCCGGTATCGCCCGACCCGAGCGACTTCGCGTCCGCCTCGCCGAGCACCTCGCCGTCGGCGGAACCGTCGCCGTCGCCGAGCGGTCCGCCGCGCCTCAACGTGCTGCTGATCGGCGTCGACAGCGGCGTCGGCCGCAACACGTACCTCACCGACACGCTGATCGTGGCGTCGCTGGACCCAGTCACCAAGACCGTCTCGATGGTCTCGGTCGCCCGTGACACGGTCAACGTGCCGCTCCCCGACGGGCGCATCTTCAAGCCCAAGATCAACTCCCTGCTCGCCTTCGCGCGGAGTCACAAGGCCCAGTTCCCCGGCTCGAACGGGGACGGCCACGACGTGCTCATGGGCGCCCTGGGGACGCTGCTGAACCTCAAGATCGACTACTACGCCCAGGTCAACCTGCAGGGCTTCGTCAACGTCGTCAACAAGCTCGGCGGGGTCGACGTCAACGTCGCGCATGCCTTCTGCGACCCCACCTACAACGAGTACGGATTCACCAACGGCTTCTCCATCTCGGCCGGCCGCCACCACCTCAACGGCGACCAGGCCCTGGCCTACGCCCGCGTGCGCAAGGCGACCGGCGAGTCGGATTTCACCCGCGCGGCGCGCCAGCAGGAGATCCTGTCGGGCATCCGCGACGCGATCGTGCACGGCCGGTTCCTCAACGACCCGGTCGGCCTCCTCAAGGCCCTCAGCGGCACGATCATCACCAACGTCCCGCGCACGCTTCTGCCTGGCCTGGCCGACACGATGGTGGCGGTGGGCCGGGCGCAGACGTACCGGACGGTCATCGGCCACCCCTACGTGGAGCCCGGCTTCGACGCGCGAGGCTCGATCCAGATCCCGAACCTGGCCAAGATCCGGGCCCTCGCGGCCAGCATCTTCCCGCCCCCCGGGACGCTCCCCGCCAAGGCGTACCTGGTGCCAGCCGCGTCATCGGGCGGTGGCGGGTCTGGCGTGGGGACGTGCGCCCCGGCGCCGACACCCAAGCCGACCCCGAAGCCGACCCCGAAACCCAGCGCGTCACCGGCGCTCAGCCCGTCGCCGACGGGGCCCTAGCGTCCGTCGGACGAACTCAGGAGCGGTGGTAGCGCTCGCGTAGCTCGGCCACTGCGGCCCTGGCGACCTGCCAGTCGGGCTGGTCGCCCATGATCACGGCGTTGACACCCCAGCGTGACAGCTGGGTCATGGCCGTGGCGATCGCGTCGTGGGCCAGCTGCCGGCCGCGACCGGCCTCCACCGCCCCGGTCACCAGGTAGCGCCGGACCTGGTCGAACGAGGCCCACCAGCGGCCGACGCGGATGCGGTCGCCCTCGCGTTGCGACTCCAGCCAGTCGTCATCGCCGACGGGGAAGCGCTCGTGCTCGCGCTGGTGCTCGGGCAGGCCCAGCCGGCGCCCGGGCATCGCCTGCGAGACGAATCGGCCGTCAGCGTCGGCTTCGGTGTAGCAGATCGGGCAGCTGGGAAGGTCGGCGAAGGCGGCCGGCGGCGCGCCGTACGGCAGGCCGCAACGACGGCAGAAGGTGGCCTCCAGGCGGTTCGATCCGAGGCCGCACTGGAGGCAGACGGGCAGCCGGTCCAGGGCAGGGGGGACCTCGGTGGTGGCGCCATCGCGCCGTTTCAGGAGCACGGTCGGAGGATGGCCGATGAACGCCTCGGCGACCATGGGCCGGTCGTCGCCTGATACCCGCCGAGGGTCCCGGTCGGGCCGCCGCGGCCATCGTTCCGTGGCCCGGAGGCACCACCAGGACAGTCCGTGCACGCCCAGCGCGGCGGGTCTCGTCGAGCGTCACTGACGCATCCTGACGATCCATGAACGCGTGACGTTCACAACCGGGATGGAGCCTGTCGTGGGGCCGGTCGGGGCGTCGGCCGGGCCCCGGGCTGAACCCCCGACGTTCGAAAGCCGACGGAGGTCTGGCCGGGGTGCGCTCGATGGTCGTTCCGTCCTCGCACCGAGCGTCCGGTGTTCGACGTGAGGCGAGCGGTGCACGGCCTCCTCGTCACCAACCTCAGAGACTCGGCAGCACCTGGTCGTACGTCAGGGCACCCTCGAACAGGTCGCCGACCGCCGCGATGCGGGCCGGCATGGCCGGGATCGTCCACCGGTCGGGGCGCAGGCCGGGCTCGTCGAGCTCGGCCCAGGTGATGGGCGCCGAGACTGGCGCGGTGGCGAGCGGCCGCACGGCGTATGGGGCGACGAGCGTCTTGTTGGACGCGTTCTGGGTGTAGTCCAGGCGGGCCAGGCCGCCGCGGCCCTTGACCGACCACTGCCAGCTGACCAGCTCCGGGACCATGGCCCCGACGGCCCGCGAGAGGCCCTCCACCCAGGCCGCGGTCTCGCGGAATTCGTAGCGCGGCTCCACCGGCACCCAGATCTGGAGGCCGCGCTTGCCCGTGACCTTGGGGTAGCCACGGACGCCCAGGTGGTCGAGCGCGGTCCGGTACAGCCGGGCGATGACCAGGACATCATCGAAGGTCGTACGCGGCCCCGGGTCGATGTCGATGAGGGCGTACGTCGGTCGGTGGGGCGCATCGGTCCGCGACGTCCAGGGGTGCAGGTCGATGGCCGCCTGGTTGGCCAGGAAGGCCAGGGTGGCCACCTCGTCGGCCACGATGTAGGTGTGCGACTGGTCGGGCTCGCTCGACTCGTAGTGCCAGCGGCTGACCCAGTCGGGCGCGTAGGTCGGGATCTCCTTGTGCCAGAAATGCGGGCCCGACGGTCCGTCGGGCCAGCGGTCGAGCGTCAGGCCGCGATCTCGCAGGTGGGGCAGCAGCACGGGCGCGACGGACACGTAATAGCGCACGAGGTCCCGTTTGGTCAGGCCGACGTCGGGGAACAGCGGCTTGTCCAGGTTGGTCAGGCTGACGGTGCGACCGCCGATCGACCATGTCCCGCCCTTGCCCAACCCCTCCAGCGCGGCCAGCTCGTCCGCGGTCGCGGCCTGCGGCTTCTCACCCGGGCGCTGCCCGGTGGGGGTAGGTTTCGCGGCCTTCGGCGGGGCCAGGTCGGCGTGCAGGGGGCCCTCCCCGGGCAGCGGCTCGCGAACCACGTCACGGGGGTCCTTCGTCGGATCCAGACCCTTGTACGTCGACTGCCGCACGAGGTCGTCGCTCGTCCAGTCGGTGAACTCCGCCCGGATGACGATGCTGGGCTCGGTCCAGTGGACATTGCGCAGGCGCGGCGGGTTGGCGAACGGCGGGCCGGGCAGCTCGGCGGCGCGCATCCGCTTCAGGAGGCCGGCGCGCGTCCGGGTGTCCATGCCGCTGCCGACCTCGCCGGCATAGCGCAGCTCGCCGCCCTGGTACACGCCGACCAGCACCGCGCCGAGCTCCGCATGAGAACCCAGGCCCGGCTCCCAGCCGCCGATCACCAGCTCCTGTTCCTTGCGCGCCTTGAGCTTGAGCCACTCCCGGCTGCGCCTGCCCGGCTCGTACCGGCTGTCGCGGCGCTTGGCCATCAGGCCCTCAAGGCCCTGCGCCTTGATCGCCGCGAAGAAGGCCTCGCCGTCCGTCTCGACGTGCGCCGCGTACCGCACCATCGGGTCGTCGCGCAGCAGCTCCCGCAGGCGGGCCTTGCGCTCGACCAGGGGCATGTCGAGGAGCGAGCGGCCGTCCAGCCAGAGCAGGTCGAAGACCTGGTAGGCCAGGGGGATCGCAGCGCGAGCGTCGGCCGTCGGCCGGGGCCCGTCCGGGTCGCGTGCCGCCCCAGGGCCGCGCACGCCGGTCCGATCCTGGAGCAGGCTGAAGCTGGGCCGGCCGTGCTCGTCGAGTGCCACCACCTCGCCGTCCACGATGGCCTCGTGGGCCTCGATCCAGGGCGCGCGCCCGGCGAGGTCCGGGAAGTAGCGCGCGGCATCGAGCCGATTGCGCGTCCAGATCCGGGCCCGGCCGTCTCGCACGACCGCCTCGACGCGGTAGCCGTCCCACTTCAGCTCGAAGAGCCAGCCCGGATCGGAGAAGGGCCGGCTGCCCCCGGTGGCCAGCATCGGGGGCACGAAATCGGGCATCGGCGCGGCGGAAGTGGGGCTGTGGCGTGTGGCCCGGCTCGGCATGGACGCCAGCCTACCCGCCGGGCGCGCGACGGCCAACCCCGAAGGGACCGGGTGCCACGCCCCCGCCGGCGCGTCCGCTGCCGGCCCCGCGACCTGATCAGACGCGAACCGGAGTAGCACGAGGGCAAGGTCCGGGACGGGTCGGGACCGAGCGGGCGAACACGGTCCGGGACCGAGCTTGGGGCCGTCCCCCCGACCTTTCTTCCGACCGAGTCTGGCTGTTCTCGTGCCTGGGCTCTCGACCCAACGCCACCCGGATTCGCAGGGGACCAGGTCGCCGGGGCGCCCGCCGGCGCGGTCCACCTATGCTCTCGGCATGGCCCGCTCCGACGTTCCGGCCGCGACGTCCTCCCGGGCCACGGCACGCCCGTTCGACCGACTGACGGGACGCAGACGCCGAGCCATCCAGGGCCGGGTCCTGGCCTGGTACGACGCCCAGCGACGTGCGTTCGCCTTCCGCGGGCCGCGCGACCCGTATCCCGTGCTGGTGGCCGAGGTCATCCTGCAGCAGACGCAGGCGTCCCGCGGCGAAGGCGCCTGGCGTGCCTTCATGGCGCGCTTCCCGACGGTGGACGACCTCGCCACGGCCACCCCGGCCGACGTGTTGCGAGCCTGGGCCGGCCTTGGCTACAACCGGCGGGCGCTGAACCTTCGCCGAGCGGCGATGGTCGTACGTGATCAGCACGGTGGTGCGTTCCCCCGTTCGGTCGTCGAGCTGGAGGCGCTGGCGGGGATCGGGCCGTACACCGCGCGGGCCGTGGCGGCGATCTCGTTCGGGACACCCGTCGGCGCCGTCGACACGAACGTGCGGCGCGTCCTTGGCCGCGTCGCGGCGGGCCATGGCAGCCGGCGCGATCCCGGGGAGCCGCTCCCGCCACGCGACCTGCAGGCCCTCGCCGATGCCCTCGTGGCGGTCGACCGCCCGGCCGACTGGACGGCGGCCCTGATGGACGTCGGGGCGACCCTCTGCCTGCCTCGCGCGCCTCGCTGCGACGCCTGCCCGCTCGCACCGGACTGCACCTACGAGCGTGCGGGCATCGACGCGGGCGCCCCGGCGGCCACCGTCAGGATCGCCGCCGCTCCCCGCCACGTGGCCGAGCCCCGCACCCCGTACGAGGCCACGCCGCGGTGGCTCCGCGGCCGCCTCGTGGCGCACCTCCGCGAGCAGCCTGACGGGGTCTGGACGACGATCGGCGGCGCGATGGGCGTCCACGACCACGCGGCGGTGGCGCGGGCGCTGCAGGCCCTTGCCCGCGACGGCCTGGTCGAGGTCGACGAGGGCGGTCGCGCACGCCTGCCGCTACGATGAGCCGACGATGACCGTCCGCCTGCCCAGTCCATCCCAGGGCGCGGAGACACCCCTGCCGCTGGAGGATCCGTTCCTCGACCAGGAGGTCGACCTGGCGGAGCTCGCCCAGCATTGGGCCGCGACCGCCGCGCGGACACCCATCTCGGCCGAGGCGATGCGCGGCGCGGATGCCCGGGCGCAGCGCCAGGGCGTCCCCGGCACCCGCCTCATGGAGCAGGCCGGGGCCGCGGTCGCTGCCGCAGCCCGCGCGCTGCTCGTCACGACGGAGCGGCAGGCCCACGGCCGCGTCCTGATCCTGGCCGGGCCCGGCAACAACGGAGGCGACGGGTTCGTGGCGGCGCGCTACCTGGCCCACGCCGGCATCGGCAGCGTGGTCGTACTCCTCGCCGCGGAGGCGCGCCCCGACACGCCGGACGCGCGTCTCAACTGGCAGCGCCTGGGCGACGAGCCGCTCGTCCAGCGCCAGCACGCGCCGGGGCCGCGCGAGGTCGCCGTCCTCCACCAGGGACTCGAGCGGGCAGCCCTGGTCATCGACGCGCTGCTCGGGACCGGCGTGCAGGGTGCCCTGCGCGAGCCCATCCGCAGCGCCGTCGAGCTGGTGGGCCTGGCCCGCGCCGCCGCCGTGCCCGTCCTGGCCGTCGATACGCCGACCGCCGTCGACCTGACGACCGGGCGCCCCTCCGACCCGGTCGTGCGGGCGGACGCGACGATCACCTTCCACCGCCCCAAGGCCGGGCTGCAGACGCGCGTCGGCCACGCGCTGGCGGGTCGCGTGCTCGTCGCGCCGATCGGCATCCCACCCGCGGCCGACCCGGCATGACAACGCCGGAGCCCGCGTCGGATCCCGTGCCCGGCCAGGCTGCGCCTCCCGTCGCCCGCCCCGCCCGACGGGTGCGCGATCGCGATGTGGTCATCGCCGCGGCCATCGCCGTCGCCATCGTGCTCGGCGCCCAGGCGCTCGGCGTCTTCGTGCCCGGCTTCGACGACCTGCTTGGCCTGCAGCCGGTGATGATCCTGGTGCTCGTGCTGGTCACGGTCGTGATCCTCATCCAGGCCGTCCGGGCCGGCATGGACCGGCGGTAGGTCCGGTTGCGACCCCCGGTCACCCGCCGTACCATCGGCCGGTGAACCCCCCACTCCGGCGAGGCCGCTGACCCGTGGCCGTCGGCTCGTCGAACAGCTTCGATCTCGTCGTCCTGGGGGCCGGCACCGGCGGGTACGCCGCGGCGTTCCGCGCGGCCCAGCTGGGCATGCGCGTCGCCCTCATCGACCGCTACAAGATCGGCGGGACGTGCCTCCACGTCGGCTGCATCCCCACCAAGTGCATGCTCGAGTCCGCAGACCTGTACGACCGCACGAAGCGCGCCCAAGAGTTCGGCATCACGACGGGCGCCCTGAGCGTCGACGCGACGGTCATCGCCAAACGCCGCCAGGCCGTCGTGGATCGGCTCCACAAGGGCCTCCAGGCGCTGGTCAAGAAGCACAAGGTCGAGTACATCCACGGGCAGGCGCGTCTCAAGGGCCACAAGGTCGTGGAGATCGAGCTGCTCGACGACGAGGGCCAGCCGGCCGGGTCGCGCTCCCTTGACGCCACGGACGTGATCCTCGCCAGCGGCAGTCGCGTCAAGAGCCTGCCCGGCCTCGTGCCCGACGGCACGTCCATCGTCACCAGCGACGACATCCTCCAAAGCCAAAGTCTGCCGGCTAGCCTGATCGTCGTGGGTGGCGGGGCCGTGGGCGTCGAATTCGCCAGCTACTACGCCGACATGGGCACCAAGGTGACCGTCCTGGAGTACCTGCCCAGCCTGGTGCCGCTCGAGGACCGCGAGATCGGCAAGGAGCTGGAGCGCAGCTTCAAGCGGCGGGGCATCGACGTCATGACCAGCGCCCGCTTCGATACGGCGAAGGTGGAGGTCACCGGGCAGGGCGTGTGCCTGATGGTCGGCGCGGAGGGCCAGCCGCAGACGGAGCTGCGCGCCGAGCAGATGCTGGTGGCCACCGGCCGCGCGGCGAACATCGAGGACGTGGGCCTGGACACGACGCGCGCCAAGGTGGAGAAGGGCGTCGTGCAGGTCGACCTGCGGACGATGCGCACGGCCGAGCCGCACCTGTACGCCATCGGCGACGTCATCGGCGGGCTGTGGCTCGCGCACGTGGCCGCCCACGAGGGGCTGGCTGCCGTGGGGGCCATCAGCAACACGGAGGCCGAGCCGGTCGACTACCTCAAGATGCCGCGCGCGACCTATTCGCGGCCCCAGATCGCCTCGATCGGGCGCAGCGAGCAGGACTGCGAGCGCGACGGGATCGCCTTCAAGACGGGCAAGTTCCCCTGGCTGGCCAACGGCAAGGCGCTCATCGGCGGCGACTACGAGGGCTTCGTCAAGGTCATCGCCGACCGCGACACGAATGTCGTGCTTGGCGTGCACATGATCGGCCCGCACGTCACCGACCTCATCGCGGAGGCCAGCGCGGCGATGCTCCTCGACGCCACCGCCTGGGAGCTCGGCGCGGCAGTGCACCCCCATCCGACCCTCTCGGAGGCGGTGGGCGAGGCCGCGACGCTGGTCGACGGCTGGGCCATCAACTTCTGAGCGGGAGGGCGGCCGCATGACGACCAGGACGCGCGGGGCGGCCGGCTCGGCGGCCCTGGATCTGGCAGCGGACGTGGGCCTGCGGCCCGAGCAGCTGCGTGACATGTACCGCCTGGTCGCCCTGGCGCGCGCCACGGACGAGCGGATGTGGGTGCTCAATCGCGCCGGCCTGGTGCCGTTCGTGATCAGCGGCCAGGGCCACGAGGGTGCCCAGGTGGGCCTCTGCTACGACCTGCGCAAGGGCCACGACTGGCTTGTCCCGTTCTACCGGTCGGTGGCTGCCTGCATCACCTTCGGCATGAGTCCGCGCGACATCATGACCGCCCAGTTCGCGCGCGCCAACGACGTCAGCTCAGGCGGCCGTCAGATGCCCGGCCACTACGGCGCGGCAATCCACAACGTCCTGTCCACGAGTTCGCCGGTGGCGACACAACTGCTGCACGCCGTGGGCATCGCCCTGGCAGCGCAGATCCGAGGCACCGACCAGGTGGCCCTGACGTCGCTGGGGGAGGGGTCGAGCAACCAGGGCGACTTCCACGAGGGCCTCAATTTCGCCGGCATCCATCACCTGCCGGTCGTCTTCGTGGTGGAGAACAACGGCTACGCCATCAGCGTGCCGATGGCCCTCGAATCGGCCGTGCCGGACATCGCCATGCGGGCCGCCGGGTACGCCATGCCGGGCGTGGTCGTCGACGGCGGCGACGTGCTGGCCTGCTACCGCGCCGGGCACGAGGCCATCGACCGCGCCCGTCGCGGCGAGGGAGCGACGCTCATCGAGGCCAAGGTCATGCGCCTCACGGCCCACTCGTCGGATGACCAGCAGACCAAGTACCGCAGCGCGGAGGAGCTCGAGCAGGAACGGGCGCGCGACCCGTTGCCGCGGTTCCGCGCGCAGCTGCTGGCCGCGGGTGTCATGGACGAGGAGCAGCTGGCGGCGATCGAGGCCGGGATCAAGGTGGAGGTGGAGGACGCGACCGACTGGGCGCAGGCACAGCCGGAACCCGACCCCGCCACCGCCGAGCGCTACGTCTATGCCGACGAGCCGGCCTCCAGGAGGGGTGCCTGATGGCCGTCCGGACGCTCCTTGACGCCATCCGCGAGACGCTCGCCGACGAGATGCGGCGCGACGAGACGATGATCGTCCTTGGCGAGGACGTGGGGGTGAAGGGCGGCGTCTTCCTGGCCACCGACGGGCTCTTCGCCGAGTTCGGCGGCGCGCGCGTCATCGACACCCCGCTGACCGAGTCGCTCATCGTGGGCGCGTCGATCGGCGCGGCCGTGAACGGACTGCGGCCCGTGCCTGAGATCCAGTTCGCCGACTTCATCTTCCCCGCCTTCAACCAGATCGTCAGCGAGGCGGCGCGGCTGCGCTACCGCTCCAACGGCACGTTCGAATGCCCCATCACGATCCGCGCCCCGTTCGGCGGCGGGGTCCACGGGGCCCTGTACCACAGCCAGTCGGTCGAGGCGTTCTTCGCCCACGTGCCGGGCCTCAAGGTGGTCGTGCCGTCCACGCCCTACGACGCGCGCGGGCTGCTGCGGTCCAGCATCCGCGACCCCGATCCCGTGCTGTTCTTCGAGCACAAGAAGCTGTACCGATCGGTGCGCGGCGAGGTGCCCGACACCGACTATGTCGTGCCCCTCGGCCAGGCCCAGGTGACGCGTGCGGGCGACCACGTCACGGTCATCGCCTACGGCCTGATGGCCCACTACAGCCTGGAGGCGGCCGAACTCGTGGAGGCCGACGACATCAGCGTCGAGGTCATCGACCTGCGGACCCTGCGCCCCCTCGACCGCGAGACGGTCCTTGGCTCGGTGCGCAAGACCGGCAAGTGCGTGATCGTCTACGAGGACAACCGGTTCGGCGGCTACGGTGCGGAGGTCGCCGCCATGATCGCCGAGGAGGCCTTCGAGTACCTGGATGGGCCGGTCGTGCGGGTCGGCGGCCCCGACGTCCCGGGTGTCCCCTACAACCACAAGCTGGAGGACTGGTTCATGATCAGTCCCGACCAGATCGCCGACGCCATCCGCGAACTGGCGGCCTTCTGAGGCACTCGCCCACTTCTTCTCCCTCACCCACCAGCACCTACTTCTCCTCGCGCACCAGCCGAGCCACTTCTTCTCACGCACCAGCGTGTTTGGTACCAAGTAGGTCGGGCCGGCCCTCGGGCGGTCGAACCCGCGCCAGTGCCTCGCGGCCACGCTCAGCACTGGCCGATCAAGGGCCCTGGGACCAGACGTGGACCCTGCCGACGTGCGTACCACCAAACGGGCTGGTGAGACGTGGGTCGGGCGGGGGTGCGTGCGTCGAACCCGCCAAGGGCGGAGGCGGATCGGGCTCAGCCCGCGGAGGCCGTACCTCGTGAACGGCGCGGGGCCCGACGCGGCTTGGGGGTCGGCTCCGTCGCCGGCTGCGGCACCATCTTGATGGCCGTCGCGCGCAGGATCGCCGCGTCGAGCAGGCCGGACCCGTCAGGGCCATCGTCGTCGACCTCGTCGGCGGTGCTCTTCGCCAGGCTTGCGGGGGCCGGGGCGCCGACGGGCGCCAGGGTCGTCTTGTGGACCCAGCCGATCGTGCCGACGGGCGTGCGGACGCGCATCCAGCGGCCTTCGCTGCTGAGCAGCTCGACCTCGTCGCCCTCCTGGAGCTGGCCGATCTCCGTGCTGCGGATCTCGTCCGGGGCGTCAACGAGCGGCACGACCGCATAGCGCACGCGCCTGCGCTCGGCCGCCGAGGCGGTCACGGCGGCGGCGAAGGCGAGCGGCACGGTCTCGACCGGCTTGCGGTCGTTGGCGACGCGGGCCGCCTTCAGCGACGGGCGGCGCCATCGAGGCAGGGTGGCTTCATCCGGCGTCACCGGCTCCAGGCCAAGGGCCGCGGCCGGCGCGATGGCCAGCTCGGGCACGAGCTCGTCGACCACGGGCCTGGTCGGCCGCCTGAGCTTGGGGGCCCGAGGCGCCTTGGGCGTCGGCGGGGGTGGCGTCACGATCGCGGCGATGGGAGCGGGAGGCGGCACCGGGTCGACCGGCAGCGGACCGTCGGACTCGTCGCCGGGCTTGCGCCGCCGGCGCCACGCGCCGAAGAGCACGAACCCGACCGCCGCGCAGAGCGCCACGGCGAGCAATGGGGCCAGCTGGCCGGGGCCGCCGTTCTGATCACCGGAGCCACCACCGACCGGGCCGGCCCCGAGGCCGCCGGCGGTGGAGCTGCCCTTGGCGGCGGTCGGCGTCGGCGACGCCGTCGCCGCGGGTGACGGCGAGGGCGAGGCGGTCACCTCGACCACGGCCTGGGTCGGCGTTGGCGTGGGCGTCGGCTTGGGGGTCGGTTTCGGGGTGGGCTTTGGCGTTGGCTTGGGTGTCGGTTTCGTGGTCGGCTTGGGGGTCGGTTTCGGCGTGGGCTTCTTGGCTCGGGGTCGGCGTCGGGGCGGTCGACGACCGACGGGTGATGGCGTCGGGGTCATGGTAGTTGGCGCCAGTCCGACCTGGTGCCCTGGCCGCCCTGTGAACATGTAGGTGTGGGTCCCGACGGCGCAGCTTCGTGCGAGTAGGTCATCGTGACGCCGTGTCGTGAGGTCGGTTCCGGACCTGTGTCATGCGGATCAGGCGCCGACTCATCGATCATGACATCGGCGAACGGATTCGCGCGGTTCTGGGGTCCTGGTACGACACGGAGAACTTGAACACTGTGGCGGTCGTGCCGCGAACCGGGGACGACCGCCGCCGTTGCAGAGGTGCAACCCGTTGGTACTCGCCGAATGGCAGATCGGCGACGGCCAGCGGCCGTGCCCGTCCCGCCCACGACGATGAGCGAGATGGCGAGCAGCGTCGATACGAGCGTGCCAACGGCAAGCCGGTGCATGCTCGAAGGCTAGGCTGGTCGTACCCGAGCGTCCGTGAGCCGTCAGTCCTAGCGCGATGACCCGTTCGGGATGGGCGTCGACGCACCACGTTGCTGCGCCGGAGGTCCTGATGCGCGACACTAGGATGGTCGTGCCGCACCCCGGCAGGGCCCGCAGCGAGCGTCGCGAGGAGAACGAACCGTGCCTAAGGTGACGATGCCCCAGCTCGGCGAGAGCGTGGCGGAGGGGACCATCGGCAAGTGGCTCAAGCAGGTCGGGGAGCACGTCGAGAAGTACGAGCCGATCGTCGAGGTCATCACCGACAAGGTCAACGCGGAAGTGCCCTCGCCCTTCGCCGGGACGCTCACGGCCATCCTCGTCCAGGAAGGCGAGACGGTCCCCAATAACGCCGAGATCGCGGAGATCGACGGCGAGGGTGCCGCGTCCTCCAACGGCTCCGCCCCCTCTGGCGCTGTCGCCACCTCCACCCGAGCCGCCGAGGCCGCCCCCGCGGCAGCCGAAGCGCACGGGCCTGCCGGTTCCGATGAGCGGCCGGCGCCGGTGGCCGCGACCACCTCAGCCCCGAGCGCGGCTCGACCCGAGCCGACCGAGTACGAGGGCCGCCTGACCCCCGCCGTCCGGCGTCTCGCGCGCGAGCACGACATCGACCTGGCGCTCGTGCACGGCACGGGCCATGCCGGCCGCATCACCCGCGAGGACATCCTGGCTTACGTGGAGGCCCAGCGGACCGGCCGCGCGCCTGCACCCGCGGCGCCGACACCCGCCGCTGCTGCCGCGCCCGCGACCTCGCGACCCGCTGCGCCCGCGCCGGTGTCGCTCGCCGCTGACTCGCTCAAGCCCCAGACCCCGATGCGCAAAGCCATCGCCGCGCAGATGACCCGGGCTCTCTCGGTACCGGTGGCCTACACCCTCGTCGAGGTCGATATGTCGGCCGTCATCGCCCGCCGCGAGGCGGCGAAGGCGGAGTACCAGGCCCGTGAAGGCATGAATCTCTCGTTCGTGGCCTTCGTCACGAAGGCCGCCGTCGAGGCCCTGCGGGCGCACCCCGACCTCAACGCCCACTACACCGAGGAAGGCCACTGGCGGCGCAAGGCCATCAACGTCGGGGTCGCCGTGGCGGTCGATGACGGGCTCGTCGTGCCGGTCATCCGTGACGCCGATTCACTCAGCATCCATGGCCTCAACCGCGCCATCAACGAGACGGCCGTGCGGGCTCGGGCGAACAAGCTGCGCCTCGACGACGTCGCGGGCGGCACATTCACCGTCGACAACACGGGCTGGACCGGCTCGGTCATCACCCAGCCGATCATCAACGTGCCCGAGGTGGCCATCCTGACCATGGAAGCCATCGTCCGGCGGCCGGTCGTGGTGGACGCCGGCTCCGGTGAGGCGATCGCGATCCGGCCGATGATGAACATGGTGCTGGGCTTCGACCACCGCGCGACGGACGGGGCCCAGGCGGGACGCTTCATCGCCGACGTCAAGCGCTGGCTCGAGTCGGTCGGCCCGGAGACGCCCATCTGGTGATCCGGCACCCGGCCTGACGGGCCGCTCGGCCCCTCTTTCTGGCGACCGTCGGCTCTGGGCTCGGACCGATGGTGGGCGTACGGTGGGGCTTCGAACATCCGGAGCAGAGGTACGACATGACCGCGACCATCGAACCGACGGTCCCCAGGCTCGCCGCCGAGGAGACCTCCGCCCTCCAGGCCACGCTGGTCGAATTGATCGACCTCAGCCTCGACGCCAAGCAGGCCCACTGGAACGTCATCGGGCCCGGTTTCAAGCCGGTGCACGTGTTCCTTGACGAGCTCACCGACGAGTACCGTGAGTGGTACGACACCGTGGCCGAGCGGATGACCGCCATCGGCGGCTCCCCGGATGGGCGGAGCGCAGCCGTCGCCGGGGCGACCCCGCTCGCCACGCTGCCGGCGGGCCCGATCGGCGACCAGGCCGCGCTCGCCGCGATGGACGCGCGCGTGACGCTGGTCGCGTCCAACATCCAGGGTCGGATCGACAGCCTCGGCGACCGCGACCTGGCCACCCAGGATGTGTTCATCGAGGTGCTCCGCGGGCTCGAGAAGCAACGCTGGATGCTGCGTGCCCACCGCGCATGAGGGACGGTCCACCCGTCCATGCGGGAGGCCGCGTACACTCGGTCCAGATGGGCCGAGAACTACCGATGTTCCAGCCGCCCGGTGCCGCCGGCCACGGCCATGAGCCGGCCGTGCCGCTCACCATCGCCATGGGTGGAGGGTCGCTCACCGCGCCGGCCGCCGATGGCTCGCGGCCGCTGCGGCGCCACCCCGAGTGGATCCGCTCGCGGCTTGCAGCCGGGGAGAACTACCACCAGCTGAAGGACCTGCTGCGCGGCCTGAACCTCAACACGGTCTGCGAAGAGGCGCACTGTCCCAACATCGGCGAGTGCTGGGAGCAGCGCACCGCCACGATCATGATCCTGGGCGACACGTGCACCCGCGCCTGCGGCTTCTGCGCCGTCAAGACCGGACGACCGAGCTGGAACGATGAGGACGAGCCCCGGCGCGTGGCGGAGGCGCTCTCCGGCCTGGGCCTGGAACACGTGGTCGTGACGAGCGTCGCCCGCGACGACCTGCCCGATGGCGGTGCGCACATCTTCGCCAACACCATCACGGCCCTGCGCGAGGCTTGCCCGGGCATGGGCGTGGAGGTCTTGATCCCCGACTTCAACGGCACCGATGAGCCGCTCCGGGCGGTCATGGCGGCGGGCCCCGACATCCTCAACCACAACATCGAGACGGTCGAGCGGCTCCAGAAGCCGGTCCGCCGGCGCGCCCGGTATGACCGTTCGCTGGACGTCCTGGCGCGGGCTAAGGTGTTCAGCCGCGAGTTCACCGGCCGGGACGACGCCGTCCACACGAAGTCGAGCGTGATGGTCGGCCTGGGGGAGGAGCGGGACGAGCTCTCGCAGGCCTTCCGCGACCTGCGGGCGGTCGACTGCGACATCCTGACGATCGGCCAGTACCTCCAGCCCACGCAAGCCCACCTGCCGGTCATCCGCTACGTGCATCCCGACGAGTTCGCCGACATGCGCCGCGAGGCCCTGGCGCTGGGCTTCAAGCACGTCGAGTCGGGGCCGCTCGTGCGCTCCAGCTACCACGCCCGCGACCAGGTGCCGGAGGCGGCCCGACGCGCCCGTGGAGCTCGCGCGGCCGCCCTCGCCGCCAACGGCCTGGCCTGACCGCCGGAGCATGCCCGCAGCCCTGCCCCGCCGCACCCCGCTGACCGAGCTGCACTGCCACCTCGGAAGCGCCGTGGCCCCGGCCATCATGTGGGGCATCGCCCACTCCCAGGGCATCCGCCTGCCGACCAAGGACTACTGGGAGTTCCGCGACATGATCACCGTGTCCGCGCGGCACGGCCATTCGTTCGACGGCTACCTGCAGCTGTTCCACTGGACCGAGCTGATCCAGTCATCGCCCCTGGCCGTCGAGCGGTCGGTCTACGAGGTCGTCGGGGGCGCGTACCGCAAGAACAACGTCACCACGGTCGAGCTGCGCTTCAACCCCATGAAGCGGAACCGGGGCGGCGAGCAGGACCTGGATCACATCATCAGCGCCGCGATCCGGGGCATGGACCGCGCCAAGCTCGAGTACCCCGTGACCCCGGGCCTCATCTTCTGCCTCGATCGGGCCTTCCCGTACCAGCTCAACGAGATCATCGCCGAGAAGGCGATCGCCTACCTGGGGCGGGGCGTGGTGGGGATCGATATCGCCGGGCCCGAGTCCCACGACTTCCGCCCACGCGCGTATCGGCGCCTCTTCGATCGCTGCCGCCGCGCTGGCCTGGGCATCACGGTCCACGCCGGCGAGGCCGGGCCGGTGGAGGAGATCGCCGACGTCATCGAGAACCTGGAGCCGAGCCGCATCGGCCACGGTGTCAAGGCGGCCTACGACCCGCGGACGCTCGACATGATCCGCGAGCGTGGCGTGGTCCTGGAGGTGTGCCCCACCTCCAACCTCAACACGCGCGTGGTCGCCAGCTGGGACGAGTTTCGCTGGATCTTCGACACCTTCCGCCGCCACGGCGTGCGCTACACGATCAACACCGACGGCCCCGAGATGCTGCGCACCTACATCCGGGACGAGCTGACCACGCTCGGGCGGCTCGGCATCCTCTCGCTCGAAGAGCAGGAGCAGTCGGCCGAGTGGGCGCGGCAGGCGTCCTTCGTGCAGGGCGTCAGCGACGTGCCGCCACCGCGCCACCGCCCCGCTCCGCGGCGACAGGTCGAACGCGAAGAGGCCTGAGAGCGGGTCGCGCCCGGGGCTGCGAGCCGAGGCCACCCGTTCGCCCGGGGCCGCGAGCCGCGGCCGCCCGTTCGCCGGCCCCCGGGCGCGCCGGCCACCGCGCCCAGTGGTCACTCGCAGTGAACGATCCAGCCCCGAGGCCGCCCGGGAACGGGTCGCGAGCCGCCCAGGGCGCCCGTTGGTCACTCACTGCGAACGAACCGGCCGGATAGCCCAGCCCGGCGACCACCGAGGGCGGCTTCGGGGCCTTCGTGTTCACTGGCAGTGACCGAATCGCGTCGAGCGCCTGCTCCCGTGGCTCCCCGTCTCGCCTGGAGGCAGATCTGTTCACTCTCAGTGACGTGAGCGCCTGGCTCCCGATGACGTGATCGCCTCGCTCTCAGTGACGTGAGCGCCTCGCTCCCAGCAACGTGCGCCCCCGCGCGGGGCGAGCGCCCAGGGGGTTGGTGTGACCTTTACGTCAACGTAAAGGTGTGGGACCATACGCCGATGTCGATCCACCCTGAGCCCGGGCGACGTCGCATCCACGAGGTGGCGGCCGAGCTCGGCCTCACCACCCGATCCATCCGCTATTACGAACAGGTCGGCCTGCTCTGCCCGGCGCGATCGGACGGGTCATATCGCCTGTACGACGACGGTGATGTGGAACGCCTGCGGGCGATCGTCACGATGCGCGACGATGCCGGCTTCTCGCTGGCCGACATCCGCGAGCTGCTGAGCGATGAGGATGCGGCCTCACAGGATCGCGCCGCTTTCCGGGCCACCCCCGACGTGGACGCGCGACGACGTCTTGTCCGCGACGCGATCGGCCGCGAGGAACGCCACCTGGTGTTGCTGCGCGGCAAGGTCGAGCGACTGGCGGCGATGATCGAGGCCACCGAGCAGCGGCGCACGCGTCTGGCGGCCAAGCTGGCCGAGCTGGCCAAGCTGGCCGAGCTGGCGGAGCACGCCGTCTCATGACGGCCCTTTCGACACCGCGGCGCGGGATCGTGGATCCAGCCACTCCGTCCTACCGCTGGTGGCTCCTGTTCGTGACCAGCATCGGCGCGCTGCTGGCCTCGCTGAACTCCGGGACGCTGGTCATCGCCCTGCCGGAGATCCTGCGCGACCTCCACACCGACCTGTTCTCCCTGCTGTGGATCGTCGTCGGCTACACGCTGGTCGTGACCGTGCTGGTCCTCAACGCCGGGCGGCTCGCCGACCGGTACGGGCGAGCGCGCACCTACACGCTGGGGATCGCCGTCTTCACGCTGGCCTCGGTCTTCTGCGCCATCGCGCCGACGGCCTTCCTGCTGATCCTGGGCCGGGTCGCCCAGGGTGTCGGAGGCGCCTTCGTCTTCGCCAATTCGGCCGCCCTGGTGACCGACGCCTTCCCCCGGCGTGAGCTGGGTCGGGCCCTGGGCATCAACGCCATGGTGGTCGGGGCCGGCCTGATCCTGGGGCCGATATTGGGCGGCTTGCTGACCAGCTTCGGCTGGACGTTCGTCTTCTGGTTCAACGTGCCGATCGGCATCATCGGGGCGGCGGCGGCCTTCCTGATCCTGGTCGAACAGGCGCAGCCGCAGCGGAACGTGTCGCTCGACCTGGCCGGTTCCTCGCTCTACCTCGTCGCGCTGCTCGCGCTGATGACGTCGCTCGCGTTCGGCGGCATCTACGGCTGGACCACGTGGTGGGTCATCGGCGGGTTCGTGTTGTTCCTTGTCGTGATGCCGTTCTTCGTGTGGGTCGAGTCCCGCGTTCGCACCCCGATCCTGGACCTCACCCTCTTCCGCGACCGCCTCTTCACGATGGGCAACCTCACGGGCCTGCTGAACGGCGTGGCCCGCAACGGTGTCCTGTTCCTCCTGGTCTTCTACCTCCAGGGCGTCCGAGGCGATGACCCCGTGACGGCCGGCATCGAGCTCGCGCCGCTCGCCGTCGGCCTGCTCGTCCTCTCGCCGATCAGCGGCATCCTGGCCGACCGCTACGGGTCACGCGTGCTGGCCACCGCCGGGATGCTGGTCACAGCCGTCGGGCTGGCCGGCCTCCTGACGATCAGCGTGGACACGCCGCTCTGGCAACTGGTCGTATGGCAACTGATCATCGGCGCGGGGTCCGGGCTCTTCAACTCGCCCAACACGAGCGCGGTCATGGGCGTCGTCCCGCCGGCCAAGCGCGGCATCGGCGCCGGCATGCGGGCCATGCTGACCAACACGGGGTTCGTCATCAGCATCGCGCTGGCCATCGGCCTGATCACGACCGCCATGAGCCCCCAGGTCATGGTGGCCGTCTTCTCCGGTACCCAGTCGGGCGGGGCCGGCATCGACATGGGCCCCTTCATCACCGCGCTCCACCTCGCCTTCGGGGCGGGCGTCATCGCCAGCCTGCTGGGTGCCGCCATCTCCGCCATGCGCGGCGAGCACCGCTCGTGGGAGCCCGGCGATCCCGGGGAGCAGCCCGCCGCCGCCTGACGGCCCTTCCGACGCCGATCGACAGGCCTCCCGATCACCGACCAGCCCCTACCCACCCCCGTGAACCGAAAAGGTTGCTAACGACCGGCGAAGCCCGCTTCCGCGGCGCCATGAACACCATGCGCACCACCCGACCGCGGAAACCCGCCGATCCGACCACGGGGGATGCCTTCCGCCGTCCTTAGCAACCTTTCGTGTTCATGCAGGCGGCTCACCGCGAGCCTTTAGAGCAGCACGATCCCGTTGGCGCCAGGATCTCGGCCTGCTCGGAGGGCGGTCATCACCGCTCGGGTGTCGAGCGGGAAGTCGGAGCGCAGGAGCTCGCGTGCCTCGCGCAGGACGGTGCGGTTGTGGCGCGTATCGGCGAGCGCGAGGATGACGCGGTCGGCGCGGCCGTCCGCGAACTTGGCGAGGATGCGCCGCACCTGCGCCTGGACGTCGTAGAGACGCGTCTCAGCCTCGAAGGCGATGGCCACGCGGCCGAGCACGGCCATCGCATCCCATGCACGCTGGTCCGGCAGACCGACCACAGGCACCTCCAGTCGCCAGCGCCACACCGGCGCGAGGCGCGCCCGCAGCCGACCCAGCAATGCCACGTGGCCGGCGTCGCGGATCGGTGTGCCGTCCGGGTAAGCGCGGATGGCGAGTGTGAGGCCGACCGCCGCTATCGCCCGACCAAGGGTGAGTGCGTCGAACCGTTTCAGCCGGCCGCGCTCGAGACGGCCGACCTGCTGCCCGGTCACGCCCGCCGCCCGCGCCACCTGCGCCAGCGTGAGCCCCGCCGTCAGCCGTGCCGTCCGCATCTCCCGGCCGAGCGCCATGAGCTGACGAACCACGTGGTGCGCGGCGCGCTGGGCGACGACTCCCGTGCCGGCATGCGTTGATGGTGCCGGACGCCGCTTGGCGCCGGCTTACCGTCGAGCGCTGAGGGTATCCCGCTGGCCAGACGCTGGATTGGCCGTGCCCCTCGCACACGTGGTGGCGAGGTGGTCCGGCTTCGGATGAACACGAAAGGTTGCCAAGGACGACGGAAGGCGTCCCTCGTGGCCGGATCGGCGAGTTTCCGCTGTCGGGTGGTGCGCATGGTGCCCACGGCGCCGCCGAACCGGGCTTCGCCGGTCGTTAGCAACCTTTTCGGTTCATGAGTGTGGGCGGGCGCGAGGCTCGCCGGGCGCGTCGCCCGGGCCCGGGCGGTCAGGACGCGTCGCGGCCGGCGGCGGTGATGGTGTCCGCGGCGGCTGCTGGAGAGTCCGCGGCGGCCTGGGCCATGCGGACGACGGCCATCCTGTCGGCGTAGGTGCGGCGCACCTCGTTGAGCTCGGACAGGGTGAAACCCAGCTCGTCGGAGATCTCGCGGATCGTCCGGTTCTCCTCGAACGAGATCGTCTCGTCGCCGGGCGCCGCGACCGCGAAGAGGCAGTGCAGCAGGTGCTCCAGCTCATCGGGCGTGGCGAGGGCACGGACGCGCTGCGTGACGTAGAAGTCGTCGGTGCCGGCGCCGGCCAGTGCTTCGTGCACGGCCAGGTCCACGATGAGCTGCGCCTCCTCCGCCGGCACCGCCGCGAACGCCTCGACCTGGTTCACCATCTCCGCCCGCTCGGAGTCGCTGACCGCCAGATCGGACGCCACGACGCGCGCGAGGCAGTAGCCGACCCCGGCCAGGAACGCTGCCCGGAGCGGGTCCAGCTCGGACAACCGCCCGGCGATGCGGTGGACGGTCTCGGGTTCGGCGGTGCCGTCGCCCCAGCTTGGTCGCGGGGCCTGGCTGGCGCTACGGGGGTCGTGCTGCAGGAAGTGGATGAAGGACATTCGGGTTCTCGAGGCTCCTGGTACGCGGGGCGGGGATGACGAACAGACGGCGGGCGGGACCGGATCCTGCGGTCAGTCGATCTTCAGGCCGAGGACCTTTCGACCGATGACAAGGCGCTGGACCTGGCTTGTGCCTTCGCCGATCTCGGTCAGCTTGGCGTCGCGCAGGAAGCGCTCCACCTTGAATTCTTCGACGTAACCGTAGCCGCCGTGGATCTGGACGGCGTGGTTGGTGACGCGCTGGCTGACCTCCGATGCGAACAGCTTGCCCTGGGCAGCGGCGAGAGCGTACTCGCGCCCCTGATCCTTGAGCCAGGCCGCCCGATAGACCATGGCCCGGGCCGCTTCCACCTCCGTCGCCATATCGGCGATCATGAAGCCGACGCCCTGGAACGACCCGATCGGGCGCCCGAACTGCTTCCGCTCGCGGGCGTACGGCACGCTGGCATCGAGCGCCGCCTGGGCCAGACCCAGGGCCATCGCGCCGATGGAGATCCGTCCGCCGTCGAGCGTCTCGAGGAAGATCTTCCAGCCGTCGCCACGCTTGCCGAGCATCTGGTCGGCCGGGACACGGCAACCCTCGAACAGCAGCTCGCCGGTCGCGCTCGCGTGGAGGCCCATCTTCTCCTCGAGCCGGCCGACGCTGAAGCCGGGCGTATCGGCCGCGACGATGAAGGCGCTGATCTCTGGCGACCCGTCGTGCCGGGCCCCGGTGCGCGCGGTCACGACGTACGTGCCGGCCTGGCCGGCGTTGGTGATGAAACGCTTGCGCCCGTCGATGACCCACGTGCCGCCGTCGGGGCCCGCCTCGTGGCGTCCTGTCGTCCGCGTGCCGCCAGAATCCGAGCCGGCCTCCGGCTCGGTCAGGCCGAACGCGCCGATCACCCGACCCTGTGCCATCGGCACGAGCCAGCGATCCTTCTGGGCGGGCGTCGCGGCGATGTGCAGCGGGCCGCAGCCCAGGCTCGTATGGGCGGCGACGATGATGCCGAGCGAGCCCCACACCCGCGAGAGTTCCTCGACGGCGATGGCGTACGCGAGCGTGTCGAGTCCCGCGCCGCCCTCATCCTCGGGGTACGGCACGCCAAGCAGGCCCATCGGCCCCAGCATGGCCACCACGTCGGCGGGGAAGCGCCGCTCATGCTCATGCTCGTCGATGACGGGCTCCGCCTCCCGTCGCGCGAAGTCGCGCACCGTCTGGCGGAGCAGGACATGCTCAGGGGAAAGGTCGAGATCCATGGGCGGGCAGGGTAGCACCGGCTGCGCCCCAGCCACGGCTGCTGCGGCCTGTGCGGGTGGTCGGACCGTCCGACACTTGAGGAACCGCCGCCGTCGATAGAGCGTCGGAGCATCGGGAGCGTCGAGATGCGGAAGGTGGCCCGGTTGGTCCTCACAGCGCTGACGGTCGCCGGCTGCTCCCTTGGGGGGCTCGGAGGGCCCAACACAGGCACGGTCTGGATCCGCAACGAGACCGCCAGCCAGGTGAACGTCGAGGTCGTCACCAACGTCGGCGGCTGGCTCCCTTCGACCGAGGACGCGACCATAACCGTGGACGGCGTGAACGGTGATTACTGCAACCAGACGGCCGCCATCATCGGGTCGGGTCCAGTGACCATCCGCGTCTCGGGTGCCGCGGTCGCGGACCATCAGACGTTCTCGTTCACCCAGCCCCAGCCGGCGGCCACGTTGCTACGAGCGAATCTTGACCACACCCTCGACGTCGATGCCGCGGGCCACGCGGTCCTCGCCGATCGGGAGCCACCGGCGTCCTGGGTATGCCCTACCGGGCAACCCGTAGGGGCGCCGTCGAGATGAGGCGCGTCGTCGCGGTCGTCGCGCTGCTGGTCATCTACGCGTGCGCCGCGCCGATCACTCCGCCCGCCCTGACGCCTTTACCTACGGCGATGCCGCTGGCGCCCGGCGAGGTCGCCTTGCCAACCGTGCCGCCGGTCTCGGTGGCGCCCGGGGTGGCCACGGCATGTGCTGGCGTCGGTGTCCGCGCCGTCCTCCACGGCAGCGCCGCCGACCCCCGCGTGGCCTGGTTGGTCAACGACCTCGGCACCCGCATGGACGTCGTCATGGCCGCCAGGCTATCGGGCACGGTTCAGGCCGACCCTCGAGGTCCTGGACGCGAACGAGGTCGTCGTGCTCAGGGCCGGCGACCTCATCACCGGCGTCTGCGGCACGGTCGACCCGCACATCTGGCTCCTCGAGCCGCCGTTCACGTGAACCCATCGGTCCGGCCGAGTTGCTCGCCCGGGCGCGGTACCTGGCCATTCGTGACTCGGGGGCACGTAAAGCCGTCAGGCGCGGTGACGGACGGCTTCGGCGCCTGCCCCGGCACCCCATCCACGCTCGGCTAGGGGCATGGATCGTCGCTCTGGTCGACCCACGGGACAGATGGACTCGCCCTACCGTGCCCTCCAGTCAGATCTGGACAGGTTGGCGGCACCGAGTGACTTCGGCCGGGATCCAGGCGAGCCCGCCGAGGGATGCGCTACTCGAGCCGACCGCTCGAGGCGGCCGCGCGGATAGCGGCCACCGCCTGGGGGTCTTCCAGGGCCGAGGTGTCGCCCGGGTCCTGGCCAAGGAACGCGGCGCGGGCGACGCGCCGCATGATCTTGCCGCTGCGCGTCTTCGGCAGGGTCGGCACGACGACGATCGCCTCAGGCTTGAGGGCCTTGCCCATCTCCGCCACGACGCGCGCCGCGATGTCGGCACGCAGCCCTGGTCCGTCGACCACGCCCGGGCGCAGGACGCAGAAGACGACGATGGCCTCACCCTTGACCTCGTGCGGCACGCCGACGGCCGCCGCCTCGATCACGTCCGGATGGGCGATGGCGGCCGACTCGACCTCGGCCGGGCCGACGCGCTTGCCGGCCACCTTGAGGGTGTCGTCGGAACGGCCCTGGATGAACCAGTGGCCGTCCGGGTCCACCACCGCCCAGTCGCCGTGGACCCAGGTCCCCGGCACGCGACGCCAGTACGTATCCAGGTAGCGCTCGCGGTCGTGCCAGAAGCCGCGCGTCATGCCCGGCAGCGGCGCCCGGATGGCCAGTTCCCCGACCACCCCGCGGACGCTCTCGCCATCCGGCCCGATGACGTCCGCGGCCGTGCCGATGCTTGGTCCGCCGAAGCCGCACGGCTTGGTCGGGGTCAGCAGGTTGCCGCTGACGATGCCGCCCGAGACCTCCGTCCCGCCGCTGTAGTTGATGATCGGGCAGCGGCCCTCGCCCACCTCGCGGAAGTACCACCACCAGGGCTCGGGGTTCCACGGCTCGCCGGTCGAGCCAAGGACCCGCAGGCTCGAGCGATCGTGCGCGCGCACCGGCTCCGGCCCGTGGGCCATGAGGGCCCGGATGACGGTCGGCGACAGGCCCAGGTGGGTGACCCGGTGGCGTTCGACCAGGGCCCACAGGCGATCCGGCCCGGGGTAGTCGGGCACGCCTTCGTAGAGCACGAGCGTCGCCCCGAGCAGCAGGGCCCCCGAGATGGCCCATGGGCCCATCATCCAGCCCAGGTCGGTGAACCAGCACAGGACGTCGCCGCGGCCAAGGTCGAACGAGTGGGCCAGGTCCTGCGCGCCCTTGATGGGGAAGCCGCCGTGGACGTGGACGGCGCCTTTCGGGCGCCCGGTCGTGCCGGAGGTGTAGATCAGCATGTACGGCGTCTCGGGATCCGTCGGGCCGAGTGGCTCGCGTCGACCGATCGTCGGGTCGGCCAACGCCTCGTCCCACCAGGCATCGCGTCCGCGCGTCCAGGGCACCGAACCGGCGCGATCACCCAGCCGGCGCACGACCAGCACCTGGCGCACGGAGGGCGCCTCGGCGACCGCTGCGTCGGCCGTCTCCTTGAGGCGGACCGCGGCGCCGCGGCGCAGGAAGCCGTCGGCGGTGATGAGGACCGAGGCCTCCGCGTCGCGCAGTCGCGCGGCCACGGCGGGCGCGCCGTAGCCCGAGAAGATCGGCGTGTAGATGGCCTCGAGCAGGCCAAGGGCGAGGACCGCGATCGCCGTCTCGGGGAGCAGCGGCAGCAGGATCCCGACGCGGTCGCCCGCCCGCACCCCGCGAGCGGAGAGCATCGCCGCCGCCCCCTCGACGGCGGCGCTGAGCTCGGCATTGGTGAGGCGGCGCACCTCGCCGTCGTCGCCCTCCCACACCAGCGCGGGGCCGTTCGGCTCACGGGCCAGCCGAGGCTCCAGGGCCGCGGCGGCGTAGTTGAACGCACCCCCGTTCCACCACCTGGCGAACTCGACGCCGCCGTCCAGATCCAGCACGGCGCGCGGGCGGCGCTGCCAGGGCAGCGCCAGGTCGTCCGCGGCCGCGCCCCAGAACCAGCCGGGGTCGTCGACCGCGTGCCGCTGAAGGGCGGTCAGGCCGGGGTGGCCGGTCGTGCGCAGGAAGCGCGCCAGCCGGGAGTCGGCCAGATCGGCCGCGCCGGGACGCCACGCCACGTCGGGGGCATCGCGCCCGAAGATGGGCCAGTCGGAAAGGGGGACCGATGACGCCACGGGTCCATCGTAGCGTGGGCCCTGCGCCGCCCGTCCGGGGCGCCGCGGCCGGCTAGGGCTTGGGCACCTCGACGAAGCGCACGAAGATGCGCCACTGGCTCTGGGAGCCCAGGCAGGTCTGCAGCGTCAGGGAGCTGACCGGCTGCGGATCCCACGCCCAGTGCGAGCTGGCGAGCGGGGCGGTCACCTTGACCCACTGGAGGCGGTAGTAGTGGACGTGGCCGGCGCTGTCGGCGTAGATCGCCAGCATGCCCGCCTTGAGGCGGCCATCCACGTAGGCGTCGTGCAGCGGGCCGAACTTGCCGCCGGCATGGGCGAGCAGGTAGACGTTGTTGGCGCCGGCACAGCCCCAGCGGTAGACCTGCGGCCCTGGCGGGGCGCTGCTGTCGCAGGGGTAGCCGTAGACGGCCTGGTTGATGCCAAGGGACGGGAACCAGAAGTGGTTGCGGCCCGCATAGACGGTCGGACCTGCGTGGGTCGCCGCCGCTCGGGGCTTGGCGGCCGGCTTTGGCGCGGCCTTCGCGACCGCTGCCACCTTGGCAGGCGCGACGACGGCGGCCGCCTCGGCCGCCAGGGCCGGGTCGATCCCGGAGATGCCTGGATCGCCGTTCGGGGCCACCGCCGCGCCGGGAGCGGCCACGGCCGCCGCGGCAGGGAGGACGGGGAGCGACGCGGCGCCGGGCGCGTCGGCGGCCGCGGCCACACTCGTGGTGAGGATCGCGGCGATACCGAAGGCGAGCCAGACGCGGAGGGCGAAGCTGCGTGTCGTGCGGACTGGGCGCATGCCACGAGCCTCGCGGCACGCTCACGCAGCGTCCCTGCCCCGGTGGTCACCCCCAGGTGTACTTAGGTGCTATTGGTCCTCGCCCGGCGGCTGAAGGCCGCCGTTTCCCGCCGCGGCCGTCATGGCCGCCGTGAGGCTCGCGCGCAGGTCAGCCGACCAGCCATCACCGAAGACCCGCCACGGGCTGATATCCAGGCGCGTCACGGTGCCGCCGGCCCGTGTCTGGCTGGCCGCGAACTCGGCCTGGCAGGTGTCCACCTCCGAGGCGCCCGCCAGGAACGCGGCGTGATCCAGGAACCGGAAGATGTAGACATCGCTTGGCGCCTTGTCGGTCGAGGCCATGACCCGCCAGTGGACGGCATTGGCCACCACGCCCGGCTCGCTGCAGCCCGGATCGCCGCTGGTCTGGCTCATCACGATGAGGCCGTGCTGGGCCATGGTCTGGACCAGGCCCACGTTGTCCTGCGGCGTCGCCAGGGCCGGGTCCGGCGTGCCGCAGCCCGCCAGCAGCACGGCTCCCGCCACGAGCAGCGCCACGGCGCGGGCCACGAGCTGGATCGGGGGACGGGACATGCAGGCAAGGCTAGCGCAGGCGCAGCGGCACGGCCTGAGGGCCTCGGGTAGGATGCGGCCGTGCCCACCGTCTCCCCGTTTCGCGGATGGCGCTACGCGCCGACCGCGGGTGACCTGGCCGAGCTGATCAGCCCGCCCTACGACATCATCGGTCCTGCCCTGGCCGACCGCCTGGCCGCCCGGGACCCCCACAACTCGGTGCGCCTGGATCTGCCGCGGTCGCTCCCCGGCGAACCTGCCGACCGCCGCTACGCGCGCGCGGCGACGACGCTCCACGCGTGGCAGGCAGAAGGTCTGCTGGTGCGGGACGACCGCCCGGCCGTCTACGCCTACGAACAGCGATGGTCGCCAGCGGGTACCGGTGAGCCACGGACCCAGCGCGGTTTCGTGGCCCGCCTGGGCCTCGAGCCGTTCCGGGCCGGCGGACCGGTGCGGCCGCACGAGCGGACCATGGGCGGCCCGCGGGCCGACCGCCTGGCCCTGCTGCGCGCGACGGGCGCCAACCTCAGCCCGATCATCGGCCTGTACCGCACCACGGGCGCCGGCACCGGGACCGCGCTGGACGCGGCGATGGCCGCTCCGCCTGATGCCTACGCGGTCGACGAGGGGGGCGTGGAGCATCGCCTGTGGGTCGTGCCCGTGGATGACGCCGTGCGGGGCCCGGCGGCCCACGCGCTGCTGGCGGGCGCGTCGGCGGCGCCGATCACGATCGCCGACGGCCACCATCGCTACGAGACCGCCCTCACGTTCCACCGCGAGCGGTCCCAGGCGGACACGATCATGGCCCTGCTGTTCGACCTTGCCGCGACACCGGTCACGACCCTGCCGACCCACCGTCTGGTCCGCGGCGAGCCCGCCGGCTCGGCGCTCCTCGACGCGGCCGCGCGGCTCTTCCGCGTCGATCGATGCCCCTCGGCCGATGCGCTCGTCGAGGCCATGGCGCTGCCGCGCACGGCGCAGCGCCTCGGCGTCTGGACCGGCGATGCGGCGGCCATCCTCACCCCGCGGCCGGAGGCCATCGGGCCGCTGCTGGACGAGCGCGGCTCGGAGGTCCTCCGCTGGCTCGATGTAGCCGTCCTGTCGGCCGCGCTTCGGGAACTCCTTGGCCTCGGCGAGGCGGCGGCGCATGGCGGCGCCATCGGGTATACCAGTGACGCCACCGCGGCCATCGCGGCGGTGCGGCACGGTGAGGCCGACACGGCCTTCCTGCTCGACCCCACGCCCGTCGAGGCCGTCCTGGCCGTGGCCGAGGCCGGTGAGCTGATGCCCCAGAAGTCGACCTACTTCGCCCCCAAGCCGGCCACCGGGCTGGTGTTCGATATGGGAGGGTCCTGAGCGATGGCCGACGAACCGATCACCCTGCCGGTCGCCCATCCGCCGCTCGAGCGCGCGCAGCCCACCAGGCCGATCCGCAAGGATGAGATCGACCTGCTGGAGCGCGGCGTGCACATCGAGTCGTGGCTGCCCGAGCGCCGCTCGCGCCGCCGGCCGCTCATGCTCATCCATGGGGAACTGGGCGGCTCTTGGGTCTGGCACCGCTACCAGGAGTACTTCGCCACGCGTGGCTGGGAGGCCCACGCCGTCAACCTGCGGGCGCACTACTGGTCGGACAACGCCGACTTCGACGAGCTCGACTTCGGCACCTATCTCGGGGACGTGGAGGCCGCCCACCGGCGCCTTGGCGGCGACGCCGTGGTGATCGGCCATGGGCTCGGCGGCCTGCTGGCTCTCAAGCTGGCCGAGCATCAGGCGATGGCCGGCCTCGTCCTCATCAGCCCGGCCCTGCCCCAGGAGCTGCGGCCGCCGGCCAAGCTCCACCAGCTGCGCGAGGTGCCGGCCCTGTTCCGGCGCGACCTCATCGGCTGGCAGGGCCTGCCCGAGCAGATCCGCCGCCAGAACCCCGACCTGTCGATCGGCGACGTCCTGCGCATCCAGCACATGATGGGAGCCGAATCAGGCGCCGCACGGCGCGACGTCCTGGCCGGCATCCCCATCGAGCCGCTGGCCCTGCAGGTCAGCCCGCGGCTGGTCATCGGCGGCGGCCTCGATCGCCTCTACCCGGAGCCCGATTCCGAGCGCCTGGCGGAGTGGATCGAGGCCGACTACCTGCCCTTCGGTGCCCACTCGCACTACGGCCTGGTGGCCGGGGACGAGAGCCATATCCAGGTTGCCGCCGCCCTCAAGGGCTTCCTGGAGGCGCACCACCTGTAGCTGGAGACGGTCCAGCCGGCGGTCGCCCGCCGGCCGGACCGTGCGCTGGTCAGGGCACGAATACGGAGAGCCAGGCTGGGCCCGCCGCGCCGAGGCCGGTCACGTCGTCCCAGCCCTTGCCGATCGTCAGCGTGCTGTCCTGGTTGAAGGTCCGTACCGAGTACAGCAGCCCGCTGGTCCCGTCGATGCCGTTGGCGAAATCGACACGGACGTCGCCAGCCTGCTTGGGATTGCCCTTGACGTCGGTGAACGCTCCGGGGTTGGCGTACACGGTCGGGTTGAGCAGCCCGACCGCGGAGCCGCCGTGCTCGATCGCCAGGGCGGTGAGTCCGGCGAACAGCGGCGAGGCCAGGCTCGTCCCACCGATCCGGTACTGGTCGTAGTACTTGCCGTCTGGGAACGTCTGCGTCTCGCCGATCAACATGCCGGTGTTCGGATCGGCGTCCATCGCCACGTCCGGAACGCCGCGGTAGGCGCCCTTCACGGCTGACGACTGGTACGCCGGCTTGTTGAACAGCGCCGAGTGGCCGCCGCCGGACCCGTACAGGAAGCCGACCGGGTTCCAGCTGGAGCCGTTGCTGGACAGCGAGTACTTGACCGTGCCCCAGCCGGTCTGCTCGATGATCGAACCGTCGCTGCCGATCTCGGTAGACGTGCCGCCGACGCCGGTCACATAGGGATCCGAGGTCGGGTAGTCGGCCTGCTTGGCGCCGGTGCTCGCCAGCTCGTCGCCGTTGTCACCCGAGGAGAACATGAAGCTGATCCCCTCGACCGCACCCTGCAGGAAGATCGATTCGTAGGCGGGGATCGTGCTGACGTCCTCGCCCTCTTCCGGCTCGCCCCAGGAGTTCGTCACGAGCTGTGCCTGGTCGTCGTTGACCACCTGGGCCAGCGAGTCCAGCAGGTCGTCGTCGAAGCAGCTCGCGGCTCCGTAGAAATGGATGTTCGCGCCTGGTGCCATCGCGTGCACCGCCTCGACGTCGAGCGTCTCCTCGCCGTACCAACCGGACGGTCCGCACTGGGCCGCGTGCGTGAATTTCGCGGCGTCGGTCTGGGCGAACTGGCCGGCGCCGTAGCTTCCGTCGCCGTTGTTGACGGCATAGGTCTCGGCGTCGGACACGATCGTCGGGGCGGCGTAGGCGTCGACGATCGCCACGGTCACACCGCTGCCATCAAGCGAGGTGTTGCCCTCGTAGGCCGCCCGAAGGAACGGGCCGGTGTACCCGCACGGCGCGTAGTCCAGTGTCTTGCCGTTGAACTGCGGCAGCGGCGTGGAGAAGTCGGCCTGGTACTTCGCCTTGATCTGGCCGTAGTAGATCGAGCACGGCCGGGCATTGCGGAAGCCGGCCGGCGGCGGAGCGTCGGTGACGGCCGACGTCGTCGCGAAGTGCTCCGAGGTATCCAGTCCCTCGACGGTGAGCACAGCAGAGGCGAGTGATGAGGGGACGCTCAGCGCGCCGCCCGGTGCCTGCACTGTCGCGCCGTTGTGCTTGTAGTCGTTGATGCTCACGCCGAACGCTCGCTCGGCCGCGGCGACGGTGCCGCTGAACGCGACGTAGCTGTTCTGCGCGCCGGTCGCGCCGACCTTCAGGCCGTTGCTCGACAAGTAGTCGCGGATCGCCGAGACCGACGCCGCGGTGGGTGCGAATCGCGCCGCGTACTGGGCGGCGCTGATGAACTGCCGGTAGTTGGCGCTGCCGGGCGTCGAGACCGAGGTGGCCAGCGAGGCGAGCGCCGGGAGGCCGCCTTGCGGAGCCAGATACACGCGGGCCTGGATCTTCGCGGTCGACGCCGCGCTGCCGGTCCTGGTCGCCTTTGCGACCCAGCTGGGGGCTGTGCTCGGCAGGGCCGTCGGCGACGCGGCCGCTGCCGGTGCTGCGGTGGCGAGCGCGCCGAGCGCCATGCTGACGACGACCACGGTCGAGAGGATCCGCGATCGTCCGGGCGAGCCTGATCTAGCCATTGCGACCATCTCCTTACGCTGCGCTTCGTGGACGTGGGGCGGCCTACGGGAGAGCTGATGCGAAGGATCCGTAGTCGATCTGGGGGGGACCGATGGCGCATTCGATGATGCGCGCGGGCTCGGTAGCCATCAAGACGCAGGGCGCGTGTAGGTCAGGTTTTCGTGGTGCCTTTTGTCACCACCTGTGGCGACCTGGTTCCTGGGATCCACCACGTGTGACATGGGCGGACGCGGCGGGGAGCCTTTGCTAGACTTCCCGCGCCTCGCCGCATTCGTCTAGAGGCCCAGGACACCGCCCTCTCAAGGCGGAGATCATCGGTTCGAATCCGATATGCGGTACCAATCCCTCGCTGCTACACGAGGCCGCGCGTCGCCCAGGCCCGGGCCGTGAGCACGAACGGTCCGGCAGGGAGCAGCGCGCGACAGCGTTCGCGAAGCTCAGCCTGTCGATCCACACCAAGACTGGCCACGTAGGCGCCTGCGGGGCCGACGCCGCCGCTGAACGGCTCCCACCACGCTTCAAAGCTCGCGTGCTCGAGGTCGGCTGCAAGAGCCGTCTCCTCGATCTCGCGCAGGCCCGCCGCTTCGAACAATCCCGCCAGGTGCCCCGCACGGGCGCCCGCCAGGTGCGACTCGTCGATGACCTCGGGGTCGAGCTCGCGCGCTGCGCGCCATAGCACGCTCAGCGGCCCCTGGCCGCCGCCGTGATCCCAGACGCACGCAGCGACGACACCGTCCCGCCGGGTCACCCGCGCCATCTGGGCCAAGCCGCCGATCGGATCGGACATGAAGTGGACGACCAGTTGGGCCAGGGCGGCGTCGAACGTCCCGTCCGGGAACGGCAGGCGCTCGGCTGGCGCCTGCCGCACGTCGACGCCGGGATGGCGCGCGCGGGCCGCGGCGACGAACGGCTCGGAGGGGTCAACGGCGGCGACGGCCGCAGGCCCGAGCCGGGTGACCAGCTCGGCCGTCAGGGCGCCGGGGCCGCAGCCGACGTCGACCACCCGCTGGCCGCCGCGCACCCCGGCCAGGTCCGCCATCTGGGGGGCAAGGAGCCGCGAGTACCGGCCCATGAAGCGGTCGTACGCGTCCGCGGCCACGTCGAAGCTCACGGGCGCAATCTACTCTCCACAGCAGCGCAGCCGGTAGACTCGGGACGTGGACCCGCAAGCGACGCCGCGCCGGCTGGCGATCCTCGCCGAGGGCGAGTTCAACCCGCACGGCGGCAAGACAGCGCGCGGCGTGATCCGCTATGGGCGCGACGTCATCGTCGCCGTCATCGACTCCACGCGGGCTCCCGGCAACGTCCGCGAGGACATGGGCGAGCGCTTCGACATCCCCATCGTGGCCAGCCTGGATGAGGCCCTGCCGCGGCACCCCGACACGCTCGTCATCGGCATCGCCCCCACGGGCGGTCGCCTCCCCGAGGCCTGGCGCATCGCCATCCTGCAGGCCATCGCCCAGGGGCTCGACATCCACTCGGGCCTCCACACGATGCTCGGCGACGACCCCGAGTTCGGCGCCGCCGCCAGGGCGAGCGGCGTCTCCATCGTCGACTTCCGGCGTCCCCCCGACCGCACGGAGACGGCGGTGGGCCGGCGCCACCTGCCGGGCAAGAGGGTCATCCTCACGGTCGGCACGGACTGCGCCATCGGCAAGATGAGCGTGGCCCTGGAGCTGACGCGCGCGGCCCAGGAGGCCGGCCTGGCGAGCGTGTTCGTGCCCACCGGCCAGACCGGCATGATGATCGCCGGCTGGGGCGTGGCCGTCGATCGTGTCATCAGCGACTTCCTCAACGGCACGTGCGAGTGGCTGGTCGAACAGGGTGAGGCGCTGGGCGACTGGGTCTTCGTGGAGGGCCAGGGTTCACTCGACCACCCTGCCTACAGCGCCGTCACGCTGGGCCTGATCCACGGCACGACGCCGCACGCGATGGTGATGGTCCACCGCGTGGGCCTGGCACGGCACGACTTCGACCACCTGCCGGAGGCCTCGTTCCCGCTGCAGCCGCTGCCCGACTTCATCCGGCTGCACCAACAGGTCGCCGGGCTCGTCGCGCCCTCGATCGTCGCCGCCGTGGCGCTCAATACCTCCGATCTGACCGAAGCCCAGGCGCGGCGCGTCATCGCCGAGACGGCCGACCTGACCGGCCTGCCGACCGACGACCCCTACCGCTTCGGTGGCGAACGGCTCATGGACGCGCTCCGCGAGCGCCTCTCGTGAGCGCGGCCGCCGCCGGCCCCGCGGGCGGTCACCGCGCCGGGCCGTGGCGCCTGGACTGGCAGGTCCACGAGATCCCCTTCAAGGATCCGTTCCGCATCGCCCGGGCGCTCGAGGACCGGCACGCCACGACGATGATCGTGGAGCTCGCCTATGCGGGCGGTCCGACGGCCCTTGGCGAGGGCTTCCCCGACCCGTTCTACGGCGAGACGGTCGGCACGATGGAGGCCGTCCTGCCGCTTCTCCTGCAGGCGCTCGTGCCGCTCGGTCCGATACCCGATGAGCTGGAGGCGACCCGGGCCTGGCTCGCCTCGGCCGACGAGGCGATGGCCGAAACGATCCGCCATCACGGGGCGGCCAAATGCGCTCTCGACATCGCGCTCCACGACCTGGCCGGACGGCACCTCGGCCTGGGCCTGCCGGAGCTGCTCGGCACGCCGCGCGAGGTGCCGGCCACGGACTTCACGATCGGCCTCGATGAGCCGGCCGTCGTGGCCGAGCGCGCGGCCCGGGCGTCGCACTTCCCGGCCCTCAAGATCAAGGTCGGCGGGCCGCGCGACCTGGCCACGCTCGAGGCGGTGCGCGGCGTCTATGGCGGCCCCATCCGCGTCGATGCCAACACGGGCTGGAGCCTCGCCGACGGCGAGCACCTCGTGCCGGAGCTGGTGCGGCTGGGCGTCGAGCTCATCGAGCAGCCCTTCCCCGCCCATCGTCTGGCCGACCTGGCGGCCCTCCAGCGCGTGAGCCCGCTGCCGGTCGTGGCCGACGAGAGCGCGGTCGTGGCCACCGACCTCGACGCGCTCGTCGGCGTGGTCCACGGCGTCAACGTGAAGCTGGCCAAGGTCGGCGGCGTGGGTCCGGCGAAGCGCATGATCGAGCAGGCCCGGGCGGCCGGCTTCCGCATCTTCCTCGGCTGCATGGAGGAGACGACGGTCGGCGTGGCCGCCTCCGTGGCGGTGGCCGGGCTGGTCGACTGGGTCGATCTGGACGGCAACCTGTTGCTCGCCGACGACCCGTACGAGGGCCTCCGACTCGATCCCGGCTGCCACTGGCACCTGTCCGACCGACCCGGTCTGGGGGTCCGTCCGCGCGCCGCCTGACCCCCTGTGGACAACTTGGTGGACAACTTGGTGGACAGAATCCCTACCCGCGAAACCACCCGCGGGGGTACCATGAGCAGGCACTCATCACGGGCAGGTCCCCCGGGTCGCCCCACGCGACCACCGTGCGGAGATCGGTCCGTTCTGGCCTCGGCACGCGCTCAGACCCAGTCGTCGCGCGCCCGTCGCCAGCGGGGAAGATAGTGGTGACGAAAGGTCCTGCCCTGGCCATGCAAGCACGCCCCGCTCGGTCCGTCATACCCGCCGGCTCAGCCCCCGGCGCGGCCGGCGAGGCGGGCGACGAGGCGGTCGAGTTCGTCCGGTTCTGCCGCCGCCGGCGCCGCGTCGCGTGGCCCGAGCTCTACGACGAGATGTGCGCCGTGGCGGCCCGTCGGGCCTACCGCGACTGGGGCTTCGCCGAGCTGTCGGACCACGGCATCCGCTTCACGTTGGGGGAGATGCCCGGGCTGGCCGCGCTGGTGCGCGAGGTGATCGGCGAGGAACAGATCGCCGGCTGAGCCTCAGGCGCGGATGCGGCGCCTCGCCATCTCGCCCTCGATCTGCCGCTCCGCCTCGACGTACCGGTCGATCTCGTCGCGCAGCTGGTTCGCCTCCGGCACGTACAGGTGGACCTGCCCCTGCAGCACGTAGCTCAGGCGGCGGCTGGTCATGCGCACGTGGTCCAGGTTCTTCATGAGGACCAGCGGATCCATCGCCGCCAGGTCGTCGGGATGGTAGAAGGGACGCATCGCCACGAGTGTAGCGTCCCGGCCGTGCCGCTCGGGCGGGCCTAGCCCAGGCGCGTCCGGCTCGGCGGCGGCCAGGTCCACTCGATCGGCAGCGTCGCCCCGGCGAGGGCCCGTCGGCGCCCCAGCTCGGTCGGCGAGATGACCAGCACCCGATCGGTCGTGGTGGCCCGGCCCGCCTCGGCGCCCCAGATGCGGGTGAGCTTGCGGTGGGCCGCGATGTCGTCGACGACGAGGCCCGCCAGGCGGTAGCCCGCCGGTTCGGCGGCCTGTTCCCAGACCGTCTCGGCCAGGCCGAAACCGCCGCTGAAGGTGCGGCCGCGGTCCATCGCCACGTCCCCGATGACGAGCGCCACCACGGCGTCGTCGGCCAGGGCGCCGGTCAGGTCGGTCAGGACCTGGCGCAGGAAGTCGACGTACGCGGGCAGGCGGTGGGCGTCGTCGAGCTGGGCGTCGACGACGGCCGGGTCGACCCCCAGGAACCACAGGCGCAGCCAGTTGTAGTAGCCGTACTTGACGACGCGCAGGTACGGCGGGCTGGTCACCACCAGCCGCGCGCGGTCGGGCAGGGCGCGGGCCCGCAGGGCGGCCCGTACGGGTGCCGCAGCGGTTCGCGCGTCGCCCCGCAGGGCCACGCCGCGCACCGGCGGCACGCCCTGGCGGTAGAGGCGCCGCAGCTTGGCCTCGATGCAGCCGAACGTGTCGCGCTCGGCCGCCCGGAAGTCCGTGCGCGCCACGAACTCGCGCACGTACCGCGGCGCCATGCTGAACGAGTTGGGCATCAGGTCGGACAGATACGTCGCGCTGCGTCCGTGGAGGATGCCGAGCACGGCCCCGGCGATGAACCGGTCGCGCCGGTCGGCCAGGGCCGCCGGCCCGTCCATGGCCCGCAGTTCGTGGCGCAGGAAGAGAAGCTCGGCCAGCGTCCGGGGGTGGAAGGCCAGCGCCACCTCGGGCGGTAGCGGGGCGGGATCGGCGCCGCCCGCCGCTGGTACCGGCGCGCCTCCCCGCCCGGGCGCGGCAAGCGCCGCGTCGGCCAGGTCCTGCCAGGCCGCCCGCTCGCCCAGGTACCGCAGGTGGAGTTGACCGAGGCGAGCGCTGACATCGGCCCGCGATGGCGCATCCACCTTCGCCGCGGTGAGCAGGGCGGCCATCGGGTTGAGGTCGACACCCACCCCCAGCCGGCCCTCGGCGCAGGCCTGCAGCGGGGTGGTGCCGCGGCCGCTGAAAGGATCAAGGACGACGTCGCCCGGCCGCGTGTAGCGGGCGATGAAGGCGTGGGCGAGGCCCGCCGGGAACATCGCCAGGTAACTGCACATGGGATGGAACGCGTGACCCCAGAGGCGCTGCTGGACCTTCCACTCGGGCTCCAGCGGCAGCGACGGGAGCGAGATCGCGTCGCGGACGAGGCCCAGCGATGTCTGGCCGAGCCGCGGCCGAGCCAGGGCGGGCGCGGTGGTGGGCATGGGCCGAGGCGTTGGCACGCGGGAAGGGCCTCGTAGCTGCGCGTGGCGCGGAGGGTGCGCGCGGGGCGGCGATGCTAGCACGCACGTTCGAGCGGGTCCAGCCTCAGGGCAGGTCGAGCAGCAGGTCCACGAACGTCGCCTCGGCATCCAGCCGCAGCCCGCGGTTGCCGAACCAGGTCGCCACGTTCACCACGTCCCGGTGGAGGAGATCGGCCGCGGCCGGGTTGGTGATGGCATGGACGGCCTGCGGGAAGTCGATGACGACCACGCGACCCTTCCACCACAGGAGGTTGTAGACCGACAGGTCGGCATGCACGACGCCGGCACGCGTCAGGCGTCGCAGGTCGGCGAGCAGCTGCTGCCAGGCCTGGCCAAGGGCAGCGCGATCCAGGGCGGCATTGACCAACCGCGGCGCGGCGACCAGGGACTCGTCGCCGATGAACTCCATGAGCAGGCCGTCCTCCGTCCGTTCGACCGGATACGGGACGTTGGCCCCTGCCGCCCACGCGCGGCCGAGCATGGCCAGCTCGTTGGCCGGCCACATGGCGGCCGTGACGTCATGGCCGTGGTCGGTACCGCGGTCGACCGCCCGCTGGTCGCGGGTGCGCAGGTGCCAGCCACGGCGATAGACAGCATCGTTGCGGTAGACGGTGCCCTTGGAGAAGCCGAGCTCCTGGAGCTCGCCCTTCCCGGGATTGCGCGGGCGGTACCGCTTGTGGGCGAGCAGGCAGGAGCGATCGGCCGAGCTGCGTTCGACCAGGAAGACCTCGGCCTCCTTGCCTGACTTCAGGACGCCAAGGTGCCGGTCCTGGTAGCCGGCATCGATGAGCCACGCGGGGGTCGGCCGCTGTGGCGGGGGCGCCATGGTCGGCGCCGCGAAAACGGGTTCGTACACGCGCAAGACTCCATCAGTCGGGGGGAAGGTGACCCCGACGGTCGGAGTGGTTCAGCGCGGGGCGAGGCCCTCGGCGAGATCGGACCGGCGGGGAGAGGGGAGGGCTGTCGTCGTCTGCATGGCGCGCCTCCTCTTCATCGACTCGCGGCCGGTCCGTTCGGCTGCAGCGCACTGTACCAGAGGCGGGCACCACCTCCAGCCTCATCCTCGACCCCGTTTGCATCCAGCGGCCACAGCGACGGAGGAATGGCGTCTCCTCCGTCAGACCGTGCGCCGCGCGCAACGGATGACGGGGGAAGGCGTCCCGGCCGGGGTATCGGGCGTCCTGCTCCGTCGCTGTTGCCGCCAGGTGCAAGGAGCGCGGCCCGTTGAGGGTCGGGAGTCGCGCAGCGCGGCCAGCGGCCCGGCGCCCCGCGGCCCGACGCCGACCGCGATCAGGCGGCAGGCGCGCCGATGGTGCGCACGAAGGGCACGACCTGGCGACGCAGGCGGCCAAGCACGATCTCAGGCGCGATCGCCGTCGCGGCGGCCAGCCAGATCACACCGTGCGGATCGCCGGCGGCCAGGCGCGTGCCCGCTTGGCGATACCAGTAGCGGCAGCGCACGTCCCGCTGGCGGGCGACGCGCCGGCGCAGCGGCTCGGCATGCAACTCGCGGCGCAGCTCGGCCACGTCGACCTCCGGCCTGCCGGCCCGCCGCAGGCCCGCGTTGCGGGCGATCAGGAGGAGCAGCTCCTGTTGCTCGAAGAAGCGCCGGATGGATGTGGCGTCTTCATGCACGCGGTAGCACACCAGAAGCTCCGGCAGGGCCAGGACGACGTGGTCGTCGGCGACCCGGGTCCACAGCTCGACGTCGTTGGCGGACCGATAGTCCTCCCGGAACCCACCCACGGCGCGGATCACTTCAAGGTCCATGATCGCCGAGGGGGCCAGCAGGAAGATCACCTCGTTCCGGGCGCGCAGGGCGATGAGCTCCTCGCGGCTCCGCGGCCCGGCGGCGAAGACGCCCGTGCGTCGACCGGTCGGACCGATGTGCCAGCCGTACGTGCCAAGGACCGCCACGTCGGGGTTCGCGGCCAGGAACGCCAGCTGCCGTTCGAGTCGCCTTGGCAGCCACACGTCGTCCTCGTCCAGCAGCGCGGCCCAGCGGCCGCGGGCCATGGCGAGCGCCGTGTTGCGTGCCGCCGACGCTCCGTTGTGGGCCTGGCGCACGAACCTGACCCGGTCGTCCTCCGCCGCGAGGCGCTCGGCGATGGCTGCGGTCGCGTCGGTCGAGCCGTCGTCGACCACGATCACCTCGATGTCGCGGACGGTCCCGTCCAGCGCCGAACGGAGCGCTTCCTCGATGTACCGTTCACCCTGGTACGCAGGGACGATGACCGAGACGAGGGGGCTTCCGGGGCGCGGCGGCGCGGGTTCCAACGATGCACCTGGCGAGTCGATCGATGTCCCCCCGAGCGTGAGTATGCGTCGGCTGGTCGGGTCCCGGACCGCCCCCGCGGTCGCGGCGGTGACCAGCGGCACCAGCCGCCGCACGGCGCCGCCCACTGCGGGCCGGCCCCATCGCGTTTGCATGCAGCGGCGACAGCAACGGAGGAGCGGTCGTTCCACCGCCGGATCTTGCGCGGGACGCAACGGATGACGGTGGAACGGGCCAAAACCAGGGTTATGGACATCGTGCTCCGTCGCTGTTGCCGCTAGGTGCAAAGAGCGTCGCCGCACGACGCGTCGGTGTCCCCGATCGAGCCGTCAAGGGTGGGCCTGCGGGTAGACTGGCCACGCGTCCCCGTAGCTCAGTGGACAGAGCAACCGCCTTCTAAGCGGGAGGTCGTGGGTTCGAATCCCACCGGGGGCTCCACCCTGCGCCCGGGCAGGAAGGCCTCAGGCGGCGGGCGCGCCCGAGTCGCCGAGCGTCATGTAGAGCTCGGTCTCCTGGGCCAGGTGGAGCTCCAGGATGGCGTGCAGGCCGTAGAGGACGCGGCGGAGCTCGGGGAGCTGCTGCGGATCCGGACCGGCTGCCGGCAAGGCGTCGACAGCCCGTCCGAAGAGCCGGGCCAGGTGGAAGATCTCGCGGTGGGTCGTGCTGAGCGGCGCGAGCGGGTCGTCGCCACCAAGGGCCCTCGCGAGGACCGGATAGATCGTCGTCTCCTCCTCCATCTCGTGCGGCAGGAGGTCGGACACGAGAGCATCCCGCAGGCCCCGCAGCAGCCCGGGCACGGCAGCCCTGTCGGCGTCACCGAGGCTGTCGGCAGCGGTCCGGACCTGGTCGATGAGCGGCCGCATGTCGACGTGATCCGCCTCCAGGCGCTGCCGGGTCGCGGCCCAGCCGGCCACGGAGCGGACGGTCTGGCCCTCGCCCCCCAGCGCCCGCAGGGCGTTGGCGATGACGATGATGTCGATGCCCTCCTGCAGGACCGCCCCGGGCACCGGAGCCAGCAGGCCGGCCGCCGCGACGACCATGGCCACGAGTGACAGGGCCATGCCGACCACGATGCTCTGCAGGGCGATCCGACGCGCCCGCTGGGCGATGCGGATGGCCTCCGCGAGCCGGTCGAGGCGGTCGACCGTGATGACCACGTCGGCGGCCTCGGAGGACGCGGTCGCGCCGCGGGCGCCCATGGCGACCCCGCAGTCGGCCGCCGCCAGCGCTGGCGCGTCGTTGATGCCGTCGCCGATCATGACGGTCGCCCCGGGCGCCGCCGTCCGCTCGGCCTGCACGACGGCCACCTTCTCCGCCGGCGTGCGTTCGGCCAGGATGCTATCGATGCCTAGAGCCGTCCCCACCGCACTCGCCACGCTCGGATCGTCCCCGCTGAGCAGCACGATGCGGCGGACGCCCGCACCTCGCGCCAGGCGAAGTGCGCGCGGCGCCTCGGGCCGGATCGGGTCGACCAGCACGAGGATGCCGGCCAGCTGGTCGTCCACCCGCACGTAGGCCGCGCTCGAGCTGGCGAGGGCGATCTGCCGCTGCGCCTCGCGCGCCCAGTGCGGGACCGAGATGCCCGCCGTCGCCAGGTCGGCCCCGCCGACCGTGACCGCGTGCCCTGCCACGGTGCCGCGCACGCCGTCGCCCGGCGACTCCGTGACGCCCTTGGGCGGATCCAGCGGGATGGCGCGGTCGTGCGCGGCGTGCACGATCGCCGCCGCCAGCACATGCGGGGAAGCCTGTTCGAGTGAGGCGGCCAGCCGCAGGACGCGGTCGGCATCGCCGGTCGGGCCTACCTCCACCCGTTCCAGCCTGGGGCTGCCGGCGGTGAGGGTGCCGGTCTTGTCCATCAACAGCGTGCGGACCCCTGCCAGGGTCTCCAGCGGGCCGCCGCCCTTGACGACGATGCCGCGGCGGGCAGCATGCGAGACGCCCGCGATCAGCGCGATCGGGGCGGCGATGATCAGCGGGCAGGGAGTGGCCACGACGAGGACGGCGAGGGCGCGCACCGCATCCCCCGATGTGAGCCAGGCGATGGCGGCCAGCCCGAGCGTCAACGGCAGGAACGCGAGCGCGTAGCGGTCGGCCAGGCGGACCAGCGGCGCCCGCGACCCCTGCGCCTCACGGACCAGGCGGACGATCCCGGCGTACGTGCTCGCCTCCGCGGTCGCGGTGGCCCGCAGATCGAACGCCGCCCCCGCGTTGATCGTCCCGCTCGCCACCGGGTCGTCGAAGGCGCGTACCACGAGGCGTGACTCACCGGTCAGCGCGGACTCGTCCATCGTCGCCGCGACGTCGAGGACGACGCCGTCGACCGGCACGACCTCGCCCGGCCTGATCAGCAGGCGGTCGTCTCTCTGGATCTCGGCGACCGACCGCACGCGGATCCCCGCCTCCTCGTAGCGGTGGGCGGCCGTCGGCGCGCGGGAGACGAGGCCGGCCAGCTCACGCTCGGCGCGTCCGTGGGCGAACGCTTCCAGGGCGCGGCCCGAAGCGGACATCACGGCGATGACCGCACCGGCGAGGAACTCCCCAAGGCCGATCGATCCGACCATCGCCAGCAACGCGATGACGTCCACCCCGGCGCGACGAGCGAGCAGGTCCCGACCGATCGCGACGGCAAGCACGGCGGCCGCCAGCCCGGTGGCCACGATCCAGGCCGCGTCGCCGGCCTGGCCGCTGCCGGCGAGGTGCGCCACGACGCCCACGGTCAGGAGGGCGACGACGGCAGGCAGGAACGCGGCTTCAGCTGTGGCCGACACAGCCCGGGGCACGCCGGGACGCAGCCGACCGATAGGCACTGCAGCGCTCACGCGAGCAGGTTCCCACCGTCGCGCACGGCGCCATAGTGCCGTTCGGCCGACGAGTGGGGCCGGGCGGCCCCATGGGACGGGACGTTGGGCCCATCCCTTCGACGGGTAACGCGGTCACCATGCCGGCCATGGCTCACGCGACACACGCCCTGAGCGACGATTCCCCTGATGACGATGGGCGCCCCGCGCCGGAGCGCCTGACAGGCAACGGCGGGCCTCCCGACGGTGAGTCCCGCGTCGACGGGATCGCCCGTCTGCATCTCGCCCTCCCCACCCGGCCGGACCTGGCACGGATCCCGGACCTGCTCGGCGGTGCCGAGGCGGCGTGGCTGGGGGAGCGCGTGGAGGAAGCGTCCGGGCCGTCGCGCGAGTACGCCTGCGACCTTGACCTGCCGGCGGGCGACATGGGTCCGCTGCTCTTCCGGAAGTCGGCCATCGTCGGACTCGGCGAGCCCGTTCGTGATGGCGCCGGGTGGCTGATCCCGATCGACTGGCACGCCGCCACCTTCAAGCCGCTCTTCCCCGTGTTCGCCGGGACCCTGACCGTCACCGAGCGCCAGGTGGTCCTGGACGGCCACTACGCGCCGCCGGGAGGCCGGATGGGCGCCGTCCTCGACGTCGCCCTGCTGAACGTCGCCGCGCGGGGCACGGGCCGCTGGTTCCTTCGCAAGGTGGCCGCCGCCCTGGCCACCTGACCGCCGCGCAACGATATCCGTTGCGCTCATGCGGCACCCGCGGTACGATCGGTACCACGAACACGGAGGTGCACCATGCCCGTCCAGTCTGCACGGCGGATCGAAGCGCTCGTCGATGACTTCGGCGGCCGCGCCGCGGTCGCCAGGGCCCTCCAGGTCGACCGGAGCCAGGTGACGCGATGGCTGGACCGCGGCCAGGAGCCCGACGCGGCCAACCTGCGCAAAGTGGAGGCGACCGAGCTGGCCATGGCGCGCCTGCTGCGGCTGTACGACCCGGCGACGGCGCGCATCTGGCTGGAAGGCACGAACGCGCACCTCGGGGAACGACGACCGATCGACCTGCTGGCTCGCGGCCGGCTGGCGGAGGTCCTGGCGGCCATCGACGCCGAAGAGGCGGGCACGTTCGCGTAGCGGGCTGCCGATTGACGAGCGGCCGGTCGACCGCCGGTCCGAGCCGTGCTCTACCGGGTCTTCGTCCACGCACCCGATCGTCGCGCGGATCCCTTCGCCGTCCCGCGCCACTTCCAGGGCGGCGGCCGGCACGACAACCCTGACCACTACACGGCGCTGTACCTGGCGCGCGAGCCGATCTCGGCCGTGGCCGAACGGATCCAGGGCTTCCGCGGGCAACGCCTGACGGAGGGCGTCTTCACCCGCCCGGACGGGCGCATCGATGCGCTCGCCGAGATCGACGACACGGGGTGGCCCGAGCTGGTCGACCTCGACGACCCCCGGGTCCTCGTGGCTCGCGATATCCGGCCGTCGCGGGTCGCCACCGGCGACCGGCCCACGACCCAGCGCCTGGCCCTGGACCTGTTCCTGGGCGGGGAGACGGGATTGGCCTGGTGGTCGACCCTGGAGGCTTCGTGGACCAACGTCACGGTCTTCGAGGAGCGCCTGGCCGACGCCCTGAGGCACGTGGTCTCCGTCGAGCCGCTGTCGACGGTCGACCCCTTCGTCCGCGAGGCGGCCGATCATCTGCTCATCGACATCGCGCGACCCAGGCTCCGTCGCGTCGGCGGCTGACTGGCGACGAGCGGCCACTATCGATGTCTCAGACGTGCGCCACCGGAACGTTGCGGGGTCGGAGGTCGCGCCCGACCACGCCGATCGACCGCTGGCCGACTCGCGCACGCTCGATCTACCGGTTCCTGGTCCTGCGAGCGGGCCTCCGGGGGGCCTTCGGTGTCGAGCGTTCCCCGGGTGTGCGTCTGAAGCGGTGGCCCTCCGCCAGGCCCACGTGACGCTGCCCCGCCGCCGGAGTGGGACTCGCTCGTGCGTGTCAGGCGCCCACGCGCGACCTGGCGCGGGGCAAACGGAAGCGGCCGCCGCGCGTTGCGACGGCCGCTTGGGAACTCGACGGGTGGCGACTAGGCGGGAGTCGTCACACGCGTCGTTGTCTGGTGCGCGCCGGGGATCTTGGCGCCCCACGGGACACCGAGCCGCGGCAGCAGGTACCGGTCGACGCCGTAGTACCCGGCCACCTTCCACGCCAGCATGACGCCGACGCTGAGGGCGAACATCACGGGGTTGACGGACGTCGAGCCCGCCAGCAGGTAGGACATGTTCATCGTCACGCCGAAGAACGCGGCGATACCGGTGAGGATGCCCAGGATGAGGCCGATGCCGACGGCCAGCTCGCCGAAGGCGATCAGCCAGCCGAACCAGGTCTGGGCGCCATTGTCGATGAGGAACTGGAGGAAGCTGCGGTACCACTCGAAGGTGATCGCCGCGTGGCCCGTGGTGGGGATCGCCACGGCACTCTTCCAGTAGCCCAGCAGCGCCGACCCACCGTCGGTCCAGCCGGTCCCGGTGATCTTCTCGTAGCCGGCCGTCGCCCACTCGAAGCCGAGGAAGAGGCGGATGGGCAGCCAGATCAGGCCGGCCCGGGTGTTGCTGAAGAGGTACCGCGCGAAGGCCGGGCCCTCCACGTCGACCGTCTGCGCCTCAGGCGCGTTCCGGTCGCTGAAGAGCAGCACCAGCACGATGATCATGAGGACCCAGAAGGCGACCGACGCGATGCCCCGTTCGGTCGATCCCGCCGCCGGGAAGAACCACGGGTTCACCAGGTAGAACAGCACCACGGCCGCCACCACGGCCAAGGGCACCGCAAAGCTGCGGTAGCGAGCAAGCATGCGACACGCTCCTTCAATGCCTAACGGGTCGCCCGGCTGGGAGCCGGCCGCCTTGTCCCGTGGCCGTCAGATTGGGGTACGCCGCGCGTGCTCCGCAGGGCCGAAGGTCCCAAAACTCGTGGGACGGACGGGCCCTGCTGCCGGTCCGGAGAACTATACGCGCAGGGTCAAACGGCACGGTCCCGCGCGACGCCCAGGGCGTCCCGCAACGTCCCGGCCATACCCGGGACATCGCGCTCGGCAAGGCGGGCGGGCGTGAAGATGTCGGGGCCTACGCCCACCGCGGCCGCCCCGGCGGCGAACCAGCGGCGCAGCGTGTGCGCGTCGGAGGGGCACCCGGTAGGCACGAGGCGCGACCACGGCATGGGCCGCAGGACCGACTCCAGCCAGGCCGGACCGTCGATGGCCGCCTGGGGGAAGACCTTGATCAGCTCGCAGCCCAGCGCCTGGGCGTCGGAGACCTCGGTCGGCGTGAAGCAGCCCGGGAGGTAGGGCACCGCTCGCCGGTTGCAGATCCCGGCGACCTCGGGCGACAGCGTAGGGGCCACGATGAAGTCGCTGTCGGCGGCGATGAAGAGGGCCGCCGTGGGGCCGTCGAGGATCGTGCCGGCGCCCAGCATGACGTCGGGCCGTGCCGTCGCCACGTGGGCCGACAGGGCCCGGAAGACCTCGTACGCGCCAGGACCCCGGTTGGTGTACTCCACGACCCGCGCGCCGGCCTCGGCACAGGCCTCCACCACGGCGATGGCGGTGGCCGCGTCGGCGGCGTTGAAGATGGGCAGGACCCGCTGGTCGAGGGCCGCCGACAGCACTTCCAGGCGGCTGTGTCGCGCCACGAGCTTCCTCCTGATGACGGCCCGGACCAAAGTACGGCTTGGCGTGTCCCACGCGGAACGTCAGCATTCGCCCCGCTAGTCCTGCTCACCACACCACACCCATCCGGTGCCGGATGCGGCTGGGCAGCAGGTCGGAGCGGATCGCCACACCATAGCGCGAGGGATGACGAGCAGATGGCTTCCATGGCGGTTCAGGAGATCGGCCCGATGATGACGGCCAGCGAAGTGGCCGAGTTGCTGCACCTCCACGTCAACACGGTCAAGCGTCTCGGCGACCGTGGAGAGCTGCCCTTCTACCGCGTCTGCAAGCGGGGCGATCGCCGCTTCCGCTACGACGACGTCCTCGCCTTCCTCGCCCGCAACAGGTAGCGCCGCTCCGCGCAGTCGCCCCGACCTCGAACGCTCCTCAACGCTGACGCCGCCGGGGCCCTCCTCCCGACGGCGTCCGCGTATCCGGCGCGGTCCGCCGGCGTCCCCGGCGCACGCCACGCTGGCAGAATGGACGCGTGGATCTTGAGCTGACCCCGGAGAACCGCCTCGTCCAGGACGCCGCGCGGTCCTTCGCGGAGGGCGAGATCGCACCCCACATCCGCGAGTGGGACGAGGCCCACCACGTCGACCTGCCGACGTTCCGCCGCATGGGCGAGCTGGGCTTCCTCGGCGCGCCGATCCCCGAGGCCTACGGCGGTTCGGGCATGGACTACGTCAGCCTGGGCCTCCTCTGCGAGGAGCTGGAGCGGGTCGACAGCGCCTTCCGGGTGATCATGAGCGTGCACGTCGGCCTCAACAGCCTGACGCTCCTGCAGTGGGGCACGGAGGACCAGAAGCAGCGCTTCCTGGTGCCGCAGGCGCGCGGCGAGCAATTCGCCACCTTCGCCCTCACCGAGCCGGGGGTGGGCACCGACGCGGCCAACCTGGCCACCACCGCGCGGCGGGACGGCGATTCGTACGTCCTCAACGGCAGCAAGATCTGGATCAGCCTGGCGGACGTGGCCGACCACTTCCTGGTCTTCGCCACGCTCGACCGCTCGAAGGGTCACCGCGCCATCACCGCGTTCATCGTCGAGCGCGGCATGGACGGCTTCACCACCGGCACGCTCGAGGGCAAGCTGGGCATCCGGGCCGGCAACACGGGCACACTCTTCTTCGATGGCGTGCGCGTGCCGGCGGCCAACCGCGTGGGCGAGGAAGGGGAGGGCTTCATCGTCGCCATGAGCGCCATCGACCAGGGGCGCTACACCGTCGCCACCGGCGCGGTTGGCCTGGCCCGCGCCTGCCTGGACTCGAGCGTCAGGTACGCCCATGAGCGGTCCACCTTCGGGCAGGAGATCGGGCAGCACCAGCTGGTCAAGCAGCTCATCGCCCAGATGGGCCGGGGCATCGAGGCCGGTCGACTCCTGTGCCTGCAGGCGGCCTGGCGCAAGAACCACGGCCTGCGCAACACGCGCGAGACCAGCCTGGCCAAGTGGTTCTGCACCGAGCACGCCGTGCAGTCCGCCCTCGACGCCATCCAGGTGCACGGGGCCTATGGCTACTCGACCGAGTACCCCGTGGAACGCTACCTGCGCAACGCGAAGGCCGCGGTCATCTACGAGGGCACCAGCCAGCTCCACACGCTGATCCAGGCCGACTACCTCCTGGGCTACCGCGAGGACCGACCGCTCCGCTGCCCGCAGCCCCCGGCGCCCGGGTTCGAGCCGGCCTGAGCGGTCCGGTGCCGCTCGTGGTACGACCCGCCCCGCCGCCCCCGGGCTGGTCGGAGGCCGAGCTGGCCACGCTGGCGGCCGTCTTCGCCACCGTCGCCCCGGGTGACGCGCCGCGGCAGGCCAACCTGGCGGCGGCGGCCCTGTCGCAGGTCACCGACCCGCCAGCGCTGACGCAGCTGCGCCTCGTGCTGCGGGCCCTGGACTCTGCGGCGGTCAACACGCTGACGGCCGGCGTCCCGCGCTCGTTCCGTTCCGCCGACCCGGCCGCGCGCGAAGCGATCCTGCGCCGCTGGGCCCTCAGCCCGCTCGCCATGCGCCGCACGGCGTTCCAGGCCTTCAAACGGCTTGGCGCCTTCTTCGCCTACGCCGACGCCGGGGCCACCGGCGCCAATCCGACGTGGCCCGTCATGGGCTACGAGCTGGTGCAGGAACCCGTCACCGGGGAACCGCCGGCCGTGCGGCCGCTGGCCGACGACGGCGGCTCCGGGCCGCTCGAGCTCGAGGCGGACGTGGTGGTCGTTGGCAGCGGCGCGGGCGGGGGCGTGGTCGCCGCCAGGCTGGCCGAGGCCGGCCGGGCCGTCCTCGTCATCGAGGCCGGCTCATACATCCCGGAGGCGGAGCTGTCCCCCAACGAGCTGGATGGCTTCGATCGCCTGTACCTGGACCACGGGCTGGTCGCCACGAGCGACCTGGCCATCGCGATCCTGGCCGGCGGCACGCTCGGCGGCGGCACGACCGTCAACTGGATGACCTCCATCCCGCTGCCCGATCGCGTCCGCCACCGCTGGGCGGTCGAGTTCGGCCTCGACGGCCTGGACGGGGCCGAGGCCGACGCCGACCTGGCCCGCCTGCGGACCGAGCTTGGCTTCATGGCCCCGGTGAACACGCCGCCCAAGGACCAGCTCATCCTCGACGGCGCCCATGCCCTGGGCTGGGAGGCGGCCCCCACCGAACGCGACGCCTGGGCCTGTGGCGACTGTGGCGCGTGCGGCTTCGGCTGCCCGCGGGCCGCCAAGCGGTCGGGGCCGCGGCTGCACCTCGCCGCCGCGACGGCCGCAGGCGCCCGCATCCTGGTCGACGCGCCCGTCGAACGCGTCCTCATCGAGGGCGGCCGGGCGGTCGGGGTCACCGGGCGGGTGACGCGGCCGGACGGCACCGGGCGTCCCTTCACCGCCCGGGCCCACCAGGTCGTGGTCGCCGCGGGGGCCCTGCGCACGCCGGCCATCCTCGCGCGTAGCGGCATGGTCCATCCGGCGATCGGCGACTACCTGCGCCTGCACCCCGTGCCGGTCCTCAGCGCCCGCATGCCGGGGCCCGTGCGGATGTGGCGTGGCGTCCTGCAGGCCGCGCGCTCGGTCGAGTTCGCGGAGCCGGGCCCGGCCTCGGCGGATGGCATCGGCCCAGCCCACGGCGGCTTCCTCATCGAATCGGCGCCGGCCCATCCCGGCCTGATCGCCCTGGCGTTCCCCTGGGAGGGCCGCGATGCGAGCGGTGCCCTGATGGCGGGCATCGGCCACCACGCCCCGCTCATCGGCATCACCGCCGACCGGGGCCACGGGCGGGTGCGCCTCAGCCGCCATGGCGTGCCGCTCATCGACTACCGCCTCGCGTCGGATGACGCCCAGACGTGTCGGCGTGCCCTCGTCGAGATGGCACGGCTGGCGCGTGCCGGGGGCGCCGCCGAGCTCCTGGCGGTCGGGACCCCGCCGGCGTGGCTGCACGAGGGCGCGGACGAGCGGACGTTCAAGGGTTTCCTCGAGCGACTGACCGACTTTGACTTCCGGTCCAACCGCGGCTCGCTCTTCTCCGCCCACCAGATGGGGACGGCACGCGCCGGGCGGGACCCGCGGACGACCGGCTGCGACGCTCGCGGTCGTGTGCGCGCCGACACGACCGGCGGCCTGATCGGCGGCTGCTACGTCGCCGACACCTCGCTCTTCCCCACCGCCGCGGGCGTCAACCCCATGGTCAGCGCGATGCAGCTCGCGGCCCGCACGGCCCGCACGGTCCTGGCCGAGGCCTGATTCAGTCAGCCGGCTTCTGCGGCCCGGCCTGCAACGCGTACTCGACGGCCTCGTCGAGGCTCATGGCGCGCCCCTCCCCCATGAGGCGATCCGCGTCCACCAATCCCATCGCCTCCCGGTAGCGCTCGCGCCGCATGACCAGCTCGGTCGCGGCGGCGAGGCGGGTGTCCGTCGCATCTTCCAGGGCCCGGCCGGCGCCGACGAGGCGGAGGCTCCGCGCCAGATCGCCGGAGGCGGCGGCGAGGTCGGCGAAGTCGTCGAGGATGAGGACCATGCCGGTCGTCTCGCCGGCCGCGCGCATGCTCAGCATCGCGCCCGTGATGTGCTCGAGGGCCGGGTCTAGCTGGCCGAGGCGGATCTCCGTACTGCCGAGCATGTGGAGCACCCATCCCCGCATGAACTCGTCGTCCGAGCCGCGCAGGCCCGCCTCGGCAGCCCGGAACGTGTCGGCCGCGACCCGCCAGTCCGAGCTGAAGTACTGCGCCGCGCCCAGGCCCCACAGCGCTCGTGCCGCCCCGATGTCGTCGCCCGTCGCCCGATAGAGCCGGATGGCCTCGTCGAGCATCGCCAGGCTCTCTTCGACCGTGGCCGCAGGGTTGACCTCCAGCACATTGCGCACCATCGCCCCGTTATAGAGAGCGTCGGCGATCAGGTGGCGGTCGCCGAGCTCCCGGGATATGTCCAGCGCCGCGTCGTAATAGGTGCGGCCTTGTTCCAGCCTGCCGCGCCAGTAGGCGATGCCCCCGCCGGCCTCGAAGGCCCGAGCTCGCAACTCCGAGTGAAGCTCCTCCGTGGGGATGGCCAGCACCGCGGCGGTCCGCTCCGCGCCCTCCTGGAGGTGGGCCCGGCTCTGCCAGAAGCGCCACAGGGCGTACACGAGGCGCATCCCCAGATGCGCGTCCCCGACTTCGATGGAGAACGCGATCGCGGCCCGCAGGTTGTCGTGGTCGTCCTGCACGCGATCGAGCCATGCGGCGCGGTCGCTGGCGATGAGATGCGGCATCGCGCCCTCGGCGAAGTCCGCGAAGTACTCCGCGTGCCGGCGCCGGACCTCCATCGCCTGGCCGTCGGCCTCCAGGCGCTCCCAGGCGAACGAGCGGATCGTCTCCAGCATCACGAAGCGCGGGTGCGTGTGCTGGGCATCCTGGCGCAGGAGGCTCTGGTCGACGAGGCTCGACAGGCCGTCGAGCACATCGAGGGGTGCGCCACCTCCCCGCCCGGGTCCGCAGATGGCCTCGGCGGCCTCCAGCTCGAAGCCGCCCACGAACACGGCGATCGTGGCGAAGAGGCGCTGGATGGCCGGCTCCAGGAGGTCGTAGCTCCAGGCGATCGCGCCGCGCAGGGTCTGCTGCCGCGCCGGGAGGTCGCGAGCGCCGCCACCGAGCAGGTCGAGCCGGCCCTGCAGCCGCTCCAGGATGCCCTCGGGCGACAGGACCTTGATGCGGGCGGCCGCCAGCTCGATCGCCAGCGGCAGCCCGTCCAGGGCGGCCACGAGCCGGGCCACCGCGGTGGCGTTGGCCTCCGTCAGGCGGAAGTCGGGCCGGGCCGTCCGGGCCCGCTCCATGAACAGCGCCACGCCGTCGACCTGGGCCAGGGCGTCCAGGGGCGGCAGGTGGGCTGGGTCGGGGACCCCCAGGGTCGGCACCGGGTACTCCTGCTCGCCGTAGACATGGAGCGCGGCGCGCGAGGTGACGATGCACGTCAGGCCCGGCGCGCCTCGCAGCAGGTCACCCAGGAAGGGCGCCGCGCCGGTGACCTGCTCCATGTTGTCGAGCACCAGCAGCACCGTGCGATCGCGCAGCTGATCCCGCAGGCGATCCTCCAACGATGCGCCGCCCACGTCCTGCACGCCCACCGCCATCGCGATCGTCGAGGGCACGAGGGCCGGATCGCTGATGGGCTCGAGGGCCACGAAATAGAGGCCGTCGGGGAACCGGTCCGCCGCGTCCGCGGCCAGCTGCAGCGAGAGGCGCGTCTTGCCCGTGCCACCAGGCCCCGTCAGGGTCAGCAGGCGGGTGCCTTCCAGCAGGTGGTGGGCCTCGGCAAGCACCGCCTCCCGACCGATGAAGTCGGTCAGCATGACCGGCAGGTTGTTGGGTGTCACATCCAGGGTGCGCAGCGGCGGGAACTCGTCCGGCACGCCGCTGATCACGAGCTGGCTGATGCGCTCAGGCCGCGACAGGTCCTTCAGGCGATGCTCGCCGAGGTCACGCAGCGTCGTGCCCTCAGGCAGGGCCCCCGCCACCAGCGCGCGCGTCGTATCGGACACGACGACCTGCCCGCCATGGGCCGCGCTTGCGACCCGCGCCGCACGATGGACATCCAGCCCGACGTAATCGGCGTCCGGGGCGACCACTCCCTCGCCGGTGTGCAGGCCCATGCGGACCCGCACGGCCGCATCAGCCGGCCAGTCGTGCCCGTACAGCGCGCGCTGCATGGCGACGGATGCGGCGACGGCCGTCTCGGCGCTGGTGAAGACGGCGAAGAACGAGTCACCCTCGGTCTTGATCTCGACCCCCGCGGCCGCCGCCAGGGCCGACCGGATGATGGCCTGATGGGCCTCGAGGAGCTCCGCCCAGGCGGCCGTGCCAAGACGCTCCACCAGCCTGGTCGAGCCCTCGATGTCGGTGAACAGGAACGTGACGGTGCCGGTCGGGAGCGCCGCGCCCGCGGCCGGGGCGCCGCGCCCGGTTGGGGTCTGCACGGCCCGATGGTGGGGCTCCTGCCGGGCGCCCGTCAATCGGTCTCCGCGGACCCCCGCGGGGCCGGGGCCAGGGCCTGCTGAGTGGGCCCCGTGGGCTGGAGCAGGAAGATCCAGATGTCCCATGTGACGTGGCTCACGAGCAGGGCGCCGAGCGGCATGCCCGCCGCATACAGCGCGCACCACTCGGCCCCCGCCACCGTCGCGGCGCCGAACAGGGTGAAGTTGCCGGTCACCACGTGGACGCCCCCGTACGCCATCGCCGCGGCGGCGGCGCCGGGCCAGCGGCCCAGTCGCGCCATCAGGGCGTCCTGCACGAAGCCGCGCCAGAAGAGCTCCTCTGCCGGCCCGATGACCGCGGCGAGCCGCGTGGCGATCTCGGGGGCGGGCCGCAGGCCGCGCAGCTGGTAGATGTCGGCGATATCGCGATCGCCGGACGGCACGAAGCGGCGGGCGAACCGGTCGCCGAGGGCGAACGTGCCGTACAGGGCCCCCGCTGCCGCAAGGCCCAGGGTCACCTCGCGCGGTCCGAGACGGATGCGGCGCGGGAGGTCCGGTCGTGCCGTGAGGGCGTACGCCCCAAGGCCCAGGCCGGTCATCGTCATGCGCGACCAGAACTGCCGGCGCGGGCCGCGGAACGTGGCCGCGAAGGCGGCCTGGGCGAGCCCCAGCCCGAGGGCGAGGCGTGGACCGGAGACGGCCACCCCCGTTACAGCCGCCAGCCGGCGAGCAGGATGCCGGCCACCAGCAGCAGCCCGAAGACGAAGTGCAGGCGGGCCGTCTCCAGGTCGATCATGGCGATCGCCCGCACCTGCCCGGTCGCCCCAAGGTCGGCGTCATGCAGCACCTGGGCCAGGAACGGCAGGGCCAGGACGGCGAGCATCGTGGTCGCCGGCAGCCAGCCGACCGCGACGCCGACGCCCAGCGTGACGTACGCGCCGAGGATCAGGCTCATGTAGCCCAGGTACGCCGCGTCCTTGCCGAACCTCGAGGAGAGCGTGACGATGCCGGCCCGCGCGTCCTCGCTGATGTCGCGCCACTCGTTGCCGTGCACGATGGCGGTCACCAGCAGCCCGACCGGCACCGAGAGGGCGAGCGCGGTCAGGCTCCACGCCCCGGTCACGGTGAAGTAGGCGCCCTCGAGCATGAGGGGCCCGAACATGGCGAAGACGAGCGGCACGCCCATGGCGCGGTACTTGAAGGCGAACGGCGGGGCGGTATAGAAGTAGCCGCTCGCGAGGCCCAGGAGGCCAAGGGCCACGATCGGCCACCCGCGCACCGCGATCAGGACCACGCCGATGGCGATGGCGACGGCGAACGCGAGGTACGCCAGCCGCAGCGCGCCCCGCTCGCTGAGGCGCCCCTTGAGCACGGCATGGCTGGCCCGCGGCGAGGTGATCGTGTCGATGCCCTTGCGGACGTCGTAGACCTCGTTGACCACGTTGGTGCCGGAATGCAGCAGCACGCCGCCGGCCAGCGCGAGCAGGAAGAGCGGCCAGCTGAACCGGCCGTCGGTGGCGGCCAGGGCCCCGCCTGCGGCGATCGGCACGATCGTGGCCGTGAAGGCGAACGGGCGGAGGACCTCCCACGCCGCGCCGACGGTGCGCCGCGCCCGTCCGATCGGCCCCAGCTCGCGGTCGGTGGCCAGCGTCGTGGCGACGCGGCGAGCACCGGCCGTGGCCCGGCCCGTGCCGTACAGCGTGGCCGCGTCGAGGATCGCCTCGACCTGCTCATCCTCCTGGACGACCGGCTGGAGCAGCGGCAGGTCCAGCCCGGCCTCGTCATGGAAGCGCCCGGCGCCGGCGGCCACATCCTCGCGGGTCCCGCACAGCATGAACGCGTCAAGCAGGTCGTCGGGGATGAGCTTGCCGGCCTCGTGGAATTCCTCTGCCCGCCAGGCCGCGGCGATGCGGTCGCGCAACTCCAGGTCGAAGCCGGCACGGCGGAGGGACACGTCTCCCAGGATCGACATCATGTAGATGACGAACGGCTCGCGCTTGGCGCGGTTGAGCGCCTCGCGGCGGGTGGCGTCGACGAGCGTCAGGAGATAGCCGGCCCGCTCGATGCTCGCGGGCTCCCGGCCGGCCTCGACGGCGGCCGCCGACAGTCGCTCCAGGATGCCCTTGAGAGAGGGGATCGACTCGGCGGGGCGTGCCAGGTAACCGTCGGCCTTCTGCCCGGCGAGGGTCACGAACTCCCGCCGGTAGGCCGCGATGAACAGGGGGATGCGGTGGGGCGGGGCGAACATCGGCTGGATCGGTGGCAGGCCGGGCGTGGCGGATGGCAGGCGTTCGCCGGCCCACAGGAGACGCATCTGGTCCATCGCCCGACTGACCCCGTCGAGTGCCGTCTCGGGCGCGTAGGGCACGCCCATCTGCTTCAGGCGGAGCGGGAGTCCCGTGCCGAGGCCCATGACGATGCGCCCGGGCGCCATCTCGTCGAGCGCCGAGCCGGTCATGGCCAGCACCACGGGATGGCGCGTGTTGGGATTGACGGCGCCGAGCGCCAGCCGGAAGTCGTCACCCGGCCCCGGTTCGCCCAGCCGCGCCGCCACGGCGCTGCCGTAGCTGACGGCATCGCGCTCGAAGTAGGAGTCGTGGATCCACAGCGAATCCAGGCCCCGATCGCGGGCCTCCACCGCCCAGCCGACCACATCGGCGACGTCGCCCCTGGCGGCCACCCCCAGGCCGACGCGCCGCGCGAAGCGTTCCATCGTTGCGGTTCCTTTCCGAGCGACCCCTCGAACTACCTGCGCAGACCCCGTGGCGAGCGGATGGTCCAGCAGCGGGTCGCCTGTTGCTTGCTAACGGATGGTAGCACATAAGTCGTGCCACGAAGGCGACGCGGTGGTGACGTGGCGCACCACGGTGCTTGACGCCGAGTGGTAGGGTCCGCGCGTGACTCGACCCGTCGCCGGGGAGTCCACGACACGCTCCCACGAAATGCTGCTCCTCACCCTCGGCGCGCTGCTGCTGGCGCGCGGGGTGCTCGGCCTGCTCGACATGTGGACGCTGGCTCGCTCCGGCATCCGCTTCGTCCCGGTCGGCGCAGGCGCCACGGTCGGCGGCTCCCCGGTCTGGGCCGGCCTGTGGGCGGCGGTCTGCCTCGCCGCCGCAGTGCTGCTCGTGCGGCGCCAGGCCATCGGCTGGGTGCTCGCCGCGGGGGCCTGTGCGGCCTACCTCGTCATGGGCCTGGGTGACGCGGCCCTCTTCGACTCGACGGCGACCATCCCGGCCGGCGCGTGGGTGCTCTTCGTCATCGACATCGCCGGGCCCGCGGTCGTGCTGGCTCTCCTGATCTCGGTCCGCCCATGGTTCCTGGCCAGCGCGCGGCGCCCGGGTCGCCTGCGCACCTGACCCTGCCGCCGGCCAGCGACCTCGCGGCCTGGGAGGGCCCGGCCATGCAGGCCATCCTCGAGCGGTACGAGCCGCGCCTTGGCACGCTCGCCGAGGCCGATGTGATCGGGCTCGGCGTGGCCACCGTGGATGGTGAGCGCGCCGCAGCGGGACTGCCTGGACTGGCCTTCCGACGGGCCCCCGACGACGAGCTGCTCGGCGCACGGGTCTTCGTGGCGCCGCTGCCGACGGGACGGACGCTCCTGCTCCTGGAGCCGAGTCGCGAGGGCCGTCTGACCGCCTTCCTGGCGCGCCACGGCGAGGGGCTGGCCGCCCTCTACGTCGTGGACCTAGGGCCCGCCGACCGCCGGCTCGTCCACGGCGAGCCGGCGGACGAGCCCGTGATCGTGCTCGTCGCGTCACCGATGGTGCCGGCCGGTACCATCCGTCCATGACCGAGACCGACACCCAGCTGCGCGTCCGCCCCGCCACACCGGCCGACGCCGAGACGATCGCCAGCCTCTTCACCGAGGAGGGCTACCCCGCCGGCACCAGCGATGTCGTCGAACGCCTCGAGCGCTTCGACTCGCCGTATTCGGCCGTGCGGGTCGCCGTGATCGGCCCCGACATCGTGGGTTTCGTGGCGGTGCACGTGCTGCCCCGCTTCGAGCACAGCGACCGTATCGCGCGCGTCCTCGCCCTGGTCGTTGACGCCGGCGCCCGCGAGCGGGGCGTGGGCCATGCCCTGATGACGGAGGCCGAGGAGGTCGCCCGGGAGACCGGCTGTGCGTTCATCGAGGTGACCGCCGGACGCCATCGGGCCGATGCCCTCCAGCTGTACGAGGCGCTGGGGTACGACCCGAACGTGGCCACGTACCTGCGCAAGCGGGTCTGACGCGGGGCGGCCATGGCCACCCGTACGGAGCTGATCACCGTCGCGGGACGCGAGGTGACGATCAGCAATCCCGACAAGGTCTACTTCCCCGAGGCCGGCTACACCAAGCGCGACCTCGTCGCGTATTACCTGGCCGTGGCGGACGGGGCGCTGCGCGGGGTGGCCGGGCGGCCCATGGCCCTCAAGCGGTTCGTGGAGGGGGCGGCCGGCGACTTCTTCTTCCAGAAGCGGGCACCTGCCTCACGGCCCGAGTGGATCGAGACGGTCGAGCTGTGGTTCCCTTCGGGCCGCACGGCCGATGAGGTCGTGGTGCGAGACGCGGCCCAGCTCCTGTGGGTCGTCAACCTGGGCTGCATCGACCTGAACCCCCATCCGGTCCGGGCGGAGGACCTGGACCACCCCGACGAGCTACGGGTCGACCTGGACCCCGTGCCCGGCGTGCCCTGGGACCACATCCGCCAGGTGGCCCTGGTGACACGCGAGGCGCTGGCCGACCTGGGGCTGGTCGGCTGGCCCAAGACCTCGGGCTCGCGCGGCATCCACATCAACGTCCGCATCAAGCCCGAGTGGACGTTCCCCGAGGTGCGCCGCGCGGCGCTCGCGCTGGCCCGCGACGTGGAGCGCCGCGTGCCAGCCCTGGCCACCAGCAAGTGGTGGAAGGAGGAGCGGCATGGCGTCTTCCTGGACTACAACCAGAACGCCAAGGACCGCACGGTCGCCTCGGCCTATTCCGTGCGCCCCACGCCCGACGCGCGGGTCTCGGCGCCGCTGACGTGGGACGAGGTGCCGATGGCCGAGCTGGGCGACTTCACGCTTGGCACCGTGCCGGCCCGCTTCGCCGCCATCGGCGACCCCGGGGCCGGCATCGACGAGGCCGTCGGATCGCTCGACGCCCTGCTGGAGCTGTCGGCGCGGCACGAGACGGAGGGGCTCGGCGACGCCCCGTGGCCGCCCAACTACGCCCGCACGCTGGACGAGCCGCCGCGCGTGCAGCCGTCCAAGCGCCGCATGTCGAGCAAGCCCCTCATCGAGATCGGGCGCGCGGCCAAGCAGCCGGAGGCGATGGAGGGCCTCAAGCGCTGGAAGGCGCGCCACCCGGACGTGTGGCCCCATCTCGAGCCGGCCGACGTCCTGGTCGACGCGATGCGCGGCCGCTACACGACCTGGACCCGCATCCGCGTCAACCTGGAGCACGTCCCGCCGGAGCTGCGGCCGCCCCAGGAAGACCTGGATCCAGATTACGACCCCTGGGCCGGCATCAACTGGCCGGGGCAGGGCCAGGGCCGTCCCTAGCGACTGATCCTCTCGCGCACCAGCCCACGTGGTGCTAAGCGCATGCTGGAGGACGGGATCGGGCTCGGCAGCCGGTCGCGCAGCTCGCATCGAGCGTGACGTCGCCGCCCGCCGGGCGTGGCGCTCGATCGCGGCCGCTCACGTGGCACATATCACCAACCCTGCTGGTGCCTGAGAGGACCGACCCGCTAGCTGCGACGACTTCCTGCACCCGTGCGGCCCGGCGTTCGCCGCATGGTCGTGACGACCGGCCCTTGCTCGGGCAGCGTGAACTGACCGCGCTGCTCGAAGCCGAGTCGTGCGTACCGGTGGTCGTTGGCCGGGTTGCTCGACTCGAGGTACGCCGGCGCCTCCGACGCGTCGATGCGGCCCAGGTTGTCCTCGAGCAGCGCCGTGCCGATGCCCCGTCCGCGATAGGCCAGGTGCGTCCCAAGCAGACTCCGGTAGTGATGCGGCTCATCGCGCGGATGGGCCGCCTCGAAGCAGGCCATGACGCCTTCGAGGTAGGCGGCCCCATCCGGACCCAGGGTGTCCTCCGTCAGTCGCTCGAACGCTGCTGCCTGGTCAGCTGACAGGTCGGTCCCGCCGGGCGGGATCCAGACCGACACGGCCTCGGCGCCGTCGGTCATCCAGACCCAGTCGTAGCGCCGGGCGCCGTCGAGCCACAGTCGCCAGAAGGCCGGCAGGTGATCGGTGCGGCCATCCCGACACGCGAATGCCCGGCTCCAGACAGGGTCGGCGGCGAACGCCAGGGCGATCGTTTCCGTCGCGGCGGCGACGTCAGCGTCGCCGACCACTCGGACGTCCATGGGTACCCCACCTCCTCGCCAGCGACGCTAGCACAGCCGACATCGCCTGGAAGGGATGCTCCGTCCAGGCCGCTTAGCCCCTCCGTTATCACCCCCAGTGTTGATCCGAGCACAAGGCCGATGCCCAAGCCGCGGCAGCCACGTGCCGATCGCGGCTTAGGGCCTTTGCTAGCGCCCCCATTCGTGAAATGGGCGCATATGGGCCTTAGGCGCGGCGCCGGCGGCCGGTCGGGCGACTCGGCGAGGGCTTAGCGAACGGGCTTGTGCTCGTAGTAGCAATGGGGGCGCTAAGGCGCCGCCTAAGGTGGCGCCCCGCTCAGCCGCCGCCGCCTCGGCCCGGCTCAGCCCCCGAGCGTGGGCTCGTGGCGGCGAAGATGGCGATCGAGCCGACGGTCTCGAGCTCTACCTGTTCGAACGACGCCGCCAGGATGTCCCGGAGCCCCTCCTCGGAGTCGGTCAGGTTGTCGAACGCGTGGCGTCGGTTGAAGGCGTCGAGCACCCGCCGTGACAGCCAGGTGTGCGGTCCGGAGGTTCCCAGGACGGACGCGCCGAAGAGCACGCCGTCGGGCGCCAGCACGGCAGCGACATGCGCCACGGCCGCGGCCTTGCGTGGAAGCGGTCCGGGCAGGCAGTGGATCACGAGGTGCAGCGCGGCCGAGTCGAACGGTCCGCCGATGGGGAGCGGCTTGAGCACATCGGCGTCGACCGCCGTGACGTCCAGGCGGCGAAGTCGCCGGGTGGCGTGATCGAGGACGTTGGCGTTCGGGTCCAGGATCGTGACCGGGCTGCCGTCGGGCAGGCCGGATCGCTCGAGGAAGTAGCCGGTGCCGGGACCGACATCGAGGTGGCGGTCGCGGATGTGTTCCCGGTATCCCTGGATCAGGCGGCTCGGCGGACACCGCCAGACGACCCTCGCGAGGGCGCCAAGGACCACGGGGTCGTACAGCATGAGCAGCGGTCGGGTGTACTCACGCTGACCCCCGTAGGCGGGATCGTCACGATCCATAGGACGCGAGCGCCCGCGGTCAGGGCGTCGGCGCGGGGCGAGCCAGGTGGGCGTAGAACTCGGCGCGGGTCCGGTCGCGCGTGCGGAAGAGGCCAAGGACCGAGGCGGTCGTCATGATCGTGCCCGGCTTGCGGACGCCGCGCATGACGGCACACAGGTGGGTCGCCTCGACGACGACGCCCACGCCCTGCGGGGCCAGGTGCTCCTGCAGGAACTCGGCGATCTCCTGCGTCAGCCGCTCCTGGACCTGGAGGCGGCGCGCATACATCTCCACGATGCGCGGGATCTTCGATAACCCGATGACGCGGCCGCGCGGGATGTAGGCCACCGCGGCAGTGCCGAAGAACGGCAGCAGGTGGTGCTCGCACAGCGAGTAGAAGGGGATGTCCTTGACGATCACCATCTCGCTGTAGGCGATATCGAAGATGGCGCCGTTGATGAGGCGCGCGGGGTCGACGTGGTAGCCGGCGGTCAGCTCGCCGTACATGCGGTGGACCCGCTCGGGCGTGCGCAGCAGGCCCTGCCGGTCGGGATCCTCGCCGATCTCCTCGAGGATGCGGCGCACGGCCTCCTCGACCGGTCCCTGCCCGTCGCCGTCCTCGCCGATCTCGGTCTCGATCTCGTCGACGAGCGCGTGCACGTGGTCGGGCAGGTCGCGGGGGCTTCGGGGCGTGGGATCCATGGCGCCCATCGTACCGCCCGGGCTAGACTCGCCGGCCATGGACGACCGACTGCCCGTGCAGGAGCGATACGCGCCGCATTCGGTGTGCTATGGCTGCGGGCCGGCCAACCCGGACGGCCTCCACCTGCGCAGCTTCGAGACAGGGGATGAGCTCGTCGCCGACTGGCAGCCCGCGGCACGCCTCGAGGCGTTCGCGGGCGTGCTGAACGGCGGCATCTGCGGCCTGGTCCTGGACTGCCACGCCAACTGGGCGGCGACCCTGGCTCTGATGCGGGCCACTGGAGCGGATCAGCCGCCGGCCACGGTGACCGCGAGCTACGAGGTCCAGCTGCTGCGCCCGACGCCGACCGACCGACCTCTCCGGCTGCGGGCCAGGGTCCGGTCCATCGAGGGCCGCCGGGCGGTGGCGGAGGCCGAGATCGTGGCCGGTCACGAGGTGACGGCCACCTTCCGAGGCACCTTCGCGGCGGTCGGGCCGGACCACCCGGCTTTCCACCGCTGGGACCCCTAGGGTCGAGCCGCCGCCTCCAGCAACCCCTCCAGGTCCATCGCCAGTTCGTCGGGCCGGTAGCGCATGAGGTTGTGGCCGACGCCCGGATAGCGCCGGACGGTCGCCGCGGGCAGCCCGGCCGTTGCGCGCCCACGCAGCTCGTCCTCCAGGCCCAGGCGGCGCTCGCGAGCGGCCATGTCGTCCGCGCCACCAGCCTCGGCGACCGCCACCAGCAGGGGACCCGGGTAGACCCCGAGCACGGTGCCCGGCCGGTAGTCGAACATCGCCCGCACGCTGCCCGACAGGGCGAAGCGCCGCACGACCGCCGTCACCCGGCCCTGGTACTTCTCGTCGACCGCGGCCCGCGCGGCGCGCTCCTGGTCGGCGTCCCAGGTCGAAGGGTCGTAGTCACGGCGGTCGGCCAGGTAGGCCTCCATGGAGGCGAGCACCTCGGGCGGGTCGGCCAGGCTGCGCAGCATCTCGTCGGCGTCCATGCCGGTCGCCTCGGCGATGTCCTCCCAGCCCCCGTCGATCAGGGCAAGCCCGGCCACGGTCGCCGGGCGGAGCGTCGCCGCGGTGCCGGCCACCATCGCCCCGAAGCCATGGCCGGCGACCACGACGGGCCGACCGTCACCATCGGGCCCCAGGCCCATCGCGGTGACAACTGTCAGCACGTCGTAGGCGAGGGACTCCAGGTCGTAGCCGGTCCGGGGAGACTCGGACAGGCCGTGGCCGCGCAGGTCGGGGGCGACGACCCGCGTGCGGCTCACGAGCCTTCGGGCGATCGGCGCCCAGACCCACCCGGTGGCCGAAAGGCCGTGGACCAGCACGAGGGCCGGCAGGTCGACCTCCGGCCGTTCGGACCCCGGCGGACCGCCCCAGTCCAGCACGTTCAGCCGTTCGCCGGTGTCGACCGTGACCACGAAGGACTCGGGGATGACCGCGGGGTCCGCCATCAGCGATCGGTCGTGGTCCATGGTCACGCCGCATAGGATAGGCAGGGCCGTCGGCACGGCCGCTCACGCTCCAGGAGGCTCCTTCCCGCCATGCCCATCCGTCGCCGTGGCACGCAGGCACGCCGCCACCCCGACCGCCGGGCCGCCGGGGAGTGGGCGCCCGCGCCGGGGGTCGATGACACGCCACTCGATCCATTCGAACAAGCCGTCGAGGCGGCCATCGACGGCCTGGCGCCACCCCTCCGGCGGCTGCTCGACCGCGTCGCCATCGTCATCGCCGACGAACCGACGCGTGAGCAGCGGCGCGAGCAGCACCTGGCCGATGACGAGACGCTCTACGGCCTGTACGAGGGCACACCGCTCGTGGCGTGGGGCGCGGACGAGGTGCCCTTCCCCAACAAGATCACGCTCTACCGGATCCCGCTCGAGGCCGACCACCCGGACCCCCGCGCGCTGGCGGCCGAGGTACGGCGGACCCTCCAGCACGAGCTGGCCCACCACGTGGGCTTCGACGAAGGCCGGATGGACGACCTGGGCCTCGAGTGACCGCGTGACCGGTGGGCGGTGACAGGCGGCACTGACCCGACCGACGACCAAGGTACGGCTCGACGACGCGACCACTCCCCGCCACAGTGCCGCCGACGGACGGTCCGGACGTCGACTCGTCGCGGATCGCACCTTCCGGCCTCATCGCGTCGACCTGTATGTCGACCGGTCTTCAGGCGGGCCGTCCGTCGCCACACCCACGTCCGCGCCAGTGCATGCGTCGTCCGCTCGCGTTTGCGTCTGGCGGCGACACCGACGGAGCACGCAGGCGCACAGGCCTGATTCGGGCGCTTCCGCCGTCATCCCTTGCATCTGGCGACAGCAACGCCGGACGGGGCAGCCTTCCTCCGTCGCTGTCGCCGCTGGATGCAAGGGGGTGGCGCAGGGCGCACGCCACCCTCGGCCCGCCGCCCCGGAGGCTAGGCGACGGGAGCCGCCAGGGCCAGCATGTCGGGCAGTCGCGCGAGGTCGACGTTCCCACCCGAGGCGACGACGCAGACCGTCTCGCCCTCGCGCAACGGGATGCGGCCCGTCAGCAGCGCGCCGAGCGCCGCCGCCCCCGCGGGTTCCAGCAGCTGCTTCATCCGCTCCAGGGCGAAGGCCATGCCCGCCGCGATCGTCGCCTCGTCGAGGAGGAACACGTCCTCGATGAAGCGGGCGATGATCGGGATCGTCCACAGGCCGGCGAACGGAGCCCCCAGGCCGTCGGCCATGGAGATGGGCTGGATCGTCACCGGCTGGCCGGCGGCGAGCCCCAGCGTCACCGCGTTGCTGCGCTCGGGTTCGACGCCGTAGATGCGCACCGATGGTCGTCGCCGCTTGAGGGCCGAGGCGATCCCGCTGATGAGGCCCCCGCCGCCGATGCCGACCACGACGACATCGACCTCGGGCAGCTGGTCGGCGATCTCGAGGCCGACCGTGCCCTGGCCGGCGATCACGAGGGGGTCGTCGAAGGGATGCAGGAAGGTCAGGTGGCGCTCGGCCTCCAGCTCGTGCATGCGCTCGAACGTTTCCCCCACGTGGGCGCCATGGAGCACGACCTCGGCGCCGTAGCCAGCAGCCGCCGCGACCTTGGTGGGCGAAGCGGCCGCGTGCATCACGACCGTCGCGTTGACGCCCGCTCGTGTGGCCGCGAGAGCCACAGCCATAGCGTGATTGCCGGCGGACACGGCGGTGACGCCGCGGCGGCGCTCATCCGGCGTGAGCGCCGCGACGCGGTTGATCGCGCCGCGCGGCTTGAAGGAGCCGGTGATCTGGAGGTGCTCGGCCTTCACGAAGAGCCGTGGCTGGTCGTCGTCCACACCGGCGATCGCGCGGCCCGCAACGCCGCCGGTCCCCAGCCGGACGCCGGTGCGCCGCGCCACCACGGCGGCCGCGGTCCGCGAGGTCAGCATCGGGGTGACACGGACCTGTCCGCGCAGCAGTCGCGCGGCCGCCTCGATGTCGGCCAGCGTGACGTCATGGGTCGTCGGGTCGGCCATCCCGGCCAGTATCGCAGGCCGATGGTCCCGGCCCTGCGGGACGACCGGGCGGGTTGACTCGGCGACTCCCTGCCCGCAGCCTGCGGGTCGTGCCCGCCGGTCGCCAGCCCACCCTGCTTCGCAGCCTCCTGGGCCTGGTGGCGGCTGCGCTGGTCCTTGCGCCGGTCGGCCTGGTCGCCGCCCCACCGGTGGCAGCCACGACCCCGGGTCTGCCTGCCCTGCCGACCGGCTGGCCCCTGGCGGACCTGGCCCTGGGGCTGGCCGACGGACCTGGCGGTGCCGCCAGCCTCCAGTCGGTGGCGCCCTTCCAGCTGCGCTACCAGTACCTCGCCGGGGGCGTCAACACCGGCGCCGGGTGGCAGACGTGGAACGCCAACGGCACGTTCGTCTCGACCTACGTCAGCGAATCGGCGGCCCACGGCATCGTGCCGGTCTTCAGCTACTACATGCTCCGCCAGTCCAAGCCGGGCAACCTCCAGGGCGAGTACGCCGGCGACCTGGGCAACCTGAGGGACACGGCCACCATGACCGCCTTCTGGAAGGACATGCGGGCCTTCATGCAGCGTGCCGCGGCCACCACCCCGGTCGTCCTCCAGGTCGAACCGGACATGTGGGGCTATGCGGAGCAGTCGACGGGCACGAAGGACGACGCGACGCTGGTGCCGGTGCAGGTCTCGACCACCGGGCTCACCGAGCTGGCCGGCCTGCCCAACAACCTGGCCGGTTTCGCCCAGGCCGTCGTGCGGCTGCGGGACCGCTACGCGCCGAACGTGCTGCTCGGCTACCACCTCTCGTGGTGGGGCACCGACCAGGACCCCTTCTCCGGATCGACCACCTGGACCGGCGCCCAGATCGATGCCCTGGCGGCCCGCTCGACCGCCTTCTATCGCTCGCTCGGCACGGCCTTCGACGTCTCGTTCACCGAATTCTCCGATCGCGACGCCGCGTTCAAGCAGATCCAGTACGGCGATGGCGGCGCGTCGTGGTGGGATTCGAATGATTTTGACAACCACGTCCGCTACCTGGGCGACTTCTCCACCGGCACCCGCCTGCGCCTGATCTCGTGGCAGATCCCCGAGGGCAACCAGGTCATGGCGGCCATGGACGACACCTGGGGCCACTACCAGGACAACCGGCCGGAGTGGCTGCTTGGCGCCTCGTCCGCGGCGCACCTCGCCTCCTACGCGAACGCGGGCGTCATCGCGTTCCTCTTCGGCGGCGGGGCGGGCGGCACGACCTGTGCCTGCGACGCCGACGGGGACGGGGTCACGAACCCGGCGCCCATCGACGGCAACACGACGGCCTCCTACAGCGCCGACGATGACGGCGGCTACCTCAAGCACCAGGCCGCGGCCTACTACACCGGCGGGCCGCTGGCCCTCCCCGGCGGTGTCCCACACCTCACCACGACGCGCCTGTTCGGTGCCGACCGCTACGCCACCGCCGCGGCCGTCAGCGCGGCGACCTTCGCGCCCGGCGTGCCCGTGGTGTACATCGCCAGCGGGCTGGCCTTCCCCGACGCGCTGTCCGCGGCGCCCGCGGCCGCGACCCAGGGCGGCCCGGTCCTGCTGGTGACGACCACGGCCATCCCGCCCCCCACCGCGAGCGAGCTGACGCGACTCCATCCCCAGCGCATCGCCGTCCTCGGCGGCCTCGGGGCGATCTCGCAGGGCGTTCGCGACCAGCTCAGGACCTACACCACGGGGGCCCTGACCCCGCTGGCCGGTGCCGACCGCTACGCCACGGCCGCCGCCGTCAGCGCGGCCGTGTTCCCGGGCGGGGGCGCGGTGCCGGAGGTCTTCGTGGCCAGCGGCGCGGCATTCGCCGACGCCCTGTCGGTGGCCGCCGTGGCGGGGCACCTCCACGTGCCGGTCCTGCTCACCGCGCCCACCAGCCTGCCGACGAGCACGCGAGCCGAGCTTCTGCGGCTGGCCCCGCCGCTCGTCGTCGTGGCCGGAGGCACGGCCAGCGTGTCGACTGCGGTCGCCGACCAGATCCATGCCCTCCTTGGCGTGCCGGTGACCCGCCTGGCCGGCGCGAACCGCTACGCCACCGCAGCGGCGGTGAGCGCCTGGGCGTATCCGGGCGGCTCCCCCAGCGTCTTCCTGGCCGCCGGGACGGCGTTCCCGGACGCGTTGTCAGGGGCGGTCGCGGCCGGCCTGGCGGGCGTGCCGATGCTCCTCACCAACCCCGACAGCGTGCCACCGGAGACGCTCGCCGAGCTCCGTCGCCTCTCGCCGACCGCCATGACGGTGCTGGGCGGCCCGGCCTCCGTTTCCGACGGCGTGGCCCGCCTCCTGGACACGCCGTAGTCGACCGCCGCCCCCGGGCCCGGGCCCGGGCCCCGACAGCCGGGCCGCCATCTGTGTAGGATGCGGGCGCGGCCGACCTGGGTGGCCGCCACCAGCCGGCGGATCGCCGGCGACCAGGCCAGCAGGGGTTGAACATGCCCGGGTTCACGCCGTTCACCAACAACTACCGTGACCTCTCCGACGACAACGGCTACCAGTTCGAGTTCGTCTGCGACATCTGCGGCAGTGGGTACCGGAGCGAGTTCCAGCGCTCGGCCATCGGCAGTGCCAGCTCCCTGCTCGGCGGCGCCAGCCAGCTGGTCGGAGGCCTGTTCGGTGCATCGAGCGCCACGCGCGGGGCCAAGGACTTCATGGATCGCGGCGCGCGGGACGAAGCGCTCAAGAAGGCGGCCAACGAGATCATGCCGCTCTTCAAGCGCTGCCCTCGTGACAGCAAGTGGGTCGACGAGACATGCTGGAACGAGGACCGCGGCCTGTGCGTCGACGACGCCCCCAAGCTGGCCGCCGAGATGGAAGCCGAGCGCGCCTCGGTCGAGCGCAGTCAGATGCAGCAGGCGATGCAGAACCAGCAGGTCTTCTCGGGCGATCTCTCGGCCAAGACCACCGTCTGCACCAACTGCGGCAAGCCGGTCGGCTCGGAGAAGTTCTGCTCCAACTGCGGGACGCCCACCGGCCAGGCCAAGTGCGCCTCGTGCGGCCAGGACCTGGCGCCCGGCGTCCGCTTCTGCGGCAACTGCGGCAAGCCCGTCGCCGCCTAGCGGTCAGACGCCCGGCGCGAGCGTCCCGCAGACGGTACAGAAGCGGGCCCCGGCCGGCAGCGGCGCGCCACAACCGGAACAGGTCGCGGTGGGGGCCGGCGGCGCCGCGGCGGCCGCTGCCTGAGGTGGGGCCGCGGGCGCGGCGCTCGTCGTGGCGCCCGGCGCGGCCGATGCGGCCGCTGTCGCTGCCGCCGGCTTCAGTGAGGTCCCACACGCGGGGCAGCTGATCCACGCCGGGTCGTCGATGACACGACGGCAGTTGGGGCAGCGGCCAGGTGCGAACGGGTCGGCGGCGCTCGCAATAGGGGCACGCCGCGACATCGCGCTCGATCCACTTGCCGCAATGGGGACAGGGATGTTTGAAGGTCGGCATCGCGCTCCTCTGCCTCAGCTGGTCGGGGCTGGTCGGTCGGGGTCGGCGGGCCGCGTCCCGGCGTCCGCCGGGGCGGTTTCGCCATCGTCGGCGTCGGTGGCATCTGCGTCGTCGCCGCCGGCGGCCAGGACGGCGGCCTCTTGCGCCGCCCGGCCGGGCCACTCCGCCGTTTCGTCGCGGGCCGTCGCATGCCAGGCCACGAGATCATCGAGTGCGGCCGTCCAGGTGGCGTCGTCCGTGTGGACCAGGCGCGCCACGAAGCGGCGTCGCGCCTCGGCCAGGCTGGGCAGGGCGGCCAGGGCGAGGCGATAGCGCAGGTAGCGAGCGGCCGCCAGCTGGTCGGCCGGCAGGGCCATCGGCTCACGCAGGAAGCGGGCATCGATCAGCGCCGCCGAGATGGCGCGCACGGCAACGTCGAGGCGCGAGTCGCCGGCGGACGGCGGGCGGCCGTCGTAGCCGGCGCGCGGCGCCACGCGGAAACAGTACGTGGCGTGGGCACCCTCGCTGACCAGCTCCAGGGCCACCAGGTTGCCCGGCAGCGCGACCAGGAACCAGGCCTTGCGCTCGTCGCCGCCGGGCTTGGTCGGGGCCATGGCGAACCACGTCACGGGCGCCGTGCCGCCCCGTGCGCGCAGGATGCGGTAGCTGGCGGCGAAGGTCGGCTCGGACAGGACGGCTGGTTCGAGCAGGGCAGCGTCGCCCCCCAGGTCGCCCCATGGCGCCGGCCGCCCATCGACCAGCCGCTGCCCCAGGCGCTGGCGCGTCCCGAACGGGGCATCAGGCAGGAGGCCGGCCACGAGCGTCGACGCGTCGACGAACGCGCCATCGCGCAGGGCCGTCACGTCCGCCGCCTGGCGAGCGACCGCCGCTCCCAGGCCGAGCAGCTCCAGGATCGGCGCCGCGCCGACCGGTTCGATCACGTCGCCCACGGAGATGCGCACGCTGCCCGCGGCGGGATCGCGTTCGACCGACCCGATGTCGGCGCGACGCACGTGATGCATCGCCCGACGCTCGTCGAACGGCAGCAGCTCGAGCGCCCAGGGCTGCATGGCCAGCAGGCCCACCCCGTGCTCGTCGCCGCGGCGATACTCGATCGCCCGCAGCGGATCGTCCGACAGCTGGACCAGGCGATCGCTCAGGCGTTGCCGGGCGCGCCGCTGGCGCAACTCGCCGATCACCGTCCCCAGGCGGTCGCCGAACTGCTCCAGGACGACCCGGACGGCGTCCGGTCCATCGCCCAGCTGGAGCAGCGCGGCGCCCGGCTGCACGGCGATCGCGACCAGGTCGCGGTAGGCCGCCGACAGGGGAGGTGCGGACGGCCGGCTGAGGGTGAAGCCGGCTTCGTCGAGCGTGAGCCGAACGGGGCCAGCCACGCCCGGCGCACCAGCCGCGAGCAGGCGCCCCTGGCCCTCCAGCGCCATCGGCTTGGCATCGGGCATGGCCGCATCCTAGGTCACCCGGGCGCCCGCCGCCCTGCCATCTGTCCACCTACGACTGGGGGTGGCATTGGGCCGTGTGCGGCTGCCGCATCTCGGCCCCAAGGCGGGACTAGGCCGTCCCCGCGCCCGGATCCACGCTCACGCCACGGCGCAGTGACCGCCACTCGGTCATTGGCGCCCCGTCGATCCTGCTCTAACACCACCGGGAGTCGTCTATGGACACATGGGCGCGGGCGCGGAGACATGCTCAGATCTGACTCAGGCCCGCGACGTGGGTGATGGCGCTCGGGGCATGCCGGATGCAGCTCTAACAGGCCGAGGGGTCACGGGTGATCACATCAGCGAGCGCCCGGTACGGAGTGCCAGTGCGTAGCGGCCCCTTCGAGACCCACTTGCGCGATTGCGCAAATAGTGAGAGACTTCCTGCGTGACAGTCACGACCGTCTCATCCGAGCTCGACCGCACGCACTCAGCTGCGGTGGCCCGGGCCCTGGCGGACCCCAAACGGCTCTGCGTCCTCGAGACGCTGGCCGCAGGGGAGCGGTCGGTCAGCGACCTGTCACGTGACGTCGCCTGCCAGGTGCCGAACATGAGCCAGCACCTGACGGTCCTCCGCAATGCCGGCCTCGTCGTCTCGCGACGGGACGGCAATAACGTCTTCTACCGCCTCGCCGACCCCCGGGTCCTCGAGGCCTATCGACTCATCCAGGCGATCGCTCGCTAGAGAAAGGAACTGGCCAGATGGCCGAGATCAAGCACGCCACGGACGCGAACTTCGAAGAACTGGTGCTGCACAACGACAAGCCCGTGGTGGTCGATTTCTGGGCCACCTGGTGCGGACCCTGCCGCCTCGTCGCCCCCGAGATGGAGAAGCTGGCCGCGAAGTACGAGGGCAAGGTCGACGTCGTCAAGGTCGACGTGGACGCCAACCCCCAGCTTTCGCAGGCCTTCAACATCCTCTCCATCCCCACCATCGCCTACTTCAAGCCCGGCGAGCAGCCCAAGGGCATCGTCGGCTTCCGCCCGCTCGACCAGATGGAGCAGGCCTTCAACCTGACCGAGTTCGCCACCACCGAGGCCTGACCGCCGCCGGCTCGGCCGGCCGATCACCGGATCCCACCCTCGACGCCCCGACCCACCCGGCCGGGGCGTCTTCGTGTCCGGGACCGGCGCGAGGCGGTCGGTCACCAGGGCCGCCAACGTCGCCGGGCCGTCACGGTCACTGTGAGTCACCGATCCGGGGGGTTTGCGGCCCGACGGTGCTCAACGAAGCTCCTCGCCGCCCTTCGGTCACCGGCAGCGACCAGATGAGGGTCGAACAGAGGGCGGCTCGGGGATCGGGGCTCCATCGGGCTCTTTCGGTCACGGGCAGTGACCGTTCTCCGTCGAACGGGCTCACGTGCGTTGCAACCGAGCCGTTGGGCCCGACAACGGTCACAGCGAGTGACCGGGAGCCGGCCGTCCAGACCCGGCCGGCCGGACAGGGTGACCGCCCGCCGTCAGTCGGTGGCGTGCCGCCAGGCGAACTCGAACCAGGCGGTGAGGCGGTCCAGGGCGAACCGGTCGAGGCTCGGCGGGCTGAAGGTGACCCACTCGGGCCCTCGGTCGGAGGCGCCGACATCGGGCGTCCGCACCGCGGCGGAGGCGACGTCGGGCCGCAGCCGGAACTCGGCCGAGCGATCGGACGCGGCGGCGAACGGCTTGCCGTGGCGGAGGTACTCGACCGTGCCGCCAAGGTCGTGCTGCTCCACTGCCTGTGGATCGGCCGTGGACCGTTCGTCGGCCAGGCTGCCGAGCAGCGCGGCGAGTTCGCTCATGCGCCTTCGCTCGCCCGCGCCAGGATCGCCGCCAACTCGGCGGTGTGCTCCTGGTAGTGCTCGGTGCTGTCGCCCAGGAAGGTGGCCAGGCGCTGCGGGTTCTTCAGCCATCGCGTCTCGGGCACGACCGTCAGATACCCGCGCAGCTCGCCCGGCACGGTCGTGAACCGGCGGCGGACCTCGTCGAGCGGCAGGGCACGCCACTCCGCCAGGGAGTCCGCGTTGAAGCCGTCGGGATCAGCCGCCCACGCCGCCTCCACCCGCTCGCGCGTCGGGCTGGCATCGTTCACCGCCAACTCCTTGGCCGTCGCCAGGAGGTACTCCTGCCCGCTCGCCAGGTGGCCCATCAGGTCCCGCGCCGTCCAGCCGTGGCATGGGCCGGCGGGATCGGTCGGTGCTTCGAGCTGCGCGTCGCTCAGCCCGGCGAGCGCCTCGAACGGCGCCCAGGCTTCGCGCTCTTCTTCCAGGAAGTCCAGGGCGTCGCGATACACGTCGGTCAGACCGCCACGGGTTCGCGGTACTCGCCGAACACGGCGCGGAACACGCCGCACATCTCGCCCAGCGTCACGTAAGCCGCCGCGCAGTCGATCAGCGCCGGCATGACGTTGGCCTCCGACGACTCGGGCCGGGCGGCCAGGTCGCGCAGCCGGGCCAGCGTCGCGGCCACCCGCTCGGGGTCGCGCTCGCGCCGGGTCCGGGCAAGGCGCGCCAGGTGTGCGTCGCGCGACGCCTCGGAGACTTCCAGCAGGGGGATCGCCAGCACCTCGTCCGGATCCGCATAGGCGTTGACGCCCACGACCTCGCGCTCACCGGCATCGAACTCCCGTTGGTAGCGGTACGCGGCGTCGGCGATCTCGCGCTGCGGGTAGCCGTCGGCGATGGCGGCCACCATGCCGCCCAGACGGTCGATCTCGTCGAGGTAGCGCCACACGGCCCGCTCGGTCTCGTTGGTCAGGGCCTCCACGAACCATGAGCCGCCAAGCGGGTCGACCGTGTTGGCCACGCCCGTCTCGGCCGCGATGACCTGCTGCTGGCGCAAGGCCAGCAGGGCAGCCTCGGCGGACGGCACGGCCCATGCCTCGTCGTAGGCGTCGGTGTGCAGCGACTGTGTCCCGCCGAGCACCGCGGCAAGGGCCTGGATGGCGACCCGGGTCAGGTTGTTGAGCGGTTGCTGCGCGGTGAGCGACACGCCGGCGGTCTGGGTGTGGAAGCGCATCCAGGACGAGCGCTCGTTCTCCGCCGCGTAGCGCTCCGTGACGAGCTTCCACCAGATGCGCCGGGCGGCACGGAACTTGGCGATCTCCTCGAAGAAGTCGCTGTGGCTGTTGAAGAAGAACGACAGGCGGGGGGCGAAGTCGTCGATGCGCATGCCCCGCGCCAGGGCCGCCTCCACGTAGGCCATCCCGTCGGCGATGGTGAAGGCCAGCTCCTGCACCGCCGTCGAGCCGGCCTCGCGGATGTGATAGCCGCTGATCGAGATGGTGTTCCAGCGGGGCAGCTCACGCGTCCCGAACTCGATGGTGTCGGTGACCAGCCGCAGCGACGGCGCGGGCGGGAAGAGGAACTCCTTCTGGGCCACGAACTCCTTGAGGATGTCGTTCTGGAGCGTGCCCTCCAGCGCGGCCCGGGGCACGCCGGCCTTCTCCGCGGCGGCGATGTACATGGCCCAGATCGGCGCGGCCGGGCTGTTGATGGTCATCGACGTGCTGATGCGGTCCAGCGGCAGGCCCGCCAGCAGGACCTCCATGTCGGCCAGTGAGCTGACCGCCACGCCGCACGTGCCGAATTCGCCCTGGGCCTCCGGATCGTCCGTGTCATAGCCGTAGAGCGTGGGCATGTCGTAGGCGATCGAGAGACCCGTCTGGCCGGCGTCCAGCAGCTGCCGGAACCGGGCATTGGTGTCCTCGGCGGCGCCGAAGCCGGCGAACATGCGCATCGTCCACAGGCGCGCCCGGTAGCCGCCGGCGTGGACGCCGCGGGTGAAGGGCGGCGCACCGGGGCGGCCCACGTCCCGGGCCACGTCGAAGTCGTCCCACCGCCCGACGGCGAGCTTCCGCCCCTGGTGGTCCACGAGCGTCGGTCCGCCCCCGCCGCTGCCCGGCCCGGCGAGGTCGGCCGCGTCGTACACGGCGCCCACTTCGACATCGCTGATCGTGCTGAAGCGCGGTCGGCGCCCGGGCGCCGGGGGACGGTCCACGGGGCGACTCTAGCACGGCCCTCCGGTCTGCCCGGCACCCTCGAGCGAGCGTGGCGGAAGGGTGTCCAACGGTCAGGTCTGGTGGGCTGTGGTAGGGTGGCGACGTGCCCTCCGCCCCCGGGCGCCTCCCTGTGAGGCGGCCCGTGAGGGCCGCGCGCATGAGTCCGGCCCGACGCCATCGGGCCTTCATGTTGGCTGCGGTCCTCGCCATCGTCTGCGCGCTGGTCCCCGATCCGGTGACCGTGGCGCGTGCGCCGACCGCGTACGTGCCGCTTGATGACGCCCTCTTCACGCCCGTGGCCGACCTGGGCCTGTCCTCGGCAGAGGCGTCGCCGACCGCATCGGACGCCCCTGCGGATCCGGTCGTCGACGGACCCTTCGGCGTGGCCGGCACGACGGCCACCGACCAGCTGCCGACCCCTCCGCCGGGCCTGACACAGCCGCCCGTGGGGAGTGTGTCGGTCGCCTGGCACACCACCCAGGTCAGCTGGTACGGGCCCGGCTTCTACGGCCAGCGCACGGCATGCGGCGAAGCCATGACCCAGCAACTCGTCGGCGTGGCGCACCGGACGCTGCCCTGCGGTACGCTCGTCACGTTCCGCTGGAACGGCCATACGATCCGGGCACCCGTGGTCGATCGCGGGCCCTACGTCGCTGGCCGCCTGTGGGACCTGACGCCGGGCCTGTGTGCCCTGCTGGACCACTGTTTCACCGGGCCCATCAGCTGGAAGGTGACCTGATCTTCGCCCCCCGCTCGCATGCCCTCGCGGTCTGCCTGGCCATCCTGACCGTCGTGCTCGTCGGGGCCTGCTCGGCCAGTGTGCCGACGCCCGATCCGTCGGCCTCATGCAACGGCGTTGATGCGCCGCCGGTCCCGGGCTACTACCCGGACCTGGAGTCCCAGCTGCCGACCACGCTCGCCCAGGCGACCCCGGCCGTGGTCAACAGCGGCCGCTTCTGCGTTGCCACCTCGCTCGGCACCCTGGTCGCGGCGGGCATCCCGGATCTCCACTTCGCCGGCGCCCAGTTCCCGACCTCCGACAGCACCGGCGTGAGCCTGCTGGAGTACGAGGCGCCGTCCCTGACCCCATCGATGCTGGCCGACGCCTTCACCAACGGGGCCGCCAGCGCCACGGACGTCAACCAGATCCAGACCCAGGCGGTCACCATCGTCGGACGCGCCGGCGTCCGCATCCAGGTCAACAACCAGGACGTGCTCCAGGTGATCATCTTCTGGCCGTCCGCGCAGCCGGGTGAGGTCAACGCCGTCCTGGCGTCCGGGGCCACCGACTCGGCCATCCAGGCCGCGATCCAGGCGTTCGGCACCCGCTAGTAACCGGTACGGACGTCCCAGCGCCGGGCCGCCGGCCGGGTCGTGGCCGAGCCCCTGGGAAGCCCGGATACTTCGCTGGTGACGACGTCGTCCCTGCGCGTCCCGGACATGAGCCGCGCCGACCTGATCGCCGACCTGCCCGTCGGCGTCACCGTCCAGGCGCCCGATACGACCTTCCACTACGGCAATCGCGCTGCGTGGCACCTCATGGGCGTCCCGGACGGCGCGCTGCTGGGACACGGGCTGCGCGATGGCGGCTGGGACATCACGCACGAGGACGGCAGCCCATACGAGGTCCAGGACCTCCCCGCGTGCCGGGTGCTGGCGACGGGCGAGCCCCTGCGCGAGATGGTCCTGGGCAACCGCGACCTGGCCGGCGGCAGCCGGCGCTGGCTGATCGTCAACGCCAGCCCGCTGCGCGACGACCGGGGCGGGATCACGGGCGTGGTCTCGACCTTCAGCGACTTCACCGCGCGCCACGAGGCGGAGGACGAGGCGCGACGCCAGCGCGAGGAGCTTGCCGCGCTCAACGACACCGCCCTCGAGCTCATGGCGGGCCTGGAGCCGGACCGGCTCCTGCGCTCCATCGTCACCCGCGCGGCCGCCCTCCTGGATACGCCCGACGGGTACATCTACCTGCTCGACGAGGCGAGCCAGCAGCTGCGGGTGGTCATCGGCATCGGGGTCTTCGCCGACGAGGAGCGCGTGCCCCTGCGTCGTGGCGAAGGCGTTGCCGGGCGGGTGTGGGAGACGGGCCAGCCGTTCGCGGTCGACGACTACAGCACGTTCCCGGGCCGGGCCCCGGCCTACGCCGACCTGGGCTACCACGCCCTGGCGGGCGCGCCGCTCACCTCGGGCGGCCAGGTGGTGGGGGTGATCGGCCTGAGCCACATGGATCCCGAGCGGCGGTTCTCCGCCGACGACCTGGCGCGCCTCAGCCGCCTGGCCCAGTTGGCATCCCTGGCGCTGGAACACGCCCGCCTCTACGCCGCCTCGCAGGAGCAGGTGGAGGAGCGGACCCGCGCCGCCGCCGCCCTCGGCGCGAGTGAGCGGCGCTACCGCCTCCTCTTCGAGAACAACCCCCAGCCGATGTGGGTCCACGACCCGGCCAGCCACCGCATCCTGGCGGTCAATGATGCGGCCGTGCGGGCCTATGGCTACGAGCGCGACGAGTTCCTGGCCCGCTCGCTGGCGGACATCTGGGTGACCGACGACGGCGCGACCTACACCGACGACCTGGCCCGCATCGAGGCCGAGGGCATGGGCCGCCCGTACCTCGCCCGGCACCGCACGAGCGATGGATCGGCCATCGATGTCGAGCTCACCGCACACGCCCTCGACGACGGCGAGCAGTCGCAGCGCCTCGTGCTGGCGGTCGACGTCACCGATCGTCGCCGCCTGGAATCGGAGCTGGCGCGCCAGACCCTGCACGACGAACTGACCCGCCTGCCCAACCGGACCCTCTTCCGCGACCGCCTCGAGCAGACGCTGGGTCGCCGGCGGGCGCTCGGGTCGGTGGCCGTGCTCTTCCTGGACGTGGACAACTTCAAGGTGGTCAACGACAGCCTGGGCCACGTGGCGGGCGACGAGCTGCTGATCCAGCTGGCGCGGCGCCTGGCGACGGTCGCCCGGCCCGGTGACACGATCGCTCGACTGGGCGGCGACGAATTCACCGTCCTGCTCGACGACCTGCGCGCACCCGGTGACGCCATGCGGGTGGCCGGCCGCCTGGTGGAGGCGACGCGGGCGGCCTTCGACCTCCAGGGCCAGGAGCTGTTCGTGACCGCGAGCGTGGGCATCGCCTTCGGCACGCCGGGCGTGACGAAGGCCGGTGAGCTGATGCGTCAGGCCGACGTGGCCCTCAACCGGGCGAAGGCCCAGGGCCGCGACCACTTCGTGGTCTACGACGAGGCCATGAACAGCCGCGCTGTGGAGCGGCTGGAGCTGGAAGGCGACCTGCGCCACGCGCTCGAGCGGGATGAGCTCCGGATCCACTACCAGCCCGAGGTGAACCTCGTCGACGGGCGGCTCGTCGGCGTCGAGGCTCTGGTCCGCTGGCAGCATCCACGGCGCGGGCTGCTGCTGCCCGGCGCCTTCGTGCAGGTCGCCGAGGAGACCGGCCTCATCCTGCCCATCGGGCAGTGGGTCCTGGACACGTCTGCTCGCCAGGTCCATGCCTGGCGCGAGCAGTACCCGTTCTCGCGTGAGCTCACCCTGAGCGTCAACCTCTCGGTGCGCCAGCTCCAGCAGGCCGATCTCGCCGAGCGGGTCGCGCGGAGCCTGGCGGAGACCCGGCTGGCGCCCGGCGCCCTCCACCTCGAGATCACCGAGTCGATGATCATCGACCTCTCCGAACGGGCCGGCACGGCCCTGCGCAACCTGCGCCGGCTGGGGGTCGCCATCGCCCTCGACGACTTCGGCACTGGCTTCTCGTCGCTCAGCACGCTACGCACGATGCCCGTCGAGGTGCTCAAGATCGACCGCTCCTTCGTGGTCGGGCGCGAGACCGAGCGCAACCTGGCCATCGTGGAGGCGGTGGTGCGCCTGGCCCACGCCCTCAACATCGAGGTCGTCGCCGAGGGCATCGAGACACCGGCCGCGCGGGCGGCGCTCCAGGCCGTCGGTTGCGACCGTGGGCAGGGCTATCTGTTCGGGCGCCCGATGCCGGCCGAGGATCTGGAGGCGCTCCTGGGATCCGGCGCGACGAGCCTGCCGGCCGCCAGCTAGGGTCCACTGGCCGGCCCGGGCGCCAGGCCCCCCAGCGCTGCCGTGATCCCGCTTGCCGCGTAGCGGCGCGACCAGCGGCGGTCACCCGCCGCAAACGCGCTGCGCGGCCCTCGTCCGCCAGCCGTGCCGCGGGGCGCCACGAACGACAGACGATGGGCGCCTCCTTCGTCCGTTGGACCGCCCAGCGACAGGACGCGGCGATGCCCTTCCCGCCCGCGCGTCGCGCGGCCCTCGGTGGCGGGCTGCACCGGGCTGGTGGGCGAACGGTGCGTTCACGCCATCGACCTTGGTACGGCGGGTCCGGGTACCCACACCCCATTGCCGCCCGCCGTGGGGAGGCCTACGGTGGCCTCGTGCCGTCGCGCTCAAGTGCCGGATGCGCACCCGAGGCGTCGACGACCGGGCCAGGGAACGGATGCGACCTCCGCGTTTCAGGGACCTCGGCAACGAGGTGCATGGAGGACGCCGGACCCAGGCAACGGGTCGAGTAACAGGCTCAACCGGCCATCCGGGCCGGCCGAACGAGCGGGACGGCGGCAATCATCGAACCGCGATCGATCACGAGACCCCGGTCACCCTGACCGGGGTCTCGTCCTATGTCAGGTCGGTGACCGAGCGGCCGAAGGGCGGGGTGATGGGGCGCGCCCGGCGGACCACGCCCCGCTCGTCGAGGTCCTCCTGGAGGACGCGGGCGCCCATCACGAGCTCGCGGTCGCGAGTGATCGTGCCGGCGATCCAATCGATATAGGTCGGCTCGAAGTCGGCCACCTGGCCGAGCGTGTGGCCGCGGAACTTGCCGAATTCGAGCGCCATCTCCTTCGCCTCGGCGAGCGTCGGCCGGCGCGAGCGGACGCCCTGGCGCCGGCGACGGACCGGTCCGTTGGGATCGCTGGCGCGGAGCGGCTCGGGCGCCTGGGCCCGCTCACGTGCGCTGCGCGGCCGGTGGCCGTTGAGCGGGGACGGGCCGCGGCTGGTGGTGGCGTTGCGCGGCCGGAGGTGCTCGCTCGTGTCGAAACGGGCTGTGACCGGCCGCCCAGGGCGCGGCGGCGGTGGCCCGACCGGGACCTCGCGGCCGCCTTCCGGCGGCGCCCAGGTGCCGTGGGCACCTCGGGTCCCGTGGAGCAGGTCGTAGCGGGCGCGGCGCCCCTTGTCGCGGAGGAGTTCGTAGGCCGCGTTGATACGGGCCATGCGCCGCGTGAGTGTCGCGGTGGCCGCCTCGTCACCGCGCGCCCGGTCGGGGTGGTGCTCGTTGGCCAGCTCCCGCCAGCGGCGCTTGATGGCCGCGTCGGTCGACGAGGGCGACACATCGAGCACGGCATAGGGGTCGCCGCGGAACGTCTCGGGCAGGGGCATTCCCCCGAGCCTAGCATCGCCGCAGTCGCACCGGGCCGACCGAAGGGCTTACGCTGGCCACGCACCACGAGGAGCGACCGATGCGCCTGCCCGTCCAGCCCCCGCTCGAGCCGATGCTGTCGAAGCCGCTGCCGGCCATCCCGACCGGCCCGGGGTGGCTCTACGAGCCCAAATGGGACGGTTTCCGCGCCCTCGTCTTCCGTGACGGGGACGAGCTGCTGATGCAGAGCCGCGACCTGCGCCCGCTCGACCGGTACTTCCCCGAGCTCGCCGTCGCACTCCGGGCCGGCCTGCCCCAGCGCTGCGTGGTGGACGGCGAGATCGTCATCGCCGGCCCGCATGGGCTCGATTTCGAGGCCCTCCAGCTCCGCCTCCATCCCGCCGCGTCGCGGGTCAATCTGCTCGCCGAGCGCACACCGTCGTCGTTCGTGGCGTGGGATCTCCTGGCCCTGGACGACGACGATCTGCGCGCGGTCCCCCAGGGCGAGCGACGCGCCCGCCTGGAGGGGGCCCTGGGTGATGTCCGTCCGCCGCTCCACATCACGCCCGCGTCACGCGACCCGGCCGTGGCGGAGGACTGGTTCCACCGCTTCGAAGGTGCGGGCCTGGACGGCGTGATGGCCAAGCCGCTCGACGCGCCGTACCAGCCAGGCAAGCGGGCGATGGCCAAGATCAAGCACGCCCGCGAGGCCGACTGCGCCGTGGCCGGCTTCCGGTGGCACAAGAACGGCCCGGGCCGTCTCATCGGGTCGCTCCTGCTGGGCCTGTACGACGACGCGGGCACGCTCCACCACGTCGGCGTGACGTCCAGTTTCACGATGGCCGAGCGCGCGGCCCTCGTGCAGGAACTGGCGCCGCTGCGGGAACACGCCCTGGAGGGGCACCCCTGGGCCGAGTGGGCCTCGTGGGCGGAGGATGCCGCGGCGGCCGGCCAGCGGATGCCAGGCAACGTCAGCCGCTGGAACCGCGACAAGGACCTGTCCTGGGAGGCGCTCCGCGTCGAGCGGGTCTGCGAGGTGGGCTACGAGCACCTGCAGGGCGACCGCTTCCGCCACGGGGCAAGCTTCCGCCGCTGGCGTCCCGATCGCCTGCCTCGCGACTGCCGGTACGACCAGCTGGAGGTCACGCCGCCGTACGAGCTGGGTCGTATCTTCGCCGTCCGCTGACGCGCCGCTGACGCTAGATTCCCCGTGGAGGTGAGCGCATGACTGACGCCTCGGGGGCAACCCCGCCGGAACAACCAGCAGCTGACCAACCCTCGACCCCCGCGGATGCGGGTGCCGGGGCCGCCCCGGCGCCCGGCGCGGAGGCGCCCGGGCCTGAGTCGCCTGGATGGGCTGCGCCCGGGGTGGCCTGGGGCGGTCCGCCTAGTGCCCCGCCGCCGGCGGCGCCAGCCGCCTGGGGCCAGCCCGCGCCGCCGCCGATCCCGTCGGGCGGGTGGGCCCAACCGACGCCTCCGCAGGCCCCGCCGCCCGGCTGGGGCCAACCTGCGGCAGCTCCGCCGCCTCCCCTCGCGCAGCCCGCGCCGACCTCGGGCTTGGGCCAGGCCCCGCCGACCGCCCCACCGGCGGCCGTGGCGCCAGCGGCACCCGGCTGGGCGGTGGCCGCGGCACCGGCAGGACCCCCCGAAAGCTCGATCATCGTGGCGATCTCGGGCGTCCTGCTCATCGTCATCGGGCTGCTGGTCGGGCTCGCCGGACTCGGCTTGATGGCCGTCGGGGCGATCGCACGGCAGGTCTTTGATGACGCGGTGAACAACGGCACGCTGACCGGCTACGGATCGGACGTGGTCGACTTCCTCCGCGGCGTGCTGGTCGTCCTCGGCGTCATCGTCGGGCTTTACGGGCTGGGCGAGCTGGCGGCCGGGATCGGCATCCTCGCCAAACGCCAGTGGGCCCGGATCCTGGGCCTGGTCCTGGCCCTTGTCGCGGGGTTGTTGACGACGCTCGCGCTGCTCGGCAGCGTGCGCGCCGAAGACGCCCGCGGTGGGCTCGTCTTCTTCCTGGTCTTTGCCGTCGCCTACTGGTTCATCGTCTTCGCCCTGGCCACCGGAGGCCGTGCCTTCCGTCGTGGCTGACGCCGGCTGCCGGAGAGACGTGGGCGGCGGCGTCGTCGGAGCCCCTCGGCTCGTTCATCCGCGGTGACGGGATGCTCGCCACGTCCTGACGCGGCTGTCGTCGCCCTGCCCCGCCGGCGTTCCGTCGCTGCCAGTGACCAGATGTGGGTCGAGGGACTGGCTGGTGAGGTCGCGAGGCCTCTTCGGGGCCTATTCGGTAGCTGGGAGTGACGGTTCGCCGCGGAAGAGGCCATGGGCGCAGTCGTCGGAGCTCTTCAGCCCCGGATCGTTCACTGGCAGTGACGGCGCTCGACCGACACCGTATCCGGCCGTCTCCAACACGACGCTCGGCTTCCGCGGCGGCGCAGCATCGAAGTGTCCGTGAGCGCGGCTATGATGCGGCCATGGCTGACCGGCCCCTGAAGGTCCTCATCGCCAAACCCGGCCTGGACGGCCACGACCGTGGCGCCAAGGTCCTGGCGCGCGGCCTGCGCGACGAAGGCTTCGAGGTCATCTACACGGGCCTCCGCCAGACGCCGGAGATGATCGTCGCCGCGGCGCTCCAGGAGGACGTCGACGTGGTCGGCCTGTCGATCCTGTCGGGCGCCCACATGACGCTCCTGCCACGCATCACGTCCGGCCTCAGGGCGGAGGGTCTCGACGACGTGCTGGTGACGGCCGGCGGGATCATCCCCGACGACGACATCCCGGCCCTCAAGGCGGCCGGGGTGGCCGAGGTCTTCGGCCCGGGCACGACGATCGGCGAGGTGGCCGACTTCCTGCGGGCCAACGTCCACCGGCGCGACGCCGCGTGACCGACCGCCCGACCGGGGCGGCCGCGGGGGCCGAGCTGGCCCAGCGCGCTCGCGCGGGCGACCGACGCGCCCTGGCCCGCCTCCTCACCGAGGTGGAGAACCGCACGGCGGCCGGTGAGCAGGGGCTCCGGGTCCTCTACCCGCTGGCCGGGGCGGCCCACCTGGTCGGGGTCACCGGGGCGCCGGGCGCCGGCAAGAGCACGCTCGTGGCGGCGCTCACGGCGGAGGCCCGGGCAGCCGGGCGGCCAGTGGCCATCATCGCCATCGACCCGTCCTCGCCGATCACCGGCGGCGCGATCCTGGGCGACCGCGTGCGGATGCAGCAGCACGCCGGCGACCGCGACGTCTTCATCCGCTCCATGGCCGCCCGCGGGCACGCCGGCGGGCTGGCGCCGACGACGGTCGGGGCCGCGGCCGTCCTGGACGCCGCTGGATTCGGCCTCATCTTCATCGAGACGGTGGGCACGGGCCAGAGCGAGGTGGAGGTGGCGGCGATCGCCGACACCACCGTGGTCGTCCAGGCGCCGGAGATGGGTGACGAGGTGCAGGCTATCAAGGCCGGCCTGCTCGAGGTCGCCGACGTGGTGGTCGTCAACAAGGCCGACCGGCCCGGCGCCCATCGTGCGGCGGCCCAGCTGCGGGCGATGCTCACGGTCGGGGCCCAGCAGGATCGGGCCGCGCTTGCCGCCGGCCGCCCGCGGCCCAAGCGGCCGGAGGTGCTCCTGACGACCGCCGCGACCGGCGCGGGCGTGCCCGAACTGCTGGCCGCCCTCGACCGGCGTCGCGTGCCGGCTGCCCCGGACACGTCGCGCCTCGCCAGGGCCCGCGTGCAGCTGGACGGCGTCCTCGCCGAACGTCTCCGGGACCGGCTGCGCGAACCGGCCCTGGCGCCGACGCTCGACGAAGCCGTGCGTGACATCGCGGCCCATCGCCTGGACCCGTATGCGGCGGCGGATCGTCTGCTGGCGGCGCTGGCGGTACGCTGAGCGCCATGCCTGCTGCTGCCACGCGTCCAGCCCGCACCAGGCCCGCCCGTGGACCGGGCCCGGTCGTGGTATGTGGCGCGGGCCTGATGGGCCACGGCATCGCCCAGGTGCTTGCCGCGGCCGGTCACCGGGTGGCGCTCTACGAGCCCGAGCTGGCCCGTGCCGAGGCGGGACGCGCCCGCATCGCCGGCAACCTCGAGCGGGCCGTGAGCAAGGGTCGTCTCACTGCCGCCGAATTGGCCGCCCAGCTCGCCCGGGTGGAGACCACGGCGTCCCTCGCGGAGGCAGCCGGCGCCGCCGTGCTGGCCATCGAGGCCGTCTTCGAGGACGAGGCCGTCAAGCGGGGCCTGCTCGCGGAGCTCGACGCGCTCCTGCCGGCCCGGGCCATCATCGGCACCAACACCAGCTCGATCTCGGTCACGCGGCTGGCCGCCGCCGTGTCCGCCCGCCGTCGCCCGCAGGTGGTGGGCACGCACTTCTTCAGCCCGGTGCCGGTGATGCCGCTGGTGGAGATGGTGATGGGCGCCGAAACCAGCGAAGCGACCGCGCGTCACGTCCGGGCCATGGCGGCGGCCACCGGCAAGCAGCTCATCGTCAGCCGTGACCGGCCCGGCTTCCTCGTCAACCGCATCCTGATGCCCCTGCTGGGCGAGGCGATGCGCGCGTACGAGGAAGGGGTCGGCACGGCCGAGGACATCGACACCGGCGCCCGGCTCGGGCTGCGCCACCCCATGGGCCCCCTGGAACTGGCCGACTTCATCGGCCTCGACGTCTGCCTCCACGTCATGGAGGTGCTCCATGACGGGTTCGGCGCGCCCCACATGGCGCCCCCACCCGTCCTGCGCCAGCTCGTCGATGCGGGTTATCTCGGCCAGAAGACCGGCCGCGGCTTCTACGTCTACCCCCGGCAGGAACGCGAGCCCGGCCGATGAGCGGCGGCCACTCGACGGGGCCCGGGCCCAGCGGCGATATCTTCATCGTCTCGGCCGTCCGCACGCCGATCGGCCGCTTCGGGGGTAGCCTCGCTGACGTCCCGGCGACGACGCTCGGCGGGATCGTCATCGACGCCGCCGTGGAGCGGGCCGGGGTGGCGCGTGACGGGATCGATGAGGTCCTCATGGGCCAGGTGCTGCAGGGCGGCGCCGGCCAGGCCCCGGCACGGCAGGCAGCTCTCGCGGCGGGGCTTGCCGACACGACCAGTGCCACCACCATCAACCGCGTCTGCGGCTCGGGACTGAAGGCGATCATGCTGGCGGCCGCCGAGATCCGGGCCGGGGACGCCGAGGTGGCCGTCGCGGGGGGCATGGAGAACATGGATCAGGGGCCGTACCTGCTGCGAAAGGCCCGCTTCGGCTATCGCCTGGGCCCCGGCGAGCTGGTCGACAGCACCGTCGCCGACGGCCTCTGGTGCGCCATCGAGGGCTGCCACATGGGCACCCACGCCGAGCGGGTGGCGGTGCACGACCGGGTGAGCCGAGCCGACCAGGACGCGTTCGCGCTGGCCAGCCACCAGAAGGCCATCGCCGCCATCGACGCCGGACGATTCGCCGACGAGATCGTGCCGGTGCCGGTCCACCAGGGCCGCGAGGAGGTCCTTTTCAGCGTCGATGAGGGACCGCGGCGCGACACCTCCGTGGAGGCGCTCGCCCGCCTCAAGCCGGCGTTCGACCTGCCGACCGGCGATGAGGGCCCGCCGGACGGGATGGGCACCGTCACGGCCGGCAATGCCCCCGGGATCACCGACGGGGCGGCCGCCACCGTGGTCGCCAGCGAACGGGCGGTGGAGCGCCTCGGCCTCCAGCCGCTCGCCCGGATCGTCGGCTACGCCCAGGCCGAGGTCGCGCCGCGCTGGCTCTTCCTCGCGCCGGTCCAGGGCGTGCGCCGGCTGCTGGCCCGGGTGGAGATGCCGCTCGAGGCATTCGACCTCATCGAGATCAACGAGGCGTTCGCGGCGCAGGTCCTCGCCGATGGCCGGGAGCTGGGCTTCGACTGGTCGCGCGTCAACGTCAACGGCGGCGCCATCGCGCTTGGCCACCCCATCGGCGCCAGCGGGGCGCGGATCGTCGCGACGCTCCTCCACGAGCTGCGGCGCCGGGAAGGGCGCTTCGGCCTGGCGACCCTCTGCCTTGGCGGGGGCGGCTCGGTGGCCATGGCCTTCGAGCGCGTTTGAGGAGACCCATGCAGCGCATCGCCCTCGTCACCGACACTGCCGCCGACCTGCCACCGGACATTGCCGCGTCCCTCGACGCCAAGGTCGTGCCCCTGCTCGTCTACTTCGGCGAGGAGGAGATCCGCGCCGACGAGGTGCCTCCGGAGGCGTTCTGGGAGCGCATGACCACCCCGGGCGCGCCGTTGCCACGGACGTCCGCCTGCAGCCCGGCCGACTTCCTCGCCGCCTTCCAGGCCTGCTTCGACGGCGGTGCCGAGGCGATCATCTGCGTCACGGTCGGGGGCAAGCTGTCGGCCACCCTCAAGAGCGCCCAGATCGCCGCCCAGCAGCTGGCGCCGCGGGAGATCCACGTCATCGACAGTGAGTGCGCGTCGATGGGGGAGGGCCTGCTGCTGCAGGTCGCGGCCGCCCTGCGCGACGCCGGCGAACCCGCCGCCGCGATCGCCGAGCGGACGCTCGCGCGTGTGGGCGACCTGGGCTTTTACGTCGCCCTGGAGACGCTCGAGTACCTGCGCCGCGGCGGACGCATCAGCGGGGCCCAGGCGGCCATCGGCTCGGTGCTCGCGGTCAAGCCGATCATCACCATCAAGGACGGGGTCGTGGACACCGTCGACCGCGTCCGCACTCGCAGCAAGGCCCGGGAGCGGCTGCTGGAGCTGATCACGGCGCGGCCGCTCGACCGGGTGGCCATCCTGCACGCCCGCACGGCCGACATCGAGGCCTTCCGCGAAGAGGTGATGGCCCGCGGCGGCCTGTCCTCGGAGCGCGTCTCGACGGCCGTCATCGGGGCCAGTATCGGGCCGCACGTGGGCCCCGGGGCCTACGGCGCGGTGTGTCTATACCGCACGTCCTGACGTGACCTTCGGCCCATCCGGGCGGCCGGAGGCCCGGTGTAGACTGCCCCGGTCGTCAAGCGAGTCGGCCCGCCCGAACGTCAGGGGCCCGGCGCTCGCGTTTTGAGGGTCCGACTTCCATGACTACCGAGCAGGTCGCCGCCCGGATCAACCCGTGGCAGGTGGCCCAGCGTCAGTTCGACCTCGCGGCCGAGAAGCTCAACCTGGACCCCGGCCTCCGCCGCGTCCTGCGTGAGCCTCGCCGCGAGCTCACGGTCCACTTCCCCGTCCACATGGACGATGGCTCCGTGCAGGTCTTCACCGGCTTCCGCGTCCAGCACAACCTGGGCCGCGGCCCGGCCAAGGGTGGCATCCGCTACCACCAGGACGTTTCCCTCGACGAGGTCAAGGCCCTCTCGATGTGGATGACCTGGAAGTGCGCCGTGGTGGGCATCCCCTACGGTGGTGGCAAGGGCGGCGTCATCGTCGACCCCAAGAAGCTGTCGCTCAAGGAGCTGGAGGGCCTCACCCGCCGCTTCGCGACGGAGATCAGCGTCCTCATCGGGCCCGAGCGTGACATCCCGGCCCCCGACGTCAACACGAACGCCCAGACGATGGCCTGGATCATGGACACCTACTCGATGCACGTCGGGTACACCGTCCCGGGCGTCGTCACCGGCAAGCCCATCAGCCTCGGTGGCTCGGAGGGTCGCAACGAGGCGACCGCCCGCGGCGCCGTGTACTGCATCGTCGAGGCGGCCGATCACCTGGGCATGGACCTGCGCAAGAGCACGGTCGCCATCCAGGGCTTCGGCAACGCCGGCTCGATCGCCGCGCAGCTGATGGCCGCCGAGGGCTCGCGCATCGTCGCCGTGTCCGACTCGACCGGTGGCATCGCCCGCCCCGAGGGGCTCGACATCGAGCGCGTCATCGCCTGGAAGAAGGAGCACGGCACGGTCCAGGGCTTCCCGGGCTCGCGCGACGTCTCCAACATGGACGTCCTCGCCACCGAGTGCGACATCCTCATCCCGGCCGCCCTGGAGAACCAGATCACGGCCAAGAACGCCGATGACGTCAAGGCCCGCATCGTGGCCGAGGCGGCCAACGGGCCCACCACGCCGGAGGCCGACGAGCGGCTGTTCGAGCGCGGCATCTTCCTCATCCCCGACATCCTGTGCAACGCCGGCGGCGTCACGGTGAGCTACTTCGAATGGGTCCAGGACCTCAACCGCGACCACTGGACCGAGGAAGTCGTCAACGACAAGCTCAAGGTCATCATGGTCAAGGCCTTCCATGAGGTCCTGCGGCTGGCCCAGACGAACGAGGTCAACAACCGCGTCGGCGCCTACCTGCTGGCCGTCGACCGCGTCGCCTCTGCCACCGCCCTGCGCGGCCTCTATCCCTAGGCCGGCCTTTCGCTGATGCTCGATCACGAAGAGAAGTTCCTCTTCAAGGAGGAGATCCTCCACCTCGCCACGTCCATGGCCGAGCCAGGGGCGCTGGACAACGTGGAGGATCTCCTGACCGACGTCATCACCAGCCCGCGCTTCGACTCGGAGGTCTTCACCCTCGAACGGAGCCTCCAGGTCATGCTCGGGCCGCGCGCCGGCAGCACCCTGGTGGGCCTCCTGACGGTCGCGCCGGACGTCTTCGACGAGGTCGCGGAGGTCCGCGTCCCGCCGGAGATCCACGAACGGCTGGTCGCCTGGCGCGCACGCTTCGGCCTGGCCATCGACAACGCCCTGAACTTCCTCAACAACCCTGACGGCATCCAGGGCCACAACTTCGCCACCCAGATCGCCCACGTGGACGATCGCCGGGTCCTCCAGGGACGCCTCACCCTCGTGCGCTACAACAACGAGCCGCAGTTCTTCCTGGCCGACGCACAGGTCTACTACGGCCTCATCGCCGACCTCCTGGAGCGCCTGGGCCCCTACACCGACACCGAGACCATCGAGGCGGAGGTGCTCACCCGCCTCAAGGACGCGGTCGCCCTCATCGAGCGCCGCGCCACGCCCCGGGAGCGCACCTAGGCCCCTGGGCCATCGACGAGGCTCAGCATCGCCGCGTTGCTCACCGGGTGCGCCGGCATGTTCGTCGCATCCGCGCTCGTCGTCGCGGTCGCGTACGCGCTCGGCGTGAGCGCATTCGGGACGTAGCGGGCTCGTTTCCCCGGCGACCACGATCCATCCCGTCGCGGCCTCGACGGCGCCTGTCACTGCCAGTGAACGATCCGTGGCCGAAGCGCCCCGACGGCTGCGCCGGCGACGCCCTCCGCGGCGGACGGTCACTCTGAGCGAACGAAATGACCCGGAACGGGCCGAGCCACCTCGTCCTCCCGCCATTCGACCCCTTTTTGTTCACCGTGAGTGACAGAAGAGGCCCCAAACGGGCCCGGTCGCCCCGCCGGAAGGGCTTTCGACCCAATTCTGTTCACTGTCAGTGACAGGTCGGCCGCGCTAGGTTCCGCGACGACCTCAGCGACTCGTGACCGCCCGGATCAGTCACTCCCAGTGACCGGGCCCAGCGGCGCCACGGCCAGTGACCGGGCCATCGCGAGGGGCTTGGGAGCGACGCGGTGCGCACCGGGGCGTGACGGCGGGTAGTGTTGGCCGATGCGCCAGTTGTACCTCGCCGCGACCGGCATGAACCGCGGCAAGACGACCGTCTCGCTCGGCCTCCTGGCGGCGCTCTTCGGGCGCGGGCTGCGCACCGGCTTCATCAAGCCGGTCGGCCAGCGGTACGCGATGGTCGACGGCACGCCGGCCGACGAGGACGCCATCCTCGTGAAGAGCGCCTTCGACCTGCCCGACGCGCTGGATGCCCTCAGCCCGGTCCACATCCCGCGCGGCTTCACTAAGGCGTACATCGGCGGCGACGTGGTGGAGGACCTGCCGGCCCGCATCCAGGCGGCGTACGCCCGCGTCGCGCGGGACCGTGACGTCCTCCTCGTGGAGGGCACGGGGCACGCCGGGGTGGGCTCGGTCGTCGACCTGTCGAATGCGCAGGTGGCGGCCATGCTCGGGGCGCGGGCCATCATCGTCAGCGAGGCCGGGGTGGGCCGGCCGATCGACGAGATCGTGCTCAACCACGCCCTCTTCCAGCGCCATGGCGTGGATGTCGTCGGCGCGGTGGTCAACAAGGTCGACCTCGACAGCCACCCCAGCCTGGCCGACGTGCTCGAGCGTGGCCTGGCCCGCCACGGGATCGAGCTGCTGGGCGTCCTGCCCTACCGGCCGCTCCTGTCGAACCCGACTCTCTCCATGCTCACTGAGCAGCTCGCCGGCCAGCTGCTCCACCCGGGGCCCGACCTGGGGCGGGTCATCGAGCACGTGGCCATCGGGGCGATGCAGGCCGAGCACGTCATGGAGCGGCTGGGCCCGGGCAGCCTGCTGATCGTGCCGGGCGACCGCGTCGACGTGCTGCGGGCGACCGTGGCCGCGGTCCGCTCAGGCAAGCTGCCGCGCCGGTCGGCCAACCGGGATCCCGCCCTCCGCAGCTCGGCCATGGCCGGCGTCGTGCTGACCGGCGGCTACCTGCCCAGCCCGGACGTCATCGCCAGCGCGCGGCACGCCGACCTGTTCATGTACGCCGTCCCCGAGGACACCTACGACGCGGCGTCCGAGGTCCACGACCTGCTGGTCAAGACGCACCCCGACGACCGCGACAAGATCGAGCTGATCAAGGCCCTCGTGGCCCAGCACCTCGACGTGGAGCGCATCCTGGGCGCGTTCTCGGAGCCGCTGCCGACCCACTGATCGCCGGCTGCCGCGCCGAGACGCCACGGTCAGCGCCGGGGGCGCGTCTCCAGCAGCGCCACGACCCGGTCGAGCAGCCGGTCGGCGACCTCGCGCTTGGTCAGCAGCGGCCAGGGTTCGGGCGCCTCGCCCGGCGTCACGAGCGTGACGCGGTTGGTCGGCGTGCCGAAGCCTGAGCCATCCTCGGTGACATCGTTGGCCACCATCAAGTCGACCCGCTTGCGGGCAGCCTTCCCGGCGACCCGGTCCAGCGAGCCGGTCTCCGCCGCGAAGCCGACGATGACGGGCCGGGGCCGAGGGCGCTCATGGGCCAGGCCGGATGCGGCGGCCAGGATGTCGTCCGTCGGCTCCAGCTCCAGCGTCAGGCCTGCGTCGCGGGTCAGCTTGGTCGCCGAGTTGGATCGCGGCCGGAAATCGGCCACGGCGGCGGCCATGACGAGGACGTCGCAGCCCGGCAGCGCCTCAAGCACGGCCGCTTCCATCGCCGCCGTCGTCTCGGCCGCCACCACGGTGGCGTCGCGCGGCAGGTCGATGCTCGTGTGCCCGGCGATGAGCGTCACGGCCGCGCCGCGGGCCAGGGCCGCCTCGGCGACCGCGACGCCCATGCGGCCCGTGGAGCGGTTGCCGATGTAGCGCACCGGATCGATCGGTTCGGCCGTGCCGCCGGCGGTCACCAGCACCCGGCGTCCCTCCAGGTCCGGCTCGTGCTGGGCGGGGCGCAGAGGTGGGCGCGACGCGGCATCCGGGGCACGCACCGCCCGGCCGGCCGTGGCGGCGACGACCGCGGCCACGAGGTGCGACGTCTCAGCCAGACGGCCCTGCCCGGTCTGACCCGAGGCGAGCGCCCCCATCTCCGGCTCGACGACGGTGTAGCCGAAGCCCTGGAGCGTGGCGATGTTGCCACGCGTGGCCGGGTGGCGGTACATCTCGCCGTCCATGGCCGGGGCCACGATCACGGGCGCGGCGCTGGCCAGGCACGTGGCCGTGATGGCGTCACCGGCCAGGCCGTTGGCCATGGCCGCCAGCCAGTGGGCCGTGGCCGGCGCGACGAGGATGGCGTCGGCCGCATCGGCGGCCACGATGTGCGCGATGCGCTCGTCGGGCAACAGCTCGAGCGGGTCCTGCAGCACCTGGCGGCGGGTCAGCGCAGCGAGTGTGAGCGGCCCCAGGAAGTGGGTCGCGCTCGACGTCATGGCGGCCTGCACCTCCGCCCCGGCGGCCTGGAGCGCGCGCGCCACCTCGGCCGCCTTGTAGGCGGCGATCGAGCCCGTCACGCCCAGCACGATGAAACGCCCCTCCAGCGGGAGGGCGGCCCTCGCTCGGCCCCCGGCCTCACGCCCCGTCACGGTGTCCGGCGGCGTTCCGTGCCGACCTCGGCGAACAGCAGCACCAGGCCCTTGAGCGTCAGCGCCGGATCGATCGCCTCGATGTCCTCCAGCCCCTCGACCCACGGCGCGTTCGCCAGCCCGCCCGTGAGCACGATGTGGATGGGCTGCTCCCCGAACTCGGCGACCAGCTCGTCGCGCGTCCGGGCCAGCAGTTCGCGCGTCAGGCCCAGGTAGCCCAGCACCGTGCCCGCCTGCATGGCGCTGACGGTGTCGCGGCCGATGGCTCGCTCGGGCCGCCGCAGCTCGATGCGCGGCAGGCGCGCGGTGCGCGTGGCGAGGGCCTCCATGCCCAGCTCCAGCCCAGGCGCGATCGAGCCGCCGATGTACGTGCCGTCGGGGCCGACGACGTCGAGGGTCGTGGCCGTGCCGAAGTCGAGGACGATGGCGGGCCGCCCGTAGAGCCGGCCCACGGCATAGGCATTGACCAGGCGGTCGGCACCGGCGTCATCCGGCCGGTCGAGGCGCACGCCGATGGGCACCGTGGCGGCGCTCGCGTGGAGGATGGGGATGCCCCGGCGGGAGGCGATGGCCTCGAGCGCGGCCGAGTAGGCGGGCACGACCGAGGCGGCCATGATGGCCTGCACGTCCGTCAGGTCGTGGCCGTCGAGCCGCAGCAGCCCGTCGAGCGACGCCTCCAGCTCGTCGGCGGTCACGTCGCGCCGGCTGCCGGCCCGCCGCAGGCGCCCGAGCGAGGCGGGATCACCGTCCGTGGCGAGCGCCAGCGTCAGGTTCGTGTTGCCCGCATCGACGGCCAGGAGCATGCCCCGGATGATACGCGGACGCCTTGTCCGGTCAGCCGCCCTGGGCTACCATCGTGGGGTTCCCCGATCCGGTGTCCGCGCCCCGCTGAGGAGTAGCGTGTCGCTCGACCAGCCTGCCAAGTTCTTCGTCAACAGCGGCCTGGTCTCGAGTCGAACCGATATCCACAACCTCCTGCGGCCGCTGCTGCGCCAGACGGTGGGCTACCGCTACTACCGCGGTCAGGCCCTTATCGCCCACGGCACCGGGTGGGTCGAGCGCATCGTCTCCGATCATCCTGAGATCTCCACCTTCTTCACGCCCCTCTCCATCTGCCTCAACGTGGATTCCTTCGAGCATCTCGAGTTCGAGACTCGGCCCGACCAGCTGCTGGTCTACACGCTCGTCCAGGGGGACGAGAAGGTCGTCGTCGAGTTCGCGCCGTCGATGGCGGGCGAGCCCGGGGTCCAGCAGACGTTCCGCTTCCAGCCGGACGGCTTCGTCCAGATGGAGCTGAGCGGGCTCGACAGTGGAGATGCGCCGAGCGGGCCCGAGAGCGGACCGCCGACCGGGGAGTCGCACTAGCGGAGGGAGCGCCGAGTCGGCGGATGGGTCGCCGGCCGCGCAGGAGAGGGATAGGAGGGCACGACGTCGGTGGACGCGATCGCGTCATTCTTCAAGCTGTCCGAACGCGGCACGACCGTCGGGACGGAGGTGCGCGCAGGGCTGACCACCTTCATGGTCATGTCTTACATCATCTTCCTGAACCCGAACATCATCGCCAAACCGCTGGGTCTTGACCCCGCCTCCGTCGCCGCCGGCACGGCGCTGGTAGCCGGCATCATGACCATCAGCATGGGCCTCGTGGCGAACTACCCGTTCGCGCTGGCCGCCGGCCTGGGCATCAACGCCCTCGTCGCGTTCAGCCTGCCAGCCAAGGGCCTCACCCCGGCCGGGGCGATGGGCGTCATCGTGCTCGAGGGCGTGGCCATCACGATCCTCGTCGTGCTTGGCGCCCGGGAAGCGATCATGAACGCCGTCCCACTGGCCCTCAAGAAGTCGATCGGGGTCGGCATCGGTCTCTTCATCCTGTTCATCGGCTTCGTCAACGGCGGCCTCATCGTGACGCCGCAGGGTGGCTCGCCGATCGTGGGCCTGGCCTTCCCGACCTCCATCGGGCAGTTCGTGTTCCTGCTGGGGCTGGTCATCACGTTCGCCCTGTGGGCCCTCCACGTCCGGGCAGCCCTGATCATCAGCATCCTGGTCACGACCGTGGTGGCACTCGTCCTCGGCGTATCGACGATCCCCAGCGGCCTCACGGCTACCGTCAGCTTCGACACGCTCGGACTGGGCCTGCAGGATCCCTTCCAGGCCTTCGCCAAGCTGGGCGCGCTGTCGGCCGTGCTCATCGTCTTCGCCATCATGCTGTCGGACTTCTTCGACACGATGGGGACCGTGACGGGCATCGCCGCCGAGGCGGGCCTGGCGCGGCCTGACGGCTCGGTGCCCGGCGTGGGGCGCATCCTCTTCGTCGACAGCGTCGCCGCGATCGCCGGCGGCCTGGCCGGCGTCAGCTCCAACACGACGTACATCGAAAGCGCCGCGGGCGTGGCGGAGGGGGGCAAGACCGGCCTCACCGCGGTGGTCACGGGCGTGCTGTTCCTGCTGGCCATCCTCTTGTCGCCCATCGCTGGCATCGTGCCTGCCCAGGCCACGGCGCCCGCCCTCGTGCTCGTGGGCTATCTGATGTTCACCCTCGTCAAGGACATCAACGTGGCCGACCTGGAGGATGGCCTGCCGGCGCTCCTGACGATCGTCCTGATGCCGCTCACGTACGACATCACGGTGGGCATCGGGGCGGGCTTCATCACCTGGGTCCTCCTCAAGGTCGTCCGCGGCAAGGCCGGCCAGGTCCACTGGCTCATGTGGCTCGTCTCGGCCGGCTTCGTCATCTTCTTCGCGCAGGACTGGATCTCGTCCGTCCTGCCCAAGTAACGCGACGGGCGCCGGCGCCTCCTTCGGGGGCGCCGGTCCAGTCCTGTACCATCCCGGCGATGTACGAACGGACCGCGTTGCCCGACGGGCCGCGCGTCATCACGACGCGCCTGCCCGGCTCGCACGCGTTCTCTGTCGCCGCGTACGTCCTGGCCGGATCCCGCCTGGAGCGACGTGAGCAGGCCGGTGTGGCCCACTTCATGGAGCACCTCACCTTCAGGGGCACGGCCGCCTTCCCCAGCACGCGCGCCGTGTCCGAGGCGATCGAGGGCGTGGGTGGCTCGAGCAACGCCGCGACCGACCGTGAGTCGACGGTCTACTGGGCTCGCCTGCCCCTGCGCGAGGCGCAACGTGGCGTCCAGATGCTGGGCGAGCTGATCGTCCGGCCGCTGCTGCGGGACGAGGAGATCGATCGCGAGCGGGACGTCATCGTGGAGGAGATCCGCTCGTACCACGACGACGCCAGCCAGTACGTCTTCAACGTCTTCGACGAGCAGTTCTTCGGCGACACCAGCCTGGGCCGCGAGATCGCCGGCGACGAGACCACGGTGCGCAGCCTGAGCGGCGATGAGATCCGCTCGTTCTGGGCCTCCAGCTACCGGCCGGCCAACACGATCGTGGCCGTGGCCGCCGACATGGGCCACGACGAGGCGGTGGGCCTGGTCGCGGAGGCGTTCGGGCGCGGCAAGGGGCCCGTCCCGGGCTGGGTCCCGGCGCCATCGGGCCCGGTCGGCCCCCGGGTCCGGCTCGACGAACGGGAGGGGCAGCAGGCACACCTCGTGCTCGGCGTGCCGGCCCTGCGGCGCGACCACCCCGACACGTGGACGCTCGAAGTGCTCAATACCGTCCTCGGCGACGGATCGAGCAGCCGTCTCTTCCTGAACCTGCGCGAGGACGCCGGCCTGGCATACGACGTCCACAGCTTCCAGGCCGACTACGCCGATTGCGGCACGCTCCAGATCTACGCCGGGGTGGACCCCGACGTCCTCGGCCAAGCCACCCGCGCGATCGTCGCCGAGCTGTCCCGGATGCGCGAAGAGCCGGTCCCCGCCGCCGAGCTGGAGAAGGCCAAGCGCTTCGCGGCCGGGCACCTGGAGCTCCGCCTGGAGGAGGGCCGCCATCTGGTCTCATGGCTCGGCGTGCAGGAAGCGCTCCACGAACGTGTGCTGACGCTTGACGAGGCGCTCGCCGCGCTGGAGGCGGTCTCCGCCGATGACATCCAGGCGCTGGCCGGCCGCCTCTTCCAGGACGCCGGCCTGTGCCTCGCCGTGGTCGCCCCGCGCGGCACGAAGGCGCCCGACCTCGAACCGGCCCTCCACCTGCCATGAACGAGGCCGCCGTCACCACGCGCATGGCGCACCTGCACCTGCGGACCGGGCTGCCGGCCCTCGCTCGTGTCGAGCTGGAGACACTGGCCGGCCACGGCGAGCTCGGCGCCCCGGCCCTGGCCGACCTGGCCGAGGCCCGATGGCGGGGCGGCGACCTGAGCGGGGCGGCCGAGGCCGCGCGGGCCCACCTGGACCAGGGCGGCGACCAGGTGCTGGCCGAGGTCGTGATCATCGAGTCGCTCGCCGCCGCCGGCGACCACCGCGATGCGCGAAGGCTCGCCCAGCGCGTCCTCGCGCGCGCCGACGTGGACGGCGCGACGCTGGACCGTGTCTTCGCCGGTCATCCCCGCTCCAGCGCCTGGCCCGGCCGTCGCGAGAGCGACACCTCACTCGCGATCGCCGCCCTGACGACCGGGGGCGCGGCGGTCTCTGGTCCGGCACTGGCCCCTGTGGCCGTTGCGGCACCTGCACTCGTTGCCCCTGCCGCGCCACCCGCCGCGCGCGGCGCCGCGACCGCAGCCCGCCCCAGCGACGACCTCGCCGCCGCTGAAGCCGCCCTGGGCCGGGGAGACCCGCTGGCCGCCGCCGGCCTCCTTGGCGTGGTCCTGCGCGAGGAACCCGCCCTCGCCGCGATGACCCTGTCGCTCGCCGAGCGTGGGCTCGCCGCGGCCGGGCCGACCGGGCCGACCGGGCCCGCGGCGGCCGCCCTTCAGCTCGTCCGCGGTGACGCCCTCCGGCTCCTTGGCCGGACGACCGAGGCGTCGGCCGCGTTCCAGGGATCTCGCCGCGCCCTCATGGACGTGGCTCCACGAGAGGAAACCACGTGATCGAACGAACCCTCGTGCTCATCAAGCCCGATGGCGTGCAGCGCCAGCTCGTCGGCCGCGTCCTGTCGCGGTACGAGGAGCGCGGGCTCAAGATCATCGGCCTCAAGCTCGTCCATATCGACCGGGCGATGGCCGAAGCCCACTACGCCGTGCACCGCGACAAACCGTTCTTCGCCGGTCTCGTCGCGTTCATCACGACCGGGCCGCTCGTCGCGGCCGCCCTCCAAGGCCCCGACGCGATCGCCATCGTGCGCACCATCAACGGCGCGACCCGCCCCGCGCAGGCCGCTCCCGGCACGATCCGCGGCGACTTCGCGCTGGAGACCGCGCAGAACCTGGTCCATGCCTCGGACGGCCCGGAGACGGCCACCCAGGAGCTCACCCTCTGGTTCCGGCCCGAGGAGCTCCTGCCCTATGACCGCGACATCGACCGCTGGGTCAACGCCCCCGACGAGGGCTGACCACCCGCACGGCGGGGCACCCCCGCGGCCGTCGGCACACAAGGGTTTGCATCCAGCGTCGACAGCGACGGAGCAACGGGCCTGAGGGCCGTCAAAACGCCCCTTCCTCCGCCATCCCTTGCGTCCAGCGATCGAAGCGACGGCCGGGAGGGTGCTCCTCCGTCGCTGTGACCGCTGCATGCAAACGCCGGGAGGGCCACCCGCGGGAGAACCCCCCGCCGGGCCGGGCGCCTCGCGCGCCCCGACGCCCGGCTAGTCGCCGATCGACGAGGTCGGCACCGGGCTCGACGGGCCAGGTGTCGTCGCGGTCGGGGAGGGAGAGGCAGAGGGTCCGGGTGTCGGGGTCGGCGGGAAGCCGCTCGGTGGGGTGGGGGTGGGGGAGGGCGTCGGCTGGGGCGTGATCGTCGGAGCGGGCGTGGGTGTCGGCGGCACCGGGCGCACGCTGGCGGCCGGGTTCGGCCCCGCCGCGGCAGCGTCGAGGTGGCCGAAGCCCACGCTCATTGCGAGCGGCAGGATGGCGAGCGCCAGGGCGAGCAGGGCTGCGATCGGGATGCGATTCGCGGCGAGCAGTCGCCGCGCGCGCTCCAGGCCGGTCCCGCCCGCCGGCAGCACCAGGTGCGGTCGCTCGGCGGCACCCCACGCGGCCCCGGTCGGCCGCAGTCCCTCATATGCCAGCCGCAGCCATGCCGCCACCGAGGCGACCACCGCGAGCAGGGCCAGCGTGCCCAGCGTCGACCCCAGGGCGATGTCGGCGACGGAGCGTCGTGCCTCGAAGGCGGCCGACGCGGGCAGCCCGATCGCGACCAGCACGGCGATGGCCAGGGCGACGGCCGTCACCGGCGCCTGGCGTACCCAGCCGCTCAACGCCTTGAGGTCCGAGCCTCCGCCCACCGTCTCCAGGACCAGCAAGACGCCCACGAGCGCCGCAAGCCAGAGGGGCAGCAGCAGCAGCACCTGGCGGGCGCCCGCCCCCGCCGATGGGTCGAGGCTGGCGTAGCCCAGGAGCCCGAGGGCGAGGCCCTGCAGGCCGGCATAGGCCACGACGTGGCCGACGTCCTCCTGCAGCAGCATCGCGACGGTCGCCGCCACGAGCGTCAGGAGCGCGAGCCCAAGGACCGCTACGCGCACCAGCCCCAGGTCCGGGTCCACGGGCACCAGCCGGGCGGCCGACCACTCGAGGAGGACGATAGCCAGGACGGCCGGGAGCCACCCCAGGATGAGCGGCAGCAGCGGACGCGCCACGGCCTCACCCTGCCGGGCCAGCGGCAGGTGGAAGGGCACCGCGCCCGTGCCAAGGACCATCGCCGCGCCGACCAGGGCGAAGGCGGCGAGGACGGTGGTCGGCTGCTCGCCGAGGCCGCCGACCGAGGCCCAGCCGATACCCAGGACCCCCAGCACCGCGACGGCGATGGGCAGCCGCAGGACGCCGGCCATCTCCGGACCCGGACGTCCCGGCCGGTCGCTGAGGGCCACCATGCCGACGAGCGTCGTCGTGGCCACCACCAGCAGCAGCGCGCCGGCGGCATCGGTCAGGGCCAGCGCTGCGGCCGAGCCGCTCAGCAGGACCAGCGCCGCTGGGGCGAGGCGCGACGATCGGCCAAGGATCTCCGCGAGCAGCGTCAGCAGCAGCGCAGCGGCCGAGCCGCTCAGCAGCCAGAGGCGCAGGAAGCCCGTCGCCTGGAGCGCGTCATCGCCGAAGAGGGTCAGGCCACCGGCGGGCATCGCCCGCGCCAGCACGACGCACGCGGCCAGCGCCGCGAGGCCGATGACGGTTCGCAGCGGCGGCCAGCGGCCGACCACCCACCAGGCCGCGGCTCCCACGCCGGCCACCGCGATGAAGGCGCCAAGTGTCACCAGCGGACCGGCGTCGTCGATTCAGCCGATGTCGCGCAGGTCGCCATGCCGGGCCGCCAGCCGCATCTCGCGGCGGGGACCCAGCGTCATCACGTTGAGCCACGCCGCCGCCCCGGCGACCGCCGCGGTGGCGACCGCGACGCCGGCCTCCAGGCCCGCGCCGGGCGTGCCGGCCAGCTCCGCGAGCACGAGAGAGGCGCCGGTCAGCGCGAGGAGCGCACCGCTGCCGAGGCGCAGCCCGTCCTCGCCGAAGGCCAGGAGGTCCAGGCCCGCCACGAGGAGTGCCCCTCCGGCCGCGAGGGCGGCCGTGGGCCCGAGCGCCTCCGAGGTGACCGCATCGGCCAGGAACCCGATGGCGGCCGCGGCGAGCACGAACGCCGCTTCCCCGCGGCCGGCGAGCGGGAGCGGGCCAAGGAGCGGCGCCGCCTGCCGCATCGACGTCCACAGGAGGTACGCGGCGAGCCCGGCGCCGACGAGGCGAACCCCCAGGCCGAGCGGCTGGGGCAGGGGGTCGGCCACGAACGGCGCGGCCACGAGGGCGGTCGCGGTGCCGGCTGTCATGAGGCGCGAGTCGGTCGCCAGGATGGCCGCCACGGCGCCGGCGATGGCCACGATCGCCGCGAGGACGGGCACGACCGGCATCGGCGAGCGGTCAGCCGATGCGGAGACGGAGGCCGCGAACGCCGGCCACGCCGGCGCCGGCCAGCCCGAAGCTCAGGATCGCCAGGCCGGCCATGGGATCGAATGCAGAGCCGGCCGGCGGCACGTCGGGGTACGTGGGCGTGCTGATGATGCCCAGGTCGTTGATGGGCCAGTAGCGCAGCCAGGCCCGCCCGATGATGTCGCTGCGCGGGATGAACCCGAAGACCCGCGAGTCGGTGGAGTTCTCCCGATGGTCACCCATCCCGAAGTATTCGCCGGCCGGCACGACGACGGTCGAGCCGATGGCCCCCGCCTGGGTCGGCTGGCCGTCGTAGATGTACGGCTCGGTCAGCTGCACGCCGTTGACGAAGACGTCGCCGTTGCGGAAGTCGATGCGATCGCCGGGCAGGCCGATGATCCGCTTGATGAACGGCACCTGGGTCGGATCGGACGCCGCGGAGCCGGGTGGGTTGAAGACGATGATGTCGCCGCGCTGGTAGTCGTTGAAGCGGGGCGTGAGCTTATCCACGAGCACGTACTGCCCGGGCTCGAGCGTGTGTTCCATGCTCTGCTGCTCGACCTGGTAGGGCTGAGCCACGAAGTTCTGGATGAGCAGGAAGATCACGATCGTGAGGACAAGGGTTTCGAGGACCTCGAAGAGGCATCCCCACTGGCGTCTATCCACAGGATGCGGAGTATACGGGCGCCTCTCGCTGGCAGACATCCCGGGCCGAAGGAGTAAGGTGCGTGGATCGCTCTACCGAGCGGGACGGCGGCGGGACGGCCGCCCTGCACCAGATCAGGCCATGCACCGATGACAGGACGCTCCGGGGGTGGGGGGGACCGCATCCCGCGCCGGCGTCAGGTCCCGCCCGGCGTCCCGCTGGTGCCGATCGGCCCGGCCATCGAGCGCTTCCGCGAGCTGATGGACGAAGCGCCCTGGAACGCCTCCATCAAGGACGCCGACGGCCGCTACCTCTACCTCAACCGCCACTACCTCGCCACGCTCGGGGCGCGTTTCGGAGCCGAGTGGTACGGCAAGACGGATAGCGACATCTGGCCGCCGGAGAACGCGGCGCGCATGCACGAGATCGACACGCTCGCGCTCGGCGGCACGGATGTGCCCGTGTTCTCCCTGGTCCGGCCCTTCGACGACGGCCCCCATACGTTCGTCATCATGAAGTTCCCGCTGCCGACCGAGGACGGGCGGACCGTCATCGGGGGCGTCGGCCTTGACCTGACCGAGCACGCGCGAGCGGAGGCGCAGCACGACCGGCTCGCCGCGGCCATCGAACAGGCGACCGAGTCGATCGAGATCACCGATCTCGAGGGACGGATCACCTACGTCAACCCGGCCTTCGAGAGCGCCACCGGCTATGCCCGTGACGAGGTCGTCGGCGAGAACCCCCGGATCCTGAAGAGCGGCGCCCAGTCGCCGGCGTTCTACGAAGCCATGTGGTCGACGCTCACGAGCGGCCGGCCCTGGTCGGGTGACCTGGTCAACCGCCGCAAGGACGGCTCGATCGTCACGGAGGCGGCCGTCATCTCGCCCATCCGCGACGCCCATGGCGCGATCAGCGGGTACGTGGCCGGCAAGCGCGACGTCACCCAGGCGCGTGCGCTGGAGGGTCGCTCGGCCACCCTCAGCCGGCAGCGGGCCCTGATCGCCGAGACGATCCGCGAGATCCATCGGGGGGACGATCTGGAGGCCACCGCGCAGGCCATCTGCGAGCAGGTGATGAACCTGCCCGACCTGGTCAAGGCGCAGCTGTTCCTATTCGAGCTGGACGGGCGCGCGACGCCCATCGGGACGGTCGTGGCGGGCGACCCGCATCCGCTGATCCGCGCGCTGCCGCGCCAGCGGGGGCGGCACCTGCGCGAGCGAGCGAGCGAGGGTCCGTGGATCGAGCCGTGGGTCAACCGGCCGTGGCATCCCTACAACCAGCTCCTCAAGGGCCTGGGCGTGCAGGCGGCGGCCTACGCGCCGATCCGCCACGACGACCGCCTCATCGGGCTGCTCATCGTCGACTCCCAAGTGTCGGTGGCCGAGGGCGCCCTGGTGGAGGAGCTCCCGTCGCTCGTCGAGTTCGCCGACCTTGCCGGGGCCCTCATCGGTCGAAGCGTCCTGGAACGAACGGAACTCGGGCGCGCCAGGCGGGCCATCACGGCCCTCATCGACCGCCAGTCCTTCCATCCCGTCTTCCAGCCGATCGTCCAGCTCGACGACGAGGTGACCGTCGGCTTCGAGGCACTGACGCGCTTCACCGACGGGGCCGACCCCGCGGTGCGGTTCATGGAGGCTGCGACCGTGGGCCTGGGTCTCAAGCTCGAGGCGGCGACCCTGGAGGCGGCCCTCACCGACGCCGCGAGGCTGCCGCCGCGGGCGTGGCTGGATGTCAACGTCTCGCCCGAATTCGTCCTTGAGGGCACGATGCTGCGCGGGATCCTGAGCCGCCATCACGGCCGGCGGGTGGTCCTGGAGGTGACCGAGCACGAGGTCATCAGCGACTACCCGGCCTTCCGCGAGGCGATCGACCGGATCGGACCCCGCTTCGACCTCGCCGTCGACGACACCGGGGCCGGCTTCGCCAGCCTCCGCCACATCCTGGAGCTGCGCCCGGCGTTCCTGAAGCTGGACCGCTGGCTCGTGGAGAGCCTCGATCGGGACGAGGCGCGCCAGGCCATGGTCGTCGGCATCGGGCACTTCGCCCGGTCGTCCGGCTGCCGGATCATCGCCGAGGGGATCGAGACGGCCGCCGAGCGCGACACGCTCCGCGGCCTCGGCATCGAGCTGGGGCAGGGCTACCTGCTCGGGCGACCGCTGCCGGCGGCCGGCCCGCCTGGGCCGGCGCCGGGCCACGACGCCCCACCATCGCGACGCGGCTGAGGCATCGCACGGCCTGCGGGGACCCCCGCCGCGTTTGACCGTGGCCGTGCGGCGTTGCTACACTCCGGCCGGTGTGCGAGGCCCCCGTCGGGGGTCTCGTTGCTTGTCTGCGTGGTGCGTGTGGCCGCATGAGGGACGCGGCCCGGCAGCCCGACGGACCCTGACGGATCCCAAGTTCGGCCGGTGCCCGCATCGGCCCTCCCTGCAACGGTCGACACAGGAGGCGCTCCACGGTGCAGCTCGCATCCGCGATCCAATGGATCATCCCGATCGCGGGCATCGCCGCGGTCCTCTTCGCCATCTACCTGGCCCGTGACGTGCTGTCGCGTGATCAGGGCACCCAGGCGATGCAGGACGTGGCGGGCACCATCTACGAGGGCGCCGTCGCGTTCATCCGCCGCCAATACACGACGATCGCCATCCTCGCGCTCGTCGTAGCGGTGGTCGTGGCGATCGTGATCAGCCTGGTCGAAGGCAAGGCGGTCGCGGACACCGACATCTACGGCCTGGACCTGGGCGTGCGCACCGGCATCGCCTTCCTGGTCGGCGCGGCCTGCTCGATGGCCTCCGGCATCATCGGCATGTTCATCAGCGTCAAGTCCAACGTCCGCACGGCCGCGGCCGCCCGGTCCAGCCTCGTCACGGCGGTGCAGGTCGCGATGCGCGGCGGCGCCGTCTCCGGCTTCCTCGTGGTCGCCCTGTCGCTGCTCGGCGTGTGGTCGATGTTCGTGCTCTTCGGTGGGTTGGACAAGCCGTCGCAGGCCCCGTTCCTCATCGTCGGCTACGGCTTCGGCGCCTCGTTCGTGGCCCTGTTCGCCCAGCTGGGCGGCGGGATCTACACCAAGGCCGCCGACGTCGGCTCCGACCTCGTGGGCAAGGTGGAGAAGGGCATCCCGGAGGACGACCCGCGCAACGCGGCGGTGATCGCCGACCTGGTGGGCGACAACGTCGGCGACTGCGCCGGCCGCGGCGCGGACCTCTTCGAGTCGACGGCGGCCGAGAACATCGGGGCTATGATCCTTGGCGTCGCCGTCTACGGCATCGCCCAGGCCGCCGGCTGGCCCAACCCCGAGTCGTGGATCTTCTTCCCGCTCGTCGTCCGCGGCTTCGGCCTGCTGGCCACCATCGTCTCGATCTTCTTCGTCCGCGGCCGCGAGGATGAGGACCCCATGAACATGCTGAACCGCGGCTACTGGGTGACGACCGCCCTGTCCGCGGTGGGCCTGCTCATCGTGACCAACGTGATGATGCAGACGGGCACGGTGAACGGCGCCAGCGGTATCCCCGCCTGGGTGTGGTTCTTTGGCTGCGGCGTCGTCGGCCTGGCCACGAGCATCGCCTTCGTCTATATCACCCAGTACTACACCGCCGGTGCGCATCGCCCGGTCAGGGACATCGCCGAAGCCAGCAAGACCGGCCCGGCCACCAACATCATCGCCGGCACCGCCGTGGGCTTCGAGACGACCGGCATGACCGCCCTGAGCATCGGCGCGGCGCTCCTGCTCAGCCACTTCCTGGGCCAGCAGGCCCATCTCCTCGACGCCAACGGGAACGACGTCGGGGGCATCTTCGGCACCGCCGTGGCGACCATGGGCATGCTCATGACCACGGCCTACATCCTCGCCATGGACACCTTCGGGCCCATCACCGACAACGCGGGCGGGATCGCCGAGTTCGCCCACGCCGAGGGCGGCGCGCGTGAGATCACCGACCGCCTGGACGCCGTCGGCAACACGACCAAGGCGCTGACCAAGGGCTACGCCATCGCGTCCGCCAGCCTCGCCGCGTTCCTGCTCTTCAACGCCTACATCGACAAGGTCAACCTGATCCTGGGCCGCCAGATCGCCGGCGGGGCGACCAACGTGCACCTCATGACCGCCGTCAACGTGGACGAGGTGCCGGTCTTCGCTGCCGCCCTCATCGGGGCCATGCTGACCTTCTTCTTCAGCTCGCTGGCCATCCGCGCCGTGGGCAAGGCCGCCGGCGCGATCATCGTGGAGGTGCGGCGCCAGTTCCGCGAGATGCCGGGCATCATGGAGTACACCCAGCGGCCCGACTACGCCCGGGTGGTCGACATCACGACGCGGGCTGCCCTGCGCGAGATGATCGCGCCAGGCGTCGTCGCCATCGCTACGCCGATCATCGTCGGTGTCACGCTGGGCTACGAGGCCGCGGCGGGCCTGCTGATCGTGGGCACGATCTCCGGCGTCATGCTCGCCACCGTCCTCAACAACGGCGGCGGCGCCTGGGACAACGCCAAGAAGTACATCGAGTCGGGCCAGCTCAAGGACGACGCCGGCAATGTCCTCGGCAAGAAGACCGACGCGCACGCCGCGGCGGTCGTCGGCGACACGGTAGGCGACCCGTTCAAGGACACGGCCGGGCCTTCGCTGCACGTCCTGGTCAAGCTGCTGGCCACCCTGACGCTCGTCCTCGCCCCGCTGTTCATCCGCTAGCCGCGGCCCGCCAGGGGGGATACCGATGGATCTCATCTTCCAGGCGGCCGTGCTCGGGATCGTGCAGGGCCTGACCGAGTTCCTGCCCATCTCGTCCTCCTGGCACCTCATCGTCGCGCCCGAGGTGCTGGGCTGGAACGACCCGTTCATCAACTCGGCAGCGTTCGACGTGATGCTCCATATGGGCACGCTCGTCGCCCTGCTCCTGTACTTCTGGGCTGACCTCTGGCGCTACCTGCGCGCCTTCCTGCGGTCGCTTGCCGAGCGGCGCATCGGTGACGACCCGGACCGCCGCCTGGCCTGGTTGCTGCTCATCACGATCATCCCCGGGGCGCTGCTCGGCGCGCTCGGGGAGAGTTTCTTCGACACGTTCTTCCGGGAGCACAGCCCGGCCTTCCTGGTCGTCCTGATGCTGGCCGGGGCCGCCATCCTGTGGCTGGCCGACCGCATCGGTACGCAGTCCCGGCAGCTCGACGGCCTCGGCGTCCGCGACGCGGTCGTCATCGGCGCGGCGCAGGCGCTGGCCCTCTTCCCGGGCATCTCGCGCTCGGGCATCACGATCTCGAGCGGCCTCTACCTGGGCCTGACGCGCGAAGCCGCGGCGCGCTTCTCGTTCCTGATGGCCGTGCCGATCATCGCCGGCGCCGGCATCTGGAAGGGCCGCGAGCTGCTGAGCGGCGGGCTCGCCGGCTCAGACGTCGGCCCTCTGGCGGTGGGGTTCGTGGCCGCGGTCATCGCCGGTGTGATCGCCATCGTGGGCATGCTGGGCTACCTGCGGCGGCACAGCTACGACGTCTTCGTGATCTACCGCGTCATCGCCGCGGCGGTCGTCGTCGTGTGGCTGCTGGCGCGCTGAGGTCCGGGCCCGCCTGAGGCTGTGCCGTCGGTCGCGCTAGGCTGTCGCCGTGGAAGTCATGAAGGGGCTGCGCCACCAGGCGATCCGCGACCTGGTCACGCGCCGGCGCATCCGCACCCAGCAGGAGCTTGCCGCCGCCCTGCGCGAGCGTGGCTTCCGCGCCACGCAGGCCACGATCAGCCGCGACGTCAGCGAGCTTGGCCTGCACAAGACGCCGCGCGAGGGGGTCCTGGCCTATGCGTTGCCACCGCGCGGCGCGGAACGCGAGGCGACCGCGGAGGAGCGCCTGCGCGCCCTCGTCCGCGACCTGCCCTTCGAGGTCCAGGCGGCCGGGCTCCTGCTGGTCGTGCGCACCCTGCCCGGCTCGGCGCACGCGCTCGCCAACGCCCTCGACCGGACGCCCTGGCCCGAGGTGATCGGCACGATCGCCGGTGACGACACCGTCTTCGTGGCCTGCCGCGACCGGGCAGCCCGCCAACTCCTCCAGCAGCGGCTCAGGCGGCTTGCATCCGGCAGCTGAACGCCGCGCGGCGGGCGGGATCGGCGGGACGGCCGGGGATCTCCTGAGGGCCGCCTGGCGCCGACGCCCCGGCGTGGCGGGCGCCTTCGCGCTCGCGGTCGGCGTGATCGCGTTCGCCGTCTACGCGGCCACGGCCATCCGCGGCGTCAGCTTCGGCGACTGGGCGGAGGCACAGGTCGTGCCGGCGACGCTGGGCATCATGCATCCCACCGGTTACCCGACCTACACGCTGCTCGGGGCGCTGGTCAGCCTGATCCCTGCCGGGTCACCGGCCTTCAAGGCGAACCTGCTCTCCGGCGCCTGCACGGCGGCCGCCCTGGGGACCCTCACCCTGATCCTCGCGCGGCTGGGTGTGCGCCCGCTCGTGGGGGCGCTGGTCACGCTGGCCCTGGGCTTCACGGCCAACATCTGGCTCAACTCGATCCACGCCGAGGTGCACACGCTGCACCTGCTCTTCGTGGCGCTCCTCCTGCACCGGCTCCTCGTCTGGGCCCAGGGACAGCGGCCGCGCGACCTGTGGCTGGGCGGCCTGCTGCTTGGTCTCTCGTTCGGCAACCACATGCTCACGCTCACGCTGGCGCCCGAGATCGTCCTCGGTGCGCTCTGGCTGGGGCGGCGCACGATCCTTGCCCAGCCGCGGATCCTGCTGCCGGCGGTCTTCGAGTTCCTGGTCGGCCTGTCGGTCTACCTGTATCTGCCGCTGCGCTCGCTCGACAAGCCGGCCGTGATGTACGCCGACCTGAGCAACCTCTCGGCCCTCATCGCCCACGTCACCGGCTCCCAGTTCGGCGGCCAGTCGACCGGCCTGACGGCGGACGGTCCGGTGCGCTTCTACCAGCAGCTCCAGGCGTGGCTCGAGCCGCCCGGCGGCTACCTCCTGATCCTGGCGGTCGGTCTTGCGGTGTTCGGCATGGCGGTCCTGTGGCGGGCGAACCGGGCCTACGCGGTGGTCCTCTTGGCCGTCCTCCTGATCGGCGCCTACCTCGACAACAACGAGGACCCGGGCCGCCGCGACCAGTACCTCTTCGCGTCCGCGGCGGCGATGATCGTCTACCTCGGCGTGGCCGCCGAGGCGTTCGTGGAGCGCGTGGAGCGAGCCTGGCATGGCACGCGTGGCTTCGACGTCGCGCGCGGCCTGGCGATCGGGGTGCTGGCCCTGGCGCCGCTCCTCCTGTTCGTGGACACCGTGCCGACGGCCAACCAGAGCGTCAACGACCAGGGGCAACAGTTCATCGACACGATCCTGGCCGATCTGCCCCCGAATGCCGTCCTGTTCGACCTGTGGGACGTGCGCACCACGATCGAGTACGCCCAGCAGATCGAGGGCAGGGGCAAGGGTCTGACCTTGACCGAGAACGCGGGCAAGGCCCTGGCCTACGTCGCCGCGGGACGGGCTGTGTACGTCCTCCAGGTGTTCGACCAGGGCGTCGACGTGATGCGGGCCAATTACAACCTGACGGTCGTGGACGACATCTACGTGCCGTACGGCGGGATCAGCGCAGCCTACCTGCGCCCGCTCTATCGAGTCGACGCCCCGAACGCCGCGGCTCCCCCGACGCCCAAGCCGTGACGCCCGGCGATCAGGCGGTCTTCGGCCTCGGCGTCGCCAGGATCGTGGTGCTGCCCGCGCTCGGGCGGAACCCGCTCTCGTGGCCATCAGCCCAACGCACGTTGTAGTGGACGCCGAGAGGCGAATCGATCACCTCGAGGATCTCCCCCTCCCGAGCCTTCGTGCCCACCTTCTCCGACTCGACGACGATCCGGTCTCCGACCCTTGCGGCCATGCGTGCACCTCCTGACCTGGGCATCGTTCTAGCACCGCCGAGTCGGGGCCCGCAAGGGCCCATCGGCCCGAAGGCTGCGGTGGGCAGGGCGGCCCACACCCGGCGCCGAACCGCTGTCACCGGGTGACCATATCGGCCCGCGTCGGCCGGTCCGTGATCGATCCGGTGCATCCGGTGACCGACCTCGACGCTTTCAGGCTCGGATTCGTCCGATCCGTGCACCTGACGATCAGATTTGACGTGATCGGCCAGGAGACAGGGCTCGCGCCGGACGATGTGGTCATCCGGTGACCAGCGCCCCCCGTGGACGGGAATGGGCCCCGGGATCGCGCCTGCCCCAGGCAAGGGTGCCCGGCCGCCGTGGGCAAGGGTGCCCGGCCGCCGTGGGCAACCTCATCGCCACGCTGCCGGGAGCGTTCGATTGACGCTCTGGGTGGTCCCTCCTACAATCCGCGCACGGTCGAACTCCCACGCGCAGGACCCATGCGCGATCGGGGGTTCGTTCTGCTTATCACGACCCACCTCGTGGCCCGTGTGACGGCCGTGCCGTCGGGCCGCTGGCCGCGTCACCCGGGAGGGAGCCCCCTCGTGAACAACAAGCCCAGCTACCTCTCCAGGGAGGGCCTGGCCAAGCTGCGCGACGAACTCGAGGAGCTCAAGAACGTCCGCCGACCGGAAGTGGCGGCGCGGATCTCCGACGCCAAGGAGCACGGCGACCTCAGCGAGAACGCCGAATACGAGGACGCCAAGAACGAGCAGGCCTTCGTGGAGGGACGGATCCAGTCCCTGGAGGCGCTCATCAAGAACGCCATCATCATCGACGAGCACCACTCGACCGATTTCGTCCAGATCGGCTCGACCGTGGACGTCGAGTCGGCCGACGGCAAGGAGACGTACACCATCGTCGGTTCGGCCGAGGCAGCCCCGCGGGACGGGCGCATCTCCAATGAGTCGCCGGTCGGGCGGGCCCTCATCGGCCGACGGAAGGGCGACAAGGTGATCATCTCGGTGCCCGGCGGGGACTCCACGTACACCGTCGTCGCCATCCGCTGAGGCGGGCATGTACTGGGCCGACGAGCTGGCGGCCGCAGCCGAAGGACCGCAGGTCGTCAACGACTCCAAGACGCCGTCGGGCACCGTCCACGTCGGCAGCCTGCGCGGCGTCGTGCTGCACGACGCCATCCGCCGGGCGCTCCTTGACCGGGACACGGCCGTCACGTTCCGCTACGGCGTGGAAGACCTTGATCCGATGGACGCCCAGGCGCTCCTGACCCCCGACGCGGTCGAGCGGTACATGGGCGTGCCGCTGGCCCACGTCCCCGCGCCGGCCGGCAGCAGCGCCCCCAACTACGCCCGCCACTTCGTGGGCCTCTTCCTCGGCACGTTCGAGGGTCTTGGCATCCGGCCGGAGCTCTACTGGATGAGCGAGCGGTACGCGGCCGGCGACATGGACCCCTACATCAGCCGCGCGCTCGACCACGCCGACGTCATCCGCGACATCTACCGGACGGTCAGCACGGTCGATCATCCCGCGCACTGGCTGCCCATCAGCGTCATCTGCGACAACTGCGGCCGCAGCGGCACGACCATCGCCAGCGAATGGGACGGCCGCGAGGTGACCTATGAGTGCCGCGTGGACCTCGTCGACTGGGCCAGGGGCTGCGGCTTCCACGGGCGGAGCTCGCCGTTCGGCGGCCGGGCCAAGCTGGTGTGGAACGTCGACTGGGCCGCACGGTGGGGCCTGGTCGGTGCCACCATCGAGGGCTGCGGCAAGGACCTCGCCACCAAGGGTGGCTCGCGTGACCGCGCCGACGCGATCAGCCGGCGCGTCTTCGAGCGCGAACCGCCGACCAACGTGCCGTACGAGTTCCTGACCATCGGGGGCAAGAAGATGAGCACGAGCAAAGGCTCCGGGGCCGCCGCCCACGAGATCGCCGAGCTCCTGCCGCCCGAACTCCTGCGCTTCCTGTTCCTGCGCCACAAGCCGCGCAAGCACCTGGAGTTCGACCCGGAGGGCGACACGGTCCCCGGCCTGTTCGATGAATTCGACCGCATCGCCGGGGCTGCCGCCGGTCGCGACGTGCGAGGCGAGCTGCCGCCCGATCCGGTGCGCATCTTCCGCATGAGCCTCGTCGATGCGGAGGCCGACCCGGCGGCCGAGGCCGCCCGGTTCCGGCCTGCCTTCCGCCACCTGACGCTGCTGGCGCAGGTGCCCGGGGTGGACCTGGCGGCCCAGCTCGAGGCGGAGAAGGGCGCGCCCCTCGACGACGCCGAGCAGGCCATCCAGGCGCAACGGGTGGCCGTGGCCCGCGCGTGGCTGGCCGGTCTGGCCCCCGACCGCTACAAGGTCGCGATGCAGGCGGAGCTGCCGGCCGAGGTGCGCGAGCTTGGCGACGACCAGCGGGTCTACCTTGGCGCGCTTGCGCTGGCCGCCGAGCGGGATCGCCCGGCCGCCGGCGACGCGTGGCAGGACCTGATCTTCCGCGTGGCCCACGAGGGCGGGCTGGCGTCGGGGAAGGGATTCGCCGCCGTCTACGTCGCGTTCCTGGGCCGGCCCAACGGCCCGCGTGCCGGCTGGCTGCTGGCGGCCCAGCCGCTGGAGGGCGTCGTGGCCCGCCTGCGTGAGGCGGCCGGCTGGCGGCCGGTCGAAGGTGCCGCGGCCGGGGCGCCGGCATGAGCGTCGGCCTGCAGCGGCTTCGCGAGGACGCCGCACGCCTGCGCCAGGGGGCGCTCGACAAGGGCGAGGACGCGGCCATCGTCGACCAGGCCATCGAGCTCGACGCCGAGCGGCGCCGCCTGACGAACGAGGCCGACGGGCACAAGGCCGAGCGCAATCGCCTCAGCCAGGAGGTGGGGACGGCCATCCGCGGCGGAGCCCGGCCGGACGACCCCACGCTCGCCGAGACGCGCCGGCGGGCCAACGCGCTCGGCGCCGACATCGCCGCCCTCGACACCCGGATCGCGACCGCCGAGCACGACCTGGAGGAGCTCCTGCTGCGCATCCCCAATCCGGCCGATCCCGACGTGCCGATCGGCGGCGAGGACGCCAGCCTCATCGTCCGCACCTGGGGCGAGCCGGCCCCGCACGTGCGAGCGGACGGCTCGATCGTGCGGCCCCACTGGGAGGTCGGCGAGGCCCAGGGGATCCTGGCCCTCCAGGCGGGCGCCAAGGTGACCGGCTCGGGGTTCCCCATCTACCGGGCCGCGGGCGCGGCGCTCCAGCGGGCGTTGATCGACTTCATGGTCGGGCTGCATGTGCGCGAGCACGGCATGACCGAGATCTGGCCGCCGGCCCTGGTCAACCAGGCGTCGGCACGGGGGACGGGCCAGATCCCCGACAAGGAAGACCTGATGTACGTCGTGACGCGCGATGACCTTTATCTCGTCCCGACCGCCGAGGTGCCCGTCACGAACATCCACCGCGACGAGATCATCGAGGCGGACCAGCTGCCGATCCGCTACGTGGCCTACTCGCCGTGCTTCCGCCGCGAGGCCGGGGCGGCCGGCAAGGACACCCGCGGCATCCTGCGCGTCCACCAGTTCGACAAGGTGGAGATGGTCTGCTTCGAGCGCCCGGCGGACTCCAACGCCACGCTGGAATGGCTCACCGCGCGGGCGGAGGTGGTCCTCCAGCGGCTCGAGCTGCCCTACCGGGTGAAGCTCATGGCGACCGGCGACATGGGTTTCGTGCAGGCCAAGAAGTACGACCTGGAGGTCTGGGCGCCCGGCGTCGAGCGCTGGCTGGAGGTCAGCTCGGTCTCGAACTTCCGCGACTACCAGGCCCGGCGCATGAACATCCGCTGGCGGCCGGAGCCGGGGGCACGCCCGGAGGTCCTCCACACGCTCAACGGATCAGGGCTGGCCCTGGCGCGGACCGTGGCGGCGATCCTGGAGGTCCACCAGCTGGCGGACGGTTCGATCGTCGTGCCGGAGGTGCTGCGGAGCAGCATGGGGATGGCCAGCATCGGGGCGTAGACTGGGGCCATGGAGCCACGCCCGCCCGATCAGATGCCACTGAACGCCTGGGCCCGCCCTGTCGAGCCCGAAGGGCCCGCGCCCGGCGTGGCCTATGGCGGCGCGGGGGAGCGGCTGCTGGCCTACATCATCGACGGCCTGGTCGTCCTCGTGGCGAACTTCGTCCTGTTCCTGGCGGCGGTGATACTCCTCATCATCGCGCTGCCGGTCGGGATCCTTGTCTTCCTGGCCATCTTCGTCGTCGATATCGCCTACTTCCCCTACTTCTGGAAGACCCGCGGCCAGACGCCGGGCATGCGCCAGTTCCAGCTGTATGTCGTCCGCGACCGCGACGGCGGCCCGATCACCACGGGCCAGGCGATCCTCCGGCTCATCGGCTATTGGGTCGACGGGGTCGTGTTCTACCTGGGCTTCATCTGGATCCTCATCGACAGCCGCAAGCGCGGCTGGCACGACCTGATCGCCGGCACGGTCGTCATCAAACGCATCTGAGCGCCGCACCCCTCGCGCTATCCTCTGCCGCGGAGAGGTGGCCGAGTGGTTGATGGCAGCGGTCTTGAAAACCGCCGGGCGAAAGCCTCGTGGGTTCGAATCCCACCCTCTCCGCCATCCCCGCCCTGAGACTGGCACGCTGCGCGCCCGCCCGGCCGCCGTGGCCCCGCTCGGGCCGCACTCGTGCCGCGCTCATCTCAGTCACCAACAGGGCTGGTGCTAAGTGCCTCGGTCGTCGACTGCGGCCATCCGCGGTGCCCGGATCACGCCTACGTCACGCTCGCTCCGGGCCGCCTGACGCTCATCTGATCCCAGCGCCGCCCGCCCGACGCGCCTAGCACCACGTGGACTGGTGGGCGAGGGAATGGCCTTCCGCGGCAGGCCCCCGGCCCCGGCCGCGGAGGCTAGCGGCCCAGGCGGGCGACCCTGGCGGCAGCGCCGAGGACGCGGCGGGCGATCGTCGGTGAGACGCGCGAGATGCTCTGCAGGGTCTGCGCCAGCTCCTCCTCCGGCAGCGACCCGAACAGGCCGAGCAACCGGTCCAGGGTGTCGTCGGAGAGCCGGGCCAGAACGGCGAAGCCCCGCGCCAGTTCGGCCGTCTCAGCCCGCGCGACGAGCGCCACGGCACGGTCGAAGAGGCGCACGAAGCCCTCGAACTCCGTGAGCCACTCGCGCAGCTGGGCCAGCTCGCTGTCCGGCGAAGATCCCGCGGCGACCCGGTCGGCCTCGCGGACCGCGTTCGCGATGAGCGGCAGCAGCGGGTCGGTCTCACGGAGCTTGCGCTGCTCGGCGATGCGCTGGAACCAGACCCAGTGGTCGCCGACCTTGGCGTAGGCGACGGCGCTCGGGCCGCGCCGGCCGACGCGCTGCGGGTCGGGCACCCGCTCCACGAGACCCCAGGCCTCGCACTCGGCGAGGGCCAGGCTGGCCGCCCGGTGGCTCAGCCCGAGGGCCTCGCGGACCTCGCGCTCGGTGAGGGGCCGCGCGTGGGCCAGGATGTAGCCGTGGACGCGGGCGACGGAAGGCGGCACGCCCCACGCCGCGCCCATCTCGCCCCATGCCTCGGCGAAGTCGCGACGGATCTGCTCGGCGGTGCCCGCGCCCCGGGCGTCGCGCGGAACGCTGGCAGCCGCGGTCCCCCCCTTGCCAGCGGTGCCGGTCGGCGCTGCGGTCATCGCCTGCCACGATAGCAGGGGCCCTCAGGGAAGAGCGAGGTACCCCCGCAGCTGCACGACGACGGTGTTGCTGACGGCGCCCGAGCCGCCCAGGACGACGACCCGCCGCGGCTTCAGGCGTGCCAGCTCGGTCCCCACGCTGATCGGGAGACCGCCGGGCATCGTCAGCAGCAGCGGTCCGCCGAGCTCGCCGGCCGCGGCCGCCCCGCTGAGGCCGTCGGGGAAGTTCGTGCCGGCGGCCACGTACACGACCGGCACGCCGGGATCCTGGAGGCTCGAGATGGCCACCGAGGTGGCGTAGCGGTCGGCTCCGCCGAGACGCGTCACCGTGGCGGCTGGGACGGCCGCGCCGACCGCGGTCGCCACCGCGTTGGACAGGGAGCCAGTGCCACCCAGCAGGTACACCGTGGTGGGCACAAGTCGCTTCAGCTCCGCCAGCGTCGCCGGCGACAGCTTCAGCGGGTCGCTCAGGAGCAGCGGCGCGCCAAGGCGGGCCGCCTGCGCACCGCCGGCCAGGCCGTCGGGGTAGGCGGCGCCTGAGGCGATGAAGACCGTGCTCGCCCCGTCCGGGTAGACCGCCTGCGACAGGTCGGCGGCGGTCGCGTAGCGATCCACTCCGCCGATGCGGGTCACCTCGGCGGTCGGCACCTTGGCCTGGATGGCAGCCAGGACCGCATCCGAGACCGCGGCCTTGCCGCCGAGCACGATGATCTTGGCCGGGCCCACCCGAGCCAGCTCCGTCCCGACACTCGCGGGCAGGGTCGTCGGCGTGGTCAGCAGGAGTGAGCCGCCCAGGCGTCCGGCCGCCGCGGTGCCGCCGAGGGCGTCGGCGAAGCCCTCCCCGTTGGCCACGATCATGGTCCCGGCGCCGGGCTGCAGGAGGTTGGCCGATACGGCCACGGCGGTGCCGTAGCGATCGACCCCCGCCAGGCGCAGGACGCCGAACGTCGAGGCGATCGCCTCCCAGTAGCCCGGCTGGCCGGCGTCATAGCCCAGGGCCCACATGCCCACCCCGGCGAGGCCGTCGGTGACGGCCATGCCGTACTTGGCCCGCAGCGAGGTCTCGTCGTCGAAGTACGTCTCGGACCAGGCCTTGGTGGTCGGATCCTGGACGGCGTACCAGGCCGCGCTTTCGACGGCGTCGTAGTGGATGGTCGTGCCGGCCGGCGGGGGCAGGCTGTCGGTCGGGAAGAAGGCCACACCGGCGCCCGCGCTGGTCGCGTGGAGCACACCCGAGGTGGTCGGCCAGGTCATGCCGTAGTAGGGCAGGCCCAGCAGGACCCGGTTGCGCGGTACACCGGCCGCGTCGTACTGGCCGATCGACCAGCTCAGGCTGAGGCCGCCCACCGAGCTCACCAGGGGCGAGATGGAGCCGGCCGGGCTGCTCCCGGCGCCGCGGTAGTTGTAGCCCATGAGGAAGGCCCGATCGACGCCGTGGGCGATTGCCTGGTGGGCCATGTTGGCGCCCGAGACGTTGGCGTTGGTGGAGACGGTGACCCGGGCGCTGGCGTGGGCCTTCACCAGCGCCGCGCGGAGGGCGGCGCCGAACGCGCCGTAGGCCGCGAAGTCGCTGTTGAAGAGCGATTCGATGTCGATGTTCGCGCCGTCCAGGCCAAGCGATGCGACCTGCGCGGCCATGTTGGCGACGGCGGCCGCCTGCGCGTTGGCGTCGGCGAAGAAGGCCTGGTTGGCGTTCGCTGTGTCGGTCGAGGGGCGCAGCGTGAGGTCGACCCGCACCCCCTGGGCGTGGGCGTGCTGCACGATCGTGCTGATGAGCGCCGCGCGGCCGCTGCCCAGCAGGGTCGCCGTGTTCAGGTTGCCCGAGGCGTCGTAGTAGACGGCGAAGAGGGCGACGGTCGTGAGGAGGTCGTAGCGCAGGTACGTGTCGGTGCCGCCGTCGATCTCCCAGTAGGGCAGGAAGCCGTACACCTCGCCGGTCAGACCCTTCGGCGTGGGGGCCGAGGCCTGCTCGACGAGCGGCGCCTGGAGCGCCGCCTGGCGGGGCGCGGCAAGGGCCGCCCCCGGCCCGCCGACGGCGAGGACGGACGCAGCCAGGAGGGCGACCGCCGCGAGACGGGCGGTGAGGTGAGGGTGACCGGTGGAACGAGGGCGCGCGGCGTGGCCGCCGGGCTGCCGGGGGGGCTGGTGGGGCATCGGATCGCTCCGGTTCGCCGGGATCGCAGGGCCTGCCGGCGTCGGCCCGCAGGCTCACGGCGGCGGGCGCACCCTACCCCCGATGACCCGACCTTGGCAACCCGACCTTCAGACCGTGCCGGCCCCGGACCAAGGGACCGCCTGCGCGCGCCCCGCCCGCCAGCCGGATCGAGTCCGAAAGGGGCCGATGGGCCCCGGATCCGTGAGTCGAAGGACAATGGTGTGGCCCGCCGGCAGGCTTGAAGCTGACCATGCACGAGTCACGCTCGACGGATACGAAAGGCCGGTCAATGCACGCATCTCCTGCCTACCCCACGGACGCCGCCCACCCGATCGCCGACCAGCGGTGGGAGTGTCTCGATGGGAACGAGGCGGCAGCCCGGGTGGCCTACGCGCTGAGCGAAGTCATCTCCATCTACCCCATCACGCCGGCTTCGCCGATGGCCGAGCACGCCGACGACTGGGCCGCCGCGGGGCAGCCCAACCTGTGGGGCAAGGTCCCGGACGTGGTGGAGATGCAGTCGGAGGCAGGCGCGGCGGGGGCCATGCACGGCGCGCTTCAGAAGGGTGCCTTCGCCACGACGTTCACCGCGTCGCAGGGCCTCCTGCTGATGATCCCCAACATGTTCAAGATCGCAGGCGAGCTGACGCCGGCCGTCATCCATGTCGCTGCGCGCACCATCGCCACGCACGCCCTGTCCATCTTCGGCGACCACAGCGACGTGATGCATGCCCGCGCGACCGGCTGGGCCATGCTGGCGGCCGGATCCGTCCAGGAGGCCCACGACTTCGCCCTGGTGGCGCACACCGCGACGCTGCGGTCGCGGGTGCCGTTCCTGCACTTCTTCGACGGCTTTCGCACGTCGCACGAGATCAACAAGATCGCCCTCCTCGGCAAGGACGACCTGCGGGCCCTGGTCCGCGATGAGGATCTCCTGGCCTTCCGCAGCCGCGGCCTGACGTCCGACGCGCCCGTGCTGCGCGGTACGGCGCAGAACCCGGACGTCTTCTTCCAGGCTCGCGAAGCGTGCAACCCCTACTACCTGGCTGTGCCGGGCATCGTGCAGGGGGTCATGGACGAGCTCGGCGAGCGGACCGGCCGGCACTACGGCCTGGTGGACTACCACGGCGCCCCCGACGCCGACCGGGTGGTCGTCGTCATGGGCTCCGCCGCGGGTGCGGTGGAGGAGACGGTCGACGCCCTCGTCGCCGCCGGCGAGCGAGTGGGGATGCTGCGCGTGCGCCTGTTCCAGCCCTTCCCCTCCGCCCAGATCCTGGCCGCGCTGCCGCGGACCGTGCGGGGCATCGCCGTCCTCGACCGGACGAAGGAGCCCGGCGCGGTCGGCGAGCCGCTCTATCTGGAGATGGTCGCCGCGCTGGCCGAGGGCATGGACAGCGACACGCCGCCGTTCGCCCAGCAGCCGCGGGTCATCGGTGGCCGCTACGGCCTCTCCTCCAAGGAGATGACGCCGGGCATGATCAAGCCGATCTTCGAGGAGCTGGCGGCCGACAAGCCCAAGCGCCACTTCACGGTCGGCATCCACGACGACGTGACGCACCTCAGCCTGCCCATCGACACCGGCTTCGAGCACCCCCGCCCGAAGGGCGAGGTGCAGGCCGTCTTCTTGGGGCTGGGCTCCGACGGCACGGTCGGCGCGAACAAGAGCTCGGTCAAGATCATCGGCGAGGGGACCGACCTGTTCGTCCAGGGCTACTTCGAGTACGACTCCAAGAAGTCCGGCTCGGTGACCGTGTCGCACCTGCGCTTCGGGCCCCAGCCCATCCGCTCGACCTACCTCGTCAGCGGCGCCGACTTCGTGGCCTGCCACCAGTTCGGGCTGCTCTCCCACCTCGACGTGCTGGAGAAGGCCCGGCCGGGGGCGACATTCCTGCTCAACTCGCCCTATGGGGCCGACGAGGTGTGGGAGCACCTGCCGGGCGGCGTGCGGCGTGCCCTGGTCGACAAGCAGATCGACTTCTGGATCATCGACGCGGCGGCTGTGGCCACCGAGGTCGGCATGGGCAGCCGCATCAACACGGTCATGCAGCCGTGCTTCTTCCAGCTGGCCGGGGTGCTGCCGCCCGACGAGGCCATCGCCCGCATCAAGGACGCCGTGCGCAAGGCCTACGCCAAACGCGGCGAGGCGCTCGTGGCGCGCAACTTCGCTGCCATCGACCGCTCGCTGGAGCGTCTGGTCCACGTCCCGCTCGGGCCCTCGGCGCAGGCCGTGCCGATGGTCAGTCCGGCCATGGACGATCCGCGCGAGTTCGTGCGGCGCGTCACCGCCGCCCTCATCGCGGGCCAGGGCGACCTCCTGCCGGTGAGCGCGCTGCCGGTCGACGGCACGTTCCCCACGGGCACCACGAAGTACGAGAAGCGGGCCATCGCCCAGCAGATCCCCGTGTGGGACCCGACCATCTGCATCGACTGCGGCAAGTGCGCCATCGTGTGCCCGCACGCCACGATCCGCATGAAGGTCTTCCCCGCCGCCGCGGTGGCCGGCGCGCCGGCCGACTTCAAGAGCAAGGAGTTCCGCTCGCACGATCTGCCCGATCACCGGCTCACGATCCAGGTCGCGCCCGACGACTGCACCGGCTGTGGCGTGTGCGTGGAGGTGTGTCCGGCCAAGAGCAAGACGGAAGTCCGCCACAAGGCCATCAACATGGAGCCCGTCGAGGCGCACCGCGACCTCGAACGGCCGTGCTGGGACTTCTTCCAGTCGATCGCGCCGCTCGACCGGAGCCTCATCGCCCACGACACGGTCAAGGGCTCGCAGGTCCTGGAGCCGCTCTTCGAGTTCTCCGGTGCGTGCTCCGGCTGCGGTGAGACGCCGTATCTGAAGCTCGTCAGCCAGCTCTTCGGCGACCGCATGATCGTGGCCAACGCCACGGGCTGCTCGTCGATCTATGGCGCCAACCTGCCGACGACGCCCTGGACCGTCAACGGCCAGGGCCGCGGGCCCGCCTGGGCCAACTCCCTGTTCGAGGACAACGCCGAGTTCGGCCTTGGCATGCGCCTGGCGCTCGACGCCCAGGCCGACCACGCACGCGTCCTGCTGGCGCGCCTTGCGCCGGCCGTGGGACCCGACCTCGTGCGGGAGCTGCTGGACAGCAGCCAGGAGACGGAGGTCGAGATCGGCCTCCAGCGCGACCGCGTCACCCGGCTCCGCGAACGGCTGGCCACGGTGGACGGCGCCGCGCGCTCCGACGCGCAGCACCTGCTGGCGCTGGCCAGTGACCTGGTCAGCCAGGGCATCTGGATCATCGGCGGCGACGGCTGGGCCTACGACATCGGCTTCGGCGGTCTGGACCACGTCCTGAGCTCCGGCCGCAACGTCAACGTCCTCGTGCTCGACACGGAGGTGTACTCCAACACCGGCGGCCAGGCCTCCAAGGCCACGCCGCGCGCGGCCGTGGCCAAGTTCGCCGCGGCCGGCAAGGCCACCGGCAAGAAGGACCTCGGCGCGATCGCCCGGGCCTACGGCAACGTCTTCGTGGCGCAGGTCTCGATGGGCGGCAGCGACGCCCAGACGACCAAGGCGCTGCTGGAGGCGGCGGCGTGGCCCGGACCGTCCCTGGTCATCGCCTACAGCACGTGCATCGCCCACGGCATCGATATGTCGCAGTCGATGGCCCACCAGAAGGACGCGGTCAAGAGTGGCTACTGGCCGCTGTACCGCTTCCACCCCAGCGAGATCGCCGACGGCCAGCCGTTCAAGCTCGACTCGCAGGCGCCCTCGATGCCGGTGGCCGAATTCATGGCCGCCGAGACCCGCTTCGCCGTGCTCCAGCGGACGCAGCCCGAGCGTGCCGCCGACCTGGCCCTGCTGGCCCAGGCCGACACCGACGAACGGTGGCGCTACTACGAGCAGCTGGCGGGCATGCACCGCAGCGTCCCGCACGTCGACCGCCATGCGCCGCTTGGTGACCACGATGGCGCGGACGGTGCGGCCCGGCCCGACGACGAGGAGGCCCTGGTATGAGCATCGACCTGCGGACCGACTACCTGGGCCTGCACCTGCGCTCGCCCCTCGTCGCCTCGGCCTCGCCGCTGACCGGCGAGGTCGCCACGGCCCGCCGGCTGGAGGACGCCGGCGTGGGCGCCATCGTCCTGCCCTCGCTCTTCGAGGAGGAGATCCTCAACGAGGAGATCGAGCTCAACCGGTCCCTCGAGAGCGGGACCGAGTCGTTCGCCGAGGCCCTGGAGTACTTCCCGGAGGTCGACGGGTTCGCCGATGCCGGCGAGCGCTACCTGCGCCGCCTTGAGGCCATCCGGCACCAGGCCTCGATACCGGTCATCGCCAGCCTCAACGCCACGTCGGCGGGTGGCTGGGTCGACTACGCCAGGCGGATCGCCGACGCCGGCGCCGACGCGCTGGAGCTGAACGTCTACCGCCTGGCCACGGATCCCCGCCGCACGGCCACCGCCATGGAGGCGGCCGACCTGGCCCTCATCGCCGCCGTCCGGGTGGCAGTGACCATCCCCCTCGCCGTCAAGCTCAGCCCGTACTACACCGCGATGGCCGAGTTCGCCGCCCGCGTCGTCGCCCAGGGCGCCGACGGGCTCGTCCTGTTCAACCGCTTCTACCAGCCGGACCTGGACCTGGAGGCGCTCGAGGTGGTCAACCGCGTCGAGCTCAGCCGCCCCTGGGAACTGCGCCTGCCGCTGCGCTGGATCGCCGTCCTGCGGCCGCAGCTGGGGCCGGGTGTCGGGCTGGCGGCCACCTCGGGGATCCACTCCGGCACCGACGCGCTCAAGGCCCTGATGGTCGGCGCCGACGTGGCGATGATGACCTCGGCGCTCCTGCACGAAGGGCCGGAACACGTGCGCACCGTGGAGGCCGAGATGCGCTCGTGGATGGCCGACCACGGGTACGAGTCGGTCACCCAACTGCGCGGCAGCGCCAGCCAGACCGCCGTGGCCGACCCGGCGGCCTACGACCGGGCCAACTACATGCGCACGCTCCACTCCTGGAGCACGCCGAGCGAGCTGACACCGACCGCCGCCTCCTGACCGTCGCGCCGGTCGGTGAACCATCCGGGACCGGTCGTGCGTCTATTCCCGTGAACGCCCCTGAAGTCCGGCATCAGCCGGACGGTCGGGCGGTCGGGAGGTCGGGATGAGCGGGACGGGAGCGGCGCGGCTGCCGCGGCGCGTGACCAGCGCGATGAGCACCCTGGCGATGGCTGCGCTGATGGCCGGCTGCAGCGCCACGGCAAGCGGTACGCCCACGATGAGCCCCACGGCCGTGCCAACGGCCAACCCCTCGCCGTCGATCACGGCGACCCCGTCCGCGTCGGCCACGTCGCCGGTGCCGACCGCCACGCCCGTCCCCAGCGGCGCGCCGAGCTTCCCGCCGGCGGGCTGGTCGGCGCCGCAGCCGATCGGGCCGGCGCTCACGTGCGACACGTACGCCGAGTCGCCGCTCACGGTGGTCATCGACGGCGCCAGCGGCGACCACGCGGCCTATTCCTGCGACGGCCTGATCCGGCTCACGGAATCCCGGGCCGGGAGCCCCACGTGGGCCACCAGCAGCATGCCGCTGCCGGCCGCCGAGAAGGACCTGGATCCCCAACTCGCGTTGGACGGCAGCACGCTCTACGTGGCCTACACGCGGGTGGTGCCTGAGGAGGGTTGCGGTTCCCTGGGCTACAGCGTGGTGAGCGTCTGGTACCGCACGCGGCCGCTCACCGGCGGTGCCTGGTCGGCACCCCGGCAGATCGGCAAGAGCGGCGAACACCTCGATGCCCTGCGCGTCGCCGGCGGCACCATCCATGCCGCCGTCCACGGCGGCGCGAGCATGTACTACGAGACGGTCCACGGCTCGACCACCCACCGCTACACGATCGCCGACCTCACCGGCATGTCGGCGCCCGCGCTGCGCGTCGGTGACGACGGCAATGCCCGCGTGGCGTATGAGCCCGGCGACGGCGGGATCACGTTCGGGACCTTCACGGGGTCGGGTTTCGCGACCTCTCAGGTCACGGGCAGCGACGAGGGCTGGGATCCCGTCATGGTCCTCGGCAAGGGCGACGCGGCGTACCTGCTATGGGACCGCAGCCCTGAGCCGGGCGGCTGTGTCACACGTGAGGCCGAGGCGGAGGACGGCACGTACTTGGCCACGAACGCGGGCGGCTCGTGGCACGCCAGCCGGCTCACCCCACTCGTCGGCGACGCGTCCTTGACCGTGGATACGAGCACGGGCATGGTGGATGCGGTGGTCAGCGGCAGTGACGACTTCGACTCTCCACGTGTCGAAGGGTTCGCCTACTTCATGGGCCCGGCCGTCGGTCCGTGGGTCGAGACGATGCTCCTGCCCGAAGAGGTCCAGTCGCCCGCGATCAAGCTGGACACGGCGACCGGTGTGCTGCTCGTGATGTACGAGATGACCGCCGCCAACGGCACGACCCAGGGCTACGCCATGACCAGACCGTAGCGGTCAGCGGGAGCGTCAGGCCCCAGTTCAGGAGCCGACCGGCTGGACCGGCGCCCTTGGCGACGCAGCCGGGAAGCCGTCGAGTCGGGTGAGGAAGGGGATCGCCCGCAGGCGGATGAGGATGCGCCTCGTCCGCTCGACCTCCGCGCGGACCTCCGGGTCGTCGGGATCGAGGAGCGACGCGATGTCGAGCGTGCAGAGCGCTTCGTACCACTCCAGCCCCAGGTCGCGCTGCTCCTTGAGCGCGGCGCGGAAGCCGGCCATCGCCTCCTCGGGCCGGCCCTCGAGCGCCGCGATGCCGGCCCGGATCCCGGTTCGTTCGGAATCGACGGCGCGGCCGCGGCGGGTGGACGGCTGGCTCCGGTCCAGGTCGTCGCGCGCGGCGGCAGGATCGCGCAGGCCCAGAGCGCAGCGGGCGGCGAGCAGGTACCCCTCTGCCACGCCCTGGCTGAACACTCGTGCCCACTCGTGGGCGTGGGCACGGGCGATGGCGTAGTCGCCGGCGACGAAGGCCGTGATCATATTCACCCAGGCCAGCACCGACGCCCTGACCGCATCACCAGCGACCTCCGGGAGCGCCTGGAGCTCCGCCAGCAGCTCGGCGACCGGCTCACCACGGAGCGCCCGCAGCGTCGTGAGGTCGGACGCGGCCACCGCCCGGAGCGAGGGGGTCTCGAGGCCGAGGATCGGCTCGAGCAGCCCCTCCAGCGGATCCCAGTCGCCGATGGCAAGGGCGGCCGTGAACGCGTTGTCGAAGAGCTGGAAGCCCCGCTCGCCGAGCCGCTCGGCGATCCCGAGCGCCTCGCGGATCGCCGCCAGGGCGGCGCGCGGATCATCGTCGATCGACAGCGAGCACAGGTTGATGAGCCCCCGGACCTGGGTGCGGAGGAGCGCGTGGTTCGCCGCCAACCGGCAGCCCGCCTCGATCGCCCCGAGCCCTTCGTAGCGGCGGCCGAGCGCCGTGAGGGCACTGCCGCGCGTGATGAGGGTATCGGCGACCACGGCGACCAGGTCGAGCCGTTCGGCCGCCTCGAGGACGTCATCGGCGACGGTCACGGCCCGGGCATCCTCGTCGTGGAAGAAATAGGCACGGGCAAGCTGCCCGCGCAGCCGGATGAGGGTGGGGTCGTCGCCCAAGTCAGAAAGTTCGGTCGAGGCGCCCGCGAGGAGCTCGAGCGCCGGCTCCATGCGGTAGGCGGTGAGCAGCGCCTCGCCGAGGCCGGCGATCGTGGCCGCCTGCGCGGAGCGGTCCCCGGTGGCCCGGTGGTGCTCCAGGGCGGCGCGGTAGTGGCGGTCGGCGTCCTCGACACGTCCGACCGACTTGGCCGCGGCCGCCGCCTCCGTGCGGAACCGCGCCTCCTCCGTTGGATCGGTCGTGATGGACAGGGCTTGCTCGTAGAAGCCCAGGGCCTGATCGTGCGCCCCCAGCGACGAGGCCCGTTCCCCGCCGGCGCGCAGGGCGATGCGGGCCTGGCCGGCCAGCGCCTCGGCCTCGGGACCCGCAGCGGCGTTGGCGTGGGCGGCGAGGTAGTGGCCGGCCAGCGCACCGGCCAGCTCGTCGGTCCCGAGCGACTCGAAGAAGCGGGCCGCGGCGAGGTGCCGGACCTTCCGATCGCCCCGCGCTAGCGTGTTGTAGGCGACCTCGCGGATCAGCGCCTGGACAAAAGCATATTGGCCGCGTTCGGGGCTGCGCGGGTCCGCCTCGAGGGCCAGGATCTCACGCCGAACGAGGGCCCGTAGGCGGGGCTCAAGCTCGCTCGCGGCATGGCCGGAGACGGCGGCGAGGCCGGCCAGGGTGAAGTTCTGGCCGAGGACCGCGGCGTCCGCCACGAGCGCGCGGTCGGCCGGCTCCAAGCCGTCGAGGCGGCTGGCGATGAGCGCGGTCAGCGTCTCAGGCACGTCCAGCGTGCGCAGGTCGGCCGTCGGCACGTAGGTCTCGCCCTCGGTCCGCAGGCGGCCCTGCGCCACGAGCATGCGCACCGTCTCGACGGCGTAGAGCGGCACGCCGTCCGCGCGCGCCACGATGGCGCGAATGGCCGGCGCCGGCAGGCCAGGCACGAGCCCCGCCAGCAGCTCGCGCATCGCCGACTCGGGCAGCGGCTCAAGGTAAAGCGACGTGAAGTTGCGCTTGCCGGCGCCCCAGTCGGGACGCTTCTCCAACAGCTCCGGACGGGCCAGGGTCACCACGTAGATGGGGACGTTGCGACTCCACTCCATCAGGTGGTCGACGAAGTCGAGGAGGCCGCTGTCGGCGAAGTGGAAGTCTTCGAAGACGAGCACGACCGGCGCGGAGGCTGCGAGCCGCTCGAAGAACGTGCGCCAGGCGCCGAACAGCTGGTCCGAGCCCACGCCGGAGCCCACGCCCAGGAGCGTCAGCAAGGCCAGCTCGATCCACCGCCGCTCCTCCTCGTCGGGCACGTGCTCGGCGAGCAGCGTGGCGATCTTGCGGCGGGTCGTGGCCTCGTCGTCGCCCTCGAGGAGCCCCGCCCGCCGGCGCACCATCTCGCCGAGGGCCCAGAAGCTGATCCCCTCCCCGTACGCGGGGGAGCGGCCGTCGTGGTACCAGACCGCCTCGACCAGCCCGTCGAGGTACTTCAGGAACTCCCAGGCCAGCCGGGTCTTGCCGATGCCGGCCGGCCCGATAACGGAGACGAGCCGGGCACGCCCCTCGCGTACCGTCGCATGGGAGAGGTCCTTGAGCAGGCGCAGCTCGTCGTCGCGGCCCACGAACGGCGCCTCCAGCGTCTCGGCGCGATTCCGCCCGCCTCGCTCCGCCACGACCCGCGTGGCACGCCATGCTGGCACGGGCGCGGTCTTGCCCTTGAGGAGGGCGTCGCCGGCGGGCTCGAACGCGATCGCTCGCGCGGCGGCGCGTTGCGTGGCCTCGCCCACGAGGACGGCGCCTGCTGGCGCGACGGACTGGAGACGCGACGCCGTGTTGACGAGGTCGCCGGCGACCATGCCCTGACCGACGGCCCCGACGGTCACGGCGGCTTCGCCGGTGAGGACCCCGGCCCGCGCCTGGATCGTCGGGCCGAGCGTCTTCACGGCCGCCACGAGGTCCAGGCCGGCACGGACGGCCCGCTCGGCATCATCCTCGTGCGCCGTCGGGGCGCCCCACATCGCCATCACGGCGTCGCCGATGAACTTCTCGACGGACCCACCGTAGCGGACGATGACGTCCCGGGCCAGGTCGAAGTAGCGGGTCAGGAGGTCGCGCGTCTCTTCCGGATCGCGGCCCTCGGCGAGCGCGGTGGACCCTACGAGGTCCACGAACAGGATCGAGACCAGCCGTCGTTCCGCCTGCGCCACTGGCGCCACCGCGGCCTTCGCGGCCCGCGCGACCGCGGCACCGCCACCGAGCGCCGTGCCGCATTCACCGCAGAACTTCTCGCTCGGCTCGTTGTAGGCCCCACAGCTGGGGCACGGCGGGGTCAGGGCGGTGCCGCATTCGGCGCAGAACTTCCGTCCGGCCCGATTCTCAGCGCCGCAGTTGCCGCAGATCATCCGTCCACCGCGTGCAGCATGCCGGTCGGACGTTAGCGCACCCGGACGCGGCTGGCGAGATGACGGCGACGCGGCGCACCGGAGGCAGGTCCTGAAGAGGCCGAGGGCCCGGTCGAGCCGGGCCCTCGGCCGAGCGATCAGCGAGCCACGAGGCCGCTGAGGCCCGCGAAGGGGGCCGAAACGGTCCCGATCGCCGCCAGGCTGCCATGGGCGCCGATGGCGAAGGCGCTGATCTGCTGGGTCGCCGAGAGCAACACATACAGGTCGCGCCCGTCGGAGCTCACGCTCGCGTCGAGCGGGGCGGTCCCTGTGCCCGTGCTGACGGCGAGCCCCTGCTCGAGGGTGATGGTGCCGTCAGGATGGATGGCATACGACGAGATGGTCGAGCTGTGGGCGTCGATGGTGAACGCCTCACGCCCGTTGGGGGTCAAGGCGACCCAGCAGGCCGCCATCTGGCCGTTGACGACCGAGGCGGACAGGGTGGCGAGGTGTCCAAGGGGCCCGACGGCGTACGACGAGAGGGCGCTCGTGGCCGCCTCGCTGACGAACAGCCGGCCGCGCCCGTCGAACGCGAAGCCGTACGGGGCTGCCCCGGCCGAGGCCTGGACGTCGGGGGCCCCGGCGCGGCCGAACCAGCCGAGGCGATAGGTCACGATCTCGTTGGCGCCCTTCTCGGTGACGACCAGGACGCGGCCGTCGGGGTCGAAGGCGATCTGCTCGGGCGAGGTGCCGGCGCCGCTGAGTGGCTGTGTCCAACCCGGCACGGCGAAGAGATGCCCGCCGAAGTCCAGGAGGCCGGCGATGTTGCCGTTGCCGCCCGCATCGAGGACGTAGACCAGGTCACCGTGGATGGCGACGCTGATGGGATCGGTCCCCCGGGCCGGCGCTCGACTGACGAGCCGCAGGCTGCCATCGCGGCCGACTGAGAAGGCACTCACGTCGTTGCTGCCGGCGTTGACGGCCACGAGCGTCCGTCCGTCGGCGCTCAGGGCCACTGAGCCCTGCGAGCCCAGGCCGGCGCCGGTGCCCGTGCCGCCCGTGGCATAGTCGGCCGACCAGGTCAGTGTCCCGTCGGCGTGGCGGTCGTATGCCGCCACGGCATTGCCGCTCGCGGCGTTCGTCTCGATGTAGACCGTGCCGGCATGGTCACTGGACGCGGCGGCCGTGCCCGGTCCCACGATCGTCAGCGCTGCCGCGGCGACCGTCACGGCCGCCATGAATCGATGCTGCATGCGATGCGTCTCCTCTGCGTCTGCCCGATCGTCGTTGTCGGGCCCGGCCAGCCTGGGACGCGAGCATCACGCGGCGATGACCATCTCATGACGGCCGTGTGACGATGGAGCCGCAGGATCAGGGCACATGACCTCGCGGGGCCCCAGGAAGAGCCACTTGCGCAGGTAGCTCGCCGCTCGGATCCTGTGACGAAGGGCGGGCATCGCGGCTCCGCGGCCACGCATCACGGCTCGAACCCAGCCCGCCCCCGCCGCGTGGTTCGCCCTACGGCTTGGGCGCCTTGGTCGGCTTGGGGGCCTTGGTGGGCTTGGGTGTCTTCGGCGCCTTGGTCGGCTTGGGCGTGGGCGCCGAGGGCGGCGGCGGTCCGGACGGGACGCCACTGCTGATCGCCGCGCCGGCGTCCGCCAGTGTCCGGGCGATGTCGCCACCGGCGAACATCATCGCGCCGATCACCAGGATGGCGACAAGGCCGAGCAGCAGCGCGTATTCGCTCATGCCCTGTCCGCCCTGCCGACGCCGAGGCGCTCCGCGTGGCCCTCGGCAGCCCGGTGACGATAGTTGCTGCATGACATCTATCATCGAGCAGGGCGGGCGGCGCCCCAAGGGGACGATAGTCCGGGGCGCGCATCACTCTCTCGTTTGCCATATGACAACTGTATCGCCCGCCGGCCGCCGGTGGGGTCGGAGGGCACGGCGGGCGATAATCGTGGGGATATGGCAAGGCGAGCGATCCCGGCGGAGCGATCCGAGGTGGTCGATGCCGTCGAACGCCTCGCCTTCTCGCTGGTCGCGCTCACCACGGCCGCGATGTCCGCCGATGGGCGGGCCCTGGAGCCGACGTTCCGCCAGTGGCGCCTCCTCGTGGTATTGGGCGAGTCGGCTGACGGCTATCGACTGGGAGAGATCGCCGACCGCATCGGCGGTTCGGCTCCGTCGGCGAGCCGTCTCGTGCGCCGGCTCGAGGCTCGGCGCATGGTCACGATCTCACGCGATGCCGCCGACCGACGCGGGATCCGCGTGGTGCTCAGCCCCGAGGGGAGGGCCATGCGCACGGCCGTGATCGGCGCCCGGCGGCGGCTGATCTCCGGGATCCTGGGGGATCTGCCCCTGTCACCCGGGTTCGCGCGCGAGCTGACCGACCTGGCACGAGCGCTCGGGACGATCCCGCCGGCGACCCTCGTTGACACCCTTCCGAGCCCCGCCTAGACTCGCCCTCCACAACTGAAGACGGCTGTGATCGGGACGAGTACCCGACGATCCTCGGCCAAGAGAACCGGCGGCTGGTGCGAGCCGGGGCGAGGACGGCGGTGAATGGACCCGGGAGCCCCGGACCGAACGACGGGCCTGCGCCCGATCACTAGGCTCCGGCGCAGAGCGCCAGCGTTATCACGGCAGCACCGATCGACCGCCGCGCGGTCCGTCGGCAGAGCGCGACGACCGCCCCGGTCGTCGAAAGCGGGTGGCACCGCGGAAGGCACGACCTTTCGTCCCGAGTGGACGAAAGGTCGTCGTGATTCCCGGGCCGGACCCGGGCGCAGATGAGGGAAGCACCAGCACCATGGCCGCCCTGCCCGACCCGCTGAGCATCACCGAGGCGCGCCGCCTGGCCGGCAGCGCCGACACGATCCTGCTGCGCGCGTCCCGGGCGGCCGACCTGGAGACGCCCGTGGGGGCCCTGCTGCGCCTCGATGACGGCGGGCCGTGCTACCTGCTCGAGTCGGTGGAAGGCGGCGAACGTGTCGGGCGCTACTCCTTCCTTGGCGTCTCGCCCCGCCGCATCCTGGATGTCTCGGGCACCACCGCCCGCATCGTCACGCGCCCCCTGTCGGTCGATAGCTTCACCCCCGACCTGCCGGTGACGACCAGCGAGGCCGTCGATCCACTGGCCGCGCTGCGCGCGTTCGTGCCGCGCCGCCGGGTGGCCCCCACCAATGAGATGCCCCGCTTCACAGGTGGCGCGGTCGGGGCCCTGGCCTACGACGCGGTCGGCAGCTTCGAGCCTGTCACGCAACCGGTGAAGGATCCCGTCGGCGTGCCGCTGGCTGCCTTCCACGAGACCGACCTCGTGCTGGTCTTCGACCACCTGACCCAGACCCTCTCGGCGATCGCCTCACTCCACACCGAGGCGCCCGACCTGGAGGGCCGCTACCGCATCGCCGAGCGGGCCATCTTCGAGGCCCTGGAACGGACGCAGCGGCCGAGCCGGTCCGAGCTGGAGGGGGCCGCGGCACGAACCGCCCCGGGTGCGGCGCCCGCCCAGGGCGCCTCGGCGGGCCAGCCGGCGGTCGTCGAGGCGAGCCTGAGCCGGGACGCGTACGAGGCGGCGGTCGTGGCGGCCAAGCAAGCCATCGCGGCCGGCGAGGCGATCCAGATCGTCCTCGCACGCCGCCAGACGATGGCCCTCCCACTCCTCCCCGACGGCCGGCCGCTCGGCGGCCTGGACCTGTACCGCGCGCTGCGGCGGATCAACCCGAGCCCCTACCTCTTCTACGTGCGCCATCCGACCTTCGAGGTCGTGGGGGCCAGCCCCGAGCTCCTCCTGCGCGTGGAGGGTGACGCGCTCACCACGCACCCCATCGCCGGGACCCGCCCGCGTGGCGGCGACGAGCGCGAGGACGAGCGCATCGCCGACGAGCTGCAGCGCGACCCCAAAGAACGGGCCGAGCACGTCATGCTCGTGGACCTGGGCCGCAACGACCTGGGCCGCGTGGCCGTCGCGGGCTCCGTGGCCGTCACGCGCTACATGGAGGTCGAGCGCTACAGCCACGTGCTGCACCTGGTGAGCCACGTGGAGGGCCGGCTGCGACCCGGGCTCGATGCGCTCGATGCGTTGCGCAGCGTCTTCCCGGCGGGCACCCTCTCGGGCGCGCCGAAGGTGAGGGCGATGCAGCTCATCGCCCAGCTGGAACGGGAGCGGCGCGGCATCTACGGCGGGGCCGTCGGCTATCTGGGCTACGACGGCAACCTGGACACGGCCATCGCCATCCGCTCGGCGGTCCTGCGCGACGGCGCCCTGCATCTCCACGCGGGGGCGGGCATCGTGGCCGGAAGCGTCCCGTCGAGCGAGTTCGAGGAGACCGAGCACAAGGCGGCGGCCATCCGTGGCGCGCTCGCGGCGGCGACCGAGGCGACCGGCGCGGCGACCGTCACCGTCGGCGATGACGCGCCCCGGGCCGGGGTGACCACGTGATCCTCGTCATCGACAACTACGACAGCTTCACCTTCAACCTCGTGCAGGCGCTCGAGGTGGCTGGCGCCAGGTTGCGGGTCGTGCGCAACGACGCCATCGACCGGGAGGAGCTGGAGGCGCTGGCTCGCGACGCGGCGACTGGTGACGGGACGCCGGACGATCGCCTGGCGGGCATCGTCATCTCGCCCGGCCCCGGCGAGCCAGGCTCGGCCGGCATCTCGGTGGCCGCGGTCGAGGTGGCTGCTGCGTGGCGGATCCCGTTGCTCGGGGTGTGCCTTGGCCACCAGTGCCTGGGGGCCGCCTTCGGGGCCGCGATCGTGCGCGCGCCGACCCTCGTGCACGGTGAGGCGAGCGAGATCATCCATGACGGCCTCGGCCTGCTGGAAGGCCTGCCGTCGCCCTTCCCGGCCGCCCGCTACCACTCCCTGACGGTCGACGAACGCACCCTGCCGGATGCCATCGAGGTCACCGGCCGGACCGCCGATGGCGTGGTCATGGCGATGCGCCACCGCACCCTGCCGCTGGAAGGCGTGCAGTTCCATCCCGAGTCCGTTCTCACGCCGGCAGGGCCGCGCATCCTGGCCAACTTCCTGCGCCGCACCGGCCAGGGGAACGCCGACGTCCTCGACGAGGCCGCCGCGACCGGCTTCGCGACGCACGGCCTGGCGACACCCGCGGCGGCGACCCGATGAGCGACGCGGTCCGCGCCGCGCTGGCGGCGATCGTGGAGGGGAAGAGCCTGACTCGCGAGGAGGCTCGCGCGGCGATGACCCAGGTCATGGACGGCGAGGCGACGCCTTCCCAGATCGCGGCCTTGCTCATGGCGCTGCGGATGCGCGGCGAGACGGTGGATGAACTGACCGGGTTCGCCACGGTCATGCGCGAGCGGGTCCTGCGGGTCATCGCGCCGCCCGGGACGATCGACGTCGTGGGCACCGGCGGCGACGGCAGCGGCACGTTCAACATCAGCACCGCGGCGGCGATCGTCGTTGCCGCCACCGGGGTGCCGGTCGCCAAGCACGGCAACCGGGCCATCACCTCCGCTTCAGGCTCGACCGACGTCCTCGACGCGCTCGGCGTGACGGTGGAGCAGAGCCCCGAGGCGGCGGCCGAGGCGCTCCGCGAGGACGGCTTCGCGTTCCTCTTCGCGCCCGGGTTCCACCCGGCGATGCGCCACGCGGGACCGACGCGCCGCGAGATCGGCGTCCGCACCGCCTTCAACCTGGTCGGCCCGCTGACCAACCCGGCCGGGGTCCGGCGCCAGTTGCTCGGGGTGGCCGATGTCACGGTCGCGGCAGCCATCGCGGCCGTGGCCCGCGAGCTTGGCACCGACCGTACGTTCGTCGTCTGCGGCGAACGCATCGACGAACTGCCGCTCGACGGCAGCGGCGTCATCTACGACGTGAGCCCGGACGGCATCACGCGGCAGACCGTGACGGCCGGCGACCTGCGCCAGCTGGGCCTGCCGGTCGTGCCGACGGAGGCGTTGCGTGGCGGCCCGCCGGCCGAGAACGCGCGCCTCATCGAGGCCCTCCTCGGCGGTGCCGAGGGGCCGCGCCGCGCCGTCGTCGTCCTCAACGCCGCCGCCGCGCTGCAGGTCGCCGGCCGCGTCGCGAGCCTCCGTGCGGGCACGCAACTGGCGGCCCGGACCATCGACTCGGGCGCGGCCGCGGCATTGCTCGGCCGCCTGCGCGCCCGGCGTGCCGCCGCCACGGCCCAGGGGGCCCGGGCGTGACCGCGGTCGCGCCGCAGCGCCACGCGGCCGCCCGGCCGCCGGCCGCCCGGCTCGGGATGCTCGGCCAGATCGCCGCCCAGCGCCGCGCTGACGTGCTGGCGCAGCTTGGCGAGGCCTCGTTCCGGGCCATGCGACGGGACGCCCGGGGTAGCGCGTCGGCACGCCCGTTCGCGGAGCGGCTGGCCGCGCCGGGCCTGCACCTCATCGCGGAGGTGAAGCGTGTCTCGCCCTCGGCCGGTCGGCTGGCGCCGGCAGCCGTCGATGTCGCGGCCCAGGCCCGTGCCTACGCCGCCGGCGGGGCGACGGCCATCTCGGTCCTCTGTGAGGGCCCCCACTTCGGGGGTTCGCTGGACGACCTGCGGGTCGTGCGACAGGCGGTGGCCCTGCCGGTGCTGGCCAAGGAGTTCGTGGTCGACCCGCGCCAGCTTCCACAGCTCCGCGCGGCGGGCGCCGATGCCGTCCTCCTGCTGGCCTCGCTGCACCCCGCGGCCAGGCTGGCTCGACTGGTGCGGCAGGCCCTTGACCTGGGCCTCGAGCCGCTCGTCGAGGCGCATGACGAACGTGAGTTGGAGCGCGCGCTGCGTACGGCGGCCCGGGTCGTCGGCCTCAACGCGCGGGATCTGCGGACCCTGGCCGTCGATCCGCAGCGCGTCGTGGCCCTCGTCGACCGGGTGCCGGGCGACCGGGTCGTGGTGGCCGAGTCCGGGATCCGCGACGCCGCGACCGTGCGCGACCTGCGCGCCCTCGGGGTGGACGCCGTGCTCGTCGGCGAGGCACTGATGCGGGCGGGCCATCCGGACGCGCTGGCGCGCGTCCTCGTCGAGTCCGGCGCGGTCCCCGATGACCCGGCCGCCGCGGCGAGTGCGCCCCTGGTCAAGATCTGCGGGGTCACCGACGAGGCGGGCCTCCTGGCGGCCGTCCGGGCCGGCGCCGATGCGGTCGGGCTCAACGTCGTGCCCGGCACACCACGCTGCCTCGAGCTGCGGGAGGCCGCCACGCTCGCCGACCTGCTGCGTGCATCTCGCTCCGGTAAGACCCCACGCCTCGTCGCCGTGACGGCCGACGCATCGCCGGCCGACCTGGCGGCCATCGTCGCCGCGCTCGACCCCGACGTGGTGCAGTGCTCCGGCGACGAGCGGTCTGACGTCGTGGCGTCGATCGGCCGGCCGGTCTGGAAGACGGTCCACCTGGAGCGCGCACCGGAGCCGTCGGTCGGACGGCCGGACGCGCTGGCGGCCGTGCCGGACATCGTCGCCGGCGTCACGGCCTGGCTCGCGACGCCGCCGGTCGAGCGCGTCCTGCTCGATACCGCCGGCGGTCCGCACCCCGGCGGCACCGGCGTGGCCGTGGATCGGGCGGTGGCGGCCGCCGTGGCCCGGGAGGTGCCGGTCATCCTCGCCGGCGGCCTCGACCCCGCCACGATCGGCGAGGCGGTGCTGGCCGTGCCGGCCACGGGGGTCGACGTGGCCTCAGGCACGGACCTGCCGCGCCGCCCGGGGCAGCGCCCGCGCAAGGATCCGTTCAAGGTGGCGCTCTTCGTCAAGCGAGCCCGCGCCGCCCGCTTCGACCGCCCGACGGTGGCCGCCAGGCCGACCCCTGTCGCCGCCGGCCTGCTGGAGGTCGACGCCCGCGGCCGGTGGGGCGCGGATCGTGCGTTCGGCGGCCGGTACGTGCCCGAGACGCTGGTCGCCGCGCTCGAGCAGCTCGAGGCGGCCTGGTCGGACGTCCGCGTCGACCCGCGCTACTGGGCCCAGCTACGCGAGCTCGGGCGACGGTACGTCGGCCGCCCATCGGCGCTCTACCGGGCGGATCGTCTGGCCGCCGCGGTGGCCCGCCAGGCCGGCCGGGACGAGGGGGCGCTCCACCTCTGGCTCAAGCGTGAGGACCTCAACCACACGGGCGCCCACAAGATCAACAACGCGCTCGGCCAGGCCCTGCTCACGCGGCGCCTCGGCAAGACCCGGGTGATCGCCGAGACCGGCGCCGGGCAGCACGGGGTCGCGACCGCGACCGCCTGCGCCCTCCTCGACCTGCCATGCGTCGTCTACATGGGCGCCGAGGACATCCGCCGCCAGGCGCCGAACGTGCTGCGCATGCGGGCCCTCGGCGCCGAGGTCGTGCCGGTGACGAGCGGCAGCGCGACGCTCAAGGACGCCGTCAACGAGGCCATGCGCGACTGGGTCACGAACGTGGCCACGACCCACTACGTCCTGGGTTCGGCGGTCGGGCCGCATCCGTACCCGCTGATCGTGCGCGACCTCCAGCGCCGCATCGGCGACGAGGCCGCGGTCCAGCTGCTGGCGGTGGAGGGCCGGCTGCCCGACGTGGCCGTCGCCTGCCTCGGCGGTGGCTCGAACGGGCTCGGCCTTCTGTCGCGCTTCATCGGGGAGCCCGCCGTCCGCCTGGTCGGCGTCGAGGCGGCCGGGGACGGGCTCGCCACGGGGCGCCACGCGGCGGCCCTGGCGGGCGGGACGCCGGGCATCCTGCACGGCTCACGCTCGTACATGCTCCAGGATGCCGACGGCCAGGTCGTGGAAGCCGTGTCGCTCAGCGCCGGGCTCGACTATCCGGGCATCGGCCCCCAGCTCTCGGCGCTCTACGCGGCCGGGCGGCTGGAGGTGCTTGCCGCGACCGACACCGAGGCGGTCGATGCCCTGCGGCTCCTGACGCGCACGGAGGGCATCATCCCGGCCCTCGAGCCGGCCCACGCGATCGCCGCGCTGCCGCGCCTGCTGGCCGGCGAGGGCGGGCGGCGGCCACTCCCGGATGGCGCAGTCGTGCTGCTCGGCCTCTCCGGCCGCGGCGACAAGGACCTCGGCGTCCTGGGCGGCGACGAGGTGGTGACCGCATGACCGTGACCTCCGCCCCGTCCCGTCCGACGGTCGACCGGCCTGACGTGCCCCGTGGCACCGACGACACGCCAGGCGCCACTCGCCTGCACGCCGCGTTCGCCCGAGCCGGGCACGATCGCCGCGTGGCGTTCGTGCCCTACGTCGTGGCCGGCTACCCGGACGCGGCGACGAGCCTCGACGTCGCCCTCGCCGCGATCGATGCCGGCGCCGACGTGATGGAACTCGGGCTGCCGTACAGCGACCCGCTGGCCGACGGCACCACCCTCCAGCGCGCCTCGGCCGTGGCGCTGCGGAACGGGGCCACGTTCGAGCGCTCGCTGGACCTCCTGCGGGCGATCCACGAGGCGCGGCCGGACACGCCGCTCGTGCCGATGGCCTACGTCAACCAGGCGCTCGGCGATGGCGACCCCGTCGGCCGCCTCGGGCGGCTCGCGGCGGCCGGGGCGAGCGGGGTGATCCTGGCCGACCTGACACCGGACGAGGGCGCGCCCGTGGAGGCGGCGGCGCGGCAAGCGGGCCTGGCGCTCGTCTACCTCGTCACGCCGACGACGCCCCCGACCCGCCGCGCGAGCATCGCCGCCTGCACGGGCGGCTTCCTGTACACCGTCTCGCTGGTCGGCGTGACCGGCGCCCGCAGCCATCTTCCCCGCGAGGTGACCCATTTCATGGCCCAGGTCCGGGCGGTGGCCCGCGGGCCGGTCGCGGTCGGCTTCGGTGTGTCGCGCCCGGCGCACGTGCGGGGCCTTGCCCGCGTCGCGGACGGCGTCATCGTGGCGTCCGCGCTCGTCGATGCCCTCGGCCCCGAGGGCCGCGACGTGCCGCGGATGGCCCGGCTCGCGGCGCAGCTCGCCCGCGCGGGACGCTGGTCAGGCCCGCAGCACCCGTAGCGCGTTGCCGCCCATCACGGCGGCCACGACTTCCCGGCCCAGGCCGGCATCCAGGAGGCCCTGCGTCAGCGCCGGCAGCCCGCGCACGTCGAAGGGCATCGGCAGGGCGCCGTCGAAGTCCGAGCCGAGGGCGACCTGACTGGGTCCCGCCAGCTCGAGCGCGTGCTCGAAGCTGCGCACCACGGCGTCGAGCGTGGCGCCCCCGATGAGCGGCGCGGCCAGCGTCACCCCGATGAGGCCGCCCGCCTCGGCCACCAGGCGAGCCTCGGCGTCCGCGATGTTGCGCGTGGCCGGGCTGTAGCGGCGCCATCGGCTGGCCCCGCCGGCGAGGGTCGTGAAGCCGGTGTGGCTGACCAAGAACGGCCGGCCCAGCAGCGGCACGGCGTCGCGGATCGTGGCCGGCGAGGCGTGCGCGAGGTCGATCAGGATGCCCTGCGCCTCGCACTCGGCGATCGCCTCGCGCCCGAATCCCGTCAGCCCGCCGGCCCCGCGTCCGGACCCGGAGCCCGCCAGGCCCGAGTCCATCACGTGCGCCAGCCCCAGCATGCGCACCCCCAGCGCGCGCAGGCGGGCCACGTTGCGCAGCTCGCCCCCGACCGCCTGGCCGCCCTGCACGCCGATGAAGGCGCGCAGCGCTCCGTCGCGGCCTACTGCGTCCAACTCCGAGGGCGAACGGGCCAGCACGAGCCGCCCACCCGACGCCGCGGCCCAGCCCTCCAGGCGGCGGACGAACGCCTCGACGAGGTCGATCGGCCGGCGGCCCCACGGCGTGATGCCGAGCACGGCGAAGTGCGGGGCGGACAGCAGGCCGCGCTCGTCGGGGAACCGCGTCGCGATCGTGAAGCCCGCCAGGTCCAGGCCGCCGGCGCGCGCCCGCGGCAGATCGACGTGGCCATGGCGCAGCTCCCGGTCGAAGGTACGACGGAAGAGCAGCGTCCCCGCCAGCAGGTCGACGACCGGGATCGAGCCGTGGAACGCCGCCACCTCCGGCCGTACCGCAGGCAGCGCCCGTCCGACCGTCCGGTTGAGGGCCCGGTCGGCGAGCCGGTCGATCACGGTCGGTCAGGGCTCCGGATCGAGGTGATCGGCCCGGCGCGGATGGGCGCCGCCGCGGTCGCCGCGGGCGGCCCGTTCCAGGTGGCGGGTCGCCTCGATCACGCGGCGGTAGACGGCGATGAGGTCGGCCTGGAGCAGCGGCCCGTCATTGGTCGTGGCGACCCGCAGCAGGACCTCGCGTTCGCGCTCCCGGTCGATGACGGCCTTGCCCGCCTCCAACTTGGCCTCGCCCATGGCCACGCCAAGGCGGGCCCGTTCGTTGAGCAGCTCGACGATGCGGCGGTCGAGCGCGTCGATGCGGCGCCGCAGGCGGCGCATCTCGGCCGTCTCGCCCGGCCGCACGCGTGGCATCAGGGCGTCCGCACGGCGAGCAGGTCGAGCGCCTCCAGGTACCCCCGCGGCCCGTGGCCGACGATCGAGGCCACCGCGATGTCCTGCAGGTAGTTGACGCGCCGGAACGGCTCGCGGGTCGCCGGGTCGGTGAGGTGCACCTCCACGAACGGCCGTGCCACGCCGAGTAGCGCATCACGCAGCGAGACCGACGTGTGGGTCAGGCCGCCGGCGTTGACGACGGCCGCGTCATAATCCTTCAGGTGCAGGCGGTCGATCAGGGCACCCTCGTGGTTCGACTGGAAGAACGCCACGTCCAGGCCCAGTTCGACGGCGTGGGCGCGCGTCCGCTCGTGGATGGCGGCGAGCGTGTCGTGGCCGTAGATCTCCGGCTCCCGCTCGCCGAGCAGGTCCAGGTTGGGGCCGTCGAGTACGAGGACGCGCATCAGGCCGCGCCCCGCAGGGCCGCCGCGAGCCCCGCGTCCACGGCCGCGTCCGGCACGTCGGCGCGGACCGCGATCCCGGTCGCTGTCGGCAGCACCCACCGGAGGCGTCCCCCGGCCACCTTCTTGTCCCTGGCCAGGCGGACGCGAACCTCGGCCGCCGGGACGGCCGGCGCGGACATGCCCAGGCCCAGGTGGTCGAGCAGGGCGAGGATGCGCTGGCCGCGGGCCGCGGGCGTCACACCCAGGGCCAGGCCGACCGCCACCGCGCCGCGCAGCCCCAGGGCCACCGCCTCCCCGTGCAGCAGGCCGTGGTAGCTGCTCGCGCTCTCCAACGCGTGGCCGATGGAGTGGCCAAGGTTGAGGGCCATCCTTCGATCCGCCTCGCGCTCGTCGGCCAGCACGATCTCCACCTTGGCCCATGCGCAGCGCTCGACGAGCTCGGCCAGCGCGCCCGACTCCACCGCCGCGGGGCTGCCGGCGGCGAGGGCGCGGCCGTCACGCTCCAGCAGGGCGAACAGCGCGTCGTCGCCAAGGGCGGCCATCTTGACCGCCTCACCCAGGGCGGCGCGGCGCTGGCGCGGCGGGAGGGTGGCCAACAGGCCCACGTCGAGCACGATGGCCCGCGGCTGGTGGAAGGCCCCCACGAGGTTCTTGCCCTCGGGGATGTCGATGGCCACCTTGCCCCCGATCGAGGAGTCGATCTGGCCGAGGAGGGTCGTCGGCACCTGGATGAAGGGCACGCCGCGCGCGTAGAGCGCGGCCACGAGGCCGCCGGTGTCGCCGACGGCCCCGCCGCCGATGGTGACCAGCGGATCGCCCCGCTCGTGATGCCGCCGGGCCAGCTCCCGCACGGCACGTTCCAGGGCGGCGAACGACTTGGCGCGCTCGCCGCGGGGCAGGAGCAGCGGCTCGACGAGACGGCCGGGCGCCGCCAGGCGACGCCGCAAGCCGCTCCCCGTGGAGGCGCCACGCGGCGGGTTCCGAGACGACCGCGACGCGTGTCGCGGCCAGCTCGTCGAGCACGCGGGCCACCGTGTCCCCGGCCATGTCCAGGCCGAGCACCACCTCACCGACCCGCGTGGACGCGTCGAGGAGCGTGAGCGGCGGCGCGGCGCCTCGTAGCCGCCGCTCCACGCGCGGCGCGACCTCCTCCGGCCGGCCGGTCGCGTCGACCCGCGGCGCCGCGGCATAGAACCGACGGCGCGCCGCCCGGAGGGCGTCGATGGCGCGGATCGGATCGCGGCCCACGAGGAGCGGCCGCGGTGTGGGGCTCCGCTCCAGGCGCCGCGCCAGGACCTCGTCAGGGGCATCCAGCCAGACCACGCGGCGGTCGCGGAAGAGCCGCCAGCGGTTGCGCGGCGCGACGACCGCGCCACCGCCCGTGGCGATGACCCGCGTCAGCGGGTGCCCGCGGTCGGGCTCGCCCAGGGCATCGATCGCCGCCGCCTCGTGGGCCCGGAAGGCCGCCTCGCCTTCACGTTCGAAGATGGCCGCCGGCGGCGCGCCGGCCCGTGCCTCGATGGCCGCGTCCAGATCGATGAACTCGGCATGGCGGGCGTGCGCGATCCGTCGCCCGACGGCGCTCTTGCCGCTGCCGGGCAGGCCGATGAGGACCAGCTCCATCGCGGCGACCCTCAGTCGTCGCCGCCCGAGCCGGCCTCGGGTTCGGCGCCGGGAGCGCTCGCCGTGGCGACGGCCGCGCGGGCCTGGTAGCGGGCCAGGTTGTCACGCACCTCGGCCAGGGAGTCGCCGCCCGTCTTCTCGAGCAGGAAGCGGGTCAACGTCAGCAGCACCATCGCCTCGCCGATGACGCCGGCCGCGGGCACCACGCTGATGTCGCTGCGTTCGTAGTGCGCCACGTCGACCGGCAGGCCGGTCCGCAGGTCCGCAGAGGGGAGGGGGCGGGCCAGCGTGGAGATCGGTTTCACGGCGCCGCGCACGACGAGCGGCTCGCCGTTGCTGATGCCGCCGGTCAGACCGCCGGCGTTGTTGGTGCCGTGATGCCACCGGCCGTCCTCCCGCCCGGTGATGACGTCGTGGACGGCCGAGCCACGGCGCCGGGTCTGCTCGAAGCCCAGGCCGAACTCCACGCCCTTGACGGCGTTGATCGAAACGATCGCCTGCGCCAGCGCCCCGTCAAGGCGGCGATCCCATTGCACATGGCTGCCCAGGCCGAGCGGCACGCCCGTGGCCACGACCTCGAACACCCCGCCGAGCGTGTCGCCCGCGTCTCGCGCCTCGTCGATGGCGGCCACCATCCGCACCTCCGCGGCGGCGTCCAGGCAGCGCAGCGGGCTCGCCTCGGCCTCTTCGCGGGAGCGCGGCGGCGCCTCAGGATCGACGGCCACGTCGCCGACCGCCACGGTATGGCTCCGCACGTCGATGCCCAGCTCGCCGAGGAAGGCGCGGCAGACGGCCCCCGCGGCGACACGCATCGTGGTCTCGCGGGCGGAGGCGCGCTCCAGGACGTCGCGCACGTCATCGAAGTCGTACTTGACGGCCCCCGCCAGGTCGGCATGACCGGGCCGGACCCGCGTGACCGGGCGCGCCCGCTTGTCGCCGTCGGCGGCCAGGGCGACCAGCTCGGCGGCCTCCTCGTCGCTCAGGCGCTCGACCTGCATCACGCGGGTCCAGTTGGCAAAGTCGCGGTTGGCGACCTCGAGGAGGATCGGCGAGCCAAGCGTCCGGCCGTGCCTGACGCCCGACAGGATCGTGGCGCGGTCGTGCTCGATCGTCATGCGGGCGCCCCGGCCGTGGCCGCGCTGGCGGCGGGCGAGGTCGGCCGCGATGGCGTCGGCGCTCACCGGCACGCCCGCGGGCAGGCCCTCCAGGATCACCCCCAGCGCCGGGCCGTGCGACTCGCCGGCGGTGAGGAAGCGGAACGTCATGCGGCGGACGCGCGCTCGGCCTCGTCCAGGCGCTCGCGCATCAGCTCCAGGGGCGGCTCCTGCCCGGTCCACAGCTGGAAGGCGGCTGCGCCCTGGTGCAGCAGCATCAGCTCCCCGTTCATCGTGGCGGCGGCTCCGGCGGCCTGGGCCTCGCGCAGGAGGCGGGTCTCGCGCGGCGTGTAGATGAGGTCCAGGACCAGCATGTCCGGCGGCAGCAGCTCAGCCGGGATGGGCGAGACATCGCTGCCCAGGCCGACGGCGGAGGCGTTCACGAGCACCTTGGCCTTGGCCAGCTCGGCCTCGATGACCGACTCGTGCCAGGGCATCGCCTTGAGGTCCATGTGGGCCGCGGACCGTCCGAAGAAGCGGACCAGGTTCTCCGCCCGGTGGAGGTGGCGGTTGAAGATGATGATCCGCTGGAAGCCCTCGGTGATGAGGCCGTGGACCACCGCCCGCGCACCGCCGCCGGCGCCAAGCACGACCGCCGTGCGCGGCATCTTCTGGCGGCCCACCAGGGCGTCGAGCGCGATGCGGAAGGCACCCACGTCCGTGTTGTGGCCGATGAGCCGCTTGCCCTCCCGCGTCACGGTGTTGACCGCGCCGGTGGCCTGGGCCTCGTCGGCGACGCGGTCCATGAGCGGGGCGACTCGTTCCTTGTGGGGGATCGTCACGTTGGCGCCCAGGAAGGCCTCGTCGCGCAGCTCCTCGATCGTGCTGGCCAGCTGCAGCGGCGTGCGATCGAGCAGCTCGTACTGCACGTCGAGACCGGCCGCGTCGAACGCGGCCTGCTGCATCGCGGCGGACATCGAGTGGGCGACGGGGTGGCCGATGAGGACGACTCGCTTGCTCATGCGCGCACCCTTTCCAGGTCGGAGAAGAAACCGGGATATGAGATCGCCGCGCTGGACGCGGCATCGATGGCTGTCGTGCCCGAGGCCACCAGGCCGGCGACCGCGAACGTCATGGCGAGACGGTGATCCGCGAGGCTGTGCACGGAGGCTCCGCGGAGCCCGAAGGCCGTCCGTCCGGCGCCGCCCTGGATCACCAGGTCGTCACCGTCCAGGGTCACGTCGGCCCCCAGGGCGCACAGCCCCTCCATGATGCCGACGAGCCGATCGCTCTCCTTGTGGCGCAGCTCGCTGGCGCCGTCGAACCTGGAACGGCCGCGCGCGCAGGCCGCGGCCAACGCGAGCGCGGGGATCTCGTCGATGCAGCGAGCCACATCGGCCGCCGACATGTCGAGCGCCGCCAGCGCGCTGCTCCGGACGGTCACTGTGGCCGTCGGTTCGCCCCCATCGGGACCGCCGGCGGGTGTCTCGGTGATCGAGGCGCCCATGGCCCGCAGGAGGTCGATGACCGCCCGCCGGCTGGGGTTGACGCCGACGCCCTCGAGCACCAGTTCGGCGTCCGGGTGCGCCGCTCCGGCCACGAGCCAGAAGGCGGCCGCGGAGACGTCGCCCGGGACCGTCTCGTCGAGGGGGCGGACGACCTGGCCGCCGGCGATCGACACGCGCTGGGCGCCGTCACTTCCGCCGCCCCCGACGGCCTCCGACGCGACCTCCACGCCGCGGGCGCGCAGCATCCGTTCGGTGTGGTCGCGCGTGGCCGTCGCCTCGGTCATGGTCGTGATGCCGTCCGCGGCCAGGCCGGCCAGCAGGACGGCCGACTTCACCTGGGCGCTCGGCACGGCGGTCGTCCAGTCGATCGACCGGAGGGGCCGGCCACCGGTGACTCGCAGCGGCGCCCGGGTCTCCTCACCTGCGCCACCGACCGTGGCGCCCATGGCCCGCAGGGGCTCCGCCACGCGGCGCATCGGCCGCCCACGGAGCGAAGCATCGCCATCGAGCGTCACCTCCAGCGCCGTGCCCGCCAGGAGGCCGGCCAGCATGCGCATCGTGGTGCCCGAGTTGCCGCAGTCGAGCAGCCCGGCCGGCGCCCGCCACGCGGACCACCCCGGTGACTCGACCCGCCAGTCGACGGAGGCGTCTCGCTCCTCACCCTCGATCGACACGCCCAGCGCCCGCAAGCAGGCCGCGGTGCTGCGCGGATCGAGGGCACCCGAGGCGTTGGTGATGCGCGAGGTCCCCTGGGCCACGGCGGCCAGGAGCAGGGCGCGGTGGGAGATCGACTTGTCGGGCGGCATGCGCAGACGGCCCCGCAGGCGGGTCGCCTGCGGCACGGCGGCAACGTCGGTCGAGCGCTTCAATGCTTCGACGCCCCGCCGAAGCCGAGCGCGGCGCCCGACAGAAGCGGATCGCGCGGCAGGCGGCTGATCTGCTCGTGGAGGGGAACGACCGCCGCCATGAGGTCGCGGAACCCGTCGAAGGTCAGGGATTGCTCACCGTCCGAGAGCGCTTCCTCCGGGCGCGGGTGGACCTCCACCATGACGCCGTCCGCGCCGATGGCCACCCCGGCGATCGCCAGCGGCTTGACCAGCCAGCTCTTGCCCGTGGCGTGGGACGGGTCGACGATGACCGGCAGGTGCGTCAGGTGGTGCAGCAGCGGCACGGCGGCGAGGTCCATCGTGTTGCGCGTGTACGTCTCGAAGGTGCGGATGCCGCGTTCGCAGAGGATGACGTTGGGGTTGCCGCTGCTGATGATGTACTCGGCCGACATCAGCCATTCCTCGATCGTCGCGCCGAACCCGCGCTTGAGCATGACCGGCTTGGCGACCCGCCCGACCGCCGTGAGCAGCGAGTAGTTCTGCATGCTGCGCGTGCCGATCTGGAGGATGTCGGCGTAGCGGTTGACGACCTCTACCTGGCTTGGCTCCATGACCTCGGTGATGACCGGCAGCCCGGTCGCCTCACGCGCCTCGGCCAGGTAGCGCAGCGCCTCCACGCCGAGGCCCTGGAACGAGTAGGGGCTGGTGCGCGGCTTGAAGGCCCCGCCGCGCAGGATCGTGGCCCCGGCCGCCTTGACCGCCGCGGCCGTCTCCAGGGCGACCTCGCGACTCTCCACCGAACATGGGCCGGCCATGATCGTCAGCGAGCCGTCGCCGATCGTCGTCGGGCCGACGCGGATGACCGTATCGTCGGCGTGGAACTCGCGGCTGGCGAGCTTGAAGGGCCGTGTGATCGGCGTGACCGCCTCCACGCCGGGCAGCTGCGAGAAGCGGCCCACGAGCCGGTCGCGCTGCGCGCCGATGTCGTCGCCCACGAGCGCGATGACGACGCGTTCGGAGCCGACGCTCTCGTGCGGCTGCATCCCCTCGGCCAGGATGAGGCTCTTCACCGTGTTGATCTCTTCGGTCGTCGCGTGGGCCGACATGACGATGAACATCGCTCGCCCCTTGGCGTACGGTGGTCCGATCTCGGGGAACAAAAAAGCAGAGGTCCGAGACCTCTGCTCGCCCGACACGACCCGTCCCGCGGGTCACCCGCGGTCTAGCGTGCCGGGCCGAGAAAGTACCAGGTGGGGTGCATGGCTCCCGAACGGTAATCGAGCGTGGCCCGGGCGTCAATCGGCGGGCCGTTCGGTCGGTCGCCGCCCTGGGATTCGCAGCAGCGCGATGAACATCAAAGGTGGCTAAGGACCGGCGAACCCATCCTCGACCACCGGGATGAACCCCTGATGCACGGGGGGACCGCCGAAAGGCCCCCCAGCGGCCGAAAGGCCGGCTCGGGACAGCCGATGTTCGTCCTTAGCAACCTTTTGGGTTCACCCGGGCGAGGGCCTCTGGATGCCACCTCACCGGGCGGATCCACGGGGGTCGCGTGCTATCATCCCGGCGCGTTCGGGCCCAGGGAGAGGTCGCATAGAGGCCTAGTGCGGCGGTTTGCTAAACCGTTGAGTGGGGTAACCTGCTCCGAGGGTTCGAATCCCTCCCTCTCCGCCATCTCCCTACAGCCCCTACGCCACGCGCGTGCGCCCGTAGCTCAGTGGATAGAGCGTTAGGTTGCGGACCTAAAGGTCGTGGGTTCGAGTCCCGCCGGGCGCGCCAGCTCCCTGCGCCGATGCCTGACATCCCGCGACATGGCGTGGTGCTACCTTCCGGCGATGAGCCCGACCGGCACCGTCATCGACCAGATCCCGCCTGAGGCGCTCCTGGCGGACTACCCGCCGCCCATGGCCGGGCTCGCAGAGCGGATGCGCCGCATCGTCCGTGAGGCCGTGCCCGAGGCCGTCGAGCGCGTGCGTACCGGCTGGCGGATCATCGGCTACGACGTGCCGGTCGGGCGGCGCAGGACTGTGTTCTTCGCCTGGATCATGCCTGAGGCGAAACACGTCCACCTTGGCTTCCCCAAGGGCATCCTGCTCGACGACCATCGCGGCCTGCTCAGCGGCAACGGCATCACCAAGCAGGCCCGCTGGCTCACCGCAGACGCCCCCGACGACATCGACGCGGACCTCTTCGCGGAGTACACGCGCGAGGCGGCGGCGCTCTCCAGCCTGTCGCAGGCCGAGCGCTTCGCCCGGCAGCTGGACCGCGAAGTCGCGGCCGACGCACGGCGCTGATGTACATCCCGGCGCACTTCAAGCCCGACGACGCCCAGGTGCGGGAGCTGCTGGCCAACCACGGCGCGGCCGACCTCATCACGGTCACCGAGCGGGGCATGTTGGCCACGATGCTGCCCTTCGTCTACGACCCGCCGGGCAGCCGCCCGGACGCGGGCGAGCACGGCGTCCTCCTTGGCCATGTTGCGCGCAACAACGACCAGTGGCGCGAGCCGGCCTTGGGGGAGGCGCTGGTCATCGTCCGCGGCCCCGACGCGTACATCAGTCCAACGTGGTACGCGACGACGGGCCAGCACGGCCGCGTGGTCCCGACGTGGAACTACATCACGGCCCACGTCTACGGCCGCTTCGTCATCCACGACGACCCGGTGTGGGTGGAGGCGCTGGTCCGCCGGCTGACCGACCGCCATGAGGCCGGCTGGCCCGACGTCTGGTCCGTCGACGACGCGCCGGCCGCCTATATCGCCGGCCAGCTGCGGGCGATCGTGGGGGTCGAGCTGTCCATCTCCCGGCTCGAGGGCAAGTTCAAGCTCAGCCAGAACCGCTCCGCGGAGGACGTCGACGGCGCCGTCGCCGGCCTGGATTCACGCGAGGAGACGGCCATGGCCGACGCGATGCGCACGCAGCACAAGAGAGCCGCTCAGGTGCCGGCCAGCATCAGCCGCGCCAGCGAGCCGACGCGCAGGCCGTCCCGCCGACCAGCGAAGTAGCGGGCGTTCAGCGCAGGCCCGTCGAGGTCGACGATCCGGGTCGCCCCCGCCGCGGCCAGGTCTTGCGTCAGCGCCTCGGGCTCGAAGCCCGTGATCCACGGTTCGCCCGCCCGCGCCACCCGGTCGGCCAGGCGTTGGTGGGCGATCCGCTCGAACGGGGTCATGTGGGTCGGCGTCAGCGCGTAGTCGAAGACGATGGCGCTGCCGGCCGGCCTGCTCAGGGCGTATCGCAGGACCTCCCAGACCGACTCCGCCGCCACGTACATGGTCACCCCCAACCAGCCGAAGACGGCCGGCTCGTCGGGATGGAAGTCGGCCGTCGCCAGTTGTTCGTCGAGCCGGTCATGGTGGAAGTCGACGGGCACGAACACGACCCCCGCCGGTCCGTCCGGCACGTGGATCCCCGCCTCGGCCAGCCGGTCCAGCTTCCACCCCTGGGTCGCCGGGTGGTCGACCTCGAAGACCCGCACGCCCGGCAGCCGGTTGCGGTAGGCGAACGTGTCGAGGCCCGCGCCGAGGACCACGTACTGCCGCACCCCCGCGGCGGCGGCCTCGGCGAGCGTCTCCTCCGTATAGCGCGCGCGGGCGACGAGGAAGGCCCGCAGGGCACGCGCGACAGGGTGCTGCTGGGGGCTCGGCGGGAAGCGGCGGCGCACACTTGCCTCCAGCGCCGCTCGCTGCTCCTCGCCAAGGATCGGCAGGGCCAGGGGATCGGCCAGCACGAGCGGGTCGTCCAGCAGCTGGTGCGCCGCGCGACGCCGGGCGACGCCCAGTGCCGTGCGGCTGGGACGCGCCGGGATCAACCGAGCGGCATCCCCAGCAGCAGGGGCCGCCCGAGCAGCCCGTCGTAGCCGGGCCGGAACCGCTCGGCGTTGTACTGCACGGCGACGTCCACCCGTCGCGGGTGCTCGTCGGGGCCAGGCAGGGGAGCGGTCGAGTAGCGACCCTCGCGGACGGCCATCATGCGGCCGGTGACGCCGTCAGCCAGCAGGTCCATCGCGGTGTTGGCGAAGGTCATCGCGACCAGCTGGTCGAGCGAGTCGGGCTCGCCGCTGCGGAGGTCGTAGGTCAGCTCGCTGGCGACCGTCTCGATGCCGGTCCGGCCCCGGATCTCGGCGGCCAGGACCTCGGCCACGCTGGCCTTGTGGCGATGGCCGAAGGCGTCCGCCGGCCCCAGCTCCTCCAGCGCCCCGCCGGTCCAGGTCGCGCCTTCCGCGGCGATGACGAAGGCGTAGCCGCTGGGGTTGCCCTTGCGATCCTCCACCAGGATCTGGCACAGGCGGTCCAGGTCGAACGGCGCCTCCGGGATGAGGCACCGCGCGGAGGTCACGAAGGCCGTGTAGAGGGCGGTGAAGCCGGCGTCGCGCCCGAAGATGCGGAACACGCCGATCCGCTCGTGCGAGCCCAGCGTCGTGCGCTGGCGGTTGATGAGTTCCTTGCCGCGCGTGACGGCGGTCGAGAAGCCGATGCAGTACTCGGTGCCCGGCACGTCGTTGTCCATCGTCTTGGGGATGGCCAGGAGCGGCACGCCCTCGGCGTGCAGCCGGGCCGCATAGCTCAGCGTGTCGTCGCCGCCGATCGCCACGAGGCAGTCAAGGCCCAGCTTGGCGATGTGTTCGAGCACGAGCGGCGTCAGGTCATACGTCTCGGGGCCCGTGGCCAGGGCCTTGCGCTGCGCGCCGGTGAGCCACGGCGGCAGGGCGTCGCGCCGCATGCGCGTGGGGTTGGTGCGCGAGGTGTGGAGCATCGTGCCGCCGGTGCGGTCGATGGCGCGCGTGATCGTCCGGTCGAGCGGGATGGCGTAGTCGTGCTCGCGCGGGCCGTCGGGCCGGACGTGGGTCAGGCCCTGCCAGCCGCGGCGCAGGCCGACGACCTCGTGGCCCATCTCGGTGGCCCGGAAGGTGACGCTCTTGATGACCGCGTTGAGGCCGGGGACGTCGCCGCCGCCGGTCAGGATGCCGATGCGCTGTGGCTTGGTCATGGTCGGTGGGATCGCATGTGCCGATGCTACGATGCCCGGCGATGAACTATGAGTTGTTCATGACCGCCGCCCTTGCCGAGGCGCGTGACGCAGTGCGCGCGGACGAGGGTCCGCAGGGTGCCGTGGCCGTCCTCGACGAGGCGTTGGTGGCCGGCGGCCACGCCCAGACGCGGCAGAGCGGCGACCCGACGGCCCATGCGGTGATGGTCACGCTGCGTGAGGCGGCCAGCCGCCTGGGCACCCCGTCGCTGCGTGGGGTGACGGTCTTCTGCATCAAGGAGCCGTGCGTCATGTGCGTCGGGGCCCTGCTGGCGTGCGATGTCGATGGCCTCGTCTTCGCCGTCGCGGACCACGTCGGCGGGGCGGCCGGGAGCGCCGTCCAGGTGGCCGATGCGGCCGCCCTGCCACGCCGCCTCACGGTGGTGTCGGGCATCCTGCGGGCCGATGCGCTCGAGCTCATCGCCGCGGCCGGTCCCCTGATCGCCGCACCCGCCCGGGCCGCGCGCGCCGCGCCCTGACGCCGTGTCGCACTCCCGGCCGGCGAGCCGGAGCGCGGGACCCCCTTTGGTATCCTCTCGCACGGAGAGGTGTCCGAGTGGTTGATGGTGCCGCTCTCGAAAAGCGGTGTGCGATGAGCACCGAGGGTTCGAATCCCTCCCTCTCCGCCATCCCACGAGCCCCCGGAGAGGTCGCCTAGTGGCCGAGGGCGCCGCACTGGAAATGCGGTATGGGGCAACCCATCGAGGGTTCGAATCCCTCCCTCTCCGCCACTCCTCGAAGGTCGCCTGATACCGCGCTTGCAGCGCGCCGCCTGGTGGATCACGATCCGCTCATGCTGCGCATGGCGGTCGGCCAGAGCGACGACGTCGACGGGGTGGAGGCGGTCCGGGCCGCGATCGAGCAGTGCCGGGAGCAGCTCGACGGCGAGACGCCGCGGGCCGGGCTCCTGTTCGCCACGTTCGACTCGTTCGATCCCGCCCTCGTCCGCGAGGTGCGGTCCGCCTTCCCCGGGATCCGGCTGATCGGCTCGAGCTCGTCGGCCGAGATGTCGTCCGTGGTCGGCTACCGCGAGGATTCAGTGACCCTGGCGGTGTTCGCCTCGGACACCGTGGGGTTCACGACGGCGGCCGCGACCTGGGAGCCGGGCGGGGTCGAGGCGGCCGGCCGCACCGCGGTGGAGGCGGCGCGCGCCGCAACGGATCAGACACCGCGGCTGTGCATCATGGTGGTCGACGCCATGGAGGGCCAGCTGGCCCTGGAGGCCGTCCGGCGGGCGCTGCCGGAGGGCACCGTGCTCGTGGGTGGGGCCTCGAGTGGCGTGACGCTCGGCGCCCCGACCCCTTCCTACCAGGCCTGCGATGACGACGTCCTCGAGCACGGTCTGGCCCTCCTCCTCCTGTCGGGGCCGCTGGCCTTCTCGGTGGCCGTCGGGACCGGGCTCCGCCCGGTCGGGCCCACCGGGTTCGTGACGCGCTCCGGGTTTGGCCACATCGACGAGATCGACGGGCGCCCGGCGGCCGACTTCACCGCAGCCTACCTGGACGTGGCCGGGCCGGCCACCTTCGGCAACCCGCTCGCCATCAGCGAAGTCGGTAGCTCGGCGTCCTACCATCGGGTCCTCCTCGCGCAGGACCCGGCCAGCGGTGGCCTGTCGATCGCCGGATCGGTGCCCGTAGGCGCGACGGTCCAGCTGACCACTGCCACCACCGACGAGATCGTCGCGGCCACTGCCGACACCGTCCGCCGGGCCATGGAGGCCTTCCCCGCGGGGGCGACCCCGAGCGCGGCCCTCGTGTTCTCCTGCGCCGTCCGCAAGTTCCTCCTCGGCTCCCGCACGGGCCAGGAGCTCGGTGAGGCGCGCTCGCTCCTGCCGACGGACCTGCCCGTGGCCGGGATGTACTGCACCGGCGAGATCGGACCGGTGGGCGACGCGCAGGCCACGCGCTTCCTCAATGAGACCTTCGTGACGGTCCTGCTCGGCACGGATGGCTGAGCCCGACCGGGAGGTGCTCCGGCTGTCCCGCCGGATCCGGCGCCTGGAGGAGACACTGAGCCAGGTGGAGTCGATCCGCGATACGAACATGCGCCTCCAGGACCGCCTGATGGCCGACCTGGCCGCCGAGCGGGCCCGGTCGCGCGAGCTGCTCCTGAATGTCCTGCCGGAGGACATCGTGGCCCGCCTCGACGCGGGGGAAACCCGCATCGCCGACCGCCACGAACGGGTGGCGGTGCTGTTCAGCGACATCGTGGGCTTCACCGGCATCGCCGCCCGGCTCGCCCCGGCGAGGCTCGTCGAGAAGCTGGACCGCCTCTTCTCTGCGTTCGACGCGGCGTGCGCGGAACACGGCATGGAGAAGATCAAGACCATCGGCGACGCGTACATGGCGGCAGCGGGTCTGCGCCCGGACGAGGCCGACCCGTGCGCCTCGGCGGCCGCGGTCGGGCTGGCGATGGTGCGGGCTGTCGAGGCCACCGGCGGCGGCTGGCGCATGCGGGTCGGCCTCCACGTCGGCCCGGTCGTGGCCGGGGTGATCGGGCGCCGCAAGTTCGCCTACGACCTGTGGGGCGACAGCGTCAATGTCGCCAGCCGGCTGGAGGCGACGGCCGAGCCGGGCCGCGTCCACGTCTCGGCCGCGGTCGCCGACGCCCTGCGCGGGCGCTACCGGTTCGAGCCGCGCGGCCCGGTCCTGCTGAAGGGCAAGGGCTCGGTCGAGACCTTCTACCTGCTCGGTCCTGCCTGACGACGCGCTATCATCCGCGGGCCGTGCTAGGTGGGGAACTAGCGGTGCCCTGTACCTGCAATCCGCTCCAGCAGGACTGAATCCCCTCCCGAGGCCCGTGTTCGCGGATGCCGCCGGGGTGATCGACGTTGAGGATCGGGTCCCGCGCAGCGGCGACGCGCGAACCTCGTCAGGTCCGGAAGGAAGCAGCGATAAGCGCTGCTCGCCGGGTGCCGCGGACCGGCCTGATCCGAGCCGATCTCCCGTGTGGGCACGCGAACGTCGTGGTCGACGGAGGGTGCACGGCAACCCTCCCGCCCGGTGGCGGCGCGCCCGGCCGTATCATCCAAGGATGCCCAGCGCGACGTCCCATCTGGCCATCTACCGCCGCTGGCGGGCCCAGACCTTCGGCCAGATGGTGGGCCAGGTGGCGGTGGTCGAGACGCTGCGCAACGCCATCCGCCTGGACCGCCTGAGCCACGGCTTCCTGTTCGTCGGCCCGCGCGGGACCGGCAAGACGTCGATGGCGCGCATCCTGGCCAAGGCGGTCAACTGCCCCAACGCGGTCGACGGCGAGCCGGACGACACGTGCGAGGCCTGCGCCGCGATCCGCGAGGGCCGGGCGCTCGACGTGGTGGAGATCGACGCGGCCTCCAACAACACCGTCGACGACATGCGCGAGCTCCTGCCGCGGGTCTACACGGCCACGGCCGACCTGCGCCGCAAGGTCTTCATCATCGATGAGGTCCAGCGCATCACCCAGGGCTGGGACGTGCTCCTGCGCACGCTGGAGGATCCGCCCGACGACGTCCTCTTCATCTTCTGCACCACCGAGCCGGGCAAGATCCGGCCGGCCGTCCTCTCGCGGGTCCAGCGCTTCACGTTCCGGCCCCTGACGGTCGACGAGATCTCGGGCAAACTCGAGCGCATCCTGGCCGATGAGGGGCGGACCGCCGAACCGGCCGCCATCGCCCTGGTGGCCGACCTCGCCGCTGGCGGCATGCGCGACGCCGAGTCGATGCTCGACCAGCTGCTGGCGGCCGACGACGAGACGCTGACCGTGGCCGCCGTGCGCGACATGCTTGGCCTGGCCGATGAGCAGGCCGTGCGCGCGTTCGTGGACGCGCTGATCCGCCCCGATGCGCTGGCCGGCATCCGGCTGCTCGACGTGCTGGAGGCCCAGGGGCGCGACCTGACGGGCTTTGCCGATCAGGTGGTCGTCGCCATGCGGCAGCTCCTCGTGGCGCGCCTCGCCGGCCGCTCGACCGACGATCGCATCGCGGCCGCGGCCGCACCGGCACATGTGGCCGAGATCGCGCGGCGGCTCGCGGCCCTCGACGCCAACCGCATCGGGGCCGGCGGGTACCGCTTCCAGCTGGAGCTGATCCTCCTCGAGCAGGTGCCGGCGGGTGAGGTGGCTGCCGTGCCGGTGGTCGCACCGGCCGTGACGGCCCCAGTCGCCCCTGCCGCGCCGAAGCCCGCTGCGTCCCCACCGGCCGTCGCCAAGGCCGATCCCCCGAAGGCGCCCAAGGTCGCGCCCGCCTCCACCGCCAAGGCGCCGCCGCCGGCTCCCGCCAAGGCGGACGTGGCCCCCGGGGTCGAGGCGCCCGCCCCGGCTGCATCAGCCGCCCTGAAGGCCCCGGCTCCGGGTGACGAGGCGCTGGAGCGCCTGCGCCAGCGCTGGCCGGAGTTCGTCGAGCGGGTCAGCGCCAACCCGATGCTCAAGCCGGTCGTGGCCGCCTGCCGCCCGGTCGAAGTGCGCGACGGGGTCGTGGTCCTGGGCTTCCCCGAAGAGACGCCGTTCTACCGCGAGAAGGCCGAGCAGCGCCGCGCCGCGCTGGAGGCGGGTGTCGAGGCCGTCCTCGGACGCCCGTATGGGGTGCGGTGCGTGACGACCAACCTGGAAGCCCTGCCGCCCTTGCCCGTGAAGGCCGAGGATCCCGATCTCGTGGCGCGCTTCCGCGAGATCTTCGCCGGCGATCTGGCCGACGTCGCCGAGATCAGCTGATGCCTGCTAGCCGCGGCGCCGCCGCCGTGTGTCCATGACCTTGAGGAGCACCACACGATGAGCTTCAACAACCTGGCCAAGATGGCCCAGCAGATGCAGACCCAGATGGCACGCGTCCAGGAAGAGCTCGGCACGATGACCATGGAGGGGACCGCTGGCGGCGGGGCGGTCAAGGCGACCGTCACCGGCCACCAGGAGCTGGTGTCCGTGGCGCTCGACCCGTCGGCGGTCGACCCCGCGGACGTGGAGATGCTCCAGGACCTCATCGTCGCCGCGGTCAACGAGGCGCTGCGCAACTCACGCCAGATCGCCGAGCAGAAGATGGCGGCGATCACCGGCGGCCTGCGCATCCCCGGCATGGGCTGAGACGTGGTCGCCCTGGTCGAGCCGGTCGCGCGCCTCATCGAGGCCTTCTCGCGCCTGCCCGGCATCGGTCCCAAGACGGCCCAGCGGCTGACGTACCACCTGCTCCGCGCGCCCGAGGGCGAGGCACGGACCCTGGCCGCCGCGCTCATCGCGGTGCGCGACGAGGTCGTGTTCTGCGAAGTCTGCTTCAACATCAGCGCCGGCCCGCGCTGCCCCATCTGCCTCGACGGGTCGCGAGCCCAGGGCCGGATCTGCGTCGTGGAGGAGCCGCTGGATGTGCTCGCCATCGAGCGCAGCGGCGCGCACCGCGGCCTGTACCACGTGCTGCAGGGTGCCATCTCACCGATGGACGGCATCGGACCCGACCGCCTGCGCATCCACGAGCTGATCCAGCGGGCCACGATCGCCGCGGCCGAGGGGACACCGTGGGAAGAGGTCATCCTGGCCACCAATCCGACCCTCGAGGGCGAGGCCACCGCGATGTACCTTGCCGAGCGCCTGGACCCGCTCGTCGGCACCGTCACGCGGATCGCGCGCGGCATCCCAGTGGGTGGTGATCTCGAGTACGCCGATGAGGTGACCCTCGTCCGGGCGCTCCAGGGACGGCGCGTCCTCGACGAGGTGCCGCACGTCGAGCGCGAGCCCGCCCGCCCGTGAGCAAGGTGGTCGGCACATGAGCAACCTGATCGCCGAGCTCCTGCTGCGCCTCTCGAAAGCCCTCCTGGCCGCTGTCCTCGGCGCCATCGTGTTCCTGGTCGCCGTCGCCGGGCTGGGTGCGTCCGCCTCCGTCGAACTGGCGCTGCTCTGCTGGGTGGCCGCCTCCGCCTTCATCCTGCTGGTGGAAGAAAGCCCCATCTAGCTGACCGCCTGGCGGCCGCTGGCGGATCGTCGCCCCCCGCCGCCCCCGCCGACGGCGACCCTCGTTGTCGTCCAGGTCCTCCTGGACTCGTATGCGCCGTCTGGCAGCCCGCCGTTGTCGTGCCAAAGGCAACCATGCGGGTCGAGGACTGAGCACCGACGGCCCCGCCCCGGATGGGCACATACCAGTCCGTGCGTGACCAAACGACAACGGGGCCTGCGACGGCCGGATCGCTCGGTCCCGCCGAGCCGTGGCGCCGTTTGACACCAGCGATGGTGGGACCTATCATCACCGTTCGCGCCGGCGACCGGTTCGGTCGCGCGGAGCCCGACCGAGGCTGGCACCTCGCCCGATCCAACGGCCCCCTGGCCGACCCCCCTTCGGGGTCCTGTGTCACGGAGTCGGCGGGCGC
>CAWCMN010000009.1:797500-1165238 GCA_963796715.1 uncultured Chloroflexia bacterium
GCGAGCAAGCTTTGATCCAGGGGTGTCCGAATGGGGAAACCCGGCCGGGGTAATGCCCGGTCACTCCAGGCTGAATCAAATAGGCCTGGGTGAGGTAAGTCCGCGAACTGAAACATCTCAGTAGCGGGAGGAAAAGAGAACATTCCCTGAGTAGTGGCGAGCGAAACGGGAACAGTCCAAACCAGCTCCGCGTGATAGGCCGCAGCCGTTTCGGAGCAGGGGTTGTAGGAGTCGATCATCAGGGCGCTGCGAAGCCCTGGCGAAGTCAACAAGTCGATCGTGAGCCGAACCCGTCAGGAAAGGCGGGCCATAGAGGGTGACAGCCCCGTAGGCGAAGCGATCGACCTTCGTGATCGGCCACCTGAGTACCACGTGGAAGGTCTCTCATGTGGGAATCCGGGCGGACCACCGTCCAAGGCTAAATACTCTTGGCGACCGATAGTGAACCAGTACCGTGAGGGAAAGGTGAAAAGCACCCCGGAAGGGGAGTGAAATAGTTCCTGAAACCACGTGCCCACAAGCAGTCAAAGGGTGTTGTCGTCCTTCGGGACGGTAGCCTGATGGCGTGCCTTTTGAAGAATGAGCCGACGAGTTACTTGTACGTGGCAAGGTTAAGTCCGCGAAGGACGGAGCCGCAGCGAAAGCGAGTCTGAATAGGGCGATCAGTCGCGTGCAGTAGACCCGAAACCGGGTGACCTATCCATGGCCAGGTTGAAGCGAGAGTAATGTCTCGTGGAGGACCGAACTCACTAGCGTTGAAAAGCTAGGGGATGAGCTGTGGATAGCGGTGAAATGCCAATCGAACCCGGAGATAGCTGGTTCTCCCCGAAATGCCTTTAGGGGCAGCCTCGGGCGTTCAATCGCGAGGGTAGAGCACTGGATGGGCTAGGGGGCTTCCCGCTTACCAAACCCAACCAAACTCCGAATCTCGCGATTCCAGAGCCCGGGAGTGAGACTGCGAGGGCTAAGCTTCGTGGTCTAAAGGAAAACAGTCCGGACCATCAGCTAAGGTCCCTAAGTCCAAGCTAAGTGGCAAAGGATGTGGAGTCGCATAGACAACCAGGATGTTGGCTCAGAAGCAGCCATCATTGAAAGAGTGCGTAACAGCTCACTGGTCAAGTGATTCCGCGCCGAAAATCCAACGGGGCTCAAGCTTGGCACCGAAGCTATGGATCTGCGGGTCGGTTCGCCGGCCCGTGGGTGGTAGGGGAGCGTCCTGTTCGCTGCGAAGGTCGACCGTGAGGACGGCTGGAGCGGACGGGAGTGCGAATGTCGGCATGAGTAGCGCAATGTGGGTGAGAACCCCACACGCCGTAAGCCTAAGGTTTCCTGAGCAAGGCCAGTCCGCTCAGGGTTAGTCGGTCCTAAGCCGAGGACGAACGTCGTAGGCGATGGACATCCGGTTGATATTCCGGAACCACCAGAGATCGTTTGCACCGCAAGGTGTCGCCTGGAGGTAGGCGAATGGAGGTTGACCGGCACTGCCGGTCGAGTCCGCTAGCTGAGCCCAGGTGAGAGCAAGGGCATGACCCAGCATGGTAGTTCGAGCGCGTTTTGGCTATACGCGTCTAAGCTGGTAGGGGGAAGGGACAGGTAAATCCGTCCTTTCATCCAACCCCGAGAAGCGAATGAGAGCGGCTTCTGCTGCGATTCGAGTGAGCCAAGCTGGCAAGAAAAGTGTCTAGCGAGATCGAAGGTGACCGTACCGCAATCCGACACAGGTAGGCGGGTAGAGAATACCAAGGCGATCGGGAGAACCCTCGTTAAGGAACTCGGCAAAATGGCCCCGTAACTTCGGGAGAAGGGGCGCCTCGCAGTCCGGAGCTTGCTTTGGACTGATCGAGGCCGCAGTGAAAAGGCCCAGGCGACTGTTTAGCAAAAACACAGGTCTGTGCGAAAGCGAAAGCTGACGTATACGGGCTGACGCCTGCCCAGTGCCGGAAGGTTAAGAGGAGGGGTGCAAGCTCTGAATCGAAGCCCCGGTAAACGGCGGCAGTAACTATAACTGTCCTAAGGTAGCGAAATTCCTTGTCGGGTAAGTTCCGACCCGCACGAATGGCGTAACGATCTGGGCGCTGTCTCAACGAGGGATCCGGCGAAATTGAAGTACGAGTGAAGATGCTCGTTACCCGCGCTAGGGCAAAAAGACCCCGTGGAGCTTTACTGCACCCTGATATTGGATTGGGGTTTACCATGTGTAGGATAGGTGGGAGGCTGAGAAGCTGGGGCGCTAGCCTCGGTGGAGCCAACGTTGAAATACCACCCTTGGTTGATTCCGACTCTAACCGCGACCCGTAAGCCGGGCGCAGGACAGTGTCAGGCGGGCAGTTTGACTGGGGCGGTCGCCTCCTAAAGAGTAACGGAGGCGCCCAAAGGTTCCCTCAGGCTGAATGGAAACCAGCCGAAGAGTGCAAAGGCATAAGGGAGCTTGACTGCGAGACCCACAAGTCGAGCAGAGACGAAAGTCGGGCTTAGTGATCTGGTACCTCCGAGTGGAAGGGGTATCACTCAACGGATAAAAGCTACCCCGGGGATAACAGGCTGATGGTGCCCAAGAGTTCACATCGACGGCACCGTTTGGCACCTCGATGTCGGCTCGTCGCATCCTGGGGCGGAAGTACGTCCCAAGGGTTTGGCTGTTCGCCAATGAAAGCGGTACGTGAGCTGGGTTCAGAACGTCGTGAGACAGTTCGGTCTCTATCCAGCGTGGGCGCAGGGAACTTGAGAGGAGCTGCTCCTAGTACGAGAGGACCGGAGTGGACGAACCGCTGGTGTGCCAGTTGTCCTGCCAAGGGCATCGCTGGGTAGCCATGTTCGGTCGGGATAAGCACTGAAAGCATCTAAGTGCGAAGCTCGCCTCAAGATGAGGTTCCCCACCGGGTTAACCGGGTAAGACCGCAGGGAGACCACCTGTTCGATAGGCGGCATGTGGACATCGGGCAACCGATGAAGCTGAGCCGTACTAATGGTCGAGGGCTTGACCTCTTTCAGCAGTTCACCCAGCGGTGACTGCGGGAGGCGGGAGCACCACCACGTCGCGCACGCAGACAATGAAGATCACGCGGCTTGCCACGTCACATCGTCACGCTCGAAGAAGGATCCTGGTGACCCTAGCGGAGAGGCCACACCCGTTCCCATCCCGAACACGGCAGTTAAGCTCTCCAGCGCCGAAGATACTGAGGGGGTAGCCCCTCGGGAACATAGGTCGTCGCCAGGGTCTTTCTTCGTTTCCAGGATTATCATCGAAGCGATGAGCGCCACCGCCGGCCCGGCTGCCCGCCGCGATCCGGGCGGCGCGGACGCCGCGACCGTGTTGGCCGGCCTGTGTCCCTATCTCCTCGCCGAGGGCGGTGCCTGGCGCTCCGCCCGGCCCGCGTCGGAGCACCGCTGTCACGCGGTGCGGCCGCCGGCCGCGCTCACCGGTGATCAACAGCGGCGCCTCTGCCTGGTCGCGGCCCACGCCGAGTGCCCGACCTTCGTCGACGCGCGCCAGCATCACCGGCAGGGCCTGCTCGACGCCGGCGTCCACGTGGATCGACTGGCCGGCCGCCGCACGATCGCCCTTACGCGGCCCATCCCGGTGCTGCTCGAGCGCCCCTCCAGCGGGCCACGCGCCCCGTCGATCACCGGGCGTACCCGCCGCCTGGTCGAGGTCGGCCTCGTCCTGATCATGCTGCTGGCCGCCGGGCTCGTCCTGGCCGCCCGGTTCGCCGGTCTGGGGCTGCTCGGGACCAACTAGCCCGCGCACGCGCACGCGCGACCCTGCGGACGCGGGCGACGCGGGCGACGCGGGTCAGCGCTGGCAGCCGCGGCAGAACGTCGTGACGAACCCGCCCGGTGCCACCTCGCTGAGCGTCGTGCCGCAGCGTGGACAGGCCTGGCCGCCCTTGCGGTGGACGTGCAGGAAGTCGCGAACCTCGATCTCGAAGCGTGGCGGCACCCGGACCCGCAACTCATCGATGGCCCAGGGCAGCACCTCGCGCGTCGCCGTGTACAGCCCGTCCACCTCCTCCTCGGCAAGCGCCGAGCGGCGACGGAACGGCGCCAGGCGGGCCGCCCACAGGACCTCGTCGCTGTAGCCGTTGCCGATGCCGGCCACGAACGCCTGGTTCTTGAGCAGGTTCTTCAGCTCGCCGGGGTGGCGCCGGATCCGCGCCCGCCACGTCGTGAGGTCCAGGGCAGGGTCGTCGGCGTCGGGGCCCTGTTCGTCCCACCCTGGCACCGGCCGCGCCGCGCCCGCCGGCAGGAGGTAGACCTTGCCCATGCGCGTCGGGTCGCGGTAGCGCAGCTCGAGCGGTGCGCCGTCGGGCGGCAACCACGGTGCGTCCACGGTCCATGGCGCGGTCGCGGGGGCGCCACGGCCTCGTGCCGGCTTGTCGCGCGGACCAAGGCGCAGGACCGCGGCCGTGTCGCGCAACGGTTTGGCACCCGGCGCGTCCAGGCCCAGCCGGCCGGTCAGCATGGCGTTGATGACGACCCGGTCGCGATCGAGCTGGAAGGTCAGGAACTTGCCGCGCCGCGTGACCACTTCCACCCGCTGGCCGGCCAGCGCCGCGGCGTCGGCCGGTGTGCCGCGCACCACCAATGCTTCGCGGATATCCAGCGCCTCTACGGGACGGCCCACGAGCGTGGCCTGGAAGGCGTCGGCCAGGATGGCGAGATCGGGCAACTCCGGCACGGCCGCCCGAGCGTAACACCCGTCGTGGAGGCCCCTTGCCCAGAGCCCAAGAACGATGAGCACGCTGGAGGCGCGTGGTACCATGCGCGGGCCCTGAAGGGGAACAGCAGAGCCGGCCGGCCGAGCCGACGCGATCGAGGAGCCTCACCAGCCCACCGGTTGACGAGCGACACCATCCCGACCATCGAAGGCCCGGGCGTCGCTCGGGCCTCGTTGATTCCCGGTCAGGAGACCATCGAAGGAGACAGACCTTGACCGCAGAGCCCCAGGGTGGGCCGGAGCTGACCGACGAGGCGCAGGCCTCGCCCGATACCAGCCCCGCAGAGACCGTCGCGACCGCCGTCGTCGACGAGCCCGCCGAGACGACCACCGCCGATACGACCACCGAAGCAGCACCGGAGGCGCCCGCCCCCACCGAGGCGGTGTCGGAAGCCGTCGCCGAGCCTGCAGCCGTCGCCCCGGCGGCGGAGCTCGCCGCGCCTGCGGAGTCGGCTGCGACCCTGGAGCCCGCCGCGGCTCCCGCGCCCGAGCCCGAGCCGGCGCCGGCCGCTGCCGTAGCGCCTGAGGCAGCGCCGCAGGCCGAGGCTGCTCCCGAGCCAGCTGCCGCCGAGCAGGTCGCTGCCGAGGTCCCTGCCGCGGAGATCGAGGCTGGTCCCGAGCCCGCTGCCGCCGAGCAGGTCGCTGCCGAGGTCCCTGCCGCGGAGATCGAGGCTGCTCCCCCCGCTGCCGAGGAGATCGACGTCGCTCCGCCGGCCGAGGCCGTCACCCCGCCCCCGCCGGCGCCCGCCGCACGGCCCGCCGCGCCGCGCTACGAGGGCCCCGAGCCGACCACCATGGAAGAGCTCCTGGCGAGCTCGCCGGAGGAGATCCGAAGCCTCAAGCACGGTGACGTGGTCGAGGGGTCGGTCGTCCGCATCGACAAGGACGAGATCCTCGTCGACATCGGCGCCAAGTCCGAGGGCGTGGTCAGCAACCGCGAGCTGTACGGCCGCCATGCCGAAGCGCAGCCCGTCCTGGCCGTCGGCGACATCGTCCTGGTCTACGTGCTGCAGCCGGAGTCCGAGGCCGGCCATGCCGTGCTGTCGCTCCGCCGTGCCGGCCTCGAGCGCAAGTGGCGCTCGATGCAGGAGCAGTTCGAGGCGGGCGTGATCATCGAGGCGCCAGTCATCGACCACAACAAGGGCGGCCTGATCGTCGACTGCGGCATCCGCGGCTTCGTGCCCATCAGCCAGATCGTCGACTTCCCGCGCCGGCCGCAGAACGACCAGCCGCGAGACGCGGCCCAGGAGATCGCGGAGAAGTTGCAGCCGTTCGTCGGCCGCAAGCTGCGCCTCAAGATCCTGGAGGTCAACCGCAAGGCGAACCGCCTCATCCTCTCGGAGAAGGTGGCCCTCTACGAGGAGCGCCGCGAGAAGCGCGATGAGCTCTTCAGCAGCCTCCAGGTCGGCCAGAAGGTGACGGGCTCGGTGCGCTCGATCGCCCCGTTCGGCGTCTTCATCGACCTTGGCGGCATCGACGGCCTCGTCCACAAGAGCGAGCTCTCGTGGAACAAGGTCAACAACCCCGAGTCCGGCTACAAGGTCGGCGACGAGGTCGAGGCCGAGGTCATCGACATCAACCACGAGCGCGGCCGCATCAGCCTGTCGATCCGCCGCCTCCAGCCCGACCCGTGGAACTCGACGGTGGCCGACTTCAAGGTCGGCGACATCATCGACGGCACGGTCACCAAGATCGTCAACTTCGGGGCGTTCGTGCGCGTGCGCGACGGCCTGGAGGGCCTCATCCACATCAGCGAGCTGTCCCACCAGCGCGTGGCCCATCCGGGCGACGTGGTGCACGAGGGCCAGCAGCTCAAGCTCAAGATCATCTCGCTCGACTCCGACCGCCATCGCCTCGGCCTCAGCCTCAAGCAGGCTGAGGAAGCCCCGGCGCGCCCGGCCGCTCCTGAGCCCCGCGAGCGCCGCGGCCGTTCGGAACGGTCCTACGACGCGTCGCAGGCCATCCAGGAACCGGAGGGCGGCATCGACAACACGCTCGCCGCGGCATTCGCCCAGGTGCGCCAGCAGATGGCCGCCTCGGAGGGCGACGGCGCGTCGGCCGCGACCGAGACCGTCGAGCCCGAGCCGCCCGCCGCCGAGGCCCCGGCGGCTGAGGCCCCGGCAGCCGAAACCCCCGCCGAGGAGCCGCTGACCGCGTCCGACGTCGTCAACGCGGTCGCCGCCGACGAGGTGGACGAGGAGGCCGCGGCGGCCGAAGAGATCGCCGAGCTGCAGGATGCGGCCGCGGCCAACGAAGCCAACGAGGCGCCGGCAGCGGCCGACATCGCCGACGTGGTGCTGGAGGTGGCCGCCGACGAGGAGGCCGAGGAGGCGGTCGCGGCCGACCTCATCGCCAGCCTGCCCGACGAGTCAGCCGAGGCCCCCGCGGCCGACGAAGCCCCCACGGACGAGCCGTCGCCGGACGCCTGATCACAGGCACGGCAAGGCGGGGACGCCGATACCCCGTGCTAGGATTAGCCGCAGGGTAGGCGGCCTGCCCACCCGACGGGTAGAACAGGCGTTCAAGACTCCATGGCCACCAGCGACCGCTTCGACAAGTTCACCGACCGCGCGCGCAAGGTCCTGACGCTTGCTCAGGACGAGGCGCAGCGGTTCAACCACGGCTACATCGGCACGGAGCACCTGCTCCTCGGCCTGGTCCGCGAGGGTGAAGGCGTCGCCGCGCGCGTGCTGGAGAACATGAACGTCGAGCTGCCCAAGGTGCGCACGGCGGTCGAGTTCATCATCGGCCGCGGCGATCGGCCGGTCGTCGGCGAGGTGGGCCTGACGCCCCGGGCCAAGCGGGTCATCGAGCTGGCCATCGACGAGGCGCGCCGCCTGGGCCACAACTACATCGGCACGGAGCACCTCCTGCTGGGTCTCGTGCGCGAGGGCGAGGGCATCGCGGCGGGCGTGCTCGAGTCGCTCGGCGTCAACCTGGACAAGGTGCGCCACGAGGTCATCCGCGTGCTGTCGCAGTCGAGCAGCGCCAGCCCGGCCGCCGAGACCAAGCGGGCCAGCAAGACCCCCACGGTCGACCAGCTCGGCATCAACCTCACCGACGCCGTGCGGGCGGGCAAGATCGACCCGGTCATCGGGCGCGAGAAGGAGATCGAGCGGGTCATCCAGATCCTCTCCCGCCGGACCAAGAACAACCCGGCCCTCATCGGCGAGCCGGGCGTCGGCAAGACCGCCATCGCGGAGGGCCTGGCCCAGCGCATCGTGGCCGGCGACGTGCCCGAGACGCTCATCAACAAGCGCGTCCTGACGCTCGATATCGGCTCGCTCGTGGCCGGCACCAAGTACCGCGGCGAGTTCGAGGAGCGCCTCAAGAAGATCATCGAGGAGCTCCGCAACACGAACGACGCGGTCCTCTTCATCGATGAGCTGCACACGCTGGTCGGGGCCGGCGCGGCCGAGGGCGCCATCGACGCGGCCAACATCCTCAAGCCACCCCTGGCACGCGGCGAGCTGCAGTGCATCGGGGCCACCACGCTCGACGAGTACCGCAAGTACATCGAGCGCGACGCGGCCCTCGAGCGGCGGTTCCAGCCCGTCATGGTGGAAGAGCCCACGCTCGAGCAGACCATCGACATCCTGATGGGCATCCGCGAGCGCTACGAGTCCCACCACCACGTCAAGATCACCGACGAAGCGGTGAAGGCGGCGGCCGACCTGTCGGTCCGTTACATCACCGACCGCCATCTCCCCGACAAGGCCATCGACCTCATCGACGAGGCCAGCAGCCGCGTCCGCCTGCGCCACTCCTCCGCTCCGCCCGAGCTCAAGGCGGCCCAGAAGGAGCTGGAGCGCGTCACCAAGGAGAAGGACGCCGCGATCAATAGCCAGGACTACGAGGGCGCGGCCACGATGCGCGACGTCGAGGAGACGGCCCGCGCGAGCATGGAAGAGCTGCGCACCGCCTGGCAGGCGCACCTCACCGAAGAGGCGCCGGAGGTCGGCGAGGAAGACATCGCCCAGGTCGTGGCGATGTGGACGGGCATCCCCGTCACGCGCATCGCCCAGGAGGAGTCGGACCGCCTGCTCCACATGGAGGAGGCGCTCCACGCGCGGGTGATCGGCCAGGAAGAGGCCATCTCCACCATCAGCAAGGCCGTCCGCAGGGCCCGTGCGGGCCTCAAGGATCCCAAGCGGCCGATCGGCTCGTTCATCTTCCTGGGCCCCACGGGCGTGGGCAAGACGGAGTTGGCCAAGAGCCTCGCCGAGTTCATGTTCGGGTCCGAGGACTCGCTCATCAAGATCGACATGAGCGAGTTCATGGAGCGCCACAACGTGAGCCGGCTGGTTGGCGCACCGCCAGGCTACGTCGGCTTCGAGGAGGGCGGCCAGCTGACCGAGGCGGTCCGCCGCAAGAGCTACTCCGTGGTGCTGCTCGACGAGATCGAGAAGGCCCATCCGGAGGTCTTCAACATCCTGCTGCAGATCCTCGAGGACGGCCACCTCAGCGACGCCAAGGGCCGTCGCGTCGACTTCCGCAACACGGTCATCATCATGACCAGCAACGTCGGCGCCAAGTCGCTCCTGAAGGACACCAGCCTCGGCTTCAAGCCGATCGGCGAGTCCAGCGAGGAAAAGGCCCAGGGCCAGTACGACCGCATGAAGGAGAAGGTCCTCGACCAGCTCAAGACCCAGTTCCGGCCGGAGTTCCTCAACAGGGTCGATTCGCTGGTCGTCTTCCGCTCCCTGACGATCGAGGAGATCGGCCAGATCGTCGACCTGATGCTGGCGCGGGTGCGGGAGCAGCTGCGGGCCCAGGAGATGCAGCTCGAGGTCACCCAGGCCGCCAAGGAGCACATCATCCGCCTGGGGTACGACGCCGACTACGGGGCGCGGCCGCTGCGCCGCGTCATCCAGAACATGATCGAGGACCCGCTGGCGGAGGCGCTGCTGATCGGCCGCTTCCAGGCCGGCCAGACGGTCGTCGTGGACCGGGCGGAGGAAGCCGGGCTGACGATCGAGCCGCTCGTGGAGAAGACCCCCGTCGGAGCCGCGTAGCCCGCTTCCGGGCCCGCCATGTGGCCGGCACGGGGCCCTCGCTAGACTCGGCTGATGGCTCGCACCCAAAGCCGCTACGTCTGCCAGGCCTGCGGGGACTCGTTCCTGCGCTGGGAGGGCCAGTGCCGGTCCTGCGGCGCGTGGAACACCCTCGTCGAAACGCTCGTCCACGAGCGTCCGTCGGCCGCCCGCGGCGCGGCCAGGGCTCGCCAGACGGGCGGCAGCGTGCCGGTCGCGTTGCGCGACCTGACCGAAGCGCCGCTCCAGCGACGCCCCACCGGCATCGGCGAACTGGACCGCGTCCTCGGCGGCGGGCTCGTGCCGGGGTCACTCGTGCTGCTCGGCGGCGAGCCGGGCATCGGCAAGTCGACGCTCGTCCTTGAGGCTGCCGCCGGCGTCGCCCGCGGCGCCAAGGCAGGGGCGGAGGTCGCCGTCCTCTACGCGTCGGGTGAGGAGTCCGGCGGACAGCTGCGGCTGCGGGCCCAGCGGCTGGGGCTGGCCGACGATCCGGCCGGCGAGCGCGTCCACGTCCTGGCGGAGACTGACGTGGAGCGGATCATCGAACATGCGCTGGCCGGCCGCCCCGACCTGCTCATCGTGGATTCCATCCAGACGGTCACCCTGGACGCGCTCGACGGCCCGGCAGGCTCGGTCGGCCAGGTGCGAGAGGCCGCGTCGCGGCTGCTGGGGTTCGCCAAGGACTCGGGCGTGCCGGTCATCCTCGTGGGGCACGTCACGAAGGACGGTTCGCTGGCCGGGCCCAAGACGCTCGAACACCTGGTCGACGCCGTCCTCTCGCTCGAAGGGGAGCGCTTCGGCACGCTGCGCCTGCTGCGGGCGACCAAGAACCGCTTCGGCTCGACCGAGGAGGTGGGCGTGCTCGAGATGGCCGGCAGCGGCCTGCGCGAAGTGCCGGATCCCGCGCGGGCCTTCCTTGGCCCGGCCACGGACGCGGCGGGCACGGCCGTCGCCGCGACGCTCGAGGGCAGCCGGCCTTTGCTGGTGGAGGTCCAGGCGCTCGTCGCGCCGGCCGGCGGGTTCGGCGCGCCGCGGCGGACCGTGAGCGGGATCGAGACGAGCCGCCTGGCCCTGCTCGTCGCGGTGCTCGCCCGGCGGGTCGGCCTGGACCTTGGCGGACAGGACATCTACGCCAGCCTGGCCGGCGGCCTGAGCGTGGCCGAGCCGGCCCTTGACCTGCCGCTCGCCGTCGCGCTCGCGTCGTCCTTCCGCGACGCGCCGGTCGCCACCGGCACGGTCCTGGTGGGCGAGGTGGGCCTGCTCGGCGAGCTGCGGGCTGTCGGCGGGCTCGAACGACGCCTGCGCGAGGCAGCGCGCCTGGGCTTCGGGCGTGCCGTGATCCCGGCCGGCGCGAGCCGTGCCGACGCCGCCCCGCTCGCGGACCTGGAGGTCGTGGCCGCGCCGACGCTCCAGGCAGCCCTCGGTATCGCCCTCGGCCCGGCGCGCCGGAGGCGCCCTCCGTCGAACGGCTGACCTCGCACGGGCGGACGCCTGTGCTAGGCTCGCCGGGCCCTTATATGACGCTCTTCGTTCGAGCGCTCGGCGCCCTGCTGGGCCTCCTTATCGCCGCCGCCACCGCGAACTCGTTCGAGGCCTTCTCGAGCTCGTCCAACGCGGGCTTCTTCCTGGCCGCCTGGGTCCTCGCCTGGCCCGTCGTCGGCTTCCTGATCACGCCCTACCTGACGATCGTGCCGGCGACGTGGCTGCTGCGTCGCGTGCAGGAGCTCTCGACCGGCGAGTTCGTGACGGCCATCGCCGGCCTCCTCGTCGGCCTCCTCATGGGCCTCCTGCTCGGCGCGCCGCTGGCCGGGCTCGGGCCGCCGTACGGCCAGTTCCTGCCGCTCGGCGTCTCCCTCGTCCTTGGCCTGGGCATGCTGGGCCTGACCGTGGCCAAGCGCCATGACCTCCTCGAGGCCATCGAGGCGCTCGGCGTCCTGCCACAGCGCCAACCGGTGAACCCCGGGTCGCCGGCCGGGTCGCCGTTCATCGTCGTCGACACGAGCGCCATCATCGACGGCCGCATCGCCGACATCGTGGGTTCCGGGTTCCTCTTCGGCACCCTCATCGTGCCGCGCTTCGTCCTGCAGGAGCTGCAGCACATCGCCGACCACCCGGACGCCAACAAGCGCAACCGCGGCCGCCGCGGCCTGGAGATCCTGGGCACGCTCCAGAAGGACGAACGCCTGCCCGTCGAGATCACCGACCAGGACTTCCCCGAGATCGACGAGGTCGATGCCAAGCTGGTGGCGCTGGCCAAGGTGCGCAACGCGGCCATCCTGACCAACGACTTCAACCTCAACCGGGTCGCTGACCTGCAGGGCATCCGTGTGCTCAACGTCAACCACCTGGCCAATGCCGTGAAGCCGGCCTTCCTGCCCGGTGAGGAGCTGCGCATCCGCGTCATCCAGGAGGGCAAGGAGGCCGGGCAGGGGGTGGGCTTCCTGGACGACGGCACGATGATCGTCGTCGAGGGCGGGGCCAGGTTCCTGGATCGCGACCTCGACGTGACGGTCACACGCGTGCTGCAGACCGTGGCCGGCCGCATGGTCTTCGCCCACCCGCGGCTCGACTGATGGCGCCGGGCGCCGCCGCCGGCTATGCCGACGCCGTGATCGTGGCCGCCGGGACCAGCCGGCGGATGGGCCAGGACAAGCTTCTCGTGCCGCTCCTCGGGCGGCCGCTGCTGGCCTGGGCCATGGAGAGCCTCGCGGCCGCCTCGTCGGTGCGGCGCCTCATCGTCGTCGTGGCGCCGGAGCGGGTCGCCGAGATGACGGCGCGTCCGTGGCTGCGCGCGACCGGCGCTCGTGTGGTGGCCGGCGGCCCGCGGCGCCAGGCGTCGGTGGCGGCCGGCCTGGCTGAGGCCGATGCGGAGGTCGTCCTCGTCCACGACGGGGCCCGTCCCCTCGTGACGCCGGAGCTTGCCGACCGGGTGGCAGTGGCGGCGCGCGAGCGCGGCGCGGCCGTGCCGGTGCAGCACCTGGCCGAGACGCTCAAGCGCGTGCGCGACGGCGAGGTCGCCGGGACCGTCGATCGCGCGGGGCTGGCGACGACCCAGACGCCGCAGGGCGCGCGACTCGAGCTGCTGCGAGCGGCCATGCTGGCGACAGGTGCCGCGGCCGCCGATGCACCCGAGTACACCGACGAAGCGGCCATCCTGGAGGCGCACGGCGTGCCGGTGGTGGCCGTCGAGGGAGAGCCGGCCAACCTCAAGGTCACGACGCCCGGCCACCTGCACCTCGCCGAGACGCTGCTCGTCGCGCGCCTGGGGGCGCCGCGGACCAGCCTGGGCCAGGACAGCCACCCCTTCGGGCCCGGCGACGGGCTGGCGCTTGGTGGCGTGCTGTTCGCGGCGGCGCCCCGGCTGCACGGCCACTCCGACGGCGACGCGGCCCTCCACGCCATCGCCGACGGCCTCCTCGGCGCGGCTGCCCTCGGGGACCTCGGCCGGCGGTTCCCGGCCGACGATCCGTCCACCCGTGGCATCGCCTCGTCGATCCTCCTGCAGGCCGTGGTCGCCGACGTGGCCGCGGCGGGCTGGCGGCCCGCGGCCGTGGATCTCCAACTCGAGGGCGCCCGGCCCCACCTCGGGGGCGCCCGGCTCGACGCGATGCGCGACGCCATCGCCGGCCTGCTGGACCTGGATCCTGGCGCCGTCTCCGTCCGCGCCTCGACCGGCAACCTGGACGGCGCGACCGGCGCCGGCCGCAGCATCGCCGCGCGGGCCCTCGTCACGGTCGTGCCATCGGCACGCGGCGCCGCATGAGCCTCCAGCTGCGCAACACCCTCGGCGGCCGCCTCGAGCCGTTCGAGCCCCTGGAGCCCGGGCAGGTCCGCATGTACAGCTGCGGACCGACGGTCTACGCCGCCGCCCACGTGGGCAACTTCCGCAGCTTCGTGTTCGCCGACCTGCTGCGGCGCTACCTGGGCTGGTCGGGCTACGACGTGCGCTGGGTGATGAACATCACCGATGTCGACGACCGCATCATCGCCCAGGCACGGGCGAAGGGCGTGAGCATCGGCGAGCTGACCGCGCCGTTCGCCGCCGCGTTCCTGGAGGATCTCGACCGGCTGCGCGTGACGCCGCCCGACGCCATCCCGCGCCCGACCCAGCACATCGACGCGATGGCCTCCCTGATCGCGACGCTGATCGAGCGGGGGCACGCCTACCGGACGGACGACGGCTCGATCTTCTTCCGCATCGCCAGCTGGCCCGCGTACGGCCGCCTCGCGCGCCTTGATCCGACCCAGCAGCGCGTCGGCGAGCGGGTGGTCGACGACGACTACGGCAAGGACGACGTGCGCGACTTCGCCCTCTGGAAGGGCCCGCGCGAGGGCGAGCCTTCGTGGTCCACGGCCATCGGCGAGGGCCGCCCGGGGTGGCACATCGAGTGCTCGGCGATGAGCATGGCCGAGCTTGGCCCGTCATTCGACATCCACACCGGCGGCATCGACCTGATCTTCCCCCACCACGAGGACGAGATCGCCCAGTCGGAGGCGGCGACCGGCCAGACGTTCGTGCGCACCTGGCTGCACTGCGCCCACCTGGCCATGGGCGGCGAGAAGATGGCCAAGCGGACCGGCAACATCGAGCGGCCGGCCGACGTCTACGCCCGCGGGTACAGCCCCCGAGCCCTCCGCTACGCCCTCCTGGCGGCCCACTACCGCGCCGGCCTGGAGTTCTCCGACGCGTCGCTGCAGGCGGCCGCGGCGGCGGTCGAACGGCTCTCCACCGTCCTTGCTGCCCTCGACGCATACCGCCAGGACGGCCCCGATGCCGGCGATCTGGACGACCTCCTGGGGGGCACCCGGGCGGCCTTCACGGCCGGCCTGGACGACGACCTCAACATCGCGCCTGCGCTTGCCGCGGTCTTCGACCTCGTCCGCGAGGTCAACCGGCGGCTGGCCGCGCGGACCCTCTCCACGGCCGACGCGGCACGCACGGCCGCGTTCGTGCGGGACCTGGACGGTGTGCTGGCCGTGGCCGAGGACGCCGGGGAGGGACCCGGCCTGGCGCCCGAGCTGGCGGCGCTCCTGGAGGCCCGCCGTGAGGCGCGTGTCGGCCGGGATTTCGCCGCTTCCGACCGCTTGCGCGACGAGCTCGCGACGCGTGGCATCCTCGTGGAGGACACCCGCGACGGGCAGCGCTGGCGACGAGCCGAGGAGGCCGTGGATGCCTGATCGACCCGGCCCACGGGGCCCCCGACGCGACGACGAGCGGCCCCGGTCCGGACGTCCTGGCCCCTACCGCCCGGGTCGGCCGTCCTGGCAGCAGCGTCCCGGCGAGCGCGCCGACCGCGAGGGCGCCGACCGGCCTGGGCCCGGCACTGGACCGCGCTCGGGGCCCGGTTCCGGCCCACCCCGCCCGAATCCGCGGCCGTGGCAGCGCCGCGACTCATCGCCGCCCCCGTGGGCCCGCGGCGCTCGTCCGCCGCAGGGTCGGCACGAAGGGCCACCACCCGGCCGCCGTGAAGGACCGCCCCCGTGGGCTCGACCCGAAGGACCACCGCCGGACCGTCGTCCCGGCCCGCCGCCCGACCGACGTCCGGGCCCCTCGCCATGGCCGCGGCGGGAGGGACCGCCGCCGCACGGCGGCGACCGGCCGTACGATCGGGATCGGCCGCGTCCGAGTGGTCCGCCAGGCGGCGGCTACCGTGGCGGCCCCGATCGACCGCGCCCCTACGATCGGCCGCGTCCGTTCGACCGTCCGGCTCGCCCGTTCGACCGTCCCGTCCGGCCCGACCGCGCCCCCGGACAGGGGCTCGAGCGGCAGTGGCCGGTCATCGAGTCGGCCGTCACGCTCGAGCCTGAGGAAGAGCTCATCGCCGGTCGCCGTCCAGTGGAAGAAGCGTTTGCCGCCCGTCGCGAGGTGCATCGGCTCTACGTCGTGCCGCAGCGACGCGAGCCGCTCGAGGCGCTCGTGCTCCACGCCACGACCCTGCGCATCCCCGTCGTCGAGGTGGAGGGCGGCAGCCTGACGGCCCTGGCCGGCTTCGACGGCCACCAGGGCGTCGCAGTGGCCGTCGCCCCGCGGCGCTGGGCGACGCTCGACGAGGTGCTGGCGCGCGCGACGGAGCGCGGCGAGCGACCCTTCGTGCTGGTCCTTGACTCATTCGAGGATCCCCACAACCTGGGCAGCCTCCTGCGCACGGCCGAGGCGGCCGGCGTCCACGGTGTCTACTTCCCGACCCACCACGCCGCGCCGCTCACGCCTTCGGCCGTGAAGGCCTCGGCCGGGGCGGTGGAGCACCTCCTCCTCGTGCCGGTCGACGACCTGGGTGGCGCCCTGGCCGACCTGCGCGCCCGGGGCCTCCGCCTCGTCGGCGCGGACGCCGGTGCGCCCCTGACCTACCGCGAGGCCGACCTCCGCGGGCCGCTCGCCCTCGTGGTGGGCAGCGAGGGCCGAGGCCTGTCAGGCGCCGTCAGGCGGCGGCTCGACCTCGTCGTGCGCATCCCCATGCACGGCAAGGTCGCCTCGCTCAACGCGGCCGTCGCGGGCTCCGTGCTCCTCCTCGAGGCCGCCACGCAGCGCGGCCTGCCCGATGCGCCGCCTGCGCCCGAGCCCGATGAGCCCGCCGACGAGGCGCCGGAGACAGCGAACGCGCCGGAGACCCCGGCCGTCGAAGCCGCGGCCGTGGAAGCCCCCGTCAAGGCGCCGCGCAAGCCGCGGGCCCGCAAGGCGGCAGCGCCGCCGGCGAGTGCCGAGGCCGCGCCGGCCGACGAGCTGCTCCCCGCCACGGGGCCGCCCGAACCCTTGAAAGCCGCCAGGAAGCCCCGCGCCCGCAAGCCGAAGGCCGATCCGCCGGCGGAGCTATCGGAGCCCGCATGATCCGCGTCGGGTCGATCGTCATCCGTGTCGATGACATCGAGCGCCAGACGGCCTTCTGGTCGGCGGCCCTTGGCTACGAGGCCCGCAAGGGCGGCGACGATGACTTCGTGCTGCTCAAGCCGCGCGACGGGGTCGGCCCCAACGTCTCGCTCGACCGCGTCCGCTCGACGCTCCAGGTGCCGCCGCGGATCCACCTGGACCTCTACACGGAGGACCAGGCCGGCGAGGTCGCGCGCCTGCTGGCGCTCGGCGCCACCGAGGTCCACTGGTCCAAGCGCCCGGCGGACGCCGACTACCTCATCCTGGCCGACCCGGAAGGCAACCGTTTCTGCGTGGTGGACATCGCCCGCTGACGCGCCGCGTGCTCGGTGGCCCGGCCGCCCGTTGCGCACCTTCGCCGCGCTGCTGTAAACTGCGCAGTCGCGCCGACGTAGCTCAATTGGTAGAGCAGCGGTTTTGTAAACCGCCGGTTCCGGGTTCGAGTCCCGTCGTCGGCTCCATGCGAAGAGGCCGTTGCGTCTGACGCTCTTCACCACCGGGGCGCGGCCCCAGAGACGCAGCGACAACGTGGGTAGGTTGAGCAGGTGGTGAGCTCCGCTGACTGTAGATCAGCCGTCTTCGACTGTGGGGGTTCGATTCCCTCCCTGCCCACCACCAAACCGATCCACGGTGTGACCCACACCGGCCCACATAGCTCAGCTGGCAGAGCACTTCCTTGGTAAGGAAGAGGTCTTGGGTTCAAGTCCCAATGTGGGCTCCAGCCCCCCAACCACGCGGCGGCGAAGCCGCGTCCTTCAGGAGTCGGTAGCGCAAACCAGATGGCCAAGAAGAAGTTCGAGCGCACCAAGCCGCACGTCAACATCGGCACGATCGGCCACATCGACCACGGCAAGACGAGCCTGACGGCGGCCATCACCAAGTACCTCGCCCTGAAGGGCGGGGCCGAGTACCGCGCCTTCGACACCATCGACAACGCGCCCGAGGAGCGCGAGCGGGGCATCACCATCGCCATCGCCCACGTGGAGTACGAGACGGCCGCCCGCCACTACGCCCACGTCGACTGCCCCGGCCACGCCGACTACATCAAGAACATGATCACCGGCGCGGCCCAGATGGACGGCGCCATCCTCGTCGTGGCCGCCACCGACGGGCCGATGCCCCAGACCCGCGAGCACATCCTGCTGGCCCGCCAGGTCGAGGTGCCCTTCATCGTCGTCTTCTTGAACAAGGTCGACATGGTCGACGACCCCGAGCTGCTCGAGCTCGTCGAGCTCGAGGTCCGCGAGCTCTTGACGAAGAACCAGTTCCCCGGTGACGAGATCCCCGTCATCCGCGGCTCGGCCCTGGCCGCCCTCGAGGCGGGCAACGACCCGGCCGACCCGGCCTACGCCCCCATCCAGGCCCTCCTCGATGCCGTCGACAGCTACATCCCGACGCCCGAGCGGGCCGTCGACAAGCCCTTCCTCATGCCCATCGAGGACGTCTTCGGCATCAAGGGCCGCGGCACCGTGGCCACCGGGCGCGTCGAGCGCGGCGTGGTCAAGGTCGGCGAGGAGGTCGAGATCGTCGGCCTGCGGCCCACCCGCAAGGTCGTCGTGACCGGCGTCGAGATGTTCAAGAAGCTGCTCGACGAGGGCCGGGCCGGGGACAACATCGGGACGCTGCTACGGGGCATCGAGCGCGACGACATCGAGCGCGGCCAGGTCCTCGCCAAGGCCGCCAGCATCAAGCCCCACACCCGCTTCCACGCCCAGGTCTACGTCCTCTCCAAGGAGGAGGGCGGCCGCCACACGCCGTTCTACAACGGCTACCGGCCGCAGTTCTACCTGCGCACGACCGACGTGACCGGCGCCATCGGCCTGCCCGAGGGGGCCGAGATGGTCATGCCCGGCGACAACGTCGAGATGAAGGTCGAGCTCATCACGCCCATCGCGCTCGAGCCCGGCCAGCGCTTCGCCATCCGCGAGGGCGGCCACACCGTGGGCGCCGGCGCCATCACCCAGATCCTGGAGTAGCAGCGTGGCGAAGGCGGAGAACCGACCGGTCATCGTCCTGGCCTGCACCGAGTGCAAGGACCGGGGCTACTCCACGACCAAGAACAAGAAGAACGACCCCTCCCGGCTGGAGCTCAAGAAATACTGTCCGCGATGCCGCCGTCATACCATCCACCGGGAGGCCAAGTAAGCCATCGGAGGCGCGTAGCTCAATTGGTAGAGCTCTGGTCTCCAAAACCAGTGGTTGTCGGTTCGAGTCCGGCCGCGCCTGCCACCCCCAGCCCCAGCCCCCGCCGCCGTTCGTAAGGAGACGATCCGTTGTTGCAGCGCATCAGGCGCTACATCGAGGAGTCCTGGTCGGAACTGAAGAAGGTGACCTGGCCCACGCCGCGTCAGACGTGGAACCTCACCGTGCTCGTCTTCGTCGTCAGCGCGATGGTGGGCGTCTTCATCTTCGCCGTCGACGCCATCTTCACGACCGGCCTCAAGATCGTCACGAGCCTGTGACCATGGAAGCGACCAACGAGCAGGTCCAGGCGCCGGTCAAGCACTGGTACGTCATCCACACGTACTCGGGCTACGAGAAGAAGGTCAAGGCCAACCTCGAGCACCGCATCGAGTCGATGGGCATGGACGACCGCATCTTCCAGGTCCTGGTGCCCGAGGAGGACGAGATCGAGATCCGCGGCGGTCAGCGGGTGACCGTCCAGAAGAAGGTCTACCCCGGCTACGTGCTGGTGGAGATGATCCTGGACCCCGACTCCTGGTTCGTCGTGCGCAACACGCCCGGGGTGACCAGCTTCGTCGGCGGGGCCAACATCCCCGGCGTCCGCAACGAGCCCATCCCGCTCGACGAGACCGAGGTCAAGCAGATCCTGCGCCAGATGGGCGTCGAGGCGCCCAAGATGCGGGTCGCCTTCACCAAGGGCCAGAACGTGCGCGTCACGGACGGCCCGTTCGCCGAGTTCATCGGCACGGTCGACGAGGTCAACGCGGAGCGCAACAAGGTCAAGGTGCTGGTCAGCATCTTCGGCCGCGAGACGCCGGTCGAGCTCGACTTCCTGCAGATCGAGAAGCTGTGAGGCGCTGACCGGTGGCCAAGAAGATCCGCACCGTCCTGACCATCCAGCTGCCGGCCGGCAAGGCCACGCCGGCGCCGCCGGTGGGCACCGTCCTGGGCCCCCACGGCATCAACATCGTGGAGTTCTGCAAGACCTACAACGAGCGCACCGCAGCGCAGGCCGGGCAGGTCATCCCCGCCCAGATCACGATCTTCGAGGATCGCAGCTTCACCTTCGTGCTGCGCACGCCGCCCGCCGCCGACCTGCTGCGCAAGGCCGCCGGCGTGGAGAAGGGCTCCGCGACGGCCGGGCGCGAGGGCGTCGGGCGGGTCAGCCGCGAGCAGGTCCGCGAGATCGCGCAGATCAAGATGGCCGACCTCAACGCCAACGATATCGAGGCCGGCGCCCGCGTCATCGAAGGGACCGCCCGCTCGATGGGCATCGAGGTCGTCAGCTAGCCGGCCTGGCCGGCACGAGGAGTCACCCCATGAGCCACGGCAAGAAGTACCAGGAGGCGGCCAAGCTCGTCGAACACGAGCGGGTCTACGAGCCCGACGTCGCCGTCGGGCTGCTGCGCCAGACCAGCACGGTCGGCTTCGACCCCACGGTCGAGGCGCACATCCGCCTGGGTGTCGACCCCCGCCACGCCGACCAGATGGTGCGCGGCACGGTCGTCCTGCCGCACGGCACCGGCAAGCGCGTGCGCGTCGTCGTGTTCGCCCAGGGCGAGAAGGCCCAGGAAGCGCTCCACTCGGGCGCCGACGAGGTCGGCGGCGAGGACCTGGTCAAGAAGGTGGAGGGCGGCTGGCTCGACTTCGACGTGGCCCTCGCGACGCCCGACATGATGGGCATGGTCGGCAAGCTGGGCAAGATCCTGGGCCGCCGCGGCCTCATGCCGAACCCCAAGTCCGGCACGATCACCTTCGACCTGGAGCGGGCCATCCGCGAGGTCAAGGCCGGCCGCGTCGAGTTCAAGGTGGACAAGGGTGGCATCATCCACGTCCCCTTCGGCAAGGCCAGCTTCGAGGAGGCCCAGCTGGCCGACAACCTGGCCACGTTGATCGACGCCATCAACCGCGCCCGGCCAAGCGCCACCAAGGGCCAGTACTTCAGAAGCCTGACGGTCGCCTCGTCGATGGGCCCGGGCATCAAGGTGGATGTCCCGGCGCTCCTCGCGCGAGCCGCCTGAGGGTCATGAGGACGGCCTGAGGCCGTCCCACCCATAAGCGTTCCGCCCCAGACAGCGTTGCGCCCGCGAGGGCTCAATCCGTCGGTGGTCCGGCCAGCTGGTCGGCCCCGGCGCGCACGCCGAGGCGGGGTCACGACCCGAGGGCCGCTGCCCCCGGTGCTGCAGCCGCAGCGCGACCCCTGCGCGGGACATCGCAGCAGGGGCCGGCTCGTCCGGCGCCACCAGGGAAAGGAGGCTCCATGCCTACCGAGGCCAAACGGGCCACCGTCGCCGCCCTGACCGAGGCCTTCTCGGGCAGCAGCACGTCGATCGTGGCCGACTACCGCGGCCTCACCGTGACCGAGATCACGGCCGTGCGGCGCGCCCTGCGCCAGCAGGGCCTGACCTACCACGTGGTCAAGAACCGTCTCGCCCGCATCGCCGCCGACCAGGCCGGGGTGGGGGAGCTGGCGGGGCTGCTGACCGGACCGTCCGCCGTGGCCCTCGGCCAGGGCGACGAGTCGGCCGTGGCCCGCGCCTTCCTCGACGCGACGCGGCCCTTCAAGGTCGTCGCCGTGCGCGGGGCGGTCGTCAACGGCAAGCGCCTCGCCGCGGAGGACGTCGGCCGGCTCGCCGCTCTGCCGTCCCGCGACGTGCTGCTGGCCCAGCTCGCGGGCGCCATCGCGGCACCCCTCAGCAGCATGGCCGGCCTCCTGGCCGCGCCGCTGCGCAACCTTGGCGCCGGGCTCAGCCAGCTCGCCGACCAGCGCGGCGCCACCGGCGCCTGACCCGCATCCGCATCCGACTCGAACCTACCCACCCAGACCCCCGGAGGTGACGATCACATGGCGACCCTGACCCAGGACCAGGTCCTCGAGGCGATCGACGGCATGACCGTCCTCGAGCTGTCCGAGTTCATCAAGAAGTTCGAAGCCCGCTACGGCGTCACGGCTGCCGCCCCCGCCGCGGCGGCCGCCCCCGCCGCCGCGGCCGCCGCCCGCCGCGGCCGCCGTCGAAGAGCAGACCGAGTTCACGGCCGTCCTGGCCGAGATCGGCCCCAACAAGATCCCCGTCATCAAGGTCGTGCGCGAGCTGACCGGCCTGGGCCTCAAGGAGGCCAAGGACCTCGTCGACGCGTCGCCGAAGCCGGTCAAGGAGGGGGTCTCCCGCGAGGAGGCCGACAAGATCAAGGCGGCTCTCGAGGAGCAGGGCGCGAAGGTCGAGATCAAGTAATCGGGGTATGCTGTCGCGGCGCCGCTGCGGCGCCGCGACCCCAGTCCCGAGGGGTCACGGTCTTTGACGACGCAACCGTTCAGTGGTATGCTGACCGGTCTGTGAGCGCGGCCCCTCTCGTTTCCCTCCTCCGCCAAGGAGCGGTTCATGCTGCCTGCTGTTGAGTCTCCCCGCTGGACCTCCCTGGCCACCGTGCGCAAGACGTACGCGCGGATCCCCGAGGTCCACCCGATCCCCAACCTGATCGACCTCCAGCTGGATTCGTTCACCTGGTTCGTCGAGAAGGGCCTGCGTGAGCTGTTCGAGGAGATCAGCCCCATCCAGGACTTCACGGGCCGGGTCATGGAGCTCCACTTCGGCCGACATGAGTTTGGCGAGCCCAAGTACACCCAGCTGGAGTGCCGCGCGCGCGACCTGACCTTCGCCCGCCCGCTCTACGTGGACGTCGAGCTCCGCATCAAGGAGACCGGCGAGATCCAGAGCCAGCGCGTCTACATGGGCGACTTCCCCTTCATGACCGACCAGGGGACGTTCATCATCAACGGCGCCGAGCGCGTCGTGGTCAGCCAGCTGGTCCGCTCGCCGGGCGTGTACTACACCCGGACGGAAGACCCCAGCACCGGGCGCAACCTCTTTAGCGCCAAGGTCATCCCCAACCGTGGCGCGTGGCTCGAGTTCGAGACGACGGCCAAGCAGAACGTGCTCCAGCTGTGGGTCAAGGTCGACCGCAAGCGCAAGCTGGAGGCCACCAAGCTCCTGCGCGCGGTGGGCTACGAGCAGAACGAGGTCATGCTCGAGCTGTTCCGCACCATCGACACCAACGAGCCGGCGCAGATCGCCGCGACCCTGGAGAAGGACGCCACCACGACCCGTGGTGAGGCCCTCATCGAGGTCTACAAGAAGCTCCGCCCGGGCGACCCGCCCACCGGTGACAACGCGGAGAAGCTCGTCGAAAGCCTCTTCTTCAACTTCCGCCGCTACGACCTCGGCCGCGTGGGGCGCTACAAGCTCAACAAGAAGCTCGACCCGGTCGCCTCGCGCATGGGTATCGAGCTGCCGCGCGACGAGCGGACGATCACCAAGGAAGACATCGCCGCCATCGTCGGCCAGCTCATCGAGCTCAACGACGGCCTCGGCGAGCCCGACGACATCGACCACCTCGGCAACCGCCGCATCCGCGCCAACGGCGAGCTGATCCAGAACGCCTTCCGCATCGGCCTCCTGCGCATGGAGCGCGTCGTCAAGGAGCGCATGACGATCCAGGAGATCGAGAAGGCCACGCCGAACGCCCTCATCAACATCCGCCCGGTCGTGGCGGCCATGAAGGAGTTCTTCGGCGGCAGCCAGCTGAGCCAGTTCATGGACCAGACCAACCCCCTGGCCGAGTTGACCAGCAAGCGCCGCCTGTCGGCCCTTGGCCCCGGCGGCCTGTCCCGCGAGCGCGCCGGGTTCGACGTGCGCGACGTACACCACAGCCACTACGGCCGCATCTGCCCCATCGAGACGCCGGAAGGGCCCAACATCGGCCTCATCGGCTCGCTGGCCACGTACGGTCGCATCAACGCGTACGGCTTCATCGAGACGCCCTACCGGCGCGTGAAGCGCGTCACCGCATACGACGATCCCGACGTCGAGCGGGAGATCGCCGGCGCCGACCTCGTCACCAAGAGCGGCACGGTCGTCCTGAAGAAGGGCGACGCGTTCACCCGCGAGGCCGTCGCCGAGCTCAAGAAGCAGAAGGCCACGGCCTACCCCATCCGCCCCCGCGTGACCGACCAGATCGAGTACCTGGACGCGCACGACGAGGAGGCCCACTACGTCGCCCAGGCCAACGCGCGCCTGGACGAGGCGGGCCATTTCGTGGAGGACCGCGTCTCCACCCGCCACCGGGACCAGTTCCCGGAGGCGCGCCCCGACCAGATCGAATACATGGACGTGAGCCCCAAGCAGGTCGTCTCGGTGGCCACCGCGCTCATCCCGTTCCTGGAGCACGACGACGCGAACCGGGCCCTCATGGGCTCCAACATGCAGCGCCAGGCCGTGCCTCTCCTCGAGCCGGAGGCGCCCATCGTGGGCACCGGCATGGAGTCCAAGGCCGCCCTCGACTCGGGCCAGGTCATCGTCGCCCGCCGCGACGGCGTGGTCACCTCGGTGACCGCCGACCGCATCCAGGTGGAGACGGATGCCGGCGAGCTGGACGAGTACCGCCTGGAGAAGTTCGTGCGCTCCAACCAGGGCACGTGCATCAACCAGCGGCCGCTGGTCAACGTGGGCGACCGCGTCGCCACGGGGGAGCCGCTGGCCGACAGCAGCTCGACCGACCGCGGCGAGCTGGCCCTCGGGCGCAACATCCTGGTCGCCTTCATGAGCTGGGAAGGCGGCAACTACGAGGACGCCATCGTCATCAGCGACCGGCTGGTGCGCGAGGACCTCTTCACCAGCATCCACATCGAAAAGCACGAGATCGAGTCCCGCGACACGAAGCTGGGCCCCGAGGAGATCACCCGCGACATCCCCAACGTGGGCGAGGAGTCGCTCAAGGATCTGGACGAGGACGGCATCGTCTACATCGGGGCGGAGGTCCAGCCGGGCGACATCCTGGTCGGCAAGATCACGCCGAAGGGCGAGACCGAGCTGACCGCGGAGGAGCGCCTCCTGCGCGCCATCTTCGGTGAGAAGGCCCGCGAGGTGAAGGACTCGAGCCTGCGCCTGCCGCACGGCGAGCGGGGCAAGATCGTCGACGTGCGCGAGTTCAGCCGCGAGCGCGGCGACGAGCTCCTGCCCGGCGTCAACCGCCTCATCCGGGTCAGCGTCGCGGCCAAGCGCAAGATCTCGGTCGGCGACAAGATGGCCGGCCGGCACGGCAACAAGGGCGTGATCGCCAAGATCCTGCCCCAGGAGGACATGCCCTTCCTGCCCGACGGCACGCCGGTCGACATCATCCTCAACCCCCTTGGCGTGCCCAGCCGCATGAACCTGGGCCAGATCCTGGAGACGCACCTGGGCTGGGCCCTGCACGAGCAGGCTCGCCAGAGCGGCACGCCCATCCACGCCGCGACGGCCGTCTTCGACGGCGCGTCGGAAGAGCAGATCCGGGGCGAGCTGCTCGCCGCGGGCCTGCCCGAGAGCGGCAAGACGGTGCTCCACGACGGCCGCACCGGCGAGCCGTTCGATCGTGAGATCACCGTCGGCTACATCTACATGCTCAAGCTCCACCACCTGGTGGAGGACAAGATCCACGCCCGCTCCACGGGCCCCTACAGCCTCATCACCCAGCAGCCGCTCGGCGGCAAGGCCCAGTTCGGCGGCCAGCGCTTCGGTGAGATGGAGGTCTGGGCCCTCGAGGCGTACGGCGCGGCAAACATCCTGCAGGAACTCCTGACGGTCAAGTCCGACGACGTCATGGGCCGCGTCCAGACGTACGAAGCGATCGTCAAGGGCGAGGACATCCAGCCCCCGGGCGTGCCCGAGTCGTTCAAGGTCCTCATCAAGGAACTGCAGAGCCTGGGCCTCAACGTCGAGATCCTGAACGAGAACGAGGAGGAGATCCACTTCGCCGAGGACGCCTCGGCCTATCCGCTGCCTGACCTGGGCGGCATCAACCTCGCCGGGTTCGAGGACTGACGCCCATCCGCTGCCCCATCCCCGCGGCGCTGCCCCTCGGCCGGGGGTCGCGCCGCCCGCACCTTGCTCGCGCCGCTGCCGCCCCCAGCGTGGCGAAGGAGAACGATGCTCGAGGTCAATAACTTCAACGCCATCCGCATCTCGCTGGCGTCGCCCGACCAGATCCGCGACTGGTCCAAGGGCGAGGTCACCAAGCCGGAGACGATCAACTACCGCACGCTCCGGCCCGAGAAGGACGGCCTCTTCGACGAGCGCATCTTCGGCCCCACGCGGGACTGGGAGTGCTACTGCGGCAAGTACAAGCGCATCCGCTACAAGGGCATCATCTGCGACAAGTGCGGCGTGGAGGTCACGCGCGCCAAGGTCCGCCGCGAGCGGATGGGCCACATCCAGCTGGCCAGCCCGGTCAGCCACATCTGGTACTTCAAGGGCACGCCAAGCCGGCTGGGCATCCTGCTCGACATCAGCCCGCGCAACCTGGAGCGGATCCTCTACTTCGCCCTGTACATCGTCACGTGGGTCGACGAGGACGCGCGTCAGCGCATGCTGCGCCAGCTGGAGGAGGAGGCCGAGGGCCGCGGCGGCAAGGGCGGCCGAGCCCTGGCCGAGCTGGAGGACCAGCTGCGTGCGGACAGCCACCGTCGCCGCGATGAGCTGACGGCCGCCCTCGAGGCGCGCCGTGCCGAGCTCGAGGAGCAGCGGGCCACCCGGACCGCGGAGCTCGTCGAGGCCCAGCACCGCTCGGAGGAGGCCCTGGGGGCCGCCGGCAGCAAGGGCGCCGCCGAGGCGGTCGTGTTCGAGCCGACCGGCGAGGTCATCCTGCCCGCCGGCGAGGGTGCCGACAAGGCCGCCCGGACGCGCCTGCAGAAGGCCGCCAAGGACGAGATCGAGCGCGTCAACACCGACATCCAGGCCATCGAGGCCGAGGAGCAGGCACGCGTCGACCGCGAGATGGCCGACCTGGACCTGCAGCGCGACGCGACCCTGGAGGCCGAGCGCGAGCGCCTCAAGCTGGAGGCCGAGGGCACCAAGGAGGACGTCCGCCGGGCGCGCGATGAGATCGAGCGCCTCAAGCCGGGCCTGATGCTGCCCGAGACCTCGCTCGACGGCATGAACCTGCGCGACCTGGACCGCAAGTACGGCTCGGCCGTGCGCGGCTCACGGCTGTTCGGGGCCGGCATGGGCGCGGAGGCCATCCGCGAGCTGATCCAGCGCATGGACCTGGAGGGCCTGGCCAAGCAGCTCCACAGCGAGGTGCGCACCACCTCCGGCCTGCGCCGCAAGAAGGCCATCAAGCGCCTGCGCCTCATCGAGGCCTTCCGCCGCAGCGGCACGCGGCCGGAGTGGATGGTCCTCTCCGTCCTGCCGGTCATCCCGCCCGACCTGCGGCCGATGGTCCAGCTCGACGGCGGCCGCTTCGCCACGTCCGACCTCAACGACCTGTACCGCCGTGTCATCAACCGCAACAACCGCCTGAAGCGGCTGCTGGAGCTCGGCGCCCCGGAGATCATCATCCGCAACGAGAAGCGGATGCTCCAGGAGGCGTGCGACGCGCTGATCGACAACGGCCGCCGCGGCCGGGCCATCGCCGGCACCGGCAACCACCGCCTGAAGAGCCTCTCCGACATGCTCAAGGGCAAGCAGGGCCGCTTCCGCCAGAACCTGCTCGGCAAGCGCGTCGACTACTCCGGCCGCTCCGTCATCGTGGTCGGCCCGGAGCTCAAGCTGCACCAGTGCGGCCTGCCCAAGAAGATGGCCCTCGAGCTGTTCAAGCCGTTCGTCATGCGGCAGCTCGTGGAGAAGGGCTTCGCCCACAACATCAAGAGCGCCAAGCGCATCGTCGAGCGCGTCCGGCCGGAGGTCTGGGACGTCCTGGAGGACGTCATCAAGGACCACCCGGTCCTGCTCAACCGCGCCCCCACGCTGCACCGCCTGGGTATCCAGGCCTTCATGCCCGTGCTCGTCGAGGGCTCGGCCATCCAGATCCATCCGCTCGTCTGCACGGCCTTCAACGCCGACTTCGACGGTGACCAGATGGCCGTCCACGTGCCGCTTTCGGCGGCCGCCCAGGACGAGGCGCGACGCATGATGCTGTCGACCGCCAACCTCCTCTCGCCGGCCAACGGCAACCCCATCGTGTCGCCCACCCAGGACATGGTGCTGGGCTGCTACTACCTGACCCTCAAGGCCGAGGACGACGAGCGGCCGGTGTCGCCGTTCGCCTCCGAGGAGGACGCCGTCCTGGCGTATCACCTCGGGCGCATCGACCCGACCGTGCGGTCGCTCGCCCTTGACGCCCCCATCGACGTCGAGGTCGAGGGCTGGGAGCCGCTGGCCGCCTCGGCCGACGGCGAGGAGCCGGGCCCGACGGGTCACCTCGTCCGCCGGCGTATGCGCACGACGGTCGGCCAGGTCCTCTTCAACCAGATCCTGCCCACGCCGCTGCGCTTCAACAACGAGGAGATGACCCGTTCCAAGCTGGGCGAGCTCATCGACCGCTGCTACCGCGAGCTGGGCCCCATCGAGACGGCCCACCTCGTCGACGGCATCAAGTCGATCGGCTTCACCTATGCCACCCGGGGTGGCATGACCATCTCCATCGCCGACATCAGCGTGCCGCCCCACAAGCAGGAGCTGCTGGGCAAGGCCGACTCGGACGTGACCGACATCGACCGCCAGTTCCAGCGCGGCCTCATCACCGACGACGAGCGCTACGAGCAGGTCGTCCAGATCTGGCAGCGCACCACCCAGGACGTCTCCAACGAGATGATGGAGGCGCTCGATCCGCGCGGACCGCTGACCATGATGACCCGCTCGGGCGCCCGCGGGAACAAGGGCAACATCGGCCAGCTCGGCGGCATGCGCGGCCTGATGGCCGACCCCTCCGGCCGCATCATCGATGTGCCCGTGCGGAGCAACTTCCGCGAGGGCATGACCGTCCTCGAGTACTTCATCTCGACCCACGGCGCCCGCAAGGGCCTGGCCGACACGGCCCTCCGGACCGCCGACTCGGGCTACCTCACGCGGCGCCTGGTCGACGTGGCCCAGGACGTCATCACCCGCGATGACGACTGCGGCACGCTCGAGGGCACCTGGATCACGCGCGACGAGACGGCGGAGTTCGCCGGCTCGGAGCCGGAGGCGTTCGCCCGCCGCCTGGTCGGCCGCCTCGCGGCCGCGCCCGCCAGCCATCCCACCAGCGGCGAGGTCCTCGTCGAGCGCAACGTGCTCATCGACGAGGAGACCGCCCACGCCATCGACGAGTCGGGCCTGAGCGGCGTGCTCGTCCGCTCGCCCCTCACCTGTGCCTCACGGTACGGCGTGTGCCGTGCCTGCTACGGCCGCAACCTGGCCACCGGCTCCCTCGTCGGCGCCGGCGAGGCGGTCGGCATCATCGCCGCCCAGTCGATCGGCGAGCCGGGCACCCAGCTGACCATGCGCACGTTCCATACGGGCGGCGTGGCCGGCCTGGACATCACCGCCGGCCTGCCGCGGGTCGAGGAGCTGTTCGAGGCCCGCGTCCCCAAGGGCAAGGCGGAGATCAGCCACATCGACGGCGTCGTCGAGCTCATCCAGGGCGAGAACGGCGCGCGGCGCGTCAAGGTCACCAGCCGCGAGGGGTACGACACCCCGATCGAGCTGGGCAAGTCGCAGGAGCTCCTCCTGGAGCCCGGCGACAACGTCGAGGTCGACCAGGTCGTGGCCCGCCAGCCGGGCACCGAGACGGCCGACGAACTGCGCAGCCCCGTCCGCGGCGTGCTGGTCAAGGCCGGCAAGCAGCTCTCGGTGCACAGCGAGGACGTCGTCGAGCGCGAGTACCAGATCCCCCACAACGCCAAGCTGCGGGTGGAGAACGGCCAGGAGATCCGGGCCGGGGACGCCATCACCGACGGCCCCATCAACCCGCAGGAGTACCTGGAGACGCGGGGCCGCGACTCGGTCCAGCGCTACCTCGTCAAGGAGGTCCAGAAGGTCTACCGCAGCCAGGGCGTGACGATCAACGACAAGCACATCGAGATCATCGTCCGCCAGATGCTGCGCAAGGTCCGCGTGGACCAGCCCGGCGACAGCGAGCAGCTGCCGTTCGAGCTCGTCGATCGCTTCGACTTCGAGGAGATCAACGACCAGGTCCTGGCCGAGGGCGGCGAGCCGGCGACGGCCGAGACCGTCCTGCTGGGCGTCACCAAGGCGTCCCTCAACACGAGCAGCTTCCTCGCCGCGGCCTCCTTCCAGGAGACCACGCGGGTGCTGACCGAGGCCGCCATCAACGGCTCCAAGGACCGCCTGCTCGGCCTCAAGGAGAACGTCATCATCGGCAAGCTCATCCCCGCCGGGACGGGCGCGCCGGCCGCCGTCGCCGCTCGCCGCGAGGAGGAGCGTCGCCGCGCTGCCGAGGCGCTCGCCGGTGGCGAGCTGCCGGAGGGCTTCGGCGAGGAGTACAACCCCCTGCTGGAAGAGGCCATGGAGACCCTGCCAACCGGCGAGGACTTCAACCCGCTCCTGGCGGAGGCCATGGCCGGCGACAAGGACGACGACCTGGGTCCGAACCCCTTCCTGGAAGGGGAGGGCCCCGGCGACGACATGGGCGACGAGGGCTTCGAGTCGGACGACGACGCCGAGCCCGCCGAGCCCTCCCTCACCGGGGAGTAGCACCGGCGGCGCCGGGCGGGCGCCGGGCTGCTTCGGGCCTGGCGGCCACCGGCCGGCTCGCTGGTCCATCGCCCCTGACGCCCGGCACGCTGGTCACGCGGAGGGCGGGGCAGCCCGGTCGTCCCTTGGACCTTCGGATCCTTGGACCTTTGGATGCTCGCTGCATGGGCGCTCTGAACGGATGACCCTGCCCTAACGCCGTCGGTCCGTCCTTCGGTGCCCCGTCGAGGGCATCGGTGGAGGGCCTGGCCATCGACCTGTGCGTTGACGGAGGGCGGAGGGCCGTCTCTGGCGAGTCTCATCGCCTCGCGGACGGGGCTGCGGGACCGTTGACCGTCGGACCTGTGCGTGCAGCGACCATGCAGCGAGCACGGCCGGACGCTAGGTCGCGGCCTTCTCGGCGAGTGAGCGTCGCGCCGTCGCTCCCGCCGTGCAAACCTCGGCCGGCGCTCACGGGCGCGGGGCCAGGCAGCAGATCGCGGCCGTCGCAATGGGGTCCAGTCGCGGTCGATGGCCCGCCGCCGGTTTGCATGCGGCGGTCACAGCGACGGAGCAACACCCTTCGGACCGGCCATCCTGGCCCTTCCTCCGTCGTCCGTTGCATCGGAGGATGGAAACGACGGCGGAAGCGGCTCTCCTCCGTCGCTGTCGCCGCTGGATGCAAAGAAGGAGCTGGGAGCGCTGGGCGCAACGACGGGCTGTCGGCGCTGGGCGAAGTGACCCGGCCCGGCGCTCCATCGGCGCCCGGGGGCTCGTCACCAGGGACGACATCGCGGCGCTGCCCGACTAGGTGCCCGGCGTTGCTCGAGCCTTCCGAAGCTGCTCGATCTTGTCGATCATCTTCCAGTTGCCCGTTCGAGTCCGGCGATCCTCTTCGTGGACGACCTCGATCACGGCGTCCAACGCCCCGCTCGGCAGCGAAGCAGGCCGGGTGGACGAGTCTAAGGCCGCTGGTGCGAAGGTCCTCGACGAACGGGATCCAGGTCGCGCTTTCAGGGTCGCCCGACAACCCAACGGCTGGCGAATCCCCGTCAACCGTGCGCTGGCAGACGACGCAGTCATCCAGGGCCATGCTTCCATTCTGCCCGACCCGCCGCACTGAGACACTACCGACAGTGCGATAGGGATACTACCGACAGCCCGTCAGTGCCCTGTCGTTGACACGCTTCGCGGGCGATTGCTACAATCCCCCTTCGCGGCCGCGTCCGGTCGCGTGGTCGATGGTGCTCAGCACCCACCACGCCACAGGCGACGCGTGCCGACCCGCAATACGAGCGTAACCCTCCGGCCGTGCCGCGCCCCAGGCGGCGGTCGGACCCCGTTGGAAGGAGCCCGCGTCACTCGTGCCCACGATCTCCCAGCTCGTGCGTCACGGCCGCAAGCGCAAGGTCCGCAAGGTCAAGGCGCCGGCCATGCGCAAGAACTGGAACAGCCTCCGGCAACGCCAGGAGTCGATCCCGGGCGCCCCGCAGAAGCGTGGCGTCTGCCTCCAGGTGCGCACGATGACGCCCAAGAAGCCCAACTCCGCGCTGCGCAAGATCGCCCGCGTGCGCCTCACCAATCAGATGGAAGTGACGGCTTACATCCCGGGCATCGGCCATAACCTGCAGGAGCACTCCGTGGTGCTGGTCCGCGGCGGCAAGGTCAAGGACCTCCCGTCGGTGAAGTACCACATCATCCGCGGTACCCTCGACGCGGCCGGCGTGCGCGATCGCAAGCAGGGCCGTTCCAAGTACGGCGCCAAGGCCGCCCCGGCGGTCGGAGGCCGGAAGTAGCATGCCCCGCCGCACCGGCACGCCCCGCAAGGCCAAGTACGCGCCGACCCTGACGCGGACCACGGACCGTTTCGTGGTCAAGATCATGAAGGACGGCAAGAAGGGCCTCGCCGAGCGCATCCTGCGCCAGGCCCTCGCCCGCGCCGAGGCCTCGTCCCGCCGCCCCGGCATGGACGTGCTCGAGGCCGCGCTGCGCAACGCCACGCCCATCATCGAGGTCAAACCCCGTCGCGTCGGTGGCGCGACCTACCAGGTGCCGGTGGAGATCCGCGGCGACCGCCGCGTCTCGCTCGGCGTCCGCTGGCTCGTCCAGTCGGCCCGCAAGCGTTCCGGCAAGTCCATGAGCGAGAAGCTGGCGGCCGAGCTGGTCGATGCCATGAACGGCCTCGGCGCGGCCGTCAAGCGTCGCGAGGACACCCACAAGATGGCCGAGGCCAACAAGGCCTTCAGCCATTTCAAGTGGTAGCCGGCAGGACGGACTGACCTCATGGCACGCCAGGTCCCGCTCGGCCGCACCCGCAACATCGGCATCATCGCGCATATCGACGCGGGCAAGACCACCGTCACCGAGCGGATCCTCTTCTACACCAAGAAGATCTACAAGCTCGGCGAGGTCCACGAGGGCGCGGCCACGATGGACTGGATGCCGCAGGAGCAGGAGCGCGGCATCACCATCACGGCCGCGGCCACGACCGCGTTCTGGGGCGACCATCGCATCAACATCATCGATACGCCCGGGCACGTGGACTTCACCGTGGAGGTCGAGCGCAGCCTGCGCGTGCTCGATGGCGCGGTGGTGGTGTTTGACGGCGTGGCCGGTGTCGAGCCCCAGTCCGAGACGGTCTGGCGGCAGGCCGACCGGTACGGTGTGCCCCGCTTCTGCTTCATCAACAAGCTCGACCGCACCGGCGCCGACTTCTGGCGCGGCGTGGACTCGATCAAGGAGCGCCTTGGCGCCAACGCCGTGCCGGTGCAGATCCCGATCGGGCGCGAGGAGGGCTTCCTCGGCGTCATCGACCTCGTGCGCATGAAGGCCGTCTACTACCGCGACGACCTGGGCAACCAGATCGAGGTGACGGACATCCCGGCCGAGCTGCTGGCCGAGGCCCAGGTCCACCACACGCGGATGGTCGAGGCCGTCGCCGAGATGGACGACGAGCTGACCCACAAGTACCTCGAGGGCCAGGAGTTCACCGAGGAGGAGCTCAAGCGCGGCCTGCGCCTCGGCACGCTGCAGAACCGCATCGTGCCCGTGCTCACCGGCTCGGCCCTCAAGAACAAGGGCATCCAGGCCGTGCTCGACGCGGTCGTCGACTACCTGCCCTCGCCGCTCGACGTGCCGCCCATGATCGGCCTCGACCCACGCACCGGCCGCGAGGTCCTGCGCACGGTCTCGGACGACGAGCCGTTCTCCGCCCTGGCCTTCAAGATCGCCGCCGACCCCTTCGTGGGCAAGCTGGCCTTCTTCCGCGTCTACTCCGGCACGCTGACCTCGGGCTCGTACGTGCTCAACGCCACGAAGGGCAAGAAGGAGCGGCTCGGCCGCATCCTCCAGATGCACGCCAACCACCGCGAGGAGATCGACGCCGTCTACGCCGGGGATATCGCCGCGGCGGTCGGGCTCAAGGAGTCGTTCACCGGCGACACCCTGAGCGACCCCGACCATCCCGTGATCCTGGAGTCGATGACCTTCCCCGAGCCGGTCATCGAGGTGGCCATCGAGCCCAAGACCAAGGCCGACCAGGACAAGCTCGGCGTGGCCCTCCAGCGCCTGGCGGAAGAGGACCCGACCTTCCGCGTCCAGACCAACGAGGAGACCGGCCAGACGCTCATCGCCGGCATGGGCGAGCTGCACCTTGACGTGCTCGTGGACCGCATGGTGCGTGAGTTCCATGTCGCGGCCAACGTGGGCAAGCCCCAGGTCTCGTACCGCGAGACGATCCGCCGCGCGGCTGAGGGCAACGGGCGCTACGTCCGCCAGACCGGCGGCAAGGGCCAGTACGGCCACGCCGTGATCAAGCTCGAGCCCAACGAGAAGGGCGCTGGCTACCAGTTCATCGACAAGATCGTCGGCGGCACCATCCCGCGCGAGTACATCAAACCCGTCGACATGGGCATCCGCGAGGCGCTGGAGACCGGCATCTATGCCGGCTACCCGGTCGTCGACGTCAAGGTCACCCTCCACGACGGCTCGTTCCACGAGGTCGACTCGTCGGAGATGGCGTTCAAGATCGCCGGCTCACTGGCCATCAAGGACGCCTTCCAGCGCGCCGACCCGGTCATCCTGGAGCCGGTCATGAGGGTCGAGGCGACCATGCCCGAGGCCTTCATGGGCGACGTCATCGGCGACCTCAACAGCCGTCGCGGCCACATCGACGCGATGGAAGCCCGCGGCGAGGGACAGCACCGCACCCAGGTGGTGCGCGCCTTCGTGCCGCTCGCCCAGATGTTCGGCTACGCCACCGATCTGCGGTCCATGACGCAGGGCCGGGCGACCTACTCCATGGAGTTCTCGCACTACGCGGAAGTCCCCTCCAGCATCACCAACGAGCTGGTCCAGAAGTCCAAGGTCGGCTGAGGAGCAACGAGGCAGATGGCCAAGAAGAAGTTCGAGCGCACCAAGCCGCACGTCAACATCGGCACGATCGGCCACATCGACCACGGCAAGACGAGCCTGACGGCGGCCATCACCAAGTACCTCGCCCTGAAGGGCGGGGCCGAGTACCGCGCCTTCGACACCATCGACAACGCGCCCGAGGAGCGCGAGCGGGGCATCACCATCGCCATCGCCCACGTGGAGTACGAGACGGCCGCCCGCCACTACGCCCACGTCGACTGCCCCGGCCACGCCGACTACATCAAGAACATGATCACCGGCGCGGCCCAGATGGACGGCGCCATCCTCGTCGTGGCCGCCACCGACGGGCCGATGCCCCAGACCCGCGAGCACATCCTGCTGGCCCGCCAGGTCGAGGTGCCCTTCATCGTCGTCTTCTTGAACAAGGTCGACATGGTCGACGACCCCGAGCTGCTCGAGCTCGTCGAGCTCGAGGTCCGCGAGCTCTTGACGAAGAACCAGTTCCCCGGTGACGAGATCCCCGTCATCCGCGGCTCGGCCCTGGCCGCCCTCGAGGCGGGCAACGACCCGGCCGACCCGGCCTACGCCCCCATCCAGGCCCTCCTCGATGCCGTCGACAGCTACATCCCGACGCCCGAGCGGGCCGTCGACAAGCCCTTCCTCATGCCCATCGAGGACGTCTTCGGCATCAAGGGCCGCGGCACCGTGGCCACCGGGCGCGTCGAGCGCGGCGTGGTCAAGGTCGGCGAGGAGGTCGAGATCGTCGGCCTGCGGCCCACCCGCAAGGTCGTCGTGACCGGCGTCGAGATGTTCAAGAAGCTGCTCGACGAGGGCCGGGCCGGGGACAACATCGGGACGCTGCTACGGGGCATCGAGCGCGACGACATCGAGCGCGGCCAGGTCCTCGCCAAGGCCGCCAGCATCAAGCCCCACACCCGCTTCCACGCCCAGGTCTACGTCCTCTCCAAGGAGGAGGGCGGCCGCCACACGCCGTTCTACAACGGCTACCGGCCGCAGTTCTACCTGCGCACGACCGACGTGACCGGCGCCATCGGCCTGCCCGAGGGGGCCGAGATGGTCATGCCCGGCGACAACGTCGAGATGAAGGTCGAGCTCATCACGCCCATCGCGCTCGAGCCCGGCCAGCGCTTCGCCATCCGCGAGGGCGGCCACACCGTGGGCGCCGGCGCCATCACCCAGATCCTGGAGTAGCAGCGTGGCGAAGCAGCGGATCCGCATCCGCCTCAAGGCCTACGACCACCGGCTGCTGGATCAGTCCGCCCTCCAGATCGTGGAGACGGCCCAGCGCACGGGCGCCGACGTCGTCGGGCCGGTCCCGCTGCCGACCCACATCGAGAAGTTCACCGTGCTCCGCTCGCCGTTCATCGACAAGGACAGCCGGGAGCAGTTCGAGATCCGCACCCACAAGCGGCTCATCGACATCCTGGACCCCTCGTCGAAGACCGTCGACGCCCTGATGCGACTCTCGCTTGCCGCGGGCGTCGACATCGAGATCAAGATGTGATGCGGCCATGAGCATCGGTTTGATCGGCCGCAAGGTCGGCATGACCCAGGTCTTCGCCGCGGACGGCACGCTCGTGCCGGTCTCCGTGGTGCGCGTCGAGCCCAACACGGTGACCGCCGTGCGCACCGCCGCGCGCGACGGCTACACCGCCGTGCAGCTCGGCGCCGGTACCGCCCGCCACCTGACCAAGCCGCGCCTCGGCCAGCTCACGGACCTGCCGCGGGTCCGCGACACCCGCGAGTTCCGCGTCGCCGACGTGACGGAGTTCGAGGTCGGCCAGACGCTGGACGCGACGCTCTTCGCCGAAGGTGACGTGGTCGACGCCATCGGCGTCAGCAAGGGCCGCGGCTTCTCTGGCACGGTCAAGCGTCACCACTTCCACCGTGGCCCCGAGACCCACGGCTCCGACTCCCACCGCCAGCCCGGTTCGATCGGGGCGGGCACGTCCCCCGGCCATGTCCTCAAGGGCACCCGCATGGCAGGCCACCTGGGCAACGCCCGGACGACCGTCAAGAAGCTGACCATCGTGCGGGCCGACGCTGACGCCAACCTGCTCCTGGTGCGGGGCGCGGTGCCCGGCCACCGGGGCTCCCTTGTGCTGATCAGGAAGGCCTGAGCGATGCCCTCCACGACCCTCTACACCAAGCTCGGCGAAGCCGTCGGCACGGTCGACCTGCCCGAGGCCCTCTTCGGCGCCCCGGTCAACACGGCCGTACTGCACCAGGTCGCGACGGCCCAGCTGGCCGGCCGCCACCTGGGCACCCACGACACCAAGACCCGCGGCGAGGTCCGCGGCGGCGGCGCCAAGCCGTACCGCCAGAAGGGCACCGGCCGGGCGCGCCAGGGCTCGCGGCGCGCGCCTCATTACGCCGGCGGCGGGGTGGTCTTCGGGCCGCATCCGCGCAGCTACGACCAGAAGGTGCCGCGCCGCATGAAGCGCCTCGCCCTGCGCGGGGCTCTCACCTCCAAGTACGACGATGGCGCGGTCAAGGTCGTGCAGGACCTGGCCATGGAGGCCATCCGGACGCGCGAGCTGCTCGACTACCTTGAGGCGCTCGAGTCGGCCACCGGCCAGATCCTGGTCGTGGCGCCGGCGCGCGACGAGAAGCTCGAGCTGTCGGCCCGCAACCTGCCCCACGTCACGATCATCCTGGCCGACTCGCTCAACACGGTCGACATCCTGAAGGCCAGCGTCCTGCTCATCACGGAGCCGGCGCTCGCGGCGATGACCGAGGTGTACGCATGACCCTCCATGCCGCCCAGGTCATCGTGCGGCCCGTCATCAGCGAGAAGTCGATGGACCAGACGGGCCACGGCAAGTTCACCTTCCGCGTCCATCCCTCCGCCAACAAGTTCCAGATCGCCGCGGCGGTCGAGGAGCTGTTCAAGGTGCAGGTCCTGGGCGTCAACGTGCTGACGACCCACCCGCATGCCAAGCGGCGCTTCAGCCGCAGCCGCGTGAAGGGCAACACCACGCCCTGGCGCAAGGCCGTCGTGACCCTGGCCGAGGGCCAGAAGATCGAATTCTTCGAGGGGGTGTAGGCATGCCGCTCCGCAGCTACAAGCCCACCTCCCCCGGCCGCCGGTTCATGACGCGCTCGACGTTCGAGGAGCTGACGACCGACGAGCCCCACAAGCCCCTCCTTGAGTCGCTCAAGCGCGGCAGCGGCCGCAACAGCCAGGGCCGCATGACCGTGCGCCACCGCGGCGGCGGCGAGAAGCGCAACTACCGCATCATCGACTTCAAGCGCGACAAGTGGGGCGTGCCGGCCCGCATCGCGACCGTCGAGTACGACCCCAACCGCTCGGCCCGCATCGGCCTGCTCCACTACCGCGACGGCGAGAAGCGCTACATGCTGCTGCCGCTCGGCCTCAAGGTCGGCGACGTGGTCGTGAGCGGGCCCGAAGCCGAGGCGCGCGTCGGCAACGCCCTGCCGCTGGCCAACATCCCGCTCGGCACGACGATCCACAACATCGAGCTGGTGCCCGGCAGGGGCGGCCAGATCGTCCGCTCGGCCGGCGCCGCGGCCCAGTTGCTGGCCAAGGAGGAGGACTCGGCCCAGGTCCGCCTCCCGTCCGGCGAGGTGCGTCGCATCAGCCTGCGCTGCATCGCGACGGTCGGCCAGGTGGGCAACCTCGATCACGAGAACCAGAGCCTTGGCAAGGCCGGCCGCGCGCGCCACCTGGGCCTGCGGCCCGAGGTCCGCGGCGTGGTCATGAACCCGCGCGACCATCCGCATGGCGGCGGCGAGGGCAAGTCGCCCACCGGCATGCCGCCCAAGACGCCGTGGGGCAAGCCCGCCATGGGCTACCGCACCCGGCGCGGCAAGACGACGGGCCACGCGATCGTGCGCTCGCGCCATCGCAAGAGCTAGGCGGAGGAGGTCGCATGTCTCGCTCGCTCAAGAAGGGCCCCTTCGTCGAGGCCCGGCTCCTCGGCCGCATCCAGGAGATGAACAAGCGCAACGAGCGCAAGGTCCTCAAGACCTGGTCGCGCGCCAGCGTCATCTTCCCCGACTTCATCGGCCACACCGTGGCCGTCTACAACGGCAAGAAGCACATCCCGGTCTACGTCACCGAGAACATGGTCGGCCACCGGCTCGGCGAGTTCTCGCCGACCCGCACCTTCCGGGGTCATGGCAAGCACACCGAGCGCTCCGCGGCGCTGAAGTAGAGGTTCCCGTGCGCATCTCCGCCACCGCCCGGTACATCCGCCACTCGACCCGCAAGACGCGGCTCGTGACGGCGACGATCGTCGGCCGCCCCGCCGACGAGGCCGCCGCGCTGCTCCGTTTCATGCCCCAGCCGGTCGCCCGCGACGTGGCCAAGGTGCTCCACAGCGCCGTGGCCAACGCAGAGAACAACCACGACCTCTCGGCCGACGACCTGTTCGTGTTCGCCGCCCGGGCCGACGAGGGGCCCCACACGCTCAAGCGCTGGCGGCCGCGGGCGCAGGGCCGGGCGTTCCCCATCCACAAGCCGATGACGCACATCACCGTCGTCGTCGAGAACCGGGAGGCCTGAGCGATGGGTCACAAGGTCCATCCCAACGGCTTCCGGCTGGGCGTCTCGCGCACCTGGAACGCCAAGTGGTACGCCGATCGCGACTACACGGCGCTGCTCAAGGAAGACATCGCCGTGCGCAAGCTGGTCGGGCAGCGCCTGGCCAACGCCAGCGTCAGCCAGGTCGAGATCGAGCGCGGCATCAACCACGTCACCGTCACCATCCACACCGCCAAGCCGGGCATCGTCATCGGCAAGGGCGGCGCCAACGTGGAGGCGCTGCGCCAGCAGATCGGCAAGCTCAGCAGCCGCAAGGTCAAGCTGGAGATCCGCGAGATCCGCCAGCCGGAGCTTGACGCGGTCCTCGTGGCGGCCAACATCGCCCAGCAGCTCAGCCGGCGCATCGCCTTCCGCAAGGCCATGAAGCAGGCCATCCAGCGGACCATGAAAGCCGGCGCCAAGGGCGTCAAGATCGCCGTCGCCGGCCGCCTCGGCGGGTCCGAGATGGCGCGCCGCGAATGGGAGCGCGACGGGCGCATCCCCCTCGGCACGCTCCGCGCCGACATCAGCTACGGCCAGGTGCATGCCCACACGACGTACGGCCGCATCGGCGTCAAGGTGTGGATCTACCGCGGCGACGTGATGCCCGAGCGGCACGCGCCGCACGAGGCCACGGCGACCGCCGCGGCCGCGGGGGCCTAGCCATGTTGATGCCCAAGCGCGTCAAGCACCGCAAGGTCATGCGCGGCCGCATGAGCGGCATGGCCAAGGGCGGGACCGCCATCGCCTTCGGCGAGTACGGCATGATGACCCAGGAGCCGGCGTGGATCACCAGCCGCCAGATCGAGGCCGCCCGGCGGGCCATGACCCGCTACGTCAAGCGCGGCGGCAAGATCTGGATCCGCATCTTCCCCGACAAGCCGGTGACCAAGAAGCCGGCCGAGGTGCGCATGGGTTCCGGCAAGGGCGCCCCCGACCACTGGGTGGCCGTCGTCAAGCCGGGCCGGATCCTCTTCGAGATGTCCGGCGTGCCGGAGAACGAGGCCGCCGAGGCGATGCGCCTGGCCAGTCACAAGCTGCCCGTCGACGTCAAGTTCATCATCAAGGAGGGCGTCGGCGATGGACATCGATAAGGTGCGCGCCCTCAACGACGTGGAGCTCGTCACCGAGCTGGCCACGGCCCGCCGCCACCTGTACGACCTCCGCTTCCAGCTGGCGACGCGCCAGCTGACCGACTACAGCCAGATCTCCCAGACGCGCCGCGCCGTGGCGCGCTACCTGACCGTGCTGACCGAGCGAAACCTCGATCAGGCCGGCCGGCCCACCGAGAACGCAGGAGCCGCCCGATGACCGGGACCGCCGAGCCAAGCAAGCGCAAGGTCAAGGTCGGCCGCGTCGTGTCCGACAAGATGGACAAGACGATCGTCGTGTCGGTCGAGCGCCTCTCGCGCCACCGCCTGTACAAGCGCGTCATCCGCCTGACGACGAAGTTCAAGGCCCACGACGAGCACAACGAGGCGCGCATCGGCGACACCGTGCGCATCGTCGAGTCGCGTCCCCTGAGCGCCACCAAGCGCTGGCGCATGACGGAGATCGTGGCCCGCGCGGCCGAGGGCGCCACCGAGGGCGTCGTGGCCGAGGAGACCGCGACGAGCGAGGCCATCCACGGCGCGGCCCATCCCGGCCGCCATGACGACGAGAAGGCCGGCGAGGCCGAGGCCGCGACCGCGGCGGAGGCGACCGCGTGATCCAGGCCAGCAGCCGTCTCAAGGTGGCCGACAACACCGGCGCCCGCGTCATCGAGTGCATCCGCATCATGGGTCGTTCGCGCAAGACGACGGCCGGCGTCGGCGACGTCATCGTGGCCGCCGTCAAGCAGGCCATCCCCAACGCCGCGGTCAAGAAGGGCGATGTCGTGCGCGCCGTGGTCGTCCGTACGGCCAAGGAGTTCGGGCGGCCGGACGGCAGCTACATCCGCTTCGACGAGAACGCCGCCGTGCTCATCAACAACCAGGGCAACCCGCGCGGCACGCGCATCTTCGGCCCGGTCGCCCGTGAGCTGCGCGACCGCAACTACATGAAGATCGTGTCGCTCGCCCCGGAGGTGCTGTGATGGCCGGAGCCGCCGCGACGTCCCGCCCCACGAAGCTGCCGGAGATCCGCAAGGGCGACCAGGTCGTGGTGCTGACCGGCAAGGACTCCGGCAAGCGCGGCAAGGTCGACCGCGTCATCCGCGCCACCGGCGGCCGCGCCTCGGGCAAGGCGCCCGGCTCGCGCAACCGTGGCCTGGCGCGACCGCGCGTCTCGGTCGTCGTCGAAGGCATCAACATCGCCAAGCGTCACACCAAGCCGCGCCAGCGCACGAACCGCCAGACCCAGATGCCCCAGGTCCAGTCGGGCGGCATCCTGGAGCTGGCCCAGCCGCTCGACATCAGCAACGTCATGCTGGTCTGCCCGTCGTGCGGCGTGCCGACGCGCGTGAAGCACGTCTTGACCGAGTCCGGCGCGAACCTGCGCACGTGCGCCCACTGCGGCCAGTCGGTCGCCCGCGAGGACAAGGCATGAGCGGGGCGTTGCACCAGCGGTACCGCGATGAGGTCGTGCCCGCGCTGCGCAAGGAGTTCGACTACGACAACCCCATGCGGGTGCCGCGGCTGTCCAAGATCGTCCTCAACATCGGCCTCGGCGAGGCGCTCACGAACGCGAAGGCGCTCGACGCTGCGGTCGGGGACCTGGCCACGATCACCGGCCAGAAGCCCATCGTGACCCGCGCCCGGCGCTCCATCGCCCAGTTCCGGCTGCGCGCCCACAACCCCATCGGGGCCAAGGTGACGCTGCGCGGCGAGCGCATGTGGGACTTCCTCGAGCGCCTCACGGTGCTCGCCCTGCCCCGCATCCGCGACTTCCGCGGCGTGCCGAGCCGCTCCTTCGACGGGCGCGGCAACTACTCGCTCGGGCTGCGCGAGCAGCTCGCCTTCCCCGAGATCGACTACGACAAGGTGGACCGCCTGCGCGGCCTGGAGATCAGCGTGGTCACCACGGCTCGCAACGACGAGGAGGCGAAGCGGCTGCTCGAACTCCTCGGCATGCCGTTCGCGGCCTGAGGAGAAGCACGCCATGGCCAAGACATCCCTCATCGTCAAGGCGCGACGGAAGCCCAAGTTCCCCGTGCGCGGCTACCACCGCTGCACGGTGTGCGGCCGGCCGCGTGCCTACATGCGTCGTTTCGCCCTCTGCCGCATCTGCTTCCGGGAGCGCGCCTTGCTGGGCGAGCTGCCGGGCGTGACCAAGTCGAGCTGGTAGGCCCATGAACATGTCCGACCCCATCGCCGACATGCTGACCCGCATCCGCAACGCGAGCAGCGCCCGCCACACGGAGGTGCTCGTGCCCGCCTCGCGCACGAAGCGCGAGATCGCCCGCATCCTCAAGGACGAGGGCTTCATCGCCGAGTTCGACGAGGTCCAGGCGGGGCCCCGCCGCGACCTGCGGATCCAGCTCAAGTACATCGACGGCAAGGCGCCCGTCGTGTCCGGGCTCAAGCGCATCAGCAAACCCGGCCTGCGCGTGTACGCGGGCAAGACCGATATCCCCCGCGTGCTCGGCGGGCTCGGCCTCGTCATCATCAGCACCAGCCAGGGCATCATGACCGGCGCGCAGGCCCACAAGGCCCAGCTCGGCGGCGAGATCCTGGCCTTCGTCTGGTAGGCCGCAGATGTCGCGCATCGGTCGCCTGCCCATCACCGTCCCGGCGGGGGTCTCCGTGACCCTCGACGGCTCGCACATCACGGTCAGCGGCCCCAGGGGCGAGCTGGCGCGTGACCTGCACCCCGCCATGCGCGTGGTGCAGGACGACGGCACCCTGCGCGTCGAGCGACCCGGCGATGACAAGCGCGCCCGTGAGCTGCACGGCCTGACGCGCACGCTTGTGAACAACATGGTCATCGGCGTCACCGACGGGTACCGCAAGGGCCTGGAGATCACCGGCGTCGGCTATCGCGCCCAGAAGGTGGGGTCCAACCTGCAGCTCAACCTGGGCTACAGCCATCCCATCGAGATCGAACCACCGGCCGGCATCAGCTTCGAAGTCGAGAACCCCACCCGCCTGGCGGTCGTGGGCATCGACAAGGAGCTCGTCGGCCATGTCGCCGCCCGCGTCCGTGCCACCCGCAAGCCAGAGCCCTACAAGGGCAAGGGCGTGCGCTACGCCGGCGAGGTCATCCGCCGCAAGGCCGGCAAGGCCGGCAAGATCGGCGGCAAGAAGTGAGCCCCGTCCAGGCCTGATCCGGCGCTCGTGAGCGAGCGCCCACCGCCGGCTTCACGTCATCGTGTGCCCGGCACTTGAGGAGCGACCAGAACCATGCCATCGGCCCCGACCCGGAGCACCGCGCGGCAGAAGCGCCACGCCCGGATCCGCCTGACCGTCCGCGGGACGGCGGCGCGGCCGCGCCTGGCCGTCTTCCGCAGCCTCGACCAGATCTACGCCCAGCTCATCGACGACGGGGCCGGCCACACGGTCGCCAGCGCCTCCTCCCTGGAGAAGCCGCTGCGCGCCGGGTCCGGCGACAAGACCGCCACGGCCAAGGCCGTCGGTCGCCTGATCGCCGAGCGGGCCCAGGCGACCGGCGTCAAGCAGGTCGTCTTCGACCGGGCCGGGTACCGCTATCACGGACGCGTCCGCTCGCTGGCTGAGGCCGCGCGAGAAGCCGGCCTCGACTTCTAGGCGAAAGGAACCAACCCGTGGCTCGCATCGACCCCTCCAAACTGACGCTCGAAGAGCGCGTCGTGCAGATCAACCGCGTGGCCAAGGTGGTCAAGGGCGGCCGCCGCTTCAGCTTCAGCGCCATCGTCGTGGTCGGCGACGGCGCCGGGCATGTCGGCGCCGGGCTGGGCAAGGCCGGCGAGGTACCCGAGGCCATCCGCAAGGGCGTCGAGGACGCCAAGAAGCACCTCATCCTGGTGCCCACCGTGGGCACCACGATCCCCCACCAGGTCATCCAGCAGTACGGCGCCAGCCAGGTCCTCCTCAAGCCGGCTTCGCAGGGCACCGGCGTCATCGCCGGTGGCTCGGTGCGGGCGGTCGTCGAGGCGGCCGGCATCCACGACCTGCTGTCCAAGACGCTGGGTTCCACCAACCCGGTCAACGTCGTGCGGGCCACGCTGGAGGGGCTGCGCAGCCTGCGCAGCGCCGAGCAGATCTCGGCCGCGCGCGGCAAGACCGTGCACGGCTATATCAGCGGCCAGCCGGGCGCCAAGGCGGTGGCCGATGGCCGCTAGGCTGCGCGTGACCCTGCGCAAGAGCCCCATCAGCTACACCGCGCGGACGCGGGGCACGGTCCGCGCCCTGGGCCTCCACCGCATCGGCACGAGCCACGAACTGCCCGACACCCCGGACATCCGCGGCCAGGTGCGGGCGGTGCGCTTCCTTGTCGAGGTGGAGGAGCTGCCCGACGCGACACCGCCCGAGGAGGCCGGCCGATGAAGCTCCACGACCTGCAGCCGGCGCCCGGCTCGCGCCAGCCCCGCACCCGGGTCGGACGCGGCATCGCCGCCGGCAAGGGCAAGACCGCCGGCCGCGGCACGAAGGGCCAGAAGTCGCGCGCCGGCGGCTCGATCGCCCCCTGGTTCGAGGGCGGCCAGACGCCCATCCAGATCCGCATCCCCAAGCTGCGCGGCTTCCGCAACCGCTTCCGCGTGGCCTACGAGGTCGTCAACGTGGGCCGGCTCGAGGCGGCCGCCGAAGAGGGCCGGTTCGCCGAGGCCCAGGCCGCCCTGGCCCAGGCCGACGAGGCCGCCGTCGCCCGGCGGGGCAAGCGCAGCGATGCGCCGCTCACGGTCACGGCCGACCTGCTCCACGCGTCGGGCCTCATCGGCTCGCTGAAGCGCCCCCTCAAGGTCCTCGGCGGCGGAGAGCTGACCCGGCCGCTCTTCATCGTGGCCGATGCGTTCAGCGCCACGGCCCGCACCAAGATCGAGGCCGCCGGCGGCACCGCCCAGCTGCTCGAGCCGCCCAGCGGTCCGCTGGAGGCGCTGCTGGTCGTCGACCAGCCCGTCGTGTCCGCCTCCTCAGCGGCCGCCGAAGCGTCGGCCGTGGCGGAGCCTGCTCCGGCCGCGAAGGCTGCTCCCGCGGCGAAGCCGGCCCGGGCCAAGCCTGCCGCTGCCACGAAGACCACCCCCGCCGCCAAGGCCGCGAAGGCCGCGAAGGCCGCGCCGGCACCGAAGTCAGCCCCCGCGGCCAAGGCCACCCGGCCCCGCCGGCCGCCCGCCGATCCCGCACCAGCCGGGGAGTAACGGGCGGTGCTCGACGCCCTGATCAACGCCCTGCGTGCGCCGGACATCCGGCGGCGCATCCTCTTCGTCCTCGTCCTGCTGGTCATCTTCCGGTTCCTGGCCCACATCCCGGTGCCGGGCGTGAACCAGACCGCCCTGGCCAACGTCCTCCAGGGCAACGACTTCCTGCAGCTGCTGAACCTCTTCTCCGGCGGCGGCTTCAGCAACTTCTCGCTGGTCGCCCTTGGGGTGAACCCCTACATCAACGCCTCGATCATCATGCAGCTGATGCAGGGCGTCGTGCCCCGCCTGCAGGCCCTCTCCCGCGAAGGCGAGTACGGCCGCACCAAGCTCAACCAGTACACCCGCTACCTGGCCGTGCCGATGGCCCTCATCCAGGCCTACGGCTACCTCGCCATCCTGTCCAACAACACGATCTCCGGCGGCACGCCGGTCATCTCGTCGTTCAACCTGGCCAGCACCCTGACGATCACCCAGATCGTGACCCTCACGGCGGGCACGATCTTCACGATGTGGCTGGGCGAGCTCATCACCGAGCGCGGCATCGGCAACGGCATCAGCTTCATCATCTTCGCCGGCATCGTCAGCCGCATCCCGCAGGGCATCGAGGCCTTCCTGGCCTCGCCCGACTTCGCCCTTGGCGCGGTCTTCGTGATCTTTGCCATCTTCGCCGTCTTCGCCGTCGTCTACATGCAGGAGGGCCAGCGGCGCATCCCGGTGCAGTACGCCAGCCGCGTGCGTGGCCGGCGCATGTACCAGGGCGGTTCGACGTTCCTGCCCCTGCGCGTGAACCAGGCCGGCGTCATCCCCATCATCTTCGCCATCAGCATCCTGCTGCTGCCGAGCCAGCTGGCGACCTACTTCTCCAACTCGTCCAACGGCCTGGTCAAGGACTTCTCGCTGGGCCTCCTGAGCTGGCTCGATCCGCACAGCTGGCTCTACGCGGGCCTGTACTTCCTGCTCACGGTCGGCTTCACCTACTTCTACACGGCCTTCACCTTCAAGCCCGATGAGACGGCCGACCAGCTGCGCAAGAACGGCGGCTTCATCCCCGGCATCCGCCCCGGCAGCCCCACCCGCGACTACCTCGCGCGGGTGGTGGTCCGCATCAGCCTCGCCGGGGCCCTCTTCCTTGGCACCATCGCCGTCCTGCCGACGCTCATCTCGAACCTCGCCTCCGGCTCGGTCCTCTCCAACCTCGGCCTCGGCGGCACGGCCCTCCTGATCGTGGTCTCGGTGGTCGTGGAGACGATGAAGCAGCTGGAGGCGCAGCTGATGATGCGCAACTACGAAGGCTTCATCCGGTGATCCTCGTCATGGTCGGCGCACCCGGCGCCGGCAAGGGCACGCAGGCGCAGATCCTGGCGTCGCGTCTCGGCATCCCGCACGTCGCCTCCGGCGAACTCTTCCGCGCCGCGGTGCGCAGCGGCTCGAACCTCGGCCGGACGGTGGCCGGCTACCTCCAGCAGGGCGCGCTCGTGCCCGACAAGGTCGCCATCGCGGTCGTCCTGGAGCGTCTGCACGAGAGCGACGCGGCCGGCGGCGCGATCCTCGACGGCTTCCCGCGCACGCGGCCCCAGGCGGAGGCGCTCGACGTCGCCCTCGGCCGCATGGGCCAGCGGGTGGCCCAGGCGCTGTACGTCGGGGTGCGCGAGGCGGAGCTGCGACGGCGTCTCTCGGGCCGCTGGCTGTGCCGGGCCAACGATCACATCTATCACGTGATCGACCGCCCGCCCCTGCGTCCCGGCATCTGCGATATCGACGGCTCCGAGCTCTACCAGCGGCTCGACGACCGCCCCGAGACGGTCCAGGCGCGGCTGGCCACGCAGCTGCCGCCGATGTACGAGGTCATCGACTACTACACCGAGCGCGGCGTCCTCACGGCGGTCGACGGCGAAGGGCCCGTGGCCGACGTGAGCGAGGCGCTGCTGCGCGCCGTGGCCCAGCCGATCCGCTGAGATGACCGTGCTCGAGCGCCGCGTGACCCTCAAGAGCCAGCGCCAGATCGAGCTGATGGCCGTGGCCGGCCGGCTCGTCGCGGACGTCCTGGACCGGGTCGGCAAGATGCTCCAGCCGGGCGTGACGACCCTCGAGCTCGATGATGTCGCCCAGGCGCTCATCCGCGAGCGAGGCGGCGTGCCCTCGTTCATCGGCGAGCCCGGGCCGCGCAGCAGGTACCGCCACGCGCTGTGCGTCTCGATCGACGAGCAGATCGTCCACGGCATCCCGGGCAAGCGGCGCCTGGCGGCCGGCCAGATCGTCTCCGTCGACGCCGGCGCCATCGTCGACGGCTGGCACGGCGACGGGGCCCGCACGTGGGTCATCGGCGAGGTGCCGCCCGCCGCCCGCACGCTCGTGGCCGCGACCCGCGAAGCGTTGCTGGCCGGCATCGCCGCGGCGCAGCCGGGCAACCACATGGGCGACATCTCGGCCGCCGTGGAGGACGTCGCGCTGCGGCACGGCTACGGCATCGTGCGGACGCATGTGGGCCATGGCATCGGCACGGAGATGCATGAGGCGCCGCAGGTGGAGAACTACCGCACGGGGCGGCCCGGGCGGCGCCTGGAGCCGGGCCTGTGCCTGGCCATCGAGCCGATGTTCACGCTCGGGTCGGGCGACACGCGGATGCTCGACGACGGCTGGACGATCGTCGCCGCCGACGGCAGCCTCGCCGCCCACTGGGAGCACACGATCGCCATCACGGAGGATGGTCCACGCATCCTGACCACGGATCGACCAGCAGGGGCGTCCTTGCCCGAGACCGCCATCACCTGATACAATCGCCGTTCGTGCGTCGGGGCTTGCCCCGGCATGGACGTGATGCCCATGCGGCCGGCCGCCAGCCGACGGCCGGGCCCTCCACCCCCCATCCAGCACCGTATCGAGGAGCCTGCTGCCGCCTGTGGCCAAGAAGGACGCCATCGAGGTCGAGGGCACCGTCGTGGAGCCTTTGCCCAACGCCATGTTCGCCATCGAACTGGAGAACGGCCATCGCGTCCTGGCCCACATCAGCGGCAAGCTCCGCATGAATTTCATCCGCATCCTGCCGGGCGACCGGGTCCGCGTCGAACTCTCGCCGTACGACCTGTCGCGGGGCCGGATCACGTACCGCTTGAAGTAGGAAGAACGTGAAGGTCCGAGCGTCCGTCAAGGCGCGCTGCGAGCGCTGCAAGATCATCCGCCGCCACGGCACCGTGATGGTCATCTGCAGCAACCCCAAGCACAAGCAGCGCCAGGGTTAGGAGGGCGAGTTGGCACGCATCGCCGGCATCGACATCCCCCGCGAGAAGCGGGTCGAGATCGCCCTGACCTATATCTACGGCCTCGGCCTGCCGACCAGCCAGAAGATCCTCGTCCAGGCCAACGTCAACCCCGACACCCGCGTCCGCGACCTGACCGACGAGCAGGTCGGCCGGCTGCGCGAGATCATCGACCGCCGCTACAAGGTGGAAGGCGACCTGCGGCGCGAAGTGGCCCTCAACATCAAGCGGCTGCAGGAGATCGGCTCGTACCGCGGCCTCCGCCACCGCCGCAACCTGCCTGCCCGTGGGCAGCGCACCAAGACCAATGCCCGCCAGCGCCGTGGTCCCAAGAAGACCGTCGGCGTGCGGCGCAAGAAGTAGGAGCTAGCACCCGAGCATGGCCGAACGCAAGCGCGTCACCAAGACGCGGCGCCGGGAGAAGAAGAACGTGCCGTTCGGCCACGTTCACGTCCAGGCCACCTTCAACAACACGATCATCACCATCACCGATCCCGCCGGGGGCACGGTGGCCTGGGGCAGCGCCGGCATCGCCGGGTTCAAGGGCTCGCGCAAGAGCACGCCGTATGCCGCGGCCCTGTCGGCCGAGGGCGCCGCACGCAAGGCGCTCGAGCATGGCATGCGCCAGGTGGAGGTCTTCGTGAAGGGACCGGGCGCGGGTCGCGAGCAGGCCATCCGCTCGCTCCAGGCGGCCGGCCTGGAGGTCACCGCGATCACCGACGTGACGCCCATCCCGCACAACGGCTGCCGCCCGCCCAAGCGGCGCCGGGTCTAGCCCCATGGCTCGCTACACCGGACCGGTCTGCCGCCTCTGCCGCCGCGAGGGGGGCAAGCTCTACCTCAAGGGCGCTCGCTGCTACACCAAGAAGTGCGCCATCGAGCGCCGCCCGTCGCCGCCCGGCCAGCACGGCGTGCGCCGCCGCAAGGTCTCCGACTACGGCGTCCAGCTGCGCGAGAAGCAGAAGGTCCGCCGCGTCTACAACGTCCTGGAACGGCAGTTCCACGGCTACTTCGAGCAGGCGGAGTCGCGCCCCGGCGTGACCGGCGAGAACCTCCTGCGGCTGCTCGAGACGCGCCTCGACAACGTCGTCTTCCGCATGGGCTTCGCCACCAGCCGGGCCCAGGCGCGCCAGTTCGTGGGTCACCGCCACTTCGCCGTGAATGGCCGGGCCACGACCATCCCGTCGTACCAGGTGCGGCCCGGTGACCGCGTCGAGGTGCGCGAGCGGAGCCGCACGAACGGCCCGTTCAAGCAGGCCCGCGAGACCCTGCGCGGCGCGCAGGTGCCGGACTGGCTGACCGTCGACCCAGACAAGCTGGCCGGCACCGTGACCGGCGAGCCCCGGCGTGACCAGATGCCGCTCGAACTCAACGAGCAGCTCGTGGTCGAGTACTACTCGAGGTAGGCCAGATCCCATGATCGAACTGGAGAACCCGCAGGTCGCGTCCGTCGAGGAGCTCGGCGCCTGGTACGCCAAGTACGAGGCCAGCCCCCTGCCGGCCGGCTACGGCGTGACGCTCGGCAACGCGCTGCGGCGCGTCCTGCTCTCGTCCCTGGAGGGCGCCGCCGTCACCTCCATCCAGGTCCGCGACGTGTACCACGAATTCGCCAGCATCCCGGGCGTCAAGGAGGATCTCACCCAGATCGTCCTCAACGTCAAGAAGCTGCGCCTCAAGTGCTACGCCCCGCACCCCGTGCAGCTCAAGCTGGTCAAGGCCGGCGCGGGCCCCGTCACGGCTGCCGACATCAGCGAGAACGCCGACGTCGAGATCGTGAACCCGGAGCTGCCGCTCCTCACCCTGGACTCCGACGACGTGACCCTGGAGATGGACCTCACCGTCGAGCGCGGCGTGGGCTACCTGGCCGCCGAGCGAGCCGAGCCGCTGCCCATCGGCGTCATCCCCGTCGACGCCATCTTCACGCCCGTGCGCAAGGTGAACTACACGGTCGAGAACACGCGCGTCGGCCAGATGACCAACTTCGACCGCCTGACCATCGAGGTCGAGACGGACGGCACGATCTCGCCGGAGGAGGCCCTCTCCCGGGCCGCCGAGCTGCTGGTCGGGCAGTTCAGCCTCTTCACCCGTGCCGGCAAGGCCCTGCCGGCCGGCGAGCACCCCGGCGCCAGCGGCCCGCAGCTGTCGCAGAACATGCTCGACATGCCCATCGAGGACCTGGACCTGCCGATGCGGGCCTACAACTCGCTGAAGCGCAACAACATCGTCAAGGTGGGCCAGCTCCTGCAGCTCTCCGATGACGACCTCCTGCGCATGCGCAACTTCGGGCGCAAGTCGCTCGATGAGATGAAGGAGCGCCTCGTGATGCGCGGCTTCATCACCCCCGAGGAGGCCGGCCTCAAGTCGTCGCTCGACGACGACCTGCTGGGCCTCGACGAGGACGGCCTGGAGGACGGCGACGAGCCGTTCGAAGGCGAGGACGCCTGAGCCATGGCCAACCAGATCGACGGGCGCAAGCTGGGCCGCAAGCACGGCCCGCGCATGGCGCTGTACCGCAACCTGACCGTGGCCGTGCTGCGCTACGAGCAGGTCAAGACCACCGAGGCCAAGGCCAAGGAGGTGCGCGGCATCGTCGAGCGGATCATCACCCTGGCCAAGGAGGGCACCCTGAGCGCCCGGCGCCGCGTCGTGGCCCAGCTGCCCGAGGAGCCGCTCGTGGTGGACAAGCTGTTCACCGAGATCGCGCCCCGCTACGCCGACCGCACTTCCGGCTACACGCGCCTCGTGCGCGTGGGGCAGCGCGTCGGTGACGCCGCCCCGATCGTCCAGATCGAGCTCGTCTAGCACGGGCTCGGCCATGCCCGCCCGAGAGGGCGGCCTCGTGCGGTTCGCCGCACGGGTCGAATACGACGGCACGGACTTCGCCGGCTTCCAGTTCCAACCAGGACGCCGGACGGTCCAGGGAGCGCTCGAAGCGGCGCTGACGACGGTCTCCGGTGATGGCCGGGTCCGCGTCTCCGCCGCCGGCCGCACGGATGCCGGTGTCCACGCCACGGGTCAGGTCATCGCCTTCACCGTGCGGGACATGGCGGACGAGCGGTTGGCCCGCAGCATGGACACGCTCCTGCCGGCGGACGTCGGCCTGCGCGCGCTGTGGCGCGTGGAGGCCGGGTGGCAGCCCCGAAGGGCGGCCCGGTACCGAGCGTACCGGTACACCGTCTGGAACGGGCCGCGCAGCCCGCTCCACGAGCGCACGGCGCTCGGGGTGCGACAGCCGCTGGACACGGCCGCGATGGCCGAAGCCGCACTGGTCCTGGAGGGCCGGCACGACTTCACCGCCTTCGGGACCGCCCATCGACAACCGATCCGGACCCTCCATCGGGTCCGGGTCCGCAGAGAGGGTCGCCGCATCACGATCGACGTGATCGGGGACGCCTTCCTGCGCCAGATGGTCCGCAGCCTGGCGGCTGCCCTCATCCGCGTCGGACGCGGCGAGGCGACCGCCGACGACATCCGGCTCGCGCTGGAGTCACGGCCCCGGGCCTTCGAGGGCGCAGTCGCCCCACCGCACGGGTTGTGCCTGCGGCGTGTCGGCCTCGGCCGACCGACAAGGACAGGAACGGATGATGTTGACGACCAAGACGTATAGCCCCAGCGCCAGCGAGATCGAGCGTCGCTGGTTCGTCGTCGACGCCAGCGGGCAGACCCTCGGGCGCCTCGCCACGCGCATCGCCGTGATCCTCGAGGGCAAGCACAAGCCGACCTTCGTGACCCACATGGACAGCGGTGACCACGTCGTGGTCATCAACGCCGCCCACATCAAGGTCACCAGCGACAAGCTGACCAGCAAGCTCTACACCCGCCACAGCGGCTATCCCCACGGCCTGCGCCAGGAGACGCTTGGCGAGCTGCTGGCGCGACGGCCGGAGGAAGTCATCCGCCGCGCGGTGAAGGGCATGCTGCCCCGCAATCGCCTCGGCGCACAGCAGCTGCGCAAACTGAAGATCTACGCCGGCGCCGAGCATCCGCACCAGGCGCAGCAACCCGAACCGCTGGCCTGAGGAGACCGCCATCCCGATGACCACCGCCGCCTTCTTCTATGGCACAGGGCGCCGCAAGACGAGCATCGCGCGCGTCCGCCTCATGAGCGGCGAGGGTGAGGTCGTCGTCAACGGCCGCTCGCTCGACGAGCATTTCGGCAACGCCATCGACATGGCCGAGCTGATGCTGCCGTTCCGCGTGACCGGCACCGAGGGGCGCTACAACGCCATGGTCAAGGTCGAGGGCGGCGGCTACCAGGGCCAGGCCGGCGCGATCCGCCACGGCATCGCCCGGGCGCTCCTGCAGTCCGATCCGGAGAGCCTCCGCCTGCCGCTCCGCCAGGCTGGCCTCCTGACGCGCGACCCGCGCATGAAGGAGCGCAAGAAGTACGGCCTGAAGCGAGCCCGGAAGGCGCCGCAGTACACCAAGCGCTAACCCGCCGGGGCCTGCCCGCCCCTCTCGAGCCGCCCGCCGTCTCGGTCCGTCGTGCGCTGGCTCGATCCTCCGGCCGGACACCATCCGTCGTCGCCGCGCCGCCCGTGTGCAACGCATCCGTTGTCGCCTATCCGCCTGCGGACCACTAAGCGACGACTTCGACCTGGTCCGTTGTCGGTCGAGCGTGGCCGTATGCGCCACCCGACTGAGCAACAACGGCGGCCGCCGGATCGGCGCATACCAGTCCGCCGTTGACTAAGCAACAACGGCGACGGCCCACGGATCCCCGCCGCCACGGCAGCGGCCGCGGCGTCCGCCACGGCACGAACGCCGAACCGGAGCGGACGGTGGTACCACGGACGGGAACGCGGGCCCGTCGTAGGCTGCGCGGGTCACCAAGGACGGAGCATGCCTGACCCCATCCTCGAGCAGTACAGGGAAGAGCTGAGGGCTGGCCACGTCGCCGCCCTCAAGGGCCAGCTGGAGGCCGCGCTGGGCCACTACCGGCACGCCGCCGAGCTGGCTGAAGGTCGGGCCATGCCGCAGACGAGCATGGGCCAGGTCCTGCTCCGCATGGGCCGCGTCGACGAGGCGCTGGCCGCGTTCTCCAAGGCGCTCGGCCGGGCCCCGCACGACGAGGCCGCCATCACCGGTCGGATCGAGGCCCTCATCGCGGCGGGCCGGGGTCCCGAGGCGGCCGAGATGCTGGAGCGCCTGGCCGAGGTGCAGGCCGCCAGCGACCGCGAACCGGAGGCCCTCGCTTCGCTCGAGCGGGCCCTCAGCCTCACCGCCACCCGCCGGCGCGAGAAGCGGGCGACCGAGCTCGCGACGCGCCTCGGGGTGACACGCGCATCCGCCCCGCCTGCCCAGCTGGAGGAGACGGTCCCGTCCGGGGAGGAGCCGCCGACCGCCGCCGAACCCGCCCCCGAACGCGCTGCCGAGCCAGCCGCGACCCCCGCCGCGACGGCCCTGGAACCCCCACCGAACCCGCCCCATTCGACGGATCGCAGGTCGCGACCATCCGCGCCACCCCGGCCCCGACGCCCGGCGGCCCCCCGGACCTCCTCGCGGCGCCCGATCCGGAGGCGTTCTTCGACGAGGCCGAGCAGGCACGCGAAGCGGGCCAGACACGCGAGGCGCTGGCCCTGTACGTGCTGGCCAGCGACGCCTACGCACGTGCCGGAGCGCGCGAGGCGGCCCTCGAGGTGTGCCAGCGGGCGCTGGCGATCAGCCCGGACGCGCCGTCGGTCCACCTCGCGCTCGTGCGGCTCTACCTGGGACGCGGCTGGCGCGAGCGGGCCATCGAGAAGCTGACGCTCCTTGACCACCTGCTGGCCCTTGGTCCCGCCAGCGGCGCGCGGCGCCAGATCGCCACCCTGGCCGCGGCGCACGCCAACGGCGACCCGCGCATGCTGGCGTTGGCCAGCTCCGTCGCCATCGCCACCGCACCGGCCGACGGCGAGGTCGCAGCGACCACCTCCTGACCAGCCGGTCGGCGGGAAGGCCACTGCTACAATCGACCAACGATGATCGAACAGCTCCGCGGGCTGTTGTCCAGCCTCGAGATCCAGCCGATCACGATCGTCGACGTGGGCCTCACGGCGCTGCTCATCTACGGCGCCTTCAGCCTCATCCGGGGCACCCGGGCGGTGCGCCTCGTGATCGGCGTCATGGTCCTCTACGGCGTCTACGTAGCGGCCCAGTTCTTCGGGCTGCAGCTCCTCTCCCAGGTGCTCCAGGCGGGTGCCTTCGTCGGCCTGGTCGGTGTCGTCGTCGTCTTCCAGCCCGAACTGCGCCGGGCGCTCGAGCGGATCGGGCGCGTCGGTTCGCTGGGCTGGCTCTTCAGCCCCACGCCCGGCGGCGCCATCGAGCGGGTGGCGGCCGATCTCGCCCGTGCGGCAGCGGCCCTGGCCGCCCAGCGCCACGGCGCCCTCATCATCATCGAGCGCGAGACCGGCCTCGGCGACACCGCTGAATCGGGCGTCATGCTCCACGCCGATCTCTCGCCGGAGCTCCTCACGACGCTCTTCATGCCCCGCAGCGCCCTGCACGACGGAGCCGTCATCGTGCGCGGCGACCGGATCGTGGCCGCCGGCGTGATCCTGGACCTGGCCGAGCTGGCGCCGCACTCGGAACGCCTTGGCACGCGTCACCGGGCGGCCGCGAGCATCACCGAGCAGACCGACGCCCTGGCCATCGTCGTGAGCGAGGAGACGGGCGCCATCGCCCTCGCCGAGCGCGGCCGCTTCGTGCGCCAGCTGGACGAGGAGCGCCTGCGCGTGGCCCTTGCTGCGCTGCTCCGGCCGGGTGGCGCACGGGCGCGCGACGCCTTGAACCTGCCGGCCACGCGCCGCGGCGTCCATCCCGCCCGACCGCATCTCCGCCGCCGGGCCACCACGCGGCCGGCCGCAGCCCCCGCCACGCCGGCCCCGCCGGTCGCCCCGGCCGCGTCCGGCGCCGAGCGACGGTAGGTGTCGCGCGCCGTCGCCTTCCTCGTCCGCAACTGGCCCCTGAAGCTCGGGGCGGTCGGCCTGGCGACCGTCCTCTACGCGGGCCTCGTGGTCTCGCAGAACGCCCAGACGTGGTCGGGCCAGGTGCCCATCCAGCCGCTCGGCCAGCCCAGCGGGGTCTTCCTGCTCGATAACCCCGGCGCGGTCACGTTCATACGCCTTTACGCGCCGCCCGACGTGGCCAGCCAGCTGAGCAACCAGGACTTCAGCGCGACCATCAACCTGGCGGGCATCCAGCCGTCGGCCGACAGCGCGCCGACGGAGGTGCCGGTGCAGCTCACGGCCCTGGACGACCGCATCCAGATCCTGGACTACCGGCCGCGCCAGGTGCCGGTGCGGCTCGATCCCATCGTCAGCAAGGACGTGCCCGTGACCGTGGACCACGGCGACATCCCGGCGGGCCTGCAGCTGGGCAACGAGCTGATCACCCCGGCGACGGTCACCGTGCGCGGCGGCAGCACGCTCGTGGCGCAGGTCACCCATGCGGTCGCGTCGGTCATCGTGGACCCCAACGGCATCAACGTCGACTCCGACGTCGACATCAAGCCGGAGGACGACCGGGGCGATGCGATCGAGCCGGTCAACGTGACGCCGGACCATGTCCATGTCCACATCGACGTGACCCCGTCCGCCTCGAGCCGCAGCGTGCCCGTGACGCCCGTCCTGAGCGGCACGCCCCCATCGGGCTACCAGGTGGCGAGCGTCCAGGTCGTGCCGGCGGTCGTCACCGTGACGGGTGACCCGGCGGCCCTGGCCACCCTGACCGCCGTCCCGACGGCGTCCATCGACGTCTCGAAAGCCACCAGCCAGCTGAGCACGAACGTCGCGTTCGCGCCCCCCAAGGGCGTCACCGTGATCGGTGCCACCCAGGCGCAGGTCACGATCGTCATCGCCCCCCAGCGCGGCAGTCAGACGTTCACCGTCGGCGTGACGCTCGTGGGGGCGCATGCCGACCGCAGCTACCAGGTGGCCTCCACGACGGTCCTCGTCACCCTGGGCGGCAGCCTGCCGACCCTCGCCGCCATCGACGGGTCCACCCTGCGGGCCACGCTCGACGTGACGGACCTGGGCCCGGGCACCCAGAATGTGACGGTCGTCTTCAGCCTGCCGCCGGGTACGACGCTGCTGAGCATCGCGCCGGGATCGGTGGCCGTGACGGTGACGGTCCTCCCGACGCCAAGCCCCACCTGATCGATGACCCGCCTCTTCGGCACTGACGGCATCCGGGGGGTCGCCAACGTCGACCTGCGCCCGACGCTGGCGTACGCCCTCGGCCGGGCGACGGTGCGCCGCCTCGTGCCCGCCGGCGGGGCGATCGTGGTCGGCCAGGACACCCGCCGATCGGGCGACATGCTGGCCGCCGCCATCGTGGCCGGCGCCACCTCGATGGGTGCCGACGTCTACCGGGCCGGGGTCCTGCCCACGCCGGCCCTCGCGTTCCTCGCCGGCTCCGGCCGTTTCGCCGCGGGCGTGATGGTGTCCGCGTCGCACAATCCGGCTCAGGACAACGGCCTCAAGGTCCTCGACCAGCGGGGCCTCAAGCTCGATGACGCCGTGGAGGACGAACTGGAGGCGCTCGTCTGGCGCTCCGACGAGCTCACCGGGCCGGCCAACGAAGGCCTGGGCCGCGAGATCGTGGCCCACGACCTGCTCGAGGCCTACCGGGCCCACCGGCTCGGTCTCGCCCGTTCGATCGGCTCGCGCCTGCATGTCGTGCTCGACTGCGCCAACGGTTCCGCCAGTGCCGTCGCTCCGGGCATCCTGGCCGCCTCGGGTGCGACGGTCGAGACGATGTTCGACACGCCCGACGGGGTCAACATCAACGCCGGCTGCGGCGCGACCGACCCGGCCGCCCTCGCGGCGCGCGTGCGCGCCAGCGGCGCCGACGTGGGCTTCGCCCTGGACGGCGACGCGGACCGCTGCGTGGCGGTCGACGAGCGCGGTCAGGTCGTCGATGGCGACCGGCTCATCGGCCTGCTGGCGCTCGACCGCCTGGAGCGCGGGGAGCTGGCCGCCGACACGGTCGTCGTGAGCGTGCTCTCGAACGGCGGGCTCGCCGACGCCGTCACCACCGCGGGCGGGCGCGTGGTGCGCACGCCGGTCGGCGACAAGTACATCCTGGAGGCGATGCTCGTGTCCGGCGCGGGCCTTGGCGGCGAGAAGAGCGGCCACGTCATCATCGCCGAGCACACCTCGTCGGGCGACGGCATCGTCACCGCGCTGGAGACGCTCGCCATCCTGGCCCGGCGCGGCGGGCGGCTCTCGGAGCTGGCCGACCAGGTCAGCCTCTACCCGCAGGAGCAGCGGACGGTGCCCGTTCGTCACAAGGAGCAATGGGAGGCCGATGCGCGCCTGGCTGACGCTGTGCGGGCCGCCGAGACGGAGCTGGCCGGTCGGGGCCGCGTCCTCGTGCGGCCGTCGGGCACGGAGGCCGCCCTGCGGGTGATGATCGAGGGTCGCGACGCCGTGCGCATCGCCGAGCTCGCCGACGCGCTGGCGGCCCTCGCCGTCGACCGCCTAAACTGACCCGTCCCCAGCGTTCGAAGGAGCAGCCCGCCGGATGTGCGGCATCGTCGGCTACATCGGCCCCCGTGAGGCGGCCCCCATCCTGCTCGAGGGCCTGGCCCGGCTCGAGTATCGCGGCTACGACTCGGCCGGCATCGCCCTGGTGACCGCCGAGGGCGAGCTGTTCGTCGAGAAGCGCGCCGGCAAACTGGCCGTCCTGCGCACGGCGCTGGCCGATCAGACGCCCTCCGCGGCCATCGGCCTGGCCCATACCCGGTGGGCCACCCACGGCCGACCGAACGACCTCAACGCCCACCCCCACGTGGACTGCACCGGCGACATCACGGTCATCCACAACGGCATCATCGAGAACTTCCGGGCGCTCCGCGACGGCCTCGCGGCGCGCGGCCACACGCTCCGTTCCGAGACGGACACGGAGGCCCTGGCGCACCTCGTGGAAGAGGCCTACCGGGGCGATCTGGCCGCGGCCGTGCGCGAGGCGCTGGCCCAGGCGCAGGGCGCGTACGCGGTCGCCGTGATGCACCGCGGCGAGCCGTCCCGGCTCGTCGGCGCCCGCATGAACGTGCCGCTCATCGTCGGCCTCGGCGACGGCGAGGCGTTCCTGGCGTCGGACGTGGCGGCCGTCCTGGCCCACACGCGGCGGGTCGTCTTCCTGGAGGAGGGCGACGTGGCCGACCTCACCGCGGATGGCGTCGTGATCACCGCCATCGACGGCACGCCGCGCGAGCGGGCCGTGCACACCATCGACTGGGACATCGAGGCGGCCGAGAAGGGCGGCTACCCGCACTTCATGCTCAAGGAGATGCACGAGCAGCCGCAGGCCATCCGGTCGGCCGTCGCGGGCCGCATCCAGGGGGACGCGATCGTGCTCGACGAGCTGATCCCGCTCGCCGACCGGCTGCGGGAGATCGAGCGCGTCGAACTCGTCGCCTGCGGCAGCGCCCACTACGCCGCGAGCGTCGGCGCGTACCTCTTCCAGGCCTGGGCCGGCCTGCCCGCCCGCAGCACCGTCGGCTCGGAGTTCCGCTACAGCCCGCCGCCGCTTGACGGCAAGACGCTGGTCATCGCCGTGACCCAGTCGGGCGAGACGGCCGACACGATCGCCCCGGCGCGCTACGCGCGTGAGCGAGGCGCCCCGGTCATCGCCATCACCAACACGATCGGGTCGGCCATCACGCGGGACGCCGATGCCGTGCTGTTCCTGCAGGCCGGGCCGGAGATCGCGGTCGTGGCCACCAAGACGTTCGTGACCCAGGTCACGACCCTTGTGCTGCTGGCGGCCGCCGTGGCCAAGGCCCGCGGGCGCATGGAGGCGACCGCCGAACGCGAGCTGGTCGAGGCGCTGCGCGAGCTGCCGGACAAGGCCCGCCGCGCGCTCGAGCTCGCCGCGCCGGCGCGCGCCATGGCCCGCCGCTACGTGAACTCGCGCGGCTTCATGTTCGTCGGCCGGGGCGTCGGCTTCCCGGTGGCCCTCGAGGGCGCCCTGAAGCTCAAGGAAGTCAGCTACGTCCACGCCGAGGGCTATGCGGCCGGCGAGCTCAAGCACGGACCCATCTCGCTGCTCGACATCGAGGTGCCGCTCGTGGCGGTGGCCACCCGCTCGGCGCTCCAGGAGAAGCTGATCAGCAACGTCATGGAGGGCCGCGCCAGGGACGCCCGCGTGCTGGCCGTGGCGACCGAGGGCGACGATGCGGCGGCATCCTTCGCCGACGACATCCTGTGGGTGCCCGAGACGCTGGAGGCGCTCAGCCCGATCCTGGCCGTCATCCCGTTGCAGCTGTTCGCCTACCACACCGCGGTCGCGCGCGGCACCGACGTCGACCAGCCCCGCAACCTGGCCAAGTCGGTCACCGTCGAGTAGCCGATGGCGGCCCGCCAGCCTCGCGCGGCGCCGGGCCTGTCGGCCGCCCCCGAGGGCACGACCGAGCTCGGCATCGACATCATCGAGGTCGCCCGCATCCGTGACGCGCTGGCGCGCTTCGGGTCGCGCTTCGCCGGGCGCGTCCTGACGCCAGGCGAGGCGGCCTACGTGCGCGATCGGCCCGAGACGTTCGCCGGCCGCTGGGCGGCCAAGGAGGCCGTCAGCAAGGTGCTCGGCCTGGGCGTCCGCGGGGTGGGCTGGCGGGAGATCGAGATCGTGCGCCTGCCGACGGGCCAGCCCTCGGTGCGGCTGAACGGGCGCGCCCGCCGCCGCGCCGAGCAGCTCCAGCTGGGCCGCGTGGCCGTCTCCATCAGCCACGAGCGGTCGTACGCCATCGCCATCGCCTACGGCGTCCGCCAGGCCGGCGGCGCCTACGTCTTCCCGCCCGACCTGGAGGCCCGCCTCGACGAACGGGAGCGACGCCTCACGGCCCGCATCGCCACCCTGCGCCAGGCCGCCGCTCGTGGGCGACGACCGTGGCTGACGCGACCGACGACGTGCTGGTCCTGGACGATGCGACGGTCGCCCCGTGGCTGCCGGCCCGCCCGGCGCGGGCGCACAAGGGCACGTTCGGCAAGCTGCTCATCGTCGCCGGCTCGCTCGACCACCTCGGCGCCGGCCTGCTCGCCGCCCACGCCGCCGGCCGCGGCGGCGCCGGCCTCGTGACGCTGGCGCTGCCCGGCTCCATCCAGGCGGTCGCCGCGGGGCGGCGCCTGGAGGTCATGACCCTGGGCCTGCCGGAGACCGAAGTGGCGGGCGAGGTGGATGCCGAGGCCGCCGTGGAGCGGCTCCTCGACGCCGAGCACGACGCGTTGGTCGTGGGGCCCGGCCTGCGGCCCGGGCTGGCGACGGTCGACCTCGTCGTCGGCCTCCTGGCGAGCGGCTCGCCGGCGGTGGTCGACGCCGAGGCGCTCAACTCGCTGGCCTCGCTCGGCGACTGGCCGGGGGCCATCGGCCGCCACTGCGTCCTGACGCCCCACCTCGGCGAGTTCGCGCGGCTCCAGGGTGGGGCCGCCGCGCTGCCCGGCGTGGACGGCGCCGACCTCGTGGGCGACGATGCCGCCCGTGCCCGGGTCGCCGGCGAGGCCGCCCGCCGCTGGGGCCAGGTCGTGGTGCTGAAGGGCGCCCGGACGGTGATCGCCTCGCCCGACGGTCGTGTCGCCAGGGCGCCGTTCGAGAACCCGGCCCTCGCCAGCGGCGGCACGGGCGATGTCCTGTCGGGGCTGGTCGGCGCGCTCCTCGCCCAGGGCAACGCGCCGTTCGAGGCCGCCTGTTGCGGCGTCTACCTGCACGGCGTGGCCGGCGAGGTCATCCGGGAGCGGCTTGGCGATGCCGGCCTCCTCGCCGATGACCTGCCCGACGAGATCGCCCGGGCCCGCCGTCGCCTGGCGGCCATCGCCGAGCGGCGGTCCAGCACGCGGCGGCTGGGCTTCGGCCTCGCCGACTCGTGACCGACGAGGGGGCCGGGGCGTCCATCGAGGCCCGCCTCGCGGCCGCCGGCCTGCCGCCGCTGCGGCGCACGACCTGGCTGGAGATCGACGTCGACGCGCTGGCCTCGAACCTGCGCCTCGTGCGGACGCTGGCCCCGCCCGGGGCCAGCCTGGCGGCGGTCCTCAAGGCCGATGCGTACGGCCACGGCCTGGAGGTCGCGGCCCGCACGTTCATGGCTGCCGGCGCCGACCTGCTGTGCGTGGCAACCGTCGACGAGGCGCTCCACCTGCGCGCGATCGGGGTCGAGCGGCCGATCCTCGTCATCTTCGAGGTGCCCCTCGACGCGGTCGGCGAGGCGAAGGCGCGGGGTGTGGAGCTCGTCGCGGCGGACCCGGCCGGCCTGACCGGCCTCCTTGACGCGGCGGCGGCGGCCGGCGGGCAGCATCGGCCGGGCGACCCGTCCGCGAAACCCCTGCGCCTGCACCTGGAGGTGGAGACCGGCCTTGAGCGGGGCGGCTTCCAGCCCGCCGAGACCGGGGCGGCCGCGGCCTGCATCCAGCGCGCGCCGGGTGTCGAGCTGGCCGGCCTGTGGACCCACCTGGCGAGCTCGCACGACCCGGCCGCCACGACCCGGCAGCGCCACCGGTTCGACGAGGGCGTGGCCTCGGTGCGTGCCAACGGGGTAGTCGTCCCGCCTCGCGCGTGGGCCGCGTCGGGCGGCCTTCTCGCCGACGCGGCCGGCGACAGCGACATGGTGCGGCCGGGGCTCGTCCTCTACGGCATGCCGCCCGATCGCTTCCCTGTGGCGCCCCGGGCCGCCGCGGCAGTCGCAGGGCTGCGACCCGCCATGACCCTCAAGGCGCGCCCCCTGCGCGTGGCCGCCCTGGCCGCCGGCGAGCCGCTCGGCTACGGCGGCCTGTGGACCGCGGAGCGACCGTCGGTCGTGGCGACGCTGCCGGTCGGCTATGGCGACGGCTGGGCGCGGGCGTACGGCGGCCGGACCCAGGCCCTCGTGCGCGGGCGGCGCGTGCCCCTCGTGGGCAGCGTCGCCATGGACGCCGTGATGGCCGATGTCACGGATGTGCCCGGCGTCACGACCCAGGACGAATTCGTGCTCCTCGGCGAGCAGGGCGGCGAGCGCATCACGGCCGCCGATCTGGCGCTCGTGCGCACCACGATCTCGTGGGAGGTCCTTGCCTCGATGTCCGCGCGAGTAGCCCGGGTGTACCATCGCTCGACGGGACTGACCGGCCTCCGGACGCTTGCCGGGGAGCAGCTGCGGCCAGAGGAGCGGCATGTCTGAGATCCAGTTGTGGAACGGCGACATCTGCGACCTTGAGGTCGATGCGATCGTCAACGCCGCCACGACGAACCTCTGGATGTCGACCGGCGTGGGGGGCGCGCTGAAGCGCCGCGGCGGTGACGTGATCGAGTTCGAAGCGGTCCGCCAGGGCCCCGTGGCGGTCGGGTCCGCGGTCGTCACCGGCCCGGGCAGCCTGGCCTGCCGCTATGTCATCCATGCCGTGTCGCTGGGTCCCGACCGGCGGACGAGCGGCCCCGCGATCGACGCCGCGACCCGTGCCGCCATCGCCGCGGCCGACCGCCTGGGCTGCACCAGCGTCGCCCTGCCGGCCCTGGGTACTGGGGTGGGGGGGTACCCGCTGGATGAGGCTGCGGCCACCACCGTCGCCGCCGCGGAAGCGGCGCTGCGCGACACCTCGTCGCTGCAGCTGGTCATCTTCGCCCTCCGCGGAGCCGAGGCCTACAACGCCTTCGCCCGCGTCCTCCAGGGCACCGCGGTCACGCCCGCCGGGAGCACCACCCCATGAGCGGCGTGCGCATGCCCCAGCCGGAGGAGATCGGCGAAGAGGTCGTCGAGGCGGTCGCTCGTGAGATCCAGCTGCGCGGCCTGACCGGCCCGGCCATGATGTTCCTCGAGGCGAGCCGGCCGTACCGGCCGCTCGGCTGCCAGGCCATGCTCTTCTTCGACCCGGTCCTGCGGGGCGTCTTCGGCGGCGAGCTGGCCGACGTGCAGCGGGTCCTGGCCGACGACGCGGGCATCGAGCGCCTCATGGAGCGCCTGGAAGAGATCGACGACGAGGGTCGCTGGGACGCCTGACGGCGTCCGCCTCGGCTAGCATTCACTGGTGGCCGGCGATCCCCTCGCGTTCTTCACGCTTGACCACGGCACGGCCTCGACCGCGGCTGCGCTCGTCGCGCCCGTGGCCGGCCGCTTCCGGTTGCTGGCGGCCGACGCGCAGCCGGCGGGCCTGCCCCCTGACGCCATGCTCGCCCGGCTGGTCGACGCCGCCACAGCGAGCGACGCGACCGCCCTGCCCGACGCGTCGTCGTGGCGGACCTGGGCCCGCCTCGAGGTCGTCACCCGGCTGGCCCCCCGGGTCGTCATCGCCGCCCCCGACGAAGCGGGCCTGGCCGCCGTGGCCGCGGCCGCCACCGGTGCCGGCTGGCGGATCGTGGGGCGGCTCCGGGCCGACCGGCTGGATGCGGTCGAGGGCACGGCCGCCTGCCTCGCCGCCGACCTTGACCTGTTCGTCGTGGCCGGCCCGGACGCCCCGGCGACGCGAGAGCGGGCCATGTCCGAGATCACGGCCCTGGTCCGGGCGGCGCTCGACCGCCGGCCTGGCCTGACCTGCCTCCTCACGGGTGCGGCGGCCGAGGCAGCCGAGGGCTGGTCCGACCCGCGCCTGGTGCTGGGTCCGGCGGCCGCGGTCGCAGGCCCGGCTGCGCCGACGCCGCTCGGCGAACTCCTTGGCGACCTGGCGTCGGAGGTGGTGGCAAGGAGGGCGCGAGCGGAGGACCCGACGGCGTCCGAGGCGGCCGACGGGCGTCGTGCCTTCGACACGGCCGTCGTCTCGCTGGCAGCCATCCTGGAGCAGCGGCTCGAGGGCGTCGACGTCGGCGCGGCCGGCGGCATACGGGTGGCGGCAGGACCGCACGGGCGCGAGGCGCGCCTCCACCTGGCCGACGGCGGCCTCGTGCCGCGGGCCCTCCTGGACGACGACCGCCTGGTGGACAGCGTGGTGGCCTGGTCGACCGTGCACGACGACGCGTTCCTCCAGCGGGACCACCTGCGGAACCTGGCCCTCTGGCCCTGGCGGGACGTGTCCGGCGATGGCGTCCACCTGCGCATCGCAGCGGCTCGCGCGGCACTCGCGCGGCTTGACGCGGCGTGGTCGTCACGGCCCGGGTCGCACCCGCCCTCGGCCGGCGCGGGGCCCGACCTGGTCGTCGTGAGCGGCGGCTGCTTCGCCGTGATGCCGCCCGGCGTGGCGGAGCTGCTCGTCCTGGACACGATGCGCCGGCCCGGTGGGGTGGCCGTGGCCCATGACCACGCCCGGCTCCTGGCGCCGCTCGGCTCGATCGACGACGAGGCTGACCGCCGGCGCCTCCTGGTAGACCTGCTCGACGACCTCCTGCTGCCCCTCGGTACCGTCATGGTCGCGCCCGGGTCACGCACCGGGCGGCACCCCGGCCGAGTGCATGTCGGCGGGCCAGGCCCCGGCCATGACCTGCCGCTCGTCCCGGGCGCGGTGCAGGTCGTGCCGGTCGCGCCGGGCAGCACCGCCCTCGTCGAGCTCGACGCGCGTGACGGGGGGTGGCTCGGGCCCCGTGCGCGCCGCGTCGCCCTGGAGGTCAGCGGCGGGCTCGGCGGGTTCCTCGTCGACACGCGCGAGGTGCCGCTCCACTTGCCCGATCGCGCCGACCGTCGCCGCGACCTGATCGAGGCGTGGGAACGGCCGTTGTGGCCGGACGAGCGATGACCGCCATCACCGCGGCGCCGACCGCCGCCCTGAACTCGCGCGTGGCCGACCTGGTCGTGCTGCGGCCTCCGCTCGCGCGGCATCCGCGGATGCGCTTCGCGCTGGGTCCGGCCGACCGCGCCCTGGCGGCCGAGGGCCAGACGGTGTACGCCGGTGAGCCGCTGCTGGAACGCGTCCTCGACGCGGCCGCCGTCGATGTGGGGCCGGCCGGGACCGACGGGCTCGCGCCTGGCGACCCGATCGGGCCTGACATCGCGTCGCGCGCCGACGGTCCCGCGGCGGCCGCCCTGGCCGGCCACGGGCGTGTGCTCTACCGGCTGCCCGATGGGCGAGTGCGGGTGGCCCTCGGGGAACGGGCCGCGACCGTGGCCAGCCCCATCGGCGGGGTCGTCGTCGAGGTGGGCGCGGGCCGCCTGGTGCTCCAGGGCGAGGGCCTGGCCTTGCCCGGAACGCTGGCCGCGGGCGAAGGGACGCACGGCGCGCTGGTCCTGGCCGTGCCGGGACCGGACGGCGAGCTCCCGCCGTCGGCCATCGACGTCGGGAGCCACGGCGCGATCCTCGTCGCCGGCGCCCGGATCGATCTGGAGGCGCTTGGCCGCGCGCGCGCCATGGGCGTGCGCGGTGTCGTGGTCGGCGGCCTCGTGAGTCGCGACCTGCGGGGCTTCCGCGCCTCCGAGGTGCGCCAGCGGGCGGCCTTGCACGGCGGCCCGCCGTTCGCCGTGCTCGTCCTGGACGGATACGGCAAGCGGCCCATCGCGCCATCGATCTGGGCCCTTCTGGCGGCCGCCGCTGGCGCGGAGGTCGCCATCGGCATCGACCCTCCGCAGCTCGTGCTGCCGGCCGGCCTGAGGGTGCCGGCACCGGCGGTCGACCGGGTGCGCATCTGTGCCGGCGCCCTGGCCGGGCGGGAAGGCTGGTTCGTGCGAGCCGCGGGCCGGGTGCGCTGGCCCGGTGGCCTGGAGTCCGACGCCGGCCTCGTCCGCGTCGACCCGCTCGAGGGCGAGGCGGCGCCGCCGCCGGACACGCTCATCCCGCTGGCCGACCTGGAGGCGCTCTCGTGATCGAGGCACGGGCGGCGGTGGGCGAGCTGCACCTCACCTCGCGGTCGCCGGCCCAGACACGGGACCTCGCGGCGACCCTCGCCGCCGCTTCCCGGCGTGGCGACCGCATCGGCCTGCACGGTCCGCTCGGGGCGGGCAAGACCCAGTTCGCCAAGGGTTTCGCGGCGGGCCTCGGCGTGGCGGACGTGGTCATGAGCCCGACATTCACGCTGATGGCCGAATACGCCGGGCGGCTCCCCTTGTTCCACGTCGACCTGTACCGCCTGGCCGCGGAAGCCGATGCCGACGCTTACGCGGCGGGCCTGCTCGACGAGCGCGAACGGGCGGGCGTGACCCTCATCGAGTGGGCCGAGCGGCTCGGGCCGGCGCTCGACGCCCACCGCCTGGAGGTGACGCTCGACGAGCCGGGCGACGAGACGCGCCACATCACGCTCGTCGCGCGCGGGCGCCGCTACGCGCGCTACCTGGCCGCGGCCCGATCCTGGGGCCTACGGCCGACCCCCGTTGCCGTGGCACGGTCGTGACCGCCGGCGCGGGCAGGGGCGCCACGCCGGCGGGACCGTGGCTGGCGCTGGACACGGCCACCAGCCGGGCGGTGGTGGCCCTGGGCGGCACGGGCAAGGGGCCGCTCGCCGCGTCGTGGCACGCCGGCCGCCAGCATGGCGAGACGCTCCTGCCGGCCATCGAGGCCCTCCTGCGCGACGCGGGCGTGGCGCGCGGCGACCTCGCCGCCGTCGTCGTGGGCACCGGACCGGGGGCCTTCACCGGGCTGCGCGTGGGGCTGGCCACGGCCAAGACGATGGCGCATGAGCTCGGCTGCCCGATCGTCGGGATCCCCACAGCCGCCGCGCTCGCCGTGGCCGTGGCGCCGCGGGTCATGGATTGGCCGATCGTCATCGTGCAGCCTGCTGGACCGCATGACCGCTACGCCACGACCGTCCGCCTCGGCGAGGACGCCGTACCCGCCGTCGAGGCCGCGCGGCTCATCGTGAGCGGCCAGCCGCTCCCGGCGGGCGAGGGGAGCCTGGTAGCGGTCGATCTTCCCCCGACGGCGACGGGCGTCACGGCGTCCATGGCCGAGCTCGGCCGCGAGGCCCTGGCCGGGCTGGGGGCGGCCCTCCTGTCGGTCGGCGGCGTCGTCCTGGCGACCGGCCGCCGGGACGACGCCGCCTCGCTGGTGCCGCTCTACGTGACGCTGCCTCGCGGCGTGCCCGAGGCGATCGGAGCCATGGCATGGTCGCCCGACCTCCGCTGAGGCTGGCCATCAGCGCCATGCGCGTGGAGGACATCGCCGATGTCCACGCCATCGAGCGGGCCAGCTTCCCCGTGCCGTGGCCCTCGTACGCCTTCCGGCAGGAGCTGGAGACCAACCGCCTGGCACGCTACCTCATCGTCCGCAGCGGCGACGTGGTGGTCGCCTACGGCGGGCTGTGGCTGATGGTCGACGAGGCGCACGTGACCACGTTCGCGGTGCTGCCGGCGTGGCGCCGGCAGGGTATCGGGGCCCGCCTCCTGCTGGCCCTCATCGAGCTGGCGGAGGAGCTTGGCGCGAGCGTGGCGACGCTGGAGGTGCGGCTCAGCAACCTCGACGCACGCCGGCTGTACGAGCGCTTCGGCTTCCGGCCGGTCGGCGTCCGGCCGCGCTACTACTCGGACAACAACGAGGACGCCCTGATCATGACCACGGAGGAGCTCGCCTCGCGGTCGATGCGCCAGCGGCTGGCCCGGCTGCGGGAGACCCTGGAGACCGCGTTGCCCCTGGAGCCGCCGCCGGACGATCCGCGTGGCTGAGGGCTCCGGGCTGATCCTGTCGGTCGAGACCTCGTGCGACGAGACGGCGGTAGCGCTCGTGCAGGGCGGCCGGCGCATCCACAGCAACGTCGTCGCCAGCCAGACCGACCTCCACGCGGGGACCGGCGGCATCGTGCCCGAGGTCGCCGCGCGGGCCCACCTGCGGTGGATGCTGCCGGTCCTGGAACGGGCCCTCGAGACGGGCGGGCTGGATGACTGGGGCGAGGTCGAGGCCATCGCCGTGACCTATGGACCGGGCCTGGCCGGCTCGCTGCTGGTGGGCCTCACGATGGCCAAGACGCTGGCCTGGCTGCACGACCGCCCGCTGGTGCCCGTCAACCACCACGAGGGGCACATCTACGCCGCCTGGCTGCTTGACCCAGGCCAGGACGAGGAGGCCGCCCCGGTCTTCCCGTTGGTCGCCCTCGTGGTGAGCGGCGGGCACACGTTCCTCGTCGAGATGCCCGACCACCTCACGTACCGCCTGCTCGGCCAGACCGTGGACGACGCGGCGGGCGAAGCGTTCGACAAGGTCGGCCGCCTGCTCGGCCTCCCGTACCCGGGTGGCCCCGCCGTCCAGCGCGCCGCGGCCGATGCGGTGCGACACGACCGGCACTTCCCGCGCGCCTGGCTGGGCGACGGCTACGACTTCAGCTTCAGCGGGCTCAAGACGGCCGTCCGGCGAGCGGTCACCGAGGCCGCCGGCGGCACCGCCGACGACGGCCTCGCGCTGCCGCCGGACCTCGTGGCCGAGACGGCGTGGGCCTTCCAGGAGTCGGTCGTGGACGTCCTCGCGACCAAGACCGCGCGGGCGGCCCGCCAGGCCGGTGCGGCCACCATCATCCTCGGCGGCGGCGTGGCCGCCAACGCCGCGCTGCGCGACCGTGTGCGTGACCAGGCGGCCGACCTGGGCATCCCCGTGGTGATCCCAAGGCCGGGCCTCTGCACCGACAACGGCGCCATGATCGGTGCGGCCGGGTTCCTCCGGGCGCGGGCCGGCGTGCGGGCCGGCTGGGACCTGGAGGCGTACCCGTCGCTGCGTCTGGCCGGCTGAACGTGGCCCGGGACACGGCCCGCGACCCGCTCGACGCGCGCCACCTTGGCCCGGCCGTGCTGGCGCGCTACGTCCGTGAACACGGGCTCAGCGCCAACCGCCGCCTCTCGCAGAACTTCCTGGCCGACGGCGAGGTGCTCGACGCGATCGTGGCCGAGGCGCGGCTCACGCCCGGCCGGCGAGTCCTGGAGATCGGCCCGGGGCCGGGCATCCTGACCGGGGCGCTGCTGGAGGCGGGAGCCGACGTCACGGCGGTCGAGGTCGACCGGCGCATGGTCGCCCACCTGCGGGACCGCTTCGGCGAGGCGGACGGCGGCACGCCCGGGGACCTCCTCGCGGGCGGCCACCTGCGGCTCGTCGAGGGTGACGCCCTGGACCTGGACCTGGCCGCGCTCGTGACGGCCCCCTGGGACCTCGTCGCGAACCTGCCCTACCACATCACGAGCCCCACCCTGCACCATGTCCTCGGCGCCGAGCCGCGACCGGAGCGCTTCGTCCTGATGCTGCAGCGCGAGGTCGCCGAGCGCATCGCCGCCCCTCCCGGGGGCCTCAGCTACCTGTCGGTGTTCGTGCAGTACCACGCCCGCGTGCGCGTCGCCCGGACCGTGCCGCCCGAGGCGTTCGAGCCGGCCCCGGAGGTCGCCTCGGCCGTCCTGGTCGGCGAGACCAGGCCACGCCGCCTGGACCCCGCGGCCGAGGAGGATCTCTGGCGGTTGGTCCAGGCCGGGTTCCGTGAGCGGCGCAAGATGCTCCACAACGTCCTGCCCCGCCAGTTGCCGGCCGTCGAGCGGGCGACGCTGGTGGCCGCGCTGGATCGCGTGGGGATCGCCCCGGAGCGACGACCGCAGACGCTGTCGGTGGACGACTGGCTGGCCCTCGCGGCCGCGCTGGGGCCGCTGCCGTGACGCCGCGTCGCGCAGCAGCACCGGCCAAGGTCAACCTCACCCTCGCCGTCTCGGAACGGCGGGCGGACGGGTACCACGACCTCTCGACGATCCTCATCCGCATCGCCCTGGCCGACCGCCTCACCGCCCGGCCGACCGGCGCCGCGCCGACCACCACGCTCGACGCCGACCGCCTGGTCGCGACCGGCCTGCCCGCCGGGCCTGCGGCCGACAACCTCGTGCTCTGGGCGCTGGTCGCGCTCCGCCGCCATCTGGACCGGCCTGCGTCGCCGCTGGACGTGGCCCTGGAGAAGGTCGTGCCAGTGGCCGCCGGGCTCGGCGGCGGCAGCAGCGACGCCGCGGCGGCCATCGCCATCGCCTCGCGCGCGTGGGGCGTCACGCTCGACCGGGCGGCGCGGCTCGAGGTCGCGGCGGCGGTCGGCTCGGATGTGCCCTTCTTCGCCCTCGGCGCGCCGGCGGCCTGGGCCACCGGCCGTGGCGAGCGGCTGGCGGCGCTGCCGGCGCCGGCCGGCACGCCTGCCTGCATCCTGGCCGTCGGCACTCGCGGTATCGCCACGGCGGCTGTCTACGAGGCGGTCGACCGGACGCGCTCGTCTGGCGGCGGCGAGACGACGCGGTGGGCCGCGGCCGCCACGGAGCGCCTGGCCCGCGACCTCCGCGCCGGCCTCGCCGCGACCGAGCTGGTCCGTCGCGCGGACGAGCTCCGTGACGCGAACGACCTGTGGCGCGGGCTCGCGGCCCTCCGGCCGGACGTGGACGAGCTGCGCGCGAGCCTGGAGGCACGCTCGGGGCGGCCGTGGCTGCTCTCGGGTTCCGGGCCGACCCTCTTCGCTCTGTATGCTTCCCTCGCGGAGGCACGTGGCGCGATCGAGGACCTGGACACGTGGTCGGCCGGCCGGCGCGACGGTGTGCGGCTGATCGCGACGGGCCTCGGGGCGTCGCACCGCCCGTCCATCGACACAGGAGGAACGGCATGACCCACCAGCGGATCCAGACCGACGGGGCGCCGGCTGCCATCGGCCCGTACAGCCAGGCCATCAGCGCCGGTGAGTTGCTCTTCTGTGCCGGCCAGGTCGGCCTTGACCCGGCGTCGGGCCAGCTCGCCGACGGCTTCGAGGCCCAGGTCGAGCGCGCCCTGGACAACGTCGGGGCGATCCTCGAGGCGGCCGGGATGGGCTTCGGCGACGTCGTGAAGACGACCTGCTTCCTCATCGACCTGGCCGACTTCCAGGTCTTCAACGAGCACTACGGCCGCCGCTTCGGCGATCCCGCACCGGCGCGCTCGACCGTCGCCGTGGCCGGCCTGCCGCGCGGCGCACGCGTCGAGATCGAGGTCGTGGCGCACCGGGCAGGCCCGGTCGACGCCGTCGCCCGCGGTTGACACCCCGCCGGGCAAGGTCGAAGATGCCCTCCATCCCGATGCCCACCCCGCCCCCAGCCGGCGCCGCGGCGCGGCTCGCCGCGTGGCCCTTCGGCACGTGACCCCCGTCGCGCTCATCCTTGCCGCCGGTCAGGGCACGCGGATGCGCTCGCGCCTCCCCAAGGTGCTCCACCCGGTATGCGGGCGGCCGATGCTGGCGTACGTCGTCGAGGCCGCCACCGCGGCGACCGGTGGCATGCCCTGGGTGGTCGTGTCGCCCGTCATCGAGGCTGCCGTGCGCGAGGCCGTCGGACCGCAGGTGTGCCTCGCCGTGCAGCCCCGGCAGGACGGCACGGGGGACGCGCTGCGCGTGGGCCTGGCCCAGGTCGGGGGGGCCGTCGAGGCGGTCGTCGTGGCCTCGGGTGACGCCCCGCTGGTGACCGCCGCCACGCTCGAGCGACTGCTCGCGGCGCGCGCGGAGGCCGGGGCGGCGATGGCCCTGGCCACGATGGAGCCGGACGATCCGACCGGCTACGGACGGGTCGTCCGCGACGACGAGGGGCCGCTGCGCATCGTCGAGGAGAAGGACGCCAGCGCGGACGAGCGGTCGCTCGGCGAGGTCGTCGGCGGTGCCTACGCCTTCGACCCGGCCTGGCTGCGGACGGCGCTGGAGCGCCTCGACCCGAGCCGGGCGACGGGTGAGCTGTACCTGACCGGCCTGGTCGCGCAGGCGCGGGCGGATGGCCGGGCGGTCGTCGCCGTACCCGTGGAGGACGACCTGGAGCTGGCGGGCGTGAATGACCGCATCCAGCTGGCCGCGGTCGAGGCGGAGCTGCGCTGGCGGATCCTGGAGTCCCACATGCTCGCCGGCGTGACGATGCACGACCCCACCACCGTCTACATCGATGCCCAGGTCCAGCTGGCGCGCGACGTCGTCCTGGAACCGAACGTCATCCTGCGCGGCGCCACGGCCGTCGGGGAGGGGAGCCTCATCGGCGCCGGCAGCCAGCTGATCGACAGCCGGATCGGCGCGGGCTGCCGGATCTGGGCCAGCGTCCTGGAGGCGTCCGAGGTGGAGGACGGGGCCACCGTTGGCCCGTTCGCCCACTTGCGGCCGGGCGCCTCGGTGGGCCGGGGCGCCGAGGTGGGCAACTTCGCCGAGCTCAAGCAGGCCCGCCTGGGGGCGCGCTCCAAGCAGCACCACATGAGCTACCTCGGCGACACGACGACCGGGGAGGGCGTCAACGTGGGCGCGGGCACCATCACCGCCAACTACGACGGGCGGCGCAAGCACCGCACCACGATCGGCGACGGCGCCTTCCTGGGCGTCGATACGATGCTCGTCGCACCGATCACCGTGGGCGCCGGGGCCCGCACGGGGGCGGGCGCGGTGGTGACGCGCGACGTGCCGCCGGGCAAGCTCGCCGTCGGCGTGCCGGCCCGCATCCGCGAGCCGCGGCCGCGCGCCGAGGACCCGGAGACGACCTGATGGAGACACTGACCGCGATCCTCGTGATCGTGGTCCTGACGCTGATCGAGGCGGTCTTCGTGGCCGCCGAGATCTCGCTCGTGACCGTCCGCCGGACGCGGTTGCAGCAGCTGGCGGACGAAGGCAGCCGCAGTGCGCGGCGGGTGCAGCGGGTGGTGGCGACCCCGGCGCGCTACCTGGCGGTCGTGCAGGTCGGCGTGACGTTCGTGGGCTTCCTCGCCGCGGCCTTCACGGCCGTCACGCTCACCAACGAGACGACGGTCCTGCTCCAGCCGCTCCTTGGCAGTACGGCCCAGCCGGTGGCCCTCCTGGTCGTGACCCTGCTGCTGGCGCTCTTCACGATCGTCTTCGGCGAGCTCGTGCCCAAGTCGCTGGCCCTGGCCCACACGGAGGGCGCGGCCCTCCTCTTCGCCGCGCCGATCGAGTTCCTGATGAGCCTCCTGGGGCCGATCGTATGGCTCCTCACGACGGCCACCAGTGCCATCACGCGCCTGCTCGGCGCGGGCCAGATGAGCCCCCAGGCGATGACCACGGATGAGCTGAAGCTGATCGTGGAGCGCGGCGGCCAGCAGGGCATCCTGGAGGCCGAGGAAGAGCAGATGATCAGCGCGGTCATCGAGCTGAGCGAGGGCCGCGTGCACGAGGTGATGGTCCCGCGCATCGACATCATCGCCATCAAGGCCTCCGCGCCGCTCCAGGAGGCCGTCGAGCTGATCATCGGCGAAGGCCACTCGCGGATCCCCGCCTACGAGACGTCGATCGACAACGTCACGGGCATCCTCTACGCCAAGGACCTCCTGCCCTACCTCCGCCCGGACGGCGAGCCGCCCGCCCAGATCCGGCCGATCCTGCGGGCGCCGGTCTTCGTGCCCGAGTCGATGAGCATCGACGACCTGCTCCACGAGATGCGCCGCCGGCGCGTCCACCTCGCCATCGTCCTCGACGAGTACGGCGGCACGGCCGGCCTCGTCAGCATCGAGGACCTCCTGGAGGAGATCGTCGGTGAGATCCAGGACGAGTACGACGCCGAGGAGCCCATGGTCGTCAAGCTCTCCGACAACGAGGCGCGCCTCGACGGGCGGGCCCCGGTCGACGACCTGGAGGAGCTCTTCGATCTGCGCCTCGACGAGGCCGACGAGGAGCAGTACGACACGGTCGGTGGCCTGGTGTACCACCACGTCGGAGGGATCCCCAAGGTCGGCGACCGGATCCGGCTGGACGGCCTGACCCTGACGGTCGAGTCGACCGCCGGACGCCGCGTGGGCAAGGTGCTCGCCGTGCGTGACACGAGCCCCAACCAGCCGAGCGAGGACGAGACCGCGGCCTGATCGCGGCTCGGCGGTCCCGGTCGGGAGGGGCCGGGTGGCCCGTCGCGCCGGGACGCGAGGCACTGTCGTGCGGTCCGCGATCCGCCGGAGACTTGCCCGGAACGCGTGAGGCCAGGATCTCGGGGAGGGATCAACGATGCGTGTGTGTGTCATCGGTACCGGCGTGATCGGCACGATCTACGGGCACCTCATCACCCAGGCGGGCCATCCCGTCGTCCACTACGTCCGGGCGATCGATCCCGCGGTCGCGCGGGACGGCATCCGCATCCGGCTGCTGGACGGGCGGACGCCTGACGCGCGGGACCATGACGTGCGCTATCGCGCCAGCCTGGTCGACAGCCTCCAGCCCGGCGACGACTACGACCTGATCCTGGCCAGCGTGCGACATACGCAGCTGCCGGCCCTCCTGCCGGTCCTCGCCGCAGCTGCGGGCAAGGCCGACGTGCTGTTCTTCGATAACCTGTGGACCGGCCTGGCGCCGGTCGATGCCGGGCTCGCGCGCGAGCGCTACCTGTGGGGCTTCCCGGTCGCCGGTGGCGGGTACCGGGCGGGGCTCCTGGACGCCGCGTTGCTGGGAGAGGTGCACCTCGGCGAGCTCGACGGCCAGAGCACCGATCGACTCGCCCGCATCACGGCGCTGTTCGACGGCTGCCGTCTCGCCGTGAACCTCCACACCGACATGCTGCCCTGGCTGTGGACGCATTTCGCCATCGAGGCCGGCGTGATCGGCACGGCCATCAAGGCCGGCGACCCTTCAAGGTTCCTGGACTCGACCGACTGGCTGGAGCAGGCCGTCCTGGCTGTCCGGGACGCTCTCGCGGTGGTCAAGGCGAGGGGCGTGGAGGTCACGGCGATCCTGGATGCACAGCCGTTCTTCGCCCCACCGGAGGCCGTGGCGGCCGGGATCCGCGAGCAGTACCGCGTCGACCGCGCGGCCCGCAAGATCATGGAGCGGCACACCGCGCACGACGAGCTCCAGCACATCTACTTCGACGTCCTGGCGACCGGCCGCGAGCTCCGCGTGGAGATGCCGACGCTGGCGGCGCTCGCGCCGTACGTGGCCGCGCTCGGGCCGTCGACGTCGGCCCCGAGGGTCCGCGCCTGATCGTCGGCGACGGGGGCGACCGCCCCCGGCCGGCTACGCCTCGATGACCGAGGTGATGATCTGGGCCAGCCGCTCGCGAGCGGCCGCGTCCGCGGCCCCCGTGCGCTCCAGCTGGACCAGCGCCTCGTCGCGGTGGTGACGCGCCTGTTCACGGGTATAGGTCCGCGCGCCGCTCCGCTCGAGCAGGGCCCGGATCTCGTCGGTCGTGGCCTGGGTCGGTGTCGCCTCGGCCAGGAGGGCCTTCAGGCGGAGCCGGTCGGCCGGGGCCGCGTGCTCGAGGGCATAGAGGACCGGCAGGGTGCGCTTGCGCTTGGCCAGGTCGGTCGGCTGCTTGCCCATCTCCTGCTCCTCGCCCCAGATGCCCAGCAGATCGTCGTTGAGCTGGAAGGCGAGGCCCAGGGCCCAGCCGAAGTCGCGATACGCGGCGATCGTGGCCGCGTCGTCGGTGGCCAGCATCGCGCCGGCCTGGATCGAGCCGGCGATGAGGGCGGCCGTCTTGCGGCCGATCATGTCGAAGTACAGCTGCACCGACTGGCGGCCGTCCTCCTCGGACGTCCAGAGATCCAGGAACTGGCCCTCGCACAGCGTCAGGCACGTCTCGTCGTAGAGGCGCATGAGGGCCAGCACCTTGCCGTCGCTGAAGCCCAGGTCCGTCAGGCGATGGAGGGCCAGCCGCGACAGCGCGAACATGGCGTCACCGGTGTTGATGCCCTGGGCCACGCCCCAGATCGTCCACAGCGCAGCGCGATGCCGCCGCTCGTGGTCGCCGTCCTCGATGTCGTCATGGACCAGGCTGAAGTTGTGGCCCAGCTCGACCGCCGCCGCGCCGGGCAGGGCCCGCTCGTGCGTGCCCGTCAGCGACTGGTAGGCCAGCAGCCCCAACAGCGGCCGCATGCGCTTGCCGCTCGTGCCGTTGCCCCCGTCGAGGCCCAGGTGGTACCGCATCTGCTCGTAGAGCGGGCGAGTGGCGTCGTCCTCGTGCTCGTCGATGAGCGAGAGGATGGTCGCCTCCGTGTCGGCGATGAGGGCCTGGAGGTCCGTCGACGTCATCACGAGAAACATGATACCAGCAGGCAGCACGCTGTCACCAGCCCCATCTAGCCCGTGCGTGTCCGGGCGCCCCACCTGCCCGTCCTGCGCAGCCCGTTACCCAACCCATTGGTCGCGCCAGCGCATGGACCATCGATAAGCCCGCCGAAGCCGACGAGGATGCGGCCCACCGTCTCGCTTAAGGGCTGACGAGGCGCTCGATACGAATGGGGCGGGTGGGGGTGTGCGCTACGGGTCGGCTCGGCGCCCGTTCCCGTCGGCGCCCCGGCCGTATCACCCGGCGTCGTGCCCGGATCATCGATGGGACGGGTAACCGACAGCCTCCCAGGCTTGACCGGACCTGTGCCCGCTGCATGGGCGCTGTGAGCACGTGGACGGACCCTAAGCCCGCCAGAGGCCGGTGGACCGTGGGTCGGCCGCCCGACTTCCATCACCGGGTGCCTCCGCACGCATCGAGCACGCTCGGATCGGGCCCCACAGGCGGCATCCCCGGGTGCCGTCGAGGACTCGGCGGGCTTGACGATGGCCATCGAGCGTGCAGCGCCCATGCACCGAGCGCGAAGGTCCGTTGGCGCCTCGATCGGCCACGCCAAGGCTCGCCGGTATCGCCTGCAGTGTTGCCGCGAGCACAACGTTGCTCGCTAGGGTGCGTGGCGGTCGGACGGGCCGCGCCTTGAGGCCGTTCAGCCTGCTCGGCAGTCATGGGGGCGCTACGCGGAGCGCCAAGCCCCTGCGCAGGGATCGTTAGCCAAAGCGGTGCGCGGGGAGCAGCACTGGAGGCCATCCTCCGGGCCCGAAGGTCGGCGGACAGGACGCCCAGGACCCGCAGGTACCGGGGCGTGGAGGCGCCGGTGCGGGGGACGCGGCCGCACCGGCGTCGATGATGGATTCGTCAGCGGGCCCCGATCGGATGCGTGCCCTACGGGCGGCCTGTGCCGGGGCGCACCGTCGTGCGCAGGGTAGGCTTGGCGGGTGCCACCGCCACGCCTGTACAAGACCGCCGCGATCGTGCTGCGGCACTTCGACCTGGGCGAGGCCGACCGCGTCCTGACGGTGCTCACGCCGCACGACGGCAAGCTGCGCCTGATCGCCAAGGGCGTGCGGCGGCCGACGAGCCGGCTGGGCGGGACGCTCGAGCCGTTCGCCGAGCTGCAGCTCGTGGTGGCCCGGGCCCGCACCTTCGACGTCGTCACGCAGGCCAGCGTCGGAGAAGCCTGGTTGGCGCTGCGCGATCGCCTCGAATCGGCCGCCACCGCGTGGTACATCGGCGAGATGGCCGAGCGAGCGACCGAGGAGCAGGCCTACGCCTACCCCGTGTATGCCGTGCTGCGCCGCGCCTTCCAGCTTCTCGACGACGGCATGGCGCCGGGCCGCGTGGCGCGCTGGTTCGAGTTCGGACTGGCGGACGCCCTCGGCGTGCGCCCGGAGGTGGAGCGCTGCGTCGAATGTGACCGGGTGCTCGAGGCGGGCGAGACGTTCCGCTGGGTGCCCTCGCTGGGTGGCGTCCTGTGCGAACGCCATGCGGGCCCGCCGGCCGAGGTGGTCGGCCTGTCGCAGGACGCCCTGAAGGTCCTGCGGGCCTATCGGCGCCTCGACATCGAAGCCCTGGCCGCCCTGCGCCTGCCGGCTGCCGTGGAGCGGGAGGTCGAAGGGGCGATGCGCCGCTTCATGCGCCACGCCCTGGAGCGCGAGCCCCGCTCGTTGGCCTTCCTCGACGAGGTCCGCCACGCGGCGCCGCCCGTCTGAGGGGCCGCCGCCGGAACGGCCCCGGGGGCAACCGCCGGTCGCCGCCGTGCCGCTCGGCGGCACAATGGGCGAATCTGCGAGCGTCCCTCCACCATCTCTGCCGCTGAGCGCAACGCGCGCTGCGACGGAGCTGGCTGACAGGCAGCAGGGGGCAACGTCTTCTCGGCCGGTTGCGCCGGTGAGCGGCACGACCGCGCCCCGACCGCGCCCCATGAGCGCAGCCTGCCTGGCCGTTCAGAGAACGACGACGCCGTTCGCACCCGGATCACGCCCGGCAGCCAGGGCCGCGAGGGCCGCCCGAGTGCCGAGCGGCAGGTCGGCTCGGAGTAGCGAACCCGCGCCTGCGAGGGCAAATCGGTTCAGGTGGGTGTCGGCGACCACCACGATGAGTCGCTGCACCCGGCCAGCTGCCAGCTTCGCCTGATGCCTGCGAACCTGCGCCTGCAGGTCGATGAGCCGGGTCTCGCACTCACATCCGATCTGCAGCCCGTCGCGGGAGAGGACCATGTCCCAGGCGCGGGCATCCCGGATGTCGTCAGTGACGGGCACCTCGAGGCGGTGCCGCCAGTTCTGCCCGATGCGCCCCAGGAACCGCTGTTCGAGCGCCACCTGCCCGCGGTCACGAAGCGCGGGGCGACCGGGGTAGCCCGCTATGACGAGGTCGAGTCCGACGGACGCCATGACCCTCGCGAGCGTCTCCAGATCCATGTGCCGAATCAGTCCACGCTCGATCCGGCTGACTTGCGATGGTGAGGCCCCGGCCCCCGCGCTGACCGTCGCGAGGCTCAGGCCTGCCATCGTCCGGTTGAGGCGGATCTCGTCGCCCAAGGTCATAAGCGTGCGGACCAGCCGCCGGTTCGCGCGGTCAACAGGTCGTTCACGACTCGGCATCCGCGTAGCATGCGGAGGTTGCCTCAACCGGCGCTTACTGCCTCCGGGCGGTGCAACGAGCGAAGCAGCAGCGCCTCCGTGGTGGTCCTTGCCGCGATGCGGCACGGTGGGCCAGCGGGACCACCCGACCGATCCTCATCGACCCCTTCGGCGCCCGTTCGACCGCCGAGCGGCACAAGAGCGCTCCAACCGGCGGCCGCGAGTCAGTGAGCCGGCGCCGCCGTGCGACAATCGGGGGGCCCATGACCACCACTTCGCGCGCCACGCCGCCCCCCGATCGGGACGATCCCGGCCCCGCCGTGGCCGAGCTGGAGACGATCGTCTCGCTCAGCAAACGGCGCGGCTTCGTCTTCCCCAGCTCGGAGATCTACGGCGGCATCAACGCGGTGTGGGACTACGGGCCCCTCGGCGTGGAGCTCAAGAACAACGTCAAGCGCGCCTGGTGGCGGGCGATGATCCAGGAGCGGGACGACATCGTCGGCCTCGACGCGGGGATCCTGATGCACCCCCAGGTGTGGGTCACCTCGGGCCACGTCGGCTCGTTCAGCGATCCGCTGGTCGAATGCCAGACCTGCCACCGCCGCTACCGCCTGGACGAGCTGCCGGGCGCGGAGACCCTGAGCGCGACCGACCTGCGCGACCCCTCGGTCATCGACCGCCTGGGCCTGACCTGCCCCGTGGACGGCGGGCCCCTGTCGGCCCCGCGCCGCTTCAACCTGATGTTCCAGACGCACATGGGGCCCGTCGAGGACGAAGGGTCGATCGTGTACCTGCGTCCCGAGACGGCCCAGGGCAGCTACGTCAACTTCCGCAACGTGCAGCAGTCGAGCCGCAAGAAGCTGCCCTTCGGCATCGCCCAGATCGGCAAGAGCTTCCGCAACGAGATCAGCCCCGGCAACTTCGTCTTCCGCATGCGCGAGTTCGAGCAGATGGAGATGCAGTACTTCGTGCATCCGGAGGCGGAGGCCTACGCCGCGTTCGAGACCTGGCTGGCGGCGCGTCGCGCGTGGTACGAGCGGTTCGGCGTGACGCCCGCCCGCCTCCGTCTGCGCGAGCACGCGCCCGACGAGCTGGCCCACTACGCCCGCAAGGCGGTCGACGTCGAATACCGCTTCCCCTTCGGCTGGAAGGAGCTGGAGGGCGTCCACAACCGCGGCGACTTCGACCTGTCGCGGCACCAGGAAGCCTCCGGCGAGAGCCTGGAGTACTTCGACCCGGCCACCAACGAGCACGTCCTGCCGTGGATCGTGGAGACGGCCGGCGGCGCCGACCGGGCCGCCTTCACGTTCCTCATCGATGCCTACCGGGAGGAGGAGGTGCGCGGCGAGACGCGCGTCGTGCTGGGTCTCCATCCCGACCTCGCCCCGTATAAGGTGGCCGTCCTGCCGCTGCTGAAGAAACGGCCGGAGATCGTCGAGCTGTGCCATCGCCTCAAGACCGACCTGCAGCGGGACCTCATGTGCGTCTACGACGACACCGCGGCGATCGGCAAGCTGTACCGCCGCCAGGACGAGATCGGCACGCCGTGGTGCGTCACGGTGGACGTCGACTCACTCGAGGACGGGCAGGTCACGATCCGCGACCGGGACGCGATGACCCAGGAGCGGGTGGCGGTGGCCCGGGTGCGCGAGGTGATCCAGGCGCGCCTGGCCGCGGCGCGGGCCGCCTGACACAGGGGGCCGCCACGGCCGCCACGACGGCCCCGCCCGCGGTCGCCCAGCCCGCCGGGTGGCGCGGCCTGTGGACCCTTCCGCGGGCGCGCCTCTGGCTGATCGCCTGCGCCATCGCGGCGTATCTGCCGGCGCTGGGCATGCCGGCCCGCGGTTGGCTCGACTTCAGCGCCTTCTATGCCGCGGGCCATTTCGCCTTCACGGCCCAGGTGGACCAGCTCCTGCCGATCGCCCAGTACCAGGCGGCCAACGGGCTGCCACCGACGCCGTTCGTCTACCCCGCCTGGGTCGCCCTGCCGTACGCGCCGCTGGCCGCGCTGCCGTACGACCTCGCCGGTGGGCTCCACGTGGCCGTCATGCTCGCCGCCCTCCTGGCCGCGGCCCTGCTCGGGGCGCGGGTCTTCGCCATCTCGCCCGCGTGGGCCGTGCTTGGCGCGCTCGCCTGGGCGCCCGCGGCGGCCGGGGTCGTGTCGGGCCAGAACACGTCCGTGGCGCTACTGCTCGTGGTGGGCGTCGCCGCAGCGCTGCAGGCCGGGCGACCGGTGCTCGCCGGGATCCTGGGTGGGCTGCTCGTCTACAAGCCGCAGCTGGACGTGCCGGTCGTCCTGACGCTCGCCTGGCGCGGCGTCGTGCGTGCGGTCGCTGCGGCGGCCGTCGTCCTCGTCGCGGAGTACCTGCTCGGCGTGCTCGCCGCCGGCGGTGACTGGGGCTGGCCGGCGACCTGGTGGGCCTCGCTGCAGACCTACAACCCGCTCGACCTTGCCGCGAATGGCTGGCAGGCCGTCTCGCTGCCGGCCCTGCTCGGCCGGCTGACGCCCGGCGATGCCCCGCCGGGCTCGTTCACCGGGGCGGCCCTCGTGGGCTACGTCGTGGCGGGGTTGATCGTGCTGCGCTGCCTGCCGGCGTTGCGGCGCTGGTCACCCGCGCGGGCCGTCGCCCTGGCCTGCGCGGCGGGGCTCGTCATCAGCCCCCACGCCTGGGTCTATGACGCGGCGCTGCTCCTGCCGGCGCTGGCCGTGTTCGCCGCCGACGCGCGCGAGCGGGGTTGGCCCTGGCAGGACCGCTGGCTCATGGCCGCGGCCTACGCCCTCGCCGTGACCTGGCCGCTCGGCGGGCCGCTCGGCAAGGTGGGGGTGCTGCTGGTGCTGGTCGTGACCCTCACACCGTTCGCGCTGCAAGGGTGGTGGCCCTTCCGCTGGGCCCGGCCTCAGACGACCGGCTGAGCCGCCTCGGCGCAGGGCTCGGCGCCGGGCTCGGCACCGTCCAGCCGGTCGAAGTAGCGGCCGATGGCAGCCGCCGTCCGTTTGCCGTCGCCCATGGCCAGGATCACGGTCGCCGAGCCGCGCACGATGTCACCGCCCGCGAACACGCCGGGGATGCTGCTCATGCCGTCCTCGTCGACCACGATGTAGCCCCATTCGTTGAGGCGCAGGTCCGGCACGCTCGCCGTGAGGAGCGGGTTGGCGCGCGTGCCGATGGCCACGACGACCATGTCGCACGCGATCTCGAACTCGGATCCGGGGATCCGCTCGGGCCGCCGCCGCCCGGAGGCGTCAGGCTCGCCCAGGGCCATCCGTTCGCAGCGCAGGCCGCGCACCCAGCTATGTTCGTCGCCGAGGATCTCCAGGGGGGCCGTCAGCAGCTCGAAGTGGATGCCTTCCTGTTCGGCATGATGGACCTCCTCGCGCCGCGCCGGGAGCTCGTCCATGCCCCGCCGGTAGACGATGGTGGCCTCCTCGGCGCCCATGCGCAGGCTCGTCCGCACCGCGTCCATGGCCACGTTGCCGCCGCCCACGACGGCCACCCGCTGGCCCTTCAGGACCGGCGTCTCGGTGTCCTCCCGGAAGGCGGCCATGAGGTTGACCCGCGTGAGGTACTCGTTGGCCGAGTAGACGCCCTTGAGGTTCTCCCCGGGCACGTCCATGAAGACCGGCAGGCCCGCGCCGACGGCGACGAAGACGGCGTCGAACCGCTCGCGCAGCTCGGCCAGCGTCCAGGTCTTGCCGATGATCTCGTTGACTTCGATGCGCACCCCGGCCTCGCGGAGGCGATCGACCTCTGCCTGCACGATGTCCTTGGGCAGGCGGAACTCGGGGATGCCGTACATCAGGACGCCGCCCGGGGTGTGGAACGCTTCGAAGATCGTGACCTCGTGGCCCGCCTTGACCAGCTCGCCCGCCGCGGTCAGGCCCGCCGGACCGGAACCCACGATGGCCACCCGGTGGCCGGTGCTCGTTGGCTCGACGTGCTTGATCGCCTCCGGGTGTGCCATCGCCCAGTCGGCCACGTAGCGCTCGAGGGCGCCGATGGCCACCGGGGCGCCCTTCCGGCCGCGCAGGCACGTACCCTCGCACTGCGTCTCCTGGGGGCAGACCCGGCCGGTGATGCACGGCAGGGCGTTGTCGTCGAGAAGCGACTCGGCCGCGCCCTGCATGTCACCTTCGGCCACAAGGTTGATGAAGCGCGGGATGTTGACGCGCACCGGGCAGCCGGCGATGCACAGCGGGTTCTTGCACATCAGGCATCGCTCCGCCTCCGCCGCGGCGAGGACGTGCGTGAAGCCCAGGTTGACCTCCTGGAAGTTCCGCGCCCGGATGGTCGCCGGCTGTTCGGGCATGCCTTCGCGGCCCAGCGCCATGCGCTCTCGCGGGTTCAGCACTGGCCGGGTCATCGCGTCGTCGCCAGTTCGGCCAGCTGCTCGGTCAGGTGACAGGGCGCACGGCGGTCCATGGCCGCCTGTTCGAACGGCCGATAGGTGCCCAGGCGGTCGGCCAGCAGGGCGAAGTCGACCTGGTGGGCGTCGAATTCCGGGCCATCCACGCACGCGTAGCGGGTGACGCCGCCGACGACCACGCGGCAGCCGCCGCACATGCCGGTGCCGTCGACCATGATCGGGTTGAGCGAGACGATGGTCGGTACGCCGAGCGGCCGCGTCATCTCGGCCACGGCACGCATCATGGGCACCGGCCCCACGGCGTAGACGGCCGCCACGTCGCCGGCCGCCAGCACATCGGCCAGCGCCTGCGTCACGAAGCCAGGCCGGCCGTAGGAGCCGTCGTCGGTGCAGGCGATGACCTCGCCGTGGCGGCGCAGCTCATCCTCGAAGATGACCCACTCCCGTGAGCGCCCGCCGATGACGCTCGTGACGCGGACGCCGCGGGCGTGCAGGCCCTCCGCGATGGGATGGACGACCGCCGTGCCGACACCGCCGCCGACGCAAACGGCGTGGCCCGACTCGATCAGCTCGGTGGGCTGGCCCAGGGGCCCGGCGACGTCGGTCAGGGCCTCGCCGGTCTGCATCTCGACGAGGTCGCTGGTGCTCTTGCCGACGGCCTGGATGACGAGCGTGATCGTGCCCGCCGCTGCATCGCCGTCCGCGATCGTGAGCGGGATGCGCTCCGCACCGGGCCCGCGGCGGACGATGACGAACTGGCCCGGCTGGCGGATCTGGGCGATGCGCGGCGCTTCGATGGTGAGACGAGCGACGGTCGGCGACAGCACGGCGCGGTCGACGATGGGAAACATTCGTTCTCCGAGGTTGCGATTCAAGTTGCGGAGTCCATCATCGGGCCTGGCGGCAGTTCCTGCCCATGCCCAAGGGGCCCACCAAACGGGCCAAAGGTCCCGACGTCAAGCGCTGCCCTCGAGCGGGGGCACGACCTTGCCCTTCGGCCAGTAGAGCTCCTTCTTGACGTGGAACTCGGGGAAGCCGCGGTCCATGAGGCGCGATTCGACGTTCAGGATCATGTCGGGGTTGCCGCAGATGTAGACGACCGTCCGGTCCGGCCGCAGGCCCAGGTCCTTGCAGACCTCGTCGATCACCGCCTCCGCCCGTCCGGTCCGGCCGGTCCAGCCCTCGTTGCGCGGGTCGCTCGGCCGCGAGATGGTCGGCACGTACGTCACCGGATACGTGCCGTCGCGCTGCCATGTCTCGAGCTCGTCGCGGTAGCCGAGCTCCTCGACGTACGAACAGCCGTGCAGGAGGACGGTGCGGCGCGGTCCGCGGTCGATGAGCGTCTGGCGCATCATGGCCATGAAGGGGGCGACGCCCGTGCCGGTCGCCACGTACAGGTGCGTGCGCCGGTCGTCGGGCTCCAGCATGAACTTGCCCTTGGGCCCGATCATGCGCATCCCGTGGCCGACGGGCAGGCGCCACAGCAGCGTCGTGAAGCGCATGATGGGGACCAGCCGGACGTAGAACTCGTAGCCCCCGCCACCCGCCTCGGCGGGCGCCGAGGCCACCGAGTAGGGCCGCTGCCAGAGCTTGCCGTCGGCGAACACCCCGATCGTCATGTACTGGCCCGGTTCGAACGGCACAGGCGGCCCGTCGTAGCGGACCCAGAAGTAGGCCAGGTCCTCCGTCTCGTCGACTCGCTTGACGAGCCGGGCCGTGTACTGCTCGGCGTCGGGAACGATCTGCCGCGGGTCGTTGTGGTGGTGGCTCATCAGACCAGGGCCGGGCGCTCGAAGGGCACGCCGCGGAGCTGCTCGTCCAGGAACGACAGGACGGTGGCGTACCAGACCCGGGCGTTCTGCGGCTTCAGGACCCAGTGGTTCTCATCGGGGAAGTAGAGGAAGCGCGCCGACACGCCGTGCCGCTGGAGGTCGGTCCACAGGCGGAGCGCCTCGCTGATCGGCACGCGCGCATCCAGCTCACCGTGGATGACCAGCATCGGGGTGCGGATGCTGCCCACGTGCGCGGACGGGGTGTACGCCTCGTAGCGCCGCGCGTCGACGTACGGGTCGCCCATCTCCAGTTCCCACCACGCGCCGTTGTCGGTCGTGCCGTGGAACCCCCGCAGCTCCCACAGGCTGGCGTGGGTCACGATGGCCTTGAAGCGATCGGTGTGGCCGGCCACCCAGTTGGCCATATAGCCGCCGAACGAGCCGCCCATGAGGGCCGTGCGCGAGGCGTCGATATCGGGGCGGGCCGTGGCCGCGTCGACGGCCGCCAGCATGTCCGTGTAGGGCGCCGCGCCCCACTCGCCCCAGCCGCGCTGCACGAACGCCTGGCCGTAGCCCAGCGAGATGGCCGGATCGGGCATCACCACCGCGTAGCCGCGGGCCGCCAGCAGCTGCGGGTTCCAGCGCCAGTGCCACCCGTCGCTCCAGGTCCCCAGCGGGCCGCCGTGGACGAAGACGACGAGCGGCGCGGGGTGCGACGCGGACATGCCTTGGGGCTTCACCAGCCACGCGCCGATGGGCGTCCCGTCGGCCGCGGTCCCGGTGATTCGCTCCACGGCGCCGGGTGAAGCGACCTGGGCCTCGGTCGCGGCGGGCGACGGGATCACGACGGGCTCCTGCTCCGCGGCGCGTGCATCCAGCCGCACGACCTCGTTGGGGACGCGCAGGGTGGAGCGCAGGGCGTAGACCCAGCGGCCGTCGGGGGAGGGGCAGAGGTCGCTGATCGTGCCGGTCGCCGCGAGGCAGGTCAGGCGCCCGTCGTCGAGATCGAGGCGGAAGGCGGCCTGGTGGCCCTGTCGGTCGGCCACGAAGAAGAGGGCCCGGCTGTCGGCCGCCCAGACGATGCCGTCGGGCCACAGGTCCGTCCCGGGGGCCGGGTCGTGGCCCGCACCGCTGGCCAGCTCGACGAGCCACAGGCTGTGCGACTCTGCGCGCTCCGGTGCGCCAAGGTCGGCCCGCACGCTGGCGACCCAGCGGCCGTCCGGTGACACCACGGCCGGGTCGTAGTAGCCGTCGCCGGGCGTCAGCACGCGTTGCTCCAGGGTCGATGTATCGATGGCCACCAGGTCGACCTTCGGCCGGCCGACCCCCTGCTCTCCGAGGCTCAGGATCGCGGTCCCCCCGTCGGGGGTCAGCGCGACGCCCCGGTCCTCCAGCTGTGGCCCCAGCGCGGGCGCGAGGTCGCGGGCCGCGGGGACCGGGTCGGCCTCCTGCGCCGGCAGGTCCAGCACGAACGCATGCCGCTCGCGCGGGCCCAGGTAGTGATCCCACAGGCGGATGGGGTAGCCGTCGAAGAGGAGCGCCTCCAGGCCCGCCTCCTTCCGCGACTTGGCCCGTGCGGCGTCGGCTTCCAGCGACTCGGACCCGCCGAACAGCGGCGCGACGAAGGCGATGCGGCGGCCCGTCCGGGCGGCGGCCACGCCGTCGACGCCGCCGTGCGGCACGAGGAGCAGGCGCGCCTCGCCGCCGTCGGCCGGCAGGTGCCACAGCGCGGCCGGCGGATCAGCCTCGGCTTCTTTGGCGTCCGGGTCGGGCCGCGCGCTGCCGAACACGAGGCTGCCGTCGGGCGCGAACGCCGCGGCGCCCTCGCCGGCCGCGGATCGCGTCAGGCGTCGCGGAGGCACCTTCCCGTCCGGGTCGACGGCCCACAGGGCGCTCGTCATCTTCGTGCCGCTGGCATGCGGCTGGGCCACGGTCACGACGAGGCGGCTGCCGTCCGGCGAAAGGTGGAGGCCGGAGAGGCGGGGCAGGCGCACGAAGCGCTCGAAGTCAAGGGGTTCCGTCATGCCTCGATGATGGCACGCCGACGGGCCTTGGGCAGGCCGCGGCTACAATCGACGGCAGAACGAACGTATCGATCCGCCGGGCGCGGACCAGACCCAGCGACGAAGGAGTCCCCATGTCGCAGACCGCCGTTGCCGGCGAGCGCACGCACCGTGCCGCCAAGCGCTACATCTACGCATTCGGAGGCGGCCGGGCCGAAGGCAACGCGGGGATGCGCGACCTGCTCGGCGGCAAGGGCGCCGGCCTCGCCGAGATGACGAACGCAGGTCTCCCAGTGCCGCCCGGCTTCACCATCACGACCGAGGCCTGCAATGACTACTTCGGCGCCGGGGAGCGGCTGCCGGACGGGCTGTGGGATGACATCCTCGAGGCGGTGAAGAGGGTCGAAGGGGAGACCGGCAAGGGCTTCGGCGACGCCGCGAATCCGCTCCTCGTGAGCGTGCGGTCGGGCGCCAAGTTCTCCATGCCCGGCATGATGGACACGGTCCTCAACCTGGGCCTCAACGAGGCCACCCTGCACGGCCTGATCGCCCTGACCGGCAACGAGCGGTTCGGCTGGGATGCCTACCGGCGCTTCATCCAGATGTTCGGGCGGATCGTCATGGAGGTGCCCGGGGAGCGCTTCGACGCGCTGCTCGACGCCGCCAAGGCGGCCCATGGCGCGAAGCAGGACACGGACCTCGACGCGTCGGCTCTCCAGGAGGTGGCGGCCGCGTCACGCAAGCTGGTCCGCGAGGTCACCGGGCGCGAGTTCCCCAGCGACCCGCTGGAGCAGCTCGACCTGGCCGTCAAGGCCGTCTTCGCAAGCTGGTACGGCAAGCGGGCCCACGACTACCGCGAGTACAACAAGATCCCCCACGACCTGGGCACCGCGGTGAGCGTCGTGACCATGGTCTTCGGCAACATGGGTGACGACTCGGGCACCGGCGTGGCCTTCACGCGCGACCCGAACACGGGCGAGAAGGTGCTCTTCGGCGAGTACCTCACCAACGCCCAGGGCGAGGACGTCGTGGCCGGCATCCGGACGCCGCGCCGGATCAGCCAGATGCGCGACCAGATGCCGGAGGTCTACCGCCAGTTCGAGACGATCGCGGAGCGCCTCGAGCGCCACTACCGCGACGCCCAGGACCTCGAGTTCACGATCGAGCGCGGGCACCTCTACATGCTCCAGACGCGCAGCGCGAAGCGGACCGCGGCGGCTGCCGTGAAGATCGCGGCCGACCTGGTCCGCGAGGGCATCATCGACCGCAAGGAGGCGCTCGCGCGGATCGAGCCGGCCTACGTCGACCAGCTCCTGCGCGACCAGTTCGACCCGGCCGCCAAGGCCAAGGCCAAGCGCCTGGCCACGGGCCTGAACGCATCGCCCGGGGCGGCCGTGGGCCTCGCCGTCTTCGACGCGGATCGCGCCTTCGAGCGGGCCGGGGCCGGCGAGAAGGTCATCCTCGTCCGCATCGAGACCTCGCCCGACGACTTCCACGGCATGGCCGCCAGCCAGGGCGTCCTCACCGCCCGCGGCGGGGCCACGTCCCACGCGGCGGTGGTCGCGCGCCAGATCGGCAAGCCCTGCGTCGCCGGCTGCTCCGCGCTCGTGGTGGACTACGAGACGCGCACCGCCTCCGCCGACGGGGTCACCTTCAAGGAGGGCGACGCGATCAGCGTCGATGGCTCGACCGGTGAGGTCTACCTTGGCGCCCTGCCGACCGTGGAGGTCCGCTTCGAGGACCAGACCGGGCTGCAGGAGATCCTGCGCTGGGCCGACGACGTCCGCCGCCTCCAGGTGTGGACCAACGCCGACAAGCCGGAGGAGGCCGCCCTGGCCCGCCGCTATGGTGCGCAGGGCATCGGCCTGTGCCGCACCGAGCACATGTTCCGCGAGGGCGAGCGGCTGGAGATCGTGCGCGACGCGATCCTCGTCGCGTTCCAGGCCACGCGGGCCAAGGACCGTGCGGCCGCCGGCCAGCCGTTGAGCGCCGAGGACCAGGCCGCGGTGGCCCGCTTCGACGCCGCCATGGGCAAGCTCGAGGCGCTCCAGGAGGGCGACTTCCGGGGCATCTTCGAAGCCATGACTGGTCTGCCGGTCGTCATCCGCCTGATCGACCCGCCGCTCCACGAGTTCCTGCCCAACCACAGCGAGCTGCTCGTGGAGGTGACCCAGTTCCGCGACCGGGGCACGGCCGAGGACGATCCCGCGTTCGTCAAGGCCCGCACGATGCTGGCCGCGGTCGAGGCGCTGCGCGAGCAGAACCCCATGCTTGGCCTGCGCGGCTGCCGCCTTGGCCTGATGATCCCCGACTTCGTGAAGATCCAGACGCGGGCCATCCTCAACGCGGCCATCTCCGAGCGCAAGGCCGGCCGCGACCCGCACGCCGAGATCATGATCCCGCTGGTCGGCCACGTGAACGAGCTGGTCGAGACCAAGCGCCTCCTGGAGGCCGAGGCCAAGGCCGTCGTCGAGAAGGCGGGCGTATCGGTCGACTACAAGTTCGGCACGATGATCGAGGTGCCGCGCGGCGCCCTGACCGCCGACGAGATCGCCCGCCACGCCGAGTTCTTCAGCTTCGGCACGAACGACCTCACGCAGATGACGTTCGGCTACTCGCGCGACGACGCTGAGGGCGGCTTCCTGCTGGCCTACGTGGAGCGCAAGATCCTGCCCTTCAACCCGTTCCAGTCGCTTGACACGACCGGCGTCGGGCAGCTCATGCGCATCGCCGTCGAGCGGGGCCGCGGCGTCCGCCCCGGCCTCAAGATCGGCATCTGCGGAGAGCACGGCGGGGACCCCGCCTCGATCGCCTTCTGCGACGAGATCGGCCTCGACTACGTCTCGTGCTCGCCGTTCCGCGTACCGGTCGCCCGCCTCGCCGCCGCCCAGGCCGCCCTCGCCGCCGGCGAACAGGACAAGTAGGGGCGCCTGCTCCGCGCCCGGGACCTCGCGGGCTCGGGGGCGTCACTCGGGACCACCTTGCCCGCGCTGGGCCGCGGGCCGGGCTTGGGCCCCCGCGTGGCGCCTCCAGTGCTGCTGCCCGCGCACACCGCCCTGCGTAACGCTGCCTGCCCGCGCGCTGGGCGGTCCCGCCAACGCCTCCATGTCTGCCGAGCCCCCTTGAAGGCCCTAAGCGGCGCCCGCGCCGGGCCGTCCGGGGCCGCGATCATCCTTGTCGACCCGCCTTACGCTCGCAGCAGCACTGCAGTGAATACGGCGGAGCGCTCCGGGCACCCGGGCCCTCGACCCCCGGGACGCCATAGCGCCGATCGCTCCGTGCTCGGTGCATGGGCGCTGCGCACCTGACCGCCGTCGTCAAGCCCGGTATGGGCCCGATCGCACCGGCCTGGACACCGTCGGATGAGCCCGATCCGGGTGATCCCGGAGCATGAGGACCCCGATCTGCCTGGCCACGGAAGGCTTAGGTCCCGTGCCTGTGCTCGCAGCGCCCATGCAGCGGGCAGGGGCGGCCCTCAGGCCGGCAGCGCAGCCGCCCCAAGCGTTGGGCTGGGGGTTGCCCACCCCATTGACGATCCGAGCACAACGGCGCCGCACAAGGGCGTCCGGCCGACGGGGGCCTGATCCTTAGGGCCTCAACGATCGCCCTGATTCGTAGATCCGGTCCGTTTTGTGCCTTGACGGGGCGGAGGGCGGTCCGCGACCGGGTCATCGGCTGGCTTGGCGCGAGCCGATGTGCTCATACGATCAATTGGACTCGTAACGACGGTCGGAAGGGCTGGAGGCGGCGCAAGGCCAGAGGGCTGAAAGTGGCCCCAAGCTACCCAGTGCCGCAGCGCTAGGCCGAAGCGATCCCGGTGCCCTCGGCCACGTCGGTCGCCTCGTGGATCTGGCGGGCGGCGCGGATGCCGGACTCGAGCGCGCCCTGGATCCAGGCGTGGTACAGGGAGCAGTGCTCTCCGGCGAACAGGACGCGGCCCTCGGGCTGGACGATCGCTGGCTGCAGCTCGGTCTGCTGCTCGGGCGCGAACATGGCGAACGCGCCGCGGGCCCAGCGATCGCTGTACCAGGCGTGGGAGGCGCCCGTCTCGTAGACGTCGCGGATCCCGGGATGGATGCGGGCCACGTCGTCGAGCGCCTCCTCCTGGCGCGTCTCCTCATCCATGGCGCCCCATTGGAGCGCGTCCTGGCCCCAGGTGTAGGAGGCCAGGAGGACGCCGCGTTCCGTCGATGGATCGGGCGTGGGGTAGTTGAGGCGACGGACCGGCAGGTCGGTCACGGTGGCGCCGCCGACGATCCCGTCGTCCTTCTCCCAGATGCGCTGGCGGACCTGGAAGACGATCTTGGTCGAGGCGTGGTAGTTGAGCTGCCGGATGGCGCGGCGCTTCTCGTGCGAGAAGGGCTGGACGGTCTCGATCGTACGGAGCACGGAGAACGGGACGGTACAGACCGCGTAGTCGCCGACCGCCCGATAGCGTCCCGCCTCGGTCTTGTAGTGGACGACGACCGAGCCGGGCTCCTGGTCGATGGCGAACACCTCGGCACCGAGGTGGACCTCGCGGTGCAGCTCGCCGAAGAACGCGTTGGGCAGCCGATCCATCCCGCCGGCGATCTCCTGCATGTCCACGTACGCCTTGCCGATGTCCTCGCGCAGGATCTCGACGACCGCGTTGTGCATGTCGGCCTCGAGGAAGTTCATGACCGTGTAGTACTCGATGGCGCCCTCGCTCCAGCCCTTCTCGCGCAGGAACTCGTACAGCGAGAACTGGTCGTACCTCCTGACGATCTCCAGCCAGGCCGCCTGGCCCTCCTGCTCGACCATCGTCCGCAGGTCACCGATGGCCGACTCCCACAGCTGGTCGGCGGTCCGGCCTCGCTCGTGGTCGGCCAGGGTGAAGGGGAGCCGCGACGGCTGGGCGTCGGCCTCCGCCATCGTCATGCGCTCGCCGTTGAGGTAGACGAGCCCGTTGGGGTTGCCCATCACGAACGGCCGCAGCGGCAGGTCGAAGAGCGCGCAGTACTCGAGCGTCAGGTCGTGGGCCCGCGGGATGCGCATCGCCCCCGCTTCGGCGTAGAGGCCTGGCGCGAAGCCGCGCATCGTGTGGGCGCGTCCACCGACCCGGTTCTGCGCCTCCAGCACCGTGACGTGATGACCCTGCCGCCTGAGCTCGTAGGCCGCGACGAGGCCGGCCAGGCCCGCTCCGATGATGACCACCCGGCGGGCGGGCCCCGGACGCTCGCCAAGGCCGGCCCGCGGCACGGCCGCCGTCGCCGCGGGGGTGGGCGGGGCCTGGTCCGGGGATGGTTGCGGCGACGCGTCGGGGAGGTGCTGGGGCAGCGCCGCCGCCCGTGACCCGGGCTCGTCTTTGGCCATGTCGGGGACGATACAACGCCTCGTGCGGTCAGCCCGCCCGATATGGTGCGCGTTCCTCGGGGGACCTGGCCGCTCGCCGTGACGGGCAGTGAGGCCTCCAGCAGCCTGGACCGGCCCCTGAAGTCGAGGTCGGACCCGTTCTCGTCTTGCGACCGGATTGCGATCGGGCCATGCAACCGTTGGCCTGCGCCATGCAGGATCGGCGCATCCAGGCGGATCACGCGACAGGAGAACCCCCATGCATCGCTTCGCACGTGCCGGTGTGATCGGCCTGATCGGCGGGGCCCTCCTGCTGACCGGCTGCTCAGCCTCCGGGGCCACGACGGCGCCGGGAACGTCGAGTAGCCCGGTCGCGGGGGGCAGCACGGTCGGGCCGGGCGAGTCGGCCACCGGTCAGGGTGGCACCTCCGCGACTTGCACACAGCTGACCGCCGCCGAGGCGCAGCCCCTGGTCGTGGATCAGATCACGGGCGTGACCGTCACGCCCTACGGTCTCCACGGAACCGGCCAAGAGTGCCGATTTGACACGACCGACGACAGCGACTCGGTCGATGTCACCGTCGACGGCGGCGACGACGGCACGGCCGAATATGACGCCACCGTATTCGCGAACCCGGTTCCCCTGCCGGGGGTGGGCGACAAGGCGATGTGGGACAGCAACGATGAGTCGAACGAATTCGCGGCCATCAAGGGCACCATCTACTGCAGCGTTGAGGTGGACGCCGAGAACGTCCCGGGCGTCGGTCACCTCATGGACGAGGTCAACAACACGATCCGGATCGGCGATGCGAACTACGTGATCCTCGCGGCAGCCGCCGCCACCCTGTGCAACCGCATCTACGGCAGCGGCGATACGACGATCGATCTGAGCGGCCTGTCGACCCCACCGTCCATCGCCCCGTGACCCACGGCGTTACCCCCGGGTCCGACCACTGGGGGATGCGCTAGCTCCTGTACGATGCCGGGCATGCCACGCTACGGACCGGCCGACTCGATGCAGTCGCCGCGTTTCACGGGCCCCACCACGTTCGCGCGTCTGCCGCACGTCACGGACCTGGCCGACGTGGACCTGGCCGTGGTCGGCGTGCCGTTCGACACCGGGGTGACGTACCGCGTCGGCGGGCGGTTCGGGCCAGGTGCGGTCCGCGACGCCTCGGTGATGCTGCGCCCGTACAACCCGCACCTCGACGTGTCCCCGTTCGAGATCCTGTCGTGCGTCGATCACGGCGACGTGGCCATCGTGCCCGGCTACATCGAGCGGAGCTACGCGGCCATCGAGGCGGCCGTGGCGCCGCTCGTCGAGGCGGGGGTCGTGCCGCTGCTCATCGGCGGCGACCACGCCTGCACGCTGCCGCACCTGCGTGCGACGCGCAGCCGCGGGCCCGTTGCGGTCATCGACTTCGACTCGCACACGGACGCGTGGGACAGCTACTTCGGCGAGAAGTACAACCACGGCACGTGGATGCGGCGGGCCATCGAGGAGGGCCTGGTCGATGTGGCCCACTCGATCGAGGTCGGCCTCCGCGGCACCCTCTACGGGCCAGAGGACTGGCCGTCGCTGACGAGCGAGCTCGGCCTGGACTACCAGACGACCGAGCAGGTGCTGGCCCAGAGCCCGGACGCGCTGGCCGACCGTATCCGCGCCAGGGTGGGGGACCGGCCGGCCTTCATCAGCTTCGACATCGACGTGGTCGACCCCGCCTTCGCCCCGGGCACCGGGACGCCCGAGCCGGGTGGTCTGGCGGCCCACGACGCGCTGGCCATCGTGCGGCGGCTCACGGGCATCGACTTCGTGGGCTTCGACGTGGTCGAGGTCATCCCGGCCTACGACCCGGCGGGCCAGACGGCCTTCCTGGCGGCGAACCTGGCCTACGAGATGCTCTCGCTCGTGGCCGTGCGGCGTCGCGACGCCGCGGCCGCTCGCTAGCCCGCCGAGGCGCTCAGCCGGGGAGCCAGCCCTCGGGGATCTGCGGCTGCCGATGGTGCACCGCGGGCAGGTCCAGGCTCGCCACGTGGGCTGCGATCTCGTCGAGCGCGGCGACCCAGACGCCCGCGTCGCGCAGCGCCACCAGCTCGTCCAGGAATCCGGCCAGCGCCGCGGCCCGTGACGGACGCCCGGAGAGGAACGGGTGCATGGTCAGCACGAGGCAGCCGCCCGCGTCGAACGCGGCGTCGCGTTCCAGGCGCCACATCTCCATGACCTTCGCCGGGCTCTCGATGAGGCCCGAACCGGTCAGGTCGGGCAGGTAGGCGTACTGCTCCCAGTCGTCGAGCCCCCAGTGGATCGGGATCTCCACCAGCCACTGCGCGGCGTGGCCGTCCGGGCCGGGCTCGGCGGCGGCCAGCCGGTAGGGCCGGTCAGCGTCCATGAGGCTCGAGTCGTAGCGGAAGCCGTGCCGCGCCAGCAGCGCGGGCGTGTGGTACGAGGTCTCCCACATCGGGGCGCGGTAGCCGACCGGCCGCACGCCCGCCACGGTGTCGAGGGCCTCCAGGCCGCGGAGGAGGTAGCGCTCCTCGGTCGCCTCGTTGGCGCCCAGCGGCTCATGGAGGTAGCCGTGATGGCCGATCTCGTGCCCGCCGTCGCGGATGGCGCGCACGGTGTCCGGCCAGCGCTCGGCGGTGTAGCCGGGCACGAAGAACGTGGCCCGGATGCGCCGATCGGCCAGCAGGGCGAGCAGACGCGGCACGCCGGTCCGCGGCCCGTATGCCTGATGGGTCATGACCCCCAGTCGCCGCGCCGCGGCTGGAGCGCCGGCCAGGATGGCGCTCTCCGCATCCACGTCGAACGTGACGGCGGCGGCCGCCCGGATGCCGGGCGGCCAGAACGCCTCGCTCACGACAGGGATGGACTCACGCGATCGGGACGGCGGTGCTCTTCGTGTACCGCTCGAGGGCCCAGTAGACGACGCCGGCCACGATGAAGCCGACGACGTAGGCGATGTCCGCGCCGCCGAGCGCGGACGCGATGGGCCCCACGAAGATCGTCGCGTCCATGAACGGGATGGAGACGACGAAGCCCACTACCAGCGCGATGAGGGCGTTCATGCCGGTCGGCAGGAGGCCGAAGAGGACGGCCTTCGACCCGTCGATGGTCCCTCGCCCGCGACGGCTCAGGTCGACCAGCACGATCGCCGCCCAGGGGCCGATCCAGTAGGTGATGAATAGCAGGTAGTTCTCGAACGTGGCCTGGAAATTGGCTTGGTACAGGTAGAGGGTGGCGATGTAGCTCAGCACCCCGACCACGAGCGCTGAGAGTGGCCGCGGGACCCTCACGCCCGCCGCTTGCAGGGACAGGGAGCCCGTGTAGTCGTTCATGGCGTTGACGGCCACCGTGCCGAAGAAGATGGCGATCATAGCCAGCGCCCCGATGATGCCGCCGCCCAGGAGGGCGTTGATCTGGTGGACCGGGTCGGTCAGGGTGGCGTCAAGGGCGCCGAAGACGGCCAGGCCCAGGATCTCGATCCAGGTCGCCGAGAGGAACAGGCCCAGGAAGGTGTAGCCAAAGACCCGCGAGCCGGACGAATCGCTGGGCAGGTAGCGGCTGTAGTCGGACGCGTAAAGGGCCCAGGCCAGGTTGAAGCTGCCGGCGATGGTGGTCATCAGCACGAAGCTGCCCAGGCCGGACGCGGAGCCGTCGGCGAGGCTGAAGTTGGCCTTGGAGAGCACCGCGACCGTGACGACCCCGAACAGGATCGCCAGTCCGATGGCGGCGTACTTCTCGAAGGTATGGATGGCTTCGTAGCCCACCACGCTGAGGCCGGCCTGGCACAGGACGACGACCAGCAATCCGACCGGGAACGGCACCGCACCGCCGGAGATGACATCGATGGCATAGGCGCCGAAGAACGCGTTGATGGCGTCCCAGGCGATGGTGCTCAACCAGTTGATGCCAGCCGGCACGACGATCGACTTCCCGAAGGGCAGGCGCGCGGCCGGGATCTGGGCCATGCCCGTGCGCGGGCCCATGGCGCTCAGGACCCCCACGAGAGCAGCCCCGATGAGGTTGCCCACGACGATCGCCAGCAGCCCGTCGACGAAGCCCAGGCCGATGAACGAGGCGGGGGCGAGGACGCCGATGGCGAACGCGGCCGGGACCAGATTCGGGGTGAACCACACGGTGAACAGCCGCCAGACCGCGCCGTAGCGGGCCGCCTCCGGGATCGGCTCCATGCCGTGGCCCTCGATGGAGAGGTCGCCCTCGCCCTTGGGCATCGAGTCGCGCGTCAGCGCCTGGACCGCCATCTGCTCATCCCTCCTGCTTGGTGAACGTGATGGGCACGTCGCCCTCAACCCGGTGCACCACGGATCGCGCCGGCTCCGTCTCGGCCACCACTCGACCCAGACGGACCACCCAGCGCGCCACGGGCTGGAGGCGGATCGCCTCCGCTTCATCGGAGCAGTCGAAGACCACGAAGTTCGCCGGCTTGCCCTCCTCCACCCCGTATTCGACCTCGGCCGCTTTCGCGGCGTTCTCGGTGATCATGCGATAGGCCCGGAACAGCTCGCCCCGGCCAGTCATGTGGCCGACGTGCACCAGCATCGACAGGGCATCAAGCATCGAGCCGCGGCCCAGCGGGTACCACGGATCCATGATCGAGTCGTGGCCGCAGGCCACGTTGATGCCGGCCGCGTCGAGTTCCTTGACACGTGTCATGCCGCGGCGCTTGGGGTACGAGTCGAAGCGGCCCTGGAGCGCGATGTTGTCGAGCGGGTTGGCCACGATCGTGACGCCCGCGCGCTTCAGGATCTGGAGCAGCTTGAAGGCATAGGCGTCGTTGTACGAGCCCATCGCGGTCGTGTGGCCGGCCACCACGCGCCCCTGCATGCCCTGGCGCATCGTGTCGGCCGCAACCACCTCCAGGAAGCGCGACTGCTCGTCGTCGGTCTCATCGCAGTGGAGGTCGATGCCCGCCCCCGTTTCGCGCGACAGCTCGAACAGGAAGTGGACCTCCTCGACACCGTCCTCGCGGGTCCACTCGTAGTGGGGGATGCCGCCGATGATGTCGCAGCCCAGGCGCATCGCCTCGCGCATCAGCGCCTTGCCGTCGGGGAACGACAGGATGCCGTCCTGGGGGAACGCGATGAGGCGCAGGTCGACCACGTCGCGCATCTCGTCGCGCAGTTCCAGCAGGGCGCGCAATGCGACGAGCTTGGGGTCGCACACGTCGACGTGCGAGCGGATGAGGCCCGTGCCCTGGGCCACTTCCCAGAGGATCGCCTGGCGCGCCCGGTCCTTCACGTCCTTGTGGGTCAGGTGCGGCTTGCGCTCGGCCCACGTCAGGATGCCCTCGATGAGCGTGCCCGACTCGTTGTGACGGGGCTCGCCGACCGTCAGGACCGCGTCAAGGTGGACGTGCGGGTCGACGAGCGGCGGGGAGAGGAGGCGCCCTTCGGCGTTCAGTTCGCGGGCGGCCTTGCCCTTGAGCGTGCCGGCCGGTCGGATGGCCTCGATGCGGTCGCCGCTGACGGCCACGTCCACGAGTTCGGGAGCGGACCCCTCGGCGATGGCGCGATCGGCATGCGTGGGGTGGAGGCGGGCGTCGCGCACGACGAGATCCACGCCAGGCTGCTCCCCATCAGAAGCCACTCAGTGCGACGCGGTGCCCGCGCCGCCACGGCCCTTGCAGTGTAGCGTCGGCGGGGTGCCGTCTTGGGGCCGGTGGCGCACGATCCCGGCCCGGGGCGTGCCGGCCCACGGTGCGGCGGGCGGCGGGCGGCGGGCTCGGGGGGCGGGTGGCCGCCTACCGGGCCACCTGTGACTCCGGGGCACGCTAAGCCATGTTCCCGGCCCCTCCAACGGGCCGAGGAGTAGGACCCGCGCCTCTGCTGAGCACGGCCACGCACGCCTGGGGGTCCATGCCGGCCGGTTCTGGGGCCTCGCGCGGCCTGCATCTGCTCTAGCGTGCCCCCGAGTCAGGTTTGGCCGGGAAGGCGGACTCCGATGGCCTGCGAGGGCGGCCCGCCCGACGCGACCTGTCCATCTACTACTGGGGGGGTGGTCTTGGATCACCTTCCGCGCACCTGCAGCTGGGCTCCGACGCGGATCCCGCCGCGCCCGAGCGTGGCCAGGACGTTCCAGGGTGCCGCTGGGCGCGACCCGGGCTTTCGCCGGCCCCCGCATCTGTCCCAACGCCACCGGGGTTGGAATCTGACCAGGTCGGGGAGTACCGGTCGCCGTCGGACCTGAGCAGGCGTGCCCGTGCTGGGTGCAGGACAGGTCGACAGGTCACGGTGCGTGAACAGATCCGGGTCGAAGGGCGCCCGCACCCCCTCAAATGGCTGCCTCCGCCGGGGTTCGGTCACCGACCGTGACCGTTCGCCGCGCTGGGGGCCCGCGTTCGGTCCCATCGGCGGCTTCAGGGGCAACGTGTTCACCGTCAGTGACCCGTGGGCCCGGCCCGGTGACCCGTCGGGCCGGCCCGGTGGCCAGTCGGCCCGGCCCGTTGACGATGGGTCCTGGCCGGTGGCGGTCCGCCGCACACGTCTCCCCCGAATGGCCTGCGTTACGATGCGGCGGTCCGAGCGCACGAGGATCGAGGGAGGGTCCCATGGAGCCGAACGACCGACCCGACCTCGCACCGGCCGAACCTGCTGCGCCGCAGTCGCCGCCGGAGCCAGCTGCGTCGCCGCCGTACCAGCCGCAGCCTCCCGCGGCGCTGTACGTGCCGCCGTGGGCCGCCGCGCCGCAGCCGGGGATGACCCCGACACCGGGGACGCCGTTCCAACCAAGCGCGCCGCCCCAACCAAGCCCGCCGTTCCAGCCGGGGATGCCGCCGCCGCCAGGGACGTACGCGCCGCCAGGCACGCCGTCGTGGGCGCTCCCCGCACCGCCGGTCGAGGCGGGGCCGGCGCCGGGCATCCTGTACGCGGGGTTCGGGGTGCGTCTCGTCGCCTACGTCATCGACTGGGTCATCCTGGGCATCGTCAGCGGCGTCATCTGGTTCGGAGCCCTGGTGGTCGGCATCAGCGCGGTCGGGGTGGACCGCTTCTCGACGCTCAGCACCGTGAGCAGCACGATCACGCCGGGCGAGGCGGCCGCGGCCCTCACCTTCGCCGAGTACCTCTACGCCGGCCTGGGCCTTGCCTGGCTGGTCACCGCGCTGTACTTCATCCTCATGTGGCACACCGGCGGCACGGTCGGCATGCGCGCCCTGGGGTTGCGCGTGGCCCGTGAGGAGGATGGGCGCCCGATCGGGATCGGACGAGCCACGGCCCGCTACCTGGGCTACCTGGTCGACTGGCTCGCGCTCGGCATCGGCCTCCTGTGGGTCGGCGTGGACTCGCGCAAACAGGGTTGGCACGACAAGATCGCCGGCACCTTCGTCGTGAAGCGCGCCTGATCATGGCCAGCTGGGCCGAAGGGCCGGGACAGGGCGGAGGGCAAGGCCAGGGCGGGTGGCCGGGCCAGGGCACCCAGCCGGGCCAGGGCGGCCCGGGCGGCCAGCCCGGCCAGTGGTGGGAGCCGCCCGCGCGGGTCATCCTGCCGCGGCGGCCGATCGGCAACCTGATCCGAACGGCGTTCGACGCCTACAGCCGCTCGTTCGTCCCGTTCATGTGCCTGTCCGCCGTCGTCTACGTGATCGCCGCGATCGTGCTGGTCCCGGTGTACCTGAGCCTCGCCGACGTCATCGGCCAGATCTTCGCCGCCACCCCGTTCGAGCCCACGAGCGCCAACTACCCGGCCTACCAGGCCGTCATGACCCGCCTCGGCCCCCAGGAGGCCGTCCTCTCGGTGGTCGCGGCGGTCGTCACGGCCGTGATGCAGCCGCTGGCGCTCGGCGCGGTGGTGGCCGGGACGCCGGAGGCGGCGCAGGGCCAGCCGGTTCGCTTCCGCACCGCGCTCAGCCGGTTCCTGGCGCGGCTGGCGCCGCTCCTGGTTCTGGCGCTGGTCTTCGTCGTGGTCCAGGGCGGGGTCGCGCTGTCCGCCGCGGGCATCCAGCTCGCGGAGCCGTCGATGGTCTCCTACGACGCGGCCGGGACGCCGCAGCTCGGCGCCTCGCTTGGCGTCTTCTTCCTGCTGGGCATCGCCGCGATCTGCCTCGGCATCGTCGGGCTGTACCTCTATGTCCGCTGGTTCGTGGTCATCCCCCTGATCATCATCGACCGCCTTGGGGTACGCGCCGCGATCGCCCGGGGCGCCCGTCTCACCGCCGGATCCCGCTGGTACATCCTCGGCGCGCTCATCCTCGTCTACCTGCTGCAGCTGCTCTTCAGCGCCCTCATCGAGGTCGTGGCGGCGATCCTGGGCGTCGCCGCGGGTGCGGCGTCGCTGTCGGGCTCCGAGTCGGGTGGCTCGCTCGATCTGACCGCTGGACTCGGGTCGGTGCTGGGCCACGCGACCGCCTTCTCCTCCCTCATCGGCCTGTTCCTTGGCGCCATCTACTACCCCATCATCGCCATCACGATGGCCATCCTGCGGAGCGACTTCATCTGGCGCGCGGACACGACGTCAGGACTCCAGGTCGCGCCGCCCGGCCCACTCGGGCCGCCTGGCCCGCCGGCGCCTCCGCCCGGCACGTGACGGCGACCGGAGAGGAGCCGACGACCGGAGACCAGGAGCGGACGGACGCCGGGCCAGGGCCGACCATCGGCCTGCCCGACCCGAGCCTCGTGCTCCTCATCGGCGTCACCGGCTCGGGCAAGTCCACCTTCGCGGCCCGCCACTTCCGACCGACCCAGGTCCTGAGCTCCGACGCCTTCCGCGCCCTGGTCGCCGATGACGAGACCGACCAGGACGCCACGGCCGACGCCTTCGATCTGCTCCACGGGGCGGTGGACCGCCGGCTCGCCCGGCGCCGCCTGACCGTGATCGACGCCACGAACCTCCAGCCGTCGGCCAGGCGCCCGTTGCTCGAGGCCGCCCATCGGCATGGCGTGCCGGCCGTGGCCATCGTCTTCGACCTCCAGCCGGGCGTGACCGCCCGACGCAACGCCGCCCGCGCGGGCCGGATCGTGCCGCAGGCCGTCCACCAGCGCCAGGTGCGTGCGCTGCGACGGTGCCTGCCGGAGTTGCCGGCGGAAGGCTTCGCGGCCATCTGGCTCCTGCGCTCACCCGAGGCCATCGACCGCACCGTCGTGGGCCCCGTCGGCTCGTGATCGCCCTCCTTGGCGGGCTCGGGGCCGCCATCTTCTTCGCCATCTCCACGCTCGCGTCCAGCCGCTCCGCCCGGATGATCGGGGCGCCCGCCGTGGTGGGCTGGATGATGCTGGTGGGGCTCGTGGCAACAGCGCCGCTCTTCCTGCTGACTGGAGCCTTCGACGTCCAGCTGACCGGGCTGGACGTCGTGCTGCTGGTGGTGACCGGCCTGGCGAACATCCTGGGTCTCGTGCTTGAATATCTCGCCCTGCGGGTCGGTCGCGTCGGCCTCGTGGTGGGCCTCGTGTCAGCCGAAGGGGCCGTCGCTGCGATCATCAACATCGCGGGCGGGCAGCCCATCGGGGTCGTGCTTGGCTTCGCTCTGGCGGTCACGCGGCAGGTGTCGTCATCATCGGGTTGGCCAGCGAGGACGCAGGTGCGCCGTCCCGAAGGATCCGCGCCTGGCGACGCTCCTGGCGCTGGGCGCGGCGACGCTCTTCGGGATGAGCCTCATCACCTTCGGCCGGCTCGCCGGGGAGCTGCCGTTGCCGTGGCCCTTGTCACGGCCCGAGTCACCGGCGTGGTAGGCATCACGAGCCCCACTTGCTGTGCTGAGGCGGATGCCGCGACCTGGGCGTGCCGCGCCGTTGATCGTCATTTCGGGCCTGGCGGAGCTAGGCGGCCTGGGGAGCTTCGCGGTCGGCGTCGCAGTCGACCTGACCGTGGCCTCCGTCCTTGCCTCGCAGTTCGCCACCATCACGGCCATCGCCGCGTGGGTCATCTTCCGAGAGCGCCTGAGCATCTGGCAGATCGTCGGGGTCACGGCCGTCATCGGCGGTGTCGCGGTGCTGGCCCTGCTCAACGCCTAGACCTACCATCGCGCCATGGAGGCCCAGTGAGCGAGGAGCGACGGCTCGTCACGATCCTCTTCGCGGACGTCAGCGGCTCGACCACGCTGGGCGAGACGCTCGATCCGGAGGATCTGCGCGCGCTCCTGACGCGCTACTACGCCATCGCCCGTGAGGTCGTCGTCGAGTACGGCGGCACGATCGAGAAGTTCATCGGCGATGCGGTGATGGCCGTCTTCGGCCTCCCCACGGCCCACGGCGACGACGCCGAACGGGCCCTTGGCGCGGCCCTGGATCTGCGTGATCGCGTCCGCGACGATCCCCGCCTCGGCGATCGGCTGCCCATCCGCCTTGGCGTGGCCAGCGGTGACATCGTGGCCCGCCGGGACGCCGCCGCCGGCGAGGACTTCCTCATCACCGGCGACGCGGTGAACGTCGCGGCGCGGCTGCAGCAGGGCGCCGACCCGTGGACCATCCAGCTCACCGACCGGACGGCCCGCGCGACGCGCGGCTTCAAGTTCGGGCCGCTCACGGAACTGGACGCCAGGGGCAAGTCACGACCCATCCCGTCGCGCCCGCTCCTGGGCCGCGGACGGTCCGAGCGGGCCCGCTTGCCGATGATCGGCCGCGACGCCGACCTGGCCCAGCTGGAGCTGGTCGCGCGGCGGGTCTTCACCGAGCAGCGGCCCTTCCTGGTGACCGTCGTCGCCCCGGCAGGGACAGGCAAGACCCGGCTCGTGGAGGCCCTCCTGGACCGCCTGCCGGAACTCGGGCCGGCCGGCACGATCGCCATCGCCCAGTGCCTCCCATACGGCCAGCGGCTGACCTACTGGCCACTGCGGGCCGTGCTGCACCAGCTGGTCGGAACGGACGACGACTGTTCGCCGGCCGACCTCCGGCGGTCCGTCGAGGGCTGGCTCACCGACCACGACGTGCCCGACGCACAGGCGGTCGGGAAGGCCCTCCTGGCCACCGTCGGGGCGGGAGACCTTGAGGTGGTCGACCGCACGGCCATCTTCACCGCCTGGCGGACGGCGCTGGAGGCGGCCGCCACGAGTGGGCCGCTGACGGTGATCCTGGAGGATCTTCACTGGTCCAGCGACAGCCTTCTCGATCTGCTGGAGTCGCTCGTCCAGCCGCGCGCCGACCTGCCCATCCTCATCCTCGCCATCGCCCGACCGGAACTGCTCGACCGACGGCCCAACTGGGGCAGCGGACGGCGCAACGCCCTGTCGCTTGCCCTGGAGCCGCTGCCCGGTCCCGACGTGGCGGTGCTCGTGGAGCACCTCGTCGAGGGTGCCTCACCGGAGATCGTCGAGGAGGTCGTGGCGCGGGCCGACGGCAACCCGTTCTACGCCGGCGAGATCGTGCGTGCCTTGGTCGAGCAGGTGGGCTCGCCGCTGAAGCCCACCGAGGCACGCGAGGCGCTCACGCGCCTGCCCGACACGGTCCAGGCGACGCTGCTCGCACGCCTCGACCTTCTGGACGGCGCGGAGCGGCGGATGCTCCAGCTCGGCTCGGTGTTCGGGCGGTCCTTCTCGACCGCGGGCGTGGCCGCGCTGGACCCCCAGCTCGGAGAGGGCAGCGAGGAGACGATCGAGCGGCTCGTCGACCGCGACCTCGTGCGGCCGGCGGGCACGCGCGACTTCGCCTTCCGCCACATCCTGATCCGCGAGGTCGCGTACGGCATGTTGCCCCGCGCTGAGCGCGCCCGGCTGCACGCCCAGGCCGCCGATTGGCTGATCTCGCGCGCGGGCGCCCACGCGGAGGCCGACGCCGAACTCATCGCCGTCCACGCCCGCGAGGCAGCCACCCTTGCCACGGCGCTCGACCTGGAGGAGGCCCCCCAGTTGCGGCGCCAGGCCGTGGAGCGGCTGGAAGCCGCGGCGACCGCCGCCCTCAACGCCGCCGCGAACCTGGAGGCCCTGCGCCACCTCCGCGCCGCGCTCGAGCTGGCGCCACTCGAGCGCCACCTTGATCTGTACGAGCGGATGGGCAACACCACGGTCCACGGCGATCTCAGCATCGAGGCCCTGAACCACGCGCTGGAGCTCGCCCGTGGGACCGGCGCGCCGCCAGAGCGGATCCTGCGGATCCTGACCGGCATCCTGATGTTCCGCACGCGATGGCAGGGCTCCGTCGCCGGGCGGCCGACCGCTGAGCAGCTGGCGCACCAGTTCGAGGAGGGGCGCGCGCTGCTGCCGCTGGTCACCGACAAGGCGACGCGAGCGACGTTCCATGCGGCCGAGGGGTTCCTGCCCTTTTGGATCGAAGCCGGCGGGCGCGCGGCCACCGAGGCGGAGCTGGCGGCGGCGGACGCGAGCGCCCACGAGGCGCTGCAGGAGGCGGTCGAGATCGACCACGTCGCGCTGCAGAGTGCGGCCCTCGACGCCATCGGCTCACTCGCCCAGCTCCGCGGCGACTACGCGACGACCGCAGAGGTGGCGCGGCGGCGGCTGGACTTCGGCGACCGCCTGTCGATCGCCGAACGGATCGATGCGTCCTGCATGGTCGCCTGGGCCGACGTGCTCGGCGGCGACCTGGACGAAGCGATCGCCGTCTGCGACGCGGTCGCTCGTGTCATCCAACCCGGCCAGGCCACCAACTGGGCGTTGCACCTGATGTCATGGCGGACCGTGGCCTGCGCCCTGCACGGGGACTGGGACGAAGCGCTGCGGAGCGCCGAGCGCGCTCGGGTGCTGTGGGTCGAGCTGGAGCGCGTCGCTGCCGGCTATGCGACCCGCGGCTTCGCGGCCGCCCTGGAGGTCTGCCGCGCGCGTCGGGACGACGCCGCGCGGACCCGCTGGCGCGAGGTCGTCGACGAGATCTACGGCGCCTTCGCCGACCAGGCGCTGACCGACCTGCTACGGGCGGTGGCCATCGGCGACGCCGATGCCATCATCCGTCATCTTGGGACGCACGAGATCACGTCGATCGGCAGCGAGGTGGTGGAACGCGCACTCTCGTTCCTGTGTGACCAGCGCCTGCTACCTGAGCCGTCTGTCGGCGACCGGATCAGTCGTTCCATGCCGCCCCAGGCGCGCCTGATCACCGCGCAGCTCGACCGCATGAGGAGCTTGCGGTCCGGGGACCCGGCAGCCCTCGAGGCGGCCCTGCTGACGTGGCGCGCAGCCGGAGCGCGGCCGGCCGTCGGCCGTGGAGAGATCGAGCTCGGCCGCCTGACCGGCGACGCGGCGCTTGTCGCGTCTGGGACGAAGATCCTGGCCGCGCTGGGGGACGTGGATCAGCTCGATCGCTACGGGTTGTCGGGCTAGCGTCTGACCGGGCCCGCCGGCCGGGTCCGGCCACATTCTCGGCTACGATTCGGGTGCCCAATGTCCACCGAGGCCGTTGATCGGTCGTATCGAGCCCTGCTCGCCGTGCCCGCGCTGCCACGCGTCCTGGCCGGCATGTTCGTGGCCCGCCTCAGCCAGACGGCGGTGGGTATCGCGCTCGTGCTCTTCACGCTCGACCGCTTCCACTCGCCGGCGCTGGCCGGCTTCGTGACGTTCGCCTCGATCTTCCCCGGCCTGGTCGTCAGCCCGCTGGCCGGGGCGATCCTGGACCGGCGCGGCCGGACGAAGTTCATCATCCTGGACTTCCTCGTCGCCATGGGCTCGCTGATCCTCATCGGGATTCTCGGCCTGGCCGACCTGCTGCCCGCCTGGCTGCTCGTCCTCATCACGATCCTCGCCGCGCTGACCCAGCCGTTCAGCAGCACCGGGCTGCGCAGCCTCTTCCCCCTCCTCGTGCCACGGCACCTGTGGGAGCGCGTCAACGCGGTGGATTCGAACGGCTACGTCGTGGCCTCGATCTTCGGCCCGCCCGTCGCGGCAGGGCTCGTGGGCATCCTGGGCGGCCCGCCGACGCTCATCCTGATCGGCCTTTCGTTCGGCCTCGCAGCGCTGATCCTCGTCGGCAGCCCCGACCCGCACACCGACACGACGACGAGCGGCCACCTCCTCCGCGACGCGTGGGACGGGGCGCTCTACACCTTCCGCAACCCGACCCTGCGCGGCCTTGGCTTCTCGATCGCGGTGCTGAACCTGGCCGGCGGCACGACGGCCATCGTCCTGCCGCTCATCGTGTTCGACCGGCTGCACGGCAGCGAGCTGCTGGTGGGGCTCCTGTTCGCCGTCAGCGGGGTCTTCGGCTGCGTCGCCGCGCTGGCCTCGGGACGGCTCGACACGCGTGGCACGGAGTGGCGCCTGCTGGTCGTGCCGATGGCCCTGTACCCGCTGTCCGTCGTCCTGCTGCTCGCCACCGGCAACGTCTGGCTCGTGGCGGCGTCGATGGCCATCAGCGGCCTGCTCAACGGCCCCATGGACATCGCCCTGTTCACCATCCGCCAGCGGCGGACGGACCCCTCACTGATGGGGCGCGCCTTCGCCGTGTCGATGTCGCTGAACTTCCTGGGCTTCCCAGTCGGGTCGGCCATCGCCGGGGTCCTGGCGTCCGTCTCGCTCGAGGCGGCCATCGTGTTCGCGGTCGTGGCCTCGACGCTGGCCGCGGTGCTGGCCGCGACCCAGGTGCCGCGGACGGACGTCAGCGCTGCGGTCGTCTAGCGCCTTCGCGAGGCACGCGGGCGGGGGTGGCTGCGGCACCCCCGGTGCGCCGAGATGTCTCAGACGCGCCCCCCAGGAACGTTCACGGGGCTGGCGGGAGTTGGGGGAGGGTCGGCCGAGCCCGGATGGTGTGCATCTGAGCGTGCGGAGTCCGCCCCGTCGCGGTCGGCGGCGTCCGATCCTGCGTTGCGTTCCAGGGGTGTGCATCTGCAACATCGGCCGGTCACGCACGGCCTCGGGCGCAGCAGCGCGCGTCAGGAGCCAAGCACCTCGCGTTTGGCCTGGCTGAACTCCTCGTCGGTCAGGGCGCCGTCCCCGTGGAGGCGGGCCAGTTCGCTCAGGCGGTCGACCGGCCCCGCCGGGTCGGTCGGCATCAGGCTTGGCGCGGGGGTCGTCGGGGCCACTGGAGTCGACGGCGCGACGCTCGGCGCGGCAACGACCTGCGAGCCACGGCGACGGCCGATCAGGAAGCCCGCCCCGCCGAGGAGCGCAGCGCCAAGGAGGCGCGGGCGACGGACGACCACGATGCCACGTCGGAACATGTCGATCGGCTCCTGCTGGCGGACCTGGCTGCTGGGGAGACGATGCGCCCCGCGACCCTCCGGCGCAAGCGGGGAACCGTTCGCCGACGTCAGGCGTCCGTAAGGGCATGACCCGTCCTGTGCTCACGCGCGCCGCGGCCGTCCTTGCCGTCGCGCTCACGCTCGTCGTCGCTGCCTGTTCTGCCGTCGGCACCGCATCGCCGGGCCCGAGTGGGTCGGGCGGTCCCACGCCGAGCGGCCCTTCCGCCACGGGCCCGCTGCCCAGCGATGAGGTCGGGGCCGGGCTGTTCGTCAGCGTCACGGAGGTGGGCGGCCTGATCAGCCCGGATGCGACCTATCAACGGCTCGCCGACATCGCCATCTACCGCGACGGGCGCGTCTTTCAGCCGGGCGCCGTCGACATGATCTACCCCGGCCCGCTCCTCCCGCCGCTGCTCCAGACCTCCGTCTCGCCCGCCGGCATCCAGGCGGTGCTCGATCTCGCGCGCCAGGACGGTCTGGCCGATCACGACCAGTCGTATCTGACCGGCATCGGCGCGGACATGCCCGACACGATCATCACGGTCGTGGTGAACGGCACGGCGATCGTCGGACGGTTCTCCTCGCTTGGCGTCACCGGCCCCAACCTGACCGACCCGGCCGAGATCGCGGCGCGCGCCAAGGCCACCGACTTCATCTCGCACCTCACGGGTTACCCGAACATCCTTGGCCCGTACCAGGTCGGCCAGTCGCAGTCCTACGTCCCGACCGTGGTGCAGATCGTGGCCCGCCTGGGTGACCCGAGCACGACCGTGCAGCCGTCGATGCTGCAGCGCCAGCCCATCGCGTGGCCGCTGGCCACGCCGCTCAGCGCCTTCGGCCTGCCCCTGCCGCCGAGTGCGAGCCCGCCCGCCATCGCCCACTGCGGCACGGTGACCGGCGACGACCTGGCCCTCCTGTGGCCGCTCCTCGTCAAGGCGACCCAGATCACCGGCTTCTCCAGCGGCGGGGCCACCTGGACGATCACGCCGACACCGCTCCTGCCCGGCCAAACGGACATGTGCATAGGCCGAACGGACCAGTTACAAACGCAGCCGTAGGCGTACGCTGTCGGGGTGGACCAGCCGGCCAGCACACGGCCGCGCGTCGAGCTGATCGGGACCCACCTTCGGGTCGAGGGCTCGGTCGATCTCGGACGCTTCAGCCGCGTTTCGGACTACGTGAACATCCTGAGCGGGTTCTTCAACCTGCAGGACGTGGTCCTGTTGTCGAGGACCGGCGAACCGACCCGCATCAACTTCCCCGAGTTCCGCGTGCGCCTCGACGAGATCGCCATCGTGGGCCAGCAGAATCCCGAGGCCAACCCGGTCGGCGCAGGCGCCTGGGGTGACACGGTCACGCCGGTCACCGCGGCTGCGCTCCCGGCCGAGCCGCCCCGGTCGACCATGTTCGACGGCCACGGCGAGCGTCCGCTCGGCGAGAACCCGTGGGGTGATCGGCCGGCCGGGGAGAACCCGTGGGCCGAGCGGCTCATCGGCGACTCCGAGGTCAGCTCCACGACCTTCACCGGACGCCACGATCGCGACGAGACCGACGAGGGCGGGGCGGTCGACACCGAACGCCGCCGCCTCGTGATCAGCACCGACGCCCACATCATCTACGGCGCGGCGCACCTCCACCACGAGGCCTCGATGATGGCCTTCCTGGATGCGACGGACCCCCACTTCATCCCCATGACGGACGTCCGCGTCCGCTGGCTGGCCGACCGCCGCCTCGCCGGCCGCTTCCCGTTCGTCCTCGTCCAGCGCGACCACATCGTGGGCGTCGCCACCGACGTGTCGGGCGGCCTGTCCCTGCTGCGCGGCCGCGGCGTGTCGGTCGACCCCTGGGCCTTCGAAGACGAGGCGCCCGAGCCCCACCTGGGCTGAACCCTGGGCCTGGGGCCGCGCGCGCTGGGCCCACCAGCCGTCCCACCAGTGCACACAGGGGGACTCCACCCACACGGATCCACCCTCAGGCGAGGGCTGTCCCCCCAGGCCAGGGCTGTCCTCCCAGGTCAGTAACGGACCGGAACATCACCCGTGTCGCCATTCCGTGCTCGATCCTGTCCTCGGGGGTCAGAAAACCGACCGTTCGCCTGTTGGCGGCTCGTCTGGGCGCGTCCCGTGCTCGTTACTGACCTCCGGGGTCAGGATCGCCTGGCATGAGAGGGCAGCGGCCGCGACGGTCACGGCGAGTGAACAGATTCGGGTCGAATGACGTCCCGTACGCCTTCCTTGGCCGCCTCGAAGCCCTGTCGGTCACTGCCCGTGACCGTTGGCCGCGCTGGGCGGGCACGATCGACCCCGCGGACGGCTTCAGCGCCAGATCGGTCACGGTGAGTGACACATGGAGCCCGTCGGCCGCCCTGACTGCGGCCGCGGACTGCGGCCGCGGGCTGTGGCAGCGGACTGCGGCCGCCGACTGTGGCCCCCCGCGTCAGCCTCTCGGTGGGACGTCCAGCCAACCCTCACGGAGGGCGCGCGCGGCCAGTTCGGTGCGTGAGGCGACATCGAAGCGGGCGTAGAGCCGGCCAAGGTGTGCCTCCACCGTCTTGGTCGCGATGCCCAGCGACCGGCCGATCTCGTCGTTCGAACGGCCGGCCGTGGCGAGGCGAGCGATCTCGAGTTCACGGCCGGTGAGACGCTCCACCCGTCCGCGGGCCCGCTCGTCAAACGCCAGACGCCCGCTCGCCGCGGCCTTGACGGCCGCCATCAGCTCCGCGATCGGCGCCGTCTTGACCACGAATCCAGCCGCGCCAAGCTGGAGGGCGGCAGCGGCGTACTGCGGGTAGTCGAAGGCGGTGAGGAGCACGATCGCCGTGCGGCGCGCTCCAGCTTCCGCGCGTCCACCCTCCCCATCGGCCAGGAGCGTCAGCCCGCTCTCCGAGCCGAGCTGGATGTCGAGGAGCAGGACGTCGGGCGGATCGGCGGCGGCCAGCATGGCTCGGGCCTCCTCGAGCGTGGCGCCGACGCCCACGACCTCCATTTCCGCTTGCGCGGCGAAGAGGCCGGCCGTGCCGTCGCGCACGACCGGGTGGTCGTCCACGATCGCCAGCCGGATCGTCACGGAGTCCCCCAGCCGAGCGCGCCGGAGCGCCATTCGAGCGAGACCTCCGTGCCGCCCTCGGGCCGCCGGCGCAGGTCCAGCCGCGCCCCGACCTGCTCCGCCCGCTGCTGCATGCCAAGGAGGCCGAACCGGCCGGCTCCGGGCGCGCGGGCGCCGGACCCAAGATCGATCCCCGGCCCCGCGTCCTCGACCGTCAGCGCGGCGAACTCGGTGTCGGCCCGGTACGACACCCGGATGGGGGGTCGACCGTGGCGGACGGCGTTGGCCAGCGCTTCCTGGGCGACGCGGAAGAGGGCCAGCTCGACCTCGGCCGGCGGCCGGGCCACGTCATCGCGCACGAGGTCGATGCGGTCGCCGGACACGCGCTGGACCCGCTCGACGAGCCACTCCATGGCCACTCCAGCGCCAAGGTGGTCGAGCATCGGCAGCCGCAGCTCGCCGGTCACGTCGCGCAGCTCGGCGGCGATCGAGCGCGCCAGGGCGGCCGCCTCCGGGTCCCCGCTCGCGTCCAGGCGGCGGACCAGGAGCGTGAGGTCCTGCAGCGGCCCATCGTGGAGATCGGCGGCCAGGCGCACACGCTCGGCCTCGGCCAGGGTCACGGTCAGGTCGCGCTGCACGGTCGCCCGGCGAGTCAGCTCATCCAGCGGTCGGATCGCCACGCGCGCGATAGCCGCCACCAGCACGGCCCACAGGACCAGCGCCGCCATGCCGAACTCGGGGGCCTCGAAATCCAGCACGAGGCCGGCGACGACGGGCGTGAGGCCGACGGCCCCGAGTCCGACGCCCTCGATCAGCTGGTCCCGTCCGAGCGACCAGCCAACCCCTGCGACTCGACGGGGCAGGAAGCCGGCGATCAGCGCGGGCAGCACGGTCACCCCGGCCACGAGGAGCATCTGGATCGTCGAGGCGGCCGCGACCGTGGTGTAGGTCATGGCCCCCAAGCCAACGTCTCCGGTCGGCACGCCGGTCCCGGGCCCGAGCGGTATGGAGATCGAGATCGCCGATCCGATCGGGGTAAGGACCGGCCCGATGGTGGCCGCGACGGCATAGCAGGCCAGCGCGCAGCCCATCGCCAGCCACCGTCGCCGCCGGTCCGGGGCGAAGGTCGTCAGGGCCTCGGCCAGCGGCACCACCGATGCGGGCCAGAGGATGCCCGTGACGGGCCCGCTCCACGAGTTCTGCAGGGTGGCGACGGCGGCGAGGGAGAACGGCGCAACGCTCGCGGCGAGCAGGGGCCAGCCGAGTCGAGTGGCGATGGCGCTCCGGTCCGGGCGCGTCAGCCACCACGCGCCGATCAGGAAGACGCCGGCGGCGAACCAGACCAGGAGGACGATGTCCTCGACCTGCACGGCGGGCCCGCTCCCCAGCGGCCGCCCCGCCTGATCGCCGACCAGCCACGCGCCGACCCCCATGAGCAGGAAGGCCAGGGCGATCGCGGCCGCGACGCGCCGGCGGACGGTATCAGCCACGCTCGGACGGTAGCACCCCAGCACGCCGCGGGCCATGCGGGGAATCCCTGCCGTCAGGGCAGGGGAGTCCCGCCTGTTCAGTCGGGTCGGTCGAGCCTAAGGTCGGGCCATGACGAACACGCACGCCGATCCGGCCCTGACCACCGACGGCTTGTCCAAGCGCTATCGATCCGGCGCCCCGCTCGCGCTCGACGATGTCAACCTGACGGTCCCGACCGGCTCGATCACGGCCGTCGTGGGCCCCAATGGCGCGGGCAAGTCCACCCTGATCCGGACCTGGATGGGCTTCGAACGTCCCACCGCCGGACGGGTGACCGTCGCCGGGATCGATCCGTGGCGGCACCGGCCGGAGGCGGTGGCACGCATCGGCTACGTGCCGCAGGCGGCGTCGCTCTACCGCGACCTGACGGTCGCCGACCACCTGGCCCTGGCCGTCACGCTGCGCCACGGGTTCGAGCGCAGCGTCGCGGTCGAGCGGCTCAAGTCGCTCGGCATCGGGCCCTCGAAGCGAGCCAGCGAGCTGTCCGGCGGCCAGCAGGCACAGCTCGGCCTGGCCATCGCGCTCGCGACGCGCGCCCCGGTCCTGCTGCTGGACGAGCCGCTGGCGAGCCTGGATCCGTTGGCGCGTCGCGAGTTCCTGAGTGTGCTCGTGGCCGCCGTGCGTGCCGATGGCCACACCGCGTTCCTGTCGTCGCACATCGTCACCGACGTGGAGGAGGCGTGCGAGCGGTTGGTCGTGCTATCGGCCGGCCGGGTGCTGCTCGACGCCGAGGTCGCGCAGGCTCGCGCGGACCACCGGATCGTCGCCGGCGAGACCGGATCGCCGATCGCGGCCGAGGTGGCGACCTTCGCCGGCCCGGCTGCCGCGCGGCTCACGCTGGTGCGCACGGCCGATCCGTCGGTCGGTCGGGCGGCGTCGCTGGAGGAGATCGTGCTGGGCTACCTCTCGTCGGCGCGTGCGTCGAGCGGCGATGCGGCCGCGTGGGCCGCCTGATGGGCGCGCTCGCCGGCATCGTCACGTCCGCCCGCCTCACGCTCAAGGTCCACCGCTTCGAGGTGCTTGCGGTCAGCGTCGCGGCCCTCGTGGTGGCCGCCTCTGCGCTCATCGTGACGTACCGCCTCAACGCGGTCGGCGTGACCACCCATTGCCTCGTGGCGTGGCTGACGAGCGGACCCGATAGCGTCGGCGCGTGCGCCGACCCGGTCTCGCGCTGGGCGTCCATCAACGAGGACGAGGCCGGCAAGATCGCGGCCGCCATGGCCCTCCTGCCGTGGGCCATCGGCCTGCTGGTCGGCGTGCCATTGGTCGGTCGCGAACTCGAAGCGCGGACCGCCGCCATGGCCTGGAGCCTGTCCGGCTCACGCCGCCGCTGGCTCGCCGGCCGGCTGCTGCCCGTGCTCCTGCTCGTGCTTGGTCTGTCGGTCGTCGGCGGTCTGGCGATGGCGATCCTCGAGACGGCCCGGTCCGGTGACGGCGTGTGGCACAACCTGTACGAAGATGGCGAACTGTTCGGGGCGCCCGTGGTGGCGCACGCTCTGGCCGGGTTGGGGATCGGCGTGCTGGTCGGCGCCCTGATGGGCCGGACGCTGCCCGCCCTGATCGTCGGTGGGTTGGTGGCCATCGTGCTGTTCAACGTCGGGCAGATCGAGCACCAGGCGTACCTGCCGGCCTCCGTCTTCGACAACCCGAACGTCATGGCCGTGCCCGTCGGCGGTGGCGTGAACCCCGACGACGTCAAGCTCGTCATGGACCCGGACCTGGACTACCGCTTCCAGACGTCCGACGGCCAGCTGCTGACCCGCGAGGCCGCGCTCGCCACCGTGCCCGCCGGCACGACCGATGTCGCGGCCTGGCTCGTCACCCACTACGCGTTGATCTTCGAGGGACCGTCCACGACCCTCACCAGTAGCTGGCAGCTGGCCGAGACGGTCGGTTTCGGGGGCCTGGCCGTCCTGCTGCTCCTGCTCTCGTTCCCGATCGTGGAGCGGGCCCGCCCGACCTAGATGTGGCGTGGCGGCGGCCGTGCCCGACGCCGCCTAACCCCCCAGGGTATCAACGGACAAGGACATGGCCCGATCGGCCCTTTGATGCCGACTCCTGACTTGGGGGGTCATGAAACCGCCCGTTTGGGCGTTTGGCAGCCCGCTCGACCTCGAATCGTGACCGTTATTACCCTCCCGGGTCAGGACCGGCTGACCTGGGGCGTCAGTGAAGTCCTGTTGGTGGTGCAGAGCCCTGTTGACTGGGCCGCACGCCGGCCCAGGGCCAGCCGCGGCCCTACTGCATCGCGGCGATCAGCTCCCCGGCCAGGGCCATCGACTCGACCGTCGAGAGCATCGGGTTGCGCAGGATGAAGCCGTCGAAGCCGGCCTCGCGGTAGGGTGACAGGGCCTCGGCCGCGGCGGCCGGGGTGGCGGCGATGAGGCTGGCCCGGCGCTCCGGCGGGATGTGGGCCAGGAGCAGCTCGGCCTCGCGGACGTCGGACACCAGGAGCACCGGCGCCATGATCGTCCGCGTGACCGTCGACGGGTCGCGGCCGACGGCCTCGCAGTGGGCCAGGAAGACCTCGTTCTTGTGTTTGAGCTCGTCGAGCCCGCCGAACCAGTTGGCGATGTCGCCGAAGCGAGCCACCATCCGCAGCGTCCGACGCTCCCCGCTGCCGCCGATCAGGATCTTGGGGCCGCCCGGCTGGATCGGTCGAGGGTCGTTCAGCGCGCGATCGATGCGGTAGTACGTGCCCTGGAAGCTCGGCCGCTGCTCGGTGAACATGAGGTGGCAGATCTCGAGCGCCTCTTCGAGGCGGTCCATCCGCTCGCGCATGGGCGGGAAGTCGAAGCCGTAGCCCTGGTGCTCGTCCTCGTTCCACGCCGCGCCAAGGCCCAGGATCGCCCGTCCGCCCGAGACGATGTCGAGGGTCGTCACCATCTTGGCCAGCAGGGCCGGGTTGCGGTACGTCACGCCGGACACCATCGTGCCGAGACGCACGCGGCTGGTCCGCGCGGCAAGCCCGCTGAGGAGCGTGTAGGCCTCCAGCATCGGCGCCTCTTCCGGGCCGACACCGCGGATCTGGTAGAAGTGGTCCATCACCGTGACCATGTCGAAGCCGGCCTTCTCGGCCGCCTGGACCAGGCTGACGAGGTGCTCGAAGAGCTGGTCGTCCGGCACGCCGGGGAAGGTGAAGAGGGGCATGTGATAGCCGAAGAACGGTCGAGCCAAGGGTCGCGCTCCTGGTACTGGGTGTCGTCCCGAGCTTAGTCCGTCGGTCGATTTCGGTCCGCCGACGCCTCTTCCCGTCATCCCATCTTGCCGGGTAGCTGGTATACTGGGCCGGTGAAGGTGACCTTCGACCTCGAGGACCCCGGGCTCTATCGCGCGGTGAAGGTGGAGGCCGCCCGGCTCGATCGATCCGTCCGTGAGATCGTGGAAGAGGCGCTCCGCGGTTGGCTGGAGCGAGCGGCGGATGCCGAGGACGCCGCCGCGGCGCTGGAGGCGCTGGCCGAGTACGAACGCGACGGCGGCGTCGCAGCCGATCAGTTCCTGGCCCATCGGGCCGCAGAGGTCCAGGCGAAGTACGGCCCGTCGCGCACGAGGTGACGAGGCGCGGGCTGTATCGAGTCGAACTCGCGCCGGCCGCCCAGCGCGAGTTCAGGCGGCTGCCCCCCGCCGACGGCGCCCGGCTTCGCGCCCCGATCCTCGCGCTCGCGCGTGATCCGCTGCCCGCCGGCGTGGCCAAACTGAGCGGTACCGACTTCTGGCGGCTCCGTGTCGGTGACCTGCGGCTGGTCTACCTCGTGGATTGGGCGGCGAGGCTCGTGGTGGTCCTGCGCGTCGCTCGCCGCGCGGAAAGCACGTACCGCGCCCTGCGCCGTCTGGAGCCGTAGGGCAGGACGTTCGGTGTCGCGCGAGGTGGCACAGGGTGCGCGCATGATGGCCGCGACATGGGCAGCTCGGGCACGGGTGGCCACCAGAGTCGGGCGCGCCTGATCGGCGCCGCGACGGTGCTGCTGGCGTTGATCGTCGTGAGCGCCTGCGGCTCCGCGTTGCCGACCGATACGGCGACCCCCGGGCTTGGGCTGGTCGGGCCGGGCGCGACCGCAACCGCGCTTGCGACCGCCACGCCGGCCACCCTGCCCAATTCGACCCCGACCACCCGGCCGGTCGCCACCCGGAAGCCGGTCGCCACGCCGACGGCCTGCCGCGGCGCGATCCCGACCAGCTCGACCGCGCTCCAGGGACCGCTGCGCAAGCCGATCGGAGCGACCAGCACCGCCGTCCTCTGGTACGTCGTCGACGGCGACACGATCCGCCTCACCAACAAGGACTACGTGCGGCTCATCGGCATGGACACGCCCGAGACCGTCAAGCCGGGCACCCCCGTCCAGCCGTACGGACCGCAGGCCAGCGCGGACATGAAGGCGCTGCTCGCCGGCCACTCCACGGTCGTGCTCGAGCGCGATGTCTCGAACACCGACTACTACGGCCGGCTGCTCCAATTCGTCTGGATCCGGAGCGGCACCGCCTGGTACCAGCTGGACTACGAGCTCGTGGTGCGCGGCGATGCCCGGCTCGACACGGTCAAGCCGGACGTGCGCTACGCCTCGGACTACGCCACGGCCCAGTCAGTGGCCCAGGCCCACCACGTCGGCCGCTGGGCCACCTGCTAGGACTTTACCGGGGCGTCTGGCGCAGCAGAGCGAAGGCCGCACCCTGGGGGTCGCTGAGGAAGGCGAAACGGCCACCCGGGAAGTCGGTCGGCGGGAGCATCTCGTGGGCGCCGGCATCCAGGGCCGTCCGGTATGCCGCGTCGACGTCGGCCACGTTGAAGTACACGGCCCAGTAGCTGGGCATCTCCGGCGGGGCCATGGGGTTCATGTCCATGGCGCCACCGATGTGGTCATCGCCGATGTGGAACTCGGTGTAGAGCGCGCCGCCCTCGCCCATCGGGCTCGACTTGGCGCTCCAGCCGAAGACCGTCTCATAGAACGGGATGGCCTTGTCCAGGGCCCGCGAGCTGAGCTCCGCCCAGCCGAACTGGTTGTCGCCGCCGGCGTGGAAGCGGCCCATGTCCTGCGGCTGCCAGGCGGAGATGAACGCCCCCGCCGGATCCTGGAAGACCGCCATGCAGCCCTGGTCGCCCACATCGAACGCGGGGGCGATGACCGCGCCGCCGGCCGCCTGCACCTTCGCGCCGAGTCCGGCCGCGTCGGTCGTGCCGATGTAGACCATCCAGTTCGGGGGCGTCCCCGGGCTCTGGAGTGGTCCGATGCCGGCCACGTCGCCGCCGTCGATCTGGGCGATGGCATAGCCGCCGTACTGCGGATCCGGCGAGACGTCGACCTGCCAGCCGAAGAGGCGCGAGTAGAAGGCGCCGGCCGCCGCGACATCGGTGGTGGAGAGGTCGACCCAGGCGACCTTGTTGACCAAAGCAGATGCGTCGGCCATGGCATGCCTCCTGCGTGTTCGGCTCCCGCCGATATCTCGTCGTGGTCTGGGCCATCCTATCCGTGGTGTCCCCTCGGGGCATCAACGGCCGGTAAAGGAGCAGCCATGGAGTTCAGCGAGGTCGTCAGGCGACGGCGCATGGTCCGCCACTTCGCCGAAGAGCCGGTGCCCCGCGACGTGCTTGAGCGCATCGCGGCGATCGCCCAACGGACGCCCAGCGCGGGCTTCAGCCAGGGCCAGCGGCTCGTGATCGTGACCGAGCCCGCCATGCGCCTGCGGATCGCCGACCTGTACCACGAGGACGAACTGGTGGAAGAGGGCTGGGATACCTGGATCAGCACCTGCGCCGCGGTCTTCATCCCGTGTGTGAGCGAGCGGATCTATCACGACCGGTACCACGAGGCTGACAAGGTCGACGATGCGGGGGCCGAGACCAGCTGGCCGGTGCCGTACTGGTGGATGGACATCGGCATGACCGTGATGCTCATCACGCTGGCCGCGGTGGACGCCGGCCTGGCCTCTGGCTTCGCCGGCACACCGGTACCGGCGAACATCCAGGCCCTGAAGGACGAGCTGGGCATCCCCGCGGACTTCGTGCCGGTCGGCGTCATGCCTGTCGGCCACCCGCTGCCCGACAAACGCTCGCCGTCGCTCGCGCGCGGCTGGGTCCCGTCCGCGGCCTTCGCCCGCTGGGAGCGGTGGGGCGAGGAGCCTGTGCCGGCGAGTTGACATAGGGCCCAAGCGCTCGCGACAATCCGCACCCGGGCGCGTGCGCGCTCGCACGAGCGCGTACGGGGAGGTGCAGGCTCCGATGGGATCGATGAGCCATCGACCCGCGCGGCTGGTGACGATCCTGTGCGCGGCCGCCCTGGTGACCGCGGCCTGCGGTGGCGCGACCACCACCGGTGGTCCTGGGACGAGCGCCTCGCCGCTCGCGAGCGGGCCGCTCGACAAGACCAACCTGGCGCCGTTGTTCCTGGCCACCGTCCCCGATCAGTCACAGATCAGTCCGCTGGCTGCTGCGCTCTCGGCCAGCGACCGGGCGGAGGTCAACGCCGCGGCGGTAGTCAGCCCCTCGATCCCGGCCTTGCAGGCGATCCAGGACCAGGATGCCATGAAGGCGCTGCAACAGCTTCAGGCCAAGCAGGCAGCGGCCTACGCCCCGTCGGGACTGGTCGAGCCGGCCGTGTGGCGCGCGACCCTGCCGCAGCCGGACCAACACCCCTCGGTCGCGGTGCTGGCGGCGACGATCACGCTCGTGATCGCCATCCTCGCGACGCCGGTCCAGGAGTACGACCCTCGCGTGGAGTCGTCGCCCCATTCGATCACCCAGGACCTCTCCGACGAGTCGAACGGCATCAGCACTCGTCTCCACGTCACCGTCACGGCGTCGTCCGGGGGCGGTCGTGTCATGGCCGACCTGGCGCTCGATGAGGACACCTCGAAGACCGACCCGGCATCGGGCGCCGTGGTGGCGCACGTCGTGGGCACCTCCAACTTCGTCCTCTCACTCAACCCGTGTCCCGACGCGGGGGGCCTGGTGGTGGGTCATATGGCGGTCTCGGACGAGGAGACGGACAGCGGATCCACCGCGGCGTCAGGCACCACCAGCCTCGGTTTCAAGTACTCCGGTTCCGCGGACTTCACCACGACCGTCAACGACCAGGCGGAGATCGTGTCCACTCACCTCAGCGCCGACATGGACCGCTCCCTCACCAGCGGCACGCAGGCGCCCGGCGCGGAAGCGCCCGACGTCACCTCGACCGACCTGGATATGCACATCGACCAGACCCTGTCGGCGGCCGACGGCTCAGGGCCGGTCGAAGTGGCCCTCGTCCGCTCCGACGGGCCCGTGAACGAGGCCGACGGGAGAGCGGTAGGAGGTGCCTACACCATCGCCTTCATGGAGCCTGCATTCCTCTTCTCCACCCTATCCGAGAAGATCTGGCAGGGCGGCAGGTGCTTCGAGATCCGTCCGTCGCCCGACGGCGGAGACGTCGGACCGGGGAGCAAGACGCAGATCAAGGTCACCGTCTACCACTGGGTCGACAAGGCGGAGGTCAAGCTCCCCGTCAAGGCGACCCTCGCCGGCACCAAGACGGTCGATCCGAGCGGGGTCGATCAGACCGCGCCGGCCACCTTCACCTTCACGGCCGGCCAGCCCCAGTCGACCGGCGACATCACGTACCGGGTGGTGTCCAAACGGGGCATCGGCGAGCGGACGTCGAACTTCAAGGTGCAGAGCGGCCTCAACGTCAACATCTCGGGCACGCTCGTCGAGAGCGTGCAGCCGGTCGGCACGTACCACCTGAATATCACCGGGACCGCGATCCACCTCCAGGCCAACCCGGACGACAGCCTGACCGCGAGTGGTTCGGTCACCGTATCGGGGACGGTCGACATGCCGCTGGTGGGGTGTACCGGCACGGTCAACGAGCACATCGACGTCATCGGTCAGGGCATGTTGACCGGGCCCGATGACGCCCCGGTATTCCACTTCCAGCTTGGGCCGGCCTCGACCAACTCGCTGGGTGGCCACATCTCCTGCCCATCCATCAGCATGCCCTTCAACGCGGGCGACTTCTTCGGCCAGTGGTCCACCACGCTCGGCCCCGTCGATCTGCCGGCCGCCGGGGGCACCGTCTCGAAGTCGGGCTCGACGCCCGGCCTGCTGACGCGAAGCGCCAAAGGCACGTTCGTGGCGACGCCCAACTAGGTGGTCGGCGGCCCGGTCGGCTGACCTCTCCGCGCGGCCACGGTGCGCCGCGGGGCCTGATGCTGGCCCGCCCCAAAAGGGAACGAGGCCTCCGCGCTGATGCTGTCGAAGGCATAAGCGGGGGGTGGGGAGCGTCGGAGGGGCGCGGAGCCGACGCCGACCCTGGTCGAGCCCGCAGGTGATGACTTCGAGCGCATCGCGCGGAGGGCTCGTCCGAAACAGCGGGGACCGGCATCAGGGCCTGGGCCCCGGGCGCGACGGCGCCGACCCGGGTGGTCAGTGCGTAGGCAGCGCCGCCGTCTTCGCGGTCGAGCGAGGCTCGCTTCGAGCCATCGCCTCGTCAACGCGGGCCACGAACGGCATCGCGCCGATGGTGGCGAACCGTTCCCGCGCCTCGAGGCCGGCCGCGCGGACGCGGGGCTCGGACGGGTCCATCACGGTCACCATGATCAGGCCGGCGATGCCGATGTCCAGGGCCATCCCCAGTCGCTCGTACACGGGTATGGCCTGGCCGAACAGCTCCAGGGCTTCCGCTGGCCGCCCCTCCATCGCCGCGATCCCGCCCTCCAGTTCGTGCAGGCGTGCGGCATACCCGCCATGGGGCGACAGGGCCGCCAGCGCGTCGCGGTCCTGCCGTGCCGCGGCCAGGTCTCCGGCGAGGAGGGCGTGTCGCCCTGCCATGGCATACGAGAGGAGGCCCCGGCCCTCATCGCTTGCGACCGTGGCGAGGTTCTCGGCGCGGGCGCCCACCTCGTCGCCGCGGGTCCAGGCGACGATGGCGCGGACGGTGTGCCAGAACGAGACGAACTGTGGGTCCCCCAGCGTCGGCAGGGCCTCTTCGATCGCGGCGAGCTCCTCGTCCACCGCGATGCCGAGGATGGCGCGATGCCAGATCGCCTCGGCCTTCAGCCAGGTCCTGTGGATGTCCTCGTAATCCATCGCCAGGGCTGCCTCGATCTCCGGCAGCACCTCGAGCGATCTCCCGGAGAAGTAGGACGCCCCGGCGATGTTGGCGATGATGTTCGGGAGGAGGCCCCGATCCCCTAGTCGGCGAGCCTCACGGAGGGCCGGCCGTAGCGCGGCCAGGGCGGCTTCGGGGTCGTGCCCGGCGTAGAAGTAGCCCAGGTTGAGCCGTCCTCGGAGGACCGTGCGGGAATACCCACCCTGCTCGGCCAGGCGGACCCCGGTCTCGATCAGGCTGAGGCCCTCGTGGGAGCGGCCCGTGTCGGCCAGGACCGAGCCCTTCGTGATCAGTGTGTCGGCGATCACGGGCAGCAGGTCCAGGCGCTCGGCTTCGGTCAGCACCCGGTCTGCGACGGGCATGCATTCAACGTTGCGGCGCATGAGGAACAGGGCCCGGGCCTCTTGGCCGAGCAGGGCGACCCCAGCCGGCTCGGCGGCCTGGTCGGCGAACTCGGCCGCCAGCGCCTTGATCCGCTCGACAAGATCCGGGCTCGCATGGACGTTGAGGAGCATCGTGGCGAGCTGGGCGGCCGTGCGGACCGCCGCGGGCCGATCCTGGGCCGCGCGCCTGATGGTGAGCGCCTCCTCCAGGGCTGCCTCTGCCCGGGCGAGCGCGCCGCCTGCCTCGGCAGACTGGCCGAGACGTTCCAGAAGGCCGGCCCGCTCGACCTCGTCGTGGGTCACGGAGAGCGCCTGGTCCAGGACCGTGACGGCCTGGGCGTGGGCGCCGAGCGCACCCGCCCGCTCCGCCGCGGCCCCGAGGGCGATGCGCGCCTGCGCCTGGAGGGCGCTCGCCTCGGCGCCTGGGGCGGCGCTGGCGGATGCGGCCAGGTAATGGCTGGCCAGCGCGCCCGCCAGCTCCTCCGACCCCAGGGACTCCAGGTACCGAGCTGCCGCCAGGTGCCGCGCCTTCCGGGCCGCCTTGCTGAGCGTGTGGTACGCGACCTCGCGGATGAGCGCCTGCACGAAGGCGTACTGACCGTGTTCTGGGCTGCGCGGATCCACGGTCCTCGTGAGCAGCTCGGCGCGGACGAGGCGGGTCAGGCGCGGCTCGAGCTCGGCCTCGTCGGCGCCCGACACCGCGGCGAGGCCGGCGATGGTGAAGCTCTGCCCGTATGCGGCGGCGTCCTGGATCAGGGCACGATCGCTCGGCGCAAGGCCATCCAGGCGCGAGCCGATCAGCGCAGTCAGCGTCTCGGGCACGGCGAGGTCGGTGAGGTCACCGGTCGGGTGGTAGGCGTCGCCCTCAAGGACCAGCTGGTTCTGCGCCAGCAGCATGCGCACCGTCTCGACCGCGTACAGCGGGACGCCGTCGGCGCGGGCCACGATGGCCTTGACCGCTCGCTCCGGCAGACCCGGCACGAGGCCGGCCAGCAGGACGCGCATGGCAGGTTCCGGGAGCGGCTCCAGGTTGACATTCACGAAGTTGCGCTTGCCGGCGCCCCACGCCGGCCGCTTGTCCAGCAGCTCTGGGCGGGAGAGCGTCACGACATAGATGGGGACCGTGCGGCTCCACTCGAGCAGGTGGTCGACGAAGTCCAGCAGGCCCGGGTCGGCGTAGTGGTAGTCCTCGAAGACGAGCACGACCGGCGCCGTGGCGGCCAGCCGCTCGAAGAACGTCCGCCACGCCCCGAAGAGCTGATCCGAAGCCCCGCCTGCCTCCACGCCCAACAGGGTCAGGAGGGCCGACTCGATCCAGCGGCGCTCGTCCGGGTCCGGCACGTGCTCGGCTACGGTGGCCGCGATCTTGGCGCGGGTCGTGGCCTCGTCGTCGGTCTCCAGCAGGCCGGCGCGGCGACGGACCATCTCGCCGAGGGCCCAGAACGTGACGCCCTCGCCGTAGGCCGGGCTGCGGCCCTCGTGCCACCACACGGTCTCGACCAACCCGTCGACGTATTTCAGGAACTCCCAGGCCAGCCGCGTCTTGCCGATGCCGGCCGGTCCGATGACGCTGACGAGGCGTGATCGGCCTTCGCGGGTCGTGGCGTGGAAGAGGTCCTTGAGGAGGCGGAGTTCGTCGTCGCGGCCCACGAACGGGGCCTCGAGCGCGTCGGCCCGGTTGCGGCCGCCGACCTGCGCGACCACACGCAGTGCCCGCCAGGCCGGGACCGGACTGGCTTTGCCCTTGAGCGCCTGCTCTCCCGCCGGCTCGAACGCGATGGCCTTGCTCGCCGCCCGCTGGGTGGCCTCACCCACGAGCACGGTGCCGGGCTGCGCTGCCGACTGGAGGCGGCTGGCCGTGTTGACGAGGTCGCCCGCGACGAGGCCCTGATTCGTGGCGCCGATGGTCACCGCTGCCTCGCCGGTCAGGATCCCGGCGCGCGCCTGGATCCCGTGACCCAGGGTGCGCACGGCGTCGACCAGGTCCAGCGCCGCGCGGACCGCCCGCTCGGCGTCGTCCTCGTGGGCGGTCGGCGTGCCCCAGACCGCCATCACGGCGTCGCCGATGAACTTCTCGACGGTCCCGCCGTACCGGCTTATTACCTCCGAGGCCATCGCGAAGTAACGGTCCAGTGTCGCCCGGACGTCCTCCGCGTCGCGCTCCTCGGCGAACGGAGTGAAGCCCACGAGGTCGGCGAACAGTACCGAGACGAGGCGCCGTTCGGTCGCCGGGGTGGCCGACGCAGGGGCCGTCGCGGAGGGTGTCGTGGCCGTGGCGGCGGCGGTCTCGGCCGTGAGCGCGGTGCCGCACGTGCCGCAGAACTTCTCCCCGGGTTCGAAGGGCGTGCCGCACGAGGGGCAGCCCAGGATGAGGCTCGCGCCGCATTCGGCGCAGAACCGCCGCCCGGGCTTGTTCTCCGTGGCGCAGTTCGAGCAGATCACGGTTGCTGGAGGGTAGCCGAACGGGCCCGCCGGGGGAACCGTGCGCCTGGGCACGGTCCCGACCTCGATGCTCGAGCGGAGCTCGGCCGTCGGCGTTGGCGTTGACGTGGGAGGTCAGCGAGTCCTGACCTGGCGGGTTCGTATCGAGCACGATCGGGCGCCGTGTAGGCCGGATTCGTCAGGCTCTGACCTGGAGGGACACAGGACGGCGAGATTCGCCCTTTCGCGGCCCGAAACGGCGATGTCCCGGTCCGTTACTGACCTCCGGGGTCAGGCACAGATGGCTGGGTACGGGCTTCGATGTGCCGTCCGACCGGGCCTGACCGGTTAGATTCGTGGCGCATCCCGTCGCAGGCACACAGACTCGGAGCGCAACCTGTCTCCCAAGCACGCGGCTCTGCCCACCGGCACCGTGACCTTCCTATTCGCCGACATCGAAGGATCGACGAAGCTCGCCCACGCCCTGTCAAAGGCCGACTGGGCCGCCCTCCTGGCGCAGCACGACACGCTCGTGGACGCGACCGTCGCCGACCACGGCGGGGCCGTCGTCAAGCACGAGGGGGACGGCACGTTCGCGGCCTTCCCCGACGCGACCTCGGGCGTCGCTGCCGCGGTCGCCATCAGCCGCGCGATGGCCGATCAGGGCTGGCCTGGCGAGGCGCGGCCACGGCTGCGCGTGGGTCTCCACGCAGCCTCGGCCCAGCTCACGGCCGACAGGTCCGATTACCTGGGCCTCGACGTGCACTACGCGGCCCGCCTGACCGGCGCTGCGAACGGGGGCCAGATCCTGCTCTCCGGCTCGGCGTTCGAGGGCCTGGGCGGGGTCGTGCCGGAGGGGGCGACCGTGCAGTCGGTCGGCCGACGACGGGTGCGCGACTTCGACCAACCGCTGCCCATGCACCGCCTCATCGTGCCGGGCGCCGCCGACGACGATCGACCGCTGCGCACGATCGCCGAGTCGGACCTGCCCGAGGCGCTGACGACCTTCGTCGGCCGGGAGCACGAGGTGGCGGCCGTGTCGAGCCTCCTCGAGCGCTCCAGGATGGTGACCCTGACTGGGCCAGGCGGGGCCGGCAAGACGCGCCTCGCGGTGTCCGTCGCGGCGCACGTGCGCGATCGGTTCCGTGACGGCGTGACGTTCGTCGAGCTGGCGCCGATCCGCGATGTGAGCCTCGTGCGCGGCGTCATCGCCACCGCCGTCGGTGTCGCTGAGGTGCCGGGTCGGTCCATCACCGACGTGCTGCGCGACCACCTGGCCGAGCACCAGCAGCTGCTGGTGCTGGACAACCTGGAGCAGCTCCTGCCCGACGGGGCAGGCATCGCGGGCGAACTGGTTCGAGGCGCGCCCCAGGTGGCCGTGCTGGCCTCCTCGCGCGAGCCCCTGCGCGTGGCGGGGGAGCAGGAGTATCCGGTCCCGCCGCTGGCCGAGACCGACGCGCGGGAGCTGTTCATCGAGCGGGCCCGGCTCGTGCGGCCCAACCTGGAGCTCTCGGACGCCGACTCGGCGGCGGTCGACCACATCGTCGACCAGCTGGCGGGACTGCCGCTGGCCATCGAGCTGGCCGCGGCACGCATCCGCCTCTTCGCACCGAGCGCGATCCTGGAGCGGCTGGGACGCTCGCTCGACCTGCTGTCGGGCGGCGGAGCGCGCGACCTGCCTGCTCGCCAGCAGACGCTGCGGGCGACGCTGGCCTGGAGCCACGACCTGCTGACCCCCGCCGAGCAGGTCATCTTCCGGCGCCTGGCCGTCCTTGCCGACGAATGGTCGCCCGAGGTCGGCCAGGCGATCGCCGACCCGGATCGGGCGCTGGAGGTCGACGTCCTCGATGGCCTGGCCTCACTCGTGGACAAGAGCCTGCTGCGGGTCATCGACGCGCCTGGTGGCGAGGTGCGCTTCGCCCGCCACGCCTTCGTCCGCGAGTTCGCCCAGGAGCGGCTGGAGGCCTCGGGCGAGCGGGCGGAGCTGGAGCGGCGGCACGCCGAGTACTTCGGCGGACAGGTTCGGGAGTGGGGTCCGCACCTCGCCGATGCGGGCGCGGAGCGGTACATGCGGCAGATGGACGACGCGATCCACGACCTGCGGCAGGCCATGACGTGGGCGCTCGGCCCGGGCGACCCTGATATCGGGATGCACGTCGTCGGTGAGGGTTGGCGCTGGTTCCAGATCCGCATGCAGCTCCGCGAGGGCCTGGACTGGGCCGCCCGGCTGCTGGCCGCGGACCGCGGCACCGACCCTTCGGCGCGGATGGCGGCGCTTGCCGGGCAGGGCAGCCTGGCCTACTGGTCCACGGATCCCGTCCTGAGCCGCCGCGCGTACGAGGAGCGCCTGGTCATCGCCCAGACACTGGGCGACCCGCTCCAGATCGCCGAGGCCCACTACGACCTGGCGTTCGTAGGGATGGTGGAGCAGGACCTGGATTTCCTGCGCCGTGAGAGCGAGTCGGCCCTGGCGATGTTCGAGGCACTGGGGGACCGCCCGGGCACGATCCGGGCGCGGCAGGCCGCCGTGCTGGCCCACGTCCTCGCCGGCGACTACGACACGGCTCGCGTCATGGAAGAGCAGAACCTGGCCGACTTCCGGAGCACCCAGGCGTGGTTTCGGGCCGCCGACAGCATGCTCCTGCTGGGGGCGATCTACCGCGGGGCCAGGGATCCGGCCGCCGCCCTGGCCAGCGTCCGCTCGGGCATCCGCCTCGTCCCCGGCCGCGTCGGCGGTACCACGCTCGGAGCGCTCGGCACCATCGCGGTCCTGCTGGCCGAGGCTGGCGATGAGGCGGAGGCAGAGCGTGCCGCGCGCCTGGCCGGGGCCATCCGGGCGGCCCAGGCCGAGACGGGGGAGGCGATCCCGTCCGTATCGGTCCTCCACCTGCCGGAACCAGGCGACGCCGTGCGCGCGCGGCTCGGCGCGGAGCGGGCGACCGCCCTCATGGCGGACGGGGCGAAGCTGTCGATCGAGGAGGCGATCGAGCTGGCCCTGGTGGAGTAGCCCCGGGCGGGCGCCGGGGGCGCTCGGTGCGGCCGGCGGGTGATGCTCGCCGGGCCGAAATAGTCCAAGCCCCCTCCGCGCCGATGCTGTCGAAGTCATCAGGGGAGGATCGACGAACTGGGGCGCGGTACGTCCGGCTCGTTGCAGACGCACATCGTGGGAACGTTGGCGAGGGCCGCGGCGGGCGAGACCACCTACCCAACCTCCAACGGCACCCAGATCGTGCTCAGGCAGTCCGCGAGCGAGACCGCTGTTCAGACAAACCGGGCCCGGTGCGGCGCTAATGTTCCCGTGGCGCGCATCTGCATGTGCCGATCGGCCGACGTGGTGTGCCGACCGGCCGACGTGGTCTGCCGACGGCCCGGCCCCGGCGCGGGCGATGACTTCGACCGCATCAGGGCGGAGACGGTTCCCGCCAGGCGCTTGGCTGCCGCGCCGGGTCGTAGAGTGGGCATCTGCTAGCAGAGGTCCTTGGATGTCCGACTTCCCCGACGTGTACGCCGACGGCTACGCGATCAGTGCCGGCCCGTACGGCGTGACGCTCACGCTCCACCGCTCCGAGCCGACCGGCGAACCCGGCCCGCACGCCGAGCCGACCCAGATCGTGGCGCGGCTGCGGTTCAACCACGCCCTGGGCAAGGCCATCGCCGACGCGCTGCTCCAGACGATGGCCGCCGCGGCCGTGCAGGCGATCCCGCCCTCAGCGCAGGGCATCAAGCACTGAGGTCGCTCCCTACGGCGAGATCAACGGGCTGAACACGTCGACCACGCCGTCGTCGACCGAGGCCTCGCCGCCCAGCACATAGAGCGCATGCGGCGCGAGGCGAGCGACCTCCGTCCGTGTCGCCGTGTAGTAGAAGTTCGGGCCCACGAGCAGGACAGGGCCATGGAGGTACCCGGCGGCGGCGGCGCCGCCCATCGCGTCGGGGAAGTTGGTGCCGGCGGCGAGGAAGACAGCGGGTACCCCCGGCCCGAAGGCGGACTGGCTGATGGCGACCGACGTGAGGTAACGGTTCGCGACCTGAGACGCGTACGACGGACGGTGCCAACCCCATGAGTTGGACCATCTCCCCGGCGGAGACGGATCCCGTGCCGCCCACCACGACGATCCTGGCCGGCTGGAGCGCCGTCAGGGCGTCGGTGACCGACTTCGGCAGCGTCCCACTGGGTGGCACGAGCAGGAGCGCACCGTGCTGTTCCGCCGCGGCCGGTCCGCCCGTGAGCGCGTCCGGGAAGAGGGCCCCGTCGGCCACGTACACGACCGGCACGGACGCCTTGCCCAGCACCGTCTTGAAGATGGTCGTGGCGATGGTCGCGGCGGTGGCGTAGCGGTCGGACCCGAACAGGCGCATCACGGGCGCGACGGTCTTGAGCTGGTTCTCGACCCCCGTTGAGACGGCGCCGGTTCCCCCGGTGAGGTAGATCTGGGCGGGCGCCAGTCGCTCGAGCTCGGCCATCACGACGGCCGGGATGGTGCCCGAGGCGGGCACCAGGATCACGGGGGCGCCCAGGGCCGCCGCCGCCGGACCGGCCGCAAGGCCGTCCGGGAAGTTGGCGCCGGAGACGGCGAATACCGCCGGCACCCCCGATGGGAACACGTACCGGCTGGTTGCAGCGGAGGTGGCGTAGCGGTCGGCACCGGCCAGACGATGGGCCATCGGACCAAGCCCGATCTCATCAGCGGCGGTCGCGCCATCCGCGTCGTCCAGGGTGACCAGCAGCCAGCCGAGGGCGGGCTCGACGAGGATCTCTCCCGAGTCGACGACGAGGGTGAGGCCGGTCGTGGCGCCGCCCGCCAGGGGGAGGTAGTCGCCGCTGGAGATGGCCGGCGCGTAGGGGTCGAAGCTGGCCTGGCCGGGCACGACGTCAGTCAGGCCCGTCTGGCCGTCCACGGTGGTGACCGTGTACGTGAACGCGCCATGGCCGGTGCCCAGACCCAGGGAGCTGGCCAACACGGGCAGCTCCACGACCGAGCCGTTGGGCGGTGCGTCGGCGGCGAAGTACGGCCCGACCGGGTTGCCGTCGGCGTCGAGCGCGATCGCGGCCAGCTCACCTTCGGGCTCGCCGGTCGTCAGCAGCCCGAAGTCACCGGCCAGCACGGTGTGATCGGGCGTGGAGGATCCGGCCGAGGTGATGTCGATCTCATAGATGTTGGCGGCCGCCGACGACACGGAGTCGTACTGGCTGATGGCGAAGATGAGGCTGCGGTCGCTCGGTTGGCCGCCGAGGACGGCGCCGACCAGGTCCTGGACGCCGACCGCTCGCACGTCCGCGCCGCCGCCGGGCAGCTGGTCCGGCGACGTGAGGCCCCAGGCGTACACGTCGGCGATGCCGGGATGGAGGCTGTCGTTGGCCACTACGGTCGACTCGACCGCCAGCGTGTTATCCGACTGGAGGGGCGACCCCGTCTGCAGGTGGACGTCCGACGTTCCACGAGGCACGACCGTGTACGGGATCGACAAGGCACTCACGCCCGGGCCAGGCGTGTCGGGGATCAGCGAGACCTGGCCGAAGATGTGGGTCATGGTCCCCGAACCGCCGGTGTCTGCGGTGGGAAGGGCGGCCACGTCGCTCGCGCTCAGGCTGAGCTGCACATCGATCGACACGCTGCCTCCGGCGGGCACCGTCACGCTCGTCGAACCGTGGTTGACGGTCAGCGCAAGCCCCGGGCCGCTGGGAAGAGGGGCCACATAGCCCACGACGTAGCTCTCGCTGGAGGCGCCGAAGTTGTGCACCGTGAAGGACTTGGTGGCGGTCCACGCGCCGGCGAGGGGCTGGTAGCCGAACGCGAGTTCATCCGTGCCGTCCGCGGTGGTGAGCATGGCCGTCGTAGCGGCGGCCGCCCCCGCATCCAGGACCCCGGCGCCGTCGTGGAACGAATCGGAGTCCCGCGAACCATGAGCATCCTCGTTGATGTCCGCGGTGCTGATCAGCGCCGCGCGGGCCAGGCCGGCCCGGGTGGAAGGATCGGTCCAACCCGGATGGCCCTCCAGGGTCAACGCGGCCGCACCGGCCACGAGCGGTGTGGCCATCGAGGTGCCGGAGAAGTCGGCGCTGCCGGTGCCGGTGCCCACCCCGGCCGAGACGACGTTCACCCCGGGCGCGGCGATATCCGGCTTCTGCCCGCTGTCGCCGAAGCGCGGACCGACGGACGAGAAGGGAGCCAGCAACTGGTACGTGTCCGTGTCAGCGAGCACGCCATCGATGGCGGCCACCGAGATGGCCCCCGCGGCGCTGGCCGGGGTGGAGGTGAGATACGCGTTCGGGCCGTCGTTGCCGGACGCCGCCACGACCACGATGCCCGCGGCCGCGGCGTTGTCGACGGCGGCCACCGTGGGATCGTCCGTGCTTGCTGTTCCGTACGCCGTGCCCAGCGAGAGGCTGATGACGTCGACACCATCCGCGACGGCCCTGTCGATGCCCAGCGTCACGAGGGCCGATGAACCGACGCAGCCAAAGACGCGGTACTCGCGGATCGTGGCCTGCGGGGCGATGCCCGGACCTACGCGGAAGGTGTGCGAGGTTTCGGTGTTCGCGTCGTAAGGCCCGCTGAACATCGTGCCGTTGGACAGGACCCCGAAGCCAGCGGCCGTGCCGGCCGTGTGCGTGCCGTGGCCGTCCCCGCCGTCGGCGGGCCCGCAGTCCAGCGGGTTGCCGTCCGGCGCCGGCGTCGCATCGGCCGGTACGTCGGCATCGTAGGCATCACCAGCGAAGTCGTAGCCGCCGATGACCTTGGCGCTGGGGAACGCCACGGTCGTGCCATCGGCATCCTTGGCTGGGACGACCGTGTCGTGGGCCGCGCCGTAGTTGAAGTCGGCGACGCTGCCCGAGCCACCGAAGTCGGCGTGGTAGAAGTCGATGCCGGTGTCGATGATGCCGATCGTCTCGCCGGTGCCCGTCTCGCCCGCGGCCCACGCCGCGGGGCCCCGGACGTACGGCACGGAGTTGACGTTCTCGCGCGCGAACGTGGTCACCGGATGCACCGCGATCACGCCGGGCAGGGCCGCCAGGCGGGTCACGGTCTTGCTGGAGGCGAGCACCTGGATGCCGTCGTACGCATCGTCCATCGTGCCGATCACCCGGCCCCCGAGGGCGTTGATGCGCGGCACGAGGACGTTCTGGGCGGCGGCCAGCGGCTTGCGCGCGGCGGCGGCTTCGGGTCTGGTCAGCGGGCGGCCGGCGGTCGAGCGGAGCGTCGCGACGGGCGCGCCAGCGAGCTGCAGGATCACCATGACGGACCGATCCGTGTTCCGGAGCGCGGCCAGGAGGGCGTGATCGATGGTCGCGCCGGCTGGCGGCGTCAGGCGTCGGATCGTCGGGCGACCGGAGGCCGGGCTGGGCAGCGGGGAACTGCCGGCGGTCGCGCCGACCGGCAGCGTCGCGGCCGCCAGGAGTGCCACCACGACGACGGCCAACGGCGTGCGCCACGCCAGGCTTGACATCGAATGCTTCACGCCTGCCCTCCCTCGGTCAGACAGCCTACTCGGAAGCGACTCGGACGACCAGTCGGGATGCCTGTCGGCCACCGATGCGACCGGACCCAGGACTTCCGACCGATTACGCCAGGCTCCGAGGGATACGATGCTCGCGGCCTGAACCCCTGCCCTGGGGAAACGTGGCTCGGAAGTCGACACTCCTGCATCGGATCCTTGCGGTCGGGATGCTGGTCGCCCTGGCGACGTTCCTGGCGCCGCATGCCACGGACGCGGCCAGCACGGGCATCGTCGAGACCGCCGCGACCACCTACCAACTCGTGCCGGCCAAGGACCTCGTGCAGGTCACCATCGACGTCCGTGTGGAGAACCACGTCCCCAGCACGAGCACGAGCGTCCCGTGCTTCCAGTACGTCTGGGACCCGTACTACGGCTACATCCCGGTCATGGCCACCTGCACGACCACGACCAAGTACTACGTCAACACCGCGGAGATCTGGGTCGAGGATGCGGCGCAGCATCTCGCCATCAAGGCCAACAGCGGCACCGTCTCGACCGCGACCGAGAAGCACCAATCCGGCTTCCGCCTCGTCAAGCTGACCTTCGCGCGGACCTACTACGCTCAGGTGCGGACCCTGCACGTCACCTACCAGCTCCTGGGCGGCAAGCCGCGCAGCGGGGACACCGTCAGGGCCGGGAAGGCGTACGCCTCGTTCTGCGCGACCGGGAACGGCCCGCAGGGTGGGTCGATCACGGTCATCGTGCCGCAGGGTTTCGACTTCGAGACGACCGGTGACTCGGTCACGCAGAGCACGTCGGGCACCAGCACCGTCTACCGCAGCGGGTCGTTGAGCGATTCGCTGGACTTCTACGTCTGCCTCGACGGGACCGACGAGGCGGCCTATCAACGGGCCACCGTGACCGCGTCCGATGGGCGCTCCGTGATCGTGGAGGCATGGCCGGAGGACCCGACGTGGTTCACCTCCGTCCAGGCCCAGGCGAAGTCGTCGCTGGACGGCCTGGAGGCGCTGATCGGCCGGCCGCTGCCCGGCAGCGGTCCGATCACCGTCCGAGAAACGTCCTCCAACACCCTGGGGGACTACGTCGGTGACTTCGACCCGTCGACGATGGTCGCCAACGTCGACGAGGACCTCTCGCAGCTCGACACGGTCCCGCACGAGCTGGCCCACGATTGGTTCAACTCCTCGCTGTTCAGTGATGTCTGGCTCTCCGAGGGCTACGCCGAGTGGGCAGCCACGTCCGTGGGGGCCGGTGTCCCGGCCTGCACTGACCCAGGGACGAGCCCTGGGACCACGACACCGAACATCGAGAACTGGGTCTACCTGGGTCCGAAGGCCACGGATGCCCAGCTGTCCGTGGTCCAGTACGACTACGCCGCCTCCTGCTACGTCGTGACCCAGCTGGCCAACGCCGCCGGGACGGCCAACATGCGGGCGGCCGTCCAATACATGCTCGACCGCAAGGTCCCGTACATGAGTGACTCGCCGGATCGCCTGCCCGCCGGGCCGCTCACGTGGCGCCAGTGGCTGGATATCGTGGACGAGGTGGCGATGGTCCCGGCCGCGGCCGACCCGACCCTGGGCCAGTCACTCATGACGCGTTTCGGCGTCGACACGGACGCGACCGAGCTCGCCGCCCGCACCGCGGCGAGGGCGGCGTATCACGCGTTCGCCGACGCGGCGGCCGACTGGTCGATGCCGACCTTCATCAGCAAGGCCATGTCGAACTGGCGCTTCAGTGATGCCACCGCGGCCCTCCAGGTCGCCACGTCGATCCGCAGCCTCGCGGAGCAGACGGACCAGGCCCTGCCGGGGGCGAACGGCATGGCCGGCACCGTCAAGACGAAGTTCGAGGCGGCCTCGTCGCTGGCCGACCTGAAGGCGGTGCAGCAGGTCGCCCAGGACCAGCTGGCGGCCGCCAAGGTCGTGGCGACCGCCGACACGAGTGCAGCGGAGGCGCGCGGGCCGGTCGAGAGCGTCGGTCTCATGGGCACGGACCTCGCCGCGATGACCAAGGCCGGGGTCCACGCGATCTCGGTCGGCGATTCCCAGGGAGCGCGCACGGATGCTGCGCAGCTCACCGACGTGCTCCAGGGCGCGGCGAACGCCGGCCTGATCAGGCTGGGCGGCGGCACGGTGGTGGTCGTACTCGTCCTCGGTGGTTCGTTCTTCCTGCTGCGCAGGCGCAGGCGACCGGCCGCGGTGGCCGTCACATCCGAGGCGGCTGTCGCCGAGGCCACACCGACGGAACCGTCTGCGGATCCGCTGCTGGCGATGCCGATGGCCGAGCCCGGGCCCACCGTCCCGGTCGAGCCCCTGGCTGGGCCGGACCAACCGGATCCTGGCCCTGACCCGGGGGCTCCACGCTCGGGCTGAGCCGCGAGGTGTGGTCAGTCATACATCATGCCGGGGGCTGTCGGGTCGTGCTCCCACTGGTCCGGCAGGGAGTGGCATGCCGGACAGCGGGGTGACGCGTCGTAGCGGAAGCGGCCGCCGCAGGCGCAGGGCTCCAGGGTCGCCTCGGCCAGCGTGTGGTACTCCTCGCGGGCGACCGGCTCGCCTTGGAACTCCCGCTGGATCTGGCGGTCCACCGCGGACCTGACGACTGCGTACGGGCCCGGCAGGCCTTTCACGAATCGAAGGTGGATATCGCCCAGCTCCCGATGCCCGATGCTGCGGTCCGCGCCGCACGCATCGCAATGGAGCAGGTCGAAGTAGAACCCCCCGCCGCTGCTGACGTTGAAGCGTGCCCCGCACGCGTTGCAGATGAAACCCGACCTGCTGCCCATGTATCCCTTCCCGGAGTTCGACCCTGGAGCCCGCGAGCCCCACCCGACGAACTGCGCGTCGGACCGCTTCTATCGGTCTACAGCCGCCCGTCAAGGGGGCGGCAGCAAAGCTGCCCTGCGGGCATGTGCGCCCGCGCGCGGGTTCAGCTGCGCGGGATGCCCTCGAGCTCGGTGAAGATGCCGTCGGAGACCGCTCCGGTCCCGCCGAAGATGACGATCAGGTGCGGTTCGAGCCCGAGCAGCTCCTCGCGGATGACCTGATGGCCGCCGACCACGACGCCGTCGACGCTCAAGGCGGCCCCAGGGACGAGTAACAGCGGCGCACCATGCTCACCGGCCAGGGCCGCGCCGGCGAGCGCATCGGGGAAGTTCAGGCCCGACGCGACGTACACCGTGGTGACCGGCGGGCCGCTGAACGGAGCGACCGGTGTCCCGGAGACGGTGCCGAAGAAGAAGTCGGTCATCGCGGTCGCCGTCTGGTAGCGGTTCGCGCCGGCGAAGCGCACCGGCGTCACGCTGAGGAGCGTGGCGATCTGGCTCGCGATGCCGGCCGAGACGGCGGCCGTTCCGCCGGCGATGTAGACCTGCGACGGGCCGAGGCGCGACAGCTCGGTGAGGATCCCGGGGAAGCTGTTCAGGTTGGCAAGGTTGCCGGGCACCAGGATGAGCGGCGCCCCCAGTCGGCCCGCGATACCGGCCGCCGACAGCGCATCGGGGAACGCCAGGCCGCTGGCGATGAACACGCTGCCGCTGACGGGCACGCCAGGATACGCGTCCTGAGAGACCCGGATGGCGGTGGCGTAGCGGTCGGCGCCGCCGAGCCGGGTGATGCTGCCTGCCCCGTAGCCTCCCAACGACCCGAACAGGTGGGCGCTCACCGATGCCGGACCGCCAAGCACCAGGATGTGCGTGTCCGGCCCGACCACGCTCCGGAGCTCGGCATCGACGGTCGGCGAGATCGAAGCCGCCTGGCCACCGAGGAGCACGAGTGGCGCGTGCCGGAAGGCGGCCGCCGCAGCGCCCGCAAGCCCGTCCGGGAAGTTCGCGCCACTTGCCACGTAGACGAACGGGACATCGGGGCCGTAGTTGCCGGTCACGATCGCGGCCCCGGTGGCATAGCGGTCACTGCCCGCCAGTCGGAAGGTGGAGACACCGACCGCCTGTCCGCTGGCAAGCGTGCCGGTGGAACCGATGAGATTCGCGTCCCCGTCGTAGTCCGCCTCGATCGTGTGAACCCCGGCGGCCAGGGCGGCCGTGGCGTACGTGGCGTGGTCGCCGCTGATTGGCTCGGCCTGTGGGGTGCCGCCATCGACGATGAAGTCCACGATCCCGCTGACGGAGCCGCCGCCGAAACCGCCGAGGGTCGCCGTGAAGGTGACGGACTGGCCGGCGACCGACGGGTCGTGGTCACTGGTCACGATGATCGTCGAAGCCGCCTTGGTCACGGTCAGCTGCCCGGGGAAGAAATCGAACGAGTAGTCGTTCGACGCGAGGGTGCCGACGGCGCAGGTGACGGATACGGGCCGCCGGATACCGTGCTGGTGGGCACGGCTGTCGTCGTGCATGCGGGTGCGCCGGTGAGGTCGGCGGTGTCGCGTTCTCGCCGTTCACGAAGCCGCCGTAGCCCGCCGTGAGGACTGGATTCAGCGCCCCGTAGGCGCTGAGTCGCGTCCTGCGCCGTGACGGTGAGCGGTGCCTGGTCGACGGTCTGCGGAGATCGGCGCCGACGTGCCGCCGAGAAGTCGGTATCGCCTTCGTAGACCGCGGTGATGCTGCGCGGTCCCGGCCGCGAGGGCGGAGGTCGTCAGGTACGCCTCGCCAGATCCGTCGAGCGGGCTCGATCCGATCACAAGTGCGCCGTCCTTGAACTGGACAGTGCCTGTCGGTGTGTCCGAGTCGAAGTCCACCACAGACGCGGTGAACGTCAGGCTTTGCCCGTACGTCGACGGGTCAGCGCCCGCCGTGCGCGCGACCGTCGTCAGGGTTACTGCCGGCCAGACGACCTGCGCATGGGGAGGCGACGTGGCCCCCGCGTAGTTCACGTCCCCGTTGTACACGCCGGTGATGGAGTGGGTGCCGAGGCTGGAGAAACTGCTTGTGACGAACGCCACACCAGGAGAGATCAGCGGCCACGTGCCGAGCACCGTCGTCCCATCCATGAACGTCACGGTGCCTGTGGGCGTGCCGGTCCCGGGCGCCACGGCCGCGACCGTCGCGGTGAAGTCCACACTCTGGCCGTAAAGGGACGGGTTCTCGTTGCTCGTGACAGTCACGGTGGTGGCGGCAGGGTTCACGAGATGCGCGGTCGTGCCTGAGCTCGGACCGAAGTAGTCCCCGTGACCGGAAACCAACCGCCGTATGACGCCGTGATCGTCTTGGGGCCTGCGGTGGTCGAGACGAGCGAACACGAGCCGCTGGGGACGACCGACATCCAGATGCCGCAGCTGGCGCCCGTCCCGTCGCTGACGGTCACCGCACCCATGGGCGTGCCGCCACCCGGCGCGACCGCGGAGACCGTGACAGAGACGTCATACGCCTGACCCGTGACCGAGATTGGCATGGAGCTCACCAGGACGGTCGTGAGCGCCGGAAGCACGATCTGGGTCAAGACAGGCGAGGTGCTGCCGTTGAAGTACGTGTCCCCCTCGTACATCGCGCTGACGTGGTGGTACGAAGGCAGCCCGAGCGATGCCGTGATCGACGCGGTCCCGGACCCGTCCAACGTCGCCGTCCCGAGGTCAGCACCTTCGTCGGTGAAGTCGACCGTGCCGATGGGCGTGCCGCCAGCACTGCTGACGGTCGCGGTGAACGTCACCGACTGCCCCGACGACGAAGGGTGGATGTCACTCGTGACGACGGTCGTTGTCGGCGCGTTATCGACGATCTGATCGGGTGAAAGCGTCCCCGAACCCGCGGCGTAGTCGCCGTCGCCGGAGTAGGCGACCCCGACCGTATGGGTGCCCGCCGACAGCGTGGTCGTGTCGAACGTCGCCGATCCCGTCCCGCTGTCGAGGGCGACACCCGGCGCCACGTCGACGCCGTCGATGAAGAAGTCGACGGTCCCGGTGCCCGGACCATCCAGGCCCGCCACCTGGGCGCTGAACTGCACGTCGGTGCCGAAATCTGCGGTCGGGGCACTCGAGGTGACCGTGATGGTCGAGCTGTCGCCGGCGGCCAGGACCGGATGACCGTGCAGCACGCCGAGCAGGAGCAAGCTGGCGCCTGCGGCGGCAGTCGCCGCCGGGAGCCATCGGTGGCTGGCAGCGGACCGGATCATCCCGCTGGCAGGATGCGCTCCCCGTCCGACCCCCGGGCTAGCACGGACGTACTAGTTCGCCGCGAGTAGGTCACGGACGGACGTCCGAACGCCTGCCCTGATGGGTACCAGCGGGGGAGGGCGGCGCGCATCTGATCGCCGCACCATTCGCCCCGGCTTACATGCTCAATCCAGGGATGGGGGAACGATGACATCGATCGCAGTGGCTAAGGGCCGGACGCAGATGCGCCCGGTCCGCCTCGTGACGGTGACGCTCCTGGCGCTGCTCACCGTGGTCGCGGGGGCTTTTGTCGTGCGCGCCGTGACGACGCCGCACCGGACGACCCCCGTGTACGCCCCGCCCGTTCTCGCCGGCCAGGAGATCTGGGGCGCCTGCGCCGGCGGCTTCTACGCTCGCCTGGGCTCGACGATCGTGCTCACCTCCAGCGGCCACTGCACGGACCCCGGCACGGTGGCCTATGACTCTGCGGGGACGAAGCGCGGCGTCTTCAGCTCGCCGGCCCGCGACGCGACCTGTCCGTACCCCGGCCACACGTGTGCCGCCTCCGACATGAACTACCTCGTCGTGGCCACCGACCAGATCCCGTGGGGGCACCTCAACGTGGTCGACCTTGGCACGGCCGGTTACCGCGTCATCTCGCCCGGCACGGAGCCGCTCACCTGCGCCGAGATCGCCGTCGGTGACCAGGTGGAGATCGACGGACGCGACTACTACCGCAGCGGCACGGTCACCGACAAGGGCCAGAACCTGTACCCGGCGAACGAGGACGGGGCCTACTTCCCGTGCATGATCGCCTCGCCCATCCAGGTCGACATCGGCGACTCGGGCGGGGCGGTCCTCGTGCGCGGACTGCCCGCGGGCGTGACGAGCCGCAGCTTCGGCGGCTCGCTCGGCTTCACGCCACTCGCCGAAGGCCTGGCCGAGATGGGCCTCCAGCTCTGCACCACGCCCGACTGCGGACTGACGCCGCCAGGGACCTAGTCACGCCGCCTCATCCGGGCCGCGGTGAGGACGAGCGCAGCGGCAAGGATGCCGGTCATGATCGCGAAGAGCTCGGGCCAGTTGGTCCCTGGAGTGCTGGAGCCCAGCGTGAGCGTGCTGGTGGGGGGCAGTGACCTCGCGGATGTCGGCGCCGCGGTGGCGGTCGGCGTCGGGGTCGGCACCGACTCCGCCAGGCGGACGGTGGCGCTGTCCTCGTTCGAGGTTACTTCGTCGGCCGATGACGCGGTCGCGACGTTCGTGACGCTGCCGACGGTCACGTCGGCGCCAGTGATCGTGTAGGTCGCGGTGCAGGTGATCGAATCGCCGACCGCGAGGCTCGGGGCGGCCGGACATGTCACCGTCGCCTTGTCGTCAGCCACCGTGAATGGCCCGCTCAGCGCGACGTTCCCGCTGTTGGTGAGCAGGTACGTGTACGTGATGACGTCGCCGGCGGTCATGTACGTCGTCGGATCCGCGGTCTTGGCGAGGGTGAGCCCGGGGGTCACGACCGGGTTGACCGTGTCGGTGTCGGAGGCGCTATCGTTGGCGCCGTCCGGGTCGGTCGGCCCAGCCGGGGCAGCGACCGTGGCGCCGTTGGTGACGCTACCCGAGGCGGCGGTCACGGCGGCGGTCACGCTCAGCGCGTAGGTCTGGCCGGCAGCGAGCGCGGGAAGGGCGAACGCGCCACCCTGGAGTTGGGCCACGCTGGGCGGGGTCACGCACTGGCCGGGCGTCGGGGCACAGGCCACGGCCGTCTTGGTCAGGCCGGCCACGGCCGGATCGGCCAGGATCGCGCCGGTGACCGGGCTCGGGCCGTTGTTCGTGACGGTCACCGTGTAGGTGGTCGAGCTGCCGGCGTCGACCGTGGTGATGCCGTCGCTCTTCGTGACCGCCAGGTCGGCCACGAACAGGACCCCGGTCACGCTGCTCGACGAGTCGTTGTCCGGGTTCACGTCGTTGTCGTTCGCGACGGTCGCCGTGTTGGTCACGCTGGGCACGGCGGCCGGCATCGGATCGACCGTCACGGAGATCGGCGCGAGACTCGCCCCGGAGGCCAGGCCGCCCGCCGGGGTGATGGTGCAGGTGACGTCCTGGCCGGCCACCCCGCAGCTCCACCCCGTACCCGCGGCTGAGAGCACGTCCAACCCGGCCGGTACGGGATCGTCCACGGTGATGTCACCGGCAAGCGTGCCGCTGCCCACGTTCTGGACGGTCAGGGTGTAGACCCCGTCCACCCCGACCGTGAAGTCGCCCACGTGGGTCTTGGTGATGGCCAGGTCGGATGCGCCCTGGGGCACGATGTACAGCTGCCCGACGACATCCTGGCTCGGGAAGTACGTCCAGAGGTCCAGGCCCTTCTGGTTGCCGAAGCCGCTGGCGGAGTCGTCACCGTAGGCCCGGATGGTGGTCGAGGTGGTGTCGAAGCCGGTGTCGCTGAAGTCGGGCGCCGGGGGAGGGGCGTTGCCGGCGAGGACCGAGCCGACCGTCCCGACGGTGGCACCGGTCGTGGTCTTGTAGCCGCGGTCGTCGAAGAAGGCCGTGCTGCAGCTCGCGAACGGACAGCTGCCGCCCGGCGGGTTGAGCAGGGTGATCGTGGGCCCGCCGAGGACGCTGTTCTCGGCATCCAGCAGGGGGAAGTGGAACTCGCCCGCGTGCAGCGTGGCGCTGAAGCAGTAGCCATCGCCACCATTGCCCGTCCACGACGCCGGCATGAAGGCGCCGCTGTTGTCCTTGCCGTCCCACGCGATGTTCTGGACACCTCCCGCCACGACCCGGACCAGCGATCGATTCGCGGGCAGGGTGGGATCGAAGGTGGCGCTGGCGCAACCGCCCGCCCCGCCCGGGTTCGGCACGATGACGATGTCGGCGATGCCCCCGATGTTGCCGTCGAACACGATGTTGCCGCCGGTGCTGAAGACCGAGCCAGGGACGCCGCTCACGACGCCGGCCGTGCCCTGGAAGGTGATCGAGTTCACGGTGGGCACCACCGGTGTCGGGACGATCGACGCCGGCAGGTCGCCGGCCGGCGGCGCGAAGAAGAGCTTCCCGGTCGGCGGCGCGAGCTGCGCCCCGCCCTCGATGTTCGTCAGCGGATTGATGTCGGCGACGAGGTCGTGGTAGAGCGGCGTCGCCCCGTCCGGATCAAGGAAGCCCACCGTGTTGCCGTAGAGGATGAAGCCGTTGGGATCCAGGCCGCGCAGGTCGATGCGGTACTGGAAGCCGTCCGTCGTGACGGCCCACAGGCTCGACTCCACCTGGTAGGTGGCGCCGTTGCCGCCGGTGATCTGGGCCAGGTAGTCGGTGAACACCCGTCCGCTGATCGGCGCGCCGGGGTCGGCGATGGGTCGCACCGTGATGTCCCACATGGAGACGCCGCTGGCCTGGGTCGCATCGATGGCCGGCGCGTCGATGGTGCCAGCCGTCCCGTCGACATCGCTGCCGCCGCCCGCGGGGCCGTAGAAGGCGACGTCGTAGACGCCGGTCGAGGCGGGCGTGTAGAGGCAGGGCGTGTAGCCGCCGCTGGCCGGCAGCGGTCCGGCTGCCTCCTGCGCCGGCGTGGTCAAGGCGCCGGTACCGGGCTGCGACCCCGAGCAGGTGAAGGCAGGGGCGGGCAGGGCGACGGTCAGGGGTGCCGTGATCTGGCCGGGCGTCCACACGACGATGTCACCTGCCCCCACCCCGACGCCACTGGAACCCAGGGCGATCTCCTCGCCTGCCTTGGCGTAGACCTGGAACAGCGTCCGGCGCGGCAGCAGGTTCCCGTAGAGGCTCGTGCGCCACTCGGTCAACGCGCGTCTGCCGCCGTTGGCCTCCAGGTTCGCGCTCCCCTCGCCAAGGACCTGCGGCAGGCAGATCACGGCGAACACGCCCACGAGGAGCGAGACGCTCAGGGAGACGCGGAACCAGAGGGGGAGGGACCGCTGGTCAACGAGCCGCCTGAGGCCGCGGATCGCGGCGACCAGGTGCACGCTGGCCGCGCGCAGGCGCAAGGACTGTCTCAAAGGACGCCAAGGCCTCGAACACGGGCGCGGCCGGCACCGTGGCGGTGGTCCCCCCGGGCGCGCTCCAACCTCCGGGACGCTGAACTGCGGCGAACTCTAGCACCGCCGACCCGCGCTAACCGACCCTCAGCGCACTTCACCGCACCTGCGGCGGGCGGATCAGGACACGGCCGCCGGGGCCTCCTCGGCCGTCTTGGGGCCGTGCTCGACCGGCGCCTGGGTCGCAGTCTGGAGCGCGCGTGTGAGGTACTCGAACAACGGCGCGAGCTGACCGAGCAGTTGGCCGCCTTCCCCGTAGATGGACAGGTTCGTCCCTTGCAGCACCCTGGACGCGGCCTGGACCATCTGCGGCGCCTGCTCCAGCGGCAGGATCGCCATCCGCAGATGCTGCTGGGCCCGCGACGGCAGCAGGTCGCGCTCGACGTCGAGCGCCTTGACCTGGTTCTGCAACTCGCTCACCGCGAGCTCCTCGGTGAGGATGCCGCGCTCGGTCTTGAGGCGCAGCAGCCGCACCGGGGCCTCGGCGGTCACGCGGTCGCGGTCGGCGGCCAGCTGGGCGTGCAGCCGTTCCCGGTCGAGCTCCAGGACCTGGCGGTCGGTAGTCAAGGTCTCCGTCCGGGCGCGACGCTGGCGGGCGATCTGGGCGAGCTCCAGCTCCTCCTCGCGCCGGAGGGCGGCCTGGTCGCCGGCCAGCTTCTGCTCCTGGACGCGACCCTGGGACTCGAGCTCCGCGAGCTGGATCTGCTCCTGGGCATGCATGTTCGACTGGTCGGCCTTGAGCTTGATCTCGTTGCGGACCTCCGCCTCCAGCTGCTGGCGGAGCGTCGGGTCGACGATGAAGACCTGGGCCACCTGGGCGGCCTCGATCCGCACGCCCCACTCCCTGGACGTGTCACCGCCGTCGTGGATGGTGGCCTCCAGGGCCGCGCTCACGACGCCACTCAGGGTCGTCTTGCGCTGTTCGATGCACTCGACCATCGTCATGTGGGAGACCGCGTGGCGCAGTTCGCCGAAGCAGACATGGGTCAGCAGCGCGGTGATCTGGGCGGTGCCGTTGCCGGCCGTGAAGTCGAACATCGACGCGGCGGCCGCCGGATCGTCCACGCGGTAGATGAAGGTGCCCTTGAAGCGCAGCGGGACGCCGTCCTTGGTCTCCTGGGTGAACTCGAAGGCGGCCTCCTGCTTCGTGCTCGGGACCAGGACGTAGATCGTGCCCGGACGCAGGTAGGTCGTCACGGCCGACCCGCGGTTCTCCAGGACGCCTCGTCGTCCGACCAGCAGATACTCGTTGGGACCGGCTCGCACGATCGCCACCTGGACCTCCTCCTTGCTGCTTCCCTGGGTTGGCTCAGGCCGGCGTTGACGCGGCCTCGAGTTTCATTCGCCCGACCTCGATACCTGCCTGCTCCCGGATGTCCAGCGCGGCGTCCATCCGGCCGTCGAGGATGGCCATGCGGGGCGGCACCACCGCGATGGCCTCACCGAAGGCCGCCCGGAACCGATCCGGCCAGGCACGCAGGAACGCCGCCATCCGCCCGGCCAGCACGTCGCGCCCGGTCGGCGCCCCGATGACCAGGAACTCGTCGCCGCCGTCGCGCACCACGAGGCTGTCGGGGATGGCGCGCAGCGCCTCCGCCAGGACGGCCAGCACCTGGTCGCCCGACTCCTGCCCGTACGCCTTGTTCCAGTCGCCGAACCCGACGAGATCGATGAAGGCGACCTCGACGTGCGCCTGGCCAAGGTCTTCCAGCTCCGCCGCCACGCGCGCGAGGTCCTGGTAGAAGGCGAAGAGCGGCAGCTGGGTCTTGCGATCGCGCTGCCACTTGGCCAGACGCGGCCAGCGGAACCGCGCGGCGAACGGGGTATCGATCGCGCGGAGCCAGCGACAGACCTCGGCGGTGAGCCATGGTGTCTCCGGATCGAGGGCACGCCACCAGCCCGCGGGCTCCTGGTGCTGAGCGAAGAACCGCACGACCGGCTCGGGGTCGAAGTTCGGGTCCAGGTGGCTCTGGAGGTCGGCCACGGCCAGCGTGGTCAGGACATCGGACGGCTGGTCGGGGTCGCCCCAGCCGCCGTCGGGATGCTGCTCAGCGCCGGCGAAGCCGACGAGGTCCGGCAGGAGGGTGGGGTAGATGCCGAGCGTCCATAGCGCCCCGGCGAGGTGGGCGGAGGCCGATCGCAGCGGCGCCTCGAAGAAGGGGAACCGCACGCCACGCACGATGCCGCCCTCCCGGCGGGCCCGGGTGGCATAGCGTGTGGCCGTGGCGATGGCCAGGGGGTCCAGGCGCTCGAGGGCGCGCGCGTGGCGGGTGAGCTGCCACAGCGCGAACGTATCGCGCCAGGGATCGGCGGCCCCCACGAACTCGGCGAAGTCGTCCTCCATCAGCGGCAGGGCCTCGTCGCGCAACCGGACCGCCTCGACGGCCAGGGCTGGTTCGTCGGCGGCGATCTCCTCCAGGAATTCGAGCGTCTCGGTGAGGACGATCGGGAGCAGGAGGCGCTCCGAGAACGCGGTCGGGTCGTGCTCCAGCTCGCCGTTCTCGCGGGGCCGCCAGAGCGTGCGCTCCTGGGCTTCGTTGCGGGCCCACGTCCGTCGGCGTGTCGGATAGCCGTCCCACACGACGTCCCAGCGGAAGCGGCGGTCACTGCGCGTGCCGCCGGGCGCCTGGGTCGGCCACCAGCGCAGCACGGCGCTCCGATCGCGCTGACCCCCATGAGCGGCGTCCAGGTAGCGCAGGGTCGCCGGCAGGAGCGGATCCTCGATGGATCCGGCATCCGCCGCGTGCTGGGCCAGGGCCCGCTCGGCCCGCTCCAGGATCCGTTCCCGATCCTTCACGTCAGTCCTCCTCCTCATCAACGTAGATGCCGCCACCCGAGCGTTGCGCCCGGCGCAGCGCGAGCGTCGCCCGGCCGAGCAGTGGCTGGGCGGCCGGTGTGTCGTTGCCAGGCTCGCGTCGCTCGCCGCTTCCGAAGGCCACGCCGAGGGAGGCGCCGATCTCGATGGGGCCGTTCCCGGTCGCGTTGATCGGACGCGTGATCTCGCGGTGGATCCGACCGGCGAGTCGCTCCGCCGCCGCCGCGTCCGGGACGTCGAGCAGCAGCACGACGAAGTCGTCCTTGGCCAGGCGCGCGGCGAGATCGAAGGTCCGGATGGCCCCCCTGATGCGCCGTCCGGCGCGGCGCAGGACCTCATCCCCCACGTCCCGACCGTAGCGGTCGTTGATCCGTCGGAACTCGTTGAGGTCGATGCGCACGATGGCCACGCTCGCCTTCCGGCGACGACCGGCGCGGCCCATCGCGTCCTCCACGCGGCGGTCGAACGCGTCCGCGTTCAGGAGGCCCGTCATCGCGTCGCGGGTCAGGTTCTGCTGGGCCGCATCGGCGCCGTAGGCGCGCCAGATGGCGATGATGGCGATGACGCCGACGATCGGGGCCCACCACCCGACGGCGAGGTACACGATGATCATCAGCCAGGCCACGACCGCCTCGGCGGCCATCGTCGCGCGGTAGCCAAAGCCGAACTCCCCGGCGACGTCTCGGAACGACCGACCGGTTCGCAGAGCGAGGGACTCGATCGCCAGGGCGCTGCCAAGCAGCACCACGACCGCCGCTGCCACCAGCGCCGCGACGAGGTATTGCGCGGCCGGGCTGAACGACACCAGGGTCTGCAGCCAGCCGCCCAGGTCGAGCCACAGCAGGCCGGCGACGATCGCCGGGAACGTCGCCATCGCGTGGTTGGCCAGCGCGCCATACCAGGGCAGGCGCAGCTCGCGAAGCTCGAAGCTGCCCACCATGGCGACCCACCCGCCGGCCACGGGTCCGCCGAGGATCGTCGCTGCGACGACGAAGGGCAGGTCCAGGGTGACGATGCCGCCTTCCGGACGCTGCACGAAGAGGGCCGAACCGGCCAGGGCCAGCACGACCCAGAAGGCCACCCCCAGGATCTGGTTGACCTCAGCGGACAGGCGAGGGATGTCGAGGCCGACGGCGGTCTCGAGCGGGAGGGCCAGCGTGACCAGGACGAGGGCGCCGAACGCAAGGATGATCTCGAGGGCCGTGTAGACGCGGAGGTTGCGTGTCACGCGTCACGCCCGGGTCGGGCATGTCCAGGTGCGACCGCTGGGATGATCGTCATCGACCGGCTTCCCCACCTGCGCCGAAAGGCACTTCTCGGAATGAGCCGGAACCGAGTCGGTCACGGCCTCCGAGGGCACCTCGGCCTGGCCGGTGCGTTGGCCGGAGCGCATCGCTCCTGCTCAACCACCGACGAATCGTCTCGAGATGGGTGCGGCGCGTCCCTGGGACGAAAGTACTAAACCGGGGGTGGTACTGCCGCCGGTTGGAGGCTGAACGCCTGAGCGGGCGGATACGCTCGCGCGGCCGTCAAAGCCCGAACCCGCCGCACGGATGCCGTCGAAGTCATCGGCGGGCGTGCAGGATGGGGTCTCGGTGCCTGTCACCGTCGTTTGCCGCTCAGACAAGGCATTTCTTGCCCTTGAGTAGGCACCAGCTCCCCGCGGCGTTGCCGCGAAGGTCGTTTGCCTCGAAGTTCCCGCCGGCATGGTCGATGAGTACGCCGATCGAGGCGCCCGTGACATGGTTGCCATGGCCCTCGGCGCGAGCCCCGTTGTCGACATAGATGCCGGGCGCCGACGTGTCCTTGATCCGGTTGCCGTCGACTCGGGCGGTGGCACCGTCAGCGACCCACACGCCTTTGCCGCCACCAGTGATCTCGTTTCCCTGGACGTTCCCGGACGTGCCGAGGTCCGAGACCGTGATAGCCGCGCCGCCGTTGCCCGATATCCGGTTGTCCAACACCTCGGCCGAGGCACCCTGATAGACGTAGATGCCCTGCGTTGCGTTGTCGCGCACGGCATTGTCGCGGACCTGCGCGTGCGTGCTCGCTCCGACGATCGTGATCGCCGGCATCTGGTTGCCCCACACCTCGTTGCCCTTGACGATCCCGTCGGTGCCATCACGCAGGGCGATGCCGTTGCTGCGGTTGTCGTGGACGCGATTGGAGAAGGCGTGCACGGTGGCGCCACTCATCCCGACGATGCCGGGGAAGGCGTTGTCAAAGATGTCGCAAGCCTCGACGACCGTGTGGGCGTGGTTCGCGGTGGAAACCCCCGTACCGCGGTGACCATGCACGGTCGACGCCCGGATGGTTACCCTCGTCCCCGCGGACTCGCCATGGACCCCGCCCTCGCAGGCATCCAGTCGGGAACGCTCGACGGTCAGACTCGCCTGATTGCTGGCTTTGGCCGCGACACCGGTCGTGCCGTCGATGGACCCATCGCGGAGATCGAGTCGCGAACCGGCCCCATCGACGGTGGCGCCCACCCTACCCCCGTGGATGCTCACGCCGGTCGCGACGACAGAGGCGGCTGAGATGACTCCAAGGCCGGTCTGGTTGTCGTCAAGCCGGCCGCCCGACACCTCGATGACGGTGCCCGCCCCGTTGACCATGACGCCGATCGCGCAACCCGACACCGAATTCCCCTCGAGCACCGCTCGCGCCCTCTCGGCGATCCCGATGCCAACCTTCAGGCAGTGGCTGATCGTGTTGCGTCGCATCAAGGCCTCGGTGTCGGGGCGGTCGACATAGATCCCCGCGCCGAGAGCCTCGAATACGTTGTCCTCGGCGATCGCGGTGGCGCCGTAGTCGACGAAGAGCCCTTGGCCGGGCCCAGGACCGAAGCGCGACTTGCGGACCTCCAGGCGGCTGCCGGGTCGACTGACCCAGATCGCATCGATCGCGATCTCATTGACCTCGCAGTCTTCCAGCCTCGCCGTCGCACCGTCGAGGACCACGACACCGGCGGTGACGCGTCGGAAGCGGCTGCTCGAGATGTCGAGGGTCGTCCCGGGCCCGAACACGCCCACCCCCGCTCCGTTCGCGGCCGCAAACGAGCACCCCTCGACGCGAACCCGCCCGCCTCGGATGTGAAGCGCCGCCGCCACAGGCTCCACGCGCTGCGCAGGTACCGGGTGCTCGGAGTCGCGGTGCCCGACCAGCCGCCCCAACCCGCTGGCTTGGGGCTGGCCCTGCCACAGCGTCAGGCCTCGCAGCACGACCGTGCCCGACGCGACCGCCAGCGGCCCTGAGACGTACGTGAGGCGCACCGACTCCGGCGGGCCATCCGCGACGAGCTCGACGTCACGTTCGATGACGAGCTTCTCCTCATAGACACCGGGCCCAACGCGGATCTGGGCGCCCGCCGGCGCAGCGGCAAGGGCCGGCGCAATCGCGCGGAAGTCGGCCGCGCCTTTCGCGGCCACCGTCATCGTGCGTGGTGACGTCATCCCTTGGTCAGCCTCACCCAGCTTCGGAGGGCTGCGCCGAGCCGCGTGCTTCATCGATCGGGCGGGTCGAATGCCGATGCTTATCCTCGTACAGGGCCCGATCAGCCAGGCCCATCATCACAGTGCCGTCATGGTTGTCCCGTGTAAGGACCGCCGTGCCGATCGAGGCCCCGATGGACAGGTCGGCCGGCCCGCTCGAGATCGGACCCATGAGGTCCGATCGGACTCGTGCGGCGACCTTCTCGGCGATGGTTCCATCCGCAACGCCCGCGATGAGCAACGCGAACTCATCACCTCCGATGCGCGCCGCGACATCGCCTCGTCGCGTCGTTGCCGCGAGCCGCGCGCCAACCTCCCGCAACACAGCATCCCCTGCGGCGTGACCAAACTCATCGTTGATCTTCTTGAACCCATCAAGGTCCACCAGAACAAGCAGACACGGATGACCCTGGCGGCGTGCGCGATGCTCCGCTGCGGTGAGGCTCCGTTCAAAGAGGGCTCGGTTGGCGAGCCGCGTCAACTGGTCGTGGTCTGCCTGCCAGCGTGCCCCATCGCGATCCAGCGCAAGCCACGACGCGAGCACCGGTCCCAGGATGACGATCGGGCTCCACCACGCCACCCGCGTATACATCTCGACCATCACCCATGCCATTGCTGCCGCAACCAGCGTGAACATGATCACGATGCCGATCTGCTCGCGGGCGACGTCGAGCAGCCGACGCCGTTGCCTCCGTGCGATCCCCATGTAGGCGAGTCCCGTCGAGGGCACCATGTAGACGAACGCCGCGGTGATGGTCGCGATCAGCGTGACCAGCCCGGTCGGTGTGCTTGGTGACGTCGCGATGCCACTGATCGCCGCCGCCGCGAATGCGGCCGCGACGGCGGCGATCGTGGCCTCGAAGTGATTGACTGCGACCTGGGTCGGCCTGACATAGCGCAGTTCGCGGACCTCGAGCGTACCGATGAGCCCCAGCGCGACCCCGGCAGGCGGTCCGCCGAGCACCGCGGCGGCCACCACGAACGGGAACCACGATCCCCAAACAGCGCCGTTGCGGACTTTGACGACCATCGAGGACCCGATCAAGCCGAGGATGGTCCAGTAGGCGATGCCGAACGCGGCAGCGGCCGGGCCGGCCAGCGCGAACGGTGCGCCGATCGCCGCCGACGTTGGTTGGGTCAGGCCCACGACAACGGCGAGGACACCCGCCGTCGCATCCGCCACGAGGTACGTGCGCGAGTAGCTGCCGCCAGTGCCCGGCGCGCTCGACACGACCGTGCCGCGTTCGTTCGTCGTGGCGGGGTAAACGGGGTTGTCCTGGGTCGACAGCACGCCGGCACCCGTGCGCACCGTAGGTTTCATCGCCGCGCCTCATCGGCGGCCGCGCCCACGTTGAAGCCCAGCAGCAGCGGGTGCTGGCCCGGCTCGACGATGGCCGGACGGCAGTTGCGCATGCGCAGGTGGCGTGAGGCGGACGCGGGCACCCCCAGGACACAGGTCGCGATGAGGATGCGCAGCATGCGGCCGTGCCCAACCACCAAGGTCGTCCCGGGTAGGTCATTCAGGTCGGCGAAGAACGCCCGCGCCCGAGCCTCGACGGCGGCCTCCGTTTCGACACCGGGCAGCTCGGCTCCGTCGCGGCGACGCGTGACCGCCACCGGGTCGGCCTCGAGAGCCGCCTCCGACCAACCCTCATAGGGTCCGAAGTCCATCTCGACCAGGCGCTCGTCGAGCGTCAGGAAGGGTGCTGTAGGTTGGCCTTCGAGGACGATCTCAGCGGTGCGCCACGCCCGCGCAAGAGGTGACGAGAATGCCCGATCACAGGTGACCTCGCGAAGCGCCACGGCAAGGTCGCGAGCCTGTACCTCGCCGGCGGGGTTCAGCGGCTCGTCGGTCCGCGACAGCAGGCGCCCCACGGCATTCGAGTGTGTCTCCCCGTGACGCACGAAGTAGATCCGGGGCCAGGGTGCAGCGCTCACCCGCTCACCTCTACAAGGATGCCCTCGGGCGGCAGGCGCTCGAGCGGGTAGGCCACCTTCAATTCGGCGATGCGCCGGCCCAGGTCGTCGCGGGCCTCGACCAGGTAGGCGCCAGTGGTCCTCGTGACGAGGATGCGCGGCGCCACCTTCGCGTCGGGACCGAACCTGGCGGTCAGACGGGTGGGCCAGGCTCGGCGGAAGACATCGAGCGCCTGCGCCAGCCCGGTGCCACCGGGCGCACCCAGGGAAAGGAACTCGTCGCCACCGTCGCGGATGGCCATGGTGCCGGGGATCTCGGCCAGGGCCTGAGCGAACTCGCGCAGGACGGCGTCGCCCATGGCCATGCCGTGGCGGTTGTTGAAGACGCCGAAGCCAGCCAGGTCCAGGAAGGCCACTTCGATCGGCGTGTCGCCGAGGCCGGGCACCTCCTGGCACAGGCGGGCCATGTCCGCGTAGTAGGCGTACCAGGCGAGGCCGGTCCGGCGGTCGCGGTTGGTCGTCGCGATCTCGGGCCACCGGAAGCGCGCCGGGAACGGCTCGGTCGACTGGCGCAGGAACTGCCAGATCGCCAGCGTCAGCCAGGGCGCCTCGGGGCCGTAGGCGCGCCACCAGCCGTCGGCCGTCTGCTGCGTGGCGAGCCAGCACGCCGTCGGCATGGGGTCCCACGTCGGGTCGAGGCCGCTCAACAGGTCCGCGGCCACCAGCGTGGTGAGCAGGTCAGATGGACCGTCGCTATCCCCGAAGCCGCCATCGCCATGTTGCTGGCCGCGGACCCACGTGGCGAGCGTACCGGTCAGCTTGGGATGGGCACCGAGCGCGACCAGGCCAGCCGCCAGGTGGCTGGAGGCCGACACCAAGGGCACTCCCGCGAACGGGAATCGTCGCTCGACGACCGCCTCCCGATGGCCCTCGATGGTCGTGTCGGCGTAGGCCTCGGCGATAGCCAAAGCGAACGGGTGGAGGAGCCGCAGGACATGCGGATGGCGTGCCATGCACCAGAGGGCCCAGGTGTCGCCCCACGCGTGGCGCTCCTGGACGGAAAAGGCGGCATCGCGCCGTGCAGTCGTGCGCGACTCGGCGATGAACCGGCGGGCCAGGTCGGCGGCTTCACCGTCGCCCTCCGCGAGTTCGCCGAGCCACTCGAGGGTGGACGTGACGACGAGCGGCACGAGCACGCGCATTCCGAACGCGGACGGATCCTCGTCCATCGCCGCGCGATCGCGCGGTCGCCAGGGCGCCCACGACTCCTTGGGGCCGATGAACGTCGGGTGGGCATGGAACATGTCCGGCGAGATCGACCAGCGATAGCGGATCCGACCGACCTCGCCGGTGGCGAGGCCGGCCCAGTAGCGGAGCAAGGGGAGCGGATCGGTCGGCACGCCAAGTTCGCCGTGCGCCTCGAAGAGGCTGGTGGGGAAGAGCGTGGGGGTCTCAGTTGGCGTGGCTGCCAACGCGGCTGCCGCACGGTCGACCGCCGCCGCCACATCCGCTCGGTCTTCAGTGCGCCGCCCCATGGCCATCGTGGCCATCGTGGCGTTGAGGTCCGGGGCCGTCAGTAGTACGAAGGTCACGGCCGCGTCAGCGTCACGACACCATGGGCGAGAGCCATGACGAGGTGTTGGCCGTTGACCCGGCGCGTCGCGGCCGACTACGCTGCCGGCCGCGCTGACCGATCGGTCGCCGATGTGACTGGGGGGCGGAGTGGCGGTCATGCAAGCGAATGGTTGAGTCGCGGGACACCGGGCTTGGTGCTCTCCATACCCGGGAGACCATGCTGCGGGGGCGCACCTTCGGCTGGACGGAGCACCAGTTGAGCCGAACGTATCCGCTCACCAACGACGGGGCCGAGGACCTGGAGGACGACAGGGCGATCCTTGAGGCGCACGGCTACGAGGTCGCGTCGCAGGGCGAGGTCGGCACGTACCGGACGGTGACGTTCGAGCGCCGCTCGGAACCCCCGCGTCGGAGCACGGCCTCGGCAGGTGCAGTGGCTCAGGGTCAGCCGGTGCCACCGCCCGCCCTTGCCACGCCACAGCAGCTCGCACTTTGGCGCACGGATGTACAGAACGGTGCCCGGCTGGTCGTCTATCCCGTCTGCGTCTCGGTCGTAGTCCTAACGTTCACGCGCCTGTCGGGTGTCATCGTCATCCGGCCCGGTCAGAGTCGGCGGCTGCGCGCGCTGCCCTACGTCGTCATCAGCCTGGTGGCCGGCTGGTGGGGCTTCCCGGCCGGCCCGATCAGGACCGTCTGGGCCGTCCAGCGAGCACTGCGTGGCGGCATCGACGTTACCGACGCGATCTTCGCGGGCTTGCAGCCAAGTCCCGTCCTGGACTCACAGGAGTCGGCGGCAGCCGCGTGGTGGCACGATCGCCCGGGTTGGCAGCGACTGGCCATCTTCGGTGCGGTGGCCGCGACTGCCGTCGTGGTGGTCCTGATCGTGTACTACGCGCTGGCCGCGGCGGGCGCTTTCCGTTAGAAGCGCGACGGCTACACGTCGGGCAGCAGGTCCATCATCAACTCGGCCCGGTAGTCGCGGACGACCTTGACGGCGAAGTCAAACGCCTGAGCCCGGATCGCTGGGCTGACACTGGCCGGCATCCGACCCACGTAGTCCTCTGCGATCAGCTGTGCCGACAGCCGAGGGTCGCGGATCCCCTTGCTGGCCACCACCGACCTGCGGATGGCTTCTTTGTCCCTGGTCGTCAGATGCTGGCTCATGACCGCGCCACCGGTCCACTGTGGCCGAGCGGGGCATACATGGCAACCCAAGCGTCTTGAAGGCACCCTCGCCGGACTATCGGGTCCTGTCCCGATAGGGGCTTGCCAACCACATTCGATCGAGCGCCTCCGGGCGAACCAGCCGGACGTGCCGCAGGATTACCCGGTAATGTCGGTACGCTAGACTATCGCCATGCGTCGCCAAGACCTCGCCTCAAGCCGTCGGACCGGCGGCCCGATCTCCATCCGGCTCGACCGCGCCACTGATCTCGTGGTGGCCGCCGAGGCCAAGCGCACACGTCGGTCGAAGAGCGCGGTCGTTTCTGCCTTCACCGAGGAGACGGCCCGGACGCGGCGCTTCCCGGGCATCGGCTTCCGCGGCGATGACGCAGCCCGGCGAGCCTGGGTCATCGGCTCGGGGCTCGACGTCTGGGAGATCGTGCAGATGCTCGAGGACCTCGGCACGGTCGACCGGCTCCATGCCGAGACGCACCTGGCCGAGCGGCAGGTGCGTCTGGCGTCGGCCTACCGGGACGCCTATCCCGACGAGATCGCGGAAGCCGTCGCCGAGAACCGTCGCCCGGTCCAGGACCTGGAGACTCTCTACCCCTTCATCGAACGCGCCGACAGATCCGACTAGCGGGGTGCGCCTACTCCTCGACGCCAACCTGTCGGGTCGGCGCATCGCCGGGCCGTTGCGGAAGGACGGCCACGACGTCGTGGCGCTGGATGAGCGGCTGGAGTGGGAGGGCCTGGCGGACCCCGAGGTGCTGGCCATCGCCGCCGCGGAGGGCCGGATCCTCATGACGCGCAATAGCCGCGACTTCGCGCCCTTGCTCCGCGAGTGGGCCGAAGCTGGCCGCCCGCACGCCGGCTGCGTCCTCATCTGGACGCTCCGCACCGACGAGTTCGGGCCGATCCTCGATGGGCTCCGGCGCCTGTTCGCCGCGCGGCCGGAGCAGTCGGCGTGGCGCGACTACGCGGTCGCGCTGTGAGTGGGGCCCACACGAGACTCGGGCGACCCACCCGTCTTGGGCCGAGCGGGTCGTAAAGTGAGGCCGATCAGCTAGCCCTGAGGCGCCCATGTCGCCATCGCCAGCCGGCTCACAGCCGTCCGACAACGAAGCTTCAGCTACGAATAGGGTCCGATTTCGACAATCGACGATCCACCGCGGATACCAGATCCTGTATCACCCGGACTCTCGTGAGTGGTCGTTTGTGCCGTATCCGGGTGGCGAACGACTCTTCTTCCGGGCTCAGTTCTCGACGCGGAATGCGATCGACCGGATGCTGGGTCCTGGGATCCGGCCTCGGGAATGAGCAGCCCGCGGGAGTTTGAGGAGGCAGTCGCCCGCGCCCTCCAGGCGGAGGGTTACACGATCCGCTTGACGGGCGGGGCCAACGACTGGGGGGTCGACCTCTTCGCCGCGCGCGGAGATGAGCGGCTGGCGGTGCAGGCGAAGATGTATGCAGGCGCACGACCGGTCAACCGCAGGCAGATCTTCGAATTGCACGGCGTAGCCGCTTACTTCGACTGCACCGGGGCGGTGCTTGCCACCGACGGTGAACTGATTCCGGACGCGGCGGCGGCCGCAAGCAAGCTCCGTGTCCGGGTCCTGCGGCTTGGCCCAAGCGATCAGCGCGGCGCCCGTCCCAATTCCAGCAGCGCACTGGATTTCGAGACGATTTGGGCTCGGTCCGTCATGCCCCTTGCGGGCAGGACCTTGACCCGCCGCAGCGGCGCGTCCAACACCGTCGTCCGTGCTGACTGGGGTGGAGTTACGAGGGTCACGTCCACTGGGCATACCCAACACATCGACATCGAAATCTTCCGGTGGGCGATCGAGCGCGTCCTCACGACCGGATCGGTCACACGTTCGGAGATCAACGATCAGTACGAACACCGAGCTTCCTCCGGCATCACCTTGATCCTTGGCCAGGTGCCCGAGTTCGTCGTCGGCGGACGCCCGATAGCTGTTTGCTTGCGGAAAGAACGCGCGCGGCCGGCGAAGTGACCCCCGGAGAGCGCCTCGTCGAGACGCGGGTGCGTGCGGCGCTTAAGCGGACGCGACGCCCGACGCGGACGTCTACGCCAACGTCCACTGGCTGGCGCCGACGCGACCCGGTGGACCGCCGCGCGACGGGGAGACGGACCTGCTCGTCGTCCATCCCGAGTTTGGACTCCTGGCGATCGAGGTCAAGGACGGCACGGTCGCCCGCGACGCGTCTAGCCACTGGTTCGCCGGCAACCGGCCCCTGCCCGAAAGCCCGTTCCACCAGGCGATGGTGGGTACGCACGCGATCGGTGACGTGATCGTCGCCGATCCCCGCTGGGGCGGCCGCCCCGAGCCGCGGATGCTCCATGCGGTCGCCTTCCCGGACACGGACCGCGATTCTCTGGGCGCCCAAACGCTCGGGCCGGACGCCCCGATCGAGCTGGTCATCGACCGCGCCGACCTCACCGACCAGACCACCACGGCCAGGGCCCTGGCCCGCATCTTCCGCTACTGGTCGGGCGACGGCGCCCGAGATCGACCGCTCAGCGAGCAGGACCGAGCCAGGATCCGGGAGATCCTGGAGCCGACGATCCAGCTTCGGTCGCTCCTTCGCGGCGACATCGAGGCGGGCGAGCGAGCGCTCCTCACCCCCACCCAGCACCAGCTGGACGTCCTGCGGATCCTGCGGCGGGAGCGTCGCGCCTCGATCGAGGGCGGCGCCGGCAGCGGCAAGACGCTCGTGGCGATCGAGAAGGCCCGGCAGCTCGCCTCGGAGGGCTACAAGACGCTCTGCGTCTGCTTCAACCAGCCGCTGGCGCGCGCGGTCGCCGACGAGCCCGACCTGGCCCCCTTCATCGGGGCCGGGATGCTGACGGTCACGACCTTCCACGAGCTGTGTCTGCGGCTTGGCACCGAGGCCCACACATTGCCGCCCAAGCCCGAGCCACCCGACCAGGCCTGGTGGGACGTCGCGCTGCCGCACGCCCTGGCCGACGCGACGAAGACCATCGGTGGGCGATGGCACGCCCTGGTGATCGATGAGGGCCAGGACTTCGCGGCAGATTGGCTTGTGACCCTGCAGCTGCTGCTCGACGACCCCGAACACGACGTCCTGTACGTCTTCCACGACCCGGCGCAGGCGCTCTATCGGCCCGATGTGTCGGGCGGTTTGGGGTTGCACGAATACCCGCTCGACCTCAACTGCCGCAACCCGGGCGCGATCCACGCCTTCGCCTATCGCTGGTACACCGGCGACCTGCACTCGGAGCCGATGCGCGAGGAGGGTCGAGCGCCCGTGATCATCGAGGCGGCGGCAGGGGAGGCGACGGTCGAGGCGGTCGGTCAGGTCCTGCGGGACATCGTCCACACGGAGAAGGTGCCAAAGGATCAGGTGGCTGTCCTACTCGGTGGGTCGCTGCGCACCAGCGCGATCTGGCACCACGGTCGCTTCAAAGGCGGGATCGACCTGTGGAACGCCAACGCGGCCACCCGGACGGGCGAGTCGCTTGGCCTTGCGTTCGACAAGGTGCCGGCTCAGCCGCGCGGCACGATCCTGTGCGACTCCATCCGCCGCTTCAAGGGCCTCGACCGGGAGGTCATCATCCTTGCGGAGGTGGATCCCGATGACGAGCGTCTGGGCCAGCTGCTGTACGTCGGCGCCTCACGCGCCCGCGAACACCTGGTCGTCATCGCCCCGCCCGAGCTGGCGCAGAAACTCGTTTGACCCTGATGACTTCGACCGCATCAGCGGGGAGGCTTTGGGTCTTTTGGACGGGCGAGCATCAGAGGGGTTCACGACCCGTTGAGTGACCTCTGGATCCGTCGTTGGTGCTGTATATGGTGCTGACAGATGTATACTCCAGATATGAAGCGCCTGCAGATCTACATCGACGAGGAGCTGGACGACGCCCTCGCCGTCAAAGCGCGTCGCGTGCGCACGTCCAAGGCCGCCCTCATCCGCGAGGCCGTCCGCGGATCACTGGGTGAACCAAAGCCTCCGGTCGATCCGTTCCATGACTGGATCGGCGGCAGCGACGCCCCTTCAGCGCCCGTCGACGACGTCGTCTACGGTTCGTGAGGTTCGTCGACACCTCCTACTGGGTGGCCCTGCGACTGCGGCGTGATGCCCATCACGACGTCGCCGCCCGCCTGTGGTCACCCGGCCAACCGCTCCTGACGACGAACCACGTCGTCGGCGAGACCTGGACGTTCCTGCGCCGGCGCGACGGACACCGGCCGGCGGTCGCCTTCCTGGATGCGGTCGAGTCGGCCGATTGGCTCACCGTGATCCACGTCGACGAAGCCACCGAGCGCGAGGCGCGCGCCTGGCTGCGACGCCACGATGAGCTGGCCTACTCCTTCGTGGATGCCACCAGCTTCGCCGTGATGCGACGAGAACGGCTCACGGAGGCGTTGGCGTTCGACGGCGACTTCAGCGCCGCCGGCTTCGTCGAGGCTCGACCGGCGACCTGACAGCGGGACCTCCGTGTCACGGCGTGTGTCCCCGGGAAGCTGCCTGGTCTCGATCAGATAGGCGAGATCCGTCCGCGCGCGTTGCGCGACGACGATCGTGGCAACGGTGGATCAGAGTTCGTCAAGTGGGACGACCCGGCCTGCTCGGGCGTCCGCGAGTCCTTCCTGCGTTCGCTCCCATGACCCCGGGATCGCGTCGAGGATCGCCGTGATCGTGTCGGCTTCCGAGTCCACTTGGTCGATCGCGCGCGCGAGGAGCGACCGAGCAACGGTGCCAGGTTGGAGGTACATCCGCGCGGCCATGTCCTTGAGTTTGATGGCGTGCTCTTCATCGAGGATCACGTTGATCCGCTGTCCCTGCTCCCCGGCCATGCACGATCCCTCGCAGGCGGGGGACGAATGGGCTAGGTGCCCAGCCTGGCCAAGAATTCGGCCGGGGTCATGACCGGCAGGCGATCGCGCAGTTCGAGCAGGTGCGCATCGCCCGACACGAGCACATCGGCCTCGGCGGCGCGCGCGAGGTCTACGAGATTGTCGTCGTCGGGATCGGCACTGAGCGGTCGAGCGCTCGGCACGGGATCATCGAGGAGGGTGGCTGCATGCCCGATGAGGTCGACGTAGGCGTGGACTTCTGCCTGGGTGACGTAGCGACGGAACTTCTCGCGCCCCAGGACCTCGCGGAGCTCGCCCAGGAGCGTCGGAGAGGCGACGAGCTCGAAGGCGCCGGCGCGAAGTTCGAGCAGGAGCGCCGCGCTCGAACCGCCCGGGCTGATCAGCGCCGAAACGAGGACGTTGGTATCAAGAACCGCGCGCACGCTTCTCGGCTCGGGCGGCGTGCGTCTCCTTCACGGCGAGGCGAATCGCCTCGTCCTCGCTCAGGTCACTGCGTGCCCAGACGCCGGCCAGGACATCAAAGCCGAGGTAGGCGCGGAGGGCGTCTTCCACGACCTCGGAGTCGCGCTTGTCAGTCCGGGCTGCGCGTACCCGGGCCGCCCGCATCACGTCCCCGTCGACGTACAGGGTGACCTTCTTCTTGACCGCCACCGTTCCACTATGGCGTTATAACGTTAAGACGTCAAGCTGGCATCACCTCGTGCTGCGCGACCCCGCTACGGATCGGCGAATGGGGTCCTGTGATCCTCCGAGTCAACGGCTCATGACCAACGCCTCTAGACAGCCGTGGTAGCCGGGCCGACCCTCACCCGGACCGCGAGAGGCGCTGTCGTGATGGTGTTTGTGGTGTCGCCGTCGACCTCGCGCGGGTGTGCCTCGTCCTCCGGTTCCCCTTGCCCCCAGGAGGGCGCGATGAACAGACGCCTTCGTCTAACCCTGGCCACCCTGCTCGTCGGGGCTCTCGTCATCGGATGCGGAGGTTCATCGACGGGGCCATCGGGCACCGGCGGCATCGCGCTCAACGTCCCGGTCTCGGGGACCGGTGGCTTCAACTACACCCAGGGCACCTACCTGGAGGGCTTCGAGTTCACGGCGAATCAGGCCATCTCGGTCACGGCCCTCGGCGCGTATGACTCGAACCTGTCGAGCCTCACGAACGGAGCCGAGCAATTCAAGCCGGTCCCGGTCGCCCTGTACGACCTCACGACGCACAGCCAGCTCGCCGTCGCCACCGTGAGCGCGACTGACACCCCGCATGGTGTCTACCGGTACGTGACCCTGTCCAGCCCGATGACGCTGAACACGAGCGATGACTATTCCGTCGCCTGGGTCTCGCTTTCGGACTACTACGTCGCCTCGCCGACGCTGGTCGCGGCCGACGTGGACCCGGCGATCACCTACCTCGCCATGGACGGCAACGGCGGGGGCGGCCTGGAACAGACGAGCACGATGGTGGAGCCCAACTGGTTCTACACGATGCAGGACAACGGGATCGCTGCCCTGAACTACGACCTGGGGCCGAACTTCATGTTCACGGCACCCTGAGGTCCGTTCTTCTCAAGCCGCGTGAGGCGCGTTGGGGACCGCCGGGCAGCTCGAGCTCGTCGTGCCGCGCGTGGCCGGCGGAGCCACGCGCGAGGACGACCTCGGGCGATACGGCGAGATCGAGCCAGGCTTGCCTCCGATGACGTGATGCAGCGGCGGGCAGCTTTCCACCGGTATGCGTCGGCACCCCGCCTGGCTGTACCGTAGGCTGGAGGGCGCCCCTTGCGTGCCTTAGGAAGAGTGTGGCCGATGAACAGTTCGCAGCCAGCCGCTGTGGATCGTCGGGGTCTCGCGGTCAGGACCTTCCTCCTGACCGACATCGAGGGCTCAACGCGGCTGTGGCAGGCGCATCCGGACGCGATGCGGACTGCGCTCGCCAGCCACGATGCGATCCTGCACGCAGCGATCGAGGCCGCCGGCGGCACCACCGTGAAGTCGACCGGCGACGGCGTGCTGGCTGTGTTCGACGACGCGGCCGCGGCCGTCCGCGCCGCCGTCGACGCGCAGCGCCGGCTCGCAGCGTCGAGTTGGGCCGACCTCGGGCCGTTGCGGGTCCGGATGGCCGTCAACAGCGGGCCCGTCCAGCCGCGCGGCAACGACTACTTCGGACCCCCACTGAACCAGCTGGCGCGGCTGCTCGCGATCGGCCACGGTGGCCAGATCCTGGTCACCGAGGCGAGTCGCCTGCTCTTCGACCAGAGCGATGTCCGCGAGTTCGATCTCGCCGACCATGGCGAGCACCGGCTGCGCGACCTCGACCGACCGGTGCGTGTCCATGAGGTCCTCGCACCGGACCTGCCGCGCGACCATCCGCCGCTCCGCTCGCTCGAGGCCTCGCACACGAACCTGCCGGTCCAGATGACCTCGTTCGTCGGCCGTGAGCGTGAGCTGGTTAACCTCCACGAGCTGTTGGCGTCAAATCGCTGCGTGACCCTCGTCGGCCTCGGTGGCACGGGGAAGACCCGCCTGATGCTCCGGGCGGCAGCTGAACTCACGCCCGCCAACCGCGACGGGGTCTGGCTGGTCGAACTTGCGCCGATCGCGGACCCGGCACTCCTTCCGGCGGAGGTGTGCCGGGCACTCGGCGTCCGGCCGGCGCCCGGACAGCCGGCGCTCGACGCCCTGATCGACTTCCTGCGCGCCAAGACGCTCCTTCTCGCGATCGACAACTGCGAGCACGTGATCGCTGCCGCGGCCGAATTCGCGGAGGAGGTGCTGCAGGCTTGCCCGAGGGTGGCTCTCCTGGCGTCGAGTCGTGAGCCTCTCGGGGTGGCCGGCGAGCAGATCCTCTCGGTCGCGCCGCTGCCGGTGCCCGCAACGGGCGGTGCCGGCCCCGGGGCCCGTGCGACCGACACGGAGGAGCTCCTCCGTGTCGACGCCGTCAAGCTGTTCGTGCAGCGGGCGTCGGCCGTGGCGCCCGGGTTCCAGCTGTCCGCCGCGAACGCCGCCGTGGTGGCCGAGATCTGCCGCCGCCTCGACGGCATCCCACTCGCCCTGGAGCTGGCCGCCGCGCGGGTGAACGTCCTCTCCGTCGACGACATCTCGCGGCGGCTCGGCGACCGGTTCCGGCTGCTGACCGGCGGCCGGCGCACCGCGTCCCCTCGGCAGCAGACCCTCCAGGCGGCGATGGACTGGAGCTGGGACTTGCTGGGCGAACCGGACCGCCAGCTGCTGCGACGGATGGCCGTGTTCTCCGGCGGCTGGACGCTCGATGCGGCTGCCGCGCTATCGGCCGGCTTCGACGCGGTGACGGGCGACGTCGACCCCGCGCTCGAGGTCCTCGACGGGCTGGCGCGCCTCGTCGATCGCTCCCTCGTGATCGTCGACCACGCGGCGACAAGCACCCGCTATCGGGTGCTGGAGACGATCCGGCAGTACGCCATGGCCCAGCTGCTCGCGGCCGGCGAAGTGGACGCTGCGCGGCACGCGCACCTCGAGGTGTTTCGTGGCCTTGCGCACGCAGAGGTCGGGCGGCTCCACGGCCCGGACCTGCTCGATGTCCTCGCGCGCCTCGACGCGGAGCTCGACAACGTCCGCGCCGCTCTCGAGTGGGCGTTCGAGGCCGAGATCGAGGCGGCCCTGGACCTGGTCGTGACGCTCCGCCCGTACTGGGCGCTTCGTTCGGCCGGTCCCGAGGCGATCGAATGGATCGAACGCGCACGCGTGGCGATCGCCTCGCTCCCGACGCCGGACCTGGCCGGGGCGGGGCGCCGGGATGCCCTGGTGGCACGCGTTCTCGGCGCGGCCGCCACCGCGTCCATCGAGTGGGAGACGAGCGCGTCCGGGATCGAGTGGGGCGAGGCGGCCGTCCGGTCCGCGCGCCGGTCGGACAGCGCCGTGGCGCTCGCGGATGCGCTCTACGGGCTCGCCAGCGCCGTCTCCGTGACCGGCACGATCGCCGCGGCCCGTCCCATCGTCGACGAGTTCCTGTCGGTGGCCGCGTCCATCGGCGACTGGTGGCGGGTGAGCCACCTCCAGGCAGCGTTCGCGATCGTCCTGGCGCGTGACGATCCAGGCGGCGCGGCCGCGATGCTCGACGCCGCCGACGACGCCGCGGCTCGTGCGGCGGATCCGAGTGAGCAGGCGTACGTGACACTCACACGCGGCTGGGTCGCGGGCCTGCAGGGCCGGCTGGCGGATGCCGCGGCGCGGCTCACCGACGCGGCGGAGCGCTATCGGGCGCTCGGCGACTGGCGCTTCGAGCTGATCGCGCGCAGCGAGCTCGCTCACGCCGTCCGGCGAACGGGCGATCCGCTCGGGTCGGAACCGCTCTATCGCGAGACGCTCGTGGCCTGGCAGCACGTTGGCAACCGGGGCGCGGTCGCCAACCAGCTCGAGGCGTTCGCCTACATCGCGGTCGCCAAGGGTGAGTTCACTCGAGCCGCCCGGCTGCTGGGTGCCGCGGAGCGTCTCCGCGAAACCGCAGGGGCAGCGCTGCTGCCCCACGAGCGTGGCGAGCTGGACCCCGCCCGTGACCTGCTGCGCGCAGCGCTCGGAGCAGCGGAGTTAGCCGCGACGTGGGCCGCGGGCCGCCGGCTGTCGGTCAACACAGCCGTCGCCGAGGCGCTCGGCGGCTGACGGACCCTGACGGCATCACCTGGCCGCCGCTGGTCGGCCACGATCGAGCGCGCATTCTGTGAAGCGTGTGGAGATTTGATGTTAGTCTTCACTCATATGAAAGCGACGCGGCCCTACTTGATGCGAGCTCGGGCCGACACGACCGATGCGACTCGCCAGAGAATCCTCGGTGCTGCAGTTGATGCGTTGTGGCGGCACCGCGCCTCCGAGGTCCGCCTTGAAGATGTGGCAACTGCGGCCGGGGTCACCGTCCAGACGGTGTTCCGCATCTTTGGCTGCAAGTCCGCCCTGATGGCGTCCGCGTCGACGCAACTCCGAGACCGCATCCTCGAGCAGCGGGAGTCCGCAGCGCCGGGCGACGTTGCGGGGACGGTCTCGGCGCTCTTCGATCACTACGAGGACATGGGCGACTTCATCATCCGCAACTTGGCGGACGAAGAGGTCCTTCCTGAGCTCCGCAGGTCGCTCGAACTGGGCCGTCGGGCGCACCGGGAATCGATGCGGCGCCAGTTTGCACCGCAACTCGCACGCAACGAGGACCGAGAACTCGTCCTCGAGGCACTCGTGATCGCCTGCGATGTCTATACCTGGAAGCTCCTCCGGCGCGACGCGGGGACAAGCAGGGACGACGCCGAGGCGTGCGTCCAATTCCTCGTGCGCCGAATCCTGCAGGTTGGATGACATGACACGATTTGCCTTCGTGACCTGGGACGGAGGCGGCAACGTGCCGCCGGCGGTCGGGATCGCTCAGGGACTGATCGCCCGCGGTCATGAGGTTGTGTTCATCGGGTACGAGGTTCAGCGGACACGCTTTGAGAGCCGGCACCTGCCATTCGCCGCGTTGCGTCGCACGGGCGGGTTCGATATCTACGCCGCAAGCGATCCCGGCCAGCGCACCAGCGGGCTCATGGCCAACGTGTGGGCCAGCCCCGAACACCTCGACGATATCCCGGACGCCCTCGCTGCCACCTCGTCCGACGTTGTCGTCGTCGACTTCAGCATGCAGGGTGCACTCGCGACAGCGCTTCGCACTGCCGCGCCGATGGCTGTCCTGGCCCATTCGGCCATCGCAGGGCTCGTCCCACCGCCCGAGTCACCCACAGGAGCGGCGCGGCTGAGCGCGACGAACCGACTGCGGGAGGCAGCCCGCCTGCCGCAGCTGGACCACCTGGCCGAGGCTTGGACCGGCCATACGACCCTGGTGACCACGATCCCCGCGCTTGATCCCGCGGCCGAAACAGCGGACGGCTCGGTGCATTACCTCGGGCCGGTCTTCGAGGCGCTTCCTGACGATCCCTGGGAATCCCCCTGGGCGTCCGGCGACGACCGTCCATTGGTGTTGGTCAGCTTTACCACGACCGGCCTGTGGGACCAAAGCGGTCGGGTCCGTAACACGCTCGAGGGTCTTGCTGACGAGCCGGTTCGAGTGCTGGTCTCAGCGTCGCAAGCGATGGACCTCGGGTCGATCCCCGACAACGCCGCGATCCTTCCGTTCGTGCCGCACCACACAGTGCTCGATGGCGCGGTGCTCACCGTCACCCATGCCGGCCATGGGACCGTTGCCGTGTCGCTCGCCCACGGCGTGCCCGTCGTGGCCCTGCCGAACCCGGCCGCGGATCAGCCGTTTCTGGCGGCGCGGGTCCAACAGCTCGGGGCAGGCCTTGCGCTCGACGGCGAGTCGGGACCGACGTCGATCCGAACTGCTGTCCGAGACGTCATGACCCACCCTTTCTACGCGGCCGCTGCCGCAAAGCTGGCGATCGCGATCAATGAAGCTCCAGGCGTAGGAGGCGCCACGGTTGAACTTGAGCGTCTGGCCGCTGCGGGGGCCCGCAAGCCCACGAACGAAGGGGAACGCCATACCTCGGTGACGTCCGCAAGGTAGACGCGCGATCGGCCGCGGCCTGACCCCGCGGATCGGACGGGACGTGCACCTCCAAGGAGGGATGCAGCAAGGTGATCAAGTACGCGATCCGGCGATGCCTCCTCGCCATCCCCGTCCTGTTCGGCATCTCCCTGGTGACCTTCGCCATCCTCCACCTGGCGCCCGGTGGGCCGACCCAGAAATTCGAGCAGAACCCCAAGATCACCCAGGCCCAGATCGCCGCCTTCGAGGCGCGCTGGGGCCTGGACCAGCCCATCCCCATCCAGTACCTCTACTGGCTGGGCGTCATGGGCCCCGACAAGCCGCCCATCATCAACGCGCTGCCGGCCTTCCTTGGCGGCGGCGACAACGGCATGCTCCACGGCGACTTCGGCTTCTCCATCACCACCGGCGAGCCCGTGGCCACGGTCATCGGCCAGCGGCTGCCGGCGACCGTGCTCCTGGCCGGAACGGCCCTCCTCATCCAGCTCACGCTGGCCTTCCTGCTCGGGGTCTACGCCGCCGTCCGCAAGTACAGCCTCTTCGACACCATCTTCACGGTGGTGACCTACGTGGGCTTTGCCCTGCCCACCTTCATCCTGGGGTTACTCCTGATCTTCGCCTTCACCCAGGAGCCCCTCAAGCTGTTCCCGGTCGGGGGCATGTGGGATACGCGGACGATCCCGCCCTTCGGCACGTCCGACTGGTGGACGATGCTCGGCGCCCAACCGCTGAAGGTCCTGGCCGACCTGGGCGGCCACCTCGTGCTGCCGGTGATCACGCTGGTCACCGTCAGTGTCGCCGGTGACTCGCGCTTCATCCGGGCGAGCATGCTCGACGCCCTCGACCAGGACTACGTCAAGACGGCCAAGGCCAAGGGTGTCGCCCCGCGCGGCGTCGTCTATCGCCACGCGCTGCGCAACGCCCTCCTGCCGGTCATCACCAACATCGGCCTGGAGATCCCGCTGCTCTTCACCGGCGCCATCGTGACCGAGACCATCTTCAGCTGGCCGGGCATGGGCCGCCTCTCCATCGAGTCGACCAACGCCTTCGACTACCCGGTGCTCATGGGCATCCTGGTGATCACCGCGATCATCACGGTGGGCGCCAACATCCTGGCCGATATCGCGTACGCGGTGGCCGACCCCCGCGTCCGCTACGACTGAAACCGGACGCTACGCCACGGCCCGGGCGCTCCGAGCGCGCCCGGCCGATCCCACAGGTCGGCTGGTAGGACCCTGAACGGCTTCCCGCTGGGGCCACGGACGGAGCGGAAGTGGCGTTGGTCGAGGGTCAACAGGTCGACCAGATCGTGGCGCTCGGCCAGGACGATCAGGGACGCGTCGGCCAGACCGAGGTCGAGGTCGGCGTATCGATCGATGATCTCGTTCGCTCGCGCCACGTCGTCACGGCTGAAGGACTCGAGCCGGTAGACACCGTCGGCCACCTGTCCGAGGAGCGCCTGCTCCGCAAGCCGCGAAACGCGTGTTGCCAGCAGGTAGTCGAGTTCGGCCAACACGAAGGGCGACAGGAGCAGGGGCGCCTCCGCCTGGCGGAGCGCCGCGGCGGCTGCGTGATGATGCGTTTGTGATCCGTCGATCGCTGAGAGCAGTCCGCTGGTGTCGAGGATGATCACCGTTCGCCGAAGCCGTTGAGATAGTCGTCCACGCGCTCGGCAAGATCCGGGTGCCCGCTTTCGAAGAGCGGGAGCGTGAGCCGCGCCGCCCGGTTCCCGCTCGTGATCGCGTCGATCCCCTGGCGGATGAGATCAGCCTCACTTCGACCGGAGGCCTTTGCCGCTCGGGCGAGGGCGTGCTTCTGCGCGGCTGTCAGGTAGACGGTCGTCTTCTCCATGCCACCCACGGTACCATATGTCGCCGACGACCTGGTTCCGCGCTTACGCGCCAGGCCGGCGGTTCCTGGGTTCCCGCCGGGATGGCCCCCGCTTGGATGTCGCGCCCCTGCCTGGCCGCCAAGGCGCTCGATCCTCGCCTTCGCTCCGCTCGCGATCGCCGACCGCTCCGTGGAGCCCCTGAGCGCTTTGCTGCCCCAGGGACGGGGCCATGCCACGGCCGAGCTCGAGCTTCTGACGCAGCCACTCATTTCGCTCCGCCGTGCCGCCGAGCCTGGTGACACGCCATCGCAACTCGGCGTCATCGGTGACCACGAGCGTCCCATCCGGTGCCTCCCCGACGCGCTTGACGATCGCGTCGTCGGCACCCCCGGCTCTCGCATGAACCACGCTAAGCCCGCCCGCGTGGCGGACCGTGGGAAGGCCCACGGGTGGGTCCGTGTCGAAGAAGACGACGATCTCGATCGAGGGCGGGAACAGCCGGCGAAGGGACGTGGCGTAGACATCGTCGGGTACGGGCTCGTTCGACGAACTCCGTTGATTCGAGCCATCGATCAGAACACGGGTGCAGCCCGCTAAGGGGTTCACGCGGTTTGGTCGTGTCGCTTTCGCCACCTTCTACAACCCCCAGCCCATGGTGCCACCTAAGCTGGCACAACGGGTCGAGAAGATGCCCCTGTGAGCGGTCACCAGAGACCCGCACCGACCGGATGCAGCTGATGCACAGACTCCTGCTGTACGTCATGTACCTGCTGTTCGGGGATCGGCGGCGGGACCGGGGCCGCTAACGCGGATCGTGGGGATCCGCGATGAGAGGGAACGACGACATGGCGAATACCGACCGACCCGAAAGCGGGAAGACGACTCCCGAGTCGGACCTGCGCTGCCCGCGATGCGGCGAGCGCAATCCCGTGCCCATCGTCTACGGCTACCCGGCCGGCGACATGGTCGCCGCCTCGTTCAGCGGCAGGATCGTGCTGGGCGGCTGCATCGTGGAGGCGGACTCGCCGACCTATCGCTGCCGTCGGTGCGGCCGCGAGTGGGCGGACGCCGGGGGACCTCGGGTCGAGGGTGCGGCGGCCATCACGTTCGGTCGCGACACGTGAGCCCATCCGAGCGCGTCCCTGCCGCCAGAGCTCACACCGCTGCGGCTCGCGACGTGGAACCTGAACCACTGGCGCCAGCCGATGCTGCCGGTCGATACGCGGCGTGCCGCCTGGGAGTACCTGGCAACCGCGATGGGCGTCCAGGTCGCGCTGGTCCAGGAGGCCGTCCCGCCGCTCGAGCTCGAGCGGGACCACGTCGTCTACGGCGAGCTGGCGGGCCATCGGAACTGGGGCTCGGCGGTCGTCGCCTTGGCCCCAACATCACCCTCGAGCCGCTGCGATCCGTGCGCATCCCGTGGTCGCGCCGGCGCTACCTGCTGGAGAACGCCAACCCCGGCGCGGTCGCGATCGCGCGCCTGACCGTCCCCGGCATCGAGCCCATCACGCTCGTCAGCGTCTACGGCGTCTTCGAAGGATCGGTCGTGTCCTCGATGCTGCGCGTCGTGGCCGACCTCGTGCCGCTGTTCGACTCGCCCTACGGCGCCCGCGTGATCCTGGGCGGCGACCTCAACGTGTCGCGCTCGACCAGCGACCCCAAGCAGCTCGCCCGCGCGGACGCGGTCATCGGAGCGCTCCTGTCACTCGGGCTCGTGGAGGCGAAGACGCTCGTCGCCGAACCGCCACCGGCGCCGGCCGACTGCTCCTGCGGCCACGGCGGCACCTGCGGCCACATCGCGACCTGGGGCAACGCCGAGCTCGACCACCTCTTCGTCTCGCCCGGCCTCGCCGGCCAGGTGACGGCCATGTCCGTCGACCCGACCGTGGTCGGGACTGGACTGTCCGACCATGTCCCGCTCGTGCTGGACCTGGCCCTGTCGCCGGAGCGGACGGCGCACACCTGGGACGAGGAGTCGTTCGCCGAGGAGATCGGTCGGCGCCACGGTCCGGCGGCCCGCGAGGTGATCGAGAAGCTCGTCAACTGGGCCGACCAGAAGGAGCGCGAGCTGGCCGCCACCGACGGGGTGCGCACGCGGACGCTCACCCGGTTCCCCAACAACGGCTGCACGACCGAACCGCAGATCTGGTTCCCGGTCGACCTGGAGCTCGCGCCCAAAGGGTCGCAGCCCACGATCGCCTTGCCCGGGCGCGCGGCGACATCGTCATCCAGTTCGGCGGCATGCGTCTGCCGCCGTTCGACACGGAGGCCGGCCGCAACGAACTGCGCCTGGCGCTCAACGAGATCGAGGGGGTCGATATCCCGTCCTGGCAGCTGAGCCGCTGGCCGACCATCCCGCTCACCGCCCTCCAGGATCCGGCCAACCTGGCCCGCCTCGTCGAGGTCCTGGACCGGATCGCGACCGAAAGCCACGTGGTGCAGACGGTCAACACGGCCGAACCGGCGGTCGCCGCATGAGCACCGTGCCGGCCGGGCGCATCCAACGGCGGGTCCCGACCCGGGGCGTATGCTGCAGTCCTCGGCCCACCTTCGGTTGGCCACCGAGCTCGACGTGCCTGGCTGGCCGGTCGATGCGTCCGGGGCAACTGAATGAGCGACCGACGACTTCTCGGTTACGTGGAAGTGGACAGCGGGACCCTGCTGGTCGGGGACCCGGCCTACGTCCTGCCGCGCCAGAAGACCGGGCGCCCGGGTGTCGACTACCAGGCCGTGATCGACGCCGACTCGAGCCGCGCAGTCACGTCCCTCGCCGGCCAGCCGGTGATGTTGCTCCAACAGTTCGGCGGCGACGGCTCGTTCCCGGTCTTCGGCACGTTCGACGGCCCTGAGCTCACCAGCGTGACGGTCGAGTTCGAGGGACCCAACCAGGAAGCAGACGGCGATGACGCTGACCCTGACGCCGCCTAGCCCGACCCGCCCGCCGCTCACGCCGGAGCAGGAGCGCATCGTCGAGTTCGGCGATGGGCCGCTCGTCGTGATCGCCGGCGCCGGGACCGGCAAGACGCGGGTCATCGTCGAGCGCTGCCGCTGGCTGCTCGAGACGAAGGGCGCCGGCAGCCGCGACGCCGACGGCCGACTGCTCCCCGCGGAACCCCAACCCCAGCCAAATCCGGACCACCCGTTCAGCGGCCCGCTGCTGCCCGAGCAGCTCCTGGTCCTGACCTACAACGTCAAGGCGGCCAGGGAGCTGGAGACGCGGCTGGACGAGGCGGTCGGCCCGGCGACGCGGGCCCGGATGACCGTCAGCAACTTCCACAGCTTCTGCCACCGCATCCTGTCGGACTCGGCGGGGGAGGCGGGCATGCCGCCGAACCCCGACGTCCTCGACGGCGTCGGCCAGTTGCTGCTCCTGCGCGATCTGCAGCCGGCGCTCGCCCTCGTCTACCACAGCGAGTGGCAGCTCCAGGAGATCGTCTCGTTCATCAACCGGGCCAAGGACGAGCTGGTCACGCCCGGCCGGCTTCGACGTGTTCGTGGCGGAGGAGCGGCGCGTCTTCGAGGCGCAGTACGGCGACTACGACGCGGTGGCCGCACAGCTCCTGACCGGGGGCCGGCTGGACGGGCCCGCGCAAGGTGCGCGCTGACTACGCGCGCATCCGCGTCCAGGAGCGGGCGGAAGCCCTCGGAAAGACCCGCCGGGGCCATCGACCCCGAGGCCATGGAGAAGACGGCCGACCGCGAGGCCCGACGCTATCTCGACGGCCACGGGCACGCCACCCCACGAAGCCACTTCCCCCCCGAGGTTCAGGCCCAGATCGACGAGCTGGCCGCCACCTACGTCCGCGACGGGGCGGCGCTGGAGGTCATGCGGCTCCAGGAGCTCGCCGCCGTCTATCGCGCCTACCAGGTCGCGCTGGTGGCCAGGGGCGCCCTCGACTTCGGCGAGCAGATCGCCGCCGCGACGCAGCTCTTCAAGACGCGCCCGAACATCCTGCGCCGCTGGCAGCGGCAGTTCCGCTACATCCTGGTGGACGAGTTCCAGGACGCCAACATCGCCCAGATCGAGCTGATCGAGCTGCTGGGCCGCACGCCGGACCGGCCCGACAACGTGATGGTCGTGGGCGACGACGACCAGTCCATCTACCGCTTCCGCGGCGCCAGCTTCGCCGCCTTCACCGAGTTCGACCGGCGCTTCTCCCGACCGCCCATCCACGACCCGGACGGCCGAGCGCCCGGGCCGCCGCCGCGCCTGCGCATCGAGCAGAACTTCCGCTCGATCGAGAACGTGCTGACGGCCGCCAACCGCCTGATCGGGCGCAACGCGATCCGCTTCGAGCCGGACAAGCGCCTGCGCACGGAGCGCGAGGTCGGTCCGTCGGTGGAGCTGATCGTCTGCGCCGGGCCGGAGGACGAGGCGGTGGCCATCGTCGATGCCATCCGCGCGCGCCTTGGCGAGCACCCGCGCTGGTCGGACGTGGCCATCCTCTACCGCAAGCACAAGCATCGCGAGGCGCTGGTCGCCCGCCTGCGCGACGAGGACATCCCGTACACGGTGGTCGGCGGGCTGTCGCTGTTCGCGACGCCGGAGATCCGCGACCTGGAGCAGGGGCTCCGCGCCATCGCGGACCCGGAGGACGACGTCGCGCTGACCCGGATGATGACCGCCGGCCCGTGGCGGCTGGATGCGCTGGAGATCCTGCGGGTCGCGCGGACGGCGCGGTTCGACCGCCGTCACCTCCTGCAGGTGGTGCGGGAGATCGTGGGCTCGGGCCGGATCGCGGAGGACCGCGCAGACGAAGCCGACGAGCCGGCCCCGACCCAGGCGCCGGCGGTCGTCGCCGTCGCCCCGGCCACGCAGGCCAAGCTGCGCCGGCTGCTGGGCGTCCTCGACGAGCTGCAGGAGCGCGCCTGGCGCGACGGCCCGCTGACGATCCTGGACCGCTACCTGGAGCTGGGCGGCCAGGTGCTGGACATGATGGCCGTCGACACGACCGATGCCCATCGCATCGTCGCCAACATCGCCAGCTTCATGCGCTTCGCCGCCGACTGGCAGTCCGTGCATCCCACGGGCACGCTGGCCGAGTTCGTCGACTACCTGGGTGCCTACCAGGACGCGGGCGGCGAGCTGCCGACCAGCGTGGAGCTGACGGAGGACGTCGAGGGCGTCCGCCTCATGACCGTCTACCAGGCCAAGGGCCTGGAGTTCCGCCACGTCTTCGTGCCCTGCCTCCTGGAAGGGGAGTGGCCCACGCGCGAGGGCTGGCGCGGCTACTTCCCGACCGAGCTGCTGCGCGAAGCCGTCCCGGAGGGCGACATCCACACGGAAGAGGAGCGGCGGCTCCTGTACGTGGCCATGACCCGCGCCCAGGAGACCCTGACGCTGACGACCCAGGTCGCGCAGGCGCCGGGCAAGACCAAGAGCCAGTCGCTGTTCATCGCCGAGCTGCTGGAAGGCGCGGGGCCGGAGCTGCTGCGCATCGACCGGACGGGCACCGCCCGGTGCCGGTCCCGACGCCGGGCGATGGGCTCGACGAGGCCGAAGAGGCTGAAGAGGAGACCCCGCTCGATCGCTCACGGGCGCTCATGCGCCGGGTCATGCCGCTGCCGTCGAAGCGCGAGCGGCGGCTGGCGCTGCGGCTCCGCGCGACCGAGCTGGTCGGGCTCATGGAAGGGACCAGGGCCGCCGACCCCGAGACGCCGGAGGCGCGCGTGGGGTTGGAGGAGCAGCTCGCCGCGGTCGGGCGGTCGGCGGCGATGGGCGCCGACGAGGCGCGGGCGGCCGGCCTGGACCCGCTGACGTTCCACGAGATCGGCCTGGACACCGCCGCCGGCGCGAACCTGCTGCAGGTCGCGCCGCTGCCCGGCCAGGTTCAGCTACTCGCAGTTCGATCAGTACGACTCCTGCCCGCTGCGCTATGCCTTCGGCCACGTCTACCGCATGCCCCAGCCGGAGCGGCCGGGAGGGGCGCGGGCCTTCGGGTCCACCGCGCACGCGGCCTTCGAGGCGTTCACGAAGGAGCGCCGCGAGCGGCTGGCCCGCGGCGAGCCGTCGCCGACCCGCGCGACCTGGAGCGGCTCTTCCGCGAGCACTGGGTGCCGACCGACTTCGGCGACAAGACGACGGAGGAGCGCTACCAGCGGCACGTGGACACGCTGCTGGACAACTTCTGGGACGGCGAGCTCAGCAGCCTGGGCGAGGCGATCCACGAGGAGCTGCCCTTCGAGCTCGTCCTTGACGCCGGTGGGGATGCTCGACCGGTGGTGGTCTACGGGATCCATCGACCGGATCGACCGGCTGCCGTCCGGCGGCATCGAGGTCATCGACTACAAGACCGGCAAGGTCGAGTCGCAGAAGAACGTCACCGAGAGCCTGCAGCTCTCCATCTACGCGCTCGCCTGCCGCGACGCCCTGGGCCTGGGCACGCCCGAGCGGGTGACCCTCTACTTCACCGAGTCGGCCACCCGCATGAGCACGACCCGGACGGACGAGCAGCTGGACCTGGCGCGGGCGGCGATCCTGGAGCGGGTGGCGCGGATGCGGACGGGCGACTTCGCGGCGACGCCGTCGGCCAAGGCGTGCGGTTGGTGCGACTACGCGCGGATGTGCCCGGAGCGGGTGGGCTAGCCGATGGGAGTGCTTGTGAACGTTCCCGTCAATCGAACTCATTGGCTTAGCCACCATCGCCAGGCCGCACAGGTCCGTCCCGGTCGGTGCGGCGCCTGATGGTGATGGCGGCCCGAGCCGTTCTACCTTGCCGGCCTAGAAGGGATTCCCATGGACTACGCCGCTGTTCGAGTTAGTGACATCATTCATGATATCAACCGCGACCTATATTTGCCTGCGATCCAGCGGGAATTCGTGTGGAAGCCCGACCGGATTGCGCGGCTGTTCGACTCCATCATGGCCGATTATCCAATCGGCTCGTTCCTTTACTGGCGTCTCGATCAGAAGAACAAAGATGAATGGCCCGTCTACAACTTCGTTCAGCATTTCGATGAGGATGCCCCGCATAACGACCCTGCGGACATGCGAGGAATCACCAAGGACGTAACCCTGATTCTCGATGGCCAGCAACGGATTACGTCACTCTTCGTCGGCTTGCGGGGTTCCTACCGCTACTTCTATTACAACTGGCGAACCACGTACCTCTATCTGAACCTCCTTAAGCCCCCCGTGGCGAATGAGGACAATCCCGAGGAGCTGACCTACGGCTTTGCCTTCAGGGAAGGGCCGGAGCCAAGCGGCAGCGAGCCGCAGCTCTGGTACCTGGTTGGGAGAATCCTGGACGATCCAGATGACCCCGAGGACGCTAAGGCGGCGGTAAGGGCAGAACTCGAGGGTCTGCCAGATGAGCAGCGAGAAAACGCCAACCGGCTGATTGGTCGACTGCACACACGAATCCACACGACGTTGGTCGGCAACTACTACCTGGAGAAGTCCCAGGACTACGACAAGGTCCTACAGGAGTTCGTGCGCGCCAATTCAGCCGGCGTGACGCTGGAGTACTCAGACTTGCTGCTCGCGACCGCGACGGCAAAGTGGAAGAGCGTCGATGCTAGAAGCGCGATTCACGACCAGACCGATGCGCTCAACGGTATCGGCACGGGCTACAGCTTCGGCAAGGATTTCGTCCTCAAGGCATGCCTATATCTCACGGTGCCGTTACCGATCCAGTACAGGGTCAAGAACTTCACGCTGACGAACCTTCAGGCAGTCGAGGGCAATTGGGAGACAATCAAGGAGTCGTTGTCGACGACGGTGCGGCTCATCGCGCGGTTCGGCTTCACGTCCAAGAACGTTGTGGCTCCGCTGGCCCTGCTCCCGATCGCGTTCTACATAATGCGGAGACGAAACCCAAGCTTCGATGTTTCGTCTTCGGCTGAAGACGCAGAGAGCCAAGTTGCAATTCGGCGGTGGTTCATCTTCGCCACTCTGAAGAATGCTTTTGGCGCCTCGTCGGATACGACCCTAACTCGACTGCGAGACATCTTGGTTGAAGCCGACGCACGAACTCCGTTCCCTGCGGCGGCCCTGTATCAATCTCTTGGAATCGAGCCCAGCCTTAACGAGGCCGAGGTCAATCGCCTTGTGGGGCAGCAGTATCAGGGTCGATACACCAACCTCGTGCTTTCACTGCTCTATCCAGGTCGCGACTGGAGGGACGCCATCTTTCACGAAGACCATATCTTCCCGCAGGCGGAGTTCCGAATCGGGGCATTGCGCACGCGTGGCTACGACGACGCCAGGATTCAATCCTTCCTGGCAAAGTTCAACTGTCTTCCTAATCTTGAGCTCTTGACCGACAGCGAGAACCTGTCGAAGAATGCCACCCCCTTCGACGATTGGATTCAAACGCGAGAGCTTGCGTTCCGTCAGCGACACCTCATCCCAACCGACCTACCAGGCTACGAATTCGACTCGTTTGATCAGTTCTTTACTGCGCGTTCTTCTCTGATTCGGACTGCGTTGCAAGGCCTGTAATGCATCGAGCGGTGCGGGACGGCCCATTCCCTTGCGCGCGCTGCGACGTCATGTGCATCGGTATCCGGACGGTGAAGGCGTGACTGGAGCCACGGCTTCAGCAGCCGACGCGGGCAACATGATGGCAACCTTGGCCTCGAACCTCCCGCTGATAGGCCACCTCGGACCGGGAGTTGGTGACGAGGTCTGTCGCCAGGTCGGGCTCAGCGGTCCGCTCGAGGCCGTCAGTCGCGGAGCGCTGTCTGTCAAGGAATGCGATGCCCTGGCGAATTGGATCGGCTTCCTCGCGTTCGACGAGCTTGAGGCGGTGCCGTTCGTCGAGATTGCCCCGACCGTGTTCGCCAATTCTGATGCCTCAATTCCTGACGATTTCGTCCCCGTTCGCGTGCTTGGAGGAATGCGGCGGAACCACGTCAAGCGATGGGGCGAATTCGGTGTTCTCAGTTGCGCCGATGTCCTCAAGTGGTGGTCCGTCGGGAGGGGGTCGGCCCGTGACCTGCTCCAAACCTTGATTAGAGCCGAACTGGCGACGCCGGACGACATCGAAAGGCGACCGTGCCGAGCATCCACGGAGCCCGCCAAGACCTCAGCAACATCACTTCGGTTCCTGGGACGACTGAGGTGAATGCGGTCGACGTTGAGGGGCAACTCAGTGTCGTGGCGGCGTGGGCAGCTGGCGAAACCGATGCGGTCTCGCTGACCGAGGCGCTCCACCGAGCTGCCATCGCTGATGCGCTGCCTGCAGACGTGGGTGTGGCTTGGCGGTCGCTAGAAGCAGTGGATCTCCGGATGCTCGGCGGTCCGCACCTCGGTCGATATGACCCAATCGCCGCGGTCGAACGTGTGCTGCACGGCATCGATGATCGTCATAGGACGGTCCTTGAGCAGCGCGCCCTGGCGCTCTCCCGTCGCAGGACGCTCGCCGAGATAGGTGATGGGCTGGGCGTCACCCGTGAACGCGTGCGTCAGATCGAACGGAAGGCGACACGCGGTCTGTCCAAAGTGCTCAGACGTCCCGAGAATGACGCCCTGCGGCGAAGCGCTGCGAGGATTCGTGACGAGATTGGAGCTGCAGCGCCCCTTCGGGCAGTCTTGGACTCCGAGGAGTTAGGCCGGGTCAGGCCGGGCTGGAGCATCGACGAACCAGCCGCGAAGTTGCTGCTCTGGGTCGCAGGGCCGTACATCGAGCGAAGAGGCTGGGTCGTTCTCGCGGATGCGGACCCAGACTGAGCTCACGCGCCGCCCTTGATGAGGTGACGCGCGAAGGGCCGGTCCAGGAGGCCGAGGCCGAACGTTCCGTGGAGATGGTAGGGATACACCGTGACTTCGCCCGTGAGTGGATTGTGAGTCTCGGTGGCTTTCGCCTCATGGACGGCTATGTCATTCGTTGGCGAGGCGGCCTCGCAGACAAGGCCGAAGCGATCCTGCAGATGAGCATGGAACCGCTGACTCGCGAGGACCTCCTCGAGCGGATTGCGGAACCGCGGAGCGCGGCTTCACTCGCGAACGCGCTTCTGGCCGATCCAAGGTTCAAGCGGACCGGTGTCCACCACTTCGGGCTCGCGGGCTGGGACCACGACGAGTACACGACGATCTCTGATGAGGTCGCGCAGGAGATCGCCAGGCAGGGAGGCGAGGCGACTGTCGAGCATCTCGTCGAGTACGTCTCGACGACATACGGTGCCGCGCCAGTCTCGGTGCGTGCGTTCGCGCATTCGCACCGGTTCGTCCCGACCGCCCATGGAACGATCAGAGAACGCATCGAAGGGGAGACGACCGTCGCGACCACTTCCAGACCAATCGCGTTCACGAGGTCCATCTTTCGCGGGTCCACAGGATGGGTTCTGCGCCTGCGCGTTACAGATCAGACCCTGCGCGGCTCGGGCACTCCTATCCCGCCCGCACTCGCGCGCAAGATCCAGGTCCTTCCAGGCGAGAGGCGGGTATTCACGTCAGAATACGGTGAGGTTGTGGTGGCCTGGCCGTCGATAGTTCCGACGGTGAGCACGGTCCGCGGAGCCGTGGAGGGGCTCGATGCACGCCCCGGTGACTACCTGTTTGTCGAGTTCGGCAATAACGACACGGTCCTGTTCCAAGTCGCGCACCAATCAGACCTCGAGGCGCTGGGCGGCGAGGCCCGACTCGCACGTGAGGTGGGTTTGAGGCTTGGGGTCGAGGGCCCGCTTACCGTCCTGATTGCTGAAATCCTTGGGCATGAGCGGAGACCCCCCTCCTTCCCGAAATGAGATTCTCCAGCGCCTGCGCGCTCGGGGGGAGGAGGACCTGGCCGCTCTTGTCGAGACAACCGTCGGCCCGGGCTCGGATGACGATCTGATGGACACCCTCCTCCGAACCTTCGGAGGCAGAAGTTGAGCGCGATGGGTGACAATTCCAGTCCGCGAGCGGGCGGCGTTGGTGGCTCCGAATCGCTTGTGCAAGACGGGCCGGATCAGCGGGCGACATTCGTAGTGGACGCCTAACGTGCGGGTGCAGGAGTGGCCATTCGCCCGGGCGATCGAGATCTTCCGCGAACAAGGGTCAGAGGCCGAGTGCTACGGCCAGGTGGTGGCCTTCCTGCGCGAGGCTGACCCGCCGCGCCACCACAAGGTGAAACATGACGCTCGGTTCGTTTTCGACCAGACGAAGCTCGCCGACGACATGCGGATCTGTCTTAAGAGCGTCGGATGGCAACACGGCGATGTAGTCAGCGGACAGCTGGCGATTGACGGCGTGCGCCTACCCGCCGTTCGCGCTGACATGATCAAGCAATGCACCCACGTGGTGTTCGAATTCGGGAATGTGGCGTCGTTCGCTCACAACTTGCTCACGCGGGTGACGTTGGCGACGGCGAAGCGAGGCATCCGCCTCACCGCCCTCATCACGCCGACGTCCGTATTCGCGCGGCAGATTGACTCCAACCTGGCGGCCTTCGAGAGGGTTGCTGGCGAGATGAATCGTCTGGCTGACGCCCATCCCGAAGCGATTCCCGGTCCATTGATGGTGGTCGGCGTTGAACCTGAGTGACCCGCCTTCCGACCCGGGGCCCGCGGGATGCTTCCAGCGGCTGTCACTGCGCGAGGAGTACCGGACGGACACGGCCGACATGATCAAGGACTTCTACGAGCCATGCCTGGCCGTCGCGGCTTCATACGACCGTGCCGTCGGCTACTTCACAAGCCACGGGCTGGCACTGGCAGCGCGCGGCCTCGAGGCGTTTGCTTCCGGGGGGCATCGAATGCGTCTGGTGGCTAGTCCGGTGCTATCCGAAGAGGATCTCGATGCCATCGATCGGGGCCTCTTGGCCCGCGAACGCATCGTCGAGCGGCGCCTTCTCGAGGCCCTCCGCGACGGCGGCGATTCTTCTCATACGGTCGCCCTGGCGTGGCTCGTCGCTGAGTCCCGTCTCGAAATCCAGATTGCAGTCCCGCGCGCTGGACCAGGTATCTACCACGAGAAGGCCGGCCTCTTCCACGATGCTGACGGCTGTGTCGTCGCGTTCCAGGTCGGCCAACGAGACGGTGGGTGGCCTGGTCAGTAACTTCGAGGCGATTGACGTCTTCTTCTCGTGGGACGGCACGCGCGGTCGTGTGGCTCGGAAGGCCGCGAACTTCGAACGACTCTGGACTAACGACACGCCGGAACTCGATGTAATGCCGCTACCGGCAGCAGTAGAACGCGAACTCATCATGCTCGCCGAGCAAAGTCCTCGTGGAATAGCCCCCATGCGCCCGCGCGACCCTCTCCCGGCAGCCAGGCCGGGTAGGTTTGCAGCCCCTGCCAACGTCGAGCCGCGTCCATACCAATCTGCTGCCATCGAGGCGTGGTTCGCGGCCGGCGCTCGCGGAATGCTTTCGATGGCGACCGGCACTGGGAAGACGAAAACCGCGCTATTCGCGGCCACCGAGTTGTTCGGTCAGCAAGGGAAACCACCGTGCCTCGTCATCGTCACCCCCTATATCCATCTCGTTGACCAGTGGGCGCGGGAAATCGAGGCATGGGGCCTGCGACCGACGCGATGTTATGAGGCGGGGGGCATCGTGGGAAGTCCGAGCCTGGGAGGCAGTCGACAGCCGGCGAGCTGGCGCGTCAAACCCGATATGCCTCATCGCGACCATCGCAACTGCCACAGGGCCGCGCTTTCTCCGGCTGGCGGACCGCCTCCCGGCGGACGTTATGTTCATCGCCGATGAGGTCCACCACCTCGGTGCCGATCAGGGGTCGTCAATTCTGCGTGACGCGTTTCCGTTTCGACTCGGCTTGTCGGCCACACCAGAACGATGGGGGGATGAGGTCGGGAACCGTGCCCTCGAGACATACTTCGGCAAGGTGGTGTTCGAATTCGGGATCGGGGCTGCCATCGCAGCTAGGTGCCTTAGCCCGTATGAATACCTTCCCGTCCTCGTCGACCTCGAGGAAGACGAACTTGAGGCTTACCGCGACGTGATGGCCGACATCGACGGTGCGCTCGCGGCCAAGGGCGAGGGGTTCGACGCCAAGGTCAGGTCACTCTTGAACCGGCGCTCGGACATCCTCAATACGGCGCGGGGAAAGCTGGATGCCGTTCGTCGCCGGGTGACTGAACATCCACCGGATCGTACGCTGCTCTACTGCGCGTCCAGGGAGCAGATGGGCGCGGTCTCAGATCTGCTCCGCGACAGGGGGATTGTTCCTGCGCCTTTCACGGCGGAAGAGGACCGGACGACGCGACAGAACGTGCTCGAGCGTTTCGCCGCCGGCGCTATCCCGGCCCTTGTGGCGATGCGCGCCCTCGACGAAGGTGTCGACGTGCCGGCGACTCGGGAAGCGCAGCTGCTGGCGAGCAGCGGCAACCCGAGGGAGTTCATCCAGCGGCGCGGGCGAGTGCTCAGGCCGAGCCCAGGCAAGACTCATGCGACCATCGTGGACTACGTGGTCGTCCCGGAGATTGACGCCCGCCTCTCGCAAGAGATCGCGGCCAAGGAGGTGCGTCGTGTCTTGGAATTCGCAGGTTCCGCGATGAATGCCGATGCGGCCCGGCAGCGAATTTGGGGCCTTCTCGACCGCTCCAGTTGCTGCACCACATAGGGGAGCACATGTAATGGGTGTGATGGAGATTCTGCTGAGTATGTACACGAGCTCGACGCCAAGGTGAAGTCGGTCCTCATCGATGTGATCATGGCTGAACAGGCGATGTTCGATCTCGACAAGCCGCGGATCAAGGGCGAATCAAGGATGCGATCGACGCGGCGGTCCGACGAGGAGCGGCATCGGATTCTCACTAGACTCAAGCTGAAGGACTTCCGTCAGTACCGAGGCGAGCATCAACTGACGTTCGCCCACGACGAATCGCACAACGTAACGGTCATCACGGGGATGAACGGAACCGGGAAAACTGGGCTCTTCTACGCCCTCAACTGGTGCTTGTACGGGGACGCACAGGCACTGCCCGGTTCACTCATCAACAAGGCGGCCCTCCAAGAAGAGGCGTTTCCAACCGCAGTCGTCGAGTTGCACTTCCTCCATGAAGGCGCCCGTTACGTGTGCCGTCGAGAGCAAGTTCGCACACCGAACGGGTCAGAACGCGAAGGAAGCTTCACTTTGCAGCAGCTCGAAGCGGGGGGTCGCGTAGTCGACCTTAAGAACGCGCCAGAGCGCGTGAACGTCATTCTCCCGCGGGACGCCCGCCGCTATTTCTTCTTTGACGGCGAGCGCATCGACGAGTTGGCGCGTCCGGGTCACGAGGCCGAGGTCAAAGAAGCGGTTCGCAGCGTCCTGAAGCTGAAGGTGCTGAGCGTGCGGCCCAGCATCTTGACGAGACCGCTAAGGACTACGCCAAGACCTTGCGCAGCGAGGGCGAACTGACCAGCGAGCAGGAGCAGCTCCTCGTCGATAGTGAGCGCCTGAGCGAGGAGACCCTGAAGCTACAGGGCGTCATTGAGACCGGCGGCGTACAAGTCGGCGACCTCACCTTCCAGCTATCTAGCGTCCGAAACAAGCTGGAGCAGTTGGCCGACCTTAAGGCGATCCAGGTCGAGGAGAAGTCGGCCAACGAGACCCTGGAGCGCCTCCAGGCCGAATTCACCGAGATCGACCGCGATTTGCGTGAGGCGGTCGATCGCACGGGCCCGGTGGTCGCCGGCTCACGTCCAGCTGGCCAAGCAGATCCTCGATGAGAAGCGCGCCAAGGGCGAGATACCCACCGGCATTCGGCAGCAGCTCGTCGAGGACCTGATCGTCAGGGGACCTGTATCTGCGGTCGCCCACTCGATGGGGATGCCCGGGCGGCCCTCGCGGCACGCCACAGGGACTGTTTCCACCGAGGTCACCGAGGCTGTGCTCGAGGCGGCGGCGGAAATCCGGGTTATCGAGGCGAAGGGCGAGGACGCGCTTGCAAGGGTTCGGCGGTCAGTCGGTCGGAGATCGGAACTCCGCGATGAACTCACTGATGCGGAACGTCAGCTGCAGGAGATCAGGCGTCGTCTCCTCTTCGAATTCAACGAGGACGTCGCTGAGTTAGAGCGCACACGGTCGGCGCTCAAGGATCGGCTTCTCGACGCAAGGGTGGAACTCCAGCGGCACGAACGAGAATTGGAAGCGGCTAGGACGGACCTCGCCAAGACCCGCAGTCGACTGGAGGCGTTCGCCTCCAAGTCAAGCGAAGGGTTCCGAACGAAACGACGCTACGAGATTGCCGCGAGCAGTGCTGACGCGGCCCGAACGCTGCTCCACCATTTCAGCACCGAGATGAGGGCCCGAATTGAGGAGGCGACCAACGACATATTCCTCCGCTTCGTCTGGAAGGAGAAGCACTTCCAGGCCGTGCGCGACACAAGGACTACCGGCTCGAGGTTGTAGACCGCTACGACGACCGATCTCTACCGGGCCTCTCGGCCGGGGAGCGCCAGGTCCTGAGCCTCGCATTCATCGCCGGCATGTCGAAAGTCACTGGAGAAGAGGCACCACTCGTGATTGACACACCGTTCGGGCGCCTTTCCGAGTTGCCGGTATCAAGCATCGTGACCGAACTTCCTCAGCTCACCAAACAGCTCGTCCTGCTCGTAACGGACCAAGAGATCAACAACGAGGCGCGAGCCCTCCTTGCGCCCAGAATTGGGCGCGAATACGACCTTAGCTTTGATGATGAGACCGGCACGACGAGCATCGTCGAGGTAGCGCCATGACGGAGAACGACCGGGAGCGAAGTCGAGTCGATCGAGACCGATATTACGTTCAGGGCGACAAACATCACGTCTTCCAGGCGTGGGGCAAGGATGACGAGACGTCGGCATTCCCCCACCCTGAAAGACGCCTTCGTGTTCGCCGCAGCCGTTGGGTGGGCCCATCGACGCCGGGTCGCCTTCCGTGGCCATCGTCAACATGTCGGCTTTTGGAGATCGTTCTCGCCGCAAGAGGACGTTTGGCTTCTCCAAGCCGCCATCGCAGAGACAGGGGACCCGGCCGCCGCAGCCGATACGGGGAGAATCTCAGTATCGTCGAAGAGTATGCGAATGGCGGAATCGACCTCGTGAACGACTACGAGCGCGGTGACCGTGCGGCAACGGTTCTCGCCCTGGCGTCGCTCGTGACTGATACCGTCGCCTCCAGAGGCTGATTTCGGTATCTCAGAGTTTCGTCGCGGAGTCTCTTGACGTGCCAATCAAGGGTGGTGCGTCGCCTGGGCTGACCTATCGTCCTTGCGGCCGAAGGTCGACAGAAGCGCGTCCATCAGTTCATCCTCGGTCTCATCGCCGCTCGATAGGTTATTCAGGCCGGCTAATTCGTCTTCTCCGCGAGCGGTGAGCCGCCGTTTGATGGCATTCCAGCTCGGCGGCTGCGCACCAGTCAGCCCGAGTGCGCGACCTACCAGTTCGGCACTCGGCGCCTGCGGCTCGGACCCGAGGCCGATCTTGAGCGAGGCGGGTCTCCCCCTCCAGAGCCGCCAGAACACTCGCGCGCGCGACGCTGAACTTCAGGGCCTGCACGCCGAACTCAACGAACAAGTAATCACCAACCATCGCGCGCAGATCGTCTGCCTGCCGGCGGACGAAATCGAGGTTTGGACCAAGCTGTGGCCATCGGAGCTGCAAAGTGCCGGAGGCCGAGTCGAAGGCCTTCTCAACGCCGGGGTGCAGGCCGACCTCTCGGGCAAGGGCGATGGGGACGGGTACTGAGTACCCGTCGAGGGCCCCTGCGTCGACGAGGAGGCGCAGACTCCACCCCGCACACCGCGAAAGACTGATTTCGTGAAGGCGACGGAGCGTGCCTCGGACGCCGTTTGGCTCGCGGGTACCCATCGGGGGACCTCAGCGCCATCGTTTACGAAAGGGCCTAGCCCGCCGTGCAGACATCCGTTCACTAGCTTCCGATCGGCCTGCGGCCAACCCGATGAGCGTAGCGCCCGCGCGATTTCGCGCGCGGTTAGGTATGGCTGCACGATGAGGACCTCCATAATGGCATCGCGCAGCACCTGCGCGCGCTCCCTGCTCATTCGGTCGGCGCCGTGCGACCCGCGATCGGTTGATGGATCAGCTCGAGCGGGCTCGACCACGACCGGAGTGGCCCTCTTCATGCCGATAGGGTGCGACTCCGAATTGGCGGGGTGCAAGCGGCTGGAGGTCCTAGGGAGCCGCGACTGGTGCCCTGTGAGCGCCGCTCCGAGCCAAGGGGAGTGAGCGAGTGCGTCGATCGGCTAAAATCGGGTATGACCCCCGCCGCACACCCGCCGGAGGAGCATGTCGTGCACGTTCTCAAGGCGCCACCGCGGGTCGAGGCGTCCGATGGGCACAGTCCGAGCCGGCGGGTCGTCGAACTCTTCGCCGGCGTTGGCGGATTTCACCTCGGCCTTGAACCCTCTGGCTGGAGCGTGGTCTGGGCGAACCAGTGGGAGCCTTCGACCCGAAGCCAGGCGGCGGCGGACTGCTACCGGGCCCACTTCCCCAAGGTCGAGTTGGTCTGCGAGGACATCGCCACGGTCCTGGATCGAGCAGAGCTGGACCCATCGGTCTCCTGGATACGACGAGCTGCTGGTTGGCGGCTTCCCATGCCAGGACTACTCGGTGGCCAAGACGCTCAACCAGGCTCACGGTCTGATTGGCCGGAAGGGTGTGCTGTGGTGGGAGATCCACCGGCTTCTGAAGATGAAACGCTCGCCTCTGATTTTCCTCGAGAATGTCGACCGCCTGTTGAAATCGCCCGCCGCGCGCCGAGGTCGGGACTTCGCGATCATGCTCGCCTCCCTGGCCGACCTTGGTTACAGCGTCGAGTGGCGGGTGATTAACGCCGCGGACTACGGCTTCCCCCAGAAACGACGACGCGTGTATATCCTCGGCCGCCTCGACACACTCGAGCCGAGTGACCCATACGAGTTGCTGCTGCGCGACGGCGTGCTGGCTCGGGCGTTTCGGGTCGTTCAGAAAGGGGTGCCGGTCGGGTGGACATCGACGTTTGAACTTGGTCGCGGCGACCTAGCTGAGATCACCGACGCGTATGCAGCGCCGAACGATACGTCACCTTTCCACAGCGCCGGCTAGATGCGCGATCGCGCCGTCTGGAGCCTCGACGTGGCGCCCCAGTACGAGGATCACTTCGCGACGTTGAGGGAGATTGTCCAACCGGACCACGAGGTGCCGGCACGATTCGTCGTTCCACAAGCTCAGCTCGAGGCTTGGCAGCACTTGAAGGGCGCGAAGCGCGAGCATCGTGTTCACAAGGCAAGCGGCTCCGCGTACTACTACACGGAGGGACCGATACCGTATCCCGACTCGCTTGATGGTCCGGCACGCACGATCTTGACAGGCGAGGGTGGTGCGACCGCGTCGCGGTTCAAGCACATCATCCGGACCGACAGCGGGGCGTATCGGCGTCTGACCCCATGGGAACTCGAGAAGCTCAACGGGTTCAGCGGAGTCTGGACCGATACCGGCATGAGCGATAGCCGCCGCGCATTCTGTATGGGCAACGCCCTGATCGTCGGAGTGATTGAGCGTATCGGGGCGCAACTTGCCAAGGATTCGGCATTGTTAGGTGCCGAGCGCGCGACGATCCCCGCCTGAGGAGCAGCGGCTGTGCCGGGCCTGCAACTCCCCAAACCCTCCGCCATCGACTCCAGCTGTGCGCTCGGTCATGCAGGCCAATCGAGCGAGGCGCACCGGGCCCGAGAGGACCCTATGCACCGCCCTGCGGACCGCCGGCCTGGTTGGGTACCGGTTGAATTCGCAAAGGCGCCGGGTCGCCCTGACATCCCATACCCAGGCAGGCGCCTCGCGATCTTCGTCCACGGCTGCTTCTGGCACCACTGCCCCGTGTGCTACCCGAACCTACCAAGGTCGCACGTCGAGTTCTGGGCCCGCAAGTTCGAACTCAACCGCGAGCGCGACGCTCGCAAACGTTCAGCTCTGGAGGGCGATGGTTGGCGTGTCGTCGAGGTACGGGAGTGTGACGTGCGCGAGCGTCTTGGCCAGGTGGTCGAGATGGTGGGCGTCGTCTACAGGGACGCCTCCGTCCTCTAAGGCGCCCGCCCGAATAGTCCTTCTTCTTGCGTCGCGCACCCTACAGGAACAGCACAATTGGGGTGTTGGCCAGCAGCCCGGACGGTCAGTCGTCGACGAGGATCTCCTCAGGACTTCGCAGGCGGAGCCGGTCGGCATATCCGGCATCGACGTGACCGAGCCAGGCCTCCACCTGGGAAACCCCTCCGCGAGCGCGAGGCGCTCCACGATTTCGGCGACCTGCAGCCCATGAATGAGGACGAGGGGATAGGCGTCCTCCGCAACCTCACGTTGCGTAGCCGCGGAGAAGTAGGACGTGGTGACATAGACGCCAAGCCACCCTCGCCTCAGGCGCGCCACCGTCCTGGCTAAGTCTTGGGCGCTCGTGGCAACCGTTGTCTGCTCGCACTTAGCCTGACCGAGGACAACCAGCTTTGCCGTCGCGAAGCCGGAACCGACATCGAGGCGCCCCACAAAGTCGATTCCGAAGTCGCCAGACTTGCGGGTAATCCATCCGCGTCGGTAGCGTCCCGATTCGACGAGGACCTCCTCAGCGATCCGCTCAGCAACGGCCTCGAAGCCGTGCTCTCCCGATCCCACCGAGCCCTTTCTTGTAGTGCTGATACACCGTCCGCAGCACCAGCGCCTCATGGGAGCCTGAGGGTGGAAGCTGGTCGGATTTGGCAACAACCGACTGGCCGTACACCCTTCGCCTCACGTGATCCAGCGCGGGTAATCCCTCCGCAACCCAGCGTCGCCAGCTGGCCGGCGCGAGGGCCAACGTCTCTTCGATGTGGCCGCCGGGCCGGCGACGTGCGTCAATCCAAGCCCATGGGACGGTGTCGCCCTTCGGCCGACAAATCGAGGACGAGGAAATCAAAACGGTAATTTGGGAATGTGGTCTGGGAGCTAGGATCGGCCTGTGTGATGAGTTCCGCGCGTTCGACCAGGGCAATCCCGTCGAACTCCACCTGCCCCTTCACCGGTCCCCCTGTGGACACCCGGCGGAATAGCAACACCGGCGCTGCGGCCAATCGGCTATGTCGGTCGCCGCTGTGATGCAACGTGTATTGCTCCAGTAGGCCAGCGTTTCCCTCTGTTGATCCGGCAGATAACCTGGAGTCCGCACGGCTGTCGCCGAAGTACCGGACATGACCGTGATCGATGTCGAAATAGTCACTCCATGGGGTCCCGGCCGACCCAGCCTTGTGTGGGCTACTTCCAATGAGGATCGCTGGTCGAACCGTGTCGGACGCACGTCGGACAAGCCGAAGCCGGTTGATGCCTCTTTCCAGCCGGACTGGCGCTAGTTCGGGCGACCTGGTCGCCGAGTAGAAGTTCGGTAGGCCGTCAATAGTCGGCTCCGAAACTCGTTGCCCCTTTGGGTATCGGTAGACCTCCCGAACTCGCAGAGTCCCATCGGGTAGGTCCGTCATCCTGCAAAGGGTAGGCGACGCTGCCGCGGCTGGATAGGTGGAGCTGGGGAGGCCACCCCACCGACCCCCCGTCCGACGTCTCATAGGGGCTGGCGTAGAATCACTTCCCGAAGCGGGCAGGCCGCGGCGGGACGGCACTGACGAAGGGGGCGACTGGCGTGCAGGGCGCCGAGCGGTCGCGCGGCGAGACCTTCCGACCGGACCTTGAGGGGCTGCGCGGGCTGGCCATCCTCCTGGTCCTGGCGTTCCATGCGAGCGTGCCCGGGATCACCGGCGGCTACATCGGGGTGGACGTCTTCTTCGTCCTCTCCGGCTTCCTGATCACCGGCCTGCTGCTGCGCGAGCGCGAGCGCACCGGGCGCATCGACCTCCCCGCCTTCTACGCCCGACGGGCCCGCCGCATCCTGCCGGCGGCCGCGGTCGTCATCCTGGTCACCCTCCCGTTCGCCTGGGTGGTCATGGCGCCGCTGGACCTGCCGCGCGTGGCCGGCGACGCGATGGCGGCCGCCCTCAGTGCCGCCAACATGCGCTTCGCGGCGACCTCCATGGACTACTTCGCCCAGGGCGTCAGCCCCTCGCCGTTCCTGCACTACTGGTCGCTGGGCGTCGAGGAGCAGTTCTACCTGGTCTGGCCGGCCCTGCTGATCGTGGCCACGCGCCTGGGCAAGCCGCGCCTCAGCGCGGGCGTGGTCCTGACCATCGTGACGATCGTCTCGTTCGCGGGCGCGGTCTGGCTCACCGACTGGGCGGCCCCGTGGGCCTTCTACAGCCTGCCGACCCGCGCCTGGCAGCTGGGCCTGGGCGGCCTGCTGGCGGTCGGCACCGGGTCGGGCGCTCGCGCCGCCACCTGGCTCACCGCCCAGCGCGGTCGGCGCCTCCGGATCGCCAGGTGGAAGGCTCGCCGGATGGGGCTGCCGGGCCTGGGTCGGTCGATCGCCCACGCCAGCCTGGTCGTCATCGGCTGGGCGGGCCTGGCCGGCCATCGTGGCCTCCGCCTTCCTGTTCGACGCCGACACGCCGTACCCGGGGCTGGCGGCCCTCCTGCCGACGCTCGGCAGCGCGGCGCTCATCCTCTCGGGCACGCGCCGCTTCTCACCGGGCCACCTGCTGGTGCTGGCGCCGATGCGCTGGCTGGGCCAGATCTCCTTCTCGCTCTACCTGGTCCACTGGCCGATCCTGGTCCTGCCGGCCATGCTCCTGCCGCCCGGCGAGACCCTCACGCTGGCCTCGTCGCTGGCGCTGGCCGGCGTCTCGATCGCCGTCGCGGCGGGCCTCCACTACGCGATCGAGGAGCCGTTCCACCGCGGCGCCCGCTTCCAGCTCCCGACGGGCCGCATCCTGGAGGCGGCCGGCGTCTCGATCGCCTCGCTGGTGCTGCTGACCGCCGGCCTGGGGACCGCGGCGTCCGGGTTGCTCGACGCGGGCAGCTCGTCGCCCATCAGCGCGTCCGTCGGCGGCGGCCCGGACGCCACCGCCACGACCTCGCCGGATGATTCGTTCATCGCCTCGATCCCGGGCGTCACCGGCGAAGGGCCGGTCGATACGACCGACCCGACCGCCACCAGCGCCCCGCCGACCGGCGGCCCGACACCCTCCACCACGCCGACCACCGGCCCCACGGCGACGCCCACGCCCAAGCCCGCGCCCGCCCTGAAGGCGCCCAAGGGCCCGGTGCCGCTGCCGGCCAACGTGCGGCCCAGCCTGGCCAACGCCTCCAACGACTGGGAGCGCCTCCTCGCGCGACGGCTGCCTCATCCAGGAGCTGCAGGTCGTGCCGCCGAACTGCGTCTACGGCGACCCCAACGGCAAGGTCACCGTCGCGCTGGTCGGTGACTCGCACGCCTCGCAGTGGTTCCCGGCCCTGGAGCGCATCGCCCTGGCCAAGCACTGGCGGCTCGTGCCGTTCGTCAAGCTGTCCTGCCGCTTCCTGGACCTGCCCATCTACTCGCGGGTCCTGAAGCGCGAGTACACCGAGTGCGAGGCGTGGCGCCCGCTGGTCATCAAGCGCCTCCAGGCCCTCAAGCCGGACCTGACGATCGTGGCCGCGGCGGAGGGCATGGAGCCGATGACCCCGGCCGACAACTCGCCGGCCGTCCAGGGCACGGCCATGGCCGTCCTGCTGCGCCAGATCCCCGGCCCGAAGGCGATCATCGTGGACACGCCGGCGCCCGACGTGGTCGTGCCGGAGTGCCTGTCCGCCCACACCAGTGACGTGACCAAGTGCGCCACGCCGCGCGCCGTGGCCTACTCCTGGCGCCACCGGACGCTGGAGGTGACCGCGACCAAGGCCACGCCGCACACCACGCTGGTCGACCTGTCGGCCGCGATCTGCCCGTATGACCCGTGCCCGGCCGTCTACAACGGCATGATCGTGTACCGCGATAACTTCCACCTTACGGCCACGTTCTCCGCGTATCTCGCGCCGCAGCTGGCCGCCGCGCTGCCGGCCATCGGTCCGGTGGCACCCCCGGCGCCGACTCCCACGCCGACTCCGACCGCCACTCCGACGGCCACGCCGGGTGACTCGGACGGCGGCGGGTTCGGCCCGATCGACCGCTTCCGTCCGATCTGAGCGTGCCGCCCCGTCGGTCCAACCTGGCCGCCGCCATCCTGGCAGTGGTCGCGCTCGTCGCTATCGCGTTCCTACTGGTGCCCCGATCCGGTCCACCCGCCCCGTCGGCCACGGCGACCGGTGAGGCAAGTGCGCGGACCCCGGCGGTCGCAACGACCCCGCCGCGGCAGCCTCCGCCCGTGCAGTCGGGTCTACCTTCCGCCCCCGCGCGGTCGGTCGAGCACGTCTGGTGGATCGTCATGGAGAACCACGAGTACGGCAGCATCATCGGCAGTGCCTCGGCGCCGTACATCAACAGCCTCGCCGCGAAGTACGCGCTGCTCACGAACTACTACGCGACGACCCACCCGTCCGAGCCCAACTACATCGCGATGGTCGCCGGCTCGACGCTGGGCGTGAACAGCGATGGCACCTACGACCTCTCCGCCGACAGCCTCTTCAGCCAGGTGGACGAGTGGCGGGCCTACGAGCAGGGCATCCCGCCCGGCTGCTTCACCGGCGGCAGCGCCAATGGCGGGGCGGATGGGCCGGGGGCCGACGGGCGCCTACGCGCGCAAGCACGACCCGGCGATCAGCTTCACGTACGTCTCCGGCGACGCCGCCAGATGCGCCGACATCCAGCCGCTGCGGGACTTCGACCCGGTCAAAGGCGCCTTCGAGTTCATCACGCCCAACCTGATCAACGACATGCACGACGGGTCGATCGCCCAGGGCGACGCCTTCCTGCGCGACTTCGTGCCGCTCATCACGGGCAGCCCGGCGTTCGGGAACGGGGTGCTGTTCATCACGTTCGACGAGGGCGACACCGAGCGCGGGCTCGCACGGCGACGCCGGCGGCCACATCCCGACCCTCATCGTCGCGCCCGGCCTCAAGGCCGGCGAGCGCATCACGACTCGTACGCCGATCACTACAGCCTGCTGCGCACGACCCAGGCCTTGCTCGGCCTGCCGTGCCTGGCCAAGTCCTGCGAGCGCCTGCCCATCACCTATTAGGGCGACACCTCGCGGCCGTCCGGGCCGATCAGATGAAGTAGTGGCCCTGTTCGATGTCCTCGATGAGGCCGGGGTGGGTGGGCCTCCAGCCCATGAGCTCCTGGGTGATGGCGCTGGAGGCGGGCATGTCCGTGCTGAGCAGGTGCACGAGCATGCCCTCGTACTCCGCGGCGGGCAGGGACTTGACCGGCAGGTCCAGGTGGCGGCCGATGGCCTCGGCGATCTCGCGGACCGGCACGCCCTCGTCGCCGACAGCGTTGAGGACCGCACCGGCAGGGGCCCGCTCGACAGCGAGCCGGAAGAGACTCGCGGCGTCCTTCACGTGGACGGCCGGCCAGCGGCTGGTCCCGTCGCCGATGTAGCCGGACACGCCCTTGGTCCGGGCCACGGCGATGAGCTGGGGGATGAAGCCGTGGCGTTCCCCCTCGCCATGCACCGAGCGGGGCAGCATGACCAGGCAGGAGCGAACGCCCCGGTCTGCGGCAGCCAGCGCGGCCTGCATGTTCGTGATGCGCGCCGCGATGGGTCCGGCGGCGATGAGCTCGTCGCGTTCGGTCGCGACTCGTCCGGGCGTGACGAGCGTTCCGCCAGAGATCACCAGGGGCTTGCCGGAGCCGGCGAGGCTGGAGGCGAACGTCTCGATGGCCGTGGCGTCGGTCCGCGTCGCGGCCTCGCTCACGCTCGGCACGACGAAGGCCAGGTGGATGACGCCGTCGCTGTCGAGGGCACCGGCGCGCAGCACGTCGATGTCGCTCAGGTCGCCGCGCAGCACCTCGGCGCCCATGTCGGCGACGGCCTTGGCGGAGGCGTCCGAACGGGCCAGCCCCAGGACGCGGTGGCCGGCGCTGATGAGCTCGGGGACGACGGCCGAGCCGATCCAGCCGGACGCGCCGGTGACGAAGATGCGCATGAGGTGTCTCCCTTGGTCGTACGCTGCGGCCGGGAACGTCGATGCGATCCGGTCGCACGAACCTTACCGGGGGCGGCCTGGAGGCGACTCCGCTGAGAGGCGGACAATGCGCGGATGAAAGCCGTCGTCCAGGACGAGTGGGGACCGCCGGAGGTCCTGCGGATCGAGGAGGTCGAGCGTCCGACGCCCAAGGCCGGTGAGGTCCTCATCCGGATCCGCGCGTCGACCGTCAGCCAGTCCGATACCCACGCCCGGGCGGCCCATGAGGTCATCTATCGCCTGATCGGCGGGTTCCGACGGCCTCGCTGGCGAACGCTCGGGGTCGAGCTGTCGGGCGACGTGGCGGCGGTGGGGTCGGGCGTGAGCCGGTTCCATGTCGGCGATGCCGTCTTCGGGATGCCCCCGGGTTTCGGGGCCCACGCCGAGTACATCTGCCTGAAGGAGGGCGGCGCGCTGGCGCTCAAGCCGGCCAACATCAGCTTCGAGGAAGCGGCCGCGGTCTGCGATGGCGCCGGCCAGGCCCTCTCGGCACTGCGCCAGGCCGGTACGCAAAAGGGCCAGCGTCTCGTCATCTACGGCGCGTCCGGGTCGCTCGGAACGGCGGCCGTCCAGCTGGCGCATGAGATGGGCGCCCACGTCATCGGCGTCTGCAGCACCAGCCATGTCGACCTCGTGCGTTCCCTGGGCGCCGACGAGGTCGTGGACTACACGCAGGACGACTTCCGGAAGCTCGGGCCGTTCGACGCGATCATCGACGCGGTCGGCAAGTACTCCTTCCGCAAGGGCCGGGTGGCGCTCAAGCCGGGCGGCATCTACGTCGGCACGGACCTTGGGCCAGGACGGGCTGGCCACGCTCGTCATGGCGGTCACGACCAGGTTCGTCGGCGACAAGCGGCTGAAGTTCGCCATCGGCCGGCGCAGCCGGCAGGACGTGGAGCACATGAGGGACCTGATCGAGGCCCGCAAGTTCCATCCTGTGGTGGATCGGACCTATCCGATGGAGCACGTGGTCGAGGCCCACCGATACGTCGAGGGCTGGCACAAGACCGGCAACGTCGTCCTGACGATCGACTAGGGCCGCCGGAGCCCGAGCCCCAGCGCGATCAACACGACCCCGCACAGCTGATGCTGTCGCGCGAATCAAACCAACCCTCGCCCAGCTGATGCTGCCGAAGTCATCACGGACGGCCCGGGGTCGTCAACGGAGAGGGATTCGTTCTGTCCACTTCGATCCGATGACTTCGAGCGCATCAGCACGGAGGGTTCGTCAGAAATCGGGTCAGGGAGCATCACCGGGAAGGGGCCGGCGCGGGCCAGATCCGGCCCTCCTAGACGTATTGACAGATGTACGTTAGAACGTACACTGCAACGCATGAAAAGCATCCCCATCAGCGACCTCCGCCAGCGGGCGGCGGACGTCATCGACGATGTCCAGGCCAGCGACGAACCCATGGTCGTGCTCCAGCGCTCCCGACCGGCCGCGTACATCGTCAGCCCCGAGCGGTACGAGCGCGATCAGGCCGAGCTCAGCACCCTACGCCGGGCAGTCTTCCTGCGTGAGGTCCGCGAGGCCGAGGCCGAGTACCTGGCCGGGGACGCTCGCACCTTCGACGACGTGGAGCAGCTGCTCGACGAGCTTCGGCCCTGACTTGCGGTTCACGGCCTCGAGTCGGTTCCTGCGAAGGGCGAAGAAGCTCCGCGAACCGCAGGCCACGATGCTCCGCGCAGCACTCCGCCGTTTCGCGGCTGACCCCAAGGATCCGCTCCTCCGCACGCACAAGCTGAGCGGGGACCTAGACGGCTACTGGGCCTTCAGCGTGGATGACGACCTGCGGGTCCTCTTCCGCTGGGACGGCGATCTGGCGTTCCTCGTCCAGCTGGGCTCGCACGACCAGGTCTACTGAGGGACCGCCGGCCCCCGCGGCGAGGAACGGTCAGAACGGCCCTCGGATTTCGGGGCCAAGGGCACTCCTCCGACCACAAACGAGGCCCGGAAACTCACCGCGTAGAGCGGCTGGACGAGCTCCGGCGCTAAGGCCCGATCGCGTCGAGGGAGTGAGGCCATGACCACCTTGCAATCCGACGCCGCACCTGCTGCGCGCGGGCCGGCAAGAACGATCGCTCTGTTCCTGGATGCCTCGACCGCGATCCCCTGGTTCGTGACCGCGCCGCTGGTCCGCCCGTGGCATCTCCGGTGGGGCGCCACCGCGGACGAGGTACACGGACCCATGCCCGGTGACGACGTCGTGCCGAAGGCGCAGTTCAACGCGACTCGGGCCGTCACGATCAACGCGTCGCCCGAGCGCGTGTGGCCTTGGATCGTGCAGCTGGGCTATCGCCGGGCCGGGTTCTACACGTACGACCTGATCGACAACGCGGGTCAACGGAGCGCCGAGCGCATCCTCCATGCGTATCAGCACCCCGCCGCCGGCGACTTGATGCCGATGTTCAAGGAACTCCAGGGCCTGGCGATCGCCTACACGGTGACCGCCTTCGAGACGAACGAGTGGATGGTCTGGGTCCATCGGCCGAGCGCCACGGAAGCACCGGACAGCACGTGGACCTGGCGCCTCACCCCATTGCCGGGTGGCGGCACCCGGCTCGTGACGCGCATGAAGCAGGACTACCGGTGGGACACGCCGCGCCTGGCGTTCTTCAACTTCGTGCTGATGGAGCTGGGCGACTTCGCCATGGAACGCCGCATGCTGAAGGGCATCAAGCGGCGGGCTGAGTCGGCCGAGCCGTCCCACTGACTCGGCGGCCGGCTTCCGTCAGCCCGCGGCGCCCTCCAGCGGTTCCACCAGCACGACCAACCCGTCCTGGCGGATGACCCGCACGGGGGTTCCGCGGGCGAGGGGCCGTTCGTCGACCGTCCGGGCGGACCATTCCTCGCCGCCGACGTAGACCGAGCCCTCGGGGTCGATGGGGCGGCGGACCTCGCCCTGCGATGCCCGGCGCCAGGCCCTGGCCGACCGTCCCGGGTGAGCCGCGCATGCGGCGGGTGCGGGTCGCGGCCGTGATCACGACGAGCAGGTAGAGCCCAGCGCCGATCACCACCGCCACCAGGACCGGCACCGCGACGCTGACATCCGGCCCGGTCGGCGAGCCGGGCGCGGCGTAGAGCGTGCCGCCGCCGATCACGAGGCACACCAGTCCGCCGGCGGCCAGCAGGGCGTGGCTGGGCACGAACGCCTCGGCCACGAAGAGCGCGATGGCCAGCGCGATGAGGATCAGCCCGGCCACGTTGAGGGGCAGGCTGCCGAAGCCGATGAACGCCAGCACGAGCGCGATCGCGCCGACCGTGCCGGTGAAGAAGTTGGGATGGAACAGCTCGCCGACCAGGCCCAGCCCACCGATGATGAACAGGACGAAGGCGATGTTGGGGTCGTTGAGCAGGTGCAGGAGCACCTGGATCGGCCCCATGTCGATCTCGGTCGTGGTCGCCCCGTCCAGGTTCAGCGTGACTCGACGTCGAGCCCACCGTGACGGTCTTGCCGTTGGCGAAGGCGAGGACGTCCGGCAGGGTGGCGGCGATGCCATCGACCGCATGCAGCGAGACGGCCTGGGTGGCACTCGCGCTGACGGCCTGGAGGACGGTCGAGCGGGCCCAGTCCACGTTGCGGCCGCGGGTCTCGGCGATCGACTGGATCTTGGCCGCGGCGTCGTTGGTGACCTTCTGGCCCTCGGTGCCCGTGATGTCGCCGCCGCTGCTGTCGACCGGCGACGCCGCGCCGATGCTCGTGCCGGGCGCCATCACGGCGATGTTGCTGGCCAGCGTGATGAACGTGCCGGCGCTCGCCGCGAAGCCGCCGGCGGGCGCGACCCAGACGATGACCGGGATCGTGGCCTGCAGCTCCGAACCCACGATGTCGTTCGTGGAGAAGAGGTCGCCGCCGGGCGTGTCCAGCTCGATGATCACCGCGGCGTCGCCGTCCGCCTCTGCACGGGAGATGCCATCGGCGATGTAGCCGGCCATGACCTGGTCGACGACGCCGGTGGTCGGCAGGACCAGCACGTTCGGTGCAGGGGAGGCGGCCCGTACGGAGCCGACCAGCAGGAGCGCACCGGTCGCCGCGAGGAGCATGGCGCGGCCCGTCCGTCCGATCCTGCCGCGGGCCGTGATCATCGTGCGAGGCTCCTTCTGCCACTGATGGTACGCGCGCGGTCCACGAGCGGGTCTATGCCGCGCTCCGCGCTGCGCCGGGGGCCCTGACCTGGGAGGTTCGTAACGGACGAGGAAACGGCCCTGGCACGTCCTTTTGGCCGTTCTTTGACCCCGCAGGTCAGGCCGGCGCACGAACCGGCCCTCCCGGAGCCTTGGGGACGGGTTTCTCGACCGTTACGAACCCCGGGGGTTAGGCCGCCACTGCAAGAGTGACTCTGGCGTAACGATAGATTGACTCTTACGACAAGCGGCGTACACTGCCGGCATGCAGTCGATCGGTCGAACGCAGCTGGAATCGGCGCTTCAGGCGCTTGGGGAACTCCTCGAGTCGCGTGGACTGCCCTGGCTCGCCGACCGCTTCGACATGATCTGCTTCAAGCTCTACGCGGCGGTCGACCAGGGGCCGCGGACCCGGCATCTGCAGGATCTGATCGAGCTCCGCCCCGACCCCGACGAACTGCTGTCAGCGGCCCGATGGACCTTGACGCACGACCCGTCGCCAGGCTACCGATCGCTGCTCGCGGACGCACTACGCCGACTCGGCGGCGAGGATCCAGATGGATCCCTCGACTAGGTCGCTTCAGAGCGCCCTGCTCGACCGGGCGTGGATCCAGTGGATCGCGCTCGGGGTTGACGCTGTCGGCGAGCCCGATGACGCGGTGGTCGACCCAGAAGCCCTGATCGCGCTCACGGCGGAGCTCGCTGATGCGGACGCACGCCTGCGCGATGTCAGTACCGACTGGTGCGTCGCCTACGGCAGGTACGTCAACGGGTCCCGCTTGAAGCAGGTCGCGCGCGAACTCGGGACGCCACCTGCGGCGATCGGCGAGTACGTGGCGACGATCGCAGCCGCCGGCGGTCCGACCTGGCCGATGGCCACCAACCCGAGGCTCGACTACGTCTCCCGGGGCAAGGCCCGGCTCGACTCCGCTCGATCTCGGTCGCGCCTCCGGATCCGGCTGCGAGCCGCATTCGGCGTGAACGCCCGAGCCGATGTGCTCGCCGCCTTGCTGGTCGGTGCGGAGAATCGCCTGAGCGTCGCCGACCTCGCTCGCAAGACGCGTTTCACCAAGCCAAACACGGCATTCGCCGTGGACGCGCTGGTCTTGGCCGGTCTGCTGGAGGCGCAGACGGTCGGCAACGAGCGCCGCCTAGTCTTGAGTAAACCCGGCGAGATCCTCCCGGGCGTGCGGCCTCCGATCAGGCAGCCGGATTGGGTCGCCAAATTCGGCGTGACCCTCGATGTGCTCCGCTTCGAAAGGCAGGACGGGTCTTCCGCCTCTGTGCGGGCGATCGAAGCCCGGCGCTTCGTCGAGGGGCTGCTCCCCCGTATCAGGGGCGAGGGGTTGCCCGAGCCGGACCTCACCGCGCTCGGTGAGCCATTCTCGGGTGCCTACGATCGATGGCTTGTTGAGCTGGCGGATAACCTCCGGAGCTCTGCGCGACCGTAGCCGTCGGGCGATCCTCTGGCGCGTAGCATCGGGCCGTGCACGTCCACCTGGAGACCGAGCGCCTGATCCTGCGACGGTTCACGGCCGACGACGTCGACCTCGCGACGGCCCTCGATGCCGACCCGGCCGTCATGCGCTACATCAACGGCGGCCGGCCCACGCCCCGCGAGGAGATCCGCGACGACTACTTGCCCGCCTGGATGGCCTACTACCAACGGGGCGATCGGTATGGCTTCTGGGCGGCCATGGAGAAACGCACCGGTGAGTTCCTGGGTTGGTTCCACCTCCGCCCGCACGAGGGCGAGCCCGATGACGAGCCGGAGCTTGGCTACCGGCTGATGGCCTCGGCCTGGGGGCGTGGCTACGCGACCGAAGGGAGCCGCGCACTGATTCGAAAGGCTTTCACGGATCTTGGCGCCCGCCGCGTGTACGCCACGACGATGATGGTCAACGTGGCTTCACGGCGCGTCATGGAGAAGGCCGGACTTCGCTTCGTCCGTGTGTTCCATGAGCCATGGCCGGACCGGATCGAGGGCGAGGAGCACGGCGACGTCGAGTACGCCCTGACTCGTGAGCAGTGGGAGGCCGAAGATGCCGCCCGAACCTGACAGTCCGCCCGCGCCTCCTGATCGGCCGATGCGGCCCTTCCGGTTCATGGCAGCAGCCCCGTCCATCGTGTCGGCCGCTGAGCTTGCGGCGACGGCCAGGCGCGCCGAGACCATGGGCTACAGCGCGCTCCTGATCACCGACCACCTGATCGAGCAGCTCGCCCCGATGCCGGCCATGACCGCCATGGCCGCGGCCACCACGACGCTCAGGGTGGGCACGTTCGTGCTGGACAACGAGTTCCGCCACCCGGCGGTTCTGGCGCAGGACCTGGCCACGGTCGACCTGCTCAGTGGCGGGCGGCTGGAGGTGGGCATCGGAGCCGGCTGGAACAAGCCCGAGTTCGACCACATCGGCCTGGCGTTCGAGCCGGTCCCGGCGCGGGTGGCTCGCCTGGAGGAGGCGGTCGCCGTCCTCAAGGGCTGCTTCGCGGACGGCGCCATTCACGTTCACCGGCGAGCACTACCGGATCACCGACTACGACGCCCAGCCGAAACCCACCCAGAAGCCGCATCCGCCCTTCCTGATCGGCGGTGGCGGGCGGCGCACCCTGGAGCTGGCCGGCCGCGAGGCCGACATCGTGGGGCTGGCGCCGCGCACGCTCGTCGGTGAGCGGACCGATCCGCGCAGCATCACGTTCGCCGCCGCGGTCGAGAAGATCGCGTGGGTGCGTGCCGCGGCCGGCGACCGCTTCGACAGCCTGGAGTTCAACATCTACCCGTCCAGCTCGCCGGTGCTCATCACCGACCACGCCCGGGCGGAGGCGGCCAAGATCCACGACCGCCTCCTGCAGCGCACGGGCTATGAGTTGAGCGAGGACGAGATCCTGGAGTCGCCGCACGTCTTCATCGGCTCGGTCGACGGGCTCGTGGCGAAGTTCCGCGACCTCCGCGAGCGGCTCGGCATCAGCTCGTTCATGACCGGCGAGATCGACGACCTCGCGCCCGTCGTTGAGCGGCTGGTCGGCTCCTAGGCACGCATCAAGAGGAGGCCGGAATGGCTGAGGTGATCGACACGACGGCCGGGCCATATGTCGCTGCCCCGGATCGCTACGAGGCGATGCCGTACAGGCGGGTGGGCACCAGCGGGCTGCGGCTGCCGGCCATCTCCCTCGGCCTGTGGCAGAACTTCGGTGACGACCGGGCGCTCGCCACCCAGCGGGCGATCATCCGCCGCGCCTTCGACCGCGGCGTCACGCACTTCGACCTGGCCAACAACTACGGCCCGCCCTACGGCTCGGCGGAGGTCAACTTCGGGCGCATCCTGGCCTCCGACCTGCGCCCGTACCGCGACGAGCTGATCATCTCGACCAAGGCCGGCTACGACATGTGGCCAGGGCCGTACGGCATCGGCGGATCGCGCAAGTACCTCCTGGCCAGCCTGGACCAGAGCCTCAGGCGGATGGGCCTCGAGTACGTCGACCTCTTCTACTCCCATCGCGTCGACCCGGACACGCCCTTGGAGGAGACGATGGGGGCGCTCGACGCGGCCGTCCGGCAGGGCAAGGCGCTGTACGTCGGCATCTCCTCCTACTCCGCGCGGCGGACGCGGGACGCGGTGGCCATCCTGCGCGCCCTCGGCACGCCGCCGGTCATCCACCAGCCGTCGTACTCGATGCTCAATCGATGGATCGAGCCCGAGCTGCTCGACGTCCTGGCGGAGGAGGGGATGGGCGCGATCGCCTTCTCGCCGCTGGCCCAGGGCCTGCTTGACCGACCGCTACCTGGACGGCGTGCCTGCCAATTCCCGGGCCGCGCGGGAGGGCTCCTTCTTCAGTCGGGACCTGCTGACGCCTGCGAACCTGGCCAACGCACGAGCGCTCCGCGAGATCGCCCGCCGCCGCGGACAGACGCTCGCCCAGCTGGCCATCGCCTGGACGCTGCGCGATCCGCGCGTCACCTCCGCGCTCATCGGGGCGAGCTCGGTGGCGCAGCTCGACGACAACCTGGCGGCCGCCCAGGGTCTGGCGTTCACCGCGGACGAACTCGCCGAGATCGACAGGTTCGCGGTCGAGGGCGGCGTCAACATCTGGGCGCGCTCCAGCACCGCGTAGGGAGCGTCCAAGGGCGCGATCCTGCCGGACGGGTTCCCCACGCGAGCGCGTTGGGATAGGCTCACCGCTCGATGATCTGCTCGAACTGCGGGACGGAGAATCCGGCGGGCGCCAAGTTCTGCACGGAGTGTGCGTCGCGCCTCGCGATGGTGTGCCCCAACTGCGGCACGGCGAACGTGCCGACGGCTAAGTTCTGCGCCGAGTGTGCGAGCCCGCTTGGAGCCGCGACACCAGTCGCGGCGTCGGCGGGTTCGACGCCGATCGCGCCGGCCGTCGTCGCCGAGCGGCGCGTCGTGTCGGTCCTCTTCGCCGATCTCGTGGGCTTTACCACGCTCGCGGAGGGGCGTGACGCAGAAGACACGCGCGAACTGCTGAGCCACTACTTCGACCTCGCGCGCGATGTGATCGGCCGATACGGCGGCACGGTCGAGAAGTTCATCGGCGACGCGGTCATGGCCGTCTGGGGAGCGCCCACCGCTCACGAGGACGATGCGGAGCGGGCCGTGCGGGCCGGCCTGGAACTGGTCGACGCGGTTCGCACGCTTGGCCCGACCGTCCAGGCGCGTGCCGGTGTCCTTACCGGCGAGGCCGCCGTCACCCTTGGCGCCACCAACCAGGGCATGGTCGCGGGCGACCTGGTGAATACGGCCAGCCGCCTCCAGTCGGCCGCAGCCCCGGGCACGGTCCTCGTCGGCGAAGCCACCCGCCGAGCCGCCAGCAAGGCGATCGCGTTCGAGGAAGCCGGCGAACAGACCCTCAAGGGCAAGGCCGCCCCCGTGCCGGCCTGGCTGGCCCTGCGCGTGGTCGCCCAGGTGGGCGGCCGCAACCGTGCCGACGCGCTGGAGGCACCGTTCGTAGGCCGGGATGACGAGCTCCGGCTCCTGAAGGACCTCTTCCACGCCACCACCCGCGAACGGCGCGCCCGCCTCGTGTCGGTCATCGGGCCGGCGGGCATCGGCAAGACGCGCCTGGCGTGGGAATTCCTCAAGTATGTCGATGGCCTGGTGGACACCGTCTGGTGGCACGACGGCCGCAGCCCGGCGTATGGGGAGGGCATCAGCTTCTGGGCCCTCGGCGAGATGGTCCGCGGCAGGACCGGCCTGCTGGAGACCGACGACGAGGCGACGACGCGGGCGAAGATCGCTGCCACGCTGCTGGAGCACGTGCCGGACCCGGACGAACGCCGTTGGATCGAGCCCGCCCTCCTGGCCCTGCTCGGCGTCGAGACCGGGATCGGATCGGAGCAGCTCTTCGGTGCCTGGCGGACGTTCTTCGAGCGCCTGGCCGCGACCGCCCCGGTCGTCCTGGTCTTCGAGGACTTCCACTTCGCCGATTCCGGGCTGATCGACTTCGTGGACCACCTGGTCGAGTGGTCCAAGGGCTTCCCGATCTACGTCGTGACGCTGGCCCGTCCGGAACTCCTGGAGCGGCGGTCCGAATGGGGTGCCGGCAAGCGCAGCTTCACCTCCCTGTACCTGGAGCCGCTGCCCGAGGCGGCCATGCGCGAGCTGCTGACGGGCCTCGTGCCTGGTCTGCCCGCCGCGGCCGTCAAGGCCATCATCGCCCGCGCCGACGGCATCCCCCTGTACGCCGTCGAGACGGTGCGCATGCTCGTGGCCGAGGGACGCCTTGCTATCGCGGAGGGAACCTATCGGCCGGTGGGTGACCTGACCAGCCTCGCGGTCCCGGAGACCCTGACCGCCCTGATCGCCTCCCGGCTCGACACCCTGGAGCCGACCGACAGGTCCCTTCTGCACGATGCGGCGGTGATCGGCCAAAGCTTCACGCCGGCCGCGCTTGCCTCGGTCTCGGGAGTCGCCGAGGCGGACCTGGAGCCCCGGCTGCGGGTGCTGGTCAAGCGCGAGCTGCTGACCCCCGCCACGACCGACCCGCGTAGCCCGGAGCGTGGCCAGTACGCGTTCGTCCAGGCGCTCATCCGCGAGGTGGCCTACGGCACGCTGGCCAAGGCCGACCGCAAGGCCAAGCACCTCGCGGCGGCCCGCTTCTTCGAGGGCCTGGGGTCAGACGAACTCGCCGGCGCGTTGGCCAGCCACTACCTCGCGGCATATCAGAACGCACCTGCGGGGCCTGAGGCGGAGGCGCTCGCCAGCCAGGCACGGCTGGCCCTTCGCGGCGCGGCGGAGCGTGCGGCGGCCCTGGGGGCGAATGACCAGGCTTTGCGCTTCCTGGACCAGGCGATCTCCGTCACCACGGACCCCGAGCAGCAGGCCGAGCTGCTTGAGCGGGCCGGCGACGCCGCTGAGCTGGCGACCCGGTACGGCGACGCGGAGGCCTACCTGCGCCGGGCCATCAGGATCCACCGCGACGTCGGCGACCGCACGGCTGCCACCCGTGCCACCGCCCTCCTTGGCAAGATCCTTCTCGGTGGACGGCGCGTCGACCAGGCGCGCGACATCCTGGCGCAGGCGGCCGCGGAATTCGCCGACTTGGCCGGCGACCCGGCGTTCATCACGCTCGAGGGTCAGCTTGCCAGGACCTACTTCTTCCTCAACGAGGACCGTCGCGCGATCGAGGTCGCCGATCATGTCCTGGAGGAGGCCGAACGCGCGGACCTCGTCGCCATCCTGGCCGACACTCTCATCACAAGGGGCTCGGCGCTTGCCAACCTCGGACGGTGGCGCGAAGGGCTCGGTGTCATCGAGATCGGCGAGCGGCTGGCCCGCGACAACGGCTTCACCCATACGCTGCTCCGTGCGCTCAACAACCGCTCGATCAACGGCTACTTGGACGACCCCGCGCGTGCCATGGCGGCGGCTGCCGAGGGCCTCGTCTTGGCCCGACGGGTGGGTGACATGGGCCTCGCCGTGGGGTACAGCGTCGGCCTGGCCTGGGACCGTCTCTACAGCGCGGAGTGGGATGACGCGCTGGCCCTGGTCGGGGCGTTCGCTCAGGACGATCAGGATCCGCTGACTCTCGCGACACTGATGTCCGTGCCGTTCTGCATTCGGGCCTTCCGGGGCGAGGACCTTGGTCCAGACCTGGCGTTGCTCGACCAGGTCCTGCCCGGCATGAGCGACCGTGATCGGCGCGTCGCGACCTTCGAAATCGCGGCTACGCGCGCTTGGGGCGAGGGGCGACTCGCCGAGGCACGGGCGGCCTGGCGGAGTGAGACGGATGTGGACCCCACCGAGGCGAAGTGGGGGCTGCCGCAGGCCGCGCGCGCCGCGTTGCTGCTCCGCGATCCAGCCGCGACGAGTGCCGACCTCGAGGCGCTGGACGCGACGGGCCTGCACGGCGCGCTCATCGAGCTCCATCGCCGCACCATCCGGGCAGGGCTCGCGGCCCTGGACGGCCGGGAAGACGAGGCCCTCGCGATGTACCGCGCCGTGCTCAAGGAGTGGCGCGAACTGGGCTTGCTGTGGCAGGTGGCCCTCGTCGGTCTCGACATGGCGACGCTGCTGGATCCGGCGGATCCGGACGTACAGGCCGCGATCGCGTCGTCGCGCGAGATCATGACGCGGGTCGGCGCGCGGCCGTTCCTGGAGCGCCTGGAGGCGGCCGCTGCGCGATCCCTACGCGCGCAGCTCCCAGGTCGAGCCGGCGTCTCCGTCGTGGACCGCCACGCCGGCGTCGGTCAGTCGCTCCCGGATCAGGTCGGCGGCTGACCAGTCCTGGGCCGCCCGGGCCCGGGCGCGCAGCTCGAGCAGTGCCTCGACGAACGGATCCACGGCCTCGCGGGGGTCGCGCACGCCCACTTCCGCGGCGCCCGCGAGGCGCACGAGCAGGGCCCGGAACGTGGCCCGGGCGCTGTCCAGGTCGGGGCTGTCCTCGCCGGCGCGCAGGTGGCCCTCGATGTCCGAGTCCAGTTCCAGGAGCGCAGCCGCCGCGGCGCGTGCGTCGTGCGCCTCCAGGGCATGGACGAAGGCGCCCTCGCGTTGCGCGACCGTGTCCGGCAACGAGCCTCTCGCTGCCGGCGTCGTGCCCGCGGCGAAGACGGTCGCGGGCTGCGCGCCCGGCAGCCAGCCGGTCGACCGCCCGATCGTGCGTGCCGACTCCGCCAGCGCGTCGATCGTGGTCTCCGTGCCGCTGGGGAAGACGACGCTGCGGCCCCGGGCGCGCACGGTGACGCCGCCCAGGCCGGCCACGCTCGCCGAGTTCCGCTGTTCCAGGTCCAGCACGAGGGCCGTGTGGCCGTCAACGCCGAGCACGAATGCGCCGGCCGGGAGCGCCGCCTCGAGCACGCGCAGGCGCCGCTCGCCCAGGTAGCAGAAGCGCGTGTCGTGCGTGCCGCCCTCGGCGTTGTCGTAGTGCGGCACGACGGCCGCCTTCAGGCCGGTCGACTGCCCGAGCAGGTCCAGCCCATCGAGCCAGTGCGGGTCCTCGCCGACCTTGTAGATCTCGTAGACCGGGACGGTGACCAGGCCGACGGTGAGGGCCGCCGCGCTGGCGACCGTCACGATCCCGCCGCTGGCGAGCTTGTCGGCCAGGGCGCCGGGGATCGGGCCGTCGACCCAGTGGCGGAGCGCGTAGCTCGGGCTGCCCGGGCCCGGCCAGCACGTAGCGAGCCTCGCGGATCAGGGCCAGCGCGGTCGACGCGGCGAGGGCGTCGACGTCGCGCGAGCGGAACGTGGCCACGGTCAGGCCGTGCCCGACGCTCTCGGCGAAGTAGGCCACGATGCGAGCCGACAGCTCGTCGGCGTTCTCCTGGAAGCCGTACGGCGTGTCGATCAAGGTGGCCGGCGCCGCCGGGTCGCCGAGCCGTTCGAGCAGCGGCGCGATGCACCTTGGCCATGGCCGGCGCCGTCTCGCCCGAGCCCATGATCGCGAGGATCCGCGGGGCCGCTCATGTCGCCAGCTCATGCAGCAGCTGGGCCACCTCGTGCGGGTGCTGGGCGTGGAGGTCGTGATCGCCCGTCATCCAGTGCGTGCGGGCGTGCGGGATCGCCGCCTGGGCCGCCTCCACCGCGGGCCGCTTGCGGTCGGACCAGCCGGACGTGCCGTCGTCGGCGGGGATCAGCAGGGCGGGGACCTTCAGCCCGGCGTAGAGCGCCGCCGGGTGGTGCTCCCACAGGCCTCGCAGCACGACCAGGTGGCGGTCGAACGTGAGCCACGGCGCGATCGTGCCGTCCGGCCGGACCTCGAAGTTGCCGAGCGTGCCCTGGATGCCCGTCTCGGGCCAATCGGCATGGGCCGAGCGGATGTAGCCCTCGACCTCCTTGAGCGGCCGGCCCGCCAGGCGGGGTGGGGCGAGCGCCGCGAGGCAGTCGGCCAGCTTGGGGAAGCCCTGCGACAGCTCGATCCAGCCGCCATCGACCAGGGCGATCGCCCGCACCGCCGTGGGGTGCCGCGCCGCCAGCTCGAGCACGACGTTGCCGCCCCACGACTGCCCGGCGGCGATCGGCCGGTCCAGGCCCATGCGCTCGATCAGCGCCGCGAGGTCGTCGGCGACCGTGGGCACGTCGTACCCGTCGTCGGGCTTGGAGGATCGGCCATGCCCCCGCAGGTCGACCGTCACGACCGGGTGGCCCATGGCCGTGAGCGCCTGAGCCACGCCGTCCCACATGCGGGCGTTCGAGGCCAGGCCGTGCACCAGCAGGAAGGTGGCCGCAGGCTCTTCCGCGGCCGGCTGTGCTGGCCCGGCCGGGTCCCAGCGGTCCGCCGCCAGCTCGACCCCCGGCGCCACCTCGATCCACTCGGTCTTCATCGGGTCATGGTAGGTTGCATCCATGGCAGACGGTCGGGAGCTGGGCTGGAACCAGGCGATCATCCGCGACTTCCACGGCCATGCCGGTCAGATCACCCTGGGGCGGCTGGCCGGCAGCCGGTTGCTCCTGATGACGACGATCGGGGCGCACACGGGCGAGAAGCACACGGTGCCGCTCGGCTACGACCCCGACGGCGCCGACTACATCGTGGTGGGGTCCAACAGCGGCTTCGACGAACAGCCCGCCTGGCTGGCCAACATCGCGGCGAATCCGGTCGTCACCGTGGAGGTGGGCACCGAGTCATTCCAGGCCCGGGCGGTGCCGACGGCGGGCGCCGAACGACGCCGCCTGCTGGACGCGCGGATCGCCCTGGTGCCGATCTTCGGCGACTACGAGCGCAAGGCCGCACCCCGGGAGCTCGCGGTCGTGCGCATCACGAGGATCGACGGCTAGGGCCTGCGGCCGCGGTGACGCCGCGCTGCGTGGATCGAGCTTGACGTCATGCGTGATGGCAGTGCATGCTGTCACGCATGACACGCACGCACACGACTCTCGACCTGGATCAGGACCTGCTCCATGATGCCGCCGAGGTGCTCGGGACGACCCGCACGACCGAGACGGTCCACGCGGCGCTTCGGGATGTCGTAGCGCGGCGTCGTCGCGAATGGCTGGCTCGGCGCGACTTTTCCGAGCTCGAAGAGGCCCTGGACGGGCTTCGAACGCCCCGCCGCGGCGCGCTCTAGGTGGCCCTGCCCGAGCTCGCTGATACCTCGGTCTGGGCGCGGAGCGGGAAGCCCGGGCTCGAGTGGTTCGGCGATGCGGTCGCCGACGGTGGCGTCGCGGTCTGTGACCAGGTCGCGATGGAGCTCCTCTGGAGCGCCCGGGATGTGGCGGACTTCCGTTCGACGGAGGCGGCGCTCCTGGCGTGCCCGTGGTATCCGGTCGAGGCGCGCGACTGGGGCGAGGCCCGGCGTGTCTTCCGGGAGCTCGCTGGTCGCGGTCCACTTCACCACCGCCAGGTCAAGATCCCCGACCTGCTGATCGCTGCCGTGGCCGCCCGTAACGAGCTCACGGTGGTCCATTACGACGCCGACTTCGACGTCATCGCGTCCGTCACCGGCCAGCCGACCCGTTGGGCCGCCCCACGAGGGTCGCTCTAGTGCGAGGCCGCGGCGCGGGCGCGCGGGCGCGCTGACCTGGGAGGGTAGTAACGGACAGGGACACGGGCGGCGGAGCCCCGAATGCGTCGGATCTCGCCGATCCCTGTCCTGGCAGGTCAGGTTCTGACGGATCCGGGCTCCAGGCACCCCGATCGCGTTCGATACGAACCTGCCAGGTCAGAACCGGCTGACCTCCCAAGTCAAAACGGCACCCTGAGCCGGCCCTGATGCCTTCAAGCGCATCCGCCAGGAGGGCTCGGGATCTTGGCGGGCCGATGTCCTGGCGGGCGGGAGCATCAGCCCAAGTGGGACGCCCCGCGGATAGCGATGCAATCGCAATGTCCGCGACCCGCTATCTGCATGCGTCGGCAATGGCGCGACCGCGAAGGTGAGGGCCACGGGTGGGGTCGGGTTCGGGCCTCGCGGCCTTCCGGCCTCGCGGCCTTCCGGCCCACCCGGCCAATGACCAGATGGGCCCAGCCCCGATCGGGCCCCCGCCCAATGAGGAGGTTCTAGATCATGGGCATCATCGCCTGGATCGTGCTCGGTGCGATCGCTGGCTTCATCGCCTCGTGGCTGATGGGCACGCGCGAGGGCATCATCGGCACCGTCGTGCTCGGGATCATCGGCGCGGTGGTCGGCGGCTTCATCGCCGGCGACATCTTCCATGCCGCCGACGTGACCGGCCTGAACGTCGAAAGCATCGTCGTGGCCATCCTCGGCGCGGTCGTCGTGCTGTTCGTGTGGCACGCCCTCACCGGCCGTCGGACCAGCACGGTCTGACCCCAGCCACCGCGTGGGACCGCCGCGATGACCGACCCAGCCCTGGCCCTCCGGGCCACGTCTGACGCTTTGCTCGCCGATATCAGTCGCCTGGCCGATCTCGAGCGGGCAAAGCGCCGTCTCACCCCCGGCGACGACCGACTCGTCGAGGTCTCGACCGAGATCGAGCTGATCGCCGACCGGGTCCTCCAGCGCTCCGCCGAAGAGCGCGCCCTCACCGAGGACGCCCACGCCATGGTGGAGCTGGGGGTCGAACGGGCGCCCGAGCGATCGATCGAGGCGACCGACTCGTCGCGGCCACCGGTCCCGACCCCCGAGGCCCCACCCGTCGTCAAGCCCAGGGCCATGCAGGAGATCCTGGACGAGTGGCGCGACGCCGAGCGCCGGGCGGGGGAGGCGCTCCCCGGCTCACCGGAGGCGGAACTGGCCAAGGCCCAGGCCGAACGCTGCAAGGCCGAATACCACCGCGCCTATGAGGCCGCCCACGACGACCACGCGGGCCGTCAGGCCTGACGACCCGATCGTACGAAGGAGACCCTCCATGCTCGACCTCATCCGACACCTCGCTCCCCGCCGCGTCGTCCATGCCCACTGCGACCTGCCATGTGGCATCTACGACCCGGAGCAGGCCCGCATCGAGGCCGAGAGTTGCCTGAAGATCATCCAGAAGATGGCCGACAAGCCGGATGACGTGACCTTCCGCACACGGGCCCTGGCGATCAAGGAGGAGCGGGCGGAGCTGGTCAAGCACCACCTCGACGTCCTGTGGCACGACTACTTCAAGCCCGATCACCTGGCCAAGGTCCCGCAGCTGCACGAGCTGTTCTGGAAGACGGCCAAGCAGGTGTCCAAGGTCAAGGCCTCGACCGATCCGGCCGACGCCAAGGAACTGCTCGGCATGATCGACCAGATCGACGAGGCCTGGCACCTGACCGGCGGACCGGCCACGACCCGCGTGGCCGGCCGGCCCAGCTGAAGGAGACATCTCATGACGAAGTCAGACGTGACCTCGGTCGCCGATCAGGCGAGGAGCACGCTCAGTGACGGAACCGACGCGCTTCGCGACGGCGCCGACGAGATCGCCAGCCAGCTTCCGGCGGCGTTCGAGGCGCTCCAGACCGGCGCCAGGGCGACGACCAATTCGATGCGCCGGATGCCCGAAGAGAACCTGCGGCTGATGCTCGCCATGTCGGCCGGGCTGGGCGTGGGGCTGTATATGTCCGGGTCGCCTCGACTGGTGACGCTCGCCGCGCTCGCTCCTGCGCTCCTGATCGCGGGGGTCTGGATGACTCGACCGATGGGTGGGCGTGCCCGTTGAACGAGTCGAATGGCATGATGGGGCGCATGAAGAGCCAGCCCCTCGTCCTGGTCGCCGACGACGAACCGCGCATCACGAAGCTCGTCGCCGTCACCCTGGGTGACGAGGGCTTCCGCGTGGTGACCGCCGATGGCGGCGAGGAGGCGCTGCGGAAGGCCGAGGAGATCCGGCCCGACATCGTCCTGCTGGACATCGTCATGCCGGACCTTGACGGCATCGAGGTCATGCGCCAGCTGCGGGAGTTCCGCTCGGTGCCGGTGATCCTGCTGACCGCCAAAGGTTCCACCGCCGACAAGGCGAAGGGCCTGGACCTTGGCGCCGACGATTACATCGCCAAGCCCTTCCATCCCGACGAGCTGGCCGCCCGTGTGCGAGCCGTCCTGCGGCGCGCCGCCGGGGTGACCACCGGCCGCGGCATCGTCCACATCGGCGACGTGGAGATCGACCTCGAGCGCCGCATGATGACCAAGGCCGGCGAGCCGGTCCAGCTCAGCCGCACCGAGTGGCTGCTGCTCCAGCATCTCGCCACCAACGCCAACAAGGTCGTGCTCCACAGCGAGCTGCTGACCAAGGTGTGGGGTCCCGAGTACCGCGACGACCTGCAGTACCTGCGCGTGTGGGTCAGCCGGGTCCGCCGCAAGCTGGGTGCCGCCCCCGGCGAGCCAGGCCCGATCACGACCTACCAGGGCATCGGGTACGTGCTCAACGTCGACGAGGCGCCGACCCTGGAGGCCGCGCCGGCCGACGTGCCATCCACGGTCGCCTGACGCCGGATCCCCGCGCCATGGACGGTGAGGCCATCCTCGTGACGCTCTCGGCGCTCGTCATGGCCGGCCCGGATGCGCCGGTCGCGGCGCCGGACGCCGCGGATGCGCTCGAGCGCCTGGCCGCGCTTGGCCGCACCGTCGTGCTGGTCGGTGACGCCGTGGCAGGCCGGCGCCTGCCCGACGATCGCGAGGCCCGCGAGCGATGGGTGCGCGCGGTCATCGGGCCGTCCGTCCCGATCATGGTCGCGCCCTTCGCGGCCCCCGTGTGGGATCTCCATGACGCGGCCGGTGAGGCGCGCGCCCAGGCCGTGTGGACGGACCTGCGTTCGGAACACGGCGCCGCGTGGCTGATCACCGACGGCCATGACGACGTCCGTCCGGCCCGGCGGGCAGGCCTGCGCATCGTGCGGGTGGGTCCGCGACCGGCCGCCGGCCCGCTCGCCGCCCAGGCCGACATCTCGGCGCGCGATCTCGCTGATGCCGCCCGCCTCCTGCTCGCCCAGCAGCTCTTCGGCCAGATCCCCGCCGCATAGGGACGTCACGGAGGTACGAACCATGCCAGCAGGCGCGAGTCCCAAGCGTGAACGCCAGTACGAGCACATCAAGGAGTCGTACGAGGAGCGAGGGGTCAGCCAGGGCGAGGCCGAGGAGCGCGCCGCGCGGACGGTGAACAAGCAGCGCGCGGAACACGGCGAGACCAGAAAGCGCACGAACCGCCGCTAGTGCCCCGAGTCAGGGCGTCCGCGCGCACCTGTGAGGGGCCCGCAACGCTCACCGAGCCGGGTGTAACCGTCCCGCAGGCTCGTCGCGCCTACGGTGGACACCGCCCGTCTCCGTGGATCGTCCCATCTGCGGGGACGGGCACATCCGCCTGCTACGTCCGGGATGAAGCTTGACGTGCCAACCGGGCGCCGCGTTCAATCACGTCGATGATCACGCCCCGCGACCCGGCGCCGGTATTGGCTTCGGGGGTGGTCCGGCGGACCCGGCATAGCCTGCTGAGCCGCCTTGCCTCGAGCGTCCGCGCGCGGCGGTGGCTGCGACGCAGCGAAGGCCTGTCCACGCGCGAGGCGTGGGCCCGATACGTGCTGGCGCTGGGCCTGGGGCTGGGAGGCATCGCCCTCAAGTCGGTCGCCGATGCGAGCCTCGGCGGCAGCACCGGTTTCCTGGCGTACGTGGCGGCCGTCATCATCGCGGCCTGGATCGGCGGACTCGGCGGTGGACTGATCACCACGTTCGTCTCCGTCGCCGGGCAGGTCTTCGTCTTCGACATCCCGGAGGCGGTCCCGTTCACGCCGGTCGACATCCTGCGCCTGGCCTGGCTTGCCGCCGACGGCGCGCTCCTGTCGATCGTCGCCTCCGGGCTGCGCCGCGCGTCGGTGGCGCAGCAGGCAGCCCGCGCCCAGGTGACCGACCTGCTTGGCGCGGTCAGCCGCTTCAAGGCCACCGTGGACGCGTCCCTCGAGGCCGTCTTCATGTTCGATCCACGCACCATGCGGGTGACCTACGCCAACCGCGGCGCGGGGGAACTGCTGGGTGCCGAGCGGGACGCCATCGTGGGACGCCAGCTGGCGGACCTCCAGCCGATGCTCAGTGAGGCCGCCCTGCGCGACGAGATCCAGCCGCTGGCCGACGACACGACCGACGCCGTCCGCTACACGAGCGTCGTCGAACGCGACGATGGCCGCCACGTGCCGTTCGAGGCCACCATCCAGCACGTCCGCCTGCCCGGTGAGCCGGGGACGATGGTCCTGACCGCGCGCGACATCAGCGAGCGGATCGAGGTCCAGGCGCGTCTTGCGCGCGTCGCGAGCGACGAGCGGCGGCAGGCGGCCGAGCTGCGGGCGATCATCCAGGCGATGGGCGAGGCCGTGCTGGTCGTCGCCCCGAAGGGCGAGATCCGCCTGACCAACGACGCGGCCCGGGCGATGCTTGGCTCGGTCCCCAAGGCTCTCTCGGAGCTGCCGGGCCTGCTCGGCGTGGCGGCGGGCGATCTGCCCACCCTCGGGGCGCCGCACGCGGCGCAGGTCATCGCCGCCCGGGACGGCCGGTGGCTGGAGGTGGCCGCGTACCTCAGCGATGCGATGGGCACCGACGCGGAGGGCCACTCGACGATCCTCATCCTGCGTGACGTGACCGGCGCCCGGCAGGCCGAGCAGGCGCGCGAAGCGTTCATCGGCGTGCTGTCGCACGAACTGCGCACGCCGGTCACCACGATCTACGGCTACGCCAAGGTGCTCCGCCGGCCCAACCGCAAGACCCCGCCGGCCGACATGCTGGCCGACATCGAGATCGAGGCCGACCGCCTGTACCGCATCGTGGAGGACCTGCTGGCCCTCAGCCGGGTCGAAGGCGGCATCACGGTCACCGGCGAGCCGCTGCTGATCCAGCATCTGGCAGAACCGCTGGTCACGTCCGAGCAGCAGCGCTGGCCGGCCATCCATTTCGAGGCCCAGGTGCCGCGCGACCTGCCGGCCGTGTTCGGCGAGCGCACGTACGTGGAGCAGGTCCTGCGCAACCTGCTCTCGAACGCGGCCAAGTACAGCCCGTCCGGCTCGACCGTCACCCTGGATGCCACCGCCACCCCGACTGACGTCGTGGTCCGGGTGCTGGACCGTGGGGCGGGCATCGCCGAGGGCGAGTCCGACCAGCTCTTCCAGCTGTACTACCGATCCCCGCGCACGGCCCGGCAGGCGACCGGCGCGGGCATCGGCCTCTACGTCAGCCGCGAGCTCATCCAGGCCATGGGCGGCCGCATCTGGGCCGACCCGCGCGAGGGCGGCGGATCCGACTTCGGCTTCAGCCTCCCTCGCTGCGAGGAAGCCTAGCCCTCGACGAGCGGCATCTCCACGACGTGCTCCGCGAGGAACCAGACCTGCAGTTCATGGCGCCGCAGTAGGTCACTCATGAGCAGGTCGTTGGAGCCCCAGTCCTCGCTCTCCTCCGTGGCCTTGATCGCCGCGCGGACGCGCTTGATGACGATCTCGTGGGCCTCCAGCAGGCGGTCGATCATCGACGGGACCGCCTCGGCGCCATCGGGCGGACGGGGGATCGCGGTCAGCTCGGCGGCGTGGCGGGGATCGCCCACGGCGATGCCACCGAGCGACTGGACCCGCTCGGCGATGAGGTCCGTAAGCTCCAGCTGCTCGCCGGCGTGCTTGTCGAACAGCAGGTGCAGCTGATAGAAGGTGGGGCCGGCCACGAGCCAGTGCTGCTTCTTGTAGAGCGCCGTGAGGATCATCGTGTCGGCCAGGATCTCGTTGAGCAGGCGGCAGCTTTCAGCGCGGGGGCGGGCGCCCAGCCCGATCGGCAGGTCGCGCAGGGTGCCGAACCGCTGCGCGCCCGGCCCGTGCTGGCCCAGGCGGGGCTCGGGGGAGATGGTCTTCCGTCCGTTGGCCGTGACAGTCATGTCGTGTACCTCATCAAGTGGGTCAGTCGTGCCCACCGTAGGCGGTGGCACCGATTGCCCCCGTTGGCGGGCGGCCCGATGCCCTTGCAAGGTGCTTGCAAGAGAGCGGACCACGGCGGCGAGGCCGACCGCGACGTACCGCCCGATACCGTCGAGCCTCGCAAGACCTCGCTGAAGGAGTACCCATGAAGATCATCCGTGCGATCAAGCTTGTCGGCGTGGCGGTGGCGCTCGCCGCGGTCGTCGGCGCGTGCAGTAACGCCTCGCCAACGCCGACCGTCGCCCCGACCGTGGCCCCGACGGTGGTCGTGCCCGGCACGTCCGCGCCGGCCTCGACCGCCATGCCGTCGTCGTCCTAGCCTTCGGTTTCCCGGTACTCGCGTGGCCGCTCGCCATCCGGCGAGCGGCCTGTTCGCGTCTCTGACCCTGACGGATCCGTCAGGGGCGTTTCCCCGCGGATGGCCCGCATCAGGGCCTCCACCTCGTCTTCGGCTGCGCGCCGCTCGTCGGATCCGAACGGGGCGCGCGATCGCCGCGCGTCGGCCTCTCGCAGGCGGCTGAGCAGGGTACTGAGGCGAGGCGGCACAACCTCCACTGTCCAGCGCAGCGGGTTGCTGGCCGGCGCGGGCCGCGCATACGCACATTGCATCCGTATCGCAGCGGCGAAGCGGCGAGTACCATGCGCGCCACGACCGCCAACGCCGTGCACCCAGGCGCGGCCTCGCAAAGACCGGAGTCGCTTGCTCCATGCGCGTCGCCGCACGCGAACTCACGACGGTCCGGCAGGGCACCATGCTGGCCAGGTATGCCCTGATGGGACCGGTCGCCTTCGCCCAGGTCGAGTTCGGCCCGACCGGCTCGCGCGGCACGGCGGCCGAGGAACCCTGCCAGCAGGCGCACTGGGGGTTCATGCTCCGAGGACGCGTCAGGTTCGAGGAGGGCGACCAGACCACCGAGTTCGCGGCGGGCACCGCGTTCTACGTGCCGGCGGGGAGCGCGCCGCACCGCTTCGTCGCCGCCGGCACGTGCACCATCGCCGGCTTCGCGCCGGTCGTGGAGCCGGTCGACGAGTCGGCCGAGGCGATGGCCGCCCGTGGCGTCGAGATCGTGGTGTCACCCCGGCCGCAACGGGCGCCCCCGCCGATGCTGCACGTGGCCGGCGGGGCGCCCATGAACCGCGCGGACGACGGCATCGAAGGCGAAAGCGCCGTGATGGGGCCGTGGACGTTCATGCGCACGACCTACGGGGCCCTGAGCGGCTTCGTGTCGGGGCCGTGCGACCTGCCGCACTGGGGCCTGGTGCTGGCCGGCGAGGTCGTCCACTCGTGGGAGGATGGCCTGGAGCTGCTCACGCCGGGCGACGTGTTCTACTGCCCGCCCGGCCCGCCCGGACATCGGTTCGAGGTGGCCGACTCGGCCACGCTCGTCGACTACACCCCCACCTCGGCGCTGGAGGGTCCGGGTCGCCGGCCGGCGTACCGGGACGCCGCGCGCGTGCGCCGCGAACCTGGGGTGGCCGCCTAGCGCTCGCGCCTGGCGCTCGCGCCTGGCGCGGCGGTGCCAGCAGCGCGAGATTTCTACGCACCCTCCGCGGTGATGCTGTCGAAGTTATCAGGGGTCGGATCGGCAGGCCCGGGCCGTACCCCATCCGTCTGCGGCCCCATCCGTCTGCGGCCCCATCCGTCTGCGGCCCCTGACCCGGGAGGGTAGTAACGGACGGGGACATCGTTGGTCGGGGGCCGAGATGGGCCGGGTCCGCCCGCATCTCGCACGTTCCTGTCCCGGCAGGTCAAGCGCTGACGAATCGGGGCTGCGGGCGCCTCGATCGCGGCCTCTGGCGCACCGATCGCGGCCTCTGGCGCACCGATCGCGTCCTCCGGCGCCTCGATCGTGGCCTCTGGCGCCCCGATCCTGTTCGATACGACCCTGGCAGGTCAGAACTCGCTGACCTCCCAGGTCAGCCGCAGCCGGATGACACCGAAGACGCCCACGGCGGCGGCGCCGGGACGGGCCCACGCGGCCTGATGCCTTCGAGCGCATCAGCGGGGACGGACGGGCAGAACGGCGAAGGGCAGCATCACGGGCCAGCGGTCAGCCACCGGTCGCGGAGTGGTCAGCTCGTGGCACCCGCCTCGAGCGCGGCGAGCCAGGTGCGCAGCTGGTCGTAGACGGCTGGGGCCCCCTCGAGCGGGTCGGCCGCCGGCTGCCAGGCTGCGGGGCAAAGGATGAACGGCTGCGTCTGCCAGCCACCGAGCCCGCCGTGCGAGCCGATGAGGTCCTCCATGTTGACGACCAGGCCGCTGGCCGGATCGAGCCGGCCGAGCAGCATCAGGTCGCCGACGTGCTCCAGCTCACCCACGCGCGCCAGGATCTCGCCGGCATCCTCGCCGAAGGCGGCCAGCGGATCCTCGCCTTGGCACGGCCCATCCTGGGATAGATCACGTTCACCATGCGCCCCGATCGCGACCGTGTGGCCCTCATCGGTGCCGACCAGGACGGCCCCGATCCCGGGGTGGGCGGCCAGGGCCGGGATCAGGCCCGGGTACGCGGCCTCGATCGCCGAGCGCGTCATCCGGCCCTTGACCTTGGCGAAATAGACGTGGGCGAGGCTGCCGGACGAGCACACCACGGCGTCGGGCGTCACCGTGGCCGTGCCGCCATCCCGCCGAGGCACCCGCACGCGCCGCAGGATCGCCGGCCCCTGCCGGGCAAGGAACGGCGCGAAGCCGGTGCCGCGACCCAGCTCGGCTGCGATCCGGCCCCCGTTGCCGGCGCTCTCCGCCGTCCCGCTGCTCCCCACCACCACGGCCTCACCTGGCATCAGCTTGCCCAGCAGGGCCTCCACGGGCTGGCCGTAGACCTGGCGGAAGATGGGACCCATGCTCTGGCCGTGGTCGGACAGGAGCACCACGTGGTAGCGGCGCGTGGCGTGGACATCCGCCTTGAGGAGGGATCCGATGGCCCGGTCGATGCCCTCCAGGGCATCGATGGACTCCCGCCGCTCCGGCCCGGAGTGGTGGGCCACGGCGTCGTACGCCGTGTAGTCGACGAAGATGACCGGCGCGCCGCGGTACATCTCCTCGATGACGAGGGCCGTGGAGATCGTCCGCAGGCCTACGTTCGTGACCGCGCGCTCGATGGCGTAGTGCAGGTCGCGATGCATGCGCGGCGACACGTCGCGCCCCCGCTGGTGTTCCGCCTGGTACAGCTCCTTGAGTACCTCGCCGACCGTGAGCACGGCGAGCCGTGTGTAGTTGACGGTGCTGACGAAGAAGCCGCGGGCCCGGCGCTCATCCTCCGGCGGCTGGGCCTCGCGGATGGTGGCCATCGTCAGGTAGCTGCGGGGTGCGTCACCAGTGAAGAGGTTGCCGATGCTCGCCCCGTCGTCGGCCAGCAGGCCCCGGCCATCGCTGATGCGCTCCAGTACGGCGCTGGCGTCCTCGGGATGGTTGGCCACCATCACGCGACCGGTCTCCTTCTCGTACCAGCGGAAGCCGGGGATCGCGTCGCCCTGCCCGTGGAGGATGCCGGCCTGGCTGGCCGGTGTCGTCGGCGGCAGCAGGGCCCGCCACGAATGCAGGGCGGCATCGCCCGAGCGCAGCATCCGGTCGACGTTCGGCATGTGGCCGGCCCGCAGGGCCCCTTCCAGGACCGGCCGTCCCACCCCGTCGAGCTGCACGACAAGGAGGCCCGGGCCCGCCGATCCTGTCGCGGCACCGCGGCGAGCGATGAGGCGCCGCACGAGGACGCTGTAGTACGAGTCGTCGTCGCTGACGGAGACGACGTCGGCCAGGAACCCGTTGAGCAGGGTCAGGAGGAGGGCGCCCTCGAGCGCGGTCGCGAGGTCATCGACGTGGACGCCGGGCACGACGCGGCCGACGATGAGGATCACCAGGAACTGGACGACCAGGCCGGCCACCTGGATCACGAGGATCGGCAGCCGCACGAAGACCCAGTGGCCGATGAGCCCTGAGGCTGCGTTGGCCGCCGCCAGCAGGGCGCCCCCGATGACGAGCGGGCCGAGCCCGTCGACCGTCAGACCGGACAGCACCCAGGCCGTGCCCGCGAGCGCCAGGCAGGCCACGACGAACGACAGGATCGTCCGTCGCACCATGGCGAACCGGGTCGGCCGCCATTCCCACATGAGGCGTGCCTGGAACCGCAGGTCCGCTCCACTCCAGGATCTTGCAGCGCCGGCCATCCCGGTCACGGTAGCGCGGTCCGGCCGCTCCGCAAGGGGAGGGCCGCGGGTTGTTTCGGGATTGCAACGACCGCCGCCGTCCGCGCCACGCCGTGGGCCGGTCCGTCTGCGATGGTCCGAGGCGCCGTGGTCCTCTTCAGTGCCCTGTTCACGACCCTGCAGCGCCTCATGGGCGACGTCGCCACCACGACCGTGGGATGGGCGACGGTCCTGCTGTTCGGCCGCGTGCCCCAGGCGCAGCAGCGGCTCCTCGCGCTGATCACCCTCGGGTCCCTGATCTGGCTGCTCGCGGTGGTCTGCGTCCTGGTGCCAGCGGCCGGCGGCTTCGTCATCTCCGTCGTGCCCCGGCCGGGTTTCGTCCTCGTGGCGTGGCTGCAGGCCTTCATCCTGGTCCTTGCCGTCGGGCTGCCACCTGCCATCGGTTACGCAACGGCGGCGGTCGATAAGAAGTCGCGCGGCGCCGCGGCCTTGGCCAGCCATGTCATGCGCGGCTACCCGCTGGCCGCCGTCCTGGCCGCGACCACGATCTTCCTGATCGGGTTGAGCCTGGCGCTCAAGACACGCGCGCTCCAGCGGGGCTGGGAAGCAGCGCATCTGCCGATGATCATCAAGCCCGGCTGCTACGACGCCGTGGCTGCGGACCTGCAGACGGCGCTCCGAGTGGCCGGCCTGCAGGTCCGTCGTAAGCGCGCGCCGTGGGCTCTGACGGTGCCCCCCAAGCTGGTCGTGGCCGCCGGCGGCGGCGTGGCGCGCAGCCTCGTGCCCGACGAGCTGGCGGAGTTCAGCGGGGACGACCTCTGGATCCTCCTCTATCCCTCCGATGTCGCACTGGTGGGCAAGAAGGAGCTCGTCGCGCGCGCCCGCGCGGCGGTCGCCGTGCGCCTGACCTTCGCGGACGTCTACATGACATCGGCCAAGGAGTCCGAGCAGATCGAGGACCGCCTGGCGCGCCTCTCCGGAGCACACCACCTTTCGGCGACCGATCTCCGGCCCGTTGACGACCTGCTGGCCAGCCTGGCGGTGCCCTACGACGAATGGCAGACGCTCTACCGGCTTCGTCTCCAGGTCGAGCTGCAGCACCGGCAGAGCCCGGCGTGACGCGGGCCGTCGTCGTGGGTCGGATCCGTCGCGGCCGCCCGATCGAACCGACGGTCGCCGTCGTCAGTGAGTCCCTGCGGGCCGCCGGTTGGAAGGTCGACGCGAAGGTCGTCCGCCGCAAGCGCGCCATGACGCGTCGGGCGGCCAAGGCGGTGGCGTCCGGCTGCGACGTGGTCGTCGTGGTCGGGGGTGACGGTGCGGTCCTGCGCGTGGCCGGTGCCCTCGCCGATAGCAAGGCGGCCCTGGGCATCATCCCGGCCGGGACCGGCAACCTCCTGGCCGGCAACCTGGGCATCCCCAAGCACCGTGGCCGCGCCACGCGCACGATCCTGGGCGGCGTGACGCGCCGCATCGACCTGGGGCGGGTGAGCGTGGAAGGGGCCGCTCGGGACTTCGCCGTCGCGTGCGGCGTCGGCTTCGATGCCCGCGTGGTGCGCGCCACCGGCACGCGCGAGAAGCTGCGCTGGGGCCGCCTGGCGTACTTCGCGCACGTGCTCCGGGCGAGCACGACGATCCACAACGTCGAGCACGAGCTCGTCCTTGATGGGGTCGCCAGCACGACCGAGGCGGCCCAGGTGTTCGTGGCCAACTTCGGGCGGATGCTGCCGTGGGTCGCGCCCCAGCTGCCCGTGGAACCCGACGACGGCAAGCTTGACGTGGTGGTCGTGCGCGCCGACGGCCCCGTTTCGGCGCTCCTGGCCGGCTGGGAAGCGCTGCGCCAGACCGAGGTCGGCGAGACGGACGCCGGCCACGCCTTCCGGGCGCGGGCTCGAGAGGTCACGATCCGGACCACGCCGCCTCGCCTGGTGGAGGCGGACGGCAGCGTGGTGGGCACGACCCCCGTCACGGTCACGGTGCTGCCCAAGGCCCTGACCGTCCTGGTGCCCGCCGCATGAGCACAGATACGCGGACCAGCGCCGCCATGACCACCCCGGCCGATGCGGATGTACGGGCAGCACGCCCAACGAGACCGTGGCCGTTGATCGCCTTCTGGCTGCTCGTGGCGATCGCGGGGATCGGCGGGTTCGTCGCCCTGACGGCCCTGGTCTGGAGCCGCACCCCGATCCCGTTCGACTTTCCCCTGCTGGAGTTGGCCCGCGGCTGGAACGCGTGGTCCCCGCTGTGGAACCTGCTCTCGCTCGCGGCATACCTGCCCCTGCTGGCCGTGACCATCGCGTTCGTGCTCTGGCTGTGGTGGCGGCGCCAGCGTCGCGAGGCCGTGCTGGCGGTGGTCATCCTGGTCATCGTCACGGCCTGCAGCGAGGGGGTGAAGGAGCTGGTGGCCCGCCCGCGACCGCCCGCGAGCACGACGGTCGTGCCGGGCGTCGTCTACAGCTTCCCCTCCGGCCACGTCCTGGAGGTGACCGCCATCTTCGGGTTCATCGCCGTGCTGATGTGGCGGGGGCGGCTGCCGGTGTGGCTCAAGCTCATCGTCACGGCCGTGCTGACGAGCCTCGTGGCGTTGGTGGCGATCGCCCGCGTGTCGCTGGACGCCCATTACCCCAGCGACGTGCTGGCCGGCTTCGTGGCCGCGGTGGGGGTCGTCGCGGTGTTCACGCTGCTGACGTGGCCAAGGGCCCAGGGATCGCAGGCGGGCCATGGCTGAGAGGGCGATCGCCAACAGCCGCCCCGCAGGTCGCCGCGCCGAGCGGCCCGTCCAAGCTGACCATCGTCCTGGGCTTCGCCGCGATCGGCGGCTGTCTCGTGATCCTTGGTGTCCTGGCCGACACCATCAAAGCCCAGGAGGCCGACGCCCTGGACGCCCTGGCCACCCCACTGGTGCACCAGTACGCCTCGCCGACGCTGGATGCGTTCATGAACGACGTGACGGCGCTTGGCTCCAACCAGGGCCTGGCGGTCCTCTTCGTCGTGGCGGCCGGCTCGCTCGTGGTCCTGCGCCGCCGCCGTGATGCCCTGCTGCTGGCGGTCGCGCTTGGCGGGAGCGTCGCGCTCAACGCACTCATGAAGGCGTTCTTCGAGCGCCCGCGCCCGCAGCTGGCGTGGGCCCATGTCCTGCCCGACTACAGCTTCCCGAGCGGGCATTCGATGGACTCGGTCGTCTTCTACTTCGCCCTGGCCCTCCTGGTCTGGCAGATCGCCGGGCGCACGCCGGGCCTCGCGGCGGCCATCGCGGCCCTGGTGCTGGTCCTGCTGATCGGGCTGAGCCGCATCTACCTTGGCTACCACTACTTCACCGACGTCATCGGTGGCTATGTCGCCGGTGCGCTGTGGCTGGTCGTCGTGGTGACCGCCTTCTCGGGCCCTGAGCGGCTCCGGGCGTGGCGCGACGTCCGTGCCGCGAGCGGGGCCAGGTCATGAGCAGCCGCGCCCAGGCCCTCAGCGGCTTCGCCCGGGGGATCGGGCTGGCCACCGGCGCGCTGCTCGTCGTGGCTATCGCCCTCGCGCTCGTCGGCGCGGCCAAGGTCCTGCTGCTGGTGTTCTCCGCTCTCCTCCTCGCGTCCGCGCTGCAGCCCCTCGTGGACTGGCTGCGGGGGCGCCTGCCGGTGCGTCGCGGCGTGGCGATCCTGATGGTCTACATCGTGTTCTTCGCCACGGTCGCCGGGCTCGGCTTCCTGGCCGTGCCCCTCGTGGTGAGCCAGGCCTCCCAGCTGGTGGCCCAGCTGCCCGAGGTCACCACACGCATCCAGACGTGGAGCCAGGGCCTGCAGCCGCCAGAGCTGGCGAGCAGCGTGGGGGCGCTCCTCCAGGCTGCGCAGGACGCCGTCACCGCCGCACCGCCGCAGCCGGGGCAGCTGGTCAGCGCGGGCCTCAGCGTCGCCGATGTGGTCGGCTCCGTCGTGACGGTGCTGGCCCTTGTCTTCTTCTGGATGACCGAGCGCCAGCGGATGCAGCGTTTCACGCTCAGCTTCCTGCCCCTCGAGCGGCGCGCCGGGACGCGCGAGGCATGGAACGTCGTGGAGACCCGCCTTGGCGGATGGGTGCGGGGGCAGCTCACCCTCATGGTCGTCCTCGGCATCACGACGGGGGTGGCGTACACCGTGATGGGCCTGCCGTCGGGGCCCATCCTGGGCCTGATCGCCGGCCTGGCGGAGATCCTGCCGTTGGTGGGGCCCGCGCTTGGCGTCGTGCCGGCCATCCTGATCGCGGCCGTGCTGCGGCCGGACCTGCTGATCGTGGTGGTCGCGGCCTACGTGGTCATCCACCTCGTCGAGAGCAACGTCCTGGTGCCGTTCGTGATGCGGAACTCGGTCGGCGTGTCGCCGTTCCTGCTCCTGGTCAGCCTGCTCGTCGGCGCCGCCCTCGATGGCCTCCTCGGGGCGCTGATCGCGGTGCCGATCGTGGCCGCGGCGGAGGCCATCCTGGAGCGGCTGCAGGATCGCGCCGTGCCCGTCGCCCAGGACGCGGCGAGCGCCGCCGCGTCGGCCGAGCCGTCGGAGCCGTCGGAGCCGGAGGGCCTGGTCTCCGAAGCCGCCTGACGGGGCGCGCCGACCTTAGGCGGGATCCTGCCGGGCCGGCAGGGGCATGGAAGCGCCGGGTGCCAGGACATGCACCGCGACGTGCGGCGCCACCCGCGCGACCGCCTCGGCGAAGTCGGGCCCGGGCAGGTGGAACCGGGTGCCCATCACGCCGTGCAGCCCGATCGGCGAGAGCGTGCCCCAGTGGATGGGGACGGCCACCGCCGGCCGGATGATCGCGGCCGCCTGGGCGGCCGATTCGGGGTCCAGGTGGCCACGCCCCAGCCGCGGGCCCCAGCCGCCGACCGGCAGGAGGGCCACGTCCACGCGCCCGGCCAGCCCTGCCCATGCCGGCAGCACGTCCGTGTCGCCCGCGAAATAGACCGTCGATGAACCCACCACGAGGCAGCCCAGGGCCGCGTCCGCCTCGACACGCGGTGAGCGGCGGCGGCCGTGCGCCGCCCGCATGACCTCGATCTCCAGGGTTCCGACGCGCACCCGATGTCCCTCATCGACCTCGAGCACCGCGCCAAGACCGGCCCGCCCGGCGATGTGGCCCAGGCCGCCCGGCACGATGACCGTGGGGGCGCCGGGTAATGCCCGCAGCGACTTGAGGTCGAGGTGGTCGAAATGGCCGTGGCTGATGAAGACTGCGTCCACGTCGTCGAGGTGGTGGGCGGCGACGGCCGGGGCCCGCCGCCGGATCGACCACAGGACATGGCCAAGGACGGGATCGGTCAGCAGGCGCGTGCCGTCCATCTCGATCAGCACGGTCGAGTGGCCCAGGAAGGTCAGCCGATCGTCGGGCATGGGTCGAGGATACGGCGCCCCTCTGAAGCGGGATTGCAAGGCCCATGGGCCGATCGGACAGGCGTCCCGGCACCTTCGCCCCCCGACCATCGGGACCTCACCGCTCTGGAGGTGTCACTCATGGTCGAACAGCGCCGCGTGACCGCCGTCTCGGACGATCCGGGCATGGCGCCACGCTCCACCGTGGTCCAGGAGACGACCCGCAGCCGACCCAGTGGGGCCGAGCTCCTGCGTCGGATCATCGTCTTCATCTTCGCCGTGATCCAGGGCCTGCTGGTCCTGCGGATCGTGCTGTTGCTCGTGGACGCGAGTCGCGGCAACGACCTCGTGCGGTTCATCTATGACGCGAGTGGCGTCTTCGTGGCGCCGTTCGAGGGAGTCCTGCACACGAATGCCGTGAACGCGGGCGCGTCCGTCCTCGACGTCGCGGCGCTCGTCGCGATCGTGGGCTGGACGATCCTGGAGGTGCTGCTCGTCGCCGCGGTCGGGATCGGCCGCCGCGAGACCGCCTAGCCACCTCGCGCGGTGGGCTCCGACGAGGCCGCCGCGTCACCGCACCCGGTCGCCGCTGAACCACGGTGGCCGGGTGCACGCCGCGATCCTCGTGGTCGTGATCCTCGGGACGGCAGACCGCTATCGAGTCGTGGGCGCCGACGCCGCGCTCGCGGTGGGCGCGACGATCGCCCTGTGCGCCTCATCGGGCTACCGATCGAGGGTGCCTCCATGAACCCGGCGCGCTCGCTGGGGCCGGCCCTGGCGATGGGGCAGGTCGGGGACGTCTGGATCTATCTCGTCGGGCCGGCCCTGGGGGCGCTCATCGCCGTGCTCGTGACCGGCTACCTCCATGGCGCCGCGTCCGACCAGGGCGAGGTTGAGGCGGCGGAAGAGTCGGCGAGTCAAGGGGAACAGCCCCGGGCCCGAACCCGGCGGCGAGGAGGCTAGGCCCCGTGGAGCGCCCAGCCGTCGCGGTAGACGTACCAGACGGTCTCGTACTCGTCGCTGATGTCGCGACGGCGGACGATCGCGGCCGGGTAGTGGCGGCGGAGCGTGGCCTCGAAGGTCCGGGAGCTGCCACGCGCGACGTCCATGGCCTCGGCCGCCGTGCGAGCGAACGTGACGTCGGCGGAGGGGATGGTGACGATCCGCAGGGGTGGGGCGACCTTCATCGTGGCTGGAGTGTGGGCGTCGGGCCTCGCCCGCAGCGTTCCGTGGCGGCCCCGAAGGCTTGCAGGAGCCTCGCGTTTGAGCCGCAATCTCGCTGCAATATCCGCGGCCGTCGCAGCCGTCCCAGCTGCAACGAATCGCAGTCCACTATCTGGACACCCTCCATCCTCCCGGCGTCGGTGACCCGGACCGAGCCGACGCCAGCTCCGGTCGAAGCGCCCGGCCCTGGGCACCCAGGGTCGGGCGTTTCGCATGGGGTCCCAGCACCATGACGGACTTGGAGCGTGGCATCACCCGCGAGCGCGGCATCACACGCCGACGGGCGGGGCGCGGTTTCACGTACCGCGATCCAGGTGGCGCGACCATCACGGACCAGCGGGCCCTGGACCGCATCCGCCACCTCGCCGTTCCGCCGGCGTGGCGCGACGTGTTGATCTCCCCCGACCCGGACGCGCCGCTCCAGGCGGTCGGCATCGACAGCCGTGGGCGCAAGCAGTACCGCTACCACGAGCGCTTCCGCGCTGCACGCGAGGCGCTGAAGTTCGGGCGCCTTGCGCGGTTCGGGCAGGCCCTGCCGCGCCTGCGCCGGCGGGTCGCCCGGGACCTGCGCGCCAAGCGCGCCAAGGGCAGGAGCGGCCTGCCGCGCGATCTCGTGCTGGCGGCGATGGTGCGGATCCTGGACGTGACGGCGCTGCGGATCGGTGGCGAGAGCTACGCCCGGGCGAACCGTTCCTACGGGCTCACCACGTTGCGACGCCGGCACGTCGAGGTCCACGGCACGACGGTCGAGCTCACCTTTCGCGGCAAGGGCAAGACGCACGTCCACGTGCTCGTCGATGACCCCGCGGTGGCTGCCGTCGTGCGGCGCTGCCGCAGGGCAGGGGAGCGGCATGTCTTCGTCTGGCGCCGACCCGATGGCTCCATGCAGCCCGTGCGCGACGCGCACGTGAACCGTTACATCCGCAGGGTCGCCGGTGCACACCACTCGGCGAAGGACTTCCGCACGTGGGCCGCGACCGTCGCGGCCGCGCGCGCCCTCCGGGATGGCGGCACGCTCAAGGACTCGATCGCCGTGGCGGCTCAGGAGATCGGCGACACCACGGCCGTGACCAGACGGTCGTACGTCCATCCGCGCGTCCTCGACGCCTTCACGGCCGGGCAGCCACCGCGGGTGCGCCCCCGAACACGGCCGGGCCAGCGCGACGGGGAGGCCCTCACCATCGCCGTGTTGCGCCGGCGCCGTCCCGGCGCCTGACACGCGACCGCAACACGTCCGGGGCCGCGGCTGACGTGGCCCGCAAGGCGGCCTCGCGCATCGTCGCGGCCAGCGCGTCGGCACCCAGCGGACGCCCAAGCTGACAGGAGCCCGACGATGGACGAAGTCAAGCGCACCTATCGCGACGCGGAGACCGAGACCAAGAAGGACCTCCGTGGCATCGACGGCACGGACGTCAAGGACGCGATCGGCAACGCCGGTGACGAGGCCCGCAAGGACCTCGGCAACATGGGCGACGACCTCCGCCACGGTTCCCTCGACCGCGACGAGGACAAGGAGACCCAGACGACCGTCAAGCAGACCGAGACCACCTGGCCTCGCTGATCCTGATGCGTGCTGGGGCCGCGACGCGAGTCGCGGCCCCTCTTCGTTCGTCCGGCTCCGGGACGGCTGGCAAGCTGCTGAGCGACCCCCGGGCTCGTCTGGGCCGTCTTGATGCTCCTGGCATCCGATTTCCCCACGCCCTCCGCGGGGTTGCTGTCGAGGTCATCAGGGTCGGCTCGGGCGCGCCCGATACCTCAGGCCCATCGGCGTGCGCCCCGTCCCATCTGGCGGGCCTATCCGCGTGGGGCCCCATCTGGCGGGCCGATCCGCGTGGGGCCCCATCTGGCTGCGCCGCTGACCTGGGAGGGTAGTAACGGACCAGGACATGAGCAGTCGGGGCCGGAATGGGCCGGATCGCGCCGGATCCTGTCCTGGCAGGTCAACGGCTGACGAGTCGGGGCCCGCGGGCGCCTCGTTCGCGTCCGATACGAACCTGGCGGGTCAGAACTCGCTGACCTCGCAGGTCAACGGCACACGAGCAGGTCAACGGCACCCGGATGGCATGGAAGCCGGCCTTGAGGATGGGCCGACGGAGGGTTCCACGCGGGCCGACTGGGGCTGCACGCGGACGGACGCGTGACTGGCGGTCACTGGGGGCCTGATGACCTCGACCGCATCAGCGCGGAGGGCTGATGGAAACTCGGCGCGCGAGCATCAGACCTTCGGTGGGCCTCATCTTGGGCGTTGCACCTCCGGCCCGCCTTTCGCGGGACCACTGCCAAGCTCCGCTCGTGGCACCATCTGCCGGATGACCGACCGGGCCCGACGCCGAGAGCTTTCTGCTGCTTACGCTGAGACGCCGCGTCGGGCAGGCGTCTTCCTCATCCGGAACACGACCTCTGGGCGGACGTGGGTGGCGCCGAGCCTGGACCTGGACAGCGAGCAGCACAAGTTCGACTTCGCGATGACGACCGGTTCGACCGGTGTCTTCCACCGGACCCTTGTGCCGGACGTCGAGCGGCTGGGCTGGGGCGCGTTCGAACTCGAGGTCGTGGAGGAGCTGCCGCCAAGCCGCGAGCGGAGCGCCGCGGAGACCCGCGACGACCTCGCGACGCTCGTGGCGCTGTGGCGCGAGAAGGTCGGCCCCGACCTCCTGTACTGAAGCCTGGTACCAGCTGGCGCAGAGCGCCTCAGCCTGGTCTGGCGCCGACGCTCACGGTCACCTTATTGGCCGAGCCGCGTACGTCGATGTCATAGCGATCGGGTGTCGTGGCGGTCGCACCTGCGGAGGCCAGCGCGAGCTTGCCCCCGGAGCCGGCGATGATCTGACCGTCCACCTGGACCCTGGTAGTGGCGCCCGACACACGCAGTCGCACGGGCATGCCTGCCGGGCGGCGGATGGCGACCTCGTTCAGCGATCCAGTCAGGCGGATGGGGATGACCCCCTCTGCCTGGGCCAGCTCGAGGTCGATGCGGCTTGCGCCCCCGGCCAGCTCGAAGCTCCGCAGCTCGATCCGGCGCAGGTCCGCCTGCACGCGAGACCCGCCGCCGCGCAGCTCGATCGCCCAGGGGACCGCCGGGTTGAGCACGAACTCGCCGCGATCGCTGCGCCAGTGGACCGACGTGTCGATCATCTGGTCCCCGATGCGGGCCCGCCAGTCGAACCACGCGAACCGCGCATAACGCACCGTCACGGCGCCGTCGCGGACGCGGACGCGTGGGATCGGGCCCTTGAAGCTCGCCCGGTACAGGTCCTGGACGCCTGGATCGCCGCTGATCGTCATCGACGGCACCGCCGACAGGAAGATGAGGCGGCCGACGGTGACGCCGCCCAACGGGGCGGCGAAGGCCGATCCCTCGACCGCCTGGCCGACCGTGTGCTCGCGCAGTTGCACCCTCTCCGCCTCGACCACCTGGACCACGCTGGCCCAGGTACGCGGCGACGTCGCGTAGCTGCTCATCCGAGTACCCGCCGCCGGCGGCCTCCATGGCGCCGGCCAGGGAGGCGAAATGCTCGGCCACAGTGGCCACCCGCTCCATGACCGGGGTGACGCGGACGAGACGTCGGTCGGTGGGATCGGCCGTCCGGTGGACGTAGCCCGCCTGCTCCAGGCGATCGACCATCCGTGTGGTCGCCCCGGCCGACAACCCCGTCAGCTCGGCGAGGCGGCCCGACGGGGCTGCCCCGGCCTCTGCCAGGAACACCAGGCACTGCACGTCCGCCGGCGCGAGACCGGATCGTTCGGCGACGCCCTGCGTGAACGCCGCGGCCGCATCTCCCAGGCGGCGGGTCTCACGTGCCAGGTCGTCCACGAGGCCCGCCCGCTCGGGCGGCGGCGCCCCTGCTGCGGGTCGATCGGTACTTCTTGACACGCTCTTTCTCCTAGCGTATGGTTGCGCTGCGCAAAGACATTATAGCGCAACGAGACAGGAGAACAAGCACCATGCGGACACGATCGTACGCCAGCGCGGTGGGCGGATCCGCTCCAAGGGGGAGGGGACGGCCATGACAGCCGACCGGTCCTCGCGCAACTGGGCCATCGAGGCGGTCGATCTCGTCAAGACGTACAAGGGCGACGTGCGCGCCCTCGACGGCGTCAGCCTGGCCGTGGAGTCGGGCACCATCTTCGGGCTCCTGGGCCCCAACGGGGCCGGCAAGTCCACCACGGTCAAGATCCTGACCACGCTCTCGCGGGCCGATTCCGGCACCGCGCACGTGCTGGGGGTTGACGTGGCCCGCCAGCCCGACCGCGTGCGCCGCCTCATCGGCGTGGTCGGCCAGCACGGGGCCGTGGATCCGGCGGCGACCGGCCGCGAGAACATGCTGCTCCAGGGGCACCTCTACGGCATGGGCGGGGCCGAGCTGCGGCGGCGGGCGGACGAGCTCCTCGCCCGTTTCGGCCTCGCCGAGGCCGCCGACCGCATCGTGACGACCTGGTCCGGGGGCATGCAGCGGAAGCTCGACGTGGCCTGCGGTCTCATCCACCAGCCACGGGTGCTGTTCCTGGACGAGCCCACCACCGGCCTCGATCCCGAGGCGCGGGCCGACTTGTGGACGGAGGTCCAACGCCTCGCCGACGAGGGCCTGACGATCCTCCTCACGACCCACTACCTCGAGGAAGCCGACCGACTCGCCGGCCAGGTCGCCATCATCGACCGGGGCCGGATCGTCGCCCGCGGGACACCGGAGGACCTCAAAGCCGAGCTCCACGGCGACGCCATCGTCGTCGAGCTGCAGGAGGCCGATCGGGGCGACGCGGTCCGGGTGCTCCAGGGCATCGCCGGCCTCCGTGGGCCCGTGGTCGACGGGCGCACCCTGCGGGCGCGCGCCGATGACGGCGCACGAGCCATCCCGGTCGTCCTGGGGGCCCTGGAGTCCGGCGGTGTCCCGGTGGCCTCGGTCACCGTCGCCCGGCCGTCACTCGATGACGTCTATCTCCGCCACACCGGTCGGGCGTATCGCCCGGACTCCTCGGAGGCAACCCGATGACCGTCGTAGCTCAGACCGCCCACGTCACCGGCCGCCACCTGCGGGCCTTCTTCCGCCAGCCCTGGTTCGTGGCCATGGGCCTCGTCCAGCCGGTGATCTGGCTGCTCCTGTTCGGTGCCCTCTTCAAGAGCGTCATCGATATCCCGGGCTTCACCGCGTCGGCCAGCTACCTGGACTACCTCGTGCCCGGCGTCCTGATCATGACCGCCCTCTTCTCCTGCGGGTGGAGCGGCATGTCGATCATCGAGGACCTGGATCGCTCGATCATGGACCGCCTGCTCGCGACCCCCATCCACCGCAGCGCGATCATCATCGGGTTGAACGCCTACGAGCTGGTCTCGCTGGGCATCCAGGCGCTCATCATGGGCGGCCTGGCACTCCTCCTGGGGGCGCGGTTCGAAGGCGGGATCCTGGGCTTCGCCGTCCTGGTGCTGTGCGCCATGCTCATCGGCGCGATCGCGGCCTCGTTCTCCGACGCCATGGCCCTGCTGCTGCGCCAGCGCGAATCGGTCATCGGCATCAACACCCTCATGACCCTGCCGCTGACCTTCCTCTCAGCGGCGTTCATGCCGCTCAAACTGGTGCCCGACTGGGTCGCCACGGTGGCCATGTTCAACCCCGTGAACTGGGCCGTGGAAGCGGGTCGCGAAGCCCTCACGGCGAACCCCGACTGGTCGCTCATCCTGCCGCGGCTCCTGCTGCTGGCCTGCCTGACGATCCTCTCCACGGCCTTCGCGACCCGCACGTTCCGCTCCTACCAGCGTTCGATCTAGGCTGGGTCTCTGGGGGGTTCGGCTCGCGGCTGACCCGATCAGGCCTCCAGAACGCGCTTGACGTTGTCGAGGTTCTTCACTTCGGCATTCATGGTCGACTGCACCATGCCGCCCAAGAAGAGCTTGGACAGGCCGCTCAGCTCGGCATCCAGCGAGAACGCGAGGCGCGTGCCCCCGTCCACCACCGCGAAGTCGTAGCGGCCGTGTGGGCGCGCCGGCCCCGTCAGTGTCTGGAACTCGAGGCGCTGGTTCGGCTCGAACACGGTGACCTCGTAGTCGGCCGCGATGCGCCGGCCCATGGGGCCCTTGACGCCCTGGGCATACCTGGTGCTCACGCCGCCGTCGCCCGCCACGCGCTTGATGTCGAGCACGCCGGGCCGCCACTGTGGGCACTTCTCGCCATCGGCGACGTAGGCAAAGACCGCCTCGACCGGGCGGTTGATCGAGACCGCGTACGTGGCCTGGGGCATTCGACCCTCCTGCTACTCGATGGGCGGCGTCGCTCGACGGGCACCCCGCAAAGGCTAGCCTAGGCGCACCTGCGGAGAACGGTTCGGATCCGCCGTTCGTCTGGATAGGCGACAACCCATCCGCGCGGGTCTTGCGATGAAGGGGAACCCACGAGCCACGCAGGCATCGATACCGCGGATCGCTTCCGCCACCTGGCGGCGGGAGAGTTGGACCGCGCCTATCGCCTGGCCGGCCTGCTTCTGGGCGACCAGCCCGAGGCCGAGGATGCGACCCAGGAGGCCCTCCTTCGCGCCTGGCGCGCGGCCGGGACCCTGCGCGACCCGGAAGGTTTCCAGGCGTGGTTCGATCGCATCCTGGTCAACATCTGCCGCGACCGCCTCCGACGTCGCGGGCGCGTGCACTTCATCCCGCTCGACGGGGTGGCCGAGCCGGTCGCGGAAGCCGACCCGTTCCGCAGCGTCCTGGAGCGGGACGAGGCGGTTCGAGCGATGGCGCTCCTTGATCCCGACGAGCGGGTCGTCGTCGTGCTGCACTACTTCGCGGACCTGACGTTGGCTGACGTGGCGCATCGCACCGGTTGGCCGGAGGGCACGGTCAAGTCGCGGCTGCACCACGCGCTACGCACGATGCAGGCGGGACTCGTCGGGTCGGCGGCCGCCGCAGCCGAGGACCGGTCATGACCGACGACCTCGATCGCCGGCTCCGAACGAACCTCTCAGGGGCCACCCTGCCGTCCGCTCCGGACTCGCTGCATGCGGCCCTGGATCGCCTGCCCGATGAGGCCGGCCCGATCGGGACCGGTGGCCGGGGCCTGAGCCTCGCCTGGGCGATGCCCGTACTGGTCGTCGTCGTGCTGGCGCTCATCGCCGCCTGGTTGCCCGGCGGCTTCCTTGGTCCTGCCGGGCGAACGGCGTCACCGCGGGGCTCGGGGTCCCCCGTGCCGTCCAGCAGCCCGACCACGGCGGCCTTGCCCTCGCCGGTCGATCTGGCCGGCACCTTCCCGGGCGGTGGACTGTGGGCTGTCGATGCATCGACGCTGCTGATCTCCACCGACGCTGGCTCGAGCTGGAGCCGAACCACGATCCCCACATCGACCGGTGTCAGCCCGACCGTCTTCGTCCTGGACTCAGAGCACGTTTGGTCCGTGACGATCGGCCCGGGGTCGACGGACAACACCGGTTCGTCGACGGACATCACCAATCTCGTCGTGCACCGCAGCGTCGATGGCGGGCAGACTTGGCAGGCAAGCACGCTACCGGTCAACTTCGCCGACACGAGCCTTGAGCTGGTGTTCGGCGATGCGCTGCACGGCTACCTCGTCGGCTCCGCACAGCGCCAGAGCGATGGCACCAGCACCGTTGTCAGCACGGTCGACGGCGGGGCGACGTGGTCGGTGGTCGCCACCCGTCCGTGGCTCGGCGCGATGATCACGGTCAGCGATGCCTCCACGATCTGGGCGGGTGGGCAGCAGGAAGCCGGCGGACAGTTCCTGCAACCGATCCTCGACGTCAGCCGCGATGGCGGGCACACGTGGCAGGACGCCCGTCTGCCCGGGCTGGCCGGCCAGGACGAAAGCCAATGCGGCTGCTACCTCGCGGGCCCGCCGCTGTTCGTTGACCCCGCGACCGGCTACGTGACGGTCATCTCGAACGTGGCCGAAGGGGCATCAGTCACCACCATCGATCGCACGACCGACGGGGGCCGGTCGTGGACGATCGAAGCCACCCAACCGCTGGCGACCGATTCGGGCGTGGCGGTGCTGGACCCCTTGCACTGGCTGCTGCTGGTCGGCTACCCGACTGCCGTCTTCGGCACGGCAGATGGCGGCGCCAGCTGGCAGACCGTGGCGCCCGCTGGCTCACCGAGCGACCAGTTCACGTGGGTCGCGGGGTTGGACGCCCACCGTGCCGGTGCACTTCGCGCGGTCACGGGCGCGAGCACCTCCTTCTCGGCGCTGTACCTCTCCGCCGACGGCGGTGCCACCTGGCACCCGGCCAATCTCGGTAGCTCGGCGACCTCTACCCAGCAGCCCCCCAACCCAAGCCCGTCAGTGACCCCCTCGACGAGCGACACCGCGACGGCTCTCGCCTTCTTCGACGCCGAGACGGGGCTGTTGGTGGGATCGACTGCGACGGGCAGCGGCGCGGTGTGGCGCACGAGCGACGGTGGGCGAACCTGGTCCGCCCCGATCACGCTGCCGTCGGCCCCACCGACCTCCGTGGCGGTGTGGGGGACCCAGGACGCCTGGGTCGGCACCGATTGCGGCGGCACGGCCACGTCCACGTGTGAGCCGGGCGTCCTGGCGAGCTCGGATGGCGGCCGCACCTGGCTGCGCACGAGTTCCACGGCCGTGACCTCGCTCAGCTTCGGCGATGCGACCCATGGTTGGGCGACCATGCCCGGTGGGCCGGCAGTGGGTGGCGCGGCGGGTGGCCTACTGGCGAGCGATGACGGCGGACGGACCTGGTCGAGCCACGGCAACCCCTGTCCGGCTGATGGTTGGCCGGCTGCGGTGAGCTTCCCCAGCGCGCAGGACGGGTCGATCGGCTGCACGGGGATGAGCGGCGGGGGGACAGCGGCCAAGTGGGTCCTGGGCACGACCGACGGAGGCGCGACGTGGACCGTCCGCGCCGGCGTGCCCGAGCCCGGCTCCGGGCCGTCCGTCGGCTCCATCGACTTCGGCGACACGCTCGCGGGGCTGGCGATCCGGCTAGACGGCGCAGGCATGTGGTGGGGCCCACGCGGGGAGACGGAACGGACTGTCGACGGTGGTCGATCCTGGGCGGCCGGTCCGCCGGGCGAGTCCGCCGTCGACATCCCGGCATCGATCTCGGTCCCGACGGACGCCGACTGGTTCGCGCTGTTGTGGGATGGGAATATCGGTGAGCAGGTCGTCCAGGCGAGCTATGACGGTGGGCGAACCTGGACCACCGTCTCGCCGTCCCCGACCGTTCCGACCGCGGCCGAGGTGACCTTGCCGCTCGGATCCGGCCACTCGATGGTTCTCACGATCGACGACGAATTGGGGCAGCTCCAAGCCGTGCGTGCGGCGACCACCGCGGAGCTCGACAACCCGTTGCATCCGCTTGACGACGTCGTCCTCTACAACCGCGGTGATACGACCGGCGTTCAGGTCGTGCTCCAGTGGGACGGCGTCATCTGTGACACGACCGCCACGTTGATCATCGGGCCGGACGAGCATGCGTGGACGCTCGAGGACGGCCCGACACCGCCGTGCGATGCCTCGAACGCCGCACGGGCCGTGGTTCTGACGTTCGCCCTCCCGATCGATGCTGGTTCGATCGTCGTCACGCGTGAGTCACCCGCCTCCAGTCCGTCCAGCTAGGTGCGCCGGACCCGTACGATACTCCCTATGGGTATTGACAAGGTCTTGACAAGCCCGTGGTTTGGGAGCAGAATGTAGCCACGGGAAGCCGTGTCAAGACTTGACACGGCTCTGAGTGTGTTCGGCACCTGACGCGGGTGAGGGCCGACACGAGCAACACCAAGGGGTACACCGGCACGACCGCAGGCATCGCTGCAACCGTCAAGGACAAGGTCGATCTCGTCGAGGTCATCGGCGAGACCGTCCAGCTCAAGAAGGCGGGCGCTTCCTTCAAGGGGCTCTGCCCCTTCCATGGGGAGAAGACGCCCTCCTTCGTGGTCACGCCTGCCCGCGAGACCTGGAAGTGCTTCGGCTGCGGCAAGGGCGGCGACGTCTTCAGCTTCGTCATGGAGCGCGACGGTGTGCTCTTCCCCGAGGCGCTCCGGCGCCTGGCCGCGCGCGCCGGCGTCGAGCTGGACGAGCGGACCACGCGCGAGGACGCCCAGCGCAAGCGCCTGCGCGACGTCATGGAGGCCGCGATCGCCTTCTACCACGCGGCGCTGACGGCCAGCCCCGTCGGCCAGCGCGCGCTCGACTACCTGCGCGGCCGCGGCTTCACCGACGCCACGATCCAGGCCCACCAGCTGGGCTATGCGCCCGACGCATGGGACGGCCTGACGCGCGCGCTCATCACCAAGCGCAACGTGTCGGAGGATGAGCTGGAGGCGGCCGGTCTCGTCATCCGTAGCACCCGTCGCCGCTCCGGCGGCCCGGCCGTCTACGACCGCTTCCGCAGCCGCGTCATCTTCCCCATCCGCGACGCGTCCGGCGGCGCCTCGGGCCTGGGCGGCCGCATCCTCGACGAGGCGCCCGCCGCCGATGGCACACCGGCGCGCGACCGCGGGCCCAAGTACCTCAACTCGCCGGCCACGCTGCTCTTCGACAAGAGCCGCACGCTCTACCTCATCGACCGCGCCAAGGCGCCCGCGCGCAAGGCCGGCCAGGTCGTCATCGTGGAGGGTTACACCGACGCGCTGATGGCCCACCAGGCTGGCTTCGAGAACGTGGTCGGCGGCCTTGGCACGGCCCTCACGGCCGGCCAGGTCGAGCTGGCCACCCGCTACGCGCCGGCCATCGCCCTCGCGTATGACGTCGACCCGGCGGGGCAGGGGGCCGGGACCTTCGGGGCGACGGAGCTGTCGAGCCTGATCGGCGAGATCGAGCGCTCGCCGCATCGTGGTCGGCTGACCGACGTCGGCGTCGTCCGCCTGCCCGAGGGCAAGGATCCCGACGAGGTCATCCGCGAGGATCCGGCGGTCTGGCGCGAGGCGACCGAGCACGTCGTCGACGTCGTCGACTACCTGCTGGAGCACTACGCCAAGCGCTATCCGCCCACGACCCAGAGCGGCAAGGACCGCCTTGTGAGTGCCATGGCGCCGATCCTGCGCTCGCTGGTGGACCCGGTCCGCCGCGAGCTGTACGTGCGCAACCTCTCGGTCCGCAGCGGCGTGGACGACCGGTCGATCAACGAGAAGCTGCGCCAGCCGGGCGTGGCCGTCGGGCCGGGCGCGCCGCATGCCGGCGCCCTCCGGGCACGCGGCGTGGATGGCGAATCGCACGTTGGTGCGCGCATCAACCTGGACGCGGTGCTGGCCACGCCGGACGCGCTCGACCCGCAGTCGGTCACGCGCGCGCTCGACCCGGTCGAGCTGACGCTCTTGCGCACGCTGCTGATCCACCCCGAACTCCAGCCGTCGGTCGGGGAGCGGCTCGCCCCCGACGCGCTCATCACCACGCCCGCGCGCGAGCTGTGGCGCGGCATGCTGGCCGATCGGGCGTCGGACGCCGGCGGCGAGTTCCGCCGCGACCGCTTCCTGGAGGCCCTGGACCCGACGCTCGCCGCCCTGGCCCGCACGCTCTACGCCCGCACCGACCCAGATCCGGACGGCGACGCCGCCCTGGACCAGGCGGTCGAGCAGTGCCTGCTGCGCCTGGAGCAGCGACGCCTGGCCGATCTCTTCGACTTCCGGCGCGCCGAGCTCGCCGAGGCGGAGGCCGACCGCGATACGGCCGCCGCGAGCCGTCTTCGCGACGCCGTCCGCGAACTGGACCACGCCCGCCACGACCTGGACCGCCGACTCAGCGAATCATCCCTGCTCGCCCGCCACCGGGCGCATCCCGGCCGGACCGCCGCCACCGCCACCCTGACCACACCCAACGCCCGACCCACCGCCGAACCTCAACCCACCGCCGAACCGCAACCCCTCGCCACCCCCGCTGGAGGACCCGCCCGATGACCAACCCCCTCGACACCCAGCTCGTCGCCGCCGTCCTCGAACGCGGCAAGCGTCGCGGCATCGACGACGACCGCGTCGCCCCCAAGGACGAGGCGGAAGAGGCCGCCCTCGGCACCCCCGGCCTGGAAGGCGTCGCCGCCGAGCTCGGCGTCGCCGTCTCGGTCGAGGAGGCCGGCCAGCAGCCATGGGAGGAGCCGCCGGCCATCCTGACCAAGGAGGAGGCGGACGAGCCCACCCAGGAGGAGCTCGAGGCCATCGCCGCCGACATGATCGGCATCGATGACCCGGTCCGCATGTACCTCAAGGAGATCGGCAAGGTGCCCCTCCTGACCGCCGAAGAGGAAGTCGTCCTGGCCAAGGCCATCGAACTCGGCGAGCAGATCGTCGAGGAGCCGTGGCGCGCCGTCCTGTCCCTGTGGGAATGGACCAAGAACGACACCGAGAAGAAGACGCGCACCAAGCACCCGGCCCATCGGCTGCCCTTCACGGTCGAGTCGGACCAGGTCGTGCGCGCCGCCTTCGCCGCGGCCCAGGAGGACGGACTGCTCCAGCCGCCGCCCGACCTGCACCTGACGCGGGCCCAGAAGGACGCTCCCGAAGCGACCCACGCGCTGCTGCGGCAGGCCAAGCACCTCGTCATCGAATACACCAAGTCGCCCGACGCCGAGCACTTCACCGAGCTCGTCGATTGGTCGTACATGGCCGTCCACAACGGCGACCTCGAGTCGCGCGACAACGTCGGCCTGCGCGCGCTGTACGACTGGACGCGCCTGGTCGGCCACGACGCCCTGTCGCGCTGGATCCTGGGTGGGCGCGACGCGGAGCTCATGCTCGAGATGGGCTGGGATCCCGACGCCGACCCCACCACCAAGCCGCGCGACCGCCGCGGGCGCCTCGTGCGCATCGGCAAGGAAGGCCGCGAGCAGCTGACCTCGGCCAACCTGCGGCTCGTCGTCTCGATCGCCAAGAAGTACATCGGCCGCGGCATGTCGTTCCTGGACCTCATCCAGGAAGGCAACATCGGCCTCATCCGCGCGGTCGAGAAGTTCGACTACGAGAAGGGCTACAAGTTCTCCACGTACGCGACGTGGTGGATCCGGCAGGCCATCACCCGCGCCATCGCCGACCAGGCCCGCACGATCCGCATCCCCGTCCACATGGTCGAGACGATCAACCGCCTCATCCGCGTCTCCCGCGGCCTGCTCCAGGAGCTTGGCCGCGAGCCCACGGTCGAGGAGATCGCCGAGGCCATGTCCAAGGGCCAGGAGATCGTGGTCACGCCCGACAAGGTCCGCGAGATCATCAAGGTCTCGCAGGAGCCGGTCTCGCTGGAGACCCCGATCGGCGAGGAAGAGGACTCGCACCTCGGTGACTTCATCGAGGATCGCGCCGCCCTGGCCCCGGCCGAGGCCGCCTCGCACCAGCTCCTCAAGGAGCAGGTGGAGGCCGTCCTTGACTCGTTGTCAGGTCGCGAGCGGCGCGTGCTGCAGCTGCGCTTCGGCCTGGAGGACGGCCGCGCCCGCACCCTCGAGGAAGTGGGCAAGGAGTTCAACGTGACCCGCGAGCGCATCCGCCAGATCGAGGCCAAGGCGCTCCGCAAGCTCCGCCACCCGTCCCGCAGCCGCAAGCTCAAGGACTACCTGGAATAACGGGTCGAGGGCCCGCGGCCCGCGGCCGCCTGGCAACCTACTGGCACCTGGCGATCCACTGCCCAGCCTCATGACGGCCACCCTGTGCGGCTGAGGCGCCGGCCATTCTCCATCGCCACGATCGCGCTCCTCGGCGCGGTCGTGGTACTGCTCCTCTGCGTCTTCCTCGCCGTCTACCGCCCGGCCGCGCTCGCCCTTGCCGGGGCCACGTTCATCGTCCTCCTCACGTGGCTATCCGACCGCCGCGAGCGTGCCCGCCGCGCCCGCCTTCGGGCCGCCGCCGCTGCACCGGCGCCGGTGCCCAGGGGCCGACCCCCAGCCCGCCAACGGTGACCTGACGCCCCAACCCTCCCACGCTGACCTGACGCCCCAACCCTCCCACGCTGACCTGGGGGGTCAGTAACGGGCAGGGACATGGCCGGTAGGCCCCCCAAGACGGTCGAATCTCGCCGTTTCGTGTCCCCCCGGTCAAATCCTGACGAATCCTGGCTCGGTCACTCGAATCTCGTCCGATACGAACCTGCCAGGTCAGAAACCGCTGACCTCCCAGGTCAGAACCGCCGCGGTAGTGTCCCAGCACGTGGTGTAAGTCGGGGCCCTTGACGGCAAGGGTCACCGCGTGGTCTTCCAGTGAATGTCTGACGTTCGCTGAGGAGACCACCGCGATGACCGACCAGAGGATGGCACTGCTCGCCCGCCTCGAACAGGCGGCCGGTTCGACCGAGCCGGACGTCGTCCGGGAAGCCCTGCGCTGGGCGATCGAGGAGCTCATGGAGGCCGACGTGACCGAGCGGCTCGGGGCGGGCCCGCACGAACGGACGCCCGATCGCCTCGGCCAGCGCAACGGCCACCGCCTCCGCCCGTTCGACAGCCGGGTCGGGGCACTCGAGCTGGCGATCCCCAAGCTACGCACCGGCTCGTACTTCCCCGACTGGCTGCTGGAGCCGAGGCGGCGCGCCGAGCGGGCCCTCGTGGCGGTCATCCAGGAGGCCTACGTCAAGGGCATCAGCACGCGCAAGGTGGACGACCTGGTGCGGGCGATGGGCGCCAGCGGGATCTCCAAGAGCGAGGTGAGCCGGCTCGTCAGCGAGCTCGATGTCGACCTGGCCGCCTTTCGCGACCGGCGCCTGGACGGGACCCGCTACCCGTACCTGTGGCTCGACGCCCAATACGAGAAGGTCCGCGACGGCGGGCGCATCGTCAACGCCGCCTTCCTGGTCGCCATCGCCGCCAACGAGCGCGGCGAGCGGGAAGTGCTCGGCTGTGCGGTCGCCTCGGCCGAGTCGGAGGCGTCCTGGACGAGCTTCCTGCGCTCGCTCGTGGCCCGGGGCCTGACCGGTGTGCGGCTCGTCACCAGTGACGCCCACCTGGGCATCCGCGCGGCGGTCGCCGCGACCCTCGAGGGCGCCGCCTGGCAGCGCTGTCGGGTCCACCTCCTGCGCGACCTCTTGACCCACGTCCCGCGCCACGCCGCGGCGATGGTCGCGGCGTTCGTGCGCACGATCTTCGCCCAACCCGACGAGACCGCCGCCCGAGCGCAGCTGCGCGCCGTGGCCGAGCGCCTGGCGACGAGCTTCCCCAAGGCCACGGCCATCTTGCTCGCCGCCGAGGACGACGTCCTGGCCTACCTCGCCTGCCCACGCGAACACTGGACGAAGATCTGGTCGACCAACCCGCTCGAGCGGGTCAACCGCGAGCTGGCCCGGCGCAACGACGTGGTCGGCATCTTCCCCAACCGCGACGCCCTGCTGCGGCTCGGCACGGCGCTCCTTGTCGAGCAGCACGACGAGTGGCTCACGATGGGCAAGCGCTACCTCACCCAGGCCTCGCTGAACCAGCTCATCGGGGGCCTTCCGGCGACCACCCTCGGCGACCTGCTGAAGGAGGGTGTGGCCGTCTGAGACACCTCCCGGCTGGAAGCCGACTTACACCACTTGACGGGGCATGGCCCCCACGGGCGAGCGCGCGAGCCGGCCAATCTCGCGCCAAGAGCCGCCAGGCACCCTTGCCGCGTGCCCTCCCGACAGCGAGCCGTGGACCATGCGACGTACGAAGCGACGCAGTCGCTCGTGCGCATGGGCCGCGAGTTGCGTGAGGCTCGCCTCAACCGCGACCTGACGCTGGAGATCGTGGCACGAGCCGTCGGCATCTCCGCCATCGAAGTGAGCCGGATCGAGCGCGGGCGTCGGCCGACCCTAGGGCTGGTGCGCCTGGGCCGGCTCTTCGCCGCCGTCGGTATGGAGCTGTCGGTCCGAGCCTACCCGGGCCCGAGCCCGATCCGGGACCGACCGCAGAACGCGCTCACGGCGCGCTTTCGTGAACGACTCCCCGCCGGGACCCGATGGATGGCGGAGCATCCGGTCGGGCCGGCCGGCGACCAACGAGCGTGGGATGGCATGTTCTGGCTCGCCGAGCTGCGGATCGCGGTGGAGGCGGAGACGCATCCTCGCGACCTCCAGGAGTTAGCCAGGCGCCTGGCCTTGAAGGAGCGTGACGGCGCGCCCGACCGACTGATCCTCCTGCTCCTTGACTCGAGGGCCAACCGGGCCGCACTCCGGGGTCCGAATCCGCTCGTGGGCCCGCGCTTCCCGATCAGCGGACGGGCCGCGCTGGCGGCGATCGAGGCGGGTAAGGACCCGGGTGGCAACGCCATCGTGCTGCTGTAAGGCGGCGATGCTGCCGCCACGGGCCCCTGCGGCTGACCTGCGGAGTCAGCCGGTTCTGACCTGGGAGGTTCGTATTGGACGAGTTTGCCCGATCAAAGTGGCGTTTTGGTCGGTTCCTACCCTCACAGGACAGGAAGGTGGCCGAATCCGGGCCCTGGGGAGCGATTCGGCCATGTCCTTGCCCGATACTGACCTGGGGGGTTAGAGCCCGGGCTCGGCCGTTGAGCCGACGTGCGGGCGCCCGCGGGGCCCCGAGGCGACTGAGGCTACTCGGCGACCAGGAGCCAGAGGCCGAGGCGGACGAGGGTGCGGCCGACCGAGCGGCCGACGGGGCCCAGCGGTCGCGTGGGGGAGCGGCGCACGCCACTCGCGGAACCACGCACGAGGCTGGCGCGATGGGCGGCCTGCATCTCGAGCTCGCGGTCCTGCTGGCGGATGCGCATCCAGATCTGGGGGTCGATCATCGGGGTCTCCCTGCGGCGGGACTGGCCACCACCGCGGTCCTGAAGGCTGCTTTCCTGATATGCGGATACTCGCAGATGTACCTGACAGTTCATGGCAACAATAGGTGTAGGATGCGTCCGTGCACGCCAGTCGACTGGTCGCGATCCTGCTGCTCCTCCAGACGCGCGGCCAGCTCACCGCGCGTGAGCTGGCGGATGAACTGGAGGTCTCGCTCCGCACGATCTACCGCGACCTGGAGGGGCTGGCGGCGGCCGGGATCCCCGTCTACGCCGACCGCGGCCCGACCGGCGGGTATCGCCTCGTCGAGGGCTATCGCACCCGCCTGACGGGCCTCAACGCGGACGAGGCCGAGGCGTTGTTCCTCTCCGGCCTCGGCGGCGCGGCGGCGCAACTCGGCCTTGGCACGGTCCTCGCCGCGGCCCAGCTCAAGGTCCTGGCCGCCATGCCGCCGGAGCTCCGCGGCCGCGCCTCACGCGTCCGCGAGCGGTTCCTGCTCGTGGCCCCCGGCTGGTTCAAGGAGGACGAGGACCTGCCCGCCCTGGCGACGATCGCCCAGGCCGTCTGGGAGGGCCACCGGGTCCACATGCGGTACGACCGGCGGCCGGCGCCCGTCGAACGGACGGTCGAGCCGTTCGGCCTGGTGTTGAAGGCCGGCATCTGGTACCTGGTCGCGCGGCGCGAGGGCAGCCTCCGCACCTACCGCGTCTCGCGGATCCTGGAGGCGACGGCGCTCGACGAGTCGTTCGAGCGGCCGACCGACTTCGACCTTGAGCGCCTACTGGGGCTCGAGCACGGAGATCTTCGAGTCCAGCCTGCGCCAGGTGGAAGTCCGCCTGCGCGTGCGGGTCGACGCCCTCGGCACGCTCCGCTACGCCATCGGCAGCGGCCGCCTGGAGGGCGTGCCAGATCCGTTGCCGGACGATCGCACGACCTGGCTGGAGGTCACGCTCCTGACCGAGGGCCTGGACGTGGCCGCCGAGGACCTGTTGCGGGTGGGGGCCCAGGTGGAGGTGCTGCGCCCGGTCGAGCTGCGAGAGCGTATCGCGCGCACGGCGGCTCAGATGCTGGCGACCTACGCGGGCGGCGCGCCTGCGCTGGCGGCCCCCGGGAGCGCCCCCGGTGCATCCCCCGTCGCGACCGGCTGACCGGCCCGCGCCCAGTCGCTGAACGAGCCCACATACACGAGCGGATCGGGCAGGCCGGCGAGCCGCATGGCGAGCGCGGTCTGGCACGCGTTCGTGCCGCTGCCGCAGGCCGTGACGACGGTCGGCGTGTGGTCGGATGGCCGGGCCGCGGCCGCCCCCAGGTCGATGAAGCGCCGACTCAGCTCGGCCGGCGGCAGGAAGCGCCCGTCCAGGCCCAGATTGCCCGCGATGGGCGCCGAGATGGCACCAGGGATGTGGCCTGCAGCCGGGTCGATCGGCTCCACGTCGCCGCGGTATCGCTCCGCCGCGCGCCCGTCGAGCAGCAGCACGGACGGCAGCCGGGCCGTGAGGTCGCGTCGCTCGATCGTGCGCGGCCAGGCGGCGCGGGTGGTAAGCGTCGTCGCGGCGTAGGTCGGCACGTCCGTCGTGGTCGGGAGGCCGGCGGCCAGCCACGCCTGCCAGCCGCCATCGAGCACGGTGACCTCGCGATGGCCAAGGGCATCGAGCATCCACCACAGGCGAGCGGAGACCCCGGCGCCGGCATCGTCGTAGACCACCACGAAGCTGTCATCGCCGATGCCGACCTCGCCCATGCGAGCGGCGAACTCGGCCGGCGTGGGCAGGGGATGCCGCCCGAGGCCGCCGATGTGGCCGGGCCCGGGCAGCGCGCTGAGGTCCGTGTCGAGGTCCAGGAAGATCGCGCCCGGGACATGGCCGGCGTCGTACGCCGCCCGACCCTCTCCGGGCCGGAGCAGGTACCAGCGTGTGTCGACGATCCGGAGACGCACCTCGTGCTCCGGATCGTCGAGGCGGCGGGCAAGGTCGCCGGTGGAGATCAGGCTCACCGACCGAGTATGGCCGATGGGCGGGCCCGACCGCCGCAGGCGACCCCGCGCGCCCGTACGCCACCGCTCGATCGAAGGACCTGACCTGGGAGGGTCGTAACGGACAGGGACATCGGCGATGCGGCCCCGAAAGGTCGGATCCCGCCGTGCTGTGACCCGGCAGGTCAATCTCCGACAAATCAATGGTCCGTGAACCCGGATCGCGTCCGATACGAACCTGCCAGGTCAGAACCCGCTGACCTCGCGGGTCAAGGGCACCCCGCGAGCGGCCGCCCTACCGGAGACACGCGGCCGGAGCCCCGCCGCCGGAGCCCGCCGCGGTTGATGACTTCGAGCGCATCCGGCGGGAGGGCGCGGGACCTTTCGGGAGGCGAGCATCACCGCCTCGACGGCGCCGGCCGCCGGCCGCCGACCGCTCGGTCGCCGAGGCGCCCGGACCGGCGATAATCCAGCCACATGCGTGTGACCTTCCTGGGCCAGGCAGGCCTGTACATCGAGACGGCGCGTGCGTCGATCCTGTGCGATCCGTGGTTCAACCCGGCGTTCTTCGCGTCGTGGTTCCCCTTCCCGCGGAACGACGGGATCGACCCCGAGGCGATCGGCCACCCGACCTACCTCTATGTGTCGCACCTGCACCATGACCACTTCGACCCGGAGTGGCTGGCGGCGCACTGCGACAAGGACGCCACGGTCATCCTGCCGGCCTACCCGCTCGACACCCTGCGCAAGGAGCTCGAGGCGCTGGGCTTCCACCGCTTCCTGGAGACCGAGAACGGCGCGCCGATCCACACCCAGGACGGCTTGACGCTCCAGGTCGAGGCCCTCGTGGCCCCGACGGACGGCCCGATCGGCGACTCGGCCCTGATCGTCGACGACGGCGAGACGCGCCTGCTCAACATGAATGACTCACGCCCGCCCGATCCCGACCACCTCCTGGCGCTCGGGCCGATCGACATCCTGTTCCTGCAGTTCTCGGGCGCCATCTGGTACCCCATGGTGTATGACCTGCCGCCGCGCGCGAAGGTGGCCCTGGCGCACAAGAAGCGCATCGCCCAGCTGGCCCGGGCGTATCGCTACATCGAGCTGATGGACCCGCGGATCACGATCCCGTCGGCCGGCCCGCCGTGCTTCCTGGACGACGACCTGTTCGAGTTCAACGACCTGCACGACGACCCGGACAACATCTTCCCCACCCAGCCCGTCTTCCTGGACCACATCGCGCAGCAGGGGCGGTTCGACGCGCGGCTGATGATCCCCGGCAGCGTCGGGACGCTGACCACGAGTGACTTCTCGGTCACGCATCCCGTGCCCGACGCGGAGGTCGCGGCGATCTTCAGCGACCGCGAGGCCTACCTCCGACGCTACCAGGCCGACGTGCGGCCGCGGCTGACCGCCGAGCACGCTTCCTGGGTCGGCCCGCGCCTGGACCTCGTCGCGGAGCTCAAGGCGTGGTTCGAGCCGCTGCTGGCGGAGGCGGACCTGATCGCGGCCGGGATCGAGGACGCGGTCGTCCTGGACGTGGGTGACGAGCGCATCCGCATCGATTTCCGCACCCGGACCGTGAGCGCGCAGGCGCCCGGCGTCTACGACTTCGGCTACCGCTTCACGATCGACCGTGACCTCGTGGAGACCTGCGTGCGGCGCCACGAGCCGGACTGGGTCAACCTCCTGTTCCTCTCGATGCGCTTCCGGGCCTGGCGGCGCGGCGCCTACAACGACTTCGTCTACACCTGGTTCAAGGCCCTGACCGAGGAGCGGCTGCAGTACGCCGAGGGCTACTACATCGAACAGGGGCCCGAGGCCGGCACGATCGAGATGTGCGGCTACGACGTGCAGAAGCGCTGCCCCCACATGAAGGCCGACCTGAGCCGCTTCGGCGTGTGCGAGGACGGGATCCTGACCTGCCACCAGCACGGCTGGCAGTGGGAGTTGGCCACAGGGCGCTGCCTCACCTCGGCCGGCCACGAGCTGTCCGCGACGCCTATCGCCGATCGGGATCCGGCGACGGTCGGCGACCCCGCGCCGGCCTGATGCGGTTCCGGGCGACGATCCTGCAGACCGGCAGGAACACGGCCGGGATCCAGGTACCGCCGAGTGTCATCGAAGGGCTGGGGGCTGGAAAGCGGCCGGCTGTGACCGTCACGGTCAACGGCTTCACCTACCGCACGACGGTGGCCGTCATGGGCGGCGACTACTGGGTCGGTCTGAGCGGCGAGCGCCGGGCCGCGGCGGGGGTCGCCGGCGGCGATGTCATGGACATCGACATCGAGCTCGACACCGCGCCGCGCGAACTGGAGATCCCGGCGGACTTCGCGGCGGCCCTCGACGCTGAACCGGTGGCCCGCAAGACGTTCGAGGCTCTGTCCTACAGCAACAAGTCTTGGCACACCCTGCAGATCGACGGCGCGAAGACGGACGAGACGCGTCAGCGCCGCATCGCCAGGTCGGTCGAGATCCTCAAGGAGGGTCGGCCCCGCTGAGGTATCCTTCCGCGGCGCGGCCGTGACGGCCGCCGGCCGCCTTGGGCGGCCCCTCGCTCCGGCGTAGCTCAGTGGTAGAGCGGGCGGCTGTTAACCGCTTGGTCGTAGGTTCGAGTCCTACCGCCGGAGCCACTTTCCCTCGTGAGGAGGAGCTCCCTCCTGTCGCCCTCAGGCGACCGAGGGCGATCCGCCATCGATGCCGCCGCCCCTCGCCGCTGCGGGCGCCCGGCCATCGATCGGTAGTGGCACCGCCAGCACTCGTCCCACGATCTCCGAGGCGTCCGCCGCACTGAGATCACGACCCATGAGGAGGCTGCGCACCAGCGCGGGGCCGATGAGGAGCTCCACGAGCACCGCAGGGTCCGTGCTGGCTGGCAGCTCCGAGCGCGCCACCGCCCGCTCGACGATAGCCCGGGCCTGTCGGAGGTGCGCCTCCCAGAAGCGGTCGCGTGCCCACGAGATCCTGGGCGAGGGATCACCCGCCTCCGAAAGCAGTACCTCGAACAGGGCCCGAACCGGTGGCGTGTGGAAGATCGCCGCGCCCGCGATGAGGAGGTCCTCGAGATCGCCGCGAAGGGTCCCTGTATCGGGTGTCGGGATGAGCGGCTGGCCCTGTTCGAGGATGGCTTCGCCGACCAGGCGCGCCTTCGTGCCCCATCGACGGTAGACGCTGGTCGGATGGACCCCGGCCCGCCGAGCGATCTCGGGCAACGAGGCCCCTTCGTATCCCCGCTCCGCCAGGACCGCGAGGGTCGCCGCCAGCACGGCCGCGCCGACACGGGCACTGCGACCGCCCGGTCGAGCTCTGGCATGACCGGCGAGGTCGTCGAGCGCGCGGGCGTCCATCGGTGCTATCGTAACGCAGCGCCCGTTGCGTTAGGAGGCTTTCGTGGCCACCACCCGAATGACGTTGTTGCGCCCGTTCACGATCCGGGTGGTCAACCCGCTCACGCGCCGGTTCGCCGGTCGGTTACCCGGGTTCGGCCTCCTGACCTACGCCGGCCGGACGAGCGGCCGGACGTATCACACGCCCATCAATGTGTTCCCGAGTGGCGACGAGTACCTCTTCGCCCTGACGTACGGGTCTGACGTCCAGTGGGTCAAGAACGTCCTTGCCGCCGGCGGGTGCGAGATCCGCGTCCGGGGGCGCGACGTGCGGCTCGTCGACCCGGCGGTCTTCGTCGACCCGACGTGCCGGCTGATGCCGGCTCCGGTCCGCCTGTTCCTGCGGCTCAATCGCGTCACGGAGTTCCTGCGGATGCACGCCGGGTAGACGCCGGGCCGAGGCATCCCCAGCCCCGGCGGCCCGCTGGTCCAGACGATGACCGCGGCCACCTCGTCGACGACCATCGACTCGAGCGTCGACCCTTCCGCCTTCGGGCAGACCGTCGACTTCACGGCTGACGTCACGAGCGCCTGCGCCGGTGGCGTCGCCGGAACGGTCCAGTTCACGGCTGATGGCAGTCCCCTGGGCGGGCCGCAGTCCGTCGGCAGCAGCGGTCAGGTGTCGGTCAGCACGTCCGCCCTGGCCGTCGGGTCGCACGACATCGAGGCCACGTTCAGCAGCACCAACCCGGACGTTGCTGGCAGCAGTGATTCGCTAACGAGCCTCCTTCGCCCCGCCGGCCAGCTCGTCACCCCCGCCGCCACGTCGACGACGGTGGCGACGTCCATCGATCCATCCGAATTCGGGGCACCCGTCACGTTCACGGCGACGACCACGGTCGACCCGCCCGGCGCCGGCGGCCCCACGGGCACGATCCAGTTCCAGGACGACGGCGCCGACCTTGGTCCGCCGCAGACGCTGGACGGGACCGGCCACGCCTCATACACGTCGACGAGCCTCCCGGTCGGGACGCACACGATCACGGCGACGTACACGAGTGACACGCCCGACTTCTTCGGCAGCACCGGCAGCCTCTCGCAGGTCGTCGGCAAGGCGCGCACGACGCTTGTGTACGACGGCCAGACCACGGCCGACTTCCACGACCCGGCCATCCTGTCGGCACGGTTGACCCGCACGGACGATGGCGCGCCGATCAGCGGTGAGACGATCGCCTTCGCCATGGGGGCCGAGTCATGCGCACCCCGCACGGCATCCAGCGGTGAGGCGGCGTGTCTGATCGTGCCGACCGAGCCCGGGGGCCTCGAGACGGTGGCGGCCGGCTTCGCCGGCGACAGCGACTATCTGGCCGCTTCCACGAGCCAGCCGTTCACGGTGACGCGCGAGGAGACCGCGACGGTCTTCACCGGCCCCACCGTGATCCTCCAGGGCCACCCCGTCACGCTCTCCGCCCGGCTGCTCGAGGACGGCCTCGTTCCGATCAGCGGTCGAACGCTGACGCTGACCCTGGGAACCGGGACCGCCACCCAGTCCTGCACGACCGGCCCGACCGACGTTGCCGGCAGCACCAGCTGCATCATCGGCACGGTCGCCGTGGGCCTGGGCCCGGAGCCGGTCCAGGCGAGCTTCGCCGGTGACCCGTACTACCTGCCCTCGTCGGCCACGGGTTCGGCGATCGTCTTCGCGTTCCCCAGCCGGGGTGTCTTCGTCGTCGGCGACCAGACGGTCGCCGGGGGGACGACGGACGTGACCTTCTGGGGCGCGCAGTGGGCCAAGGAGAACGGCGTGACCGGTGGGGCGCCATCCTCGTTCAAGGGCTTCGGCGACGGGTTGAGCTCGGCGACACCGATGTGTGGCGGGACCTGGACGGCCTCGCCGGGCAACAGCGGTTCGCCGGTGGCCAGCCTGCCCGCCTACATGGGCGTGGCCGTGACCAGTTCCGTCTCGAAGTCAGGGAGCACGATCCGCGGGAACATCGTCAGCATCATCGTGGTAGTGCCTGATCCTGGGTACGGGCCGGACCCCGGCCATGCCGGGACGGGCATCGTCGTCGCCACCTACTGCTGACGACGCCGCGTCCACTGGTTCCTGAGCTGTCTGGCCGCGCCCCGTCCGGGGTGCGGCCGGAGGGCCACCGTTCACCGTCGTCGCCGCCCGAGCCTGCGGTGCGCCAGACTGCCAGCCATGACGGCCGGACGGTGGATCCTGCACGTGGATCTGGACCAGTTCCTGGCCGCGGTGGAGATCCTGCGCCATCCCGAGCTGCGTGGTCGACCAGTGGTGGTGGGTGGCCGGGGCGATCCGACCCAGTGGCGTGTGGTCGTCTCGACGGCGTCGTACGAGGCGCGCGCGTTCGGCGTCCACTCGGGCATGCCACTCCGGACGGCGGCACGGCGATGCCCCGACGCCGTCTTCCTGCCGGTCGATGCCCCCGCCTACTGGGCGGCGTCGGACCAGGTCATGACCACGCTGCGGACCTTCCCCGTCGTGGTCGAGGTGCTGGGCTGGGACGAAGCCTTCCTGGCCGCCGAGGCGGATGACCCGACGCGCCTCGCGGCGGACATCCAGTCCAAGGTGCTGGCGCGGACGGGTCTCGCCTGCTCCGTCGGCATCGGGGGGAACAAGCTGCAGGCGAAGCAGGCGACCGGGTTCGCCAAACCGGCGGGTATCTACCAGCTGACCGACGCGAACTGGCTGGCGGTGATGGGCGACCGCCTGACGTCGGCCGTCTGGGGCATCGGCGACCGCACCGCGGCGAGGCTCAAGGGCGTCGGGATCGAGTCCGTGGCCCAGCTGGCGTCAGCCGACTGGAGGATGCTCGCCGGCGCATTCGGGCCGACGATCGGGCCGAGCCTGAAGGCGATGGGCATGGGCATCGGGCCGAACGACGTCAGCGCGGAGCCCTACATCCCGCGCTCCCGCAGCCGCGAGACGACCTTCCCGACGGACCTCACGAACCGCGCCGCGATCAAGGCGGCCGTCACCGGCCTTGCTCGGGAGCTGGCCCAGGATGCGGCGACGACAGCGCGGCCGATGGTCCGGGTCGCCGTCAAGGTGCGCTACGCCACCTTCTTCACCCGGACCAGCGCCATGAAGCTGCCCTCCGGCGCGACCACGGACCACCGGGTCATCGAGCAGGCGGCCCTGGTGGTGTTGGACCGCTTCGACCTCTCCCGCCCGGTGCGCCTCCTCGGCGTCCGCGTGGAGTACGAACGCCGCGAGTGAAGCGGCGAACGCGACGTCGTAGCCTTATCCGGTGGGCCGAGAAGCCGAGGAATCGAACCGCCGCCTGCTGCGCGCCAGGGATGCCATGGACCGCGCGTACGCGGAGCCGCTCGACGTCGCCGCCGTCGCCGCGGTCGCGGCTGTCTCGGCGGCCCACTTCAGCCGCTGCTTCCGCGCCACGTTCGGTGAGACGCCCCACCGCTACTTGCAACGCCGGCGAGTGGAACGCTCGATGTTCCTGCTGCGGGAGACCGATCGCAGCGTCACCGACATCTGCCTCGACGTCGGGTTCACCAGCCTGGGGACGTTCAGCCGCACGTTCCGCCAGATCGTGGGAGAGACGCCCTCCGCCTACCGCTCGGGGCACGGGCCGATCGTCGCGCCGCACTGTGTGCAGCTGGCGGCGATGCGGCCGCGATCGGCCGCAAGGGACATGGCCGGATCGAGCAGTTTTGGAGAAGCGTTCGCAGTGGGCGAGCCGTAGGGTAGGGGGCGTTCCCGATCCACCACAGAGGAGAACCAACGCCGTGATCACCATGCTGAACGTCGCCTCCATCTATGTCCTGGACAAGGAGGAGGCGCTTGACTTCTACGTCAACAAGCTGGGCCTCGAGAAGGGCAACGACGTCCGCCAGGGCGACTATCGCTGGCTGACGATCCGGGTCCCCGGTTCATCGGGTGCCACCGAGGTCTCGCTGGAGCAGCCCGGCCCGCCGCTGCACGACGCGGCCACCGCGGACCAGCTGCGCGAGCTCATCACGAAGGGTGCGCTCGGGGGGCTCGTCTTCATCACCGATGATGCTCGCGGCTTGTACGAGACGCTCAAGGAGCGCGGCGTCACCGATTTCACGCAGGAGCCCACGGATCACTTCTACGGCACGGACATGGGCCTGCGCGACCCGTTCGGCAACCCCATCAGGATCCTTCAGCAGGGCCGGAAGGCCGCGAAGGCGACGGCCTGACGGGCCGACCGCTGACACTGTCCCCCAAGTGAGGAGAACGTCGCATGCCAACCAAGTCAGGACCCGCCAACGTATGGAGCGAAGAAGAGCGAGCCGCCATGCGGGCGGGCGCTCGGGAACGGAAGTCGGCCGCGCGCCGCGATCCCGCTGAGGAGCGGGCCGAAGGCGAGGCTGAACTGCAGGCCAAGATCGCCGACATGCCGGAACCCGATCGAGCCATGGCCAAGCGGGTGCATGCGATCGTCACGATGGCCGTGCCCGCGCTGGTGCCGAAGACGTACTACGGCATGCCCGCCTATGCCTTGAACGGCAAGGTGATCTGCTTCTTCAAGCCCAAGTCCAAGTTCAAGGTGCGGTACGCGACGTTCGAGTTCCAGGCCGACGCCCGCCTTGATGACGGCCCCTTCTGGCCGGTCTCCTTCGCCGTGAACGAGCTGACCAAGGCGACCGAGGAACAGATCACGGCGCTCGTGAAGCGAGCCGTCAGCTGAGGATGTCGATCCGTTTGTTCTACGGCATGTGGCCGCAGTACGACCGACGGCTGCGCGAGGTCATCGGGGCCATGACCGTCGAGCAACTGGCGATCCGCCCGGCGCCCGAGCGGTGGCCGATCTGGGCCACCGTGGGCCACACGGCCGGCACCCGTGTCTTCTGGCTGTGCACCATCCTTGGCGAACCCGGCGCCGATACGACGCCGTTCGCCGGCACCGACGAGGGCTGGGAGGACGACCTGGACCGCCCGCGTTCTGCCGACGAGCTCGTCGATGCCCTCGAGACGACCTGGCGGATCATCGACGGCTGCCTCGACCGCTGGACGCCCGCCACACTCGAGGAGCGGGTCGAGCGGATGTACGGAGATACGCGGCAGATCCACGACCGCGCGTCGATCCTGCAGCGGCTCTTCAGCCACGAGGCGTACCACTGCGGCGAGCTGTCGCAGACGCTCGGCATCGCGGGACTTCCACAGATCGACCTCTGGCGCGCCGACTGAAGCCAGCGGCGCATGACGGCTCCCGTCACGCGCCGGGTGACATCGTCCGCAGGCCGGCCAGGCGAGCGGCCGCCGCCTGCCGCTCGTCGTAGGTCACGAAGCCGTCCAGCGGCGCGAGATCGACCGCTGCGGCGACGTGGATCGCATCCAGCGCTCGGAGCGACGGCTCGGACAAGGCGCCTGCCGCGAGGAGCAGGGCCCGGTCGAGCGGCAGCAGCCCAAGCGCATCGACGAGTTCTCCCGCGCGAGCCAGCAGGACACCCAGCTCCAGGTGCGGATCCTGGGCGGCCGCACGTCGGATGGCCCGCGGGAGCTCGGTCAGCACGAGCTCACACGAAACAAGGTCGGCATCGGCAAGGAACGACCGGAGCGTCTGGCTCTCGGGTTCGTCGCGCACGAGTTTCACGAGCGCCGACGCATCAGCGTAGAAGAGGGACACCCCTCAACGCTCGCCGCGGATCTCGTCGAGAGCGCGACTCAGGCTGTGCGGGTCGCCATCCATAGAGAGTGCCGGCGGCAGTCCACGTCGGATCGGGCGGCTGACCTTCCCCTCGGCGATCAAGTGATCCAGGGCCGCGCCGGTGCTTGGCGGAGGGCCGAGCTCGGCGACCGGTCGGTTGCGATCGGTCACCAGCAAGCGCTCTCCCTTCTCAACGCGACGCAGGTAGGTGCTCAGGTTCTGGCGCAGTTCGGCGATGCCCACGGTCCGATCCATGTACATGAATGTAGCATGTTCCGGGCGATCCCCAAAGATCACCGAAGACCAAGCCCTCCTTCCTCAATGGGCGATCCACACGACCCATCGATCACCGACCGGCGCCACAAGAAGGACTTCCGATCCGGCACTGGCGCCGTTGACCTTCGGATGGAGGACTGAGACCAGCCAGGCCCGGGTGACGTCCGCATGGGCGACCACATCGGCATAAACCTCGCCGAGGTAGGCCGGCCCGAGCAGATCCGGATCCTTGGTCGGCGGCATCATCGTGAAGCTGACACCACCGGCGGCGTTGTAGGCCGCCTGGCCCTGTTGATACGTGGCGAGCGACCCGGCCTGGCTGCGGCTGTAGTCCGACAGCAGGGACCACGCCTGTTGCCAGTCCCCCGACGCCCGGGCGGTCTCATAGGCGAGGGCGGTAGCTGCCACCGTCGCCGCGTCACCGCTGGCCACCGAGGGGCTCGGGCCTACGGACACCGGCGACGGGTCGAGCCGCGCCACGACCTGCCAGCCCCGGCTGGGGTTGCCAGCGGACGAGGGGTTCGACACGAGGCGCAGGAGGTACGTCCCGAGCCGGGGTACGTGGGCAACGCCATTGGCCTCGAAGGCTGGATCGGACGCGAACTCCGTGTACGCCTCCGACTGGACGCGGACCGCGCTTGGCGGCGGGACCACGGAGGCCGTGCCGCCAGGGCTGACGATCACGGGTTGTGTCTCCTTAGTGGTCACCCACGCGGCGCCGCACGTCTCGAACGGCGTATCGGGTGGTCCGTCGACAGTCGGGCACGGGAACGGCAGCGCCGAGTCCACCAGCCAGCCCGTGACGATGACCATCTCGGGCCCACGGGGCCCTGACTGCGGATCGAGCAGCTGATCGACCCGGAAGACGAACGTGTTGTCGTCGTTGTAGCCCATGTAACCCAGGTATTCGAGCCCCTGGTCGCGCACGATCAGGGCCATCACCCCGTTCGTGGGGTAGTCCGTGTCGGGCAGGAGCTGCGACGTCGTGTAGGCGGACGCAAGGACCTCCTCGCCGGTCCCGGCGAGGACGCCGATCTGGCAGGTCGAGCCCGGTGCGCAGCTCGGGGCCGGCCCCGCGCCGACTTGCCCATCGACGAAGACGACCCGACCGACCCAGCTCGCGCGGTCGGCGCCAAGCAGGGCGGCGAGCTCAGCGGCCGACCGCACCGTCACGGCGACCGCCGGCGAGGCGGACGGCGTCGGCGTGGGCGATGCGTCAAGCCGGCCCACCACGAGCCAGCCACGGCAGCCCGGGCAGTTGACCGCGTCGTCGACGACCATGCGGATGAGGTAGAGCCCAAGCCGAGGCTCGTAGTTCGAACCATCGAAGGCAGGGTTCGGCGCGAACTCCGCGTAGGCGCCTTCCTGCACGGGCACGCTTCCCGCCGGGTAGCTGACGGTGGACCCGTTGCTGTTGCGGGTCACGGGCTTGACGGGATCGGCCATCAGGTGGGGCCCGATCTGACAGCGAAACGGCTCGGGGACGGTCGGCCCGGGCTGCGGAGCGGGACCACACGACGGGACGTCGGCATCTTCGAGCCAGCCGGCGACGCCGATGACCTCACCGGCCGGGGCGGTGGCGGTCGCCGCCAGCGTCTCGGCGACCGATGCGGGCCGGGCACCGGCGCCGAGCGAGACGGGGCCGAGGTACTCGATCGGGGCCGTGCCCGCGAGGCGCAGCGCGACCGGCCCGTGGAGCGCGGCCGCCGTGGTCGGCGGCGGGACGATGAACTCCGCTTCGCGGATCGTGACGGTCCCATCGGGATCATCAAGGCCATCGAGTGTCCCGACGACCTCGCAGGTGCCGACCGGGACGCACTCCCGGGTCAGCGGCGGCGACTGCCGCGCGGGGTCGATCGCCACGTCGGCGACGACATCCTGGGGGGCGACACCGCCGGCTCGTTGCACGGCGATGGCGGTCTTCAGCGCGGCGGCGCCCAGCACCGGGATGGCCGTCGGGAGCGGCGATGCGGTTTCGCCCGCGCTGGCGCTCGGCGACGGCCCTGGGGTGCCGGCCGCGAGGTAGATGGCGAACAGGGCCAAGATCGTGGCAGCGGTCACGAGCGACATCACGCCGCCGGCGCGACCGATCGGCCGGTTGAGCTGGAGCGGCCCGCGCCGGACGGCCGAGGTCTCGGCGGTCGGGGACGCCGATGGGCCGAGCGGCACGGCGGCCGCCAATGCGAGGAGACGGGTGCGCAACTCGGTGTCGGTCTGGTCGGTCATCGGTCACGCTCCTCGAGGATCGGGCGCAGACGATCGCGCGCCCGCGACAGCCAGCTGGCCACCGTGCCCCGGGCCACGCCAAGCGCCGTGGCGACCTCGTCCTGGGTGTAGCCCTCGAGCGCGGTCAGCACGAGGGCTGCGCGGACCCTGCGGTCCAGGCCGTCGAGGGCTTGCCAGAGGTCGGGATCTGTCGCCATGGCCCACGTCGCATCGGTTTCGCGCACTGCCAGGAAGCCCCACCGGCGGCGACGCCGCCGTTCATCGAGGGCGAGGCGAAGGCCGACGATGGCCAGCCACCGGGCGGGCTCCTGCGCGTCCGGCAGGGGCCAGTGTTCGACCAGGCGCAGGTACGTGCGTTGAGCCAGATCCTGGGCCTCCTCGGCGTCGCCCACCACGAGGGCCAACCGCTGCACGAGCCAGGCGCGATGCGTCCGGAAGGCCGTGGCGATAACCTCCGCTTCCCCCTCCCGCTCTTCGGCCACGACGGCCATCGACCTCCCTTCACCCTGCCTAACGCCCGAGCCACGCGAAGTGTTGCAGAGGGCTCCCCACGTGGGATGATCGAACGCGACGTGGAAGCCATCGCCTTCGTCCTGGGCGTCTTCTTGCTGGTGCTCACCCTGTGGGACCTGTTCGAGACGATCGTCGTACCGCGGCCCACCCCCGGCTGGTTCCGCATCGGCAGGTACCTGATCCGCGGCTCGTGGCGCCTCCTGCGGACGCTGCGCGACGGGCGGCGGGGCCGCTCGTACGACCGGGTGCTTGGCTTGTTCGCGCCCGGGGCCACCATCGCCCTGCTCGCCGCCTGGCTCGTCTCCCTGATCCTGGGCTACGGCCTGATCCTCTTCGCGGTGCGCGACCAGCTGCGGCCGGTGCCCACCAACCTGGGGACGACGGTGTACTTCGCGGCGACGTCGGTGCTGACCCTGGGCTTCGGGGACATCATCGCCGTCGGTCCCGTGGCGAGGGTGGTCGCCGCGATGGCGGCCATCACCGGCCTCGGCGCGGTCGCCCTCGTCGTGACCTTCCTCTTCTCGCTCTACGGCTCATACCAACGGCGCGAGGTGCGCGTCGTGATGCTCCAGGCCGCGGCCGGAGCGCCGCCGTCTGCCGTGGCCCTGCTCGAGACCTACGCCCAGCTGGGCCTCGTGGAACAGCTCCCGGGCCTCTTCCGCGACTGGCAGGCGTGGGCCGCCGAGGTCCTGGACTCGCATGTCGCGTACCCGCTCCTGGGGTTCTTCCGCTCGAGCCACGACGATCTGTCCTGGATCAGCGCCCTCGGCACGGTCCTCGACGCCTCCAGCCTCGTCCTGACGACGATCGAGGGCCTGCCCCGCGGCGACGCCAAGCTGTTCAAGCGCATGGGCGCCCATCTCGTCGAGGACCTCTCCAACCTGGGGTTCCAGGGTGGCCGGGCCGGCAGCCTGGACCGTTCGGAGTTCGAGGCGGCCTGTGATCGCCTCGAGGGGTCCGGCTATCGCCTGGCGTCACGCGACGTCGCCTGGCCGGCCTTCGAGGCGGCCCGTGCCACCTACTCCGCGCGGCTCGAGGCGATGGCCGCGTACTGGGCCGTGCCCGCTACGCAGTGGCTGGGCGACCCCGTCACCCTGCGGCAACCGCTCCACGCCCGCGACGACCCCTGACCGAGACGCCCGGCAGGGCGGCCGCGTTCAGGATCCTGCCGTAACGGTCCTGCCCTCGCTCAGGGAGCCGACCCGCTCGGCCAGGAAGTCCTCCCAGGTCTTGTGGCCGACGGCCCGGTCCGGGGCGAGGATGGCGCCGCCGCGGACCGCGCGGGCGGCTGCGCTCGGCATCGGGAGCTGGACGATCAGCCGCCGACGATGGGTCGCCCGCAGATAGGTGCGCAGGAGATCGGCCAGCTCGTACGACCGCGGCCCGGCCATGTCGGGGACGAGGCCGGCCGGCGCTCCGAGCGCGAGCTCCACGAGCCGATCCGCCACCTCTCCGGTATGGATGGGCTGGAACCGCCATCCGGCCGGCACCATGGCGATGGGCAGTCTGGCCATCTGCGCGACCGTGGTGAGGATCCCGTCGTAGAACTGCGTGGCGTGGAGGGTCGTCGAGGGCACGGGGGACTCCGCCACGATCCGGTCGGTGGCGAGCTTCGAGCCGAAGTAGCCGAACATCAAGCGGTCAAGCCGGTCGGCCATGGGCACCCGTTCGTCACCGACGACCGAGATGTACACGACGTGCCGCACATCGACGCGCGACGCAGCGTCCAGGAGGTGGCGGGCTTTCGTCGCGTCACCCTTGACACTCCCGGCGCAATGCACGACGACCGTTGTGCCGTCCAAGGCCGCGAGGACGCCCGCACCCGTGGAGAGATCCGCGGTCACGTATTCGACACCAGCGGCACCACCCTGACTCTTCCGGCCGCGGCTCAGCACGCGGACGTCGCGACCGGTCTCGAGCAGTCGGGCGACCACGAGGCGGCCGAGCGTTCCGGTGCCGCCGGTGACCAGGATGGGGTTACCGTTCTCCGTCATCGTGTCTCCTCGTCCACAGCTCGCTCGTTGTCACGACCCGCGTGTTCGCGGGGTCGAACCATTGACCCCGGGTTGCACGAGGACGTGACCGATGAACGACCGCGAGAGCGAATGGCTGGCTGAACGGTTCGAGGCGCACCGTTCGCGCCTTCGGGGGGTGGCCTACCGCATGCTCGGCTCGCTCACCGAGGCCGACGACGCGGTCCAGGACACCTGGCTCCGCGTGAGCCGCGACGGCGCTGGTGACGTCGAGAACCTCGGTGGCTGGCTGACCACGATCGTCGCGCGCGTCTGCCTCAACATGCTCCGAACGCGTGGCCGGCGTCGCGAGGAGTCCCTGGAGGCGCGCCTGCCCGATCCGGTCGTCGGCCCTGCCGACGAGCTCCAGCCAGAGGATGAGGCGCTGCTGGCGGATTCGGTCGGCCTCGCCCTTCAGGTCGTGCTCGATACCCTGTCGCCGGCGGAGCGCCTGTCCTTCGTGCTGCACGACATGTTCGACCTGCCGTTCGAGGAGATCGCCCCGATGGTCGGTCGATCGAACGAGGCGGCGCGACAGCTCGCCAGTCGGGCCCGTCGACGGGTCAGGGGGGCGGAGATCCGGGAGGCTGACCAGGATCCAGGGCGCCAGCGCGAGGTGGTCGACGCCTTCTTCCGGGCCGCTCGTGGCGGCGACATGGAAGGCCTGATCGCGGTCCTCGACCCCGACGTGGTGCTGCGGGCGGACTACGGCCCGCGGCGACCCCTGCAGGTGTTCCGCGGGGCGGAAGCGGTCGCCGGCCAGTCGCGCGCCATCCCCGGGGCGGAGGTGCGGCCGGCCCTCGTCAACGGCACGGCGGGAGCGGTCATCGTGGTCAAGGGACGGCCGTTCGCGGTGATGAGCTTCAGCGTGGTCGACGCCAGGATCGTCGAGATCGACGTCATCGCCGATCCAGAGCGCCTCGGACGGATCGCCGCGTCCGTCCTCTGAGGGCCGATCCGGCCCGATGCAAGACGCCTGCAAGCGGCTCTGGGAGAGCCGTTGCTCAGGTGAAGGGTCACGTCCATCACGATCTGCGGCACACTACCTCCCCGTTCGCTCCGAGGCAGTCCCGGCCAAGGCAGGAGGACGCACCATGATGGAACCCACCAGTCACACGCTGGAGGCGCCGGGTGCGACGCTGACGTACGACGTGCGGCGAGGCGCGTCGAGCACCGACCCCATCCTCCTGATCATCGGGTCGCCGATGGGGGCCTCGGGATTCACCGCCCTGGCCGAGCGCTTCACCGACCGCACCGTCGTGACCTACGACCCGCGCGGGGCTGAGCGGAGCAGGCGCACCGATGGCGCCGACGAGTCGACGCCGGACGAGCACGCCGACGATCTGCACCGGCTGATCGTCACCCTGGGCGGCGGACCGGTCGACATGTTCGCCAGCAGTGGTGGGGCGGTCAACGCGCTGGCCCTGGTCGCCAGGCACCCCGATGACGTCCGCACGCTCGTGGCGCACGAACCGCCAGCGTCCCAGGAGCTGCCCGATCGCGAGGCCGCGCTTGCCGCCAGCGTGGATATCCACCAGACGTACGAGCGCAGCGGCTTCGGCCCGGCCATGGCGGAGTTCATCGCGCTGGTGAGCCACACGGGCCCCATCCCGCCCAGCTTCGCCGAACGGCCGGCGCCGGATCCCGCGATGTTCGGCTTGCCGACCCAGGACGACGGCTCGCGGAGCGACCCGCTCCTTGGCCAGAACATGATCTCCTGCAGCCATTACCGGCTCGACTTCGACGCGCTGCGTGCGGCTCCGACCCACATCGTCATCGGGGTGGGCATCGCCTCCCGGCAGATGCTCGCCGGCCGCGCCGCGCTGGCGGTGGCCGAACGGCTCGGGACCACGGCGACCACCTTCCCGGGCGGCCACGACGGGTTCATCGGCGCCGGATCCGGCCGGACGGGCGACCCGGACGCGTTCGCGGCCACCCTTCGCACCATCCTCGCCGAGGAAGCCGCCCATCCCTGGCCGGCGGGCGGAGCTCGCGAAGTCGCGACCGCGGGCCCGGCCCGGTCACGCGATGGGTAGGGTGATCTCGGGCATCACGACATCCCTCGACGGCTACATCACCGGCCCCGATGACGGGCCCGCCAAGGGTCTTGGCGAGGGCGGTGAGCGGCTGCACTACTGGGTCTTCGGCGGCCCGTGGTCGTACGCCGAGGGCACGCACGGCGAAGCGACGGGGGCCGACAAGGAATACCTGGAGTCCGCGTTCGCCGACCTTGGCGCCGTCATCGGCGGGCGCTGGACGTACGAAGCGGCCGACCACTGGGGCGGCCACAACCCATGGCGGGTGCCGTTCTTCATCGTCACCCATCGCCCGGACGAGGAGCCATCTGGCGCCGGCTTCACGTTCGTCGATGGCCTGGACGAGGCCATCCGCCGCGCAAAGGCGGCCGCGGGGGAGAAGGACGTGCAGGTCATGGGCGGGGCCGATCTCATCCGCCAGGCGCTTCGCGCGGGCTACGTCGACGAGTTCACGCTGACGATCGCCCCGGTCGTGCTAGGCGCGGGCAAGCGCCTCTTCGAGGGCTTCGCTGAGGACATCCCGTTAGAACACGTTCGCGTCCGCCAGTCGCCGTTCGCCACGCACATCACGTATCGCGTGCGCCACTAGCCGACCTGCATCGGCTGAGGGGTACTTGACAAGGCGTGATGTCGCGATATATCGTGAGTGTACGCGATAGGACGGCGCCGACTGATAGCCCGTGATCGCGAGTACACGCCGAACGAAAGGCACCAAGTGGACGACCCACGCAACTATCCTCATCCCCACGACCTTGACCCACGCCACTGGCATCGCCCCCCGCGGGCGCATCGTGGCGGGGAGCCGGGACCCGACGCGCGTCTCCGTCGCGCCGCCCATGGCGGCCCGCACCCCTTCGGACCCGGCCGAGCCTGGTTCCGCGGCATGCCGCTCCCCGGTGGCCTCCGCGCGCGCCGCGGTGACGTGCGCAGTGCGATCCTGGGCCTCCTGGCCGAGGAGCCGATGCACGGCTACCAGATCATCTCCGAGCTCGAGCGCCGCAGTGACGGCCGCTGGCGGCCCAGCGCTGGCTCGGTCTATCCCACGCTCCAGCAGCTGGAGGACGAAGGACTCGTGCGGGCGTCCGAGAAGGATGGCCGGCGGGTCTTCGAGCTGACCGAGGCTGGCCGCACGGCCGCCGACACCGCCTCGACCGGCGGTGCGGGGACCCCATGGGCCTTCGGGGGCGGCTCCGACGCGGTCCAGCTGCGCGACCTGCTGCACCAGGTCATGGCCGCGACGCTCCAGCTGTCGCAGGTCGGCAGCCCGGCCATGACGGCGGAGGCGCGCAAGCTGCTGGTCGAGACCCGACGCGGCCTGTACCGCCTCCTTGCGGAGGACGACGGCGGCTCCGCTGACGGATCCTCGCCGGAGGCCCCGCCCGCCGAGTAGCACCGGCGCGAGCGGCGATCAGGTGCCTGCGCCGAACGTGAACTGATAGGCGCCGACGGAGGTGTGATCGCCGTAGATACGGATGGTGTACGTCCCTGCCGTCTGCAGGACCTGGGCCCCGAGGTCGCGGCACGCAACAGTGAAGGCTTGGACCGTACCGTCCGGGCGAACGAGCGCCCAGCTGAGGCCGTCGACGCAGGCGCCCTTCGCCTGGAGGGTGACGGCCTCCCCTGCAGTGGCTGTGAAGGTGTATTCCGCCCACTGGCCCGCTGCGGTCAACGAGCCGCTGACCGTCTGGCCGATGGAGATGGGTGACGCCTGCGTGGCGGGCACGCCGAGCACGGTGAACGAGAAGGCACCGACGGTGGCGTGGTCGCCGTAGACACGAACCGTGTTCGTCCCCGCCTGGAGGACCTGCCGCTGCAGGTCGTTGCAGGCGACCGCCGATGCGACGGCACGGCCGTCCGGACCGACCAGCTCCCACCACAGCCCGTTGGTGCAGGTGCTGCCCTGCTTCAGGTAGACGATCTGCCCGGCACTCGCCGTCAGGGTGTAGTCGGCCCACTGGCCGGGCTGGGACACCGCGCCGCTCACGGTCTGGCCGATGGAGATGGGGGTCACGACCGTGGCCGGCACGGTCAGCAGTGAGAACGAGTAGTCGCCCGTTGCGGAGTGGTCGGGGTTGACGCGGATCGTGTAGGTGCCCTCGGTCCCCAGCACCTGGCGTTGGAGGTCGTTGCAGACCAGGCTGCCCGCCAGGCTGCCGCCGTCGGGCCCGAGCAGCTGCCAGCCCAGCGATCCGGTACAGGTGGCGTGGGTCTGGAGGTAGACGACCTGGCCGGCGATAGCGGTGAAGGTGTAGTCATCTGTCTGGGTGGGGGAGGCGATGGTGCCGGACTCCGACTGCCCGATCGTGATGGGGGTCACCTTGGCCGGCGGCGCTGAGCCGGTGGTTGCCCGCGAGCCGCCGGCGGCGGCCACCGCCGCGGTGGCGGCGGCGAATGAGGGGTCGCCGGTCATCGCCACGTCGATGAGGCAGTCATCGAGCAGCGGCTCGGTGCGCACGCCGACGGCGCTGCAGACGGCCTGCGCCATCGTCCGGGCGGCCGGGTCGAGCGTGCCGACGGTCACCTCGGCGGAGGGGATGTCGAGCTTCGTGAAGGTGGCCGTGCTCTCTCCCGGCCAGTAGTCGAAGAGCGACTCCCCCTGCGTGATCCGCCAGCTGTTACCGAACTGGCTGTAGAGCTTGGTGTGGAAGTCGGGATCGGTCAGGCTCAGGACCGTGCCGTCACGACTGGTCAGGTCATTGGCCGGGTTGCCGTCGGCATTGCCCAGCAGGCCCCGTAGTGTGGGAGCGACGGCGGGACTGGGGACCAGCCAGTAGTCGAGCGTATTCGCGTCGCGGCTGACGGTCAGCCGGCTGCCATCCGGCCACGTCACGGTCACGAGCCCGCCGTGGCGCTCTAGGGAGCCCCCATGGGGAAGTTGCTCGGCGAGGTCGGCGGCCGTGACCGGCTTACCGTCGACCATCAGGAACGACGGCTCGTCCGCGTACACGCCCACGCGGTCGCCATCTACGTTCGCGGCCACGGCAGTGTTGAACGTGATGAGCGTGCCGCCCAACACGGCCTCCTGTCTGGCCTGCACCTGCAGGGCATGGTCGGGCGAGGTCGCCACGATGAACTCGCCCGCCGCCTGGAAATCGAAGTGCGTGCGATCGGCGGTAAGCACGTGGGTATCACCCCATTGGGCGCTACATGGCGCATCCGCCGTTCCTATGCAGGCTTCGCCATGCGGGCCTTGGCAGCCGACGCCGACGCATCCGGTCGGCCAAAGGGCGCATGGGGCCGCGGCCGTCCCGGTGCAAGCCGAACCATTCGGTAGGGAGCAGGCGATCCCCACGCATTCGCCGGTGGAAGGTTGGGACGGTTGGGGCGATGGATTGGACGGTTGGCCAAGCTTCCAGAGTAGGAACCCGGCGCACGGGAGCCAGAAGACGGGTCCGATGCACAACCCTGTCCGGTCGGTCCGGTTGACTGGGTCGCCGCCGGCGTAGCGGTACAGATTCGCATCGCCCCCGTCGAACCCGATCGGGTCGGGACCGGTCCACCGGCCCGTGGTCGGGTCGTAGTCGCGGGCGCCAAAGTGGACCAGGCCGGTGTCGGGGTCGGCGAGTCCCCCGGCGAAGCCGAACGGGATGAAGCCCGGACTGGTTTCGCTGGTCACCCGCCCCCGGCCGTCATAGGTGATCGCATCCGCCAGAGCACCGCTCAGCGAATCGACGACCAGTCGCGGGCTCCCGACCGGATCAGTGACCACACGGTAGGTTCGGCCAGCCTTCTCGATCAGGGCCAGATGCCCTTGGTCGTCGTAGCCGAACTGCTCGGTCACGGCGCCGGCCCCATCGGTCTCGGCCACGACCTGGCCCGAGGGTTCATACAGGTAGCCGGCGGTGAGCGTCCCTCCCACCTCGCGGCCGATGCGGCGGCCGTCGGCATCGACCAGGTAGTGGATCGTCGTGCCGGCAGCCAGCGTGACCGAGCGCAGGTTCCCGGCGGTGTCGTACCTGAAGGCGGTCGTGCCCGCGGGGGTTTTGACAGTCGTGAGCGCACCGTCCGCGGCCCACGAATACGAGGCGTCGCCCCAACTCGTGAGCCGATCGCGTGCATCGTAGGTGCCCTTGGTCGTGCCGGACGACCCGGTGGTCGACGTCCGGTTGCCGGCCGCGTCATAGGTATCAGTCTCTACGGCCTTGCCGTCGACCTGGACTGCGCTCAAGCGGTCGGATCCGTCGAAGGTGTAGCCGGTGGTCGTGGTGCCGGCAGCCGACCGTTCGACCACGCGGACGATGCGGCCGAGGGCATCACGGGTGTAGGTGAGATCCATGACCGACCGACCGCTGACAGTCGTCACGGAGCGCACGAGCTGGTCAGCCGCGTCGTACTGCTGTTGGGTGGCGACGGCGCCCAGGGTGCTTGCGGTGACGAGTCCACTCGTCGCGTCGCGACTCAAGCTGAGCCCGCCGATAGAAGTCAGATTCCCCGCCGCGTCGTAGGCGAGGTCCAACGGCGTCGCGCCGTCCGTCGTCTGGGTCACGGCGCGGCCGTTGGGGTCGAGCGTGGTCGAGACGGACCCGGTGAGCGGGCCCGACCAGCTCAGTGACGTCAGCTGGCTGCCGGTGTACCCGTAGACCGTGGACACGCCGCCAGGATCGGCCGAGGAGCTCTCAAGGCCGGTGGTCGGGTCGTATGAGCGAGTCGTCTTCCCGGCGTCGTTCGTCGTAGCGACCAGACGCCCCTCGCTGTCGTAGGCGAGGCTGTCGGACACTCCCAGGCCGCTGACCGATGTGGCCTCGCCGTCGGCGTCGTAGGCGGTCACCTCTGCCGAGGCGTCGTCAGGCACGGATGGGGGCAGGAAGGCGGTGGGGCGTCCGGCGGCACTGTAGCCCTGGGTGAAGCTCAGCCCACCCGCCGGCTGCACCCGGGTGAGCCGCCCGCTGGCGTCGTAGGCAAGCACCTCCGTCGCGCCGTCGGCCGTGGCCGTCGTGGCCACATTGCCGTCCGCGTCCACGCTCATGGCGATGGTGCTTCCGTCCGCCCGGGTCACCGTGATCTGCCCGGTCGAGGGGTCGTAGCCGAAGCGCGTGGTCTGCGCAGCGGAGCCCGTTCCAAGCGTCTGGCCCGTCTCACGGCCCTGCTGGTCATACGTATAGGTGGTCGCCGCCGTCCCGGGGGCCGTCTCGGACACGACGCGCCCCGCCGTGTCGTAGGTGTCGACCGTCCTGCGGCCTGCACCGTCAACGGTCGAGGTTGCGCGAGACGACGGATCGAACGTCTCGGTCGACGTTGCGCCGTTCACCGTGGTGCTCACCGTGCCGCTGACGGTGTAGGGCAGGCCCCCGATCTCGGTGACGGCCTCCGTCACCGCCGTTATGGAAGTGACGCCGTCCGGACGCTTGGTCACGTCCGGCGTCAGCAGCGGCGCGGCTGTGCCCCAGACCGAGCTGGCCGTCATACCGATGGTGCGTGTGGTTCCGTCCGGCAGGCTGACCGAGCGCGAGCCGTCGGCCGCCGTCACCTCGGTGGTGGTCGTGCCGTCGGCCGCCACGACGCTGCGCGTGATGCCACCCGAGCCGGACTCGGTTCGATAGGTGGTCGTCCGTCCCAGCGCGCTGGTGACCTTGACCTCGACGGAGCCCGCCGTGGCTGATCGGCTGGATTGCGCAGTCACCCCGTCAGCATCGCTGGCTGCCACGAGCCGTCCGTCCTGGTCATAGGTGAAGCGGCTCACCCCGCCCAGCGCATCGGTCCAGCTGGTGACCAGGCCGCCCTTGTCCCATGCGACGGAGGTGGGGTGCCCGGCCGGGTCGGTGACCGAGGTCAGGTTGCCGTCGACATCGACGCCCAGCGTCGTGACTGCGCCGTCGATCCCCACCAGGCTTTGGGGGGTCCCGTCCGTCGCACGCCGCACGTCAAGGTGCACAGGCTCCCCCCCGACGTGCCGCTGATGCTGGTCAGGCGGTCGGCCGAGTCGTACGTCAGCGTGAGCAGCGTGGTCCCGAGGTGGCCGTCCACGGTCTTGATGTGACGGCCGGACGCGTCGAACACGAAGGCCAGGGAGCCGTCATAGCTGGGCACAGCGAATCCGCCGTCGGGCAGCTTCGAAGTGGTCGCGTAGCGCCACGAGCCATCCCCGCTGATCAGCGCCTGGTCAGGGCTCCGATAGCGCTGCACCACGTCGATCGACCAGCCGCCCAGGCCCAGGGATGTGGCGTCCCAGCCAGCCCGGTCGGTGCGGGCGGGCGCCCACTGACTGGACCAGGTCAGTGACAGCCCGGTGTCGGCGATCGGGAGCGAGATGAACGCCGCCTGCTGGTTACAGGCGATGAAGCCGCCGGGGTCGCACGCGTCGAGCGCCGTCGGGCCGGACGCTGGAGGGCTGGGCGTCGAACTTGGTATGGTCGCGGGCGTGACGGACGGAAGGCTGGTCCCACACGCCGTGGCGACCACCGTAGCGCAGAGCAGCACCGCCAGTGCCCGTCGCACGACCGGGATTGTATCGGGCGCCCGTCCTCCTCGGAATAGGCCATTCGGTGCCCGCAACGGTCGACCGTCCAGCGGCGATCTCGCGTTCGGCGGGAGCCACCGCGCCGAGGGACCCCGTGACGGGTCGGACTTTGGTCAGGCGCTGGTGGTGACAGCACGCACCACCCGGCCCGCCCCCCGTTCCGCCGGAGACCGGTCGAGTACGGCCTCCGGTGGTACGGTCGGGTCAGGGGCGCCGGGTCAGCACGAGGAGATCCGCATGTCCCGACTTGGGTCCCTGGGGCGCCCCCGACGCCTGGCCGTCGGCGCGCTCGTCATCGCCCTGTCGATGTTCGCCGGCGGCATCGCCGTGGCGGCCACGACACCCGCCATCCAGACGATCACCCCGCGGTCGGCCAACCAGATCACGAACCTGGACGTCCTGCGCCAGCAGATCAGGAACTACTACGGCGACCCGCTCGGCAGCGGCGTCTTCGGGAGCGACAGCAACTACGCCAAGGAAGCCACCTCCGTGGCGGACGTCGGCACCTGGTGGCTGGGGGTCGTCAAGGCCTTCCACATCCACCACGGGAACGCCAAGCCGGCCATCGTGCTGGATGTCGATGACACGACCCTGGCGACGTGGAACTACGAGGTCTTCAGCAACTGGGCCTACAACCCCACGACCAACGCGACCTACGTGAACGGCGAGCTCTTCCCGGCCGTTCCCGGCATGGTCAGCATGGTCAACAAGGCGGCCAAAGAGGGATACGCCATCTTCTTCATCACCGGGCGACCGGCCACCCAGGAGGCCGCGACGCTGGGCAACCTGACCGGATCCGACTCGATCGGGCTCGACGCCGGCTACCCCACGCCGACGACGTTGAGCGATGGTGAGGACGGCCTGTTCACGAAGCCGGCCCTGGCCGACTACCCGGCGTACCTGAAGACGGCCTGCGCCGCCGATCCAGGCGGGGCGTGCACCACCGATCACTACAAGGCCGCCACCCGGGCGCATATCGAGGCTGAGGGCTACGACATCGTGGCCAACTTCGGCGACCAGTTCAGCGACCTGAGCGGTGGCTTCGCCGACCGCAACTTCAAGATGCCGAACCCCAACTACTTCCTGCCCTAACCCCTCGAACGTCGGCGGGCCGGTCGTCGGCCCGCCGACGCGTGGAACCCGTGGGCCGCTGCTCCCGGACCGGCTTACACCGCCCTGACGATCGGGGGCTGCCGCGGATCGCGCGCTCGACGATGATCGAGCGATGACCGGCTCGCGCCCCGCCCGTTTCGCCTTCGCCTTGGCGCTGGCGTTCGCCGTCGCCGCATGCGCGGCCCACCCGTCGGCCACGACGGGGCCGTCGGGGTCGCCCGCGGCATCTGTCGTCCCGGTCGGCTCGTCCGCGAGCACGCTGACGAGTGGAGGCCGCACGCGCACCTACCGCATCTACCGTCCGGCGTCTCTCGTCGCGGGCAGCCCCGTGCCGCTTGTGGTGTTCCTGCACGGCGGCTTCGGCGACGGCGCGCAGGCCGAGGGCGCATACGGCTGGGACGCGGCCGCCGATGTGGGCCGGTTCGTGGTCGTGTACCCGGATGGCGTTTCCAAGGCCTGGAACGGCGGGACGTGCTGCGGTGTGCCCCAGCAGCAGGGCATCGACGACGTGGGGTTCATCCGCGACCTCGTCGCGACGGTCGAGGCGGCCCTGCCGATCGACCCGGCCCGGGTCTACGCCACCGGCATCAGCAACGGCGGCATCATGGCCTATCGGCTTGCGTGTGAGACCGGGCTGTTCGCCGCCATCGGGCCCGACTCGGCCACGCAGCTCGTGGCCTGTACTGGTGCGAGCCCCACGTCGGTGGTCGCCATCCACGGCCTGGCCGACACGCGCGTCCCGTTCGCCGGCGGTATGGGGTCAGGCGTGGGGCACGTCGACGGACCGGCCGTGCCGACGGTCATCGCCGGCTGGCGGACCATCGACGGCTGCGGCGATCCCTCGTCGACGACGGCCGGTGCCGTGACGACGGCCGTCGCGACCTGCCCCCAGGGCCGCGCCGTGGAACTGATCACCGTCGCAGGCGCCGGTCACCAGTGGCCGGGCGGCAAGCGGATGGATCCCCTCGTCGCTTCGGTCCTGGGCCTGGACCAGCCGTCGACGGCCCTGGACGCGACCGCGGTCATCTGGGCGTTCTTCGCCGCCCATCCGAAGGCCTGACGCGGGTCAGCTGCTGGGGCGCACCGTCTCGTATCGCAGGTAGACGACGCCCGACTGTAAGGTGCGCGCCTCGATGAGCCGCAGCTCCAGCGGATCCGCCAGCGGTGGGAGGTAGGGGGTGCCGCCGCCCAGGACGACGGGGTGCAGCGCCAGTCGGAACTCGTCCACCAGGCCGGCCTGGATGAACGTGGCGGCGGTGGTCGGTCCGCCCACGCCCATGTCGAAGCCGGGCTGGGCCTTGAGTCGGGTGACCTCATCGATCATCCCGTCGCGCACGAGGCGGCTGTTCCAGGCCACCTCGGCGAGCGTGCGGGAGAAGACGATCTTGGGCTTGGGCGTCCAGATGCGGGCGAACTCGACCTCCACGGGAGTGGCGGACGGTTGGCTTGTGGCGGTGGGCCAGTACGCGCTCATCAGCTCGTACATCCGCCGCCCGTACAGGAAGGCGCCCATCGCGCGCGCCTCGTCGTTGAAGACGCCGTGGAACTCGTCATCCACGCGGACCCAGTCGAGCGAGTGGTCCGGTGTCTCGACGAACCCGTCCAGCGAGACCGACATGGAATAGATGAGCCTGCCCGTGGAGCTCAGTCTCCCTGCTGTGCCAGCACGCGCCGTTGTTCCTCGAACGGATCCGGTTGCGGCCGCGGCGAGGCCTTGCTGGCCGCCGTGTCGCGGCCGCGCAGTGGGGAGCGTGCCACACCTTCCGCGCCTGGACGGCGGGCCCCGGCCGGCCGCTCCCGGCCGGGGCCCCTGCCGGTCATGAGACTCGAGCCGTCGTCTGGTACTCCGACGGATGGGCGGCGCGGTCGACCTCGAGCGTCCGGGTCATGACCTCGACGGTCTCCTCGACGGCCCTGTGGTTCTCGTCGGCCGCGGACTTGAGGTCCTCGTAGGTGAGATTGGCCTCACCCATCTCCTTGTGGGCGTCCATGCAGCCACACGTGAGGCACATCGCTGACTCCTTTCGAAGGTGAGCCCGCGGAGCGGGGCCAGCTTCGATCGTGGCGTCGACGGTGTCACGGCGGGGGTTAGGCGGCCTTCGTACCGACCTTGCAGCCGCGCGACAGGTGACCGTCGGCCGACCCTCCCGTCGTTACCACGGTTGGTTCACGCAGAACATGTCAGGGGCGCAGGAGAAGGCGGCCGCGGCCCAGGTGTGGCCGCCATCGCGGGTCATCAGGAGATCGCTCGTCGAGCCGGTGGTCGTGATCAGGACGCCCTGCGTCGGGGTGGTGAAGCCCAGATCGTCGAAGGTCACCAGGCCCGGCTTGAGCACGGTCGTCCAGGCGTGTCCGCCGTCGAACGAGGCGATGACCAGCTGCGTGCTGGCGCCCTGCGCATTGACCGGCCCCTGGCCGGCCACCACGATGGTGGACGTGTTCGGCGTAGCGAGCTCCGCGGCGGCCGACATCGGCACGGCGGGGCTCAGCTCAGTAAATGATGTCCCGCCGTTCGTCGAGCGGTACAGATGCTCACCGGCCGGGGTCGACCAGACGCCCAGGTCGCAGTCCGCGATCAAGCCGGTGGTGCTCCAGGCGGCGAGGATCGCTGGGCCGGCCGAGTCGGAGCAGGGTGGTGTCCACGTTTGCCACGCCCCATTGACCAGGCGGGCTCCGCCCACCACCTCACGGTCGACCTCGACCAGCCAGCCAGCCGATCCCTGGATCACGAGTTGCACCTGCGGCACCGGGCCGGCGCCGATCGGGATGTAGACCGGCGGTGAGCTCCAGACGTCGCTGGAAACCGCGGTGGATGCCATCCCGAAGGCGAGCGACGCACGGTCGTAGTAGGCGAGGTGAGCCATGCCGGCGGCGGCTTGGAGGTCCCAGACGGCAGCGGAGCCACCGGTGATCCCGGAGAGGTTCACCTTCGTCCATGTCGTCCCGCCATCGTGCGTCGCCCAGAGGTCGGGTCCATAGGCCCAACCATCGAGGCGGTCGGCGAAGCGCAACGCGCTGACGCCCGCGCCGATCTGCCGCGCGTCCGCGTCCACCGTCGTGTTCGGAGCGTTGATGCGACTCCAGCTCCGGCCGGCGTCGAGGGTATGCGCGATGACGGCGCATCGACCTGCGGCGCAGGCGGTGCTGCCCAGGACCCAGCCCTCCGTCGGTGAGGCGAACGTCACCGAGCGGGGCTGGAAGTCGGCCGGGAGGGCCGCGCCCGGCACGGCCGTCGGCGGGGCGGTGACGATGGGCGAGGCGGAGGGCGGCACGACCGACGGCACCGAGGTGGGCGTAGGGGTCGGGGTCGCCAGCACGATCCCGGACAAGCCGGTCGGGGAGGGGCTGGGCACGGCGGCCGGTCCGCTGCCGCGGAGCCAGAACGCGCCCGCCACCAGGGCGATGGCCACGAGGGCGACGAGGGCGGTCGACCACTGCAGGCGAGGCCCCGTCAGGTTGAACCGGGTCTTGACCAGGCTCGGCGTGCGGTCGGGGATGCCGTTCACGCGGGCGACGAGCGACGGCGGCACCGGGTCGCGGGCGAGCTGGCGGAGGGCGTCGCGGACGTCGTCTTCGAACCGGGGATCGTCGGTCATCGCTGGGGTCCTCCGGCTGCGTCGGCGTCGATCGCCGCGTGCAGCGCTTGCAGGGCGTAGTGAAGGCGGGACTTGACGGTGCCGGCGCGGGCGCCCGTGCGGGCCGCGATCTGGTCGACGGTCAGGTCCAGGTAGAAGCGCAGGACGATGACCTCGCGTTGGTCATGGGTGAGGCTGCGGATGGCCCTGGCGAGTGCGTCGCGCCGACCCAGATCGTCGGCGAGGTCGGGGCCGGCTGTGGAGCGATCCCGTGAGAGCCAGGTCGGCATCGAGGCCGGGCGCCATGCGGCGCTGCGACCGCCGCCGGTCGCGGCATACGTTGACGAGGATGCGGCCGAACCACGCCTCGAAGCGCTCCGGATCCCGCAGCTCGCCGAACCGCCGCCAGGCCGTGAGCGCGGCGTCATGGGTCGCGTCCTCGGCCGCCTCGCGGTCGCCCAGCATCAGGGCGGCGTAGTGATAGGCCCGATCCAGCGCCGGGCCGTTGACCAGGTCGGCGAACACCGCCGCCCGCTCCCGATGGTCCTCGCGGCCGGCGCGCCGCATCACCGGTTCCAGGTGTGCCTCCGCATCGTGCATGACCACCTGACGTGGCAGGGGGGCAGAACGTTCAAACGCCGCGCCGCCAGCGTCGCGACCTGGCCGCTACGATGCCCGCTGGGCCACGAGTCCGGCCCATCGCATCGAGCTGGAGGACTGGGGATGATCGACACGGTCATGGTCGTGACCACGGTAGCGGTCACGGACCTCGACGTCGCCCGCGAGTTCTACGAGACGAGGCTGGGGCTGGCGGTGCTCGACATCACCCCGTTCGCCATCCGTTTCGGCGTGGCCGGCAACCAGATCTCCGTCCGACGCGGGCAACCGAACGTCGGCCAGACCGTCGCCCACTTCGAGGTCACGGATATCGATGCGGTCATGCAGGACCTGCGCGGGCGCGGGATCACCTTCGAGGAGTACGAGGCCCCCAAGACGGTGGACGGCGTGGCCCAGATCGGCCCGGCACGCGGTGCCTGGTTCAAGGATCCCGACGGGAACGTCTTCGGCGTGCGCGAGGGACCGGTTCCCGCCGCTGCCTGACCCGGGGCGTGGCCGGGGTCCCCGCCCTGCTGCGCGCCGGCGGCCCGGCGCCCCACCGTTTGCATGCAGCGTTCACAGCGACGGAGGAACCGCCGCTCCTCCGCCGATCTGGTCGCCGCATGCAAAGGATGACGGGGGAAGGGCCCCTGGGGGGGCCGATCAGGTCGTTGCTCCGTCGCTGTTGCCGCTGGACGCAAACGGTGGCCTTCGCGGCGGTCCCATCAGGCCGGCGGCTCCCGCAGCGTCGGGGAGCCAGGCGGCACGTCGCCACGCGGCCGCTGCCTAGCCGGGCGGCGTGGCCGCCAGCAGGTCGGTCCGGTTCATCCGCGGTGACGGTGGGCCGAACAGATACCGCAGGATGAAGTACTCGGTGATGGGCCGATCGTCGGTGATGACGGGCGCATCCGCGGCGAACGCGGCGACCTGGCTGCCGCTGATCCACGGCATCGTCGCGATGCGGGCGGCCCAGTCGGCGCGGTTCGCGACCGGGTTGTCGTTGGTGGCCATGAGGTCGTCCAGGATGCCGGGTCTGGCCAGCACATCCGCCACGTTCGCCGGATCCAGGGTCACCGAGTCGCGCGAGCCCAGCATGTAGACCCCGCCGTTGCGGACGGCGAGGGCGATCAGGACGTCGGGAAAGACGCTGCGGAACGTCTGGACGTGGGCCCGGAACTCGTCGACGGTCTGGTCGTAGGGCATCCACTCCATCATCACGCCGCCATCGGTCAGACGGCTGGCCGAGGCCTGGTAGAACTCCTGCGAGTAGAGGACCGACGTGCCTGAGCTGGCGATGGGGGGCGGCGGGTCGACCACGATCAGGTCGTAGTGCTTGGCGCTGAGCTGCACGTAGTTGCGGCCGTCGGTGATCGTGATGTGCCCGTCCGGATTCGCCAGCACTTCCGGGGCGTCGGGATAGAAGAAATGCATCATGTCGGGCACGGACGGCACCAGCTCCACGCCCTCCACCTTGAGGCCCGCGACCAGGCCGGAGCGGTAGGCCGAGCCCATCCCGAAGGCGATGACGAGCATGCTGCTGGCCGTGGGCTTGACCATGAGCGGCAGGTAGGCCATGAGCTTGGTGTCGACGCTCAGCTTGGTCATGCCCGTGCCACCCACGAGCAGCTGCGGGCTGCCCGGGACGCCGCCGGCCTGGACCGCGGCGATCTCGTCCTCGGCGCTGGCCAGGAGGTGCGTGGTCGAGGCCAGGTGCGTCGCGCCGGGGTCCATCAGCAACGGATCGCCGGGCCAGCCCATGGCCAGCACCGCGACCGCCAGGACGGCCACGCCTGCCACCGTCGCAACGCGGCGCCAGGGCATCGCGAGATCCCGGCCGCGGACCAGGAGCCAGACCCCGAACGCGGCGTTGATGAGGGCCAGCAGGACCAGGGCGGGCAGGGAGCCGATGACGGGGATGAGGAAGAACGGCACGACGAACGTGCCCCCGATCGCTCCGACGGTGTTGGCCGCCAGCAGCAGGCCCGCGTCCCGGCCCAGGCCGCCCTCGGCCCCTTCCCCGTCCGCCCCGCCGACGAGGCGCGACGCGAGGGGCAGCGTCAAGCCGAGCACGAGGGTCGCCGGCAGCACGACGATGACGACGCGCACGATGAACGGGAGCGCGGACGTATGGCCGCTGAGGACGATCAGGCCGGCCAGGACGATGGCGCTGATACCGACCTGGACGGCGCCGAGCGTGCCGACCACCGAGCGGAGGCGATGCGCCCGGCGGGTGATGAGGGCGGCGCCGGCCGCGATGCCGACCAGGAAGGTGGCCAGGATCAGGGTGAACACGTAGGTCGTGTTGCCCGACCCGGACGCCAGGGTCCGCGTCCAGAGCAGCTGGTAGCCCAGCGACGTGAGGCCCGACACGAAGGCCACGGCGAGCGCGATGGAGCGGTCGCCACCGATGAGGCCGGCAGCGACGCGGGCGACCGGAGGAGGTGGCGCCGTGACCGGAGGAGGTGGCGCCACAGCTGGGGACGCGTCGCGGCGATCGATCGCCAGGGCGCTCAGGCCGGCCGTGGCCGAGCCGATCGCGCCGACGACGAGGGTCGCCGTGAGGCCCAGCAGCTCGATCAGCACGAGGCCCGCAACGAGCGTGCCGGCGATCGCGCCGATGGTGTTGGCGGCGTACAGCCGGCCGAACGACGAGCCGAGTTCCGATCGACGGCGCGCCAGGTACCGGGCGAGCGTCGGCAGCGTGGCGCCCATCAGGATCGTCGCCGGCGCGAGGGCCAGCAGGGCCAGGCCGTAACGGACCAGCTGCAGGATGGTCGGTGAGTCGGCGAGGCCCGCGAACAGCGGGCGGTACAGATCGTCCAGGCTCCGGAAGAGGAGCGGCGTGAGGAGCACGATCACGACGAGCAGCAGCTCCAGGAGCCCGTACAGGCGCAGGGGCCGGCGCATCCGGTCGGCGATGCGGCCGCCGAAGAAGCTGCCCAGCGCGAGGCCGCCGAAGTAGCCGGTCAGGATGGCCGAGACGGCCTGCGTCGTGTTGCCGAAGACGAGGACCAGCTGGCGCGCCCACACGACCTCGTAGACGAGGCCCGCCGCGCCCGACAGCAGGAAGATCAGCAGGATGGGGGCCCCGGGCAGGCGGACGGCCTGGGAGACGGACAGGGCGCGCGCGAGGAGCGGTTCCAGGAGCTCGGTCGCCACCGGGCCAAGGGCCAGCCCGGCTGCCCCGATCGCGACCCAACCCAGGGAATCGACGGTCAGGCTCGTCGGCAGCTGGCCCACCCGGAAGCCGATGCCGATGGCGTTGCCGATGATGGCCAAGCCCACGAGCCAGACGGCGCTGGCCACGAGCGCGACCACGGTGACCGCAAGGATCCGTGGCAGACGCGGCCGCATCGGCATGGCCCGCTGCACGAGCCACGGGCCGATCAGGCCCAGGAAGGCGAAGGCGATGCTCGCCTCGATGATCCGGCCGCGAGGCTGGCCGACGGCGAACTGGAGGCCGGGCAACGCTCGGACGGTCACCACGAACGCAGCGGCGTTGGCGGCGAGCGCCACGATGAGTCGGACCACCACACCTCCGGTCAGGCTGGGGCGCGTCGGGAAGGCTCGGGAGTTCGCCCATCGTAGCGTCGCGCTGCCGCCGATGACGGCCGCGCACGTCGCAGGCTGGCGACGACGGGCCTTCGGCGCCCACGACTTCTACCTGATCGCGGACATGCCCGACACGGCCGCCGCGGCGGCCCTCAGCCTGACCGTCAGCGCCTCGGGCACGGTCGGTGCGTCGACGACCGTCCTGCTCACGGCAGCTGACCTCGACGCTGCCGCCAAGGCGGATGTGCAGTACCGCGCGCCGGGGGCGAAGGCCAAGTGACCGCCGGGCCGATCGTGACGATCGGCCCTTGCCGGGGGTGAGGCGAACGACGAGGCTGCGGGCAGGAGGTACCGCCATGCTTCGCAGGCTCCTGATCGGCGGCGCGGGCATCATCGCCGCGACCGCCACGATCACCGTCGTCGGCACGCGCCGGGTGGCTCGCACGTGGGGCATCGACCCGCTCGAGACCGCCAAGCCGCTGCCCGGCGACGACCTGATCGCCGACCCGACCGCCAGCGACACCCGCGGCATCGAGATCGCCGCGCCGCCGCAGGCCGTGTGGCCATGGCTCGTCCAGATGGGCTACGGCCGCGCCGGCTGGTACAGCTATGACGCCATCGACATGGATCGCGCCAGCGCCCATGAGCTCGTCCCCGAGCTGCAGACGCTGGCCGTCGGCGACCTCATGCCGACCCATCCGGGCGGCGGGTTCCTGGTCAAGGAGCTCGAGCCCGAGCGTGCCCTCGTGCTCTACCTGGACGATGAGCTCGTCAACCAACAGGCCGCCAAGCCGGAGGAGCCGGTCTCGCCCAACCTGAAGGCCACGAGCGCGGCCCTCCAGACGATGGTCCCCGGCCAGTTCCGGGCGACCTGGACGTTCTTCCTGGAGCCGCTCGAGGGCGGCCACACCAGGCTGATCGAGCGCTTCCGCATCGCCACCCCGATGCACGGCCAGATCGCCGAGATGCTCGGCGGTTTCATGGGCCTCGGCGTCTTCGTCATGGTCCGCCGGCAGCTGCTGGGCGTCCAGGCGCGCGTCGAAGGGCGCTGGTATCCCCAGCGCTGGTTCCGCCCGTGGCGCTACGGCCCGACCGAGCCCGCGCCGAGCGGGCCGACCGTGGGGATGCCGGCTCCGGCGCCCACGCCGGCCTGACCGACGAACCGCGCGCCTCGTCAGGCGGGGCGCGCGACCCTCAGGGCAGCGGTCGCCAGGCTCTGCTCAAGACCACGGCGAAGGCCGCCAGGACCGTGCCGGCGATCACGAAGCCGACGGTCACCTCGACCGCCTCGTGCTTCGTGATCAGCGAGGTCGGCAGGCTGGCGAAGACGCTCTCGAGCTGCTCGGCGCTCTCGGCGGGGTAGTACTTGCCGCCGGTGATCGAGGCGACCTGCATGAGCGCCTGGTCGTCGATGCCCCGCCGGAAGCCGTTCCCGCCACCGCCGCCGCCGAACCCGCCACCGAAGCCGCCGCCGCCGCCCGGCTCGCCGCCCAGGAACTGGGTGGCGCATTGCGGTGAGAGGGATCCGCCGTCGGCCGTGCCAAAGCCGATGGTGTAGACGCGCACCCCTCGGTCGGCCGCCTGCTGGGCGGCATCGGTGGGCGTCGGGCCAGTATTGCTCGCGCCGTCGGTGAGGACCACGATGATGTCGGGCGCGTATGCGCCGGGCGCGACGGGCTGCGGCGGAGGGGCCGTGCTCGAGTCGGTCTGGCTCGGCGCGACGCTGGGGTCGATCTGCGCGATGGCGTCGATCGAGGTGAGGATGCCGCTGCCGATGGCGGTCCGCCGCCCGGTCAGCAGGCTCTGCAGCGCCGTGTCGAGCAGGTTGCGGTCGTTGGTCGGCGCCTGGACCACCTCTGCGAACCCGCTGAAGGCCACGATCCCGATCTGGGTCGTGGCGCTCTGCTGGGCCACGAAGCGGGCGGCCGCCGCCTCCGCGGCCTGGATGCGCGTGGGCGAGACGTCGGTCGAGCACATGCTCCCCGATACGTCGATGGTCAGCATCACGGTCGTCTGGTTGGTGGGCACGGCCACGATCGCGGCCGGCCGCGCGAGCGCGACGACGAGGCTGGCGACCGCCGCGAGGAAGATCGCGAACGGCAGATGGCGCCTGAGGCGCGAGGTACGCGGCATGGCCTCGCGGACCAGCGAGAGGCTCGAGTAGCGGACGGCGGCCGGGTGCCGCCGCCGCAGGGCCCAGATGTAGACGGCCGCCAGGATCGGCACGAGCAGCAGCAAGCCGAGCGCACCCGCCCAGAGGAGGTCCATCAGGGCAGCCGCCCCAGCCAGACGAGCGAGGCCGCGCCGCCGACCATCAGGCACAGCAGGCCCAGCCCGGCCACCAGGGCCGTGATCTCCAGGGGCGTGGGCTGGATCGCGATGGCGGGATGCAGGCCGGCATAGAGGCTCGGCAGCTGCGCGGCCTCAGCGGCGGTGAAGTACGTCCCGCCGGTGACCTGCGCCACCTGCTGGAGGGTCGCCTCGTCGAGCGTCGTGTGCTCGGTGAACCCGTTCAGCTTCACGTCCGCCCCCGCCGTGGTGCCGATGCCGACCGTGTCGATCCGTACGCCACGCTCGGCGGCCGTCTGGGCCGCCGTCTGCGGGTCGGGCGCCTCGTTGTTCTCCCCGTCGGTCAGGAGCACGACGAGCGCCGCGGTGTCGCTGCCGGGCGGCACCGGGGCGGGGGAGGCCGTCGGGGCGGGGGACTCGCTGCTGTAGTAGTCGACGGTCGGCGGCTTCTCGGCCACGCTGACGGCCTTCAGGGCGGCGGCGATGCCGAGGCCGATCGACGTCCCCTTCTGGGGCGCCAGGCGGTCGATCGCCGCAAGCACCGTCGCCTGGTCCTTGGTCGGCGCCTGGGTGGTGATGCCGGCATCGCTGAAGGCGACCACGCCGATCGCCACGTTCTCCGGCTCCGCCTGGACGAAGGCCTTGGCAGCCGCCTTGGCCGCCGCCATGCGGGTCGGCGTGAGGTCCGTGGCCGCCATGCTGGCCGAGATGTCGAAGGCCAGGACCACGGTGCCCTGCTCGACCGGCACCGCCACGGTCGCCTGCGGCCGGGCGAGGGAGATGCCGAGGGCGATGAAGCCGAGGAGCATCAGCAGTCCCGGCAGGCGGCCCCGGACCCGCTGCGGCCGCCGCACGGCAGGCAACGCCAGGCCGGCCTCCGCCGCCCGCCGCCGCCGGCGATCCAGCGCGACGAGCGCGAGGATGCCCAGCGGCACGAGGAGCAGCGCGAGGAGCGCCTGCGGCCAGAGGAACGACACGGCCTACCTCCGGCGCCGGCGGCGGAGCGCCGCCATGCGCACGATGGCCCGCACCAGGTCGTCGTCGGTCGAGAGGGCCAGGGCGTCCACGCCGGCCCGCTTGAAGGCCAGTTGGGTGGCCTGCTCGCGGGTCGCCGCGGCGGTCTCGAACCGCCGGCGGAAGCCGCGGTCATGCGTGTCGACGTAGAGCTGCTCGCCGGTCTCGGCGTCCTCCATGATCAGCGGCCCCATGTCGGGCAGGCGCACCTCGCGCGGGTCAAGGAGGCGGACGGCGATCACCTCGTGGCGCCGGCTCAGGCTGTCGAGCGGGCGCTCCCAGCCCGGCTGGCAGATGAAGTCGGAGATCACGAAGACCAGCGAACGGCGCTTGAAGGCCTGCCCGGCGGACTGCAGGAGCGGCGAGAGGTCGGTCATGGGGCCGGAGGCGGGGGTCGGTTCGCGCATCAGCTCGTCCACCAGCCGGAGGACCTGCAGCCGCCCGCTGCCGGCCGGGATCGTCCGCTGGCTGGTCGTGTCGTACAGGATCGCGCCGACGCGGTTGCCGCGCCGGGTCAGGAGGCGGGCGAGGGTCGTCACGAAGTCGATCAGCACGGTCCGCTTCACGCGCGCTGAGTCGAGGGTCCCGAAGTCGACCGAGGGGCTCAGGTCCAGCAGGAACCACGCCGTGAGGTCACGGTCCTCCGCGTAGCGGCGGACGTACGGCACGTCCATCCGCGCGGTGACGTTCCAGTCGATGTAGCGCACGTCATCGCCAAGCTGGTACTCGCGCAGCCCGATGAGGTCCACGCCGTTGCCGTGGAACAGGCTGCGGTAGTCGCCCTGGAGGAGGCCGTCCAGGCGCCGGACGACCTGCCAGTCCAGGCGCTGGAGGACGCGTTCAGGCGTTGGCTGGTACGTGGGGTCTCTCCCGCAGCGGCACGACCGGGGCCGAGATGCGGCCCACGACGTGGTTCAGCAGCTCGTCGCTGGTGACGTTGTCGGCGAGCGCCTCGAAGGACAGCACGAGGCGGTGGCGCATCACGTCGAGCGCCATGTCGAGCACGTCCTGGGGCAGGGTATAGTCGCGGCCGCGTACGAACGCGAGGGCGCGCGCGGTGAGGATCAGGTTGATCGATGCGCGGGGGCTCGCCCCGTACGTGATGTAGCGGGCGATGTCGGGCATGCCGTGCGTCGCCGGGGCCCGCGTGGCCGTGGCCAGGCGCACCGCGTAGTCGTAGAGCGAGGGGTCGACGTAGACCGCGTCGACCTGCCGCTGGAGGGCCAGCAGATCGTCGGTCGAGAGGACCTTGGAGACCGTCTCGGCGGGGCCGGTCTGGCGCTCGACGATGCTGAATTCCTCGGTCGGGCTGGGATAGCCGACCACGACCTTGAGCATGAAGCGGTCGACCTGCGCCTCCGGCAGGGCGTACGTGCCCTCGGTCTCGATGGGGTTCTGCGTGGCCAGCACGAGGAAGGGATCGGGCACCGGATGGCTGGTGTGGCCGATCGTCACCTGACGCTCCTGCATCACCTCCAGCAGTGCGCTCTGGACCTTGGCCGGGGCGCGGTTGATCTCATCGGCCAGCAGCAGGTTGGTGAAGACGGGCCCCAGCGAGGTGTGGAACTCGCCCGTCTTCTGGTTGTAGATGCGCGTCCCGACCAGGTCGGCCGGGACGAGGTCAGGCGTGAACTGGATGCGTTTGAAGTCGCCGCCGACCGACGCGGCGAGCGTCTTGATGGCCATCGTCTTGGCCAGACCGGGCACGCCCTCGACGAGCAGGTGGCCGCGCGCCAGGAGGGACACCACGAGGCGTTCCAGGAGGTGGTCCTGCCCCACGATGACCCGCTTTACCTCGTAGAGGACCCGCTCCATGGGTCGCCCCTGGTCCAGCGCCGCCGTGGGCGCGTGCCCGTCATGTTCCATGGATGGCCTGCCTCCGCTCCAGCTAATCCTGAGGGGCCCCGGCCGCGCCGCCCGCCACGTCGATGGGGACGGCGAAGCCGATGCCGATGAAGACGTCCTCCGGGGTCGGGTTGATGAGCCCGGTCACGATGCCGATGACCCTGCCGTCGCGATCCACCAGCGGCCCGCCTGAGTTGCCCGGGTTGATGGCCGCGTCGACCTGGATCATGCCGTGCAGCAGAGGGCCGCCGTCCGGCTCCTGGAAGTCACGGTCGAGCGCCGAGACGACGCCGGCGCTCAGCGAGCCGGTCAGGCCGAAGGGATTGCCCACAACGTATGCCTCGCTCCCCACGCGCACCGCGTTGGGGTTGCCGAGCGTGGCCGGGGTCAGGTCGGCCGGCGGCTGCTCGGCCTGCAGGACGGCGATGTCCTGCGTCGGGACCTTCGTCGCGACCTGCGCCAGCGAGGTCGTGCCGTCGGCGAACGTGACCTGGATGGCGGTCGCGTCGGCCACGACGTGCAGGCTGGTGAGGATGTCACCGGCGGCGTCCACGATGACGCCGCTGCCGAGCCCCGAGCCGACCGTTCCGGACGGCCCGGGCGTCTGCGTCCGGACCAGGACGAGCGAAGGCCGGATGGCCGCATAGGCCGCCTCGGAGAGCGCCGGGCCGGGCGTCTGGGAGGCCATGGCACTGGCGATCGCCTGGTTGACGTCGTTCGTCGTCAGCGGCGCCGGCGCCGGCTGCAGCGTGTTGTAGAGCAGGATCGCGATGAAGGCCGCCGCCACGCCGAAGGCGAAGGTGGCCGCGCGACGAAGGCGGCGCCAGGCGGCGAGGATGCGGGCGCGCCAGCGGGCGGCCGCGCCGCGGAGGCGGCTCTCGAACCGGGCCCAGGCGGCGCTGAGGCGTGCCCCGAGGCGGTCGGCCGCGGCCCCCAGCCGCTCCACCCAGGGTGGCCGCTTCGGCTCGAGCGGGAAGAGCGGCGGGAGTGGCGGTGGCCCTGCCGGGGGAGGCGGTGCCCAGGGCGGCGGTGGGAAGTCGGCCATCGAGGCGATCTGGTCTCCGTCGACCGGGCCGGACGGTTCGGAGGGCAGGGCGATGGGACCCTGCAGGTGCCGGCCGCCGTAGTTTCAGGCTGCATCCTGAGGAACGTCTGAGGACGCTTGCTGGATGCGCCGGCCCCGACCTCGCGCCCGGCCGCCGGCCAGGGGTCACGAGGCCGGTGGCGGCCGTCGGGCTCGTCGCCCCCGTCGCACCAGCCCACGTAGTCGTATGTGCCTCGCATGGCCGATGGGGGACGCTCATGACCTCACGGGACCACCCGCCACGCTCAGCTCACGCTGTCCGCGCCGCCTGGTTCTCGCCCGAACCCACGTGGCACCAGCCTGGTTGGTGGCTGAGGGGAACGTTGGGCGCGGACGCCCGCGGCGGACCGCCCACGGCGGAGCTCCCGGGGCAGCCGGGTCGGCGATCAGGCGGTGGTGGCCGGGTCCAGGAAGCGGCCGCGCGAGGCGGGTAGGGTCGGCTCCTCGGGCGCATCAGCTGCCTGGCGGGCAGCCGCCTCCCGAGCGAGCGGCACCAGCGCGTCCAGCGAGAGTTGACCTGTCGCGCGAACTCGCCGCCGATGATGAGTGGCCTGGCGTCGCCCGTAGCGCCAGGCCAGCACACGTCGATCAGGCCACGTCGGCCTCGCCGGGCAGACCACGGGTCGACGAGGTCCGCAACGCCCGGATGGCGCCGCGGTTCGGGATGAGCAGCGCCACCACCGCCGACGCGGCCACGACCGCGGCCCCGACCGCAACGGCCGGCACGAGCCCGGCCACATAGGTCTGCCCGGTCGCGTACGAGCCGTTGGCGCTGAAGACGGCCGCCAGGGCCGCCACCCCGAACACGCCGCCCACCTCTCGGATGGCGTTGTTGGCGCCTGACGCCTTGCCTTCCTCTTCCGGCCGGACCGCCGACAGGACGACGTTGGCGATCGGGGCGAAGAAGAGGCCCATGCCGACACCGCTGACGACGAAGGCCGGCACGATCGATGCGTAGGGCGTGGTCGGCGAGATGATCGCAGCCAGCCAGGCGAGGCCGATCGCCATGAGGGTCAGGCCGGCCACCAGGATGGGCCGCGCGCCGATCCGCCCCGTCATGGCACCAGCGAGCGGGGCCACGAACGCGGGCATCGCCGTCCACGGCAGGACGCGCAGGCCGGCCTCGAACGGGTTGTAGCCCTGCACGTTCTGGAAGAACTGCGACAGCAGGAAGATCGAGCCGAACATCCCGAAGTACATCAGCAGCGAGACGGTGTTCGCGGCGGCGAACGCGCGGCTGCGGAAGAGGTGCAGCGGCAGCATCGGGTGGTCGGAGCGGATCTCCCAGGCCACGAAGGCCGCCAGGAAGGCCAGCCCACCGCCGATCGTCAGGACGATCTGCGGATCGGTCCAGCCCTGATCGTTGCCGTGGATGACGCCCCACACGAGACCCAGCAGGCTGGCGCTGGCGAGGGCCAGGCCGCCCAGATCGAGCCGACCTTCGGGCCCGCGCGTCTCCCGGAGGCGGACGGCGGCGAGGGCGACGGCGATGATGCCGATGGGCACATTGAGCCAGAAGATCCAGTGCCAGTTCACGCCCTGGGTGATGGCGCCACCGACCACCGGGCCGATCGCGATGGCCAGGCCACCGACACCGCCCCAGGCACCGAGCGCGAGCGCGCGGCGCTCGGGCCGGACCGCCGCGGACAGGATCGTCAGCGTCAGGGGGGTGACGATGGCGCCGCCGAGACCCTGCACGGCGCGGGCGACGATGAGGGCACTGCTGGTGGGCGCGAGCGCCGCGGCCGCGGAGCCGACGGTGAAGATGGTGAGGCCGATGATGAAGAGGCGCCGCCGGCCAAAGCGGTCGCCCAGGGCCGCGCCCGTCAGGAGCAGCACGGCGAACGTGAGGGTGTAGGCGTTGACCATCCATTCGAGGTCCTGGAGCGAGGCGCCAAGGTCACGCCGGATGACCGGCAGGGCCGTGGTCACGACGAGGTTGTCCAGGCTGACCATGAAGAGGGCGATCGCCGTGATGGCGAAGGTCCAGGCGGTGGCTCGGCGGGTCATCGGCGGGGCGTCCTTCCTAGTTAGCAGTCACTAAGTTCGCGAGGCAAAAAAGGGGCGGCGGCCGGGCGTTCTTATGAGGCGCCTCCCAGCGAGGCGAGCGTCAGGCCGTGGGTCGTGGTCGTGTTGCCGATGGCGGCGGCGACGTTGAGCAGCATGCCCTCGGCGAACCACGCCTCCAGGGCCTCGCCGTCGGCGCCCGACGCGGCCGCCACGGACCGGTACAGGGCGGCGAACTCCTCACGGACGACGGCCCGGATGTCCGGATCCGCGCACGCGGCGTAGGCCTGGAGCTGCAACCGCAGCATGTCGCGGTCCTGCAGGAGGTCCTTGTACGTCTCGCCCATGGCCATCAGGACGGCGTTGCACTCCAGCGTCGGCTCCTGCGCCCGCGCGTGCCTGGCGCTGGCCTCGAACGCGGCCCGGGTGCGGCCGAAGCACGCCCGCGTCACGGCGATGAACAGGTCGCGCTTCGTGCCGAAGAGCTGGAACAGGTACGGCTGCGAGACCCCGACGCGGCGGGCGATGGCCTCGGTGGAGGTGCCGGCGTAGCCCCCGGCGGCGAACTCCTTGCTGGCCTCCGCGATCACGGAGTCACGGCGCTCCTCGGCGGTCTTGCGGGTGCTGGCGGCGCTCATGGCGGAGGATATTAGTGAGTGCTAAGTAACTCTGTCAAGCCCCGACCCGCCGCCGCGGCCGCAAGAGGGCGACCGCGGCCGGGAGTACCTCCATGCGGTGCGCAGGTGACCTTCGGGTCGCGCCGCGGTTCGGCGGCGCGTCGTACGGTCTCGCTCATGCGAGGACCCACGATGCCGGCCGGATCCGAGCCCCGAGCGACGGGTTGGGATGAGCAGGCATCGACCCTCGGTCGCCTCGCCGCTGCGGCGGACGCCGCCGATCCTGCGGGCCGGATCTGCCATGAGTTGGCCGGCCTCGCGGGCATCGACCGGGCGATCGTGCTGGGTCTGGATGCGGCCGGCCGCCTCGTGGTCCTGGGGGTGAGTGACGTGGGCGATCCGGCGATCGCCGTGAACCGGCCGCTTGCCGGTCCGCTCGAGGACGACCTCCGTCCCCGCATCGATGGCGGACCGTGGGTCGGGCCGAAGGATCCGGGCGCCACCGCGCCAGCGATGGCCGTCATCCCCCTCCGTGTCGGGTCGCGTGTGATGGGCGGCCTGGTGGTCGAGTCGGCCGGCGACGGACGGATCCGATGGCTCGCCGCACGCCTCCCGGCCCTCGAGGGCTTCGCCGCCGTCAGTGCCTCGGTCCTCGCGGCGGAGATGGTCGGGCGCCGGGACCGCGCGCTCGTCGACGCAGAGATCGCGGCGGTGCTCGCCGCGCGGGCCTTCCGGCCGGTCTTCCAGCCGATCGTGGCGCTGGAGACGGGCGTCGCCGTCGGCCATGAGGCGCTGACGCGCTTCGATGACGGCGTCCGCCCGGACCGACGGTTCGCCGATGCCGCCGCCGTGGGCCGCGGGGTGGAACTGGAGCTGACCTGCCTGGAGGCGGCCATCGATGCCGCCCTTGAGCTTCCCGCCGGGCCCTGGCTCAGCCTCAACGTCTCGCCGACCGTGATCCAGGCCGGCACGGCCCGCCTGCGCCGAGCGATCGCGCGATCGCCCCATCGGGTCGTGCTCGAGATCTCGGCCCGCGCGGCCGTCGACGACCGGCGGGCCCTGCGTCGAGCGATCGCCTCGCTTGGCCACGGGGTCCGCGTGGCCCTCGACGACGCGTCCGCCGGAGCGGCGAACCTGCGCCACATCGTCGGCCTGCGGCCCGGATTCGTGAAGGTCGACATGGGCGTGGTCCACGCCATCGAACGCGACCCGGCCCGCCAGGCGGTCGTCGCCGGCCTGGCCTACGTCACCCTGCGCCACGAGGGCACCCTCATCGCCGAAGGCGTCGAGCGGGTCGAGGAGCAGGACGCCCTGCGTGATCTCGGCGTCAGCCTCGGCCAGGGCTTCCTCTATGGCCGACCCGGGCCGGCGACCTCCGTCGCGTCGCTCGGGCGGCAGCCGGAAACGGCGGGTTTCATCGCGCTGTCTTGACCTTCAAGTGACTTGAAGGTATACGGTTCCGACGTGAGAGTCGCCGAGGTCGCGCGCCGAGCAGGGATCGCGCCATCCGCCGTCCGCTTCTACGAATCGGCCGGCGCGTTGCCACGGGCGCATCGTGCGAGCAACGGCTATCGCGAGTACGACGAGGCGGACGTGGCGCGGCTGCGCATCGTCATCACCCTGCGCCGCCTGGGACTCGCCCCGGTCGAAGCGGGCCGGCTGGCGGCGCTGTGCCTGGAGCGTGGCGCGGTCGACCTGGATCTCCAGCCCCTCATCGCCGAGCAGCGAGCAGCCGTCGCACGCCAGCGCACGGACCTGGCCCGGCTCGACGCCGAACTCGATGACCTGGAAGCCACCATCGGCGCCGCCGGTCGGGCGACGCAGGAGGGACCCGCCATGCCCGATGCCCCCATCCGCGTCCTCTTCGTGTGCACCGGCAACTCGGCCCGCAGCCAACTCGCCGAGGCCCTCCTGCAGCACCATGGCGGATCCGCCTTCGACGTCCACAGCGCAGGGACCGAGCCCCGCGGCGTCAACCCGTTCACCGTGCGTGCCCTGGCGGAGGTGGGGATCGACTGGTCGGCCGCCCGCAGCAAGTCGGTCAACGAATTCGTCGGCCAGCCGTTCGACTACGTCATCACCGTCTGCGACCGGGCGCGCCAGACCTGTCCGGTGTTCCCGGGCTCGTATAACAGCCTCCACTGGGGCCTGGAGGATCCGGCCGACGTGGAGGGCAGCGACGCGGAGAAGCTGGCCGCCTTCGAGCGGACCCGCATGGAAGTGATGATGCGACTGCATCCCTTCATCGAGCTGGCCCTGCGTGCCCGCGGTGCGGCGCCGCGCGCCAGCATCGCGGGGTGAGGGGAGACTCGCTCGGGCGGGCGCTTGTCGCCGAGGGGGTCGGGACCTTCACCCTGGTCTTCGCCGGCTGTGGCGCCATCGCCCTCGGCGACGTCGGCGCCATCGGGGTCGGTGCTGCGTTCGGCGTCGCCATCTTCGTCATGGTCGAGGCGTTCGGGCCGGTCTCCGGCGCGCACTTCAACCCGGCCGTGACGGCCGCATTCGCCTTGTCGCGCCACTTCCCGTCCGCCCGGGTCCTGCCCTACTGGCTCGCCCAGGCGGCGGGCGCGATCGGGGCCGCGTGGCTGTTGCGGGTGTCGCTGGGCCCAGGCGTGCCCCTCGGGGTGACCAGCCCGGCGGGCGACGTCTGGCAGGCCTTCACCTGGGAGATCACCCTGACCTTCCTGCTCGCGCTGGTCATCCTCGCTGTCGCGACGGGATCCCGCGCGATCGGGCAGTCGACCGGGCTGGCCATCGGCGCGACCGTCGCCCTTGGCGCGCTCGTCGGTGGGCCGATCAGTGGCGCCTCGATGAACCCGGCGCGGTCGCTCGGGCCGGCGCTCGTGGCCGGTGACCTGGGGGATCTGTGGATCTACCTCACGGCCCCGTTCCTGGGGGCGCTCCTCGCCGTGGTCTGCTACCGGGCCACGACCCTCACGGTCACGCCACGGGCGCGACCGGGCCCGTAGGCTGCAGCTCGAACATCGGGTGGGTCTGCGCCTCGCGCAGGTAGTCCTCCGACGACGGCTGGGCGGGGAGCCGGTAGAACCTGCGCAGGAGCGTGGCGGCCACCGGCCGCTCCAGGTAGTGCGCGAGCGATGCGCTCAGGACGCGTCCGGCCTCCTCGGCGGTGAGTTCGACGGCCAGGACCGCGCGTTCGTGGCGTCCCTGCCGCAGCGTCGCGTGGCCGTCGGCGCGGAGGTTGCGCACCCAGTTGACCTCGCCGAAGGGCGAGGCCACGTACTGATGGCCGGCGCTTTCGAGGATCGCCACGGGGAACGTCCGCGGCTGGCCGCTCGTCCGGCCGCGGACGGTGAGCAGCACGTTCGGCCCCATCGGCATGCCGATGTGCAGCAGGCGCCGGACGAGCGGGTTGAGGGCGGAGACGAGCGACGGGGCGGCGGTCGGGTGGGTCATGCGGGCGGCTCCTGTGTGGTGTGGGACGACAGCAGGTGGTCGGGTCGTCAGACTGGGTACGGAGGCGGCCGGCCGGATGTGACCGGCTGACCGCGGGACCACACGAGGGCGACGGCGAACGGTGGATCGACAGGCGTACCTGGCGCAGGCCTTCGAGCAGCAGCGGCCCCATCTGCGCGCGGTCGCCTACCGCATGCTTGGCTCGGTCAGCGAGGCGGAGGACGCGGTGCAGGAGGCGTGGTTCCGCCTCGCCCGCGGCGATCCGGGCGGCACGGACGACCTGCGAGGCTGGCTGACGGTCGTCGTCGGGCGCATCTGCCTGGACATGCTGCGCGCGCGCAAGGCACGCCGCGAGGCGTACGCCGGGACGTGGCTGCCCGAGCCGATCCTGGGCGACGACGACGCTCGCGGCCGCGGGCCACTCGACCATGACGCGCTGGGCGGGGCCGAGCGACCCGGAGGGTCAGGCGGTCATGGCCGACTCGGTCGGCCTGGCGCTCCTCGTGGTCCTCGACACGCTCAGTCCGCCCGAGCGACTGGCCTTCGTCCTGCACGACGTCTTCGCCGTCTCGTTCGAGGAGATCGCCCCGATCGTGGGGCGAACACCGGCCGCGGCGCGCCAGCTCGCCAGCCGGGCTCGCCGGCGGGTGCAGGCCGCACCACGGCCGGATCCCGACGTGGCCGTCCAGCGGCGCGTGGTGGATGCCTTCCTGGCCGCCGGCCGGAGGGGAGACTTCGAGGCGCTGGTCGGGCTGCTCGACCCCCACGTGGTCTTCCGGTCCGACGGGGGCGGCAGCGGCCCGCTCGCCCGACCCCCGCTGGAGGGTGCGGCGGCCGTGGCGCGCTACATCACGACGGCCGGGCGAGGCTTCGCCAGGCTGGCCGACCCGGCGGTCGTCAATGGCGCCGTCGGCGTGGTCGTCGCCCGGGCCGGCCAGGGGCCATACGTCATCGGGCTCACGGTGGCCGGCGGCCGCATCGCGGCCATCGATATCAACGGGGACCCGGTCAAACTGGCCGGCCTGCACCTGGAGGGCGGCGCATGACACGGCGCGACGACGAGCTGGCCGGCTTCCTCGCGGCATCGGACCGGGCGGCCTACCTGCGCGACCACTCCCACCTGCCCGGGCCGCGCGGCAACCTGGAGCTGCTCGATGCGGCCAGCGCGGCGGCCGATCGGGCCGACCTGGAGCGCTGGGCCGCCCTGGATGCCAGGGAGGCGCCTGGCGATTCGCCCGAATGCTTCGTCGCCTGTGTGGGGGTCGTGGGTCTGGGGCGAGTCGTGGCGGCCGGCGACCGCTCTCCGCTGCCGCGGCTGCGGCGGACCGCCAACGACGAACGCTGGCGCGTCCGCGAGGCGGTGGCCATCGGGCTCCAGGCATGGGGCGACGTCGATGCCGAGGGCCTGCTGGAAGAGATGGAGCGCTGGGCCGCCGGTTCACCACTCGAGGGACGGGCGGCCATGGCCGCCCTCTGCGAGCCGCGCCTCCTGCGTAGCCGAACCTTCATCGGACGCGTGCTGGCGGTCCTCGGCCACCTGACCACGACCGTCAGCGGCGCCCGCGACCCGCGGGCCGATGACGTGCGGGTGCTGCGCCAGGCCCTGGGCTACGGGTGGAGCGTGGCGGTCGCGGCCGATCCGGAGGTCGGTTTAGCTGCCTTCGACCGCTGGCTCGACGACCCCGTGGCCGACGTGCGCTGGATCGTGCGGCAGAACCTGGCCAAGGCGCGCCTCAGCCGGGTCGCGCCGGAGTGGGTCGCGCGCGCGAGGGCCCGCGCGGGCTGAACCGGGCCGGGATCCGGCCCCGACGGTCAGCCGTTCGTGCCGGAACCCTGTGGCGCGGCCGAAGGCTTGGGCGCCCCGGACGCCCCCGGGTGCTGGCCGCTGGACGGCCGGCTGGGGCGCTGGAACGTGCCGCCCTGGACGGTGAAGGCATGGAGCGGACCGCCGGTCGCCTGCGGCCCGCTGGCGGAGATCGTCATGCCGATCGTGACGGCCGCCAGGTTGCTCGTCGCGGCGCCCTGGATGTGGAACGTCGTGCTGCTGTCCACGTCGATGACCTGCGTGGTGCCGTCGGAGCGCTTGATCGTGATCGTGGTAGCCGTCTTGGCCGTGACCTGACCGACGACGCTCGGCGTGACGATGGCCAGCCCCGTCACCGTGAACGTGCCGTCGCTGTTGCGCTTCTCCTGGAGCTGCACCGACTGGCCCACCTTGAGGTCGCCGGCGCTCATCGTGCGGCCGGCCTCGGTGACCTTGACCGAGCTGCCGAGGGTGATGGTGCGGCTCCACCCGTCGGCCGTCTTGAGGCCGATGCTGTCGCCGTTGATGGAGGCGATGGTCACGCCGCCGAACGGCGAGCCGCCGAGGCTGGGGAGGCCGCCGCCGAACCCGAAGATGCCGCCGATCGACGGGAATCCGAACCGTGCGGCGGGTCCGGGCTTCCCGGATGAGTCGGGCGCGCTCGACGCCTGCGACGACGCACCGGCCGTGCTCCCATCGCTCGTGGGTGCCGTCCCGGCGACGACCGCCACGCTGGCCACGATGGCGATCCCCGCCACGAGGCCGATGGCGCCCTTCAGGATGTTCCCCCGGTCGATGCGGCCGTGGAAGGCCGGGCCACCGGCGGACACGGGCACGACCGAGGTGAGGGACGTCGGGTCGGCCGCGGGCGCGGTCGCGTCGACGGCCGGCTGGACCGGCGCGGGCTCGGCCGGCTGCCACACGATCGGCTCGTTCGGTTCGGTCACGGATGGCCTCCAGGCAGGGTCGCGGTGCTCGGCGATAGCGGTTCGGTCTTCAGGCGGCGCGACGTTGCACGTCGCCAGTCAACAGTACAGCGCCACGTCCTGAAGCCGTCATGAAGGCGGCCCGTTCGATGGTGCACGGGCGCACCGGGTCAGTGGCCGATCTCTTCGGGCTCCTGGTACCAGGACAGATGATCGCCGGCGCGCGAGCGCATCTTCCAGCGGGCCGATTTGGGCGCCGCATCGATCGCCGCCCGGAGCGCCAGCACCTGGGCGCGCGCGTCCTGGCGGGCCGGCCGGCCGAACTCCAGCTCGCCCGCCGCGATGTCGTGGTCGAGGAAGCCGACGAGCTTGTCGAGGGTGCCCGTCGCGGTGCGCCACCAGCCCCAGTCGCCGCTGGTGAACTCGGTGATGCGCCGCAGCGAGATGGCCAGGCCACCGCCGTCGTCCTCGGCGAAGGGGTACTCCGACAGCAGGGCCAGGATGTCGAGCACGTCCTTGCGGTTGATCTTGACCACCTGCAGCTTGGAGAGCAGCAGGTCGGCGGGCGCCAGGGTGGTCTCGGTGACGTCCAGGCGGTGCATGAAGCTGAACTTGTGGCACATCTCGAGGGCGTCGACCAGTACGGCGACCGGGCGCTCGTGGGGCACGTCGACGAAGTAGAGCTGTTTGGCGGCGCGCCGCGGCGAGGGGGTCGTCCAGCGTGGGCGTTGCGCCGACGCCGGCGCCGGCGGACGGGGCGTTCTGGCTTATGGGCGGGCAGTATAGTCACCCCGCGCCGCGTGGAGACGGCGTCTCCCACCCACCGCAGGCGGACCAGAGGTCGTGGATGCACGTGCCTGACACCCCTGCCGACCTGGTCCTGCTGGATGGCCGCGTCGAGACGATGGACGGCGGGCGGCGCACCGCCCCGGCGCTGGCCGTTCGCGCCGGACGGATCCTGGCCGTCGGAGGTGCATCCGGCGTCGCCCGGCTGGCTGGGCCCCGCACGCGCCGGATCGACCTGCGTGGCCGCACGGTCCTGCCGGGTTTCCAGGACGCGCACGTGCACGTCGCGATCGCGGCCGCCGGCTTCGCCGGGTGCCGGCTCCACGATCTGCCGCCGACGGCCGAGGCCTACCTCGCGGCGATCGCCGCCTACGCGTCGCGACGTCCCGAGGCTCCCTGGGTGCTTGGCGACGGGTGGTACCTCGCCGCGTTCCCAGGCGGGACACCCACCGCGGCCCAGCTCGACGGCGTCGTGCCCGACCGCCCTGCGTTCTTCGTCAACCGCGACATCCACGCCGCGTGGGTCAACACGCGGGCCATGGAGGTGGCCGGCATCACGGCGCGCACGCCCGACCCGCCACACGGGCGGATCGAACGTGGTCCCGACGGCGCGCCGAGCGGGACGCTGCACGAGAGCGCGGTGGACCTGGTCCGGCCGCTGGCGCCCGCCCCGTCGCAGGAGGAGCGGGTGCAGGGGTTGGGAGATGCCCAGGCGTACCTGCATCGCCTTGGCATCACGGCCTGGCAGGACGCGTGGGTGACGCCCACCGATCTCGCGGCATATCGCCTGTTCGCCGAGCGGGGCCGGCTCACCGGCCGGGTGACGGCCTGTCAGTGGTGGGACCGCGAGCGCGGCGGCGAGCAGATCGACGAGCTGGTCGAGGGGCGTCGGGTGAGCACCATCGGCCGTCTCCAGGCGGCTACGGTCAAGATCATGCAGGACGGCGTGGCGGAGAACCAGACGGCTGCCATGCTGTGGCCGTACCGCGCTGCCGACGGGGCGCTGACGGCCGACACCGGCTTGAGCTTCATCGACCCGCCGGCGCTGGAGCGACATGTCCAGCGACTCGACGCGCTGGGCTTCCAGGTCCACTTCCACGCCATCGGTGACCGGGCCGTGCGGGAGGTGCTGGATGCGCTCGAGGCCGCCCGGCGCGTCAACGGGACGAACGACCGCCGCCACCACGTGGCGCACCTCCAGGTGGTCGACCCGGCCGACCGGCCGCGCTTCCGGGCGCTCGGCGCGACGGCCACGATCCAGCCCTACTGGGCCTGCCACGATCCTCAGATGGACGTCCTGACGTGGCCCTTCCTGCCCCCGGAGCGTGCCGCGCTCCAGTACCCCTTCCACTCCCTGCTCGCCGCCGGGGCCAGGCTGGCCGGCGGCAGCGACTGGACGGTCAGCACGCCCGACGTGCTGGCCGAGGTCGAGGTGGCCGTGACCCGCGTCTCACCCGAGCACCGCGACCAGCCGCCGTTCCTGGCGGCCGAGTCGCTGACCCTGATCGAGGCCCTGGCCGCCTTCACGTGCGGCTCGGCCTACGTCAACCACCTCGACGACATGACGGGCACGCTCGAGGTGGGCAAGCTTGCCGACCTGGTGGTCCTGGACCGCGACCTGACGGGGCCCGACGCGGGCCTGCCCGGCGATGCTCGCGTGCTGCTGACGCTCAGCGAGGGCCAGGTCGTCTTCGAGGAGCCCGGTCTCGAGTCGCCCTGAGGCGGTCACGCCTCCGCCGCGCCCTCGGGGTCGGCGATCGCCCGGCCGGTGAGCGGCACGAACGCGCCGGCCAGGACCGCCTGCGCCCCGATGATCACGAAGAGCAGCAGGCCGGGCAGACCGAGCAGCGCGCCGGGCACGAGCCACGCGTAGCCCAGCGCATCGGTCGAGCCGACGTCGACGGTCTCGACCGCCGTCCCCGCGAGCGGGCCGCCGACCGAGAGACCCTGTGCCGACGAGGACCCACCGCCCGACCCGGAAACGGGTCCGGCCGGCACGGCGCCGGGCGGCGGCGACCCACTGGGGGACGCCGTGCCGCCCGGCGAGCCCGACGCGGTGGCGGTCGCGGACGGGGACGGATCGAGGATGGGGTCCGCAGACGGGCTCGACGTCGGGGACGGCGACCGCGCCGCGGTGGGGGTCGGCCGCGGGGTCGGCGTGGCCGTCAGATCGGGGGTCGGGCTCACGGTCGGGGTGGGCGTCGGTGGCACGGTCGCGGTCGACGTGGGCGTGGGGGTGGGCGTCGGTGGCACGGTCGCGGTCGACGTGGGCGTGGGGGTGGGCCCGGGGATGATGACGAACGGCAGCAGCGGCAGCAGCGGCGGGCCATCGTCGGGGCTGGTGCAGGACTTCCCGCTGTGCGCGGTCGCCGTCCAGGCGGTGCCGGCCGTCGTCATCGGCATGACCTGGACGCGGAAGTCCGCGACCTGGAGCAGGTCGATCCCGCCGCCACCACTGCTGTACGAGAAGGTCACCGAGGTCGGGCCACTGCCGTTGGAGCGCGCGATCCAGCTCTCGCCGGTCGGGACGCTGACCACGCTGGTGTCGAGCACCTCGTAGTCGGCCGGCACCGCGACGAGGAGGCAGCGGATGCGGTCGGTGCCGCCGGTCACGGTCAACGTGACGTCCGCGGCCTGGCCCTGGGTCAGGGTCAGCGGTGTGGCGGTGATCGTCCAGGCGGTCGGCAGGACGGCGGCCGCCGTCCACGACGTGGTCAGGAGCGCCATGAGCGCGGCGAGGGCCGCGGCCAGGCCGGCCGCCACGGCGGCGCGTCGGCGAGGTGTCGGACCGGACGCCGTCATGCGACGCGCGCCACCGTCGCGTCGGGGACCCACAGACGTCCGGCCAGGGCGACCGCGGGTCCCGCCGGCTCCACCGGCGCATCGCTGGCCGTGCGCATGGCATCGACGAACGTGCGGACGAGCTGCTCGTCGAGCTGTGTGCCGGCCGCGTCCTCCAGGCGCTGGAGGGCCTCCTCGATCGACATGGCCTTGCGGTACGGGCGGGTCGTCGTCATCGCGGAGAACGCGTCGCCCACCGCGAGCAGGCGGGCGATGAACGGGATGTCGGCGCCCTGCAGCCCGTCCGCGTAGCCGTGGCCGTCCCAGCGCTCATGGTGATGGCGGACGCCGGCGCGCACGAGCTCGAGGTCGGGCAGGCCGTGGATGATGCGGTCGCCGAGCGTGACGTGCTGCTTGACGATGGCGTATTCCTCGTCGGTCAGCTTGCCCGGCTTGCGCAGGATCGTGTCGGGGATGCCGATCTTGCCGACGTCGTGGAGCAGTCCGGCCGTGTGCACGGCCCGCCGCGTCTCGGCGTCGAGGCCCAGCTCCCGGGCCAGGAAGTCGCCGTACCGGGCGACGTCCTCGGAGTGGCGGCGGGTGTACTTGTCCTTCGTGTCAACGGCGATGACCAGGCCCTGCAGGACGTCGAAGGTGTGCACCTGGGTGTGCTCGCCGGTGTGCGAGTCGGCCACACGCACGGCATCGCCGCCGCCGGACTTGGCCTCGTCGAGCGTCTCCGCCGCGGTCGTGAGCAGGGGCGTGACCGAGGCGCCATTGAGCGGGTAGAGGGCGATGCCGACGCTGACCGTGACCGGCAGACGCTCCGATCCCTCGAACCTGGGGCCGAGTTCGGCGAGGGCGCTGCGGACGTCCTCCATGGCCGGCTCGAGCGGGCCCGTGTCGTGCGGCGACGCGACGACGAGGAACTCATCCGGCCCGTAGCGGCCGACGAGAGCGGAGTCGGGCGCGTGCCGCTGCAGGAGCCGCGTCACCTCGAGGAGCACCGCATCGCCGGCGGGATGGCCGTGCGTGTCGTTGAGCAGGCGGAAGTTGTCGACGTCGAGGAGGGCGACGCTCGTCGAGCGCCCCGCCTTGCGAGCCTCCTCGAGCCGCGACCCCAGGAGCTCCACGAGCGCGCCGTGGTTCAGCAGTCCCGTCAGCGGGTCGTGGCGGGCCGCCTCCACGAGCTGCCGCGCCTGGCGGGCCAGCCGTCGCTGCGCCGCCCAGAAGATGAAGCCCAGGAGCACCGTGCAGAGGAGCGCGGCCGTCAGGGTGATGCCCACGATCTCGAAGCGTTCCTGGTCGAGCTGGGCCAGGAGGGGCGCGGCGTCGCGCCAGACGGCCATCACGGCCCGGACCTGGCCGCCCGAGATGAGGGGCACGTACTCGCGCATGACGGCGCTCGTGTCCAGGGTGCCCAGCGCGCCGGCCTGGGCCGGGGTCGTGATCGCGGCGATGGCGTGCTGGCCGTCGCGGGCCGAGCGGAAGTCGTCCGTCACGGCCGCCCGAGTCCCGACGCCCGCCCCGGTGTCGCTGGCGAGCACCGTGCCGTCGGGCAGCAGCACCGCCACCGCCATCAGCTCGCCACGCCGGACCAGGAGCTGCAGGGCCGCCTGGAGGTTGGCCTGGGCCGCCGCGCTCGCGGTGGCCGGATCCAGGAGCGCCGGCGGGAGGTCGACGGCCACGAGGGTCCGGACGGTCGAGGCGTCGGCGCTGACCGAAGCGCCGAGGAGCGCCTGCTGCTGGTCGTACGTTACCAGCGCCGCCTGGCCGCTCGCGGAGATGCCCACGATCAGCAGGAAGGCCCCCAGGACGAGCACGAGCAGCGTCGGTCGAGCCACGCGGCGAACCGGCGCGTGCTCCCTGGCCTGGATGGCTGATGGCAAGCTCACAGCCCGATGAAGGCTATCGGCGGCGCACGGAGGTGCGAATAGGTCGATTGTCATGACCCCGGCCGGTTCGCCGCCGCACCATCCGCGCGGCGATGGCGTCGGCGCACCGGGGGTCATGGGACCCCCCGGTCCCGCCCTGCTCGTGTCAGCCGCGAGCCCGGTGCCACACCTCCAGCAGGCGGTCATGGGGGATGGCGTGGGCCGTGATGCCGTCGCGGCCGACCATCGTGGTGGCCGCCACGAGGGCGTTCCAGATCGCCTCCTCGGTGGCCTCGATGACGGCCACGAAGAGGGCGTCGAGCGCGTCGATCGCCAGCGCCTTCAGGGATACGACGGGCCCCTCGCGATCGGTGGCGGTCACGCCGCGCTGGGCCGTGGAGAAGGCCAGCAGCAGGTCGCCCGAGTCGTTGGCGCCGGTGCCGCCGACCCGCCCGATGGCCAGGCCGGGTCGCTGGGCGAGTCGCGTCAGCTGGTCGGGCAGCAGGGGGGCATCGGTCGCCACGAGCACGATGATCGAGCCGGCGCCTTCGTGGGTCTTCGGCGCGGCCTCCCACGGTGAGGGCACCTCGGTCGTCGGGATGGCCGCCCCGATGGGCACGCCGTCGAGGCGCAGCCGGGCGCGGCGGCCGTAGTTGGCCTGCACCAGCACCCCCAGCGTGAAGGACACGCCGGGCAGCTCGACGACGCGCGAGCTGGTGCCGATGCCGCCCTTGAAGCCGTGGCAGATCATGCCGGTGCCGCCGCCCACGTTGCCTTCCACGACCGCGGTGCCGGCCGGCCCGCGCGCGGCGGCGACGGCCGCCTCCAGGTGGGCCGCCCTGACGTGGAAGCCGTCGATGTCGTTGAGACGGCCGTCCCACGTCTCGGCCACGACGGGCAGGGCCCAGCTGATCTCGTCGGCGTCGCGGCCGCGCGCCTCGAGCGCCACCAGGGCGTCGCGCACGACGCCGACGCTGCTCGTGTTGGTCAGGGCGACCGGCGAGGTCAGCAGGCCCGACTCGCGGATCCACTCCAGCCCCGTCATCTCGCCGTTGCCGTTGAGGCGGTGGGCCCCGGCGAAGACCGGTTCATGGCCCAGGTCGCCGTCATGGGGCAGCACGACCGTGACCCCGGTGCGCACCGGCCCGCGGCCCACGACCAGGGGCCCGTCGCCCTCGATGAGCGTCACGTGCCCCACCCGCACGCCGGGCACATCGGTGATGGCGTTGGCCGGGCCCGGCCGCCCCTCGCCGCTGACCACGCCGAGGTCGCGCAGGCGCATCGGGCCGGTCAGCCGGGCGTCAGCGTCGCGTCGGGCACGCCCGTCTGGGACGGGTCGGCCTTGAAGTACGGCCGCGGCTTCCAGCCGAAGATCGAGGCCAGCAGGACGGCCGGCACCTGCTGGATGCGCGCGTCGTAGCGGTAGACCATGTCGTTGTAGAGCTCGCGGCGGTCGGCGATGACGCCTTCCAGGCGGGCGATCTCGGCCTGCAGGGCCATCACGTTCTCGTGCGCCGTCAGGTCCGGGTAGTGCTCCACGACGGCGAGCAGCGACTTGACCGCACCGGTCGTCTGCTCGGAGGTGACCGCCTGCTGGGGGATCGGGGCATCGGGGCGGTAGCCGGCGCGCGCCTGGGTGACCCGCTCGAGGACGCTCTGCTCGAAGCCCATCAGGCCGCGGACGGCCTGCACCAGGTTGGGCAGCTCGTCGTAGCGCTGCTTGAGCGCGACGTCGATGTTGGCCCACGCCTTGTCGATGCGCTGGGCCAGCCCGATGATCTCGTTGTACGTGCTGAGCACGATGAAGGCCAGCCCCAGGAGGACGACCGCCAGCACGAGCGCCAGGACGAAGCCCACGACGCTCATGGCTGCACGCCCAGGGCGACGACCAGGAGGATGGCCGCCAGGATCATCAGCCCGACGCCGAGCCCTGCCTGCATCATGCCGCCGGTGGCGGTGGTGGTCGCCGCCTCCGGGGTGCCGGCGTAGACGGTGAGCGGCGAGCCCGGCGTGGCGGCCAGGACCAGCGCGTCGTCGGGGATCTCGAAGATCGCGTCGGCCGCGGCGCTCACTGCCGGCGCGTCCGCCACCACCGCCTCCGAGTGGGCCTGCGGGTCAAGGACCGGGGCCCGCGTCGGCTGGCCGATGCCGAAGCCGGGGATGGCGGCGTTGCCCCAGGCCTTCGAGGGGTCCGTCTCCATGTGGCCGCTCGCCTGGGCCGCGGCAAGGTCGGCCGCGATCTCCGGGTCGGCGAGCGCCACATCAGGGTCGAAGCGATCGGCGGTGGCGGGATCGGCCACGTCGCGGTAGGGGAGGGCCGTGCCCACGATCGTCACCGTGTCCCCCGCCGCGAGCCGGGCTTCCTCGTAGTAGCGGCGGCCGCCCATGAGCCCGCCGACCGATCCGCCGAGCAGGCCGCCCCCGCCGGAGAGCAGCGCCTCGTCCGCCGAGGGGTTCGGGGCCTGGACCGTCAGCAGTGCCTCCGCCTGCTGCGCCGGCGTGAGGGCCGAGGCCATCGTGCCGCCGGCCCCGATATCGAGGCCGACCGGGTCGTCGCCGAGGAGGCTGCTGTCGTCCTGCCAGACGAGCGGCACGCGCCACGTCGCGCCACGCGGCAGGACCTTGATCGTGCCGCTCCCGTCGGTCAGCGTGAAGCCCACCGCCCGCTCCGCGGAGAAGATCGTGCGGCGCTCGTTGCGGCCCTCGTCCTGCCGCACGCGCGAGCGGTAGTAGAGGCACTCCTCACTCTGCAGCGGCGAGCGCAGGGTCAGGGCCAGCGGCTGGATCGTGCCGGCCAGGCGCGCCTCACCGGCGGCCAGCGAGCTGACCGAGGATGTGCCGATGTCCTCGACCGCCTCGATGGCGCGCCACGCGACCAGCCCGCGGACGAGCAGCCAGCCGCCGGCCCCCAGGCCGACGACGGCCCCGACCGCCAGCTCCAGCTCGACCGCCCCGACCGCCATCAGGCCCGGCCCTCCGCGCCGGCCCCCGGCGCCCCGACGAAGGCGAGCACGCGACTCCAGGCGTCGGCCGAGGCCGCCGCGTATTCGGTCGCCTTGCGGTCGAAGAAGCTGTGGGGCGCATCGGGGTAGGTGACCAGCTCGTGGGCCAGGCCGGCGGCGCCGAGCGCCTGCTCGAAGTCGGCGACCTGCTCCGCCGGGACGGCCGGATCGGCCCCCCCGAAGAGACCCAGGACGGGGCAGTCGAAGCCGTCGACGACCTCGATGGGGGCCGGCAGGGCGAAGCGGCTGCTCATCCCCAGGACCCCGTAGAAGCCGATGACGCCGGCAAAACCTGGATCGCGCAGGCCGGCCGCGAGGAAGCTCAGCCGCCCGCCGAAGCAGAAGCCGACCGTGTAGACCGGCCGATCCCCCGCCGCGAGCGCCCGTCCGCCGGCCTCGATGTCGGCGGTGAGGCCCGGCCAGGTCGTCTGTTCGCGGTGCTCCATGTAGGGGAAGTCGTCGTCCCGGTGGCCGACGCCCGCGGTGCGGCCGAAGTAGTCGATGGCCAGGGCGTCGACGCCGGCCTCCGCGAAGCGCTCGGCGAGAGAGATGTAGAAGGGGTGCAGACCGCGCACGTCGGGCAGGATGAGCGCAGCGTGCGGCGACGGCCGGTCGCCGGTCCGGGCGCCGAAGGCGGCCAGGTGGTTGCCGTCGGCGGCCACGAGCTCCCGCTCTTCGGTCTCCACGCTGCCGCCGGCCATCGGGGCGATCGGCGGTCGGTCGGTCGGTTCGTAGCACATGGCGGCGGCTCCTTTCAGACTGCTGCGGCGACGGTGGCGGCCGCGGCGGCCTCGAGTGCCTGTGCCAGGCGGTCGACGACGGCCTCCAGCTCTTCGCGGCTGATGACGAATGGTGGTCCCAGCAGCACCGCGTCGCCCTGCGTCCCATCGGCCATGCCGGTGCCCGAATAGAGCAGCAGGCCGCGCTCGCGGGCCGCGGCGAGGACCCGCTCGGCGAACCGCTCCGATCGCGGGAACGGTGCTCGCGTGACGCGATCGGCGACCAGCTCGAGGGCGGCGAACAGGCCGCGGCCGCGGATGTCGCCGACGTTCGGGTGCGCGCCAAGGCGCTCGTGGAGCAGGCCCAGGAGGTGGCTGCCCTTGGCGGCGCTGGCCTCCACGAGCCGCTCGTCCTGCAGGATGCGCAGGACCTCACGGGCGACGGCCGCCCCGACGGGACTGTGGCTGAAGGTGAAGCCGTGGGTGAACGCACCGCCGCGATGGATCGTCTCGAAGACCTCGCCGCTGGCGGCGGCGAAGCCGAACGGCGCGTAACCCGACGTGGCGCCCTTGGCGGCCACGAGGATGTCGGGCTGGACGCCGGACGGCTCCATGGCGAACCAGTGGCCGGTGCGGCCGAAGCCGGTCATGACCTCGTCGGCCACGATCAGGACGCCGTGGCGTCGGCACACCTCGGCGATGGCGGGCCAGTAGCCGGGCGGCGGCTCGACCACCCCCAGCGTCGCCCCCACGATCGGCTCGGCCACGAAGGCGGCCACGCTGCCGGGCTCCGCCCGTTGCAGCAGGGCGTCGAGCTCGGCGGCCGCCGCGTCGGCGGTGCCAAGGGCCCGCGCGTCGGGGTCCGCGGCGCGGTAGGGGTAGGCGGCGCTGACGTGCTGGAAGCGGCCAAGCCAGCCCTCGTACGGCCGCCGCAGCGGCTTGCGCCCGGACAGGTCGAGCGCTCCCAGCGTGTTGCCGTGATAGCTGCCCCAGCGGGCGATGACCACCCAGCGGTCCGGCTGGCCCCGCGCGATGTGGTACGCACGCGCCATCTTGAGCGCCGTCTCCATCGCCTCCGAGCCCCCGCTCACGGGGTAGATCGCCGGGTCCCGCATCGGGAGGTGCGGGCCGACCTCAGCCGCGTACGCCTCGAGCGGCTCGCTGGTGAACGCCGTGCCGTGGGCGTAGGCGAGGCGCCCGGCCTGCTCGGCCATCACGCGGGCGACCGACTCGCGGCCATGGCCGACGCCGACCACGATGGCCCCGCCTGCGGCATCCAGGTACGAGCGGCCCTCGCTGTCCCAGATCGTGCTGCCCTCAGCCCGCACGGCGACCGGCGGCTCGCGGTCGAGCACCCGCCGGAAGACACGACCGCTGGTCACGCCACCGATCGTAGCGGAGTCATCAGGCCAGGTCACGGTCCACCGACGCGCGGCGCGGGTCGGTCCGCAGGTGGACCAGCGTCACGCCGGGGTCGGCCAGGGCCGCCTCGATGGCCGGCGCGACGTCGCCGTCTCGATCCACCCGCCAGGCACGAGCCCCGCAGGCCTCGGCCACGGCCGCGAAGTCCAGCGGGCCCAGCTCGGTGGCGATGACCCGGCCGGGGAAGGTGCGTTCCTGGTCCAGCCGGATCGTGCCGTAGCGCTGGTTGTCGTGGATGAGGGCGGTCACGTGCGCTCCGGCCCGCACGGCCGTTTCCAGCTCGGCCATCAACATGGCGAAGCCGCCATCGCCGGCCAGCGCCACGGTCGGGCGCCCGGGTTCGGCGATGCTCGCGCCGATGGCCGCCGACAGCGCGTAGCCCATGGCCCCCGACGTCGCGCCGAGGAAGCGCTGCCCGGCCGCGAAGCGCAGGCCGCGCGCGTACCAGCCGGCGAAGTTGCCGGCGTCGGTGGTCACGACGGCGTCCGCGGGCAGGGCCGCGGCGACGGCGCGCACGGCGACGGCCGGATCGACCAGCCCGTCCCGCGTCCCGGGCGGGCGCTCGCGCAGCGTCGTGGCGGCGAGGTAGGCGGCGCGATCCGCAGCGATCGCGGCTCGGCGGGCGGCGAGGCGCGCCGCGTCGGGGAGGGGCGGGTCGGGCAGGGCGAGCGCGGCCTCCAGGAAGCGCCGTGCGTCGGCCGCGACCGCCACGTCCGGCTGACGGCGGTCGCCCGCGAAACCGGGGGCCGCGTCCACCTGGATGAGGCGCGTGCCCGTTGCCGGCAGCGTGTAGCCGAAGCTCGTCATCTGGTTGAGGCGCGTCCCGACGGCCAGCACGAGGTCGGCGGCCGCGAAGCGGTCCCGCACGGTCGGCGGGGAGGCCAGCCCGGTCATGCCGATATAGAACGGATGTTCGTTCGGCAGGACGTCGGGGCGGCGCCAGCTGGCGACGACCGGCACAGCGAAGCGCTCGGCGAACGCGATCAGCGCCTCTGTCGCGCTGGCGCGCAGGATCCCTGCCCCGGCCACGATCAGCGGGGCGGATGCCGCCGCGAGCTCGGCGAGGAGCCGCCCGATCGCCGCCGGGTCGGGCGGAAGGACGGCCGCCTCGGCCCGCGCGGCTTCCGGAGCGACAGGCGGCGCCTCCGCCTCGATGACGTCCTCGGGCACCGCGAGGAGCACCGGGCCGGGCCGGCCGCTGCGGCTCGCAGCCAGCAGGCGGGCCGTCTCGGCGGCCAGACGGCCGGGTTCGTCGACCTCCACGGCCGCCTTGCAGAGGCGCCCGAACGTCGCCACCTGGTCGACCTCCTGGAACGCCTCTCGCCCGCGGTTGGCCCGCGGCACCTGGCCGATGATGGCCAGCAGGGGCGTCGAGTTCGCGGCCGCCGTGTGGAGGCCGATGGCGAGGTTCGCCGCGCCGACGGCGCGCGTGGCCAGGCAGACGGCCGGCCGGCCGGTCAGCTGGCCGTAGCCTTCGGCCATGAACGCGGCCCCGCCTTCGTGCCGCGTGGCGATGGTCCGGATCGGCGCGTCGTGCAGGGCGTCGAGGACGCCGAGGAAGGACTCGCCGGGCACCGTGAAGGCGTGCCGGACGCCGCCCTCGACCAGGGCATCGACGAGTGCCCGGCCGGCGGTCGCGGCCGGAGTCACGCCGAGCGGCGGATCGACGAGAGGATCAGCGCCCCACCGATGACGACCAGGATGACGGGCCAGAAGCGCCCGATGTCCAGGTCCGGGATCAACTCCTGGGCGAGGAAGGCCAGGCCGAGCAGGACGAGGAATACGCCGCCCACGATGGCGCCGCGGCGCTCGTCGTGGTCGTCGGTGGTGGCGCTGCTCCCAGCCCGGCTGCCAGCCGGCCTGGCCGGCCGGGGACGAACCCTGTGGCGGCATCTGGCCCGCGGCCGGGGCGGTCGGATCGGCCGGGGGAGGGGTGCTCGGGCTGGTCATCCGCAGGTACCTCGTGTGATGGTGAGCGAGCCGAACGACGTGGACAGGTGCAGGTCGGCGTGCTGCGTGGCCGTGGCGTAGTCGGTCGTCTGCCACCCGTCGGCGACCGGGTCGAAGCCCTCACCGACATCGACCGAGCCAAGCCCCGAGTGGGCCGTGACGTGGACCGCGACGCCGGGCGGCGCGCACACGTCGAGGCTGCCGAAGCTCGACGAGATGGTCCCGCTGTACATGCCTCCGGCCAGGATGACCGTCCCGGAGCCGAAGCTGAAGCTCCCGTCGAGGGTGCCGCTGAGGGTCGCCCCCGTCAGGTCGAGGACGCCGGTGCCGAAGGACACATCGGCCTGCAGGCCGCTGAGGTGGGCGCCGGGCAGGGCCACCGACAGGTCGCCGAGGCCGGACTTCAGTTCGAGGTCCAGTTGCGGGTCGGTCGGCAGGGCCACCGTCAGGGTGTCGCGGCCCTGGAACAGGAGGCCGCCGCCGGGCTGGATGGTGATGCTCTGGGGGGCGGTCTGGACCTTGACGTCCGCGGCCGCGTCGCCCGAGGCCAGCCACGCGCTCCCCGCCTGGGCGGTGATGTGCAGGTCGCCGCAGCCACCCTGGATGGTGACCTTCGTGCCGCTCGTGAGCGTGCCCGAGTGGTCGCTCCCGGCGCCGTTGCCGCCGGGCGAACAGGCCCCGCCGGCCAGGACGCCGCCGCCGGCCCCGGCGAGGAGGCCGCCCGCGGCCAGCCCGAGCGAGATGGAGACGACGAGGGTGCTGACGAGGGCGCCACGGGCCCGGCCGATGAGGAGGCCCACGCCGAGCCCGATCAGGACGACTGGCCACAGCTGCCAGGCCTGGCGGACGGTGCTGCCGTCAAGGACGTTGGTGGCCACGGCGAGCGGGACCACGCCAAGCAGCACCAGGAAGAGGCCCCAGCCCAGGCGCCCCCGATCGATGCGCATGACGCCAGCATAGCCCGTGGTAGGGTTCTGACGATGCGGCTGAGCGAGTGGCAGAAGACGACCCAGGGCGCCAAGGTCATGACCGCCAAGGTGGCCGGAGCCTATGAGCCGGCCCTGCGCGGATTGGGTGCCGTCCGCGACCCCGTGGCCTATGTCGTGTGGGGCGACGACCCCGGCGTGCGCTACACGATCCTCGCCGCGACCGACGCGGGCCTGGGCGTCTGCATCGTCCGCGTCAACGTGCCGCAGGAAGGGCCGCGGGCCACCGCCAAGCTCATCCGCTGGAACCGCGTGACGATCGGCGACCTCAACGTCGATGCCCATCACGGGCACCGCTACGTCACCGTCCAGGTGGAGGGGACCGTCCTGCAGGGGGTCGACGAGGCCGCGGACAGCATCACCGCCTGGATCGCCCACCTCTTCGCCCGCATCGACGGCCGCGTCCAGTCGGACCACGTGAGCGGCCTGCTGGCCCCTGGCACGGCAGGCAAAAGCGACTCCGCCGCGTGACCGCGACGCTGGGTACCATGGCTCGATGAGCGAGACCGGCCTGTCGCCCGACCCGCAGGAGTACCGCCGCCGGCTGGACGGCCAGCCCGACGCGCAGGTGGATGCCTGGGCCATCGAGCTCATGCGCGACGTATCGATCAGCCGGGGGGTGCGCCAGGTCCTGGCCGACTTCCGCAAGGCGACCGGGTTGAGCGACCGCGAGCTGGAACGCGTCTACGCCGGGGGGGCGGCCCGCCGGCGACCGTCGGCCGCACCGATGCGGGCGAGCTGATGGTCCCCGCGATCACGCTGCACTGCCTGGTGCCGGGTCTGCGAGCCCAGGTCAAGGACGCCCGGGCGCGCCTCATCGAGTACCTGGTCGAAAACTTCAACGAGCTCGTCTACACCTGATCCGGGAGCAGGACGCCCGGCGAGCCTGCCGGCTCCCGGGCGGTGGCTCCGCGCGGGGCGCGTCATCCATCCCTTTCCCAGCCTGCTCGACGCGGGTGCGACGGCGGCGCTCGCCCTCCTGGCCGGCGGCGCGGCACAGACCGCGACGGCCCTTGCCGTGGCGATGTTCTGCCTGCAGGCCTCGATCGGCTCGGCCAACGACGTGGTCGATGCGGCCGCCGACCGCCTGGCCAAGCCCGCCAAGCCGATCCCCGCGGGCCTCGTCGGGCGGCAGACCGCCGGCGTCGTGGCGGTCGTCGCCGGCCTCGCCGGTCTGGCCCTGGCCGGGTTCTTCGGGCCGGCCGTGTTGCTCGTCGCGGTCCTTGGCTACGGCCTCGGCCTGGTGTACGACCTGCGCTTGAAACGGACCAGCTGGTCGTGGCTCGCGTACGCGCTGGCCCTGCCGCTCGTGCCGGCGTTCGCCTGGCTCGGCGCGGGGGCCGGGCTGCCGCCGCGATTCCCGGTGCTGGCAGCCATGGCGCTGGTGGCCGGGACGGCGCTCGCCGTGGCCAACGGCCTGGTCGACCTGGAGGGTGATGCAGCGACGGGCACCTCGGGCCTGGCCGGTGCGCTCGGACGTCGGCGGGCCCTGGGTGTCGTCGCGGTGTGCGACGCGGCGGTCGTCGTGCTGGCCGCGGTGACGGCCTGGGCGCCGCGATCGCAGGCGTCGCTCCCGTGGCTCGCCATGTTGCTTGGCGCCGTGCTCTGTGCGGCCGGGGTCTGGCTGTCGGCGAGCGGCGTGGACTGGCGGCGGCGGCTGGGGTGGGAGTTGCAGGCCTGCGCGGTCGCCCTCGTCGCGGTCGGCTGGTTCGCCCTGCAGTAGCGAGCCGAAACGGGCGCTATCCGGCCGGGCCCCGGGCGGTGGTCAGCTCTTGGGCTCGCCCGCGCGCACGACGGCGATCGCGTTCTCCAGCCGCAGCTTCACGATCGTGAGGTACTTGGCCAGGTTGGCCCGGTCGACCCCGCCGATCTCGCCAAGCGCCTTGGGGTCCTCCAGGACCTGGACCAGCTCCTCGAGCGCCTCGGCGAAGTGACCCTTGGCGTCGACCAGTGAGTCGTCGGTCAGCGCCTTGGCGGGTCGCACGCCGGTCCAGGCCGCGGTGGCCTCGTCGACAGGCGTCGTGTCGTCCGCGCCACGGGCGGGTTCGGGGACGGGCTTCGTTCGCGCGGAGCGCCGACCCTCGACGCGGTCGCGCAGCTTGACCAGGCTCAACTCGCCGCGCGCGACCTGCTCGGCGAGGCGGCGGCGCTTGCGCGGGTCCTCCACCTTGAGCAGCTCGTACGCGTGTGACAGGGTGTCTTTGCGCAAAGACACCAGCTGCTGGACCTCCGGCGGAGCATCGGCCAGGCGCAGGCGGTTCTCGATGTAGCCCTTGTCCTTGCCGAGCTTCTGGGCCAGCTTGCGGACGCTATAGCCGTGGTCGGCGGTCATGCGCTCGAACATGAGGGCCTCATCGAGGGGGGAGAGGTCCTCGCGCTGGAGGTTCTCGATGATGGCGATCTCGAGCGCCGTGTCGTCATCGATCTCTTCGATCATGGCCGGCACGGTCTGCAGGCCGGCCCGGCGGGCGGCCCGCCAGCGGCGCTCACCGGCGACCAGCTGGTAGCGACCGCCCTCGCGGGGACGGACCAGGACCGGCTGGAGGACGCCATGCTCGCGGATCGAGGCCGCGAGGTCGTCCAGGGCGGCTTCGTCCCACGTCGTGCGGGGCTGGTCCGGATTGGCCTCGATGCGGTCGACCGGCACGAGCCGGCTGCTCGTGGCCTTGGTCCGACCCTCGGGCGAAAGCAGGCTGATGATGGTGGGGGAGAGCTCGCGCTCCTCCGAGAGGCGGCGGGCGGCCGTCCCGCGGAAGTCAGGCCTGGCCAAGATCGATCACCTCCCGGGCAAGCTCGCGGAACGAGCGTGCCGCTTCCGATGAGCTGGCGTACGCCGTGACTGGCCGACCGGTCAGGGGAGCCTCGCCGAGTTTGACCGTCTGCCGGATGATGCTGCTGAAGACGTGGTGATCGCCGAGCTCGCGCAGTTCGTCGAGCATCTCGCGGCCCAGGATCGTGCGCCCGTCGTAGAAGGTCGGCAGCAGGCCCATCACCCGCAGGTCGCGATTGAGGCCCTTGGCGCGGATCTGGTTGATGACCTTGAGCAGCGCCGTGAGGCCCTTCAGGGCGTAGTACTGGGTCTGCACCGGGATGATCACGCTGTCGGCGGCGACCAGGCCGTTGATCGTCAGCAGGCCGAGCGTGGGCGGGCAGTCGACGAGGATGTAGTCGTACTGGTTCTGGGCCCAGCCGCCGAGCGCCTCGCGCAGTGCCTGCTCACGCCCGATGGCCGTGAACAACTCGACCTCGGTCGAGGCCAGCTCGAGGGTCGAGGGCGCGACATCGATGCCGGGCGTCTGGGTCGGCAGGACGACCTCGTCCATCGTGGCGCGCGAATCGGCGAGCACGTCGGCCATGGATCGCTCGACGGTGCCGAGATTGATGCCCAGTCCGACCGTCAGGTTGGCCTGCGCATCCATGTCCACGCACAGCAGGCGGTAACCCTGTTCGGCCAGTGCGCCGGCAAGGTTGATGGCCGTGGTGGTCTTGCCCACGCCGCCTTTCTGGTTCGCGATGGCGATCACATCGGCCACTGCTGCGTCACCTCATTCGGATCAGGGGTGCGGAATTTACTCCACTCCGGGCCATCGCGGCACATCGGGTTATCCACAAGTGGAGCCAGTTGTTCACCATCCTTGTGGATATCTCGCCCTGCCGCGCTACGATGGCGCGGCCAGTCCCCGCGACCGCGAACCGTGGAGGTGCCCGTGTCGACCCACCGCGACCGCCTTGCTGAGTTGCGCCAGATGCGCGAAGCGGCGCGCGCCGGCGGCGGCGCGGAACGCGTCGCGGCACAGCACGCGCGCGGCAAGTTGACGGCGCGTGAACGCCTGGAGCTGCTGCTGGACCCCGGCTCGTTCGTCGAACTCGATGCGTTCGTCACCGGTCGCGTGGGCGATCACGAAGGGGCAGGGGAGCGCTATCTGACCGATGGTGTCGTCACCGGCCACGGCCTGATCGACGGCCGGGCCGTCTTCGTCTTCAGCCAGGACTTCACGATCTACGGTGGATCGCTCTCCGAGGCCCATGCCGGCAAGATCTGCAAGGTCATGGATCTGGCCATGAAGGTCGGCGCGCCGGTCGTGGGGCTGAACGATTCGGGCGGCGCGCGCATCCAGGAGGGCGTCGTGTCGCTCGGCGCATACGCCGACATCTTCCTGCGCAACACGCTGGCCTCCGGCGTCATCCCGCAGTTGTCGGTGATCCTGGGCCCGTGCGCCGGTGGCGCGGTCTACTCGCCGGCCATCACCGACCTGATCGTCATGGTCGAGGGCACCAGCTACATGTTCGTGACGGGGCCCGACGTCGTGCGGGCTGTGACGCACGAGGAGGTGGACTTCGAGCGCCTCGGCGGCGCGCATACGCACGCCGCGATCAGCGGCGTCGCGCACCTCGCCGAGCCGGACGAGGCCACGGCGCTGGCGACGGCGCGCACGCTGCTCGGATTCCTGCCGCAGAACAACCTGGGTGAGGCGCCCCTGCGGCCGACGGATGATCCGTCGACACGAACCGACGCCGCGCTGGACGCGATCGTGCCGGACGACCCGAGTCAGCCGTACGACATGCACGACGTCATCACACGTCTCGTCGACGACGGCGAGTTCGTGGAGCTGCAGCCTGCGTTCGCGGGCAACATCCTCATCGGGTTCGCGCACCTCGGCGGCCGCAGTGTCGGCGTCGTGGCGCAGCAGCCGGCGGTGCTCGCCGGCGCGCTCGATATCGACGCGTCGGACAAGGCGGCCCGCTTCGTGCGCATGTGCGACGCATTCAACGTCCCGCTGCTGACCCTGGAGGACGTGCCCGGGTTCCTGCCCGGGGTGAGCCAGGAACACGGCGGCATCATCCGCCACGGGGCGAAGCTGCTGTACGCGTACTGCGAGGCGACCGTGCCCAAGGTCACCGTCGTCACCCGCAAGGCCTACGGCGGCGCCTACGACGTCATGAGCAGCAAGCACATCCGTGGCGACGTCAACCTCGCCTGGCCGACGGCCCAGATCGCGGTCATGGGCGCCGAGGGCGCGGTCAACATCCTGCATCGTGCCGAGCTGGCGGCCAGCGACGATCCGGCCGCGATGCGGGCGCAGCTCACCGCAGAGTATGAGGCGCGCCACGCCAACCCGTGGATCGCTGCCTCGCGTGGCTACGTCGATGACGTGATCGAGCCGTCGTCGACCCGGCCGCGCGTCATCGCGGCGTTCGACCTGCTGGCGACGAAGCGTGACCGCAACCCGCCGCGCAAGCACGGCAACATCCCGCTCTGAGCGCGCCCCTGGTTTCGCGGGCCGGGGTGTCTTTGCGCAAAGACACCCGCGGCATGGACGGTCAGGCGCCGGCGCGCTCGAGGGCGAGGCGCTGCAGGCCGATGATCGTCAGCGCGTCGGTGATCTCGCCCTGCTCGATCATCTGCAACGCCTCGGTAAGCGCGACCCAGCGCTGATCCAGCTCCTCCGTCGGGTCCGGTGCCGCGTCACCGGGTACGAGCCCGGTGGCGACGTACAGGACGCCGGCCTCGTCCATCAGCGAGTTGGAAGTGTGGAGGACCGTCAACTCGCGCCACATCGTGGCCCGGTAGCCGGTCTCCTCGGCCAGTTCCCGCTGGGCGCCGAGCAGTGGCGCCTCCTCGCGCGGCGCGCCGCCCTCGGGGATCTCCCAGGAATAGCGGTCCAGCGTGTAGCGGTACTGGCCCACCAGCAGGACGCGCCCCACGTCGTCCACCGCGACGACGCCGACCGCGAGGTTGCGCGGGTGGACGACGCCGTAGATGCCCGGCTGGCCGTCGGGTCGCGTGACCTCGTCGTGCCACACGACCAGCCAGTCATTCTCGTAGGCCACGGTGCGCCGGAGGCGGACCCAGGGTCCGTGGCGTGAGGGGAGGGCGGGGTCGTCGTCCATCGGTCTTCCTATCGTAGGCTGGTTAGACTGCCAACGCGGCCGGCCGGTCGCCAGATGGAGGGACGATGCCGCGCACCTCGGCCAAGGCGGCTCGCTTCACCGAATCAGTGATCCGCGACATGACCCGGATCGCGCTGCGCCACGGGGCCGTGAACCTGGCCCAGGGCTTCCCCGATTTCGCCTGCCCCGCGGAGCTGAAGGCGGCGGCCATCGCCGCCATCGAGGGCGACGTCAACCAGTACGCCGTCACGTGGGGCGCCCCGGCCTTCCGGGCCGCCATCGCGGCCAAGACCAGCCACTGGTACCCGGCCTGGTCCGTGGACGCGGACCGCGAGGTGACCGTCACGTGCGGCGCGACGGAGGGCATGATCGCCTCGATGCTGGCCCTCCTCGACCCCGGCGACGAGGTCGTCGTCTTCGAGCCCTACTACGAGAACTACGGCCCGGACGCCATCCTCTCGGGGGCGGCGGCGCGCTTCGTGACCCTCCATGAGCCCGACTGGTCGATCGACGAGGCCGAGCTCCGGGCGGCCTTCGGACCGCGGACCCGTGGCATCGTCGTGACCTCGCCGCACAACCCGACCGGCAAGGTCTTCACGCGCGCCGAGCTCGAGCTCATCGCTGAACTCTGCCGCGAGCATGACGCGGTGGCCTTCACCGACGAGATCTACGAGCACCTCGTCTACGACGGCGAGCACGTCCCCCTGGCCACGCTGCCGGGCATGGCCGAGCGCACGGTGGCCATCAACTCACTGTCCAAGACCTACTCGGTCACCGGCTGGCGGGTCGGCTGGGTCATCGCCGCGCCGCCCCTGACCGCGGCCATCCGCAAGGTCCACGACTTCCTGACGGTGGGGGCCGCGGCACCGCTGCAGGCCGCCGGGGCGGTGGCCCTGGGGCTGCCCGATCCGTACTACGCGGCGCTGCTGGCGGAGTACCGCGAGCGTCGCTCCATCCTCGTGGCCGCCCTCGAGGCGGCCGGCTTCGGCGTGTCCCGCCCTGCCGGCGCCTACTACGTCATGACCGACATCGGCCGGCTGATGCAGCCCGGCGAGGACGACACCGCCTTCTGTCGCCGCCTGGCGGCTGACCCGGGGGTGGCCGCCGTGCCCGGCTCCTCCTTCTACTCGGACCCGGCGCTCGGCCACACCAGGGTCCGCTTCGCCTTCCCCAAGCAACGGGCCACGCTCGAGGCCGCGGCCGCGCGGCTGGCTCGCCTGGAGGCTCGCCCGGCGTGAGCCCGCAGGCCCTGGCGACGAGCCCCTCGTGGCCCTTCTCGCGCGTCCTCATCGCCAACCGCGGCGAGATCGCCGTGCGCCTCATCCGGGCCTGCCGTGAGCTGGGCCTGGAGAGTGTGGCCGTCTACAGTGACGCCGATGCCGGCGCGCCCCACGTGCGAGCCGCCGACCAGGCGGTCCGGCTCGGCCCGGCGCCCGCCGCCGAGAGCTACCTGCGGGCCGACCGCATCGTCGCGGCCGCCCTGGCCACCGGGGCCCAGGCGATCCACCCCGGCTACGGCTTCCTCGCCGAGCGGGCCGCGTTCGCCGAGGCCTGCCTCGCCGCCGGCCTGGTCTTCGTGGGCCCCGCGCCGGCCACGCTGGCCGGCCTCGGTGACAAGCTCGCCGCCCGCCGGGCGGCGCGGGACGCGGGCGTGCCGGTGGTGCCGGGCACGCTCGAGCCGGCCCGCTTCGATCGGCCGGCGTCGCGGGCCCACATGGCGGCCGTGGCAGACGACGTCGGCTGGCCGCTCCTCGTGAAGGCCGCGGCGGGTGGCGGCGGTCGGGGCATGCGGCGCGTGGAGCACCGGGCCGAGCTCCAGGCCGCGCTTGCCTCCGCCGCCCACGAGGCCGAGGCCGCGTTCGGGGACGGGTCGCTGTACCTGGAGCGCTTCGTCCAGGACGGCCGGCACATCGAGGTCCAGCTGCTTGGCGACGCGCAGGGGAACGTCGTCGCCCTCGGGGAGCGCGACTGCTCAGCCCAGCGGCGTCACCAGAAGCTGCTGGAGGAGGCGCCCGCACCCGGGCTCAGCCCCGCGGAGCGCAAGCACCTTGGCGAGCTCGCGGTGCGGGTGGCACGGGCGGTCGGCCTCCAGGGCGCCGCGACCTGCGAGTTCCTGCGCGGCCCGGACGGGGCGGTCTGGTTCCTGGAGGTCAACGTGCGCCTCCAGGTCGAGCACGGCGTGACCGAGCTGGTGACGGGCCTCGACCTCGTCCACGAGCAGTTCCGTATCGCGGCGGGCGAACCGCTCTCCCGCCGGGTGCTGGCGGCCGCGGCGCGGGTGGCATCGCCCGATCGTCACGCCATCGAGGTGCGTTTGTCGGCGGAGGATCCGGCCGCCGACTTCGCGCCCCAGCCCGGCCGCCTGACCCGCTGGCGCGAGCCCGCCGGTCCGGGTGTGCGGGTCGATGGCTGGGTGGAGGAGGGGACCGTGATCTCGGAGGCCTACGACCCCCTCCTGGCCAAGGTGCTGGTGGTCGCGGAGGACCGGCCGGCGGCCCTGGCACGGGTGGCCCGGGCCCTCGACGAAACGGAGGTCGGCGGTCTCCAGACGACGCTGCCGTTCCACCGCTGGCTCGTCCGCGAGCCGGCCTTCCGGGCCGGGGGCATCAGCACCGAGTTCGTGGCCCACGCCTGGGACGGCGCCGTCCAGCGGGAGGCGGCCACGACGGTGGCCCTCCTCGCCGCGCTGGCGGCCGACGGGTCGCTCGAGGCGGCCAGCGCCGCTGGTGCGACGCCCGCCCCCGGCGCGTCCGTGCCCCCAGCGGTCAGCGACTGGGCGGCAGCGGGCCGTCGCGATGCCCTCGAGAGCTGGCCGCGGTGACGGCCGCGGACGGGCAGCAGCGGCGCCGGGCCACGATCGGCACCGATGGCATCGTGCCCGTGGAGCGGTCGCCGGGCGTGGCCGGCACCGAGCTCGTCGCGGTCCTGGCCCGGGCCGGGCTGCCGAACCCGGTCGTACAGCGGCTGCCAGCCTCGCGGGCGGAGCGGGCCGCGGGCCAGGTCCGTCTCGAGGTCGTGACCGGCGGCTGGCGCTTCGAGGTGACGGTCGAGGACGCCGCACGTGCCGCGCTGCGTGACCGGGCCGGCCGCGCGGACGCTGCTGCCGCCGGCCCGACGCGGCTGGTCGTGCGGGCCCAGATCCCCGGCCGGGTCGTGAGCGTGGGCGTGCGCGACGGCCAATCGGTCGAGGCCGGCCAGCGGCTACTCTCCGTGGAAGCGATGAAGATGGAGAACGAGATCCGGGCCCAGCGCGCCGGCCGCGTCGAGCGGGTGGCGGTGAAGCCGGGCCAGCGGGTCGAGCGTGGCGACGAGCTGGTGGTGTTGGTATGACCGCCGACGATCCAGGCCGCAAGGCCTGGCGGCGCGGCCTCCGCGCCAGGGCGCTGGCCGAGCAACCGGAACGGCAGGCCGAGTTCCGCACCACGAGCGACCTGCCGATCGCCGACCTGTACACGCCAGCCGACACGGCGGGCCTCGACGAGGCACGCGACCTGGGGCGTCCGGGGGAGTTCCCGTTCACGCGCGGTGTCCAGCCCACGATGTACCGCGGCCGACTGTGGACGATGCGCCAGTACGCCGGCTTCTCGACCGCGGCCGACACCAACGAGCGCTTCCGATACCTGCTGGAGCAGGGCCAGACGGGGCTCTCGGTGGCCTTCGACCTGCCGACGCAGATGGGCTACGACTCCGACGCCGCGCCGGCCAGCGGCGAGGTCGGCCGTGTGGGCGTGCCCATCGCCTCGCTGGCCGACATGGAGACCCTGCTCGACGGCCTGCCCCTGGCCGACATCTCGACCTCCATGACCATCAACAGCACGGCCGCCATCCTGCTGGCCTTCTACGTCGTGGTCGCGGAGGGGCGGGGCATCCCCCGGGCGGCCCTGTCGGGCACCGTCCAGAACGACATCCTCAAGGAGTACGTCGCGCGCGGGACCTATATCTACCCGCCCAAGGCGTCGATGCGCCTGGTCACCGACATCTTCGAGTTCTGCAGCCGCGAGATGCCGCGCTGGAACACCATCTCGATCTCCGGGTACCACATGCGTGAGGCGGGCGCCACGGCCGCCCAGGAGCTGGCCTTCACCCTGGCCCACGCCATCGGCTACGTGGAGGCGGCGGTCGCCCGGGGACTCGACGTGGACCGCTTCGCCGGCCGCCTCAGCTTCTTCTTCGCGGCCTGGAGCGAGCTCTTCGAGGAGGTCGCCAAGTTCCGCGCCGCCCGGCGCATGTGGGCTCGCCTCATGCGCGAGCGGTTCGGGGCCCGGAACGAGAAGTCGTGGATGTGCCGCTTCCACGTCCAGACGGCCGGCTCGAGCCTGACCGCGGTGTCGGTCGACAACAACGTCGTGCGGACGACCGTGCAGGCCCTCTCGGCCGTCCTCGGCGGGGCGCAAAGCCTGCACACGAACTCGCGCGATGAGGCGCTGGCCCTGCCGACCGAGGAGGCCGCCCGGCTGGCCCTGCGGACGCAGCAGATCCTGGCCTACGAGTCGGGCGTGACCGAGACGCCCGATCCGCTCGCCGGCAGCTACTACGTGGAGACGCTGACCGACCAGCTGGAGGCTGCCGCCACGGCCCTCCTGGCGGAGATCGACGCGCTGGGTGGGCCGCTTGCGGCGGTCGAGACGGGCTTCCAGCAGCGTCAGATCCAGGAGTCGGCCTACCGCTACCAGCGCGAGGTGGAGTCGCAGGCCCGGGTGGTGGTCGGCGTCAACCGTTTCGTCGACGAGGCGACCCATGCCCCGCCGCTCCAGCGCATCGATCCGGCCGCCGAGCGGGCCCAGGTGGAGCGGCTGCGGCGGGTGCGGGCGGAGCGTGACGGGGCCGCCTGGTCGGCCGCCCTCGGGGACCTCGCGGAGGCCGCCGCCGGCACGGCCAACCTGCTCCCGCCGATCATCGCCGCGGTGCGCGCGCAGGCGACGCTGGGGGAGATCAGCGACACGCTGCGGCGGGCCTGGGGCGAGCATCGGGAGCTGATCACGGTCTAGGCTGGGCCGCCCGCCCGGCCGGGGGTCCCGGTGCCACCGGTACCTGTGGCGCATAGTCAACACGGGACCATCGCCATACGGTTCACGGGCCGATGGCTCGAGCCCGCCGCGACCCCAGTCCGCCTCCTGTCGAGCGCCCCGAGGTGGTGCGTTCGCGACCGACCACGCCTCCCGCCCGCCCCCTCGCCGGCCGCCTCGTGGCGGGCGACGCGGAGATGCTGGAGGCCCTCTTCGGGTACGCCCGCCGGCGTGTCACATCTCGGGTCATGGCGGAGGATCTGACGGTCGCCGCGCTGCTCGCGGCCGGCGGAGCCACGGGCCAGCACGTCGACCGGGCGGGCGCCTTTCGGCTCCTCGCGCGCGCCATCGCGGAGCGGCCCGACGCCATCGCCGACGATCCGGACGGCCCGGCCATCGCCCTCTTCGCCCAGGCGCTGGAGCCCGGGCTGCTGGCCGGCTTCGAGCGACTCGACCTGGAACGCCGCCGTATCCTGACCCTGCACTACCTGGACCGGCTCGCGGCGCCCGAGATGGCTGCCGTGCTCGGCACCCGTGCCGTCGCCGTCCAGTCACGCCTGGCAGCGGCCCTGCGGGCCCTCGAACGGCCCGGGCACGCCCCCGCCCGTGGCACGTCACGGCGCTCCGACGCCGCCGATGAGGCCGTCAGTGCCGCCTGAGCCGAGCTTCGCGACCGACCTGGGCGACTCACCCGCCCTGAGCGGCCCCGCCGGCCTCGAGGCACGCCTGGCCGAGGCCGCGGCGCGGGCCAGGGCCACCCGTGCCGTTGGCGGCGCCCTGTCGCCCCGCGCGGCCCGTGACCTGCGGGCACGCCTGGCGGCTGCAGCCGCTGCCGCTGCCGCAGCCCCGGCACTCGAGGGAGCCGCCACCGCGGAGCTGACCGCCGCCGAGCCCGTCGCGCCCGACGCCGCGGCGACCCCCGCGAGCACCGCCCGGCGTTCCGCCATCCACGTCGAACGACGCCGCTGGGCGCGCGAATCGCGGCCGACCCCCGACGCGACGTCGCCGGTCGTGTCACCGCCCGCGCCCATCCCCGTCACGCCCGCCCCGGCCCGGCCGCGCACCGGGCGGCGGCGCACCTGGCGCTCGCTCATCCGCCTCGTGGCCCTGCTCGTGGTCGTGGCCATGCTCGTCGGCGCCACGGCCTACGCGTCCGGCCGCCTGCTCCCGCCGGGCACGGTGACCGCCACGGTCGTCGAGGCGACCGGCGCCATCGCCACCCGCATCGGCACGCCGGTCCCGCTCACGGCGGGCACGGCCCTCCAGGTCGGTGACACGGTGACGGTCTCATCGCAGGGTTCGGCTGTCCTGGGGCTCGGTGACAGCCGGGTCCGCCTGGCCGGCGGCTCCGCCGTCCACCTGGATCGCGTCGATGCCGCCGGGGTCACCGTCGCGCAGCTCGCGGGGCGCGCCTACTACCGGGTCATCACCGCGGCGCACGCGCCGTTCGCCGTCACCACCGGCCCCGTGACCTGGACGGCCACGGGCACCGCCTTCGATACCGACCGCGAGCCGGTCGCCACCGGCCAGGGCTCGGGCCAGGAACGGGTCACGCTCCTGGCGATCCAGGATGCCGTGGCGGCATCGGGCCCCGGCTTCGACACGTCCGTGCCGCAGGGCGAGCGGGCGGTCGTGTACATCGGCGCCGCCACGCCCACGGTCGCGCCCGCCCTCGACGCGATCCCGGCGTCCGCGCTGGCCGACCCGTGGCTCCAGGCCAACGGCGCGGCCGATCTCGCGGCGGGACTGCCGCTGGGCATCCTCGACGGCCACCTGCAGGTGGCGCTGGCGTCACCCATCGCAAGCCCGAGCCCCTTCGTGACCCCGTCCGTCCTGCCGACCGACACCCCGTTCCCGACCGCGCTCGACACGCCGGGCCCGACCCCGACGACAGGCCCGACGGCCAGGGCGACGGCGCGACCCACGGCCGCCCCGACCCCCTCGCCGACGCCGGGTATCGGCACGCTGGACCTGGCGGCGGCCTCCTGCCCGGCCGGCGTCGTGCTCGACTGGTCGACCTACAGCGGCGCGGGCGTCTTCAAGCGCTACGTGACCCTCCGCTCGCCGAGCGGACCCCCGCCGGTGGCGTATCCACCCACGGGCTCTACCGTGCAGGTCGACCCGGCCACCAGCAAGCTGTATGCGTCCGGCTATGACAAGACGGGCGCCGGCAGCCAGTTCTACTACCGCACGCTGGCGCTCGACAAGGACGGCAAGGTGCTCGCGGCGAGTGCGGCGCGCTACGCCGGGGCGGGCGGGGGCGTGGCCAGCATCAGCGACTTCACCGCCGTCAAGGACGGCGCGTGGACCGACCTCTCGTGGACGCCGTTCAGCGGTCCGAGCGGCTGTTTCACGGAGTACCGCTTCATCGCCGGCTCGTGGGTCTACACCTTGCCGACCAGGGCCTCGACCAGCGGCGCCGACGAACTGGCCGTCACCTGCGGCGCCCAGCTGTTCGTCATGGAGGCCATCCGGGTGACGAGCCTCGGTGAGCTCATCGTCGCGCAGAGCCCGCCGACCTCCTGCAGCTGAGCTTCGCCCGGCGAGGATCCGCCTTGCCGTGGGCGGGACGGCGTGCCAGAGTGCGCGCGTGAGTGGCCTGCCCTCGGGCGCAAGATCGTTCGCCAACGAGCACCGGCTCGGGCGCGTCCACCACGTGGCCGTGGTCGTGCGGGACCTGGACGCCGCGCTCGGCTTCTACCGCGACATCCTGGCCCTGCCGGTGGAGATGGTCCTGCCCATCCCGGGTGACGGGGTCACGATCGCCTTCCTGCCGGTCGGCGAGAGCAAGGTCGAGCTGGTCCAGCCGACCGACGACACCACCGGCGTGGCGCGCTTCCTGGCGGCACGAGGGGAGGGCTTCCACCACGTCTGCTTCGAGGTCCCCGACCTCGCCGGGACGCTCGATCGCCTGATGGTCGACGGCGTGGAGGTCATCGACTCGGCGCCCCGGCGCGGCGCCGAGGGGCCCGTCGCGTTCCTGCACCCGCGGAGCTGCTTCGGCGTGCTCGTCGAGCTGATCGAGGCGCCGGGCGGCCCGGCGTGGCGGTCCCTGGGCTACTGACCGAGGTCAATCGGGCCGGATGCCGGCGTCCATGAGCAGTCGCGGGATGCGGGTGGGGGAGTCGGCCACGTGGATGCCCGCCGCTTCCAGCGCGGCCACCTTGCCCGCGGCGGTCCCCGCCCCGCCGCTGATGATCGCCCCGGCGTGGCCCATGCGGCGTCCCGGCGGCGCCGTGCGGCCAGCGATGAAGGCGGCCATCGGCTTGTGGCGCAGGTGCTCCGCGGCGAAGGCCGCCGCGCGCTCCTCCGCATCGCCGCCGATCTCGCCGATGAGGACCACCGCGTCGGTCGCGGGGTCGTCGCGGAAGCGGGTCAGGATGTCCACGAAGTCGGTGCCCACGATCGGGTCGCCGCCGATGCCGACGCAGGTCGACTGGCCGATCGACGCGTCCGTCAGGGCCTGCACGACCTCGTAGGTCAGCGTCCCCGAGCGGCTGACGAGGCCGACCCGGCCGGGCCGGTGGATGGCCGCCGGGATGATGCCGACCTTGGCTTCCCCGACGCTCGTCGCGCCGGGGCAGTTGGGTCCGATCAGCGTCGCCCCCGCGGCGCGCACGACCGGCATGACCTTGAGCATGTCCAGGGCGGGGATGCGCTCGGTGATGCAGATGATGGTGCGGATGCCCGCATCCACGGCCTCCAGGATCGCGTCGGGGGCACCGGCCGCGGGCACGAAGATGAGGCTCGTGTCGGCGCCGGTCCGATCGACCGCCTGGGCCACCGTGTCGAAGACCGGGACGCGATCGTCGAGGGCGCGCTGGCCGCCCTTGCCGGGCGTCATGCCGGCCACGATCGCCGTGCCGTAGGCGAGGCACTGGGCCGCGTGGAAGCCGCCCTCGCGGCCCGTGATGCCGTGCACGACGACGCGGCTGTGGCGATCGACGAGGATGCTCATCGAGCTGCCCCGCGGGCCGCGGCGACGGCCTTCTGGGCCGCCTCGTCAAGGCTGGCCGCGGTCTGGAAGGCAGCTGCCTCCAGGATCTCCGCGGCCTCGGCGGCGTTCGTGCCGACGATGCGCACGATCATGGGCACCTCGCGGTGCTGCCTGGCACGGGCCTCCACGAGGCCGCGCGCGACCTCGTCGCCGCGGGTGATCCCGCCGAAGATGTTGACCAGGATGGCGCGCACGCCCGGATCGTCCAGGATGAGGCCCATCGCCGCGGCCACCTGATCGGACCGTGCGCCGCCGCCGATGTCGAGGAAGTTGGCCGGGGCGCCGCCGTACAGCTTGACCAGGTCCATCGTCGTCATCGCCAGCCCGGCCCCGTTGACGATGCAGCCGATGTCGCCGTCGAGCTTGATGAAGCTGATGCCCTCCGCCCGCGCCCTGGCGTCGGTCGGGTCTTCCTCGTCGAGGTCGCGCATGGCCTCCAGGCCGGGGTGGCGCGCCAGGCCCGAGTCGTCGAGCGTGACCTTCGCGTCGAGGCATTCGAGCGTCACGACGGCGTGGCCGTCAGGTCCGGTCGAGCGCACGAGGCCCAGCGGGTTGACCTCCACGAGGTCCGCGTCGTTGGCCAGCAGGCAGGCCACGAGCCCCTGGGCCACGGCCACCGCGGCGCGCAGGTGCGGCCCGCCCAGGCCAAGCCCGAAGGCGAGCTGGCGGGCCTGGAAGTCCAGCAGCCCCAGGTGCGGGTGGGCGTATACGCGCAGGATGGCCTCCGGCCGCGTGGCGGCGACCTCCTCGATCTCCACGCCACCCTCCGCCGAGCCCATCACCAGGACTCGCTGGGCGGCGCGGTCGAGGGTCGCCGCGAGGTAGTACTCGTGCGCGATGTCGGCCGCGGCGGCCACCAGGACGCGGCGCACCGTGATGCCCTTGATGGCCATGCCCAGGATCGCCGAGGCCGCCGCCTCCGCATCCGCCGGCGTGTCCGCGAGCTTCACCCCGCCGGCTTTGCCCCGCCCCCCGACCAGGACCTGGGCCTTGACCACGACCCGTGATGCGCCGGCCTTGAAGGCGTCCTCAGCCTGGGCGCGCGCCTGGGCCGCGGACGTCGCCACCTGCCACGGTGGGACGGGCAGCCCGGCAGCCTGGAGCAGCGCCTTGGCGTGGTACTCCTGGAGCTTCATGGGGCGCGGCCAGCATACCCGGGCCGGGCAGGGGGCGTTCGCGCTACGATGGGATGCCATCCCGCGGGAACCACCCGCCGCGCCCACATCCGGAGGTCGAGGGTTGCTGCTCCGCTACCGCGGTCGTGAGGGGATGCTCGCGTGGGCGTTCCACCGCATCAGCGGGCTGGCGATCTGGCTCTTCGTCGTCATCCACATCATCGACATCTACCTGGCCGGTGACGACCCGAAGGCGTACGACACGATCCTCCAGGTCTATGCCAGCGCCCCCGGGCGGATCGGTGAGGTGCTCCTCGGCGCGGCGCTCCTGTACCACGCCCTCAACGGGCTGCGCATCGTGATCATGGACTTCTGGCCGCGCATGACCCACTACCACCGCCAGATGTGGTGGGGCTCGTGGGTCATCTTCGTGGGCCTTGGCCTGCCGGCCGCGTTCATCATCCTCAAGCCCATCTTCGTGTCCGGATGAGGCCCCCTCGATGAGCCAGCGGATGAACCGGCCGCGGCCCCAGGGCGGGGGCCTGGAGCTGGCCACGTGGTACCTCGTGCGCCTCTCGGGCCTCGGCCTGTTCGTGCTGGCCCTGGCTCACTTCAGCATCCTGCACTTCCTGTTCGACCCGTCGCAGGAGACGTCCAGCTTCATCTTCGGCCAGCGCTGGAACGACCTCGTGTGGCGCGTCCTGGACTGGTCGCTCCTCATGCTGGTCATCCTGCACAGCTTCCTCGGCGTGCGGACGGTCGTCGGCGACTACATCAAGGGCGGCGCCCGGACGGCCCTCATGTCCGGCCTCTACCTCCTCGCACTGTTGCTGTTCGTGCTTGGCACGATCGTCGTCGTGGGGCTGCCGGCGCAGGTCCTCGCCCTCTGATGACCGAGATCAGCGCCGCGCCGCGTGGGGCCGTCGAGCACGTCTACGAAGCCCTCATCGTGGGCGCCGGCGGGGCCGGCCTGTGGGCCGCCCTCGAACTCGCCCGCGCCGGTGTTCGCACGGCCGTCCTGACCAAGCTCTATCCCACCCGCTCCCATACCGGCGCCGCCCAGGGTGGCGTGTGCGCGGCCCTGGGCAACCAGGAGGAGGACCACTGGGAGTGGCACATGTACGACACGGTCAAGGGCGGCGACTACCTGACCGACCAGGACGCGGCCGAGGTGCTGGCCCAGGAGGCCATCGAGCGGGTCATCGAGCTCGAGCACATGGGCCTGCCCTTCAACCGCACCCCCGATGGCCGCATCGACCAGCGCCGGTTCGGCGGCCACACCCGGAACTTCGGGGAGGGGCCGGTGCGCCGCGCCTGCTACGCGGCCGACCGCACCGGCCACATGATCCTGCAGACGCTGTACCAGCAGTGCATCAAGGCCGGCGTGCTCTTCTTCGACGAGTACCACGTGGTGCAGCTGCTCGGCACCCCGCAGACCGGCGCCCAGGGCGTCATCGCCTACCGCCTGGCCGACGGTGAGCTGCAGGTCTTCCGGGCGGCCGCGGTCCTGCTCGCCACGGGCGGTTTCGGGCGGATGTTCCGGGTCACCTCCAACGCCCACACCCTGACCGGCGACGGGGTCGCCCTGGCGTATCGCGCGGGCGTGCCGCTGGAGGACATGGAGTTCTACCAGTTCCACCCGACCGGCATCGTGGGCCTCGGCATCCTCCTGTCCGAGGCGGCCCGAGGGGAGGGGGCCTACCTGCTCAACGACAAGGGCGAGCGGTTCATGAAGACCTACGCCCCGACGCTGATGGAGCTGGCGCCGCGCGACATGGTCAGCCGCGCGATCATGCTGGAGATCCGGGCCGGGCGGGGCATCGGCGGCAAGGACTATGTCTACCTCGACGTGCGCCACCTGGGCCGTGCGGTCATCGAGGAGAAGCTGCCCGACATCACCGACTTCGCCCGTATCTACCAGGGCGTCGAGCCGCTGACCGAGCCCGTGCCGATCCAGCCCACGGCCCACTACGCCATGGGCGGCATCCCCACCGACATCCACGGGCGCGTCGTGATCGATCCGGCCAACACGGTCATGCCGGGCCTCTATGCGGCCGGCGAATGCGCCTGCGTCAGCGTCCACGGGGCGAACCGGCTGGGCACCAACTCGCTGGTCGACCTGCTCGTCTTCGGCCAGCGCGCCGGGCGGGCCATGGCCGATGACGTCCGTGGCGCCATCGTGCCGCAGGCGCCGCGCGGGGCGCAGGACCAGGTCGCCGCCGAGCTTGGCGCCCTGCGCGGCCGCCACGAGGGCGAGAACCCGGCCCACATCCGCCGCGAGCTGGCGGCGGCGATGATGGACGACTGCGGGGTCTTCCGCGACGAAGAGGGCCTGCGCCGCCTGACGGTCAAGGTGCGCCAGCTCAAGGAGCGCTTCGCCCGAGCGCGCGTCCAGGACCGCGGCATGGTCTTCAACACCAACCTGCTGGAGGCGTGGGAGGTGGGCTACCTGCTCGACTGCGCGGAGGCGACGGTCCATTCGGCCGTCGCGCGGACCGAGAGCCGGGGGGCCCACTTCCGCGAGGACCACCCCGAGCGGGACGATGTGAACTGGCTCAAGCACTCGCTCGCCACGCGTGCCGACGGCGGCCCGCAGCTGGCCTACAAGCCGGTCACCATCACCCGCTTCCAGCCCAAGCCCCGCACCTACTGAAGGCCGAGGCACCGATGCAGGTCGACGTCCGCATCCTCCGCTACGACCCCGAGCGGGACGCCAAGCCCCACTGGGAGGCCTACCAGGTGGAGGCCGAGCCGATGGCTCGGCCGCTCGACCTGCTCCACACCATCAAGTGGGAGCAGGACGGCAGCCTGACCTTCCGGCGGTCCTGCGCCCACGGCGTGTGCGGGTCGGACGCCATGCTCATCAACGGGCGCAACCGGCTGGCCTGCAAGATCCGCGTCGACCAGCTGGGCCGCAAGATCAGCCTCGCCCCGCTGCCCGGCCTGCCGGTGGTGAAGGACCTCGTGGTCGACATGGACGGCTTCTTCGCCAAGCTGCGCAGCGTCGAGCCGTACCTCATCGCGGACGGCCCGCCGCCGGCGCGGGAGCGGCGCCAGTCGCCCGAGCAGCGGGCCCGCTACGACGACACGACGAAGTGCATCCTGTGCGCCGCCTGCACCAGCTCCTGCCCGTCGTTCTGGGCCCAGCCGGGCTACGTCGGGCCGGCCGCCATCGTCAACGCCCACCGCTTCATCTTCGACTCGCGCGATGAGGCCGCCGAGGAGCGCCTGGAGATCCTGGCCGACAAGGACGGCGTGTGGCGGTGCCGCACGATCTTCAACTGCACGGACGCCTGCCCGCGCGGCATCAACGTGACGCAGGCCATCCTGGAGGTCTCGGCGGCCATCGTCGAGCGGCACGCCTGAGCAGCTCGCCCGGCGTCATGCCGGCACGGCCCGTGCGCCTGGTCATCCGCACGGATGGGGCGGCCCGTGGCAACCCCGGCCCCGCTTCGTGCGGGGCGGTCCTCATCGACGGGGCGCGGCCGGACGCGCTGGACCCCGACGCGCCGCCGCTGATCGTCATCGCGCGGGCCCTCGGGGTGCGCACCAACAACGTCGCCGAGTACGTCGGCGTGGTACTGGCCCTGCGGGCGGCGCAGCGCCTCGGCGCCCAGGAGGTGGACCTGCGGCTCGATTCGAAGCTCATCGTCGAGCAGCTCAGCGGCCGCTGGCGGGTCAAGGACCTCAAGCTGCGGCGTCTCTACGACGAGGCCTCGCGGACGCTGGCCGGCTTTCGTCGCTGGACGGCCGTGCACGAACCGCGGGCCCGCAACCACGCCGCGGACGCGCTCGCCAACCTGGCCCTCGACGACCCGCCAGCGGCGGCGCGCCTCATGGCCGAGGTGGCCGCCCGCTCGGGCCTGGCGGTGCCGCTGGACGAGTCAGCATAGGGGCGCGTAGCATCCACCGGCCAGCGAGGCGGCCGGACGGTCGCGGGCCGCACGGGTGACCGGGCGGCGCGAGGAAAGTCCGAGCTCCACGACGCAGGGTAGCGGGTAACACCCGTCCGCCGCGAGGCGAGGACCAGTGCCACAGAGACGAGTCGCCGTCGCGGCGTGAGCCGGGACGGCGGGTGAAACGGGCAAACTCTACCCGGAGCAAGGCCAAATAGGAGGGCGGACCCGTGGCTTCGGCCACGGGGACGGGCGGCGTCGCCCGGCCCTCGGGTCGGCCGCTGAAGGCGGCGGGCAACCGCCGACCGTAGATGGATGACCGTCCATGTGGCGCACGCCGCTGGACAGAACTCGGCTTACAGGTCGCCTCGCTGGCGCCTTCGCCGGGGGACGTCAGTCCTCGTCGGGCCGGAAGATGTGGCCCGCGGTGCAGGCGTCGCAGATCGGCCGCGCCGACTCGAGGTCGCCGAGCGGCAGCGAGACGGTCCGATCGGGGTACAGACACTCGACGTCGTAGACCGGCCGCGGTGCTCGCTCGACGGCGATGAGGCGGCGGTAGGTGCAGCGACGAAGGTGCCGCTCGGGACCGGCGTCCGCGACGGCCTCTGGCGGATGCAGCAGCTTGAGGAGCGCCATGGCCTGGCGAGCCTAGCATCGGCCCGGGCCGGTGGGCAAGCGCACCATAAGTACACCGGAAACGCGAGGAAGTACGCCTGCTAGACTCGGCCGACGACGACGCCCATGGAGCGATGGTGACCATCCCAGCTCCCGTGCCCTCGCGGAGCGGGGCAGCCGCACGGCTCGCGCGCGTGCTCGCCGACCTCCCCGGCCGATCCCCCGATCCGATCGTCTGCCCCTTCCTGCGCCTCGAGACGGGTGAGGGCCTCGCCGTGCCTGGACCGGCCGTCGACGACGGGCACCGCTGTATCGCGGGTGCCGCGCCGTACGTCCCGTCGCCCCTGCAGCAGCAGCTGGTCTGCCTCGCGGTGGGGCATAGCGCCTGCCCCCGCTACACGAGGGGCAGCGCCGCGCTGGTCGCCGCGGCCGGACAGGGCGGTCCACGCGTGGGCGTGCCGGCCTCGATCCGGCTCGCCGCCCTGGCCGTCGTGGTGATCTTCGTCGGGGCGCTGGCGTTCGGGGTCCTGCGGGGGACCGCGGGCACGCCCGTCCCCACCCGGACCCAGATCGCCCTGGCGTCCACCAGCCCCACGCCGACCGCTTCCGTGACCCCGGCTGCGACGCCGAGCCCCACGCCGACGCCGACCTTCCCGCCGAGCCCCACGCCGACGCCGAGCCCGACTCGGCCGCCTGCGACCCCCACGCCCTCGGGTGGCGGGTCGATCGCCAGCCGCTGGGGCGGCCTGCCGAAGTGCCCCAGCGGCCAGGCCTGCTACCTGTACACGGTCAAGTCGGGCGACACCTTCATCGGCATCGCCACGTTCTTCGGCACCACCAAGGCCGGACTCCAGGCCCTGAACCCCCAGATCACCAACCCCGGCCTGATCCACAAGGGCGAGGTCATCAAGGTGCCCCCGCCGCCGGGCTGAGCGCCCATCGATGGCATCCGGTCCGGCCCTCGCTGCGGTGTACGCCCTCGGCGCGATCGCCCTCTCCGTCGGCCTCGTGGGCCTGCTGCACGTCCTTGAGCCGGAGTACGCCTCATCCGCGTGAGCACGCTCGCATACGGGGGCTGGGTGGCCTCGGCCGCAGGGCTGGTGCTTCGCTGCCGACCTCCGCGGAGATCAGCGCAGGCTGGGCCGGGGAGTCGGCCCTGACCTGGGAGGTCAGTAACGGACAAGGACATCGTCGGATCCCGCGTCGGGGCCGGGATTCGGCCTCCTGTCTGACCTGCCACGGCAGGATCCGACCAGAAACGCGCCGTCGTCACGCAAACACGTCAGATACGAACCTCCCAAGTCAGACGTGCCTGACTCCGGGGGTCACAGCAGGACGATCGCGCTGCCGCTCGGGTCTTGCCGGCCGTGTCGAAGCCCAGCGCCCCGCCCTGTCCGCGGCCCGGACCTCTGCCGGACGGGCCCCGGACCGCTTTCCCATGCCCGAGGCGCAGAAACGCGTTGACGGGGGTTCGGCGCGGTGTATGATGCCGCCCACGTGGCCCAAAGTGGCACGAAGTGGGGAATAGAGGTGAACCAGCCGCTTCTGCGGGCCGCCGCACCCCATCGAGTGGGGCGAGCGGGACGCCAGAGGCGGTGAAGCCACCTCGGACGGCTCTCGTGGCCCGGCTGGTCCGGCCGAACGCGAGGAGGCCGGCTGGTCCGGGCAGCGAGGTGCGAGGGACGGGTGTTCACCGGCGAGTACCGACACACGGTCGACGCCAAGGGTCGCGTGGCGATCCCGGCGCGCTTCCGTGCACGGCTCGACGGCGGGGCCTATGTCTCGCGCTGGATCGACGGCTGCCTGGGGCTGTTCCCGCGGAGTGACTTCGAGGACCTGGCGGCACGCGTCGCCGCCAAACCGGTCACGGACGCTGGTGCCAGGACCTTCTCGCGCTTCGTCTTCTCCGGGGCCTTCGAGGTCGACCTCGACGGCCAGGGCCGCGTCGTCGTACCGACCGGCCTGCGGGAGTGGGCCGGCCTGGAAGGCGATGCCGTGGTGGTCGGATCGCGTGACCACATCGAGCTGTGGGCCCCCGCCCGGTGGGCCGACTACAGCGCGGCGATGACCTCGCCCGATGTCCTCGCGGAACACCTCCAGGGCCTCGGCATCTAGCGCATCACACGCGTCTCCGGGATCCGGACGGATCCGTATGTCGATGGTCGGCGACCGATCGGAAGGGCACCTGCCCGTGATGGTGGAGGAAGTCATGGCGGCTCTCTCGCCGCGTGCGGGCAGCTTCATGGTCGATGCGACGGTCGGCGGCGGAGGGCACGCCGTCCGGATCCTGGAGGCGTCCACGCCTGACGGCCCGTTGCTGGGCCTCGACGCGGACCCCGCGGCCATCGCCCGGACGGCGATCCGCCTGCGGACCTTCGGTGACCGTGTGACGCTGCGGCAGGCCAACTTCGAGGCCCTGGGGACGGTCGCGCCGGCGGCCGGCTTCGACGCCGTCGACGGCATCCTGCTGGACCTTGGCCTGAGCTCCTACCAGCTGGCCGACGAGGCCCGCGGCTTCTCCTTCCGGGCCACCGGGCCGCTCGACCTGCGCTTCGACGCGGGCACGGGACGGCCGGCGTCGGCTCTCGTCGCCGAGGCCGACACCACCGAGCTGACCCGGCTGCTGCGTGACTACGGCGAGGAGCCCTTCGCCGGGCGCATCGCCCGGGCCATCGTTCGGGAGCGTGACACGGCTCCCATCAGCACGGCCGACCGGCTCGCCGCGGTCGTCGCGCGGGCCGTCCCCGCACCCCGCGAGCGCCGCCGCATCCATCCCGCCACCCGCACGTTCCAGGCCCTCCGCATCGCCGTCAACCGCGAGCTGGAGGTGCTGCCGCGGGCGCTCGAGGCGGCCCTGGGCCTCCTGCGGCCAGGCGGGCGGCTGGCCGTCCTCAGCTACCACTCGCTGGAGGACCGCCTCGTCAAGCGCTTCGTGACGCGCGAGCGGCGCGGCTGCATCTGTCCGCCTGAACTGCCGGTGTGCGTCTGCGGCCACCAGCCCCGCCTGCGGCCGGTCGGCCCGCAACCGGGGCGGCCGTCCGCCGCCGAGGTCGCGGCCAATCCCCGGTCGCGCAGCGCCCGGCTGCGCGTCGCCGAGCGGCTCGCCGCATGAGCCCCACCGCGCGGGGTGGCGCCCCGCTGCCATCGCCATCGCAGCCCAACAGGAGGGTCGGATGAGCCGCCATCAGGCGAACCGCCGGCGGAACTACGGTCGCCGGCAGCACGAGATCCACGAGCGCGAGGTGCAGCCCCTGGACTGGCCGCCCGCCCCCGAGCCGGCCGAGCCCGAGTGGAGCTATGTGGAACGCTCCCACATGGAGGGCTCGCGTCCGCTGCCGCTCGGCGACCTGATGGGCCATCCCCGGTGGCGCTGGATGGCAGGTCGCGGCTGATGGCCGTCTACCAGGCGGCCCGCCAGCAGGTCCTCGCCGTGCCGCGGCGGCGGCAGGTCGTCCACCAGCGCGCCCGCCGCGGCGCCAGCCGCGTCGGACTCATCCTTGGCGCGATCCTCATCGCGTTCCTGCTCGGGCTGTTCTACCTGACCCAGACCATCGGCACCGCCACGGCCGGCTACGACACGGACCGCCTCATCGCGGACGGGGCCGGCCTGGACCGGGAGCTGAGCACGCAGCAGAGCCAGATCTTCACCTTCGGGTCGGAGCAGAACGTGCTCCAGCAGGCCCAGGCGAACGGCCTCGTCGACCTCGGCGCGGCGCAGCCGCTCCGCGTGCCCGGTCGCTGATCGCGCGATGCTGGGGCGCACCGACCGCCGGCTCCGCCTCGTCATCCTGCTGCTGGTGCTCGTCGTCGGCGCCGGGGCCCTCGTGGTGCGCCAGGCCTACTGGGCCATCGTGCGGGCGCCCCAGCTCGTCGACCTGGCCACCCAGCAGACCCAGGCCACCGAGACCATCGCCGTCCAGCGGGGGGCCATCTACGACCGCACGGGCAAGGTGCTCCTGGCAGGGACGGCCTATCGCGACCAACTGGTGGCCTACCCCGACCAGCTCACGGCTCTGCAGGTCACGCACGAAGCCGACGCCCTGACGGCCATCCTCGGCCTGGACGACGCCGACGCCGCGACCCTGCGCCAGAAGCTCTCCAGCGGCGCCGCATACGTCGTGCTGAGCCCGGCCCTCACGGCGGACCAGAGCGCCGCGGTCCGGGCGGGCATGGCCGCCGATGGCGCCGACCAGCTGGTCCAGCTCGACCTCATCCCCCAGCCCTACCGCATCTACCCGGATCCGGGCGGGGCGCCCGACACGACCCTGGCCAACCAGCTGCTGGGGTTCGTGAATGTCTCCGGGAAGGGCCAGTACGGGGTCGAGCAGTACTACCAGGACGAGCTGGCCGGCCGGCCCGAGGTGGTCAGCGGCACCCGGGACGTGAATGGGCAGCCGATGCAGGGCACCCAGTCGGTCGTCGACCCCGGCCAGGCGGGCGCCGATCTCCAGCTGACGGTCGATGCCAGCCTCCAGCTCCAGGTGGAGAAGGAGCTGTACGCAGCGATGGTGGCCGACGGCGCCGCCTCCGCCAGCGCCGTGGTGATGGACCCCACGACGGGCGCCGTCCTCGCCTGGGCCTCCGTGCCCGGCTACGACGAGAACGACTACCAGGCCGTCGCCGACAGCGACGCGGGGCGCTTCGTGGATCCCGTCATCAGCACCATCTACGAGCCCGGGTCGGTGATGAAGATGTTCGTCGCCGCGGCCGGCTATAGCAGCGGCGCGATCAAGCCGACCACCCGCTTCGACGACACGGGCACCCTCAGGGTCGCCAACGGCCGGATCTACGACGCCGACCGGCGGCCGATGGGCATGCTCCAGTTCCAGGACGGCATCGCCTACTCGCGCAACGTCGTCGCCGCCCGGGCCGCGGCGACGCTCGGCAAGAACACCGCCGCGGCGTCCCGCGCGCTCTACGCCACGTGGGCGGCGCTCGGCATCGGCACCGACACCGGCGTCGACGTCAGCGGCGAGGTGCCCGGCCTGGCCACCGACCCGTCCCGCTCGCCGTGGACGCCGATCGACCTGGCCAACCACAGCTTCGGCCAGGGCGTGGCGGTGACCCCGATCCAGCTGGCCTCCTCGTTCGCGACGATGGCCAACGGCGGCTTCCGCGTGCTGCCCCACGTCGTCGCCGCGGTGAACGGCCAGCCGGTCGCCGTGCCGACCGGGGCACCGGTCCTTTCGAGCGCCGTGTCGGCCCAGCTGCGGGCCCTCATGACGCACGTCGTGACCAGCGTGCCGTACTACCACGCCGGCACCTACATCCCGGGCTACACCGTGGCCGGCAAGACCGGCACGGCCCAGATCTGGGACAGCAAGGCCAACGAGTGGGTGCCCAACACGTTCGACTTCAGCTTCGTGGGCTACGTCGGCACGAGCGGGCCACAGGCGATCATCGTCGTCCGTCTCGATCACGTGCAGCCCAAGGTGCTCGCCCAGGGCCAGTTCCAGCTGGCCATCACGTCGTACCAGCTCTTCCGCCGCACGGCCCAGGACACCATCCTGGCCCTGGATCTCCCGCCCCAGGCGGGCGCCGCGACGAGCACGGCGGCCCCGACCGTGCCGACCCAGCAGCCGGGCATGCCCGAAGTCCCCGACGTGCCGCCGCCCTCGACGCGACCGTGAGCGGACGCGTGGCAGAATGGCGCCCGACCGTGACCGAGGCGACGCGACTCCCGCCGCCGAGCCCCGCGCGCCCTGCCTTCGATGCGCCCGATCTGGCCGCGGCCAGCGGCGGGCGGGTGCTGCGCTCCGGCGACCGCCCGATCCGTGGCGCCGCGGTCGACTCGCGGCTGGTCGAGCCGGGCAACCTCTTCGTGGCCCTGCAGGGGGCCCGCACGGACGGGCACCGTTTCCTGGCCCAGGCCGTGGGCGCCGGCGCCACGGCCCTGCTGGTGACCGCGGCGCCCGACGCGGCGAGCCTCGACCAGTTCGGCGACACGACGGTCGTGCTGGTCGATGACGGCGTGGCGGCGCTCGGCCGCGTGGCCGCCGCGTGGCGGAGCCGCTTCCAGCCGCTCGTCGTCGGCGTGACCGGCTCGGTGGCCAAGACCTCGACCAAGGAGGCCATCGCCGCCGTGCTGCGCACGACGCGCGAGGTGCTGGCCAACGACGGCAATCAGAACAACGAGATCGGCCTGCCGCTGACCCTCCTGCGCCTGACCCCCTCGAGCCAGGCGGCGGTGCTGGAGATGGGCATGTACGTGGAGGGCGACATCGCCCACCTCGCCGCGCTCGCCGAGCCGGCCATCGGGGTGGTCACGGCCGTGCGAGGCGTGCACCTCCTGCGGGCCGGCTCACTGGCCGCCATCGAACGCGAGAAGGGCCGGCTCGTGGAGGCCCTGCCGGCCGGCGGCACCGCCGTCCTCAACGCCGACGACCCGCTCGTGGCCGCCATGCGCAGGCGCACGAAGGCGGCCGTCGTGACCTACGGCTTCGGGCCCGGGGCGGACGTGACGGCCCGCGACATCGCCGCCCGCGGCGTCGCCGGGATGGCCTTCCGGCTGGTCGCCGCGGGGGTGGATGAACCGGTCGAGATGGCCGCGCTGGGGCGCCACAACGTCCACAATGCGCTGGCCGCGGCGGCCGTTGGCCTGGCCGCCGGCCTCACGCCGGGGACCATCGCCGCCGGCCTCGCTGCACCGTGGGGCGCGCCCCACCGCAGCAGGCTGCTGCGCGCCGGTCCCTGGGTCGTCATCGACGATACGTACAACGCCGGCCCCGACTCGATGGCCGCCGCGCTCGACGTCCTGGCTGACCTGCCCGGCCGACGCGTGGCGGTGCTCGGCGAGATGCTCGAGCTCGGTCCCGAGGGCCCGGCCGCCCACCGTGAGGTCGGGCGGCGCGCGGCCGGCACGGCCCAGCTGCTGTTGACCGTCGGTGACGGCGCCCTGGAGATCGCCGCCGCCGCCCGTGCGGCGGGCCTGCCCGCGGACGTCATCCACCACGCACCGGACGCCGCGGCCGCCACCCGCCGCCTCATCCCCCTGCTGCGGCCGGGCGACACGATCCTGGTCAAGGGCTCCCATGACGTGGCCCTCGACGCCGTCGTGGCCGATCTCGAGCAGGCCGGCGGCCGCGGGGCGCCGGCATGAACGTCCTCCTCGTCCAGGGCCTCCTGCTGGCCTTCGCCCTGGTCGTGATCCTCATGCCGCTCTACATCCGCTTCCTGCGCTACGTCGGCTTCGGGAAGCGCATCCGCGTGGACGGCCCGGGGACCCACCTCGTCAAGGAGGGCACGCCCACGATGGGCGGCCTCCTCGTGATCAGCGTCGTCGGGGCGCTGGCGCTGCTGCTGAACCTCGTCGACGCCTCGACCTTCGCGCCGCTGGCCACCATCGCCCTGGTGGGAGCTCTCGGGGCGCTGGACGACTTCCTCAACGTGCGGACCGGCGACGGCCTGCGCGGCCGCTACAAGGTCATCTGGCAGGCCGTGGTGGCCCTCATCGCGGCCTTCAACATCCAGCGCACGTACCACATCACGGCGCTCGCGGTGCCCTTCATCGGCGCGGTCGACATCCCCGCATGGGCCTACATCGTCTTCGCCGCCTTCGCCATCGTGGCCACCTGCAACGGCGTCAACCTGACCGACGGCCTCGACGGGCTCGCCGGCGGCACGCTCATCTTCGCCTTCGTGGCCTACCTCATCATCGCCCTCGCCAACGCCCCGCTGGCCCAGCCCAACCTGGCCGTGCTGAGCGCCCTGATCATCGGCGCGCTGCTGGGCTTCCTGTGGTTCAACGTCCACCCGGCGCAGATCTTCATGGGTGATTCGGGCTCGCTCTCGCTCGGGGCGACGCTTGCCGTCACCGCGCTCATCACGGGCCAGGTCCTCATCCTGCCGCTCATCGGCGTCATCTTCGTGGCCGAGGCCGGCTCGGACATCGTGCAGGTGGGCTACTTCAAGCTGACCGGCGGGCGACGCATCCTGCGCATGGCCCCGCTGCACCACCACTTCGAGCTGGGTGGCTGGGACGAGGAGAAGGTCACCCTCCGCTTCTGGATCGTCGGCGTGCTGGCGGCGATGCTCGGCGTGGTCTTCTTCCTGGCCACCGTGGACAAGCTGCGGTGACGGCGATGACCCTCGATCGCCCCGGGCCGGGCACGGCGCCCCTGGACCTGGGGCACCTGGACCTCGACAGCTTCATCGGCCGCCCCGTGGCCGTCCTTGGGCTCGCCCGGAGCGGCGTGGCCCTGGCGCGCTTCCTGGCCGACCGCGGCGCGCAGGTGACCGTCTACGACCAGCGCCCGCGCCACGAGCTGGAGGCGCAGATCGTGTCCCTCGAGGGCCGCGCGGTGCAGCTCCGGCTTGGCCCGGCCGTGGACCCGGCGGAGGTCCTGCGCGGCCAGGCGCTCATCACCACCTCGCCGGCCGTGAGCAGCCGCTTCAACACCACGGAGCCGCGCCTGCGGGCCGCCCTGGCCGACGTCGAGGCCGCCGGGCGGGTGCCGGTGGTGAGCGAGATCGACCTCTTCCTGCGCCTGTGCCCGTGCCCCACGGTCGGGGTGACCGGGACGAAGGGCAAGACCACGACGAGCGCCCTCTGTGCGGCCGTGCTCGCCGCCGGAGCGCCGCCGGTCCTCCTTGGCGGGAACATCGGGACGCCGCTCGTTGAGCGCCTGCCCGACCTGACGCCGGGGCATCGCGTCGTGCTGGAGATCAGCGAGCTGCAGCTGCCGACGATGTCACGGGGCACGACGGTGGCCGTCTACACCCACGTCACGCAGGACCACCTGGACCGCCACGGCAGCGTGGCCGCCTACCGCGCCGTGAAGCGCCGCCTCGCCGAGCTGGTCGATCCCGACGGGGCGCTGGTCCTGAACCTCGAGGATCCGGTCTCGCTGGCGTACGCCGGCCTCGGCGCGACGCCGATCGTGCTGTACCGGCGCGAACCGCCCCTGCCCGGCGGCGTCGGCATCGTCGACGACTGGATCGTGGCCGCCGGTGTCGAGACGCTGCCGGTGGCCGGCGGCCTGCTCGCCGCGGCGGGGCCGCAGGGACGCATCATGCCGGTCGATGAGATCGCGCTGCCAGGCCGTCACAACCAGAGCAACGTCCTCGCCGCGGTCGCCGTGGGCCTGCTGTTCGGCATCGCGCCCGACGGCATCCGGCGCGCAGTGGCCGAGTTCACCGGCGTGGAGCACCGCCTGGAGCTGGTCGCGGTGGTCGACGGCGTGCGCTTCGTCAACGACTCGCAGGCGACGCAGCCGGACGCGGTGATCGCCGGCCTCGAGAGCTTCGAGGCGCCGCTGGTGCTGATCGCCGGCGGGCGCGACAAGGGCACGGACCTGGCCGAGCTGGCGAGGGTCGCCGTGGACCGCGCGGCCGCGGTCGTCCTGATCGGCGAGAGCGCGCCACTGCTGGCCAGCGCACTCGCCGTCGCCGGCCACCCCCACGTCACGCACGCCGGGAACCTGGCGGCCGCGCTGACGGAGGCCGATGCCATCGCCCGCCGGCTGGCCGGGGGGCGCCTGGCGACCGTGCTGCTGAGCCCGGCCGCGGCCAGCTTCGACCAGTTCGTGGACTACGCCGCGCGCGGTCGAGCGTTCAAGGCGGCCGTGGCGGCGATCGCCCGGGACCACTCCGCATGACGGCCCGCCCGGCTGCCGGTCCGGTCGTGCGCCGCCGTGCGGCGACGGGCGCCACGCGTCGCCTGCCGACGACGGCGACGCTCCCCGTCGGCGGCGTCGCGCCCCGCCTGACCGGCTGGCTGGGGACCCTGGTCGCCGGCCCGGAGCGCGGCCGGGTCACGACCCTCCAGCGCCCGCGGCACGCCCCCGACTACGTCCTGCTGGTGGCCATCATGGCCCTCACCGCCATCGGCATCCTGATGGTCTACTCGAGCTCCGGCGTGCGGGCCTACGTCGACCAGCAGGGCGACTCGATGGCCATGGTCGGCCCCCAGCTCCTGTGGGCCAGCCTGGGCATCGTGGCCATGGTCGTCACGATGCGGATCGACTACCGCTGGTGGCGCATGGTCTCGCTGCCCTTCTACGCGGTCGCCATCGGCCTCCTCGTGCTGGTCCTGGTCCCTGGTTTCGGCATCGTCGTCGGCGGTTCGGCCCGCTGGCTGCAGATCCGCCCGCTGCCGGCGGTCCACCCGGCGGAGCTGGCCAAGCTGGCCCTCGTCGTCTACCTGGCCCACTGGATGGCCAACCGCGGCGGGCGCATCAGCCGCATCCGCGACGGCACGATCCCCTTCCTGCTGCTGGTCGCGCCGATCATCTTCCTCGTCCTCAAGGAGCCCGACCTCGGCACGACCGGGGTGCTGACCCTCACCGCCTTCATCCTCTTCTGGGTGGCCGGCGCCAACCTGTGGCAGTTCGCCCTGCTGGTGCCGGCGGGCATCGCCGCGTTGGCCGTGGTCATCGTCGGCAACGCCTACCAGGCGAGCCGCGTGACGGCCTTCCTGGACCCCTGGAAGGATCCCCTCGGCGCCGGCTTCCACACCATCCAGGGGCTGCTGGCCCTGGGGCTCGGGGGCGTCTTCGGGGCGGGCCTCGGCCAGAGCACACAGGCGGGCGGGGTGGTGGTGCCCAACGCCTTCAACGACTTCATCTTCGCCGTCATCGGCGAGGAATTCGGGCTCGTCGGCGGCGTCCTGGTGGTGGGCCTCTTCCTCATCGTGGGCTACCAGGGCCTGCGCATCGCCCTCAATGCGCCGGATACGTTCGGCGGCCTGCTGGCCACCGGGATCACCGGCTGGCTGCTGGTCCAGGCCTTCATCAACATCGGCGTCGTGGTCAACCTGCTGCCCGTGACGGGCATCACGCTGCCGTTCGTGAGCGCCGGCGGCTCGTCGCTCGTGGTGAGCTTCGCCGCCGTCGGTATCCTGCTCTCCATCTCCCGCGAGACCCAAGCTCGAGGCACCTGGAACGATGCGGATCCTGATCGCCGGCGGTGGATCCGGCGGCCACATCCATCCCGCGCTGGCGGTCGCCCGAGCCCTGCAAGAGGGGCCCGCGCCCGTTGACGTGGTGTGGGTCGGCGGCCGCCGTGGGCTGGAGCGCGAACTGGTGCCCGCGGCGGGCTTCCCGCTGAGCCGCCTCTGGCTGCGCTCGCTGCGCTCGACCGACCTGTCGATCCATGCCGTCCTGGATCCGCTCCGCCTGGGCGCCTCGCTGCCGCAGGCCCTGGCGCTCCTGACCCGCCTGCGGCCGGCGGCCATCTTCAGCACCGGCGGCTACGTGGCCCTGCCCGTGCTCGCCGCGGCCATGGCCCTGCGCATCCCCACGCTCCTGTGGGAGGGCAACCTCGTGCCCGGCCGAAGCGCCCGCGTGGCCGCCCCGCTGGCGACCGTCGTGACACTGAGCTTCGAGGCCACCCGCCGGCGCCTCGGCGGCCGTGGCGAAGTGACGGGCACGCCCATCCGGTCCCTGGCCGGCCTGGATCGCGCCGCTGCCCGCGACCGGTTCGGCGTCGCTGACGGCCAGCCGTGTCTCCTGATCTTCGGCGGATCGCAGGCCGTGGCCCGCTTCGACGCCGCCGTCGCCGCGGCCCTGCCGGCCCTCACCGCACGGGCGGTCGTGCTCCACCTGACCGGCCAGGCCGCCTACGCCGCCGCGCTCCAGCGGCGCGAGGCGCTTCCGGCCGACCGGCGCGACCGGTATCGCCCCTACCCCTTCCTGCGGGAGGAGATGGGCCAGGCCCTCGTGGCCGCCGATCTCGTGGTCGGGCGGGCCGGCTCCTCGACCCTGGCCGAGGTGACGGCCGCCGGCCTGCCCATGGTCGTCGTGCCGTACCCGCATGCGGCCGGCCATCAGCGGGCCAACGCCCGCTTCGTCGCCGAGGCCGGCGCCGCGGAGCTGGTCGACGACGACGCGTTCGACGGGCCGGCCCTCGTGGCCGCGCTGGCCATCCTGGACGACGGCCCGCGCGTGGCAGCGATGCAGGCGGCGAGCCGCGCCCTTGGTCGCCCGGGGGCGGCGGCGGCGAACGCGGCCATCCTCCTCGCCCTGGCCGAGCATCGGCCGGTGCCGGAGGCCGCCGAGGTCGAACGCCTCGCCCGTCTCGCGGCCTGAGATGGTCGTGGCCGCCTCCTCCGCCGACCGGCACCTCGACACCGCCGACGCGGCGCGCCTGGGGACGGAGATCCAGCGCCGGCTGGGCCTCAAGACGTCACGCCAGGAGCCGCTCGCGCGTTTCACGACGATGCGCGTCGGCGGCCCGGCCGACCTGTTCGCCGAGGTCCACAACCTCTTCGAGCTGCGTGGCGTCGTGCGGTTCGCCCGTGCGCGCGACATCCCCCTGACGCTCATGGGCCGCGGCTCGGACCTCGTCATCAGCGACGGCGGCGTGGCCGGGCTGGTGGTGGTGGACCGGGCGCAGGGGAGCCGCTTCGACGAGACGCGGCTGATGGCCGACGCCGGGCTGCCCATGGCGCGGGCCGCGACCCTGGCCAGGGCCGCCGGCCTGTCGGGCCTCGAGTTCGGGCTGGCCATCCCGGGCACGGTCGGCGGGGCCGTGTGGGCCAACGCCGGCGCGCACGACTCGGACGTGCGGGCCCTCCTGGAAGCCGCCAGCGTGATCGGCCCGGACGGCACGGAGGCGATCGAGTCGGCCGCCTCCCTGGGCCTGGGCTACCGCGAGAGCCGGCTCAAGCACGGCCCACCGGGCATGCCGGAGGTGGTCACCTCGGCCACCTTCCGCCTCACGCCGGCCGACCCGGGGCTCATCGACGAGCGCCTCGACGAGATCCGCCACTGGCGGCAGGCCCACCAGCCGCTCGGCCTGCCATCCGCCGGCAGCTACTTCCGCAACCCCATCGAGGGCCCTTCGGCCGGGGCGCTCATCGACGGCCTGGGCCTGAAGGGCCGCCGCGTCGGCGGGGCCGTGGTCAGCGAGAAGCACGCCAACTTCATCGTCAACGACCGCGGCGGCACGGCCAGCGACGTGCGCCGCCTCGGCGACCTGGTCCGCCAGGCGGTGCTCGAGGCGACCGGGGTGGACCTCCAGCCGGAGGTCGTCTTCGTGGGCGACTGGAGCGCCGCGTGAGCCGGTCGGTGGCGGTCCTCATGGGCGGGCCGTCGGCCGAGCATGACGTGTCGCTCGTCTCCGGCCGGGCCATCGTCGCCGCCCTGGCCGGGCGAGGCCACGAGGTCGCCACGTGGCTCATCACCCTCGACGGCAGCTGGTGGCGCGTGCCGCTCGAGGCCGACGGCGCGGCGCTGCCGGCAGGCGCGTACGACGAGCCCGCCGCCCTCGGCGCGGAGGGTCCGTTCGGCGCCGCGGCCGCCCTGGCCCGGCTGGCCGCCCAGGATCCGCCCCCGATCGTGTGGATCGCCCTCCATGGGCCCTTCGGGGAGGACGGCACGGTCCAGGCCCTGTGCGAGGCCGCCGGCTTGGTCTACACCGGGTCGGGCGTGGCGGCCTCGGCCCTGGGCATGGACAAGCAGCGCTTCAAGCAGCTGGCGCGCGGGCTGGAGCTGCCGGTCGTGGCGTGGCGATCGCTCGACGCCGCGGCCTACCGCGCGGACCCAGCCGGCTCCCTGGCGCGCCTCGAGGCGTTCGCGGCGACGCTGACCGACCCGCGCCTGATCATCAAGCCCGACCGCCTTGGCTCGAGTGTGGGCATGACGATCGTGCGCCGCCCGGAGGAGCCGCCCGAGCTGGAGATCGCGCTCGCGGAGGCCTTCCGTTTCGACGACCTCGTGCTGGCCGAGGCCTACCTGGCCGGCGCTCGCGAGCTCGAGGTGGGCCTCGTCGGCAACAGCCTGGCCGACCTGGCCGTCTTCGGGCCGGGTGAGGTCTTCCCCGGCCACGAGTTCTACGACTACCACGCCAAATACGACCCCGGGGTCTCCCGCACGACCGCCGGCCCGGAGCTCGACGAGCGGGTCCGGACGACGATCCGCGAGCAGGCCGCGGCGGCCTACCTGGCGATCGGGGCGACCGGCTTCGCGCGGGTCGACTTCCTGCTCCACGGCGGGCGGGTCTACCTGTCGGAGATCAACACCATCCCCGGCTTCACGCCGATCAGCCTCTTCCCCCTGGTGTGGGCCACCGGCGGCGGCGACTTCGCCGACCTGGCCGAGCGCATCGTGGACCTGGCGATCGCCCGGGCGGCCGGCCGGCCGCGGGTGCGCCTGACGCGGGCCGACCTCCCGTGACCCGGCCGTCGGCGTCGTGACCGGACTGCCCGTCCGCGGCGGCGGCACCCGCGTGGCGCGCCAGCGGCCGCCGGCACGGGCGTCGGCGGCCCACCGCGCCGCGGAGCGCGTCGGCGCCACGGTCGTCCTGGTGGCGGCGCTGGTGGCCCTCGTCGGCCTCACCACCAGCGGTGCCTTCAGCCTCTCGGCCGACGGGCTGGAGCTCGACGGAGCGCATTACACCGACGCCGCCGCGGTGCGCCATGCGCTCGGCCTTGACGGCAGCGGCCGCGTCAACCTGCTGACGCTGCCCACCGCCTCGCTGGAGGCGGCGCTGCGAGCCCTGCCGGCCGTGGACCCGGCCCGTGCCGACGGCACGACGATCGCGGTGGCGCTGCCGGATCACCTGGTCGTGACGCTCCAGGAACGCCAGCCGATCGTCACGTGGCGGGTGGGCGGCTCGCGCTTCCTGGTGGACGTCTCGGGCACCGTCTTCGCGGTCCTGCCCGCGGGCGCGGCCGATCCGGGCCTGCCCGTGGTGGACGACCAGCGGACCGCCTCCGCCGACCTGGCCGTCGGCGCGTCGCTGGACCCCAGCGACCTCTCGGCGGCCCGCCAGCTGGCAGCCCTCACGCCGGCCTTCCTGCGCAGCGCGGCCGGCAGCCTCGCGCTGGCCGTCACCGACGACGAAGGCTGGACGATCGATGCGGGCCCCGACCTGTGGCACGCCGTGTTCGGCGTCTACACGGTCACGCTGCGCCCGCCGACGATCATCCCCCTCCAGGCCCAGTGCCTGGCGAGCCTGCTCGCCGCTGGTGGGCCGTCGCTGCGCGAGCAGAGCTTCGACGTCATCCGCCTCGCCCCGACCGACTCGCGCTGCGGCACGTACACCGTGAAGACGGCCCATCCGGCCGCGTCCCCATCGCCGTCGGCGAAGCCCTGAGGTGACCGTCGAGCGGCAGGAGCCCGGCACGGTGAACGCGCGTGGTAGCCTTCGCGGGCAGGCAGACGGAGGAGGTGGCGCGGCCGTGTGGATCCCCCTGGCGGGACTGCTCCTGGGCGTCCTGCTGGGCCTCGTCCTCCAGGTCAGCGTCAGTTTCGAAGTCGCCCGCTATTCGGCCGTGGCGATCCTGGCCTCGTTCGACTCCGTGCTGGGGGCCATCCGGGCCGAGCTCGACGGCACGTTCAACGACCGCATCTTCCTGTCCGGCTTCATCGTCAACGCGCTGGTGGCGGTGCTGCTCACCTTCCTCGGCGACCAGCTGGGCCTGGACCTCTACCTCGTCGCCCTGATCGCCTTCGGCCTGCGCATCTTCAACAACGTGGCGCTGATCCGGCGCCACTTCCTGTAGACCGCGCCGCGCGCGTTAGAAGAGGACTGCCTCACGGTGGAGAGAGAAGCGGTGCTGGTCGCCATCGACGTCGGCACGAGCAAGGTCGTGGTGCTCATCGGCGAGCGCACGGCCGACGGCGGCCTGAACATCCTGGGCAAGGGCGCGCCCGCCTCATCGGGCCTCAAGAAGGGCGTCGTCATCAACATCGAGCAGACGGTCGGCTCGATCACGGCGGCCATCGAGCAGGCCGAGCGCACCTCCGGCTACAAGCTGGAGGAGGCCTGGGTGAGCGTCGGGGGACGCGAGGTCTACTCCGAGAACACACACGGCGCGGTGGCCGTCAGCGGACCCCGCAAGGAGGTCGGCCACGACGACATCGTGCGCGCCATGGAAGTCGCCCGGGCGGTCAACATCCCGTCCAACCGGGAGATCCTGCACGTCCTGCCGCGCACCTTCATCGTCGACGGCCAGGAGGGCGTCCACGATCCGGTCGGCATGAGCGCGGTGCGCCTGGAGATCGAGACGCACATCGTCCACGCGCCGGCGACCGCGGTCCAGAACCTGACCAAGTGTGTCCACCAGGCCGGCGTGCGCATCCACGACTTCGTGGCCGCCCCCCTCGCCTCGGCGGAGGCCGTCCTGTCCGACACGGAGAAGGACCTCGGCGTGGCGGTGGCCGACATGGGCGCCGGCACGACCGGCCTGGCGCTCTTCCTGGAGGGCTCGCCGTTCCACACCGCGATCCTGCCCCTGGGTGGCAACAACGTCACCAACGACGTGGCCATCGGGCTCAAGACGAGCCTCGAGATCGCCGAGGACCTCAAGATCCGCCACGGCACCTGCAACCTGGCCGCGGTGGCGCCGGAGGAGCTGGTGACGGTCGAGACGTTCGGCGACGGCGAGGCACGGACCGTCCAGCGGGCCGAGATCGCCAGCATCATCGACGCGCGCATGCGCGAGGTCTTCGAGCAGATCGGCGAGCAGATCGGCCGCGCCGGCCACGGCGGCATGCTGCCGGCCGGCCTGGTCCTGACCGGCGGCGCCTCGCAGCTCGCCGGCGTCGCCGAGCTGGGCCGCGAGGTCCTCCAGATGCCCGTCCGCGTCGCCTCGCCGGCCGGCGTCGGCGGCCTCACGGACCACCTGCTCACGCCCGCCTTCAGCACGTCGATCGGCCTGCTGCGCTGGGCCTCGCGGGCCATCGACGAAGATCCGGCCCATCGTTACGAGTCGGCCCCCGCGTACGGCGGCGTCGCCCGCCTGCGGGAGTGGGTGCGCGGCCTCTTCCCGTAGCACCCCGGTGCCGGTGTGCACCGGCGCATACGCCGCTCTGGTGACGAGGGGTGCGCAGCGCAGATGGGCCGTTATACTGGCCCGACGCCCGGGACGTCCGTGCCCCAGTGCCCGCCAACGGCGGCCCGGCTCAAGATGAGCATCTGTACCGGCCAGCACCGGAGGAGACGTCGATGCCGCTGCGGTCCGATTCCGAGAATTTCGCGCTGATCCGCGTCGTCGGTATCGGCGGCGGCGGCAGTAATGCCGTCAATCGCATGATCCGTGCCGAGCTGATGGGCGTCGAGTTCATCGCCTGCAACACGGACGCGCAGGCGCTCCTCCAGTCGGACGCGCCGCACAAGATCCGCATCGGCGACAAGATCACCAAGGGCCTCGGCGCGGGCGGTGACCCGGGCATCGGCCAGCGGGCCGCGGAAGAGGACCAGGAGAAGATCTACGAGGCCCTCAAGGACTCGGACATGGTCTTCATCACGGCCGGCATGGGCGGCGGCACCGGCTCCGGCGCGGCACCCGTCATCGCCGAGATCGCCCGCGACCTGGGCGCCCTGACCATCGGCGTCGTCACCAAGCCGTTCTCCTTCGAGGGCGCCAAGCGCCGCCTCAACGCCGAGAAGGCGTCCGAGCAGCTGCGCGACAAGGTCGACACGCTCATCACGATCCCCAACGATCGCCTCAAGGACGTCGTCCAGAAGAACACCTCGATCGTCGACGCCTTCCGCGTCGTGGACGACGTGCTGCGCCAGGGCGTACAGGGCATCAGCGACCTCATCACGGTGCCCGGCCTGATCAACCTGGACTTCGCCGACGTGCGCGCGATCATGAAGAACGCCGGCTCGGCCCTCATGGGCATCGGGCGCGCCAGCGGTGAGAACCGGGCCGTCGAGGCCGCCCAGCAGGCCATCGCCAGCCCGCTGCTGGAGATCAGCATCACCGGCGCCCAGGGCGTCCTGTTCAACGTCACCGGCGGGCCGAACCTGGGCCTCTTCGAGGTCAACGAGGCGGCCGAGATCATCCGCGCCACGACCGATCCCGAGGCTAACATCATCTTCGGCACGGTCATCGACGAGCGCATGGGCGACGACGTGATGATCACCGTCATCGCCACCGGCTTCGACGCCAGCCGCCGGCGCGACATCGGGCGGCTCGACAGCCCGCACGAGGTCGCCTCCGGACTGCGCGCCGGGCGTGACAACCGCGACTTCCTGGCCGCCCTCGCGGCCGACCGGCCGCTCACCACCGCCGGCACGCCGGTCATGGAGCCGGCCGAGCGGCGCGAGCGGAGCCCCGAGCGCGCCGAGCGCCCGGAGCGGGTCGAGGCGCCTCGCCGGCCGACCTTCGAGACCGAGGACCTGGACATCCCGGCCTTCCTGCGCCGCAACAAGTAGCCACGGGCCCGATCGACCAGGCCGGCCCGCCGCCGGCACCCGGCGACCCGCTCCGCGCCGCCTACGCGGCGGCTCGCGCCCGCGTCCTGGAGCGCATCGCCGACGCGTGCGCGCGCGCCGACCGTGACCCTGCCGGCGTCGAGCTGGTGGCCGTCTCCAAGACGCTGCCGCCGGAGCAGTTGCGCTCGGCGGTCGCAGCCGGGCTGACGACCCTCGGCGAGAACCGCGTCCAGGAGCTGGCCGGCAAGGCGGCCGTCCTGCCCGGCGTGACGTGGCACCTCGTCGGCCACCTCCAGGCCAACAAGGCCCGGACGGCGCTGGAGGTCGCTTCGGTCATCGAGTCGGTCGACTCGCTCGAGCTGGCGCAACGCCTGGACCGGCTTCTGCAGGGTGGCGTCGGTGCCGCCGAATCGGTCTATCTCCAGGTCAACGTCGACGACGATCCGGCCAAGGCCGGCTTCGCGCCGGAGGCGCTGCGGGCGGTCCTGCCCGAGATCGCCGGCCTGCCGCATCTCCGCCTCGCCGGCCTCATGACGGTCGGACGCCTGGCCGCCACGCCGGAAGCGGCGCGGCCGACGTTCGTCGCCCTGCGGCGGCTCTCCGAGGGACTGCGCGCCAAGGAGCCGCGGCTCGGGCCGGGCCTCTCGATGGGTATGACCGACGACTTCGAGGTGGCGGTGGAGGAGGGGGCCACGATCGTGCGCGTCGGCCGCGCGATCTTCGGGGAGCGCCCGCCGGCGGCCTGAGCCGGCCGTAGGTAAACGGCGGGGCAGTATCAGGCAAGCGGCGGCCTGTATCCGGGTCTCCGGCTCACCGGGCGGGTCGCGGCGGTCGGGGCGCTGCGCGCACTTGTCTATAATCGGCCGCGCGCGACGCGTTCGTGCCGTTGCGGGGGCGATTGGCTCAGTCGGTTAGAGCGCACGGTTCACATCCGTGAGGTCACTGGTTCGAATCCAGTATCGCCCACCAACTCGACGCTCCGGCGTGCAGGGCCCGCGGGCCCTGTCTTCGTCTTCGGCCGCTGACGGGCCGCGCCGCCGCACGGAGGCGGTAGCCTAGGGGCCGCCCACCACACCCCCCGCACGTCGAGGGTCGATGTCGCGCACCGAGCCGGCCGTCCACACCATCGCGCCGCCCGAGCGGACGATCGTCCACGCCACCGACCTCGGCGGAGTGGGCGTCCTGAAGCAGGGGGACCTCTACCTCCTGACGGACCCGTTCGGCGACATCCACCCCGGCACCCGCGGGCTGGGCCTCTACCACGGCGATACGCGCGTCCTGTCCTGCGCCGCGGTGACCATCGACGGCTTGCGGCCGGCCCTCCTGCGCGGGGACACGGCCGACAACTTCCGCAGCACGATCCAGCTCACCAACGCCGACCTGCGGCGCAACCCGGCCGACAAGATGGCCGCCGACACGGTGCTGGCCCACCAGTCGCTCGGCATCACCCGCCGCCGCGTCATCGACGGGGGCCTGCGGGAGCGGCTGGTCATGGCGAACTTCACCGAGCACCAGGAGCGGCTCACCATCGAGCTGTCGCTGGGGGCGGATGCGGCCGACATCTTCGAGGTACGAGGCTACGAGCGCGAGCGCGTCGGCACGAGCCTGCCCATCCTCGTCGAACCGGGCCGCGTGGTCTTCGGCTACCGCGGACTCGACCGCGTCCTGCGGCGCACCCAGGTCGCCTTCACCCGCGGTGACGTCCGTCCGGCCGCCGACGGGACCGGCGCGGACGCGGCCGCCCTCATCATCCGCTGGCGCCGGACCATCGAACCGGGCGGGTCGATCGAGCTGGCCTGGACCGTCTGGGCCGACGAGCTGCCCGATCCGGACGGCACGACGCCACTGACGGCGAGCCAGGGCGGCCCACCGGCGGTCACGGAGGCGGTCCCGGTCGCGGCGTATCGCAGCTGGCGCGAGGGCATGGCCGGTGTGGCGTCCGACTACGAGCCGTTCGACCGGCTCATCAAGCGGAGCGTGGACGACCTGCGCTTGCTGCTCGACGATGGCCCCGGCCCGGACGAGCACTACCTGGCCGCCGGCGTGCCCTGGTTCACCACGCTCTTCGGCCGCGACGCCCTCATCGCCGCCTACGAGGCGATCGCCATGCGGCCGGCCCTCGCCGTGAGCACGCTGGAGGTCCTCGCCGCCAGGCAGGCCACGGCCGACGACCCGTCGCGGGACGCGGATCCGGGCAAGATGCTCCACGAGTTGCGGACCGGCGAGATGGCGCACACCGGCGAGCTGCCGTTCGGCCGCTACTACGGCTCGGTCGACGCCACCCCGCTGTGGCTGATCCTCCTCGGCGAGACGTTCGCCTGGACGGGCGACATGGCCCTCGTGGACCGCCTGTGGCCGCACGCCCTGGCCGCCCTCGAGTGGATCGACCGGTACGGCGACCTCGACGGCGACGGGTTCGTCGAGTACCAGCGCCGCGCGCCGCTGGGGCTGTGGAACCAGGGCTGGAAGGACTCACGCGACTCCGTCCGCGATCGGGCCGGCCGCCCGGTCGAGCCGCCGATCGCCCTCGCCGAGGTGCAGGGCTACGTCCATGAGGCCAAGCAGCGCATGGCCGACCTCGCCCGGCGGCGCGGCGAGGAGGAGCTGGCCGCGCGGCTCGACCGGGAAGCGGCGGACCTGCGGGCCCGCTTCGATGCGGCGTTCTGGGTGGAGGATCTGGGTTACTACGCGATGGCGCTCGGCCGCGACCGGCGACCGGCCGATGCGATGACGTCCAACATCGGGCAGGCCCTGTGGGGCGGCATCGTCGCCCCGGCTCGCGCCCGGGCGGTGGTGGACCGCCTGACGCGCGAGGACAGCGACTCCGGCTGGGGCATCCGCACGTACGCCGCGGGGCAGCCCGGGTACAACCCGCTGGGCTACCACACCGGTTCGGTGTGGCCGCATGACAACGCGCTGATCGTGGCCGGCATGAAGCGGTACGGCTTCGATGTCGAGGCGGCCGACCTGGCCTCGCGCATCTTCGAGGCGGCCCGTCACTTCCCCGACGGGCGCATGCCCGAGCTGTTCTGCGGCTTCGCCCGGCGGGAGGTGGACGTGCCCGTGCCCTACCCGGTGGCGTGCTCGCCGCAGGCGTGGTCGGCGGCCGCGCCGCTGCTGGTCATGCGCACGATGCTGGGCATGCGCGCCAGCGCCGCCGACGGGACCCTCGAGCTGTTCCGCCCGCACCTGCCGACCTGGCTGGGCAAGCTGACGGTGACCAACCTCCGCGTCGGCGAGGCCAGCGTCGACCTCCTGTTCCACCGCTGGCGCGGCGCCACGAGCGCCGAGGTGCTGCGCAAGTCCGGCCGCCTCGAGGTGATGATCCGGGTCTAGCGGGTCCGGCCTGCCGCCACGAGGCCAAGGCGGGCGGCATACACGGCCTCGTAGCCGTCGACCATGCGCTGCGGCGAGAAGCGATCGAGCACGGACGACCGGATCGCCCGCCGGTCCATCGTCGCCACCTCCGGCAGGCGCCGCGCGAGCTCGTCCAGGTCGTCGCCGAGGACGCCGTCGAGGCCGTCGCGCACGATCTCGGGCAGGCCCCCCGCCCGCAACGCGACGACGGGCGTGCCGCAGGCCAGCGACTCGATCGCCACCAGGCCGAAGGGCTCGGGCCAGTCGGCCGGCATGAGCGTCGCGTAGCTCGTGGCGAACAGCTCGTCGCGGTCCGCCCCGTTCAGCTCGCCGAGCACCTCCACGTCGGCCCGGCGCGCCTCGGGCAGGAAGACGTCGGTGTAGTAGGCCGACTCTTCCGGCGTCGCCGGCTCCTTGGAGGCCACGCGGAGCGGCCGCCCGACCGCCCGGGCGATGCGGGCCGCGTCGGCCGGTCCCTTCTCGGGAGCCATCCGGCCGACGAAGCAGAGGGCGTCGCCCGGCTGCTCGCGGAAGGGGGCATCGGCCAGGGTGAGGCCGTTGTGGACGACGGTCCAGGCCACCTCAGGGTGCGACGACGCCTGATCGTGGCTGATGGCCACGAGCCCCGCCGGCGCGTCCGTCAGGAGGGCGGATGCCCACGGCTGGTCGATGCGGCCGTGGAACGTGTTGACCACCGGCACGGCCGTGGCCCGGGACAGGACCAGGCCGGCGAAGTCCAGGTGGGCGTGGATGAGGTCGAACGACGACGCCCGTCGAAGCACGGCGTCGAGGGTGGCGATCGTGTAGGGCGGCCCGTCGTCCACCCGACCCAGCGGCCGCAGGGCCCGCTCGACCGTCGGGACCAGCCGGGTCGTGGCGGTCGAGTCGCCGCTGGCGAAGAGGGTCACCTCGTGGCCGCGCCGCTCCAGCTCATGGAGCAGTTCGTCGACGATGCGCTCGGTGCCCCCGTAGCCGCCGGGCGGCACCGCCTCCAGGGGTGGCGCGACCTGGGCGATGCGCAGCGGCGGGAGCCTCGCGGCCGCCTCCGACCTCACCGCCTCCTGCGTGACCATGACCGTCCCATCCTCCCACGCGACCGCGGATGGCGCGTTGCGCGCCGGTCGCGCCACCTTGCAGGCCCATGGCACCCGGGGCGCCCGGCATGTCCACCTATGATCGGGTCGTGATCCGCTTCGATGGTGTCGGCGTCAGCACGCGCGGCGCGGCGCTCCTCGATGGCGTCGACTGGACGGTGGGGGGCGGTGAGCGGTGGGTCGTGGTCGGTCCCAACGGAGCCGGCAAGACCACGCTCCTGCGCGTGGCGGCCGGCTACCTGTACCCCACGCACGGCCGGGTCGAGCTGCTTGGCGAGCTCGTCGGCCGGACCGACATCCGCGCGCTGCGCCCGCGCATCGGCTACATGAGCGCCGCGTTGCGCGGCCTCGTGCGCGACGACCTGCGGGCGCTGGACGTCGTGGCCACCGCCGCCGCGGGTGCGCTCGACCCGTTCTGGACCCGCGGCCGCGACGACGGCGCCCGGGCGGTCGCCATGGCGCTGCTCGAGCGCTTCGGTGCGGGCGTTCTGGCGGAGCGGACGATGGGCAGCCTCTCCTCGGGCGAGCAGCAGCGTGTGCAGCTGGCGCGGGCGCTGCTGCCGGACCCCGACCTGCTGCTGCTCGACGAGCCGTTCGCCGGTCTCGACCTGGGCGGCCGCGCCCAGCTGTTGGCGGCCCTTGCCTCGCTGGCCCGGGCGACGCGGCCGGCGGCCATCGTCCTGGTGGTCCATCACCTGGAGGAGATCCCCGCCGGCTTCGGCCACGCCGTAGTCATGGCGCGCGGTCGCGTGACGGCCAAGGGGCGACTCGAGGACGTCCTCACCGACGCCCTCCTGAGCGACGCGTACGGGCTGCCGCTCCGCCTCAGCCGCGATCACGACGGGGGTCTGCGCGTCCGTCAGGCCTGATCGACCCGGTACCAAGCGCTGCCCCCGCCGGTACGCAAAGCCCGGCTGGCGGGCGGTACGCGGCATGCCATGCTCGGCCGACCCACGAGGGGTGGACGCGACATGAGCATCGGCCTTGACGGCTACACGATGAGCGGGCTCCTCCACGCGGCATTCGAGACCGCGGGGCGTCTCAGCGATGCCCTCGAGAGCGAGACCACGCTCCGCCTCGTCAGCGGCCGGCTCGTGCGCCTCGAAGGGGGCGTGGCCCAGGACGTGGGCGGCCTGGCCCTGCCGGTCGACGACATCTGCCTCGCGGTCGCCGCGCCGGAGACCGCCATCCCCGGCCATCTCGCCTGGCACGACCTCGTGCTCACGGCCGGCCCGTGGCATATCGAGGGGGCCATGCCGACCATGCCGGGCTTCGACCCGGGTCGGGCGCTGGCGCGCCCGCAGGGCACGTTCGTGCTGCTGCGCGACGTCAGCATCGGCCTCGCCGGCCAGCCCGGCGCCGAGGACACGGTGCCGTACGGCTGGGTCAATCGCTACGTCGTCGACCGGGTCGAGGCCGACATCGACCTGGGCTTCTTCTTCCCCGGTGCCGAGGGTGCGACGAAGCCCACGGCCGTGCCCGATCCCGCCACCTGACCGACGCCACGGGGCCGTGACCCCGTACCATGCGCGCGTGGCAGGACGCCTTGGACCACGCGCCGCGGCGCCGCTCGCGCTCACGCTGGCCATCGCCATCTGCACCGCCGGCTGTGCCGCGGCCGCCACGGCGTCGCCGACGCTCGCGCCAGCCACCGCCACGCCGGTCCCCACGCTGGCCACGTCGCTGCCCCTGGACCTGTGTGCCAACACGGGTGTCGATTGCGCGCTCCAGCCCGGCCAGTACCTGGCCCAGCAGTTCCAGCCGCCGATCGGCTTCACGCTCCTCGACGACCAGTGGGACGACGCGGCCTACGTCGAGCGGGCCATCCAGCTCGTGCGCCGCCCCGTGGACGAGCCGCCCCAGAGCATCTCCATCGTCAGCGGCCAGCTGGATGGACCGACCGGGGCGGCCGCGGAGGCCGGCACGACCGCGGCGCAGTTCCTGACCTACGTGCGCAAGCTGTCCGGCCTCACGGTGAGCGGGCAGGCGGCCCTGCTCGTGGGCGGCCAGGCGGCGACCCAGGTCGACGTGAAGGTCGGCAAGGCCAACGTCACGCTCTTCAACCTGCCGCTCAGCGCCACGATCGAGGATCCCGTGGAGCTGCGGGCCGGCGAGACGGCGCGGCTCGTGGTGGTCGATGTCGCGGGCCAGCGGGTCGTCTTCGTCATCGAGGTCTTCGGCACGGCCACCATGGCCGACTTCCTGGCCACGCTCGTCCAGCCCTTCCTCGCCAGCGTGACCTTCCAGCCGACCCCCTGATCGATGCGCCCGCCGCCCGGTGCGTCAGCGCCCGGGCACCAGCTGGCGGAGCACGAAGAGCACGTTGGCCGGCCGCTCGGCGAGCCGCCGCATGTACCAGGGATACCAGGCCGTGCCGTAGGCGATGAGGCAGCGCACCTCGTGGCCGGCCTGGGCGAGGCGGCGCAGGTCGGCCGACCGGATGCCGTACAGCATGCCGATCTCGTAGCTGGCGCGGTTGATGCCGCTGCGGTCGGCCAGCGCGGCGATCCGGTCGAGGAGGCCGATGTCGTGGGTGGCGAATGCTGTTCGCAGGCCGTCGCGACCGCGGCTCAGCTCCAGCATCCGCGCGGCCAGGGCCAGGAAGTTGAGGTCGACATCACGCTTGGCCGGGAAGGCCACGTCCTTCGGCTCCGCGTAGGCGCCCTTGACCAGGCGCACGCCGATGCCGCTCCCGGCGAGCGCCTCCAGGTCGGCGGCCGTGCGCCGCAGGTAGGCCTGGAGGCAGATGCCGACGACCGCGCCCTCGTCGCGCAGGGTGCGCACGAGGGCCAGGGTGCGATCGACGTAGGTGTGGTCCTCCATGTCCAGCCACAGCATCCCGCCGGCCTCGGCCTGGCTGGCCGCGAGGCGGCGGGCGTTGGCCAGCGTCGCCCCTTCGTCCAGGTCCAGCCCCAGCTGGGTCGGCTTGACCGAGATCTCGGCGCGGAGGCCGGCTCGCGCGACCTGCTGGAGGGCCTCGACGTAGTGGTCGGTGACCGCCTGCGCCTCCTCCAGCGAGGTCAGGTTCTCGCCAAGGTGGGTCAGCCACACGCCGATGTCATCGGCGCGGAGGCGTTCCGCGGCGGCGAGCGCGGCCGCCAGGTCCTCGCCGGGCATGAACCGACGTGTGGCCCGCCGCACGAACGGCCAGCGCGGGACGCTCGCCCGCAGCCAGCCGTTGCGCGATGCCCACAGCAGGGCGGAGCGGAGTGGGGTCACGCCTCGGCGGCGAGGCGGCGCAGGACGGCCGGCAGGATGCCGCCCTGGCGGTAGTACTCCACATCGATGGGTCCATCCAGGCGGGCCACGGCCTGGAAGCCACGGCTGGCGCCGTCCGGCCCCGTGACCCGGACGGTCACCGGCTGGTGGGGCCGCAGGCCGTCGGCCAGGCCCAGCACGTCGTAACGCTCGCGGCCCGTCAGGCCATGGGACTCGGCACTCTCGCCGGGCAGGAACTCGAGGGGCAGGACGCCCATGCCGACCAGGTTCGAACGGTGGATCCGCTCGTAGCTCTGGGCCACGACCGCCCGCACGCCGAGGAGGACGGTGCCCTTGGCGGCCCAGTCACGCGACGAGCCGGAGCCGTACTCGCGGCCGGCGATGACCAGCAGCGGGACGCCCTCGCCCTGGTAGCGCATGGCGGCGTCGTAGAGGAACATCGCGTCGCCGCTCGGCTGGTGCGTCGTGTACGGTCCCTCCTTGCCGTCGGCCAGGGCATTCCGCAGGCGGATGTTGCCGAACGTGCCGCGCATCATGACCTCGTGGTGGCCGCGGCGCGCGCCGTAGCTGTTGAACTCGAGGGGGGGCACGCTGTGCGCCTGGAGCCACGTGCCGGCCGGGCTCCACGGCGGGATGGAGCCGGCCGGGCTGATGTGGTCGGTCGTCACGGAATCGCCAAGGAGGGCCAGGACACGGGCTCCGGTGAGGTCTCCGCGGGCCGCCGGCTCGCGCTCGAGCCCGGCGAAGAAGGGCGGCCGGGCGATGTAGGTCGAGGCCGGATCCCAGGCGTAGCGGTCGCCGTCGGGGATGGGCAGGGCGCGCCATCGCTCGTCGCCGTCGAAGACGCTGGCGTAGATGTCGTTGAACAGCTCGGGCGAGATGGCCTCGCCGATGACGGCGCGGATCTCCGCCGGGCGCGGCCAGATGTCGGCCAGGAAGACGGGGCGGCCGTCACCATCGGTCCCCAGCGGTTCCCGCGTCAGGTCGATGTCGACGCGGCCGGCCAGGGCGAAGGCCACCACGAGCGGCGGGCTGGCGAGGTAGCTGGCGCGGGCCAGGGGGTGGATGCGTCCCTCGAAGTTGCGGTTGCCGGACAGGACGGCGACCACGACGAGGTCGTCCGCCTCGACCGCTCGCGCGACCGCCTCGTCGAGCGGCCCCGAGTTACCGATGCAGGTCGTGCAGCCGTAGCCGACCAGGCCGAAGCCGAGCGTCTCGAGGGGCGCCGTCAGGCCGGCCTTGTCGAGGTAGCCGGTAACGGCCCGGGAACCGGGCGCGAGGCTGGTCTTGACGGTCGGCGCGACCGACAGGCCGCGGGCCACGGCGTTGCGTGCCAGGAGGCCGGCCCCGACCATGACCGTCGGATTGGACGTGTTCGTGCAGCTGGTGATGGCGGCGATGACGACCGACCCGTTGCCCAGCGTCAGGCGCTGCCCATCGACCTCGACGGGGACCTGGCGATAGCGCCGCGCGTCCAGGACGACCGCCTTCTCTGCGGACCCGGCTTCGAGGTCCTCGGCGGCCGCCGCCTGGTCCGGCGGGAGGTCGCGCGTGTCGGCGGCGCCGCCTTCGTCGGTGAACCGGGCCTCGGCCGCCCGGGTATCGGGCGTCTCCTCCAGGCCGTCGGGGAACGACGCCCGGAACGACGTCCTGAGGTCGGTCAGGTCGACGCGGTCCTGGGGCCGCCGTGGGCCGGCCACGGCCGGGCGGACGGTGGTCAGGTCCAGTTCCAGCGTCGCGTCGAACAGGGGGCCGGGGCCCGGCTCGCGCCACAGGCCCTGGGCCTTCGTGTAGCGCTCCACGAGGTCGACCAGGTCGACCGGTCGACCGGTCAGACGCAGGTAGGTCAGCGTCTCCTCGTCGACAGGGAAGAGCGTGGCGGTCGCCCCGAACTCGGGGCTCATGTTGCTGATCGTGGCCCGGTCGGCCAGCGTCAGGCCGGCCAGGCCGTCCCCGGCGAACTCGACGAAGGCGCCGACCACGCCGTGGGCCCGCAGCCGCTCGGTCACCACGAGGACCAGGTCGGTGGCCGTCGAGCCGACGGGCAGCTCGCCGCTGAGGCGCACGCCGACGACCCGCGGCATGGGCTGGTAGAGCGGCTGGCCGAGCAGGACCGCCTCCGCCTCGATGCCGCCCACCCCGTAGCCAAGGACCCCCAGGCCATTGATCATCGTGGTGTGGGAGTCGGTCCCCACGAGCGTGTCGGGGAAGGCCGTCACGGTCCCGTCCGCGGCCGTCCGGCGGGCCACCACCGTGGCCAGGTACTCCAGGTTGACCTGGTGCACGATGCCCGTGCCGGGTGGCACGACGCGCAGATCGCGGAACGCCGTCTGGGCCCAGCGCAGGAGCTGGTAGCGCTCACCGTTCCGCTCGTATTCGCGCCCCACGTTGAACGGGAACGCGTCGCCCGTGGCCCAGCGGTCCACCTGCACGGAATGGTCGATGACGAGATCGGCCGGCACGAGCGGGTTGATGCGTCCGGGGTCGCCGCCCAGGTCCGCCATCGCGTCGCGCATGGCGGCCAGGTCGACCACCGCCGGCACGCCGGTGAAGTCCTGCAGGATGACGCGCGCAGGCAGGAACGGCAGTTCGGCCTCGATCGCTGCGCCCGGCCGCCAGGCCGCCAGCGTCGCCACGTCGCTCGCCTCCGCCAGCCCACCGCCGGCGTGGCGGAGGAGGTTCTCGAGCAGGATCTTGACGGTCATCGGCAGCCGGCCAAGGTCGGCCGCCCCGCTCGCCTCGAGGGGTGCGTAGGTCACCGCAGACCCGTCGGCCAGGGCCAGGCGCGCGCGCGCCACGAAGCCGTCGGGTGGGGTCGAAGATGTCATCGTCGGGGCCTCCTCGGATCCCGCGCACCGGCGCGGGCGGGTCGGCGCCTGACGGGTGTGCCCGCCTCGGGTCGAGCGTGCTTGACCAACCGAGTATACGCCGCGCATGGCAGCATGGACGGGTGCCCGACTTCCCCACCCACGATCACGGCGAACGCGCCCTGGCGGAGGTCCACGCGCGGGCGCACGCGACCGGCCGCCCCCACCTCCACGCCCGTGGGGACGAGGATCCCGACGCTCCGCCGCGCCTCGGCATCATCGGCGCGGGGCACGTCGGCCTGGTCCTTGGCCGGGCCTTCTCGGCCGCCGGGTGGCCCGTGGTGGCGGTCGCCAGCCGCGATGCGGGGCGACGGGCCCGCTTCCAGGCAGCGGTCCCCGGCGCGCGCGCCTACCCGGAGGCCGCGCCGGTCCTCGATGACGTGGAGATCGCCTTCCTGACCGTGCCCGATGACGCCATCGCCACGGTGGCGTCCGGGCTGCGCCTCTACGCGGGGCAGGGGCTCGTCCATACGAGCGGCCTGGTGCCGGCGGCGGTCCTGGCCCCGGCGCTCTCGGCGGGCACCCTGGCCGCCTCGTTCCACCCGCTCGTGGCGTTCGCCCGGGAAGACGAGGCGCTGGCCGCGCTGCCGGGGGCCACCGTCGCGCTCGAGGGCGACGAGCCGCTGGTCTCCATGCTGGCCGAGCTGGCCGAGGCGATGGGCGCCCAGCCCGTGCGGGTGCCGGCGGGGGCCAAGGCGGCCTATCACGCCGCCGCCGTCATGGCCGCCGGGGCGGAGATCGCGCTGCTCGACGCCATCGTCTCGCTCGGCCGCGGGGCCGGCCTCGACGAGGCGGCATCGCTGGCCGTCTACCTGCCCCTCGTACGGCAGGCGCTGGAGGGGGCCCGGAAGCTCGGGGTGCGGGCGGCGCTCACCGGGCCCATCGTGCGTGGCGACGTCGGCACCGTCCGCGCCCACCTGGAGGCCCTGACCCGGCTCGCCCCGGACACGCTGGACCTCTACCGCGCGGCGGCCGAGCGGGAGGTGGCCATGGCCCTCGCCGAGGAGCGCCTCACCGCCGAGCAGGCGGCCACACTGCGCGCGGTCCTCGCCGCCGCCGGGGGCTGAGGCGTCTGGCCGCGGCTCGCTGTCGCAGGAAGGCCCTGTCCGTCGGGCTTGAACATCAAAGGTTGCCAAGGACGGCCCAAGGTCCGCTCCGCAACGGTTTGAACCCCTTGCGCACGCCCCAACGGCTGAAGGGCCCGCTGGCCGCTTCCGCGGCGCCTTCCGCCGTCCTCGCCAACTCTTTAGGTTCACGGCGCGCGGTGAGAGCGCGGCTGGCGCCCGTACGCACCGAGCCGTCGCCCGGAGGCAACGGCATGGCCCCCACCGGTCTGTTGCATCGGGGCGTGGGCGCGTTACCATGCGTGAGATGCACAGCAGCGTCGCCGCTATCCGCGGCGCAAGGGTCAGCGCCCGTTTCGTCCGGCCCTCCGCTCGCCACCGCCAGCGCCAGCTGGGGTTGCAACGGAGCGACCTGACGCGCCTGCTCCAGGCGACGCATGCCCAGCCTCTGGCACCCACTGCGTCGCTCGTCGATCGCCTGCACGGCCGCCATGGGATGGTCGTGGCAGAACCCCCGACTCGGACCATCGCCCCGCTTCGCAGGAGTGCTGCGGTCCGCTGGGCCACCGGGCCGGTGGCGCTCTCGCGTCGCCCGCGGCCGTATCGCGCCGCGCCGTGGCGCGGCTGATCGGGAAGTCGCGGCCCCGCCTGCGCAACGCGCAGGCCACCTCAGCTGGGGGGATCGTCGTCCGCATCGGCCAGGGCCGTCACGAGTTGGTGCTCGGCCTGCGCCGGCTCGACCGTGACCGGGAGCTGTGGACCCTGCCGAAGGGCACGCCCGAGCCGGGAGAGACCATCGAGCAGACGGCCATCCGGGAGGTCGGCGAGGAGACGGGCCTGGGCGTCCGCATCGTCGAGCCCATCGGTGAGATCGAGTATTTCTTCATCCAGGACCGTGTCCGGATCCACAAGACGGTGCACTACTTCCTGATGCTGCCAGAAGGGGGCGACATGGCCACGCACGACCACGAGTTCGACGAGGTGGCCTGGATCGCCCTCGACGAGGCCAACGCCCTGATGCGCCACGAGACCGAGCGGCAGATCGTGGCCCGGGCCATACCCGCCATCCAGCGCACGCTGCCCCTCACGATGGCGGCCGCCTGATGCGCCGCACGTCGCTCTACGACCAGCACGCCGCGGTCGGCGCGCGCCTCATCGAATTCGGCGGCTGGGAGATGCCCGTGCAGTACACGGGCATCCTCGAGGAGCACCGCGCCGTCCGTCAGGCGGCCGGCCTGTTCGACCTTTCCCACATGGGCGAGCTGTTCGTCGAGGGGCCCGGCGCGGCGGCCGCCCTCGCGTACGCGCTCGTCTCCGATCCTGGCCGGCTGGCCATCGGGCGGGCGCACTACTCCCTCATCTGCGCCCCCGACGGCGGTCTGATCGACGACCTCATCGTCTATCGCCTCGCCGAGGAGCGCTTCCTGGTCGTGCCCAACGCGGGCAACCGGGAGGCCGTGACCGAGGCCGTGCGCGAGCGCCTGGCCGGTTTCGAGGCCCGCCTGGATGACGCTTCGCTGCGCACCGCCCTGCTGGCCGTCCAGGGCCCCCGGGCCCAGGGCATCGTCGGGCCGCTCGTCGACGCCGACCTCGCCGCCGTGCGCTACTACGGGATCACCCAGGCCCGGGTGGCAGGCGGCGAGGCCCTCGTGGCGCGGACCGGCTACACCGGCGAGGACGGCTTCGAGCTGTTCGTGCCATGGGATACCGCCCCGGCCCTGTGGGACGCGCTGATGGAGCAGGGCAGGGGAGCCGGGCTCGTGCCGGTCGGCCTGGGGGCGCGCGACACGCTGCGCCTCGAGGCGGGCATGCCGCTCTACGGCAACGAGCTCGACCGGACGGTGAACCCGTTCGAGGCCGGCCTGGGCCGCGTCGTGCGGCTCGACAAGCCGGGCGATTTCGTCGGACGGGCCGCCCTCGAGGCGATCCTCGCCCGGCCCCTGACGCGGACGCTGGTGGGCCTCGTGCTGCGGGAGCGCGGCGTCGCCCGCCACGGCTATCCCCTCTACGCGCCCGCCGCCGCGCCGGCCCCCACCGGGGTCATCACGAGCGGCAGCGTGTCGCCGACGCTCGGCGTCTCCATCGCCATGGCCTACGCCCCGCCCGATGCGTCGGCAGTGGCTACCATGGACGCGGTCGCCATCCGCGATGGCCGCGTGGCCGCGGAGGTGGTGGCGCTGCCCTTCTACGTTCGCCCCCGCTGACAAGGAGTCGTGCCCTGTGGACGTGCCCGACGGATTGCGGTACACCGACGACCACGAGTGGCTCCGCGTGGAGGGTGACGCAGGCGTGGTCGGCATCACGGGCTATGCCGCCGACCAGCTGGGGGACGTGGTCTTCGTCGAGCTGCCGGCCGTCGGCGCCCGCTTCGAGCGCGGCAGGACCTTCGGCGTCGTGGAGTCGGTGAAGGCCGTCAGCGATCTGTTCGCCCCGGTCGCCGGTGAGGTCCTGGAGGTCAACCCGGCGCTGGCCGACCAGCCGGAGCTGGTCAACGCCGAGCCGTACGGCGCGGGCTGGATGGTGCGGCTGCGCCTCAGCGAGCCGGCCCAGGCGGACGCCCTCAAGGATGCCGCGGCCTACCGCGAGATGACCAAGGCCGGCTGACCCGATGCCCTATGGCCCGCACACCGGGGAGGATCGCGCGCGCATGCTCGGGGCGCTCGGGCTGACGTCGGTCGAGCCACTCTTCGCCGACATCCCGGCCGCCGTGCGGGCCCACGGCCTGGACCTGCCGGGCCCGCTGCCGGAGCTCGAGCTGGCGCAGCGGCTGGAGACGCTCGCGGCGCGCAACCGGACCGACCTGGCCAGCTTCCTGGGGGCCGGCGTGTACCGCCACTACCTCCCGCCGGTCGTCGACCAGATGCTGCTGCGCGGCGAGTTCTACACGGCCTACACGCCGTACCAGCCGGAGATCAGCCAGGGCACCCTCCAGACGATCTACGAGTACCAGTCGATGCTCGCCGAGCTCACCGCCCTGGACGTGGTCTCGGCCTCGCACTACGACGGCGCCGCGGCCACGGCGGAGGCGGCGCTCATGACCGTGCGCGCCACCCATCGCACCCGCGTGCTGGTCAGCCGGGCCATCCATCGGCACTACGTCGAGACGACGCGCACCTACTTCCGGGGCGCCGAGTTGACCCTCGACGAGCTGCCCACCCAGGACGACGGCACGACCGACCTGGCGGCCCTCGAGCGCGAGCTGGCCGACCAGACCCGCCCCGTGGCCGGCGTCGTGATGGGCCAGCCCAACGCCTTCGGGCTCCTCGAGCCGATGGCCGACGCGGCCCGCCTGGCCCACGCCGCCGGCGCCCTCCTGGTGGCCGTCGTCGAGCCGGTGTCGCTCGCCGTGCTCGCCCCGCCCGGTGCCTACGGCGCCGACATCGCGGCCGGCGAAGGCCAGCCGCTCGGCATCCCCCCGCAGTACGGTGGGCCGTACCTGGGCATCCTGGCGTGCACGCAGCCCCTGGTGCGGCAGATCCCCGGCCGGCTGGTCGGGGCGACGACCGACGCGGAGGGCCGGCGGGCGTTCGTCATGACGCTTCGCGCGCGTGAGCAGGACATCCGTCGCGAACGCGCGGCCAGCAACATCTGCACCAACCAGGCGCTGTGCGCCCTCGCCGCGACGGTCTACCTGGCCACCATCGGCCCGCACGGCCTGCGCGACGTCGCGGCGGCGGGAGCGGCCCGTGCGCGACTTCTGGAGGATGCTCTGACGGCGGCGGGCGCACCGCGGCTCCACGCGGCGCCGTACCTCAACGAGTTCGCCATCAGCGTGCCCGACGCGGCGCGCGTCCACGATGCGCTGCTGGCGCGCGGTGTACTCGCCGGCCTGCCGCTCGGCACGTGGTACCCCGACGACCCGCTCCTGCGCGAGTCCCTCCTCGTGTGTGCCACGGAAGTGACCACCGACGAGGAGATCCGCCGCTTCGGCGACGCGCTCCACGACATCCTGGCCGACGACGCCCAGGATGCCGCCGCGCAGGCCGGTCCGGGCCGCTACGCCCCACAGGCGGTGCGGTCATGAGCGCCGAGCCGAGCGGCCAGACGGCCCGGACGGCGCCCGACCTGGGGCCGCGTACGGCCGTCGGGCCGTCGCTGCAGCCCACCCTGGCCGAGCTGTCGCGTCCCGGCCGTGGCGGGGACAAGATCCCGCATCCGCCGGCCAACGCCCTGGCGGGCATCCCGGCGAAGCACCGCCGCGCGACGGCGCCGGCCCTGCCCGAGCTCAACGAGCTGGAGGTGGTGCGCCACTTCGTCAACCTGTCGCACCTGAACTACGGGGTCGACACCGGTTTCTACCCGCTCGGCTCGTGCACCATGAAGTACAACCCCAAGCTCAACGAGTGGGCCGCCCGCCTGCCCGGCTTCGCCGCCCTGCACCCGCTCGCGCCCGACGCCGTGGCGCAGGGCACGCTGGAGCTGCTGTGGGAGACCGAGCAGTGGCTGGCGGAGATCAGCGGCATGCGCGCCGTGACGCTCCAGCCGGCCGCCGGCGCCCAGGGCGAGCTCACCGGCATCCTCATGGTCCGCGCCTACCACGAGGCCCGCGGCGATCACGAGCGGCGCGAGGTCATCGTGCCCGACTCCTCGCACGGCACGAACCCGGCCACGGCGTCGATGGCCGGCTTCACCACGGTCACCGTCCCCTCGGCGGCCGATGGCGGCGTGGATCTCGACGCGCTGCGCGCGGCGCTGGGGCCGCACACGGCGGCGGTCATGCTGACCAACCCGTCGACCCTGGGCCTCTTCGAGGCGCGTGTGATCGACCTGCTCGAGGCGGTCCATGCCGTCGGCGCCCTGGCCTACATGGACGGCGCCAACCTCAATGCGGTCCTCGGCAAGTTCCGGCCGGGCGAGGCCGGCTTCGACGTGATGCACTTCAACGTCCACAAGACCTTCTCGACGCCGCATGGCGGCGGCGGCCCCGGGGCCGGCCCCGTGGGCGTCGGCGAGAAGCTGGAGCCCTACCTCCCCGGCCCGCGCGTCGTCCGCGACGACGACGGTCCGTTCCGCCTGGAGCGACCGGGCGAGCGACCTTCGTCGATCGGGCGGGTGCGGGCCTACCAGGGCAGCGCCGGCGTCTACGTGCGGGCCTACGCCTACCTGCGCGCCCACGGCGGCACGGGCCTCGTGGAGGTCAGCGAGGATGCGGTGCTGGCCGCCAACTACCTCAAGTCGCGCCTGCGCGACACGTACGAGATCCCGTACGACCGGCCGTGCAAGCACGAGTTCGTGGCCAGCGGGGAGGCCCTCAAGGTCGCCACCGGCGTGCGCACCCTCGACGTCGCCAAGCGGCTCATCGACAAGGGCTTCCATCCGCCGACCATCTACTTCCCGCACATCGTGGAGGAGTGCCTCCTCATCGAGCCGACCGAGACCGAGTCGGTGGAAACGCTCGACGCGTTCGCCGACGCCCTGCTGGCCATCGCCGCGGAGGCGCACGAGGATCCCGAGCTGGTGCACTCGGCCCCCCACACGGCGCCCGTGCGGCGGCTGGACGAGGCGACGGCGGCCCGCCAGCCCGACCTCCACTGGCGGCCCATGACCGGCGTCGAGACGCCCTGCCCGACCTGATCGTCGCCCCATCCCCGCCGCCCCTGACGCGCGGCGCGGGGTAGACTCGCCGCCTCGTGGCGAACCATCGGACGCATGGCCGCCGCCGCGCCCTGGTCGGCGGTCTCGCCGCGCTCCTCGTGCTGGCCTGTGGCAGCCCGGCGCCGACCCCCACGACGGTCGCCCCGCCCTCCCCGCTGGCCTCCGATCCGACCGCCGGTGACACGCTCCGCATCGGTGTGCCGGCCGACCCGACGGGCTTCATCGTGCCATCCGACGACGTCGCCACGCAGCTCGTGCAGCGCTTCCTCCAGGCCGGGCTGTATCGGCTCGATCCGCGGCTGGTGCCCCAGCCCGACCTGGCCGCGGCGGCGCCGGTGGTCGCCGCGAACGGCCTGACCTGGCGCGTCACGCTCGCGTCCAACCGCCGCTTCAGCGACGGCAGCCCCGTGACGGCCGCCGACGTGGTGCGCACGTACCAGCTCGCGCTGGCGCCCGACTGCCCCTTCGGCGAGCTGTGCGACCAGGTCAGCGCGGCCCTCGCCGCCGTGGCCTCCCCGGCTGCCGGCCAGGTCGTCTTCACCTTGCGCCACCCCTGGGCGCCCCTCGAGACCGACGTCATGGCCCAGCTGCCGATCCTGCCCGCGGCGGCGCTCGACGCCAGCGTGGCCCGCCTCCTGACCGGGCTGAAAGGCGTCACGGCGGATCACGTCGGCACGCTCCTCGATGCCATCCAGGCGGGCACCGAGTCGACGGCCTGCGCGGAGACCCCGCCGCCCGCCAGCTGCGACGTGGCGTTCTACGCAAGCAGCCTGGAACAGGAGCTCCACCAGGCCGGCGTGACGACGCCCGACCCGGCGTCGTTCCCCGGAGCCGACGGCCACCCTGATGCGTCGGCCTACGCCACCGCCCTGCTCGGACAGCTCCAGGCGCTGGCGTCCGTGCTGGCCGCGACCGGGACCGACCAGGAGGCGGCCGCCCTGCCGCTCATGGACCTGCAGATCCATCCCGTGGGGGCCGGGCCGTTCACGCTCGCCGCGGACGTGCCCGGCAAGACCGTCGAGCTCACCCGCTGGGGGCCGTCGCCCGGGGCGGGCGCCCCCGCACATGTCCGCCTCGTGATCGTCAGCGACCCGTCCGTGGCCGCCACCGACCTCCAGGCGGGTGACCTCGACTGGCTGCCCGATGTCGAGGCGGACGCGGTCCCCGGCCTGGCGACGTCGGCTCGCCTGGCGGTGGCCGCGCGCCCGTCTGACACACTGCGCCTCATCGTCTTCAACGTCCGCGCGGGCCATCCCTACGCGGACCCCGCCGCTCGCCAGGCGTTCGTCGCGTGTCTTGACCCGAAGGCGCTCTCCGCGGCGGCCGCGACGGCGCACGACTTCGCCGCCACGGACGTGCTGGCCTCCGGCTCCTGGGCCGCCCATGGCGACCTGCCGTGGCCCTCGGACGCGCGCGCCGCCCAGGCGGCGCTCCGCGCGGCCGGCTGGGTCCTCGGCAGCGACGGGATCTATGCCCGCGATGGCATCCGCCTGCAGTCCTCGATCGCCGTCCGGCCGGGCCAGAACGACCTGCTGGCGCTGCTGACGGCGGCCGCGACACGCCTGCACGCGTGCGGCATCGGGCTCGACGTCCAGGCCGCGACACTCTCCGGGCAGGAGATCCTGGACGCGCTCGAGTACCCCAACACCTTCGAGACCTACCTGGCCAGCCAGTCGGCCGGTCTGGACCCCGACGACGCCCTGGGACGGTTGCTGGGATCACGGTCGACGACGGCGACCGACCCGGGGGACGCGAACTTCGGGGGCTGGCAGGATCCGCAGACCGATCAGCTGCTGGCGCTGGGGCGGCGGACGGCCGATCCGGCCGCGCGAGCCGCCTCGTACGGCCAGCTCGAGGCGCACCTGGCGGCCCAGGCTCCCGTCCTGCCCATCGCCTGGGATCCGGCCTTCGGGGCGATCGCCCGGCGCGTCACCAACGGGGGGAAGGCGGTCGATCCGGCGACCCCTGGCTATGACCGCGACGTCCTGTCCTGGCGCCTGAGCGCTCCTTGACACCCGTCAACGGGGCATACCTATAATGCCCCAGCGCTCGGGCCCAGCGTGGGAGGCGTCCGCGTGCGCGGACGCGATAGCGGGGCGCAGAGCAGAGGGGTGACCGGCCGCCGTCCCGGTGGTCGGCATCGGACACAGGAGGTAGGAATACCGATGGGTCTTCGGACTCGCAGGGCGCTAGCGTTAGCGGCCTCTGTCATGTTCGTCGCGGCCGGGTGCGGCAGCACCGGCACCGCGACCCCCACTACGGCCACGTCGACGGGCACACCGGGTGCCCCAACAGCGACGCCGACGGCCGTCGCCTCGGCCAACGGCATCGACATCACCGACTCGAAGTACGCCTCGGGGATCACCGCGGCCGCCAAGACCGGCGGCACGGTCGTCGTGTCGGACTGGCAGTCGCCGGACTTCGTCAACCCGTACTACTACGACGCTGAAGTCGACGTCGAGTCATTCGGCATGTCGTTCGACAGCATGGTCGTCGTGACCCAGAACCTGGGCTACATCCCCAACCTGGCGAGCGAAGTCCCGACCACCACCAACGGCGACGTCGTCGTCAACGGCTCGACGATGGACCTCACCTGGAAGCTCAAGCCCAACATGACGTGGTCTGACGGGTCGCCCATCAACTGCGACGACGTCATCGCCACCTGGAAATGGGTCATGGACAAGGACAACACCGGACTCGCCGCTGGCACCACCGGCTGGGAAGACATCACCAGCATCGATGGCGCCGGGACGACGACCTGTGTCGTCCACTTCGGCAAGATCTACGAGGGCTACCTGACCCTTTGGGCGCCCCTCCTTCCTGCCAAGTACATCCAGTCCGTCGCGGTCAAGGACGCGCCGACCAAGCTGTACCCCCTGGCCGACCCGGCCTCGGGCGTCTACAGCGGCCCGTACATCCCGACCTCCTACCAGACCGACGCGCAGGTCACCTTCAAGGCCAACCCCAACTGGGCCACGATCGGCCTCGGCAGCAACCTGCATGCGCCGTATCTGGACCAGGTCATCTTCAAGCTCTACGGCGGTGACCCGACCCTGATGATCAAGGGTTTCACGGCCGGTGAGATCGATCTTGCTCAGGACCTCCAGAACGCGGACATCCCGAGCCTGACCGGGGTCCCCACCAACGAGCAGGTCATCCACGATTCGCTCACCTACGAGCTCCACGCGTACAACAACGCCGCCTTCCAGAAGAAGTTCGGCAGCGACTGGCAGACGGTCATCAAGGCCGTGAAGATGGCGACCGACCGGCAGGCCATCGCGGCCGGCCCGCTGCAGGGCAACGTCACGGTCACCAACAACTTCATCAGCCCGCTGACCTGGTACTACAAGGATGAGGGTGGCAACACCGCTGCCGATCCCGCCGGAGCCGCCGCGCTGCTTGCGTCGGCCGGCTTCACCAAGGACGCCAACGGCATCCTGGCCAAGGGTGGGCAGGAGATCAACCTGACCTACTGCACCACGACGGCCCAGGTGCGCGTCGACACCATCAAGCTGGTGGCCAGCGAACTCAACGCGATCGGCATCAAGGCCGTGCCCACGCCGGTCAAGTCGAGCATCCTCTTCGGCCCCTACAACGGCACGCCGGCCGACACGCAGTGCAACCTGTTGCACGGCAACTACGACGTCGCCGAGCACGCCTACATCTCGCCACTCGACCCGCTGGGCGGCTACTCCGTCTACGTGTCGGACCAGAACCCCGACCTCGGCCAGCACAACGGCGCCAACGAGACGCGGGTCAACATCCCCGCCCTCGACACCGCCTACAACGCGGTCAAGGACAGCGTGGACCTGGCGACCATCAAGACCGCCATGGGCCAAGTCCAGGATCTCTACGCCTCCGATCAGAACACGTTCGAGCTTCCGCTCTTCCTGCGCAAGGACGTGTGGCTGACCGACGGCAAGATCCAGAACTTCACCGGTAACCCGACCTCTGAATCCGGCGACTGGAACGTCGGAGACTGGTGGCTCCAGCAGTAGCCCCACAGGCACGGCCCGACCGGTCGACCTGACCGGTCGGGGCCAGACCCTGACAGCAAGACGGGACCTGCGGGCGTGACCCGCTCGCAGGTCCCGTCCCTCTATCCGGGACGTGTGTCTCCAAGGAGGGATGCGGCAAGGTGATCAAGTACGCGATACGGCGAGTGTTCCTCGCCATCCCCGTCCTGTTCGGCATCTCCCTGGTGACCTTCGCCATCCTCCACCTGGCGCCCGGTGGGCCGACCCAGAAATTCGAGCAGAACCCCAAGATCACCCAGGCCCAGATCGCCGCCTTCGAGGCGCGCTGGGGCCTGGACCAGCCCATCCCCATCCAGTACCTCTACTGGCTGGGCGTCATGGGCCCCGACAAGCCGCCCATCATCAACGCGCTGCCGGCCTTCCTTGGCGGCGGCGACAACGGCATGCTCCACGGTGACTTCGGCTTCTCCATCACCACCGGCGAGCCGGTGGCCACCGTCATCGGCCAGCGGCTGCCGGCGACCGTGCTCCTGGCCGGCCTGGCCTACCTGATCTGGATCATCCTGGCCTTCCTGTTAGGGGTCTACGCGGCCGTCCACCGATACAGCATCTTCGACACCATCTTCACGGTGGTGACCTACGTGGGCTATGCCCTGCCCACCTTCATCCTGGGGTTACTCCTGATCTTCGCCTTCACCCAGGAGCCCCTCAAGCTGTTCCCGGTCGGTGGCATGTGGGACACGCGGACGATCCCGCCCTTCGGCACGTCCGACTGGTGGACGATGCTCGGCGCCCAGCCGCTGAAGGTCCTGGCCGACCTGGGCGGCCACCTCGTGCTGCCGGTGATCACCCTCATCGTGGTCAGCGTGGCCGGGGACTCGCGCTTCATCCGGGCGAGCATGCTCGACGCCCTGGACCAGGACTACGTCAAGACGGCCAAGGCCAAGGGTGTCGCCCCGCGCGGCGTCGTCTACCGCCATGCCCTGCGCAACGCCCTCCTGCCCGCCATCACCAACATCGGCCTGGAGATCCCGCTGCTGTTCAGCGGCGCCATCGTGACCGAGACCATCTTCAGCTGGCCCGGCATGGGCCGCCTCTCGATCGAGTCGACCAACGCCTTCGACTACCCGGTGCTCATGGGCATCCTCGTGATCACCGCGATCATCACGGTGGGCGCCAACATCCTGGCCGATATCGCGTACGCGATCGTCGATCCGCGCGTCAAGTACGACTGAGCGCCCCATGACCGGCACCGACGCAAGCATCGAGGAGTTGACCCCGCCGGCGGGCGGCAATACGGACTTCGAGGTCAGCCTCGTCTCGCTGAACCAGTGGCAGCTCGCCTGGCGCCGGTTCCTGCGCCACAAGATGGCCGTCTTCGGGACCATCCTGCTGTTCTCCATCATCGGCGCGGCCATCATCGGCCCGGTCCTCGTGCCGTACGACCCGCTGAGCGTGCCCAACCCCATCGCGTTCTGTCCCGGCACGACCCACCACGCCGGCTCCGGCTGCCCGCCGAGCCTCAGCGCGGCCTACTTCCGGCCCTTCGGGACGACCGGCGGCCTGCAGGAGGACCTGTTCGCGCTGGTCCTGACCGGGGCCCGCCTCTCGCTGCTCATCGGCATCGGGGCGTCGGTCATCTCGGCGATCATCGGCGCGATCGTGGGCGGCGTCGCGGGTTACTTCGGCGGGTGGACCGACGGCATCCTGATGCGCGTCTGCGACGTGCTCCTCAGCCTGCCCATCCTGTTCGTGATCCTGGTCGTGTCGAACTTCCTCGGCCAGGGCAAGAGCGACTGGTGGACGGTGATGCTGATCTTTGCCGTCTTCGGCTGGGCCGGCCTGGCCCGGCTCGTGCGGAGCGTCTTCCTGAGTCTCAAGGGCGAGACGTTCGTCGACGCGGCCCGCGCCGTGGGCGTGTCGGACTACCGCATCATCTTCCGCCACATCCTGCCCAACTCGATCAGCCCGATCATCGTGGCCACCACGCTGAGCGTCGCCGCCGTCATCGTCGGCGAGGCCTTCGTGAGCTTCCTCGGTTTCGGGGTCAACCCCATCACGCCGACGTGGGGCAACATCCTGTCCAACGCCCAGAACTTCCTCAGCCAGGGCAACTGGTGGTGGACCTTCTTCCCCGGCCTGTTCCTGGTGCTGACAGTGCTGGCCGTCAACTTCATGGGTGACGGCCTGCGTGACGCGCTCGATCCGCGCGCCCGCCTGTGACCGACACACTGCAGTCGACGGCTCCGGCCAGGGTGGCCGACCGCGGACCCATCCTGGAGGTCCACGGCCTCAAGACCTACTTCCACACCATGGACGGGGTGGTGAAGGCGGTCGACGGGGTCGATTTCTCGCTGCCGTACGGCGGGACCATCGGCATCGTCGGTGAGTCCGGCTCGGGCAAGAGCGTCACCGCATACACCCTCATGGGCCTCATCGACATCCCCCCCGGGGAGATCGCCGGCGGCACGGCCCTCTTCGAAGGCCGCGACCTGCTGACGATGCCCATGCGCGACCTGCGCAAGATCCGCGGCAAGGACATCGCGATGATCTTCCAGGAGCCCATGACCAGCCTCAACCCGGTCTTCACCATCGGCAACCAGATCGCCGAGGCGGTCAAGCTGCACCAGCACGTCGGCGACCGGGAGGCCATGAACCGGGCCATCGAGGCCCTCAAGAGCGTCGGCATCGCCGCTCCCGAGCGACGCGTCAAGCAGTATCCCTACGAGCTGTCCGGCGGCATGCGCCAGCGCGCGATGATCGCCATGGCTCTCTCCTGCGAGCCCAAGCTCCTCATCGCCGACGAACCGACGACGGCCCTGGATGTGACCATCCAGGCGCAGATCCTGGAGCTCATCAAGGCCATCCAGGAGCGTACCGGGGCAGCCCTCATGCTGATCACCCATGACCTGGCCGTGGTCGCCGAGACCTGCCAGCAGGTCGTCGTCATGTACGCCGGCCGGGTCGTCGAGAGCGGCACCTCGGAGGAGGTGCTGCTCAGCCCCAAGCACCCGTACACCCAGGGCCTGCTGGGCTCGATGCCCGCGGTCTGGCACAACGGCGACAAGGCCTACCTATCATCACCCACGGCAATGACTACGCCATCGCAACCGCCTCGACAACGGCGAGGAGATCTGGCGGGTTGGAGATGTCAATCCCAAGGATCACTGCAACCGGACCCTTGGTTTCGTTGCCTCGTCCGTCGCCGCTGCCGATCTGATTGTTGTCCCTTCGGCCAAGAATGGCCCGGGGTGGCGTTGAAGCCCTCGGCCACCGGCATGATTGGTTCCGGCAGTCCCCAGGTGCAATGGCGTCTACCGCACAACACCCCGGATGTGCCGTCGCCCCTGGTCCATGACGGCCTGGTTTATCTGTGCCGCGAGAATGGCACCTTGATCTGTCTCGATGCCAGGACCGGCGACAAACAATACGAGGCAAGCACGCACAAGCAGCGCCATCGTGCCTCGCCGGTGTACGCCGACGGCAAGATTTACCTGACGGCCCGCGACGGCGTCATCAGCGTGGTCAAGGCCGGGCCAAAGTTCGAATTGCTGGCGACCAATCGGCTGAAGGACGACATTTCCGCATCGCCGGTCATCTCCAACGGCCGTATCTATCTGCGTGGGTGGAAGGCACCTTACGCGATTGAGCAACGCAACTAGATCTTCCGTCCGAGCCGCGCACGGCGCAGCGGAGTGAGCGGCAGCCCACTGCTTACTCCGCTGCGCTCCGTTCACAGCTCGGACACAATGTTCGCATACTCAGCGCGACGCCGGCCTCATGGGCAGCCGTCCTGGAAAAACGCGGCCAAATCCTTACGCAACTTGTGCAGCGATTTCTTCTCGATATACATCATGTGCCCGGCGTGTAATAGGTCATGCGCACGCGGTTGCGCAAATCGCCGTCGAGATCGAGATGGTTGAAAGTGTAGCGCGTGGCGAGGTACGGCGTGGCCAGGTCGTAGTAGCCGTTGGCCACGAAGACCCGCAGGGTGGGATTGCGCGTCATCGCCTGGCGCAGCGCCGGCGCACGTTCAAATAGCGATTCTTCGCCTGTCCGTAGTCCCAGGGCTGCACGCGACTCGTTAAAATACGGAGGGCGTTTCGCGGACATATTGTAGATCTTTTGCCAGGTATTGTTGAACGAGGCCGTGTAAGGCCCCTGCACGGCCGCGTAGCTGGGATCGTAGCTGGAGTGCTCGCCGGCGGCGTCGACGTCGATGCCGATGTAGCGGCTGTCGTAGCGGCCGACCGTCTTGTGCGCGCCGCGCAGCAGTTCCTTGGCGAAACGCTGGATGTCGATGCGCAGGTTGGCTGGTCGACATATTCCTCCGACAGCCCGGTGAAGCGCGCCAGCTTGCGGGCGACCCTGGCGTTGCGCGCCGTCAATGCACTGCCCTTCATCAGGGCCAGCGTGTAGTCGCTCAGGGCGAATGCTCGGCCTCGTCCAGCGTCTTCGTGCGGTCGGCCTGCAGGTCCGTAGGCAGCTTCTTGTGATACCAGGCCGTGGCGGTGTAGCTCGGCAGGAAAAGGATGTACGGCAGATCGTTGCCCTCGTCGAAGCGGAGCGGTCTGGAAGTTGAGGACGGACGAGATCAGCATGATGCCGTTGAGGTTCATGCCGAGACGGTCTTGCAGGTAGTCGGCCAGGCCGGCGGCGCGAGTGGTGCCGTAGCTCTCGCCGGCGAGGAACTTCGGCGAATCCCAGCGGCGAACGCGTCGCGTACAGGCGGATGAAGTCGGCCACCGAGCGGAGGTCTTCCTGACGCCGTGAAACTGCTTGGCTTCCTCGGCCGGCCGGCCCGGCTGAAGCCGGTGGAGACCGGGTCGATGAACACCAGGTCGGTCAGATCGAGCAAGCTCGCCTATTGTTCACCAGTCGATAGGGCGGCGGCAGCGCGCGCCGTCCGCGCTGAGCACGACGCGCCGGGGGCCGAGCGCCCAGGTGCAGCCAGACCGAGGAGGAGCCGGGGCCGCCATTGAAGGTGAACGTGATCGGCCTCCGCGATCGGTCCTCGACCTTGCCTGCGCGTGTAGGCGACGAAGAACATCTTGGCCTTCTGTTTGGTCTCGTTTTCCTTCACCACCAGCGTACCGGCGGTGGCCTCGTAGTCAAACGCGGAACCGTCCAGCGTGATGCGGTGCGTCGTGGTTGTCAGATTCTCCTTGCCGCTGTCGGCGGCGTGCTCCGCTGCTTCCTTGGCCGGCTTTTCGTCCTCCGCCGCGGCAAGAGCGGCGAGAGTCGAACGCCAGGATCATCAGGCTCGATGTGAGAATGCGCGATCGGATGGGACACGGGGAACACCTGCTTTCACTTGATGCAGGGGACGATCCGGAGGCTCCTTCGCCTGCCGGACAGAACTCGGCCCCGTGCCTATAATACACCAAGGTGTCGCCCCGTAACCTCCTCGATTTGGGAGCAGCACGATGGCTGAATCAACCCCGTTGCAATCGCTGATCGCCTCCGGCACCAAGCTCTGGCTCGATTCGATCGATCCCGACGTGGTCGAAGCCAACCGCGCCTTCGGCGCCACCGGCGCCACGTCCAACCCGATCATCATCTCCGATCTGATCAAGACCGGCCGCTTCGACGAGCGACTGACCGAAGTTCATGCGCGAAGGGCTCGACGACGAGGCCATCGCCTGGCAGCTGACCGACAAGCTGGTCCGCGACGCCCAGGAGGTGTTCCTGCCGGTCTGGGAGGAAACGCAAGGGCGACGACGGCTACGTCAGCTTCGAGCTCGACCCGCTGCTGGAAGATCCGGCCGTCACGCTGCCGCATCGCCGAGCGGGTCGCGCAGCTACATCGAGCTGGGCAAGAAATGGAGCGCAGGGCCACAAGAACCGCATGATCAAGGTGCCCGCCACGCCGGCCGGGCTGGACGCGCTGGAAGAACTGTGCGCCGCCGGCGTCACGCTCAACGTCACGCTGATCTTCTCGCGAGCGGCAATATCACGACGGCCCGCGACGCCGTCTGGCGCGGGGCGCAGCGGCGCGCCAGACGGCTGACGCACTTCAAGAGCGTCTACAGCATCTTCGTCTGCCGGCTCGACGTTTACACCGAGAAGCACGTGCCCGCGCTGTCGCCCGCGGCCCAGGGCATGGTCGGCATCGTCAACGCCAAGCGGATCTGGCAGATGAACCAGGACTTCTGGGCCGACAAGAAACTGCCGCTCAAGCAGGAGATGATCTTCGCCAGCACCGGCACCAAGAAGCCGGACGATCCGCCGTGGAAGTACGTCGAGGCGTTCGCCGGCAGCGACATCGAAACCAACCCGCCGGCCACCAACGAAGCCGTGCAGAAGAGCGGCCGCACCTTCACCCGCCAGATCGACAAGCTGCCGCCGGCGGCGTGCTGGACGAGATCGACGGCAAGGTGGACATGAAGAAGCTGGAAGAGACGCTGATGGAAGAAGGGCATCAAGAAGTTCGCCGATCCGCAGAAGGCGCTGCTGAAGCTGATCGCCGAGAAGCGAGCGTCGTTGACGGCGAGGCGCGAGTTGAGTGGGAAGGCGAGCGGCGCGGCGTTAGCCCGCCGGTGGGAGACCACCGGCGGGCTAACGCCGCGCCGCTCGCATGCTTAATCAAGGTGTCGATCCTCGCGCGGACGCATCACGTCCGTGGATCGTTCTTCCGTCCCCGGCCGCATCACATGAGAGGAAGATGCTTCCTCATCCCAATAATCTTCCACGACGGAGGGCGATTTTTCCTTGCGTTCCACCGGCACCCCGCCGCGCTCCAGGTACAACTCGTACAGCTGATATT